>CAWHMZ010000014.1:0-463985 GCA_963830625.1 uncultured Isosphaeraceae bacterium | reverse complement strand
AAAGCTCGAGAAAGGAGGAAGAGGCTCGAACTCAGAAACCTTTCATCGCGACCCTGCGGGTTAACGAATCCCGCCCGGCAGAGCTTGGCCAGCAGCCGGAAGCGAGTCTTGCGTGGGGAGGGGTGACTCTCACTGCGAAGCGTAGACAGCGAGTCCCAATGCCGTGCTATCGAGCCCCGAAATACTCATCGCGGGAGCCTCCGTTGTAGACACAAGCGGGGGCCACGTGAGCACGCCGCAATGGCCTGGCGTGTACGGTCCTACCGGGGTCCAAGAACAGGGCGCGGGACACGAGGGTGGCTCGGGAACCTGGGAGGCCCTGCCGTTTCCATCGTGACTGCCGGCTGGAGCTCCGGCTTACCAACTCCAGGTAGATCCACAGCTCTGTCCCGAGCTGGTGGGGACGAACAGGGGACGAACGATGGTATCGCCAAACGAAGTGGCTATAGAAACAGAAATGGGGATGCCTCAATAGGCGGCTACTGGCGAGACTGTTGAGGTCTCGCAACCGCACTTGCAGGAGGTCATCCCCATGAGCAGGAAAGCATACCGTGCGACGGGTGTCAATGAGGTGAAGTGGGAGCAGCTCGCGCTTGCGAAGGAGGGTTTGGGCGTGACGTTGGGCGTCGACGTCGGGAAGTTCGATGTGCTGGTCGTTTGTCGGTGGGCCGACGGGCACTTCGAGCGTCCCTGGCGAGTTAAGAACCCGCGGGAGATCCCGACACTGGCCCGCTCGCCAAACGGGTCCAGACGGATCGGAAGTCGGTGGTCGCCATGGAGTCATCGGGAACCTATGGTGATGTCCTACGGCAGGCGCTGGCAGACAACGGGATTGAAATCCAGCGCATCGGCGGCAAGGCCGCTCATGATTACGCGGAGGTCTTCGACGGAGTTCCGTCGCAACACGACGGCAAAGATGCCGCGGTGCTTGCGGAGCTAGCGGCGCTAGGCAAAGGGAGACCGTGGCCCTATGAGGCCCCTGATTCCTGGGAAGAGGAACTGGCCTATTGGGTGGAAGAAATGGTGAGCCAGCGGCAGATAGTCACTCTCTGGCAGGGGCGGTTGGAGGGCCTGGCGGCCAGGCATTGGCCGGAACTGCTGCAAGTGCTCAAGCTTTCCTCCGGGACGTTGCTTCGCATCTTGAAGCGTTATGGTAGTCCGCAGGCGTTGGCGGCGGATGCCGAAGCCCCGATCCAGTTGGCCCGGTGGGGTGTTGGGCTGTTGTCGGCGAAGAAGATCGATGAGCTCCTGGCTGGTGCCCGGTCGAGTGTGGGTGTGCGGGTGGGCCCGTGGCAACGGCGTCAGATCCAGGAGTACGCCGAAAAGGCACTAGCCGCTCGGCAGCAGTCGAACCGAGGCGCAACGGCGATTGCGTCAGTTGGCAGCGGGACATCCGGTCCTCGAGGCGCAAGGAAAGATCGTGGGTGTACCGACAGCGTGTGTGTTGTGGGTGTGCACAGGTGATCCGAGGAAGTTTGATTCGGCGGCTGCCTACCGCAAGGCGATGGGATTGAACTTGGTGGAGCGGAGCAGTGGGACCTACCAGGGGCGGCTACGGATTAGCAAGCGGGACAGCGCGCGGACGCGGCAATGGATGTATTTCGCGGCCATGCGGCTGGTCCAGCGGTGCGGAGTACGTCCCTGGTATGAAGCCAAGAAGGCCCGCGACCCAGGCGACGCACGGCGGGTGCTGGTAGCCGTGATGCGGAAGCTGGCCTTGGCGTGTATCCGTCGGGGTGCGGAACGAGGAATTCCAACCACGGCGGTTGTTTGGCCGGATCCGCAATCGCCGCGGCCGCCCGGCCCCGCGTGTGATCAGGGCGCGGAGCAATCGAGATTCGACGGACAGAACGGTCCCAAGGTCGTGTGAGATGCGTTGTGCTCAAAGTGGATGTTGACCAAAGCCGGCGATTGTGGCGGCCTGGTGGAGGGCAGGCCGAGAGCGGCCGCGACGTGCGGCGGGCGAGCGGGTTTCATCTGTGTCGGACGGGCCCGCGGTGGAGAGCACGGGAATGTTGGAACATCAATATACTATCACAATACTTCAATGGAAGGAGGGCATGTCCGCGTTGCAGGTGAGCGACACGCGTGAGCGTGATCTAAAGGATCCACGCGGCCATCCCGGCGGGGGATTTCGCCCGCGTCGTGCGGGCGAGCAGGGGCGCTCGATTGCCGCCCCCTGCACCCCCGGCTAGCCTCTCTCTGTTCAGCCTTTAAGACCGCCTCTGCGGCCTGGAGTCGGCGGCATGCGAGGCTCTTGCGGGGAGGTCGACAGCAGCACCGTCCCACGAGAACAGTGAGCTCGACAACCCTTATCGATAAGGAGAAACTTCCCCGACGGGATTGCGGTTCGCTCTAGGCCACCGATCTGTCCTGCCACCTTTCTCAAGTTTCCTCCGCGCCCTTCGAGGAGCGCCCAACGAAGTATCGAGGGGCATGGACAGAGGTGATCGGTCAAATCTCCGATATGGCCAATTCGGCGGTCGCGCATTGCGCACGATACGCTCGAGGTGAGAGGCTTGAGTTACCCGATTGGCTCTGTCCCAGAACGGCCCTTCAGAGAACGGAATCCCCCGATCGATCAGAACGCCGTCAGTGGACGCAAGATCAGACCAATGGATGGTATCCAGATGGTCAGCGATCGCGTTCGCAAAAGAAGGCCGCCAGCATCCCCAAAGAAGCGAAAAAAAAGCCCTTTACTTTTCCAAGGAGAGGAAACGAAGTGCGGCGAGAGGAACGGCAGGGAGTCGCAGCGCCTCATAGTAGCGGAGAAGCGGGGGAACTGGCCCTCCAGGACCCCGGGGAGCGAAGGGGGCACCGCGTTGTGGACTGGAGGCCGGAACCACGCCGAGGGCATTGGACCTCCTAGCGTGTGACCGCGAGGCTGACGGATCGTGAGAGGGACAGCGACCCCACAACGTGACGAGCCGGGTGCCTTAATTGGGCACGCCCGGATCTGTGGGAGCCCTGGGGGGCAACCCCCAGGGCGACCCGGCGACTCCCCCTGGACGTCAAGTACCCGGGAGGGTGAACGCCATGGCCTGGCTTTTCGGCGGAAGCCGTCAACCTCCTGATGGATGGCCTGTGGTATGCTAATCCCATTGTTCGTCGCACCGAGGAACGAGCACAACTCGGCGACGGCGTCGCTGGAGCCGCTCTCGATGCCTTGCATCAGCCGCTCGAACTTGGTGCGTTTGAACTTGCCCTGCTCGTTCTCGAAGAACCATTGGGTCAGGTCGTACTTGTTCTGCCACGCCATGGCCGCGACTACCGTGTTCTCGTCCAACGCGAAGGCCGCGAAGTGATGGTCTCCGCCCCCGGCCCCGTCCTTCTTGAACGTCAGGCTAATCATCACAAGGTAGTTCTCGTCGAGGTGCCTCATGATCTCGGAAGACTGCACGTTGGTCTGGCCCTGGCAGACCAGCGACTTGCCGCCGGACACCGCGCTGGCCATGTAACCGTTGACGATCGCCTGGTTGGTCAGCGTCTTGACGACCGCGACCGCGGTGGCGAAGCAGGACGTGATGTTGGCCTCCTCCCCCTTCTTCGCCCCCCAGTTGAGCTTGTCCATGACCTGGCGGAGGTTGTCCGGTTTTGCCAGGTCGGCCAATTTTTTGAACGCGACCTTTGCAGACATCGGCTGGCTCCGAAGTGGGTGAAGATACTTGACGGTCCGACGGTCTGCTGACCGTGCTCACTTAGAAAGACACGTCTTCCATCGCGTGTCGAGTGCTTTCTTGTGCCGCAACGCGGCGCGCCTGCGATCTGTCGCATTGCACCCCGCCGGGCCGGCCGCCAGCCCAGAGGTGCTAGCTATATTTATGATAAATCATTTATGTCTTCGTGAAAACCGCCCAGCCCGCCGTGGAGACACGGCCCCGTAGCCGCGGTCGAACCGGAATTCGACCGACGAAAAGACATGACCTTTCGCGGTCGACGTCCGTCCAATCCCGAACAATGCGAGATCTTAGGAGACCCACATGTATTGTCAAGAAAAAAACTAGGGCGGCAAACTTAGGTTGTGTCCCGCTCGTATTGAATATCCTAAGTTCAGGGGAAGGCAGACACCCACTATTCGAGCCCTGGCCAAACAGTAGCCGAGCGCGACGGTCGCCGCCAGCCCGGCCATGTACGTGTTCCCCGGCGAGCAACCCGTCTGCGCTCGGAACCTGAATGAGGCACACCCCCGAATCTGCTTCTTCCGCGACAGTCTTGACATGGCCTGGCCAGGTCAAAGCGGCGGCTGGACTCGGATTTCTGAAGAAGCCCGGCTCGGTGGTGAGCCGGAACGGATGACGGCGGTCAGGCCTGATAATCCGGGCGCCTCCTTCGGCCCGTCGGCCCCTCTGGGCAGCGCGCCGCGATCGCGCCAATTCCCAAATTGTCGAGTCGACCGGCTCGAACGAAGCGAGAGCACGATGCGACGATCCCTGCCCTCCCCCGGTTTGGCGGTTGTGCGTTCAGGTCTCGCCGGTTGAATTTGGCTCCGAACGTAGGTTGTTGGGATTGGCCTCACGAGCCACCAATCGCGTAGGTCTGTGCCGTGCATGGATATCTGCCTCCCCTGACCGTGCGCAGGTATAATGAGCGACAGGTGGTGTTACTATGCCGATTCACGATTGGTCTCGAATACCCGCAGGGTTGTTTCACGACTTTCACCAGAGTTGGTCTATCCGGATCAAGGACGCCCTGAACGCGGATCGTTTGCCTCGCGGCGTCACAGCTCTGGTCGAGCAGCGGAGCGCCCTCGGGAATCGAACGTTCTTGCCATCGAACGGCGCGGTAACCCGCCGCGTGCGGGATTTGGAAGCGCTGGCGGCGTGGCGACCATGGAACCTCCGACTGCTCGATTCGTCAGTCGTACCACGAAGGAGCTCTACGCGGCGCGCGCGAACCGCATCGTCGTCAAGCACCATTTGGGCCGTACCATCGCCGTGATCGAGATCGTCTCGCCAGGGAACAAGGATAGCCGTGCCGCCTTGCGCAACTTCGTCGACGAGACGATCGACTTCCTGCGCGCCGGCATTCACGTCCTCGTAATCGACCTGTTCCCACCAACGCCCCGTGACCCGTTTGGTATCCACAAAGTCATCTGGGATGAAATCGAGGAGA
Organism: uncultured Isosphaeraceae bacterium; assembly: GCA_963830625.1. Classification (GTDB taxonomy): domain Bacteria; phylum Planctomycetota; class Planctomycetia; order Isosphaerales; family Isosphaeraceae; genus CAWHMZ01. The sequence goes on along the minus strand of CAWHMZ010000014.1, from coordinate 458,873 downwards.
AGGACTTCACGCTGCCAGAGGGTATGGACCGCATTTTGGCCTCCTACGAAACCGGGGAAGTGCGCGCATACTACGTCGAGCCGGTCGGCGTCGGCGACGCGCTGCCGGACATGCCGCTCTTCTTGGCGAATAGCTGGCACGTGCCGGTGCCCCTGGAACCGACCTATCAGGCAACCTGGGACGCCAGTCCTCAGGATTACCGCACGGCTGTTGAAACCGGCGTGATGCCTGAGCTAGATGCCGACTAAAGGTCTTGGAAAAGAAAATGATCCCCTTTCCCGGTCCTAGGGGGAGTCTAACGCTCGGCTCGCACAGCGCACCGGGACCGGTAGCGGTCACTGTGGCTGTCGATACTTGGGGAATGGAGGACCGATCACCAGGCGCGATTCGAGGGTGTTCTTGGGTGCCGGGGAGCTCTGTTACAGGAACGTCTGGCTAGACGAAAATCAGACCATGGGGAATACGATGCCAGAACCGAGTGCTTCACGTACCCAGTTAGAGGGCAGTACGCCGATCCTGAAGGTTCGCGATATGGCGGTCAGCTTGCGGTACTACGTCGACGTGCTGGGATTCACGAACGCTCCTTGGGGAACGAACGACTTCACGTGCGTAACGCGTGAGCGCCGTGCCGGCATCTACCTCTGCCGGCGAGCTCAGGGGGCAACTGGCACTTGGGTCTGGATCGGCGCAGAGGATGTGGAGACCCTTTACGAAGAGTACAAGGCGAGCGGGGCGAAGTTTCGTCATGCCCCGCAGAATTATCCCTGGGCTTACGAGATGAAGGTCGAGGACCCCGATGGTCACGTGCTGCGCTTCGGTTCGGAGCCCCGCACGGATCGGCCGTTCGATGCCTGGACAGAATGAGGTGTCTCGGGGTAAGCGTCCGGGTAGGCGCGCCGCGCGATGGCCGCCCGTCCGCCCCGGACCTACGGGCCGGCCTTCGAGCTGGCCTCGCCTTGCGACGCGTGACGTTGACCGAAGACGTCGCGCACCTGGATGACGACGCGCTGCGCAAGGTCGCGATCCTCCGCATAGAGGGGCTGACTCGCTGAGCCTGATCGATCGCGATTGATGCCACTCACTTCTTTCCGCGTGCCCACTCAGGGAGTCGGGCCGACCTGGTAAAGTGACCAGCCGGATCCGCCGAGTCTGAACTCGTACGCGCCTGCCGATAGCGTATACCGCTGCTTGAGGGGAAAATTTGTGCGATAGTACGCGATCGTAGGCCTGGGGCCGACCTCGATCTGCTGGCGCTCGCCAGCCTCGATGTGATAGGCGGCCCCATTGATAACGTAGTCGACACTCGTGCCCGACGGCCCGCCGTTGATGATCGTGATCGGCGTCTGCGCGGCCCGGGCCTGGGCCGCGGCCGATGGATCACGCGGTGGTGCCCCTGCGCCAGTGACGGATGCCGGCTGCGGCAGACGATACAGGTGGTTCGGATCTGAGGGGAAGTAGCCGTAGCCCGGATACTGCGGGTGGGCGATCAACGTTGGAGCTGGCGGGACCGGTGCGCCCGGGCGCTGTACGGGTAGAACGCGAGGGGCAACGCAGGGATTGTAAGACACCCAGCGTTCCGCGACATTATGCCATGCGTGAATGGTCGGCTGACAGTTGATGGGTGTCTGGCTCACCCCTGGCCGCATCCCCGCTTGGGCCCCCCAACCAGCATCTCCGGACTGCGTCTGTCAATCCTGGGGCGGGTGCTCGCCTGCCTGAACCAACACGCGGCGGAGGTTGATGAGCGCTTCGCGATTCAACTCTAAAGCCTCCACGGTGGCGCACCCAATCGCCGTCAGGCCCAGGATCTGTGTTGCGTCATCAGTCCAGGCAAAATGTGTCGCCCATTTGTCACGACGAGGATTGAACAATCTCACGCCTTCATCTGAAACAGGATCTCGCGCTTTCGTTTGGTTGTATTTATGGTTGTTGCATCCCTGGCACGAAAGCGCCAGGTTTCCAGGCCGTTCGTTCCCTTGGTGGCTGCGAGGCCGGATATGCTCGAGCGAGAAACTCTGATGGGCGAACGCCGCGGGACTGCGGCAATATTCGCAACGGCCTTGAGCGCGCCGAAAGACGAGATCGCGCACCGCTTTCTTCGGTCTAGCCATCGAGCGGCGCGGCCTTGATTCCCATCTGCTTCATCAGCAGGCGAATTGGAATTCGGCGCAGGTTGGCCAGCTCAAGCAGTGCTGCGGCTCGATCGGCATCCCGGCTCTCGAATTCATGCGTCAACTTCAGCAACTCACCGTGCTCTTTCTCGCTCAGGGATTTCTTCTTCCGTTTCTGCGACAGTCGCGCATAACGGCTACACGCAGCTTCGGGAAATCCTCGGTTGATTCGCTTGATGAGCCTGCTTTCCTCGGCAGACAGTTTGACCGCCCGTGGCTGGTTCCGCAGCAACAATGCTTTCTCCAGGAACGCGTCGAGCTCGTCGGGTCCCAGTTGCTCGACCGCTTTCAGCAATTCCGGGCCGCTCACCTCGATCGTCGCCATAGTAGTGCCCCTCGTCGTACACGATATTCTACTTCCTGCCTGAAGTTAGGGCAATTCCACGGATCGCGCTCCGGCGACAGATGACTCGACAGGCGACGCCCGGCTCGCCAACCGCCAAGACAAGGACCGCGGCGCCTTCTTCGAGCAACGCTTAAAGACCGTTGGCATCCTCGAGGAAGACGCGCTGCGCAAGGTCGCCATCCTCCGCATAGAGGGGCTGACTCGCTGAGCCTGATCGATCGCGATCGATGCCACTCACTTCTTTCCGCGTGCCCACTCAGGGAGTCGGGCCGACCTGGTAAAGTGACCAGCCGGAGCCGCCGAGTCTGAACTCGTACGCGCCTGCCGATAGCGTATACCGCTGCTTGAGGGGAAAATTTGTGCGAGAGTATGCGATCGTAGGCCTGGGGCCGACCTCGATCTGCTGGCGCTCGCCAGCCTCGATGTGATAGGCGACCCCATTGATGACGTAGTCGACACTCGTGCCCGACGGCCCGCCGTTGATGATCGTGATCGGCGTCTGCGCGGGCCGGGCCTGGGCCGCGGCCGATGGATCACGCGGTGGTGCCCCTGCGCCAGTGACGGATGCCGGCTGCGGCAGACGATACAGGTGGTTCGGATCTGAGGGGAAGTAGCCGTAGCCCGGATACTGCGGGTGGGCGATCAACGTGGGAGCTGGCGGGACGGGTGCGCCGGCGCGCTGTACGGGTAGAACGCGAGGGGCAAGAACACGTCTCCACGAATCCGCCGGCGCATGCGCTCGGCGCCCCGGTCATGTCTGCGGACCAGGCTGAGATCGCGATTCATCGCGGCGACGTCGCCCCGGTTGATGTCGTCCTGAATACGAGCCCGGTCGTGCTTGGCTTCGAGCTCTCGGGCCTTGAGCAGCAGGAAATCACCAGGCAGGGCGAACGGATCCTGCGCTCCTGCTGGCCGCGGCGTCATCGACGCGAGCAGCACCGCTGCGAGACGGGTCGAGTTTCGGCACGTCGGTCTGAACATCGGAGCCTCCCTGGTGGCTTGATCAAAGCGGGTTCGAGATACGTGAGGGAATCCGGGCGATCCATCATTCATCATCGGAGCCGGCATCCCGCTCGCTGAAATGTGATGTGCCAGTAAGCGTCCGAGACTCCCAGTGGTGTGCGCAGAGGTAAGCCCGCGCCGGCGGGCGACCCCGGATTTGTTTGCCAGAAGTGGTGCAACTATTCGCGGCCTGCCCGCGCGAGCGACGCAGTGGATCAGGCGGCAGGCGATCGGGCAACGGCACCTCGCGGCGCGCTACGGTGACCGCGGTCTGTTCGCGCACCGCTGGTCTCGGCGCTGCGCTTTTCGTCGCGACTCCTCGAGCCGGTGATTGAGAACGTGCTCGGGGTGCGCCAGAGCCCACCGATCCGGAAGCAGGCCGGCTAACAACTCGGGACTCGCGTCCACCGAGAGCTGCAGGATCACGTCGTGCAGGTAGGCCCACGGCTCGAGCCGATGCCGCTTCGTCCCTGCGATGATCGTGCAAAGCACCGCGGCACGCGGGCCAGCCGCGTCGTTCCCCAGGAACATCCAGTTCTTTCGACCAATTGCCTGATCGCGAACCCGCCGCTCCGATACGTTATTGTCGATCGTCAGCCGGCCGTCCTCGGTGTACCGGCATAACGCCCGCCATTGATTTAACGCGTAAGTGATCGCTTGCGCTACGCGCCGACTTGGGCAGCAACCTCGATGATAGTCGATCCAGCTCGTTCCGCACCCGCTCCAAGATCGGCAGCGCCTCGGCTTGACGCATCGCGCGGCGTCGTCCAGAGGCCGAGCCCGGTCCTCAACTTCGTAGAGCCGCTGGACCATTTGCAGGATCAGCGATGATTGCGCCGGAGACGACGACCGCGCCTCGAAAAACTTCCGACGCGCATGCGCCCAGCAAGCCACTTCGATGATCCGGCCGCCGGAGCCTGCGTAAATGCCGTCGTATCCACTGAATGCATCGGCCTGGAGATAGCCCGCATAGTTTGCCAGGAACTGCGAGGGCCCACGCCGCTTGCGATCTTCCGTGAAGTCGTACACGTCGTAAGGCAGCGCGGTCGGGCCAATGTACACCCAGAAACGCCCCTTGTGGCTGCCTGATTCCCCACCCCCCAACACCGTCACGTGCGTGTCGTCAGTCCAGATCACCGGCGCCGTCTGCACCAGCTCCTTCTGGAGCTCATAGAGGGGCTTGAGCAACTCAGCGACGTTGCGGACCCAATCGCACAGGGTGCTGCGGGGCAGATAGAGGCCATAGCGGGTCGAGACGTCTTCGAACCGGTACAGCGGCATGTGTTCAGCAAATTTGGAGACAACCACCTCGGCAAGCACGCCTGCCCCAGCAATGCAGCCGCTCAAAGGACGCGGCAGAAGTTCGGGGGCCGCCACCCCATCACGGCAACGAGAGCAGGCGTACTTGGGCAAGACGTGCACCTGAAGCTCAAAGCGGGCAGGGATAAACTCGAGCACTCGCTGCTCGTCCTCGCCGATGCGCGCCTTGGGCTCCCCACACTGTGTGCAGACCTTCTCGGCCTCGGGCACATCGTGCTCGATGCGGACTTGAGGCAGGCGGTCGTAATCCGGCTTGCGCGATCGGCGGACCCGTGCCGGCGCCTGATCATCGCGGGCGGGCAGTTCGGGCAGTGCCGCGACGGTCTCGACCACGTCGAGCTCGAAGAGGTGACCCTGGCCGGGCGCTTCGACCAATCGTTCACGTCGTGGGCCAAAGACATAGCGCCGGTAGAGCTCCAGTTGCCGGCGCAATTCGTCGACGACTTGGTTGTGCTCTTGGGCGGCCTGATCGTGGAGCTTGGCGGCTTCTTCGAGCGCGGCATGCAGGTCTTCGACCTGCTGAGCAAACCGGTTCAGCAAGTCGTGACATTCACCAGGATCAGTCGGCCATGACTCTGGAGTAATCATGGGCTGAATTATAGCGCGATCATACGATATTACAAGGGGGAACCGACCGATTTTTCGGCTTCCGGCATCGGACGCTGATACCGCTTGCGCTGCCGGGCGGAGCGTAAGTCGATCCCGGAGAGAATGAGCGCCAATTGGGTGGGCCCCATTTCGACTGACACAGCATCGCGGGCGACCGCAGGAATCTGGAACGAGCCGGTCTCGAGTCGCTTGTACCAGATCGCCAGGCCGTCGCGATCCCAATAGAGAATCTTGAGTCGGTCGCGGCGTCGATTGACGAACAGAAAGAGGTGGCCGGACATCGGGTCCTGGGAAAAAGCAGTCGTGACCAAGCTGGAAAGTGCGTCGAAGCCCTTGCGGAGGTCAGTTGCCGGCGCGTGGAGGAACACTCGAACGGGATGAGGGAGGCTGATCATCTCGAGCCCCCGGAGTCAGTCCTGGCCCCTGCGATCGTGCGGACCAGGCGGCAAGCCAGCCAGGCGTTCCCGGTTGGGATACGAAGACGGATTCCATTGGGAAGGTCGGCCTCGATCGGCGGTCGTTCCTCGGGAGCGTGCTCAAGGGGGCGCACCGTGACAGGCAGAAAAGCCGATGGGGTGGGTAATATCGAACGCTGATCGGTCGCGTTTGCGAGCCGGAATCGGTGCCTCCAAGCATAGAATGCCGACACGGCGCACCGTTCCTTGCGCGAGAACTGCGCGACTGACAAGCGGCTAGCCAACTGGCGGCTCACGCGCTCACGCCAAAGCGCCTGAAGGGCGGGATTTGTTTTTCTTGCCATGGGTGGCTCCTGCGAGTCTGGGAATAGATCCGACTCGCAGACTACCACACCCGGCAAGAATGGTTATCTCGGACGCTTACATGTGCCAAGCCGTTGCGATTTCTGTGGGCCGATGTTCTACGGCAGACGCTGAGGACTTAAAATCCTCTGGGCAGGAACGCCCGTGTGGGTTCGATGCCCACCGCCGCCACTGGCCTGGCGAGATCCGGGCTTGCCGTCCTAACGGAAAATCGGTTCGATTACGTCGCAAAGACTGCAGACTGCAGCAATGAATGAAGAAGCGGCCGACGCATTGATCATTTCCCGGCTCGACGATCTTCCGCTTGACCGCTTTGCGGAAATGCTGGCCGAGAGCGTCGGTAACACCTTCGGTGCCGCGTCGCGATCCGATTGGGCACTGCGGGTCCGTCGTCCATGGTCGGCCGGGCTCTGCACTGCATGTCCTGGCAGTCGGTGCCGCAAGGCAATGAGCACAGTCGTGCATAGTGCTTGGTACTTGATTCTTAGTTTCCGCTACCTTCTCCGATGACAGCGCTTGAGCTTCCTTCTGGCGCGGGCGATCGCCTGAACACGCGGCCGAATAGCGGCAGGAGAGCTCGCACCCAATTCCCGGCTGCCCAGGCATGGGCCAGGGACACGGCGACCATCTCCGACAATCTACCATCGGCGTGAGTCTTTGCAGCACAAGTCGAGCTCAGGTTCTATGGTTTAAGCAAACCACCGATCGCGTCCGCCGACTCGATGATTTCTCGTCCGCGCAACTTCGGGTTCGCCGGCGATGGGCACGAGCTGTCGAGGCGTCGAACGGGTCAAGGCCACGGCAATGGTGCGCGATCATATTTCAAGGAGACTCGGCGGATGTTGGGATCGGCGCGACGGAGGCGGCGGTTTGTTTTCAGTTGCGACTACATGATCGAGAGCCGCGTCCTCTTGAGCTCGGCTGGCGAGCGATTCATTGCCACGCGGTCAGTGCGGCTTGCGCGCGTCGCGCATGTCGGCCGCGCCGAGGCTCACATCGGGGTCGAACCGGCTCGTGCCGCGAGTCGGATCGGGAATCACCGCTTGCCCGCTACCACCGGCGCCGCGCTCTTCCCGACGGTTCGGCGCTGGTCGTGGCTCGCCAATACCTACTGGTATGTGCCGACCGCGAACCTGCCCGCGGTGCTCTACAACAGCACGACCGCCAGCCAGACGATCGTGAGCGATCAGACGGTATTTCACATTACAAGCTACGTCGACGGCTATTTCTGGGGAGACACGGTGACCCAGCTCGGTTCATCGGCAGCGGTTTCATCAACCTTGCTGGGCTCGGTGACCCCCCAGGGCAAAGTCCTGCTGACGTTCACGCAGACGAGTAGCAGTTCCAGCCCGTCGGTTACCAATGGTTTCGGCACGATGCAACGGAAGCTCGGCAAGTGGACGATGGAGAACCAGATGTTCACATCGCCCGCGGAAACGGTCCAGATCGGCCACTGGGCGTACATGGTGCAAACGCGCCCGGGATTGCCAAGCTGGACGTCTTTACCTCCAAGCGGCGAATCGGTTCCCGAGTTCCTGCATTCCTGATCGGCCCAGGATTGGTTGGGCGCGGATCTGACGAGCAGTGAAACGAGGGCGCAGTTAGTTCCGCTTCCTTCTCCGATGCCGCGAGGCGGTGAGCACTGAAATCCGTCCCTTCGCGGGAGCGAAAGGCGACTATGCCGCTTCCTTCGATGCCGCAAGGCGGTGAGCGCAGTCGTGCATAGAACTGCGTCCCGGTTGCCGTCCCGCGCGATGACTCGCGGTCCGACATTCCCGGCCACTGCACGGGTGTTGGGCAGCCCTCTGTGTTGAATCACCGAGCCGTCATAGCACGTGAAAGCCAGTCGTCGCCGAGCGCCGCGGTCGTGATCGGGGTATTTGGCGGCGCGGCCTGGTGGTGCGAGCGCAAGAACATGCCGAAGGTCAGGGTCACGCCGATCACGATGACGATGACGCGCAGAATCCGCTCGCTCACCCGGCGCAGCATCCGCGCACCGACCACGCTGCCCAAGAGCGCGCCGAAGCACGCCACGCTGGCGGCGAGCCAGCGGACCTCGCCCGAGAACAGGAAGACCAGCACCGCGGTCGCGTTCATCACGCCCGCCAGCACGTTCTTGGTCGCCCCGGCAGCTGCGCGTCGCCACGCCGGCGAGGGCCAGGGCAGCCATCATCAGGATGCCGATCCCGCCGCCGAAATAGCCGCCGTAGATGGCGATGCCGAGCTGGATCAGTCCGGCAGGCCAAGGGGCGAGGTGGGTCGAGCCGGCGGTCGGCGTGCGGCCGAAGCTGCCCCAGGCGAAGGCGGCGGTCGCGAACAGCACCAGCCAGGGCACCAACTGCTCGAAGAAGCTGCTAGGGGTCGAGAGCAACAGCGCCGTGCCCACCGCCCCACCGATCAGGCTGATGACCAGGAGGGCGCGAAATGGCAGCCGCCCGGCCCCGCTGACCAGTCGCCGCGCCATCCAGCCGCCGGCAAGCTGGCCGGGGAAGAGCGCGACAGTCGACGTGATGTTCGCCGCCCTCGCGTCCATGCCCGTAAGGATCAGCGCCGGCAGGGTGATGAACGAGCCGCCGCCGGCAAGCTGGTTCTGCGCCCCCGCCCACACGGCAGCGCCGAACAGCAGTCCCACGCGCAAGACATGGGCAGATTCCAAGTGCATCTTCAGATCTCCAGGATCATAAATGGTACGCTCGCGATCTCTTACCCGAAGGTGCCATTGTCGTTCAGTTGGCGCGAACGCTTGGGCCACAGCGCGGCGGGCTCTCGGGTTCGCGCAAGGTTCCCAGACACGTTACGTTTCGGCAAGGTTTTCGGACACCCTACTGTCGGCGGATTCGCGGCGCTCAACGACTCCGAAACCGAGGAGCGGGAACCACCCGACCCGAGGACGTTCGACTTTCTGGGATTTACTCACTACTGGGGACGATCCCAGCAAGGCGCATGGGTGGTCAAACGAAGGAGGGCGAAGAGCCGACTCAAGCGTGCGCTGGCAGCGTTGTCGGAGTGGTGCCGAAGACATCTGCACCTTCCGATCAAGGAACAGCACCAGAAGCTCACGCAAAAGCTGCGAGGCCACTACGGGTACTACGGGATCACTGGCAACTTTCCCAGCCTCAAGCATTTCCGAGAGGAAGTGCGAAAGATCTGGAGACGCTGGCTCTCTCGGCGACGCCGAGATGGCGACGTCAGATGGCCAGAGTTCTATCGCCTGGAGAAGTGTTACAGTCTTCCGCCCGCTCGGGTGGTCCACGGCCTGCGGAGCCGCGTAGCGAAGTCATGAGGTGAAGAGCCAGATGCGTTTAACGCGCACGTCTGGATCTGTGGGGGGCCTGGGTGGGCAACCACCCAGGTCTACCCGGCCCAGAACCGTCCTGAGCCCTGCAATCCGCGTTTTCGGATCTTCTTCACGAGATTCAGCCGCAGTGCCCAAAGACCGGCATCAATCCGAAGCGCAGAATCCACCAGGTTGATTCCGTGAAAGAAGAGCGCGTTTTGCATCGCTTCACGGGCGACAAATCACCCGCTATGCGGATTCTGAGGGCGCTCGACGATGGCCTTGCGTTCGAGGGCATACATCCTCGATTTGGAATCGCTGGAGAGAAAGCTCCTTTTGAGCGAGGGGAGTCACCGACTCGCGGCGCTGACACCGAACGGTCACCGCTCAGCCGTGGTGCGCCCTACTCAGTCGAGCGTGTCCGCGACCGCCGCCCAGCCGATGAGCCTCACGGGCCAATTCACCGGAGTCACCGATCCGAGCATCATCAAACAAGGTGATACCTACTACATCTTCTCCACAGGTCCCGGCATCCCGATCCGGACGTCGACCGACCTGGTGCACTGGCAGTGGATCGGCCAGGTTTTCCCGGGCATTCCCGCCTGGGCCAGCAGCATGATTCCAGGCGCGACCGAGTTCTGGGCGCCTGACGTTGTGTATTTTGATGGCGAGTATCACATCTACTACGCGATCTCGACATTTGGGAGCGATCGGTCGGTGATTGGCCTGGCCACCAACGTGACGCTCGACCCGACCGCCAGCAACTATCACTGGGTCGACCAGGGCGCGGTCATCGCGTCGATACCAGGCAAAACCGACTGGAATGCCATCGACCCCAGTGCGATTGTCGTGAACGGAACGAGCGTCTACTTGGCATTCGGGTCGCAGTGGAGCGGGATCAAGCTGGCGGCGGTCGACCCGCAGACAGGGAAGCTTGCCAATCCAAGCGGGCGGCCGGGCTCGACGCAGCCGGCGAAGCTCTTCTCGCTGGCATCGCGTCCGGCGTCCGGCCCGGTCGAAGCCTCATTTCTCTTCTACCGCGATGGCTACTACTACCTCTTTGCGTCGTTCAACGACTGCTGCATGGGTGCTGCCAGCAACTACGAGATCGTGATCGGGCGTTCGCGATCGATCACCGGCCCCTATCGCGACCGGCAGGGCAAGCCGATGACCCAAGGTGGCGGCACAGTCGTGTTGAGGAGCGCCGGGCCGTTCCGCGGGCCAGGGAGCAACGGAGTCCTGGCCGACACCGGGCAAGATTGGATCGTGTACCAATACTACGACGCCCAGGATGGAGGCGTTGCCAAGCTGGGCATTCAGCCGCTCGATTGGACCGATAACGGCTGGCCCGTCGCAGCGACGCGATAAGGCGACGTCGTTTCTTCACTTCGCGTCTGCATTGCGCCGGCCTGATCCTGCCCCTGCTTGATTTTCTGGGAGGCGTCAACGAACGACTTCCGACGTTTTTCGATCTGACTCGCATCGATCCGCCCGCTCTGGCCCTGGACGAGAACGCGAAGGACAAGCACAACAGCGAGGTTCGGCCTGATCGTCGGGCCCCGACGGCGATCCTCAGCACGATATCCACAGGCCGATTCGGGTGCGCCCGTCCGTACGGTGACCCGCGCAATGGCCAAACCGGGCCGACGAATTTAACGGTTCTCAGCCCGAAGGCAATCGCACTTACAATGCAAAGCATGGCCTCGACGTCCCTGGCCAAACAGAAGCGGAGCGCGACGGTCGCCGCCAGCCCGGCCATGTACGTGTGCCCCGGGGAGCAATCCCTTTGCGCTCGAAACCTGAATGAGGCCCACGCCCCAATCTGCTTTTTCCGCGACAGTCTGGCGAGCCACCCATCAACTGTCAGCCGACCATTCACGCACGGGCGAGCCAGACACCCATCAACTGTCAGCCGACCATTCACGCATGGCATAATCTCGCGGAACACCGGGTGTCTTTCAATCCCCACATTGACGAGATCAGCGCCGATCCGCTGCCGAGTCGCCATACCTCACGCCGCTGGGGCGTGGGGATCAGGCACCCGGACGGTTCGGTGGATCTTGAACCTGATCCGTGGGAGGCGTGACGCCCGGTCGCTCATCCGGAGGTCTCCCGACTCCGTGAGCTTAATTGCGAGACCCGCCCGACGTGTTCTATGCTTCGGGTATGAGCGAACACGAGCGTGGATATTACCGGGGCTTGTTCTGGGTGTCAGCCATCGTCATCGCGTTCCTCATCGCCACGCGGAAGGGTGAGGACCAACGGTTCTACTCCCCCGACGAGCTGTCGAAATATCGGGACGTCGAGTATCCCTTCACCATCGAAATCTACGGCTACAAGTACCAGGGAAAGACTGGCGACTACATCGACGACCACATCCTGGCTTTTGGCGCCTACGAAAAGGACGTCCTCTTCTTCATGCGAGACTACGTCGAGGCAAGGAAGAACCCAGACGCCGTGTTTCTTGACGTGGGAGCCTGTGAGGGACAGCACTCGCTCTTCATGTCGCGCTTGGCGAAGCAGGTCCACGCCTTCGAGCCATACCCACCCGCGGCCGACCGTTTCCAGGGGCTCATCGACCTCAACCAGTTCACGAACATCCGGCTCCACCGAGTCGGGCTTGGCGACAAAGACGCGACTGTCCCCTTCTTCGCCCCCCCGGACAAGAATATAGGCTCAGGGACGTTCCTCTCCGACAAAAAGCAAGGGGCGGCCAAGCCGGTCGGGAACTTCCATGTCGTCAACGGCGACGACTGGCTGGAGCCCTTGCGGTTGCCCTCGCTCGACCTGATCAAGATCGACGTCGAAGGGTTCGAGAAATACGTCCTTCAAGGCCTTGTGAAATCGCTTACGCGATACCGCCCGGTTCTCGTCATCGAGGTCAGCGATCCCCCGAGCGGGAAGATCGCCGACCGGGCCGAGCTTATGCGGCTCCTCCCCGAAGGCTACCAGCTCCTCAAGTTCCGACTCAGCGGCGAGCAAGCAATCACCGGAAAGTACCAGCTCGGCGCCATGGGGGAACTCGAGACCGGGACGGCCTACTGCATGGTGGTGGCGTACCCGAAAGAGCGTGAGTCGATGATCCGTCGCGAGCGGAAATGAAGTGCGAGTTGAGGTGGCGTCATTCAACGCCGATTTCCGCGGCCGGAAAAATAATCAACCATTTTACGATTGTCAGGGCTAGCGGTAGGTAAACACAACGGGTCGGTTTCCGAGCCAGGGGATCGGGGTCGGCTCACGGTCCAGTACTGCTTCCCGGAGGATCGGATTGTGGCTGCGGCGCTCGAAGGTGACACTGATTCGATCGTTCTGGATCCTTATCGTCCCGCCGGTCTCGACGAAGCGGCGGTAAAGCTGCTTGGGTGCGGCCTTCTCGTAACCCCGGAGCCGTGATGCAAGCCAGCGGTAGCAGCCGTTGGCGATCACGGTCAATGCGACATCGAGGTCGACGTTAAGGCGCACCTCGCTCGCCAGACAATCGAGATGAAAGAAGTTCACGCTGATGCCCAATCCATCCTCGATGCGGTTGCGACCCGCGTAGCGGATGATCAACTCGCGGGGTGTCTCGTCAAAGTTGTTGGAGAGGAACAGCGTCGGCGCGTCGCGCCCCAACCCAGAGACGGCGAGCTGGCGGATCGGCCCCTCGTAGCCGCGCAGCTTTGCCATCTCTTCGATGTAGCGTATCTCCTGGTGGCAGCGCTTAGGGGTGTCGATGACTGCCTTCTTCCAATCCGCCTTGGGCCACTGCTGCAGGCGTCGGACGATCTGAGCTCCGCGCCGGCGAATGGTCACGAACTGGATGCCGCGCTGGTTGACGCGAGACATCTCGGCGTAGTCGATCAGCTTGGAATCGAAGTAAAGCCACTGGGGATCGGCGTCGGTGACCGCGTGCCAGAATTCGACGAAACGCATGAGCTCGCCCTTCTGGTCGGCCCGTGCCAGGTTGGCGTTGGAGTAGCACAAACAGCGGCTTTTCTGCTCCAGGGCGAAGAACGTCAACACGCTTGGCCCGGCAATCCCCCTGCGCGGCAGGTAATGCCGATCCAGGCCGGAGGGATCGCCGCGATAGGGGATTGGATGGAAATCCAGCGAGAACCCCGACGCATCGGGGAACATCACCGGGGCCAAGGCTTTGACCCAGCCTTGCAACAGCATGCGCTGCTGCTCGCGGTGCGTCCGATATGAGTAGTCCGTGGCGAACGTTCTCTTGGGAAGAATGTTCAGGCCCGCGAACAAGCCCATGGCCTCGTCGAAGTTGAAGTCGTTTATGTGACTACGGCGTTCCTTGTCGAGCAGCTTGAGCGACAAGAGCGACAGCAACGCGGACGGCGCCGGGACCATCGCCGAGGCAGGGTATTGCGCCTCGGCGACGCAGCGGTCGAAACCGAGCTTGGCCAAGAGGGGCAAAAAGAGAAAGATACCCGCCACGCGCGTCTGGAGTGTCCTCTCCGAGGCGAGACTCAGTTGTCGGCGGTCGGCGACCTCTGGCAGCTCGGGCCCGTCTTTGTCCACGGAGTACCGTTGACCGGGAGGTCGTCCTCGACCGTCGTGCAGAAAAAGGGGGGCGTGACGCCTCGCCGGCGATCAGCACGAAACCGAGACACCACCGACTTCAGCGTGGCGACCTTGTAACCGAACCGCTCGGCTACGCGAACGAGTGGTTCACCGCTCACGAAGATCGTGCGCAGGGCCTCGTAACGCCGTTGGAAGGTTTGTTGAGGCTCGAGAAAGAACTCACGGCAGGGGCGGTCATCCATGACGCCAGCTCCTCAAAGTTGATTATTTTAACGGCCGAAAAGAGCGTTGAGTGTATGCATCGACGCGGCATCATGAAAGGCCACCATGAGACCGCGCGGTGCCGAGGAGCCTGGAAAACACGGACAACGCGCTGTATGCAGTGATGTACGACCCCGAAAACCGCCGGTGCGGTAGCTCAGTCGGCGAGTGCGAATTCGGCCCGAAAAAAAATCAACCATGCGAATCCAGAACCGCGGAATTCTCCGGGAAATAGGATGCTCGTGGGCTGAAAAGGTTGATTATTTTTCCGGCCGCGGAAATCGGCGTTCAAGCCAGACTCGCTTATACGGCGGCCATGCTCGCCAAGCAAGTTAATTCGCGGCGACGCATTCCGCCTCGAATTTATCCCCTAAGAAACTTGCATCGATCAGCACACAGCTCGGTGCGGTAAATGCTCCCGAGCGACGCTCCGGATTTCCAGGAGCTGGTACCGAAGTGGGAAGGCAGACACCCACTGTTCGAGCCCTGGCCAAATAGTCGCGCAGCGCGACGGTCGCCGCCGGCCCGGCCATGTACGTGTTCCCCGGCGAGCAATCCGTCTGTGCGCGGAACTGAAGTGAAGGCAGAAATCCGTCCTTTGGCGCCGTTTGCCCGCATTGGTTCAGCCATGGCTCACACGGTTGGTGCAAACCTACGCGTTCCGGTGGCTTCCAAGGTGCAGAAGGATGGTGTCTGCCCTCCTTTCCGCTCATCCGGCCGCGGCAAGCGAGCGCACGGTGAGCACCTCGTCGGCACGCAGGGGCTCGATGTCCGATTCTCTAACGGTGATAACGGAGATTGAATCGCCGACTGCGTTAAACACCTCTAGTACCGCGCCGGGCTCCCCGCCCGACGGATGGGGGACACGGTCCACCAGCACGGCGATGTCGCCTCGCTTGAGCCCATGCTCGGCGATGTCCAGCCGCAGGGCTACGCGATCGTAGAGGTCGGGCTTCATGGTTCCGTGTTCCTCCACGGTTTCAAGGTCACAAAGTGAAACGAGCCGTCGGAATGCCACCGGATCCAGATCGTCGCGACGGCCAGCGATCTGCCGTGCGGGCCGACCAGGTTGCCCTCGACGCAATAGAAAGTTCCATATTCATTTGTGCCATCTTCGCGCCCGTCGACCGCGATTGCCATGTCACGGATCGAGGCCATGAGCTCGTCCGGATTGCTCTGGTCGAAGCCCGCCTGCGCCAAGAACTTGGACTTGTCGTCCCACGGGCGCGAGACCAGGAGGTATTTTGTCAGCTTGTCTTGGGGTATGACCGCGTCATTCGGGATTCTCATTTCGGCGTTGCGGCTTTCATGAGGACCCTCGTGCCGTTAAATCCACCCCGTCATCGTAGCAAACAACGGATCGGCTCTCCAACGCCAAGTCGACCGCACCGCCGGGGCCGTTCGCCCTCGGGGCTTCGCGTTGACAACGCGAAGCACATGCACAACAGCGAGGTGCGGGCTGATCGTCGGGCCCCGACGACGATCCTCAGCACGATACCCGCAGGCCGATTGAGTTGCCGCGAAACGAACGGAATTGCGCTGTGCGCGCCGCGATCGCGCCCATTCCCAAATTGTCGAGTCGACCGGCTCGAACGAGCGTCGCGAGCACGCTGCGACGATCCCTCCCCTGGTTTGGCGGCTGTGCAATCGGGTCTCGCCGGTTGAATTTGGCTCCGAACGTAGGTTGCTGGGATTGGCCTCACGAGCCTCCAATCGCGTAGGTCTGTACCTTCCATGGATGTCTGCCTCCCATGGATGTCCGCCTTCCCCTATTCGTCGATCCGACCGAAGTAGGCAATACGAGTGCAATGCGTGCTGGTCATCCGCGGGGCGAGCTCAAGTCCTTGGCGCAGTAGACGCAATTGGCCGGTCTTATAAGTGACGCGGTGAAGTTGGAGCCCAGGTCTACCCCAACTTAAGGGCGGCCACGATCGCCTCCATACCTGGCCTGATGCACGACTTGGATTCCGCTGAATTCAGCCGAACCACTGTGATGACTGGCCGATTCAGCAGAACCCACTTTGCCAGCCGGTGAGCGCCGTCAAGCACAAAGTTCTTGCCATTCACCTCGGCCAGGATGACGGGAAGAATGTCGTCGGAAACTTTGTGAAGGTAATCGAAGCGGTAGAACGCTTTGACTACTCCCGGTCCTACGACGTAACGGGAGGAACCGACGGACCCTTCAGACCATCCGGATAGGCTCAATTCCTCAACCTGTCTGGGAAAGTTCCTGAGAATCTCAATCGCATTGCTGACAGAGTGATGCAAACGGACCTGATTGATTTCGGGCCAGTTGATTTCGTTGCTGGAAGGCATTTTCCAGGTCTCCCTTCATCGCGGTCCGGATCGTCATTGTAGCTGGTGGCTTAGTCGCGCGCGTGTCGGCCTGCTACGCGGGTTCTCTCGTCGGCGGGACACCCCAGAGCTGCCGAGCAAGGTCGCGGTCGTGGCCGTAATCCGCGTCGGCCGCGTAGACTTCCATCGCATCCAGGTTCCCAAGACATCGCGTGATCGCCATTTCCAAACAGACGTACTCCAGGAACTGCCAATTCCTCGTCGGAGACCAATACTCTTCAATGCCTTCGGGCAGGGCGGCAAACGCTTGGCCCTGATCGTCCATGTACCCGATAAGCACCATCGGACTCGGTGATTCGGTGCTGACGACCACCTCGTAGACCTTGACTGGCCGGTTTTCCAGGTCGGGCTCGGAGACGAGAAACCTAGCCGCGTTGCCGGGAGTATTCGCCGCGTAAACGGCCGACTGACGCGAAAAGGCTCGCCCGGCACGGGCAGCCTCCAGAGCGTCTTCTCTCCACTTCTTGCCGATGGCAAGCGCGCGTTGATAGGCATGCGACGTAGTCCCCTCAGGGACACGGATCACGTGACCCACAGGATAAACGCTTCGTGAGGCGTGAAAAAACGCCATGCGACTCATCCTCCGCAAAACGGCATTGTCTCTGGAATGCCCTCCTGTCCACGGCACATTGTATCGCCAGGAGTAGTTCGACAGGCGAAGGCGATTCGAAATTGAAGGTCTGACCGACCGTTGAGCCGGAGGGCACTACTACGCGCGTGAGTTTAACCTGCTTCCGGCCAACGACACCGACGCGCGCCACAGCCAGGGCGCGAAGGATCCGACACGTAACACTCCGAAACTGGCTCATGTCAGAAAGCGAAGGAGGACGGTCGTAAGCCCGGCGTGCGGTTCCTCGCTCGATCGAAACGAGGAAATAAACGGCCCCAACGACGTGCTGGCAACAAGAACCCCAAGCGCTGCCCTCCAAACGATTGAAAGTGCTGCCGGATCAGAGATCGGTCCGAGTTGCCGCGAAATGAACGGAATTGCGCCGTGCGCGCTCGCCCCGTGCACGTGCATGCGGGATGCACACGGAGCGTCATCGCCTGCTCAACGGCAAGCGACGTCGCACCTCGCTGCGCCGCGATCGTGCCCGGCCCTTGGCGATCGACCGTCTTATCTTATCGTGCCGGGCATCCGCCTAAGTTGACCAGCCGGCGCACGCCGCCGCGGCGACCGGCTGGCCAAAGTCACCCTGGGCACTTTCCACCATGCTTCGCGCCTGGCCGGCCAGATGCGCGCAGTCGGGGTTCACTGCACAACCTCACGCTCACACGGAATACGTTTAATCACGATCGCCAAGTCTGACGCGGAGGGCCCGGCCCGGTAATGGAAAAGTCGGCTCGCGCCCTGAATTCCGTGTAACCCGCATCTCCGTGAAGCTCCAGGTGCCGCACGCTGCCGCACGGGTGCCGGATCAGGCCGCACTGCGGCGCCCACTTCGTTCATCAGAAGTCGCTTGCCGGAAAGGTATTACAACGACCGGGTGCCGCGGGTGCCGCGGGTGCCGCATTCGACGTCATCTTCATAAATCATCATTCGGGGCCAGGTTCGAAAGCTGGTAACGTCGCTTTAGTAGGGCTGGGACCGAAGCGGGTCATCCGAACGGGGACATCGGCGGTGCGCGGCGAACGACACCCGTCTCCCACATTCTCAATGAGCAGATCACAACGACGATATCCAAGATAACGACTTACCGCACCGCATCATCTCGAGAGCTTCGCGGGAATGGTTCGCGTTCATCGATCCTTCCGATCTGCGTGAATCGGCGCGATCTGCGGACGAGAACCTCCCATAGCTTTTATGCCGTGACGACCGAAAGTAGAAGCGTCACGCCGTAAGTCCTTGTCCCGAAAGGCTGTGACACTGGTGACACTATTCTTGGCCCCAGCACGAGTGCGCGCGCTTTGCCCGACCAGCACATGACCCCACGCACAACCCGTCCGATCCGCTGACACCGACAGAGCGTTTTGGCGAGCGCCGTAAACCAAACGCCGCCGAAAGTGCACTGCTGCGCACTCCTACGCACCGCTGCGCACCAGTGCCGCGCGCGACCATCGCGGCCGCGACACAAAGCAATTTGTATCAACATATTACGTTGTTCCGCTGCGCACGCAACGCATGCAACGCATCCGGTGCCGTCTTCACAATTCATCATTCGAGGCATGGTTCAAAAGCTGGTAACGTCGGTTTGGCAGGGCCGCGACCGAAGCGGGTGATTCGGACGGAGACATCGGCGGCAAGTGCGCCGGCGAGCCCTGCCCAAAAATTACTAATGAGCTCCAACAGGCTTTCATTTTCGGTTGCATAAACCGCCCGCAGGAAATAATCCCGAGAACTGGCCTGTCGACCAGCGGGCGCTACCACCGGCCGTCTTGGATGCGAATCGCGGTCCGCGCTGTTACCCAAGAACGGTCGCGGTTGAATCAGGCCGAAATCGGTCGTGTGGCGGGCGGTGACCGTTTCACGGCCATCGCACTCCAACTTTGCCTGAACTTCGCACACTTCCTGTCGGCTTCTTGACAGCGAGGGCGTCCGCTGCCATTTTTGATTGCGTTCAAGTCGCGGGTAGGACTGTGCGCCAATAGGCAATTAACAATTCCCGCGCCATTGGGCGCGTTCGCGGCGCTCGATCAGATCTACCCGCGTCCCAGTCGGCCACGATAACGAAACTCAACTCCAGGCGCTTTCCCATGAAGCTGTCTCAGAGCAGTCGTCAACGCGTAGACCGTCGGAACAAACTAAGGGCCTCTGTCGAGCCACTTGAGGCACGGCTGGCGCTCTCGACGCTTACGGGCGCCCCGAACGCCTCGGCGGTGCTCGCTCGAGCGACCACGTTGGCAATGACGATCACGATGCCTGACGAAGCTAACGGCACCATCAACGGCATCGCAACGCACCGAAGGGTCGTTGTCGAAGGGCAGACGTTACCTGGCGCGCTCGTTCGCCTGGAGATCGGCAAGACCTTGCACGTGACGCACGCGGGTGTTCACGGCAATTACGGGTTCGAAATGGCCATGCCTTCCGGGAATTACGTCCTGAACGTCCATGCCAAGGACCGGGCGGGCGACGTCTCGTCGGCGACGATGACGATGACCCACGGCGATGCCGTCATCGCCTGGATCAATACTTTGATCGAAGCGGACAGAGCCGACGTGAGCAACGTCGGCGTGGTGAGTCGCACCATGGCGATGATGTCGGCTGCCGTGTATGATGCCGTCAACGACATCGAACGGACCCACGCTGTCTTCAAGTTCAACGTACAGGCGCCGAGCTCGGCCTCGCCCGAGGCGGCCGCGTCGGAGGCGGCGTACACGATCCTGACGTCGATTTATCCGAACCTCACGCCGATGCTCGGCGCCACGATGGCCCAGTCGCTGGCGGCTGTAACGCCTGGGCCGGCCCGCAACGCCGGTGTCGCGGTCGGCCGCGAAGTCGCCGATGACGTCATCGCGTGGAGGGCCAATGACGGGTCCGCGGTCAGCGTGCCTTATGTGCCCGGAACAGCTCCGGGCCAGTGGCGCCCGACCCCGCCTGAGTACACCGTCGCGTGGGGGCCGGACTGGGGGAATGTCAAACCGTTTGCCATCAAGTCGGCGGCGGCGTATTTGCCCCCGCCGCCGCCGGCCCTGAACAGCCCTGAATACCTGGCCGCGCTCGCACAGGTCGAGTCGCTCGGGGCACTGAATAGCACGACCCGCACGCCCGACGAGACACAAGCTGCGATCTTCTGGTCGTACGACGATCCCACCACCGGCACTCCGCCAGTGATCTTCGATCAGAGCGTCGAAGATATCGCCTTGCAGCAGCACAATACCTTCGCTCAAGACGCACGACTTTTCGGTCTGGTCAATGTTGGTATTGGCGATGCCGGAATCGTGGCCTGGAACGCCAAGTACACCTACAACTTCTGGCGGCCCGTCACGGCGATTCAAACGGGTGATCCCGAAAGCAACCCGGCGATCGCCCCCGACCCAACGTGGATGCCACTGGGCTCACCCGGTGCGCCGGGACAGCCGAGCTTTACTCCGCCCTTTCCGGGCTATAGCTCCGGCCATGCCACCTTCGCTGGGACGGTTTTCACGATCCTCGCCGACTTCTACCACACGGACAACATCCATTTTACGCTCACCTCGGACATGCTGCCGGGCGTCACGCGCTCGTACGACAGCTTTAGCGCGGCCGCGACCGAGTGCGCCTGGAGCCGCGTTTGGCTGGGCGTTCATTTCTCGTTCGACTCGCTGGAGGGGCTGACCATCGGTGACGAGTTGGGCAACAACATCTACCACCAGATCATGAAGTAGCGCCAGGCCGATGCGGCGGTCGCGGGGCTCACGGGGATAGATCATGCCCGCGACCTGGGTTCCGCGAGTCGCCGGCCGGGGCCTCATCGCGCCGTCTTGAGCTGGCTCTTGGCTGTGCGGATGGCTGCGGCCAAAACCATGTCGTGCTCGGGGTCGCCGAGCGAGGTTTCTTCCGATGGGGCGGCTTGGCCGGCGGCCGGCCTGGCGGCGACGCGGACGGTGATGGGAATGTCGGGCTGGACGCCCTTGTTCGCTGTAGGGTCGGTTCAAGGGCGAGTAGAACTTGGCGGTGGTGAGCTTGAGACCTGGCCGGGGCCGAGCGGAGCGAGAAGATGCTCTGCACCGAGCCCTTGCCATAGGTTCGCGCGCCCAAGATGGTCGCGCGGTGATGGTCCTGCAAGGCCCCGGCGAGGATTTCGCTGGCACTGGCGCTGTCATGATCAACCAGCACGAAAAGCGGCATGCGCCAGCGGGCCTGTCCGCTGGCGGACAGGACCTGCGTCTGGCCCTGGGCTCGGCCGCGGGTCGACACGATCAGGCCCGAGTCGATGAACCGCTCGGCGATCTCGACAGCCACGTTCAAGAGCCCGCCGGGGTTGCCGCGAAGGTCGAGCACCAAGCCCTTTCATGCCCTGGCCCGAGAGCGCGGCGATGGCCTGCTCGAGCTCCTCGGGTCGAGGTCTTCTGAAAGCCGGTGAGCTGCAAGTAGCCGATGCCGTCGGCGGGGTCGACGATTCGAGCCTTGTTGACGCTTTCAACATCGACATGCCGGCGCATCAGACGGAATGCGCTGAATGGCGCCGTCGCGGTGACGGACGTCCAGGTCGACGCTGGTTCCCTCGGTACCCTGCAAGCGGTTGGCGGCCTCGTCGAGGCTCAGGCCCTTGATCGCTCGGCCGGCGACCTTGACGATCACGTCGCCGACTTTGAGGCCCGCTTCCCAGGCCGGGCCGCCGCGGATCACGCCGACCAAGCGCAGGCCCTCGCGGATCGATCTTCAGCTCGATCCCCAGGCCGACGAAGTTGCCGTCGATCATGGCGTAGAGGTCTTCAAGCTTGTCGGGGGTCAGGTAGCTGGTGAAGTCATCGAGCGCGTCGCACGAGCCGCAGACAAACTCGAGCAAGACCGGAGTCGAAGCCATGCCGATCGCCTGCTGGGCCAGCTCGCTGCTGGAGAGTGCCAGTCTGAATGGCCGTCGGCCCGGTCGGGAACGGCGAGCTGCGCCCGGTACTGGCGAAGGGCGTCGCGCAGCCAGTTCACCCGCTCGGGGGTCGCCGACGGCGCGTTGGCCTTGACGAAGACCGGGTCGCGCAGGGCCACTTCGAGGTTGTCGAGCCCGTGTCGCGACCAGCGGCTCGAGCGGCACCGGATCGACGTAATTCGACTGGATGCGCTCGAGCACCTCGTCGTAAAGCTCGACCGCCTGTTCGTGCGGCAAGTCGCAGGAGGACGTTGCGGAAGCTCGCGTCGGAATAGCGCCGTTGCAGCTTGAAGTGAATCTCGCAGAGCCGCAGCCGGCGATGTGAAATCGGTCTGGCTCGGCCAGCGCTCGAGCGCCGCCCGATACGCCTCGATGGCTTCGCCCCAGCCGCCGGTTCCGTTCCAGGTCCATTCCCTGCTCGAGGGCCGTAGCGGGCTCGTCGGGCCGAGCCGGCTTGGCCGCGGCCGGACGCCCCGGTCGAGGGACCCCGGTCCTGGGGCCGATCGGCCCACGCGATCGAAACGGTCGGCGCGGCCGGCATCAAGAGCAGCAACCACGCAAGCAGACGAGGTGAAGAGCCGGCGCATGCAGCGAGCAGTCTTTCCCTGCCGGAAGCGCCGCGCGTCGGATTGTGGTCGTCGATCCCGGCTGCCGCGGCAACCGTCGAGTCGGCAACCAGGCAGCCCTGTCAGCCGATTCAGGTCGTGAGGGAGCTCGGCGTTCGTCGTCAGTCCGGAGAACCTTGCACCCTGATGCCACCACAAAACTCCGTGCGCACCGCTCCGTCGTTGCTGTTCGATGAAGTCATTCCATTCCAAAGCGGTCGCGACAATAACACGCCTTGATTATTGCAAAACCGAGGCCGTTCTCGCCGGTCCGGAACGCAGGAGCGTATCGAATCCGCCTCCCGTTCACCACGAATTATAACACACCGAAAGCGCAAAGCTTGTAGCTGTTGAGGGCAAAACTTTAAGTCAAATCGGCGAGGGTCGCCATGGTGCGCGGCCGAATCGGGCATTTCCCGCCCTCTTGTCCCCGCGGTACAAATTGTCACAAATTCAAAGGCATGTCTGTCTCAAATGATGGCAAAGACGACGCGTCTGACGACAGGGAGCAGACAATCATGCAAGACAGTGGACGGAGTTTCATCGACGCCGACACGATCGTGGTCGGAGGCGGCCTGGCAGGGTTGTCGACGGCCGCACTGATCGTGCGAGCGCGGCGGTCGGTCATGGTACTCGAGCAAGCCGACGCGTTGGGTGGTCGGGCTGCCACACACGTACGGAAGGGAGTGCATTGGAACCTCGGGGCACACGCACTGTATTGCCGTGGACGTGCGTTCGGGCTGTTCCGTGACCTCGGGGTACCCTTCACCGGCAGGGTATCCGAGAGCAAGCCGGGGCCTCCTCATGTCCGGCGCGGGGCAATATCGTCTGCCGACAGGTGCCGCATCGCTCTTGGGATCGAGGCTTTTGAACGTACGGGAACGGTTGCGAATGCTACGACTCCTCGCGGGACTCGCCAGAATCGACGCGCGTCGATTCGACGGTGTTGGCACAAGCGACTGGATCACGCAAACCGCCGGTGCGGGCAATCTGGCGTAATTCCTGGCCGCCTTGTTCCGCTTGAGCACCTACGCCGCCGATCTCGAGCGGTTGTCGGCTGGGGCGGCGATCGATCAGTTGCGGCTCGCTTTAAGCGGCAACGTCTGGTACATCGACGGTGGTTGGCAGTCGTTGGTTAACGGCCTGTGCGACGTTGCCGTCGCGCGCGGTGCACAGGTCCGCACTCACGCCCGCGCCCTGGCCTTGCGATCAGTGGACGAGCGCAGTGCTGGTGCATTTGACGACGGGCGAGGTGTTCGAGCGCGCGAACGGCCGTCTTGGCCGTCGATCCCCAGCGGGCCTGTGAGCTCTTGGACCTGGGAAATGACAGTGCGATCGGCCGGTGGACAGAAAGTCGCATCCCGGTCAGGGCGGGCTGTCTCGACGTGGCGCTCCGTTGCCTGACGCGGCCGGACCGGCCATTCGCCTTGGGCCTTGACCGCCCGCTTTATGCTTCGGTGCATTCTGCGTCGGCCAGGCTGGCCCCTGACGGAGTGGCGGTCGTACACGTGATGAAGTATCTCGGCGGCGGCGCCGCCGAGCCCGCGGCAGCCGTAGAGGGCGAGCTCGAAGAGTTCCTCGAGCAGCTCCAGCCCGGATGGGCAACACACGTCCTGGCGCGGCGATTTCTGCCCGGCATGACGGTCTCGCATGGTCTGCCGTGCGCAGACGGCAACGGTCTTTCCGGTCGGCCGTCGGTGACGGTTCTCGAGCACCCGAACGCCTTCCTCGCCGGCGACTGGGTGGGGGCCGAAGGCATGCTGGCCGATGCTTCAGCGGCGAGCGCCGTTGCCGCGGCCCAGCACGTGCTCGCGCTCCTCGCGCGCACGCCGGCAACCGAACAGCGGAGTGCGCACCATGTCGCAGGCTGACGCAAGCTTCGAGGAAAACCGCCCTGCCCTGGCGCGGCTGGCCTATCGCATGCTTGGTTCGCGGGCCGACGCCGATGACGTGCTGCAGGAAGCCTACCTTCGCTGGTCGCGCGAGCCCCGCGACGGCGTCGCGTCGCCGCGCGCATACCTTTATTCGATTGTCACGCGACTCTGCATCGACGCGCCAGAATTCGATCGAGGCTAGCAAGCAGACCTATATCGGTCCCTGGCTGCCCGAACCGGTCGTCGAGCCGCGGCCGCCGGCCGCTCGAAACGGCCGAGGACGTATCGATGGCGTTCCTTGTCGTTCTTGAGAGCCTCACTCCGGTCGAGCGGGCGGCGTACCTGCTCAAGCGCGTTTTCGACTACGACTACGCCGAGATCGCCGAGGTCCTCGCGCGGTCCGAGCCAACTTGCCGTCAACTCGTCAGTCGTGCCGAGCTGCGCATTCACGAAAAGCGCCCGCGCTTCGACCCAGACCCGGCCCAGGCCGAGCGCCTGACCGACGCGTTCTTCGCGGCGTGCTCGACCGGCGACCTTGATGGGCTGGTGCAGCTTCTGGCAGCCGACGCGGTCCTTTACAGCGACGGCGGCGGCAAGGTCGCGGCCGCACTGGCTCCGATCAAGGGCGCAGAACGCATCGCCCGATTCTTCCTGGGAATCCTCAAGAAAGCCCCGCCCAGCCTCGACGTGCGCCGGGTGCGCGTCAACGGGCAGCCGGGACGGCTCGTCCTGGTTGACGGCCAGGTTTTCAGCGTGCTGACTTTCGACATCGTCGCCGGACGCATCGCGGCCTGCTTCGTCGTGCGCAACCCCGACAAGCTGGACCGGGTTGACAAGGCTTGATCGCATTACTTGGCGGGAGGACTCAATGCGTAGGAAAAGGCCCCTAGCAAATCGCCGCGCGCGCATCCGTGGCAGGCCACGCATTGCTCGGTGCTGCGAATTCCTCCCAGCATCCGCAGGCCGTCGCCGTCACGGGCCACGAAGAGATCGTCGCCCCGGCGCAGCATTGCCACGCCGAGTGCCTCGAATCGGTCGAGCGGCCGAAAGGGCGCGCCGCGCAGCTCGTCCATTGTCGGCAATCGCTCTGTCACGTACGCCACGGGCTCGTCGTGCAGCAGGAGGCCGACCAGGTCGAGGGTTCGAACGGTCCAGCGAGTGGCCGGCTCGGCCAGGATGGTGTGCTGGTCGCTGAGATCATCTTGGATCCGCCAGCCGTCCGACGGCGCAGGCACGCGGGTGAATCGGTGGGCCGCGAAGCCCGCCACATGGCGGCGGTCTTTGACGAAACCCCAGCCCCGAGAGAACACAAAGTCAGTGACACTGTCTTCCAGAATGAATCCCAGAAAGGATTCATCGCCGGGGGGCGCGCCCGACACCTCGCCCGGCGACCAGATCGACGCAACGCGCGGACCGGGCTCTGGAATCGCGCGGTTAAACTGTTCGAGGGCCAACATTGTGTAGCTCGGTCGCAACATTCGAGCCACGCCGAACCCGGGGCTGTTGATGAACAGAGCGAGGGCCTCTTTGTGAAGCTCTTCAAGTTGCCGCCGGCGCAGCCCGCTCACTCCGTCGTCGAGGCGCTTCTGAATCTTGTCGAGGCGAAGCGCCGCGGCCGGTGCGAGCATGACACCGGCTTGGGATTGCTGCGGCGCCGGCAGGCGTTCCTCCATCGACTCGTACGGATAAACGCGCCGGAGGCGGGCATATTCTTGTTCGGACTGCCACGCGAGCTTGAGCGCGAAGCCGTAGGCGAGCACCGCGATCGCGCACGAGAGTTGCAAGAATTGCGCCGGTCGCCGGCGAGAGTCGCGCCAGGCGACGACGGCGATGGCCGTCAACAGGCCTTGAATCACGGCCGCCGTCAAGAAGAGCATGAGCAGAATCGGGCCGAACGCCAGCCCGAGGCTCACGGCGATCGTTCTTGCCACCGAGTGCCGCCGCCGGTAGACGAACCAGTTTGCGAAGAAGAGCATTACCGCCGAGACGATGAGCGACATGAAGAGCATCGAGCCGGCCTCCACTGGTCCAATGGACCAAATCTTGACGCACGGCTAGAATTCGGTGCTAGCGCGATCCTTTTACGATTGTAAGAAGCTTTACACTTGGCGGCAAGATTTGCGCGAGAAATAGTTGTGAGGAGAGTGACTTGATGGGGCCACACGTGGCTTCGGAGCACGGCCCAGTGAACGCTGTCCAAGCGGCCGAGGTGCGTCGGCGCGAAATCGTGCTGCTGTTGATCCTGGCGTCGGTCCAGTTCACGAGCATCGTCGACTTCATGGTCGTGATGCCGCTGGGGCCGCAGTTGATGGATAAGCTGGCCATCAATCCGGCGCAGTTCAGTTGGATCGTGGCGTCGTACACCGTGGCCGCCGGGCTCGCGGGCCTTTTGGGCTCTGCGATCATGGATCGGTTCGGCCGCAAGTCGGCCTATCTGACGCTGTACGCGGGCTTCCTGGTGGGCACGTTGTGCTGCGGCCTTTCGAGCAGTACGTCACGCTCCTCCTGCGCGGCTAATTACCGGCGCTTTCGGCGGCATTCTCTCGGGGTTGTCGCTGGCGATCATCGCCGACGTGTTTCCCGAAGAGCAGCGCGGGCGTGCCACCGGCATCTTGATGTCGGCGTTTGCGGTGGCGTCGGTGGTCGGCGTGCCTGCCGGCATAGCGCTGGGCAACCGGTTTGGCTGGCAGGTCCCGTTCCGAATCCTGGCGGGGCTGGGTTTGCCGGTCTTTTTCATCAGCCTGCGCGGCCTTCCCTCCGCTGCGCGAACACCTCGGGCAGGCCCACCATGTTCCTCCCTTGGCCCAGCTCGTCGACACGTTCCGTCAATCGAACCATCTGCGCTCATTCGCGCTGACGGTCGCTGTGATGCTCGGCAACTTTTCGGTCATCCCGTTTCTCAGCGTGTACTTGGTCGGGAATGTCGGCGTGACCGCAGAGCAGTTGCCGCTCGTATACGTCACCGGCGGGCTGTTGACGCTCGTGGGTGCGCCTTTGATCGGCCGGCTGGCAGACCGAGTGGGTAAGCTGCGCGTCTATCGGGCCGTGGCCTTGATCGCCGTCGCATTGATTGGCCTGATCACCAACTTGCCGCGAGTCCCCCTGGCCCTGGTGGTCGGCATTATGGGCACATTCATGCTTAGCAACGCGGGCCGAATGACGGCCGCGCTGGCGATGATTACCGGCAGTGTCGAGCGCCGGCGCCGCGGCGGCTTCATGAGTGCCAACTCGGCCGTCCAGCACCTGTCCTCCGGCTCGGCGCATTCATCGGCGGCCAGATCCTCTGGGAGACACCCGATCACGTCATCCATTCCTTCAATAAAGTCGGGGTCTTTGCGATCATCGCGACCCTCCTTAGCTTGTGGGTCGCCGGCCGCGTTCGGCCTGCTGCCGAGCCGGATGCCTCTATCGCGCGCACGGCACCCACTTCAACTGCTCTAGCAAACGGCCCGAGCGAGATCGACGTCCCCTCGCCCCCGGTCTCCGCGAAGACGATTTGAGCCTGGAATAAGCTGGTCGCGGGCTGTCGCTTGCCGGCAAAAGGGCGCGGGTTTCACAATTGTCCGAAGATTCTCGTTGACACGGTACCTCCGCGAGCGATACTGATTAGAGGTCGGAGAGGCGCGAGGAGCAAAGCCATGCGTCCCAGAGGGCGTTGGATCGGCGTCGTCTTGTTGTTCACGGCAGCAGGGGCCGACCGTACCGGCGTCGCCCGCGGAGCGGGAACCGGGCCGGCCGACTCCGTGAAGGACGCCCGGGCGCTCACCGCCCGGATCGATGCGGTGCTGGCGGCCCGTTGGGCACAGGCGAACGTCACCCCTGCTGTGATCGCCGCCGACGGAGAATTTCTGAGGCGCGTCAGCCTCGACCTGATCGGCAAGATCCCGACAGCCGCCGAGGCCCGTGATTTCCTCGACGACCCCAGCAACGACAAACGGCTCGCCTTGGTCGAGCGCCTTCTCGACAGCCCGGCCTACACGACGCGTGCCACCGAAATCTTGCGCCAGTTCCTCCTTCCCGAGGCCGATACGGATGATGTGGCCAGGCAATTCGCCGGCGGCTTCGAGGCTTGGCTCAAGCGGAAGGTCATCGAGGAGGCAGGCTACGATCGCATCGTCCGCGAGGTCCTGACTGCCAAGCTGAACTCTCAAAATGCTGACGCTCCTCTCGTCGGCCGGATCGAACCGTCTCCCGCAGCCTACTTCGACGCCAAGGGCGCAAGCCCGAAAACCTCGCGGCGGGCGTGTCCCGCGTTTTCCTGGGAATTCGCCTGGAATGCGCTCAATGCCACAAACATCCCTTTGCGTCCTGGAAGCGGGAACAATTCTGGGGCCTCGCCGCGTTCTTCGCTGACCTTGCGCCCGACGCGCCCGAGAATGGGGTCCGCGCGCGGCGAGACGCGGATCGCCGCCCGCTCAGGGAGTTGACGATCCCAGGCACGAAGAAGGTTGTCACGGCGTTGCACCTCGACGGTTCGACTCCGGCGTGGCGGCCGCGCGCCGAAACGCGCGAGATCCTGGCCGAGTGGATCACCGCAGCCGATAACCCCTATTTCGCCAGAGCCGTTGTCAATCGCTTCTGGGCTCGGTTCTTCGGAACGGGCTTGGTCGAACCAGCCGACGACCTGGATGTCGAAGCCACTTCAGAGCTGAGCGGCCTGCTCGACGAGCTGGCGGGGCAGTTCCGGGCGCACGGCTACAATCTGAAGTTCTTGATCCGCGTGTTGACGGCGACGCGGGCCTACAACCTTTCGAGCGCGGCCCAGGCGGCCGAATCGGCGCAGCCGTTGTTCGCGGCGATGCCGGTGCGGGGCCTCTCTCCGGGCCAGCTTTTCGACAGCCTCACCCAGGCGACCGGGGCCGATCCGGGCGGCGCGCGCGCCCGCTTCCTCGAGTTGTTCGCCACCCGCGAAGAGCGGCCCGTGGAAGCCGAGACAACGATCATCCAGGCGCTCTTGATGATGAACGGCTCTTACATCGACGGCGCCACCAACCCAGAGACCAGCCAGGTCTTGGGTGCGATCGTCAAGGCACCGTTCCTGGATACCCCCGATCGGATCGAAACCCTTTACCTCGCGACCCTCACGCGGCGGCCGAAGGACGACGAGCTGGCGTTCTTGGTTCGCTTCGTCGACCAGAAAACCAGCGCCGCTGACCGGGACAAAGCACTGGCCGACATCTTCTGGGCCATCTTGAATGGGCCCGAGTTTCATCTGAACCATTGAGCTCTTCGGATCACCGCCCATCAAGCTCACCTTGGGGAGTGTTGCCATGAATCGCGCCCTTCGCCATGTCTTGCCAATGAGCCGACGGCAGTTGATGCGCATGGCTGCGGCTGGTGCCTTGGGCGCCTCGGCGTCGGGCTGGATCGAAGCCTTGGCGGCCGACACGGCCACACACCCGGCCCGCCGCAAGTCGTGCATTCTGCTCTGGATGTCCGGCGGCCCGAGCCAGACCGACACCTTCGATCCCAAGCCCGGTCATGTCAACAGCGGACCTTTCAAACCCATTGAGACGGCCGTGCCTGGGATGCTCTTTGGGCCTCACCTGCCCAAGCTTGCCCGCCAGGCCAAGGACATCGCCGTCATCCGCTCGATGAGCTCCAAGGAGGGAGACCACGGGCGAGCCACGTATTACCTCCGCACCGGCTACCTGCCGCAGGGACCGGTGCGCTACCCGACGCTCGGCTCGCTGGTTGCCAACGAGTTCGACGATGAGTCGGCCGAGCTTCCCGGGTTCGTCAGCATCTCGCCGGTCCGGGGGATCAATGCGGCCGCTTTCAGCTCTGGATTTCTCGGACCGAAGTGCGCGCCTCTGAACGTCGGCGAGCGAACCCTGGCGGGGACCGTCGACGCCGAGGGCCCTTCGTTGCGCGTCGATGACCTCGACATTCCGCCCGGCATCGGCCGCCCCCGCGCCGATGAGCGGATCGAGCTGATGCACAAACTCGGCAGCGACTTCCTTGCGAACCGTTCCGGCGCACCGTCGTTCAGCCACCAGAGCGCCTACCGCCGGGCCGTGAAGATGATGAGGTCGTCGGCTGCCAAGGCATTCGATCTCGACGAGGAAACCGCTGCCGTGCAAGACGCATACGGCCGCAACCCGTTCGGACAGGGTTGCCTCCTCGCCCGCAGGCTGGTCGAGCGCGGCGTGCCATTTGTCGAGGTCACCCTGTCCTCCGTCGACGGCTCGGCGGCCCTGGGGTGGGACACCCACGCGCAGAATTTCGACACCGTCGCGAAGTTGAGCGCTGTTCTCGACGCCGGCTGGTCCACGCTCATGAACGACCTTCGCTCGCGCGGACTGCTCGAGAGCACCTTGATCGTCTGGATGGGCGAGTTCGGACGCACGCCGAAGATCAATGAAAACGCCGGCCGCGACCATTTCCCGAACGCCTGGTCGACCGTGCTCGCCGGCGGCGGAATTCGGGGCGGCCAATTCGTCGGTAACACCGGCGCCGACGGTGAAGCAGTCAAGGACCGGCCCGTCCTGGTGCCCGACTTGCTCGCCACGATCGTCAAGGGATTGGGCATCGACCCCTCCAAGCAAAACACCGTCGAGAACGGCCGGCCGATCCGCATCGTCGATTTGAAGGCCAACCACATCAAGGAACTGCTCGGATGATGGGCGTTGCCTGCGATCGTCCTCGCGCTGGCAGCCGCGCCGCGCAGCAACCTACATCGTCCGCGACCGAGAGTGATGGCGCGCGTGACTTGATCTTCCTGGCAGAGACGCGCCCGATCTTCGTCCGCCTGCGCGTCACATACCAGCGCCGGCCTTTCGAGGCGTCGTGGATCGACATCGGTCCGAAGGCATTTCATGCGACCCTTGACCGCAACCGTGACGGAACCGTCACGAACACGGATGCCGAATCCGAAATCGCTCGCCGCGCTGGTTCGGCTCGCGACCGGCTCGGCTGCGCCCTCCATTCGCGGCGAGCTGGACGTCCACCCCAAAGACGGAGTCATCTCGATCGATGAGCTGGCCGAGGCCCTTCGCCCGATCTTGAGCCCCTTCCGTCTCGAGGTCGGGCGGCAGGCGATCGGCCGCACCGACGAGCTCTTTGATCAGCTCGACCGTGATAAGGACGGCCAGCTAACAAGGTCCGAGCTCGCGGCCATCGCCGGATCGCTCCGGCCGCTCGACCTCGACGATGACGAAACGATCAGTGCCCAGGAAATCGAGCCCCTCGACAGTCCGGCCATCGCGAGCGTGATGGAGGGCAATCGACCGCCCTGCCCGCCAAGCCTCCCTTCCGCCGGTTGTCGAGCTGGTCGCTGGTGAGTCGTCGATTCGCGCTGCCCGGCTGTTGCTCAGGAAGTACGACAAGCCGAGCGGGGGCCCGCCAGAACGGCCCGACAACAAGCTATCGCGCGACGAGTTTGCCATCGACCCCGACGCCTTCGCCGCCGCCGACAGAAACGGCGACCTAGCACTCGACACCGACGAGCTGCGCAAGCTCCTCGCCCGGCCTTCCTTCGACCTGACGCTCGACATCGACTTCCCGGCCGCGGCATCGGGCCGGGCGACGGTCCGGGCAGCAGCCGGCGCGGGCCAATCGAAGCAATCCCAGGTCAGAACGCTCGCCGACGGCGACATCGAATACGCCGTAGCACAGCGCACGGCTTGACATTCACGTGCAAGATGGCAACGCCGCCCTCGACGAGGCCCGGCGCACCGCCGAGCAGCGGTTCAAAGCGGCCGACGCGAACAAGAACGGCTACCTCGAGGGCAAAGAGCTGGCCAGGATCAATGGACCGCAATCGCCGCTGGCCGGTTTATCGACCGTCATCGACCGCGATGCCGACGGCAAGATCTATCTGAAAGAGCTGCTCGAGTTCGTCGACGCCAGGCAGAGGCCGCGCGGTTTTCTTTGGTACGTGACGACGGCTGACCACGGCCGCGCGATCTTCGGCATCGTCGACCTGGACCGTGACCGGCGGCTCGGCGCCCGCGAGGTGATGCGCACCGTCGATCGAGTCATGTCGTGGGACGGCGATGGCGACGGCCGCGTCTCGGCCGATGAGATCCCGTATCACTTGCAGGTCACGATCGCCCGGAGCGGGCTCGCCGGTCTGACTGGCGAAGTGTGGCTACTCGGCCGCGGTTCGTCAGCCAACCCACGGGCCGGCAGCCGCGAGTCCGGAGTGGTTTCACAAGATGGACCGCAACCATGACGGTGACGTCTCACGGCGTGAGTTCCTGGGCCCTCGCGACCAATTCGAACGCCTCGACCGCGACCAGGACGGCCTGATCGACCCCGACGAGGCACGCGCCGCTGCGCCTGCCAAGAGCAAGAGCGCCGCACCCGTCATCCAGCCGTCCGTAATGTCTCCTATCGCTCCGCGAAAGGAAGTTCTTGCTCCAAGTTGCTTTCGGCAATTTCCTACATCAGATTACTGGTTGCTAATATCAGGAAACGGCAAGCGCTCGGCGATCTTGGCGAGCGAGTCGCGAATTTCGTCTTGGGTGGCCTCGAGCGATTCGACCTCTTGCCGGATGGGGGGCGGCAAAGTCGTTGCGGCAGGGCGTGATTTGTCGACGGCGACCGTGTCGTCATTAAGCCGCGACTGGAGCATCCGGACCATCGTGAGCTCGGCGATCATGCGGTTCAGTTCGCGCTCGCGGTCTCGCAAATCGAGCGGAAGTGGCGAGCCCGGCACGGGCGGAGTTTTGGGCGGGAGGCGGCGAAGCGCCTGAACGAGCCCCGGCAGATCTTCCTCGATCCGCTTCGCCAGGGTGACGGTACGGGCGGCGGCGTCACCGGCTGTCTCCCAGCCCTCGATGGTGCGCATCTCGCGCGAGAATGCGCAGCGTCGTCGGCAGGGCGATGCCATACTCGGTTTCCTCGACCAGCGCGAGCAGGTGTTCGGTGCGCTCGCCGATCTCGGCCTCTCTCTTGGCAAGCCCTGCAAGGGTGATCAGCGCCGTCCGCGATTTCTGCGCGAGCCGCGGGGCTTGTGCCTGCGTCGTCTCGCGGATCGCTGTCTGCATCTCGTGCATCTCGGTCAAGTCGGCGACGAGCCGGGTCTGGAGCTCAGCGCGCAGCTCCACGAGCAGCCGCTCGAGGGCACGGGCGAAATCACCGCGCGCCTTGGCCAGCACGTCGAGCGCGGCCGACTGAACGGTGGCGGCCGGCGTGGCGCCGGCGGCGGTCTTGCCCAGACCTTGTTCAGCCGACCGCATCGAAGCAGCCGCGCGGATCAGGTCGACTCGCAGAGCAACGCCGACGTCGCCCAGCCGCGCCGAGTTCTCCGCGAGGGTGTCGGTCGCTGCCGCGGTTCTTGGCTTGATCGCCGGCCCGACGCCGAAACTCCTCGTCGGCAATCGTTCGTTCGGTCTGTGCCACCTGTTCGTCCAGGCGCTTGAGCTCTTCGCGCAGCGGCCCGAGCGCCTTGTCCTCGGCCGCGGCGGCGGTGACGACGTCGGCCCCTTCCAGCGAACTTATCGCCTCGGCGAGATGAGTGCGGCGTGCGCCGCAGGTAGGAGGGCTGAAGGTCTGCGAACAGAGGGTCGTTCGCCAGGGCGGACGCCGCGCTCTGGAGTTTCACCTCGCGCTCGCGAATCGCAGCGCGGTCACCCAGGGCCGGCTTTGCTTTGTCCCCCGAGGTCTTCTTGGTGTCGGCAATCACGGCTTGCTGGTCGCGGATAAGGCCCGCGAGGTCGGGACGGCGGGCTTGGTAACGCTCGAGCCGTTTGCGCTCTTCGACCGCGAAGCGCGACCAGCCCAGCTCGCGCCGCTCTTCCTTGACGATGCGGTCGAGCTGGGCGAGCGTCTCGCGCATCTGGCGTAGCCGCGCCAGCTTGAGCTGGAAGTCGAGGTCCTCGGCTAAGAGCAAGTTTCGGAGGTGCTCCAGCTTGGCGACAAGCTCCTTCACCTCGGTCTCGGCCTTGCTGAGCTGCGCGTCCTTCATGAGCTTGAACGTCTCGCGCATCTGGTCGAGAATTTGCTCCTCGCGGGAGAATTTCAGGGCGAGCCGCAGCCGCGCGGAGTTCTCGGGCTCGAGCCCGGCCAGCGCCTCGGAAAGGCGGAACATGCGCTCTTCCAGCTCGGTCATCTGCGCTGCGGCGTTCTCCTGGCTGAATCCGATCGAGTCGCGGTCGGACACGCCGGCACCCTTGGTTGC
This sequence comes from uncultured Isosphaeraceae bacterium, assembly GCA_963830625.1. Classification (GTDB taxonomy): domain Bacteria; phylum Planctomycetota; class Planctomycetia; order Isosphaerales; family Isosphaeraceae; genus CAWHMZ01. The sequence continues at coordinate 424,126 of CAWHMZ010000014.1, read as the reverse complement.
CGCAGCACCCTTGTCGTCGTCGGAGGCCGACGTGGGCTTGTCGGCTTCTTTCTTGGCCTGGGCCCGTGCCGGCAACGACGGGACGGCGCTCGCCGCAACGAGCCAGAGCAAAAGACGCGCGATCATTTCGAGGCCGTGATGAGCGCCATGGCTTGCCATCCTATCGACCTCCTGCGTGTGCCGGACCCGGTCAGTGGTGCCGGCCTCGACAGCCCAATGCTCGTTATCGATTGCCGGACTGATGTCTTACTTTCGTCGAAGGTACGAGCCGATTGCAAGGGAATTCCGCTCGGAATGAACGGCGCGCGAACCGCCGTCCGCCTCGCCGCGCGAACGGCTGTCAAGGCACGGACCGATTGAGCTGAAGAAGCAGCCGTTCGGCGCGAAAGACGATCTCGACGTCCTTGTTGATGAGAGCATCTTCCAGCGCGGGCACGGCGGCGGGGCCCATTTCCATCAGTTTGGCCTCGGCCGTTTCGCGCACCTTGATACGAATGATCGCCGAGTTGCTGGACGAGGAGTCGAGCACGGTCCTGCAGGCGCGGGTCGACGCCGTGCACCACCAGAAGCGCCGTCCGGACCAGCTTCTTGGGTGAAGGAAACACGTCCAGGAGCACGGCCTCATCGATGGCTTCGCGCGAGAAATGCACCAGCACGACCAGTTCGCCCGGCTCGAAGAGCTGCGTGCCGTACTGGGCCAGGATAAACTGCACGACGTCGTCGCGCAGGCCTTGGCCCGCCAGTCGCCGGGCCAGGGCATCGTGAGTGAGCTCGCGGTAAGAGGGGTCGCCGGGTTTTCGCGGCTGGGACATGACGAGCTTGACCGGCGGGCCTTCGATCACGCTCCCTTCTTGTTGGCGTCGTCGGCGAGTCGGGCAGCCGTCGTGATGAAGAGCTTGCCGACGTCGGTGATGCGGTAGCTCAGGCCGAGGTTGCCCAGAACGTCCGCCAGCGCATCGCGGGCGGCGATGCTCGGCGCCTTCATGGTCGTCGGCTGACTGAGATCGATCTGCTCCTTGGCAAGGGTGCGATCGTCGACCTCGTAACGCAGCCGAGCCTGGCCGGTGATCAGGTCGAGCACCTGGCGGCGCGGCGCCTGCTCGACCGTCACGGCGACCGGCTGATTGAGAAGCTGGTCGACTCGCGCCCGCACCGTCGCGTCGGCTTCGGCCGGCAAGGGCGGGATCGCCTCTTCTTCCTTCGTCTTGGCCTCGGCTTCCTGGAAGAGTGCATCGGCCTTCTTCTTCTGGTCGGCAGCCTTTGTCCTTGGGGTCGGCCGGCTTCTTGGGAGTCGCCTCGTCTTCTTTCTTCTCGGGGCCCGCAGTCGGCAGCTCGTCGAGCCAGCCGACGCGAAAGCCGTTCTCAGCCGGCGCGATCACGGCCACGTCGAGCAGCCGGCGATTCGTCAGGTTCTGCAGCGTATACTCATCAGGACCTCCTCGGATCTTGACCGGGATCGGCGACCGTTACCTCGGCGTCGTAGGCGATGAACTCGCTCGAAGTGAGACTCGTACTTGAGAGAACAGGGCCGACTTGTTCTCGCGCAGCTTTGCCAGCCAGTGCGTCGGCCGGCAGATAGCTCTGCGGTATGCCGCCAGGAGGGCCGACGCTCAAGTCCGACTTGAACCATTGCAGCCGGCCGGCGTGTTCTTTGCACGCGGGCCAGTGCGCGAGAAACGAGCCCTTCTTTGCCCGCAAGTCGACGTCGACGTCCTTCTGCGGCCTCGCCAAAGAATTGCACGACCGAGATCGGGGCGATCGGAAACTTGCGCGGCCAGCTCCTTGTCTTCGACCTTGGGCCGCGTGGTGCCCACGGCAGCGGGCATCGGATTCTTGTAGATGCGCGACGCGTTCATCGACGGTTCCTGCGGGATTGCCGACCCAGATGGACCATTCGTGAACTTCGATGGACGATTGCGGTTGATCCTTGTCCTTGGCCTTTGTCTTTGTCGTCGAAGCCCGACGCGTGCAATGAAGTCAAAGAGAAGAATCGCTGCGCAGCTCGCCAGCCAGGAGGAATCGCACAAGTACGCCGCGGACGGCTCGGCCCAACATGATCATGACACCCCGTGCTAGTCAGTCGTGGCGGATTGGTGCGGCGGCGCCCGGCGACGCATCGCTGCGCGAAGCTGTTTTGGGCGCCTTGGCCCCGGTCGGTGGCGCTCGAAAGAGACGAGCATTGGCCCAGATCACGCGGTCGCCCGTGTCTTGTCCCCGACCGAAATCCACCACGAGCCGTAATTGCTCGGCGCCCGCGACCGTTAGCTTGAGTGGCACCGGCGGGCCAGAGGCCTTCAGGTCGGGGTTGGCATAAAGCTCCTTGCCGTCGGCGAAGACCCGGCACTCGACGCGCCCTTTCCCTTTGGCTGCGTCGTCGAATCCGACCGATGGTTTCAAACGTCGAGTAGCGGCCGACCGAGGTCGTAGGTCAGGATGCACCGCGAGTGGACGGCCACGCCGCGATCGTAGGCTTTGCCGTTCATCCGCAGTGGTTCGCCGAGCAGGTTGACATTGCGGCGCCAGGGAAGCCGATGGCCGAAGAACGGCGTTTCCTCGACCTTGCTGGGAACGAGGTCGGACAGGTAGATCATCTTGCCGCCGCCGAAGCGGACCTCTTGAATCTCGGCGGCCGGGAGCTTCAGCTCTTGTCCCCAGGCGGTTTCGACCTTCCAGATGCTGGCTGTCGAGGTCTTTCCATCGACCGGAAACCACGACGCCGCCGGGCAACGAAAATGTCGGTGTGCAGCTCGGCCGGAGCGCTTCGGCTCCGGTCGCGCGGCCATGATCAGGCCTTCGACCTGCTTGAGCGGCAACGTCCGCGTGCGATCGAGGTAGCGAAAGTGCAGCTTGTCGTCTTCGGTGCCTTCGATGATGCCGGCAGATGGCGATGACTTCGCCCTTTTTGGTCTGCGCCAGGAGCTGTGTCTTCGGTCCCGCGTGATTTCAGTCGCTTGGCGAACGACTCGGTGGTCTCCTTGCGATCGAGCACGCCGATGTGAACTCCGATGACGCGAGCCAAGGGGCACTTCGAGGTGGTCTTGCCAGGGAGTGGTGAGCTTCGCGGTTTCCCGACCGATTCCGTCGAGCTTGCCGAAGAGCTTTTCGTCGCCCGTCAGATAGAGCCATGCGTCGGGCCGAGCAAACGACGGCTCCTTGGGATCGACGGCCAGGTCGGCGTTCGGTGTGGCCAATCGGCCTGTGGCAGTCGGCATTGGCGTTTTGGCCGTCTTCGTACGATCACGTTGATCTGAAAGGCTTCTGATAGCAGTCGCCGGGCGGGCGGCTCGAGAAAAAGGTCGGCCGAGATGTCATTGCCTGCTCGGCGAACCACCAGGGGCCAATCCTGAGAATCGGTGGTGTCCAGCCGCCAGCTCGTGGGCCCCTTGTCGGTCTGGCCATTGACCATGACTTGCTTGATCTTGGCGTCTCTCAACCCAAACAGCGACAGACATAGGTCGCGAATGCCATTCTTCTTGGGCTCGACCTTGGGGAACTTGGCGATCGTCGTTCCTGGGGGCGGCGCCAGTACGTCGTCGCTGCCGTCGGTCTTCTTCTCTTCGGGCTTGGGAGCAGCCTCAGGCTTCTTGGCCTCGGCCTTTTTGGTTTCCACTTTGGGAGGAGTCGCTTCCTTCTTGGTGTCGGCTTTCTTTTCCGCGCCCTTGGGCGCGTCGGCGTTCTTCTTTTCCTCAGCGTTCGGAGGCGCTTCGGCTTTTTTGGCACTCAAGCCGGGCATGGTAAAGTCGAGATTCGGTTGGCCGACGAAGCGGGCCGTCAGTGAGGGCGACCGTTCAAATCGGATGCTGTCGACCTCGTCGAGCGAAATGCGGGTGGGCGGCTTGGGTGCCGCGGCCGGTTGCGACGCAGCGGCAGCAGGCGCGGTCGCGGCGGCCTGGCTCGCTGCCGCGGGAGCGACCATCGCGGCTGCGGCGGGCGCAACTGCGCCGGCGGGCGCCGCCACGGCGGCCGGCGCTGCTGCCGGTGCAGGCTGCGCCACGACCAACGTGCCCCCCGCAGGCGCGGGCGGCGGCACGGCAGCAGGCGCAGGCGCGGCCACGGTGGCAGGCGCAGACGCAGGTGCGGCGGCCTTTTTTAGGGGATAGACGACACTATCAAAGACGTTATCGGGCAACTCACCGGCCGCGGGAGGTGGCTTGGGCTGCCCGCCGACAACCAGGATTGCGCCCTCGATCGCCGTCGGGTCGGCATAACGCACCTGGTCGTAGACCGTGCGGACGACCGTTCCCAGACCGTTCACCCGGTCGGCTCGTATCGTCGAGGTCGCGCATCAAGACGTTGATCGCCTCGGCACCGTTGCGGTTGGTGGCGAACAACTTGATCGCGGCCACATCATTCCGGCCCGAGCTCGACCTGGCCGAGATATCGTGGCTCTTGTCGACGTCGCATCGACGACCTGGTAGCGAATGGTGTTGCCTTCGCGAATCAACTCCATCCGGACGATCTCGCCGGCCGCCGGAAACGTCCGGCGCGGCGGCTTTGGCTGGTTGCCTCCCGGCTGACCCATCATCATCATCGGCATCATGACCTGGCCGCGCATCATCTGGATCGGCATCGGGCCTTGCATTGCCCTCGCTTTTTCAATCGACCGGTAGACCTCCGGTCCCTTGGGCTCGATCAGACGCACCAGCGTCACGTCGGGCTGATTGGGGTCCTGGAACGCGATGGCCAGGCCGATGGCCGCCCCGTCTTCCTGGGCCGGCTTGGGCAGCTTCTTGATCACGAAGTTCGCGGAGATCGTGAAATTGCCGCCGAACTTGAGCTGCCGCAGGAGTCTTCCAGCCGGTCTCCTGCTCTCCGGGCGCCAGAACGATGCGCAGGCCGTCGTCTTCGCGCTTGAACGAAGCCTTTTCACCGTAACCCTCGGCGTCGAGCGTGGCCTGATCGAGTGCCTTGGAGTCGAGCGAGCGCGAAGTACTCGGCCGGGCCGCCGCTACCCAGAAGGCCGATCAACAAGGATGAGCCAGCGGCTCGGCATCGCAGTCACTACTCGGCTGCCGATGAAATGGATGGGCCTGGGCACGGGCTTACCGTTTCTGACCCACTCGGCGAACTGTCGGTCGACTACTCGGTGGCCTTTGCCGACGCCGGAGCGGCTTCCTTGGGTGCGGCAGCCTCGCCGCTGGATCGCAACGGTCTTCTCCTCGGCGAGCCGGCGATAATAGCGCTCCAGTACCGTGCGGTATTCGGGCGGGAACCCTTCGGACATCGACTGGAGATCCGGTCGCGCTCGCGGCCGGAGAGCTTGGCCCAGTCTTTCTCGCTCTGGCCCGGGTCGACGAGGTCGCCGATGCCGCCGGTGCCGCTCTTGATCATCGAGTCGGGCATTGGCGTCTTGCGGATTGTTCGACGCCCGTTGCCTTTGCAGTTCTCGGCATTCCTTCTCGAGGGCCGCGATCAGCTCGTCGAGATCGCGCACGATGCCTTTCTGCTGCTTCTGGACGGGCTCGCCCGTCTCTTTCTTGGCCAGCTCGTCGGTCACGCCGGTCATCTTGTGAGAGATCGCCGCCATCGTAGGGCGGCCCGAGACGAGGCGGCCGGCTCGTCGGCGATCGCGGCGCAACGGCACGTCAGCAAAGGCAGTCGCGCCCGAGAACACAAAGGCTTCCTTTCATGGCATCCCCCATTGGAGTTCGTCAAATACCTCGATCAAACGTTTCCCGTCGCGCAGACGACCACAGAGCCGAGGCCGCCGTCACATACCGGTATTGTATCGTCGTTCTCGCCGTTTTACACAGGTCAGATTCTTCTGACCAGCGGCAAATCGCTCGAGCCGCACCACGACGCGGTCACGGCTTGTCATCGAAGATCTCCTGGGTGCGCGATTCGCGGGCTTTTTCGGTGTCCTTCAAGACCTTCTGCTCCATCTTGATCACTTCGGCGACCTGGTTCACGACGTCGACGAAGCTCTCCCACTGTGACATTTGTTCGAGGATGTTCCTCATCTTTGTAACAACTTCGCCGTGGAGTCGTCGAGCCGCCTCTTTGCTTGCACCCGGCGCGGCTGCCGGCACCGGCCAGAGCGTCTGCAGCACGCCTGCGGAGCTGGTTCATCGGTCCGGCGGTCAGGGCCTTGATCGGGTCGATGACCCCTTCTTGCAAGCAGGCGATGAGACTTGGGCGAGCCGATCTGGTTGAGCTTCATCTCCTGAAGAGTATCGGCGATACGGCCGGAGATCTGCTCGAGCTGCCGCGCTCCCGCGTGCTCGACCGCGCATCACGCGCAGGTAGTCGTCGGCCGTCGGATTGCCGCTCAAGCACCGGTGTCTGCTTTTCGACCGTCTCGAGCACCGCCAGGAACTTGGTCCGCTCGGCCCGCTGACGGATCAAGATCTCGTAGAAGAGCTCATCGGGCGAGACGACCTGAAGCGCGAGCACGGTCGACCGGCCCGTCTGCGTGCCGCGGACGCAGCGATCCTCGGCCTCGGCGACGAACCGCAGCACCGTTCCGACCTTGGGCGGATCGGCCTGCAAGATCACGTCGTGCCGGACCTGGTGATCGAGGACCGGGCGCGTCGGGTTCGCGGGGAGCGGAAACGGGATCGTGGTGCGCTGGGTCTTGGGCTCGGTTTTTTCCTTCTCCTCGACGACCGACCGTGCGGTCGATCTGCAAGCGGAGGACCGCCAGCCCGAAGTCGTCGATCGGCGGCGATCGTCAGCGGAATGGTGGCGACCGGCGTGACGCGGCTGCCGACGCCCAGGCGCGCAAGGTCACTCGCGGCTCGCGGTCGCGCAGCAGGCCCAGCGACAGGAACGAGGGCCGGGAGGCCAGCCCCGTCTCGGCCGAAGTCAGACAGGATCTCGAGAGTCGTCGCCTCGCGGAGCGTCCAGCGGGTCTGCGAATGTCCGCTCGTCCAAGCGCTTGAGCTCGGGCGGGCTCGTCGGGTGCACCTTCAACTGGATGCCGGCGAGCTTCTCGCTGCCCTTCAAGGTCAATTCGACCTCGGTGTCGGGCAGGAAGAGCAACTGCTGGAGCGAATCGTCGACGGTTCGCCAGTCGGCGCCGGGCGAGCCGGGCTCCTTGACGCGCAGGCGCGTTTCGGCCAGCGACGGGCGATCGACTCGCTCGACGTGATCGGCCCGAGCCAATCGTCGCCTCCGACCAGCTCGAAGGTCGACGACGCCGGCGACGGGGAAACTCGTAACGGAATCGCACCGGATCGACCTGACCATCGTCCCGGCGCGCGTCGTCCGCTGCGGCGGTCCGCTCGCGGACCGCACGGCTTCGGGCGCGACGCCTTCTCGGGCTTCCTCCAGAGCATGAGCGGCTCACCCCGGCCGCCGACGATCCATCGGTCTCCACTTGTTCGTTAGCAGCGGCAGGTCGGTGCGGACCTCCATCAAGAACCGCTCGTCGCGCGGTGCCAACAGCCGGCCCCGCGCATCGAGCCCCATCACGGTGAGATAAGTCTCCTGCGGCCAGCGCTCGGACGAGCCCAAGAGCCAGCGCGCCACGCTCAACCGGGCCGCGTCCGGGGGCGAGCCAGGCCAAATGCACCGGGACACAGCAAGCCCAAGAGCAATGCGCCGGCGCAGAAGCTCGTCCGCTTCCGGTTCCAGAGCGACCGCCAATCAGACCCGCGAGGGCGGCGCACGCCTGCTGCACGGCCAGCCGCACCATGGCCGGCGAAGGCGCGCCCCGGGCTCGTCCAGAAGACCGGGGAGCTGGAGCACGTCGGCGACCTGCTGCCCGACGCCCGGGCGGTAGCGATCGAGCGTGACCGCGAGCGAAAGCTCGTCGATCGCGGCGGCCCGCCAGCGCCGGACGGCCCGGACGCCCAGGAACGCCACGACACCCACCAGGGCGAGCGCCAAGAGCGACCAAGCGAACCGTCAGGCCGAACCGAAACAGCCAGTCGAGAAAGACCAGGACGGCCGCCGTCGCCAGCACGACGATACCGCAGTCGGTCGCGAACTCCAGGACGAGCTGGAGCTGCAATCGCCTGCGCAGTCGCGCGAGCTCGGCGCGCAGCAAGCGCTGCTCGTCGCGCAGGGCATCGAGCGTCGGTAATTCCATCACGGCCGGCACGGTGGAGACCTCGATCAACAAACGGATCGGACATAGCCAAGGTCCGCGGGCGTTCCTCGAGCTAAACCATTCGATACAGCTTCCGCAGCACCCATTCGACGGTCAGGCTGAGCACGATCGTCGCGTAGAGCAGGGGTGCATCCCATAATTCATCGCGGGTTTCGAGCGTGCGGGTCACCTCGCGCATGGTGATGGCCTCGTCGAGCCGGGGGACGTCGACGAGGTCGAAGACCGGCCGCTGCGTGAGCCGGGCGAGCTCGGTCAAGAGTGGCCGATTGAGCGACGGCTCGTCGATCTCGCGTCGCGGAGGCTCGACGCGAAACGTCGTGGTCGACACGCGCACGCCCGAGCCCAGGTCGGCCGCCGCGACCGGGACGATTCGCAGCGAATAGGCGCCGGCCTGCTGGGCCGGGAAGGTCGCCGTCAAGAGCCCGGGGTCGTCGGGGACCTTCTCGAAGTCGAAGCGGCTCGGGCGGCTGGCCGGCGATCTCGAGCTCGGCCGTCAGCTCGGCGGCCTCGGCAAGAGCGGCCGAATCGATATAGCGCACGCCGACCGACACCCGGTCGCCGACGCGATAGACCGCCCTTGCCCAGATGCACCTGAAACGGGAACCGGCCGCCCAGCGCCTTGTTCCGCCCCACGCGATCGACCAGGCGGGCCCAGAAGCCGTCGAAATAGTCCTCGGCGAGATAGCGCCAGCGGTAGGTGCTGTCGAAGCCGATGAAGACCGTGCGGCCGGGACCGTAGAGCTGCGAGGCCAAGAGCACGTGCCGCCCGTACTGGTTCGACATGCGCGGGTCGCCGTGACGGGCCAGCACGCTCGCGCCGGGCCGGGCGCGGGTGACCGGGAAGCTCCAGTACATGCCGGGCAGGCTGGTCAAGATCGCCCGGTTGCGAATCGGATCGGGGTGGAACTCGAAGACCGGGTCGCCGCGGCCTTCGGGAGTCAGCTCGAGCGTGTAAGTCGATTGCGAGCTGAAGCGGACCTCGGCCTCGCTGCGATAGAGACCGGGATCGCGGACGACCGGCAAGATTCGCGTCCAGTCGCCGCCCGTGGCCTTGGAGTCGGCGGCCTCGAAGAGCTGCGGCGAATAAAGCTCGCCGGCGACGAAGATGAGCCCGCCGCCTTCCTGGCCGACGAAATGCGTGATCATCTCCGGCCACTGCGCACCGAGGGCCCGCAGGTCGGGGTCGACCATGAGGAGGACGTCGTACCGGCGCAGCTCGGCGTCGTTATTGGGCAGCCGCGTGATCGGACGGTCGCCCGGCTGGCGAAAGCCGGGATCGGCGTGCTGGATCCAGCCGGCGAACTCGACGTGCTGGTCGCGCATGAGGGCATTGCGCAGGAACTGCACCTCCGGCGAGGCCGCGCCGGCGATCAACAAGACGCGGATCTGCTGGCGGACGACCCGCACGGCTGCGGTCGCGACGTTGTCATCCTGCGTCAGCTCGGGGCCGGCGTCTTCGACCCGCGCGCGGAATTCGTACTGGCCGACGACCCTGGGCGTGATCCGGAACGAAGTCCGCTTGAGAACGCCGTCTTCTCCCAGGCCCACGCGCTGCTGCCCGACCGGCTCCCAGGCGCCCTCGTTGACCCGCTGCTCCAGCACGATCGTCGCCTCGGCGTCGCGCAGGCCGCGGGCCTCGACCACGACGGACAGGATCATCGGGTCGCGCACGAAGACCACTGGGCTGACCTCGATCTCGGCCAGCCGGATGTTGCGCGGGCCTTCGTCGCCCCCGGCGGCGATCGAGAAGACCGGGATGTCCAGTCGGGCGGCGGACTCGACGGCGCGGAGCGGGTCTTCGCCGGTGTTGGAGCGCCCGTCCGTCGCCAGAACCACGCCGGCGACCGGCTGGCCGCGGTGAGCGGCCAGCACGCCGTGCAGAGCGTCACCGAGAGGCGAAACCGGGCGACTGCGCCTGAATGTCGTCGAGCTTGCGAGCCCGTGCCTCTGGCTCCCGCCCCCGGTTGTGCCGCCGACTCCAGGTCGTAAACGTAAAGCTCCCGGCCCCGCGCGAGCGCCTCAAGCTGGGGGCCAAGTACCTTCTTGACCAGATCCAGTCGCGGCGTCTCGCGCAGCCGGTCGACCGGCGACTTCCCCCCCGCCGACTCCAGCTTCAAGCCGCGCGGCGATGTCGACCGCACGTGAGTTGTCGGTGTAGGGGTCGGAAAACTTCATGCTCTCGGAATCATCGACGACCAGGATGAGGTGCGACGGAACGGTCTCGCGGCGCGACGAGACCAGCACCGGCTCGCAGAGCATGATCGCGGCGGCCGCGAGCGTGAGCATGCGCAGGCCGATCAAAAGCGCCCGCTTCGCCGGCGAGAGCTCGCGCCGCTCCCAGCGATACAGCCGCCAGAGCAGAACCAAGATCGCGATCGCCGCCAGGATCAACGTAAGGGCGGCGGTTCCCCGCGGCAGCGCCGGCGAACTCGAGCCGCGAGTCGCCGCCGGTCGCGACGCCGGGCGACGACCGCTCGATTCCCAGGAGCAATTGCCAGATTCGGTTCATGGCCTTCGATTCGATTACAAAGACAGGCGTCAGCGCGAGCGGCCGACCCAGGTTGCGAAGATCGACTCGACAATCAGCAGAACGAGCAGTGCGGCCGCCAGGTCGCGCCAGATCTCGCGGCCGGTGGCGGCGAACAGGTCGGCGCCGTCGCCGCGCGCCGGGCGATCTCGACCCGTAGCGGCTCGAGCATCGACTTGAGCTCCGTCGAGTTCGATGCGCTCGAGCGCGCTTTCGCGCGGGTCGGGATTGGCGGCATACAGATCTTGCTGGGTGCCCAAGGATCCCTCGTCCCAGGAGAGACGGTACGTCCCCGCCGGCCGCGTGTCGGGGACCGTGATCGACGGCGCCCGGGCCCTTGTCGCCGGCTGGTCGTCGGCCAAGGGAACGACGGCAAGCGATCGCGGCTCGCCGCCGCCGGGCAGGGTCAAGCTGGCGTTGGAAACCGGCTGGCTGGAATAGACGACGCGCCGCATCGGCTCGCCGGCCGTGACCGTGTTGTCGAAGCGGGTCGGGCGCGCCGCCCCGCGGACGGCCTCGCGCACCGCCAGCACGAAGCTCGGCTCGATCGGCCAGTCATTGCCGGCGCGGTCGGCGGTGGTCGTCCACAAGAGCACGCGGCCCTCGCCCACGACCCGCTCGGCCACCGCCGGCGACCGCGCCGGGTTGTTCCAGCGGGCGAGCACGCGCACCTGGTCCTTGTCGGCCTGCTCGTCGACCGTCATGATCTGGCGGGCCGTCACGCGCTCGAGCGCCGACGGCTTGAGCTCCAGGAGCTTCTCGAGCGGCGACGGACGCAAGGGCTCGACGAACAGACCGCGAATGCTCTCGTCGACCAGGCTCTTCAAGGCGAAACGGCAAGAGCGGATCGCCGGCCCTGTGGAGCAGGTCGTTGTAGAGTCCGATGTCGAGCTTGGGGCCGGTAAAGATCATGAGACCCATGCCGGCCTTGACGAGGCCAGCCAGCCGCTCGGCCTGTTCGGGAGTCGGGCGAGGCGACGTTGGCCAGGACGAGCACGTCGGCGGGATCGAGTCGCTGCGCGAGGAAATCGTGGTCCGGGACCACCTCGACGCGCCAGGCCTCGGCCGCGCCGACACCGATCGACAAGGGCGCGGCCAGGTAGTCGACCTCGGAGCCGAACGGCTCGGTCGACGGCTCGCCGTCGACCAGGCGAATCAAAAGCGAATCCTTGACCGGCACGGCAGCCCAGCGCTGGTTGTCGCCGGGCAGCTCGTCGTCCGGAAGCTCGAGGGAGATTTCGTGCGGCCCCGATCCGGGGAACGGGACCGAGAGCGGCACGCGCACCGTCTGATGAGGCGCGATCTCCGGCAACGGCCACCTCGGTCGGCCGGTCGTCGACGCGCAGGATCGCCTTGCCGTCGGTGAGCGTGCGCGGTGAGTCGTTCTTGATCACGGCCTCCCAGGCGCTGGGCGGACCGGCCAGGATCGTGCGATCGGCCGGCACAAGCTCCTGGAGCGAAACGTTGGTGACCTCGTCGCTGCCGACATCGACGATCCGCACCCGGACGCCTTCGCTCGCTCCACCGCCGGCTGATCGCCGACACGCCGCGTCCCACCCGCTCTTGCGCAGGTCGGTCAAGATGGTGAGCTGGCGCGTGGGATAGATGCACGAGCGCAAGACCTCGTCGACTCCCTCGAGCACTGCGGGCCAGGCGGCATGAGTGGCGGTGAGAGGCAGCGACGCCACGGCGGCCGAGATCTCGTCGCGGCGCGAGCCCTCGACGTCGTGGATCACCGGGCACGCGGGCGACGAGCGTCGTCACCACCGTGCAGTGGTCTTGCGGGCGGATCGAGGCCAGGAGCCCGGCCGCCGCCTGCAGTGCCCGCTGAAACGCCGGCGCTTCACCGGCCGAGTAGCCCATGCTCATCGAGTCGTCGATCAAGACGACCTGGCTCGAGCGGCCGCCGGTGCCCAGCCATTGCTCGAGTCCCGTCGGGTTCAAGATCGGCCGGGCCAGATAGAAAAACAAGAGCACCGGCAGCGAGATCCGCAGCAACAAGAGCAAGAGCTGCTCGAGCTGAATCCGCCGCCGGTTGCGCTGAATCGTCAGCTTCAGATAGTGCATCGGCGCCCATTCCACGCGGCGGAACCGTCGACGATTCAGCAGGTGGATGATGAGGGGAATCGACCCCAGGAGCGTTCCCCAGATCAAGAGTGGGCTCAAGAAACGTCATCATGACTGCGACCGCGTCTCGCTGACGGATGGCCTGGCCGGTCTCTTCCCGGGTATGCAGGAAGTAACTGAGAGCGGCCCCCAAGGGCTCGTCGGTCAAGAAGCGCACGTGGTCGTAGCCGCGGGCCCCGCAATCGCGGCGGACTCCGTCGCAGAAAATCCTTCATCGCGGCCTGATACGACCGGCGAAACGCCCAGGGCTCGGCGAACAGCTCTTCGTCGCCCTCGATGTCGCGGAAGACCGTCGGCCCTTCGAACGGGAGCTCGAGCTCGTCGCGGTCGAGCACCTGCATGACCAGGACCTCGTGCCCGCTGAAGCGCAGGCGATTCAAGACCGTCGTAGAGCTTGTCGAGGTCGGTGAACAGGTCCGAGACGATCACCAGCAGGTTGCGGCGCCGGAATTGATCGGCGAGCGACAGGAGCAGCCCCCCCAGCTCGGTCTTGCGGGTCGGCTGGCACTTCTCGAGCAGGCCCGACATCACCAGGACCTGCGACTGGGTCGCGCGCGGGGGCAACGACGGTCGTGGCCGTTTCGTCGAAAAGCACCAGGCCCACCGGGTCTTGCTGGCGGGTCAAGAGCATGGCCAGCGAGACGACCAGGGTGGCCGCGTAGTCGAACTTGGTCAGGACCGCGCCGTAGCCGCGATAATTCATCGACGCGCTGGCGTCGACCAGGAAGGTGACGCGGACGTTGCTTTCTTCTTCGTATTGCTTGATGTAATGGCGATCGGTGCGGGCGAAGACGCGCCAGTCGAGCCGGCGGAGGTCATCGCCGGGGATGTACTCGCGGTACTCGGCGAACTCGATATTGAAGCCGTGGAACGGGCTGCGGTGCAGGCCGCTGATCGCTCCCTCGACGAGCCGCCGCGAGCGCAGGGTCAAGTCGGTGATCCGGGCGATGACGTCAGGATCGGAATACTTGGGCGACGGCTGCATCAGAGGCTCCCCTTGCGGACCGGGACGTCGCTGCACAGCTTCTTGATGATCGAGTCGCTGGTCTCGCCGGCGGCCTGTGCGTTGTAGTTGATCACGATGCGATGGCGCAAGACCGGCAGCGTGACGGCCCGGATGTCGTCGATCGAGACGCTCGGCCGGCCGGCCAAGGCAGCGCGGGCCTTGGCGGCCAGGATCAGCGACTGGCCGGCGCGCGGGCCGGCGCCCCAGGCGACCCACTCGCGGATGTAGCGCCGGCCCGCCGTGGTCGGGGCCTCGGGTCGCGCGGACCAGGTCCATGGCGTAGTCGATGCAGTGGTCCGACACGGGCACGCGCCGCACCAACCGCTGCAAGGCCGCGATCCGCTCGCCGGTGAGCATCGGCACGATCTCGGGCTCGTCGACGCCGGTGGTGAGCCGATAGATCCGCCGCTCTTCCTCGGGCTTGGGATAGGTGATGAAGATCTTGAACAAGAACCGGTCGAGCTGGGCCTCGGGGAGCGGGTAGGTGCCTTCCTGCTCGATCGGGTTCTGGGTGGCCAGCACGAAGAACGGATCGGGCAAGCGGATGCCGGCGGCCGCCGGCGGTGACCTGCCGCTCCTGCATCGCCTCGAGCAAGGCGGCCTGGGTCTTGGGCGGCGTGCGGTTGATCTCGTCGGCCAGGATCAGGTTGGCGAAGATCGGCCCGTGGACGAACCGCAGCTCGCGCGCACCGCTCTGCCGGTCTTCGTACAGCACCTCGGTGCCGGTGATGTCGCTGGGCATCAGGTCGGGCGTGAACTGGATGCGATTGAACTCGAGCGAGAGCGACTGCGCCAGCGAGTGCACCATCAGCGTCTTCGCCAGCCCGGGCACCCCCTCGAGAATGCAGTGCCCGCGGGCAAAGACGGCCATCAGCAATTGCTCGACGACCTCGTCCTGGCCGACGATCTGCCGGGCCATCTGCTGGCGGATCTGAGTCGTGGGCCTGGCTGCAGCTCTTCCAGTCGGCCAGATCGAGCTCATCGGTCGTGGTGATCAAGATTGCGTCCTTCCTAAAACCCGCGGCTCGACCCGGAGGCTCGCCCTCCCGGTGAGCTCATCGGTCGATGGTGATCGAGCATGGCGTCCCTTGACGACTATCGCTGGAAAACCGGCAGAAACTTGAACGGAAGCTGCAAGATGATCACGGCGATCGACGTGCCGTAGACTTCGCCGATGCCGTCGCCGTGCCATGACCCGTCGGGCGCCTGCATCGCGAGCAACTGGTCGCGGGCGCCGGGGAAATACTTGTCCCAGTACTCGTCGCCCGCCATGTAAAACCCCTGGGAGGCGTAGAGGTGCGAATAGAAGGCGTGGCCGCCCCCCTTGTTCCATCCTTCGTTGGCGCGGAACTGGTCCCAGACGTATTTCAGGCAGTCGGTGGCGATCTCGCCGTCGAACTGGCCGGCGTTGTACAGCGTGGCGACGGCCGCCGCCGAGATCGCCAGCCTGGGGCCGCCGCCCGAGCCGAGTGAATACTGGATGCCGCCTTCGGGCGTCCGGCATTTCTCGAGGTAGCTGCACCGACTCTTCGATCACGGCCCGCGGGACCAGGAACCCGGCGTTGTGCGCCGCCCGCAGGGCCTGCACCTGGGTCACCGTCACCGATCCTTCGTCGCCCGAGCCGGGCGTATAGGTCCAGCCCCCTTGCGGACTCTGGCCCTGGCTGGTGAGCGTGACCGCCTTGCGGATCGTCGCCTGCACCTGCGTGCGCAGCGACTCCTTGCGTGATCATGCCGTAGACCGACGCCAGGAACAGAAGCGCGAAGCCATGGCCGTGCATCGGCATGCCCGCTATCCTGATTCGGGCCGGTGATCAACCCCGTGGGCGTGGCGCAGCGCACCAGGTACTCGACGGCCCCCTGCACGTTCTTGGAGTACTTGCCGCGCGTGGGCGAGTCGCCGTGGGCCAGGAAGGCCGTGCCGGCCAGCCCGGTCATGGCGACCGGATAGGCCTGGCCGCCGCCGGTGATCCACGAGCCCTCGTCGGCCTGCTGGGCGGCCAGATAATCGAGCCCCTTGGTGACCGCCCGGATCGTCTCGGGCGTGACGTGCTTGGGCAAGACCTCTTTCTGGGCCGCTGCGGACGCGATCGAGGCTCGACAGCCAGCCGGCGGCCGCGACGCACGCGGCGGTGGCGCGCTCGTCCGGCATCGCTCGAGGAACGAGCGCCGGGTTGAGACCATTCGAGGTGCGAGATCGAGCTGTTGCACGTTCTGCAAGCACTGTTCATGGCGATGCACTTCCTCTTCGCGCCTTCGGGCGCTGGGGTGAACCTCGAAGCGCACCAGGAGCTCGACCCGCACCGGGACGTCCTGAAACTTCGCCGTCTCGAGCCGCTTCTGCGGTGACTCGTCGGCAGTGCTGTGCGGTCTGTCGTCCATTGCGGGCTTGTCGCCGGGGACGGCGACCTCGCGAATCGCGACGATCGGCCCAGCTCGACCTTGCTCAGCCGCGCCAGCCGCTCGGCCCGAGCGCGCGCGTCGGCGATCGCCTTCTCGTAGGCTTCTTCCTGAACCTTGTCGAAATCTTCGAGGACGAACCGCACCAAGCCCGATCCTGGGTTCATGCCCATATCGGTAATAGTAATAGGAATTCATATTATTCTGCGGGCCGACCTTGGCGCCGGCGTCCTGGGCGACGTCGAGCAGCCGGCCGACGAGCTGGAGCACGCCTTCCTCGTCCATCTTGCGGATGTCGGACGCCTTGACGACGAGCTTCCGCGTGAGCTGGACCTCGGTCTTGGTGCGGGTATTGGGCTGGTAGTCGAAGAAATACGGGCTTCTGCATCGCTCCCTTCTGATCGACCAGCAGGCCGCGTTCCTCGACCGCAGACGTTGTCGAGCTTGAGCGCGGCGAAGGCGTCGCGGATGCCGCTGCTTGGCGTCGCGGTACTTGACGATCGCGTCGGCCGTCAGCTCCGAGGCGGCGGAGACCTCCAGGTCGATTTCCACCAGGTCGGGCTTGGCCGCGAGCTAGCCCTTGCCGGCGACGGTGAAGCCCTCGATGTTGGGCGCCGCCGCCGGCGGCATCATTCCAGGCTCGAACTGAGCCTGGGCCGGGCATGGCCGTGCCCGGCGAGACAAGAGTGACAAAGCGAGAGCCGTGATCGACGGCTTGTTCATGGCGAGCCTGCTCCTTGTGTTCGTTGCGGATTCTGTCGCGGGCGGAGACCTCGGTGCCGGCGGCCCGGCGGGGATAGGCGGAGATCGTGCGATTGGAGACGGCCAGGAGCCAGGAGTCGGTGAGCGCCAGGTCGCCCCCCACCGAGCCCAGGTCGTTGCCGCGAAAGATCCGCCGCACGTCGCCCGACTTGGGATCGAGCTCGAAGATGCCGCGGGACGTCAGCTGCCAGAGGCCGTCGGGCCGCGACGAGCACGCGCCCCTCCATGCTGCCGCCGGGTACGCGCGTCGCCCACAAGAGCTTGCCGCGATCTTCGAGGTCGACCGCCGAGAGCTCGGCACCGCCCAAGTAGACGGCGCTGTCGTCGACGCCGAGCAGGCGCGACGCCTTGGTGATCGGCCGCTCCCAGAGGACCTTCATCCGATTGGGCTCGACGGCGTAGAGGCGCTCGGACTGCATCCCCTTGACGAGAAATGCCTCGCCGCTCTCGAGCGGGTTGCCGCCCGTGGCCTGGGGCTCCTGAGCTTGAGTAATAAAAGAAGCGATATCCCGATCTGAAACGGGTCGGTCTTGTAGCCGTAGCCCCAATCGAGTGCGCCCGATTCGGCGTCGAGCCGGGCCAGCACGCCGACGTGCGTGTCGAGCGTAGACGGCCCCCGCGCGGTAGACCAGCCGAGGCTGGGGCGACGTCGTCGCGCATGCCGTAGAAGAAGTATTGCTGGCCCTGGCGAAACGTGCCGATCTCGGTCTTCCAGAGGACTTTCCCATCGTGGGGCTGGATCGCCAGCACGAACTGCTGCGGCAGGCCCTGACCTTGCATCGGGTTTGCCTGGGTCTTGGCCGCGATGAACAGCTTGCCGTCGGCCAGGAGCGGCAGGCCGACCAGGTCGATACGGGCGCATAGTCGGGCAGGTCGGGCGATTTCCAGACGATCTCGCCGTTGTCGGCCCGCCGGCAGATCAACTGAAACGGGGCGAAGAAATTCTGGTCCTTCATGTCGCGGGCCAGGCACCCAGACGTGTTCGCCCGGGCCGCGATCGCGAATCGGCTGGTATCGACTTGCGGGCGAATTGCTGCAACGCCGAGGACCTCGAGATGATGAAACGACGCCGACCGCCAGAGCATCTTGCCGGTCTTCAAGTCGACCGCGAAGATGTATCCAAGGTAGTTGACGTAAAGAGTCGACCCGTCGATCGTCGTGGCCGGCACGACGGCACTCAAGGCATTGGATTCCCATTGAGTGAGCTCGGCGGGCGTCATGCCGGCTTCGACGGACTGCGCGAACCGCAACTGCCAGGCCGGCGTCGACCGTGGCGGCGAGGTGCGGGCCCCGCTCTGGAGTGGAACCGGCCGGATCGGAAGTGCCTCTGTCGCGATCGACTGTCTCCGCCTTGATGAGCCGAGCGAGCAGCTCGGCCGGCGCGCCGGTCTCGCCGCCCAGGGTGATCTTCTCGTCGCTGTAGCGATTCGACCAGCTCGGCCTTGACTTGCTCGAATTCCGCACGGCGGCCCGCGCGCTCAGCGCCAGGGCAGCCTTCACCGACAAGAGACCGGGCGACAACTCGGTATCGGGGTGCTCGCGCAAGATCGCCAGCCAGCAGTCGGCGGCGCGATCGAAGCGTCCGAGCTCGAAGTAAAGATCGCCCAGGCGATCGGCGGCGTTGTCGCCGACCGACGTCGTGAAATAGGCGGAGTAGATGCGCTCGAGGTTCTTGAGCTCGGCGGGCCCTCGGCCTCGTCGAAGCAGCTTCTCGCGCCTCGGCGTCGTAGAACAGGCGATAGGCGGCCTGGCCCGCCGGCGGAAGCCCGGTCAAGAGCAGCCGCCGCTTGCGCTCGACCGGAATGATGAAGCCATTGTCGCCGTCGACGAACCGCTGGGCCTGCGTCTCGGGAATCGTGTAGATCGCCTTGAGCGCCCGCTCCCACGCGCTGCGGCGGCTGAAACGCTCGAAATCGTCGATCGCTTCCTTCACTTCGGTCGAAGCCGGCGGCATCTGCAACGGCCGCGCCGGATTGTCGTTGGAGACCTTGTCTTCGTCATCCTGCTTGGCCTGACCGAATGCCACCGCCGGTGACAAAAGCAAGATCACCATCGCCAAACGCATCACGATCGTGACACCTTGAACTCAGAAACACCGAGCGTTAGCCGGCCGTTCGACGCGCGCTCAAAAACTGCGACAACCTGCGCCGGGCACAGCCCCGGAATCGAGGCCGTGTTGCCGCGAGTCGCAAAAATACCGAGAAATCCCCAATAAGACACTTGTAGTCGACCCGATTCGCGCATGCAAGCTAATTTACTAAAACTTCGCCCATTAGCAGTGGCTTCGGGAGGGCGTGATACTAGCCTTGCCCGTTTCCGCCTCTTTCGCCATATTGACCGGCAATTCTGCAGTCCTTCGGCCTCGGAACGGATTCCGGTCATGTCGTCCATCGGTTTGCGTCCGCTCATGGTGTTGCTGGCCTTGACGACGGTTGCACTGTCGGCGCGCGGCTCGGACTCAGGCGCGCCCCCCAAACTGAAAATGGCGCTCATTCCGCGGAAGACAACCAGCCCGCAGGATCGACGGTCGGCCGTCGTGCAGGCAGCACCTGATTTTGTCCTCTGGGATTCGGCCCAGAAGATCACTCCCTCGAGCGCGGGCCACGTGTTCTTGGTCGCGCAGAATAACGGCGCACAGCTCTTGGTCGTTGACCAGTCTGACGGCGTGCGCGGCTGGGTTCCGTCGAGGGCGGTGGTGCCGCTCTCGGCTGCGGATGGGTTCTTCTCACAGCAGATCAAGGCCAATCCGTCGAACGCCTTCGCGTTTTTGATGCGAGCCGTCGCGCGCTGCGAGAACGACGACCTCGACCATGCCGCCGCCGACGTCGACCTAGCGCTGCGACTTGAGCCCAAGAACGTGTCGGCCCTGCTTGTGCGAGCGTACCTCTGGCAATGGCGCAACCGACTCGACTCGGCCATCGCCGACGCCACCGCGGCGATCCAGATCGATCCCAAAAATGCATTTTCCTACATCGAGCGTGCCGTCTTCGAGTGCAACCGTAAAGAATTCGACAAATGCCTGCGCGATCTGGATGAGGCTGAACGGCTGGGCTCGCGGGTGGCCGTCATTCACGTCTGCCGCGGGCTGATCGCTATCGAGCGGGCTGATTGGAAGAACGCCCACTCGGAGCTCACGCGCGCTCTGCAAATCGATCCCATGCACCCCGATGCGCAATGCGGGCTGGCGTCGCTGTACCTGATGCGCGGCGATTCCAAGCGGGCACTCCAGGTGATGGATGAAGCCATCGGGATCGACCCCAAGAGCCCCGACGCGCATGGTAATCGCGCAGTTGTCTACCTTGCGCTGGGCAAGTATGACAAGGCGCTCGATGACCTCGACGACGTCTTGAAGGCGGCGCCCGGTTCGGCGCGGGCGCTTCGCGAGCGCGCCTGGATTCTCGCGACGTGTCCGGACGCCAAGGTCCGCAACGGCGAGCTGGCTGTGATCTCAGCGACTCGGGCCTGCGAGGTCACCGGCTCGAAGGACCCGCGCTGCCTGGCGACCTTGGCCGCGGCGTGCGCCGAGGCCGGAGAATTCGATAGCGCCGTCAATTGGCAGCAAAAGGCCCTCGACCAGTTGGATGACAAGAGCCCCGAAAAGCGCGAGTACAAAAGGCTTCTCGACCGCTACAGGGGCAAGAAACCCTATCGCCATCTCAACCTGTTTCAGGAAATGGGAATCGCCGCGCCGGCGGCCAAGAAGAGCGACTAGCTAGTGGCTCAGGCGCGCTGGGCCCACGCGGAAAAGGAACGTTGTCATGTGCTCAATTCGCGGGATCTGGATCGTCGCACTGCTGTTGCGCCCGCACTCTGGGACGAGGCCAGGGCGTCTGACCCACCCGGCGCAGTGAAGATCAAGACATTTATTCGTCCGTCGAAATCAAGCACGGCCAAGGATCGTGCCGCCCTGTACGTTCCGAGGTCGCCCGGCTTCACGCTGCGCGACTCGACCGGCGCCACGCTGGTGCCCGCGGCCACCGGCTGCGTGTGCACGCTCGAGCGCGCGAAGGAGAGCAAGTACTTCTGTGGGTGCGCGGCCAGGGCCTGCGCGGCTGGGCGCCGGCTGCATCGGTCATTCCGCTCAACCATGCTGAAGGCTTGTTCACAGCGAGGATCGAGGCCGACCCCAATGACGCCTTTGCTCGGGTGATGCGGGCCGTGGTGCGATACGAAAACGACGACCCCGAGCGGGCCTTCAGCGACGTCGACGAAGCTCTGAAGCGAAAACCCGACGACGTTGTGGCCCTGCTCGAGCGCGCCTACCTTTGGCACTGCCGCAACCGGCTCGACCTGGCCTTGGTCGACGCCAATCGGGCGATCGTGCTCGACTCGCAAAACGCTCAGGCCTACGTGGAGCGAGGCGTCTTTCAATTCAGTCTGCGTGATTACGGCAAAGCTCAGCGCGACTTCGCGCAGGCGATGCGGCTGGGCTCCCGATCGCCGGCGATTCATCTTTGCCAGGGCATGATTCACCTTGAGCGCGACGAAGGAGAGCCTGCCGTCGCCGAGTTCAACGTCGCACTCAAGATCGACCCCACGCGCCTGGACGCGTACCTCGGGCTGGCGACGGTTTACATGCTCCGATCCGATCCCAACAAGGCACTCGCTGTGTTCAACCGCGCGATCGAGGTCGCGCCCCAGAGCGCCGAGGCATACGCGGCCCGGGCGACGTACTTCGTCTCGCGTGCCAAATTCGACAAGGCCCTCGACGACCTCGACGTGGCGATTCGACTCGACCCGGCGTCGCCCGAGCATCTTCACAGTCGGGCGCGGGTCTGTTTCGAGCAAGGAGCCTTCGATCGAGCCCTCGCCGACCTGGAAGCCGCAGCTCGCCTCAACCCCAACGACCCCGAAGCGCACCAGGGCCAGGCCTGGATCCTGGCGACCTGCGCCGAACCGCGGCTGCGCGATGGTCCCAAAGCCGTCGCGCCGCGACCCGCGCTTGCGAATTGACCGAATGGAAAGTGCCCCATGGACTGGCCACCCTGGCTGCGGCCTACTCAGAGGCGGGTGACTTCGGGTCGGCGGTGAAGTGCCAGGAGAAAGCGATTTCGCTGTTGGGTGCGAAGGACCCGTCCGAGCACGAATATCGCAAGCTCCTCGCCCGCTACAAGGCCGGCAAGCCCTACCACCGAGTGGGACTGCTCGAGGAAATGGGCGTTCGAAAGAACTAGCCGGCGGCGGAGCTCGGCAGCCCGGATCCGCGGTAAAGTTCGGTCGGAAGGGCCGGCACTTCCAAGGTAATCGTCGTGCGAGCCAACTTCACACAACTTCCCGAATCGGCTGCTGCTCCTCGAGCAAGTACATCGGCCGGCCGCTTCGATCCGCGACGGCCGAGCTCGGGTCGATGCCGAGGTTGTGGTACAGCGTGGCGAAGACGTTCTGGAATGAGACGGGGTGGTCCTTGACGTAGGCGGCGTTCTTGTCGGTCGCGCCGATGACCTGGCCGGTGCGCATGCCGCCGCCGGCCAAGAGCACGAAGTTGACGGGGGGCCAATGGTCGCGGCCGGCGTCTTTGTTGATCTTGGGAGTGCGGCCGAACTCGCCCCACACCACCACCGATACGTCCTTGTCGAGCCCACGCAGATGCAGGTCTTCGACGAGGCTTGAGAGGGCCATGTCGAGCTTGGGGATCCGCTCCGGCACGACCGGAAGTTCTGGCCGTGCGTGTCCCACCGCCCGAACGAAATCGGTCACGACCCGGGCACCCGCCTCGACCAGGCGGCGAGCCATCAGGAAGTGGTCCATGCAGCACGGCGGCCCGTCATCCTCGTGGCGCATGTCGCCGATGCCGTACTTGGCGCGCAACCGCGGGTCTTCGCGCGAGAGGTCGATCGCTTCGAACACCCTGCGCGACGCCAGAACCTCGAACGCCCGCTCGGTGAAGTTGATCCATGCCGAGCATGGCGTCATCTTGCTCGACGGTGCGGCGAAACCCGTCAAGCTGGCCGAGAAGCGCACGGCGGCCGGTAAGCCGTTCCGGTGTGAGCACCGCACTCATCGAGGCTTAGCCCGGCGTCGTTGGCGGGCTGGCGGTTGTTGCGGTTGCCGTCGCACTTCGGTTCGAAACGGCGTGAAGGGAGCGTGAGACAGTCCCAGGTAACCGGGATCGCCGGGGTTGCCCCAGCGCGGCTCGCCGGTTCGCGGCGACAGTCCCGACAAACGGCGGCACGTCGGCGTGAACCGGCCCCTGGAGCTTGGAGACGATGGACCCCAGGCTGGGACGGCCGCCTTGTGCCTTGCTGATCTGGTCTTTGTAGCCGGTCAGGCACTGGCCGGCCGAGTGGTCTCCGCCGGCGCCGACCAGCGAGCGGATCACCGCGAATTTGTCCATCATCCGCGCCAGCCGCGGCATGTACTCGCAGATGTCCAGTCCCGGCACGTTCGTCGCGATCGGCTTGTATTCGCCGCGGATGCCGGCCGGCGCGTCCGGCTTCATGTCAAACATGTCCATGTGCGGCGGGCCGCCGGCCAGGAAGATCATGATGACCGCCTTGTGCGACCGCGAGACGCCCGCCTGCGCCTCGGCCGCCAGCAACTGCGGCAGCGACAGCCCCCCGAGCGCCAGACCGCCGATCTTGCAGAAAGTCGCGCCGAGTGACGCCGTCGCAATAGCCCGAGCGTGCCCGACCTGCGATCGTCAGCATCCCGTCACCCCCAAGGAACTCGCCGCGTCTCGAACCTGGCCTGCCTCCGAAGACGTCCGTTAAACAATTATCTTACGCTCTTGGCGGCGAAACGCAAGGAGACGGCAATGGAACCGGCGGCCGCGGATGGCCGTCGAAAGGGCGAGATCACTCGTGGTAGGATCGGCGGTCACGGAGGTTTTCGTGATTTACTCGAATGGACCAGCACCCGGCTGGGTCGCTAGGACGATTCATGACCGAGAGGACCGGTAGACCCGCGACGCGGCTTGACCCCACGAACGCCTGGACGGTCGTCACCGACTCTCCGCTCAAGGGCCTGTCGTTCGCCCGCGAGGCCGGCACGATTCTCGCCTGGGACGAGGGCAACCAGCTCTACCTCTTGAACGTGCACGGCGAGTCGCTGTCGTGCTCGCGCGTGCCGAACAAGATCATCGCCGCCGCGATCAGCGACGAGGGAAGCCTGATCGCGCTGCTCTGCGACGCCGACGACACCGGGGCTGGTCCTCTTGAGCGCCGATTTCGATGTTCTGTCCGAACGGCCCGCGCCGACCGAGGCGACATTCGTCACGACCGACCCGCACGGCCGTTACGTCGCGGTCGGCACCCGATTCAATACGCTGCATCTCTTCAACCGCTACGGCAAGGCCGCCGGCCGACTCGAGACCATGGAGCCGCTGTCGCACCTCTGTTTCGTGCCCGGCCGGCCGATCATGGTCGGCGCGGCCGCGTTTGGCATGCTGGTCGGGATCGCACTCGAAGGCACGCCGGTCGCAGTGGGCGGCTCGACGCCGAGATCGTCTGGCAATGATCGCTTGATGTCGAACGTCGGCAGGCTCGCCTTGAACGGCGACGGCGGGATGATCCTGGCTAGCTGCTTCACGCTGGGCATTCAACGGTTCGATCTGCAGGGCCGCAACGAAGGGTCGTATCACCTGGGTGGGACCGTCTCGCACGCCGTGCCCGACTTTCCCGGCCGCACGATCGTGGCGGCGACGCTCGAAGGAGAGCTGGCCGTGATGAACTCGGCCGGCAATGTGCGCTGGCGGACCCGACTGCCGCGGCCCGTGACTGCGCTCGACGTCGACCCGCTCGGCCGGTACGTCATCTACGGTCACGCCACCGGCGAAATCGTCCGGCTCGACCTGTTCGGCGGAGCGAGGGCCGAACGGCACCGCGGGAAACGCGCGCGCGCGGGCCTGCGCCGGCCGGCGGCGCCGTGCGTACGGCCACCGGGTCGGTGCGGACCGCCCGACTGGCAGGTTCCCGTCGTCGAGACCGAACAGCAGTCGGAAACGGCTGTCATCAGTGTCGTCGACGACCCGCCGGTGATTGCGCTATTCACCAGCCCGCATCGGCTCCAGTTATTCAGCGTGTCGGGCCAGAAACTCGGTCAGGGCCCGACATGATCGGCGTCGGCCGCATCCTCCGGACCGCGCCGGGCTGGCTTGCCGCCGCGACCGACCGCCAGATCGTCGCTCTGCGACCTGAGGCGCAACGCTCACCGCGCGCTCGACGTGAGCCTGGTCCAGCTCACGCACCTGGCCATCAATCCCGACGACTTCGGGCTGGCACTGGTGCAGGAGCGCGACCGGATCGGCCGGCTGACAACCTCGGCCGGTGGGTCTGGAAACACGAGCTGCAGTCGGCGGTCGAAGACCTGGTGATCGGCCCGCAAGGCTTCGCCGCGGTCACGACCACTGGCGGCCAACTGCTGATCTTTGATCCGGCCGGAGCGATAACGATCGGCTTCGGCTTCGACGCGACCGATCCACCTCTCTTGATCGAAGCACCTCGACGGCTCGCCCGATGGAGTCGCATGGCTCAGCCTGGCACGGCGGTCGCAATGGCTGCGAGGCCATGGCCTTGCGCGGCGAGGTGCTCTGGGACCGGCCGCTCCCCTGGGAGGGCTGGTCGCTCCACCGCCTCGGGCGGACTTGCGCTGATCGCCGCCGCCGATGGTCGCGCATTGCTTGCGACGGATCAGGCGCATTTCACGGCCAGGGATCGCCAAGCGGCGACGCCAACGACGTCTTCTACATCGACCGTGCCGGCCAGCCGATTCGCATCTCACGAAAAGGCGTTCACCTTGATCTGCTCGGCCCTCGATGGCCGCGTGCTCTGGCGGACGGTCGTCGACCAGGCCGCGGGGCCCGTCGCCGCCGGTACTGCCGGGCACCGCCGTGATGCTCGGCAAGTCACTCGCCTGGTTCAATAACGCCAACTGCTCGGACGTTGCTCCATAACAACACCGAGATTTCACCCGAGCGCAGCGTGCAACACAACTGACGCTATAATTGGCTGATACGAGTCGGGTTTGATAACGACTTGACACCACGTAATATTTCCGCAATAGATCATCCATCCATCCATGTTTCCGCGAGGAGGATCTTGCCTGTCTTGCGATTGTTGAGCTACACTAGCCCACTGCCGATATCCAGCGGCGGTCGAGGGTGTCGCCGGATCATTGAATTTGCTTCGACGCGACCGCAGGTCGATTACATATACACATCAAGGGCGAGGTAATAAGCGACGAGCGGCGATTCGCCCGACTCGAGAGTCTGAGAAACTTTGCGGCGGACCAAAGGAGTGGTTTCGCGTCTCAGCCTGGAGGTCTCGATGCTTGAGTGTAGTTCATCGATCACGGTCCTGACGCTTTCGCCCGAACGACTCGGATGAGTCTCCACCAATGCGGCGAGGAAGAGGCGCAACGGTTCAAGTGGATCGAAAGCGAGAAAGCCGGTCGCGACCTGGGCGAAACAGCCATCAGGACTTGGATCGGGCGGCACTGGAATGGATTCTTGCGGCATCGTTGGCTCGAGCACTTGCAGGGCAAGACCTTCTGGATCGAGCTCGACCAGGGAGATTTCGGTCTGTTGCGTACGTCGTTCCGCCGTCGCCGCTTGTCGATCCGATCCTTGACCAGCTCAAGCCGGGCGCGAGAACCTCGACGTGATCTCTGTGGGCGCTCAAGCACCGGCTGCCGATGGATGAAGTGCTTGCAGATTCTCGAGGCCCTCGACGTCAACAGCCGGCGCATCGAGTGCCGGTTCGATCCGCGTCGGGCCAAGGCCTCGGCGTGACGCCGGTTGCCGCCCAATTTGCGACCTTCCATCGCGTGCGGTTGTTCGCGGGTGAGGCCGCTGGCCGTCGCAACGACCTCAGGTCGATGCCGCCCTTGGGGTTGCCTGCACCGAGCGTTCGAGATAGGCGACCAGCGATCGAACGAAGCAGCCGGTGCCGCCGACGTCGCGCGACGCTGTTTTCGTTATCGCACCAGCTCGGGCCGGCGATGTCCAGGTGCACCCAGGGCGTCGACGGCGACGAACTGTTCGAGGAACTTGGCCGCCGTGATCGCCCCCGCCCATTTGCCGCCGACGTTCTTGAAGTCGGCGACCGGGCTCTTGAGCTGGTCTTTGTAGTCGTCGTCGAGCGGCAAGCGCCAGACCCGTTCACCGGTCGCGCGGCAGGCGACGGCCACGTCCTGGCAGAAAGCTGTCGTCGTTGCCGAACAGACCGGCGACTTTGACCCCAGCGCCACGATGCACGCGCCGGTCAGAGTCGCCAGGTCGAGCACGCGGTGGGGCTGCTGCTCGACGGCGTAGGCCAGGGCGTCGCCCAGGATCAGTCGCCCCTCGGCGTCGGTGTTCATGATCTCGACCGTCTTGCCGTTGCGCATCGAAAGCACGTCGCCCAGCTTGATCGCCCGTCCGCCGGTCATGTTCTCAGTGACGGGGAGGTACCCGGTGACGTTGACCGGCAATTCCAGCCGCGCAGCGGCTTGCATCGCCGCCAAGACGACGGCGGCGCCGGTCATGTCGCTTTTCATGTCTTCCATCGAGGCGGCGGGTTTCAAGTTGAGGCCGCCCGAGTCGAAGGTTACGCCCTTGCCCACGAGAGCAAGGTTGCGGCGCGTCGCCGCCGCGCCGGTAATCGAGCACGACGAATCGTGGAGGCTCGATCAGAGCCCGCGGCGACGCCCAGCAAGCCGCCGAAGCCGCTCGTTCGCAGATCTTGGCTTCGTCCCAGATGTCGACGGCAATGCCGGCGTCAGCCGCTTCGCGGGCGACGCGGTCCGCCAGGAGCGGCGGCGACTTTTCCATGGGCGGCATGTTGACCAGCTCCCGCGCCAGGTTGACCGCCTGACCAACGATCTCGCCGCGCCGCAGGCGCGCTCGAGCGCCGGCAGATCGGGTGTCTCCAGGCCGGGCTCAACGACCAAGGAGAGCTCGCCGAACTCGTGGCGATTGGCCTCGCTTTTACGGAGCGCGGGGCTCTTGGTGCCGACGATCGCTCCCTCGACCAAGGCCGAGAGAATGGCCGGCGCGTTGCCGGCGCGGCAGCACGATCGCGACGCTCGCGCGTCGTTTCGCCGCCAACCGTTTCGAGACAGCGAAGCCGGCCGAAAAGGCAGCGCCGGCCTCAAACCGCGCCCGCGGACCCAGACCGACCAGGAGCACCGACCCGGCTTCCAAGCCGTGGCCGTGGTAGAGGGGAAGCATTTCGCCGAACGAGCCGGTCAACTCCTTGTCGGCGGTCATGCGCGCGATCTGGGCTTCGAGCGCGCTGCCGCGCGCTGCCTCCGGCGGCTCGGACTCGTCTTCAAAGGCTCCGAGCACCAGCCACTGAGCCGGAACCACCGCAATCGCCCGCCGGTCGAGTGTAAGCTTCATCGCGATCTGTAACTTCCACGCTTCTGCACGACTTCGCAATCAGGTCCCGACGTGAGCACGATTGGCGGAAACCGCAGGCGGACGGTGGGTCGGCGCGGCCGTCTTGACTGCCGACGCGCCGCTGCGGCCCGATCCAGCGGACCGGGCCGGCGCTCGACTCAGCGCCGGGATGTCCGGGAGCGAAGGTCGGCGGAATCACGGTGAACAACTGCTTCGCCGACCAGACGCCGTGGCGCTCGTTGCCCGGAAAATAGACGAGCGAGTCGAAAGTGAACGGGCGCTTCAGCCAGTATCGCGACGCCATTCCCAGCCCGAACATGCACAGCGGGAACTCTGATGCTCGCTCCATGTCGCCCAGCCGGACCGGTTTGGAAAGCTCGATGCCCGCCGATCGAAACGCCTTCTCGGTCATCTCGACGCAATAAAGCGCTTCGTCGTCGTCGGACAACTCGTAGTCAAACGGGCGCTTCTCCTGAAAAACCTTGCGGCAAAAGTCGAGGACCTTGGGAATGGCCTCTTTGTGTTCCGGCCGCAGCCGCTTGACTCCGATCGAGCCGACGTTGTCGAGCACCCAAACGCAGAACGGCTGGCGAGCCACGCCGGTTCGGGTCGTGTCGTACACGACCGGCCCTTCCTCTTCAATTGCGACGATGCCGGTATGGGAAAACTTGCTGTTGCTGGCGTTGGCCAGGAACCGGCTCATCGGAAAATAGCCGCGGGCCAGCCGAGCGTCACCCATTCTGAAGAGAATATCACCGTCGCGCAGGACCTTGCGGCCCCAGCGGTCCCAGCGGGCCATGTGCTGCGTCGCCACGATCGGCGGCATCCGGCCCTCATGCCGCGCCTGGGTCGCCTCGGGGCCCCAGAAGTTTCCCTGAAAGCCCGCAGGCACCATCTGCTCAGTCATCTCGGCTTCCTGCGGTGGATGAAGCAGGAGAGCGAGCACCCAGCCGAGTATTCCTGTCATGTCGATTTTGCCTCGATGAGTAACTTTGCGCTCATTCGATGGGACAAAAAGCCATGGTGCAGGCACCGAATGCATTAGTCCGCAGTATTGATCGGCGATAGAAGACGGAAGGATTACGGACCAGCGACGGCAATCCCATCGTTCCGCGCAGAGGGTGCAGACATAACGAACTTTAGCGGGGTCGTATTATAATCCCACCACTCGCGTACTTTCGAGCAAAAAACCGGTCGGTCGCACGAACTGACTGCTGATACGATCGCTCCGCGCTCGGTAACGGAGCCCAATCATCCGTTGTAAGATTCTATTGCAAAATGGTTTATGGTTCATGATCCGCCATTTTCGCAAGTCGATGCCTTACACTCGAAAAAGATCGCACATCTCCCCGTAAACTACCCAGTCTATGTCGTTTGCGGCTGCGCAATGGCAGCGAACCGCGCGGAATGTACGCTCAGCGTCGGGTCGCTTGCCGGGTGCGGGCTCAGTCGGCGCGGCGGCGTGATGCGACATGAGCCGGCCGCGCCGAACCCTTTCATCTCTGTGCAGATTGCGTCAACGTTTGCGCGGTGCGATCGTCGTCGTCGCGGCCGACGAGAGGACCGTCATCTGGTCGATCACATGGGTCACTCCGACCGTGTTCTTTGGCCAGATCGATCGCCTTTTCCCTGGCGTCTTCGTCTGGGACGGCGCCTCGCAGCGTGACGGTGCCTCCTTCGGCCTTGACGAACAGCGTGGTCGAGTTCAGCGTCTTATCCCAGTGCAGGCGGCCGTACACCCGCGAGAGCACGCCCATGCCCTGGACCGATTCGCGTGTCTTGGTGAACGTTTCGCGCACCGTGCCGCCGGTCTGTTTCAGCCCATCGCGGACCGCACTTTCAGCGTTTTCGATTCCCTTCTTGATCGCGCGGCCGACATCGTCGATCTTCTCGCCGGCCTTCGCGGCGACGCCGTCTTGCGGTGGATCTTGCTGCGCCCACAGGGCAACGCTCCAAACAGAACCCGCGAGCGCACAGAGTGCCACCGCCGTCATTCCATAATTCTTGTTCATCGCTCCGACTCCTTTCCTTGCGTTGGATGCCAACCTCTGCCGCAGAGATCGTCAAAGCAGTGTACTCAATCACGGCGAACCGTCCGAGACCGATTCGGCCGACTGAGAAACTGACGGCGCGGCGCGAAACTTGGGAAGAACGATGCGATCCTGTTCACCGACCCATCACGGCTGGTCTTCACCCTGCGGATAGGTGATGTCGACCGTGACGTTTGCGATTTTCGGGCGCGGCTGGAGGTCTTCGTACGAGAATCCGTACCGGCCGAAATGCAACAGCCGGATCGAGGTGTCGGCCATCGGCGTGATGCCGATCAGTCCGAGGCGGTGCGAGAAGCTGTAATCCTCGGTGAGATAGCGTGTTCCACCTCGCCCATCGGGCACGCACAGCGGAAGGAAGAAGGGATAGATTCCTTTGATGGCCCCAAAATGGCACACCGGAAGGGCCAGGGCCTCGATCATCCGATCTAGCACTTCGGCTCGAATGAACAGGAAGCCGGTTGACGCGTAGAGCATCGGATAAAGGCCGGGGGCCGTAGGCCCGAAGACCACCTGCTTGACGTCGGCAGTGAAGGTGCCCGAAAAATCCCGAACGTCTTTCTTCATATAAAGTGCTGCCACCACGGGCTCAGGCCGCGCGAGAGTCCTGATTGCGTCATCGGGCTCGAAGCCGACGTCGGAATCGATGAACAGAAACCGGTCAAATCCGGCCGCAAGTGCCTGCGATAGCAACACACTGCGCAACAAGTCGATGGCCGAGAAAGAGGCCCGCCGAACCGGGATTCCTGCCCGTTCCAAGGCCCGAAGGCTCTGGTCGCATTCCCGGTCGATGCTGGCGTAATACGGCACGAGAACGACAGGTTTCCCCGGCACGCGAGCGCGCCCGGGGCCTGGCTGAGCCGGAGAGCTTGATCCGATGTCTTCCGCCACAGTGTACACCCCCGAGTTCTGCTCTTATACGCGCTCTGCATCCTATTTTATCTACGAGCTCGCCGCCACCAGCACGATCGTGGGGCCGCCGGCCACGACAATGGTGTCACCTGCTTTCATCTGGCAGCGTTTGCGCAGCTCCACCTGGCCGTTGACCTGCACGTGGCCGGCGCCGATCAAGGCTTTGGCGGCGCCGCCGCTCTCGACGCAGTCGGCGCGCTTGAGAACCTGAGTCAGGTTGATCGGCCGGTCGTCGAGCGTCAGGGTTTTGGGGCCAGGAGCGTTCATCGGATGGCGGGAACAAGTTCAGGGTCAACAAGCGTTTCGGGGAAAACTGGGCCTGACAAGTCTGCGCGTTCATTATAAGTTATCGGACACGCGGGCAGCACCGAGACCGCCGGGAGTGGGAGGATCGTGGCGAGCGCGTGCTCGAAACAATCGCTCGCCAGGACGGTCGGGTGGCCCACCGGCACCCGTGGCGCTTTTCAGCCTGGGAGGGTCTAACGGGGCGCCGGGCGTGACTCGAACGGCTTGCGAGTCCCCAGGGAAGGTTGAGCCCATGAAACGGACGATTGGAATTGGCGAGAGCGTTTCATTCCGGATGAACACAGGTCAGGTCAGTCAGGGCGCGGTGGTCGACCGGATCGCCGAGCGCCGGCAGCCGGTCATCTTGCTCATCGAGGCGGCCAACGGCTGGCGCTGCTTCCGCTTCGAGGAGGAAGTCACCCCGGCCGAGGCCGCCGAGCTGGCGCTGGCGGAAAACTGATCGGCTTCGCTCACGATACGGCACTTACGACGTTGTGGGGAGCGGTTTGACCCATCCCTCCAGCTCCGGCGACTTGAGTGCGCGCACGAACTGGTCCAGTGCGGCGGCCAGAGTATGCATCAAGCCGCGACGCCAGGCGTCGAGCCGCGGGGTGACGAGCCCGCCGCACAGCGGGCGAGGCGCCCCCTGGCCGAGGGCGGCCGTGGGCTTGCCTTCAATCCCGCGCTCATCGAGCCCGAACGCCCGCGCGATCGCCCGCGCGAACTCCACCCGGTCGATCACCTCAGGGCCCGCGACGTGGATCAGACCCGCTTGCCCCGCTTCGGCCAGGAGCACCGCGGCCAACGCGACGTCGGGCCCATAACTCGGGCTTGAAATCTGATCGCTGGGGCAAACGAGCGGCTTCCCGGCCTGCAGAGTGCGCACCAGTTGATACGCGAAGTTTTTCCCCTGGCGCTCAGGGCCATAGACCCACGACGTGCGGATTGTAAGGTGCGCCGGCCCCAGCTCATCGGCGAGCGCCTTCTCGGCGTTGAGCTTGGCACGACCGTACACCGAGAGTGGGTTTGTGGGCGATTGTTCGGAATAGGGGCCGTTCGTGCCGTCGAACACGTAGTCGGTCGAGAAGTAAACGAACCTGGCGCCGACCGCGGCGGCGGCCCGGGCTAGGTTCAAGGGCTCGTCGAGGTTGGCTGCGTACGCGCGGGCCGAATCGCGCTCGCAGCCGTCGACCCAGGTAAAACCCGCGGGATAAAATACGACGTCGGGCGCCTGGTCCAGAAGCCAAGCGGCCGCCGCGGCGTCACGCTCGGCGGCCTCCAGCCGGACCAACCCGGGGAACGCCACACTCGAGTAGGTTCCGACCGCGTCGTGCCCCCGCTGTTCGAGCACGCGCATCAACCAGCCGCCAATCTGGCCCGACCCGCCGATCACGACGGCGCAGCGCTCTCGTGGCCTGGTCGATCATCCTAGTGGAAACCTCGCCGCCGATGTTCGCTGTAGCGCTCGAGCGATTCCTGGATGATCGGCAAGGCGGTTGCGGCGGGCTGAAACTCGTCGACCTCGACCGTTTTGCCTTCGAGCTGCTTGTAGTCTTGAAAGAACCGCCGCAGCATGGTGAGACGGTGCACCGGCAACTCCGAGGCTTCTCCGAAGCTGTTGAACTCGGGGTCGTCAATCGCGACGGCGAGGATCTTGTGATCGCGTTTGCCGGCATCGACCATGGTCATGAGCCCGATCGCCCGCGCAGACACCAGCGTGAGCGGCAACAGCGGCTCCTGGCAGAGGACCAGAACGTCGAGCGGGTCGTCGTCCTCGGCGAACGTCTGAGGAATGAACCCGTAGTTGGCCGGGTAATAGACCGCCGAGTACAACACCCGGTCGAGCCTCAAGAGACCGGTCTTCTTGTCGAGCTCGTACTTCACGCTCGACCCCATGGGGATCTCGACGAGCGCATTGAACAGCGACGGAAGATGCTCGCCCGGGAGTTACGTCGTGCCAGGGGTGGGTCATAAGATGCAGGCGGCTCGTGGCAGCCGCGTTCGCGAAATCAGAAAATGATGACGGCCAAGGGGTGTCGGATACGACAACTTATAGTACAATCGTATCGCCTTTCCTCAAAGTATCTTCCGGTTCGGTAACCTGGCGAGGTGGCACAATGAGCACTCTGGACCTGTCGCATTCGTCGCGGCGTAGCGTTTCCCGATTGCGCCGGTTGCGTCCCATGACGCGGTTCCCCCTTCAGTGCGAAACGCTGGAGGGCCGGCAGCTTCTCTCGGTCGCCCAGGGGCGCTGGCGCCGAGTGCGGTGCCAAACTTTGCTTCGCCCGCGGCGGAGATCTACTCGCCGCCGGTGGTGCTGGGGCTCTCGGCCACGAACTTCGGGACCATCACGATCGAGTTCGGGACGCTGGCGGGGATCAATTCGATTGTGATCAATTTCGCGGGCACGGGCGGGTTTTCGAGCTCGTTCGGCGGGGGCCAGGTCTTCACTCCGGCGCCGACGTACGGGCCGTACGGAAGTGGGCTTGCGAGCGATCCGATCGGCACAACCAGCGGAATCGGCTCGAGCGGCGTGACGACCGCCAACCTGCTTACGACCGGCACAACCGCGTCAACCAATAATTCGATCACCCCCTTGAACCCAACCGCCAATTCGAGCATCTCGAGCCCGGTGTTGCCGCCAGTGTACGTGGTCGCCGCCGGTGCAGCCCGTGGTCGTCCACTTCACCGCGAGCGCATCGCCGGTGACGAACATCGCGTTCTCGTCGCTGGTCTCGGTCGTCGAGGAGCAGCCCACTGCGATCACGCATTTCGGCCAGGGCCGCGACTTCGAGCCGCGGTCGCTCTGGTCTCGAAACCGGATGTCGACAAAGATCAATCGAACTCACTGATCGACTGGGTCGAGCCGTTCCAGCCGGTTGCTCCGGCTGACGGCGCAAGCCTGATCGACCGCCGGTGGCGGGAAGGTTGAACCGGGCAAGCCGGCCGCCGGCGCTCTGGCGCCAGAGCAAGAACCGCCGATCGTGCTGCCGGGCCTCACCGATCGCGAGCTGGCGGCTCTTACCGCCTTCATCGCCGACGAGCCGGCCGCCGGCTCCCGCGACACCGCGAATCTGGATGCCAGCCAGCGGACGAGCGAGGGCGGGGCGTACTACTCGTGGAGCCTGTCGACCGTCTTCGGCGCCGACGGTCGTGGCCGCGGGCGGCTATCACCTCGTGATCCGCGAGACCGACCGCTTCAAGGCGCGATGGACCCCGCGGTGGATCGGGGCCGAGCGGCCGACCAAGCGCAAATCGGGAACCTGATACCGGTCGCTGAGAATCCGATTGACGCACAAGCGGGTTTCGAGCCCCTCCGTATGGGGAAGGCTCGAAACCCGCTTGGCATCTCGGCAGTTCGAATCGTCGGTTGTCGTACTGTCATTTCGCGTCCTTGGTCCGAAACACCAGCAGGTAGGGCAGCGCCGCGTGCCCCTTCTGGTCCTGAAACCCACGAAACCGCTCCGAGTTGACCCCGAGTACGTAAGTCTTGCCGGGCTCGAGCTTCACGGGCATCACGCAGGTACGCTGATCGGCCTCGTAGTGGATCTTGCCGTCGGACTTGGGGTCGCGTAGACGTTCCCTTCGGGCCACGACCAGCTCTTGTCGGTCATCTTCTTGCTGAACGTGACGCGAATCTCCTTGAGCCCGGGATCGACGTCGGTGGCTCCCACCGGCGGCTCGACCGAGACGACGACCGGGGGCAAGTCGTCGGGGACAACCGGTTCAGCCTTGGCGCCTGATGCGTCGGGAAGAGCGGTCGATTCGGCGGCAGGGTTCGCCGCAAAAGGGCTGGCGGCCAGCGCCAGAGTCGGCGCCTCGCCGGTAGCCGCTCGCGACGACGCTTGTTCCGCGGGGCCGCCCGCCTGCGCAGCGAACCCGGCCGCGCCCAAACGCCGAGACCGGCAACAACGATGAATGAGACCGCAAACACGAGCTTGGAAATTGTCATGGTTCTGTTGACTCCTGCGATGAGTTTCAAAATACTGGCCGGAACCACCTCGGCCAGCGGCCGTCCCGACGCGATCAGTCTCGCCGTACGGGTCGTGGCGTCGATCAGTTGAGGTGCCGAAGCGACGATTGACTGCGCAGAGGCGGTTTCAGCCGGGCCATCGACCAGAGCATCGACGCCTGGGGACCGACACCCGATCGCTCGAGCCGGCTCTTGAGCAGCGCCCGGCCCCGCGCCAGCCGGCTGCGCACCGTACCAACCGGGCAGCGCAGCCGTTCGGCGGCCTCTTCATGCGTCAGTCCCTCGAGGTGGCACAGCACGATGGCCGCCCGGTAATTGGCCGGCAACCGCGCAACCGCTTCATCGATCGCAAATCGAAGGTCGCGGTTGGTCGCCGGGTCGGGCAGTCACGTCTCGGCGACGGTCGCATCGAGCTCGACGAACCACCGCCGCGTCCCGCGAGCCGGGCTCTTCGAGCGACCCGAACGCTCACACCATAAAGCCATGGACCCAGCGACCGTTCAAAACGCAGCGACGACGCCCTGCGGACCAGGACCAGAAACGTCGCCTGGAACGCATCGTCGACATCGGGCGTGTTGCCAAGCATGCGCCGGCAGACGTTCAAGACCATCGGCCCGTGCCGCGCGACCAGCGTGGCGAACGCCAGTTCACCGGCTTCGTCGCGGCAGGTCGCAAATCGTTCCAGCAATTCCTGATCCGTCAAGCCGGTCGTCACACCGTCACGAAACAGGCTCTGGAGCTCATTTCCGGCCAGACCCAGCATGTTGTCCTCAGCATGGCGTTGGCTTTCCCCGTCATCGCGCGATGCCTCTACCCTTTAATGCAGCCAGAGCGAGAAACCAATCCCGACGATTCTGATCAGAGCCAGATCTTCAGTCGCCCGCGCAGTACGTCGGGCAGCCTCTTCTCGATGATCCGCTGGATCTGATCCGGGTGCAGCCGGGTGCTGAAGTGCGAGGCGATGATCACCTCGTTCTCGAACCGATCGGCCCGGGCCAGCAGGTCGTCGAGATGGGTGTGGCCGAACTTGTGGATGACCGAGGGCCGCTCGTTGGGCGCCACGAACGTCATCTCCAGGATCAGGATCTCGGCCTTGTAGGTCTCGGCGAATGCATCGAGGCCCGCGGGGGCGGTATCGCCCAGGTAGGCGACCTTGGGCAGCCGGATCTCGGCCGAGACCTCGACGCCCGAGAGCCGCAGGTCGCGGATCTGGTCGCCGGCCAGATCGTGGTACTCGGGCTTGAGCTTCTTGCGGCGCTCCCAGACGAGATAACCCAGCGAGGGGATCGTGTGCTTGGTCGCAAACGCCTTGACGACCAGCTCGCGCGAGAGCTCGACCTCGTCGTCGGGCTTGAGCCCGATCAAGCTGTCGCCGGCATCCGGCCGCGGTCGAGCCGCTGGATCGCGCGCAAGAGCTGCTCGACGCCTTCGACGGCCTCGGCCGGCAGATAGATCGTCGGCGGCTCCATCTTCATCATCCGCCGCCGCGCGACCAGCACCGGCAAGGCCGCGATGTGGTCGAGGTGGGTGTGCGTGACAAACCAGGTCGGCGTCGACATGAACGACCAGGGCTGGCCGCCCAAGTCGAAGCCCAGCTTCATCTCCGGCACCCGCCAGTAGGTCTGCACCGCCGCGCGCGAGTAGCCCTCGATGGTCAGTCCCTTGTGCTGGAGCGTGCGGACCGGCGCGTTGTCCACGGGATGATCGAGCGATTCCACCGACGATTCAAAATCCGTCGACAACGGTCGTCTCCTTGATGGCTCGCGGCCGGCAGCTGCCGGCGACTGTTCTGCCATGTATAGATCGAGCGATCATGCCCGGCGAAACCGCGGGGATAACCAGAACCGGCGAGCGGCAGAGCGTCGGGCCCCTTGACGCTCGCTCGATGCACACGAAGGCCGAAAACAGTCATGGCAGATGCGGCGCGTCGCCGTTTTCGGTCCGGCCTATCTCGACCGCGTGCTGCGCGTCGATCGGCCGCTCGATCGATCCCCGCTCGGGCCCCCGCTTGATCAGAGCGTCGACGGCGCCTGGAAGTTCGGCTCGGGTCGCGACGCTCAAGCTGGTCGACCCCGGCGGATACACGCTCGAGATCGAACTGCCGGCCGACTGGCCGGGCCCGACCGGTTCGATCGAGCTCGCTCGGCCGATCCGCCAGGGCGTTCAGGGCCGGCGTCCGGTGCGCGGCCTGACCTGGCACGACGATCTGGGCGGGATGGGAGCCGGCTACGCCGCCGCACTTGCACGGAGCGCTCCGTAGCGCCCTGGGGCCGGAAGCCGACCCGATGAGCCAGGCGATCATCGCGCTGGCTGGCCGAGCCGCGATCGAGTCACCATCCGATCTGTGTTCCCGATCATTCCGCCGACTGGACCTTGCTCATCACGAGCGGCGCGTTTGGCGACAAGCTGCCGATCGGCTTTCGCGGCTGCCACGCGGCCCTCGCCGCGGAATGCGCTCGATGGCGCTGGCCGCCCAACCGTGCGACCTGCGCGTCGTGGCGTCCCTGCCCAATATCCGCTGGCTGCGCCGTCGCTGGGGGTCGCCCGGGGCCGGCGTCCGATTCTTCGCTCCGGCGATGCGGAACATGCTCGACCGCGAATGCCCGCTGTCGCGCTTCGCCGCGTCGATCGACATCCTGTGCTGCAATCGGCGCGAATGGGAAACGCTGGAAGACCGCGAGGAGGTCGCCTGGCAGGTGTCGATCCTGGTCGTGACCGACGGGCCCGCACGGCAGCACCGTACGGTTCACGACGCCGAGCGGCGAGCCGGGGCGCCTGCACGTCCCGGCGTTTCCGCGCAGCCGGCCCCCGCGCGACACCAACCGGGCCGGCGAAGCGTACGCGGCCGACCTTCGTCGCCACCTTGCTCGATCACGGCTGGCGGGCCGCGTCGGGCGTCGTCGGCGAGGGACTGGTGCACCAGGCCGCCGTCCGCGCCAGGCGCCGCTGCGGCGCTTGAGCTTGACCGAGTGGATTTCGGATTCCCCACCGCGGCAGAAATCGATGAAGCGCTGCGGGCCGGAAAGGTCGGGGGTGAATAGCAAGTCGGCAGTCTGGATATCCGCGCCCAAAGGCGGCCAATCGAATCCGAAGTGTAGTAAACGGGCTTCAATCGAGCTTCGCGTCACCCGATTTGACGCAGTCGAGGTCGGCGAGGGCCGCGCAGCCGGGAGGAAGCTGGGCCTCTTCGATCAGCATGTTGGGAATCTCGTCCTTGACGGCGAAACGCGGTCCGCAGCGCGTGCAGACCAGGGCGTCACCCTCGCGGCGCAATGGGGCTTTTCCCAGGGGGCAGACCAGTAGCGCCAGCAGCTCTTCGTTGACCATCGGTCGGCTCCTTTTCCGCCCACTAGCCAATCGCCACTTCCGGTGGCAAGGCACTGTATTATGATGAGGAACGGCACGCGATTGAAGCCCGATACTCGGTGATCGGGCGATCCCGCGTGAACTGGCGTGTCGGTTTTGGGGCCGCCGAGGCGCGATCCTCTTTGCACGGCGGCGCGCGCGGCGATAATCCACCGGACGGATCTGGCGTGGCGGGCGGCAAGAGTTTGCGTCGCCTGGCCGCGAAGATGAACGGTATCAGGCGGCTGGCCGGCAAGGGGGCGGAAAATCGAGCATGGCCCAAGCGTACGTCGTTCGATACGGCCGTATGCGCTTACTGGGTGAATACCAGGGCCTGACCGAGCAGGACCACCCTCGGGGCCAGCACGTGGTGGTGCGCACCGACCGCGGCACCGAGCTGGGCGAGGTGCTCTGCACCGCTTCCGAACGGACCGCACGGTTCCTTCCCGATACGCCGACCGGCCAGATTGTCCGGCTGGCGACGCCCGACGATCACGACCACGAAAAGCGGTTGGCCGAGGAACGTACGCCGGTTTTCACCGCGTGCCAGGAGCTGATTGCCAGACGCCGGCTGCAAATGAACCTGGTCGACGTCGAGATCGTACACGGCCGCGAACGAGTGATCTTTTACTACCTGGCCGAGCAGCGCGTCGACTTCCGCGAGCTGGTCAAGGACCTGGCGCGCGCGCTGCGCACGCGGATCGAGATGCGCCAGATCGGGGTCCGCGATGAGGCCAAGCTACTGGCCGATTACGGCGATTGCGGCAAGCCGGTGTGCTGCAACACCCACCTGACGCGCATGCCGCCGGTGTCGATGAAGATGGCCAAGATCCAGAAGACGACGCTCGACCCGGCCAAGATCTCGGGGCGCTGCGGGCGTTTGAAATGTTGCCTGCGCTACGAATACGACACGTATCGCGCGCTGGAACAGGCGTTGCCTCCCGTGGGCTCGAACGTTGTGACCGCACGGGGCGGCGGCCGGGTGGTCGCGCAGGAGATCCTGGCCCAGAAGCTGGTCGTGGAATTTGACGATCATCGCCGCACGATTGTGGCGCCGAGCGAGATCACCAGCGTCGAGCTGCCGCGCGGCCGCGCCGCCAGAGCGGCATCCGCCGACCTTGGTGACGAGGTGTCCGATGACACCGAGCCGCGGCACTCACCCGGGCGGGCGACCGGCCGCGGGCCCCTTGACGACGACAACCGCGGGAGGCCATCACGCTCATGAACTTTCGCGACGAACTGGCACGGATCATCGCCGGCGATCCTCGTTATGCACTCGACTCCTATGTTTTCGTGGTGGAAGCGCTCAACCTGGCACGCCGAAAAAAGCTCGCCGCGTCCCAGAAGGAACACGATGCGGCGCGTTCGTCGCCGCCCGCCCGCGGACCGCGGGCCGGGCGCCCAAATCCAAAAAGCGCGGCGTTTCGGGCCACGTGTCCGGTCGCGAGCTCTGCGAGGGCGTTCGCGAGCTGGCTCTCAAGCAATATGGCGCACTGGCCACGACCGTCCTCGGCCACTGGGGCGTGCGCTCGACGGCAGACGTCGGCGAGATCGTTTTTAACATGATCGCCGCCGGCGGGCTCGAGAAGACGCCGGGCGACTGCCGGTCCGACTTTCACGACGTCTTTGACTTCGAGACCGCGCTCAAACCCGAGTCGCTGCTCGCGGCAGACGATGCCGTGTAGATGCGCGGAGTTATCGTGCATTGTGGTCTGGTCGGGCGCGGTCGGAGCGCGCGGGGCACGGCAAGGAGAAAACAAAGGTGGTGAAGCTCACTTCCGCTCGCTGGTGGTTCGCGGCGGCGCTTCTTCTCTTTGGGGCCTGGGTCGCGGCGCTGGCCACGCTGGCCGTGATCTCGTCGGCCCGCCCCCCCGAATCGGCCCGGCGGCCAGCGCAGAGCGCCGGCGCCAACACGCCGAGCCCCGAGCAGCCGATCACCGAGTGAAATGTGCCGCGCAGCCGACACCGACTTGGAAGGACACCCGGGGCATGACCGGCTCGGCTTCTTCGAACGATGACCCGCGCAGAGCGCCGCGCCTTCGGAGCGCAGAATCCTTCTGGCCGAGGACAACGCCGACGCGCGCAAGGCGGTCGCCTTCAGGCTCGAGCACATGGGGTTCGCCGTCAGCACGGCCGCCGACGGCGCAGAAGCCTGCCGGCTGGCACTGCAAGCGCTAAAGCAAGGCCGTCCCTTCCACTGGATCCTCATGGACATGGAGATGCCGGTCGTCGACGGCTACGAAGCAACCCGCCGGCTGCGCAGCCAGGGATACGACCGGCCGATCATCGCCATGACAGCCCATTCCTTCGTGGGAGGAGCCGAGGAAATGCGCGCACGTCGGCTGCGACGCTTATGTTAGCAAGCCGATCGACTGGAACAAGCTCGCGGAGATCATGGCCGGCCGGACACGTGCGTAGTCGTCGCTCTTACTCGAGCACGATCCGCGACTCGCCGCGCGGCAGGTCGAAGCAGAGAGTCAGCTCGCGATCGTGCCTGAAAAACGTGCCGGGCTTGAGCCGGCGCGGGCCTGCGGCCGGCTCGAGCAAAGTCGTGTTGCCGCCCGCCGCGATGCGAACCGTCGTGGCCGCCGCGTTGGCTTCCGCAGTCGGTGCGAGCTTGAGCGTGAACTGGGGGCAGGCAAATGGGGCCTTGAGCGCAAGCGCGCCCGGCAGCGGCTGTTCGATGCGCGTGAGGGCCCGCGCGGCCGCGTACCGCGCGATCTCGCTCAGCTTCATCCAGATCAAATTGTCGTACATCTCGTCAAGGCGCCCCACCACGCGGCGCAAGATCTCAAAGCCGGTTTCCTGGCCGTTGTAATACATGCCCGGCCAGTGGCTGACCATGATGGCGGGCTCGCCGCGGGCGATCACCTCGGCGAGCCGGCCCCCTTTGCCGTCGGCCGTGATGAACCGGTCAGCCGACCCGGGGGTGAGTCCATCCCAGCCGCCGAACCAGTCGCCGGTGCAGCCGATGATCGAGACCACGCATTCCGGGTTTGGACCACCCAAGCCCGAGGCATTCTCGACACGCGGAGCGACGCTGCGCCGGTCGGTGTAGGCATGGCGGAAATAATGCGGTATTTCGGCCCCAAAGACGTCGCGGCAGGCCGCCAGCGAGCCGCGCCAGCTCGGGCAGAGCGCGGTTGCCGAAACCCCCCGGCGTCGTGATGCCGTCGCATTTCAGTCCCACGTTCTTGAGGATCTTCAGCGCGTAGCTGATGTACTCGGCAAGCTGATCGGCCGACTTGCCGGCGCTCCAGCCCCAGTTTTCCATGAAGTCCGCCGTGCGCTCGGGATAGGGGCGGCCGGTCTTCGTGTCGATCACCCACGTATGGCTGATCATCTCAGGGTGGATGTCCCAGTTCGGGGCCAGCAGCGTGCGCACCAGCTCGATGCTGGCGTCGAGCTCGGCTTTCGACCAGCCGGGCAGGTCGCGATCGAGCCAGCCGACACAGGCAGGGTAGGGAATAACGCTATATTTCCCTTTGATTCCTCGTTCTGCGCACCACTCGCCGAATTTGCGCACGAAGCGGTCGGGAATCTCGCGCGGCAAGGTTTTCCAGGGCTGTGCGTACTGGTCGGGGAAGACCTCGTGGAACTGGGGGATGCAGAAGTGAGCGAGGTTGACCAGACAGGTCGAGTCGTCGATGATGAGGCTGACCGGGGCACGATCAAGCGGATTGACAACGGCGACGCCGGGGGGTGGACTGGGAGGGCGCGAGCCGGTGGGCTGCGCGCGCGTCTCGGGGGTGAAGGGTCGTCCCAGGCCGAGGCCTACGCCCCACGCCGCTTCGAGGAATCGACGCCGAGTTGACCGCATAGCGCGTGCTTCCAAATTCGAGGATCGACCCCCTCTCCCCCGCGGGGAGAGGGTGCCCGAAGGGCGGGTGAGGGGGACGTCGCGTAACCGGCTGCCCCAATTCGCAGACGGTCACCGAAGGGCGGGTGATGGCCTTGGCCCCCCTTCACCCTGCTCTGGGCGGCCGACGGGCCGCCGTCCCCACGCAACGATCCCTCGAGAATCGCACGAAATGAGCCGCCGGTGCAAGCAAGTCATACGATCGAAGTCGAGGGCGCGGAGGTTCATTATCTGGTTGCTGGCCCGGAGGCCGGCCGCCCTGTTGTCCTGCTTCATGGTGCGAGCTTCAGCGCACAGACCTGGAGCCAGATCGGCACGCTCGAGGCGCTCGCGCAAGCGGGCTATCGAGCCTATGCCGTCGACCTGCCGGGCTTTGGCCAGTCGGCGCCGTCGCACGGCTCGCCGCGAACGTGGCTGCGCGTGCTCCTCGACCTGCTCAAGATCGAACGGCCGGTGGTTGTCTCGCCCTCGATGAGCGGGCGCTTCTCGCTGCCGCTTGTCACCGAGGAACCGGCGCGCGTGGCAGGCTTCGTCGCGGTCGCGCCGGTTGGCATCCCGAATTATCGAGCCCAGCTTCAAAGGATCACCGTGCCGGTTCTCGCAGTCTGGGGCGAGCACGACACAGTCGTGCCGATCGCGCAGGCCGATTCGCTGGTTCAGAGCGTTACGAGCGGCCGCAAGGTCGTGATCAAGGGAGGCAGCCACGCCCCCTACATGAGCGACGCGGCCGCCTTCCACGTGGAGCTGCTCAGCTTCCTGGCAGCGTTGACGTGACCGGGTTTCTCACGGAAAAAGCAGCGATCGGCTGCACCCAAAACCATCTGCGACAACCTGCATGATCGCCTCGGCGATCCTGGCGCCGCCGAGCGCCGACGGCTCGATCTCGTTGGCATAGTGAACGGCTTCGGTGCAGACTGCTCGCAGCTCGACGAGCGGCAAGCAAAACTCGCGGGCCGCGCGGATGATGCAGTCGTTGAAGACGCCAAGCGCAGCAACCGCCGCGCGCTGGAACGCTTGGTCGTCGGAGCAAGGATTGTAGATCGTGCAAACTGCGGTGGGCAAACCCCGCTCTTGGATGGTGCGCAGGAGCCGGCGATACGCGTCCTCGAACGGATCGCGAATGGCTGCGAGCAAGTGCAGCGCTTCACCGACTGTGCCGGCCGGTGCGCGCAGGATCCCGATCTCCCCGAGGACGTCGTTGCCGCCGACGCTCAAAACAAGATGGCTCGCGTCGGCGGGAAGTGATCGAAGCTGGCGCGGCACGTCGCGAATCACGCTGCCGTCCAATGCCAATAACGTGGCGGACCAGCCCGCGGGCAGCCGATCGTGGACGTGGTCGATCACGGCGGGACGACGGCCCGCGACGTAGGCGGCATTATCAAAGATCGAGTCGCCGAGCAGAATGAGGTGGTGGCTCATGGTCGCTGCTTTTCGTCTCGGTTGCTGTTGGCGGCCGGCCGCGGCTGACCATT
The DNA here is from genome assembly GCA_963830625.1 of uncultured Isosphaeraceae bacterium. GTDB lineage: Bacteria > Planctomycetota > Planctomycetia > Isosphaerales > Isosphaeraceae > CAWHMZ01. The sequence continues at coordinate 380,040 of CAWHMZ010000014.1, read as the reverse complement.
ATAGGAGGCGCCGGCCTATCCAGCAGCATTGGGTTTCCGGCGGGTTGGCGGCTATCTTGCTGATCACATCAAAAACGTCGTGATTCGCCGATGCGATGGAACCGGCACGAAGCCGCGGTTTCATTCGTCCGGGCATTATCTCGCTCGGACGCCGCTTGCCCCAGAGCTGGCCGGAAAACACAGTCCCGCTCCGTTATCTGGCAGCACCGGCACCGGCCGCGCCGTGATCTTGTCAAGCCCGGCATACCCCGCGCGCACGAACAACACACAAAACGTGTCCTGATACAGCGGTAGCCACCCTTCGTCCCGCGCGAGCAAGCCGACGGGAGGCGCGCCATTCGGTACCAGCACAAAATCGGTGCGCCACTCCTTCAGCATCGCATCCCACCCGGCATTTCCCTCGGCGAAGGCGCACAACTGCGCGTAGCTCGAATCGGAGTAGACCGTCTCGCGCCTGCCATCGATCGAGACTTTGATTGCGGGCCCAAGGTGCCAGAGAACATACTCGCCCCATTCAAACGGCACGGCCATGTTTCCCTCGACCCCGCTTTGCCGCAACAGCTCGACCACCCGCGCCGGGAACGCGAAATAAAACGGGTCGATGCGAATGCAGCCGAACCGCGGTAACGAACCGACGATCAAGACTGGGCAGAGCACCAGACTGATGGCGTTTACCAGAGGGCGCTGGCCGAAGCGCGACCATGCCGCGGGGGTCGCCCGGTTCCAAGCCCCGGCGATCGGCTCGCCCGCCATCACCACAACGGCCAGCGCGAACAGCGGGAAATGGCGGGCCGAGATCAACGTGAGCACGGCCGTCGCGGCGACGAAGAGCAGCCCTTCGAATGTCGCGGCCTGGCGATTGAAAGCGAACCCCGCAATCGCCAGGACGAGTAAACCACCGTAGACCATGCCCGGCACGCGCCGCAACAAGAGCGGGTTCCACTCGCTGATCTCGGGCCGCGGTACCGTGGCCGTTCGGAGCAAAAAGCCCACGAGCTTCAAGCCGTACGGGTTTAAAGCGAGCGCGCAGGCACACGTGAACAGCAGAAGCCCGACGGCGACGATCGCAGCCGGGCGCGCCGTCGGCGACTCGCTGGAACCCCTTTGTTGTCGCGCGAGAAAGCCGGCCAGCCAGAGCAGCAGGATGCCGGCCCCGGCAAGCACCCCCCCGTGCAAGTTGACCCAGACCGCAAACAGCGCCGGGAGCAGCCACAGCCGGCGTTCACGTCCGGTTGTCGCCGTCGCCAGCAAAATCAGCTCGACCAGAAAACAGAGATAAGTGAACGACTGCGGTCGGATCGTGCCCAACCCCATGCGCAGCGGCACGCTGACTAAAAGGCAAAAGAGCACCGCACGCCACGGCCCCAGCCCGCACGCGCGAAGGTAAACGAAGCAACCGAGCAGAACGAGCAGGCTGATAACGAGCTTGAACACAACCAGCGTCGTTGAGCCTCCGTGGTCGAACAGGTAGGCGTAAATGACTTCCGAGAGCCATTCGTGGTTGATCCAGGGCTGATCGCCGATTCGATACGAGTAAACATCTTTTTGAATGATCGAGCCGGTGCGCAGGATGTCTTGGCCGAAGCGGACGTGCCCCCACAGGTCGGGGTCGGCGACGGTCGGCGAGAACCACAAAATGCCCGCCGACAGCAACAACCCGGCGGCGCCCGCGGAAGAAGCGACGAACGAAGATGCCACTCGAGTCATCCGCAGGACCTCGCGCGGCAAGCGCCGCCGTCGAGAGCACCGGCCATTCCACAAATAGAGTTACGAGTTCCGGTGCAACAGTTATGACGACCCTATTCCTTCATCGATCCGCGACGAGACAGCGATCGTGCCCATTTTTGCGGCACGCCTATATGGTTATTATTCACGACAACGTAGCGTATGAAGTCTGCCGGCCTACAAGAGATTTTCATAAACGATTTCCCAGTGATCATTTAACGCTCCGGAACCGGGCCACTTGCAAGCCAGCGGCACGACGGTTGCGTGGCGAGATGCATTCCGCGCACATCCGCTTGAGCCGGGTAGTTTTTGGCTCGCGGAAAGAGCCGTCGCAGCCGCGCTTTCTCAGCGAATGAATTCAGACTTCGTCAAATCTCTTTTTTTCTTTTGATTCTGGAAGCGGCGCTTGCTTACACTGTTGCGTGACCATGTTCTGTGCGCGGTTTACCCGTTCTACATCGCATTCGCGTCCTCAATCACCTCGGAGTTCCACCATGCGCAAGAAGACGGCCGGCTTTACCCTTATTGAACTCTTAGTCGTCATCGCGATCATCGCGGTGCTGATTGCCTTGCTCTTGCCGGCAGTGCAGGCTGCGCGCGAGGCAGCGCAGCGCGCACAGTGTACCAACAACCTGAAGCAACTCGGGCTGGCGGTGCACAACTACCTCTCGGCGAACCAGGTTTTTCCGCTGCAGACGTATTTTCCGGCCTCACAAGTCCCGAGCTGGGGCTGGAGCTACGGCTGGGCGCTGCAGTTGCTGCCGTATGTCGAGCAGAACCCGATGTACAATGCGTTTAACTTCTCCATCGGCATGTTCGGCAACCAAGGCGGTAATACGTTTCAGCAAGGGAACAACACGGTCTGCTACTTGCAGTTGGCGACGTTGATTTGCCCGTCCGATGGGACCAAGATCCGGCCCGCGGCCCCGTACGGCGCCACCAACTACGTTGGCAATCAGGGTGCCACCGGTGCGATCAACTGCTTCAGTGGAGTGATTATACCGTCGGCCGGGAACAATCCAACGCAAAGTAATATGACCGGCTACACGGGTTTGTACTGGATCCAGAACTGGGGCGATTGGCAGAACATGGGCCCGATCGGACTCGAGAATGTCCGCGACGGTTCGTCCAACACGGCCCTCTTCAGCGAGCGATTGATGGGCCTCAACATCCCAAGCAACATCAAGCTGCTGCGTGGCTCGCCCGACGCCAAGCGCGGCGTCTTCAAAGCCACGGCCAACGGCGTTTCGTTTCATCCCGCAAACGGCCAAGCGGCATACCTGGCCTTTGTGCAGGCGTGCAACGGTATCCCCGCCAACCAGCCTTCGCTCAACCCGACTGGCAGCGGCGAATACTGGTTCGCGGGGTATCCCTGGCACGTCGTGGTCAATGATTATACCCACGTCGGGCCCCCCAACCAGGTCGCATGCCAAAACCCGAATGAGTATTTTGGCACGTGGCTCACGTTCGTAGGCCCGACCGGCTCGGCACCCCCAACCAGCAGCCATCCCGGCGGCGTGAACCTCTGCCTGTCTGACGGTTCGGTACGATTTATCAAGGATTCGATCGGCCTTCAGCCCTGGTGGGCTCTGGGCACTCGCGCCGGCGGTGAAGTGGTCAGCGCCGATAGTTACTGACGACTGGCAGTCTCTTTGGCGGCGGATCTTACCTGTGCACGCACGGCTCCTTGCTCCTCAAGAGGGCGTTGCTCCCTTGAGGAAGCCGGCTCGAGGAGAAGGAGCTGTGTTCTTTTCTCAGAGGAACGAAGCAGATGATGAGAGTCGGGAATCGAGTGACGGCGGCACTCCTGGCGGCGACGATCGCGGGCTGTGGCGGCGGGCTCTCCGAGGGGCCGCCTCCTGAGCCCCCGCCTAAGGGGCAAACCGAACATTTCAAGGACGAGATGAAGAACATGGGCGAGAAGATGAAAAAGGCGATGGTCAAACCCAAAGCCACTCCTCCCGCTGCTGCCGAGAAACCAGCAGAGAAGTGACGGCAGCCGTCAGGCCGCGCACCGCAGGAAATTGTAGGTCAGCCTTTCAGCCTGACATCACTTCGATAGCGAGGCGGCCAATCGCATCATGCTAACAGCGGGAGAGCGCGATGGTAACTCCTGAAAGCGGCGCCACCGGCGGACATACCTCTGCGGGATACGTCGCTACGGGCATATCGTTCGACCAGCCTGCTCGAGTTAACTCTGCGCGGGTCTGGGCCGCGGGGCTCGTAGCTGCTGTCGTCGCGAGCGTCGGCGCCTGGCTGCTCGGCGAACTGACGGTCGGGGCCTTTCAGCCGCGATTGGAAAGCGTGCGCGACGCCATCTCTGGCAGAATGTTGCTCCAGCCGACGACCGGATCGACAAATGCTGCCGATTTCAAGAACGCTGTGCTAGATCATGCGGTTGTCGGCTGCGTGACCGGCCTGGTGCTCGGATTGGCCGGCGGGCTCGCCGGTCGCGCGCTGCGCAAGGGCGTCGTGGCCGGCGTCGGCGCACAGGCGGTCGGGGCGCTCGTGGGTGCAGCGACGGCCTGGGGGTTGTTTCCGTTTCTCTACCGGTCGTTGGTGCCCGACGTGCACGATCTGCTGACTCCGATCCTCATTCACGGCGGCATCTATGCGGCCGTCGGCGCGGTGGCGGGTGGTGCGTTTGCCTTGGGCGCAGGCTACCCGCGACTGATGTTCCACGCGGCCGCCGACGCCTGCGTGGCGGGTTTCCTGGCTTCGGCGATCTACCATCTCGCGGGCATCATGCTTTTTCCTGCGGGTGGGTCCACTGAGCCGGTTGCCGGCAGCCGGATCGTTCGTCTGCTGGCTGTGAGCGTACTCTCGATTTTCGTTGCCGTCGCAGCGGCCCGAGCGACAGTCGTCGGGGCCAGAAAGTCGCGCGCAAGTCTGGCCGGGTGATCCCCGCCTTGGGTCGCATCTACCGGCCGCCCACAAACACATCGGAATCCGGATACCGTTTCGACCAGTCCTGCCATGTGGTCACGACCGGCGTGACGCGCTGGTACGGAATCGGCGGGGGATTCTTGTCAGGTTCTACCGGGCTGCCGGTGCTGTGAAAATAGAGGTGCTTGCCAAGCCGGATCACCATCTGATTATTGAGCAGGCCGAGAACCTCGGCGTCGAGGAGCTGGGAGCCGCTGGAATCGGTGTAGACGCGGACGGTGCTGCTGATATTGCAGCAAGCAACCGAAACCGGCAAGCTGCCGATCATGTCGTTGACCAGATGGCCGCTGGTGTCGTCGAAGGCAAGCGCGCGATAGGCCCGAGCCTTGCCGCCAAATTCGACCCCGACAACAAGTTCCCCCGGCAGGATTTTCGCCGCAGCCGCCTTGAAAACAGGCGGTTTGACCGTCGGTTTGGCCACGTTATCGATCCATAACACGTTGGGGCCGAGCTTGAATGTGATCTGCTTCTGATTGGCTCGACGGGAGGCGACTGCGAACCACACGATGGCACCTACCGCGGTGGCCTCGACCAAGAGCATCGCGAGTAGCCAGAGTCGAGCGGGCCCGAGCTTGAATGATCTCAATGCGGTCGCAAGCACTGTCATCCCCTGGAGCGCCAGCAAGTACGGTCGCGCCGCGGTGCGTTCTTTATCGCGGCGACGGAGTCTTTGGTTTCTTCGGCGCCGCTGGACTGGTCAGGTTATTTGGGTTGGAGCTCTTCGACGGTTTTCCCCGGCTTCAATTCCCTGCCGGCCAGACCGGGGTAGTCCGGCCCGTATCGGTAGGCTCGGAACACCGCGCTGTCGACCACGGTCGGGCTCGGAGCCCGAAAGGGCGGCGGTCCTCCGGGCGGTCCGCCTGGTCCGCCCGGCGGACCACCGCCCGGAAAACCGGCAGGACCAGGTGGTGGCCCCATGCGACTGAAAAGTTCTTGCATCTGCTTGAATTGCGCCTTCTGGTGAACCGTCATGATCTCATCGAGCTTGGCATCGACGCTGTTTTGCAGTTCCGACAACTGCGTTTTTTGCTCGGGAGTCGGCTTCAATAGCACCTGCGTCGAGACGGCAATAAGCTGGCCGGGCGCCGGCATCGCGCCCGATCTGCCGGGGGAGGGCGCGTTTCCGCCGGCGCAGCGTTTGCTTCTGCCCGTTCGAGAGCAGCTTATCGAGCGCGAGATCGACGGTCTTCTGCAGCGTATCGACTTCCTTCCTCTGGTTGGCCGAGAGGGTCAACATGTCGGGCCCGAACCAGGGCAACACCTGACCGAGTTGGACCGGCGCCAGACCAGCCGGGCCGGAGCCGGCGGGGTTGGGACCGAAGCCCCCTTTGACCGGGTTTGTGTATTTCCACACCACTTCCTTCTCTGGCGTCGCCTCGAAGAGGATGCCGGCGGGTCCCGAACAGATCAGCGTATTGCCATTGGGTAGCCGATGGGCGCCCGAGATGAAGAACGCGTAAAAGTCGGATTTGTTGGGTGCGCTGTAGCTCCAGACCGGCTTCTCGGGCCCATAGGCCGCGCCGGGCTCGCGGATGTAGCGTCCCTGGTCGTCGACTGGAAGCACCAGCTCATCGACCGACGAGTAGCCGGCGCCCGGCCTGCGTCCGCCGTTGTTGAACACGAGCATGTGCCCCTCGCCGGGGAGGCCGCGGCCAATCCAGTGGGCGCTGTGCTGCGCGAAGAATTTCTGGTCCGCCTGGGCGCCGGGGCGGTAGGCGCGCGGATTACCCCATCGATAAAGCAGGTCGCCCCCCTTGCCCGAGCGCCCGCCGGCGTGTCCGGCGGCCTCGGCCGTGGTGGTGCTGTGATCGATGATCCAGATCTCACTGAACTCGCTGACGCTGATCACAATCTGATCGAGCGCGGGGTTGTAGTCGACCGAGTTGAAGTGGGTCCAGTCCGGGTTGATGCGCTGCGAGCGCGCCAGTGGCGAGCCCACGTAGCCGATCGAGTCGAGTTTCTCGGCCTCGGCTTTCTTGACCGCGTCGCTGGTTGCTTCGGCCGCTTGGACGATCCTCCCGCGCGGATCGGGACCGGGGCTTGGCCCGGGCCCGACGCGCACCGGGTTCTCGACGAAATTGATGTCGACCAGTTCAGGATGCGAGGCCGCGTCGCCGTAGTTGGGCTTGGTCGGGTCGTGGTCTTGCACCACATGGTCCCAGAGGTGCCATTCCCAGACGACCTCGCCCGTGGTCTTGCCGGTCGGTTTCACCTCGATGATCGAATCGGGCAGCAGGTAGTCGCTCACGAGGCTCGGCTTGCGACCGGCGGCGACGGCTTCGGCGGCGGTTTTCTTGTCCCACACGATCATGAGCACGTTGTCGTTTGGCATCTTGGCGGCGTCGTGGTGGGGGAACTGCTTGTCGTTGTGGAACTGAAAATCCCACACGAGCGCTCCGTCCCAGGTGAATTCCTGAATCCGCCCGGCCGAGCCCGGCCCGATGCCGAAGGACGGATCGCCGTCGCCGAACATCGCGATGCGGAAGAGATGGCCGTTCTCCAGCAGGTAGGCCGCGTGCATCGACTTGTATTCGGATTCCCATTTCTTGACGACTCGCCCTTCCATGTCGATCAAGTACGTGGTCTTGCTGTTCATGGGGTTCAAGAGCGTGTAGCCGCGGAACGCTCTGGCGTCGTTGGGCGCCAGGCCGAGCTCGGCCTTGGGCTCTTCGAGAGGCCGGCCAACGTCGTGCTGCGCCGGCCTCGCCGAAGCTCATCATCAGCTTGAGGGCCAGCACGCTCGTGACCGCAACAGCCACCGCGCCGACCACTACGCCGAAACGCGCCATCGATTTTTTCTGCGGCTCCATCGCTCATGTACTCAATCAATCCGGCGCACGGCGCGGTCTTGTTCGGTAAGCGCGGGTTTGGTCACTTCTGCACGGCTTCCCGGCCAAACGCGCCGCACGATGTTGCGGCAGAACTGGATAATACTGCGCCAGCACATGAGCACAACCCCCACTGCGCCGCAGACCACCGACGTGATCGGCAACATCGTCTCGGGGCCGAAATAGGCAAATAACATGCGTAACCTCGAATGGTGTCGTTTCGCCCGACCGCATAAGATCGAGCGATGAATCATTGCGACAAGCAAAACCAGCAAAGACAGCACTACGAGTATACCGCGCCCCCGTGCGCACGCCTACGCATTAGCGATTGAAGCGATCGGGGGTGAGCGGGCCGGCGGTGAGGCTGCGGAGCGACTGGCGCAGCCGCTCGAGCGTTGCTGCGGCAGCCGCCTCGCCGGCCAGGTTGGTCTGCTCGCCGGCGTCGACGCGCACGTAAAACAGCTCTTCGCGCAATTCGCCGTCGCGGCGGATATAGTTCCAGCCGTTGTCGCTCAGTGCTGCCAGCGGCCAGCGCGGCGTGAGGAGCTGCGCCGGATCGGGGTTGAATCCCTCCAGCGGCACCACTTCAGAAAGCGCGGGGCTCACACCGGCCGGATCGGCGGCCGGCTGCGTCGACGGATTCTTCCAAAGCCTGGCCAGTGAGCTGCCGGGGAATGGAGAGCCCTCCGCCACGCCCAGGACGTCGACGATCGTGGCCGGCAGATCGCGCAGACTGACCGTCTCGCCTACGGCCTGTTTCGCCTGCCCGCCGCCGGGGGGAATGATCACGAGGGGGACTTGTACCTCGGTCTCGTAGAGGGTCGTGCCGTGGCGGTAGACGTCAGGGTGCTCGCCGAAGCTCTCGCCGTGGTCGGCCGTCACGATCAGCCATGTGTGCGCCAGAACCCCGCGGCTTTCGAGCTCGTCGACCAGACAGCCGAGCCGTTCATCGAGGTCGGTGACGCAATCGTCATAAGCATCGCGAATCAGGCTGATTTGCTGCTCGGTCGGCTGCAGCCGGCTCAGGAACGTCCAATCCTTGAGCAGGTCGGCCTCGAGGTTGTTGCGCGGCAGTCTGCGGAAGCGATGAATGCTTGTGGCGGGAAGCTGGTAAGGTGAGTGGGCATCGTAAAAATTCAGAAAGGCGAAGAACGGCCGATCGAGCTGGCGCCGCTGCGACAGCCAGGAGAGAAACTCACTGCTCACCATCGTCGCATCCTTGCGGTCGCCTTTGAAGAGTTGCCAGATCTGGTTAATGGACGACCTCAAGAAATCGAGCCCCAACCGCTCTCCCAGGAATCGCTCGATGGCCATGAGTCCGTCAACCGTGCGATCGACGATCGCCCCCATGCGCAGCGCAGTGAGGCGGGGAAAAACGTAGTCGTGATACACGGCAAAGCCGCGCGCCAGGCCCGAATCGGCGGCGCAGTAGGAGTAGTTGGCGGCGAAGCCCGCCGTGGCATAGCCGCGCTGGCCCAGGTATTCGGCCAGGGTCGGAAAGGCGTCGTCCAGCGGCGTGAGCCAGCCGGCTGACAATTCATGCGGCCATCTTCCCGTGAACATACTCGCGTGCGATGGCAGGGTCCACGACGAGGTTGCGCGCATGCGCGCTTGAAGTGCACGCCGCGCTCGGCAAGCTCTTCCAGGGTCGGGCTGGTGGGCCGATGGTAGCCGTAGAGCGAGAGGTGATCGGCGGCGACGGTGTTCGAGCACGATCAAGAGCGCGCTGGCCGATCCCGGCGCAGGCAGCGGCCGGGCTTGCCCGCGCCACGCCCGGATGCGGTCCTGGCCCCAGACCGATGCGAAGAGAATGGGGACCGCCGCCGCGACCACGGGAAAGCTGCGCCAGACGAACCGGCGAAAGCCCGCGTCGCGACGCTCGAGCGCAGGGACCAGCCGCACCGCGATTCCCAGTCCCAGCGCGACGCCCGCAATCCCGTAGATCCGGGGAAAAGCGGCCCAGAAGATCGCCACGAACGTCAGCAGGCAAAGCAGCCGCTGCGCAAGCCATCGGGCCCGACGGCGGAAGCAGGCAGCCAGGCACCAGATCAAGAATCCCAGAACCAGAAAGATCGCCAGATCGGCCAGCGGCGCCAGCCACACGAAGTGGCGACTCGTCCAGTAGAAGCGATTGACGTCGAGAAACTGCTTTCGCGCTGCGGTCGCACCGACTTCAAGCAATCCGGCGACCAGGCCGCACCAGGTGCACAGGAAGAAAAACGGCAGCAGCTTGAGCCGTTTGGGCGTCAAGTTCGCAATGGTAGGCCGGCCCGCGCCGGCTCGGTCGAAGTCGGTTGTAAGACCGTTCATCGATCAGTGTCTTCTGGTTGTCGCTTCGGGCCTTTCGCGGACATACTGAATCTAGACACCGAGCCTGCCGCTGGCAAGAGTGAGCCGTGAGGCGGTTGTGGCCGCCCGCACGTTGAAGGCAAAGTCCCTCATAAGGGGCGACGGCTGCGTTCGACGAGGCAGATCCTGCGATGGCGAGACTTAAGCACTTCGGGAGCATCGCCGCGCTACTCGTAGCGATCGCCGCCGGTTCGACCTGGGCCGGCTGGAAGTGGGGAGAACTGCGGCGGTATCAGCGTGCGATCGAGGAGGTCGAGGCCGAGATCGACAGCGGTCGATTTGCGCTGGCCGCGCGGAAGCTGGGCGACGTCTTGTCGTGGCAGCCCGAATCAGACCAGGCCCTTTACCTGCTCGGCGAATGCGAGAAACAGCGCGGCCGGCCCGAGGCGGCCGCGCACACCTGGTCACGGGTTCGGCCGACCTCGCTGTATGCCCCCAAGGCGTTACTCGGCCAGGTCGAGGTCTTGATCGAGCAGGGTCGGTTCTCGCAGGCCGAGCGGCTCGTCGAGCAGTCGGGTCAGCACACCCGCCGCGACGGGACCGGCCCGAGCATGCTCATGGGTCCCCTGTATTGGCAGCAAGGGCGGCTCGATGAGGCGATCAGGCTGATCGAGGAGCGCTGGGAATTCCTCGATCGCGCGGGCCAAGGCGCGTCGGAACAGGCCATCCATCTGGTCAAGCTCCACGTGGAGCTCATGGCGAAAGTCACCCCGATTGAAGAAGTCAAGAAGGCGCTCGATCAGGCCGGTCGAGCAGACCCCGACGACGATCGCGTCTGGCTGGGCAAAGCAAACCTGGCGGTCCGCCGCGGCGACCTCGCGTCGGCTGGCAAACTGCTCGATGATTGTGTGATCAGGCGGCCCGACGATTTCCCGGTCTGGCGAGCCCGTTTGAAGTGGGCGATGGCCGCGGGCCACGTCGCCGAGGCCCAGGAGGCGCTCGCGCACCTGCCGGCGGCGGAGTCGACACCCGCAGAAGTCCGCAAGCTCGAAGCATGGTTCGCCGCCAGGCGCGGCGAGTTTGAAGCCGAGCACCGCGCGCTTGAGCGCGCGCTGGTCGAGGCACCCTCCGATGCCGCGGCGCGCAACCGAGTCATCGAACTGGCGACAAAAAGTAGACGAGCCGACCTGGCGGCCAAGCTGCGCGAAGAGAAAACCATAATCGAGCATGCCCTCGCGCAGTATCACAAGCTCTATCGGCGCGACCAGCCGCTCCGCGACGCCTACAAGATGGCGCGGCTCGCCGAGCAGCTCGGCCGCTGGTTTGAGGCCCGGGCCTTTCTCACCGTGGCTCTGGCACTCCATCCCGAACACAGCGAATGGCGCGACGATCTTGTCGCCCTCAAGCGCCGCACCGACATGACCAGCGAGCAGGGCGCACGCTGGCCGGCGTGCTCAGCTCGGAGCTCGACGCCGCCCTCTCCCTGGAACCGGTCGAGGCCAAGCGCGACGCTTCCGCACCCGTGCGCGGGTCGCCGCCGCCTCCCGTGCCGCCAAGTGCGCCGCACGCGCGCTGATTTTAGCGCGCTGGCCCAGCGCAATCGCTGGGCGGGCCCTCACCGCGCCGTCGCCGAGTCTCTCCTGGCGCCGTCGGCAGTTTCCAGCCGCGTCAGGCCTTGCTGGGCTTCCTCGTCCAGAGCATCGCGATCGATCGCGAGCCGGTACCAGACGCGGGCCTCCTCGTACCGGCCAATGGCCTCGCAGAGCTTGCCCAGCTTGCAAAACAGCTTGCGGTCGGAATGCAGTGTGCTCACCGAGTCGAGAATGGTGCGCACTCAACCGGTCGCGAAGGGCGGCGGCTTCGAACAGCTTCGCCGATTCGGGGTCTCCGCGCTGGCGCAGCACTTTGCCCAGTCCCTGCATCGCGGCGCGATGATCGGGGTCCTGGGCCAGCGCCGCGCGGTAGTATTCTTCAGCCTTGCGGTAATCGCGATCGTGAAAGGCCAGGTCGCCGCGCAAGACGTTGAGCCTTACGTCGTCTGCAGGACCGCCCTCTACGAGCTGCTTGGCGGTTCCGATGTCGGAGCGCAGAAGCGCGATCTCGGCTTTGAGCCCTCGCGCAGCGGGATCGGAGTCGGGCAAGGGCGCCACGATCGCCAGCGTCTCATCGAAGTTGTGGACCAGGAAGCGGCTCATGGCCAGCGCCAGCCGCGACAACCGGTCTGTCGAGTCGGCTGCGACGAAACGGGAGAGGAACGGGCCGGCTTCGTTAGGGTCCCAGATGTCGCAATAATTCTGGCACCAGCCAAAAGCCAGAACATGGTCCATCGTGGTGATTCGATTGAGGGCTCGAAAGACCTCGTCGCATTCGGTCCGTCGGCGCTGAAGCGCGTACAGAAACGCCAGCTCGCGCCGCGCCCGGACCGAATCGGGCGCAGCGCGATCAAGCGCAATAGCGCCGCCTCCGCCGCTCGCGACCGGCCCCGCGCCAGCTCGAGCTGACCGGTCTTGAGCCAGGCCTGCGCCGCGATCGGGTCGGAATCGGGGATGTGGGTCAGATCGGCCACGCCGTCGGCCAGTCGCCCCTCTGCCTCGGCGATGCGCGCCCGCAGCATCCAGTCCAGGGGCGTAGGGGCAACCTCCGACTTGCGGCGGTCGAGGATCTTCCGCGCACTTCATCGCGCTGCGCAGCAAACTCGTTCCATGCGTCCTTAAGCAGGTCGAGCCGCGCCGGGTCACGCGTTTTGCGGGTCAGTGCGAATCGTGCACCCACAAAAGCAGCCAAAAGCACGATAAGCAGAATCGGCAGCAGACGACGAGCTAGAGTTCGTCTCGCGCGTTTGTGATCGAGCGGAGCGCCCATTGGTCCTTGGGGACTAATGACTAAGGACTGACGGTGACTTTGACGTTCTCGAGGGTGATCGTGCTCTCCTCCGGCGCCGCGCTTCCCTGATTGCGGCTCAGGTGCCACCAGGTAGGAATCAGTACGCCGTCGATCGCGGACCACGATTCAACGTTCTTCCCCGATTCCTCACGGTCGCCCGTCTTGATCGTGAACGAGTAGGCGCGCGGGACGGTCTTGCCCGTCTCGGCCAGCCAGACCACCTGGGCAACCTTGACCTCCGTGGCCATCTCGCCATGCCCGCCGTGGTTCTCGATGATGTTGCCGTCCTTGACGGTGAAGTCCTTGAAAAAGGCGTGACCGGATAGCGCGATCTTGGTCCCGCCGTGTGCACCGTCGCCGGCGATCGTGAAGGTGGACGAGCCAAACGACTTCTCGAAGCTCGACGCCCGCGTGTGCGTGACCGTGCTGGCCACCGTGTCGCTCACGAGTTTCTGCACGCCGGCGTCGGCGCATTCCACGGTCACGCCGCCGTGGGCTTTGGTCGCGTCGGCCTTCAAGTTTCCCTTGTACGTCTTGCCGTCGCGCGTGAGGGTGAAGTCAGCCGAAAACCCCTGGAAGTGGTCGTTCCAGCGGTAGCGGCGATTGAACGCCTCTTCGAATGATCTTGCGCGCCCGCACGTCGTCATCGGCCCGCGCGGCCGTCAAGGTCGCGCACGCCGCCAGTGCCAGCATCCCCAAAGCCCTCGCCATGGTGAACCTCCTTTGATTGTCAATCGAAGTAACCGCAGGCGCGCAGGTGCGCGACGCTGCGCCCTATTCGCTGGTGCCGCTCCTCGAGGCCGGGCTCGGGCTCGCCGCCGATCCCCTCGATTTCGATCGTGTAAGGGCCAGCAAAGCCCACGCCGTCGAGAACCCGGCGTACCCCTGTGAAATCGACGGCGCCCCCCTCGCCGAGCGCCGGGAAATACCAGTCTTCAAAGCCGCCGCGGTTGTCCTTGAGATGGACGCTTCCGACCAGGTGGTTGACCCGCTTGAGCTCCTCACATAGATCGAGCGCGCGATTGTAATAGGCGATGTTGCCGGTGTCGAAATTGAGCCGGACGTGAGGATGGTCGACCTCGCTCATGAGTTGCAGCATGGCGCTTGGCGTTCTGGGTGGGGCCCTTGTGTGTCTCGAGCGTGAGCGTCACGCCGCAGCCAGCCGCGCAGTCGCCGAGCCGGCGCAGATGGGCGACGACCGTGCCGGCGCTCGTGGGCGTCGGCCGGTTGGCCGGCCCCGCCGACGCACACCTTGACGCCGAACCAGCGAGCGGCGAAGCGGATTCGGCGCTCGGTGAGCTCGAGCGCCCTCTGGTGTCCGGATATCGGCCCCGCCGACGTTGCAGCCGCTGATCGTGACGCCGTGATCAGCCAGGTGGTCGCGAAACTGCGCGGCGGTCACATCGTCGGCCTTCTCGGTGATGACCGCCGACTCGGGGATCACCAGACCGCCGAAGTTGTGGCCCCTGAGCGCCAGCTCGAGATGGTCGATGCCGGTCTCGCCGATGCGCGCGGCCGCCGTCCAGACGCCGGCGGCGCCGTAGCAGTTGGTGTAAGCAGCTCACGATCCGCTTCATCGATAACGAGGCTAGCCTTTCTTCCTTTATGAGCGACGTCAGTCGGGTTTTCGAGCTGAGAGAGCGGCTTCGAGTGCGACGGGGAACTCGCTGCCCGGGTCGACGACGCGAGAGTGCCAGCCGGCCCTCGAGAACGTCGAGCAAGAGCGGCCCGCAGAGCTCGCCGCGCCAGCCGCCGAAGCAGCGCCGGGCGGTGCGGGCCGGTGCGCCCGTCGAGATGCCAGCGGACCAGATGTTTTAGATCGGCGACGTTGGCCACGAGCGAGCCGGCGAGCTGGTTCTGCACGCAGCACTGGGCAAGGGCAGCGGAAAGCAGGTTTGTGACCGTGGACAGGCCGGGTGGGTCTTCGATGCGCGCGGGCAGCTCGGGAAGCTGGTCGTCGGGCACGCTGCGGGCCTCCTCGAGGATCGCCAGGATCTCCTGGCTGCGGCTCCGCAGCGCCGGCCGGTTGAAGTCGCGCAGCGCTTCGAGGTCGCGGCGGTCAGTCGGTCGGCGGCGTGGCGATGGCCACCAGCAGGTCGTCGCGGAGCACCTGGCGCAACGGACGGTTCTGCCGCCGCGCTTCGTTCTCGCGCCATTCGGCGAGCCGCCGGGCCATCTCCAGGCTGCGGCGGCTCGAGCTGGTGCAGTCCGGGAAGCCGCCGCCACGGCTCTTCGTCGGCCCGCTGCGCGATCGATCGCCAGAAACTCGGCAAACTCGGCCTCGGCCCAGGTCGTTCGGCCCAGCTCGACCAGCCGGTCGGTGAAGATGATCGGCCAGGTCGAGCAGATGACGAACGTCGTCGAGGGCATATTGAAGCTGGGCCGGCGACTGAGCGGCCGATGCCGCCAGTCGGTGCGCGTCTCGCTGCCGGCCAGGCTGATGCCGAGCACCTGCCCGACCAGGTTGACCGAGCGAGAGCGGATAACTGAGACCCACCAGTCCCGCGGCGATCTGGACGTCGAAGACGCGCTGGGGCAGCTGACCGGTCCGCAGCAGGCAGATCCGCAAGTCCTCGCCCGCCGCGTGCATCACGACCTCGAACCGGCCGGGTCGTGCACCACTCCCAGAACGGACGTCAGGTCGCGAACCGCCAGCGGATCGATCACCGCCAGTCGCTCGCGAGTCGCCACCTGGATCAGGCAGAGCACCGGCTCGAACGTCTCTTCGCGAGACAAACTCGGTGTCGAAGGCGAATCGGCCGATGGCCCGAGATGCTCGACCAGCTCGTCGAGCTGGGCCGGCGTGGTGATGAATCGCTTCGGGAGTCGCCTCCGTCATCAATGTCGGTCCTCCAGGCTCTTCAAGAACTCGGAGGATGGCGGCGTTGGCCGCCGACGGGTTTTCGTAGGGAGCCATGTGGCCGGCCTGCGGGATCACCTCGAGCCTGCGCGCTTGGGAATCGCCTCGGCCATGGCCTGGGCTTCGGCCGGCGGCGTGATCACGTCGTCCTCGCCGACCAGGACGAGCGTCGGCACCGAGATCTTGGGAAGCTCGCCGCGCCGGTCGGGCCGGATCGGCCATGCCCCGCAGTGCGCCGGCGATCCCTTGCGGGCGTCGTTTGCTCCATGACGGCCTTCATCGGCTCGACCCGCTCCGGGTACGTTGCTCGAGCGTCATCTTCGCAGAAAAGCCGCGGCAGCATCGCATCGACGACCGGGCGGCGCTGTCGGCGGCGAGGACGGCCTGCGCGGTCGCCTCGCGGCCCTGGGCCGCCTCGGGCGTGTCGGCGCCGGCACGGGTGTCCATCAAGCATCAAGGCCGCGGACCCGCGTCGGGTAGC
The DNA here is from genome assembly GCA_963830625.1 of uncultured Isosphaeraceae bacterium. Lineage (GTDB taxonomy): Bacteria > Planctomycetota > Planctomycetia > Isosphaerales > Isosphaeraceae > CAWHMZ01. The sequence continues at coordinate 364,028 of CAWHMZ010000014.1, read as the reverse complement.
GCGCCACCAGCGAGAGCGCGACGTAACCCCCCATCGACAGACCGCCGAGCACGACCGGCTCCGTGATGTGCGAGGGTGTCCAGCAGCTCGACCACGTCGTCGGCCATTGCGTCCATCGTGTAGACGCCCTCGGGGGCCGGCGAATCGCCGTGCCCGCGCAGGTCAGGTGCGATCACCCGGTAAGTCGAGCCGATCCCGGTGAGCTGCTCGCTCCCACATCGCCCTGGCTCAGCGGAAACCCGTGCAGCAAGACCACGACCGGGCCGGGCCCTTCGTCCGCATAAGCCAAGTCCATCGAAGTCCTCCCAGTCGCAAACAAGTTGACTCACGAGCACAGCTTCTTACCAAGCAATTCTCATGCCGCATTCGGCGCAGGTGAGTGCGAGCTCGACGGCGCCAAGCCTGATTCGGCCTCGCATGGTTCTCGCCTCGAACGCCGAATCTGGAACCTTCAACCCGCTCGAATCCTGGCGCTGGCAACGCCGGAATCTGCGAAGTCTGGCGGGCGGGAATCGCCGCCGTAGAATGACGCTGGATTTCTTCAGGACCGCACTCTAGCGACAGGACTTCGAGTCGATGCCTACCCCGAATGAACTCTACGACCAGGCCGCCGACCTGCGCGACCAGGGAGACAAGGAAGGCGCGGTCGCCAAGCTCGAAGAGGCCGTCGCCCTCGACCCCGGTTTCGCGCTGGGGCATGGGATGCTCGCCAAGCTCTACGCCGATCTCGCCAACGCCGAAGAAGGCGATCGCGCACGCCCGGAAGGTCGTCGAGCTCGAGCCCGACGACGCCTTCAGCTACACCGCGCTTTCGGTCATCTACCAGCGCTGCGGACGCATCCCCGAGGCCGAGCACGCCAAGGCGATGGCGTAGCAGAAACAGATGGGATTCGACTGATCGAGCCCGTCGCGTGATGCCCTCAACCTCGGGAGCTCAATGCCCGATGATGCGCAGCAAGATCGATCGATGGCGGCGGCGCTGGCGCGGCGGCATCGTCTTGGTCGCGGCGCTCGACGCCGTGCATCGCGGCCGGCCGCGCACTCGCAATCCGGCCAGCCGGCCGCAGGACCGGTCGCCGCCGATCCCTGGATCAGCGCAGCACCTCGATGAGCTGGTCGCCCTCTACACGCACCTGCACACGCACCCCGAGCTGTCGTTTCAAGAGGTCGAAACCTCGAAGCGGATCGCCGAGGAGCTGCGAAGGCCGGCGCCGAGGTCACGGCCGGACGTCGGCAAGCTCGGCGTCGTGGGCGTGCTCGAAGAACGGCGACGGGCCGGTCGTGCTGGTCCGCACCGACATGGACGCGCTGCCGGTCGTCGAGGAGACCGGCCTGCCCTACGCCAGCAAGGTCAAGGCACGCGACAAGGCCGGCCGCGAGGTCGGCGTGATGCACGCCTGCGGCCACGACATCCACATGACCTGCTTCGTCGGCACGGCCCGCTGGCTGGCGGACCATCGCGACCGCTGGTCGGGGACCGTCGTCTTGGTCGGCTCAGCCGGCCGAGGAGGCCGTCGACGGCGCCCGCGGCGATGCTCGACGACGGGCTTTATTCCCGGTTCCCCAAGCCCGACTTCGCCCTGGCGCTGCACTGCCGGCCCGACGAGCCGGTCGGAACGGTGAGCTACTGCTCCGGGCCGGCGCTGGCCAGCTCGACCTCGGTCGACATCACCATTCGCGGCAAAGGCGGGCCACGGCGCCTGGCCGCACCGCACGATCGACCCGATCGTGCTGGCGGCGCTCGTGATCGTCGACCTGCAGACGATCGTCAGCCGCGAGATCGAGCCGAGCGAGCCGGCCGTCGTGACGGTCGGCTCGATCCACGGCGGCACCAAGCACAACATCATCCCCGACGAGGTCAAGCTGCAGCTCACGCTGCGGACGTTCAGCGAACCGGTCCGCCAGCAGCTCGATCGCGGGCATCAAGCGCCGCGTGATCGGCGCTGGCACAGGCGCATCAAGCGCCCGAGCCGACCGTCGAGGTCGAGGAAAGCACGCCGCCGACGATCAACACGCCCGCCCTGGTCGAGCGCGTCGTGCCGGCGTTCGTCGAGGCCTTGGGCGCGTCCAACGTCAGTCCCGCCAAGCCGGTCATGGGGGCCGAAGACTTCGGGCTCTTCGGCGAAGGCAACGTGCCGATCTGCATGTTCTGGCTGGGCACGATCAGCCCCGAGCGGCTCGCGGCGGCGACCGCCAAGGGAGAAACGCCTGCCGGCGCTCGCACTCGTCGAAGTATTACCCGGAACCCGGCCCCAGCATCGCCACCGGCGTTCGGGCCATGACCGCCGCGGTCGTCAAGCTCTTGCCGCCGAAGCAGTGAGCTCCGGTCGGATCACTTCGGCTCGTCAAACGTCCCCGCGGGCGCCTTGTCGAGCGTCTTGTACTCGGTGATCTCCTGCTCGACGAACTTCTCGCCGTCGCGGGTGCTCGTCGATCTTGGTCGCCTTCTTGATGCCGTCGAACTCCTTGTAGTCGGAGTAGGTCGTTTCCATGCTGAACTCCTGGCCGTCAAAACCCACCACCGTCGCCACCAGCTTGACCGGCAGGCCCCTCTCCTTGTCGAAGTAGAGCTTGAAGTCCTTGCCGTCCTTGGGGGTCACCTTGATGCCCACGGCCGGCTTGTCGCCGACTTTTTCCTCAGCGGCCGCTTCGAGCTTGAAGGCGTCGGTCTTGAGCGGCAAGAGCCTACTCGGAATGACGGACAGATAGACCATGCGTTTCTCATTGGCGAGAGCGTCATTGTCCATTTCGGTCTGGTTGTCGCCAAACTTGCGCCAGCCCTTGTCGCCCTTCAAGACCACCACGCCCTTGACTTCGTTGTCGCCGAACTTGCCCTCGAACTCCGAGCGATAATTATCAAGGTCTTCCACCGTCGCGTGGCTCGAGATGCTGTTTTCGTTGTCGCCGAAGAAAAACTTGCCCTTGGCCTTCCACGTGACGGTTTGCGCCTTGGCGAGCTTCTCCTCGCCGCCCAAGGCCTTGATGCCCTTGTCGACAATGGCCTTCGGGTCTGTATCATCGGCGCGGGTCGAGGCTTCGAGACCACAAACCAGGGCTGCCGTCAGCCCGAGATTGACGAACCATTTCATGAGAGTTCCCCAATTCGAGAAAGAGATATTTTCCACGAAGATCCCCGCCGCCTTCGAACGGGCCGGCGGCGCGGGCAGAACAACATGGTACGTTCCGCCAGCCGCGGGCGATAGACACAGGCGAACGGCAAGATGGCCGTCGGGGCCGCGCGGTCGCGCCGTCATCGTAAGCCTTCTTGACTTATCGGGCGCGAAACCGATACTCAACTCACGGCGGGCGAGGGCCTGCATCGAAGAGGCAGGCGGCTCGGAACGGATTCGCCTGGCGGCGCGCGCAGATTCGGCCTGGGGCGGATCGTCCCCCGACCTAACACCAGGAGGCGGCCATGGTCAAAGGGATTCCCAACGGGGCGGGCTCATCATCTCACGCGGCAAGGCCCGAGGGATGGCTGCCGGTGGGGGTCACGCCCTCGATCCTGGGGGCGATCGGCCGGACGCCGCTCGTTCTCTTGCAGCGCGTCGCCAAGGAGGTCCCCGCGCGCATCCTGGTGAAACTCGAGGCACTGAACCCCGGCGGCAGCGTCAAGGACCGCGTCGGCGTGGCGATGGTCGACGAGGCCGAGCGCCGGGGCTTGCTCCGTCCGGGTGGGACGATCATCGAGGCCACCGCGGGGAACACCGGCGTGGGCCTGGCGCTGGCAGCGGCCGTCAAGGGCTATCGCTGCATCTTCGTCTTGCCCGACAAGATGAGCAGCGAGAAAATCCGGCTGCTCAAGGCCTACGGCGCCGAGATCGTGCTCACTCCCACGTCGGTGCCGCCTGATGCCCCCGAGAGTTATAACGGCGTGGCCGACCGCCTGGCACGCGAGATCCCGGCGCCTGGCGGCCCAACCAGTTCGCCAACCTGGCCAATCCCGAGGTTCACTATCGCACGACGGGGCCCGAGATCTGGGAACAGACCGGCGGCCGCATCACCACCTTTGTGGCCGGCGTCGGCACCGGCGGCACGATCTCGGGCGTCGGGCGCTACCTCAAGGAGCGCGAATCCCGAAATTCGGGTCATCGGCGCCGACCCGGAAGGCTCGGTCCTCTCGGGCGATTCGCCGAAACCGTGGAAGGTCGAGGGCATCGGCGAAGACTTCGTGCCCAAGACCTTGAACGGCCAGGTCGTCGATGAGTGGATACGGGTCGGCGACGCCGAGAGCTTCCGGACGGCGCGAGCTGGCACAGCGCGAGGGGCTCTTGGTCGGGGGCTCGTCGGGCACCGCGGTCGCCGCGGCCCTGCGGTTCGCGCGGCGGCTCACCGCCAACGACGTCGTGGTGGTCCTTTGCCCCGATACCGGCCGCAATTATCTGAGCAAGTTCTACGACGACGCCTGGATGGCCGAAAACCATCTCGAGGCGGCCCTCCCGGTGGTCGAAACCGTCGGCGATCTGCTGGCCCGCCGCGGCCCGCGCGCGCTCATCACCGTCGGGCCCGAGGCCACCGCAGCCGAAGCCGTCGAACGGATGCAGTCGCGCGGTATCTCACAGCTTCCCGTCCTCCGCGACGGCCAGCCGGTGGGCAGCATTCAGGAAGTCACGCTCGCCCGGCTGCTGCACGACCGGTCCGACCCCACGACGGTCCGCGTCGTCGACATCATGGCACGCCCCCTGCCCCAGGTCGACACCGGCGTTCATCTCGACGAGGCCTATCGCCTGCTCCTGGCCGGCAACTCGGGTGTGCTGGCGACCTCCGCCGGCGCGGTCGTCGACATCGTCACCCGCATCGACCTGATCGAGTACTGGAACCGGCGCACGGGGCGGTTGAGCCGAGCGCCGCGAGAGTTTTTGCGAAAGGATTTTCCGCCCATGGACCTCGACCAAAAGAAACAGGGCTTCTCGACTCGCGCGATCCACGCCGGCCAGGACGCCGACCCGGCGACCGGGGCCACGGTCGTGCCGATCTATGCGACCTCGACCTTCACTCAGGAAGCGCCGGGCCGGCACAAGGGTTACGAGTATTCGCGCAGCGGCAACCCGACGCGGCATGCGCTCGAGACCTGCCTGGCCGCGCTTGAAGGGGGCGAGCGGGGGCTGGCGTTTGCCTCGGGCCTGGCCGCGACGACGGCCGTGCTGTCGGTGCTCAAGCCCGGCGATCGAAGTGGCTGCCGCGGCCGACCTCTACGGCGGCACGTTTCGCCTGCTCGAGCGCGTCTTCAAACCGTGGGGACTCGTTCCCCGCTACACCGACGACGCCAGCCCCGCCGGCTTCGCCGCCATCGTGTCTTCGGCCACCAAGCTGGTCTGGATCGAAACGCCAACCAACCCGCTCCTGCAAATCATCGACATCGCCGCCGTGGCCGAGCTGGCCCATCACTCAGGCGCGCTCCTGGCGGTGGACAACACGTTCGCCTCGCCATATCTCCAGCGGCCGCTCGAGCAGGGCGCCGATCTGGTCGTGCACAGCACCACGAAATATCTGGGCGGTCATTCCGACGTGATCGGCGGCGCGGTCGTGGGTAGCAAGGCGTTGCTCGAGCCGATCGCCTTCTACCAAAATGCCGCCGGCGGCGTTCCCGGGCCGTTCGATTCCTGGCTGGTGCTGCGCGGAATCAAGACCCTGGCTGTGCGCATGGAGCGCCACTGCGCAAACGCCCGCGAGCTCGCCCGTTGGCTGGCGAATCACCCGAACGTCGAGCGGGCCTACTATCCGGGCCTACCCTCCCATCCGAATCATGCCGTCGCGCGGCGCCAGATGCGCGACTTCGGCGGCATGATCAGCGTGCGTTTGAAGGGCGGCGGCGAGGCCGCCCGCCGCATGCTCTCGCGAACGCGACTGTTTAGCCTGGCCGAGAGTCTCGGCGGCGTGGAATCACTGATCGGCCACCCCGCCACGATGACGCACGCGAGCATACCCGCCGAGATTCGCGCCGCGCGTGGGGTGGACGATGGCCTGGTGCGCTTGAGCGTCGGGATCGAAGACGTAGACGACCTGCGCGCCGACCTCGAGGCGGCACTGGCCTGACATCGACCCGCGTCTCTCGCGTGATCGACTAGCAGCCGCAGCAAACCGGCATGCTGTTCATGAGCACGCAGCAGGTGCAGCCCGACTTCATCATGGCGGTCATGCAGGCGCAGCAGGCCTGAATCATCGCGCTGCAAGCTGGGTCGCCGCTGGTGCAACTGATGCACACCCCGTCCTCGGTGGCCTCGCACTTGCACATGCCCATCGTCAGATTGCAGCAGCAGACCATCATGCCGTTCATCATGCAGCAGCAACTGCAAAGCCCGCCGGCCATCATGGTGCACAGGTTCTGCAGCATGCCGGCCGAGACCTTGTCTTCACACTTACATACGATCTTCATGCCGCCGCTGCACTTTTCGAACGTCATCGTGCAACGAGGCACCATCATCATGTTCGTGCCGGCCGTTGTGGTGCCGGGTGCGCCCATCATCCCGGTGGGGCCAGGCATCGACATGCCAGGCATGCCCATGCCGGAACGTTCCATCATCACTGCTGAGGCCATCCTGTTCTCCTTCTTGCTCATGGGTTGTTCGCTCGTGAATGAGGGCCTATCGTCTTCAAACCTAGCTTAGAATGACGAGAACATCCTGGAATTTCAAGTCTGACAGGGAAAAACATCGGCAAGCGATCATGAGTATTAGGATCATCTTTATGCCGCTGGTGATGATTAAATCGCTCTGCGTCTCCGGTTGGGGTGGGGCCGCACGGCGAAATGAAGGGGCTCGAGCCGACTTTCTGGAAGAGGTACATCCTTTTCAACCACTCACCGATAAATCACTTGTGAATAGACGTCAGCTCAATCCGGCGTCCAAATCTTCGGGCGCACCAAGAAAAACTTCTTGCTAATCCCAATTAAGTCGATAATATTGATTGAGTATGAAACCAATGAGTACTTGCTTTGGTTCCGGGGGTCACGCATGCATCCAATATTAGTGGCCAATGGCGAAGGAGCCTGCGCGGCGAAGCTTGATGCAAGGATGTTTTCGACACCCCTAGTGGTGGTTTGGCCGATGCCGGGCTGGGCGGCGAGTCCGTCGCCTGACGTTATCGAGCAAATTTATCTCTTGGCCTGGGAGCGGGCCTGGGCTGCGCTGAGTCCTTCGGTGTACGAGCGAGCCCAGCGCAGTTTCTGCGAACTGAACGTCTCGAGATGAAGATCTCCAGCAGGGCCCGATACGCTTGTTTGGCCGTTATCGAACTGGCGCGGTCTGGGACGGAGGGACTTCCGCGGCGAGTTCGCGAGATCGCCGCCGCGCAAGGGATTCCCGCCTCGTATCTGGTTCGGATCTTGCTGCAGCTCAAGGCTGCGGGGCTGGTTCGGAGCGCGCGTGGTTCGGAGGGCGGATACCAGCTTGCGCACGGCCCGTCGGAGATATCGATCGGCCAGGTCATCGGGGCGATTGACGGGCATTGCACTGCTGCTTGTGATGGCTCGTCGCTGGCAGGCGCAAGCTCTCCGACGTGCTCTCGGAGGCTCAAGCCGCCGAGCTGGCGGTCCTCGCCTCGGCCACGGTGGCCCAGCTTGCTGAGTGAACCGGGTGTTGCGAACGATCTCACTGGGACCGCGTGACCGCTCGGCTCTAGCGGCGGTGTTTCCTGCGCGGGATCCGCCCCGGCCGCCGAATCTGCGACGTGCAATCCGTCCGATCCGTCCCAGCCGTCCGATCCGTCCGATCGATCGCGGCGGCCGGCCTGCCGAAGAGACCCTGGCACAGTGCTGTGACCTCTTTGCCGAGTTTGTGGATCGTAGAAGCGTCACGCCATAAAGCCTTGCGATGAGCTATTTTGCAGCTCATTCCCTTCGGTCAGAAAAAAAAACTGCGAAACGAAGCAATATGGCTTACCGGATGGCCGCACCGCGCCGTCACTGCGTTGCATCCAGTCATCATTCGAAAAACTCGCCTCGCGGCTTGACAGCGTTGCCGTTATAAACTTCGCTGGAACAGCGTCGTTCGCGTTGCGCGGGCACCGCGCCGGTCAAAGGATCTGGGCGCCGGTTCAGACGCTTCGGTTTCAGCCAAGTTGCGTGGGGAGGTGCCATGCGAGGACGCGAGCAGCTACTGGAGCTTTTCCAGCGGTGGGACGAGCGGCAGGATCCGATTCCTACCGACGAGCTGGTCACCGCTGTCAAGGAGCTGGATCTCGACCGCGACGATCTGGTCGAGGCGCTCGGTTTCGATGACGCCGGATACCGGCGCACGATTCTGCACTCGCGCCCCCACTACCAGGTTCTGCTCCTCTGCTGGCGCAGCGACCAGCGCAGTCCGATTCACGATCACCGCGGCTCGAACTGCGTGGTCCGCGTGATCAAAGGCCGCGCCACCGAAACCCGGTTTGCGCCCAGTCCGTGCGGGCGGCTGATCCCGGCATGGACGCAAGAACACAAAGAGGGTGAAATCGCGGCCAGTTGCGGCGCCGAGATCCACCAGATGGGAAACTTCGCCGGCCCTGGCCACAACCTGATCACGCTGCACATTTACTCGCCCCCGCCTGCATTGTGGCGGTTCTATCCCGTGTCACAGACAGCGCTGGGCGACCACGACCGGCTGATCGAGAAGCCGGCCCGCACTGTCCGCGTCGAGCTCGGTCATGAGCATTCCGCCGCGACCAACGGGTTTGCCGAGAGCGCGGCGGTTGCCGCCGCGCGCCGACCAACGGGCACCAGGCCGAGCGGGTGATCGCGATCGTTGGCGGGGGGTTCAGCGGCGCGATGGTCGCCGTGCACCTGGCACGAACCGCCGGGGCTGCGCCGCTGCGAATCGTGCTCATCGAGAAGGGGCCGAGGCTGGCGCGCGGGCTGGCTTACGGCACGCGCTGCGAGCGCCACTTGCTCAACGTGCCCGCCGGGTTGATGAGCGCGATACCCGACCTTCCGTCGCATTTTCTCGAGTGGCTCAAGACCCGCAATCCGTCGGCCCACGCCGGCACGTTCGCCCCGCGGCGGCTCTACGGCGATTACCTCGAGGAGATGCTTCTCTCGGCGGCGCTTCACGGCGCCGTGCCGATCGAGCTGTTGCGCGACGAAGTCGTCGACCTGCGCAAAAGAGCGACGAGTCGGCGCCGCTCGAGCTGCGAACCGAAGGCGGACAGCTCATCGTCGCCAACCAAGTCGTGCTGGCGATGGGCAATCAACCGCCGCAGGACCCTCCCGGCGTCGAGCGCCAGGGGGCCGTCCGCCGCTATGCGGCCGATCCGTGGGGACCGAGCCTCTTGGAAGGGCTCGGAGTCGATGAGCCGATTGCCTTGATTGGCTCGGGCCTGTCGGCTGTTGACGTCGTCATCGAAGCCAGCAGCCGGGGCCATCGCGGAGTCATCTATGCGATTTCGCGCCACGGTCTCTTGCCCCGCCGCCATCAGCCGGCCCCGCCCCGCCCGCAGTTGCAGTTCGGCCCCGAGTGCACGACTGCGCGAGCGCTCTTGAAGGCCGTCAGGGCCGAAGCCGCGAAGTGCCAGGCCGAGGGGGGCGACTGGCGGTCGGTCATCGACGGCATCCGCCCCGTGGCCCAGTCGCTGTGGCGATCGCTGGAAGCCTGCGAACGCCAGCGATTCCTCCGCCATCTTGCCTCGCGCTGGGACGTTCATCGCCATCGGGTTGCTCCCGAGATCGACGACCTGCTGCAAGCGCGGATGGCCGAAGATCGGCTCGTCGTGATCGCCGGCCGCGTGCTGACGCTGGAAGATCACGCCGGCCACATTGAGCTCACGTTCCAGCGCCGGGCGCATCGCACAGCGAAACCTTGGTCGTGAGCCGCGTCGTCAACTGCACCGGGCCGGCCCGCGACATTCGCCAGAGCGGCTCGAAGCTGCTGCGCTTGATGCTCGCCGATGGGACCGTGCGCCCGGGGCCATTGGCGCTGGGCCTCGACGTGGCCGACTCGGCGCGCTCATTCGCGCCGACGGCGAGGTTCACGACCGGCTTTTCGCCATCGGCCCACTGCTCAAGGAGCAACTGTGGGAGACGACCGCGGTGCGCGAGCTGCGCTCGCAAACCGTCGAGCTCGCCCGCCGGCTGCTGGCCGCGGTTGAATCAAACACACCGGTGCACGCCAGCCGTTAGTGCCGCACGCGCTATGGCACCGCGTGCATGACGCGGGCATTCCGCCGCCCTTTCTCGGCACGGGCTAACCTCAGCGCGCAAAGACTTCGGCCGGGAAGGCCAGGTCGAACTCAAGCGCCTGGGCTTCGCGCAGGAACATGCGACCCAACTGGCTGCGCGCGTAAACTCCCTTGTGCAAGGCTTTTCGCAGCCGGTTCAGAAACGCTCGCGCTTCCGTATGCCGGCCCAGCTTGTGGTAGCTGAGCGCCAGGAACGCCAGGTCGGCCCGGCCCGGAATGGTCGCGGAAGCGCCGTCGAGCGGGCCGGCCGCAAGCAGCGTGGCCACCGCTTCCTGATACTGCCCCATCCGGTACTGGGCGACACCCAGGGTAGTCACTACCGCGGCGCTCTGCGGCATGAGCCTGCAGGCGGCTTCGGCCTGGCGCAGGGCCAAGCGATAGGCGAGCGGATCCGCACCCGGCACGCGGGCAACCGCCCAACTGACGGCACCGAGCTTCTCCGCGTTTTCCAGCACGTGTTCCGTGAGGTTCAGGGCAGCGCGGCGCACCGGTTCGCTGAGCGACGAGTCGCTCCGCAGAGTTTCCAGCACGTCGGAGCGGATCATGGGCTTGTTGTAAAGCGATTCGACCAGGTGTTCGGCCTCATGCGCGATCAGGCTTTCGCCGTAGGGCCCGGCCAGCGCGAGGGCACGCTCGCGAATCTCGGGCCCAAGGGCCGTGGCCTGTCGAATGCGGTCGAGCACTTCCGGCGTGGTCAAAGTCCGAGCAAAGAGCGACTCGACGACGCTGCGGGCCTTACGCGCGGTGCGCAGCTCGGGCGTCAGCGGCGTCGCATCCCAGATCCTGATTGTCTTGTCTGCACTGGCCGACGCGAGGCCGAAGCCATCGGGTCGAAACGCCACGGCCGTGACCTGCTCGGTGTGACCGCGCAGGTCCAGGACTTCCTGGGCGGTCGCGACGTCCCAAACTCGAACCGACATATCATTGCTGCCCGAGACCAGGCGGCGGCCGTCCGGACTGAACGCCACCTCGCGCACTCCGCCGACGTGACCGCGCAGAATCGCCGCACACCGGCCCGACGCCACGTCCCAGAGCCTCACGGTGCGGTCTTGGCTGGCCGAGGCGACAGTGCGTCCGTCAGGGCTAAACGCCACGCCCCGGACCGACAGAGCGTGACCCGTGAAGGTCGCGATCTCGCGCCGGAGTCGACGTCCCAGAGCCTGACGGTCAGGTCATCGCTGGCCGAGGCGATGCGGCGGCCGTCGCCTGAGCACGCCACCGCGTGGATCAAGCCCTTGTGGCCGGAAAGGGACCGGATCTCCTGGCCCGTGACGGTGTCCCAGAGCTTTACCGTGTCGTCGGTGCCGCCGGCGGCGAGGATGCGCCCGCCGGGGTGATACGCCAGGCACCACACCCCCGAGTTGTGGCTGCGCAGACGCCCAATTCGCGGCCCGTGGCTGCGTCCCAAAGGATCACTGCGCGCTCGGGGCTGCCGCAACCCGACGCGATCGTGCGCCCGTCGGGGCTGTAGGCGAAGCAGCGAGCCTCGCTCATGTGGCCGCGCAGCGTCAGGATATCTCGCCCCGTGGCGATCTCCCAGAGCTTCACCGTGCGGTCGACGCCGGCGGAGGCGAGCCTGGTGCCATCGGGGCTGAAAGCCACCGTATGGACCTCGCTGCCGTGACCTTTTAGCGCCGTGAAACCATGCCCCAGGCCGATGTCCCAGAGACGCACCGTGCGGTCGTTGCCCGCCGAGACGAGATTGCGCCCGTCGGGACTGAAGGAGACCCCCCAGACGAGGTCGGTGTGCTGGTGCAGGCTGAGCAGCTCACGTCCCGTCGCGACGTTCCAGAGCTTGATAGCGCGGTCTTTGCTGGTGGTAGCGACCTGCCGTCCATCGGGCGAGAACGCCACGTTGTAGACCGCGGCCGTGTGGCCGCGCAGGTTCAGGATGTTCTCACCTGTCACCGCGTCCCAGAGCTTTGCAGTGGCGTCGCTGCTGCAAGACGCCACGGTGCGGCCGTTGCTGTGGAACGCGACTCCCCAGACCGGGCCGGCGTGTCCGCGGAAGACGCGCAGGGCACGCCCCGTGGCGGCGTCCCACAGCCGCACCGTCATGTCGGCGCCGCCGGAGACCAGGGTGCGACTGTCAGGGCCAAATGCCACGTCCCACGCCGTGTCGGTGTGTCCGCGCAGCGCGAGCAGCTCGCGGCCGGTGGCCGCATCCCAGATCTTGACCAAATGGTCGTCGCCGGCCGAGGCGATCAGGCGGCCGTCGGGCGAATACGCCACACCCAGGATCCAGCCGGCATGTCCATCGAGTGTGAGAACCTCGCGCGCCGTGTTGATGTCCCAGACCCTGACGACGTGGTCCATGCCGACCGAGGCGACGCGCCGGCCATCGGGGCTGATGGCGAGGTCGATAACATTGGCGTTATGGCCGCGGAAAGCCACGAGCTCCGCTCCGGTGCCCGCGTCCCAGATCCTGGCGGTGTGGTCTTCGCTGGCCGAGGCGATGCGGCGGCCGTCGGGTGAAAAGGCCACGCCCATGACGTTGTGCGTGTGGCCGCGCAGCGTGAGCAGCTCGAGCTGGCACAGGCGATGCAAGTAGTACCACTCAAACCCCCGCCAGTCGGGGCCATCGGACCGTACCTGCTCATAGGGCAAGAGGTATTGCTGCACCAGGTCGGTCTGGCCCTCCTGCCAGGCCTGGCCCGCGAGCCTCATTTCGGCGAGGTAGAGCCGATGGTCGCTCCCCAGTTTTTCCGCGCGCGCTCGCTCGGTTTCCCGATCGGCCCGGATGGCATTCGATAGCGCCATCGCCTCGTTCTGCGCGCGAGCGCTTCGCCCCGGATGGCGCGGACGGCAAGATAACTCGCCGCAACGGCCCCGACAAAAAGTGCCACAGCGAGACTGCCGGCCAGCGCGGCGACGACCGGGTTGCGCCGGCACCACCGGCGGCCGCGCTCCCAGGCGCGGCGCGGCGAGCCCGGATCGGACGGTCTTCCAGGAACCGGTGCAGATCGTCGGCCAGCGCGCCGGCCGTGGCGTAGCGATGCGCCGGGTCGCGCGCCATGGCCTTCAAGATGATTGTCTCGAGGTCGAGGGGAACCCGCGGGTCAAACTGGCGGGGTCGGGGCGGATCGTGGTTCAAGAGTTGCAGCAAAAGCGCGGGCCGGTCCGCCGCGACATACGCCGGCCGGCCGCAGACCAGCTCGTAGAGCGTGCTGCCCAGCCCGTAAATGTCGACTCGCGCGTCGGCCTGGCCGGAAAACCGCTCGGGCGCTATCAGCGCGGCGTCCCGAGAACATCGCCGCTCTGGGTCAGGGGCTCGACGTCATCGGCGTCCTTGGCGAGGCCGAAGTCGGTCACCCAGACATCGCCGGCGTTGTCGATCAACAGGTTCGACGGAGTAATGTCGCGGTGCACGATTCCCTGGGTGTGCGCGTAGGCCAGCGCCTCGGCCGCCTGGGCGCCGATCCGCGCGGCCTCGTGGTAGCCAAACCGGCCTGCGCCGCCGCCGCTCGTCGCTGCACTCTGCTCGCGCTCCTTGAGGATCGTGGCCAGTCCGCGGCCGTCGATGTACTGCATCACATAGAAATGCTGGCCATGATGTTCGCCCACGCCGAAGACCGGCACGATGTGGGTGTGGTGCAGCCGGCCGGCTGCCTTGGCCTCACGGCGAAACCGCGCCAGGTTGCCGCGCTCGGGCAGCAGCTTGAGCGCCACATGGCGGTTGAGCGAGCCCTGATAGGCCTCGTAAACGACGCCCATCCCGCCCCGGCCGATCTCGCGCACGATCCGGTAATCGTCCCACCGCGCCAGCATCTCGGTGGCGAAGACCAGGTCGCACGAAGCGGCCGCCACAGTTCCCGCGCCGCCGCCGTCGGTGGTCACGGCCACCGCCTGGGGCGTTGGGCCGGGCCTGGCGGTCTGAGCGCGCGCCGCGTCTTCCCCGACGGCGGTCGCGACGAATCCCCGGTCGTCCTGGCCAGCCGCCACCGTCACGTTGGCCGCCGGCACGTCCTCGGGCTCGGTATCGGCGAGGGCTCTGTCTTCGGAGCCGGCTGCCCTGGTCGTGACTCCCGTCGCACCTTGCTCGTCCACTGTTTCGGCGCAGGCCCTCTCTTCCAGGCCCGGCGCTCCGTTTGTCTGCCATGGCCCGTTCGGGTTGAGATGCGCGATGCGCCTGAGCTCGACCAGGACGATGTCGCTTACGCCATCGAGCTCGCCGGCCTGCTCCGCGCATCGGGTGCATTCGTCGAGGTGCTCGGCCATTTCGCCGAGCTCGGGCTCGGGCAGATTGCCCAGCATGAATGCCGAGAGTGCTTCCAAGCCCGGGCAGGCGGCGCGGCTCATCGCTTCCCCTCGTATTCGTAGGGTTTGGTCCCGCTCCCCCTCTTAAGCGAGAAACCGGGTGCAAGTCCGGCCAATGGATAATATACTGCCGAATGGGCTCGACCGCGCTATGCCGCAACAAGATAAGTCGCGGTGTGACGCAATCGCGAAGCCTTGCGGTCGCGGTGATCGAGGGCGGACTCGGAGTGACTCGAGTTGAATGCGGGCGACAAGACGCCATTGTGCCTGCTGCGCAGGGCCGCGGAGCGTGAGCCTGACGCTTGGCAGCGACTGGTGACGTTGTATTCACCCCTGGTGAGCCACTGGTGCCTGCAGTTGGGGCTGCCGGAACAAGATCAGAGCGACGTGGTGCGAGAGGTCTTTGCGGCGGTTGTTTCCGGCCTGCGAAGCTTCTGCTCCGGCCAGCCGGGGACGACGTTCCGGGGCTGGCTGCGTGGGATCGCGCGGCACACGCTGCAAGATTACTTCGAGCGCCGCCGCGAGCCGCCCACGGGAGGTACCGATGCCCAGCGGCCGATTCACGAAGCGCCCAGCGCCGCGACCGAGGTCGAGCTCTTCGAAACCGAGGCCGAGATTACCGCGCTCTATCGCCGGGCTCTCTCTTCTCTGCAGTCAGACTTTGAAGAACGAACGTGGAAGGCGTTCTGGCAGGTTGCCGTCGAGGACCGGACGCCAGTGGAGGTTGCCGCCGAGATGGGAATCACCGCCAATGCTGTGCGCCTCGCCAAGTCGCGCGTCCTGCGCCGCCTCAAGGAGGAGCTGGGTGTGCTCATCGCCTGAGGCCGGCGCGGTGAGTCGGTGCGACTCCTTCCATTCGCTTAGCTCGCACGCGCGGGTCGCCGATTCTACCGCTCTCTTGCCGTCCCGAACCTTTTCATACGGGCAGGTAGTCCGTAACCTAAGGAGCTCGCAGGTTTCCGGCGGGCCTGGCCCGCTGAGCCTTGGCGTTGAGCACGGCATGAGAGCACGTGGGGAGGGCGCGTTGTCGGACGAATCACTCACTCTTGGCGATGCTGTCAAGCTCCTCAGGAAGCACTACGGACCGCCGACGCTACTTCCGACGGCTGACCCCTTCGAACTCATCTTGTGGGAGAATGTGGCTTATCTGGCGTCTCCTGCGCATCGGCGCGAGGCTTTTGAACAGCTCAAGCGATCGGTCGGCACAGCTCCGGAGGCGATCCTGGCAGCCGATCAGTCGGCCCTTGAGCGCGTCACCGATCGCGGCATCCTGAAAGCCAGATTTGCGGCCAAACTGCGCGAGTGCGCACTCATCGCACTCAGGGACTTTGGCGGCGATCTCGATGCGGTGATTCGCGGACCACTCGACAAGGCGAAGCGATCGCTGCGAACCTTTCCCGGCATCGGGGAGCCGGGGGCCGAGAAGATCCTGCTCTTCACCGGTCAGCAGGCCCTGCTGGCTCCAGAGTCGAATGGATTGCGCGTGCTTGTTCGGCTCGGCCTCGTTCGGGAAGAGAATTCTTACGCGCGAACGTATGCCGCCAGCCGCAGGGTCGCAAGCGATATGTCGACGAAGGCAAGCGCCATGCAAGAGGCCCATCTGCTCCTTCACCAGCACGGCCAAACGTTGTGTAAACGCGCGAATCCGCTTTGCGACCAGTGCCCCCTGAAGTCAGCATGTAGTTATGCTTGTTCGAGCCGCACCGCGCCCGATCTGAGTCACCGTAGATCGCGGTAAGGCTTCTTGTCCTTATACAGCTTGAGGCGCGCCTCGCCCTACTCGGTGTCGTCGCGATCGGCGTAGAGCTTGTTGGCCTTCTCCTGCCAGAGGACGGCCTTGTCGAAATCGCCAGCTTCGGCGCAGGCGGCAGCCAGAGTGCCGACGCAATACGCGTCCTTCCACTATCCTGTATTCGCAGGCGAGAATCGCCGTGTTTTCATGCCTCGAGACTAGGGCCTGGGCCGCATTTGGTCAAGCGCGACGCGCACCGTGAGCGTCCCAAACGTGGACATCGCACGACGATTGGACCAGAATAAAGACGGGTCGTCGAGGGTGGTGCAAGGACTGAGGGATCGGCCCCTTGCGTCCTACCGGGGGAACTTAACCATGCTCGGTCGCGGGCTGACTCAAGGAAGCGCCCTTGCGGGCCAATCTCGCCGCGCGTTTCTGCGTGTCGGCGCGGCCGGCGCAATGGGCCTGTCGCTCACCGATCTCGCCGCATTCGGCGCCTCGTCAGGCCGCACATCGCCACCGGCGCGTTCGGTGATCATGCTTTGGCTCTGGGGCGGGCCGAGCCATCTCGACACCTTCGACATGAAGCCCGGCGCCCCGATCGAATACCGCGGGCCCTTCGAGCCGATCGCGACTTCCGTCCCCGGCATTCACATCTGCGAGCTCTTGCCGGGGTTGGCCCGCCGCGCGAACGAGTTCGCGCTCTTGCGGGCGATGCATCAGGAGTCGGATGACCACGGCGTTGCCGGCACGATTGCCTTGACCGGGAGCATCGCCGGGGCGGTCGGGCTGGGTGGACCGCAGAATACCAAGGCCCCTCGCCCGAGCACCGGCTCGATCGTCGCGCGGTTGCATCGAGGTGAGCCGGGCTCGCTGCCCCCATACGTCATTTTGGGCGGGTCGCTCCACCAAGGTTTGAAGCGCGCCGTCGGCGAGGGGGGCGGGGCGCTGGGCAGCACGTTCGACCCCTTCCGGATCGAGTATGAGCCGGGCGTCGGGTTGAAGCTGCCCGACGCGACATTGCCGAGCGACGTCAACGAGGCCCGCCTCAAGGCTCGCTTTAGCCTCTTGCAAGCGCTCGGTGGTCAAGAGAGCGGGTCGTCCGATCATGCGCCGCCCGCGCGTATGGGCCGGCACTACGAGCTGGCCCACACATTGATCACGTCGCGCCAGAGCTTGGCCGCGCTCGACATCGGGCGCGAGCCAACCAAGCTCCGCGAGGCCTACGGCCCGCATCGCTTCGGCCAATGCTGCCTGATCGCGCGGCGGCTCGTCGAGGCAGGAACGCCGTTCGTGCAGGTTAACTGGAGCACGCACGTCGAGGGACCCGAAGACGGCGGCGACGGCGGCTGGGACATGCACGACCGCTATTTCCAGGTCATGCAAGACTGCCACGGCTGGATGCTCGACCGAGCGCTCTCGGCCTTGCTCGATGATCTGCGCGACCGCGGCCTGCTGGAGAGCACCCTGGTCGTCGCGGTCGGCGAGTTCGGGCGCACGCCCAAGATCAACGACCGGGCCGGCCGCGACCATTGGAACACTTGTTACTCGGCCCTGCTGGCCGGAGCGGGTGTCCGCGGCGGGCAAGTCGTGGGCGCCTCTGATCGCCGCGGCGAGCAGCCGGTCGACCGGCCGGTTACGCCGGCTGACCTCGGTGCCACCATCCTGGCACGGCTCGGCATCGGGACGACCGGCCTCACCGGCATCGGCCTCACGCCGGCCGGCGAAGTCATCGGCGAGCTCTTTTGACCGAGACGGAATCGACGCCCATGCCCGCGTTTTGCTTCGCACTGCTTCTGGCTTGCTGGTCCGATAATTCACCCCCGAAGCCCGACGAACCATCGCCACGGAAGCCTGGTGCTCTGGTGCGCTTGACGCACGACGGTCTCGACAAGTATCGCCCGAGCTGGGCGCCCGAAGGCCGCCACCTCTTGTTCGCTAGGCGCGAGGCCGACGGGTCGCACATCTGGCAGTATGTGCTGGATCTGAAGAACCCAATGCCGGCCGTGCGCCGGCTCACCGACCGCAAGACACCCGAGTACAACGGAGCGTTCTCGCCCGATGGAGCCAAGGTGCTCTTCGCGGCGATCGCGCCTTCGGGTACCCAGGGCAACCTCGACATCGCCGCGATCCATGCCGACGGCACGGGACTGAAAACGGTCACCGACGACGGCGGCAAGCTTGTGCATCAAGACTGGCCGGCATGGTCGCCCGACGGCCGGCGGTTTGCGTTCAGCTCGACGCACGAGGGCAACCAAGAAATCTACACGGCGGCGGCCGACGGCACCGAACGTCGTCCGCGTGACCCAGAATCCGGGGATCGACGCGCACCCCTCGTGGTCGCCCGACGGCCGGAAAATAGCCTTTGCAACCGACCGCTGGGGCGGTCTCGAGATCGCAACGGTGCGCTCCGATGGCACGGGCGTCGAGCGCCTGACCAACAGCCGCGGGCTCGATGACTATCCGGCATATTCACCCGACGGCACGCGGCTCGCCTTTGTCTCCAATCGCGACGGCCAGTTCGAGATCTACGTCGCCGCGGCCGACGGCTCGTGCCCGTTCAATATCTCACGTCATCCTGATCGCGACACGTTTCCGACGTGGACTCCCGACGGCCACGGCGTGACCTTCGTGTCCAACCGCGAAGGCGGCTGCGATCTCTACACCCAGCGCCTTGAGCCGTAATCGCCCAGCCGCCGGCAGACCTGCGCCGATCACGAACGTCGATTACGGCACGACGTTTGCGGTCGCAAAAAAGAGTCGTGCTTATGAATCGCTGGGGACGATCGTGGAGAACTGCACATGCCGAACGACCAATGGGGCCTTTGTCGCGACTGCAAGTGGTGGCAGATTGAACCAAAAGCATCGATCGAAAACCTGACGCTGGGACTCTGTATCGACGAGGAGCTTCAGGCGTTCCGGCTTCGAGTTTCGGGCAACAGCGGCTGCAATCGCTTCATGTCGGGCAAGCCTGCAAGGTCCGCGGGATCGAGCGAGGCACCGCCGACCGCCGAGCCGGTACGGTGAAGGACCGCTCGACCTCGAGGCAAGCTGCGAGGAAACATGCCGCGTGCTGCGCATCTGGTAGCCGGCGATTGGTCTCGCGGCGCTGCACGAAATGGCCCACCTCTGGTATGATCACGCCGGTTTGGTCGGCATGAACGACCACGACCACTCGCCGCGGGAGTCGCGGCGAAGCACGGAAGGGGTTTGTCGTAGGTCGGGCTTTCAGCCTGACGGGCTTTGGCCGTTCGCGCCTTCGCGCGTCGTCCACAGGATCAGGAGGACAAGGAGCAATGGCTGGGAACCACGGAGCACGCCAGCAAAAACGGATCGCCAAGCACAAGGCCAAGCGCGCGGCAAAGCGTGCCGTGCTGCGGCGCGAGACGTCGCAAGACCCGACCATCCGGCTTCAGGGAGCCGCCAGTTGGCCGGTCGTCCACGCCCTTGCGCCCGACGAGCTTTTCGAAGAGGGAATCGGTTACCTGCTGATCGCACGCGAGGACCCGGAAGGAAGGCTTTTCTTCGCAGGGTTCCTCGCCGACGTGTACTGCCTGGGAGTGAAGAACGCATTCTGGCATGTCGGCACGCGCGAAGCATTCCAGACGACGATTGAGAAGATGGAGGCGACGCAAAAAATGTCGCCCATTGCCGCGGAACGTCTCGCGAAGATCGTCCACGGCGCGGTCGACTTGCGCGGTCCTTTGGCTTCTCACCGCATCCTGACTATGAGCGCGCCTCGTTGCTGCTCGCGGGGATCGACCCTTCAAAGTGCACCAACCAAGTCACTTTCGGCCGCGACGGCAAGCCTTTATACATCCAAGGGCCATTCGAGCCGCCGGCAGTGGCCATGGCCATCGCGCAACGCCTTGACGATGCTGGTGGACACTTCGTCGTTGGCGTGCCACACGGCGACGCGGGCGAACTTCGCGAGATCGAATCTGGGTATGCGGCGCTTGATCCACCCGACGACAATGAGCGCGACGAGTTCTTTGAACATGAGCTCTAAACGGCGCCAAGACGCGGATCGTCTAAAATCTGACCGTGCCCGATTCGCGGTGCTCGGCGCCGCGCTTGTCGTCACAGCCTTTGCGGCGACGGCGCACGCCGCAGCACAAGAGGCATCCGAGCGCGCGCGCGCGACGGGGCAAGCCAATCGCCTGCGAACGCGCCCGCAGGCGCGCCAGCGTCTTCGCTCGACTCAGAGCTCGCCCGATTGCTGTCGGTGAAGGTTCCGTCTGAGCTGCGCTTTTCGCCGGACGGCAAGCGACTGGCTTTCACGGTTACGTTTCCACCCAAGGGCACGAGCCAGCCCCGGGAGATCTGGGTTCTCGATGTGGCCACTCGGTCGGCGCGGCGATTTACGCGTTCCGCCAAGTCGGACCGTTCGCCGCGCTTTTCACCGGACGGCAAGACCCTCGCCTTCATCTCCGATCGCGACGAGCGGCCGCAGATCTATCTGCTGCCGGTCGACGGCGGTGAAGCCGAGCGACTCACCGAGAGGAAGAATGGCGTGCGCACCCTCGAGTGGTCACCCGATGGCAAGCACATCGCCTTCCTGGCACCCGACCCCAAAAGCCCCGCCGAGGAGAAGAAAGAGACTGATAAGGACGACGCGCGCGTGGTTGGCGTTGACGACAAGCGCGACCGCCTGTGGCTCGTTGACCTGGCGTCGCGAAAACCTCGCCCGCTCACGCGAGCGGGGTTGCAGATCGCCGAATTGGGCTGGGGTCCTGCCGGAAATACTGTTTACGCGCTGGCGAGCGCAAATCCGGATGCGACATCATGGACGTACCGCCTGCTCGCGGTTGCAATAGCCGACGGCAAGGTCAAGGAATTGAGCGCGCCGACCGGCCCGATCCGCAACCTTCAGGTCGCACCCGGCGGCAAGTTCCTGTCGTATCTGGCCGCGCGCGAAGATGGCCCCGTGCCCCACGACCTCTTCCTCTTCCCACTCGATGGCGCGACGCCAAAGAACCTGACGGGAGCCTGCCTCGACCGCCCGATTCGCTGGCACACATGGTCTCGTGACGGTCGCATTCAGGGCCTACTCGACGACGGATTTCGTACCAGCGGCTGCAGTCTGACCGTCGACGGAAGCGTCGAGCGCTGGCCGACGCTCGATACCAATCCGGCCCAAGAATTCGCGCGGGCCGATTCCGGACTACTGGCGTTTGTGGGCCAGACCGCTACCGTTTTGCCCGAGGTCTGGCTGCTCGCGCAGGGGGCCAAGCCGGCGATGGTGACCTCCCTCAACAAAGGCGACCTTGCCGCGACGCTCATCGGCCCCGAGTTCTTCCAATACAAGAGCTTCGACAGGACCGAGATCGAGGCCGCCCTGTACCGCCCACGAGGCGCGGGTGAAGGTACCAAGTTGCCGCTCGTCGCTCTGATTCATGGCGGCCCGACGGGGCGTTGGTCTGACGAATTCTCCCGCGGATCGGTCATGGCGCAGTTGCTGGCGGCCCACGGCTACGCCGTCATCTGCCCCAACGTCCGAGGCTCGGTCGCGTACGGGTGGAAGTTCCTCACGCTGAACCGCGGCGATTGGGGCGGCGGCGACTACCGAGACATCATCGCCGGTATCGACGAGCTGGTCGCGCGCAAGATCGCCGACCCAGACCGGCTGGGAATCATCGGCGGTTCCTATGGTGGATACATGGCGGCCTGGGCGATCACCCAGACGCCGCGATTCAAAGCCGCGGTCGCGATCGCCGGCATGTCCGACCTGGCGAGCGAGTTTGGCACCGAAAGCGGCGAGCAAGCCTACGATCGCTGGTTTTACGGCGTCCCCTACGAGGAGCCCCAGGGCTTCGTGCGCAGCTCGCCGATCACCCACATCAAGCGGGCGAGGACGCCGACCCTGATCCTCCACGGTGAAAACGATCGCATCGACCCGATCGGTCAGGCCCAGCAACTCCATCGCGGGCTGGTGCACTACGGCGTCGAATGTGAATTCGTTGTCTATCCCCGTGAGGGGCACGGCATGGTCGAAGAGAAACACATCCACGACTCTCTGCAGCGATGTCTGCGCTGGTTCGACAAGCATCTCAAACCGGAGCCCGGTCGATGATTTCGCGGCAGCGATTTGCCAGGCGAACGTTCACCGCCAGTCTCACCATTCCGAATAAGAATACTGCTTTGGCGCCTTGCCATGCTTCTCCCGAATGCGGTTTGCCTTGATCCTGGGGCCGGGTGGCTCGATCCTTTCCAGTTTGACGTCAAAATGCCAGTTGTCGCCGAAGTCGTAGAGCAAGTCCATCGTCTGCCCGGGCTCCAGCGGCAGCGTTCCGATCGCAACGTCCTCCGCGCATGGGCCGGAATCCATGGCGGGGTGAACCGCAGCCTTGATTGTGACTCCTGTCCGGTCGCGGTAGGTGAATTCATACAGGTGGTCGCTGTCGAAGTTCACCGAATCCAGGATCAATTCGACCAGATCGGCCATCTTGGCACCCGCCGACATCGCGATCAGCCGCCAGATCTTGCCCAGTGACACCCGAAATACGAACGTGCCGTCCCGTGGCTCCGGAACGGTGAATTCGAGGTTGGCTTGCCATTGGGGGAAATACGGCTGGAACATCGGCTGCCAGACTCCAAACCGCGGCACGTGCGCCTGTTCCTCTTGCTCATCGTGGTCGTTCCCCTTGAAGCAATCGCTCGCGCGGAACAATTCGCGATAGTACTCGGCGGTGAGCAGCGTGAAAACGGCATCGCCGAACGGCACGCGCCCCAAAGAGGCGGGGCACCAAGGGGCAACGGGCCGGGACGGCTGTTCGACTCGAATCAGTCCAAAGAGGTCCATGAGCGCCACGTTGTAGAAGCTTCGATAAAAACCGGCGACGAAGACGTCCTGTGGTCGGTTCAGGTCGTACTCCTGGCCTGACGCCGGGACGGACCGCCAGGCTTTGATACAGGAAATTAGCAGATCGCCACGCGGGTAGTCTGCCTCGCCGACCATCTCCGAGTGACCGATCTGCAGCCACGCTTCCAGCAGGTTGAAGTATCGCTCGGTGGGGTTGAGCTGGTCCCACTGCATGCGCATGGCCGGGTCGATGACCAGCCGGGCCTTGGCCCCTGTCACAGAAACGACGCCGAGCCCGCTGGCTCGCAGCAGCAGATGTAGCCCCTGGAGATACGGATGCGACCTGAGTTGTGGGCGCTGTAATGGCAGGTTGAGCGGCCGAGTCAGTCGCCGGTCGAGCTCGGCGATCAACTTGATCGTGAGCAGATTGTACTTTCCCGCCGCTTCGACCCCTTCGCATCCGAGAAAATCGAGCAGCATCTGAAAATCGCGCAGCACTGCTCCGGGCTCGTCGCCGCTCTTGGCCTGGTCGCGCAGGCACTCTTTGTGGGCCTTGGTGAGCTCGATGACCTCCATTTGTTGGTCCCTCCGTGAGTTCACACGACGATACCTTGGCGAGCCTTCGCTGTCGAGCCAAACTCGTTCTTCGCCTTGCCGGTCTGATCGTAGCTTCGCGGCCGTTGCGTGGAACCCGTCCTGACGCTACACTCCGCTCAGTCGCATCCAGATTTGCATGTCAAAAGGGAGGTTGGTGGCATGAGCATCGAGACCGCGCGCGGCTTCTTCCTCTGGTGCTCGGTCATCAACTACTTGCTCCTTCTGGTGTGGGCCCTGCCCATCATGCTCTGGCGCGATGGGCTGTACCGTCTGTGGTGCCGGTTTTTCCGAGTCTCGCCTGAGCAGTTCGATATGCTCAACATCGGCGGGATCTCGCTCTACAAGATCGGCATCTTTCTGTTCAACCTCGTCCCTTGTATCGCCCTGTATCTCGTCAGATAAGGTGCAGGCATGGATTTCAAAGCAATCAACCCCGCGCGGCAGGCCCTGTCTTTTTGGGACGAGTTCAGAGCATTTGCATTCAAGGGAAACGTGATCGACCTCGCAGTCGGCGTCATCATCGGCGCCGCCTTCAGCAACGTCGTCACCTCGCTGGTACACAACGTGATCATGCCGCTGGTCGCGGTCGTTTTGCCGAGCAAGCAGGGCTACGAAAACTGGGTGGCGGTCGTCGCCGGCAAGTCGATCCCGTTCGGCCGGTTCATCGGAGACATCGTCTATTTCGTCATCGTCGCGCTCGCGTTGTACCTTTTTATCGTCAAGTTCATCGGGTGGATCACCGCATTCCGGAAGGACGAAGCCGCGGCCGTGCCTCCGCTTACCAAAGACCAGGCGCTGCTCACCGAGATCCGCGACCTCCTCAAGGAGCGGTCACGGCCGGCGCACGAACCATGACCGCGCAAACCCCTACTCGTGCCGGAGCGCCGCGACAGGGTCGATCCGGGCGGCGTGACGGGCAGGGAAGACGGCAGCAAGGGTTGTTACTAAAACGGTGAACAGCAACACCACCGCGGCCATCCACGGCGGAAAGACAAAGATCGACTCTTTCAGATCGATCTTGATATCGCGCATCACGAGCGACCGCACCCAGGCGTCGCCGGGATACGAGGCAGCCCAAGCCAGACACAGGCCGATCGCCGCACCGACCAAGCCGATCAAGGCCCCCTCGAACAAGAAAATGAGTTGAAGATGCCGGTTGTCGGCCCCGACGGCTTTCATGATGCCGATCTCCCGCGTCCGCTCGATGATACTCATCAACATCGTGTTTGCGATGCCCAGGGCCGCGACCAGCAATGCGACCGCGGCGACGCACGTCATGCCGCCGAAGATCAATAGATAGATGAGCCGCTGCCGATCGATGAATTCGACCGCGGCGCGGCCCTCGAGGCCCATGGCGATGACCTGGCTCACCACGTCCTTGACGTTGCTCTCGGAATCGACCACCACGACGGCCCGATTGACTCCTCGACCTTGAGTCCCGGGCCCGCTGAAGTAAAGGTCCATCGCCGTTTGATAGGGCAGAAGCACGTCCGAATCGACACGCAAGGGATCCCGCGGCTCCTTCAGTTCATCCTCCGTCCATTCACGAACCACGCCTATGACGGTGAATTCTTCGGAGAAGTCCTTTGGCTCCGGCGTGGACGCATCGCGAGCTGCCTTGCGCAAGGCCTCGGCCTCCGACGGGCTGATTCCCAGTTTTTCGAGAGCTCCACCGAGACGAGCCGCAATGCGCTCAAGCGCAGCGCGTTCTTCCAGGCTCTCGATTCCTCGACGCTTCGTGAGGTAGACGTGAAATCCCGTTTCGGTCTTCGGAGGACGGAACTCGAAGCGCATCATCTTGCCGATCACGTCGTCGACGTCGGCATCATTCACGAGGCCGAGGTGGTAGGCGAGGAGTTCGCTCACGACGACCGCGCGCTCGTTCGGAGCGTCAAAGAAGCGGCCAGCGACGATTCGGCGGCGACAGGCTGGGTCGTCCGGGCGCACTGAGTAGAGCTCCGTCGCCGACGATTTCTTGCCGAGAATAGCGAATCCGAAGTTCTCGACGAGCGGGACGGCGCTCTGCACGTGCGGCAACGCGCCAATCTTGTGCAAGCGCTCGGGGGTCAGTGCGATGACTTTCCGCGCCGGATTGGACCGCTCGTTCAGCACCGCGATAGACCTGCGGATCCGCTCGCGCCGGGCATCAGACATCTTGCCTTCGATCTTCAACTCGGGGTAGCCGGATTTCGTGCTTGCCTGCATCCACTTCGGGAAGACCTCGACTCTTCGCGCAATGTCACTGCGGCGCGATTCGCGGTCGATCGTCTTCTGCACCCCATCGCCGATCGACAGGCTCGCGGCAAGCACGAACGCGCCGAAGATCACACCCAGGGTGGTGAGCGCGGTTCGGAGTTTCTGCTGCCACAAGACGACCAGCGGCAGCCAGAAGAGGTCGGTCGGTCGCACGAGATTCCTCCGTCAGTCCTGGTCAGATACGAGTCGTCCATCTTTCAATCGCAGCACGCGATCGGTGCATGATCGGGCAAGCTCTTCATCGTGCGTGACCAGGATGAGCGTTGTATTGTGCCGCCGGGCCCGGTCGAGCAGTAGACCCATCACCTCGGCCGCCGTGTCGCTGTCAAGGTTGCCGGTCGGCTCGTCGGCCAGCACGATCTCGGGTTGGTTGACCAGGGCGCGCGCCACCGCAACGCGCTGGTTCTCACCGCCGCTCAATTCGGTCGGTCGATGATGCAAGCGGTCGCCGAGACCCACCGACTCGAGGGCCGCTCGAGCCAGAGCCCGGCGCTCCCGAGCGGATCGTCCCGCGAAGATCAGCGGCAGCTCGGCGTTTTCGAGCGCGGTGCGCGACGGGATCAGGTTGAACGACTGGAAGATCATGCCGACGGTCGCCGACCGGAATCGGGAAAGCTCGCGCCGCGAGAGCTTGTCCAGGTCGCGCCCTCCCACATGCAGGCTGCCCGAGGTGGCATGATCGAGTCCCCCGAGCAGGTTGAGCAGCGTCGATTTTCCCGAGCCCGATTTACCCAGCAACCCGACGCGCTCGCCGCGCATCACCTCCAGCGTCACCCCGCGCAGGGCGTGCACGGCCGCAGTGGCCATACCATACGATTTGCTTAGATCGACCGTCCTGATGGCGAAGGGCGTGGTCTCGGCAGCAGAACGATGTCAGCACGGTTCGCGTTCCAGGTGGGGTGATCCTACATTTGTCAGTCGCAGGGCGCATTATATACTTTTTTGGAGGAGCTTGATTATGAAGTTAGCCAAGGTGTTTTGGAACGGACGTTGCCAGGCCATTCGGCTGCCGAAGGAGTTCCGGGTGGAGAGTGCTGAAGTGTATCTTAAGACGACGCTTGACCGGGCGTGGTGTGCTGCGTAAAGTTCTCATGAGCGTGCGGCAAGGTGCCCACGCGTTTTTTCCCCGCCGGGAGCGTAACGCCCTGGCGAGAAGGAGCAAGCCATGTGTCATGCCTCGAGACGCGGTCAGCGTCATTTCGAACACGCGTCCTTTTTTCCCGGTCCCGATTGGCTGGAGCAGTATGAGCACTTGCGGCGCTCAGCCCGTCACGATCGGGGCGAGCGCAGAAGGTGTTTCATGTCCCACCATCATCGCGACCGCGATGCCGATCGGTTCGAGGGCCGCTCGGCCTTCGGCGTGCGGCGCCCGCTGAGGTTTCTCGCACACAAGCTCGACCTGGACGAGCAGCAGATGACCGCGCTTGTGCGGATCTTGGACGACGTCAAGACCGAGCGGGCTCAGGCGGAAGTCGATGATCGGCGGGCGCTGGCGGAGTTTGCCGATGCCGTAGCCGGCGAAGCGTTTGACGCCGCCAAGGCCGCAATCGCCGGTGAGCGCCGCGTTCAAAGCGCGGCCAGGCTGCGCGAGACGCTCACCCGCGCCCTGCAAGAAATCCACGCGCTCTTGACCCCTGAACAACGGCAGCGGCTCGCTTACCTGATCCGCAGCGGTGTGCTCAGCGTGTAAGAGCGCGCCGAGGAATCCACAAACAAAAGCACGTGTGCGCTCGTGCCTTCGACCAGGCCGCTCTATCGGAGGGCGGAGCGCCGCAGGTCCGCATCAGCCGGATTGAGCCGGCGGAAAGCTCGCGCGGCTCAGCGGTCCGCTCAGAGCGGACCGCCCTCCCAGCGGATTTCTCCGGATGCGAAGAAAGACATGCTCGCACGCGGAATGACGCCGGAAGAGATCCAGATGGTTCTGGAAGCCGGCTCGAAAGCCTCACACCAGCTTGACAAGGGCCCGTCGAGGTCGAAGTGTAAGAGAGGCCGTCAGTCAGGCGGCGCGTTTTCGGCATCGCCAGGCGCAGATCAAGCTGCCGGTCAAGGCCGTGATGCCGCCGACGAGCGTCGAAGGCTCGGGCACGGACGCCGTGCTGATGTCGAAGTTGGGGCCAAAGTACGCGGGGTTGTCGCTCCCCCCGTTGATGTCGGTCGTCGGGTCGTTGCCCTGGCCGAACGCGCTCACCGCGCCGTCGTACGTGATGGCGGAGTTGGTCGTGAGCCCAGTGACCAATCCGTATCCCGTGGTTGTTGCAGCCCAATCCTCGGCGATGTAATAGGTTGTATTTGCCGCGAGAAGTACGGGGGTGATGGCCTGCGAGTAGAAGGGAACGGGCGAGCCTTCCTGTGGATCGCTTGTTGTGATCGTCGCGCTCGCCAGCACGTTTCCCAGTCCGTCGTACAGCCGCACGTTGCCAGCGCCGGCGCCGGTCGGGTCGTACGCATCAAGAGCTACGACGTTAAACGCCTGGTTGGTCGTGAACGACCAGCCGGCCGACACGGCAGCGCCGGCGGTATCCGTTGTTCCCGAGCTAAACTCCAGCACGGGACCAGCTTGGACCCAACCCGCCGTGCAGACACCCAATAGCACCGCAAACACAAAACGCCGATTCCAATGCATCACACGCACTCCCCGCGAGTATTCTTGGTAATACCGCTCCCCGACTTCGCTCGGCAGCGTGCCGAGAAGGACGGTAAGGGGGGAGGAGGCGGGGTGTCAACATAGTGATGCAAATAGTCAACACGGGAGACGGTTTCGGCTGAAGAACTGAATGTGCCGAGCGCCGATAAGGGGAACCGCAGAGCACTTACCGCCGGCATCCTGCCAATGAAGGTCTTCTCACACAAAACTTGCGTTCGACGGCGTCGCCGGCGCGAGTCTCGGCACTGGGATTGAGCCGTCGCTGGTTTTCAGAAGTCGAGCTTCAGGCGGACGCCGAACACGACCACGTTGTTCACGGATGCCAGCCCCGGATGAAGTAACTGGAGGTCGGGCGTGAGGTGGCACCCGGGCGTGATCCGCAGGTTATAGAAAAGCTCGACGCCCTGCTCATCACGTAGCCCTGGCACCAGGCTCTTGGCCTGTTCACTCAACATCAGATCGTAGACCCCAACGCCCATGGTGTCGCCGTCGCGGCCCGGCACGGGGCTGTTTCCGCAGACGGCCACGCTCAGGAACCAGCGAACCGGGTTCGGGTTGCCGTCGCCGAGACCGGTCTGAACATACAGGCCCAGGCCCCGGTCTGGGTTGTCGGGATCGATCCAGAGTCGCTGCTCGATGTTCCAAAGCGCGGTCCAGGTTCCGGCCTTCTTGGGCGCAAAGGCCGACTCGGGCGGTAGCTCGACGAACGACGCCGGCGACAGGTCGGTGAAACTCCCGGTTCCGTACAGGCCGGCGAAGACCTGCTGGCCCGGCAGGCCGAAAAAATTGGTAGGCTGCTTCGCCTGGGCGTAGAGGAACACGCCGTTGCGACCCAAGTTCTCGAGGCCGCTGGTCAGCGGCGAATTGTACGAATTCAGCACCAGGAACGACAACGCGGGCCCACCTTCCAGCGGAGTGGAATAAAACCCGGCCCCCGGGGTCGAATAGGGGTAGCGATCGAGGGCCAGGTTGAAGTTGAACGCGGCGTTCCAGAACCGCGAGGTCAGCGGGTAGTTCAGCATGCGCTCACGATCGCCGGTAAGGGCGTTGAGCTTGCCGAAGAAGATGCCCGATTGCTCGGTGATCGCCTGCGTGAACTTGAGCCCGGTGATCGCCGTGATGTCGCGGTCGGGCACAGGGAAGTACATGGCCAGGTTCGTGGGCGACACGGCGGCGGCGTAACCGTCGACCGACTGACCAAGCCGCGACTCGGCGAAGATGTCCAGCGTCCCGCCGTCCCACAAGCCGAGCTTGTCGCTGTCGAGGTGCGCCAGCATGTCAAACTTGGCGCCCCAGGCAAACGCCTGGCGAAACCCGCCGGACGCCACGCCTTGCTCGAACTGGGTGGATGACACGTAGAACGACAGCCCGCGCTCTTCCAGCAGCGGGCGCAGGCCAAAACCGTCCCCCAGCAGGAACCGGCTCGACAACGGGCCGTCGGGATAGGGATCGGGCCCCGGCGCGGGGGTGACCGGCGGCGCCGGCGCTCCTGGCCGGCGTCGAAGTTCGGGAAATAATCGGCGAGCTCGACCGAGCGCTCGACCGCGAGCGGAATGGCCGGCCCGGGTGATTCCTCCTGCCCGAGCGCGGGTTGGCCCGGAAGCATCCACCACGAGAGGACGGCCGCCGCCACGATCACGCACCGACCACCAGGCGAACCCATCGAGGCCCCGCGATAAGGGTGACCGCCGAAGCTCGTCGGCGCCATTGGGCGCATGGGCAAATGCCGACATTGACCGGACGTGGCCTTCATTCATGTTCGACGCAGGTCTCGATAAACTTGAACGAATCTGGCGGTGGTGACGGTCGTGCCTTTCTACATCACGCGGTCTGGAGTGGGCAGAGAAAGGACACGCGATGGAAGATCCCTCGTCCGAGGCAGTCGCTTCGCGCGCCGAACCGCTCGGTTCGAGTCCCCCGACGGTTTCGAAGATCGACGAACTGCCCATGGCCTTGTGCTGGAGCGGATTGTTGCTGTTCGTTGCTGTTCAATGCTCCTGAACTGACTCGGGGCTTACCGCCAGAAAAAGACACGGATCGGGATAGCGGGTTGTCCTGGGCCTGACTACCGTGACGCAGGCCTGTTAATTCGCATGTCCATCTCGAGCGACTACTCGTGAAAAAGGCAAAGGCGCTGCTGCTGATTCCGGCTGCCTCCGCCGGCGCGCTGACTGGTCTGGCATTCAGCTACCCACCAAAACAGACCGCGGATCTCGGACTGATGCTGGCGATCATCGGACCGCTCTATTTGGTCAATTTCGCCGTGTTGGGATGGATGTGGTGGAAACCGCGCGGCGGGCGTTTTCTGGGCCTAACGCGCGGGACGTGGTCATTACTCATCGGGATTGCCTACGCGCTCGGGTTCGGATTGATGCTCGTTTTCTGAGCGGCTTCCAAACCCGTGGCAATTTTGACCGCGCCACAATAATCGGCTCTCTGTGGCGAATAAACTCGGAAGTGGTCTTTTGATCTCCGCGGTCTTCGCCGTCGACCTCTACGAAATGGAGCAGCGAGTCATGTCCGACGTGTTAACCAGAATGTCGCCCGGGGAACTGATCGGACTCGTGGCCGTGGCCGGCGGGCTGTTTTGCGGCCTGGTGGCCATTGTCATGGGCATCGGGCTCGAGTATCGCCGAGTGGAACTCGCCGCCGCCCTCAAGAAAGACATGCTCGAACGCGGACTGACGCCGGAAGAAATCCGGACGGTCATGGAAGCCGGCTTGAACACCGCGCATCCGCCGTGCAAGAGCCCCGTCGTCGCGGAGGTTTGAGAGTTCCGCCTGCGACAAAACCCCTACAAACGCAGGCTGTGAGGCGCCGGGGCGCGGTTTGGATGGATCGATCCATCCGATGAGATGCGGACGCCGGCGCCGTCCTTCCGGCAAGAAACACCACGCTCGACCCGACTAATTCCGCGCGACAATCAATTCAACTGTTTTCTCCGCCTGCTGTACACATCATAATCCAGGCGCGGTCAGTCGACCGGTAATGCAGCCTGCCCCAGGCGATTCCCTGGGGGCGTTTCCCGCCGTCTGGCCTGGCGCTCGCGGAGAAATCGCGATGAAGACACTGCTCTTGCTGGTCTGTCTCCTGCCGCTTGCTAGCGAATCGGCTGTCCCCCAAGCGAAGGAAGCCGGCGCCGAAAAGCTCAAGCGCGATCTGTTGGGCACATGGGACTGTGTCCTCTCACCGGAGGCTCCCGCAGGTATGCGACATCAGAAGCTAGTCACGCCGGGGCGCTTCATCTGGGCAACCTTCGATACGGGCAGTCGGCAACTTCTGGCCGTTTCCGGCGGGACGTGGGCCCTGGACGGCGACAATTATGTCGAGTCCTGCGAGTTTGCATCGGACACACACCAGCACCTGCGCGGAAAGACCTACAAGTACACGGTGACCGTCACACCGCGGAAGTGGGACATCAAGGGAGTGCCCGGAACGGATATCGACGTCGACGAAGTATGGAACCGGCTCAAACCCGATGGCGGCGACAAGGCCAAGGCCGAGGTTCCCGGCGCAGAGCTACTGGGAACGTGGGAGGGTGCCATCGACCCGGTTTCGCCGGCCTTTCGAATTCTCAAGTACGTCACTGCAACGCACTGGACGTGGGCGCTGTTCGACCGGGAAAACAAGATGGTCTTGGCTGCAATGGGTGGCACCTGGTCCTTGAAGGGTGGAAAGTACGTCGAGACGGTCGATTTCACAACGGACAATTTCGCCCAATTGCGCGGCAGGTCGAACCACTATGGGTACGAGGTCCGCGACAACCGGTGGTTTATCAGGCGCGGGCCCGAGCTGAAGGGCGCCCGCGAAGAAGTCTGGAAGCGCGTCAAGTGACGCCTGCCGACCGGCATTTCAGCGAATGGCTCTGGATCGTGGATAGGGGCTGAATCAGCCCTTCGCACATCTTCGCGCCGGCAAAGGATCGTGCGAGACCTCGGGTCTCTGCCGGGTTAGAATAGGTCCGCGGATAGATCCTAGGCTTCCGCGCTCGTGGGCGCGAGCGCAATGCTTTGAGGTTGACACCGCCGCGGAGGCTGCGATGGAGACGATAAAGGTCCTGGTCTTCGCCGCCAGTCCACGCGGAACAGATCCGCTCGACCTGGACCGGGAATTTCGCGAAATCGAGGAAGAGGTTCGCAGAGCGACATTTCGCGAGGCGGTGGAGCTGATTCTCGTCCCTGGCGCCCGACCGGTCGATCTGCTGCGCAAGCTCAACGAGATCCGTCCTCAGGTCGTCCACTTCAGCAGCCACGGCAATCCTGCCGAGCTGGTACTCGAATCGGGCGAGGATACCAACGATTTCGAAAGGGTGCTGGCCCTGGTCCAGCGATCCCATCTCGAGCGCGACATGGCTCTCGCGCGCCCCGGAAAGACGACCGACGCCGGCGGCCAGCCGAGTAATCTGGAAATCGGTGTCCAGCGGGTGGGCAAGTCGGCGCTGGCGCGCGTGCTGCGGGCCTGCGATCAAGGCAACCTCCGGCTGGTCGTACTCAACGCCTGCCAGAGTAGGGCCCAAGCCGACGAGCTTTCCCACGTTGTGGATTGCGTGGTCAGCATGAACCGCGAAATCAGCGATCGCGCGGCGGCCAAGTTCGCCGCGTCGTTTTACGGGGCGCTCGCGTTTGGTCGATCGGTTCAAAATGCCTTCGATCAGGGCGTGGCCAGGTTGACCGTGGAATGCATCACCGAGGCCGACACGCCCGAGCTGATCGTCCGGGCGAGCGCCGATGCGTCACGACTGATTCTCATCAGAGACGGACATCCTGGCGACGAGCCCGTCACGCCGGTGACCGAGCCCCAGGCGCCATTCATCGTGCCGTTTCCCAGGAACCGCGAATTTGTGGGGCGAGAGGAAGATCTCCTGCACCTGCACCGCAGTCTATCGGGTTCCGGACTTCATCCGGTCGGAATTCGCCCGGCGGGACTGACCGGCATGGGGGGCATCGGCAAGACCCAGCTCGCGATCGAATACGTCTTCCGCTACCGGGACGGATACCCCGACGGGATCTTCTGGATCGATGCCGCCGGCCCGCTTTCGGAAGGGTTCTCGAGGCTCGCCACCGATCATCGCCTGGGCTGGGCAGGTAGCGATTGGCCCCGCGACCAGCAGATCCGCGCTGCGTTTGGAGAGCTGAGCCGACGAACGCGCGGGCTCCTTATCCTCGATAACCTTCCCGACCCAGCGGTGCTGGCCGCGTCGGTCGTTCCGCAGTGCGTGCCCGAAGACCTGCACTGCCGCGTGCTTTTCACCACTCGCCGTCACGATCTGGGCCGGTTCATGGGGGTCGAGGTGACCGTCCTCTCCGAGGTTCCCGCGCTGCGGTTGCTCTGCCGCCACCCCTCACGGCAACCCGCGCTTGACCCGGCGCATCCCGATCACGAACATGCCCGGGCGATCGCGCGGATGCTGGGCCGGCTGCCTCTGGCGCTGGAACTGGCCGGTGCGTATCTGGGCAAGTCCAGTGGTGACGTCACGCTGGCTGATTATCGTGCCGGGCTCAGGTCAGACGGTGCGCTTGCGACGCTCGACGCCGACGCCGCCGAGCTTTCCGAGGCTCACTTGCGGCGAGTGCACGATCCCGCCGTGGCGGCGACGATCGGCGAACAGTGGGCAGGCCTGGAAGACGACTCGGCCCGTCTGGTGCTGAGAGTCGCGGCGCTATTTCCCGAATCGAGACCCGTGCCGATCAGCCAGATTGGCTTGCTCTCTGGCCAGAGCGACGACGCCCGGCCCGGCCGACTCTCGGCGCTGCGTCGCACCATCAAGCAGCTCGAGGACGCCTGTCTGATCGAGCGGCTGGAGGCCGGCCAAGTGCGGCTTCATCTCCTGATTCGGGAATTCGCCCAGCGGCAAACTCCTGCCGGAGCATCTGATGCCTTCCGCTCCGAGTGCCTGCTGCGCTCAGCCGGCCTACTCGAGCATTATCCCACATTCGAAAGCCTTAACCGCCACCGCGGGGTCGACGCGGCGCAGGAAGATATGGTTGCGCTGCACGACCTTTGCACGGCCAACGATGCGGAGGCCTCGAACCGCATTCACGCGGTGCTTCGGCTGCTCCAGCGCGAGGCCCACAATCTGCGCGGAGAGCCCCTGGCAGAGCCTTCGGCGCTGTTCGCCCAGCAGGTGCGTAACCGCGCCCTACTGCAAGATATCGCTGCTCTCCGGTCCGGCGCCGATGAGGCTCTGGAATCGCGGGGACGCCCGTTCTTCCGCCTCCTCTGGAAAGCGAACCGAGAATCGCCGGCTCTGGCCCGAACGCTCACCGGACATGGCGGATTCGTGACGGCTGTTGCGACAGCGCCGACGGGCAGCACCTGATCTCGGGCTCGGATGATGGCACGATCGCTCTGTGGCACCTGGCCACGGGTCGGCTCCTCCTGAGTTTTCACGGCCACGATGCCGAGGTCAGCGAACTCGTCGTCACGGCAGATGGCGACCACATCGTGTCGGCCTCGTACGATCGGACAGTGAAGTGCTGGGAGCTCACCAGCGGCCGCCTGGTCTCCGTTCACACCGGCCATGAAGACTGGGTCAGCGGCCTGGCATTGGCGTCCGACTCACAGACGGTACTTTCCGGGGCGCTCGATGGCACTCTGCATGTCTGGGACCTTGCGACCGGCACGTTGATTTCACGCCTCCCCGGGCACGCTGACGCCGTGACGGCCGTTGCCATGGTCCCCGGCCGCCAATTCGGGCTGTCCTGTTCATCGGATCGTACGGTGATGTTCTTTGATCTCAAGCGGGGACAGTTAATCCATCTGCTTGCGGAAGGGGACTGGCCAACGGCCATGACGGTGACTGCTGACGGCAGCCGCGCGCTCGTCGGGGCGGCGGATGGGAACCTGAAGATCTGGGACCTCGCGTCGGCGCGTCTCCTCTGGGATCTACCGGGACACAAAGACTGGATCAGCTCTGTAGCGGTCACGCTCGATTCCCGGCTGGTGGTCACCGGATCCCGCGACGGGACGCTCAAGCTTTGGGATCCCCAGGCGGGGGCGTGTCTCTCCACGCTCGCCGGCCATGACGATCGCGTTAACAGCATCGCGCTCACTCCCGACAGCAGATCGGTCGTCTCTGGTTCGTCAGACCGGACCATTAAACTGTGGGATCTAGAAGGCTGGCAGGGGGCGCCGTCCCCGGCGGGCATGAATCCCATGTCAGTGCGCTGGCGATCACTCCTGATGGTCGGCACGCCCTTTCCGGTTCCTCCGATCTCACGCTCAGGCTCTGGGACATGCATTCCGGGAAGTTGCTCCAGATGCTCACCGACCACGATGCACGGATCAAATCGGTCGCGATCACACCTGATGGCCGGCATGCGCTTTCCAGCTCACTGGACGACAGCGACCTGGTTGTCTGGGACCTGGCCAGCGGAAGGCGATTGAAGACTCTTCACGGTCACTACCATTCGATCAGTGCGGTGGCAATCACCCCCGATGGTCGCTGGGCCATCACCGGCAGCCGCGACTGCACGCTTGGATTCTGGGATCTGGAGGCTAGCCAACTCGTCCGGTCGAGATCGGGGCACGAAGCACCGGTAACGTCGGTGGCTGCCTCCCCGAACGGCCAGCGTGTCGTCTCGGGCTCATTCGACCGCACGCTCAAGGTCTGGAATGTACACACCGGCGCACAACTGGGAACGTTCCTGGGACATCAGGACAAAATCAGTGCCGTCATGGTGACGTCGAATGGCCGGCAAGTGATCTCGGGGTCCGACGACCGCACGCTGCGGCTCTGGGACCTCAATTCAGGGGTCCTGATCGCCACACTCGAAGGCCACGAAGGGCACGTGACATCTCTGGCAGCCACGCCCGACGGGCGGTTCGCGGTCTCAGGCGCCTATGATCGCATGCTTCGGCTCTGGAACCTCGAAAGTCGCCGGACCGAGGCGATAGTCCCCGTTGAGAGCGTTCCGTTCGCCATCGCACTTTCCCCCGATGGCAGGTCACTCGTGGTGGGTGATGTCCTGGGTAACCTGCACTGTTTCACCGTTCACTGGGGAAGGTAAAGCGACGTGAATCATCACCGGGAGTCCTGCAGTTTCTACGATACCATGCCTGGCCTGCCGCTCAAAAGAGCGACCATGACGGATCAGATTTGAGCCGGGTTTTCTGCGGCAACTGGAACAGAACCATGAACAAACAATCCGCTCTCAAATCGCAGTATCACGCTGCCCGACCCTTGAACACCAGATCGTCAACATCCGACACATCCAGCATCACGCGGCCGCGCTGGCGACTCGCCTGCGCCGCACCGCCGGCATTAGCATCGGATGGGTCGGCGGGGCCTGAGCTTCATTCCGTGACGGCCGGCAGGTCATACTGGGGCATGGATTTGCCCAGCAGGTGCTTGTCGAACCAGTTGACGATGTGCTCGAGCCGTTCGACGCGATGCCAGGGCTTTCCCGACCGCGACAGCTCGTGCGGCTCGCCGGGGAACCGCACCATCACGACCGGCTTCTTGAGGAACGTGAGCGCGCGGAACATCGCCTCGCCCCCGGCCCCGGGCGGCGTGCGGTAATCAGACTCGCCCTCGATCAGCATGAGCGGCGTCTTGACCTTCTCGACGTAAGTCAGCGGCGAACGGGCCGCGTATTCCGTCGGGGTCGCGGAACGGCGGCGACCGGAACCAGCGGGGCTGAAAGAGCGTGAAGTCGGCCGTGTACCACCACGCGGACCAGTCGGCGATCGAGCGCTGGGAGACCGCCGCGGCGAATCGGTCGGTCTGCGTGATCGTCCAGTTCGTGAGCAGCCCGCCGCCGCTGCCGCCCGTCACGCCCAGCCGCTTCGGGTCGGCAATTCCGCGCCGCTCGAGCTCGTCGACGCCGGCCATCAGGTCCTTGTAATCGTCGCCGGGATAGCGGTACTGGATGATGTTGCCGAACTCGGGCCCGTAGCTGCTGCTCCCCCGCGGGTTCGGGTACAAGACGACATACCCGCGGGCGGCCATCAGGTGGAACTCGTGGGAGAACGTGTGGCCGTAGGCGGCGTGCGGGCCGCCGTGGATATTCAGGATCAGCGGATACCGGGTGCCTGCCCGGAACCCCGCCGGCTTCTGGATCCAGGCGTGGATCTTCTGCCCGTCGAAGCTGGCGTACTCGATCTCCTCGGGTGGAGTGATGTCGAGCTCGGCCAAGAGCTTGGCGTTCAGTCGAGGTCAGCCGCTCGGGCGGCCCGGAGCCGGGCTGGACCAGGAAGAGATCGCCCGGCTCGGTGGTGGTGGCGACGAGCACGGCCAGGCGTGAGCCGTCGGCGGAGGCGGAAAACGCCATCACCTCCTGGTCGGCCGCGCGTGAGGCTCGTGACCTTGCCCGACGCGACGTCGATCGACACCAGGTTGGCCCGGCCCCGCTCGGCCGCCACGTCGATGATCGCCGTCTGATCGCGGCTCCAGACCGGCAGCTGCCCTGGCCGCGCCGCGAGGCGGGTGCTGGTCGCCGGTAAGCGCTGAGCCGATGTCGCCGTCGAAGCCTGCGGTGACGTTCCGCGGCACGGCGCCGGGCGTCGCGTCAACCACGTACAGGTCGGGTTGAGCAAACGAACGCGCGGGCTCGCCGAGCGTGCCGCGAAACGCGAGCCGCTTGCCGTCGGGGCTGACCGCCAGGTCCTGCGACCGCACCGGGGATGCCCGCGACCTTCCGGATCGGTCCGTCCCTCGGCCGGAATGGTATAGACCGCGCTGCGGTCCGGGCGATGGTAAGGCTCGAGGTCGCGATCCGAGACGGAAATAGAGCTGCCTGCCGTCGATGGACCAGGTGGGCTCGGCTTCGTCGAACGGGCCGCTCGTCAGCCGCCGCGGCTCGGGCAAGTCGTCGGCGGGTGGGTCACCCGGTCCGGGAACGGCGATCGTCCAGAGGTGGATGGGATGGAGGACGTCGCGATAGCCCGCGTTATCGCGGCGGAATTCTTCGCGCGTGACGATCCGCACGTCGCTCTCGCGCTCCGGTTTTTCCCCCTTCTTGACGCGCCGGGCCTTGTCGAGGTCTTCGGGCGTGGTCCCGCTCAGGAAGGCGACGGTCTTGCCATCGGGCGACCAGGCCGGCGACGAGGCCCCTTTGGGCAGGTCGGTCAGCGGTCTGGGCTCGCCCCCGGCGAACGACAGCAGGTAGAGCTGCGGCGGCTGCGGCTTCCCGTCCTTCTCGGTGGCCCGGGCGAAGATCAGCCGGGTTCCGTCGGGTGACCATCGCGGCGCGGTGTCGCGCGGGCCGTTGGTCAGCCGCCGCGGCTCGACTTTCTGTCCTCCGGCCGGGACCGGGACCAGCCAGATGGAGGTCACGTAATCGTCCTTTTCGGCGTCGACCGCGACCTTCACGAACGCCACCCGCGAACCGTCGGGCGCGATCCGGGGATCGGCCGCCCAGGTGAACTGCATCAGGTCCTTGGCAGTGATGGGGCGCTTCGTCCCCTCCGCCCGGGCACTGACGGCCACGACGCCAGCCAGCAGAGGCCAAGCAAGGGAATCACGTCACGGCGGCGTCTGCGAGTCATTCGACGTCACCTTCAAGAAGAAGTTAGGGTGATGAACCGTTTGGGCGGCGGGCACCGGCGGCCGAGCGGATACAGACCGGTCACCTGGTCCGCCGATCTCCACTCACCTGATTTCGCTTCCGATTGCGTCGCCGGCCAGTCGGCGGGTCGTCCGCGTGCGCGGAGCAACGCGAAGGCATCAAGTCGGTGCTCGCAAGATGATCCCACGCCTGTGCGCCGTTTTGAAGATGCCATTCGCCGGACGCTTACGAATTTTGAGGCATCGCCGCTTTACGGGCGTGGGGAGCGGGCAACCTCAACCCGTCTGAGGAATATGATGAAAAGCGTTAAAAGCGAGCGAGCCAAGGCGGGCGGCTAGAACGCCACTGCAGCCCACGCTTAAACTCAGATTACGATCTAGTCTCAGCCGGTAAGGAGGCTATTCGATGTTGTCGGCCTTCGCGCTGGTCGTTGTTTTATTCATAGTCGCACTGGCCGATCAGGGGCGTTCGTCACCGCTCACCACCGACAACCTCGCAAGCCGCACCGAATACGACGCGGCCACCGGCTCGGTGTACTCCACCAACTACCACGAAATCACCACTGGCAGCAACGGCTACCCCGCCGGCCCCGGTTATAATCTGGCGACTGGCATTGGGTAGCCCGCAGGCCAACAACCTGGTTCCTTGGATGAACAGCAACTCCTGAACAACACTCGCGAAGCCGGGGAACGACGTGACCCGGCTTCGCGTGTGTTGGTCTGAGAACTTCGCCGCACCATGCCCACGGCCGCCGAGCTTCTGAATCTCGCCAGGCAGCATTACGAGGCCGGAGATCTGGCGGCGGCAGATCATCTCTACCGCCAGGTTCTCGAGGCCGAGCCGGCCTGCGCGGAGGCTCTGGTCTTGCTGGCGATCACCTGCCATCAGGCAGGGGACTTCCCGCAAGCGGAAACCTGCTACCGGCGGGCCCTCGCGGTCCATCCGCACGACGCGGAGGTGCACTTCCGGCTGGCAATGGTGCTCATGAGTCTATCCCGGCCGGAAGAGGCCGCCGACGCACCTTCGGGATGCCGTCCGGCTCCGGCCCGAGGCGCCCGAGCCGTGGAACAATCTCGGCAACGTGCTGTTTCTGCAGGGCCATTTTCCA
Organism: uncultured Isosphaeraceae bacterium; assembly: GCA_963830625.1. Taxonomy (GTDB): domain Bacteria; phylum Planctomycetota; class Planctomycetia; order Isosphaerales; family Isosphaeraceae; genus CAWHMZ01. The sequence goes on along the minus strand of CAWHMZ010000014.1, from coordinate 323,972 downwards.
GAGGCCGTGAATTGTTATCGCGCCGCGGTGCGGCTGCGGCCGAGCTATGCCGAAGCCTGCCAGAATCTGGGCAACGCACTCCGCCAGGACGACCGGGTGTCCGAGGGACTGACCTGGTACCGCGAGTCTGTTCGGCTTCGGCCCGGACAACCCCAAGTTTCGCATGAATCTGGCGACAGCGCTCCTGGAAACGGGGGGCACACAAGAAGCCGAAGTCCACCTCCGCGAATACCTCCGACAGAGACCGGGTGCTCCCCGGGTGCTGAGCACCTTGATCGCGAACGAACTCTACTCCGACGCCGACCCGGGCCCCGCTGAATTACGGCGTCGGCTTGACGACGCGACGCTGCCGCCGCTCGATCTGGCCCACGTGCACTTCACCCTGGCCCACTTGCTCGACCGCGCTGGCCACCCTGAGGAGGCGTTCCGGCACTTCGAGGAAACGAACCGGATTCGCCGCGACGTGATTCGTGGGACCCCGGAAGAATTCAAGCCCGCCGAGCACTCGCGGTTTGTCGACGACCTGATCGCACTGTTCCGCCCGGAATGGTTCGACCGATTTCGGGGGATCGGGCTCGACGCCGAGGATCTCGTGTTCGTGGTCGGGATGCCGCGCTCCGGGTCATCGCTGGTCGAACAGATCCTGTCGCACCACCCCGACGTGTCAGGCGCGGGCGAGCTCCGCGACGTGCCCCGGATGGTTGAAGCCCTCCCGGCCCGTCTGGGCTCGACCGTCCCGTACCCGAACTGCCTCTCCGCGATCGAGCCAGCCACGCTCCGCGCCTGCGCCGACGAATACGTCACCAGGGTACGCGAACTGGTCGGGCCCGGCCCAGCGCATCACCGACAAGATGCTCGTGAATTTCCTCCACCTGGGGTTCATCGCGCTGCTTGTTTCCCAAGGCCCGCGTGATCCACTGCCGGCGCGATCCGCTCGACACCTGCGTTTCGTGTTTCGTGCAGATATTCCGGGGCCTCAGCTTTACCCTGGATCTTGAAGATCTCGGGCGCTACTACCGCGATTACGAGCGCCTGATGGCCCACTGGCGCGCGGTCCGACCGTTGGCGATGACGGAGGTCGTCTACGAGGAGCTCGTCGCCGACGTGGAACAAGGGACTCGCCAGCTCCTGGAGTTCTGTGAACTGCCATGGGACGAACGCTGCCTGCGGTTTTATGAAAACCCCCGGACCGTCCGGACGGTGAGCAAATTCCAGGTTCGCAGGCCGGTCTATACCACATCGATCGGCCGCTGGCGACGCTACGGTGCCCGACTTGCCCCTCTGCTCGAGACACTGGGCGTGCAAGGAACTGCCGACAATCGACCTTGAAGCAAGCGTCGCCAAGTGAGATCCGGTCCACGAGCGGCCCCGAGATCTCGACACAAGTTTCTCGACGTGCGGCGGCGTACAACTGCACGCCGCCGGCGATCGGAACGATACCCGCACGGGCAACGGTGAGACAACCGCAGGGCATCGTCGGCCCAGCCGCCGAACGACCGCCTCGTTCCTTCGCCATTGCAAACTGCGCCCTATGAAGTGGCGTCGGCAGAAGTATAAAGTGGTAAAAATGGGCGATTCGGTTCCGCTCCAAAGGCGAAGACTATATGCGAAATTGGCCTCTCTTTGCAGTGGCACAGCGGCGCCGCCGGGCTGAGCTGATGGATCAGCCGGATCTGGAACTGGCGGCGCACGCGCAGCGCCCTCTCTGGTCTGGGACGGATCAATCGCGTGAGCCGAAGCGCCGCCATCTACTGGCCCGAGCTCCGCCGCCTGGCGCGAACTCGCCCCGGCCGGCCGCTGCGCGTGCTCGACCTCGCAAGCGGGGGAGGCGACGTGCCCATCGCGCTGGCGTTGCGCGCGGTACGGTCGGGTCTGCCAATGCAGTTCGAGGGGTGCGACAAGAGCAGCGACGCAATGCAGTTCGCCTCGCATCGCGCGGCTGCGCGGGGCGTTGCGATCCGGTTTTTCAGGCTCGACGTCATCGAAGACGAGGTTCCCCCAGGCTTCGACGCGATCATTTCTTCGCTCTTCCTTCATCACCTGGACGCAGCCGAAGCGGTCGGGCTGCTGCAAAGAATGAAGCGCACGGCGGAAGAGCTGATCATGATCAACGACCTCTTGCGCGGGCCGATCGAATATGCCATGGCGTGGACCGGCTGTCATTTACTCACGCGCTCGCCGATCGTCTGGCACGATGGGCCGGTCTCGGTCTCGGCGGCCTTCACGATCAGGGAGGTCCGCGACCTGGCCAGGCAGGCAGGCCTTGATGGCGTGAAGCTGAAGCGTCGCTGGCCCGGCCGGTTCCTCTTGTTGTGGAGTCGCCGATGAGCGTGCAACCAGGCGCGGCGACCTACTCCGCCTCATCAGAAAGTGAGGGCACGGGGCGGGTTCTTGATCTGGAGGGCACGATCTGGGATGCGATCGTGATCGGTGCGGGACCGGCGGGGTCCCTGGCCGCCCGGCGGTTGTCGCTTGCCGGCGCGAGCGTCTTGCTCGTCGACAAAAAACCGTTTCCCGCGCCAAGGTGTGCGGCGCTTGTTCGAGCGCCGCGGCCCACGACGAGCTGCGAGCGGCCGGGTTGGGTCCGTTGGTTCGCAGGCTCGGGGGCATCGATCTGACCGAGTTTCATCTGCTCTTCCGCGGTCGATCGCTGCGCATGGATCTCTCTGGCGGCGCAGCGGTCTCGCGGGCGCTACTGGACGCGGGCCTGGCCGCCGCGGCCGTGGACGCCGGCTGCCGGTTTCTCGACGGCACGCTCGCGCTGGTCGACGACGAATCAAACGGCCTGCGACGCGTGCGATTGATGCAGCCGGGACGATGCACGGGGGTTGCTGCGCACACGGTCCTGATCGCAAGCGGCCTGGGTCAGGGCGGCGCGCCCGCGGAAGCATTGCCGTGGGCCCACGCGGCCCGCGGTTCTCGAATCGGCGCCCGCTGCACGCTGGCCGAAGCCCCGGCGGCCTACGGTGATCACGTGGTTTTTATGGCCCTCGGATCCGGCGGGTACGTCGGCATCGTGCGCGTGGAGGATGGAAGCCTCAACGTCGCGGCCGCGTTCGACGCGGCCCTCGTTCGAAATCTCGAAACGCCGGGCGCCGCCGCACTGGCGGTGCTGGCCGAGGCGGGCGCTCCGCCCTTGGGCGGGCTCGCGGATGCGCAGTGGCTCGGCACGCCCGGCATGACCCGCCGCACTCGCCCGCTCGCGGGCAACCGGCTTTTCTTCCTGGGTGACGCCGCTGGATACGTCGAGCCGTTCACCGGCGAAGGGATCGCCTGGGCACTCGCGTCGGCCCGGGCGGTCGAACCCTTGGTGTTGAAAGCCATCAAGCGCTGGGACCCTCGATTGACACGCGACTGGGGCCAAGCCTACCACGCGGCGGTCGGCCGCCATCAACTCGTTTGTCGCGCCCTGGCGCTCGGCCTGCGCCAGCCCGGGCTCGTCCGGCTCGGTTGGGAAATCCTGGAACGGGTCCCCGCAGCCAGGCGTAGTGTGATGCGGCTCTTCACGATACCCTCGGCTTTACCGACTGGGAGCTCTACATGGCTGTCTTGATCGCCGGGATCGGAACCGCTGTGCCAACCCATCGAATCCGCCAGGAAGACGCCGCCGAGATCGCCCAGCAGTACTCCTGTGAAAACGAGGCCCAGAGCCGGCTGTTCAAGAGCATCTATCGCCGAGCGGGCGTGAATACGCGGCATAGCGTCGTGCTGGAGAGTTCCGCAGGCGATCTGAAAGCTCGCCAGTCGTTCTACGCCGAGTCGAATCCGACAACTGAGGCGCGAATGCGCCGCTACGAAGACGAGGCCATTTCGCTCGCACTTGCCGCGGCAGCCCGAGCGCTTGATGACGCCGCGATGGCTCCCGACCGGGTGACGCATCTGGTGACGGTGTCGTGCAGCGGATTCTATGCGCCGGGGGTTGACATTGCCTTGATGAAGCGTCTGCCCCTTCCTGCCCGGGTTTGCCGCGCGCACATCGGCTTCATGGGCTGCCAGGGGGTTTTGAACGGGCTGCGGGTGGCACGTGCATTTCTGGACCAAGACCCACGCGCGTGCGTGCTCGTGCTGGCGCAGTCGAGATGTGCAGCCTTCATCATCAGTACGGTTGGGATTCCGATCGTATTGTCGCAAACGCCCTGTTCGCCGATGGTGCGGCGGCACTCGTCGGCGTGGTTGGTGAGGCCGGGTCGGCGACGTCTCTGCAAGTCGTCGCGTCGGGCTCGCAAGTGATCGACGACAGCGAAGACGCGATGTCCTGGCGCATCGGCAACCATGGGTTTGTCATGACGCTCTCGCCGCGCGTGCCCGAGCTGATCACGAGGAGTATTCGGGCTTACCTCGAAGGCTGGCTTTCTGAGTTCGGGCTCGACCTCGATCGAGTCGGCTCGTGGGCCGTTCACCCCGGTGGTCCGCGCATCCTGTCGGCTTTCAGTGAAGCCACGGGCTTCGATCGCGAGCGGCTCAAGGTCTCTTATGAGGTTCTGGCCGAGTACGGAAACATGTCGTCGCCGACGGTGCTGTTCATCATCGACCGCCTGCGCCGGATCAATGCCCCCCGCCCGATCGTCGCCCTGGCCTTCGGCCCTGGTCTCGCCGTCGAATCGGTCCTGCTGGCATGACACGCAGCCCCCCTGTTCTGTTCCTCCTCGTAATCGTAATCATATTCCTAGCGCGGCGAAGCCGCAGTCGTAGCAGGCACGCTCCGCGTGCCGTGGCGTAATCTGGCTGGGGGCGATTTTTCCGGCAATGGGCTACGGCACGACGGAGCGTGCCTGCTACAACGTCGTTCGGAACGCTGCAAGCATTGAAGATCATGGCCCAGGATCGCGCAGCGCACCCTGGGTCGACGGCGCAGCCGTGAGGAAAAGAACCATGAAAGCCCGTAGCCGTTGCGCATGGGTACCGGAAGGCAAGCCCGACTACGCCCACTACCATGACACCGAATGGGGCCAGCCGGTGCATGACGACCGCACGCTGTTCGAAATGCTCATTCTGGAAGGGGCCCAAGCCGGGCTGAGCTGGTACACCATTCTCAGGCGACGTGGGGGTTATCGCCGAGCATTCAAGAACTTCGATCCCGCCAGAGTCGCGCAATTGACCGACGCCGAACTCGAAACGCTGCTCGCGACCGGCGAGATTATTCGCAACCGGCTCAAGGTCTTCTCGACACGCAAGAACGCTCAGGTTTTTTGTTCCATCCAAAAGGAATACGGGTCGTTTGACGCCTACGTCTGGCGCTTCGTCGGCGGCAGACCCAAAGTCAACCGCCCCAGGACCACGAGCGACATTCCTGATCGCACGGCCGAATCGGATGCACTGTCGCAAGACCTGAAGAAGCGCGGCATGAGCTTTGTTGGCTCTTCAATTATTTACGCCTACATGCAGGCCGTCGGCCTGGTCAACGACCACACGGCAGATTGTTATCTGGCTCTCTAGTCCTTGACTGATGAGGTCATCGAGCGATCGAGCACCAATTTTCGGTAACAAGCTGCTCGCGATACCTCAATCGCCTAGAATAACCGGCCGAGCGCCGGGCGATTGCGCGACTGTTCAGCCGGCGCAGTTCGTGAACAACGAGCTCGAGCGCATCGCCGGGCTCAATTCCTCAAGCGGCTTGATTCGTACTCTAGGGACAAGGAATCGAATGATGCACAAGAACCTCTTCACCATGGTGCTGGCGGCTTTAGCCGTCCTGGGACTCGGTATCGCAGCCAGCGGCGACGACTACACGATCGACACCGCTCACTCGGGCGTGGTCTTCAAGATCTCCCACTCCGACCTGAACTGGGTCTACGGCCGGTTCAACCAGTTCTCCGGCGATTTCGTGATCGATCCCAGTGATCCTTCCAAGTCGTCGTTCACCATGACCATCAAGCCGGAAAGTGTCGACACCAACAACGCCAAGCGCGACGGCCATCTCCGCAGTCCCGACTTCTTCAACAGCAGACAGTTCCCGGCCATGAAGTTCACCAGCACTTCGGTGAAGCCGATCGAGGGTGGCTTGGAAGTGACAGGCGACCTCACCATGCACGGTGAGACCAAGCCCGTCACGTTCAATCTCATGGGCGGCAAGACGGCCGCCACAAAGGGCGGCCAGCGCACAGGGTACACAGCCGAGTTCAAGCTCAAGGCGCTCCGATTTCGGAATAACCAAGTTTTCGCCGATGCTGGGCGACGAGGTTCTGGGTCAACGTCAGCTTTCAGGGCGTCAAGAAGCGCTGATCCCCTGCGCTACCTCAATTTGGCGAGCGGCGCGCCAGCGTGGGTGAACGGCAAGCGATGGACGCCGATCACCGATGCCGGCATGGCTCATCTCGACTTGCCGAACCTGCGGGCCTCATGCTGGACGGGCGCCCGATCACCGACGCCGGCCTCAAGTCACTGCCAGACTTGCGAGCCCTGAGTTCGTTGCAGTTGACCGGAACGAACGTCGTGGGTCCCGGCCTGAGCCAGCTCGCTGCATTTCGCAATCTTGCAAGCCTTCATCTCAATGGTGCCCCCGTGATGGACGAAGGGCTTGGGACTACAGATCGGAACCCAAGTTGGGGCGTCAAGTCCGATATCACGCCGCTTTCCCTTGTGGTGCAGGCGGCTCGCCTGCGTCCCTCGAGGGCTGGTTGTCTGAGTTCGGGTTCGGCCTCGATGGAGTCGGCTCGTGGGCCGTTCATCCAGGTGGTCCCCCCCTCCTGTCGGCGTTCAGTGAAGCCACGGGGTTCGATCGCGAGCGGCTCGACGTCTCTGATGAGGTCCTGGCCGAGTATGGCAACACGTCCTCCCCGACCGTCCTGTTCAACATCGACCGCCCGCGCCGGATCAACGCCCCCCGCCCGATCGTCGCGCTGGCCTTCGGCCCAGGTCTCGCCACCGAGTTAGTCCTGCTGGCATGACAGGCGCCCGCCGTTTCTGTTCCTCCTCGTAATCTCAATGATGAGAGCGCCGCTCGTACGGTTCGCGCGATTAAAAACTGTGTCGTGGCACGTGGGCGCGTGGAATGGCCATGATATTGGTGTAACGCATTCGGCTTTCACGATGGCCGTAAGTCGAGGAGGAACACCATGAGTCGTGAGGCCACCCGATCCCAGCGCGATTGGCTCGAGGGCGAGGTCGCGGTCTGGCGGGCGATGGGACTGGTCGACGAGGAACGAGCGGCGGCTCTGCTCGGCCTGTACGAATCGCGTGAATCGTTCGAGGCGCGCCAGCAAACCAGGGGCCAGTTCACATTGATGGCCCTGGCGGCGCTTCTGGTGGGGCTCGGGGTGCTCTTGCTCATCGGTTACAACTGGGAGCAGATGCCGGCGCCGCTGAAGGTCACGGCGATTTTTGGAGCGCTCGATCGGGACGCACGCCGCGGCGTTCGGGCTCCGCTACCGTCTGGGTTGGCGGCGAGTCTCCGAGGTCGTCTTCTTTCTGGGCTGTCTGTTCTACGGCGCGGCAATCGCGCTGCTCGGCGCAGATCTTCCACATCGAATCGAGCAACTACGACGCCATCTGGTGGTGGGCCATCGGCGTCTTGCCGTTTGCGCTGCTGCTGGACACGATCCTGCTGCATCTTCTTGTTCGCGGGGCTTCTGGCTCTCTGGCTCGGTTTCGAGGTGCTTGTCGCTCGCAGAGGTTGATCTGGTGGGGCGTGCCGAGCGCGGGTTATTCGCTGCCGCTCTTGGTCGCACCGGGGCTCTGGTGGGCCTATCGCAAGAGACTCGGCGATGACGGTGGGAATCTATGTGCCGCTCCTGGCCTGGTGGGTCGTGCTCCTGCCGATCGCGTGGAAGATGCAGGCCAATCCGACCTTCTTCATCGGAGCGGTCGGGTCGCTCATGCTGCTCGTGGCCGGGCTGCACTCGCCACGAAGCGAGATGGCGATCCCGTACCGGTTTTACGGCATCGTGCTGGTGGGCGCGACGCTTGTGCTGCTCAGCTTTCACTGGTTCAACGAGGAGATGTTCGATCACCGCGGCGCAGCTCTCGAAGGGTGGCGTGGAGCAGATGATCCTGATTCTGATCCTGGCGGCCGCCACGCTTGCCGTGGCGTTGTTTGCTTGAGAGAAAATCGCTCGAGCGATGCAAACAGCCGCGAGGTCTCCGCTCGTCGATTCACTACGGCAAATCGTGGCGCGGCAATGGCTGCCGCTGGCGTTACTCGTGCTCTTTGCGTTGCTCGCCGTGCTCGCACCGACAGCGACCGAGCCCTGGGTGCCCACGATCGCGGCCAACATCGCGATGATCGCGGTGGCGCTCTGGCTGATCCGTTTCGGACTGACGGAAGACCGGAGTCGGGCGTTCGGGGCGGGAGTTGTTTATCTGTTGTTGTGGGCCGTTCTCCGTTACATTGACCTCTTCGGGACGATCGGGGGAATGCTGGGCGCATCGCTGATGTTCTTCCTCTGCGGCGGCGTGCTCACGGGCGTGGCTACTCTACTGGCGAAAGCGGAAGGCGGTGTCCCTTGGCTGATCACGCTCGAATTTCAGCCGCCCGTTCCCGAGATCGAACGTCGGCGTCGTCCGGCGCACCAACCGAGGTCGGTGTCGCGAAGGCGCCGAGCTCGCTCCGTTGGCGTCCGCCCCTCGATTCGAGCGCATGGCCGTGGCGGCGGCCGTGGTGCTCCAGCTCGTCGTCCTGGTCGCCATGATCCTCGGGCGGACCGTGCCGTACGTCGGCGCGCAAACGGTGCTCCTGCATGTCGAGCCGGTCGACCCCCGCGACCTGCTTCGGGGGGATTATGTGACGCTCGGCTACGCCTTCAACCGGATACCCACGGGAACGTATCAAGAAGGTCAAGCCGTGTACGTCACGCTCGTTCCTGAAGGAGACGGGCGCCATTATCGTGCCGGCCAGTTCCTGCCCTAACCACCCGCCTCCGGCGTATTCATCCGAGGGAACGGCCCAGGGCAACGGTCGGGCGACGTATCGGCATCGAGTCCTATTACGTTCAAGAGGGGACCGGTCACGATTATGAGCAGGCCGTTCGCAGCAGACGGCTCTGGGCGGAGGTCGCGCTCGACCGCGGCGGCAATCCGGCATTGCGGCGGCTGGTGATCGAATGACGGATGATCCTCAATCCCCCCCCAATAAGCCATCGACCGATCGCCGACCAGATCCCGAAAAAAAGGGATAAGTGCAATTCATTTCGGCGGTGCAGTGGGACTTGCGGCGTTTCGGGCCCTGATTATTGGACTTATCGTGTACGCTTCCAGCCTGCACGCGGGGCAGGCGAGACGCCTGCACCACAAAAATTTCGCGTGGCCACTTAGGCTTTTAAGAGCCGAACCTCGTCGCTGGAAACGGCGTCCTCGCGCTCCTCCCACTCCAGTTCAATGACGGCCGCGCTGTTCCCTCCGAGCGGCTCGCCGAGTCCATGCCGGCTCAGTGCACCGGTTTAAGAAGTACCATTTCGTCCTATGCCAGACCAGTTCAGGATCAGAGAATGCCAGTGACCGGTTGAAACCACAGACCGGTCGTCTTGGGGTTCAATCGATGGACGAAGCCGAAGACCTCTCATCAACCAAGGACGCACACTCTTCCGGTGAGGATTCCCAGGAATCCTTCTCACTTCTTCATCCCACGAAGATAGGGCGTTACACGATCCTGCGACGGCTCGGAAAGGGCGGGTTTGGTGAGGTTTTCCTGGCTTTCGATGACGATCTTGATCGACCGGTTGCGATCAAGGTGCCACGCCCCGAGCGAGTTTCTTGCCCGGAAGATATCGAGGCTTACCTGAACGAAGCCCGAATCGTTGCGAACCTCGACCATCCCCATATCGTACCGGTTTATGACGTGGGACGCACCGACGACGGGCTCTGCTTCGTCGTGTCGATGTTCATCGAGGGGAGCGACCTTGCCAAGAAGATCAAGGAAAGCCGCCCCGGCTTTCACGAGTCGGCTGCACTGGTCGCAACGATCGCCGAAGCCCTGCACTTTGCTCATACAAGGGGGCTGGTCCATCGGGATATCAAGCCTGGCAACATCCTGATTGATGCCTCGGGAAACGCATTCCTCGCCGACTTCGGACTGGCGCTCAAGGACGAGAGATTTCGGCACTGGTGCTCGGATCGCAGGAACTCCTTCGTACATGAGTCCCGAGCAAGCTCGTGGCGAGGGACATCGAGTTGATGGGCGATCCGACATCTTCAGCTTGGGCGTGGTGTTCTACGAGTTGTTGACCGGGAGGCGACCGTTCACCGCCAAGGCTGAGCACAAAGACGAAGCCCTCAACGAACTGCTGGACCTGATCGCCACGACCGAAGCCCGCCCACCCCGCCAGATCGATGACACGATCCCCAAGGAACTGGAACGCATCTGCCTGAAAGCGTTATCGAAGCGAGCGACCGACCGGTACACCACGGCTCGGGACATGGCGGAAGACCTTCGATTGTTCCTCCAATCCGTTGCGGGAACCATTTCTCCGGCAGTTGCACCGGGCATTGTCAGCCATCCACCTGGCTCGACCCAGGAAGCCACACCCCAGCCGATTACCCCCAGATTTTCCGATTCTGATCAGCCCCACATCAAGGTCATCCCCAAAGGTCTCCGATCTTTCGATCAGCACGACGCCGATTTCTTCCTCGAACTACTACCGGGACCACGAGATCGAGACGGTCTGCCTGACAGCATCCGATTCTGGAAGGATCGCATTGAAGAAACCGACCCTGATCAGACCTTCCGAGTGGGTCTGATCTACGGACCCTCGGGATGTGGAAAGTCGTCGCTGGTCAAGGCTGGATTGCTGCCCCGGCTGGCGAAGCACGTTCTGCCGGTTTACATCGAGGCGACCTCGGAAGAGACGGAATCCCGCCTCTCGAAAGCCTTGCGGAAAACCTGCCCCGATCTGTCACCTCATATGGGCTTGGTCGATTCCCTGATGGCGATTCGGCAAGGGCGGGTGCTTCGATCCGGTCAGAAGGTGCTCTTGGTCCTGGACCAGTTCGAGCAGTGGCTGCACGCCCGCCGAGGTGAGGAGAACACGGAACTTGTCAACGCCCTGCGACAGTGCGATGGCGAACATGTCCAGGCGGTCGTGATGGTGCGGGATGATTTCTGGATGGCGGCGACCCGGTTAATGGCGGAACTCGATCTCGAACTGAACCAGGGGCAGAACACCGCTGTTGTTGATCTCTTCGACCCTCGGCACGCCCGCAAAGTACTAACGGCGTTTGGGACCGCCTACGGGAACCTGCCGGATCGAACTGCTGAGTTCAGCCGGGACCAGCACGCCTTTCTGGATCAAGCCATCACCGACCTTGCTGAGAACAGTAAGGTCATTTCGGTGCGGCTCGCCCTGTTCGCTGAAATGGTCAAGGGCAAGCCTTGGACCCCGGCAACCTTGCGCGAGGTCGGTGGCACACGCGGTGTGGGCGTCACCTTTTTGGAAGAGACGTTCAGTTCCCCGCAAGCCAATCCGAAGCATCGTCTACACCAGAAAGCGGCTCAGGCGGTTCTAAAAGCCCTCCTGCCCGAGATCGGCACGGATATCAAGGGGCAGATGCGGTCGGAGAGAGAATTGCAGGAGGCAGCCGCCTACGCCGACCGTCCCCGTGAGTTTGCCGACCTCCTGCACATCCTGGACAACGAGCTTCGCCTCATCACGCCTACTGACCCCACTGGATCTGACGATTACTCAGCGCCGGTTTCGTCGGGTGGACGTTATTATCAACTGACCCACGATTATCTGGTCCACTCACTGCGGGACTGGCTGACCCGCAAGCAAAGGGAAACCCGGCGAGGCCGAGCGGAATTACGGCTGGCAGAACGGTCGGTGTCGTGGAACGCCAAGCCGGAAAACCGCTTCCTGCCGTCGTGGTGGGAAAACCTCAGCATCCGCTCCCTCACCGACAAGAAGAAATGGACTCAACCGCAGCGCAAGATGATGGCCAAGGCGGGACGTGTGCATGGCCTCCGATCCGCGCTTGCCCTGGCTGGTCTCGTCGCATCGGTTTCCATCGGAGCCGTGGTTCGCGCTCAAGTTGCCAAACGGCAAGAGGTGACACGCATCGAAGGGCTCGTGGGGAGCCTACTCAGCGCAGAGCCGAATCAGTTGCCCGGCATTGCCAAGGAGCTCGATGCGAACCCCGAGGTGGCTGCGACCTTCCTTTTGCCGCTGGTTTCGTCCGATGCCACGACAATCGACGAAAAGCATTCGAAACTGCATGCTCGACTGGCGATGGTCGCCCGCGACAAATCGCTGGTCGAGCCACTCATGGAAGAACTGCTTTCCAGCAAGGTCGTCTACATCGACCCGATTCGGCAGCAATTGCGCCCGTACGCCAGTGAGCTCACGGAAAAATTGTGGGCCGTCCTGCGGGACGAGAAAGCCGAGGCCACTCGCCGCTTCCGTGCGGCGGCGGCCCTCGCCGATTACATTCCGGATTCTGAAGCGGCGTCGTGGACCGACCAGGACCTGAAGTTCGTCGCCGAGCAACTGGTCTCGTCCAACGCCGAGCTTCAACCGCTGCTGCGCGATGCGTTGCGACCGATCCGTGCTCGGTTGCTGGTGGATCTGGAACGGATCTTTGCGGATTCGAAAGTAGACGCTCAACGGCTGAGCGCCGCCAACGCATTCGCTGATTACGCCGCCGGCGATATCCCGAAGTTGTCCCAGCTACTCGCTGTCGCCACGCCGGAGCAATACGCGGTGCTCTACCCGATTGTGGCGGCCAGCCCCGCGCCCGCCACGATCGAGGATCTCGCCAAGATCGCCGCCACGCTGCCATCGGTGGAACTGGGCTCCGTGGAGCGCATACCCTATGGCCAGCGCCGTGCGAACGCCGCAGTCACCTTGCTGCGGCTGGGCGAGCGCGACAAGGTGCCGCCGGTGTTCGATATGACCGATGATCCGGAGGCGCTCACCCAATTCATTTTCCGCTGCCGCCCGCGCGGCGTCGCGGCAGATGCCCTTTTGGACTGTCTAGAGCGGGTCAGCGTCGCTCCGAGAGATCGTTATCCAAAGAACGCTCGGTACGCCCTGCTGCTGTCGTTGGGGGAGTTTTCATTCGAGGAGATTCCCGAATCGCGTCGGGTAGCACTCCAGGAGCAACTGGCCGATTGGTACCGCCATGACCCGAGCTCGGGTGTGCACGGTGCCACGGGTTGGCTGCTGCGGCAATGGGGGCAGGAGGAGGTCGTGCGTCAGGTGGATCAGACCGTGGTGCCGTATACGCCTGACCGGGAATGGTTCACGCTGGCGATTACGGTAACGCCGGCAGCGCCACCGAAGCCGAAAACGGAACCGGCGAAAGAGAATGCCGGATCGAAATCAGAGCCACGGAAACCGGGCGAGTCTCGGCAGTCGAAACCTGACGAAACCGCGAAACCGGCCGCATCGAGCAAGTCTCCAGTGCCCGCCGAGAAGGCCAAACTCGTACCACCCGCCCTACCGCTGCCGACCAAGACGTTTTACTACACATTCATTGTGTTTCCGGCGGGCGCCTACGACATCGGATCGGTCAACGACGATGCGGACCGGCAAAAAAACGAAGTCCGGCATCGAATCACGCTGACGCGTCCCTTTGCGCTATTGGAGCGTGAGATCACCTTTGAGGAGCTGATCGCCTTTTCGCCAAAATACGCGGAATTCATGGGGCATTTCGATGCGAAACCCGCGGATGCCGGGTTCGCTGCGGATTGGTACGACGCGGTGGGCTTTTGCCGTTGGCTGGGCCAGCAGTCGGGCTTGTCGGAAGGAAACCAGTCGTATGCGGCTCCGGAGACCCTCGACAAGGCGGAGCATCCGCGCGAACCGAACCCCGCGGCGAACTGGGCCCCGCGGAACTGGCCGCTGCGGCTGGGTCGAAGGGGATTTCGATTGCCGACGGAATCGGAGTGGGAAGTCGCGAGCCGCGCCGGTGCGCGGACAGCGTACGGATTTGGGAGCGAAATGAGCCTGCTGGTACAATTTGGCTGGTTCGCGGAGAACAGCGGCAAGCACGGCCATCCCCCGCGGGAATTGCGTCCCAGCATTCGAGGCGTGTTCGATCTGCATGGGAACCGATTTGAGTGGACGCACGACTGGTATGGTGACTTTGGGGAAACCGCCGCTGTGGATTCGCTCGGCGCCAAAGAGGGCTCGTTCCGCGTGGTCCGTGGCGGCAGTTGTTACTTCGCCGCGGCGTATTGCCGGTCGGCGTACCGCGGCACGCTCGACCCGACGAACCGCACGGTCAACCACGGCTTCCGCCTGGCCCTGAGTCTGTCAGGGGTCACGCCGGAGTCGACATCAGTCATGGGAGCGGAGCCATCGGGCGCAGGCACGCAGGGAGCGTCTGCGGAGCAGCGACCGGAGAAGCCGTAGCCGGATGGCGGAAAGGTCGAACCGGGATGCAAGAGACGCCGCGTCGAAACCGCGAGGATTCTGCGCAGGGCCCACAACGAGGGCTCGCCCCCCCTTCGCAAGGGGGGGGACCGCCTGCGAAGCGGGCATTTGCGCAGCGGTTCCGCTGGGAACCGTGCGCGGCGCTACTTTTCATTGCTGCATCGTAGTCCTTGGTCCACCGTGCCGGGGTCTTCGCGGGTGTGATCGTCTGGCGCCGACAGGCGGCCTTCCCGGCCCACTCGTCGTCGAGCGAGGCCCACGAATGTCCGCGGTACGGGCCGGCTCTACTTCCCTTGAAACCGGTCTACTGGCCGTGTAGGACGCCTAACGGAGCGGAACCCAAGTCGGAGCGTCGAGTGCGACATCACGCCGCTTTCCTTTTTGGTGCAGGCGTCTCGCCTGCGTCTTCTTCGTGTGCCGGCCAGGAGCAAAGAAACGGGAACGCGTCGCATAAAGCGATCGGAAATCGTGCAAACTTAGTCGCCACTCACCTTTCATTAAGTGTTTACTTAATACATTACCTTTTACCGTGTTCAAGCGTTAACGCCACTGTCGCTAACCGCTTGACGCAAAGCTGCGCGTTACGGATACATTTCGGCCATCCAGGCATCATCGCAAAGCGGAACGTGCGGGGTCGTTGCGCACAGGTTCCCGGCGGGCATTTCAGCGGCACACGACGAAACCCGGCGCCGAGATAACGCGCGGGGCTCGTCCACGACTGCTGAGTCGTGCGGCGATTGGCTTCATTTTGGTTAATCGCACCGAGGTTTCAATCCAATGAGCGTCAAAATTGGCCGATCGATTTGGCGGGCGCGTTCAAGGATGACACGTTCCCCCCGGGGGAGGCGCATCGCGGTCGCTGCGCGTCGAGCCGCTTGAACAGCGCGCACTTCTCTCACCGGTGGATTGGATTTCGACGAGCAGCGGCAACTGGAACGTCGCCGCCAATTGGAGCCCCGCCGTGGTGCCCGGTGCCGGCGATGACGTCGTCATCAACCAGTCCGCCGCGGTGACGGTCACGCTGTCCGCCAGCACCTCCATCAACAGCCTCTCCCTCACCGGCGCTACACTAAATGTGACCGCCGGCACCCTGGCTGTCGCCGCCGATTCATCCAACGCCGGGTCGCTCGAAATCCAGCCCGGCGCGCAAGTGACGTTCGCCGGCAACTACACCCAGAGCACCGCCGGTTCGTTGACGATTCCGACTGCCGGACTTACCACGGGTGTCGGGTCCAACCTGCTGTCGGACGCGGGCTTCGAGTCTCCTTCCGTGACCACGACAGCGCCCAGCGATTGGTCCTCATGGGGTACGTCCTACCTGAGCACGCAGTATGCATACACCGGCGCGCAGTCGCTCGAGGCGTCTGGGCCGAACTCAGGCGTGCTGCAATCCTTCGCGGTGACCCCGGGCGTGTCATACACGGGAACGGTATACGCCATGACCCCCGCAACCGACCCGCTCACCGGGCCGGAGGGCGGTTACCTCGAGGTCATTTACTACGACGCCAACGGCAACCAGCTTAGCTCGTATTCACCCCCCAATTCCGTGAATATTCTGAGCTCGGCCAGTGGCACTGGCGGCCCGCTTGCGGGCAGCGTCGGCAACCAGGGTTGGAACTCCTTCAGCACCACCGCTGTGGCACCCTCGAGCGCAGCCACCGTCGACTTCATACTGGAGACTGGTGCTTATACCGGTTTGTCGGGCACGGCCGGCGGCGCGGTCTTCTGGGACGATCCGCAGTTCGGCCCCACCGCGTCCGGCGGTACGGGTGTTTCGAACAACTGGCTTTCGAACGCCGGCTTCGAGTCACCTTCCGTGGCCACGACATCCCCCGGCGGATGGTCCTCCTGGGGATCGTCGTACCTGAGTGGCCAGTATGCCTACGCCGTGCGCAGTCGCTCGAGGCCTCTGGTGCTAACTCCGGCGTATTGCAATCCTTCGCGGTGACCCCGGGCGTGTCGTACACGGCAACGGTGTACGCCATGACGCCTGCCGGCGACGAGCTCACCGGCCCGGAAGGCGCCTTCATCCAGGTCATTTACTACGATGCCAGCGGGAACCAGATCAGTTCCTATTCGCCTCCTAATTCGGTTGAGATTCTCAACTCGAACAGCGCGACCGGTGGACCGATTGCTGGCAGCGTCGGCAACCAGGGGTGGAACTACTTCAGCGCGAGGACGGTGGCGCCGGCCAATGCGGCCACCGTCAATGTCGTACTGGAAACCGGCGCCTACACTGGCCTTCCGGGCACGGCTGGCGGAGCGGTCTTCTGGGATGACGCTGAGTTCGGGCCCACAGCGGCCGACGCCGGCAGCTTGAGCGCCGTCAACATCACGAACAACGGCACGATCACGATCGGTGCCGGCGATACGGTCGCCACCAGCGGGACCTTCGCCCAGACCGGCAGCGGCACGCTCGACATCGTGCTCGGCGGCCCGCCCGCGAGCGGCCTCTACGGAAGCCTCACCTCTGCCGGCGCGGCAACTTTGGCCGGCACCCTCGAGGCCGAGCTGGCCAGCGGCTACAGCCCGGCGGTCAACGATGGGTTCAATGTCGTGACGTATCCCGGCGTCACCGGCACCTTTGCCACTTACCAGCTACCGTCAGGCTCCAACTATAGCTTCGCGGCGGCGGTCAACCCGACGTATGTCGGCCTGGGCGCCGTGCCGACGCAGCTAGCGACGACCGTGAGCACCGGCACGTCGGTCGGCGCGGTTGCGACCAACATGCTCGGCGTCAACCTGGCCTGGTGGGACGACCAATTGACCACGCCGCAAACGCAGCAGATGGTCGAGGCCGCCGGCCTGACGCGCCTTCCGCTTCCCCGGCGGCTCCAGCTCCGACGACTACCACTTCAACGTATCCAGCAATTTCGGCGACTCGGCCGCCAACACCATCCCGCAGTTCGCCCAATTCGTTCAAAGCGTCGGGGGCGTCGGCCTGGTGACCCTCGACTATGGCTCGGGCAGTCCCCAGGAAGCCGCGGCCGAGTTGGCCTACCTGGAAGGCTCTCCCAGCGACACGACTGTGATCGGCGACGGACTGGAATGGAATGACAGCACCAACCAGTGGCAAACGGTCAACTGGCAAACCGTCGGTTACTGGGCCAGCCTGCGCGCGGCAGCACCGCTGCCCGTGGACGATGGTTACAATTTCCTCCGCATCGATCAACCCGCGCCGTTTAGCGACATCAAGTACTGGGAAGTGGGCAACGAAGAGTACGGGAGCTGGGAGATCGACCATCACGGCACGCCCGGCCCTGGCGGCGTCTCCACCGGCGCCCAGCACGACCCGGCTACGTACGCGGCCTTCGCCGAAACCTTCGCCCAATTTGCTGCCGAGATCGACCCCGGCATCAGTATCGGTATCGACAGCGAGGACCCGACCGGGGCCAGCGACAACGACTGGACCGAGAACGTGCTAACGCAAGGGCTCGCCATCGGCTTCGTCCCCGGATTTATCTCCGACCACAGCTACATGCAGGCGCCGGGGCAGGAAAGCGACTCAACCCTGCTGCTCGATACGGTAACAGACCCGAATAGCCTGCTCGACTGGTCAACGCGCTACGCCGATTACGAGGCCCTGCTCCAGCAGGTCCTCGGCAGCCAGGCCTCGAGCGTCACGGTCATGGCAACCGAGTTCAACTCGGTGTACTCCGACCCGGGCAAGCAGAGCACCAGCCTCGTCAACGGCCTGTTCATCGCCGATTCCATCGGCAGCCTGCTCGACAGCGGCTACACCGGCGGTTTTGTCTGGGATCTGCGCAACGGTTGGAGCACGACCGGGAACAACTCGCCGACCCTTTACGGCTGGCGCGAAGGGGGCGATTACGGCCTCTTGGGAGATCCCAACACCAGCGATCCACCTTCGACGGGGCCGTACGTCCCATACCCCAGCTACTTCGCCGAGCAACTCGCTTCACAGATCGTCCAGGCCGGCGGCGAGGTGGTCTCGGCCAGCAGCAACTTCGAGGACTTGAGCGCCTACGCCGTGATGGAAGCCAACGGCCAGCTCGAGCTGCTGGTGATCAATAAGGACCCTGACGCCGCTCTCAACGAGCAGTTCAGCATCCAGGGCTTCACGCCCAACGGCGACGCCCAGCTCTGGCAGTACGGCGAAGCACAGGACTACGCTCAGAGCCAAACGACCAACGGCTCCGCGGCCCTGGCCAACTTCACGACGACGCTGGCGCTCAATGGCAGCAGCTTCAACTACACCTTCCCCGCGTACTCGATGACGGTCCTCGACCTGATGCCCGCCACAGTCACCACCGCCACGCTGACCGGCCCGAGCGACGGCTACCACGGTGTCGACGGCCAGACGCGGACCTTCACCGCCAGTGCGACCGACCCGTCCGCCTCTGCTCAGCAGGCTGGTTTCACGTACACCTTCAACTGGGGCGACGGCACTTCATCCAACCCGGATATCCAGACCATCGCCGCCACCGCCGGCAACGCCTCCGGTGTGACCGTCGGTCACGTGTTCCCCGCCGCGGGTACGTACACCGTTTCCC
The DNA here is from genome assembly GCA_963830625.1 of uncultured Isosphaeraceae bacterium. Taxonomy (GTDB): domain Bacteria; phylum Planctomycetota; class Planctomycetia; order Isosphaerales; family Isosphaeraceae; genus CAWHMZ01. The sequence continues at coordinate 305,155 of CAWHMZ010000014.1, read as the reverse complement.
TCACCGCCACCGACGTCAACGGCAACACCAGCGTTCCGGTTACATTCACGGTCAACATACTCGCCGTGGAGCAACAGGGCAGCACTCTTGCCGTCGGCGGCGGGTCGGGGAACGATGCCTACACCTTCACTCCTGGAGCGACCAACGGTGTCATCACTGTTGCCGATAACGGCACGTCGCTCGGAACATTTGCGACCACGTTGGTCGAGGTTTACGGCGGCGCCGGGAGCAACACGGTCTTGGTATCCTCGGCAATCCATGCCCAATCCTTCAGCATCAACAGCACTTCCATAGCCGTCCGCGGCGTGTCGATTTCGGGCGCCAGCATCGGTAGCTGGACCGTGAACGGCGCAGGAACCGGCAACACCTTCGCCATCGACGGCAGCGGCCTGGCGGCCACGCTCGACGGCGGCACCGGCCGCGACACCTTTACCATCGCGGCCGGCGTGGTCTTCGACGGCACCATTAACGGCAGCGGCACTGACACCCTGGTGAACAACAGCAACAGCGGCACCACCAATTCCTGGGTAATCACCGGTGCTGGTGCCGGAACGGTCAACGGCGCGCCATTCATGGGCATCGCCAACCTCACTGGCGGGGCGGGCTACGACAGCTTTGCGTTCCAGCCGGGCGCGAGCATCAGCGGGCGGATCAACGGCGATGGCGGGTCAGACACCCTGAACTACTCGGCATATGCCAGTGCCGTCACCGTGAACCTGGCTTCCAAGACGGCCACGGCGGTCGGCAGCTTTTCCAACATCAAGAACCTCAAGGGCGGCAGCGCAGCCACGACACTGATCGGCCCCAACTCGCCCGAAACCTGGGCGATCACGGGGGCCGATGCCGGAACGGTCAGCAGTTACGCCTTCAGTTCGTTCGCGAACCTGGTCGGCGGGACGGGAATGCAGGTCTTCAAGCTCAGCGCTGCCGGGAGTGTATCGAGCTTGGGCGGTGGCGGCCCCGGGGACTGGCTCGACTACTCGCTTTTCACCACCGCCGTCGTGGTCGATCTGGAGAGCGGCTCGGCGACCGGCGTCAATGGTGGCGCTGCCGGTTCGATCACAAACATCGCCAACGTGCGTGGCGGCCGCGGCAACGACACCCTCACCGGCAACGGCGGCAATATCCTGATCGGTGGTGCTGGCACCAACGTACTCACCGACGACTACAGCGGCACGGCTGCCAGCGGACGCAGCCTGTTGATCGGCGGATCAGGGCCGAGCACCCTGACCTCGGGCTCGGCCGGCGATATCATGATCGGCGGCACGACGACTTTCGATCTGAACGACGCCGCCCTGGCCGCGATCCTGGCCGAGTGGGAGTCGGCGGACGACTACAACACGCGATTCTATCGGCTCGAAGGTCAGGAAAGCGGCGGTCTGAACGGCTCTTACGACCTGATTTGGGGCACCACCGTCCTAGCCAACAACCACTCCGACACCTTGGTCGGCTCCACTGTCGGGCTGGACTGGTTCTTCGCAGAGCTCACCGGAAAGTACGCCGCCGTTATCGAAAACCTCGACGACCCGGGCCACGAACACGTGGATAACACCGTGTAAGAGGTTGACGCTGCCAGACACACGTCGCTTCGTCGGACCCGGTTGTATCGGCCACACTGCGGGTTTCGAGACCTACGACGCGCAAAGAATGCGCTTGATGATCCAAATAATCGTGTTTCTTGAGATTCTTATCTCTTGTATTCTCAGATCGGAGCTGCTATCGTTGGCTCAGTGGGCGAACCAGCCCAGCCGGACCCCTGCAACCGTAACCCTTCGGGGTGGAGAACTGAAGGGACGTCCGCCAGGCTGGCGAAGGGTATGCCGAACGACTCGCCCACATGGTCTGAAGGGTAGGCGGATTCAGCAGAGAGCCGAATGCAACGCCGACGATTTCGGGCTGGATGAAGGGATGCTCCGGGCGACGAAGTGACTCTTGAGCGCCTCGGAGGACACTCCCAGACCTCGAAAAAAAGGCGCTGCAAGCTCTCAAGTCTCCGAACGTCACGGTCCTCAAGACCAAACGAGCTTGGAGCCAGAGCAAAGCGCCGCCGAAGCCCGAAAGACCAAGCGTCACCGGTTGGGATGCCTTGAACGATAAGCCCAACTGTCTTAACTCCGCATACCCCTCAAAAAAACGGCATTCCGTTTCCCCCCGAGGTGATCCTTGGGGGGTTCTATTTTCCGTGATGAACACTCACGAGATTATGTTGCACCGCCGATTCAGGTGGGGTCTGCCGTGCCCGCCCGCACCTTAACTATCACTATGCATCTCCGGTTTAGAAGACTTCCCATCACCTGGCTGCTCTTCCGCTCTTGCCTCATCAAGAGTGTCGATTAGCCTCCTGATCGCCCGAAGGTCGGGCGGCTTTACGAAGTTGTAGTCAAACCCTGCCTGTTGCGACAAATAGACGTGCGTTTGGTCGGAATAAGCCGTGAGGGCGATGAGCTTCGCACGATCGAGACCCGGTTGCTCCCGTATTAGTCGGGCCAGAATGTACCCGTCCAGCCCCGGCATGGCGATGTCGAGTAGCAAGCAATCAGGCCGGAACTCGCATGCGGCTTGGAGCCCCGCTGCACCATCGTAGGCGGCACGGCTCTCATATCCCCACACTCTCAGGAGCATGGACAAACTGTCGGCGAGGTCCCTGTTGTCATCCACGACGAGGACGTGAAGTCGCCTGCCGGCAGATCGTAACCCTTTTCCCTGGTTGTCCAAGGGGCACCTGCTGTTCCCGAAGTTGTTCGCTATCTCGCATGAAGCTGGCCCGTCCGTGCGTTCGCCAAGTGCTACAAATAAAGACTAAAATGCAGCTTTCGTGCCAAGCGTTAAGAGATGACGCAGTTAACAGGATCGCAGACGGTGCTGGCGATCGCTGAGGCGTTGCCGGCGGAGTTCGGCGTGGGGATCGATCCCATCCCTGGATGTGCGAGTTCTCACGGATCTGTTGCCAACGGTCTCGAACGGCGAATCGGTCTCGCCGGAAGACCATCGCAAGCCGTATCTCCGTCTGGTAAACATTCAGGTTGATGTAAGACCCACTGCTCAACTTGTGAGGAGAACGGAGATGCATCACTTCCGGGGAAAGCTCCTAAAGGGGGACAAGCTCTGTCTCGATCCCGCAAACGTCTACATCGACTACCATTCGACGGAGGCTAATGTAACCTCGAAGTGGTCTGGTTACCTCTTGGTCGGATCAGAGAAGGACGTGGTGCCTGGAGGCATCTACACGCTGAAGTTGGAGGACGGCCGGGCCGGGCAACTTCGAATCGACACCCTCACGCCAGACGACTCGGATAAGGTTCGAGCGATGTTCGTCGGCGAGGGGAGCATAACATGAGAATCCTGCGCGCGCTGGTCGTGCTCTTGGTCACCGCTTTCGTCCCGTGTATGGCCATGCAGGCCGGCCCGGAGGCCACTCGGGTTCTTGATCTGGGCGGCGGGGTGTCGCTCGAGCTCGTCCTGATCAAGGCCGGCACGTTCCAGCAAGGATCTCCCGTTGACGAGCCGGGTCGGGGCGACGATGAGTCGCAGCATCAAGTCAATCTGACCCACGAGTTCTACCTCGCCAAAACACCGGTCACCCGCGGCCAGTTCGCTCGGTTCGTGGCCGAAACAAACTATCGCACGGAGGCCGAAAAGGGAACCTCGGGCGGCTTTGGCTTCGACGGCAAAGCGCTGGCTCAGCGCAAAGCGTTCAACTGGAAGAACCCCGGATTCGCTCAGGGCGACGATCATCCGGTGACCCTGGTGACCTATCACGATGCCCTGGCCTTCGGCGCGTGGTTGTCGAAACGGGCCGGACGCCGGTGCGAGCTGCCGACCGAGGCGCAGTGGGAGTACGCTTGCCGGGCCGGAACGAACACCGCGTTCCATGACGGTGCCAAAGATCCCGGGGCGATCGCCTGGACGAAAGAGAATGCGGGCGACGGCACCAGGCCAGTCGGCACCAAGAAACCCAACGCATGGGGCCTCTTCGACATGGGCGGCAACGTCTTCGAGTGGTGCCGCGACTGGTACGGGCCCTACGAGCGCGAGCCGGTCACTGACTACGAACGCACGCAGCCCACAGGCGACAGAGGGCGACGGGCCCTGCGCGGCGGGTCGTGGCTGCGCGAGGCGAAATTCGCTCGGTCGGCCGCCCGCTACCGCAACGATCCGGGTAGCCGCAACGCTGACAACGGTTTTCGCATCTCGGCCTCGGTTGCGGAGGAAGCGGCAGTCGCTCCCGCCGTCAAGGCTCAGCCGGGCACGACGTCACCCAGAACCGCCGCGCCTGGACCGCGCCCGATATCGGCCAAGCCCCTACCGCTTCCCGGTCCGCCGACCATGACACCTTTACCCGTCCCGCCCACCACCGTGACCGTGCAGCCGCAAACCGGCCCCAACTGGCCCGCTATCGTGTTGGTGGCGATTGTCGCGACTGCGATCGTCGCGGTTCTGCGCCATCTGTTTGCGAGGCGCGGCGGCTTCGGGGGCTTGCCAGCGCCCGGCGAGGTCGTGGTCCGGCCGGCGATGGACGGTTTCTGGATCGAGAATCGGAGCCTGCCCGCGGGGACGAGCCTCCGCTATCGATGCCGGGTCGACGGCACGGTCCATGAAGATCGATTCACGATTGGGCCGGTGCCGACCGGGCTGTTCGTTTACACCGGAGGTACGCCCAGCGACATCGTGATCCTCGAGATCGAGCCGCCGCCGCAATGGGCGAAGCAGCCGGTCGATTGGGATATGGGCCCGCTGCGCGCCACCGGGCCGCGGCCGTCGCGCCTGACGTCGCGGCCACCCCCGCCAAGAGCTGCCCCGGCGCCTCCTCACAGATCAAGCTTTCCCCCAGCTTATTGAGCCATGCCGGTCGCGACGCTCGTTATTCGCAACCCCGGGCAACACGAGCACGTCGGGCGCACGCTCCGCGCCCTGGGCGCCGTCGGAGTCGCCGCCCAAGACGCGGGGACCGACCTTGCCGCGGCGATTGCCGACGTCGATGGGCCCGTCTGGCTCGTCCGCGCGGGAGCCTGGCCGGCACATCGCGGCCCCGTTCGGAAGCCTCCCGCAAGTGCGACCGGTAAGCCGCTCGTCGCGCTCGGAGCCGTGCGCGGTGATCGGGGCATTGAACCGGACGACCTTGCCAGCCTCTACCTTGACGCTGAACCCGCCGGCGACCTGGTTCGGCGGCTGAATGAGCGCAGCGATTTTGACTCGGCCGCGCGCGAAGTCCTCGCCAGCGACCGCTGGCGCGTCGTGCGGTTCGCCCCGCTGGACGTGTGGCACGACCCGGGCCTGCGCGTGGTCCAGGTCGTGACGAGCCTTCAGCGCGGGGGAGCCGAGCGGTTGACGCTCGACCTGTCGGCCGAGCTTGGCCGCCGAGGCGTGTCGTGCCTGCTTGTGACATTGGGACGGCCGGCAAAGCTGGCTTTCGCTGCGCCGGCGGGAACCGTCGATCTCGCCCCAATGGCGCTCGACCGCGCAGCGCGCGCCCGTGCCGTTGGAGAGGTCGCGCGGGCGTTCGCTGGCGATGTGATCCACGGGCACCTCCTCGACGCCCACGACAGCGCCTCGATTGCCGCCGGAGGGATTCCGCTGGTCCTGACCGTTCACAACCAGCGCCCCGGATGGCCGGATGGGCTAGCCGAGCTCAAGGCGGGCGATGCGACTTTGCTCGTCGCCTGCGCGCGGGCCGTTGAATCAGAGCTGGTCGAGGCCGGTTTGCCGCTGGCGGTGCGCGTGGCCTGGAATGGGATCGATGGGGCCGCCTTCAGCTCGACTGCCGATCGCCGCGCAAGGGGGCGCAAGTTTCGCCGCCGGCTGCGACTCGGTGCGCACGACTTCGTGCTATTGGCCCTGGCCAATCCCCGCCCACAAAAGCGGCTTGATCGCTTGCCCGCCGTCCTCGCCGCCGCGCGGGCCGAGCTGGCCCGGCGCGGGGTGCGGCGCGAGGCTCGGCTCGTCATTGCGGGCGAAGCGTCGCCCTCGATCGCCGCCGCGCTCGAAGCGGTCGAGTCGGTTCGCTCAGAGGTCAAGAGACTCAAGCTGGAAGAGCATGTCCGGTGGGCCGGCCCCGTTGCAGACGTCGCGGCCGCCTTGGCGGCCGCCGATGTGCTCGTCTCGACCAGCGATCATGAAGGGCTCAGCCTGGCCCAGCTCGAGGCCCTGGCTGCCGGTGTGCCGGTGGTCGCCACCGACGCTGGCGGCGTCGGCGAACTCGCCTCCGGCGACCCGGCGGTCTCTGTCCTGCCGCGCGACGCCGGACCGCAGTCGTTCGCGGCCGTGCTGGCCCAGCGCGCCGTGGCACGCACCAGGGCGGCGCTGCCTGCTCACACCACGAGCCGCAAGATGGCCGCCCGTTACACCTGGCTCTACACCCGCGCTCTCTCAATCGCGCGGCCCCGGCGCGGGGGCGACGGGCTGTTGTTGATCACGAATAACTTTTCCCTCGGCGGGGCACAGTCGAGCGCTCGACGGCTTCTTCTGGGAATGGCCAGCCGCGGGGTCCGAGTCCGCGCGGCGGTGCTCGAGGAGGAGCCCGACCACCCCACGCCCGGACGCCGTGCCCTGCTCGCCGCGGGCATTCCTGTGCTGGCCCTGCCGCCCGCCGGGTCGATCGACGCGGCCGATAACGTCGCCCGCCTTCTTGGCCATGTCGACGACGACCCTCCCTCGGCCATCCTCCTGTGGAACGCCCTGCCCGTGTATCGCGTGCTCATCGCCGACGGACTGTTTGCGGTGCCGCTCTTCGACGTCAGCCCTGGCGTGATGTCGTTTGACGCCCTCGACCGTTACTTCGAACGGCCACGGGCCGAACTGCCGTATCGCTCTGCCGCCGATTACGGCGCACGGTTAACGGCGGCGATCGTCAAGTACCACGCCGAAGCGCCGAGAGCTGCCGCGATGTTACGATGCCCCGTGCATGTGATCCCCAACGGCGTGCCGACCGACGCGACTCCTCGTCGTCCTCCCGGCGCGCGACTCGTCATCGGGACCTCGGCACGGATCCACCCCACGAAGCGGCTCGATTTGCTGATCGACGCGATCAAACGCGCCCAACCGTCGCTGCCCCCCTATGAGCTGCGCGTCGCTGGCGGCGTGGAGCGCGGCTGCGACGATTACGCAGCCGACCTGCGTCGGCGATCCGAGGGATTGCCCGTGGAGTGGCGCGGCGGCCTGGACGATGTGGCGGAGTTCCTCCGCGATCTCGACCTGTTCGTCCTGGTGGCCGAGCCCGCCGGCTGCCCGAATGCCTCGCTCGAGGCGATGGCTGCCGGCTTGCCCGTGGTCGCCACTGACGCCGGCGGGATGGGCGAGCAGGTCGAGTCGGGCGTTACTGGGCTGCTCGTGGGTCGTGACGATGTTCGAGGGATTAGCCGCGGCGGTGGTCGCGGCGGCGTGCAATCCTGTTCGTCGCATCGCGTGGGGCGAGGCCGGCAGGAAGCGAGCCGCCGAGCGATTCGGCCTGGAGCGGATGGTCGAACACTACCGGCGCGTGTGCCTTGACGAGCTCAATCACGAATGCGGTCTTAGCTCACACCCGGAGTCCGCAGACCTCTCAAATTTTGTGCCAGGCCATTTTTTCTGAAACCCCAGAGCCCGCAGACATCCCAAATTTTGTGCCAGGCCACTTTCTTGAGATCGACGTTCGCCGTTCAACTCAGGCCCCGGCGCGGCAGCCGAAGCAGACATCAGCTCATGCGTGAACGTTACCTACGAAATGCGCCAACCTTGGGCTTACAGCGGGACGTTGCCATCATCCAACGGTCGTTTTCGCTCCGCCCGGATTGGGTCGCCAGCCAACCCGCGCCTCCCTTGGGTCGAGGCCAATTGACTGGCAAGGGCATTCGCTGGTCCGCCGCTGATCGACAACCCGATTGGCGAGGTCCGCAGTGCCTGTTCCTGTCCTCGCTCTTGCCTGGACAGAACGGCCTCCGGAGATGCGGCTGCCTTGCTTCTTGATCGAGGCGCCCGCACGTTCTCAATGAGGGTCCGCGAACTCGCAGCGAAGTCCTGATTCCCGGCGTAATCCGCCTGGATTCTGTCTCGGCCGACGGGCAAACTCGAAGTCTTCAGCATCGCCTTACCGTGGCGAAGGGTCACCGTACCCAGCATGGTCGCGCCATCCCAAAACGTGACATCGCCGACGGGTGTCCCACCGGCGCGGCTGCGGTTCTTGACGGTGGCCATCAAGGCAACTGATCGAGCGAGCGTCGCGGGTCTCGGCTGTGCCGTCAGGAGCGTCGTCGTGGCATGAACCCCTGTACCCGGAGGCCCGGGAGTGGGCGCAGGCGTCGGGGTCGGTGTGGGCGTCGGGGTCGGTGTTGGGGTGGGTGTGGGCGTAGGTGTCGGTGTCGGTGTCGGGGTGGGCGTCGGTGTCGGTGTGGGCGTTGGTGTCGGCGTTGGTGTCGGGGAGCCGGACAGATAGAGCACATATCCGTGGATGTGACCTTCGTAGGAGGCCATCCCGCAAATCTCGTCAGCATTGTCAATTTCGGTCGCCGTGTTCAGAACAAACCCGGAATTTGCCGGCAATAAGGAATTGAGGTCGGTCATCACCCCGTTTTCGTAGACGAATGCGTGGCCTATTTGCGATTTGCTGGAGTCGGTATACGAGTCTCCGACGATAACGCCAGAATCGTTGATACTCGTGGCGTCAGCGAACGAATCGCCAGGAAGAGTGCCCAGATCGGTTGCGGTTCCGTTGCTCCATAAAATAGCATGCTGACCAAGACCGTCGGCGCTACTCGGGTCGCCCGCATTCCCGACGATTTGTCCCGAGCTGTTGATGGCATTGGCATCGCTTTCCTCTGTCCCGTAAGGAATCCCGAGAGCGGTCATCACTCCGTTCGCATCCAGAAACGCTTGTTGACTGGCAAGACCGGATCCATTCACCACCGTGGTATTGCCAACGATTTGCCCCGAATCGTTGATGGCGTTGGCGACACTGGACCCGGCATGGCTTGCGCCACCCAGGGTTGAGAGATCGGTCATCTGTCCGTTGCTGTAGAGGAAGGCATGAATGGCGGCCCCGTTGACGGTAGACCAGCCAACGATCTGGCCGGAGTCGTTGATTCCGACGGCCTCGCTTTCTCGCACATCTCCTTGTTGACTGACGAGCGTGCCCAAGCTGGTCATCATGCCATTTACGTCCACGAGCGCTTGAGAATCGGGGCTGGAGTTGGAAACAGGGTCGATTGAGTATCCGATCACCTGGCCGTTGGCACTGATTCCGGTCGCTGCAGTTTCAGCGTAGCCTGGTAGGTTTCCAAGGTTGTGGAAGGTTCCGTTCGAATCGAGCAAGAAAGCATAGCCCCCGCCGCCGGTGGTGTTACCGACCACTTCGACAGCCGAATTCAGGCCGGTGACGCTGTACACAATTCCGATGTCGGAGAGAGTGGCGGTCAGCAGCGTGCGGATCTCGAGTTCCTCCAGGGATGGTCTCTCGATCCGACGAAGTCTTTGTTTGCGGTCGCCGACAGAATGACGATGACGATCGCGAGCTCGATGAGTCACGGACGTTCGCTCCAGGATCGTGAAGATCGATGAAGTAGTTCGGGTGCCGGCATTTCTGGTACAATCGGATGAACTGGCGCCCTCAATAGAGTAGTACGAAGGGTATTATCACGGCTCCTCGCGATTGTGTTCGGATCGCCGCCCCAGACCCGAGGTCGCACCGATGATCCGCTACGATGCGGGCACGACCAATCCGGCTCTCATGAACCGCCTGGGTGACTGGCGCGACCACGAAGCATGGCTCGATTTCGTCACGCGTTACGATCCGGTGATCCGGTCCACTTCGAGTCGATACCGGCTCAACGCCGAGACCACTGAAGAGCTGTGCCAGCGGGTCTGGATCGATCTGGCGCGGCGGATGCGATCCTTCCGATACGACCCGGGAAGGACGTTTCGCGGTTGGCTGCGCCGGCTGTGCCAGTCGCGGGCGATCGATTTGCTGCGGAAGAGAAAGGCCGACGCCGTGCGAGCGCTGGAGGTTCACGCGGCCGCGTCGCTCTTGCAGGACGCCGCTGATAGTTTCGACGCCGAGGAAGGCGCGGCATCGGACCGCCCGCTTCTGCTCCGACTGGCGGAGGAGGTCCAGGACGGCGTGCGGCGACGGGTTGAGGAACGGACGTGGCAGGTTTTCTGGAGGATCGCCGTCCTGGGACAATCTGTCCGTGAGGCTTCAGAAGCCGCGGGCATCTCATACTGCGCCGCGTTCACCGCCCATAAGCGTGTCGGCCGGATGCTCCGCGAAGAGGGGCAACGGCTCCTGGCCGAACGGGGGGCTGAGCCAGAGTCGGACGGTCCCCAGCTCGATTGAACCTTGACTCTGACGTCGGGGAGCCCCATGTCCTCATGCCCCTCACCCGAGACGATCGGCGAGTTCGCAAACGCCAAGTTGAACGGTTCGCGCTACGCCGCGATGGAAGCCCATGTCGAGACGTGCTCCGCCTGCCAGGACATCCTGGAACGGTTGGCCGCTGAATCGTCGGAGCGCGAAATTCATGGACCCGAACGGCTCCCGCCGTCGGAACAACCTCCCATGATCCCCGGTTTCGTGATCGAGCGCGAGCTGGGGCGGGGGGGAATGGGGGTCGTCTACCAAGCGTGGCAACCGCAACTGGCCCGCCGCGTCGCCATCAAGGTCGTCAGCGCGAGCGCTCTGATTGGGGCGGAGGATCGCAGGCGCTGGCTTCACGAGGCGCGGGCGATCGGGCGGGTCCGCCATCGCAACGTCGTCCAGCTCCACGAAGCGGGCGAACAAGACGGTTGTCTCTACCTCGTCCTCGACCTGATTATGGGGGGAAGTTTGGCGGATCGCGTCACCGGCCCTTTGCCGGCACGTGTCGCGGTCGAGCTGATGCTGCCGGTCGCGCGGGCCGTCGACCAGATCCACAAGGCGGGGATGTTGCACCTCGACATCAAGCCCTCGAACATCCTGCTCGACGGCCTGCCCGACGGTCCCTGGGATCAGGTCACGCCGATGCTCGCCGACTTCGGCATTGCCCGGGCGGGCGACGACCCGGGCGCGACGGCGACCGGTCCGATCGGAGTGCGGGGTACCCCCTCGTTCATGGCCCCGGAACAGATTGCCGGCGACCGCGCGGGAATTGGTCCCCGGTCCGACGTGTTCGCCCTCGGGGCCACACTTTATAGCCTCTTGACGGGGCGTCCTCCGTTCCAGGCCGCGTCGGTGATCGAGACGCTCGACCTGGTGCGCACTCGCGAGCCCGCGCCGCCCAAGACGCTGGTGCCCAGCCTGCCGCGTGACCTCGACACGATCAGTCTGACCTGCCTGCGGCAGGACCCTCGGCGCCGGTACGCCTCGGCCGAATCGCTCGCGGAAGACCTAAAGCGCTGGCTCGACGGGTTCCCGATCCGGGCGCGCTCGGTCTCGAAGCTCGAACACGCCAGTCGATGGTGCCGGCGCCGGCCGGCGTTTGCGTCGCTCTTGGCCGTCCTCGCGGTCACCGTGGTATCGAGCCTCGTGGGCTTGCTCACGCTCTGGCGTCATGCCGAGAATGCTCTGGCCCGCGCCAAGGACAGCGAGAAAACCAGCTCCACGGCGGTTCGTGATCTCATTGGCCTCTTGGCGACCACCGTCGACGCGCCGCAAATGCTCCCGTCAGAGCTTCTTGCCAAATCTTCGGATGTTGTGCGTGATCTCACAGCGAAGCTGCGCCAGGATCGAGGGTTCGCCGCATCAAATCTCATAGCGATCTGCGCCCTCGAACGTCACTTGTCGGCACACTTCCTTCGCCAGGGCAAGTACGCCGAATCAGGCGCCTTGCTCATCGATGGTCTTGATCTGCTGGGAGGACGAAGCCATGATGCCGGCGACCCGCGTATCGACGAGGCGTATGCGCGGACCCTGATGGCACTCGGGCGGGTCGCCCACCATCAGGAACGCTTCGACGAGTCGCTGGTCTATTACCGGCGCGCCGAGTGGGTGCTCGAAGGCTTGGCCCGCGACCCGCGACGCGTGGAGGCTGTTGTCTTGCTCGATCAAACACGACGAACGATGGCGTCGCTGTTGCGTCGGAGCGGTCTGGAAGAACCGCGGCGGAGGCTTCTGGAGTCGCATCGCCAGATGCTGGAGGGGTTGAGCGAACGGTCCAGCGTCGATCCCACCTTCGGGCTCCTTGCCGCGCTGGTCCAATCGGACTTGTCTCCACGTGATCGCTCGAGCGAAAAGCTCCGCGCCGCAATCGGGCGATTCCCGCCCAACGTGCGCTTCAGGGAATGGCTTCAATGGAGAATCGCGAACTGGATTGCCGATCAATCCAATTTGAATCCGTCCGTCGCGGATTCCGATCTTGACCCGAACGGCCGCCTCGATCCGGCCGCCCACGCCGATGCAGTCATCGGGGCGATTGAATCAAGATGCGAGGCGCTAGGTGTTGCCCCTGATTTGTTTCGCGACGCGGCCGTCCGTGTGGCCGAAAACGCGATCGAGAAAGGGTGGGTGCAACGACATGCCGGCCGGCTGAGCGATGCCCGACGGACCGCCGCGTGTCTGTCCACGTTTGCGAATAAGCTGACGCGACGAGCGCCAGGAGTGGCGCGGTTCCACCTGTTGGTGTGCGAAGCCTTCGAGCAGGAATCGAAAATCGCTTGGGAAACCTACAAGCAGGAATCGAAAAAAGCCTCAAAGAGAGTCGGGGACTTCCCCGCGATCGAAGAGACGACGCGGAAGGCACTGGCGGCGGCGCGCGCTGCGTTGCGTCTCGAACCGGGCAGCACGTGGGCACGAATCAAGCTCGCGGGTCTCCAGGACAAGCTCGCCGGTCTGGCCTCGGAGCGACCGTCATCGCCGTCAGCTCGCGACTCTAAATGACATTTGGTAACAGTCCACAGATTCGCCCGGTTTGGGATGATTTTACTGAGAATTCCCTGAGAGCGATTTCTAGAATCGCCGTAACTATCATGTCGCAAATAGCTTGCGGAAACTTGAACGATACCAGCACGGACAGGGATTCATCGCGGCCACCAGGATGAACTCGGCGGGGAAGATCGTGCTGCGCAAGGCGCGGCTGATCGTGACGCTTCCCTCCTCGAGGGGCTGGCGCAGGACTTCGAGCGTCTTGCGATTGAATTCGGGCATTTCGTCGAGAAACAGGACGCCTTTATGAGCGAGGCCGATCTCGCCGGGCTGGGGCGTAGTCCCGCCCCCGACCAGGCCGGCCTCGCTGACAGAATGGTGCGGCGGGCGGAACGGGCGCACGGCCATCAAGGGCTGGCCCGGCTTTACGAGGCCCATCGCGCTGTAGATGCGGGTCGTTTCCGGGCTCTCGGAGGGGGTCAATGGCGGCAAGATGGTCGGCAGCCGCTTTGCGAGCAGGGTCTTGCCCGTGCCCGGGGGGCCGATCATCAAGACGTTGTGCCCGCCCGAGGCCGCGATCAATATCGCCCGCTTGGCGTGGTCTTGCCCCTTGACGTCGGCGAAATCGTCTTCCATGTGAGAAAGCTGGCGGAAGCCCTCGTCGAGGTCGTCGGATTGAGGGCCCATACCGACCTGTCCGGAGAGAGAGCCGACGGCCTCGTCCAGGCTGGCAGGGAATGGGTTCTCACCAAATCGGCGACCTGAGGGACGCGTGCCTTCGCTTCCCGTCGATCACCAGTTTCAGGTTGTTTTTGATGATCGCCCGCAGTCCGAGGAGCGGGAGGCGTGGGTAGTCTGAGCCGTCTTCGGGGTACACGGCGATGCCGTCTTTCAATGCCAGGAAGTAGGGTTCGCCGCCTTTGAGATGCTGATAACCAGGTTGATTGGGGTGAATCCACGCGTTTGCGAACCGAAGCGAAGGGATTCGCCCGCCATCACGCGCCGCGCCGAGGAGTGGCAGTCCTTGAGGGCGCAATCCGGCCCACCGAATGAGATGCCGCTCCTGGATCGAGAAGTTGTGATTGTTCCCGGTGTCCAACAGGACGGGGATCGCCGGGGTTCGAGGGTCCCAGACCGGAGTGTCCGAAAGACTGACGTGAACGATGATCTGGAACGATCTTATCTTCAGCCGTTCGCCACGGATTTCGGACTCGTGAGGTTGGTCCAGGACGGGGAGTCGATCCAAAATCTTCATGAGACCGACTCAATGTTGTCGAACTCGAAAAAAGAACGTTCAATCTCTTCCGGTTCCCGGGGAGTAAGGTTCCACCACTCCGAGGTAAAACTGGTCGCTCTTCAGGCCGATCTGATGAGCTTTGCGAAGCAGCTTATCTGCTCGACGGGAAATGCCGATCCGCGCATTCTCGTGGTAGATTACCCACCGCCCGTGCAATCTTCTTCGGGCCAGCAGACCGGGCAGCTCACGCAGAAATGCTTCTTTGGATCGTCGAATGCCTTCCGGAACCCGCTCAGCCGGCGCGTTTTCGGATCGAACCTCGGGCTTGAGCCGGTCGTACTCCTCTGCAGTGAGCAACACGTAAGCGGCGTGAGTCTCGGGGTCCTCAAGCCGAACCGGATTCCCCCTCGCCTTTTCGATTTCCTGTCGTAATTCTGGGGTGAGCGTCGTCATCTCGCCTCCCGACTCCGCGCCATTGCATGTTAACGGCTATTTATTCTACCCGACGTTGCCGCGCGAGCGAACCGTAGTCCAAGATCACGCCCACACACTCCTGACCAGCGACCTATACCCCACTGCCTCGGCAATGTTCTGCGGCTTGATGTCTTCGCGGGCCTCGAGGACGGCGATCGTGCGGGCGACGCGCAAGACATTATCGTGTGCTCGGGCCGACAAGCCCAGATCCTCCATGGCGGCCTTCAACAGCGACATGGCCTCGGGCTTGAGCGCGCAGGACTTGCGCACCTGGCGCGGCGCCATCCGGCCGTTGACCTGCGGGCCCTTGGCGCCGAATCGCTTGCGGTGGCGAGCCCGCGCCATGAGCACCTGCACTCGCAAGCCCGCCGACGTCCTGCTCATCGGCGTCTCGGCCCTTTGAGTGATGGATGGGCGGGCACCTCGAGCCGCAGGTCAGTATGGTCCGGATCCGGCCCTGACATTCCGCTTCCCAAAGCCGGGCAGCGCTTTGGCAGATGGGTCTCGTTCACGGAGTCGGTAGCCGCGTCCCGGCTCGAGTCCCGTGTAACGATCAACTCGGCCAGATGGCCAGGTCACCTCCACCGAGTCGACGTGATCAGCCATACCGAGCCCGAAGTGAAGCCGGGGATCCGAGGCGGACTGGTAGCTTCCCCCGCCGGTTCGCCAGGCAACCTGGCGACGCTCGCCCGACTCGACCGCGACGCGAGTCCCGACGGCGTCTCGATTCGAAGACGTGCCCTCGAGCAGCAGGGTGAGGGAACGGCCCCCCTCGGTCTGATTGTGGAAGTACACCACGGGCTGGTTCTGTGCAACGATCACCAGGTCGACCCGTCCATCGTTGTCCAGGTCTCCCGCGGCCAGGCCGCGTCCCAGGAGCGGCACCTGGAAGTCAGGTCCGGCACGGTCGGTCACATCGACCAGCTTGTACCCACCGTCTGCCCCTGCGAAGAGCTGTGCCGGCATCTGTTGCGCTACATCGGTCCGGCTATCGTCGACATGGCCGTTGGCAGTCACCAGATCGAGCCGGCCATCGTTGTTGAAATCGAGAAAGGCGATCCCAAACCCGAGCCGGAAGCGGCTTGCCACCGTGAGGCCGCACTCCGCAGAATGATCAACGAATACACCGGCGCCCAGGTTCTGGTACAAGGCCGTGTATTCGCTGTAGAAGTTGGTGACGGCCAGGTCGATCTGCCCATCGCGGTTTAAGTCGCCGCCCGCGACACCCATGCTCGCCTGGTATAATCCGGACGCATTGCTGGCGACGCCGGCAACATGGCCGACCTCCTCGAAGCGGAGGTTTCCTCGATTCAAGAAGAGGAACTTGGCCGACTGGTCATTGGCGACGAAAAGGTCGACGCTCCCATCCCCATCGAAGTCGCTTGCAAGAACCCCAAGCCCCTGGCCGGTCCGGTCGATGATTCCGGCCTCGGACGAGATGTCGACGAAACGCCCGCCGTCATTGCGAAACAGGTGATCGGGCATCGACCGAAACCCAGGTGGCCCGCAGAAGGCAAATACATTGCGAGCTCGGTCCCAGCAGCCCCCTGGATGCTCGCTGTTCCACTCCAGATAGTGGCAAACGTAAAGATCGAGGTCGCCGTCGCCGTCGAGGTCCGCAAACGCCGCTGACGTCGGCCAGTCGCGGCCACCTCCCAGCCCGGCCTTGTCGGTGATGTCCTCGAACGTACCGTCTCCCTTATTGCGGTAGAGTGCGTAGGATTGCCATCGAGTCACGAAGAGGTCGGGTCGGCCGTCGTTGTCGACGTCGCCGACAGCCACGCCATGGCCATATCCGCGAGGCAGACTGGCGATTCGCGACTGCACGCTGACGTCCTCGAATGTGCCATTGCCCTTGTTGCGGAAAAGGCGATCACCCGTGTTGGGCGCGCCGGCCTTGGGCGGGAACCGGCCTCCCTGGACGACATAGACGTCGAGCCAGCCGTCGCCGTCGTAATCGAGTAAGCCAACCCCGCCACTCATCGTCTCAGGCATCTGGTGCAGCGTTTCCAGGCCGTTGTCGAATGTGAAATGCAGGCCGGCCGACTGGGCGGCGTCGACGAACCGGGGGCTTGCGCCGCAGGATTCGCCGCCGGCGGCATGGCGTTGCGGTGTGGCCTGCGCGTTCAGCTCGGCCAGCAGCCCCGCCGGCGTCATGTGGGGAGTGGGTGTGTCAGCGCACAGCACGTTGCGGTCGAGCCGAGCGAGCTCCGCTTGCGCAAGAGCAGTCTGGGACGGTTTCAGGGCGGCGAGCTCCCACCAGCAACGTGCCTCGAAGGGTCGGCCGACCGCTTCGGCCGCCCGGGCCAGTTCCGTTGCGTGCTCGAGGCGATCGGCAGGGAAGATGCTCGCCCGATACCAGTTCAGCGTCCACTCCTGCTCGCCTCTCCGCGCACGGAGCTGTTTGGCCCTTTCAGCTCGACCCGCCCGGAGCAGCAACTCGGCCAGGGCCTCCATGGCAGCCAGGGCCCCAGGATCGCGCGCGACCAGCTCCTCGAGCGCGCGGCGCTCGCGTTCGGCGTCGCCGGCTCGGTGAGCAAACCAGGCGCGGAGAGAGAGTAGTTCGGTCTGGGGCACTCGATCGGGTGGAAGATGCGCCGAGCGGCTCCGGACCTCGAACTCGTTTCCGGCGGCGCGGGCCCAATCCAGCCGGGCTCGCCACACGACTGGATCGGCCGGCCGGCGCTCCAGGCAGCGATCAAGCCAGCGACGTGCCTCTTCGAATCGACCCTGCCTTCTTGCCAGGGTAGCCCAACCCAGCCAAATGCGGTCGTCGTCAGCAGCAAGTCGTGCCGCCGTCTCGAGAATCGGCAGAA
Organism: uncultured Isosphaeraceae bacterium; assembly: GCA_963830625.1. Taxonomy (GTDB): domain Bacteria; phylum Planctomycetota; class Planctomycetia; order Isosphaerales; family Isosphaeraceae; genus CAWHMZ01. The sequence goes on along the minus strand of CAWHMZ010000014.1, from coordinate 287,823 downwards.
CCTTCTCGACGGGAATGGGATTAGAGGTATCGAGTCGGTAATGTTCCTGGATCGTGCCGACCGGGTCGTAGCGGCCCCAGCCCTCACGCACGACACGACGCGCCTCCTCGTATCGCCCCTGCAGCTTGTAAAGGTGGACGAGCGTCTCCCTGGCTTCTTTCCCGAATTCGCCAGGGTCCGCCAGAGCGGTGAGCAGAAGGGGCTCGGCTGCTGAAAGCCGATGAACCTTCAGCGCCAGCCGCGCTCTCATCATCGCCGCCCGCGCCGCGTACGGCGATCCGCTGGCTACACGCGCCCACGCCGCCTCGGCAAGCTCGACGTGCCCAACGGCCAGCTCGCAAACGCCGAGGTGATACTGAATTTCGCCGCTCTGGCGCCAGCGGCCAGACAGCCCGACCAGCCGCGCCAAGGCCCTTCGAGGCTGGCCCGTGGCAAGCTCGCGCTGCGCCTTCTGCCAATCGGCCTTGAGCCGCCAGTCATCAAATGCCCACAGTCCCCCGCAAGCTGCGAGGAGTCCGATCGAGTAAATCCACCATCGCGAGCGCACTCGGTTCCCCCCGAAGCCCGCGGACAAAACGACTCCGGAGCTGATCGGCTCTCGAGTCGTCACGGGTAGTCTGATCTCTTCTTGAGATCGCGGCCGACTGATTCGCCAAGCCGGCCCACGATCAACCTGGCCCCACTGTCAGTAAGAATCAGCGCTCACCACCTCACCCCCATTCCTCGTCCCCAGCGACCACCAGGTCGGGTATCCGATCGAGCTCTTGATGAATTTCACCGAGCCGTCACCGAACAGCACATTGGCCCCGCCGGGGTGGGCACTGCTGGCGCCGTAGCTGAAGCCATCGTTGGGGAACTGACCGGGCACTCCGCCGTCGCGGCAGCCGCCGATCGGGTACTTGGTGTCGTTCGGCACCTGAACCGTGTTGAACATCGTCCAACCGGTGCAGCCCATGCACCAGCGGAAGCCCCGATCGTCCTGGATTGCGGTCAGCGAGGTCGCAAACGTGGCGGCGCACGCCGCCAGCGTATTGAATACCCCTTGCGGATTCGACTGGATGTTGAGCAGGTTCGTGCCGTCGGTGTTGCCCACCGGTCCCGTGATGTAATTGCCCCGGTAACGGCTAGGATTGGTGGTGTTTCCCGCGAACTCACTGCCGTTCGAATCGCCAACCAGTGCTTCGGAGTAAGCGACGGTATTCGAGGACCCATCAGTGATACTCTGGAGACCATAACTCTTGCCGATCGTGAAGATGCCGGTGGACTCGCCGCTGGTTTCCAGGCTTACCCAGTTGACTGATGCGTTGGAGGTCCAGGTGTAACAGTCGGTGGTCGTCGCTCCGTAGGACGCGGAGTAGCTGTTATTGTTCTGACGCTGCCCGACATTGGGGTCCGACGGACACATGAACATAGAAAGGTTCGTGTACAAGACGGTCTGGTTGTAGTTCGAGGCCGCCGCGACGTTCGCGTTCCCGCTGAAATTGCTCAGGTCCAGCACCGCCCAGGAGAAGTTGCAGGCATTGTAGAGCGGCCCCTGGTCAAGGTAGCCCAGCATGAGCGCCTGCGGCACTCCAGGCCGACCAGATCGACTGCTGGTTTGGGACGTCCTGCTGTGGTGCAATGCTGCTTCCCATCGGGAAGACGCCCATGCCCGTGTGGTAATTGTGCATGCCCAGTCCAATTTGCTTGAGATTGTTTACGCATTGGATCCGCCGCGCCGCTTCCCGCGCCGATTGAACGGCGGGCAGCAAGAGCGCGATCAAGACCGCGATGATGGCGATGACAACCAAGAGCTCGATCAGAGTAAAACCGACCCGTCTCGCATGCTTCACGACAAAGCCCCTTTTTGAAGGAAACGCGGAGAAGTGCTCACCGAGCAGAAATGCAGTACTACTTCTTACCCTTGACCCGAGCCGGCAGCTTCGCTTGGGCCGCCTCGCTCTGCCCCTGGTTCGCGCTCGCAAGCTTCTTGAGAATGGGCGAATCGATGGGCTTGTATTCCGTCTTCGCCCCACCCGCGTCACAGCCGGAAATGGCGCATGCCAGGCCGAAAACCAGGCCCAGACCGATGGTCGCACCGCACGTCTTTCGGAACAAGCGCATGGATTCGCTCCGTCTTGTCTGGGTTCTTCCCAATACGAGCCAGAACTTTCCGATCAAAGACTGCCGAAGCGTCAGCGATAGGAAATCGACGAGTCAGAAAATGAGTGACACCTGCCTTCGCGCAGACCGTCCTCTCCGCAGATCGCTCACAACGCGACCTGATGCTGTTCCAGGAGGGGCCCGGGCTGCGACAGCCACATCCAGCGGGTTGACAAACCCACGGATCGCAGCCATCATCATAAATCTCGTCAAAACGCGTCAAATGCCCGACATGACTTTTGGGCTCGTGCGACCGAATTGATCATCGGCATGTCGACTTGCGAGCTTCGTCGGCTCTTCGGCTGACGGTGGTCGGATTTCCTGTCAGAAGGCGTGCTTCCATGAGCGCACTCTCTCCCGTTGGGATGTGGGTCTCGCAGCTCAAAGACGGTGATCCGCAAGCGGCCGAGCAACTCTGGAACACCTATTTCGTTCGGATGGTGAAGGTGGCGCGGTGCAAGCTCCACAGCGCGCCCGGACGAATGGCCGATGAAGAGGATGTAGCCTTGAGTGCGTTCAAGAGCTTTTGTCGAGGCACAAAGGACGGTCGGTTTCCAGAGCTGCTCGAGCACGACGATCCCTGGCCCCTGCTGCTGGCGCTCACGAACCACAAGGCGATCGATCTCCTGCGGTACGAGCGGCGGGTCAAGCGTGGTGGGCCTGGCCAACACCACGCCGGGGTGGTGGGTCCCTGCGAGGCGCCCGCGCCCGACGTCGGCCTGTCGCAACTAACGAGCAAGGAGCCGGATCCTCAAGCCGCGTTTCAGGTCGCCGAGGAATGCCAGCAGATCCTCAATCGGCTAAGTGACTCGATTCTCCGTGCCGTTGCACTCTGGAAAATCGAAGGGTTCACCACGGAGGAAATTGCTGCCAAGCTCGGTTGCACCACCCGCACCGTCGAGCGAAAGCTCCAGCTCATCCGCAGGCTGTGGGAGTGCGGAGATATCTCGAAATGATCGCCGACTCGGAGCACCTGCCTACTCAGCAAGGCCCGGCCGCCGCGCAACTCTGGCAAATCGACCAGATTTGCGACGGTTTCGAGACGGCCTGGAGGTTGGCGCGCCGACCTCAGATCGAAGAGTTTCTCGAGCTCATGACGGGCCCGGGTCGCCACCTTTTACTCTGCGAACTCGTGGAGCTCGATGTCCATTACCGCAGGCGACACGGAGAATCTCCGGTCATCGGCGATTACCAGCAGCGATTTCCTGAGCTGGCCGGGTCGTGCCCGGAAGCCGCCTTGACGTCGGATCGCCTTGACGACATCGCCGGCCGCGGCGCCCTTGGAGAGCTGACCGCGCATCCGCGTGCAAATCCCGATTCGAGCGTAACCTCTGGACACAACGGCCACGCCAAAACGATCGGCAAATTCCACCTACTCGAGCGGGTTGGTGTCGGCGAATTTGGGATTGTCTGGCGTGCGCTCGACGTCAGCTTGAACCGGACCGTCGCCCTCAAGATTCCACACGCCCACCTGGTCGAAACACCCGAGGTCGTCGCGAGGTTCTACGCCGAAGCGCGCGCGGCTGCCCAGCTCCGACACCCCGGCATCGTGACCGTCCACGAGATCTCGGAACACGACGGGTTGCGGATCCTCGTCTGTGATTTCGTCAGCGGAATGTCGCTGCGCGACCTGCTCAGTACGCGCCGGCTCAGCCGTGAGTCCGCGGCCAAGCTGGTCGCCAAGGTCGCCGACGCACTTGCCTACGCCCATTCCATGGGAGCCATCCATCGCGACATCAAGCCGGCCAATATCATGCTCGACACCGCTCGGCGCAGTCGGGCGCGATCCCCGATGACGCGAGCTCAGGATGGCCGGGTGAACCAAGGATCGTCGATTTCGGCCTGGCGTTCCTCGAGCAGGAGGCGGTTCATATGACCCACGATGGAGCGATTATCGGGACTCCTGCCTACATGAGCCCGGAGCAAGCGGTCGGCCGCGATCGAGCGCACCCGATCGACCATCGCTGTGATATCTACAGCCTGGGGGTGATTCTCTATGAACTGCTCACCGGCGCGCTGCCCTTCGCGGGCACTCGATCTGAGCTGCTCACCAAGATCGTCAATTCCGATCCTCCCAGTCCCCGGCGATTCGACCGCACCATTCCTCGCGACCTGGAAAGCATCTGTCTGAAGACGATCGCCAAGCAGCCGCGAGAGCGCTACGCCTCGGCCGGCGAGCTGGCCGACGATCTGCGCCATTTCCTTGACGGCGAACCGGTGCGCGCTCGCCCGATCAGCCTCTGGCGACGCGCGCTGCGCCGGGCGCATCGACGGCCTGCCGAGGCAGCCTTGTGGCTGATGGGGACCGTGACCATGCTGGCGGTCTTTGGCCTGGCCATCGGTTACCGCTACCAAGTATGGCTGGAGCGTGAGTTCAGGGCTACCGATGCGGCACGCCATGCGGCTGACCAGGAACAGAGACGAGCCGAGAGGTTCCTCTATTTCCACCGTATGGCATTGGCCGAGCGCGAGTGGTCGGCCTACAACATCGATCGAGTCGCGCGGCTGCTCGACGATTGTCCTCCGCCTCTGCGCGAATGGGAGTGGCTTTATCTGAAAGGACAGTGTCGTCACGAACTCGTTTCCATGGACCACGGGACATCTCCGACCGGGTCATGGACGGTCACGTGCGCGAAGTACAGCCCTGACGGCCTTCGGGTTGCGTCCGCGAGCAACGACGGAACCGTGCGACTCTGGGACCCTGCGACCGGTCGGCCCATCAAGTTGTTGGGGCGGCACGTGCACAGTGCTTTTTCGCTGGCTTTCCGGCCCGGAAGCGATCAACTTGCTTCAGCGGGAGAAGATGGGGTCATCCAGGTCTGGGAGACTAAAACGGGATCTTTGCTGCGAGCTCTGCCCGTTGGCACGGGCACGATTTATGCGCTCAGCTACAGCCGGGATGGGCAACTTCTGGCATCGGGCGACGGTTATCGTCCCGTCGAAGAGCCTTCTCACATGCGCGGCCACGGTGTCATCCGCATCCTCGATGCGTCGACCGGGCAGGTGCTCCATACCCTGCGTAGTCACACACAGAACGTCATGGGTGTGGCCTTCAGCCCCGATGGCCGAACGCTCGCCTCGGTAAGCGGCTCCTCGCTGACGGTGCCGCAAATGGCCAGCAAGCCGGGTGAGCTGTTCCTCTGGAACACCGCAACCGGCGAGCTGACTAAAAAGCTCGCCGGTCATGCCGGGCCGCTGACCGGCGTCAGCTATCACCCCAGCGGAAATCTGATCGCAACCTCGAGCTGGGACCGCACGATCAGGCTTTGGGACGCTGGCTCAGGCGACTTGCGGCACTCCCTTGCTGGTCACCGCGACTGGGTACTGCATGTGGAGTTCAGCCCCGACGGAGGACGTATCGCCAGTTGTGGTGCTGATGGGGCCATCAAGCTCTGGGACAGTGCGAGCTGCCAGGAGCTGTGGACCCTGCGCGGCCATACCAAGAAGGTGACCTCTGTGACTTTCCGTCCGGATGGTCGCCGGCTGGCGTCGAGCAGCTCGGATCAGACAGTGAGAATCTGGGACGCCACCGCGAGCCCCGAGGCCCTCACCTGGCGCGGCAGAGCCGGGCCGATCGCGAGAATCGCTTTCTTCCCCGACGGCCAGCGACTCCTGGTCGCTCGTAACATCGAGGATGCCCCAGGCCGGGTTTGTCACCGCTTGTCGATCCTCGAATTGGCGCACCCCATTCGTGAGGCTGCGCTCGATGACGGCGATGACTCCGAGCGGGGCTGGCCGATTGATGGAATTGACGTCCGGCGCGATGGCCGGCTCGTCACGTCAGCATCACAGAGCGGGCGGATCGAGGCCCGGACAGTCCCGGAGGGGCGCTCGTGCTTCCGCTACGATGAACCGACAAGTCGATTCCAGGACGTCGCGTTCAGCCCGGATGGACGCTGGCTGGCCGCCGCGGGTCAGGTCAACGCCCGACTGGTTAGCGGCGAATCTGCCCCTTACTCCGATTCCAACGGTCTTCTGCTCGTCTTTGACCTCGAAACCGGAGCGATCCTCTGGCGAGTCGCCGGCATGAGCACGGGGCTCATCCGTGACGTCGCGTTTTCCCCTGACGGGCGATCGATTGCCACCGCAGAAAACGCCGGCACGGTCACGATCTGGGATCGTCGAACCGGCCAGACCGAGCGCCAGCTCCGCGGCCACAATCGGCTGACATCTTATGTCGCGTTCAGCCCCGACGGGACCAAGCTGGCATCAGCGAGCTGGGATTCGACGGTTGCGGTCTGGGACCTCGCCGCCAGCTATCCGACGGCCCGGCTTCAGGGTCATATGCGCTCGGTACTAAGCGTGGCGTTCAGCCCTGACGGCCGCCGGCTGGCGACGTCCAGCGAGGATCAAACCGTCAGGCTCTGGGACGTGGAGACTGGCCAGGAAGTTCTGAGCCTGCGCGGCCACACCGACATCGTGACCACGGCGGTCTTCAGCCCCGACGCGAACCGGCTGGCGACTGCCGGCGCCGACGGCCTGGTCCTGGTCCGGGCGGCGAGCCCGGCCAATAGCTCGCCTGGGGCAACGCCCTAGGAACGTTCGCGACGGTCCGGAATTCTCCAATTCTCCTGACGTTGAAAGGGGAATACTCGATAAAGTCCTAAGCGCGCTCCGACCGCGGCCGAGATTGTCCCCCTCGAGCGAACCGCGGCCCATCCCGGCTCGCTCTGCCGCGAATCGGCCGCTACGGCAACTGCTGGGCCGAAAGCGCTTCGCCTGGCGGGCGCGGGCTGCGAGCACTTGCTCGCGCAGGTCGGCCGACGTGGGACCAGGCGGCATCTCGGCGAGTTGAGTGAAGGGAACAGCCGGGACTTCAACGTGCAGATCGATGCGCTCAAGCAATGGGCCCGAGATCCTGCTTAGGTATTTCTCGACTTGCTGCGGCGCGCATCTGCAAGCGCGGCGGGGGTCGGAGCGATACCCGCAGGGGCATGGAATCTGTATGAATCTGTAGAAGAGAATCCCAGTGTGAAGCCTGAGCCTCAGTAGGCTCGACTCCCACGATGCGTACACTGACATCTAGGAGCCGCTCTTAATCCAAGTCCATCCGCTTGCTCACGGGCGGGGGCTCGCTCCTCGGACAGTCGCTTCTTGGGGTCGCTGCCAGGCTTCGAAGATCTCTTCAGCGGACGATGACGCCTTTTCACGCACGGGACGGTAGAACCTCGTCAATTCTCACCGCCGGACTCGGTGGATTAACTGTGGATTTAGCGGCGACGGTGTCTCGCAGCTCGACGATCCTGCCCTCGATTTGAGTCCAGAGGTCGGCCGTGTCCTTCGGTCGGCTGTCGAAGAGCTTGAGCTTGATCCGCTCCTGACAGATCAACCCTCGCAGCGCTTTGAGATGCGCGCGGAGGGGCAGACTTCCCGCCTGATGGGCCTTCACCTCCTCGGCGACGAAATGGCTTTGAGCCCGCCGGCGGAACTCATCGACCAACACCTTTCGATCCGCTCACAACACCTCTCTGATGAATTCCAAAACCTCCCGGCTCTGGAAATACGTGAAGTGGTCGCATGCGGCGGTCTTGATCGCGAGCTTGCCCGACGGATCGGATGAGGCCCGTATCGAGGCTGATCCGCGGAGATCACGCCAGGCCGCCTCGGCAACTGCCAGGTCGTTTTCTTGCGCCGAAGAGCCGCGCCAGCTCGGCCCGAGAATCCGCCGAGTCAACCACGCGGCTGAGAAGTCGGTCGAACGGCGATTGACCACTGGACTCAGGCCTCAAGGCGTGAGGAACGAGCGAGCTCGTGCCTGCGATCACCAAGTACGGAATCGCTGGCCCCTCGCCGTCATTGAGCGATTGGAGGACGGAGGAACCGCAGCGGAATTGCTCAATGGAGGCGTCCGCGCTTTGACTCACTCGCACGAGCCCCCTGAGGACCGAGGCCGGCCAGACCATGCTCGTGAACTGGTTGAGGCCAAGGGCCAGTATGGCGCTCGACCAGTCGCGGAGGCTCGGCCAAGACACGCCGACGTTCGGTGTGCCGCACATGACTAACCGAGTCGCAACCTGGTCACCACCGTCTCGCTCGATGAACCACCGCGCGACGAGTCCCCCAGTCGTTTGTGCCAGGATCGTGAGTTGCTTGCCGTGCCCCGGCCTCAGCCCGGCTCGCTCGAGTTGGTCCTTGAGCTGCAGCCCTGCGACCTCAATCCTGGCCTTGTGGGCATCGTACTCAAAGGTCAGAACCAGGTCGACATTCGAGTCCAATGATTTCCCGTCGGCGAGCGTTACCCGGCGAAGCCCGCGATGCTGCTCGCGCGTGTCGCCGACGAGACCGTGGACCAGCAGCAAAATCTTTGACGCCTGCGCAACCAACGTGCGGATTCTGGCGTCGTCCGTCACGTAAATCGCAGTTTCCCGGTCCGCCGAGCTGTCGACTTCCACGGCAGCCAGGCCTGCCACACCAAGCTCGGCCGTGGCCGGCGCACACAACTTTCTCGAGGAACACTCGGATTGGCCCAGCAAGGTTACGATCGAAGCGAGCCGGCAGGTTCGGAATCGGCAAACGCTCGATGACAATTTCGGTGCGATTGTCCGCCGTTGCGGCGGCGTGGCCGAGACTGACGAAGAACTCTCCATCGAAGGCCACCGGCAACATCTGTTCGCCCGGTGTCAGGGGAACCAACGCGGTCAGACGCAGAGGGAACTCTGCCTTGACAACATCTGCGTTCTCGACATCGAGCAGTTCGATGACACTCAGCCCGGGGTGAGCGATCTTGGGGCCTGCAACGATGAAGGGAACGCACACCGTGGGATCATCGAGCAATAGGCGTGGGAAGTTGACTTCCCCCAGCTCGCGTAGGGCCAGCGGTTCTGTTGAAAGCCTAGCTTTGGCCCGGAGACGTGGGTGGCTCGAGAGCACCACGCCGGAAGCGAGCTCGACCGAAGCGCCACTGCTCAGGATCTCTCGGTCGGGGAGCGGCCGCACGGTCGTGAAAATCACCGACGTTGCCGTCCAATCAGCGAGGGTACGCGACTCGTCGGATTCGAGGCCGCGCGTCTGAATACGTTCCATGAGCGAGTTCAAGTCGCCGGCCTCACCTCGTCTCGATCGCGACGCCGGGCTTTCTTGGTCGATATCTGGTTGCGCCACCACTCGGGCGTCGAACTCGGCCGTGCTGACGATTAGCTTGAGCATCTCATTGTACTCCACCACTCCCTCGCGCGCGATCTCTTCGGGGATGGCGACAGGAATCGGTTCTCCGCCGTTCATTTGCGCCATTTCTCCGGGGCCGATCCTGATGCAACCCCCTAATTTGACGGAGCTAGTCCCCGAGGAACCCCCTGTCGTCATGTCCGTAAAAATCCCGTAGCTCTGGGTGAGGTCGAGGAGAGCACAGTAGAGCGTCCGAGAGGACTTGTTAGTCAAGCTGATCTGGATTTGTGGCGGAACCCAGTTTCCCGAGGCATCTCTGGAGTAAGCGAGGCGAACTTCCACTCCGGCGACCGCCTTGCTGTCGATCAGGATCGCGAGCGCGATTTCGTCGGCGCTGATCGAGCTGGTGGGATTACTGAGGCGGGCCAGGGTCGTCCAACGTGCCATATGCTCGATCCGCTCGATGAGCTTACGGGCGTTAGCCTCCGTAAAGCCTTCGAGTGCGCTGACGAGCGGGAGGTCGTTCGCGGGCCCGGCAAGCGTGAATTGGGCGCCACGGGCCAGCAAGCGAAACTCGGCGACCTCATCGTCACGGGCCTCGCGACAGTAGAGTGACGGCTCGCCGTTCGGGCCGGCCGTGGCGAGCGCTCTCCTGATCAGGTGCACGCCTGCCTCTTCACCTTCCATTGTCACGAGGAGTGCTGCCAAGGGCAGGCGGCTCACGACTGCTTTGAAGGCCTCAGTCGGACCGGGCTCGCCCATCGCGAGCAGCTCGACAGGGCTCCAGACACTTCCGACCCGCGTGACTCTCGCCTTGCCCCTCGCACGCGTCGGGTCACGCATCGTTTCTTCAGTGGCGTCGATAGAAAAGAGGGTCAGCTCGAGCGGCTCGGCAGCCGTCGGTGCGGGCAGTCCCTGTAATGCGCCGGCTTCCACGCGCCATTCCCGTGCAGAGGCGTCGAACGACACGCGATACCACCGCTCGACCGGCCGGAGCGCGCCGTCGAGGAATACCAAATCAAGGTCCTCCGAGTGAGTGGCCTCGAGCTGGGGCGTCTGGTAGGGGACGACGGATCGGACGAGCGAGCTCGTCCGGCTCATCAGATCGCGGTACGTCTGCTGACCTGGCCGCGTCTCAAGCGAAACGAGCAAGAAGTAGGAGAACGCCCCACGCGGCCCCTCGTCACTGATGTACTCGCCGGCCGTCTCGTTCTCGCGGCAAGCAGCCAAGAGCAGGTGCCGGCCGACCGTCCATGACTCGGCGACCTGTGTCAGCCCTGGCGCATGAGCGGCCCGGTCCTTGTCGTCCTGAAACACCAGGCACGAGCTTGCGGGCCTCATCCGAATATCTAACGGCGCTCGTCGGCCGTCCGATCGCACCGAGATGGCCCGTGTGCCTGATCCAGAGTGGCAGCAGTCGAGTACGACGACCGTGTGCGCGTCCCTTGCCGCGACTTGTTCGATGAGCTTGTCGAGCTCCTTGTCGGCCAGGTCCCAGCCGCCGGGAGACCGGCTGTCGTAACAGACGAGCGTCTCGCAGAGCCGATCCGGCTCCAGGTCCCAGAATTCTGGCGGCGCCGGCGCTTGTGAGCCCCTCCCCGAGAAGTAGAAGAGAGCGACGTCACCGCGCTGGGCGCGAGCGAGATGGCTGCGAAAACCCTCGATGACGGCCTGGCGGGTGGCCTGGTCGTCTTCGAGAATGAGCAGTTGGAGGTCGACACCGAGCGAGCGATCCACCTGACTTCTCAAAAAGCTTGCAAAGGCCCCGACGTCATTGAGACAACCTGCGAGTCGTGAAAGCGGCGGCGGATAATCGTTGATGCCAACCAAGAGAGCGTACAAAGTGCGCGTCACGCGGACGGTCCGTTCCGGAGACGGAACCGTCTCAGATCGACCCGAACCTGGGGCGCGCGCATCGGGATCCCGGGCAAAGAGAGCCGTGGCGGCCGAGCTGAGTATCTCGTAGAGCGCCGAAGGATCGCTCGAGTGCTTGTCAAAGCTTCCCTGGAACGCGGCGCGAGGTCGCCGGGCGTACGGCCTTCGGTGATGGCGGACGCGACCGTCAAAGCCCGATCATGAGTGTTAGCAGGATCGTCGAGCCCGGCCGCCAGGACCGTAGGGCTGTTGCCCGACCGGAAGAGCTCGGCGGCGAACGCGTTGCGCAAGAAGAGCTGCCGCACGGCTTCGACGCGCGACGACGGTCGGGGCGGATCGAGCACAATCCAGGGCTTCACGTCGCTTTCAGGAAGAGATCGGAGGAATTCATCAAGCAGCTTGGCGCTCAGGGCCCAACCACCCGAACTCCGACCGTCGCCGCCATTACCTGCGCCGAATGCAAAGTTGACGCCGATCGACGGCGCTGTGACTAACTGCGCGATCACGTGTACCAGGCAAAGAACCTTGCCCTCGAGCGCTCTCCGAGACGCAGACAGTATCGCCTCCGCCGCCTCGACCGTGATCAACTCGAAGCCCAGCTCCCGGTACGTGAGTTTGACCCGGTCGAGGTTGAGCGAACGATCCTGACCGCGCTGGATATCCGCGATCAGCAAGACGGCACGTGGGGGATGGTTTCGTAGCGATCGAAGGCGGCGGTCAATCAGCCAGCGAGTCTCGGCATCAGCTTGGCCGGTGGCCTTCAACCCTTCCCGTTGCTGAAACACCACCAGAGCTTGACGAAGGCGCGTTTCGTCGCCACCGTAGACCGCGAGCCCAGGGTCGATGAGCTGCCGAAGGGCCGACCGGAGCCAGCCCAGCATGACACTATTCGAACCGGACGCGCTGCCGACAGAGCGGTAACCATACCGCGGCCTCGATGGATCGGCGCGGAAAGGCTCGATTGCCACCAACGTCGCGAGCTCCCAGGGCAGGGGTGCGATGACCGGATCACCTGACTCCAGACGCAAGTCGAATGATTTCGGGTCTGAGGCGATCTGTACTAGTCGAATGACATCGGACGGAGCAACAAAACCGCCGAGCGACTTGGCGAATATGTCCCAATCCTCTTCGAGCGTCGTCACCAACTCGAGGGGAGCAGGCTGCTCGGCCGACGGCAGCCTCTGCCATAAGGGGTCCGCTTTGGACCCGACGTCAACGCCGGCCAATGGCGCGTCGCCTCCGGCCAACCGCAGCGAGAGCCCGTGGACTGGGTCGTAGAGCGGCGCGAACTGGATGAAGCGATGAATCGGGAAGAGTGGGGACGAAGCGAAGGGCGGGGCGGCGCCCGTTTCAGAGCTCTTCGCCGCGCTCTCGAGGCCGACGTCTGAAATCGACGGCGGTTCAACCTCGACACGGATCGGCAATCCCGGCTCCGCCCGAATGTCGTTAGGACCAGCGCCAGTGACCGAGCTCGACTGTGCGACTTCGGGAAGACCGAGTCTCTCTTCGATGGCGCGCGCCTGCGCGGAGAACCGCTGCGCGAGATCGGCCATCCCCCGACGCGCGGAGAATGCAGATCGGACACGGAGCAGCCGGGCAGTTAGGATGGGCGCGCCCGATAACTCCGAGCGCTGGAGACGACGATCGGCCTCGAGAATGGCCTCTTCGAGACGGGATCGGTCCGCCGTGCGCAAGGCGCGCTCACTCTGGTCGACCCACGCCGAAGCGACCAGTAGTCGATACAAATCGGCCTCGAATTCCCTGGCGAAGAGGGGTAGCCATTCGGCCGCGCGAAAACACGGAATCTCAGGCGGAGCCAGCCGATCCTCCGCACGGAGCAGCTCAGCCAGAGGGAAAGTCGTCGAGATCCTCTCGGCGGTGGGCTTATGGCCGCCGAGCAAGAGGTCGCGAGCGATTGCCAGGGATTCGAGGGCCTCGTTCGGCTGCCGGATGACGCGCAGCAGCTCGACACGCCGGAGCAAAAAAACGGCTCGCTCTCGAGGGGAGAGCTGGAGATGCTCGGGCTCGGCGACAAGCTGCAAGAGACGGTCTGCGAGCGAGCCCGAGAGCTCAAGCGGGCCGGGCCAGCGCGCCAGGGGGTCAAGGAGCGTAGCACGTGCCGTGGGCGAATCAATCTGCTCGAGGGCGTCAGCAAGCCGAACCGCGTACGACTCGTGCGCAGAGTCGCCCCTCAGTGTCAGACCAGCGAGCGCGGTCCTGACATGGAATCGAGGCGGCGCGTTGGAATCTAGGTTGGCGAGCAGGCCCTCGACGATCGAACGGGCTTCGTCGCATCTGCCCTGCCGATCATGCCACTCGGCCCGCAGCAGGGCCAGTCGAAGGCCTGGCTCGGAGCCCGGTGCGGGTAAGCCGGCCGGCACGCTGCTGAGGAGCGATTGTGCCCCGTTGAGGTTTTGAAATTGATCGAGATTGAGCGCGATGCGCTCGGCGAGCACGCCATGTGCCCAGGTCCTCGCCGCCGGCCCAGTGAACTGCGTCGATTCATCCGCGGCCTCGGTGAGCTCGCGAACCCCACGCTGGTAATTCATCAAGACGTTGGCGATTCGCCCGCGTTGCTCTCGAAGGTGGGGCATCGGGACCGACCGGCTGCCAGCCTCATCGGCAACGGCCGCCTTTTTCCGCTCGTCCCTGGCCGCTCGATGGTATTGCAGCGCGGCGATGGGATCGAGCAAAAGGAGGCTCGCTTCCGCCCGGAAGGCCCAGATCGCGCTGCCCCAATCGGCCGGCCGATTCTCTTCAACGAGACGGTCGTTGTCTCGAGTGGAAAAGCTCGCGAAGACGGCCTCCGGCCGCCCCGCCCGCAAGAGCGATTCCCGCCACAGTAGGTCCGCCTTGGGCCGCCGTCGGCCCGCCAGGTCGCCCAGCCGATCGATTTGACCCAGCGCCGTTTCACACGATGCCAGCGCGGCATCGGGTACATCGAAGGCGAGCTGGAGATGTGCCAATTCCAATCGCATGTCCACGAACTCGGCAGGTCCGGAACGGCCGGAGCTTTGGTCGAGCCAGCGACTGAGTACCTCGATCCCCTTGCGGTCTCTGTCGGCCGCGAGCAGGAGGCCAAGTTCGGTCAGTGCTTCGAAGGCCAGATCGCGGTCCGTGGACAGGCTCAGGCGAGATAGCGTCTCGACCGCGTTCGAGCGCGGACCGCCGGGCGAATAGGCCTGGACCAAGGCCCCGAAGAACTCCACGGTCTCCGGGCCGACACCCTCCGGGGACGCTCCTGTCCGTCGGGACACGTGGTCGAGCAGCCCCTTCGCGACGGCCGCAGCCCGCCAGTGTTCGGCAGCCTTGGCGGGGGCGGACCTCGCCAGCTCGGCACTGGCGCGGACTCGCTCGAAGAATGCCCGAGCCATCGTTGGCGGAGCGATCATCCGTGTCCCATCCTTGCGCGGCAGCGGACTGGGCGACTCGTCGCCGGTCAGGTAGCCCAACCCGGTCACTTCCTCGGCCAGCACCTTGGGCCAATCGGGACGGTTTCGAAACTCGTCCGACGCGATCCTTGCGATCCAGTCAGGCCCGGCGGCTTCGCCCCGCCGCTGAAAGTCGTGATAGACCACCTCGCGCCAAGCGTGCAGGCGCTCCGGCGATCCGATGGGCAGGCGTGTGGCCTCACCCTTGAAGTGCTCCATTGCCCCGGTATGCAAATCGCGAAAGATATCGCCCTCTTGTTCGAGAAGCAGCGCGCGCATCGGATTGACGACGTCGGGCGTGAAGACGAGCGCCTCCGGAAGGTTGGGCTCCGCCGGCGCGAAACGGACCCACGATGACTCGCCGGCATACGTCTTCAGCATCTCCCAGAGGTCCTGAATCCCCGGTGGGATTTCGGGCGTCCGAGACCAGGGCTTCAGTTCGGCTTGCTTCGGGGTAAGGCCCAGGTCCGTCTTGTCCCTGCTGGTCTTCCCCACGATCTCGTTGTCCAACAGCTCTCGGATCCGCTGCGCAAGGAGAAAGTCGAGGGTCAATCGCCGCGGTATGACCCCATACCGCAAGACCCAGCGGAGCTGCCGGTACTGAGGAAGCGGTTGGCCGTCCGGACCGAGATCGGTCGCGCCGATGCGATTGATCACCCGTTGAATGAGATACTCCACCTCCAGCTTCTCTTGCGGGATCTCCCGGATATCCTGCGCGGTCAGGTGCGGCTCAGACTTGATGACCTCCGAGAGCAGCCAGAGCTTGAGCGGCGTGCAACCCGGGGATCGCTCGTCTGGGTCGAAGCAGCGCTCGACGACCGCGTCGACGCGATCGTCTTCGGGGTGCTTCCTCAGCCGGGTCAGGTAGTCACGGGATTCGCCGCGGTGGAACCGGAGTATCTCCCGGACAATCGGTTGTGGAGCGGTCAGCGCCAGCTCGGCCGGTGTGAGCCGTTGCGCGAGGTTGTATCGGCCCGACAGGATCACGCGAATGCGCTCGCCGCGGGCGCCCTGGCCGCGGAGTCCCTGGAGATGGCCCAGGATCCGGTCCAGCAGGTGCCGGCGCGGAATGAGGACCTCCTCCAATGTATCCAGGACGATGAGCGCCTGGACTTTGCCGGGAAGATCGAGCGCCGCCACGAGATGAGCCAGGGAGTTCTCGCTGCTGGACGAGTCCCAGTGCTCGAGGCGGTCGATCACGCTCCCGAGCGGACCGCCCGGAATCTGCTTGTTCCACTGGCGAGCAATCTCGAGCGCGAACACCCACGGCTCCGCGGCAATGACGGCAGGGTCGCTATAGTCAAAGTTGATGAGGGCGCAGGGAACGCCGCGCGGCACGCACCAGCGGGCGATCGCCCACTGGAGGAACATCGTCTTGCCGAGACCACCGGCGGCGTGGAGGAGCAGCGCCCAGCTCTCGGCTTCAGGAGAATCGAGCAATTGTTCGAGCAGATTGGTGAGCGAGCGCCTCTCCAGGAAGCTCCCTGTCCGGTAGAAGGGCTCCGACCAAAGTGCGCGCGCCCAAGCCGCGCGCGGGCGACCTTGATCGCCTGGTCGAGGTCCGCCGGCTTCGAGTCCAGATCGAATAGGTTGATCACCCGGTCGCAGGCGGTCAGGTCGGCCTTCTGCTCGGCCTCTAGAAATGCGTGCTTGAAGAGCTCGGCCGATCGATCAAGCTCAAGACGAGCCCGAAGGTAAAGAACTGAATCCCGATCACCGACCTTCTCGGCATGCTCGCGCAGCTTCGACTGGAGCTCCCGGAGCCCGGCACGCTCGCTGCCCTGCCAGGTCGCCAGGTAGCGGGCTCGCTCGTCAGGCCTCAGGCGGTAGACCGGTGCTGGACTGGAGATTGGCTCGATCGCCGAGCTCGTGGTCACGCGCACGAAGGATTGAGCGTCGACTTCGAGCAGAGTCGGCACCTTGCAGAGGATTTCGTCGAACACGGCTCGATCGAACGATCGAGCCACGGCGCATCGGCGCAACAGCTCGCGCTCGTTGCCACGCGGAAGTTCGCCAACGGTCTCTTCGAGGTCCCTCTCACTCCGAAGTTGCTCGAGGAGTTTCTCGAACTTCGCGGAATCACTCACGGAGTTGCATCCTCAATTTGGGAAAGTAACTTCCCACATCATCTTGAGATGTATCGGTTTCCATTCGGACAGATGATCCTCATCGTAACCGTCCCTGAAGAAATCGACAGCCCGCTTCCACCGCCGAAACCTCGCCTCGCTCCCACTCGACGGTTTTGAGCCGGTGCTCATGTAAAAAAACCGCATAGCCAAAGTGCGGAATTTCGTGATTTTCAGGTCGTTCACCGCGACACGGGAGGCTTTGAGCTTGTCCAGGCCAAGCGTTTTCATGTCGCCCTTCCGTACAACGAGCGCGACAACGAGATCAGCCGATTTCGATCCGCTGAGCACCTCGAGCAGCTTCGCGACGAAGTGGTTGCGGAACGGATCGACGTGAATCGTCTCGACGCAGAGCTGATCCAGGACAATCAAGCACGGCCGTCGATCTTCCAACACGCGCGGATCGGGCTCCCCTCCGGGCGGCCGCAATTCATCGGCGAGCTGCTCGCGCATGCACTTCGGCAGGGCCTCGAGTGCATTGCGAAAGGCGCCATAAAGCTTTTCGACCTGATCCTGAACGCCGCCGTCGTATGACAGCCTCTCGAGCGCGCCCTTCCGGTTCCAGGGGGCGATATCCGGGTGATTTCTCAAGACCTCGGGATCGCCGGGATCGTCGCCGGCGATCAGAGCGTTATAGACACGATAGAACGAAGCCATGGCTGAGTTGGGCAATGGCTTGTAGATCAAGCGATTGTCGTCCTGTCCGTCGCAAATTACGCGGAGCAGGCTCTGGCCGTCGTGTCGGGAGTCTCCGTTCAAGTTCACATACTTGACCGGCCGCCCTCGGATCGCGGTCGCGAGCAGGCAAGAGCGCAAGAGATCGGTCTTGCCGACGTCCTTGTCGCCGTAGACGATGACGATCGGTGACACCCTCTCGATATCGGGTTGGACGAGATCGAGGAAGCCGCAGCGCTCGGCGTCGCGGTCGACCAAGAGTTTCGCCACCTCGTACTCACTCGAGGTCGCCGCCAGATCGGCGAAGCGGCGGACATTGGCGGCGAGGCCCAGAACCTGGTTCGGCAGCACCCTCCGCCGCAGATACGGTAAGGTCCAATCCCAGACCCGCGCGGCATCGACGCCTCGGGACTGGTCGACCTTCCTGCGAGCCTCGGTGACGGCCTCGTCGATGTCCTTGCCGTCGACGATCAAGGCCTGGTAGAAGGCGGCACCGAAGAGACCCGCGGTATCTCCGCGAACCGCACCGTGCATTCCCAGCACGGCGCGGCAGCCCACGATATCAATGAAGGTGTCCGAGACTGACCAGGCAGCCTGGCGCGTCTCCTTCGGTGGTGGTGACCTGTGGGTCCGCATCCACGGTGTGGCACGCGTTCAGGAAGACAAAGGGAGGCACGTTTGCCCCCAGGTCGGTGACCATGTCATCGAGCGTCCAGGGCACGTTCCCTGTCTTCGGATTGTACAGAAGAAGATAGCTCTGCCCGCTTAAAGGGTTGATGCTTCCATGCCCTATAAAATGAAAGATGTGGGGCTGAAAGTCCTTGAAATGGTCCGTCAACGACTTGACCTCACGACGTTTCGGAATGCGCTCGTCGCTCGCGGTTCCATCGCGCGTCGGCCGGATCAGGATCAAAAGCCGCGCCGCGTTGGGAAGACCGCGCAACGCCTTTACGAGCGCTCGCAGCTCGGACTTCGCTTGGACGGCGGCATCGCCCGGCCTCGATCCGATCGCGATCAAGATGCGAACAGGACTATCGCGCATGAGGACCGCCGCCTTCTTCAACCGACAACGGACCACTGAGCACCTGGGGTGACGCCCCGGATGGAACGGTGATACGCCAATCTGCTCCCATCGGAGTCGGCGCAGCTTGAGTGGATCGATGTCCAAAACCAGCCGAACTCCGGTATCTGCAGCACATTCTCGTATTCGATCCCAGTCGCCCGCGAGATCCTTCCCCGCGCCGAAGATCAGCCCGTGCAGCCATTTCGCGAAGTCGGCGTTCGGCGTTGATCCTCCGGCTGCATCGTCCGTTCCGCCCAGATGGCGGCCACGCCAGATTGCCGGATCGGTGACGAACACCGGTTCCCTTTCGAGCTCGGCCACCGAGATTTTCCCGGGCTTGATCCTGTCCTCGGGCTTTAGCCCGACTGGGTAGTCGAGCTCGAGCTCCACAGGGTAATCCGGCAGCGCACGTCCCAGGCTATCCACGTTCTCACGAATCCGAATGAAGCAGTTTTTCATCGCAAATACGCGGCTCTTGTGTTTGCCGGTAACCGAACTGTTCCGGCTCGATATGCAGTGGCGGCGTCACCCAACCGATCATGATAATAGCTAGTTTTCGTTGCCGCCATGGTGGACAGCCGGCACGAGCGAGAGTAACCTCCGGGGGGGGCGTGCAATGCCGCTGTCCCAATACTTGGTTCGAGGCCCCATCCGTTCGTCACGTCCCATGGCCGGCCCTTGACTGCGTCCGGAGAACCACCGATGAAACGCACCGTCTACGCCCTCTTGGTCGGCATCGACCATTACAAATCTCCAGGAGTGCCACATCTGCAAGGAGCGGTGAACGACGTCCACGCGTTCGCGCAGTATTTGCATGATCGCGTTGGTGGCCGAGCAGACATCGCGTTGGAAAAGGCGCCGCTGCTCGTTAACGAGCTCGCCACGCGCCAGGCGATCATTGAGGGGTTTGAGAAACACCTGGCCCAGGCCCAGCAGCAAGGCGAGGTCGCCTTGTTTTTCTACGCCGGTCATGGCTCGCGCGCCGCGGCCCCCAAGGAGTTCTGGCCGATTGAGCCCGACAAGAAGAACGAGACGATCGTCTGTTACGACAGCCGAGCCGACGGTGTTCTATGACCTGGCCGACAAAGAGCTCGCCCGGCTGATCGCCAACGTCGCGAAACCCGGCGTGCACGTCGCGATCATTCTCGACTGCTGCCACTCGGGCTCAGGCACGCGGAACCTCCGCGATCAACTGACCGCCGTCCGGCTGGCGCCCGAAGATGAAGGCGAGCGGCCATTGCACACCTTTTATGGATTAGAATCCCGGCTCGCGGAAGACGTCAAACATCTGATCGAACAACAATCGGCCGGCGCGCCCGATCGCCCGCAAGGCGAGGATGGCAGCCAGTCGGGGTGGCCGGCTGGCCCACACGTTTTGATGGCGGCCTGCAGCGAGTATCAATTGGCATCCGAGTATCAATCGCCGGCAGGCATCCGCGGCGCATTCTCCTATTTCCTCGTGGATGCGCTCTGCGCAGCAACGGGGCCGATCACCTACCGCGATCTATTTGCCCGAACAAATTCGTTGGTGGTCGGGGCGATCTGTGACCAGGAGCCGCAGCTCGAGTCGCTCGATCCGAACCTGCTCGACGCGCCGTTTCTGGGCGGGGCGGTCCGGCCGGCGGAGATCTCGTACCCTGTATCATTTCAGCTGGCCGCCGGGGGCTGGGTTGTCGAAGCCGGTGCGTTGCACGGGCTGCCGGCGCCGACCAACGACGAGCCCTTGGAGTTCTTGTTATACCCCTTCGACTCCACGCCTGAAATCATGCGCGACGCCCCGAAGGCCAAGGGCAAGGCAAAGGTAATCAAGGTCGGACCGACGTTGAGCACGATCGAACTGAGCGTGATGGGGGAGCCGAGCCCGAAGGAGACCTTCAAGGCGGTGATCAGCCGCCTGCCGCTGCCGCGTTTACCTGTCCGGATCGAGGGAGAAGAGGCCGGCGTCGCTCTCGCAAGGAATGCACTGGCGACGGCAGGGCCGCAAAACGGCGTCTCGAGCTATGTGCGAGCGTGCGCCGACGACGAAGCGCCCGAATTCCGCTTGATCGCGGGCGCCTGCGAATACCGGATCACCCGCCCCGCTGACGATCGTCCCCTCGTCGCCGAAATCACGGGCTACACGCCCGACAAGGCCGCGCTCGCCATCGCGCGGCTCGAGCACATCGCGCGCTGGGTTCTGACTCTGCGGCTCGAGAACGACAAGAGCACGATCCGGCCCGAAGAGATCGAGGTCAAGCTGTTCAAGAACGACCAGGAGCTGAAGGGCTCGGTCCATCGCTTCGACTACAAACTTAAGGATGGGAAACTGGTCCCCGCAGAGTTCAAAATCGTGATTCGCAACACGGGCAAAGGCGGCCGCACCTTGTATGTCGCTCTTCTTGACCTGCCGGAGACCTACGGGATCTTCGCCAATCTCCAGCCCGCCGGCTGCATTGAGCTTCCCGCGAACTCGGAAGTGTGGGCCAACCAGAATCGACCGATCACGGCTCGCATTCCCAAAGAGCTCGTGCAACGCGGCATCACCGAGCTGACAGACCATGTCAAATTGATTGTGTGTACAACGGCGTTCGACGCCCGGCGACTCGCGCAAAAAGACCTCGATCAGCCCAGAGCGCAGACGCGTGAGGTAGTGATCCCGCCGCCCAAATCCGGACTCGACCACCTGATGGAACGGCTCCAGACCCGCCACCTGGATACCGACGAACCGGAATCACTCGATGACTGGTGGACGACGTTGCTCGTATTCACCACCGTTCGACCGCCCGACGCCCAGCCGATTCCCGATTCGCCCGACTCCGAAGCCGATCTCGGCGACGGCGTGAGAATCAAGGGCCACGCGGGCCTCACAGCCAAGGCTCGGCTCGTTGAGGCGACCGTGGCCTCGCGCAGCGTGGGAATCCCCTCAGTACCCGATCTCCTCGAGAACAGCCCCAACGCCACGCGTTTTGTCCTGGCTTCGAAGATCTCGACCCGCGGCGAGCCGGCTGCCCCGATGAGCGTGCTCGAGCTGCGCGACGTCGAAGACCACGAGTCCGTAACGCCTGCGGCTCCTTTGCGCCTGGAAACACGCGTGTCTTTAAGCGCGAATGAGCAGGTGATGCCTTACGCCTGGGACGGTGATTTCTTCCTGCCCTTGGGCCACTCCGAGGCGACCGCGGGTGGCGGCACCGAAATCGTCATCGAGCGCCTGCCGACGCCCACCGAACGCGGTAAGCGGAGCCTCACCGGATCAATCAGAATCTTCTTTCAAAAAGTCATCTGCCACGTGCTGGGCCGCCAGTTCCAATATCCGATCCTCGCCGCCACGGACCTCGACGCGTCGAAGGGTAAGGAGGAGGTGGTCTACGAGCGCGACCGCGCGAAAGTAGGCGAGCGCGTCGCCAACGCTAAGAGGGTGCTCCTGTTGATCCACGGCATCATTGGCGACACGCTCGAGCTGCGCCGCGGAATGCGCCGCGCCAAGCTCAAGGGAGGCCAGCCGATCGACTCGGCTTACGACCTGATTCTTACGTGCGATTACGAAAACCTGAACACGGAGATCGAAAAGATCGCCAAGGACCTCAAGGAGCGGCTCGAGGGAGTCGGTCTCAAAGCCGGCCACGGCAAGGAGCTGACGGTTGTGGCTCATTCGATGGGCGGCCTCGTCGCGCGGCGCCTGATCGAATTCGAGGGAGGACACGAGATCGTCAGCAGACTCATCATGTGCGGAACACCGAACGGCGGCTCGCCGTGGCCAACCGCGCACGATTGGGTTGTGGGTGCGCTTGCATTTGGACTCAATCGTCTCGCCGCGGTTGCGTGGCCCGCGGGAGTGCTCGGCTGGCTAGTCGCGGGGCTCGAGCGTCTCGATGTCAATCTCGATCAGATGCAGCCCGACTCCCCGTTCCTGGCGACGTTGTACAGCGGGCACGACCCGGGGATTCCCTACCTGATGCTTGCGGGAAATACGTCGCTCGTGCCCGCAGCGCTCCAGGTCGACAAGGACGGATCTTCTCCGGCTGCGCGGCTCCTGGCGCGGGTCATGAACAGACCGCTATTGCACACCCTTACCGATCCGCTCTTCCGGGGTGATCCCAACGATATCGCCGTCTCGATCGCGAGCATGAAACTCGTGCCGGCGGCGCGTCGCCTGGCCTACGACGTGCGCGAGATCGCCTGTGACCACATCAGCTACTTTCACGATCCACGCGGGCTCGAGGCTCTGGCGAAGGTATTGGGCCCAGGTTGAGCGTTCACGCGTCCTTGGTCCGCACCGGATCCAGGAACCCCAGGTTCTCGATCACCTGCTCGATCACCGACCCAAATCTTGCGGCGACGGTGTCTCGCAGCTCGACCATCCTGCCCTCGATTTGCGCCGAGAGGTCCGCCGTGGCCTTCGTTCGGCTGTCAAAGAGCTTGAGCTTGATCCGCTCCTGAGAGATCGGGCATTGCAGGACTTTGCGGTCTGCATGGAGGGTAAATTTCCCCATTAATCGGCCCTCACCTTCCTGGCGACGAAATCGCTCACCCGATCGGTAATCTTCTCCGTGAACGGTGGAAAGAGTCAGATCCCGTTTTCAGTTTTGAGAACGCGGAGACGGATAGCCCGATCTCGTCACAGAGCGGAACGGAGCCCACGAGGCCGGGGACTACCCGGCGAACCAAGGTGCGCTAGCTGGCTGCATGGGTCAGCCTGAAGGCTGCGTACAGCGATTCAAGCGTCAACATCGCGGCCAAGGCCATAAAAGACCGGCCGGCGACGAGTCTTAAGTGCATCGGCTCCTCCGAGATTGACGATGACGTGTCGATCCCAGCTTCGCCGTGCTTTTACAGACCTCCGGACAAGTGGACATGATATGCCTGCGCTAGCGTAATCGCAAGGAGGCAAGACCCAGGTGCCAAAGCGCCGGTCGATTTTCGAGCGGCAGAAATCGAATAGCTCGGTGCCGACTATTCGGACCTGCTTTGGCCGCGGCGGTGTTTGGTTTTGGGTGCAAATTGGGTGCAGCATTGGAAGTGCCAACGCCATGCCGCTACAATGCGAATGAAGCCTGGTTTGGGGCATAAGGTGCGGAAGCAGCCGGGGTTGCAATGCCATCGCATTGCCGCCCCAATGCGAGCGAACGGCGCGCATGCTAGGTTCGAATCCTAGATCCAGGGCATTGCAGAAAACCCGGCTGACAGCTGGACTTTTACCGTGGCACACCGTTCAGGATGCCAGCTTGCCCTTGCCTGCGTTCGGATACAGAGTGCTGTCGCTTAACAGCTGGCTCTCTCGCGGTTCCCGTCATCGAAGACCGTGCTTCCATCTTTTTATTTGATTTCCCACGGTCTCTCACGAATTTCGTGCACAAGCCGTGCATCCGCCGATTTGGAGCGCCTTAAGTCTCACGAAGCAATCACTTTAAGGATTTGCGAGCGATACCCGCAGGGAATATACTTTATATCAACCTGTAGAAACTCACGAGACTCGATCAACGCGGTCGCTGTCTCTTCCGAAACGGCGCAGGTACGTTCCGACACCGTCAAATCGGCTCGAGGTGCGGCCTCCTTGAAGCGCGGGCTTGCGCCAGTTACCGCCTCTGCAACTTTTCGGGGCGATCGGTTGGGATCGGCAGCGGTGTAAGCCGGGCGCCGCATGCGCTGGCGGCCGTTCTTCAGGGATACTGTCGACCACGAGTGGCAGCCTGACATCCTTTCCGTCTCGCTTGAAGACCAGCGTGAATGGGTCGCCGCCAGGTAGATTCTGAATGACGTGCTCTCCGCCTCGCCTGGTGATCAGGCGGCGGAGCGCTTCGGGGTCGTTTCCGTTCTTGAAAAACAGGATGCCACTACTCCCGAATGCGCCAAAGAACCCGTCCTCGAACTGCCGTCCCAGCCTGGGCAGCGGCTTCTCCTTGTCGAACACTATGTCTTCGGGCTTGGTCCAGGGGACAACACTCCCTGCCTCCACGACCATCAAGACGTTGCCTATTCCATCCTCGATGTCCTGGAGCTTGGGCCCAAGCTCGTCTTCGAAGAAGGAGTCCGGGCCAGTGAACACTTGATAGTACGTGCCTCCCCGCGGCTCATCGGTGCGGAACACCGGGGCGTAGACCTCCGGAATCTGTCTCAACAGCGGTTTGTTGTGGGGGCTGTCCCAGGGTTCATCGAGACGGAACTGGTTGTAAAGCGCGTTATTCTGAGCGCGGCGCTCCTCGGCACTGACTTCGAGCCACGGCAAGACGGCGACGCGCCAGCTCAGAATCGGCTTGCCGTCCTTGCGGATGGCCGCGGGAGGAAAGCGGCCGGAGTTGCCCCCCGCGGCCTGTTGGTAGTTGAGCATGGCCAGCATGATCTGCTTCAGGTTGTAGATGGTCCGGGCACGTGCCTGCGCACGGCCTCGTCCTGTTGCGCTCTCGGGGTCTGAGCCGCGCTTGCAGGCGCAGCGCCGCTTGTGACCGGCCCGGGCCGCTGGCCGGCCGCGCGCATGGCGACGCCCCAGGTGAGCGAGGCGGCAGTCAGAACAGGAAACGCGAAGATTGTGATTTTCTTCATGGTCATGGTCCGCAGAACTCCTTGAGCCAGTCGGGCCGCGGCGGCCGGAACCGTTCCAGCCGCGGCGGCTTTGCCGGCCGCGATTTGAATCGCGGCCTTGATTGTCGAGTTCGCCAGTGCTGGCGGCATTGCGGCCGTCGCCGATTCGCACTCCAGCGACTTGGCGGCCAGCGCAGTGGAGAATGCCAGACCTCGTCGGGTCAGCCGGTCGCGCAACAGCTCCCGCGCCCTCGAGAGGCGAATGTGAACCGTACCGGTGGGACACTTGAGCAGGCCGGCGGCCTCCACGTGTGTCCGGCCTTGCAGGTGGCAGAGGACCACGGGTGCGCGATACTTCTCGGGCAGACGATCGATCTCTTCATGAAGCGCTTCCAGGTCCTCCTGGCGCGTGGGGTCGGGTTTGGAGGTGACCTTCATTTCCGCCCCTCGCTCTATCTCGTATCGTCGCCGCGCGCGGGCGACCTTCCTTGCTCGCACCGCGACCCGCCGCGCGACACCGTGTAGCCACGGCGCAAGTGTCTCGCGCCGGCGGATCGCGCCGGCGCGTCGCACCAGGATCAGGAAGGTGGCCTGGAAGGCATCCTCGGCGTCGTGCGAATCCGACGAGATGCTGTGACAGATGCTCCAGACCAGGGGACTATGCCTGGCCACCAGGGCCGTAATCGCCGCCTCGGCCCCCCCGTCCCGCCGCCCCAGGAACTCTTCCAGGAGCTGGCGGTCGGTCATGCCCGTGGCCGATCCTGCGACGAAGAGCGTCTGGATCGACCGGAGAATCGAATCCTGCGACCCAACATTCATATCCCTGGCCCCCGTGATGCCATCGTGCTACGTCTCATAGTGCTGCTTCGCCGCGTTTGATTTCGAAATTCGTGCAGTTCCCGAGCTTTCGTTGAGCAAGAGGAGCGCGATCGTGGGGATCAAGGCTCCGATCCCGGCGTCGGCGGACCAGACCTGGAAAGGGAAATCGCTCCCCTCTTTGATCGCCGGCCTCACCATTCGGAGCATAGCGCCGGGTGCCCCGTCGTGCCTTCTTCCACCCCTTCGCCTCTATTCCCATCAACTTCCACGAATTCTGTGCACGTGCCGTGCACCGGCCGGATCGCTATAGATGCAAGTCTTATTGCACCAGTCAGTTAGGAATTCGTGATCGATGCCCGCACGGGCATGTAATCTATAGAAGTCTGTGGAATAAGGTGTTAGCAGGCATTGCGTTACAGTCGTCTAATTATAATTAGCGCGATATAATATGCCCGATTCCGTCATACTTTGCTGTAGGGGACGCTGTAGATAGCGGATAGCCACGATGGCTCGGATTCATTGGCTGACCCGTCGGGGCAAAATGTTTCCAAGATCGAAGTGATGATTGATAGGCCTCAACCCGAGATTCCCATGGACCTTGGCCCCCGATTTCGCTGGTTTCGTCGGATCGCCCTCGTGGCCGTCGGAATCGCACTGCTTGCCACCGCCTGGAACTACTCGGCGCGGGAACCCGCGTTCCGCGACCCCAACCCACCCTGGATCCCGCTGGCATTCTCGTCCGACGGAAAGATTCTTGCGGCTGCCGACATTACGGGCCACAAGCCGTGGGGGGAGGGTATCAACGGTCGTAACCCTGGTGGACCGATTCACCTGCTCCACGCCGCCGATCTGGCACCTGCCGGCCCACCGATCAAGCCGCCGCCGATCGTTTCCGACCGACCGCGATGTCGGCGATCGTCAGCCGGAACGCCGGAAATTCGCCGGCGGCTCGATTGCTCTTTAGGCTGAGCTCGGGACATCGGTGGCGCCCCGTGGGACGACGCCAGCGAGGTGGCCGAGGTGCTCATGCCAGTGCCGTCCTCAGGGCTTCATCGGATCGGTCAGATCTTTCTTTTCCGTGACCAGCACAAATCCTTCGAACTGAGCGGACAGGGGTTGCCTTGACATGTTGCCGGCGAAAAGGCCTACCTGAACCTTGGCCGGGAAGGTGATGGCCAGCTTGCGGCTACTGATCCACCGCCTGCCGTCGGGGCCGAACAAAAAGGCGAGCACTCCGTCGATCCTCTGGAGCCGGAGATAGAGCGGGCCCTCGGGAATATTGATAGGGAACGCGGCCATGGACTTCCCGCCCTTGACGATCTCGACGAGCGCCCTGGTGTTGAGCACGATCTGGCCCCTTTTCGTGGAGACGGAGCGCTCGACCAAAATATAATTCTTTGAATCCTGCCACAGCAAAACGCCGGCCCCCTGGTAGGTCCCTGGGAGCACGTTTTTTCCCTTGTACTTGGGCGGGTCTGTACCAGGGGCCATGCTTCCGGTCACTCGCACCTGGGCGACGAAATCGCCGTCGACGTCGGCCAGCGCCATCGGTGCGTTGTGTACATCGAGTTCATTGCTAATCATGCGGACACCCGCCGGCACCTCGATGGTGAGCGACTTGGCATCACGTTGAAGCTGGCAGTCCCTGACGGGTTGCTTGTGCGAATCGATCAGGGACCCCAGGACCGCGAATGTCGCGACCGGACCTGTCGGCTGGGGTTCGACATCGGCGCGGGCGAGGGACGTGGGCCTTGAGGGGACCTGATAAGGTCGTGGCATGGTGTAAATGAGTTTGCCCGAATCGAGTCGATACGCGGTTTGGACCATCAGGCGACGGTCACGTGGCGACTTGACGGGTGCCTGGATCGTTGCCGACGCGGTCGCTCCGTCGCGATACAAGTTGACTGTCCGCGCCCCCGGCAGTGGAGCCCAGCTCACGTCGGAATCCGGCCCCGTCGCGCGATGACCGACACTGCCGGGCGCGTAGAGGAAATCTACCGACTTGATGCGGTTCAGCGGGTCGATCAGGCGGACCCGGACCTGGAGGTCGGCCTGGCCGGCGTGCTCGCCGCGCATCGCCATGCTTAACGCGCCGACTCGGCCGTCGAGCATCCGGGTGAGCTCGGCGACCGGGATCGCGAACCCGATATTCGTGTTCTCAATTTTTGCCACGGAAATCCCCACCAATCGCCCTTTCTCGTCGACGACCGGCCCGCCGCTATTGCCCGGATTAATTGATCCATCGATCTGGATATGTGCCAACCTGTTGAATTGATCGTTGCGCATGCTGGAGACCGCGCCACGGTTGACGGTGATCGACGGGTTGCGATGCACGGCCTTGTTGAGCGACGTATCGATGTTGCCGAACGGAAAGCCGTAGATCAACAAGGGCATCAAGAGCGTTGGCACGGCTGCATCCGACATTGCGATCGGTTCCGGAGGATTTTTGACTCCGTGGACCTCGAGTATGGCCAGGTCGCGATTCTCTTCGCCGTCGGCAGCGAGGATCCGGGCGGGAAGCGATTGTTCGGCCCCGGGCCCGAACCCGCTTCGAAAGACGGCGACGATCGTCGGCTGGGGTAGCGGTCGTGGCGAGTCATCGTCACGGGGCACCCCCTCCAGGTGAGGATTGGCGACGTGATCATTGGTGGCGACGAGCACGGTGTTGCCCTCCGAACGGATCACGAACCCGGTTCCACTTCCCCCCGTCCGACCTGCCTGGACCTTCAGGTAGACTGTTGCCGCCTGTACTTTCTTGATCGTGTCGGCCGCGCCGTTCGAGCCCTGATCCGCGACGACGGGAGCGATCGCTTTCGTCGGACTTTCGCCGCGCGGCACCTCACCACCGGCCGCCGTCGGAGCCTGGCCCAACGCGCGTGCCTCAGGGCGGGCCCGCGCGCCCGGCGCGGCTCTAGCAACAGATGGGCGAGTCGCGTCCGCCTGAATGTCGCCCTGGTCGCTCTCAAGGTTGGCTCCGCTCACGACCTGGCCGGCGGCGGGTGCCGCTGCGACTGTCGGTTGAAGGGAAGCGCCCGGTCCTTGCGCCTGGCGCGGCGTTCACCCCGGCCTCATGAACTTGTGCGACGGCCGGTTGATCCGCGACTTTTGAGGGCCGCAGCAGAAACACGACGAGTCCCGTGGCGAACACGGCCCCCGCAACCGCCGCACCAGCGATCAGTGCGACCGGCTTGACGAAAGGATTCTCCTTCTTCCGGCTCTCTTTCCTCACTTCTTTGGGGATTGGCGGCACGGCCAAAATTCGCGGAGGAGCCACGATCTCTGGCCGGGGTTCCGGCTCTTCGACCTCGTACGCGTCTCCGCCGGGCACGGGCTGCCGGACCGAAGAAAATGATACGGCCTGCTCGTCCGGGCTCGAGTCGCCCGCCACATTCGAGCCTGCGATGCCGTCGCCGTCCAGCCGGCTGATCGTTTTGCACGCGGGACACTTGATCTTGGTCCCCTGAAAGCCGTCAGGCAACCGGCCGGACCTTCCACACTGTGGACAAACGAATCGGATCGGCATCATCGTTATCCCCCATCGATAGCAAAGTTTCGCGCGGAGTCATCGCGAACGGTGCAAATCAAGTCGTGCATCAAACGGCTCACCGTGCTTGCGGCAAGCGGGTGCCCCGGCGTTCGGATCTTCCTGAGATCGTCCAATGCTCAAATCGCGGCGGTTATGGGATTCGGTCTTGTCGCCCGAGTCATCGTGCTACAGATCTTAACCGGCCAGCCCGCCGCGTTGAAGGGTGCAGTCCTTCGCCGGGTTGTGCTGCGCGATCATCGTGCTGGACGATCGGGCTCGCCCAGGCTAGAGAAAACCTGCCGGCGGCCGCCGACCGCATCATCCGGCTGTACGTAACGTGCAAGAAGCCGGGCAAGGTCGCGGAGTGGAAAAAGCGCCACCGGCCGGAAAAATGAACCGGCAGCAAGAATCGAGCCGCGGCAGCGCATCGGCCTGCGAGACAGTCCTGAGAGTCCTGTTTGCCGGGGACTCACGCCCACACACTCCGATCCAGCGACCGGTAGCCAACTGCCTCGGCGATGTGCTGCGGCTTGATGTCGTCGTGGCCCTCGAGGTCGGCGACCGTGCCGGCGACGCGCAAGACCTTATCGTGTGCTCGGGCCGTCAAGCCCAGGTCCTCCATGGCGGCCTTCAACAGCGACATCGCCTCGGGCTTGAGCGGGCAAAACTTCCGAACCTGGCGGGCCGTCAACCGGCCGTTTTTCGACCTCGGCCGGCGTGCAGCTACAGGCCCTTCTCGGGTCCGAGCGATAACCGCAGGTCATGGAATCTGTGCGAATCGGGGCAGATCATGAGGACGTGGTGGCCGCCCGCCGCGGCGCTCAGCAGGGCCACCTGGCGTAATCCTGGCTTCTGGCGTCAACGAAAACCTCTCACAGCCTAATCCGTGCGCCGTTAGTGAGTGCCCTTCGAGCCTGAGTCAAGGTTGGCGGCGACGCAATAACTGAGGTCTTGCACCGAATAACCCAGGAAGTGGTCTTTCGATCTTTGGTCCCCGCGGCGGGCCTTTACAACGTGGAGCAATGTGTCATGTACGAGCTTTTCGCCAAAATGGATCCGGGTGTATTGATCGGACTCGTGGCCACAGTCGGAGGACTCGTCTGCCTGCTTGTCGCCATCGTCATGGGCATCGTGATGCGCAACCGGCTCCAGTTTCGCCTGGCGGAGCTCGCGGTCGCTTTCAAGAAAGAGATGCTCGATCGCGGGATGACGCCGGAGGAGATCCGGATCGTCGTTGATCCTTGGTATGCTGTTCCGCGCGACATCCACCCTGTCCAAGGCGAGTTCCAGCCGGAACAGCATACCGTGCAAGCCAGCTCGAAAAACTCACAGCAACTCTGGAAAAGCCCCGTGGAGGCGGAGGTGTAAGATATCCGCATGCCAAATCGACGTGTGGCGTCGCGCCCGATTCGTAGGTTGGCGATGCCGGATGCGCGCCGTCATGACTCCCGGCGCAGAACCGCGAGTTTCCACCATTTCGTTGAATCCCGCAGATCCCCGCGAATTCTCACGAACTCCGTGCACGACCTGTGCATCGGCGGATTAGAAACTCCGTGAGTAGCACGCTGCGAGCTGTTTGCGAATTCCTGATTGATACCCGCACGGGCGATGGTTATGGCGACGGCCAGGATGAATTCGGCGGGGAAGGTCGTGTTGCGCAAGGCGCGGCTGATGGTGACGCTGCCCTCCTCGAGGGTTGGCGCCGGACTTCGAGCGTCTTGCGATTGAACTCGGGCATCTCGTCGAGAAAGAGGACGCCTTTGTGAGCGAGGCCGATTTCACCGGGCTGGGGCGTGGTCCCGCCGCCGACCAGGCCGGCGTCGCCCACGGAATGACGCGGCGGGCGGAACGGGTGCACGGCCATCAACGGCTGCCCCGGTTTCAAGAGGCCCATCGCGCTGTAGTTACGGGTCGTTTCCAGGCTGCTCTCGGGCGGGGTCAGCGGCGGCAAGATCGTCGGCAGACGCTTGGCCAGCAGCGTTTTGCCGGTTCCGGGTGGGTGGACCGATCATCAGAATGTGCAGCCCCCCGGATTCATGGGCTCGGACGGCTCTGTCACGAGAGAGTCGAGGAATACTTGGTACGGGCCGGATGGCGTAGGGTCCGCTGTGCGGACCATGATGACCGTCGTCCGCACAGCGGACCCTACTCGACTTCCTCGGAGAGCCGTACCTTAGCGACCGACGCCAACACCTGCCACGGTTCGAAGTACCATATGTTCGCATTTTCCAAGTATTCTCCCGCACCCATCTCTCGGAGGCTCTGCAAGTACAGCCCCCGAGTTCCCCGGAGGTAGTACTCGTGGCGTGTTTCATTGGGCTCGCCCACCAGCGTCGGGATTTCGTGTAGGTGTTCGGCCTCGATTCGGCACAAGTCGATTTGGCCAGAGTGAGCGATGTTTCGGAGCATTACTAGCCCGCAGTGAAGCAGGCTCAGATAGGCCTTGTCCCGATCTAAGGATTCATTTTTCATTCGGGTTCCCGCCGTCTGAAGAATGTCATGAGTTCCTCGGTCCACATTCTGAGGCATCGTAAGCCCGTGTTCAAAGGCTCTCGAATTCGCCGATGCGTGGCAGACATTCGACACTCTAGCCGCCTGCAATCTGGGGTCAAATTGTCCACAAAATCAGCACGTTGTGCCCGCCGGCCGCCGCGATGAGGAGCGCGCTTGGCGTGGTCATCGCGCCGGGCCATGTCATGTCTCGACGGGAGGGTGCATTCCGTTCTTGATCATCAAGAGACGGTGGATTTGATCCCTGGGTCTCGCCCTAGCCATGATTGTCGGAGATGATGCCGAGTGACTTCATCAGTTCGCGGAGCGAGACACCGCGTAATTCCGCCAGTCTCGACAACGCCTCAAGTCGCTCCACACCCCGTGCGCTCGACTTTGTCGGCGAGTTGTGTTAACTCGTGGCTCTCTGCTGTGGACAGGCCGCGATTGTTTCGCTTCTCAATCAAAGAAGCGACCCGATCCCTCAACTCAGCGGATACTCCCTCGTTGATGGCGAGCAGCAAACCGGTTTCCTCACCGGATAGCACCGGCGCGACCCGTCTGGCCCTGATTGCAAGCAGACCATCCGTGAGCTCTTCAAGCTCCTCGGGTGTTTGCAAGGAACTTATTCTGGCAAGAATCTCAGCCACTGCAGTGGGTGGGGTTCGCTGAGCGCTGCGGCTGGTCGACGGTTTGGCGCGACCCGGTTTTGAGAGGGGTTTCCGGCTAGCCATGTGCAGATGCCCGCAAGCATCAAATTGCGAGCAAGCCTCCGATGTCTCTCTGGGGTTCCACTTGGTCGATCATCCGGAAAGGCGACAGGGTCGTCAAGGAATTCCGATGATCGCGGGGTAAAGCAGACACCCATCAACCGGATGACGGGGCTTGAAGACACCCCGCAATTGCCGAAAGCTGAGCATCCATGGATGGTCGAAGTGGAACGAATGGGAGTCTGGCTCCGCTTTAGGAGCAGGCCGCGAATAACTTCCCGATTCAGCGTTTTCCAACATAGCGGTCTACGAGTTGCGTTTTTCACTGGTTACGGCACACGGCGTGTGCCTACTACAATGATTCGCCCGGATTCGAAATCGGGAAGCTGATTCAGCGCGTTTCTAAGAGTAAAGCGAATGGCGGCACCGATTTCAGTCGCCCCCATCCCCAAGGTGCTGTCGCCCGATACTAACATGTTCATCACCGACGGGCCGTTCCTGGAGACCAAGGAGCACATCGGCGGTTTTTGGATTCTGGAAGCTGCTGACATGGACGAGGCGCTGGCGTAGGGGCGCAAGGCCGTCGTCGCCTGTCGGGTGCCGGTTGAGGTGCGCCCGTTCCACTGACGATAGATTACAAGTTATGCAGCTTCCTCATTGCTTTTTTTGCGGCTCTGCATCGAAAAAGTCGTTCACCATCGGGACGATGACGTCCATGCGCTGCATCAGCGTGACGTGCGTAGTGTTGGGCAAGATGGCCAATCGCGATTCAGAGCGAGTCTTCATGTCGCCGTGAACCTCGCCACCTTTCAGGCGAAACATTTCCGCAACATGTTCGAGTCGCACGCCATCAGCGTCGCCGTGGATGAAAAACATCGGCGCCTTGGTGGCCTTGAGCTTATCGGCACCGAGGTCGTCCGGTTTCGCTTCCGCCGCGAGGAGGTGCTTGACGAGATTCGGAAATTCGTTGGGCGTCGGACTCAGCTTTTTGTATTCGACTTCAATGGGCGAGCCTTTGAAGTCCTCCGCCGTGAGTTTCGGTAACGCATCGATCGCTTCCTTCACCCCGCCGTCACGGCGGAACATGGACGAAATGACGACCACCTTTCGCACTTTGTCCGGATGGCGGATCGCACACTGCATCGCGACGCCGCCGCCCATGCTGTAACCGATCACGTCGGCGCGTGGGACCTTGAGATGATCGAGCAGCGCCGCCACATCGTCGGCGAGGTTTGCAGAGCTGATATCGCGGTCGATATCGGCCGTGCGCCCGTGGCCCTGGAGCTCGACGGCAATCACTTTCCGCGTTTTGGAAAGTTCGCCGATCCACCCGGTCCAGTTGTTGGTGATGGTCATGAACGCGCCGTGCAGCAACACCACAGGATCGCCGCTGCCGTGCACCTCATAGTACATTTTCAGTCCGTTGACCGGCGCGTAGCCCGTCGTTGGTGTTTGCTGCGCGGATGCGAACATCGTCAGGACTAAAGCGATTGTCGTCATGTGTGATTCCTAGGCAACTGTTTGGTGGCGACTCTCAATTGAATCGAATGGAGCTCGTCGCAATCGACAACTAGACTAGTGTTGGCCGTTCTGTCGAAAGCGAGCGAAGGTGCGTGAGCAATGCAACGCGACCTAGCCCGCCAGTACTCCGTCGAGCTGCTTGTAGCTCATTTCCATGCCGTCGGTCATGCCTGTTGAGAACGCGGCGTCTCGGTCGGCTTGCGAGGCGAACTTGATTGAGGTCGCCACGTGTGTCATTCCGTTGGCCTCATTGAATGTGACGGTGACGATATATGGTTCACCTCCCATCGATCCACCCAAGTCGCCCGGTTCGTAGATTTGCGTATGCGCGATCTTCGAATGCAACTCGACCTCAAGCATCTCTCCCGTGAACCCAAACTCCTGGCCATTCTCGTTGTCTCGCCAGCGCCAGCGATACTTCCCACCCACATGAGTCGCCATCTCGCAAACCGGCATCGACCATCCGGGCATGGCCGTTAGCCAACGACGCATCAACGCGGGTTCCGTATACGCCTGCCACACCAGATTGACCGGCGCATCAAAGCTCCGTTTCACCAGCACTTCTCGATCTGACGGCGTGCTCACTTCAGCAGGTTTCATTTCTTTCGCTCCTCTTTCTGTGCTTGCTTCAACTCGGCGAGTAACGCGTCGAGTCGCTTGTAGTTGCCTTCCCAAATCTCTTGCACGTTCTCCAGCCAATCCGTGACCGCTTTCAGTTGCTCCGTCTCCAGCTTGCAGGGCCGCAACTGGGCCACTCGACTACGCGAAATCAGCCCCGCCGATTCCAACACCTTCAGGTGCGACGAGATCGTAGGTTGCGTCAACGAGAAGAGGCCGACCAAGTTGGATACGGATGCCTCGCCTCGAGCCAGATGCACCACGATTCCACGTCGAGTGGGGTCGGCAAGAGCGGCAAATGCTTGGTCCAGTCGGTTCATCTACTATAGAATATCGTCTATATAGATCGTCGTCAATATACAAATTTCGATTTCGCTGGAAATTCTAGTGGATGTCTGCTTTTCCCGCGGGCTAATCGCCTCGTCCGTTGCTACTGACCATTTCCGGCCCATATGGGTCATCACGATTTCCAGATCGGGGCGATCTCCTGCGCTCTGGAACCGCTCGGTCTCAGCCCCGCCAGCGATACAGGATGGTCTCCCCTTCGACGATGATTACCACATAACGCCCGTCGGGCGAGATGCCAAGGATGCTTACGTCCTTGTCGAACGGCTTCGAATAAAGGACCGAGCCGGTGGCGACGCTCCAGACGCGAAGGATGTTTTCGGCGCTGACCGACGCGACTTGGAGTCCGCTAGGGAAGAAGGCCGTATCGAGGACATTGGTGCCCGGACCCTTAAACGTCCGGATCAACTTGCCGTTCTCCGAGCCCACCAGATAGAATTCCACGACGGGGTGTTGGGGCAGGCAGAGCAACTGGCGGCCGTCGGGGGAGAAGCTCACCCGGGCGACGCGGTCCGTGAAGGCGTGGAACTCGACGTCGATGGCGCCGCTCAGGGCATCCCAGACCCGAATGACGTTGTCCTCGTGAAGAGAGACGATCCGCTTACCCTCGGGGTGCACGTCCAGACTCTTGACCGCGGACGGCTGCTTGTACCGCTTGCGTTCCTTGCCCGACTTGTAGTCCCAGATGCGGACCTGAGTTTCGCGGTGGACTTCATCGAGCATAGTGGCGCCGACGACCCAGTCTCCCTGCTTGCAGTAGCGGAGGTTGCCGAAGTTCGCGCCGAGGGGCAGTGGCTCGAAGTTCCGGACCGCTTTCCCATCAGACTTATCCCAAACTCGGACCATCTGATCGAGGTGGGAGGTGACGACGTTCCCATCCGGCCCCACGATGACCGAGGTGATTGTGGAGTTGACGCCGATCACGGGCCTCGGACAGCCCCGTCCGAACAACACCTTCCCTGTATCCAGCCCGATGCAGTTGTAGAACTCCCCCCACACGTTTCCGCCAAACAGAACAACAACGACCCGTTTCGAATCCGGCGAGAGAGCTATAACCCTGGGCGTGTACTGCATCGGCAACCGGACGATCTCCTCCATGGGCGCTCTGGCCGGTGGCGCCTCCGTTGCTCTCACCTCTTTAGGAGTCAACACCGCGGTTCCCTGCGCCTGTCCATCTTTTCTCTCACTGGGAGGCGTCTCGACGGCCTTCGAGGACGCCCTCCCCGCCTCCGGCACGTTTTCCAGCACAATCACCCCGTCCTTGGTTTTAACCGTGAAGACCCCGGCCGCCCAAGCGACGACGAGCCCCAGGAGCAAGGCCCCGGCGGCCACAGCCGGCCACATCCACCGCGACCTTTGACGCTGCAGCGCCGCGACGGCCGGCGCCGCAACATGGGAGCGTTCCGTCTCCTTGAGCTCAACCAGGCTCTCCCGCGCGGCCTGCGGACTGGCCTTCTCCTGAAGTGTCTTGCCCGGAGGCACGGGGACCGGCGTTCTGCTCGTCACCGGCTGTGGCGACACGGAGCCCGCGCCGGCCGTTGCCTGCTTCGCATCGGGTCGCCCCGCCTGGGAGAACTCCGGCTTCGATCCCGTGGTCGCGACGTTCCCCTTCTTGAAGAACGGCGTCAGCGCCTGCGCCACCTCGCCGGGCGTCTGAAACCGCCGGCCCGGCTCCTTCGCCATCATCTTGGCCACCACGGCGGCCAGCTCGACCGGGACCTCGGGGCGGACCAGGTTCAGCGGCCCGGCGTCCATCGAGAAGTGGGCCTGGTACACGTCCCAGAGGTGCTCGCCGCGGAACGGCGGTCCGCCGGTCAGGAGATAATAGAAAGTGCAGCCGAGGCTGTAGATGTCGGCGCGGATGTCGGCCGACTGGGCGTCGCGGATCTGCTCGGGGGCGATGTAGTCGGGCGTGCCCAGCATCTGGCCCTCGCGGGTCAGGCCGCTGTCGGCCTGGCCCTCGCTGGTCACCTTGGCCAGGCCGAAGTCGAGCACCTTGACGATCGCCTTCTTGCCCTCGCGGGCGAGGATCAGGTTGGCCGGCTTGATGTCGCGGTGGACCATGCCGCGCTCGTGGGCGTGCTGCAAGCCCAGCGCCGCCTGGTAGATGAAGTAGCAGGCGTGGACCACCGGCAGCGGGCCGCTGGTACTTCACCATCTTCGCCAGGTCGTCCCCGTCGACGTACTCCATGGCGAGGACGATGCTCTCGCCGAGCCGGATGGCCGAGTAGGCGGTGACGATATTCTTGTGTTGCAGCTTGGCGGCCGACTGGACCTCGCGGAGGAAGCGGTCGCGCACGCCGGGCCGCTCGACCAGGTGCCCGCCGACGACCTTGAGCACTTCCAGTCGCCCCATGAGCTTGTTCCGGGCGAGGTAGACCACCCCCATCCCGCCGCGCCCCAGCTCGCGGACGATCTCGTAGTCGGGGTGGTCGACCAGCTCGGGAGGCAGGGTGTCGACCGGTGGGGGCGGAACGACAGGGCCGCGGGCGCCTTCGGTAGACGATGCACCGGATGGCGACCAATCAGCGGCCGACTTGTCCGACTTGACCTGGGCGTTCTGCAGCCGTCCCAGGAATTCGTCGGACGATAGCTCGGCAACCCGGCGCTGGCAGTCAGAGCACGACTCCAGGTGCTTGCTCACCGATTCGGCCGAGACGTCGTCGAGCTTGCCCAGGCCATAGGCCTGCAAGATCGGGTCGGTCGGGTGGACGGCGGCGGTGACGCCCATGATCGCGATCTCCTCGTCGAAGTCAAAATGCCGATGGTCGATCAATCACTGAAAGAGAAAGGCCGCAACAACGCGGGACATGCCGCGAAAGAATGAGATTACTCCGAACTTTCGCTGACTACCACCCGTAACCGCTTGAGAATTCGCGACTTGGCCTGAAAACAGAATTCCCAATCAGGGCTAGTCCGCACCCGTCGCCATCACCGAGGCAGGACATCGTGGCATAGGCAAGGGTAAAGCAGACACCCATGAACCAGATGGCGGGGTTTCAGGGTAAAGCAGACACCCATCAACCGGATGACGGGGTTTGAAGACACCCAACAATTGCCGAAACCTAAGCATTCAAGGATGGTCGAAGTGGAATGAATGGGAGTCTGGTTCTGCGCTCCGCAGCCCAACCGCTGCGCGTGCTCTTTCCCGGGCTGCGTTTGTTCGACCTGGCACTCATCGAAACCCGTCAAGGGCGCAACCAGTCAGCCAGGCCGAGGCCCGGTACGTTGGCGTAATCCGCGGTGATGTGCGTGACGAGCGTCAGTCCGTGAGCGAGAGCTACGGCAGCGTTGAGCAAGTCAAGATCTGGGCTGAAGTATCCGTTGTCCAATTGCCAGGCTCTGCGCCTCGCCGAACTTTCGCGCCGCTGTCTCATCAACAGGAAGGACAAGCACAACACTGAGGAGGTCAAGGAAAGTTTGCGACCGCCGCGGAGAGGCTTTGGCGCGCCCCGTCCACGCGAATAACTCGCCCATCGTGACCGCCGAAATGTACAGCCTACCGCCATACTGGATGAACCGACCGTGAACGCGGGCGTCGCCCTTCATTTGGGCCGAGCAAATATCGGTGTCCAGCAGGAAGCTCACTCCTCAATCTCCCGGCGTCGCACCTTGCGTTGGTTGCGCGCCCGCTCGAGGTACTCATCGAGCTCGTGGGTGTCGTCGGCCCAGCCCCCGAAAGACCGCCTCGTTCCTTCCGGCACGCGGGCATAGTTCCGCACGGCCTCCAGGTCGGCGTGCGAAAGCTCGGGATAGGCCTGCCGAAGCTC
Source organism: uncultured Isosphaeraceae bacterium (assembly GCA_963830625.1). Taxonomy (GTDB): domain Bacteria; phylum Planctomycetota; class Planctomycetia; order Isosphaerales; family Isosphaeraceae; genus CAWHMZ01. Next base: position 249,113 of record CAWHMZ010000014.1, on the reverse strand, counting down.
GTCGTCGGTGCAGCCCCCATCGACTTGTTGTACCAGATCGTCGACGAGCAGTTTTGTTCCGGTAATCACAAACTTCCCGGGCTGCACCAGGGGATCCACGGCGAACCGCTCTAGCCACGCTGGGGGCTCGTCGAGCGGCCGGAGCTCGACGGCGATTCGCTGTCCATCGGGCAGCCCCGGTTCCCGCTCAAGCTGGATCGTTTTACCGTGAATGACGCCTGGTATTGTCGCCATGATTCACAGCCTCCTACATGATACTAACCCGGACGGTCGGAGCTCGGAATAGAAGGCCGCTGGCTACCTCGAGGGCGTCTGTACCCTTAGGAGATCGATCAGAAATGCGATCTGAGCCCAAGCCGGGTTGCGCAAGTTCTATCGTAGCCACTGCGAATTCCGGTTAATCGCATAGCTCGGATCATGCGAAATAAACGGATTATGATACGTAAAACCACTGTTGTAACGCCAAATCGAAGGCGTTCGGCCACTGCACATTTTGCGCGCGCACAATTCCTTTGAGGGCATAACGATCCGTCGATTTCGGCTTCTGGAAAGTGCGCAGTACCCCCCCTTTTCCAGTATATATAGAGAGAGCAGCGCTGCGCGTGCGCAGCCCGAAGAAGAGCCCGTCGCACCGGCGTGATGAAGCATCGACGATCACGGAGCCGAGCGCGGTTGCGCGGGCATCCCGGCCGCTGTTTGGAAGGTGGCATCGCTCCGTTTTGGCAGATCATCAGGCTGGCGGCAGCCAGGTAACCCGACAATCCGATTCTGCGCTCGGTCACCGCTCGATGAGACCGCTTCGGTCGGAACGAGTGGCCAAGCAAATGTTTAGGGCAATTGCGCCGCCCAATCACGACGCGCCAGAGAGACTCGACACCTGGCTGAAAACCGCCAACAGTTGGGACCCGAGCCTCGGCGAAAACCTGCCACTTTCTGCCACTTTCTGCCATTACCGCGGGCGGACTGATCTGACCCAAATCGACCCGGCGGCCCGGCCGCCAGAGATCGCGAATTATGCCACCGAGCTCATGCCCAGACGCTTCGGTCGAGCGACCGGTAACCGACAGCTTCGGCGATGTTCTGCGGCTTGATGTCGTCATGTCCTTCGAGGTCGGCAATCGTGCGGGCGACGCGCAAAACCTTATCGTGTGCGCGGGCCGACAACCCCAGATCCTCCATGGCGGCCTTCAACAGCGACATGGCCTCGGGTTTGAGCACACAGAACTTTCTCACCTGCCGGGCCGTCATGCGGCCGTTGATTTGTGATCCTTTCGGGCCGAAGCGCTTCGCCTGGCGGGCGCGGGCAGCGAGCACTTGCTCGCGCAGGTCGGCCGACGTGGGACCAGGCGGCATCTCGGCGAGCTGAGTGAAGGGAACAGCGGGGACTTCAACGTGCAGATCGATGCGGTCAAGCAGTGGGCCCGATATCCTGCTCAGGTATTTCTCGACTTGCTGCGGCGTACAACTGCAAGCGCGCCGGGGATCGGAGCGGAAGCCGCACGGGCAGGGATTCATCGCGGCCACCAGGATGAATTCGGCGGGAAACGTCGTGCTGCGCAAGGCCCGGCTGATCGTGACGCTGCCCTCTTCGAGCGGCTGGCGCAGGACTTCGAGCGTCTTGCGATTGAACTCGGGCATCTCATCGAGAAACAGGACGCCTTTGTGAGCGAGGCTGATCTCGCCGGGCTGAGGCGTGGTGCCGCCGCCAACCAGTCCGGCGTCGCTGACGGAATGGTGCGGCGGGCGGAACGGGCGCACGGCCATCAACGGCTGCCCCGGCTTCAACAGGCCCATCGCGCTGTAGATGCGAGTCGTTTCCAGGCTCTCGGCCGGGGTCAACGGCGGCAAGATCGTCGGCAGCCGCTTGGCGAGCAGCGTCTTGCCGGTGCCCGGCGGACCGATCATGAGTACGTTATGACCGCCGCCGGCCGCGATCAAAAGGGCACGCTTGGCGTAGTCTTGCCCTTTGACGTCGACGAAGTCTTCTTCGCTGTGCGAAAGCTGGCGGAAGACCTCGTCGAGGTCGATCGAGTGCGGGTCCATGTCGACCTGACCGGACAGGAAGCCGACGGCCTCCGCCAGGCTGCCGATCGGGTAAGACATTCAAGCCTTCGACGACGGCGGCCTCGGAGCCGTTGGCCGATGGAACCAAGATGCCGTCGCGCTTCTCGGCCGCAGCCTGGAGCGCCATCGCGAGCACGCCTTTGATCGGCCGGGTCTCGCCAGTCAGTGCCAGCTCGCCCACGACGGCGAACGAGCCGGGCCGATCAAACGAGACCTGTCCGCTTCCCAGCAAAAGCCCCAGCGCGATCGACAGGTCGAACCCGCCGGCGTCTTTCTTCAGGTCCGCGGGCGCCAGGTTGATCACCACGCGGTCGATCGGCCGGCGGTACCCCGAGTTGACGATCGCCCGCTCGACTCGGTGCGTGCTCTCCTTGACGGCGGTTTCGGCCAGGCCCACCAGCACCGTCTTGGGCACCGACGAGAACGAGACATCGACTTCGACCTCGACGGGAATAGCATCGATGCCGACCAACGTGTATGACGCGAGCTTCGCGAGCATGGCTTATCCTAGCCGATCCATGTCGACCGAATCTTTGCGACCGATCAGGAGGGCCGCACCGCCGCGCTGCCGAGTTCTGCGCCTGAGGGTCAAAAGCAGTCTACCATGGCCCGCGCTGGGGTTCATCCCTCGGCCCAGATTCAGTGCGCTGACATCATGCCCGAAGTCGCTCAACGGCCGTCGCACGAGCAGTTCCGCCGCCAAGTTCGAGTCAGCGCTCCAGCAATACGACGATGCATTCCTCCATCGCGCCTGAGAACCCTTTGACGTGTGGCGTCGACATCGCCTTGACCGTCCAGCCCTGGCGTCCGTAGTAGTTGAGGGCTTCCTCGAGCTTGCTCAGTTCAAAGCGGCCGTCGAAAAACTTGTCACGCGGGGTGAGCACCTTGTACTCGTATGCACTGGTTGTGGGCACGGTCGTGGCGATGGCCTCGGCGCTCGCGGCCGGATCGGCGACGGCGTGGGCTTGCAGGGCTTCGCCCCCTTCGGTCGAGAGGGTCCAAGACGACGCGTCGAGCCCCTCGACCTCGATGCCCGACGGGTTTTCGGCGCGCGCGACTGCCAGCGCCCGCCGGTGTCGTGGCCGCCTTCGCCGCCGGGGGCAAGACCTGGAAGCTCGCCCCGCATTTCTTGCATTTGATGCGCGAGCCGATCAGGTTTGGTCCGATCTTGCCTCGCTCGGTGCATGCTGGACAGATCACGATGGGCATCGTCCCAACCTCCTCCCGGCCCGGTGGTCGACGGGCGCGTCTACCGGCTGCGCCGCGGAGACCGCGCAGGGTCCCGCTGCGTGGCTAGTTGCGCTGGCGCCGTCAGGCTCGGTCAAGACTTTCACGACTTCGATATGACGTACCGCTACCACATTAACGCGCGTGCACGGCCATTCAAAGCACTTTTCTAGTTGGCGCACCAGATGTGCTTTATCGTAAGAACGCGACTACTCGCGACATCGATGTTGACCAAAGCCATCAATGTGCCGCCCGAAATCGCCTGACAGCAGTCGCGTGCTTGACATTCCCTGTCGGCGGCGTGAACATTTCTAAAGGTGGTGGTTGTGTCTTTACTCGCTTGGAAAGGCTTCGAGATGTCCTGGCAGCGCGACTCGCGTCGAGGCGGCGAGCAAGTAGCCTTGAGGTCGATGAAGATTCTCGGCCGGGTCGATTCGCTGATTGATGATCTCTTGAACGACGACGACGTCTCGTCGTCTTCGCTGGCTTCGATCTTGATGGCGGCCCGGGAGTCGGTGAAGGACGGTTATCACGTCGCGCTGGCTCGTCACGTCTGGGACGCGAGCAACGATCTCAAGCTGCGGCAAGCTCCCGCCGAGCCCGTTCCGGTTGAAACGGGCCGTCACGAGTGACCAATACTCAGGCAACCGGGTGAGCGTCGATCGATCGCAAAGCAATCATCGGTGATTGCCGCCATAAGGAACGGCTTGCGCCGCCCTCGCGGAATATGCTCGGTCGCAGTCGGGACCGCAATTCTTGCCCAGCCGACCGAGTGACAGTCGGCAAACGGTGCCGCGCCGGGCTAACATGTGAGCGCGGGCAAGATCGCGCACGGTCGGTGCAGAAAAGCGAGCGGAGCCCGCGCGAGGTTGAGGCGATGATTGCGATCGAGCTTGGAGTTCTCGCTATCGTGGGTTTGATTCTGGCCAATGGTCTGGTCGTTTTGTCCGAGTCGGCGCATCGGCGCGGCCAGCAGGTCGCGGTTAAGGGATTGGGCGGGCCAGGGAGACGGGGCCGCCGCGACGGCTCTGGCGTTGAGTGAAGATCCCCGCAAGCTGCTCTGGACCGTGCAGGGTTGGACGACGCTGTTGGTCACGCTCGCCGGCGTGGCTGGTGGGGTCTTCCTGGTGCCACGAATATCCGACGCGCTTCCGCAGGCCGGCGCGGTGGCGCCTTACCGCCATGGGGTCGCATTCGGCGTGGTGGTGCTAGCAATCACGGCTGGATTTCTCTGCATCGGCCAGATGGTGCCGCGGCGCATCGCCCACATCCGGTCGGAGCGACTGGCCCGATGGGTGTCACGGCCTGTGCAGTTGTTGTCGCTGGTGGCGGTGCCTCTGGTCGGGGCCTTGAGCGCTGCTGACCGACCTGTGCTTGCGTGCCGTGGGGGTTCGTCCGCGGTCCGAGCCGCCCGTTACCGAGGAAGAGATCTCGGTCTTGCTTCAAGAGGGTACCAAGGCGGGCGTCCTGGAAGAGGGCGAGCACGAGATGATCAAGCGCGTGCTGCGGTTCAGCGACCGCCGCGCCCGGGCACTCATGACGCCCCGCAACGAGATCGTCTGGATCGACCTGGCCGACCCCCCCGAGGAGGTGCGCCGCAAGGTCATGGGCAGCCCGCACACGCGATTCCCCGTTTGCGACCAGAGCCTCGACAACTTGCTTGGGAATCGTTCAGGTCAAGGACCTGCTTGTGCAGAGACCAGAACATCGAGCCGTTCCGGATCAAGGGCCGGCTGACGCTGCCTCTGTTCATCTACGAAGGCACGCGCGGGCTCAAGATCCTGGAGATGTTCAAGAAATCGACGTCGCGGGTCGCCATCGTGCTCGACGAGTATGGTACGGTCGAGGGCTTGCTGTCTCTTACCGACATCCTGCGAAGCGATCGTGGGCGACATGCCGGTCGGAGACGAGGACGACGAGCCGGCCGCCGTCCAGCGCGCCGACGGGTCGTGGCTTCTGGACGGCCGGCTGCCGCTCGACGAGTTTCGCGACCTGTTCGAGCTGCCAGCCGCCCCGGAAGGCGACTTCCACACCCTGGCCGGACTGGTGGTCACACAGCTCGGCCACATTCCGCGAATCGCGAGAGCTTCGACGGCTGGGGCCTGCACTTCGAGGTCGTCGACATGGACGGCAACCGAGTCGATCGCATCCTGGTCAAGCGGGTCGCCAACGAGTGATGGCCGATGAGCGGGGCGACGTGGTTTGCGCGTTGCCCGATTGCCCGGGCGGTGCGCGAACATTACACTGCGGGTCGATAGATCCTACGGCACTGCGGGAGAGCAACCATGGCACATTTCACCACGACGAGGCGTTCATTCCTCGAAACCATCGGCACGGCCGGTGCCGTGGCCGCCGGCACTCTGGCGACACTCGAATCGGCGCGCGGCTACGCGGTCAACGACACCCTGAATGTCGCCTGCCTGGGCACGGGAGGCCGATGCCAGACGCTGATGAAGTCGCTCGCGCAGGTGCCCGGTACCCGAATCGTGGCCGTCTGCGACATCTACGATGCTCACCTCGAGCAAGGGCAAAAAGCTCGCCGATCCCAAGGCGATCGCCACCAAGCATTATCGCGAGCTGCTCGACCGCAAGGACATCGACGCCGTGTTGATCGGCAGTCCCGACCACTGGCACGTACCGATGGCCGTCGACGCTTGCAAGGCCGGTAAGGACGTCTACGTTGAGAAACCCCTGACTCACGATCCCGCCGAGGGTGCGGCGATCATCGAGGCGCAGAATCGACAATAAGAGGATCGTGCAGGTCGGGATGCAGCAGCGGAGCATGCCCCACATTCAGAAGGCGCGCGAGCTCGTGAAGAGTGGCCGGATCGGCGACGATTTTCAAGGTCCACCTGAGCTGGAACCGCGGCGGCTCGACACGGTTTCGCCGCGGTTCGCAGGGCGTTGACCCCAAGCAGGTGGCCTGGAACGATTTCCTGGGCAATGCCCCCGCCCAGCCGTTCGACGAGTTCCGCTTCAGAAACTGGCGCTGGTTCTGGGACTTCGGCGGCGGGGTGCTCACCGACCTGATGGTGCACTGGATCGACGTCGCCCACTGGTTCCTCGACGTCGACCACCGCTCAAGGCGACCTCGATCGGCTGCCACTTCGCCGCCAAGGACGTCTGGCAGACTCCCGACACGATCCAGTGCATCCTGGAATACCCCAACGAAGTCCAGGCCCACTTCGAGGGGACGTTTTCCAACGCAACGTACGGCGCGATGATCACGTTCATGGGCACCGACGGAACCATGTACATCGACCGCGGCCGGTACGAGCTGACGCCCGAGCACGGCAAGGGCGAGCCCGAATCGTGGATCCTGGGGAGCAACCCCCAGAAGGGCGCGGACTTCTACGACAAACCCGACGGCGAGCTCTTGCACCTGACCAACTGGGTCGAGTGTGTCCGCAGCCGCAAGCGGCCCAACGCCCCGGCCGAGGCCGGCGTCAGTGCGGCCGCGGCCGCCCATCTCGGCAACCGTGCCTATCGATCAGGACAGGTCGCGACCTGGAAGTCCACTTGACGATCGCTGCCTGCCGCGGGCGCCGACAGTGGCCGAGTGCGCGACAGCCGCGCCTCGTTCAGGTCGAGGCTGCGCCGCGCGAGCTTCCGTCCCAGAATGCGGTCGAGGGCATCCGAGCTTTGTTCGATCAGAGCCTCCGGGATAGTGCAGGAACGGGTGGAAGTACTCGAACGTCACGTAGCCCTGGTAGCCGCCTGCTTCGAGTGCCTCCATCACCGCCGGCCAGTTGGTGGTGCCGTCGAGCAGGGTCCGGAACGACTCCAGGGTGTGGTCAGTTCCCTTCTTGGAGAACTCCTTGAAATGGACGTTCTTGATCCGGCGGCCCAGGATCGGAATCCAGTGCTCGGGGAACTGGAAGAGCATGACGTTGCCGGTGTCGAAGTGAACCTGGACGTGCTTGCTGCCGAAGCTATCGACAAAGGCGTTCATCTCGGCCGGGCGTCGTGAGATAGCCGTTGAAGCAGATGTTCTCGATGTTGAGGTAGACGCCGAGTTTCTCGGCGAGCGGCACCAGCCGGCCGATGGCTTCGCGGGCGCGGCGGTCGCAGACGTCGATCGGCACCGGCTCGCGGTCAGGAAGCCAAGGGATATAAGTCGAGCCGGCGATCGTGAGCAGGTTTTCGGTGCCCAGCTCGTGAGCCGCTTCGATCATCAGCCGGGCCAGCTCCATCGCTCGCGCGCGGCGGCCGGGTCGTCTGTCGGTCAGCGAATACGGCCAGTACAGAAACGAGCACAGGCCGCTGATGGCGATGCCGATCTGCTCGGCCAGTCTTGCGGATCGCGCGATACTGCTCGCGGCGTCGACTTGGGTGAGAGATCGTTGTCGAGGTCGAAATTGAGCTCGATGCCGTCGAAGCCGGCATCCTTGGCCAGTTGCAGGCATTCGCGCAGCGACATCCGCTGCGGGTAGGGGAACGCCCAGAGATTGATCGACTTCTTCATGTTGTATGTTCTTGGTGAAGCCCGACGAGCGTCAGGTGGCGGGTCGACTGAGGCTCGTCGCGAACGGTCGGCGGGACGACCGAGGCGACCGTGCCGGCGACGGTCGGTCTCGAAGGGCCGTCCGGCGATTGATCGGAGACGGCTCCAGGCCCTTTTCGTCGCGGGTTTTCGGCGTCATCATGGAGATCTCCTCGAAGGGATCGGACGATCGAGAGGGGTCGGTTGCATCGCTGCCATCGTTCTACCGGAGTTCACGCCATGTGTCGAAAGATTGGTCTGGTTTTGCTCTGCGGTCTGTGGTCTCTTGAGTGCGGCCGGCTCAGCCGGCGCCGCCGATCCGCCCGCCGCATTCGACCGTAAGGTCGACGTCGTCTATGGACGCAAGTACGGCACCGCCCTCACGATGGACGTCTTCACGCCCAAGACCAACGCCAACGGGGCGGCCATCGTCTGGGTGATCAGCGGCGGCTGGTTCTCGACGCACGACGCGATCAATGCGGGGCCCATCAGCGAGCTCCTCAAGCGCGGCTACACGGTCTTCGCCGTCGTCCACGGCAGCCAGCCCAAGTTCACGATTCCCGAGATCGTGAAGGACATGAACCGGGCGGTGCGGTTCATCCGTTACCATGCCAAGGACTATCAAGATCGACCCCGACCGGATCGGGATCACCGGCGGGTCGGCCGGAGGCCACCTGTCGCTGATGCAGGGCACTGCCGGAGACCTCGGCGACAAGACCGCCAAGGACCCGATCGACCAGACCTCGAGCCGGGTCCAGGCGGTCGCGTGTTTTTTCCCGCCCACCGATTTTCTCAACTACGGCAAACCGGGCGAGAACGCCATCGGCCGCGGCGTCCTTGAGGGCTTCAAGCCCCCGTTCGACTTCCACGAGCAAGACCCCAAGACCAAGAACTTCGTCCGGATCACCGACGAGAACAAGATCGTCGAGATCGGCCGGCAGATCAGCCCGGTCTATCATGCCTCGTCCGACGATCCGCCCACCTTGATCATCCACGGCGACGCCGATCTACTGGTGCCGATTCAGCAGGCCGAGCTCATTCTCGACAAGCTCAAGTCGGCGGGCGTCGAGACCAAGCTGGTCGTCAAGAAGGGAGCGCAGCACGGCTGGCCCGACCTGTTCAAGGACATGTCGATCATCGCCGACTGGTTCGACGACCACCTGAAGCCGCGGACGGCCGAGCCGCCCAAATCCACGCCGTGAGCATCCATTCGGACGGCGACCCGGCGCGCGTGCACGCAGGTCAAACGGGCCGCGACGGGACCCTGGTCCACGCCCGTTTGAGCCGCAAGAACCGGCGTTCGTAGCCATAGTAAGACACGGCCGCCATTGCGATCGTCAAAGCGAGAGCCGCGATCGAGAGCAGCTCTTCCTTGTTCGCGAACCACGGCGAATTTGCCGTCGAGCCCATCACGGCACAGTAGTGCGATCTCGTGATACATGTAGAGTCCGTAGCTGATCTTGCCCAGCCAAACCAGCCTGGAATACGACAGCACCGCGCGCAGCCACCCGCGTCCCCAGACGGCCACCATCACGATCTCCGGTTCCGCAGAGCCAAACTCCAGATATAGTCCCACGTACGATGCCAGACGGAGCCGCGGCCCAGATCGGGCCGGCTCATTCCCCAGGCAATAACGCCATAGAGCGGCCATTGGAGCCAGCGCAGCCATTGTGTCAAGCTGGGGCGGTCGCGATCCCATCCCACGAGGAGCGCCAGCAGCACGCCGCTCAAGAGCGTATCGAACTGGGCGAACGTGTTGAAGACGATCGAGTTGGCTGCAGGTCGCTCGCACGTGCGCACGACCACCGGATTGCCAATCGATCCGCCATCAAGAGCGTCACGACGAGTGCCACTCGATAGCGCGGCGCGAGAGAGAGCGATGAAGAGCGGCACGATCAGGTAAAACTGTTCCTCGACGCACACGCTCCAGAGAACGCTCACCCAGTCGTATGGCATCGGCTGCTCCAGGGCCATCGACCAGTTGCCGAGAAAGCAGCAGGAACGGGACGAAATGCGTACGCATCGCCAGCTTGTATCCCGGCGTTCCCAGCTCGCCCAAGAGTGCGGGCAGCAGGCCGAATCCGAGCGCGATCGATCAGATAATAGAGTGGCCAGATGCGGAGGATACGCCGGATCCAGAACGCCCGCAAGCGCAGATCCGGCCGTAGCGCGCCTCTTCGCGGAGCAAAAGCGAGGTGATCAGGTATCCGCTCAGAATGAAGAAGAGCTGGACGCCGTAGCCACCATTGTAACACGAACGCCAGGCCTACCGGCCGGCCGATCAGTCGAACCAGGAGCGGCGCGGGCACTCCTTGATGAAACAGGTAAACCATCATGAATGCGACGAAGCGCAGACCGTCGAGCTCGGGGAAATAGAACGCGCTCGCTCGTAGCCGGCGGCGTTGCGCCGCCCTGGGACAATGCAGGGCTCGTCGGTGGCTTCTGTCATTCGTTTTGGGACGGTTGTGGGTGCGAGGCCGGCGATGGCGCAAGCAGCGCCCCGACCAGCGACGCGATCCGCGCGACCAGCCGGTCGGCCAGGTCGGGGCCGGGCTCGAGAGTCTCGGAGGGCAGCCGGGGCGGACCAGGTGGATCGTGTGTCGGCCCGCGCGCAGGGTCTCGAGGTCGTTGGCCACGGTGAGGTCGGCTCTCTGCTCGCGGCAGGCGAGCTCGGCACGCCGGATCAGCTCGTCGGGCGCGACGTGCGAAAGCAGCTTGAACCCGACCAGAAGACCGACGGCGCCCAGTCGCGGACCTGGCGGATCACCTTGGGAGTCGGCCGAAGCACGAGGGTCAGCGAGGCCGACCCGGAATTAATCTTTCCCGGCTGCGGATCAAGCTCAAAATCACTTACGGCCATCGGCAACATGACGACGTTGGCTTCGCTCGTGCGGAGGCGCGCTCTCGAGCACGCGAGCGTAGTCGGCAACCGTTCCGGTCTCGAGTGGAAGCAGCTTCAGGCGATCGCGCTTTTGCTCCCACTTCTCCCGGAGCACGGCCAGCCGCGCGAGCTCAGCGGCGGGATCAGCGGCGTCGAGCGCGAACCGTGCAAAGCGCCATAGTGGCAACTGTGCCGACCGGGCGTGCACGTACCATACCGATGCGCCGCGGTCGAGCCACGCCTCGGTGATCGCGGCGGCGAACCGGCCAGACGAGATGTTGGTGATGAGTCGAACATCGTCAATCGGTGCGACTGTTCCCCCGCCGGCCACGAGCACTTTCAATGAAGCTGCGTCACCCATGGACCTTTGCCTTTACGGCATCTTGCCGCCTCGAGGGCAATCGCCGCTGGTCGCTCTTTATCACGCGGGAACGAAGTTGGTGCCCGGTCGATTATACCGCGGCGCCGACGTCGGAAACGCCAAGGCCGGGTTCAATCACGCTGAAATCACCCAGTCGGGTCGGCTCCCGGCCTTGACGAGCCGCGTTGCTGGCGGCGAAGCTTCGAGACCTTGCGGAACCGCCGGCCCGCAGCTAGCCTGGCCAGATCGCAATGGGCAGATCTGCGGAATCAGACGGTGGCCCTTCAACCAGGTGGAGACAGATGTCGCCTGCGAGTACGTCGCTCGACGGAGCGGCCGGTGAGCTCTTGGCCGAGATGGTGAAGTGGCCGATCTACGACCCGCACTCGCACATTGACCCGCATCGCCCGGCCGCGCACCATCTCGACGAGATTCTCGGCTATCACTATTACACCGAGCTGGCGCACTCGGCTGGAATGCCGGCCGAGAAGGCCTCGCCGGAGCTCGACCCGGCGACACGCGTTGCCAACCTCATCGAGTATCTGGATCGGATCGACACGACCGTCCAGTACTCGTGGTTGCTGGAAATCGCCCGGTTCTTCCATCGATTTCCTCACGAACGCATCACCTCGCAAAACGTCGCCGAGCTGCTCGCTGGCGCCGATCACGCTCGCGACGGTGCGGCGTGGGATAAGGAGGTCTGGGCCGCCAGTCGCCTCGAGGCCGTCTTTCTGACCAATGAGTTTGACGACCCGCTCGAGGGCTGGGACACGGCGGCCTATGTTCCTTGCCTGCGCACCGACGACCTGGTGCTGAAGTTGCACGAACCCAGAACGATCGCCCGACTGCGAACCGCTGTCGACCTGATGGTGGAAGACGAAGCGAGCCTGCGCACTGCGTTCGGCCGTCTGTTCGAGCGGTTCGTGGCGCGCGGGGCGAGAGCGTGCGCTGTCAGCCTGCCGCCTGACTTTGCACCCAGGCACGCCGCCGGCCGGCGCGCGGCCACTTCAGTTCGCAAAGCGATCCACGGGCTGCATCTGCGCTCCGATGAGCACGACGAGGTCAAGGGCGCCGTGCTGTGGATGCTCGCCGAGTTCTGTGCCGACTTTCGGCTGCCGTTCGACCTGATGATCGGCCCGGTTCGCAACGTCTATCCCGCCGGCGTTGCCGGCGGTCGCGATCTCTTTGACCGTCGCGTCAGCCTGTATGAATATCGCGAACTGTTCAATCACTTCTCGGGCGTGACCTTTCCGATCTCAACCTTGTCGCCCGACGCCAGTGCTGAGCTGGTCGCTTATTCATGGATCTTTCCCAATGTTCTGCCCATGGGGCACTGGTGGTATTCGAACGTTCCGGTGTTCATCGCTGCGGACCTGCGCGCACGCGTGCAAGCCTTGCCGAAGGTCAAGCTGTTGGGATACTATTCTGATGCGTACAAGCTCGAATTCATCGTGCCCAAATTCAACATGTACCGGCGGATTCTGGCGGAAGTCGTGGCCGAAGAGGCGATCGGCCGCCGCGGGTGGCCGCTCGATCAAGCGTTGCAACTCGCAAAGTTGATCCTGCTTGACAATCCCAAGCGGGTCTTTGGCGGCCGCTCGGGCCGTTTGGGCCTGGGAACTTGACCGGGGGCCGATTCCAAGGCATGCTTGGGCTAAATGCAGCGAGGGGCGGGGCTGCGCCTCGAGAGGCCTGGGGGAAGAGCATATTCGGCGGGTGCGAGTGCGACAAGAGAGGATAACAATTGCCATGACCGATAAACTCCACGATCTGAAGCGCCCTTTGGTGCTGGCGTGGGCCGTCGTACTGGCAAGTGCGATACCGGCGGCGGCCCAGATGACAGGCGGTGCAGGCCTTTCTTCCGGCTCCGGAACAGGCACCGGCGCGGGGGGCTTTTCGGGTGTCCTCCGCAACCCGTCGGGGTCACTTTCGGGGGTCGGTCCGGTCAGACCGGAAGGCAGCACCCTGCGCGGGCGGCCTATTGCCCCGCCGCCGGGCGCCCGACCGCGCGCCCGATCACGGCCTTCGGGCCCGGTGTGGACGTGACCTTTCCCAACGACCCCTATCTCGTCCCCTTCATGGCCATGGAGCTGGCAGGCACGCCGGGCGACGGCAAGACACCGACGCATGTCACCTCTGAGCTCGTCAAGAACGCCCGGCTGATCGCGACCCCCGAGGAACGCAGCTTGGCCTTGCAGCGAATCGCCAACGGTGCGATGGCCAGCAATCAGTTGTATCTGGCGCATCAAGCGCTCGAAGAGGCCATCACCGCGACCTCGAAGGTTACCGAACCACTGGTTCGCGATCAGCGGCTCATTGCGATCGTGACGTCGCTCAACTTGCTGACCGACGCAACCTTGCGAGTGGGACTGGAGAGCATCAAACGGCCGATGACCATCGAGCCCGTTGATAAAGATAAAGATGTCGAAGCGCCCGCGCCGAAGCGCTGCCCCGCCACCAAGACCCGGCGGTGCTCATTCGGTTGGCGCGCCTGGAATGGAAACGAGGCGTGTACTTGTCTTCGATCATCGCCAACCCGACCTATCGAAACGAAATGCTCTATCGGGTCGCCGAAAGCGAGGCATCCGGCAGCGCGAGCATCGCCAACGAATACCCCCAGGCGACCGAGCTCGAGTCGCTGGGCAACCGGCCCGCGCCGGAAAAAAAGCCCGCAAAGCCCGGCGAAAAGGCACCGGAGAAGATGACCCGTGGCGATGAATATACGAAGCTGGCCAACGCGGTCCTGGTCGATTCGTTCGACGTCGCCAAGCAGATCGACCGCTTGATCTGGAAGTATCGGGCGATGGTGCGGATCGCGCTTTTGGCGGCCGACTCGGGGCAATACGCCCGAGGAGTTGAGTTGTCGCGCCAGATCGAGAACGGCGAATCGCGCGCCGAGGCGATGTTGCTCCTTGCGGAAGCGATGTGCCGCCACAATCAAAACGACGCCGCCACGCCGGCCTACTCGGCGGCCGCCGAGGCGATCTCGACCGTTCAACAGGAAGGCCTGCGCGGCGTCTTGACCGGTTTCGTGATCGACAGCTTGATCTCAACCGGTCGATTTGACGACGCGCGCCTGCATCGTGCTCTACCCCGACGACTCGCAGCGATTCGTCGCGCTCGGTGCAATCGCCGAGGCCCAGGGACGTCGTGGCGTCGGCGAATCGGCTCGGCGATGGATCGCAACCGATGTTCCCGAGTCGTGGCGGCCCGGGCTCTATCGCCGCGTGACCACCGGCGTGCTCTGGGCCATCGAGCAAAACCGCGCCAAGGATTTCCTTCGCCCGTGAGAGTGGCGCGGCCCGCTGGCCGCGGCATCGGCGGCCGTCACGTCCGGAGCCGAACCTGCGGAGTGCCCGCACCCGCCCTCAGGATCGCGAGAAGAACTCTATATAGCGCTCCTTGAGGTTGCGGATGCCCGCGTGGACCACGTGAATGTCGGCGCCGAGCACAAACAGCCGGCATCCCCAGTCGCGCATCCGTGCCGCGTACTCGGGACCGCGGCTGAACACGCCCCACGGCTTGCCGGCCTGTGCACACGCTTTCGCCACCGCCTGAATCGCGCTTTGGCACTTGGGGTTCTCGAAGTCGCCAGTCACGCCCAGTACCTGGCTTAAGTCGGACGGGCCGATGAAGAGAAGGTCGACGCCGCGGATGGCGGCGATCTCGCCGGCCGAGGCCAGCGCGCCGGCGGTCTCGATCTGGACGCCGACAAACGTCTCGGCGTTGGCACGCGCCGTGTATTCCGCCAGAGGAACCAGGCCGAAGCGTCCGTCGCGGTTACCGCCGTTTAGGCCCCGCTCGCCCTGGGGCCAGAACTTCGCCCACCGCACCGCTTGCTCGACTTCCGCCGGCGACCGCACCATGCTGAACATCACGCCGCCTGCCCCGGCCTCCAGCGGACGCATCACCGTGGCGTAATCGGTAGCCGGCAGCCTTACGAAATGGTCCAGATCGTAAAACCGCGCAGCCATCGTGGCGAGCTCGATGTCTTTCATCGTGAGGCCGCCGTGCTCGAAATCGAGCCAGAGGGCGTCAAATTCGCCGTGCTCCCCCACGATCTCGACCAGCTTGGGACTGAGCAACTGGCCCAGGCCGAAAACGCGAACGATCTTCCCCTCTGCCAGTAACTGCTTGATTCGTGCCATCCGAATGCTTCCCTCTCCCTCGTCAATTTACGAGAATGAAACCGAATTCGCGCGCCAGGGACGCTCGCTCGCCCCTGATCGAAGCTACCCGCGCGACCGCGGTCAACCAAGGGGTTTGTCATGTCCGACCGATTCACGGTACTGATTGCCGACTTTCTGGATGAGACGTCGATTGAGTCGGAGGTTCTGGGCGACATCGCGCGAATTGTCATCGCGCGAGCCCGCGAAGAACGCGAGCTTGCCGACTATCTCGCCGACGCCGATGCGATCTTGCTTTTTCACGATATCTCGATTCTGGGCGAATTCAGCTTTTCGCGCGCACGGCGGTGCCGGTGCGTGGTGCGCGCCGGCGTGGGCTACAACAATATCGACGTTGAGGCCGCCAGCCGGCACGGCGTGGTGGTATGCAACGTGCCCGACTACGGAACCGAGGAAGTGGCCGACCACGCGATCATGTTCCTGCTGGCTCTCGCGCGCCGGCTGGTCAAGTCGCACACGGCGATCCGGGCGGGGGCCTGGGATTATCGGACGGCGCTGGGCGCGCCGCGGCTGCGGGGCAAGACGTTCGGCGTCATCGGCTGCGGCCGGATCGGCACTGCGGCGGCGCTTCGCGCCAAGGCGCTGGGGCTCGACGTGGTGTTCTACGACCCCTATCTGCGCCAGGGGATGGACAAAGCTCTGGGAATCCGCCGCGTCTTTCAGCTTGAGGAACTGCTCGAGCAAAGCCACTTTGTCAGCCTTCACTGCTACCTTGACGAATCCAACTGGCACATGATCAGCGCGCGGGCCCTGGCGTGCGTACGTCCCGGAGCGGTCTTGATCAACACGGCGCGGGGCGGGCTGGTGGATGAGGAAGCGTTACTCGCGGCACTCGATTCAGGCCGGCTCGCAGCCGCGGGCCTCGACGTGGTGGAGCACGAGCCTCTGGCAAACGATCGCTTGCGGTTGCATCCACAGGTTCTGCTCACGCCGCATACGGCCTTCTACAGCGTCGAGGGTTACACCGAGCTGCGCACCAAGACGGCTCAGGAAGCCCGGCGTATCCTGCTGGGCGAGCCTCCGCGAAACGCCGTTAACTCACCCGCCGCGCCTGCGCGGTGAACACCGGACTTTACCGCTCCGGCAGGCTGGCGGGCCGGCCGCGCGTCGGACCTTCGTAATGCCGCCGCCAGATGAGTCGTCAACCTCTTTTTACCATGGTTCCATCCCGAGAATCCCCTGCCCGCGTCGACATGGCCTCTGGCGAGCCCACGTCCTACAAGGCATGGCTCTTCGTTGCGTCGCTGACCGCGGTTGTCACCGCCGTTTCGACCTTCCAGTCGCTGCGCCAGTACGACGAGCTCCGCAGCGCGTGGTCGTGGGACGTGGCCTACTACAATCAGTGGTTCTGGGCGCTCACGCGCGGCGACCGGATCATCACGGTCCGGCCAATCGCCGGTTATGCCGTGGAAGGTCCGTCGGTCTGGAAGATGAATTACCTGGCGCCGATCCGCTCATTGCTTGTTCCCTTTTACCTGGTTTGGCCCGGCCCGCAAACGCTGCTCGTGATCCAGAACGTGATGTTCTGGTGGGTCATTCCGGCGGCGTTCACGCTGGTCCGGTCGGAATCGCGCAGCGAATGGGTCGCGCTCTCGGCAGCGGCGCTTGTGCCGCTCACGCCGTTGCTCTGGCCGCTGGCATGGAACGATTTTCGCGAGCTTCAGTTGGCCGGTCCGTTTGTGCTTTGGGCCGTCCAGGGAGTCAGGAGCCGCGCTCTCTCGATCGCCGGAGTCGGGATCGCCGGGGCGCTGGCGTGCCGCCAAGAATTCGCCGTGATGGTTGCGACTCTGGCTTTCCTCCCGCCGCGCGACGCCGAAGGGTTGAGCACAACACTGAAGTGGCGGACGGGCCTGTTGTTGACGGGGACGCTTTGGCTGTTTCTCGGCTTCTTCGGGTACCTGAGATTCATGGTCGCAAGGACGGCGCCCGACCACTTCATCGATGAGTTCCTTGTGCCGTCGGCGACAGCCCTCCAGACTGTGCGGACTGCAGCGGAGACTTTGCTCATCGGTATGGGGGTGTGGGCGATATTGGCGTGCCTGGCGCCTCGAGTCGCGATCTTTGCGATTCCTTGGATTTGGGGCGTGTGCAGGGGCCGCTGGGCGTTGTGGATGCTATCAACGGACCTGTGGTCTCTGGTGCGGTACGTCGCGCCGGCAACGTTTCTTTTCCTGGCGTCTGGACTCGTCGGCTACGCACGACTGGCCACCGCGCTTTTGAAGTGGCCATCCGGCCGGCGATGGCTGGTGCTGGTCTGGCTCGCCGCCGCGGCCGGCTCCGGAGCCGGTCTCCATGTCGTCGCTGGTCGCCTCGCCCACGTTCCCGTCGCCATCGATCGTAGCGAGGCCGAAGCGGTCTGGAGATGGATCCGCCAGGTCGGCCCAGATGACGCCGTCGTCGCCGATATTCAGGTGTCAGCGCCCCTATCGTCGCGGCCGAAGCTGTATAGCGACATCCTCGATCAAAACCTGCCCGGTGGCTCAGCAACGCTCGGTCCCGAGATCCGATGGCTATTCATCAGCAACCGCTCTCGGTACCGCAACTTCATGCTGGAACAGGGTTTCGAGATCGTCCACCACGGCAAATGGCTGACGATCGCCCGCCGGATGCCCACGCCAATTCCCTGATTTTTCGAGATTTTCCGATTTTGCGCGAACATCGCGATGCGATACCATGTCTAGAGATCATTCAGCGCGACTACCGGCACTCGCCGATCGAAACGATCGAGCCGAGTCGCGTTGGAGTTTACGGACAGGTTGTTTGACTTGTGATTGTGCGGCCGGGTGCGTTGCCCGGTCGCATCGAAGTCTCGGGAGCCTGATTGGAACCCATGACTCGGTAATGGATCGACGGACGCTCTGCGAGCGTCCTTTTCCCCGCGATGCGATGGCCGGGCGTTCTCGCTCGCGACACCATCGGATCGTTTCTCCCGCCCCTCCAAGGCGGATGTGAGGGTTTCGCCATGTTGAACCGCACGAACCAGAACGCTGTCGGCCCTGGCACACTCGACCCGGCGTAATGTCGATACGCGGTCGCTCGCCGTCAACGCGAGCGTTAATCATGGCGATCAAACCCTCGTCGTCCGTCACTCATTTCATGGCCTCATGCGCAACGGGATGGAGTGGTATATGCTGGATTCGATTCCCCAACGGGGACCAGCAATTCCGCTCATTCCCGGCTCATTTTCCTCCGTGCAGCAATGCCGTTTGAGTTGCGTGACCAGACAGCGAGGTTCTATCGCGGCCGCCAATCGCGTCGAGCCCGATCCGAGGCCGGCAGACCTCGTCGGTCGACCCGAACCGTGCCTTTTTGACCGTGGCATTTTCGACCTGACGAGCGCCTCCACACCGTGGAGGACCGCGATACGCGTAACCGGGTTACGGTTGCGTGGGCCCGCGAAATCGCCGGCGAAACACGGCTTGAAGTGCACTGCAAGGCGGGCCGTCCTATCGGCCGCCGCAAGGTCAGCAACGTCTGGAAAGTGAGCGCCGACCGCCTGGCTTCGTCATAAAAGCTCGGAACGATCGCCGCGACCGTCTCTTTGGGGCACTGCCCCAGGGGCCTGCAAGGCCGAATCGAGGCCGTCCGACGATCGCGACATTCCGGGCCAAGACGGACCGGCAAACTCGGCTTCACCCGGCGGTTCAGATCATGGCTGTTTGATCAACCGATCGCGATCAGACCACCGCCGATGCGCCGTCTCATAGCTCGCTCCGCCGCGCCCGCGCTCCGATTCGACAAAGACGCCGGCCCACTGACGTATCGCAGCGTGCCGGCTTGCTCCGATCGATCGCGGCCCCACGGCGACGAGCATCAAGACGATTGTGAGGTCGCCCGGTTTTCAACTCCGTGCCCCGGCTACGAAACCCGACGGGCTCGGCGTGACAATCGGGAGAAGCCCCGATGTGGGCAGGGTGGGTCACGTGGTTATTTCTTCGAGCATTCTCGATACCGAGGCGCACGGTTGGGCCGATCTGGCGATCGTGGTCCGGCGTGCGCAGCGAGGTGATCGCGAGGCATTTGGCGAGCTGGTCCAGCAGTTTCAGCCCACGGTGTATGCGATCGCGCTGCGCCGGCTGGGCAACCCCAGTGACGCACTCGAGCTGACCCAGGAGGTGTTCCTGCATGTCCTCGAGCGGCTCGAACAACTGCGCGAGCCCGAGCGGTTCGCGGGCTGGCTGCGGCAAGTGGCCGTGCGGATGGCGATCAACCGGGCGACGCGCAGGCTGTTTCCGACCTGCGTCGAGTCGGGCGTGCTCGAGGGGACCTCTGAGCGCGACGACGAGCCGCTCGACCGGTTGATCACGCGCGAGCGAGCCGAAAGGGTCTGGGAGGCGCTCGGGAAGCTCAAGGTCCTGGATCGCGAGGCCCTCGACGCGTTCTACATCCGCGGCCTCTCGTTGATCGAGATCGCCGAGATGCTCGGCGTGCCGCTCGGCACCGTCAAGCGGCGGCTGCACACGGCCCGCAAGCGGCTGCGGGCCGAGCTCGAGTCGTCGGTCGCCGACGCTCACGAATGGACCGATGGACACATGCGTGAGCGCGACGACCAGAATGAAGACTTCGAGCTGGTGGGTGCCTCGGTCGGCGATGAATCGGCGTGGTCCTGATGGCCGCTTTTGGCGTCGGCCAGCATCTGATCCCCTGTCAGCACTCACGGCCTCGGAATCGGCTCACGCGGATTCCGAGGTCGTTTAGTTGGGCTTGATCGCTGCCTTAAGGCGCTCTATCTCTTCGACGTACTGGCGCACTTCCGCTTGGTAACGCTCGGCCCGTCGAGCCAATCGCACGTAGTCCAGCCACGCGACCAGCACGATTGGCACCAGGAGAATCGCGATCAAGATGAGGCCGATGTCGGGTCGGCCGAAGGCCGTGAAAAGGGTGAGGAAGAAAACAGCCAGAAACAAGGGAATGGCAGTCAAAACCCAGGTAACCCGACGATAGCGTGCAAGCTGCTCGTTTATAGGCTCGACGCCCAGGCGAATCCGGCCCAGCTTGCGGCGCCAATAATCCTCGCGCGCCCGCCAGCGAGAGTCCAGTTCTGATTCAGCTCTCGATAGGTCGCTTACCATGCTTACGCTAGATCGAATATATGCATCGGTGGGCCGCCCCGCGAAGCTCGACTCGTCCCATTCTAGACCATCTCCCGCCTCGAACAACTCTCATATGGAGTCGATCAGGCCATACGCACGCTCAAGTTCACGATTCGTCCGGCTGCAACTGGCCGGAGGCACTTTGTCACGGAAGCGGACGTGGGGGTCGAGCTCGATCGGCCATCTCAAACGCGCGCTGGCGATCAACCCGGCCCACCACAAAGCGGCACCGGCACTTGCCGAGATCCCGACCGCGCACCACGACGCCGACCCGAACTGACAGGTCTCCCTCAATAACGCGGAAATTCGCTTCTTGCGGGGCTCACCTCCCATCGCGACGGCGGTGCCCTGACAGGACAAAAGCGGAATTCTACCAGAGCGATGCACCACCGCTTAAGAAAATTCGCGAGAATATTGTATGGCGCAGGACCTCCGCTGCATTAACTCAGTGAGGCGATGAGAGAGGGGGCCTGGAAATGGTCCGAGCGAAGAGCGGTATGGCGGCACAGCAGCTCGAAACCCTGTGGGCGTCGGGCACGCTGACCGGAATGACTGACGCTCAGCTCCTGGGTCGCTTTTCAGAGGCTCGGGACGCGCGGGGCGAATCGGCTTTCCGGGAATTGATCGAACGCCACGGGGCGATGGTCATGGGAGTTTGCCGCCGCATTCTCCGCAGGCCGCACGACGCCGACGACGCATTCCAGGCGACGTTTCTGGTCTTGGTCCGCAAGGCCCGCTCGATCCGGGTGCACGAGTCACTCGGCCCCTGGCTGCACAGCGTGGCCTATCGGACCGCTCTGCGAGCACGGGCGCATGCCTCGCGCTATCAACAGACAGACTGGGAACCCGCCGACACCAGTTCGACCGAGGAGGAGCGCGCTTTTCAGCTCGACCTTCGTCCGCTGCTGCAGGAAGAGCTCGGCCGGCTGCCCGACAAGTACCGCGAGCCGATCGTGCTCTGCCATCTTGAGGGCAAGTCGCATGAAGAGGCGGCACGCTTGCTCGACTGGCCGGTCGGCACGGTCAGCGGGCGGCTGTCGCGCGGGCGGCAACTCCTCAAGTCGCGGCTAGAACGGCGCGGGTTGGCCGCTTCGTCGCTGCTCCTGCCGGCTCCCTGGCACGAACTCGCCTCGCCTGTCTCGATCTCGTTGATCGAGGCGACTGCCGCCAACGCGACCCGATTCGCGGCGGCCCAGGCCGTACCGGCTTCGATTCTCGCCCTGACCCGTGGAGTCTTGCGAACCATGCTGCTTAACAAGCTCAAAACAGCGTCGATTATTCTTCTCGTCCTCGGTGCGGTTTCCGGCGGTGCCGGCGTCTGGGCGCGGCTGGCCTCGAGCGCCGGTCAAGCGCCCCAGCCGCCCGGCAAACCCGATCCGGCGACTCCGCAAGCTGGTGTCGCCGCGAAACCAAGTGATCCGCCGGCACCGCGCGAATGGGTTACCCTTGAGTCCCTCGGCCGCATTCGGGAATATTCCCAACTTGGCCAGCCACCGCGAGCCGCTTACGTGGCTTGCGAGCGACTCGATTCTGGTGGCTGAAACGCCAGATGGCACGGCGTTCCAGGCGACCAGCGTCGCGGCGCCAGAGGCCGCGTGGCGCCGAATGCCTATACCTGCCGGTCTCAAGGCCACCCCGCTCGTCGGGCCCGACGTTCTCGCCCTCGCATACCGGGGCAAGACGATCGATCAGGTCGCCGCGTTCAGCGCGTCCAAGGGTGAATGGAGCACAGTTAAGCTCTCGAAACCGATCGATGGGTCGATCGCGCCGGTGGTCGGACCCGGTTCGGCGCTCTATCAGGCGGGCAACGACTTCTATGCCTTCAGCGCGGAAGCTGGTGCCTGGGGTGCGCTTCACCTTCCGGCCGAAGAGTCGGCGAAGCCACAAGCGGCCACATCGACGAAGTACATCACGGTGCAGCATGGCAATCGCCTGTACGTGTTCAGCTTGAAACTCGGTAAATGGACGGACGGTGCCGACATGAAGCTGCCGAAGGCGTCTAGCCGCCAGGGACAAGATGTGCCCAAGCCCTCAGAGTCGAGGTGATCGACCCCGCAGGTTTGCCAAGACGCTTCCATGCGCATGAACGAGATCCCGGCCCGCCTTCTCCTGACGGCGGACCGGGTCAGGCAATGACGACCATCGAGACATTGCTCGGCGATCTGCCTGGCGATTCCGTCCCGTATCTCCTGCGCTCTCACCGGCCGGGGGACATGGGTTGGATCGTGCACCGCCACGGCGTGTTGTACGCCCAGGAATACGGCTGGGACGAGCGGTTCGAAGCGCTCGTCGCTGGTATCGTTGCGGAATTCATCAAGCAGGAAGACCCCAAGCTCGAGCGCTGCTGGATCGCCGAGCGCGGGGGTGAAAACGTCGGATCGGTCGTCCTCGTCAAAGAGACAAACGAGGTCGCCAGGTTGCGTTTGCTCCTGGTTGAGCCCACGGTGCGCGGCTCGGGGATCGGCAACCGGCTGGTGGAGGAGTGCATCCGATTCGCCCGCCAGGCCGGCTACCGAAAGATCGTCTTGTGGACCCAGAATATCTTGAGCGGACGCGCAGAATCTACACTCGGGCCGGGTTCCGACTGGTCAAGTCAGAGCCCCACGATCATTTCGGCTCGGGCCTCGTCGGCGAAACGTGGGAACTGCCGCTCTGAATCATTGCCGGGAACCGCTCGAAGATATTACAGGCTGCGGCCTTCAGTCGAATTCCACCTCAGCCCGCGAGCTCGCGCAGCCGCCGGATCAGGTCGAGCGCGGCATCGGGATTCAATTGCTCGAAATCGACCTGCCGCAGCTCCTCCAGGAGCGGGTCGGGCAGCGCCGCGAACAGGCTGTTCTGCAGGGCTCGGCCCGTCTTGACCTTGCGGCGGATCGGCCCTTCGGGCAATCCGGGATCGGGCCCGTGCTGCTTTTCGAGGAACTTGAGGATCTCGCGGGCCCGATCCAGAACCGGCGCGGGCACGCCGGCCAGCCGGGCGACGTGGATGCCATAGCTCTGGTCGGCCCCGCCCGGCACGATCTGGTAGAGAAAGACGATCTCCCCGTCGTTTTCGCGAACCGCCACGTTGGCGTTGCGCAGCCGCGGCTTGGTCTTCTCCAGCTCCACCAGCTCGTGGTAGTGGGTGGCGAAGAGGGTCCGGCAGCCGATCGCGTCGTGGATGTGTTCGGTGATGGCCCAGGCCAGCGAGATGCCGTCGAAGGTGCTGGTTCCGCGGCCGATCTCGTCGAGGATCACCAGGCTGTGGGGCGTCGCGTTGTTGAGGATATTGGCCGTCTCGGTCATCTCGACCATGAACGTGCTCTGGCTGCGGCTCAAGTCGTCGGTCGCGCCGACGCGGGCGAACAGCCGGTCGACGATCCCGATCCGGGCACGCCGGGCGGGGACGAAGCTGCCGATATGGGCCAGGATCGCGATCAGGGCGACCTGGCGGATATAGGTGCTCTTGCCGGCCATGTTGGGGCCGGTGATCAGGAGGATTGAGCCGTTGTCGCCGCCGAGCTCGATGTCGTTGGGGACGAAGTCGCCGGGGGCGAGGATCGCGTCGAGCACCGGATGGCGGCCCGCCTCGACCTCGAAGACCGGCTCGGCGACGATCTCGGGGCGGCAGTAGCCATGCCGGGCGGCCAGCTCGGCCAGAGCGGCCAGAGACGTCGAGCTGGGCCAGGACCGCGCCGGCCTGAATCAGCCGTGGGGCCTCGGCCGAGACCCGGTCGCGCAGCGTCGTGAATAACTCGTACTCCAGCTCGCAGGCCCGTTCCTCGGCACGGAGGACTTTCTCCTCGTATTCCTTGAGCTCCGGCGTGATGTACCGCTCGGCGTTCTTGACGGTCTGCTTGCGGATGTAATCGCCGGGAATATTGGCCCCGCGAGCCTGCGCCTGGGCGTGGGTGATCTCGATGTAATAGCCGAAGACCTTGTTGTAGCCGACCTTGAGGCTCGTGAATGCCGGTGCGCCGGACCTGCTCGGCCTGAAACTTGGCGATCCACGACTTGCCCCCCTTGGCATTCGCGCGCAGCTCGTCCAAGCCCGGCATGATAACCGTCGCGGATCAGTCCCCCCTCCTTGACCGCCAGCGGTGGATCGTCGACCAGCGCGGCCTCGATCTCCGCGCGGATCTCCGGGCAGAGCTCGAGGGCCGCCTCGAGCTGGTTCAGCCGCTTCGAGACTCTGCGCCGTGAGCCGGGCCTTGAGCTTGGGCAAGATGCGCGAGCGTGCTTGGCCAGCGCGACCAGGTCGCGCGGCGTCGCCCGGCCGGTGCCGACGCGTGCGGCCAGCCGCTCCAGGTCGTACGACTGGCCGAGCAAGCTCCGCAGATCGCCGCGCAGCGCCGACTGGTTGGAACAGCTCCTCGACGGCGTCGAGCCGCTCGGTGATCAGCTCGGTCGACGTCAGCGGCGACGTGAGCCACTCGGACAGCAGGCGGGCGCCCATCGGCGTCGCCGAGCAGTCGATCACGCTCAGGAGCGAGCCCTCGCGCTTGCCTTCTCGGAGCGTGCGCACCAGCTCCAGACTGCGCCGGGTCATTTCGTCGAGGCCTAGCGTGTCGGCACGGCGGTAGGGCATCAAGCCGGGTGATATGCCCGAGCGACGTCTTCTGGGTCTCGCGCAGGTAGGCCACGAGCGCACCCGCCGCCTGGACTTCGAGGCTGCGGTCGTCGACGCCGAAACCGGCCAGCGTGGTGGTCCGAAACTGTTCAAAGAGCGTCGTGCGCGACTGCTCCGGCTGGAAGTCCCACGATGGGCGAACCGTGATCGGCGGGCCGGACTGCGCTCGCAGAAGACGTGCCCAGGGTGCGTCGATGCTGAGCTCGGAGATCAAGATCTCGGCCGGGTTCAGCCGCGCCAGCTCGTCGATCAGCTCGGTACGCAGCACACCGGTCACGAAAAATCGCCCGGTCGACAGCTCGACCCAGGCCAGCCCCAGTTTGTCGCCGACCTCGACGACCGCCGCCAGATAATTGGCCGATCTTGGGGTCGAGCAGCTCGTCGTCGGTCAGGGTTCCCGGCGTGACGATCCGGACCACGTCGCGCTTCACCAGCCCCTTGCGCCACTCGCGGATCTTCGACCTGCTCGCACACCGCCGCGCGCAGTCCCGCCTGGACGATCTTGGCCAGGTAGGAGTCCAGCGCGGGATGCGGGAAGCCGGCCATCGGCAGTGCGTCTGGCCCCTTGTCGCGCGAGGTCAAGGTCAGGCCGAGCAAGGCGGCCGCGCGTTCGGCGTCGTCGCCGAACATCTCGTAGAAGTCGCCCATCCGAAACAGCAAGAGTGCGTCGGGATCGCGTGCCTTGAGCTCGCGATACTGCTGCATCATCGGTGTCAAGGATGGGTCATTCATACGGTTGACGCCCAACGGGCTAGATCGGGGTTTTGCACGCAAGTCAATTCGCGGCCAACTTCGCCGCAGGCGTATCAGCGCCGCACTTCTTCAAGCAATACGCGATCGCTCGCGCGGGAATGCTCGCTGGCTTCGCGCCGCCCGGTCCACTCACAGGCGTCATCGGCTTTGACGAAGCGTGGAGTGGCGGCTCTAGTCGGTGCTGCGCACGCGCTCAGAACTTGTCGAGTGCCGACTGTTCGTCGCCGTAAATCTCGAAGACCTGGTCGAGTCGGGTGATGCGGAAGACTTCGAGCAGGTCGGGGTGAATGCAGCACAGCTTGAGCTTGCCCTTGACGGCCGCCACCTTCTTTTTGAGATTGATCAGCTTGCCGAGCGCGGCGCTCGAGAGATACTGAACGTTGCCGAAATTGAGCAGCAGGTTCTTGTGACCTTCGTCCTCGACCAAGCTGTAGAGCTGGTCGCCGACCTCCTGGATGTTTTCCTCGGTCACGATCTTGGATTCAACAAAGCTGACAACGGTCACTCCGTCAACATTTTCGAGGCGGAGATGACGGCGAGGACCTTGCGACATCGGCGTTAAACTCCTGACGAGAACGGGAACCGTATCGATTGGAAATAGTTTACCATATCGCACGCCGATCCCGCACCAGGACCTCTCCCATAGCAAAGACCGGAAGATGCGGAAATTATCGATCGAGGCGAAAGTCGAGGGATTTCACCACACTTACCACAAAGCGGCCAGGAATCAAGTGACCACTGACCGAGTGTGTTGGGATGTTGACGCGGCAGGGAGGGTAACACGAGCCCCAAAGCGGCAGAAAGCGGCTCAGCGAGTCCAGGTATGGGCGGTGATCAAAAAGCGATCGCACCAACAATTCGCACGGGCCCACGTTGCTGTCGCCAAGCAGCCTGACGCGAGTCGGTGCGTTCAGGTGGCCGGATTCCGATTCGACAGGTTCGTCGCGTCAGAGGAGCTCTTTGGGCGGGTTGCCGCCGTCGACCAAGCGAATCGGCCGCCCATCGGGGGCTTCGTATTTCGTTTCGGGGTCGATGCCGAGCTTGCGATAGACAACCGTAGCCAGGTCGGCCGGCGTCACGGGGCGCTCAACGGGCGTGTCGCCGTTTGCGTCGGTGCGGCCCACGACGAGCCCCTGCGGAATACCCGCGCCGCAAACGAGCACCGAGTTGGCGCGGCCGTGATGGTCGCGGCCGGCGTTCTTGTTGACCTTGGGCGTGCGGCCGAATTCGCCCATCATGACGACCAGAGTCTGGTCCAAGAGGCCCCGTTCCGCCAGGTCTTCAACCAGCGCCGAGAGGCCCTGGTCCAGAGGCGGAGCCAGCGTGTTCTTGATCGTGGGAAAGTTCTGGGCATGCGTGTCCCAGCCGAGGGGGCCCATGCCGCGATCGTTGA
Source organism: uncultured Isosphaeraceae bacterium (assembly GCA_963830625.1). Lineage (GTDB taxonomy): Bacteria > Planctomycetota > Planctomycetia > Isosphaerales > Isosphaeraceae > CAWHMZ01. The sequence continues at coordinate 222,062 of CAWHMZ010000014.1, read as the reverse complement.
ACGTGACGAACGACACCCCGGCTTCGATCAGCCGGCGGGCCAAGAGGCACGACTGGCCCACCGTGGTGCGGCCGTACTTTTCCCGTACGGAGGCCGATTCGTCGTTCATCCGAAACGCAGCCTGGGCGGCGCTCGAGGTCAGCAGTGAATACGCCGCGTTCGGAGAACTGGTCGCGGCTATTCGTGAGCGGGGTTGGTGTGACGTCGCGAGCGAACTCATCAAGCTTCCTGACCATATCACGGCGGCGGTGCAGCCGCTCGAGCGTGACCTTGTCGGGAGGCGTGAGGTTTTGTACGCGAAAGCCCGGCTGGTTGGGGTCGCCTGCGACGGCAAACGGGTCGTATGCCGGCGTCAAGTAGCCGCTCGTCGCGAAGAGCGGAGCGTCGGGAATGGCGACGTACGGCGGCAGCACGCCGCGGGTCGCTTCGCGTGTCTTGGCGACCACGCTGCCGTAGCCCGGATACACCAGGGCCGGCGACGGCCGATAGCCGGTCAGGAGATGATGAGCGGCCCGATCATGGTCAGACTCGGGCGAGGTCATGCTGCGGATCAAGGTGAAGCGGTTCATCACCTTGGCCAGCTTGGGAAAGACCTCGCTGATCGAGAGGCCCGGGACGGAAGTCGCGATCGGCTTGAACTCACCGCGGACGTCGGGAGTGGCTGCAGGCTTGGGGTCGAACGTGTCGATGTGCGACGGGCCGCCGGCCAGCCAGATCAGGATCACCCCTTTGGCCTTGGGGGCGCCGGCGGAGCCACCGTCGGCGGCGGCGAGGCAGCGAAACCAGTCAGCGAGCGAGAGCCCGAGAAACCCCAGCGAGCCGACCCGAAGAACTTCGCGGCGGCTCGGACCGGGACACGTGCGGCGATCTGAACTCGATTGCATGGGCTGTCCCCTTTTGCGTGAAATCCTGCCCGTTGATTGGTCCCTGGCCCCGTGGGAGCAGAGGCCTAATGGTTAAAGGCGAACTCGCGAGAATTCAACAGCGACCAGAACAGATCTTCGGCGGCCTCGCGCCGCGAGCTCGCCTGCTTGAGCTCGGCGGCCCAGTGCGAGGTCTCCTCGGCGGTCGGAGCCCGGCACACCGTTCGGAAATAGAGGTTCTCGACCAGCTCTTCGGGCTCGAGATCGAGCTTGAGCGCGCTGGCGAGATAGCCGTTCAAGCTGGTAACCCGGCTGTCAATGACGTCGCCGCCGATCAAGAGCAACGCTTGCCTGAGCGAGAGCGGCGTCGTGGGGGTCGACGAGCAGCCGATCGTGCGTGGGCACCGGCCGAATGTGTCGAGAATGTTATTGGGCGTCATCGGATCGGGCAAGTCGATGACGCGGCGCGGCACACCGTTGAATCGATTGGGGACATCGGTCGCCTGGGCGAGCGCGTCGGCCATTTGATGCGCCGTCAGCGGCCGGGGCATTTGATGGGAAAACAGCCGCGTGTCGCGCTCGTTGCCTGGCACCGTCCCCGACGACAGTGCATAGGCTTCCGAAGTGGCGATCGTCCGCAGCAGGTCGCGCAAGTCGAACTTCGCGGCAACGAAGTGCCGTGCCAGGGCATCGAGCAGCTCAGGGTGGACGGGCGGGTTGGCCCGGCTCATGTCGTCGGGCGGGTCGACCAGTCCCTTGCCGAAGAGCTGCGCCCACGCCCAGTTGGCGGCCGCTCGTGCGAAATAGGGGTTGTCGGGCGCCGTGATCCAGTCTGCCAGGGCCTTGCGCGGGTCTTCCTTGGATGCGACCTTGACCACCTTGCCGTCGAGCAACCGTGGGTCGGCAGGCTGCTGGGTTCGCAGGTGGACAACCTGCCCCTGGGGATTGATGCTGATGCCCGCGCGGGCCATCATTCCTCCCGGAGCCATACCACCGCCTCTCTGCACCTTGGCAAAAAATGCAGCCAGGCCGTAGTAGGCGTCTTGCGTCCACACGTCGAACGGATGATCGTGGCACTGAGCGCAGCGCAAACGCAGACCGAGGAAACGCTGCGCCGTCAGCTCGGCTTGCTCCTTGGGATCGAGCGCATCGATCGCGTAGTTCACGGGCCCGCCGGTCTCGAAATCGTTGGGATCTCCCACGGCCGTCAGGAGCACTCGCACCCAATCATCCCAGTGGCGGTTGCTCCGAAGGCTGGCGTCAACCCACGCCTGGTAGCGATACGCGCCGTTCTGTTGCCGGTTGGCACTGATCTGAAGCAAGTCGCCCATCTTGATCCGCCAGAACTGGACGAACTCATGGCTCTTGAGCAGGCGATCGATGAGCTTGATTCGTTTGTCGGGATCGGTATCGGCCAAGTAGTGGCGAATCGCTTCAGGCGACGGCTGTTGCCCGGTCAGATCAAGCGACGCGCGGCGGAGGAACGCGGCGTCGCCGGCGGGCGGGCTCGGCGGCACCTTGAGCGACTCGAGCCGCTTCAACAACTCGTCGTCGATGAAGTTCCGCCGAGTGCGCTTGGCGTAATCGAAGCGCAGATCGGGGTTGACGACCGTCGCCAGGCGGGTCGGCTCGACGCGCGACTCGTAGCGCACGATCAGGTCGGCTTCACCGCGGCGGAGCAATTTGGCCTGTCCACTAGGAGTAACCGACGCGGCCGCATCGTCTTGCACTTTAAACGACGCCAGCCGCGTGACGTCGCGCTCGTGGCCGTCTTCATAATGGGCGAGCACGCGCAACTGCCAGGGGCCCGGCTCGGCGAGCCGCGCCGCGCCCGGCTCGACCGTGATGCGCTTGACTGCTCCATGTGTTTTGCCGCGCTGCGCCGGCGCCCCGGTGGCAACCCACGCCAAGAGCACCTGATACTCCGGCGAGCCGACGATCAATCGCTGGCCGCCACCGTGCGCGACCCGTCCGGTGGCCTTGGCCAGAAACAGGCTTCGCTCGGGCGCCACCCGCGACAGTCGCCGCTCGCCGCCATCGCGCGCCAGCGACTTGAAGTCGCCGTCACGGTCGTAGCCGAAGAGCGAAAGGTGGAAGCCGTTCTGGCCATCGGCTCGGCCGTGGCAGCTCCCCGTGTTGCAGCCCAGACGCGTGAAGATGGGAACCACGTCTTCAGCGAAATCCCACTTCCGCTCGCCCCGCGGTGCCACCGTCACGCGACAATCCGCCGTCTGGCCGTCCAGGGCGGCCCGGACCGTGACGGTTCCCTGGCCGATTGGCCGCAGATAACCGCTGGGCTCGATTCTGGCTACTTCCGCCGGCTCGACCGACCAGGTGACTTGCGAAGTCAAGTCGCGGCGCGTTCCATCGTGGTTGTTTCGAGCAACCAGCAGTTGCAATCCGTAATCATCGGCCGTTATCGTAAACGACTCGGGCGAAATCGCCAGGGCGCACCCGCAGGCTTTGCCGGCGCTGGCGCGGCGATTTGCCCGGGGCCGGCCACGCCGGGCGCCCCGACGCGTGCCGCCGCATCCGAACCAGATTGCGCCGCGACCGGCGCGGCAGTCGCGGGTGTTGCCCCACGATTGCGCGCGAGCCGCACCCCAGGCAAGCCAATGACCCGAGAACCACCACCAGAGAGGCCAGGCGACGACCAGGCATTTCACGCCTCCTGTCGTCGAGCGAGTTGAGCTGCAGCAGAAACGACAAACGTCAGTGACGAAATCATCCTAATCGGATCGGACTCCAAAGACAAGCACTTTACGGAAATGCTTCGGACATAACCATCGGAGTAAATCAAATGGGCAAAGGTGACAGGCGGTCGAAGCGCGGCAAGATTTTCCGGGGAACATTTGGCAAGCGGCGTCCCAAGCCGCAGACAGTCCGCAAGAAAGCCAAGAAGACCGCGAGCGGTCCATCGTGATTGGGTGCTAAAATGGAGTGTCGGCGCGCGGGCGAGTTGACGTTCCGAGTAGCCCTGTCGCGGCCGTTCGGTTAAGATCGTCGCTTCCGCCCCGGCGGGGGCAGCTTTTGTCGCTGTTTTATGGGAGCGGTCGGACGTACGGCCGGGAGGACCCGGCAATCCGGACCCGCGGAGAAGGAGTGCGGCATCGATGGCTAAACTACGGCTGCTTAAGACGGGGCACGGTGACCTCGTGCTGGCCGAGTGGGACGTCAAACGGCCAGAAACGATCGCTGCCGCGGAATCGGCTTTCGCCGAGCATTGCACGGCTGGCCGGCTGGCGTTTCGACTCGACGGACCGGGCCGTTCGACTCCGATTCGGCGTTTTGAAAAATCAGCATCCGAGATCTTGATCGTGCCGGCGATCCAGGGAGGCCAAGCCGGCGGGCGCGTTGCCCGCAGCCAGGCCGAACGCCGCGCAACCGATCAAGATTAGGATTTTTCTTCGACTTCGTTTTCATGATCCGTACGGGCTATCTCCGCTGGGAGATCGAGGTCAACGACGTTCGGAGCGCGAGCGACCCGCAGGCTCGCGAAGTTATCTTCGCGGCCCGGCCCAGCTACCGGACCGTGCGCGTGAAGAGAGCGGGTGCGACGGTCGCTGCTGAACGCTTCGTTCAGGGCGAGGCCACCTATGATACGGTCTTGCGCCAGAGCACGCGACGGCGGCGAGGTCGACGTTCGCGTGCCCGACGTGGGGCCGCGCCCGTTCCGTTATGCCGAGAGCGATCGTGCTAGAATGCCCCGTTACTGGATGGAGAAGCTCCAGCGCGAGGCAGCCGCCTTCGCGCACGAAGTGGTCCGCGCCGCGGCCTCGTTCCCGCAACTGGTCATCTCGAGCCCCGCGCTGCGAGCCGGCTACGCCCGCCTGGTCGCCTGGGAGATCTTCCGGGTCATCGAGGGCAAGAGCACTCCGCAGCCGACCGAGGAGCACGAGCCAATGCGGCTTGACGAGGCAAACTATCAAGTGGGCGTGCCCGAGCTGGTGGCTGCCGAGCTCGTCCGCGACGTGGTCGAGCCCAAGGAGTTTCACGAGTTCTGCCAGTTCGATTGCTTGACGGTGAAAAACGGCGACAATTATTATCGGATTCCGCGCCGGCCGCATGGCCTGATCGAGGTCTGGGACGCCAAGACCAAGCGGCCGGTCACGCGGCTCTGCCTCGTGTTTCAAGATCCGGGCATGCCGCCGTCCGACGAGGTTGTGATGAAATACCTGTTGGCCAAGCACCAGCCCGAAGTGCTCTGGCAGCTTGGCGTTCGTTTCAGCCCGCCGAGCGGCCGGTTCGAGGTCGCGCCGCCCAGGCGGTGGACCGCTGATTGAATTGGCCAGACGCAGTTGGCCTGCGCCGTTTCAGTGAGCGGGATTTGCCGCGGCAGCAGCCGGCGGCGCCGGCTCGGCGAGCAGGAGCTCGACGACGTCAGCCAGAAGTTGGGGCGTTGTCTTCTCGTTCTGAACGACCAGCAGCCTGACCTTGCCCGCGCGGTCGACGACCACAGATGTGGGAAAGCCGACGAAGTTGGGGACCTTGTGAATGGTCGCTTCGTCGCCCATCAGGCACGTGTAGGGAAGCCGGGCCTGCGTCACAAATTCCCGCGCGATCCCGACGGCATCTTCCGGGGTCGCGGCGTTGCGTTCGTAACCCAGCCCCACGATCTCAAGCCCGCGATGGTGGCGCGCGTTGTAGAGTCTTATCAGGCTGGGGAGTGCTTCCTTGCAAGGTCCGCACCAGGTGCCCCAGAAGTCGATGAGCACCACTTTGCCCCGAAACTGAGCCAGGGAGACTTTCTTGCCTTCGAGGTCGGGGAGGGTAAAGTCGAACGCAAGATCGAGACGTTTGTCGAGGCGGTCTTTGACGCGGTCACGCGGCTCGGGCGAGACTGGCCTTTTTCTGGGCCTCGAGGGCCGAAGTGAACTCGGGCCGGGCACGCAGAGCCGCCAGCGAATCGCTCTGCTCCACCGCGGCGAACGCATCGAATCCTGCGTCTGCGGCTTCGCGCAGCACGGCGACGGCCTTGTCGTACTGGCCCATCAGTGCGATGGCCTCTGCTTCGGCATAGAGGGTTCGGCCGAGCATGTCGATCTCGGACTGCCGAGGGGTTTCGACGGTGCGGAAATAACGCCGCATGAGTGCACTGGCTTTGCCGGCGGCGTCGGACCGCCGTTCCGGTGAGGTTGCACGTTGCGACTCGCCGAGCAGGAGCGTCGCCCTCGAGACGAGTGCATCGCGGTTGGTCGGGTCGGTGTCGAGAACCGAATCATAGATGGCCGCCGCCTTGGCCATCTCGCCTTTCTGGACGGACCGCATGGCGATTTTCAACTGCCGGCCGACGTCGCCGGTTTCACGCGTGGAATTCAGCGACGCCGAGCCAGACGCTCGCGTACCAGGCGGCGAAGGCAGCGCTGCACCGGCCAGTGGGTCGAGGCCCTTCGGCGCACTCGACGTCCCGCCGGGGCCGGTCGGCCCCGGATAGAAGGGCGACGCCCCGGGTCGGGTACGAGCGGCTCTTCATCCCCGCAGCCGCTGAGCGCAACGCGAGCCATGCCGTGACAACGACCGCGGCACCGGTCGTTGGCGCGCGACGAGAATGACGCATACACTGCTCCCGTGCAAAGGGTGCTCGGCGATCGGCCAGGGCGCGATCCCGCGCCACGCCCCGGAGGCGCAAAAGAACGCGCAGGCGCGCCCGAGTCGGCTGGCTGTAGATCCAATTGACCATCTTCCCCGAGAAGAGGCCAGCCTTCTTTCCCGCGGCTTGTGGCGCACGACGCGAATACCTATAGTTCTTAAAGGTCTCTCTCCGGCCGGCGGCATCGTCGTCTCGAGGGACCAGTCGTGCCAGCCCGAGCTACTCCAGGCCCGGGCCCGCAGGGTCGGAAAACTGGGAGCGCGAATGGAGCGTGGTGATTCACTCACTCATGTCGTGATCCTCGGCTCGACCGGCTCCATTGGCCGCAGCGCTCTTGCCGTGATCGAGCACGACGCGGGCGCGCGGCTCAAAGTCTGGGGCTTGAGCGCACATTCCCGATGGACCGAGTTGGCCGAACAGGCTCGCCGCCACCGGCCGCGCCACGTCGTACTCTCTGACGCCGGTCAATGCGGCGAGCTGGCAAGCGCGCTCTCCGGCACGGGTATCGAAGTCCATTCGGGTCTCGACGGGATCGAGCGAATGGTCCGCGATCGGGAGACCGACCGCGTGCTGGTGGCCATTGTCGGCGCCGTCGGTCTGCGCAGCACGTGGGCGGCCCTCGATGCCGGCAAGACCGTCGCCCTGGCCAACAAGGAGACGCTTGTGGTCGCCGGACCGCTCGTCATGGAGCTCGCGCGGGCCCGCCGCGCACCATCCTGCCGGTCGACAGCGAGCACTCGGCAATCTTTCAGGCGCTCAAGGCCGGCAACGCTAAAGACGTGCGCCGGGTGATCTTGACCTCCTCCGGCGGCCCGTTTCGCGGCCGAACGCGCGGCCAATTGCTCGACGTGACACCCGACGACGCGCTCAAACACCCAACCTGGCAAATGGGCCCCAAGATCACCATCGACTCGGCCACCCTCATGAACAAGGCCCTTGAAGTCATTGAGGCCGGCTGGCTCTTCGACCTCGCGCCCGACCAAATCGACGTTGTTATTCACCCCGAAAGTGTGGTTCACTCGATGGTAGAATTTGTCGACGGTAGCGTGATTGCGCAACTGTCGCCGCCCGACATGAGATTGCCGATTCAATACGCCCTGACCTATCCTGAACGTACGGAAGGTGCCGGCCTTCGGCTCGATCTGTGCCGGCCGGTGACACTCCATTTCGAGCCGCCCGACCGCGATACGTTTCCCAGCCTCGAGCTGGGTTATGAAGTCCTGCGGCGCGGTGGGACCGCCGGGGCGGCGCTCAATGCAGCCAACGAAGCGGCCGTCGCGCGGTTCATGAGCAGAGAGATCCGATTTCTGGACATTCCCCGCGCCTGTCGCGCGGCACTCGATCATCATACGTTTGATCCACGACCCACGCTCGACCAACTCTGGAAGGTCGACGCCTGGGCTCGGCGGGAGGTAGCTCGTTGGAAACCCTGAACTGGATCTTCGCGTTCGCCAAGGTCGCCCTGGGATTGGGCTTTGTGATCTTCGTCCACGAGCTGGGCCACTTCCTCCTGGCCAAGTGGAACGGTGTCAAGGTCGAGAAGTTTTCGATCGGCTTTGGCCCGACTTTGTTTGGCTTCAAGCGCGGCGAGACCGAATACGTCCTGGCGGCGCTCCCCTTGGGGGGCTTTGTCAAGATGCTGGGCGAGGGGCTCGAAGATCCCGACAACAAGTCGACCGACCCTCGGGCCTACCCCAACAAATCGGTCGGCGCGCGCATGGCGATCATCTCGGCGGGAGTGATCATGAATATCTTCCTCGCTGTGGGATGCTATGCTTACATGTATACAAAACCGCGCCAAGAGCCGGCGGCGTCGCTGGGGGCGGTGAGCGCCGGCTCGCTGGCTTACGAGGCGGGCCTGCGGCCCGGCGACGAGGTCGTGGCGATCGACGGTCAGCGCGACGTCGGCTACAACGATTTGCGGCGGAGCATCATCTTCAGCGCGGAGGGGCAGGTTCTGCGTCTCCAGGTGAAGCGTCCGGGGCATGACGGGCTCTTGACCGTGGACATCCAGCCGCGCCGCGACGCGACCACCGAAGTCGCCGGCGATCGGCATCCTGCCCGGTTTCAGCCTGGAGATCTCCACTTTCGACAAGCCGGCGGGGATGAAGAACCCGCCGGCGTACGTGCCGCTTGAGGCCGCGGAGCTTGACAAGAAGGTCGACGTGCTGGCTGCGGCCGGTCCGGCCGGTGAAAGCCCGGCGCCCTGGCAGATGAGCTCGAGTACGAGCGGCTGCTGGCCAAGTACCCCGAGCGGCCGATCACGCACTTGATCGAGCGCCACGAGCTGCTGGCCTCCGGCGATCCCGGGCGCTCCTCGAGCGTTTCGAGCTGACATTCCCCGCGAATAACTTTGTTGATTTCGGCCTCCGACTGGACATGGAGCCCATAAGCGGAATCGCCCGGGGCTCGCCGGCCGACAAGGCCGGCTTCCGCAAGGGAGACCGGATCGTGAAGGTCAACGGCTCCGACGCCTTCGATCCGATTCAGCTTCCGCAGCAATGTTACGCGAGCGCTGGCAAAGAGATGACGTTCGATATCGAGCGCGAGTTTGGGGCCCAAGAGCGCAAGGTGGAGCGCCTGAGTGTGACCCCTGATGACACGCCGCCGCGGACCGTCTTTGTGTTGCCCGGCGAGGCCGTCGACGTGGCCGGCCTGGGTTTGTCCTTCCCGATCCGCACGCGCGTGGTAGCGGTCCGCGCCGGCTCGCCGGCGGATCGCGCAGGCTTGAAGCCTGGGCAAGTGATCAATTCGCTTTCCATTCCCGAAGTCAAACCCGAGACTCGGTCGCGACGTTTCTGGGCGTGGGTCTGGAAAAAGCTGGGCTGGCGTACGACGGTCCCGACCTATGAGTTCAAGGACCTCACTCCCGGATGGTACTCGGTGTTCATCGACCTTCAGAGCCGCCCGATCCAGGAGATCGAGCTGGTCGTGAACAATGCGTCGCAGCCGATCCGGATCGCGCCCGAGATCAATTCGAACTGGCCCAACCCGTCGCGCGGCCTTAAATTCCGCCACAAGTTTCACGTGCTGCCCGCGCAGAACCTGGCGTCGGCGCTCTGGAGCGGCTATCAGGAGACGCTCCAGTCGATCGGTGTCGTCGTCGCAACGTTCCGGAGTTTGGCCCAGCGGCGCGTGAGTACGAAGCACCTGGGCGGCCCGATCATGATCTTCCAGGTGGCCTTCAGAGCGGCGGGCCAAGGTTTCGCCGAGCTGGTGTATTTTCTGGGCTTTCTCAGCATAAACCTGGCTGTGCTCAACTTCCTGCCGATTCCTCCGCTGGATGGCGGACAGATGGCCTTCCTGATCGCCGAGAAGGTGCGCGGCCGGCCGCTGCCAGATTCCGCTGTGATCGCCGGATTCTGGTTCGGCTTCTTTCTCGTGATCTGCTTGATGATCTTCGTCACGTACCAAGATATCTTCCGCTTGCTTGTGGGTTAGTGACCGTCGCCTCGCGATCGCGCGACTGATCCGGGGCATTCGGCACGGCCGCGGCCGCGGGGCAAGCTGACGGCCGACAAAGAGGTGGCAACATGGGAGCACTGGAAGATCGTCTGACCATGACCGCAGGGGAGGCTGTGTTGCGAAAGGGGTCAGCGCCGGTGGCCGGCCTGGTGGCGCGGCTCCAGGCGGGCGAGGCGCCGGCCAAGATGATCTCCGCAAGCGGTCTTGAGCCCGCCAACCTTGTCGCCGCGCTGGCGCACGCCGCCCTGGGCGGCGCCGACTCCGAAGGTCCGCGGCTGGTTCAGAGCCGGCCGCGAATGCCATCGTTGGCCCCCGCGCTTGCCGAGGCCGCCTGGCTGCCGGTCTTTCCCCCCGCGCCGCATCGGGCCAGGCTGGCACTGGCAGCCGGCCTGTTGCAAATTCACGACTTCTGGGATGCGAGTCACAACGCCGCTCAAGAGGCCGATAACCAGGGCGAACGTGACTTTTCGGCCTACTGGCATGGGATCGCCCATCGGCGCGAGCCCGACGCCGGCAACGCCGCCTACTGGTTTCGCCGCGTGGGCAAGCACCCTGTTTTTGGTCCGCTTGCCAGGTCAGCGCAGCCCGTGCTCGAGGAGCACGGCGACACCCAGCTCGCCGGCCGCCTGCTCGGCAATGGCGCGGGCTGGAACGCCATGGCGATGATCGACCTGTGCACCGAAGCGCGACCGGGCTCCCCGACCGAGGCCCTCGCCCGGCGGCTCCAGCGCCTGGAGATGTGGCTCTTGCTCGAAGCGACCTTGGCCGCGCTGACATAAGTGCCGGCCGTGATTGACTCCCCCCGCGCGCAGCCCTAAGATCCAGGTTCCGAATGAATCCTTGACGGCGGTCGCCGGCACTCTGGCGTGACGGCCCGCTCTTGTTTTCGCCTCTTGGATGATCCGGCGACCGGGGAGCCCCTTGACCATGACCTCTGACCACGGCGGCGGGTCGATTACCAGCGTGCTCCAGGAGACCCGCGTTTTCCCTCCTCCGCCCGAGTTCGCCAGCAAGGCTCATATCGGCAGCATGGCCCAGTACGAGGCGCTCTGGAACCACGCCAAGGACGATCCTGAGGGCTTCTGGGCCGAGCATGCTGGAGTCGTCGCCTGGAACCGGAAATGGGACAAGGTCCTCGACTGGCAGCCGCCGTTTGCCAAGTGGTTCGTCGGGGGCACGCTCAACGCGTCGTACAACTGCGTCGACCGCCATTGCACGGGCCCCACCAAGAACAAGGCCGCCATCATCTGGGAGGGCGAACCGGGCGACCGCCGGGTTCTGCGCTATCAAGACCTGCTGCGTGACGTCTCGAAATTTGCTAATGTGCTCAAGGAATTGGGCATTCAAAAAGGCGACGTCGTCGCCGTCTACATGCCGCTCGTGCCCGAGCTGGTCGTGACGCTTCTGGCTTGCGCGCGCTCGGCGCGCCGCACACGGTGATCTTCGGCGGCTTCAGCGCCGAGGCCCTTGCGGGCCGTATTCAAGATTGCGGGGCCAAGGTGCTGGTGACGGCCGACGGCGGCTACCGCCGCGGCAAGCTCATTCCACTCAAGGACAACGCCGATGCGGCCGCGGCCGCCTGCCCGACGCTCGCGCATCTGGTCGTCTACCGCCGCGCCGGCAACCAGGTCAACTGGCTGGCCGGTCGCGACCACTGGTGGCATGAACTGGCAGCCAACGCGTGCTCGACCTGCCCCGCCGAGCCGATGGACAGTGAGCATCCCCTTTACATCCTTTACACATCGGGCTCGACCGGGAAACCCAAGGGCATTCTGCATACGACCGGTGGCTATCTGGTCGGCACGACGGTCACGAGCAAATGGGTCTTTGACCTCAAGGACGACGATACCTACTGGTGCACCGCCGACGCGGGCTGGGTGACCGGTCACTCTTACCTGGTCTACGGGCCGCTCTCGAATGGGGCCACCTGCGTCATGTACGAGGGAGCGCCCAACTGGCCCGACGAGGGACGGTTCTGGAAGATCATCGAAGATTATCGAGTCACGATCCTCTACACCGCGCCGACGGCGATCCGCACGTTCATGAAGTGGGGCGAGCAATTCCCGCGGCGCTCGGATTTGTCGAGCCTGCGGCTCCTGGGTACGGTGGGCGAGCCGATCAATCCCGAGGCATGGATGTGGTATCACAGCGTGATTGGCGGCGGGCGCTGTCCGATCGTCGACACCTGGTGGCAGACCGAAACCGGCGCGATCATGATCTCCCCCCTGCCCGGCGCGACCCCGGCGGTTCCCGGCTCGGCGACCCGGCCACTTCCCGGAGTCGTTCCCGAAGTGGTCACGAAGGACGGCCGCCCGGTCCCGGCGAATTCCGGCGGCTTTCTGGTGATCAAGCAGCCCTGGCCGTCGATGCTGCGCACGCTTTATGGCGACGACTCCCGTTATGTGAATCAATACTGGAGCGACGTTCCCGGCTGCTACTTCACCGGCGACGGCGCTCGCCGCGACGAAAACGGCAACTACTGGATCATGGGCCGGGTCGACGACGTCATCAACGTGGCCGGTCACCGGCTTTCGACCATGGAGGTCGAAAGCGCGCTGGTCAGCCATCCGACCGTCGCCGAGGCCGCCGTGGTCGGCAAGCCCGACGCCTTGAAAGGTCAGGCGATCGCGGCGTTTGTCACGCTCGAAGCCGGTCAGCAAGCCAGCGACGCGCTCCGCCAGGAGCTGCGCGCTCACGTCACCAAGGAAATCGGCGCGCTGGCGCGGCCGGATGAGATCCAGTTCACTGATGCATTGCCCAAGACGCGGAGCGGCAAAATCATGAGAAGGCTGCTCCGCGACATCGCTGCCGGCATCGATACAACCGGCGACACCACGACGCTCGAAGACCTGACGGTGCTGGCGCAATTGCGCCGGGGTAGTCAAACTGACGACGAAGAGTGAGCCGGTGGCCGTACACCCCCCTCAGCCGGCCTGGGGGCGACCGCTGGACGTTGGCCTCTGGTTCTGCGTCGTCCCCCTCAGCCGCCCTTCGGCCTGCCCCGAGCGTAGCCGAGGGGGCACCCTCTCCCCGCGGGGGAGAGGGTGCGCTCAGATCGGATACAGGTTTTTCAGCCTCTTTCGCGCCTCGGCGCTTCCTTTGGAAGCCTTGATCAGCGGGAAGGTCTTCAGCTCGCCGTCGACCTCGAGGGTCAACTGCCCGCTCCGAATGACCGAGGTGGCCACGCGCACGTACCGGGTCTTTCCGTTGGGCAGCCAGATGTGAATGCGCTGGAGGTTCGGCTTGAAGGTGCGACGGCTGATGCCCGTCGTTTTCTTGCCGACGCCGCCCAGGTACTTTGCCTTGCCGCGCTCGGTCTTGTGATTGCCGAACGACGTCTTCTTGCCACTGACAGGACATTCGCGGCCCATGGGAGCCACTCCTCTACTTCTTGGTCTTTTCTTTTTCTTTTTTGGCCAGCGGGTTGTGCGGTTTGCTGCGCTGAACGTTGCCGCACTCTTCGACGAGGTCACAGACCTTGTGGGGCGGAACGGCCTGCTTACACTGCGGGCAGGTATTGAGTGCGGGAGCGATCAGAAAATCGTGGCTCCTGCGCATGCCTTGTTTTGAAGGTGATTTACGTCTTTTTGGTACTGCCACCAGCGCGCTCTCCGAAATTCGATTCGACTGCCGTAGTTTTTGGGCGAACTATCCATTATCGAAATTGGCTGCCGCATTTCAAGAGCGAGTCTCTACACGCAACGTGGTTTCTGCGCCCAAAGTTGCGCAAAGGTGCATCGCGCTCAACAGGCGGCGCCTCGCGTGCCCGCTCGAATCGGGTACGCAGGTCGCACGATGCGCCCTGCAGAGTCCGCGCCCGTGGATCCCGAGCACAGCACGGCGCAATTCACGCGCCGCGGCAACTGCTGCAACTCGAATTAGCGGTCTATGCCTGGCGGCGCAGGCGCGCCTTCGGCGATGCCAGATGCTGCTGATGACAAGTCCCATCGCCGTCGAAATAAGCCCGAGGCGGAGCGTCGACGGCTCGGGAACCGAGCTCGTACCGACAGCCGAAGCTAGGATGGCATCTCCATTGGGTAGATCGTATGTGCCCACCTGCGTTCCGGCGCCGGTCGTCGTGTTGAGCGTGACAATTGCGCCGCTGGAGTCGAATCCGTAGAGCGTGCTCCCGACGAACAGGCCATTCTCAACAAAAAAGCCCGACTGACCCAGGTCGGTGGCCACTCCCGTCGACACATTGACCATGCCGGTATCATACGTGGGGTTCGCCCCCACAATCGACGTGAACAGCTCCGTGCCCGCCGCGTTGACTGCGGCGAGACCACCGCTCGTAATCCCGGTCAAACCAACGACGTTGATGCTGGTCGACGGCGGGTTCAACGTGTAGAAAAGGGCGTTCGCGTCTTGGCTCAACGCAAACATCTTTCCAGCGGCGTCGGTCGTGGCGTCGATCGCACTTTGGCCGAGAGCACCGATGTCCGTCACGTTTCCGTTCGTGACGTTGATTTCCCAGAGGTTGGCGTTAGACTGCGAGTCGACTCCATAGAGATTGCCGTCAGCCCCAAAGCCCATTCCGAACATGAGATCTCCGCTGGGCAGGTTCAATGTGCCGATCTGGCTGAAGGCGCCGGTGGCTAGATTGAGCGTGCCGAATTCGTTGGAACCGCCCGCGACATAGACGACTTGCCCCGCTTGCGCCATTCCCGTGGCTGCCATCGCGGCAAAGCCGACAACTGCAACCAGGGCCGCGATTCGGAGCAATACGCGCTTTTTCACCACATTTGCCTCCGCAGAATGTCAGACCCACCGCGAGTGACCACCCGGCAACGGCTCACGTCACCGTGCACTTGGCAAGAAACGATGCCTTCCCTCGGCATCGGGGAGCTTCGCCCGACTAGCGGGACGTGCATCTGGAAGTCGAAGCGAGATTGTCCACTGCCCGACTTGGAGACCGAAGGAGACAGATAAACCTCCTCCGATCGCTCTCTGCAACAACGATTGCGAGTAATCTCATTTTCCACTCTTACACGTGATCAAGGCGAGCGGATTGTAACGAGAAGCAAGCGCGGGTCCAAGAAAAATCCCAAAAAGTTTTTTTTCGTTGGAAATGAGCCGTCACACCGGCGTTGATGAACTTTGGCGCGAGGCCGGGTACAGTACAGAGCCAGCGATGAGAGCAGGCGATGCGGTCAAGACAAAACGATGACCGCGACGTGGTGCCGCCCTGCGGGCCGCCGTGGCGCATGACTGTCAATCGTGCTCGGCCAAAGTGCGCCTGACGTCGACCCCGATCCACGCGATCGCGCCGGCTCCGTAGGCGAGTGCGAACAGGACAAATGGCAACACCAGATCGTGCTTTTCGAGGAGCTTGCCCACGGCCTTCGATTCGACCGCGGCCATGAAGCTGGCCATCATGTTCATGGCCCCCGCAAGTGTGCCGGTGTGGCGCTCGCCGATGTCGGCGGCCGAGGCCCACGCAGGCGCCATCGCCAGGTCGTTGCCGAAGAAGGTCAGGACGAGCAGAAAGCCAAGTGCCGCGACATTGTTGACCCAGGGTACGGCCAGGATCGACGCTCCCGCCAGGCCCAGGCCGCCCACTCCCACCACCCGGCGACCCCACCGTTTGCCCCACCTGCGGATGATCGCATCGGAGATCGAGCCACCCGCGAAACACGCGGCGGCGCCGAAAGCAAACGGCAAAGAACTGAGCCAGCCCGCTACATACGGGTCGATATGACGGTGATCGCGTAGGTAAGTCGGCAGCAGCGTGAGATAAAAGTTGCCCGAATATCCCAGACAGCCGTACATGAACAGCAACGCCCACACGCCGGGAGTGCGGAGCATCAGGCGCCATGGTACGGCACTGTGCGCCGTGGGCACACGCCCGGCGCCGCCGGCTTCGATCAAGGCGCGCTCCATGCGATTCACGCCGGGCATCTCGTCGGGCCGATTGCGATACCATGGCCAGAACAAGCCGCACCACGCCAGGCCGAGCGAGGCCAGAATCACCAGCGGCATCCTCCAATCTCCCATTGCTTTGAAGAGCCACACCAGCGCAACCGGTGCGATCGCTCCGCCGACGCGGCTCGACATCCAGATCACGCCCTGCGCCTTGCCGCGCTCGGTTGTGGGCATCCAGTCGGCAATCATCCGCGAGATCGCCGGAAACGTGCCCGCCTGAAAGGCGCCGAACAAAAAACGGAGCACGACCAGAGTGCCGACCAGCACCGCGACCTCGCGCGGCAGAAAGCCTACAAGAGCCAGGCTCGCGGTCAAAATCGAGCCTCCCAGGATGATCGCGGCCAGGATGCTTCGAACACCGAGCTTGTCGCTCAAGAACCCCCAGGGCATCTCGAGCAGTCCATAGCCGATCATGAACGCCGCCATCATCGTGCCGAGGTGATCGTCGGAAAGCCCGAGCGGTGCTTTGAACTCGGCCGACGCCGTCGCAAAACCCACTCGATGAATGTAGGTGATCACCGCCAGGCTGCACGCCGCACCGAGCACCTGGTAGCGCACCGAAGTGGGCCGCTCGGCAAGGGCGTCGGCGTCGACGTTTTGAAAAAGTGGCATCGAGCGCGATTCCAGGGCGAGCCGGCCAAGGGTGATTTTCGATGAGCGGATGCTTGAAAACTACGGGGCCAGCGATCATCCTGCAAGCCCTGGGGTTCTTTTCAAGAGGAGCCACGTAATGAAACTCGCCGTGGGGGTCGTGGTGGGATTTGTAATTGGTGTCGCGCTCTGGGGGCTTTCGGGCCGCGGCGCGACCGGCGATGACACGCCGATCGGCACGAAATGGTGGCCGTCGGAATGGGGGCCCGGCGACCAGCGCGGCGCGGCCAATCGGCTCACCGCCGAGCGGGTCAAGCAGTCGGCGCGGCTGATTACTACCGGCAAGGTCTACTCGCTCGGCCGGCTCTACGAGCACGGCATGCCGTTGCCCGGCAAGCGCCACTTTAGCCTCACGATTCCCGGCTCGCCCACGGGCGGTCCCATGGGCAAGAACATGGGTGTTTATCACGACGACCTCTTCAGCGGCGAGATCGGCCAGATCGGCACCCAGCTCGATGGGCTGGGTCATGTCGGGCGTTAGGCTCGGCGACGACGACTACTTCTACAACGGCTTCAAGCGCTCGCAGTTTGGCACGGCTTACGGACTCGAGAAGCTCGGCATCGAGAACGTGGGGGTCTTCTTCACCCGCGGTGTGCTCCTCGACGTGGCGGCCGCGCGCGGCATCGGGCGGCTCAAGAGCGGCGAGGTCGATCACGCCGGGCGACCTCGAAAACGCCGCCAGGCGCCAGGGCGTCGAGGTCCGCGAAGGCGACGTCGTCGTCATTCGCACCGGCTTTGGCCAGCTCTGGATGAAAGACAACGCGGCCTACGCGGCCGGCGAGCCCGGCATCGGCATGGAAGCCGCGGGCTGGCTCGTCGACCACAAGATCGTGCTCGTGGGTACCGATACCTGGGCCACCGAGGTCGTGCCGCCAGAGGACCCCGACCGTCCCTTCCCGCGTGCATCAACTGCTCCTGGTGCGCCACGGGGTCTACAACCTCGAGAACCTCGACCTCGAAGAGCTTGCCGCCGACAAGGTCTACGAGTTTGCCTTTGTCTTCGCCCCCTTGCGATTGAAGGGAGCGACCGGCTCGCCCGGCAACCCGATCGCCGTCCGCTAGGAGCCCCGGCCGGTATTGTGGTGCAGGCGTCCCGCCTGCACGCGTGGAAGAGCAGGCGGGATGCCTGCACCACAACAGGAGCGCAGGCCGGTGAAAATCGTCGGCTTCGACACATTCCTGGCGAACGCTGGACTGAGGAATTATCTGTTCATACGCCTTCGCACGGATACCGGCCTGACCGGCGTCGGCGAGGCGACGCTCGAGTGGCAGGAGAAAACGGTCGAGACTT
Organism: uncultured Isosphaeraceae bacterium; assembly: GCA_963830625.1. Lineage (GTDB taxonomy): Bacteria > Planctomycetota > Planctomycetia > Isosphaerales > Isosphaeraceae > CAWHMZ01. The sequence continues at coordinate 204,279 of CAWHMZ010000014.1, read as the reverse complement.
TGCTGCATGAGTGGGTAGAGGGTCGCGTGATCGGGCGCGACCCGTTCGAGGTCGAGCGGCTGATCGGCGGCATGATTCGCGACCAGTACCAGGGCGGCTCGACGGTGATGACGGCGATCAGCGGCGTGGAGATCGCCCTGTGGGACTTGATCGGCAAGGCATGCGGTCAGCCGGTCCATCGCCTGCTCGGAGGTCGCTGCCACGACCGCATTAGCGGCCTATGCCAACGGGTGGTACGGCGGAGCGCGCAGCGCCCGACGAATTTGCCGAGCGGGCGCGGGCGGCCGTCGAGCGCGGCTACCGGGCGATCAAGTTCGACCCTTTTGGCACGGCGTGGCAAGTTCTCGCACCCGAGGACGCCGAGCGGGCCGTTGAAACCGTGGCGGCCGTGCGCTCGGCCGTCGGGCCGGCGGTCGACCTCATGATTGAGTTCCACGGACGGCTGGCCGCCGGCCCGGCCACCGCGATGATCAAAAGGCTCGAACGGTTCCAGCCTGCCTGGTGCGAAGAGCCGGTCGGCGCCCGAGCGCCTCGAACTGCTCGCCGAAGTCCGCCGCCAGGCCCCCTGCCCGATCGCCGCCGGCGAGCGGCTCTACACCCAGGCCGATTTCTACCGGCTGATCGCGCTGCGCGCAGCCGACATCGTGCAGATGGACGTCGCGCACTGCGGGGGCATCCTCGCCGCCAAGAAAATCGCCGCCATGGCCGACGCTCAGGACTTGCGCGTGGCACCCCATTGTTCGATCGGGCCGGTGGCGCTGGCGGCCTGCCTGCAGTTCGACGCCTGCACGCCTAACTTCCTGATCCAGGAAGCGTTCGCCGAGTTCGACGTGCCCTGGCGCAATCTTCTGGTCCGCGGCTGGAACCCGATCAGAAACGGTGAGTTTGTCATCGACGACGCGCCTGGCCTGGGCGTCGAGCTCGATGAACAGGCCATTGCAAGCCATCCTTATGTCCCCAACGCTTTTCCCAGCCTCTGGGACCAGAATTGGCAGACGAAGTTCACCCAGAACCGCTAGCACGAGGACGATCGATTGGGTACTTTCCGGGTGGCGCTCACCGGCGACTTTCTCGACGAGTCGGGGGCGCTCGCTTACGGCGGCGCGGGCTTGAACCGGCTTTTGAGCGAGTCGAGTGTCCACTGTTCCTACTTGACCAGATTGGCGCCACAACCGGGCGACCATACTTATTGGTCGCGGCTCTATTCCCTCGAGGTGACCGCAGACGACATCCACAACATCGATGGGCTGGTTGTCCTGCGTCCCTGGGTGAAGCGCAGCGCGCTGCGCACGGGGCCGCCGAGTTGGTGGTCATCGGCCGCTCGGGTGCGGGTTACGACAAGATCGATCTGGAAGCGTGCACTGAACATGGTGTTGCGGTATTCAATGCGCCGTTGGGGCTCAACCACTCGACGGCGTCATCGGCCCTGCTCTTCATGCTGGCTCTGGCGAAGCGGCTGCGCGATCAGGAGCGAGTGTTGCGGCAAGGGCGCTGGGACCGGCAAGCCGAGGTCATGGGAACTGAGATCCAGGGCCGCACGCTCGGCATCGTCGGCCTGGGCCACAGCGGGCGCGAGCTCGCGCGGTTGGTGGCACCCTTTGGCATGCGTATTCTCGCGTTCTCGCCCCACGCCGAGGAGGCCGCGGCCCGGGCAATAGGCGTTCGGCTCACCTCGCTCGAGGAACTCTTGACCGAGGCGGACTTTGTCAGCCTGCATTGCCGGCTGACACCCGCGACGCGCCGCCTGATCGGCGCTCCGCAATTCGGTTTGATGAAAGCCACGGCGTACTTCATCAACGTTGCGCGGGGTGAGCTCGTCGACCAGCAGGCGCTCGCGGCGGCCCTCCACGACCGCAAGATCGCCGGCGCAGGCCTCGACGTCTTCGAGGTCGAGCCTCTGCCGACCGACGATCCTTTGCTGGCGCTCGAGAACGTCATCCTGACTCCGCACTGGTCGGCGTCAACGTCTGACGTCTGGGCGGCCACAGGCGCGGCCATGGCCGAGGGAATGCTTCGCGCCGCCCGCGGCGAGCTGCCCGACCATGTCGTGAATCCTGAGGTTCTCGAACGTGAGGCCTTCCGCAAAAAACTCGCACGGTTCGCGGTGAACGCCGCAGGCGGCAACTGTGGCCAGTAGTCGGCATTTATGGGTTTATCCTTCATCGTTCATCCTTCGGCCGAAAATAGCAGAAAGTGGCACCCAGTGGCAGGTTTTCGCGAGGCCTTTTGCGGCGTCGCACCCTGCGGTTTCGGCCCGGTGCGTACGCCATTGGGTGCGCCAAGTCCCGGCGCTCGGCCGCCGTAAAGGCTGCGAAAGCGGGCAGTTCCGGCGGAAGCTCAAACCGCTGATCGAAGACCGAACGAGCAACCGTCTGACAGGGCCTTTTTCGACAATTTAGCGGCGGAGGGCGTGGTGTTCTGCCACTTCCAAAGGATTGTCGGTGCGTCGGAGCACCGCCGATTGGTCTATGCAAGCTTCCGCCGTTTGCGACCTGCCTGCGTCGCGATCACCTTGCGTCGATTGTCGGGACGTCGCTCAGCTCGAGCACGCGCAGCGCTTCTCTCTCTATATATACTGGAAAAGGGGGGGTACTGCGCACTTTCCAACATGCATAATCGACATATGTCTTGCGCCACGTAGCAATTACGTGTGCGCGAAGTGTGCAATACTCAGAAAGGGCCGCGAGGGGTGCAAAGCGGTGGAAAGTTAGCGTGCGTGCGGCTTATGCACCCAATAACGGCGTGATCGGTTGCAACGAGGTCAGCGCCTGCGACGAACGGATCGCGCACGTTGGGCGACGACGTCTACGTTTGGGTGATGCCCGAGAACATGGTGGACTTCAGCCAATTCGTCCTGTTGATGCTTCATATCGAAACAGTGCTGGGCGCTCCGGCGACTCCATCGGTTGCAGCGGTCGCTCCACGGGCCGAAGTTCCTTCGGGCGCGGCACCGTTTGCAACTCGACTTTTCGACGAGCCACCCACGGTGAATTCGGCGCTGTTTTTCGTCCCGAGGCCGTTCTAGAAGAGCCCCGGGCTGGCACTCGGCTGTCTGACGTGAGCCCGCTTTGGGTGCGCTCCCTGTTGGTTCCGTGCGCGCCCTGCCTCTAGCACGCGTCGGTGTGGTCGGTCCGAAGCGCGCAAGACCGCTCCAGGGCTAAGCCTGATGAAGTTGTTCAAACTCCTGTCGCAAGGTTAAGCGGTCGAGCTGCGAGCCGCGCATCAAATGTTGATGCAGTTCGCGCGGCTGAAATCGTCTTAACCCATTGAGTCATTTGGAAGTTCGCTGATTGACAGGCCGACTTTGGCCCGTCATTATCAATGTGTTTTCGTGAGAGAATCACGAGTTCGCTGGCAAGAACATGGCACTCAATCTCGCCGCTATGCACGGTTTCATCGTCAAGGAAATTGCCTCCAAGCGAACTTTGTGCGAATCGATGGACCGAATCATTGCGAAGTGCGCGAAGGGGCATCCGCACGACGACTGGGAAAAGATCGCGGCTTTGCCGTGCGACGACCTCGACGATCTTCGCAAATGGATTGAGAAGCCGTTTCGAGAAGAGCCGTCGAAGAAAAAGCTCGCCGGCCTGTGGTTCGGACTGTTCAATCCTGTCTACTCGGGTAAACCGGTGGCGGATGTTTACGTGTGCGGTTCAACACGCTTCGATCCAAGCCCGGACGATAACTCCTGGGCGGTCGGTCCGGACTGGTGGCCAGAACGCAGATACGCGCATTCGACGGTGCTGGCGAAGCTCTACAAGATCGCCTATCGCAAGGAAGGCCTCGCTAATGACGCCGAATATCCGTTGTGCTTGGCGTATGGCGGCCTTGCGATTCGAGATTTGCTTCGTGCCGCCGATCCGTCGGTGATTCTCGGGAAGTCGCCATCACTCGGAATCGCCGTCGGCTTCGACAGCGGGGATTTCGTGCTGGTTGGCAAATTGAGTAAGGCCGGGCTTGAGGGTCTCTCGTGAGTAGCGAGGTCGCCAGCGAACCAGCCGTTGCACCTGACCGCGGCGGCATCTCGTGGTTTCAGAGCTCAACGTCTCACCGAGGTTGCAGTGGGCCTCGGCGAGGTCAGGCTGGAGCCTGATGGCCGTGCGGTATTCGGCGATCGCCTCCTCCAGCTTCGCCTGGTCTCCGAGCACGTTGCCGAGCAGGAGCGAAGAACACCCCTTTGAGGTTACGCGCGACCTGAACGAAAAAGTTGATCCTGTTCAGGCCGTGCAGCAGCGCAAGCGGCGTCATGATCCACGCCAGCTCCCAGGAACGGTCGAAAGCTGGGATGATCCAGCAGAAAGGGATCCCCCACAAGCCAAACAGTGTGGAGGCCGCAATCGCGCCCAGCCGCAGCCTGACGCCGCATGAATGGCAGCAGACGAGCGTCAGGCTGCTCCAAAATGGCACGAAGGCGATCGACCAGGCCACGTGGGACCGGCAGACATCGATCGGCCCGTGGCCCTTGCATATGGGGCATCTCCCCCCGTTCAGCTTGTGGAGACGGCGCTCGAGGTCGCTCCGCGGCATCGGCCGGGAACCCTGCCAGACCTCGCCGTTGCCGGCACTGCCCGCGCTAATGGGCAGCCAGCGAATGCGCTTATTGTTGTTGTAGGCCGTTGCGTTGCCGGGCTTGATCCGGATCGCGCTGCGGAATTCGGCGGCCGCCTCCTCCAGGTTCCCCGGAGCTCGCAGGGCGTCGCCGAGATCGTGGATGTGGGCGTGCGACTGGGCGTCGTAGGGCTTGATCCGGATTGCCTCACGAAACGCGGCGGTCGCTTCCTCCTGCGTTCCGTGGGATTGCGGTGCGTTGCCGGGGAAGAACGCGGGGATGGCCTCGGCTGTCGAAGCCAGCGCCGGCCCCGGCTTGCCGCGCGCCCGCCGGGGAACGCGTCGGAATCGGGGGATGCTCGCTGTGGCCACCTTGCGTGTCAGACAGGAGGCAGCGCGGGCAGAGGCTCGCCGGCTCGTCGGACGAGATTAGGGCGCCACATCGCTTGCAAGTCGCACGGTCTGAATCGGCCATGGGTTCGGCCTCCGTCGCTTGAGTTCAGGGTGTTCGAGAGGTGATTTAATCTGCGACAGGTCAAACCTCTCGAAACCTTACTCATAATCAGTAGGCTGGGTTTGCGCCCGAAAAAGGGGTCGAAGCCAGCCAGGAGAACCGGGCCTGCGTCCCTCGCTCATAAAGGAACTCGCCGGAGAGGCGAATAACCACGCAACCCCGTCCAGATTTTTTTTCGCCATTGGACCTTGCCCCCGGACAGGATCGGTGTGAAGGGGTCTCGCATCGCGCGGGCCGGCGCCGCAAAGCCGACCGCAAGGTGGATCGGTGCAGGAAGTTGCGAAGCACTGATCGACGCGATATGTTACTGTTTCTGGATACGAGAATTGTGTTCGCAAGCCGGGTTTCGGCGCCGATCAAGAATGCGTGAGCCACGTCGTTCCCCGCGTGAGAAGGAAGCCGCTCCGATGGACGCCGAAGATTCGGTTACGCGCTGGATCTCTCAACTCAAGAGCGGCGACCGCACCGCCGCCCAACCCCTCTGGGATGCCTACTTCCACCGCCTCGTCGCACTGGCGCGCAAGCAACTCCGCGGCACTCCGCGCCGCGCTGCCGATGAGGAGGATGTTGCTCTCGACGCTTTCGACAGCTTCTACCGTCGTGCCGAGCGTGGCCAGTTCCCGAAGCTCGAAGGGCGCGACGACCTCTGGCAGCTCCTGTTCGTCATCACCGTGCGCAAGTCCATCGACCTGGCGCAGCGCGAGGCCCGCCGGCCCGGCGCGGCAGCGCCTGGGGACGCTCGCTCTGGGCGCACGCCGAGCTGAACCTCGAGCAGGTTCTGGGAAAGGAGCCTACCCCCGAGTTCGCCGCCCTGGTGGCCGACGAGTGCCGGCGACTGCTCGACAGCCTGCCGGATGAGACGTTTCGCAACGTGGCTGTCTGGAAGATGGAAGGCCAGACCAACGCCGAGATCGCCGCGCGGCTGGGCTGCGTCGAGTCGACCGTCCAGCGCAAGCTGCAGCGTATCCGCGCTCTTTGGACGAGGGAGGGGCTTTCATGAGCGACGCGACCACGACGGAGGGAGGGGTTCCAGATTTCATGTGTAGATCAGAAGTCACATTTTTAAGTGTGGGTCTCTTTCGGGGAATTCCCAGGGAGCAACTTCCTCGATGATACCCCAGACGATCCAGAAGAGACCGAACGCACGCCCTGCTCGATCGATCCAGTTCGATTGAGGGCGCCATCTTCCACCAAGAATCAGAAGCATCCAGACAGCTGCTATAATGAGAGCGACCACAGTCGGTGCGACCTCCGGCAGCATCGTTTCAGGCCATACGAAGCGGTGGTGGTGACCATAGGCTTCGACATGCCATTCATGTCGGACGATCTGTCTGATCGTCAATGCGAATGCTCGTGCGATCTGGACCGCCAACGCCAAGGTCGCAGCGCAACATGAGATCACTCCCGGCTGCCTCGTCAAGTGAAGGAGGTAGGGTCGGGGCCGTTTGAGCCCCAGCAAGTTGAGCCTTTACAATTCTCGTCACGCACGGGAATTAAGGCCAGAGAGGAGACTCGGCTGAAGACCGGCGATTCAGGGCGACTCGAGCACGACGCGGATCGTCGCGGGCCGGGGGGCGTCGCAGGTCAGGAGCCGGCGCGAGTGGTCCCAAAGGCAGGTTGCGTCGCCGGGCTCGGCCCTCGGCCGCGAGCCCGGCGGGAACAGCCCGGCCGGCACGACGATCTCCGTGGGCCCCAGTCCGGGGCGGTGCTCCCAGACGAACTCCAGGCGCGGTTCCCCCCGCGGCGGCGCCGTCGCCTCGAATCGGAAGCACACGGGCACGCCGGCCACCCGATGCGGATAGGGGCGTGGCCGGTAGTTCGGCCGCGGCCGACCGGCGGCGTCGAGCAGGCTGAAGTCCTCGCCGTTCCACCCCTCGCCGGCCTGGGCGCCGGCGAGGCGAGACGGTCCACTGCATCGCCGAGGCGAGCGCCGCGTCGAGCCGGTCGTAGTGATAGTCGACGTAGTCGCCGGCCCGCCGCGCGCCGCCCGGGATGCCGAACTCGCCGACCAGCAGCGGCACGCCCCATTCCGCCGCCTTCGCCTCCATGCGGCCGAAGGCCCGGTCGATGAAGGCGGTCCGACCACCCCCGTCCTCGCGCACGATGGCCAGGGGCTTGTAATAATGCGGTGCGAACGCGATGTTGTCCAGGCCCGGGCGCGGCAGCCGGGTCCGGAAGCCCGTGGCGGTCGGCCCGCGCCCCTCGAGGAACAGGATGGCCGTCGGGTGCCGGGCGCGCAGCGCGGCGGCGGCGTCGCGGTACAGCGGGGCAATCTCCCGCCGCTCGTCTCCCCAGGGCTCGTTCAGCGGGTCGTAGCCGACGACCCCCGGGACCGCGGCGAAGGCCCCCGCGACCCGCCCGAGCATGGCGAGGTAGCGCGTGCGGACGCCGTACGCATCGGCGTAGAAGTCGGCGAACGAGCGGTACACGCCTGGGTCAGTCAGCTCGAGGAGGGCCCAGACCTTGCAGCCGCAGCCGTTGTCGGGCGGGTGCGGCGTGGCGCGGGGCGAGACGGCCCACAAGGGGAAGCCGGCGCCGCAGCCGTAGCAGAGGGTGCGGGCGAAGCCGTCCTGGTGGATGTCGATGATCACGTAGAGCCCGCGTGCCCAGGCCGTCGCGGCGACGGCGACCAGCCGCGCCAGATACGCCTCGTCATAGCGGCCCGGCTCCGGCTCGTACGCCTCCCAGATGAAAGGGAGGCGGATCGCATTGAAGCCCAGCTCGGTCAACCGGTCGAGGAGGACTGGGTCGTCCGGCGTGGGGAAGGGAGGGAGTTTGCCGTCGCCGCCGAGGTTGACCCCGCGGAGCAGGACGACGCGGCCATCCGGGCCGACGAAGTGCCGCCCCACGACGCGGAGCACGGCCGAGTCCGCGGCGTGGCGAGCCGGGGCCGGGGATGCGGACCGGGCCGCGGCGACGGATTCGCCACGCGGTAGGCTCGCCATTCGGCAGGCCGCACAGGCGAGCAGGAACAGGGCCGAGACGAGGCCCCGCGCCGCGCGGTATCGGCCGGCCTCAAGCCGCATGGGCATCGGCGAGGGGAGATCCATATGAGAGGCAGCGCCCCCCACTCCGGCACTCGGCCCCGCGGCGGTTCAATTCATCCCGCCTTCGGGACCCGCCCCCGGCCATGGGCGCCTGACTACATCTAACTCGGAATTCGATCGAGAGGAAGACCAATTCCCGGGGGCTGGAGGGCCGACCGGGACCTGATTTCCCATCCGGCCCGCACCGCCGCCGGTCGGATCAGCCGACTGGCCCGTTAGCCCGCTCTCGGCGTTCGGGACACAACCATGGAACCATAACGACGACCCCTGGTCGCTCCGATCCCAGGCGGCTTTCGCCCGCTCGGAGGCCCTCTAGACGCAAGCGGCGCGACCTGCCCGCGGTATCGCAATACCCCTGAACCTGATTTAATAGTAGCCGCGAGCTGATTTGAGTAACGAAGGTCGCTCGCGCAGCGACCTCAGCATCACAACGGTTACTCGTATCCGCGGCGAGGCCTTTGATTGAGGCCGTTCCAAGGAGCCAGGCGAATGCGATCACTTGCGCTCTTTTGCTCGATGGTTATCGCGACCCTGTTCTGCGTCAGCCTCGCGAGCCGACGAGCCACTCGGTCTCAAAGTGCTCTTCGCAGGCGACTCGAAGAGTGATCGCACCAGGGATTTCGAGCACTTTCTCAAAAGCCAATTCACCGAGGTTGGACTAGCTGATTACCTGTCGCTCAATGAGGCCGAAACCAAACGTTACGATGTGATCTTGTTGGACTGGCCGGAAACACCACCTCCGCGGACCTGGACGGGATCGACGAGAACTTTCGTGGTGCCCAATCTGGGGCCGGGCTACGATCGTCCGACGATCTTGATCGGCGGCGGCTCACTGGGTGTCGGCCGACTCTTCCAACTGAAGGTCGACGATCTTTGCATCTGCCTGGGGGACGCAGCGTACGGCATCCAGGCCGCTCATCAAATCTTCCATACGCCTCATAAGATCCACCTCAGCTTCGAGGATCGCCCGACGCCTGCTGAATATCGCAATTGGCCCGAAGGGGAGCATCTGGGCGCGACGATGAAGGTCTGGAAGGTTCAGCAGCGTGGTTGGTCGCTCGAGCGCCCCGACGACACCTCGTTCCCGGCGGGGATGGTTGCCGATTCGTATGGATTCACCGATTCGCCCGACGCCGAGATCATCGCCAGCGGCCTCAGCATGAAGTTTCCCGATTCTGTCGCCATCGGCCGGCATGCGAACTTCCTGCTTTGGGGCTTTTATGCCTCACCTTCCAACCTTACGCGCGAGGCCCGCAAGTGCTTCGTCAACGCAATCTGTTACATCAAGCAATTCGACGGTCAGAGACCGCTCATCCATAAACCTAAGGGTCCGTTGAGGTCTCGGCGTTGGGGCTTGTCCTATGCGTTTTTCTATCAAGCCATGTGCGATCGGGAACGGTTCTTGAAATCGCAGCCCGAAGCAACCCGCAAGGATCCGGCGAAAATCGACGAGCTCCACCGAACCATGATGGAGGTGTACCGCGGGCAGTTCCCCAAGGAATTGCAGCGGCAATTCGGGAACGATCCGCAGCGCTACCTTGAGTATTACCGAGATAACCTGGAGTTTCTTTTCCCCACCGAGACGACGAGCATTCCGTTCACGGTAGACGAAGACGTGAAGGCGCTGGGACTTTCTAATCGCCACAGCGCATTGCTCGACAAATGCGTCTCGATGCTGCAACACGGCGACAGACCCGAGTTGGCCCAACAAATCCTGAAGCGTTACACGACTGAGAACTTCCCAGACGCCAAGAGTTGGGAAGACTGGCTCAAGGCGAACCGGAGTCGTCTTTACTTCACAGACGTCGGCGGCTTCAAATTCATGGTCGCCCCCGAGTCGTTGGCACGGCGGAGCGGCTCGGACAATGAAACACAACAGGAGCCCGATCCGCAAAACCCAGTTAGCGCCAGCGCCTCATTGTCCCCCGCAAACGTGCGCTCAGGTGAAGAGCTGGACATCGTCATTCGAGTCAAGACCGCTGCGACCTGGCACATCTATGCCATCGGCAAGTCGGGAGGCCCCGGCGTACCGGCGACGCTGAAACTGACGCTGCCAAAAGGAGTCGAGGCCAAGGCCGATTGGGCCTGTCCCGATCCGATACGTGCCTCGGACGGCCAAAAGGCCTACGAGGGGGCAGTCGAATTTCGCCGCCGACTCCGAATCGGCGCGGATGTGAGTACGGGACGAATCGACGTATCGTGCGAGCTCGGCTATCAGGCATGCACACCCTTCTCGTGTCAGCTCCCAACGCGGGTGACGTTGCACGCGATCGGCGAGGTTACGAAAGGCCAGCAGCCGAAGCGTTAGCCGCAGACACGTTTGAGCGCTCGCTTGACTCCGAACGGCCAGCATGAGGAACGACACAACGATGACTCCCTCTCAATTAATGACGAGTGGCCGAGAGACCGCCAATTATTCTCGAGCAGGTTTTGCGCTTCCGTCTCCCGCAGAATTGGCCCAGCAGTTGCCCAACCTGGAAGTGTTCGAGCTGCTGGGAAGCGGCGGCATGGGGGTTGTCTACAAAGGACGCCAGCCACTGCTCGACCGGCTCGTCGCCATCAAGGTCATCCGCCCAGACTTAGATACTGACGGCGCGTTTCAGGAACGGTTCCTCCGCGAGGGGCGTGCGCTGGCGAAGCTGCGTCACCCGTTCATTGTGACGGTGTTCGACATCCAACAGGCGGGGGATTTCTATTGCCTGGTGATGGAATACGTCGAGGGGTCGAGCCTCCGGCAGCTTCTGCAAGAGGGGAACGGATCGATCACCGAACGTCGCACGCTCGACTACGTGCCACAGATCACCGAAGCGCTTCAGCATGCTCACGAGGCGGGGGTCGTTCACCGCGACATCAAGCCGGAAAACGTCCTGGTTGATACGCGTGGCCGCGTCCGGCTCGTGGATTTCGGCCTGGCCACCCTGTTCGGTCCCACCGCGCCGGCACGCGCGCCCGACGATGACCGTGTCGCAGGAACTCTCCGCTACATGGCTCCCGAACAGATCAGCATGCCTCATTCCGTGGACCACCGTGCAGACATTTACGCCACCGGGGTCGTCTTCTATGAGATGCTTTCGCACGAGGTACCGGGGCCGGACCGTGTGCCTCCGTCGAGGAAGGCGGGGACCGATCCACGCATCGACCCGATCGTCATGCGCGCGATCGAGAAAGACCGCGATCTGCGCTACCAGGAAGCGCGGCTCATGCACGTCGATCTCATCAAACTCGCGCGCACGCCCGAGACCTGCCTGCGCATCGAACAGTATGTTCCCGCGCCGCCCGAGCAGGTCTTCGCTGCGTGGGTCGACCCGGGCCAGATGGGCGACTGGTACGCGCCCACGGATGATTTCGGCCCGACGATCGGCCAGGTCGATCCGCAGGTCGGAGGAAACTACCGCATCACGATGTTCCCCCCTGGCGCCACGGAGCCGCATGTCCTCTCTGGGCAATACTGCAAGTTCGATGAGCCGCGAACTCTGAGCTTCACCTGGGCCCACGAGCCGCTCAAGCCCGGCTGGAACGAAACCCAGGCGACCCTCGACTTCCAGCCCCGAGGCGATGGCACGAACCTCGTATTGACCCACGAACGCTTCCGTAGCGAGCCGGACAAACGTGACCACACGAACGGCTGGCGCGGATGCCTCAGGCGTTTGAGTCAGAAGTTTGGTGGGTGACATCACCGCTCGGCACCGCAAGGCTCGCCACGCTGTTGCACCACCGGACGGCAGACGGCGCGGTGAAGGCGTCGCGGAGGGTCGGGCCGCAGTTCGAGACAGTGGTGGTCGCGAAATCGGCGCCGTGGGCCGCACGTACGGGGGCCGAGACCATCGCAACGATGTTGACCACGCACGCACCAGAGTTTCCGATTGCTTCCATGGGGTCAGACCTAGTTTCAAGTTTTTTCTCTCCATGGGGTCAGACTCAGTTTCAAGTTTTTTCTCGCCGTCTTTCCGTCCATGGGGTCAGACCTAGTTTCAAGTTTTTTCTCGCCGTCTTTCCGTGATTAAGCTGATGTGAATTGGATGCCACGACGATCATGCTTCCAATACTCCGGTGCTGCCCATGAGCTCATGGCCTGACCGCCGACAGATGCACCAGTTCGCGAGCATCTGAGGGGTGTGGAGCAGGATTTTGATCGACCCGAGTCGTCGTGGACGGGCCATCGTAAGAAACTTGAAACTAGGTCTGACCGCCTGGACGAAGGAATCAAGTCGCGGGTCAGGTTTAATGCCGTTGTAGAGACCGGCGTTCCCGGGTACATTCCGAGAGCAAAGGGAGGTTGAGACGGCAATCACTCCAACAGGTGAGCGTTCCCGATGCGATCTGACATTGTCCCAGGGGCGATCTTCCCCGACTACGAGCTTAGTGACCACACCGCGAAACGCCGGAGGCTCTCCGAACTGCAAGGACAGCATCCAATGGTTCTCGTCCTCAGCCGCGGCGGTTTCTGCCCCAAGGACCGTCGGCAGGCGGAAGGGCTTGTTCAACTCCATCGTGAGCTCGAGGTTGCCTATTGCCGGCTTGTCACGATTAGCACCGACAACATCACTGAGACGAACGAATATCGCAGCGGAGTCGGTGCCCACTGGCCTTTCCTCTCCGACGCGGGGCGTGCGTTACAGTCCAGGCGATCGGTACGCTGCGAGGAACAGCTCAAGTGAACGATCTGGGGATTATCTTCGGCTGTGCTGTGGGATTCATCGGCTGGTTCGTCATACGCTACGTGGTCAGTGGTTTCTTCACGGTCGATCAAAACGAAAGGGCCGTGAAAACCCGGTTCGGACGGGCCGACCGCGTTGGTATTGCGACCACGATCGACGACGCCATCGCCAAGTCCTTCGATGAGGAGGAGCGCCAGCGGTATTGTTATCCGCAGGTTCGTGTCATCCCCCCCGGCGGCCCGTACTTCAAGTGGCCCTGGGAAGAAATCCACAAGGTCAACATCGCCACGCAGACGATGAACATGGCCTACGACCCCGAATATCCCGCCGCCAACACCGGGGGCACGATCCTCGAAGCCGTCACGAAAGATCAGCTTCTCACCGGCCTGAAGGGCCAGATCCGCCATCGGATCTGCGAGCACAATCTCTACGCCTATCTCTTCGGCGTCAATCGCCCGGTGACGCACGTGATGGGATATTTCGTCTCCATCCTCCGCGAGCGCATCGCCAACTTCGAAGCACCAGTCTCCAGGCAACTGGACGCCGAAGAGAAACCCGGGCTCCCGACCGCCGTGATCGGCATCTCCATCAACGACCTGCGCAAGAACCTCAGCGACATCAACGACCTCATGCTGCGCGAATGTGCGTCGTCGGAGGCTCGCTACGGGATCACGCTCGACGCGTCGCTGATCACAGGGATCGATCCGCCGTCGGAGGTGGAGTCGGCGCTTGCGGCGATCAACACGGCGTATAACCAGGTGTCCTCCGACATCAGCCTGGCGCAGGCCTCCGCCGATCAGAGGATCGTGCAGTCGAGACGCGCCGTGGAAATTGAAACCCTGAACGCCGAGGCCGAAGTCGAGCCGCTCATGGCTATGGCCACGCAACTGTCCGTGCTCAAGCAGAGCGGACCCGGCGTCCTGGCCGCCTATCTCCGCAACGTCCGCCTCAGGCTATTCAGCCGATCGCGACTTTGTCATCCAGGAGGCGACCCATGATTGACTTGACCCCGGCCGCCTCCTTTCTTATCGCCGCCGTCGCGACATTAATCACCTTGTTTCTGGTCGTCCCGATGGCTCTCGGTCTGGCGCGTGCGTTCGGTCTGTACACGATCGTCCTGGAGCGACAGTGCAAGGTCTACGTCTTGTTCGGCAAGGTCATCGGCAAGCTCGCCAATCCTGGATTGTATTTTCTGCTAAGAGAGCTCGGTCCGGGGGCTTTGATCGTCAATTTCCTGGGACGTTGCTACACCCTGGATATGCGGCTCGATCAGCAGTACCTTCGGAGCCAGCCGGTCAACTCCGAGGAAGGCGCGCCGATGGGCATCGGCATCTGGTACGAGATGTACATCAGCAATCCCGTTTCCTATCTCTTCAAGTACGCCGACCCGCGCGGCTCGCTGGCCGCCAACGTGGGCAACGCCACCGTCCGCTGCCTGAACAATCTGAAGCTGGCGGAGATGCTCGAGAACCGCCACGCCATGAGCCAGACCGTGCGCGCCGAGGTTTCCCCTCAATCCGAGGAATGGGGTTACAAGCTCGGATCCGTCTACATCCGCAAGGTCCATTTCCGCGACGTGGGCATGATGCGGCAAATCGAGAAGAAGGTGGTCAACCAACTGCGCCAGGTCACCAGCGCCATCAAGCAAGACGGGGCCAACCAGGTCAGCGTCATCACCAGCGCCGCCGAACGCGAGGCCGCGGTCGAATTCGCCAAGGCCGCCGCGCTCCGCCCGCAGATCGTCGGCGCCGCGCTGCAGACCATCTCGCAGGATCCGGAGATTTGCAGGGCATTGTTCGAGATCCTCGAAACCCAGAACATCCTCGAGGGCAAAGCGGAGATCGTACTGGTACCCCAAGACCGAACATTACTCGGCGACCTCATCGCCTCCCAAATAACACCACTCTCCCGTCAGAGCTGAAGTGCGCTGGTACTGCCTTGGAATCCAGGAAATGGAAAGTTGCGCAGTCGGTCTGTCTTGATGATTCTTGCGATCCTCGCCGCATTTTTGAAAGTTCGTAACGATCGTCGGTCAAAGCAGATTCTCCTGAGGTGCCTCGATGCTCGACGTGAGCCGTCAGCTTGCGGTGCCAGGTCTCCTGGAGAGAGGCCTTGGCCCCTCGGAGCAGCAGCCCCTCATGCTCCCGGATCTGCTCTCGGTCAGCCATCCCGGAATCCGGAATCCGCGGGATGTCAGTCCCTCGAGGCCATAACGGCATCGATCCAGTCCTTGGTCATCTTGATGAAGGCTGGGTTGAACTTGCCCCTTCGAAAGTTCTTCAGGCTTTCTGACTCAGTTGCGAAGTTGTGGAAGAGGTGGTCGGAACCAGGCAGCACGGCACTCTTGCCCCAGCCCGGATGGGCTCGGTTCACGATGTCCGCAATCAGCTTGTGACCCGCGTCGTAAGTGACAAAGTCGCTGGCGCCCCGCACGGCAAGGACATGGGCGTTGCACCTTGCCCAGTAGGCCGCGAAGTTGGTTTCGAGGAGCTGTCGCCAAAAATCGTGTGTTTTGCCGTTGAACAGCCCGCCTGGGAACAGACTGTCCGCCAGGCCCGCGAGCTTCGGATGCGATTTCTTCACTTCGTCGACCGATCGGTTTTCCAGGAACACGAGCGCCAGGAGTTGTGAACCCTGACGCACAAGGTCGTCCGCCTTTTCAAAGGTATCGCCGCCCAGCAGGCCCTGATAACGAATCGTGTCGAGAAGATACTCGAACCACGTCCGGGCCTCCACGCCATAGACCACCAACCCCTTGACCGGATTCTCGGCGGCGATCATCGGGCCGAACGCGCCACCCATGCTGTGCCCAAAGATAAACAAATTGCCGGAGTCGACTTCGTTTGTTTCTTTGAACTGTTTGAGCGCCTGGCGATAGATGTCGAGCTCGGTTGTGTAATCCATGTCGGCGAACGGTCCACCTTCGCTGTCCCCGACGCCCGGTTTCTCGACTCGCAACGTCACGAAGCCCGAGTTCGCGAATTCGAACAGGATCGGGCCATCAAGCGTTGCGACGTCGCCGGTCGAACCCTCGAGCGTGAAGTCGTATGAGAGAGGAGCGAACCCCTGGATGAACATGAATCCAGGATATTTACCCGACTTCCTGGGCTTGGTCGTGATCGTTCGCATCCTCTTGCCATGGCTCACCACGTGGCCATAGACGACGTTGTAGTTGGCATTACCTGGATCTCGGGGCTTTTCCATCAAGGTGGTTTCGAGTTCGGTCGACTTTTCGTCCCGCAGCACCGAGATCGACAACGGCGAGCCCACGGAGAGTTCACGAACCGTCGCGGCGATGGAACTTGGCCCAACCGATTTGCCGTTCAATGCCACCACAATGTCGCCACTCTTTATTCCGGCTCGCTCGGCGGTCAGTCCGGAGATCGGCTGAGTCGCCACCACGCCCACGCCCGGTTTGAGTTTAAGTTTGGTCGCCTGCTCCTCTGACACCGGTGCGCCCTGAAGTCCCAACGAGCCGCGTCGTGGGAGTACGTCCGATCCCGAGGCGTCATGAGTCATCAAAGCGAGGAGAAGCGAAACGAGTTTCATAGAGGATTCGCCCCGGTCTGGTGATTCCGGACACTGACTCCCGCTGCGGAATATAAGTTCCTCGTGATGCTACCCGAACATCGCGGCGCCGGCCAGCGGCGCGACCTTGTCGGGATCGGACCGGCGAGTTCGTGGAAGACTGACTTATGACTTCGCATCAGCCGGCGTCGGCGAACCGGCTGCAGCCACACGGACACTTCCAGTGGGTCAGATCCCCGAGACGCCAGGATCGACACGCGCGCTGGCTGCTCCGTCTTACGTCAGCGCGCAACGCGAATGCCTGACCACGTTGCTTGCGGCGCGGGTCGAGAAGGATGTGCTCTCACCTGGTCGAGACGCTGGCGGAGCCGCTTGAGGACGGGCTGCATCGCTTCGTCCCTGGCACGATTGAATAACTCGAGCGGATCGTCGCGCTCGTAAAACAACTGCTCTTGCCCGTCCCCCTCGTTGCGGATGTAAACATAGTCCTCCTGGGCCAGGGAGACGAGCGGGCCTCGAGCAGCGGGCGATCGACCTTGACTGGGATTGGTCGGATTCGGCTCCGGAAGCTCGGAGATCGCTCCGTCAAGATCACGAGCGCCGGCGGCGGCGACCAGGCAGCGCATCGCGCCACAACCTGGCCAGCGACCGGCCCGGGAACGGTGCTCCGGCCGCCAGGCCGGCCAGATCGACGATCGTCGCCGGCAAATCGCGGAGGCTGACGGTTTCTCGCACCACACTCGCAGAATGGCTCGCGCGACGGCAAAAGGACCAAGAGCGGCACGCGGATTTCCGGGCGATACAGGCTCTCGCCGTGCTCGAACAGACCGTGATCTCCCATTTCTTCGCCATGGTCGGCGGTGATGATCACCACGGTTTGATCGAGCACGCCGCGGCGTTGCAATTCGTCGAACAACTCACCCAGCCGCCAGTCCAGATACGCGAGGCAGTTGTCGTAGGAGTCTTGAATCAGGTCGATAAAGTACTGGCTCAACCTCAGCTTGTCGATCGCCTTCCAGTGCTCGACCAGGACCAGGAAATCGGTCACGGTCCGAGGGCCCGGACCAAAGCGGAACCTGGTCCCTTCCGGGGGAAGGTAGGGCGAGTGCGCGTCGTAGTAATTGAGAAAAGCGAAAAACGGGCGTCGCCGATCCTGCCGGTGGGACAACCAGTCGAGTGAACTCGCGATTGATCGCTCCGGCATCCTTTCGATCGGGGGCCAGGAACCAGTGGAGCACGGGTTGGTATCGGCTCTGGCTGAGCCACATGCCCAGCCGGGAAAGCCCGTCCCAGGCGAGCTCGAAGAGCACGGCCGTCCGCAAGGGACGGAGGTGCTCGATATCGATGACGTAGTCTTCGTAATGAGTGAAGCCGCGGTCGAGGCCGGTGTCGTAGGAACAGTACTGGGTATTGCCGACAAAGCCCGCCGTCGCATAACCATGAGACCCGAGATACTCGGCCAGGGTCGGGAAACTGGCCCGAAGAGGAGTCTTCCAGTTCGACGTTGAGCTCATGTGGCCAGTGGCCGGTGAACATGCTCGCGTGCGAGGGAAGGGTCCAGGGCGCGGTCGCACCTCGCCTCGTCGAAGCGGATCCCCCGCTCGGCCAACCGCTTCAAGAACGGCGTGGTGGCGCGCGGGTAGCCGTAGAGGCTCAGGCGATCCGCCCGCACCGTGTCCAGCACGATCAAGAGCACGTTGGGAGAATCGGCCGGGGGCAAAGGACGATCTGCTTCCCGCATCTGCTTGAGCCGATCTCCGCCGAAGACGAAACCGGCGACGACCGGGACCAAACCCAGCAGGGCGGGAAAGCTCAGGATCGCCCACCGACGCCACCTGAGCGCCGGCCTTTCGAGCCACGGCGACCAGACGCATCGCGATTCCCGACGCCAGGATCAACCAGGCCCACGGGTAGATTTGCGGCCCCGCCACCATGAGCGCCGGCATGAGGGCGGCCGCACAGATCAGTCGCGGGCTGAGCCACCCTGCCGGTCGGGGCCAGCAGCTTCGTGGCCACGGCCAGGAACAGTCCCGCCACCAGAAACAACAACAGGTTCGACAGCGGGACCAGCCAGACGAACTGCCGGCTCATCAGGTACATGCGGTCGGTTACGACGAGGCTCTTCAAGAGCACTCTCGTCCCCACCTCGAGCCACCCGGCGGCCAGACCGCACCACGCCGAAAGCACGAGCACGTCCAGGGCGCCAAGCTGCCGCACCGGTGCCGAAGTTGCGCCGGAGATCGTCGATGGTCGCGTCATGGAGCGGGCGTGCCGCGGTCGTTCGATATCGGCGGCTTTATTCCCCCCTTGCGAAGGGGGGTGAGAGAGGGGTGGACCTCACTACTTTTTCTTCTTGGCGGGTGCCGCGCCTTCGGTCGTGGCACCGGCGGGTTTCGGGGCGGCCTGGAAACTCCTCGGCGGTCATCTTCTTGGCCGTGCCGTCCTGCATCAAGACCTCGCCTCCCTTCTCGGGGACGTCCTTGTGGTAGGCGAGCACGGTCGAGGCCGCCTCGGGCCCAGTCGGAGACCCCACGCCCCAGTACACGAGCACCTCCTTGGACTGGATGGACTCGACCGCCGCCGGGTACTCCCTTTGCAGCGTCTGGAGGTCCTTCAGCCCCTTGGGCGGTGCCTTCTCGCCCCTTCTGGTAGAGATGGAAAATTTGCCCGACCTGTCCGATCGAGAGCTGCGCCGGCGACTCGGGCCCGGCAGTCGAGGGACCGCAGCCCGATGGGGAAAATCGCAGCCAGCGCGCCGCCGCCAAGCGCGTGAGCACGCGCACAATCCGCGTTCGCAAGACCTGCATTCGATACCTGCTCCGAAACGAAGGGGCGACACCGAGTGCCGCCCCCGATGGAAACGACTCGAGAACGTGATCACCATCACCGGGCCGCGGCTCAGTAAGCGTCGGAGCTGATGACCTCGCCTCCGGCCCGCGTGCCGAGTGCGAACCACGTCCTCGCGGCTGATCGAATTCTTGAAGAAGTGGACCGAGCCATCACAGAACGCGGCGTTGATGCCGCCGGGGTGGTAGCTTCGCGCCGCGCCGTGCCCGCCCTGGACGGCAGTATTGTCGCAGTCGTTCTGGGCGTAGTTCGGCGTGATCGTGTGCGAGTAGTAGCCCGTGCACGGTATGTTTCGGTACCATTCACCGCCTCGGTAGCCCATCAGGAACCAGTCGTTGGCGTTCGCCCAGTTGCCGCACCCTGCCGGGTAAACCTGGTTGCTCCAGGTTCCGCCCCAGGCGTAGACCATGAACGGCGAATAGGGAGTGCTTCCGCTGTAAATCGCCGGGTAGAAGGTGTTGGCGTATGGCGACATCGTTGTCTCGGCAAACATGCCGGTGTTCGACGAGCCGTCGGTGATCGACGCCATGGTGATCTTGCTCTGTGACGGCCAGGTAGTTGGGATTGGGGTTGCCGTTGGCGGTAGGCGTCGGCGGGCGCCGACTCGTTGATCTGCACGTTGAACACGCCGAGGAAGATGCTGTTGGTCTCGTCGAAGGGATACAACGCCGGATTTGTGCCGCCGTAGAACATGGCCGGCCGAGCCGCCGGTGCTGCACATATAGCTCGAATAGCCGGCCGCCTGCGTGCCGGATGTTACCTTGATGGTGTTGGCGTCGGATGGACACACGTAACGTCGCGATGACCTGGTCCTGGGCGGTGAAGTTGGTCCCGACCGACTGGTAGATGTTGAGGTCCCACTGCAGGTTGAACGCGTTGAAGGTGTTGCCGCCTTCGAGATACTGCAGGATGAGGACCTTGGGGTTAGCCCGGCCGTAGGCGGGTAGCATCGGATAGATCGGCTGGGGGCCGACACCCGGCGGGAGCTGGCCCTGAGCCGACTCGAAGTTGAGCGCGGCCAAGGCCATCTGCTTGAGGTTGTTGGTGCATTGCGCCCGCCGTGCCGCCTCGCGGGCCGACTGGACGGCCGGCAGCAGCAGCGCAATCAAGACCGCAATGATCGCGATCACGACCAGCAGCTCGATGAGTGTGAAATGCGCGCAGCCGACTTCGGGGAGGCAGTTGACATCGCTCCGTCATGAAGCCACTCATAATCGATTCCCTTTCTCTCTGGTCGGTAGGAACTGGGGGGCACTCGACTGTCAGCCTCGATAGGAGAGATCGAGGACGATAAATGATTAAAAAGACCGAACGCTCGCGCGCACGGTAGCACGCTGCCCGAGGAGTTCACTATTTGGCCAGTCCGGGGAGAGAAACGACGGAAGGCACTCTTCGGAAAGATGCTCGCGACACTTGCAACCACTAATGCAGCGAAACGCGTCGCCGCCCGTAGGAAGTTGCGACCAAGCTATTACACGCAATTCGTCCGAGTGGGCACCATTATTGGAGCCGACCAGAGCTTTGTCAACAAATATTTTCACGGCGGACGCGCTTTAAGTCCTGGAATTGAAGCACATTAAGCCTAGAAGATTAAACCTAATTCCTTAATGGTTCGGCGAAAACGGCGGCCGCCAGACGGTTTGTGAATTTACTGTGATGACGGGTCCGACGATCGCTCGGCGCGATTTATCGCCCAGCTTGCGAGGAACCTGTTTTTATCTGATCGACGCGATGCCCGAAACCGCTGTAAGACGGGTTGCATCGCGTCGGCTTTGTGCTCGATTAATCAACTCGCGCGGGTCGTCGCGCTCGTCGAATAATTCCTCGCTTCCATCGCCTTCGTTGCGGATGTAAACGAAATCGCCCACGGCCAGCGAGACCAGCGGCCCTCGAGCAGCCGGTGATCGACCCTGATTGGGATTGGCAGGATTGCTCGCGGCGAGCTCGGAGAGGGCCGGCTCGCGTCTGACTCCGTATTACCCAAAGCAGGGGCCTTGCCAGAGTCTGGCGAGCGACTGGCCCGGAAACGGAGCACCAGGTCCCAGGCCGACCAGATCGGTGATGGTCGCCGGCAGATCGCGCAGACTGACGGTTTCGCGCACGACAGCTTGATGCCGGCTGCGCGCGGGCAGCACGAACAGAAGCGGCACGCGTATTTCCGTGCGGTAAAGACTCTCGCCATGGTCGAACAGACCATGCTCGCCCAGTCCTTCGCCATGATCGGAGGTCACAATCACGAGCGTGCGATCGAGCACGCCCCGGCTTTGCAATTCGTCGAACAGCTCTCCCAGCCGCTGGTCCAGGTAAGCGAGGCAACTATCATAGCAATCCGCGATGAGGTTGCGGTAGTGCTGGGCCAATCGCGATTTGTCGATGTCGCTCCAGTGCTCGAGGTAACTGAAATCGGCTTTCGTCCGCGGCTTCAGCCCAAAGCGGTACTCGGCTCCTGGCGGAAGCAGGTAGGGCGAATGGGCATCATAAGTAATTGAGAAACGCGAAAAACGGACGACCCGGCTGCGGACGCCGTGATAACCAGTCGAGAAACTCCCGGTTGATCATTCCGGCGTGCTTTTTGTCGACGACCCGAAGCTGACCGAGCAGGTATTGTTGCAGCGGCACGGAATGGGCCTGCGTCCAACGTGTCGCTCAGATCTCTGAACCAGTGCGGCGATCGTCTTCAGGGTGAGGTCAACGAGCAGTGCCGTGCGAAACGGACCGAGACGTTCGAGGTCGAAGTCTTCGTAATGAGTAAAGCCTCGGTCGAGGCCGGTGTCGTACGAACAATAGAGGGTATTGGCGACAAAACCCGCGGTTGCATAGCCGTGAGAGCCGAGGTATTCGGCCAGCGTGGGAAAGTGACTCCGCCAGCGGAGTCAACCACTTCACCGCGAGCTCGTGGGGCCACCGGCCGGTGAACATGCTCGCGTGCGAGGCGAGGGTCCAAGGCGCGGTCGCTCGCGCCTCATCGAAGCGGATTCCCTGCTTTGCCAGCCGCTCCAGGGTCGGAGTGGTGGCTCGTGCGTAGCCGTAGAGGCTCAGATGGTCCGCGCGCACCGTGTCGAGCACGATCAAGAGCACGTTGGGCGAATCGGCAGGGGGCAAGGGCCGGCCTCTTTCGCGGCGCTCTTTGAGCCAGTCTCGTCCAAACGTGAAACCCGCCAGGACCAGGACCAATCCCAACATGCAGGGAAGAGTCTTCAAGAGAAACCACCGCAAGCCAGTTGCATGCCGCTCGAGCGTCGGAACCAGCCACGGCTGCAATCCCCAGGCAGAGGACAAACCAGGCCTCCGCATAGATCTGAGGACCGCCGACGATGAGCATCGGCAGGAGCGTGAAGGCGCAGAGAAACCGTGGGCTCAGCCACCCGGCTCGCCGAGGCCAACGCTGCGGTCGCCACCGCCAGGACGGCTCCGATGCCTGAAAACAGGAGCAGATCTGCTCAGGGGAACCAGCCAGACGAAATGCCGGCTCAAGTTGTAGAGCCGGTCGCTCGGGTCGATGGACCTGGGCAGCACCCTGGCCCCCACTTCGAGCAGCCCGGCAGCCACCCCGCACCAAGCCGACAGCAGCAGCACGTCCAGCGGTCCGAGGCGGCGCTGGGTCTCCGGCGGTCGGGCTGCGCCGAGCGAGGAGGCGCTCTTCTTGGGTTGAAATGTCCTGGTCATTGTGACGTCACGGCGTGGCGCAGGCGGAACTCAGAGACCGCCTTGAGCAGGTGAAGCGCGCGGTTTGCGATCCGGAGATCGGATCTTCTCTGGCAAACGATAATCGTTTCTGGAACTTAACATAGCACGTCCGGGTGCGGTAGCGACCAGAGCGCCGGCCATTCACCCTCCGAGGGCCACGAGGGGACGGCCAGGCCGTCGACGGTCGCGCGTGAGTGCACAAGCGTTCGACCACCGCGCAGACGGTTTGCTACGCTAAGTGGACCGGCAGAAGAAACTGCCCAGGCTGGCCGCCGCTTCCGATCGGGCCGATCCGACCGATCCGACCCAACGTCAGTAACGCATGATGTCGTCATGCGGCTGTTAAGTGTTGATCGAGTAGGATTTTCTGTCCGTCATCTAGGGTGCGGACATTTGGCGCTTTCGGAGCCGCGTGCGGCTTACGCCCCGGCCATTCCCGGCGAGCTTTGGCGCTGGCTTGATCACGGGGAATGGCTCGGCAACTGTCAAGACGCTGGGCATAGCATGGTGTCCGTCGTTTGTTCTCCGCTTTCAGCTCCTTGCGAATGGCCAGCAGCGCCTTCCGCGGACTGATCACCGCTTCCCCCACGTTGGTCGTCGACGACCGGAGCGCCAGGTCTGCATGGGCCAGCAAGATCTGCAGCGCCAGCAACGACACTTCCGCTTCACGATGAACCAACCGGACAGTGCGGCTGGAGAGCTTGATCTTGTTGATCGTTCGCTTGTAGGTGCGAAATAGGCCTTCGTTTCGCCACCTCCAGCGATAAAACTTGGCAGCCGTTTGCGCTGTCAGCCGCGCCGGATCGAGAATATCCGTCAACAACCAGACGTCCATCTTGGCCGTGCGCGACGCTTTGATTCGGATCAAACGGCACGGAATCGGTGGCCCGCCTTTCTTCTGGGCTCGCTCGGGCCAGTAGTAGACAAGCCCCTCGGTCCAGTCGGTCAGGCTCGCGGTCTCCGACGCGTAGAGATAGTTCTTCGACGACGTCCGCATGAGAAACGATCGCTTTTTGCGCAGGATGTCCCGCGCCAACTCGTAACCCATGTAGGCCGCATCGGCGATGATCAGAGCTCGCGCCGGGAGCGTGTTCAGGAGCTGCTGCAGGTGGAGTCGCTCGTCGGCCGTGCCAGGGCCAAGGCGCCAAGACCACAATAGCCCAGTCCCCAAATGCACGAAGGCAGTCACCCAGACCATGGGGGTGGACTCCGCCTTGCCGCCCGGTTTCAAGCGAGTTTCCAATTCGGCCATGTGGGGACACTCTAACTTTGAGCCGTCACACCCCATCGGCTCGAAGCCGTCGACCAGCAATCGCTCGCCGTACCGACGCTGGATCTGATCCCGGACCCCCGCCGCCAAGGCCCGGAGTTGGACCATGGGTACGCGACTGAGCGCCTTCTGGAACCCCTGCAGCGTCTTGCCCGGACGCTTGCGGGCCTCGTGGGTCGCGACATAAAATCCGCGCACGGTCTCGAACTTCTCTTCCTGCGAATCCCCGGCGGCCCACGTCGTGGCCAGTGCGACCATGAGCAACGGTTGCAGGTCCCATCGCGGTGCCCTGCGCTTGGGAGGGACGGCCTGTCGGGCTTGCTTGAAGACCTGCGGCGTGAGAAACTGCCGCACGAAGTCCAGCAAGGACCGCGGTTGCTGCAACTTACGCAGCTTCCGTGCTGCTTTCATCGCCGTTTTCCCTCCATGGAACGGGTGGATTGTTGACCTCACCCATCATGGACGAAAACGGCGATGTTTTTAACCCAAACCGCAGGCCCGCTACGGCGGCAAGCCCCGAGCGGCTCGCAGGTTACAGCGGTAAGATGGCGTAATGCGTTCCTGACGTTGGATCCGACCGATCCGACTCAACGTCAGTAACGCATGATGTCGTCATGCGGCTGTTAAGTGTTGATCGAGTAGGATTTTCTGTCCGTCATCTAGGGTGCGGACATTTGGCGCTTTCGGAGCCGCGTGCGGCTTACGCCCCGGCCATTCCCGGCGAGCTTTGGCGCTGGCTTGATCACGGGGAATGGCTCGGCAACTGTCAAGACGCTGGGCATAGCATGGTGTCCGTCGTTTGTTCTCCGCTTTCAGCTCCTTGCGAATGGCCAGCAGCGCCTTCCGCGGACTGATCACCGCTTCCCCCACGTTGGTCGTCGACGACCGGAGCGCCAGGTCTGCATGGGCCAGCAAGATCTGCAGGGCCAGCAACGACACTTCCGCTTCACGATGAACCAACCGGACAGTGCGGCTGGAGAGCTTGATCTTGTTGATCGTTCGCTTGTAGGTGCGAAATAGGCCTTCGTTTCGCCACCTCCAGCGATAAAACTTGGCAGCCGTTTGCGCTGTCAGCCGCGCCGGATCGAGAATATCCGTCAACAACCAGACGTCCATCTTGGCCGTGCGCGACGCTTTGATTCGGATCAAACGGCACGGAATCGGTGGCCCGCCTTTCTTCTGGGCTCGCTCGGGCCAGTAGTAGACAAGCCCCTCGGTCCAGTCGGTCAGGCTCGCGGTCTCCGACGCGTAGAGATAGTTCTTCGACGACGTCCGCATGAGAAACGATCGCTTTTTGCGCAGGATGTCCCGCGCCAACTCGTAACCCATGTAGGCCGCATCGGCGATGATCAGAGCTCGCGCCGGGAGCGTGTTCAGGAGCTGCTGCAGGTGGAGTCGCTCGTCGGCCGTGCCAGGGCCAAGGCGCCAAGACCACAATAGCCCAGTCCCCAAATGCACGAAGGCAGTCACCCAGACCATGGGGGTGGACTCCGCCTTGCCGCCCGGTTTCAAGCGAGTTTCCAATTCGGCCATGTGGGGACACTCTAACTTTGAGCCGTCACACCCCATCGGCTCGAAGCCGTCGACCAGCAATCGCTCGCCGTACCGACGCTGGATCTGATCCCGGACCCCCGCCGCCAAGGCCCGGAGTTGGACCATGGGTACGCGACTGAGCGCCTTCTGGAACCCCTGCAGCGTCTTGCCCGGACGCTTGCGGGCCTCGTGGGTCGCGACATAAAATCCGCGCGCGGTCTCGAACTTCTCTTCCTGCGAATCCCCGGCGGCCCACGTCGTGGCCAGTGCGACCATGAGCAACGGTTGCAGGTCCCATCGCGGTGCCCTGCGCTTGGGAGGGACGGCCTGTCGGGCTTGCTTGAAGACCTGCGGCGTGAGAAACTGCCGCACGAAGTCCAGCAAGGACCGCGGTTGCTGCAACTTACGCAGCTTCCGTGCTGCTTTCATCGCCGTTTTCCCTCCATGGAACGGGTGGATTGTTGACCTCACCCATCATGGACGAAAACGGCGATGTTTTTAACCCAAACCGCAGGCCCGCTACGGCGGCAAGCCCCGAGCGGCTCGCAGGTTACAGCGGTAAGATGGCGTAATGCGTTCCTGACGTTGGATCCGACTGATCCGACGCGGCGGCCGGGGCGGTTTTTCGGCCTCGAAGCCCCAACCAAAGCCCCGTGCAGTGATGCAGCCCCGTTTAGAAAGCCTGCCCCACGGTGTGCGGCGACTTCGACGGGTCCACTGAGCGGGGCAACCAGAAAGAGGTTCGCATGAACAAGCTCATCGTTTCCAATCTTGTCACGCTCGACGGGTTCATCGCCGGTCCACAAGGAGAACTGGACTGGTTCCGGGCTGACGAAGAATTCCTCGGCTACGCGCGCGAGCTTTGCCGATCGATCGGAGCCATTCTATTCGGCCGCCGAACGTATGAAATGATGGCGGCGTACTGGCCAAGGGAGGAAGCGGCAAAAAACGATCCGATCGTGGCCGAACGCATGAACAACCTGCCCAAGGTCGTGGTCTCCACAACTCTGTCACAAGTGGAATGGAACAACTCTCGGCTCATCCGCGACCGCATTGCGGAGAATGTGCATGAGCTCAAGGAAAAAGCGAACGGCGATATCGCCATCTTCGGGAGCGGCCTGCTTGTCTCGAGCCTGCTGCCGCATCGGCTGATCGACGAGCTGCGCCTCTTTGTCCACCCCGTGATCCTGGGGCGCGGGCAACCTGAGTTTTCAGGCATGACCGGCAGGGTCGAGCTGAACTTTGCCGGCACCCGGCCGTTCAAGTCGGGAATCATTCTGCTCACATACAACCTGCGCAAATGAGCCTTTGTTCGGGACCTCTGTCGGCCAACATTCTTGAGGACCGGAACAACAGTTTGTGACGTTTACTTCGTCTTGGCGGCTTGGTCGGCGGTTTTCGGTTTCTCGACCGTTCCGGCCGCGGGCGGGCCCATATCGTGTTCCCAGTGCGAGATCATCTCGTAATCGTCCAGGCGAAAGACCCAGACCGGGTCGCGGCCCAGCACATTGTACTTGACCAGTTCCGGCGACTCCTCCCCTTCAAGGTTGAGCCGAACCGTGAACTGGCGGGCGTTTTCGATGTCCGTCTGGCCGAGAATCTGGAACGATAATAACCGTTGGTGAGGCTTGCGCCGTCTGTCGACGAACTGGACACCGCGAATCTCGAACGACGCGGGCACCGGCGAAGCTGCAGTCGCGCCAGGCCGAAAGTGAAGACTCGAGCGCCTGCCGGGCCTCTGCCCAGCTCGGCACGAATGCCGGCGTTGGGGCCTCGCGGCCGCCGCGTTCGCAACCTCCCATGAGTGCGACGAGCGTGGCCGAACAGGCTAATGTCGTCAGATCGCAACGTGCGTTTTTCGCGTGACCCGCCCTCATACTTGCGATTTTGACATCGTCCGGCTACATTTGACAGAGGGTGCGTCCGAGACGGAGTCAGGGCCTGCCTCCAGCACATTCTTCTTCTGACTGTACTCTTTACATCCGCAATGGACCGGTCGAAGGGGCGACGCGTCGCGATGACGGGCGTTTTCCGCTGGCGCTGGGTAGGTTCATCGGCCGCGACATGGCTTGTTGCTCGCGGCCGTGTATGCCGTTTCGCCCGCGCCAGCGCAGGCCGGCTGTAGCCACCCCTGGGTGCAGCACCGCGGCATCTCTGCCTCGCTGCTCGATTTGGGATTGCTCGAACCTGCCCATAATCCAGCGCATTCCATGCCGGGTTCTCCGGGTTCGCCGGATCGCCCGGGTCCCTGCGCGGGCGGAGCTTGTTCTCGGTCGCCCGAATCCCCCGCAAGCAACACGAGTCGGATACTGCCTGCCAGCGACCACTGGGGTGATCTGCCGGTCGAGCTGGCTCGGCTGTTTCCCCAGCCGCGGGTCTTTTCGCCCGAGGACGACCAGCGAAGTCCGTCTCGGTTCCCGACACCGATCGAACGCCCTCCGCGGCTCAATTCCGCGCGCTGACGCAATCATTTCGCGCTGGCACACTTCGCGCAAAGTTTCTTTGCCGGTATCGCTCATCCACCATCGGCGGCCACGTTCCGTCATGGCATGAACCCCATGTCGGTGAGAACCACGGCCTGGAAAGCCATGCCGTCATGAAGCGCGCTCGCGTCCCGACAGGTCATTCATCACCGTTGTTTTCATTCTCATTGCTTGCAGAGGGGGAATCCCATGAAGAAGCTCC
Organism: uncultured Isosphaeraceae bacterium; assembly: GCA_963830625.1. Taxonomy (GTDB): domain Bacteria; phylum Planctomycetota; class Planctomycetia; order Isosphaerales; family Isosphaeraceae; genus CAWHMZ01. The sequence continues at coordinate 175,962 of CAWHMZ010000014.1, read as the reverse complement.
GCCGCGGCTTTACCTTGATCGAGCTGCTCGTCGTCATCGCCATCATCGCCGTACTGATCGCACTCTTGCTTGCCGGCCGTGCAGGCCGCTCGCGAGGCCGCTCGCCGGGCTCAGTGCCTGAACAACCTCAAGCAGATCGGCATCGCCATCGCCAACTATGAGAGCTGCGTTCAAGCTCTATCCCTCCGGCAAGGGACTGGCCTACACGCGGCAGTGCCGGGGGCGGCGGGGTACGCCCGCTGGTCGTGCCCTCAGCCAGTTGTTGATGTTCATCGAGCAGGGAAACCTGTTCAACAGCATCAACTTTAACCTGCCGCCCGAGACGCCCGGCATGGCCGGGGCCGTGCCATTCATGCCGGCCTACCAGGATCCCAACCGCGAGAACATGACGGCCTGTTTGACACAGGTCGCGACTTTCCTGTGCCCGTCGGACGTGCCGCCGATCTCGACGTGGCCGGGAGGGAACAACTACCTCGCCAACCAGCAGACCTGGGCGTGCGACCTGAGCGAGAATTACCCGAGCACAATCGCACCCACCGAGGTTCCTCGGGGCATCTTCTACTACAACAGCTCCGTCGCAGGTGGCCAGCGTGACCGACGGCCTCAGCAATACGGCCTACTTCAGCGAGAAGATCCGCGGCACCGGCATGCCCAACCCCAAAACCGACATGCTGGTTTTCGTCAACCAGACGTCGCTCAACGCCACCTATCAGGCCTGCACGCAACTGAACGTGCTGACGGCCCCGCCGTTAACCAGCCGTCAAGGGATGAGCTGGGTGATGGGCGAGATGTGCTGCACTCTGTACAACCACGTGGCGCCGCCAAACCAGACGAGCTGCGCGGGCGACCCATTCCCCGGCAACATGGCCAACATGGCGATGCAGGTGCCCCCCTCGAGCAATCATCCCGGCGGAGTGAACGTCCTGATGGGCGATGCGTCCGGGCGATTTATCAAGAACTCCGTCAACGTGCAGACATGGCGAAACCTGGGTACGCGCAACGGCGGTGAAGTGATCTCCGCCGATGCCTATTGATCGAACGAAGGAGCGTGATATCATGAATTGGCTGAAACGATATCGTTGTCTGGGGCTCATGGCCGCGCTGCCGCTTGTGAGCCTGCTCGACCGGCTGCGGCTCGAGCCATGCGCGGTATACGCCGACGTCCGCCGAGGCCCGCACTTCGCTCGAATTGGCCCTGACCGCCTGGCGTGACGGCAAGCCTTACGGTCCGATCGAAGCGACGCCTCCGGTCCAGGTTGCCGACTCGGCCTGGCAAGCAGGACAGCAGATCGAGTCGTTCGAGATCGGCGACGAGCAAGACGACGGCGATGGGACCAAGCAGTTCGTCGTCACGCTCAAGATGAAGAAGCCGCCGGGCGACCAGTCTGTCCGTTATTTTGTCCACGGCCGCGACCCGGTCTGGGTGTACCGCGAAGAGGATTACAAGCGGATGATCAACATGGACAACAACCCCGTGCCGGCTTCCCGCATCGACAGTCCGGCTCGCGGCGATCGGGCAGGCCGCGATGACCAGAATTGCACCTGGTTCCGTAGCCGCACGTCCAGAGCACGTCCGGGCGTTGCGGGGCCGATCTGGCGACGCGCCGCGCGCGGCGCTCAAGCTGGCCCAGGTCCGGCTCCGGATCCCGATCGTGCTCGTGGTGGCGGCGCTCGTGGTCGGCCGCTGGGAGTTGATCCGCAACTACTGGGACCGGCTGACGCGGGGCACGTTTCTCGGAAAGCATCGCACTGCCACGCCATCTCGGCCGATACCGAGTATTTCTGCCCGATGGACCCCGGCGTGGTCTCCGACTGGCCGGGCCGGTGCGGGATCTGCAACATGGCCCTGGTACGCCGCAAGCGCGGCGAGGCCCTCGCGCTGCCCGACGGGGTCGTGGCGCGCATGCAGCTTTCGCCCTACCGGATTCAACTCGCGGGAATTCAGACGGCGCCCGCGACGTTTCAGCCGCTCGTGCGGGAGTTTGAATCGTCCGGGATCGTAGCGCGCACGGGGGACGCCGCCACCGTGCTCGCTGGAGATACCCGCGCGGCAGGCGCCCTGGATCGCCCAGGGCCAGACCGCAGAGGTGACTTGTGCCGACCTGCCGGGCCGCGACGCCATGGCGGGTCGGGTCCAAGCGGTGGAGACACCGTTGCACCGACGGCTGGGAATATCTTCGCGCCACGATCGCCGTGACCGATCCGCCGCGCGACCTTCGCGCCGGGATGATCGCCGTGGTCCGCATCACGATACCGATGGCCGCGCTCGAGCCGTTCCGCTCGCTGCCGGCCGATCCGCCGCGGTTGTCGGCGGGCGAGCCCAGACTTGTTTATGCCTGCCCTGACCATCCCGAGGACCTCGCCGTCGAGGCGGGCCGTTGTCCGATCGACCAGAAAGCAGCGCGAGCCCGGCCGCTCTCCGATTTTCAGCGGCTGCGCTGGTGGTGCCCGATGCATCCCGAGCGTGACGGCCGACCGGCCCGGCTCGGTCTGCACAGCGTGCGGCGGCATGGTTCTCGAAGCCCCGCGTGATCTCGTACGCGCCGGCCGGCCAGGTGCTGGCCGTGCCGCGTTCGGCGGTCGTCGACGCCGGCGTGCGCAAGGTCGTCTTCGTCGAGAGCATGCCCGGGATGTTTGACGGCGTCGAGGTCGTCCTGGGCCCGCGCTGCGGTGATTTTTACCCGGTCGTGCGCGGCCTCGAAGCGGGCCAGCGCGTCGCGTTCGCCGGTGCGTTTCTGCTCGACGCCGAGACGCGCTTGAACCCCAGTCTCGCGGCCGGTTACTTCGGAGCGGGCCGAGGCGAACGCGGCGGCTGCCGCCGGGCCGCTCGCGCAGTGCGAGCGAGAGAAGTGCTGCCGCCGACGCGGTCAAGTTCGCCGGAGCTCGCGCCCGAGGATCGCCTGCTGGCCGAGCGCCAGAAGCTCTGCCCCGTCACGAACAAGCCGCTTGGCTCGATGGGGACGCCGGCGCGCGTCGTCGTTTCGGGCCAGGTCGTCTTCCTCTGCTGCGACGGCTGCGAAGGCGCGCTCAAGCGAGACCCGGCCAAATACCTGGCGAAGCTATCCAAGCACTGAGCATCGGATCGATTGTCCGCAGACGACTGACGACGGGCCGACAAAGCCTCGTGCCACAATCGCAACCCCATGATCGACGCGATCATCACCTTCTCGATCCGCAACCGCGCCCTGGTCATCGGCGCGAGCCTGGTTCTGGCGGCGCTGGGCGCGTGGGCCGCCTGGGAAACGCCGGTCGACGCGATCCCCGACCTGTCGGAAAACCAGGTCATCGTCTTCACCGAGTGGAAAGGGCACGGCCCGCGCGAGATCGAGGACCAGGTGACCTATCCGCTCACGCTGGGCCTGCGCGGGCTGCGCGGCGTGCGGGTGGTGCGCTCATCGAGCGACGTCGGCTTCTCGATGATCAGCGTGATCTTCGACGATGAGGTCGACCTCGCCGAAGGACGCCGGCGCGTGGCCGAGCGGCTGGCGCGGGCTCGAGCGCGAGCTGCCCGGCCGGTGCCGAGCCCCGAGCTGGCGCCCGACGCCGCGGCGACCGGTCAGATCTTCTGGTACACGGTCGAGGGGGCGGGCTTCGACCTGGGCCGGCTGCGCGCGATTCAGGACTGGTACGTTCGCCCCCAGCTTGGCTCGGTTCCCGGAGTGGCCGACGTCTCGAGCGTCGGCGGGTTCCCGATCGAGTACCAGGTTGTCCCCGACCCCAACCGGCTGCGGGTCTTCGGCGTGTCGCTCAACGACGTCGTCGAGGCCGTCGCGACGTCGAACGCCGCGTCGGGCGGCCACGTCGTCCACAAGGGAAACGCCGAGTACGTGGTGCGGGGCGTCGGCCGGCTGGGCGCATCGACCACGCCCGGAGACGAGAGTTTCGACTCCGATCGCGCCTTGCGCGACCTGGAAAACGTGGTCGTCCCGCTTGCCGAGGGGAGGCACGATCCGGCTCGCCGAGGTTGCCGATGTCGCGCTCGGCCCCGGCTTTCGCCGCGGCGTCCTCGAGAAAGACGGCAACGAGGTCACCGGCGGCGTGGTCTTGATGGCTCACGGTGAGAACCCGCTCGAAGTCACGCGCCGCATCAAGGCCAAGATCCGCGAGCTGCAGATCGGCCTGCCGCCCGGCGTTCGCATCGTGCCGTTTTACGACCGCACGCCGCTCATCCAAGGGGCGATCGGCACGGTCACCAACACCGTCGTCGAGGCCATGATCTCGGCCTCGTTGTGCGTGCTCCTCGTCTTGCTGCACGTGCGGACGTCGCTCATCATCGCCAGCACGCTTCCGCTGGCCGCGCTGACTGTCGTTCCTGATCATGGCGGTCCTGCGGCGGCTGGGCGTGGTCGACATTCAGGCCAACGCCATGTCGCTGGCGGGCATCGCGATCTCGATCGGCGTGCTGGTCGATTCGTCGGTCGTGATGGCCGAGAACGTGATGCACCGGCTGCGCGAGCAGTTCGGCAGCGAGACCGTGCGCGGCGACGTGCGCGAGATCGTGCTCTGCCGGCGTGCCTGGCCGTGGGCCGGCCGATCGTCTTCTCGGTGGCGATCATGGTGCTGTCGTTCCTGCCGGTGTTCGCGCTGGGCGGGATCGAAGGGAAGATGTTCCACCCGCTGGCCTACACCAAGACGTTCGCCCTGGTGGCCGTCGCCGTTCTGGCGATCACGCTCGTGCCGGCGCTCTGCACCATCTTCATTCGCGGCCGCCTGCGCTCCGAGATGGAGAACCCGCTGATCCGCAGCGTGATCGAAGTCTATCGGCCGGTGCTCTCCTACCTGATGGACCGGCCGGCGGCCCTGGCCTGGGTGCTGGGCGTCACGTTTCTCCTGGGGCTGGCCCCGCTGGGCAGCCGGCCCATCTTTCTCGCGACCTTGTTTCTGGCGATGGTGGCGACGGCCGTTCTGCCGCGACGGCGGTTGACGGCCGTGCTCGCCCCGGCGAGCCTGCTGCTCGTGGCCCTGGTCGCCGACCAGACCGATGCAGCCGCTGGCCCGTGAGTTCATGACGCCGCTCGACGAGGGCATGGTCATGGACATGCCGATCACCGTCCCGCGCGCGTCGGTGACCGAATCGGTCGACGACCTGAAAGCGCGCGACATGGTCCTCTGCCGCTTCCCCGAGGTCGACATGGTCGTGGGCAAGGCCGGCCGCGCCGAGACGCCGACCGACCCCGCCCCGATGGACATGATCGAGACCATGGTCAACTTCCGCCCCCGCGAATTCTGGCCGCGCCGCAAGCTGAGGACTGCCGACGCCCAGATCCAGGGCCGTGCCGTTTGTGATGCCCTGGTCGCACGCGGAGTCATCCGCGCTCCGGAAACGGCGGCGGCGCGCGAGACGCTTGGTCGAGCAGTCGGTCGCGGCGGCCTTGCCGTTCTTCGACGCAGCCAGCCGTGAATATGCGTACCACCGCAATCAGGAAATGCTGCGCAACACGGGAGGGATCTCGCCGACGTCGATGAATCCCACCGATCCCGCGGAAGCCAGGGTGGTCGCCGGCCTGGCGCAGTCACGTCGCCGACTCTGGACGACGAGCTGATCGCGCGGGCCGCGCCGATTTTCACGCGGCTCGTGCTGGAACAGCTCCTCGACCGCGCGACCATCATCGACCCGGCCGTGGCGGCTTTCAAAGAGGCGTACGCCAAGGTTCGCGCGGCGGGCATCGCAGCCGCGACGCGGCCGCATCAGCCGGCCACGACGGCGGGCCATCACCACCAGGCGCGGCCGCCAGGCCGGCCTCGAGCCCCCTCTTCGAGCCGCAGCCGACGCTCGACGCGATCCAGGCCGAGCTCTCGCGCAGCTTCGGCCGGCGGCTCTTGCTCTGGAAGGTCGAACCGCGACGAGCTGGCGGCGTTCGGCGGCGAGCTCGACACGGCGGTCCAGATGCCGGGCTGGACCAACGTCTGGACGATGCCGATTCAGAACCGCGTCGACATGCTCGCCACCGGCGTCAACACGCCGATCGGCATCCGCGTGCTCGGGCGCAACCTCGACGACGTGGTCCGCGGCTCGGAGGAGGTGGCCCGGGTCGTGAAGCCGCTCGAGGGCGCGGTCGACGTCGTGGCCGACCCGATCCGGGGCAAGCCCTACATCGAGATCCGCCTCGACCGCGCCCGTGCCGCCCGGCTGGGTGTGAGCGCCGGCGAGGTCAACGAGCTGATCGAGACCGCCCTGGGCGGCAAGGTGGTCACGTCGACCGTCGAGGGCCGCGAGCGCCACCCCGTCGTCGTCCGCTACGGCCGGGCCTGGCGCGAAGACGAAGAGTCGATCCGCAACCTGCTGGTGACCGCCCGCGGCAGCGGGGCAGGGGCCTGGCTCGGCGCCTTCGAAACCGGGCAACCCGGCTGATCCCGCTGTCCGAGGTCGCCGACGTCCAGGTGGTCGAAGGTCCCGCGACGATCAAGAGCGAAAACGGACTCTTGCGCAATTATGTCCGGGTCAACGTGCGCGACCGCGACGCGGCCGACCTGGTGGCCGAGGCCAAGCTGGCCGTCGCCAGGGAGGCCAAGCTCCCCGATGGCGTCTTCATCGAATGGACCGGCCAGTTCGAGCATGCGATCCGCGCGCGGCGGACCTTGATGCTGGTCGTGCCGATCGTGGTCGCCTTGATCTTCCTGGTGCTCTACCTGACCTATCACGACCTGGCCGACGCGGTCGCTCATGATGCTGGCGGTGCCGGGCGCGATCGCCGGCGGACTGTTCTTCCAGTGGCTGCTTGGGACTGAAGCTCTCGGTGACGGTCTGGGTCGGCTACATCGCCTGCTTCGGCATGGCGACCTCGACCGGGATCATCATGCTGGTGTACCTGCGCGAGGCCGTCGCCAGGGCCGGCGGGCTCGAGACGATCGAGCCTGGCCGAGCTGCGCGCGGCCGTCTTGAACGGTGCCGTGCACCGCCTGCGTCCCAAGCTCTTGACCGAGGGGACCGTGGTGATCGGCCTGGCCCCGATGCTCTGGGCCAGCGGCGTCGGCGCCGAGATCATCCGGCCGATGGCGGCGCCCGTGCTGGGCGGCATCCTGGTGGCCGACGAGGTGATCGACCTGTTCCTGCCGGTGCTGTTTTACTGGGTGCGGCGCCGGCGGTGGAACCGGCTGCATGCAGACGAAGCCGTCGCCCACGCGGCCACGGCCTACTCTCCAGCGTAGCGACGATGCGCTTCACTCAAGTCGCCGCTGGGTCCCTAGAAGAAGCGAGCACGATCGATTTGCCAAGCGACGCCGGAGTCATGGCCGAGATGAACAAATCGCCGATTGCAGAGTCTCGGCGCCGGAACCCTTGCGCCGGGTCTGCCCCTGCGGAGATCAGCAGGAAACTCTGCATCAGACCGACGGCTCCGATCGGGTTCGATCCGGTTACTTACCGTGTCGTGGACCCAGGAGACCAGCAACACGAACGTGCACGCGATCAGCATGACCGACAGGTCGAACGCCAGTGGTGCGAGCATTTTCGATGTCTCCTCACGCTTTGAATGCCGCGCGGCAGCGAATGCGCCCGGCCGGCGCATCTCTTGTCGTGGGGCGCGGTCTTTTCAAGAGTCATCTTAGACCGCGAGGTTAAAACCGCCGTGAAGCGAACTTAAAATCGGCTTTATCTTCGGCGCCGCGGTGGTGGGCGAAGCGCGATTGAGCGAATCGGAGCGATCTGCCGCCGATCAAGGCTTTGCCACGGCGCGGGGCGGGCTGGGTCGTCAAATGCACCCAGAGCGGTGTATAATGCCGAAGGCTTTGGAACTGCGCGAGGAGGCCTTGCCATGAATTCCGTCGAGATCGAAACTCTGCCAGCACCCGTTTTGCCGACGCCGCCAGAAGATAAGTGGCGCAGGGAGCAACGCGCGTTTCATAGACTGTTGCCCGAGCTCTTGCAGACGCACCGCGATCAATACGTGGCAATCCACGACGAGAAAGCGGTCGAGTCGGGCGCGGACCAAATTGAAGTGGCCAGGCGTGCCTACGCGCGGTTTGGATACGTTCCCATTTTTGTTAGTCTCGTTACCGACCAACCGCGACCTCCCGTCCGTATCCCCTCGCCGCGCCCTCTCCGCAACCCGCCCTTACCGTGACCCGATACAACTACAATACGCAGGTAGCGCCGCCAGCGCCGTTTATCCACGTTTCGCTCCGAAACGTCGAATCGGGAGGAGTCGTGGATGACGTACCTGCGCAGATCGACACGGCTGCCGACCGGACCGTGATTCCCGGGCGTATGTCGCCAGCCTGGGGCTCGTGCCGCTCGACGAGATCCGAGTTGCAGGACTCGGCGGACAGCCATTCGTTGTCGCGACGTACTTGGTCGAGTTGGTGCCGCGCACGCGGTCCCCTGAATTCGTCGTGGTCGTTGCCCACGACGGTGAACCGTATGTCCTGCTCGGCCGCGACGTCCTGAATCGCTACCGTGTCGTGCTTGACGGCCCGCGGCTCGCTCTTGAAATTGGCTGAGTACAGGGGCCGTCAGGCGGTGCGAGGTAAAGGAGTACCAGCCATGCAAGTTCACCGACGGCCACTGCGATTGTGCGCCCTCGTGCTCGCTCATGCATTGGGCATCGCCGTCATCGGGCTGACCCAATTCGCGGTGACGAGCACACGCACACCGGGAGCGTGCGCCGCGACCGCGCCGCCCGGTGATAGGCTCTGGTGGTGGGTTGAGACGCGAGGCGAGACACCACTGGCTGATCTGTTCGATGATCATGAGGTGCGCCGCTTCATCGTGACGACGGCGAGCATCCTCGCGCTGGGAGCGTTGCTCGGATGGATCGTTTGGCTCATGCGGCCGTTCCGGCTAAGTGTCCGTTTGCGTACGATCATGGTGATCGTCGCCGTGGTGCCTGTCGAGTGCGCCGGCGGCGCCTGGATCTGGGATTGCTGGGAGCGGTGGGACCGGTGCCAACGCCTCGCTGGCTGGGAGGCGCTGATGCAGGAGATCGCTCGTGAGTCGGCTGCAGAGAACCCTTTGTCAGAGGATCAGTCGCTAGACCAAGCAGAGACTCGAGAGTGACGCACACCCTGGCCGGGATTCTGTGCGCAATCCGACCGGTCGGATCAATTCGGGCCGTCGCCTGCTCCACGAGGCGGCTCTGCCGTGTATAATGCACAGCACCTACAACGACCCCATAGAATGGCTCACGTCGAGCGTCTCGAGAATTCATGACCGGCCGGAGCACCGACTCAACTGGCAAAATAGACACTCGCCGCTGGGGCTTCATCGGCGCGGGCAGGATGGCGACTGCGCTCGTGAGAGGAATGGTGCGGGGCGGGATCGCGCCGGCGAGTGCAATCTGCGCCAGCGACCCGCTGGCGGGAGCGCGCACGGCCCTGGCGACGGAAGCCGGAATCAGCGTATTTGACAGCAACCGCGACGTCGTTCGAGCGCAGTGATACCGTCGTGTTGGCGGTGAAGCCGCAAAGCATGTCGGCGGTGCTGCAAGAGCTGCGCGGGGTCATCAGCAGCGAGCACCTGGTGGTCTCGGTTGCGGCGGGAATCACGATCGCGTCGATCGTGCATGGGCTGGGAGGCTCGGCGCGCGTGATCAGGGTGATGCCAAATACGCCGGCGCTCGTGGGCGAAGGGGCTTCGGCGTATGCGCCGGGCCGGGCGTCAGCACAGAGGACGAGGCGATCGTGCACGCGTGCCTGGCGTCGGTGGGGCGCGGCGCGCGTGCCAGAGACACTGATCGACGCGGTTACCGGACTGTCGGGGAGCGGCCCGGCGTTTGTGTATATAATCATTGAAGCCCTTTCCGACGGCGGCGTGCGCGCCGGCCTGCCGCGCGACGTGGCGACCCTGCTGGCGGCGCAGACCGTGCTCGGAGCAGCCAAGATGGTGTGCGAGACCGGCGAGCATCCGGCGGTGCTCAAGGATCAGGTGACCTCGCCGGGCGGAACGACGATCGCAGGGCTCCTGGCGCCGAGCGCGCCGGAGTGCGCGGGGCCTTCATGGACGCGGTTGAAGCCTCGACCCGACGCTCGGCTGAGCTGGCCGCGCTGGCGGTGCCGCCGCCGCCAAAGCCGGCTGCGGATTGATAATTGGCCAGAGAGCGAATCAACGATGACGGATCACGACCCGGCAGCGCGTCCCGTACTGGTGCTTGATTTCGGGGCCCAGTACGTCCAGCTCATCGCGCGGCGGGTCCGCGAGCGGCACGCCTTTGCGCGGATCGTCCGCCACGACATCACGCCCGAGCGGGTGCGGGAGCTCAACCCGCTGGCGCTTGATCCTCTCGGGCGGGCCGTCGAGCGTGTACGAGCCGGGCGCGCCCGCTGCGATCCGGCGATCTTCGCGCTGGGCGTGCCGATCCTGGGGATCTGCTACGGGATGCAACTGGCGTGCGAGGCCCTCGGGGGCAAGGTCCAAGCCGGCCGCGGCGCGCGAGTTCGGCCGGGCCGAGTGCCGCGTGCTCGACCCCGCCGAGCCGCTCTTTCACGACGTACCGCACGAGACGATCGTCTGGATGAGCCACGGCGACCAGATCCACGACGCCGGCGGCGATTTTCTGCCGCTGGCCGCGACGGCGACCTGCCCGATCGCGGCGGTCCGGCATCAGCGGCTGCCGATCTACGGGCTCCAGTTTCATCCCGAGGTCTCGCACACGCCCTACGGCTCGCTGATCCTGGGCAACTTTCTCGATCGGATCTGCGCGCAACCCGCGCACCTGGACGATGGAGGCGTTCATCGAGCGGTCGATGGCCGAGATCGGTCGCCGCGTCGGGCCCAACGATCGGGTGGTTTGCGGGCTGTCGGGAGGCGTTGATTCGGCGGTCTGCGCGGCGCTTCTGGCCCGGGCGCTGGGGCCGCGGGTGGTCTGCGTCTTCGTCGACACCGGGCTCTTGCGCTGGGCGAGCGGGAGTCGGTCGTCGAGGCGTTCGGCTCGCGCACGGATGCCGAGCTGCGGGTGGTCGACGCGTCCGAGCGGTTTCTGGCGAGCCTGAGCGGCGTGACCGACCCCCAGGAGAAGCGCCGGCGAATCGGCCACGTCTTCATCGAAGTCTTTCGCGACGAGGCCCGAGTCGATCCCCGTGCGCGCTTCCTGGCGCAGGGCACGCTCTACCCGGACGTGATCGAGAGCGGCGGCGAGCCCGACGGCCCCACGGCGACGATCAAGATCCACCACAACGTGGGCGGACTGCCCGAAGAGCTCGGCTTCGAGCTGATCGAGCCGCTGCGCGACCTGTTCAAGGACGAGGTCCGGCGGCTGGGGCTCGAGCTGGGCCTGCCCGATTCGCTGGTCTGGCGCCATCCGTTCCCCGGTCCGGGACTGGCGGTCCGCTGTCTGGGCGAGGTGACGGCGGAGCGGCTGGAGGTCCTCCGCCAGGCCGACGCGATCTTCCTCGACGAGCTCGATCGCGCGGGCCTCGACCGCCAGGTCGCCCAGGCGTTCGCCGTGCTGCTGCCGGTGCAGTCGGTCGGCGTGATGGGCGATGCGCGGACCTACGAGAACGTGATCGCCCTCCGTGCCGTCGAGACCGAAGACTTCATGACGGCCGACTGGTCGCGGCTGCCCCACGACCTGCTGGCTCGCGCCTCGACGCGGATCATCAACGCGCGTCAAGGGTGTCAACCGCGTCGTCTACGACGTCACCAGCAAGCCGCCCGGCACCATCGAGTGGGAATAATCAACCCGGCCGGCCCGCCCGCGGCGTCGGCCGCCCTAAATTCCGAAAGTCGGTTGGAAGAAAACGGGTTCTTGGGATAGATTCATAACACACGGGGGGTCGTGTTCGAGTAACGCGGCATGACGGGAGGACAAGAGCCCATGCGGCGACATGACGTTGCGGTTGACGGCGTTCTCCTGTTTGGGGCCCTTGCAGCGGCCGAGCCGGCCCGTGCCGAGACCAAGACGATCGCCCGCTGCGGCGCGGGGTTCCTCGAAGAGGTCGACGGCTATCGCGTCCTGCACGTCAAGGGAAAGCCCTACGAGATGGGCTATCAGCAAGGGGCCTTGCTCCGCGACGACATCCGCGAGAGCGTCCGGTTCCTGTTCGAGGTCAAGGCCAAGGAGCTGAAGGTCGAGCTGGCGGGCGTCAAGCTGCTCGATCCCAAGCGGGTGATCCGCGGCATCGCCGCCCAGCAGCGCAAGTATCGTGCCCGAGCGGTTCTTCGAAGAGATGCGCGGAATCGCCGACGGAGCCGGGCCTGGACGTTCAGGACATCATCATCGCCAACTTCATTCCCGAGCTGTTTCACTGCTCGGGTTTCGCGCTTGAGCGGATCGGCGACCAAGGACGGCACGCTCTACCACGGTCGCATCCTCGACTACGGCTGCGACTGGCGGCTCCAGGAGCACGCCGTGCTGACGGTCGCCGAGCCGCGCGGCAAGATCCCGTTCGTGAACGTGACCTATGCCGGGTTCGTCGGCTCGGTCACCGGGATGAACGCCGAGCGGATCTCGATCGGCGAGATGGGCGGCCGGGGCATGGGCCACTGGGACGGCGTGCCGATGGCGTTCCTGGTGCGGATGGTGCTCGAGGAAGCCGACTACGCTCGACCGGGCGATCGCGGTCTTTCGCGACCATCCGCGCACCTGCGAGTACTACTTCGTGATCGCCGACGGCGAGACCGGCAAGGCGGTGGGCATGGAGGCTTCGTGGAACGTGTTCGGCGTGATCGGCATGGGCGAGAGCCATCCCCGGCTGCCGCACGCGATCAAGGACGCCGTCGTGCTCTCGGCCGGCGACCGCTACGAGGAGCTGGTGCAAGCGGGTCGAAGACGGGCATGGGCAGCTTCGACGCCGAGTCGGCCCGGCACCTGATGGACCGGCCGGTGGCCATGAAGTCGAACCTGCACAGCGTCCTGTTCGAGACGACGACGACCCGCTTCTGGGTCGCCAACGCCTCGAAGGACGGCAAGCCTGCTGCCGAGCAGCCCTATCACGCGTTTGAGCTGCGCGAGCTCCTGAAGCATCAGGCCGACTCCATCGGCGCCGGCGCTGCCGGCGCCCCCGCGCGCCTCCGGCGCGAGCGGCCCGACTTGATCGCAAGAGCGCGGACCGGGCTGTACCTTGAGAGATAGACAGATCCGATCGCTTTCTCAACTATTCCCGTCGACCGACATCGCGGAGAGCATCCCGATGCGGACACTGTTGATTGTCGCGGCGGCTGGTCGCGGCCTGGGCGCTCGGGCCCGAGACCGTGCTCGCCCAGTCCAAGAAAATCGACCTGCAAACCAAGGAAGGCGTCGCGGCGGTCAAGGGAGAATGGAGATATCACGACGTCAAGATCGTCGAGGTCGAGGGCAAGGGCCCCGACGGCAAGCCCAACAAGACGTACAACATCGAGCCCAGGGCCGAGAAGCCCGATTTCGACGACAGCAAGTGGGAGGTGGTCGCTCCCGAGACCCTCAAGGACCCGCGCTCCGACGGGCCAGGTCTGCTTCTGCTGGTATCGCATCAAGATCACGATTCCCGCCCGAGGCCGCCGGCAAGGCCGTCTTCTTCCAGACGACCGTCGACGACTACGGTGAGGTCTGGGTCGACGGCAAGCTGCCGCGCACGCCCGGGAAAGGCGGCGAGGCGATCGTCGCCGGCTTCAACGCGCCCAACCGCGTCGAGCTCAAGGACCCGCAGCCCGGGCAAGGTCTATCAGATCGCCGTCTTCGCCATCAACGGGCCGATCTCGGCCGCTCCGTCCAACTGGCTGTTCCTCAAGAACACTGCCTCTGGAAATCGTCGACAAGAAGTAGATCGCGGCCCGTTGGCCCGGGGTTGTGCGTCGCCCCATTCACGGTTTTGGCTTGGTCGTTTCGGCGGCTTCCGCCAGCCGCTTTCGCCATTCGTCGGCTTTATCCTTTTGGCCCCAGGCGTCGTAAAGCGCGACGATCCGTGCACCGGCATCAGCCAACAGTTTCTGAGTCAAAGCCGAAATGTCGGTTTCGTCGGCCTTCATGCCTTCGTGAGCCTTGAGCAACAACGGTTCGGCCTTCTCATAGATGCCGAGGCCAAGGTAGGTCTCGCCGAGAGCCAGGAGTACTGCGCCCGGGTGGCGTTCGACCTCTCATGTTCCTTGTCCAACTGAGCCGCCGCGCGGTCGAGCAGATTCGCCGCTCTGAGCTCGCGGCCATCTTGTTTCGGGTCCGAGCGCCGGAATGCATCGGTCAGAAACTTGCCGACGGCCTCGGCTCGCTTGCGCGATTCTTGCGACTCTCCCAGAGCGAGGTCGGTCCGCTGCGCGACCTCGCGGAACTCGCGCAGGGCGAAGTTGGCGGCGGCGTTGGCCTTTCGGAGCACGGTGATCCGCCGCGCCTGCGAGCCCGCCAGGGCGGCCAGGCCGACCAGCACCGCCAGCATGACCAGAGTGATCGCCGTGGCCGCCCGGCGCACCAGCGCCGCACGCGACGCGGTAACGGCTCCTCCCAGGCAACGACCGGCTGGCCGGCTGTCCAACGCTCGATGTCATCGGCCAGGGCCCGGCTCGTCTGATAGCGGTCCTGCGGCATGAACGCCATCGCCTTCAAACAGACGGCCTCCAGAGCCGGGTCGATGCGGCGGTTGACCTGCCGCGGTGGGGCGAATTCGCCCCATTTGACCTTGCGGAGCACCTGTTCGAAGTCGTCGCCCTCGAACGGCGGCTGGCCGGTCAGCAGGCAATAAAGGGTGGCGCCCAGCGAGTAGACGTCGCTGCGGGGTGCCAGGCGGTCGAGATCGCCACGGGCCTGTTCGGGGCACATGTAGCCTGGCGTGCCGAGCGCGCTGCCCGGCAGTGTCTCGGAACTGCCGCTCGCCGAGCTTGGCACCAGTGTCCGCTCGTCGAGGTGGCTGCCCGGATCGACTCGGCCCAGCAGCTTGGCCAGCCCCCAGTCGACTACGAGGGTCTCACCGTGCGTGCCCAGGATGATGTTGCCCGGCTTCAGGTCGCGGTGCAGCACGCCGCGTGAATGCGCGTAGTCGATGGCGTTGCAGACGTCGATGAAGCGCCGCAAGAGCTTGCGGACCTCGAGCGATCGGCGGCCGGAGTCCTTCTTGAGGGCTTCGTCATTGTGGAACCGGCCGATCGCGTCCTTCAGAGATTCGCCACGGACGAATCGCATGGCGTAGTAAAGGCGGCCGTCGGCGTAAGTCCCCAGGCCATAGACTGGCACGATGCCGGGATGCTCGAGCCCGCCGGTGATCTCGGCTTCCTGGAGGAAGCGATGGCGGCTCACGGTGTCATCGGCGTGGGAGTCGAGAATTTGCTTGAGGGCCACTTCGCGATGCAGCTCGGCGTCGAGCGCCACGAATACGGCCCCCAGGCCTCCCTTGGCGTGTGGCCGCAGGATCTGGAATCGCTCTCCGGCAGAGGTCGCAGTGCCGACGGCGGCGGGCGTGGTCGCGTCGGCGTGTAATTCGGACGAGCTGGACGCGAGATGGGCGATCGTCACGGTGATGTCGGGGTCGCCCAGGGCCACGAGCTGCTCGCGAGTGGCGCGGCCGGCGGGAATCGCCGCCACGCTTTGCGCGGCATCGCCGCCGTGCTTCTTGACTTGAAAGTCCGCCATCACCTCGACCGCGGCTCGGCCGTCGGCGTCCAGGCTGCCCCGGTCGCAGAGGTGGTCGGCCAGGGACCGAGTCTTGTCGATAGCCCAGGCCCGGAACGCGGCGACGAGCTGAGGCTGATCGATCAGCCCGACCTGAAGTGCGATCAACCCGAACAGTAGGTGGCGGTCGGTGTCGGCGCCCATTCTGGAAGCTCCGGTCTCGTTACAGATCAATCCCGCTTTGACTGGGATTCTGCCGATGCGCGAATAGCTCTATAATACGTCCGTGCAAGAGAACAGCGACGGCTGCGCGGTCGTGAATGGCGATGACGACGCTTGATCGGTTGAGCATGGCCCTTCTTGAAACCAACATTGGCTCGATCCCCAAACGCCGCGGCAAGGTGCGCGACGTTTACGATCTGGGTGATCGGCTCCTCTTGGTCGCCACCGATCGCATCAGTGCGTTTGATTGGATCATGCCCAATGGAATTCCCGACAAGGGGCGCGTGCTGACGGCCTTGAGCTTGTTCTGGTTCGGGCGAATCAAGGTGCCCAACCATCTGATTTCCGCCGAGATCGACGATGCCGGCATCGCTTTGACCGCGGAGGAGCGCGAGTCGCTGCGCGGGCGGTCGATGGTGGTGAAGAAGGCTCGCGTGGTTCCGTTTGAGTGCGTGGTGCGGGGCTATCTGGCGGGCAGTGCGTGGAAAGAGTATCGCGCGGGGGGCAAGGTCTGCGGCATCGCGCTGCCGCCCTCGCTGGTCGAGAGCGACCGGATCGAGCCGGTGTTCACGCCCGCAACCAAGGCCGAAACGGGGCACGACGAGAACGTCTCGTTTGCGACGATGGCCGCCGCAGCCGGCAAGGAAGTGGCCGAAACGCTCCAATCGATGAGCCTGGAGGTTTATCAGTTCGGCGCCGAGTTGGCGAAGGCTGCGGGCTGATCCTTGCCGACACCAAGTTCGAGTGGGGGTTCGACGACCGGACGGGCGAGCTCTTGCTGGTCGACGAGGTGCTGACGCCGGACAGCTCGCGGTACTGGTCGCTCGAGTCGTATCGGCCGGGCGGTCCCCAGCCGTCATTCGACAAGCAGTTTGTGCGCGACTGGCTCGAGACAACCGGCTGGGACAAGGCGAGCCCGCCGCCCGAGCTGCCGGCGGATGTCGTGGCCGGCACGCGCCCGCTACATCGAAGCTTACCAGCGGCTGACGGGTCAGACGTTCCGCCCCTGAGGTTCGAGAAACGGTCATGCTGCGCTACCTGACCGCCGGCGAATCGCATGGACCGGCCCTCACCGCCATCGTGGAAGGGTTTCCGTCGGGGCTTCACCCTCGAGACCGCTTGATTGACCGCGAGCTCGAGCGCCGCCAAGGGGGCTACGGGCGAGGCAAGCGGCAGACGATCGAGACCGACCGGATCATCGTCGAGTCGGGGGTGTTTCACGGTGTCACGACCGGCGGGCCGATCACGCTGCGGCTGCTTGAACATCGACGCCAAGCTCGAGCGTCTCGCCGAGCCGGCCGCGCCGCGCGGGGGGCACATCGACCTCGCCGGCGCCATCAATTATCAGACCGGCATTCGCCAGGTTCTGGAACGCGCCAGCGCCCGCGAAACCGCCTTGCGAGTGGCCGTCAGGCGCGCTGGCCAAGCTGCTGTTGGCGGAGCTGGGGATCGCGGTGTTCGGCTACGTGCGCGAGATCGGGGGCATTGTGGCTGTGCCACAATCGTTCGATCAGGCCGTGCGCGACGCCAGCCCGGTCTACACGCTCGATCCCGCGGCCGACCCGGCGATCGTCGCGGCGATCGACGCGGCGCGGGCCGCCGGCGACACGCTGGGCGGCATCGTCGAGGCGATCGTGACCGGCTGCCCGATCGGGCTGGGGAGCCACGCCCAGTGGGACCGCAAGCTCGACGCCCGGCTGGCCGCCGCGGTGATGAGCGTGCAGGCGATCAAGGCCGTCGAGATCGGCCTGGGTGTCGAGGCGGCCCGGCGGCCAGGCTCGCAAGGTGATGGACCCGATCGCGTACGAAGCCGGCCACGCGCCCGACGATCGCCGGTTCGGCTTCCGCCGGCCGACCAACAACGCCGGCGGCATCGAGGGTGGTACGTCCAACGGCGAGCCGATCGTCGTCCGGGCCGCCAAGAAGCCGATCAGCACGCTGGCGGCGCGCGGGCCTTCGATCAACATGGCGACCAAGGAGCCCGAGCCCGCCGCCTACGAGCGGTCAGACGTCTGCGCAGTCCCGGCCGCCAGCGTCATCGTCGAGAACGTCGTCGCCTTCGAAATCGCCGCCGCCGTCGTCGAGAAGTACGTCGGCACCAGCCTCGACGCGATCAAGGCCGCCCACGACGCCCTTCACGAGCTGAACCGCGAGCGGCTCGCCCATTGGGGCGACGCGACTTGAAAGTCTGATTGAGCAAAACCACCGTTTCGTCTATTCTTCTTGAGCGAATGGAGTCGCCTATCACCGACGGTGTGCGACGATTCTGGATCGCCCCCGGGAGCCAAGGATGTTGCCCCTGACCCGCCCCGTTCGCCAGGTTCTGGCGACGCTCGTGCTTGTTGGGCTGACCGTTGTGCCGACCGGCTATGTTGCCGTGACGGCCTGGCGGATCAACTGCCCCGGGCACGTGCGGGACGTTGAAATCGAACTCGGGCGGCGGCTCGGCCTGCAGGTCACGCTCAATCGAGTCCGATACCCTCGGCCGGGTGAAGTCCTGTATCGGGGTGTCGTCTTGCGCCAGGATGAGCCGCGCGGCGGGGCCCTCGCCGAGATCGTTCGCGCCCAAGAGGTCCGGATCAGCACCGCCGATCGCGAGCTGACGATTCACGTCGAAAACCCGCGCGTTCGCGCCGACAGCCCGCGGTCGGCTGTGAGCCAGCTTGGCGCAATCCTGGAGCGCTCGGGCCGGGTTCCGTTCGAGCGAATCAACTTGATTGCTCCCACGTGCGAGCTTGACCTGGGCCAGCCGGGACTTCAGTTCAAGCTGCGCAACCTCGCTGGCGAGTACGTCGCCGATCGGTCAATGCCTTTGATGCGCGTCGCGTACCGCCTCGCTGACAACGCGCTGGAGCGCGGTGCGAGCTGACCTTCAGCCGCGATCGGCGCGGTGAGTCGATTGCCAGCTCACTCGTGCTCAAGACGCTCGAGGGGCCGCCGCTGCCGGTGCGAGTGCTCAACGTCTTTTTCGACGCGGAAGACTGGCTGGGCGCCGACGCTGCGCTCGAGGGAACGCTCACGCTGCGGCAGACGGGCTCGCGCGACTGGGAGGCCGAGTTCCGCGGCGAGCTTTTCGATCTTGACCTCGCCAAGCTGATCGGCCGCCGGTTCCCCCGTCACCGGTTGACCGGTCGCGGTCGGTTGAAGATCGACACGGCCCGCTGGGGAGACAGACCGGGCCAGGGCCCCGGGTGGTTCGACGCCAAGGGAGAGCTGTCGGCCGGCCCGGGCTTGATCGGGGTCGACCTGGTCGACGCGCTGGCGCGGGAGATGAAGTTTCGGCCGTCGCCGCGGCTCGCGCACATCGACCCGCGCAAGAGCGATATTGAGTTTCGCGCGCTCGGGCTGGCATTCACGATGCAGCCAAGCGGCGAGATCGACATCGCCGGTTCACTCGGCGCCGAGTTTCCTCCCGACGCCGTGCTCGCCGGCCCCACCACGGCACTTCTCGCTGCGCCCCAGGGAACGGCCAGCGTGCTCGGCTTGATCAAGACGCTCTTTCCCGTTTCGCAGGCGGCTCGCGGCGCCTTGGTGCCGCTCTCCGCCGAAACGCACGTTTTGCTTTCGCTGCCGATTCCGCGTGAGCTGGGCAATCACGCCGGACCGGCCGTCGACGGCAATTGAGCGAAACTCGGGCCGGCGATCGCGACGTGGCGCTGCGGCTGGTGCGCCGGTTTGCTCTTGCACGGCCGGCCGATCAGCCGGTCGAAGTGAGCAACGGCGTAGCGCCAGAACCAAAGCCCTGCCAATGCCGGCAAAACGATGGCGGCCAGGCACGTCAGCATGACCCGAAGCGAGCTCTCGCCCGCGTTGATACCGTTCCAGCCCAAGAACGGATAAGTCCCGTGGGCGAGGCTGTCGCGCACGTCGCGGTAAGATAACAGCGTCAAATGGATGACAAACGGCGCCGAGCCGGCGCCACGACAGCGAGTTGTACCGCCCCGGCAGCAGGAAAATCAATGCGACCGAGCCTGTCAGGAGGAAGTAGAGGAGAAAGCTCGAATTCGTCGCGCGCGCCATGTCCGGCGCTTTCACCGATGCGAGCAATCCGGCGGTCAGGAACATCCAGCAGAACGCGCCGGTGACGAGGATCGTGGCGAGATATCCCAGGGGATGAATGGCCCCTGCGGCCACGCCCAACGTCCAGAGCCCGAGCGTCGTACCGACGAGCCAGCGCAGCCGCCAGAACGCCGACAGTAACTTGCTGCGCAGGATGTCGCGCGCGGAAAGCGATGTCGCGATCAAGCTGTCCCACGTAAGCCGCGCCCGCTCGGTGACTATCGCCTCGGCGGCGACCCCGACGCACATCAACGTGAGAATAAAAACAAGTGGGATGCTCAAGGACGCAGCACCCAGTTGAACTCCACGCGCGCGATGTCGACTGGCGGATTCGGGCCGTAGTCGGGCGTAAAGAGTCGCTGGATCCAGTTCCAATCGGACCGCTCGGTGCTCGCCGCGCCGCGCCGTAACCGTGGTTCCACAGCTCGACCAAGGCAGGCTGCAGAAAGAAGAAGATGAGACACGCAAAGCCGCCATAGACGGCGGCCCCGATGGATAGTGCGATGGCCGTTGTCAGCAGGCTGCGCGCGCAGTCGTTGTCTCGCGCCACAGAATCGCATCATCACTCACGGGCGGCCTCGGCCGAAAGCGCCAGCCGGGCTGATTCAGGCGGTGGAAAAAGCCCTTGCGCTCGCCGCCGGTATTCGCTTGATACGCCGAGCGCAGCCGCACGATCGACAAGACCAAAAAGACCACGCCCGCGGCCAGTTGCAGGCCGCACATTCGCGTGCCGGCATACAAGAGCCCAGTCCGAGACGGTACTCCACCGATGAACTTCACGAGGAGGCCAAGCGGACTGCTGGCCAGCACCCAGGCGTTCGCGTCCTTGACGAATTGAGGCACCCAGGCGAAGCGAGCAATGGTCACCGGAAACAAAAACGGAAGCGCCAGCCAGACAATGAGCCAGGTCATGGTGCGGCCGAGGGCCAACCGCGCATCGCGCGCGATCACCGAAATCCAGATCGAGAAGGTCGTCAGCAGGAATGCGAAGCACGCGAGTGCGACGTAGACCAGCCCGATTATGCGAATGTCGACCCCGCCCAGGACATGTAAGAGGAGCATCACCGGCAGACCAGTCGCAGCGTACATCCCAAACTGGACCAGGCACGCCGCCAGCTTGGCCAGAACGATCTCGGCGTTCGAGAGCGGGGTGGCGAGCAAGAAATCAAGCGTCCGCCGGTCCTTTTCTTCGGCGATGGCGTGCGCGGCGGGCCGATACGGCACCAGCCCGAGGTGAAACGCGACGATCCACAAGAACGACTGCCATGCAACCCCCGACATCATGCGGCGCGAGACAAATTGCCCTTCCGCGAAGTACCACGCACCAAAAGTTGCAACGATGAGCCCCAGAAAGAACGCCGCGACAATCGCGCGGTCGCGCAGCATTCGCCCGCGGCGCGCGGCGGCCACCAACTCGCGCGTAAATATCGGATTGATTGTCAACAGCACACCCTCGCTGGAAGGCTTGGCATCGCGACGGTTTCAAGCCGATGCAATCCTAGCACAAATGTCAGATGAATGCCACAGAGCTGACCGCCGTGGTGCGTGTCTTGCCGCGTGGCGCGGCGGCTGAGAGAATGCTACACAGGGGAAAGCGAGTCTCTTAAAGCGCGGCACAAGCCGCGCGTGAGGGCCCTTAGAAAATGGGCGAGACGCTGTTTGAGAAAGTGTGGAATCGTCACGTCGTTACCTGCACCGACAGCGCGACGCTGTTGTACGTCGACCGGCACCTGACGCACGAGGTGACGAGCCCGCAAGCGTTTGACGGGCTTCGGCTGGCGGGCCGACGGGTGCGCCGGCCTGACCTCACGTTCGCGACGATCGACCACAACGTGCCGACCGATGACCAGGTTGACATTCGCGATCCGCTGTCGCGCAAGCAGGTCGAGGTGTTGCGAGCCAACTGTCGCGAGTTTGGCGTCACGCTCTACGACGTTCAGAGCGGGCGGCAGGGAATCGTGCACGTGATCGGGCCCGAGCTGGGCATCACGCTGCCGGGCACGACCATCGTTTGCGGCGACAGCCACACCAGCACCCACGGCGCCTTCGGGGCCCTGGCGTTCGGGATCGGAACCAGCGAGGTCGAGCATGTGCTGGCAACGCAGACGCTCTGGCAGGGCTTGCGCCCGGCGCCCTTGGGCATCGAAGTGACTGGGCGGCTGGGGCCGGGACTTGAGCCCAAGGACATCATCCTGGCGATCATTCGCAAGATCGGCACGGGGGGCGCTACCGGGCATGTGATCGAATACTACGGCCCGGCCATCGAGGCCCTCTCGATGGAGGGGCGAATGACGATTTGCAACATGTCGATCGAAGCAGGGGCCCGCGCCGGCCTGATCGCGCCCGATGACGTGACGATCGAGTTCATCGCTCGCGGCGAGCGCCCGTTCGCGCCGCGCGGCAAGGCCCTTGATGCGGCGATTGCCGACTGGAAAACGTTGCGCACGCTGGATCACGCTGCGTTCGGCCGCCGGGTGCATATCGATGCCGGGTCCCTCGTGCCGCAAGTGACCTGGGGCACCAATCCGGCGATGACGGTCGACGTCACGGGGGTCGTGCCGGATCCTGAGGAGGTACCTTTCGCCACGCCCGATTCGGCGCGGCGGGCGCTCGCGTATATGGGTCTGGAGCCCGGGACGCCGATTTGCAGCATTCCGGTTGACGTCGTTTTCATCGGCTCGTGCACCAATGGCCGAATCGAAGACCTGCGGGCTGCGGCAAAAGTCCTCCGCGGACGCAAGGTATCTCCACAGGTTCAAGCACTGGTCGTGCCCGGAAGCGAGGCCGTCAGGCGCCAGGCCGAGGCCGAGGGACTCGACCGAATTTTCCGCGAGGCCGGCGCCGAGTGGCGGTTTGCCGGCTGCAGCATGTGCCTGGCGATGAACCCCGACAAGCTCAAGCCCGGCCAGCGCTCGGCCAGCACATCCAACCGCAACTTCGAGGGCCGCCAGGGACCGGGCGGGCGCACTCACCTGGTCAGCCCGGCGATGGCGGCCGCGGCTGCTGTAGCCGGCCATTTTACCGACGTCCGCCGGATGCTCGCCGAAGCGAACTGAGCGGGCGCCACCTCGAGTCGTTCCTCCCCAACCCTCTTTTTTGGAAGCCAAGAGTATGGAGCCCTTCGTCACGCACCGCGGCCGCTTGGCGGTGCTGGATTGGCCCGACGTCAACACCGACCTGATCATCCCCGCCCGATACCTCAAGAAGGTCGAGCGCACCGGATTTGGCCCCCTGCTCTTCGCCGACAAGCGTTACCTTGCCGGCGGGGCGCCCGACGCCGATGACCCCGGGCATCACGGGGGCGAAGCACCTGACTTTCCGCTCAACGACCCGGCGTTCAAAGGAGCGACGGTGCTCTTGGTCGGGCAGAACTTCGGCTGCGGCTCGAGCCGCGAGCACGCCGTGTGGGCCGTGATGCAGGCGGGCTATCGCGCGGTCATCGCCCCGGGCATCGGCGTCGGCTTCGCCGACATTTTTGAATCCAATGCGTTTCAAAACGGTCTGCTCGTCATCGAACTGGTCCCGAAGGAATGGGAAAAACTCGTCGCGGCCGCGCGAGAACATCCCGGCAGTGCCGAGATCACCATTGATCTGCAAACCCAGACGATCACCCTCCACCTGCCCGCGGGCGCCCGGACAAGTCAGCAAGAGACCCGATTCACCTTCGAGATCCCCGGCGCACACCGCAAACGCCTGCTCGGCGGGCTCGACGCGATCGCCGAGACCATGCTCCTCGCTACGGAGATTGCTCGATACGAGCAGCAACAGCCCGCGTGGATCACGCCCCAGGTGACGTAGCCCGGGACCCTCGCGAAACGGCTGCTACAGCGGTATCTTGCCCAATGTTGACTTTGATTAGCGAGATACGTATGATTGGCTCATTCAGGAATGGCTGGAGCCGACATGGTGCTTACGACTGAAGGGCGCACTGTTGAAGAGGAGTGGGCCGCGGCGAGCGAGCGATTCGCGAAGGCAACGCCGCGGGCGATTCTCGAGTGGGCGGTTGAACGGTTTTATCCGCGGCTCACGATGGCGACGGCGTTCGGGCCCGAGGGGTGCGTGCTCATACACCTTCTGGCGGAGATCGAGCCGAAGGTGCGGGTCTTCAACCTGGATACCGGCTACCAGTTCGCCGAAACGCTCGCTTTGCGCGACCGCATTGCGGAACGCTATGGAGTTGTCGTCGAGCTGGTCCGCCCGGAGACGTCGGTAGCCGACTACGAGTCGGAGCACGGCGGGCCGCTGTATGTGTCGAATCCCGACCAGTGTTGTTACGATCGCAAGATCGTGCCGCTTCGGCGGGCGCTCTATGGTTACGACGCGTGGGTCACGGCGATCCGCTCCGAGCAGTCGACCGACCGCGCAGGCGCGCGGCTGGTGGGCCGCGATGAAAAATTCGGCCTGGCGAAAATCAACCCGCTCTTGAACTGGACGCGTCGTGATGTTTGGGCGTTCATTGTCACTCAGCAAGTGCCATACAATCCGCTGCACGACCAAGGCTATGCCTCGATCGGCTGCTGGCCGTGCACGCGGCGGGCTGCAGCCGGAGCCGACGAGCGGGCAGGCCGGTGGGCGGGCCATGCCAAGACCGAGTGCGGGCTGCACTCGCTCGACAGCAGCCAGCTCTGATCGCTGGTGCGCACCCGAGCCAGGCGCACTATGTTTGCGTGTTCCGATGAAGATCTCCGCAAGAGCTGAATATGCCTGTTTGGCCGTGCTGGCGCTGGCGAGTCGCGAGGCCGAGACCAGGCCGGTGCACATACGCGAGATTTCCAAAGCACAGCGAATTCCGGAACGGTACCTGGTGCAGATTCTGCTTCAGTTGAAAGGGGCCGGTCTGGTCACGAGCACTCGGGGGGCGGCGGGGGGATATCGGCTGGCGCGCCCGCGGCGACGATCACGCTCGGCGAAGTGCTCGCGGCCGTCGACGGCCCGGAACCCGCCCGCGGCACGCGCCTGGGCGTCAAGCGACCGGCGGCTTCGGTCCTCGAATCGGTATGGGAACAAGTGCGGGCCGCCGAGCGCGTCGTCCTCGAACGCACGACCATCGCCAACCTCGCCGAGCAAACTCGACCGCCCGAATGGACGATTTGACCGTTGGGTACGACGCCGCGTATGGCAAACCTAGTCTTCAGTCTTGCAAGGAGAAGAGCCATTTCCACCTCGATGCCGAAAACGAGCACTGCGCCGCCGCCCGCAAGCGGAGGGCTGAACAAACCGGTGGGCGGGTCGCTCGTCGACTTGATCGTCAGCGACCAACGAGCCGCCGAGATGAAGGCGACCGCCAAGGACTTTGCCAGCCTGACGCTCGACGAGCGCGGGCTGTGCGATCTCGAGCTGCTGGCCGTGGGCGGGTTTTCGCCGCTCACGAGTTTCCTGGACAAGGCCGATTACGAGCGGGTCGTCGGCGAGATGCGGCTGGCCGACGGGACGCTCTGGCCCTTGCCCGTGACCCTTCCCGTCACGCCCGGCGACGGCATCGCCGAAGGCAAGCCGCTGGCCCTGCGCGACGTCTACGGCAACCTGCTGGCGTTTCTTCATGTCGAAGAGATCTACGCATACGACAAGGACAACGAAGCCCGCCACGCCTATGGATCGCTCGACGCGACCCATCCGTCGGTGGCCTATCTGAAACGGTCGCCCGGGCATTACGCGTCGGGCAGGCTCGAGGTGATTCGCGTTCCGCCGCACTACGACTTCGTCGAGCTGCGCCGCACGCCTGCCGAGCTGCGCCGGCACTTTCAATCGCTGGGCTGGAGCCGGATCGTCGCGTTTCAGACCCGCAACCCGTTGCACCGGGCTCACGAAGAGCTGACCAAGCGGGCGGCCGAGCAGATCGGCGGCGGTCTCTTGATCCACCCGGTCGTCGGCGTGACCAAGCCGGGCGACGTCGATCACTTCACCCGCGTGCGCTGCTATCGGGCGCTGGTCGACAACTACTACGAGCCCGGCAGCGTCGTGCTTGAGCCTGCTCCCGCTGGCGATGCGGATGGCCGGCCCGCGCGAAGTGTTGCTGCACGCGATCATCAGGCGCAACTACGGCTGCACCGATTTCATCGTCGGCCGCGACCACGCCGGGCCCGGGCAAAGACTCGACCGGCAAGCCCTTCTACCCTCCCTACGCGGCCCAGGAGGCGATGGCCAAGTACGAGGATGAGATCGGGCATGGGGATGGTCGACTTCAAGCAGATGGTCTATCTGCCCGACGAAAACCGCTATTCGCCCGTCGACGAGGTCCCGCCGGCGTCAAGACGGCCGACATCTCCGGCACCGATGTCCGCGACAAGTACCTGGCCAAGGGCCTGCAGCTCCCCGAGTGGTTCAGCCGGCCGGCCGTCGCCGAGATCTTGAACGAGGCCAACCCGCCGCAGGTTCCGCCAGGGCGTCACCATCTGGTTCACCGGCCTCTCCGGCGCCGGCAAGAGCACCATCGCCCACGCGACGATCGAGCGGCTCGCCGAGTTCGGCCGCAACTGCTCGCTCCTGGACGGCGACGAGATCCGCACTCACCTCTCCAAGGGCCTGGGCTTCAGCAAGGAAGACCGCGACACCAACATCAGCCGCGTCGGCTACGTCGCCGGCCTGGTCGCCCAGCACGGCGGGACCACGCTCTGCGCGGTCATCAGCCCGTATCGGGCCATCCGCGACGAGGCCCGCAAGATGTCCAAGGGCAACTTCGTCGAGGTCTATTGCAGCACCCCGATCGACGTCTGCGAGCAGCGCGACGTCAAGGGAATGTACGCCAAGGCCCGCGCGGCCGTCGCCGACGGCAAGCCCATGGGCTTCACCGGCGTCGACGATCCCTACGAGGCCCCCGAACCCCGAGGTCACGCTCGACACCAGTACGCTGTCGGTCCAGGAGTGCGTCGATCGATCATCGACAAGCTGCTGGAGATGGGCTACATCCTGCCGCACGGGCATATTGTTGATTAGCCTAAGAGCCGGCTGTCACTCGTTTGTTCACCGCGGCGGCGACTTCCACAGAAGAACCGGCGTCGCGTCGCCTTCTTTGAGCCGATAACAGCGGTCGGGCTCGAGATGATCGAACCGATCAGATCGACCCGACGGCCAGCGGACTTCGACCGCCTCGATACCATCGTCGCCCAGGCCGAAATGAATGCGCGGGTCGCTGGCCGACTGGTAGCTCCCGCCCCCGCACCGCCAGGCCCGGCGCCGGCGGCCGCCGGCCGTGATCGTAATGACCGCGCCGACCGCGTCGCGGTTGGCACTGGTCCCCTCCAGTAGCAAGGTCACGAAGTGTCCGCCCCGCGATTGGTTGTGCAGATAGGCCAGCGGGCTATTCTGGTGGACGGCAATGAGGTCGACGCGGCCGTCGTTGTCAATGTCTCCGCTGGCGAGCGCCGGCCGAGCCGCGGCGCTCGCCAGCATTCCCCGGCGGCCCTCGTGACGTCGACAAGTCGGCCGTCAGCACTCCCCATCGCCAGGAGGCCAGGCATCTCCAGCGGGGCGGTGGGCCGCATGTCGATGACATGCCCGTTGGTCTGGGCCAGGTCGAGACGCCCGTCGTTGTTGGCGTCCAGAAGCACGATGCCGAAGCCGAGCAGATAACGGCTCTGCGCCGCCAGACCCACCTCGGTCGATCGGTCGGCGAACGACCCGCGTCCCACGTTCTGGAAGAAAGTGGTCGCCTCGCCATAGAAGTTGGTGACGAACAGGTCGACCAGCCCGTCGCCGTCGAGGTCGCCGGCCGCCGTGCCCATACCCGCCTGGAACGCGCCGCTGGCGTTGCACGCCACGCCCGCCGAGGCGGCCACCTCCTCGAACCGCAGACCCCCGAGGTTGCGAAAGAGGTAATTGGCCGTCGTGTCGTTGGCAACGAACAGATCCACCCGGCTGTCGTCATCAACGTCGACCGCGACCACGCCCAGACCGCGCCCGTCTGAATCGACGATCCCTGCCGCGGCCGTCACGTCGACGAACCGGCCGCCGTCGTTCCGGAAAAGGTGGTCGGACCGGGCTGGGAACGGGTTCGGCATACAGTAGTCGTAGGCCTGCGGCGGATCACCGGCCACGCCACCTTTCGACCGCGCGGACAGAGGGGAGGGTGCTCGGCGTCCCACACCAGATAGTGGCAGACATACAGTTCCAGATCGCCGTCGTTGTCCAGGTCGGCAAACGCCGCCGACGTCGGCCAGTCGCGGTCGCCCGACAGCCCCGCGCGCTTGGTGAGATCCTCGAAGGTCCCGTCGCCTCGATTGCGATAAAGGGCGTAGGACCTCCAGCGGGTGATCAAGAGGTCGGGGTGGCCGTCGTTGT
This sequence comes from uncultured Isosphaeraceae bacterium, assembly GCA_963830625.1. Lineage (GTDB taxonomy): Bacteria > Planctomycetota > Planctomycetia > Isosphaerales > Isosphaeraceae > CAWHMZ01. The sequence goes on along the minus strand of CAWHMZ010000014.1, from coordinate 147,958 downwards.
CGAAATCGCCGACCGCGACGCCATGGCCGTAGCCACGCGCGAGCCGGGCGATCCCCGAGGGTTCGGTGACGTCCTCGAACGTCCCGTCGCGCCGGTTGTGAAAGAGCCGGTCGCCGCCTGTCGGCTCCTCGGCTGCCGGCGGGAAGCCGCCCCCCTGCACGACGTAGATGTCAAGCCAGCCGTCGCTGTCGTAATCGAGCAGGCCGACGCCCCCCAACGTGGTCTCCGGGAGTTGGCGCTGGGGCGAGCGTCCGTTGCGGAAGACGAACCGGAGGCCGGCGGCATCGGCCTCGTCCCGAAACGCCGGCACACTGACCGCCACGGAAGCCCGCGCCGTCGAGCGCGCGCCGGCGGGACTTGGCGTGGCATGGCCGCCGGCCAGCAGGTCAGCGATCGTTGGGCCGGTGGAGGGCCTGGGGTCGGGACGAGGCGGGCTCAGCCGGGCCAGGGCCGCCGCGGCCACCGAATCGCCGGGCCGCTGCAACGCCGCGAGCATCCACCAGCCGCGGGCCTCGAAGCCGCGCCCCAGCGCCTCGGCCAGGGCAGCCAGCTCGGCGAACCGCGTGATCGGCCCTGCACCGTCCAGCATGCGGTAGTACTTCTCCTTGGCTCGATCGGCTGCGGCCTTGCGGCGGCGCAGCTCGCCGGCCCGCTCGCTGTGGCCGAAGGTGACCTCCAGCACCGCCAGCCGCTCAAGCGCCGCAGGGTGCCCAGGAATCTGCTTGATCAACTGCTCCAGGGCCGTCTGCTCGCCGGGGAGCAGGCCCTCATGGCGGGCGAGCCAGGCGCGCAGCTCGAGCACCTCGGTGTCGGTGAATCGATCAGCGGGCAGGTGTGCCAGACAGCGCCGGGCCTCCGCCAACTGATCGGTCGATTGGGCCAGGCGCAGCCGCGCCGCCAGACGGCCGGATCATCGGGTCGGCACTGCAAACAGGCGTCGAGCCAGCGGGCCGCCTCGACGACCCGGCCCGCCTGCGTCGCCAGGTGGGCACGCGCGAGCCAAACCCTGTCATCGTCCGGGGCCCTGCCGGCCGCTTGATCGACAGCGCCATGAATCTGGTCGTACGCCACGGGCGCGTTGTCGAGCCGCCACAGGTCGTGCAGGTCGCCGGCCTGGTCGGTCGATCGATTCCAGGCTTCCTGGAGAAGCCTGCGTATCTCATCGAGCCGGCCCTCCCAGTAGAAGAGCTGATTGAGCGCGTAGCGAACGCGCACCCCGGCCGGCTTGCGGCCGGACCAATTCAGCGCCTCGCAGAGTACCGCCTCGGCATCGGTGTAGCGGCCGAGCTGATCCCTCAGCACCGTGGCGCGCTAAGGCGGCATCCACGCCCCGAGGAGCCGCCGGCGGCACGCGGCCGTATGCGGCCGCCGCCGACTCCGGGCACTCGAGGGCCTGCTCGCAGACGCCAAGCAGATAGGCAGCCTCGCTGTGCTCGAGTCCACCGACTGACTGCACGGCCAGCCAGCGGCGCGCAGCATCGAACCGACCGGCGGCCAGCTCAGCCTTGGCTTGCCTGAGACCAGCCTGGAATCGCCACTTACCGAAGGTCCACCAGCTCGCCCAACCAAGCGCGACTGCGAAACCCGTCAGGCAGAGCCGACTGACCAACTGCCGATGCATTGCGCGGTCCCGGAGCCGCGGCCCGATGCGTCACCGCACCGGCCGCGCCCAACACTCATTTCTTGGGGGCTTCGCCTGGTGCGGGCTGCATGCCTTTCGCCGTCGGCTTGGCGCCCTCCTGCAGCTTCTTGAGGGCCTCGAGCCCCTTTTGAGGGTTGCTCGGCGTCGCGACCTCCGGAGGAGGCGTCGCACTATCGCAGCCCACGAGGCACGAAACCAGCAGCACACCTGCTGCCAATCCGACTCTTCGGACTCGGTTCATCAGGAATTCTCCCGAAAAAATGACATGCCGCACACAACGGCCCCCAGAACCAGCTCAATACTGGTCCGAGCTCAGAACCTCACCCAGGTTGCGAGTGCCGAGTGCCCACCAGATCTGGGGACTGATGCTGTCCTTGATGAACTGCACATGCCCGTCGCAGAAGGTCACGTTGACGCCGCCGGGGTGGTTGCTCGTCGCGGTGATGGCATCGGTCACCGATCCCGGGGAGTTCTGGACGCTCCCCCACGAATCCGAAGACAGGCACGACCATTTGTTCGGCGTGTTCCAGTGATCGTACGAGTTGAAGTTGAGCGTGCCGCCGTGGCTGCCGTCCCAGCAGGCACCATCCCACCAGCCGCTGTACGTCGAGAGGGTCTGCGTTCCAGCTATGGAGTTGCACGCCTGGTAGAACTGGAGGGCAACCGCCGGCCCGCCAACGTCAATTTGCGAGCCCATGGCGATATTAGTGACGAACATGCCCCGCAGCGCAAAGTTCCTATTGGAAGCCGTGATGATGGAGTTGCCGGCGCTGTTGCCGAAATCAGCCGTCCCGATGAGTTTCTCGCTGAACGCCGCTGTCATCGATGTGCCGTCGGTGATTCCCTCAGTGCCGAAGGGGCCCTGGTTGCCGTTGACATTGATCGCCGGCCCGGTGATACCGGTGCTATTCTGGTGCAAGACGACAATGGCTCCATCCCACGATCCCATCGAGGGAGGGCCCTGGAAGTTGGCCCGGTAATTGGCCATATTGGTCGTGATCCACGGACCGACCTTCAAGCTTTCTGAGGGGCAGACCAGCGTCGACACCTGGGTGAACGACAGGGTGTAGTAATTCGGGGGATCAGTCGCGCCACCGGAGTAATTGGCCGAATTGTAGAGGTTGGCCTGCTCGTAAAAGGGCAGAAGCGCCACCGCCCAGTTCAACGGCCAGGGTCCGGCAGAAGCTTGTGGGGTCGCAATCCCGGTGTAGTTGAAACTTTCGTACAGCGGGGGCAGACAGCCCTGCGAGGAAAGATAATTGTGCGTGGCCAAGCCCAGTTGCTTGAGGTTGTTGGTGCACTGGGCCCTCCGTGCCGCCTCGCGCGCAGCCTGCACGGCCGGCAGTAGCAGGGCAATCAAGACGGCGATGATCGCAATCACGACCAGAAGCTCGATCAGAGTGAATGCACGATGAGTACGTGTGCGCACGACGACCCCCTCTCGAAAAGAAAAGAACGTCACGAGATGGAGACCAAACGATTGAATTCGGACAGCGATCGCCCTCGCGGTGGCGTCCGAAGTTAACGCACGACCGATCACTTCCACGTCGAAAACGCGGCAGCGCTTGAACAATCTCGTGTGCTGGCAACCGGTATTTCGATCGAGGCATTGATCCAAGATCGAGGCCCGGCATGGCTGTCACGGCGGGAATGCCCAAGCACTTCAAGAGACTTTAATTCCCCAGACGCGTGGCTGCAAGCTTCCTCTAGTATTTCCTGAATAAGCGACAGTCGCCGGCACACCGTCCCATGAAAAGCCGGTGCGACCCCGAGAATGTTAAACCTTCGCAAGTGTGGCGGCGATGGTCTCGCGAGTGACAGGCTGGACGACGCCTCGCTCGGTGATGATGCCCGCGATCAATCCCGCCGGCGTGACGTCAAACGCGGGGTTGTAGACCTCGACTCCCTCGGGGGCGGTCTGCCGGCCGAAGCCGTGGGTGACTTCGCGCGGATCGCGCTGTTCGATGGGGATGGCGGAGCCGTCGGCCAAGGAAAGGTCGAACGTGCTCGAGGGTGCGGCCACGTAGAACGGGATGCCGTGGGCCTTGGCCAGCAAAGCGACGCCGTAGGTGCCGATCTTGTTGGCTGTATCGCCGTTGGCGGCGATGCGGTCGGCGCCGACGACCACCAGTTGGATCTTGCCCTCACGCATGACCTGGGCCGCCATATTATCACAAATGAGCGTGACGGGGATGCCGCGGCGCACCAGCTCCCACGCGGTGAGCCTGGCGCCCTGGAGCAAGGGCCGGGTCTCGTCGGCGAAGACGTGCACCGGAGTGCCTTGTTCGTGGGCCGCGAAGACCACGGCCAGGGCCGTGCCATAGCTGGCAGTCGCGAGGCCGCCGGCGTTGCAGTGCGTGAGGACCCCATGCCCGGGCGCAACCAGAGCGGCCCCGTGACGGCCGATCGCGCGGCACATGGCGCGATCTTCAAGATCGATGGTGCGCGCCTCGGCGTACAGCCGGTCCAACAGGGCGCGACCGTCGCCATCCTGGCGCGGGCCGCCGCGGCGCCCATCCGATCGAGTGCCCAGAACAGGTTGACCGCCGTGGGCCGGCTGGTGCGCAGATATGCGGTGGCGGCGGCCAGCGCCCGGCCAACAACCCCAAGGTCGGTAAGACCCTGCGCGCGCGCTCCGATGAGCGCCTCCGTACGCCGCAGCGACGCCGATGGCCGGTGCGCCCGGACGCGCAGCGCCTTGATCGCTTCCCAGACCGTCTCGACGTCGCGACATTCGATCTCGACGTATTCGGTCGGCAGCCGGGTCTGGTCGATCAAGATCAAACAGCCCGTGGCGGCGTCTCCCTCCCAGCGGAGAGTCTCCAGGGCGTCGCCGTCTGGGCTCGGGCTGCTCGTGGTGGCCACCGCTTGTGCTCGCATGGTCTCGCCGCTGTTCATTCGTCGTCGCTTTCGTCGTCTTCAGCTTCCTCGGGGTCGATCCAGGTGTAGAACTCGGAGAAGACGTCCCAGATGTTGCGCAGCGCGTGCTTGGCATCGCCGGGCTTCAAGGGACCGTGCTGGCCTGAGTAGCCCGCGACCTCGGTGGCGATGCGCAGAGCTCGAGGTTCTGGCGCCTCATTTCCAGGAAGATCTGGCTCTGAGTGTCGAGCTCGAGTGCTTCCTCGAGAGCGTCTTCGACTTCGTGCTCATCATGGTCGTGTTCGTCGTGGTCGTGTTCGTCGTGATCGTTGTGAGGTAGGTCGGCATCAAGGTCGTCGGGGCACATCGGCACAAGTCCTCCCGGAACGAGTAGTTCAGAGGCAATCGAGGGAATGGAACGGCAATCCGAAAGTTTCGGCGACCGCCCGGTTGGTGACGCGGCCCTGGTCGATGTTCACTCCGTGGGCGACGCCTGGATCGGCGGCGGCGACCTCCTTCCAGCCGTGATTGGCGAACTGGAGCACATAGGGCAGGGTGACGTTGCACAAGGCGTAGGTGCTGGTGCGCCCGACGGCGCCGGGCATGTTGGTCACACAGTAGTGCAGGACGCCGTCGACTAAGTACGTCGGCTGACGGTGCGTCGTCGGGCGGCTGGTCGCCACACATCCTCCCTGGTCGATGGCGACGTCGACGATCACCGCCCCGTTTTTCATCCGCACGAGGTCTTCGCGCTTGACCAGTCGGGGAGCGCACGCGCCGGTGATCAAGACTGCGCCGATCACCAGGTCGGCGCGCTCGATCGACTCGATGATCGTATGGCGGTCGGAAAAGAGCGTGGTGACGTTCTTGGGCATGATGTCGTCCAGGTAGCGCAGGCGGTCGAGATTGATATCGAGGATGCGGACCGTGGCGCCGAAGCCGGCGGCGACCTTGGCGGCGTTGGAGCCGACGACGCCTCCGCCCAAGATGGCGACCTCGGCGGGTGCGACCCCGGGCACGCCCGAGAGCAGAATGCCGCGCCCCTCCTGGGGCCGTTCCAGGAACTTGGCCCCCTGCTGGATGCTCATGCGGCCGGCGACCTCGCTCATGGGTGTCAAGAGCGGCAGCCCCCCCTTGCCGTCGCGCAGCGTCTCGTAGGCTATGGCGGTGCAGCCGCTTTTCATGATCGCGCGGGTGAGCGGCTCGTCGGCGGCAAAATGGAAATATGTGAACACGACATGCTCTGGACGCAGCCTGGGCCACTCGAAGGGCTGCGGCTCCTTGACCTTGACGATCAGGTCGGCCTCGGCCCAGATGCCGGCTGCGTCGCTCCTCATCGTGGCGCCGGCGGCCTGGTACTCTGCGTCGGAGATCCCGCTCCCCTGGCCCGCGCCGGCCTCGATTAAAACGGTGTGGCCGGCCTGGCCCAGCTCAAGCACGCCCACGGGCAAGAGCGCGACCCGGTACTCGTCCAGCTTCACTTCCTTCGGGACGCCGACCTTCATGCGAGCTGCTCTCCATATGGCCCAAGACGATAGATCAACTGTGAATCGACCGCCCATCGACGGCCAGGGCCGCCTCGCGCACGGCTTCCGAGAGCGTCGGATGGGCGTGGCAGGTGCGCGCGATGTCCTCGGCGCTGCCGCCGAATTCCATCACGGTCACCGCCTCGGCGATCAATTCCGACGCCTTGCGGGCCGAGCACGTGCACGCCCAGAACCCGGTCGGTGACCGCGTCGGCCAGGATCTTGACCTGGCCCTCGGTCTGGTCCATCGCCTTGGCCCGGCCGTTGGCCAGGAAGGGGAACTTGCCCACACGGTACTTGAGCGCTTTGTCCTTGACTTCTTCTTCGGTCAGGCCGACGCCGGCCAGCTCGGGATCGGTGTAGATCACGCCCGGGATCGTGTTGTAGTCGACGTGACCGGGCTTGCCCGCGAGATTTTCGGCCACGGCGATCCCCTCGTCCTCGGCCTTGTGGGCGAGCATCGGGCCTGCGATCAGGTCGCCGATCGCCAGGATCGTGGGAACGCTCGTCCGATACCGCGCGTCGACCGGCACCCGGCCCGTCTTGGGGTCGACCGCGACCCCGACTGTCTCGAGCCCGAGCCCGCGCGCGAGCGGCCGCCGGCCGACCGCCACCAGCACGCAGTCACAATCGAAGCGCGCTTCGGTCCCGTCGTTGCGCTCTGCGAGCACGCTGGCGCGTCCGCGCTCGACCGACGCCCCCTTGACCTTGGTTTCCAGGTGAAACTCCAGGCCCTGGCGGGTGAGGCTCTTTCTCAAGAGCTCGCCCATTTCGTGATCGGCCGTGGGCACGATTCGCGGCAGAAACTCGAGCACCGTGACCTTGGCCCCGAGCCGTTTCCACAACGAGCCGAGCTCGAGCCCGATGTAGCCTGCGCCGACCACGACCAGATGCTCGGGCACGCCGGTCAGCGCCAAGGCCCCGGTGGAATCGACCACGGTCTGGCCGTCAAACGGCAAGGACGGCAGCGAGACCGGCTCGGAGCCCGTCGCCAGAAGGATGTGGCCGGCGCTCACCTCGGTGCTGCCTCCCTCGGCCAAGGCCACGGCGACCGAGGTCGGCGTGCGCAAGGTCGCCGTGCCGAAAATCGGCTCGACCCGGTTCTTGCGGAACAGGTACCGCACGCCGTCGGTGAGCCCTTTCACGACCTCGTCCTTGCGGGCCAGCATCGCGGGCAGATCGAGCTTGATGTCTGCAGCCACGATCCCGTGCTTTTTGAACCGCTCCCTGGCCAGGTGGTACAGCTCGCTGGAGTCGAGCATCGCCTTGCTGGGAATGCAGCCGACGTTCAAGCACGTTCCCCCCAGCGTGCGGCCCTTTTCGACGCACGCGACCTTCATACCGAGCTGGGCGGCCCGAATCGCGGCAACGTATCCGCCCGGCCCGGCGCCGATGACCACCAGATCAAACTGCGACGCCACGTGGGTTTCCTCTTAGACTTCAAACAGCATGCGCTCGGGGTTCTCGATGCAGTCTTTGACGGTCACCAGAAAGCTGACCGCCTCGCGGCCGTCGATCATGCGGTGATCGTACGAGAGCGCCAGGTACATCATCGGCCGGATCACGATCTGGTCGTCCACGACCACCGGCCGGTTCTTGATCGCGTGCATGCCCAGGATGCCGCTCTGCGGCGGGTTCAAGATCGGCGTCGAGAAGCAGCGAGCCGAAGATGCCGCCGTTGGTGATCGTGAACGTTCCGCCCTGGAGGTCGTCGACCGTGATCGTCCCTTCGCGCGCCTTGGCCGCGAAGGCGGCGATGGCCTTCTCGATCGCGGCGAACGAGAGCCGGTCGGCGTCGCGGATGACCGGCACCATCAGCCCGCGCTCGGTGCTCACGGCCACGCCGATGTCGTAGTAGTGGTGGTAGACGATCTCGTTGCCGTCGATCCGGCGTTGACCGCCGGAAAGGCCTTCAAGGCCTCGACCGCCGCCTTGACGAAGAACGACATGAAGCCCAGCGACGACGCCGTGCTTCTTTTGAAAAGCCTCCTTGTACTCGTTGCGCAGCGCCATGACGCGCGACATGTCGGCTTCGTTGAAGGTCGTCAGGATCGCCGCGGTCTGCTGGGCCTCGACCAGTCGCTGCGGCGATTCGCTGGCGCAGCGTCGCTCATGCGCTGGCGGGTCTCACGCTCGGTCCGGTCGGCCGTGGCGGCGGCCGGCGCCAGGGCCGGTCGGCTGCTGCGCGGCACGGCGAATAGCGGCCGGCTGGGGCGTTTCGCGGCCTCGACGCCTGGGCGCATCGAGGTAGGACAAGCACGTCTCCCTTGGTGATCCGCCCGCCCGGTCCCGTGGCCGGGACTCGGGCGACGTCGATGCTTTGCTCGGACACCAAGCGCCGCACTGCGGGCGACAAAGGGCGGGCCGGTGCCCTCGTGTCCATCGGGACCTGCCGCGCGAGCCGCGCCGCCGCGGTCGGCGGCTGCCGGCACCGGCGCAGTGGCGCTCGCGGTAGGCGCAGCCGCTTTCTTCGCGGCGCCGCCGCGGAGCGGCCGCCGGCGCAGGCGCCGCCGCCGGATCGATCGTGGCGACCGTCGCGCCGATGGCGACCGTCTCGCCCTCGGCGACGTGGATCTTCAAGACCCCCGAGCCCGGCGCAGGTACGATGGTGCTGGCCTTGTCGGTCTCGAGCTCGAAGAGCGGCTCGCCGGCCTTGACCGCCGAACCGTCGGCCTTCAGCCAGCGCGCCAGCATCCCCTCGGTAATCGATTCGCCCACACTGGGGACGGTGACGGGAACAGCGGGCATGGTCAGCTTGCTCCCGGCCGCACCGGCATGGCCGCGTGCTCTTGAACGACTGGCGCTCACCAGGTGCGGCACCGCGGCGCCGACCGCCGCCTCGACGATCTCGGCCTGCTCGCGGTCGTGGACCAGCTTCGAGCCGGTGGCCGGGCTGGCGCTGGCGTCGCGGCCGACGTACTCGACCTGGCGGCCCAGGAGCTCCTCGAGCCGAGGCGCCACGAACGTCCAGCCCCCATGTTCTGCGATTCCTCCTGCACCCAGACCCACTCGCGCGGCCGAGCGGTACCGGGCGAGCTTCGACGAGAGCTCCTCGGCCGGCCACGGATAGAGCTGCTCGATCGCGGACAATGGCCACGTCGCGCTCGCTTGCCGACTTCGGCCCGGCGGGCGAGCAGGTCGTAATAGACCTTGCCCGAGCAGAGCGAGCACGCGGCGCGCCCGCTCGGGCGCGGCCGGGTCGTCGAGCACGTCGCGGAAGTGGCCCGACCGCCAGCTCGTCGACCGGCGAGACGGCCTGCTTGTGCCGCAGCAGGCTCTTGGGCGTCATCACGACCAGCGGCTTGCGGAAGTTGCGCCGCACCTGCCGGCGCAGCAGGTGGAAGTACTGGGCCGGCGTCGTCGGCACCGTGACCTGGATGTTGTCCTCGGCCGAGAGCTGGAGGAACCGCTCCAGCCGGGCGCTGGAGTGCTCGGGCCCCTGCCCTTCGTAGCCGTGCGGCAAGAGCAGCACCAGGCCGCTGGCACGCCCCCACTTCGACTCGGCCGAGGCGATGAACTGGTCGATGATCACCTGGGCGCCGTTGGCGAAATCGCCGAACTGCGCTTCCCACATGATCAGCATGTGCGGCTCGTCGAGCGAGTAGCCGTAGTCGAAGCCGAGCACCGCCGCCTCGGAGAGCAGGCTGTCGTAGACGCAGAACTCGGCCTGGTTGTCCTTCAGAGTGATTGAGCGGGATGTACCGCTCGCCGGTCTTGATGTCGACCAGCACGGCATGCCGCTGGCTGAAGGTGCCGCGGCGGCTGTCCTGGCCGCTCAGGCGAACCGGGGTGTCCTTCCGAGAGCAGCGAGCCGAACGCCAGCATCTCGGCGAACGCCCAGTCGAGCGGCCTCCTCTCGGATCGATGGTCTTCAGCGCGGCCGGCGAGGAGCCGGGCCAGCTTGGGGTTGACCGCGAAACCCGGCGGGGGCGCGGCGGCCCGCTTCGGCGATCCGTCTGCAAGCGTCTCGATACGCGACGCCGGTCTCGACCGGGGCGAACGAGATAGTCGGGCGACGAGGCCGGCCCACGGCCCCGCCGAAGCCGCGCTCGCGGCCGCGGCAGCGGCCGCTGCCGCGGCGAACCTCCTCGAGGACCTGCTGCAGCTTGTCGCGCAAACGTCTCGGCGATCGTCTCGGCCTCCTGGCTCGTCAGCTCGCCGCGCCATCACGAGCTGCTCGGTGTACAGCTCGCGGATGCTGATCCGGTTCTTGATCTTCTCGTACATGATCGGCTGGGTGAACGCCGGCTCGTCGCCCTCGTTGTGGCCGTGGCGGCGGTAGCAGACCATGTCGATGACGACGTCCTGGCCGAACGTCTGGCGGAAGTCGAGGGCCAGCTCGCCGACGAACGACGACGGCCTCGGGGTCCTCGCCGTTGACGTGGAAGATCGGCACCTCGATCATCTTGGCGACGTCGGTGCAGTAGCGCGTCGAGCGGGCGTCGCTGGGCGCGGTGGTGAAGCCGATCTGGTTGTTGACGACGATGTGGATCGTGCCGCCGGTGCGGTAGCCGGGCAGCTGCGAGAGGTTCAAGGTCTCGGCCACCAGCCCCTGGCCGGCGAAGGCGGCGTCGCCGTGGATCAAGATCGGCAGGCCCAGCTGCGCGGTCCTTGTCCTGGAACCGGCGCTGCTTGGCCCGCATCCGCCCCTCGACCACCGGGTTGACCGCCTCCAGGTGGCTGGGGTTGGGCGTCAAGCGTCAGGTGGACCGTCTGCTTGTCGGCCGTGACGTGGTCGGCCGAGAAGCCGAGGTGATACTTGACGTCGCCGTCGCCGGCGACCGTCTCGGGCAGTGTTGCCCTCGAACTCGTTGAAGATCATGCCGTAGGGCTTGTCGAGGATGTTGGCCAGCACGTTGAGCCGGCCGCGGTGCGGCATGCCCATGACGATCTCGCGCACGCCCGCAGCCGCCGCCCGCTCGATGATCGCGTCCAGAAGCGGAATCAGCATCTCGCCGCCCTCGAGCGAGAACCGCTTCTGGCCCACGTAATTCTTGTGGAGGAACGTCTCGAACAGCTCGGCGGCGTTCAGCTTGTAGATGATCCGCCGCTTCTTGCTTGAGGTCGAAGCGCGGCCGGTTGCGCGTCGGCTCCATCCGCTCCAGCAGCCAGTGGCGGATCTCGCAGTGTCGCGGATGTGCATGAACTCGACGCCGATCGTGCGGCAGTACGTCTTGCGCAGGATCGGCGATCAGCTCGCGCAGGGTGCCGCGACCCCCCGCGCCGCAACTTGGTTGTAGAAGACCCGGTCGAGGTCGGCCTCGGAGAGGCCGAAGGCCGCCAGCTCCAGCAGCTCGTGCGACTGCCGCCGCGGCGTGAGCTTGAGCGGATCGAGGTCGGCCAGGTAGTGGCCGAACTCGCGGTAGGCGTCGATCAGCCGGGTGACGGCCGCCTGCGCCGCGCGGCCAGGCGAGCTCGACGGACGTCGCCAGCGGGCCGCCGGCTCCGACGGCCGAACTCATAGCCCTCAAAAAAGATCCGCCACGACTCCGTCCACCGAAGCCGGGTCGCTGCTGCCAGCGGTCGTAGTAATCTTCGATCAGGTCCATGTTCGGGGGGCTTGCAACCGTCGAGCGTTCCATAGGGGTCTATCGTCCTGCCGTTCCAGCCGTCCTCTGTGCTCACGCCGATTAATTGCATCGCCGGCGCGAGGCTGCGGCCGCTAGGGCGGCAGCACTTCTACTCCACTATCATACTATCCGCAAAAGGATGCTGGATGAAGGACGCGGTTTGGCAGATAGTGGCAGACAATGGCAACTTTCTCAAAGGTCCCGCGCGCTCCGTTTTGGCTGTTACATGCACCAGGGAGAGAACTTAGGCGCGGCGTCTTCACGTGCGCCGACTGCGGGACTGCCAAAACGGCCGGCGCCCTAGCGGAATCGATCGCTGCGAGCAAACGAAGTGCCCTCTCTCTATATATACTGTAAAAGGGGGGGTACTGCGCACTTCTCAGACCCTCAAATCGACGGATGTTCAATCCAGTTGAAGGATTGTGCGCCGGCAAACTGTGCAATATCCGCGCAGCCTCGTGCGAGCGCCTTGGCCGCGCTAGAGCAGCCTGCGCGACGACAAAATCGGCACGACCGGATTCCGCCGCGCGATCGCGCGGCCAGACTGCGCCACCGCGGCATGCCGACTCACGCCGGCAGCCCTTGGTCGTCGGTATCAAGAACCTGCGCGACGAACTTGCTGCAGAACGCCGTCAGTGAGCCGTCGGCGTTCTCGAAGATCGTGGCGCCGTCTTTTCTCCAGGCCGCCCTAGCCCAGTGCTTGTCTGGTCATTTCTGGGCGTTTAGAGTAGCGGGCTCGCACCCGGGGGCCCTGGAAAAAACAAGGGCGTTTTCAATCTTCGATGGGGCTTCCGTGGCAGGATACGATCGACCATGAGCCAGCCGCCACGAACTGATCACCGTGTCATGCGCGCCGCTTGCTCGACCTGGCTGCCGGTTTTTCTGGCCGTCACGGCGATCGTTCTGGCGTTCTACGGGCCCTGGACCGACTTCTTCCAGGATGAAAGCCACGTGGTCTGGCTGGCGAAGCCTGGATGGCGCCACATCGCGGAGTTCATTCCCTACGAGCCTCAGCCGCCCTTGTATTACGGCTTGCTGGCCTTGTGGATTGACGTGGCCGGCGACTCGGAGGTCTCGGTCAGGGCCTTGTCTGGCTTGTGTTACCTGCTGTCGCTTGCATCGATTCTGTGGCTGGGGCGGTACATCTTCCGGCGGGACGAATTGATCGCGGTCGCTGTGGCCGTCGCCTGCTCTGCCAAGCTCTTGGGCACCGCGGGCTTCGGCCGGATGTTCGCTCTCTTGTTCCTGGAAGCATGCGTGGCACTGCTTGCATTCGCCGGGCTCTTCCTCGGGCGGGCCCGCGGCCGGGGCATCGTGATTCTGCTCGCGGCTGCCAATCTCGCGGGGATGCTGACGCACTACTATTTCACCTTCCTGGTGCTTGCTCAGGCCATCGTCTTTCTGGGGTTCGTCCGGCACAAATGGGCTGGCGCAGTGTTCGGCTTGTTGCTCCCGGGCGCGCTCTTTCTGGCGGCCTGCGGACCGGTCCTGTACAACCAGGTCCACTCGAACCGATTCACGGGCAACCTCGCCGAACCGCTCAGGCGGTCGTCGTTGGCGTCTGAGCTATACGATTACTATCGCAAGCGTGGCTATTCCCGATCATCCCCTCGCTCTTGGTCCTGATCGTGGTCGAACGGTCGGGTGGGCGCCTCTGGCTGCGCGGGTGGCCCGTTTTGAAGGCGTCATTCCGGTCCGCTGCCCGCGACCGGCGGCTCCAGGCCTTCGCGATCGTCTGGGTGACGACCTTTTTGGGCCTTTCCTCGCGGCCAAGGTCGCAGGTGGCGGCTTCTACAAGGGGGGAATGAGCTACGTCCCCACGCTGCTGCCCTTCGTGGCCGTACTGGCGATCGTGATCCGCCGCGGCGACTTGCGGCTCAAAGCCGCGCTGGCCTTCATCGTCCTGGCCGTCACCCTGGCCGCCGAGCTCCGAGCCCGCCAGGTGATCTACCGCGAAAACAGCGACCACCGCGCCAGCATTGCGCTCCTCAAAGAAAAGGCAGCCTCGGGCAACATCGTCGTCTGTATTGATAATTATATCACATTATTCTACTATTATATGGACCGCGCGCCGGGAGGTAAGGCGGTTGTTGTGCTGGCTTATCCGCCCGAGCTGGCCCAGCATCCGGGCTGGTACAACGCCCAGGCGACGCTGTCGGATCGGAGTGCCCACGTGAAGGCGACGCGGGCGTTTGCGCGAGAGCGGGCGCACGACCTGGCGGACCACCCCGGCCGGCGCCTCTGGTTGATCGACTCGGTGTGGAACCCTGAAACCACGCAGATCGTTACCGAGGCCTTCGACGCGAGCCTGCACCGCGTTGACACGATTCAGGTTCAGGGCGGTAGCGGCTACTCGGAATACATGGTCTACGAAGCACCTTGACGGGCTGGGGCGTGCTGCTGGGTGTACGACGGTCAGCGGCGAACAGTCGGTATGGTCGCGAATCAAAATGACTGCTCGGATGGGCCGGCGGTTCGCCAGTCGACCGGGTGGCCGGCGGCGCCGGCCGTAACTTTGGCCGTGCTGGCGCCGGTCATCGCCGAAGTGTTGTACGGCGCGACGCGCGTCAGCGTGATCTTCGTGCTGATTCCCCAGATCGCCGTGTGGGGCTGCGGCGCACTGTTGGTTCGCTATGGCGTACGGCGGCGGCGGCGAGGGTGGCTGAGCTTACTGCTCTTGGGGTTGGCGCTCGCGATTGCTGAGGAGTGCGTGATCCAGCAGACGTCGCTGGCGCCCTTGGTTGGGTTGGCGCAGCATGCCTACGGGCGCGTCTGGGGCGTGAACTGGGTGTATTTCTTGTGGGCGGTCGGCTACGAGAGCGTGTGGGTGGTGGTGCTGCCGGTGAAGCTCACGGAGCTGCTCTTTCCGGCGAGGCGCGACGAGCTCTGGCTGGGCGGGCGAGGTCTGTTCTGGGCGGCCGGGCTGTTCCTTGCCGGCTCGTTCATCGCGTGGTACTCGTGGACTCAGCACGCGCGGACCGCGGTATTCCACATGCCCGAGTATCAGCCGCCGCGCGCCTATATTCTGCTGGCCGTTCTGGCGATCGCGCTTTTGGCGGCGGCATCCCTCGGGCCGTGGCGGCCGTCTTGGCCTGGTCGCTTGGCGGCCGGCGGGTTTGCGCCCCAGCCGCGGGTGGTCGGGCTCGCCGCCCTCCTGTTTGGCTTACCGTGGAGTGTACTGGTCTTGTTCGGCCTCGGCATGTTCCCGGCCATCCCGTTCCAGGTCCCGCTCTGGGCGGGTGCCGCCGTCGCCGTCGCAGTCTTGCTGCTCTTCGCCCGCTGGACGTCGAGCTCGGGCTGGCGTGATCGGCATCGGCTTGCCGCGGTAAATGGCGGTATCGCGGCCTGCATGGCGGGGGGATTCGTCGTGTTCGCCGTGGGCGGTGCGCTTCTTGCGGACTGGATCGGCAAAACGATCCTCAATATCACGGCACTCGTCGCCTTGGCCCGATGGAGCAAGTTCAAGCTGGAACGCTGAAGAAACTACGCCTTGCAGCGCGCAGGGCGCCACAATCTCGAGGTGGTAGAAAACGGCCGGGCCGCGCACTTAAGAGTTACACCGCCGTGCGGGTTGCCTTGGGCTCACGGCGGATCTGATTGCGATGCCAGCGGCGGCCGTGTGTTCGCGCCGCGTCAGCCAGCCGCGAGGGGCTGCCGAAGAAGCTGCCGGTGCGCTGCGATTCGGCAAGAAGCCGGGACATGGTGTCTATCCACACCGAGCTGTCGACGCCCAGCCGCTCGACGATTGGTGGGATGTCGGCATCGACGCAGGCCTTCCCCGCCCGCACGAGCCGGCTGGTCCAATCGATTACCTGGAGGTAATGCGACAGCGTGCAGCCCGCAATCAGGCCGGCGCGCTGGCCGGGCGCAGCGCGCTGGTCGTCCAGTGGGAGCAACCACAGCTCTCGCTGCTGTGCAGGGTTTTGGGGCTCTGGCGCGGGGGCTTTGGTGACTGCCGCGTCGGTTTCGAGCGGAAATCGCTGGGCCGTCGTGGTGTGGGACTCGGGCGGGTGAGGTTCGCCGACCGTCTCGAGGGTTCCCTGGGCACGGCAGTTCGCGATGCGGGCGTGCAGCGAGGTGTGGGGTGCTTCCTCGGGCACGGTGGCGATTCCGGCGGCCAGCGGGTTCAGTTCGATGTAAGCGGCCGTGGCCAGCAGGGCTTCTTCACCGATAACGGCGATACATTTATAGCGACCCTCCCAGAACGCGCCGGAGCAGCCGTCTCTTTTGTTGGCGCTACGAGCGAGGGGCTCCTTCAAGCACTTCATGAACCAGCCCAAGTTGACCAGGCGCTGGCGGATTTTGGCGACCCAGATCGGGTCATCGGCGAGTTCGGCGACGCGGGCCTTGGAGACCGGCAAAGCGTTGCCCTTGACGTCTCGGACTGGAAAAAGTCTCAACCACCGGCGAGCGACTTCCGCGTCGGACCAGCTTTCTGCGCGGGTGGAATCAAGCCGCAACAAAACATGAAAGTGATTGTCCATGATGGCGTAGCACGCGCAATCGATGGCGAAGAGACCTGTGAGCTTTTGCAGCCGCTTCTCGAGCCAGCCCTTGCGATCGTCAACTTCGCCTGAGCCGTCACCGTCCCGGCAGAGCATGGCCTTGCGCACGCAGCGCGAGATGCAGTGGTACCACTGGGTTATCGCTTCGTCGACGACTTTTGAGCGCGCAAGGACATCGTTGGCCTCCGTCAGGGGTGAGCTTCTGTGATCATGGTTCCACTAAATGTACCGATTTATACAGTGGTCACGCGAACCCGTCCAGATAGTACTGGTCGGGGCAACCGATTTTTCCCGTCTCTGAGGTCTGGCCCGAAAGCCTTCGGAGCCAGTTTTCCCGCAACCCGTGCCCGCCGTCCGCCACAGAATACCCAAAACTACCAACTTCGGTGCCAGGCCACTTCTCTCACAATCATTAAAGACCCAGAGCCCCCAAATTTGGTGCCAGGCCGCGTTTTCGTCGTCACCTAGACCGCAGACTACCCAAATTTTGTGCCTGGCCTTATCGCAATCGCAAATTGCGCAGCGTGGCCGATAGAGCGTCGCTAAATACCTAAAGGTCCCAGATTTTGTGCCAGGCCAGGTTTTGATCGCCGCAGAGCCCGCAGACGTCGCGGATTTTGTGCCGGCCCTCTTAGTTCGGTTCAGAAGCGCTCGGTCCAGGTGGGGTTTGAATACTTTTCGCGGACCAGCGAGTAAACCAGCGGCGGAGGCGACGGGGATGGCGGGGGCAGATACGGATTCCGACCAGAACGGCAGAACTCGGCGCGGATCGAGTCGATCAAGACGGCGCGCGATAGGGGCAGGTTGCAAAGGAAGTCGGTGTGCGTCCGGCCGGCGCGGTAGGCGGGCTGGCGAGACGGAATTGTGAGATAACGCTCAATCCGCTCGATCGCGAAATCGAGCAGGATCGTACAGTGCACCAGGAAAGTGCGCTTGAGCCGGCGCTGAGCACTGCCGCCACACTTGCGGTCGCCGATCGCCAGATCGCCTGTGCCACGCAACGCCACTTCGACACCGGCCCGGCAGATCGAGCGGGCCATGCCGTCCAAGACGTAACGGTGAGCCGTGTCGATTGCCCAGAGCCCCGGCGCGGCGGTCTGGGATAGGATCACCGAGACGTTGAGCACCCCCGGGCCCACCAAGACCGTTCCGCCACCGCTAAGAGCGCCTGAAAATCGGTACGCCGTCGACACGGCAGGCTTCGAGCCGCACTTCCTCACGCAGCCGGCGCGAGGCCCCGAGCACCACGGCATATTCCCGCGGCCCCCAGAACCAAAGCAGCCCCGGCCCGGGACAGAGGTCGGCCTCGATCAAGAGCGCCTCGTCGAGCGCCAGGTTTTCGGCGACGCTCGCCAACGTCCAATCGGCATCATCAGTCCGGGCTGGGTTCAGGTCTGGCCCTCCGGCGCCGCGCCTCCCGGCTCGGCCCGGACCGGCCGGCCGACCGGACTAGAAGCCACCTTCCTCGACGCGGAAGTCCTTGTGGCAGTCGGCACAGGCCTTCTGCACGGCTTTATACGCGTTCTTGGCGTCGGGATACGGCGCGTTGGGCTTGGCCGTGATCTCACCGAGCTTTTCCGATGTCTTGACCAGCTCGTCGATGTATTCGTCCCACTTCTTGGCGGGGTCGGGCACCTCCTTGGCTTTCTTCATCGTGTCCTTGATCACCTTGGCCAGCGGGGCCTCCTCGGCCAGCTTGACCTCCTTGGCCAGCTTGACGAGCGCCTTTGCGCTCTTTTCCACGTCGAGCTGGTTCTTCTTGAAGGCGACTGGCGTGCGGAAGTGCTTGCGAATCGTCGCGTCGGCCTTGTTCACCTTCTCCATGATCTTGCCGAGCGGCGTTTCTTTTTCGTCATCGGCCGCTCGGGTGAATCGGGGCGCGACGAGCAGGCCCAGCGCGACCGAGAGCGCCGCACTCGCGGTGAAGACGAGCCATTTGTGAGGCATATTGCAATTCTCCTGGAGCAGTAGCTGCGATTCATGACGACTGACTAGTGGCTAGTTTAAGGAAGGAATCGTCTCGTGTTAAGTTTATTAGGTAGACGCGGCGGCGGGGCGGGTCATTCGAGTTACAGGCGGAAGATCATAGGGGCGGGAACAAGGCCGTGGCCAGCCATGTCGATGTCGAGGGCCCTCTCAGTGCGTCATATAGTGTATAGCCGCCACCTTACGCCGGGCAATCCCCCCGGCGATCGTGACATGCTGTTTCTTACTTCAACAGCCATCGGGTTCGACAAGACGTCTGGCTGAAAGCTCGACCGACACAGGCTGGGCACCGCGGCCAAGACGCGTCAGGCTGGAAAGCCTGACCTACAACCGTCCCTTTGACGTCAGGCTGGAAAGCCTGACCGACCAATGAGCACTCCCCTCGATTATCGATCGGCCGGCGTGGACCTGGAGACCTACGCCGACACCATCTCGCGGCTGCCGCCGCTGCTGCGCCGCACGTACACGCCGCGGGTGATCGAGTGGAAGGACGGGTTCGCCGGTCTGTTTCGCTTAAACGACCAGATCGGGTTGTTGTCGCGCGCGTACCGCGACCCGGTGATGGTGGCGTCAACCGACGGCGTCGGGACCAAGCTGAAGCTGGCCATGATGACCGGCCGGCACGCGACGGTGGGGATCGACCTGGTGGCGATGTCGGTCAACGACTGCCTCTGCGCGGGCGCCGAGCCCTTGTTCTTCCTGGACTACGTGGCCATGAGCCACGACGACCCCGGCTTGACGGCCGAGCTGGTGAGGGGCGTCAGCGACGGCTGCATCGAAGCCGAGTGCGCGCTACTGGGGGGTGAGACCGCGATTCTGCCCGACTTCTACCAGCCGGGTGAATACGACCTGGCCGGCTTCTGCGTGGGAGTAGTCGAGCGCCGGCATGTGCTGGATGGCCGCGACATCAGGCCCGGCGACAAGGTGATCGGGCTGGCGAGCTCGGGGCTTCATTCCAACGGCTACAGCCTGGCGCGCAAGATCGTCTTCGAGCGCGCGGGCTCGCGCCCGATACGTTTGCCCCGGAGCTCGGCTCGAGCGTGGCCGACGCGCTGCTCACACCCACGCGGATTTACGTGCGGGCCTTGAAGACGGTGTACCGCCGTTACCGCGTCAAGCGGATCATTCACGGGATCGCCCACATCACCGGTGGGGGCTTGATCGACAACCCGCCGCGCATCCTGCCCGAGGGCTGCGCCCTCGTGCTGAAGCGCGGGTCGTGGCCGGTTCCGCCGGTGTTTCCCTGGCTGCAGAAGCTGGGCTCGGTCGACTCAGCCGAGATGGACCGGGTGTTCAACATGGGAATCGGGTTGGTGCTGGTGGTCGCGGAATACTTCGCCGAATCGATCGTGCGGCGGCTGTCGCGCCGCGCCATGGTGCCGGCCTACGTAATCGGCGACGTGGTCGAGGGCGAGCGGACGGTCAACTGGAAGGACGAAGGCTGAAGCCCGAAGGTTGGAAATCTGCACGACTTGCTTGCCCACACGGAAGAATCCTGGTAATTTCAAGGCGTCATCATCGATATCATCATTCCGTCAGAGCGGCCGAGTGGCAACTTGGGGCGGCCGGGAGCGTGCGCTCGTTTCCGGTCAACGTAAGATGGTCGATCGTCCGCTGGTAGCTCGAGGATCTTCACCAGGATCGCCTGCGCCAACCCACCGGCACATGCGAATGCCCGGAAGGCGCCGCCCTGGGGCGCGCTGAGGGCGGTCTGCGACGCGGCTTGCACACCCCTGCGCGGTCTTGCGGTAACACATCTCTGGAGTTAGCGTCTCATGGCCAAGACACGGGAGTGGACCGAGATCCTCGTCCGGCGCGGTGTCATCGGTCCCGATCAGCTCAAAGAAGCGCAACGGTCACCAGGCGTGCCCGTCGAGGATGCACTCATCAAGCTGGGCTACGCCGACATCGACGACATCATGAAGGCGAAAGCCGAGCAGCACGGACTGCCGTTTGTCGAGCTGCGCGAGATCGAGATCCCCAGCTCGGTGATCGAGCTGGTGCCCGAATCACTGGCACGCGAGAACGTCGTGATGCCGCTGGCACAAGAGGGCGGGACGATTCGTGTCATCATGCACGACCCGCTCGATTTCGAGACCATCGACAAGCTGCGGTTCGTGCTCAACCGCGAGATCGAGGTCTCATTGGCCCCCAGGGATTCGATCGTCGAGGCAATCAACAAGTACTACGGCAGCGCGACCACCGAAACCGAATCAGTCGATTCGATGCTCCAAGAGTTCACCGACACCGCGATCGACTTCGCCGAAGAGGGTGGAACAGGTACCAAGTCTGGGGTTACCAACACGTTAGAGGAAGGCGACGCCCCGGTCATCAAGCTGGTGCACCTGATCATCCAAGAAGCGGTGACGATGCGGGCCAGCGACATTCACATCGAGCCGTTTGCCGAACGCGTACGAATCCGTTACCGGATCGACGGTGTGCTCATGGAACGCGATAGCGCCCCCAAGCGGCTCTTGGGTGCCATCGTCAGCCGCATCAAGATCATGGGCTTCATCGACATCGCCGAAAAACGCCGGCCGCAGGACGGCCGGATCAAAATCCTGGTCGCCGGCAAAGACATCGACTTGCGTGTGAGCATCATTCCAACCACCTATGGCCAATCGGTCGTGATGCGCATTCTCGACCGGGACAATATCAAGGTCGGCTTGCAGGACCTCGGATTCGGCGACGAGGACTTCGCCCGGTTCAAACAACTGATCAAACGTCCCAATGGCATCTTGCTGGTGACAGGGCCCACGGGTTCCGGGAAGACGACAACCTTGTACGCCGCGCTCAACGAGCTCAACCGTCCCGACGTCAAGATCATCACCGCCGAAGACCCGGTCGAGTACTACTTGCCGGGTGTGAACCAAGTCGAGGTGAAGGCGAAGATCGGGATGACCTTTGCACGCATCATCCGCGCGATGCTGCGGCAGAACCCGAACATCCTCCTCGTCGGTGAAATCCGCGATTTGGAGACGGCCGAGACCGCAATTCAGGCCTCGCTGACTGGACACTTGGTTTTCAGTACATTGCACACGAACGATGCGCCCAGTGCTATTACACGTCTCGTGGACATCGGTATCCAGCCGTTCCTGGTTGCCAGTTCAGTGATGGCAATCATGGCGCAACGCTTGGTACGGAAGGTTTGTCCCAAGTGCCGGGTGAAGTATGAGCCGCCGGCGCACCTTCTGACAGGGTTGGGCATCCGGCCCGAGATCGCCAAGAAGGCCTCCTTCGTGCGCGGCAAGGGCTGCAATCACTGCAACAAGAAGGGATATCGCGGGCGTTTTGGGATTTACGAATTGATGGCGATGACGCCCCAAGTTCGCGAGATGACGTTCAAAGGCGAATCGACTCAGAATATCCGTAGGTTGGCTCGCAAACAGGGGATGCGCACGCTCTTCGAGGACGGCATGATCAAGGCCATCAAGGGCCAGACGACGATTGAAGAGGTGTTGCGCATCACTCAGAAAGACATGGTGTCGGAATCATTCGGCGTCAAGAAAGCGTGATGGCAGCGCGAGTTGTGGCGTGCTACCAGCCGGGCTGGGCCGGCACGACCGGGGTGGTTCGGGGGAGTTTGCGGGCGCCTTTCGGTTGTCGACAACGTGCCGACTCGCCGCTCGGGCCGGCGCGGCCGACGGAGGAGTGCGGTTATTTCTGGAGTGCGTTGACTTGATCGGCCGGGTTTGCACCGAAATAATGAGGCTGTCGTGGGTTGTTGTGCCCAGTCGTAACCTCAAGTCGTAGCTTCGCGATTCGGTGGACACCTGGGTTGCGAGAAGAAGTCAATCCCCTCGGGTGAGTCAGCCCGTCGGGAAGACCGGGTGGTTTCATCAGAGTTGGGGTTCACCCCCCTCTCATCCCCCCTTTGCAAGGGGGGTAAATTCGAGGAGGCGACAAAAGGCAATGGGTACGCTGCTCATCGACAAGCTCCTGCAGACGGTTTGCTCCCAGAAGGCGAGTGACCTGCATCTCGCCGTCGGGAACCAGCCCATGTTGCGATTGCATGGACACTTGCGTCCGTTGGCGACCAAGGTGTTGGAGCCGGCCGACACGGTTGCGCTTGATGAAGAGCATCACGCCGGAGCGGTGCCAGCAAGAGCTCCAGGAGGTGGGAGGGACGGACTTCGGGTTTGCGTTTGGCGAGATGGCCCGGTTCCGCGTGGCGATTTTCAAGCAGCGCGGCAACGTGGGGCTGGTGCTGCGGCGGATTCCCAACGAGTTTCTCACGTTCGAGCAGCTCGGGCTGCCGGCGGTGATCGAGCAATTGATCCAGCGGCCGCGCGGGTTGATTCTGGTGACGGGGCCGACGGGCTCGGGCAAGACGACGAGCCTGGCGTCGATGGTCAACTACATCAACGCCACCATGGACCGGCACATCATCACGATTGAAGACCCGATCGAGTACTTCCACAAGCACAACAAATGCATCATCAATCAGCGCGAGATCGGGGTCGACGTGCCCGACTTTCCCGAGGCGATCCGCCGCGCTCTCCGCATGGACCCCGACATCATCCTGGTCGGTGAAATGCGCGACCTGGCCACGATTTCCGCGGCGATCACCGCGGCCGAAACCGGCCACATCGTGTTTGCCACCTTGCACACCAACTCGGCCGAGGGGACCGTCAACCGCGTGATCGACGTCTTTCCCAAGGACCAGCAAGACCAGATCCGCACCCAGCTCTCGGTGGCGATCATCGGCATCCTGGCCCAGGCGCTCTTGCCCCGCAAGCCCAAGGGACTGGTGGCCGCCTACGAGATGCTCGTGGTCACGCCGGCCATCTGCCAACCTGATCCGCGAAAACAAGACGTACCGGATCGATTCGTCGATCCAGACCGGGCGCAAGCACGGCATGATCCTGCTCGACGACAGCCTGTTCAACCTGTGGAAGCAGGGGTTGGTCGAGGAAAACGAGGTCATGTTCAAGTCGCGCAAGCCCGCCGACCTGAAAGAGCGAATCGAAAACGCCAAGAAGGGCATCTTTGATGAAGAGGAAGGAGGCGAGGAGGAAGAGGAATAGTTGGGAGGCCGAGCCCCGCGGAGACCTTCGGTCGGAAGATGGGCGGGGTCAGGAGACCCGCGCCCAACCTTGTGACCCGCGCGACTTTCGTCACCCAAACGAGCAAGCTGCGTACTAGATTTGAAGATCACTTCAGCAGAGCGTCCGGCAAGCAAGCAAGAAACAACGCATTCGCATCAACTCAATGACCGGCACCTGGCTGCTTGCAGTCATGGGGCGCGGGTCAAGAGACGGTAGGCATCATGGCCCGACGAATTGGCACGATCATGGTCGACATGGGTTACCTCGACGAGGAAACCCTGTGGAAAGTGCTCGAGGAGCAGAAGCGGACGCAGTCGGAGCTCCTCGGCAAAGTCGCGGTGCGCATGGGGGTGGTCAAGGAAGACCAGGTCTTGAAGGCCCTGGGCGAGCAGCTTGGGCATGAAGGTGGTGAAGCTCGCCGACATCACGATTCCGGCCGAGCTGACCGAGCTGGTGAACGAGAGCATGGCGACGGCGTACAAGATCGTGCCGGTCTCGCAGAACAAGAAAGACAAGAGCATCACGGTGGCGATGGCCGAGCCACAGAACCCGGCGACGCTCGACAGCCTGAAGATGTTCCTTTCGACGGAGGTGAAGGGGGCGATCGCGACCGAGGCCGACGTGATGGCGGCCATCGAGCGGCTGTACGCCGGGCATCACGAGAGCATTCAGGACGTCGTCAAGCAGATCGAGCAAGACAAAGGGCTCGCGGCCTTGGCCGGCCGCAACGAGAACACGATCGACCTCGAGGCCATCGAAGAGATGGCCGAGGCCGCCCCGGTGCGCAAGCTCCTGAACATGGTCTTGCTCCTGGCGATCAAGGACAAGGCCTCCGACATCCACTTCGAGCCGTTCGAGGAAGAGTACAAGATGCGGTACCGGGTCGACGGCGTGCTCTACGAGCTGGTGCCGCCGCCGCGGCACCTGGCCCCGGCGATCGCCAGCCGCATCAAGGTCATGTCCAACCTCGACATCGCCGAGCGCCGGCTGCCCCAGGACGGCCGCATCCAGCTCGCCCTGGGCGGCAACGAGGTCGACATCCGCGTCTCGACCCTGCCGACCATGTTCGGCGAGAGCGTCGTCCTGCGGATCCTCGACCGCACGGTCGTGCAGCTCGACCTGAAGAAGCTCGGCATGCCCGAGGACACGCTGGGCCAGTGGCGCGAGATCATCGAGAAGCCCAACGGCATCGTGCTGGTGACCGGGCCGACCTCCTCGGGCAAGACGACCACGCTCTACGCCACCCTCAATCATCTGAACCGCATCGAAGACAAGATCATCACCACCGAGGAGCCGGTCGAGTACGACATCGAGGGCCTGATCCAGATTCCGATCAACCCCGACATCGGCGTCACGTTCGCCAACTGCCTGCGGTCGATCCTGCGGCAGGACCCGGACAAGATCCTGGTGGGCGAGACCCGCGACCTGGAAACGGCCGAGATCTCGATCCAGGCGTCGCTGACCGGGCACATCGTCTTCACCACGCTGCACACCAACGACGCCCCGTCGGCGATCACCCGGCTGCGCGACATGGGCCTGCCCACGTTCTTGATCACGGCCACGGTCGAGGCGATGCTGGCCCAGCGGCTGGTGCGGAAGATCTGCAACTACTGCCGCACCGAGTTCACCCCTGCCCAGGAGGTGCTGCATGGAGCTGGGTCTGACGCCGAGACCAGGCGGCCACCAAGAAGTTCTACTACGGCAAGGGCTGCGAGAAGTGCAACAACACCGGCTACAAGGGCCGGATGGGGATCTACGAGCTGGTCGTCATGAACGACACCCTGCGCGACATGGTCGTCGCCGAGGCGTCGCTCGACGACTTCCGCAACGCCTGCCGCAAGTTCGGCATGCGGACCCTGCGCGAGGCGGGCATGAATGCCATTCACGGCGGCCTTTCGAGCATCGAGGAAGTGGTGCGGGAAACGATGATGGATGATGCGTGAGCGGGGGAGACCTTTCGGTCGGCGTTTCGGCGGGGTCAGGAGACCCGCTCGAACCGTTGGGAGGGCGAGCCTCCTGGCGAGCGGGGAGACCTTCGGTCGGGCGTTTCGGCGGGGTCAGGAGACCCGCCGAACAGCGAGCCGGATAGATAGATTCTAGCAGAGGGGCCAGATCATGCCGACCTTTCAATATGAAGCGATGGACCACACGGGCCGCGAGGTCAAGGACTCGATCGACGCCGCGACCCAGGAAGAGGCCCAGCAACTGATCCGTCAGAAGGGCTTCTTCGTCACCAAGATCGCCGAGAAGGCCAAGAAGGCCCAGAAGCGCGGCCGGCCAGGAAGGGGGGCCGCAAGCGGAAGAAGGCGTTCACGATCGGCAAGATCTCGACCAAGCAGCTCTGCACCTTCACCCGCCAGCTCTCGACCCTGCAGGACGCCGGTCTGCCGATCCTGCGCAGCCTGAAGATCCTCGAGGGCCAGTGCAAGCCGGGCGTCCTCAAGAACGCGCTGCGCGACATCGTCGAAGACATCGAAAGCGGCCAGACGCTGTCGGAGGCCTGCGCCAAGCACCCCAAGGCGTTCGACCGGCTCTACTGCAACATGATCAAGGCGGGCGAGGCCGGCGGTGCCCTGGAAGCGATCCTTGCAGCGCCTGGCCGACTTCAAGGAAAAGTCCCAGTCCTTGAAGCGGCGGATCAAGTCGGCCATGGTCTACCCGATCGTGGTCATCACGGTCGCCTGCGTCATCGTGGGCTTCATCCTCTACTTCATCATCCCCAAGTTCGAGTCGATCTTCAAAGACTTCAACATCCCGCTGCCCAGGATGACGATCATGCTGATCGAGGCCAGCCACTTCCTGATCAAGTACTTCTACGTCGTCTTCCTGACGCCGCTTTTCTTCTGGATCTTCATCAAGCTGCTTTATCGCAACCGGACGGGGGCGTATGTCTGCGACCGGATCATGCTGATGATCCCGGTGATGGGGACGATCGTCGAGAAGTCGACGGTCGCCCGCACCATGCGCACCCTGGGCACGCTGGTGCAGTCGGGCGTGCCGATCCTGGAGTCGCTGAACATCGTGCGCGACACGGCCGGCAACGCGGTCTTCGAGCGGGCGTTCACCCGAATTTACGAGAGCATCCGCGAGGGCGAGACCATCGCCCAGCCGCTCAAGGAGGCCCGGATCGTCGACGACATCGTGGTCAACATGATCGACGTCGGCGAGGAAACCGGCGAGCTCGACACCATGCTCAACAAGATCGCCGACAACTACGATGAAGAAGTCGAGACGGCCGTCGAGAGCTTGGTCAGCCTGCTGGAGCCGATCATGATCGTCATCCTGGGCGGCATCATCGGCTTCATCGTCATCGCCCTCTTCCTGCCCCTGATCACACTGATCTCGAAGCTGTCGGGGTAAACGTAGGTAGTTGTGGTTGTGGTTTGCTGGTGCAGGCGTCTCGCCTGCACTTCTAGGAAGGGAAAGCAGGCCAGAGGCCTGCACCACAAAGCTGGGGGAGAGCAGGCTCACGAGGCCGTGCATCACAACCGGCACGGCAGTGAGCCTAACCACAGATTCTGATGACGGGCCTCTACGATGCACCGCCCTTTGAACAGAGCAAAGTCGTCTTTCGCTCCGCGAAAGAACGTCACCTTCGCGGAGCGAAAGGCAACAAGGGAACAGCCGTTCGCGGAGCGAACGGCGACCAGCGCCGCCACGGCGGCTTCACGCTCATCGAAGTGCTGATGGTGGTCATCATCATCGGGATCCTGGTCGCGCTCTTGCTGCCGGCGATCAAGCGGCGCGATCAAGTCGGCCAAGCAGACGGCCGTCGCAGGCCGAGATCAACTCGCTCGCCCAGGCGCTGGCGTCGTTTCAAGAGCAAGTACGGCGACTATCCGCCCAGCCGGGTGTATCTTCGATGAGATGCGGGGTCTTTCCCGTTGGCAGCCAAGTTCAGCTTATACCGGGCAACCCGTACGGGGACATCAATCTCGGGCAGCTCGCGCAGCGTTCGCTGATCGCGCTGCGCAAGTTTTTCCCGCGGGTGATCTTCAGCAGCCAGGCGCCCGTCTTCCAGCCCGGTACGAACGTCTGGTACGACTTCAACGGCAACGGAGTGAACGACAGTGCCGGCGGAGCGGGCTACATCCTGCAGGGCCACCAGTGCCTGGTCTTCTTCCTGGGGGGCGTGCCGACGTACGACTCCAACACGCAAACTTACGGCGTGTCGGGCTTTGGCAAGGATCCCACCAACCCGTTCACGAACAATATCCCGTCCTTCGCCATGTACAACCCGAACCGGCAGCCCGCGTTCTACGACTTCAACGGCGGCCGGCTCTTCCAAGATCCGCTTGATGTCGGCAATCAGAACATTCCGACTGTGCCTTCGCTCATCCCGGGCTACTACGATTCACTGGGCAACAACCCGCCGGGCGTGGGGGCGAACAACACGCTCAATTTCTTTGTGTACTTCAGCGGCTACGGCAACGGCGTCTATGACCCCAACGACGTCAACTGGTCCTTCGAAAGCGACGCATACACGGCGAGCCCGATCGGACTTAATTTTCTTTACTCCACGAGCCCGTTCATCTCGCCCGCCCGAACCCATACTCAACGACGCTCACCGCCAACCCGCAGACAGGTTCGGTGACGTTTGAGAACGCTCAAACGTTCCAGATCTTCTCGCCCGGGCTCGACGGGCTCTATGGCGTGGGGGGCCAGTACGTCTCGCAGTCGTCTGCGTCGTCCACGGCAAGCACCGTACTGCCGTTCGATGCTGCGGACACGTACGCGAACAATCCGTGGGCGAACACGGCGGACAAGTCGATCCGTCAGCGCGAACAAGACAATCTGACCAATTTCAAATCGGGAACGCTCCAGTAGCGGACTTTCGACCCCCTCTCCCCCTTCGCCCCTGGGGGAGAAGATGGCCCCTCGGCTTCGCTCGGGACGGGCCGGAGGCCAGATGAGGGGGGATCTGGGAGAGGGCTGGGTGAGGGGGGTAGGTTTTGGATTGCGGCGCGGGTGATGAGCCCGGGGCCGCTAGGGGAGACCTTCGGTCGGAAGATGGGCGGGGTCGGGAGACCCGCGCCCAACACGGTGGGAAGAAGGGCGGGGGGATCACCCCCTCATCCGGCCTGCGGCCACCTTCTCCCCAAGGGGCGAAGGGGCGCGACCTGCGCCTAACGGTTGGGAGGGCGAGCCTCCGTGCGAGCCGGGAGAGACCTGTGGTCGGGTGATGGGTGATGTCGGGAGCGAATGCGATGAACCGACAAATTCGAGAGGGTGACGCGGGCCGGGCGGGACGCGGCTGGGCGCTGACGTGCTGCGCTCGCAAGTCGCGCACCCCCGCCGCCCTGCGCCTCCGCAATCCAAGGCCCTCTGCCCAGTCCCCCCTCACCCGGCCTTCGGCCACCCTCTCCCAAATCCCCCCTCATCTGGCCTCCGGCCATCTTCTCCCCCAGGGGCGAAGGGGGCGAGGGGGTCCAAAATCGAGACATGCTTTCACCCTGGTCGAGCTCTTGGCCGTGATGGTGATCATCGGAATCATCCTGGGGTTCGTGCTGGTGGCGGCGATGGACGCCGCCAACCGCGCCAATGAGCGCGCCACCCAGGCCTTGATCGCCAAGCTCGATGCGGGGGTTTCCGACCGGCTCGAGGCCCTGCTTGCGAACCGGCCGCAGCCCAATTACACGCACGGCTACATCGCGGCGATCTATAGCACTCTCGCCATCACTGCGACCAACCCGATGGGCATGCTCCCGAGCCCGATGACGACGCCGAGCGCAATCGAGAACGTCCCCCAGCTCAACCCGGCCGTGCGGACGACGGACCGGGCCCAGGTGATCGCCTGGTACGACTACATCAAGAGCGAGCTGCCCGACGTGTTCTTCATCCAGCCGAACAACCAAAGTTACCCGATCAATTTCGCCGGCGTGGTCTTTCCCGGAACGGCGATCGACAGCCCGGCCAACGTGGGCAACATCAAGCTCCCGCTCGGTCACGTGCTGGCAGGGCCCTACCCTAACGGCTTCGGTGATGGCGGCGTGACTTATCCCAACCTCGGCATTTACGGCTCCGGAATCAACGGCGCCTCATACACGGCGGCGGCCGCGCTTTACAAGAACATCCCGGGCATCAGTCCCTTGGGCTGTGACGCCGCCGACAACGACGGCGACGGCCTGATCGACAATCTGCCGGAGTGGGGACCGAATGTGTCCATTTTGAATCTGACCACCAACCACAAGCACAGCACGGCGCGGGCCGAGATGCTTTACGCGATCCTGGTCGAGGGGAGTGGGCCGTGGGGCTCGGTCTTCAGCCGCACCGACTTCACCGATCGCGAAGTGCAGGACACCGACGGCGACGGCCTGCCCGAGTTCGTCGACGCCTGGGGCCAGCCGCTCCAGTTCTTCCGCTGGCCGGTCTATTATCATTCCGACCTCCAGCGCGGGCAGTTGATCGAGCCCGATACGAGTCAGGCGCAGCCGACCTGGGACCTGCTGCCGCCGTATTACGACGCTTTCAATAATCAATTCGGCATGTTCCGCGAGCGCGAGACCAACCCGCTCGATCGCAACCAGCAGTTGATGGCGCCGGGCTGGTGGTCGACGCAGGGGAGCGGCGGGATTGCGGCCAACAACAACTACGTTACGCGCGGCGCGCCCGTGCCGTACGCGACGCCGGTACCCCAGCAGCCGGTGCCGGCCAGTGGCGGCGTAATGGCCTTCGAGGCGCTCTTTCACCCCTTGAGCGAGCCCGATCCCAACCCGGGCGGCGCGATGTACTGGGATCGCTCGGGGAATATTTACCCAGCGCGGCGGGCTTTTTACACCAAGTTCTTGATCCTTTCGGGCGGCCAGGACCAGCAGCCCGGCGTGTTTCTCTACTCCGACGCGGCGATGCAGCAGAATTTTGGTGCGGGTGCGACGCCATTCCTGATCGCCAACGAGAACTGTGCGATGCAGTTTGGGCTGGACATGTTCGGCGGTGGGACCTCGCAATTCCCCAACGCGGGCTTCACGGCCAATGCATCGCTGCCGGCGGGGCCGAGCGGTGGCTGGCCGTCGTTCACCACGGCCAACTCGAACTCCGATCCGACGTATCCCTATAGCTATGACCTCTTCCAGGCAGGGCAAGACGACATCACCAACCATAACCTGCAGGCCACGGGCGGGATTGGAGGGTCGTGATGAGAGTGCGACGAACTTCGGTTGCCGATGGGGTGCGCGTGGCTGCGGTAACGGGCTGGGCGTCACCACCGACCCTGGCCCCCCGTGCTCCGGGCTGTGCGTCACCACCCGCCCTGACCCCCAAATCACCCCCCTGTGTTCCCCCCTTCTCAAGGGGGGAGCAACCGCAAGGGGGGGGAAGTGCGCGGGGCAGGCTTGCGCGGCGCCGGCCTGCCGGCTTTACGCTGGTCGAGCTCTTGGTGGTCATTTTCATCATCTTGATCGTGAGCGCGGTGGCGCTGCCGACGATCTTGCCGGCGCTGTCGCACCGGCAGGTGAGCGAGGCGGCCCGGCTGCTGCAAGGGGCGCTTGCGGGTGCCCGCGACGCCGCGCTGCGCGACAACGAGCCGTCGGGCATCCGGCTGCTCCCCGATCCGACGTTTCCCCTCGCTCTGCCCAACAGCACCGTCCCCGTCGACCCCACGCTGCCGCTCGTCTACAACCGAATGATCCCCCTCGAGACGGCGCCGGAGTACTCAGACGGCATGGTTACCCCGCTCATCAACATCGGGACGCTGCCGGCGGGTTTTGCGTTTCCATTCCCGTGCTTGCTGGTCAAGGAAGTCGTTGTCGACCCCACGCTCGGCCTTCCGCAGACGCCGACGTCGTGGTTCTGGAACATTCGCGTCGGCGACAAGATTCAGCTCAATAACTCCGGGATCTGGTACACGGTCGTTGGCCCGATGGCGATCACGCCCGCCGCAGGCGGCAACTCCGAGATGTTCGTGAACGCCGGGCCGCCCGGAGCCGTGCCGGTGTTTCCGTATCTCTACCAGGATCAGGAGGGGCCCAACTTCAACACCTACAATCCCGAATATCTGTTCCTGGTCAATGGCCTTGACGACAACGCCAACGGCTGGATCGACGAGGGCTTTGACGGGGTTGACAATAACGGCAACGGAGTCGTCGACGAATTCAACCTGACGGTCAACGGGGTCACGGTCTCGGAATGGGAAACAGAGGCATGGCCGGGTGCGCTCTCGACCGCCGGCGGGACCCCGATGCTTTACACGATTCAGCGCCGGCCCGCGCCGACCGCCAATGCGCGTGAGACGGCGTTGCCGACAAACGTGGTGATTGACGCGACGACGTGGCAGAACAGCACGCCGGAGCGCTCGCGGCTGCCCGTGAACTCGTACACGGGCTACGTCGACATCATCGTCAACCCGAACGGCAGCGTCGATGCGTCGGTGATCTACTCGACGCCGACGTGGTTTGGGATGGGGGCCTCGTTCTTCCACTTCTGGCTCGCCGAGCGCCAGGACGTGTATCCGCCGCTGGCCGCAACCGCCGTGGCGACGCAGACCGGGCCTTTTCTGCCGCTGCCGCAGGGTTTCGCTCCCGCTCCGCCGGCCGCGGGCGCGTTTCCGGGCGGCGGCCAGATCAACGGCGAGTACCGCCTGGTCACGCTCTTTTCCCGGACCGGCCAGGTCACGACCAACGATAACGTAACGTTTGACAGCTTGATCAGCGCGCTGGCTCAGAACCGCAGTTTCAATGTGAACTTGCCGTACGTGCTGGCCCAGCAGGGTGTAAGGGGGGGCCAATGATTCGTGCCAAGCCTGGTGCTAAGCGTGGGCCGGAGGCTTTCCCCCCCTTGCGAAGGGGGGGCCAGGGGGGGTGGGGACGCATAGCCTCTCCCGGAAGAGCCCCGGCCAACGGCGATGGCACGCGCAGCGTGCCTGCTACGAGCCGCGCGCAGCCGCGCCGCCGCCGCGGCATCACGCTTACCGAGATCTTGATCGCGATCATGATCCTGGGGGTGGGCATGGTTGCGCTGGCGAGCTTGTTCCCGCTCGGGCTGCTGCGGCTGCGCGACGCCAACCGCTTTACACGCTCGGCCTATCTGACCGAATCGGCCCAGTGCGATGCGTCGGCGCGGCGCTCTTCCTCGCGCCGTCGTTCCAGTTGGTGGACTCGCTCAACTCTTACTGCGGCCTGCCGCTCTGGTATTTCTCGGCTACTCTCGGCACGTCGTACAACCCGCTCGCGAATGACGCCGCGACGCCCGGTGGCGACCCGTTCGACCCCATGAATCCCGGCGTCAGCTCCGCGACCACCGGCGGCTCGGGACTGCCGTTTGCCTACGACCCGCTCTGGCGGTTTTACACCCTCAATAGCGGCAACCCCCAGGCCAATGGGATACCACAACCGGGGGGCTACTACTTAAACGACAACGGGGCCTTTGAAGCACGCTTCGCCTCGGGGATCGGCTTTTTGCAGACGGACCCATCGGGCAATGGCGGCCCTGTTCCGAGCGCATACGGTTTGCAGCGCCTGACCAACTTCAACCGGCCGTACACGGTCAACGCGGCGGGCCAGCAGGTTCCCGTCATGTCGCAGTCGATCTTCGTGCCGCAGATCTTCGTCTCCCCCGAAGACACGGTCTGGAACGAAAACCTTGCGTCGAACCCGTTGAGCCCGGTACTCCCGGATTTGACCCTTTCCAATGCGCTCTCCGGTCAGGTCACGATCGACTGGCGCTATTCGTGGATCTTCACGGGATTCATGGTCAACGGCACGGGCGGCTCGTCGTTCACCGGTAACATCGTGATCTTCGAGAACCGGCCGTTTAGCATCGACCCGGTTGCCAACCCGCCCGGTCCGGCGAACGCGCCGGTTTATCAGGTCGGCGGCGAGACGGTCGTCGAGGCGATCTGGGGGCACTCGGGCGCGATCAACGGCGGCTACGCCATGGGCGCCGACCGGACCGTGCTTTTGCGGTGGTTCGCTAGCCAGGCCGACCCGGTGGTGCACGCCGGCGACTGGATCGCCGACGTCACCTATGAACGGAGCTTGCTTGTCGTGCAGCAGCGCTGGTGGCAGGGCAACGCTACGGCAACCGGCGTCTCGAACCCGCTCTCCTTCAACCAGACCTTGGGCATCCCCGGCGAGTGGGACAACCTGCCTCCGCAGCGGTGTTACTGGTACCAGGTCCAGAAAACCACCCAGGCGATCGACGATCCGTACACGGCCGGCAACGGGGGGCCCACGATGCGTTCGATGGTGGTATATGTTGATCGGACGCTGATCTCGCGCACGTTGCTGTCGAACCCGGGCCAGCCGCAGTACTTGAACGCGGCCCTGATCAGTCCTTACGTCGCCAACGTGATCCCGCAACAGTTCACCGTCAGAAACTGAGGGGCCCCCGCCATGAAACCCAACGGCCGACCGGCGAGACGCGGGGTGACGCTGATCGAGATGCTGGTCACCGTGGCGATCCTGGTGATCATCATGACGATCATGGTGCAGATCTTTCAGGCGGCCACGGGGGCGGTGACGGCGGCGCAGCAGCTCCAGGGGCTCGACGACCAGCTCAAGCGGCTCGATGCGACGATCCGGGCCGATCTGGGCGGGGTGACGGCGCGGTTCACGCCGCCCTTGAACCCGGCGGCGAACCTGGGTTATTTCGAGTACGGCGAGAACGAGTTTGCCGACAACCAGGGGGAAGACAGCGACGACTACATTCGCTTCACCGCCAAGGCCCCGCCGGGCCAGCCGTTCACAGGCCGCGTGTGGCTGGCTTTCATCGGGCTGCCGGGGCAGGGTGGATTTGGAGCGCTGAATCCGATTGTCACCAATCCCCCCACCAACTGGTGCTCTATCCGACCACGATCAGCAGCGAGTATGCCGAGATCATTTACTTCCTGCGCAACGGCAACCTGTACCGCCGGGTACTCTTGATCGCGCCCCAGCTTCAGTCTTCCATCGTGCAGGCCACCGGTAACGTGGCGAACAACATCGCCCTGCCGGTCGGCTACGACGTCAACGGGAACCCCATCACGACGTTTCTGCCCGCGGGCCTTCAGGAGTCGCAGGTGAGCTGGCAGGCGGTCAACGACCTGTCGGCGCGGCCGGCGGCGACGGGGCCCAATACGAACCTGGCCGGGAGCCATTCGCAGATCATTCTCAATAGCCTCGGTGACCTGAGCAACCGCGAGAACCGGTTTGCGTACTCACGATTTGCCAACGACTTTTACGACGTGGCCACTGGCGGCAACTTTCCCGACGGCATCGCCGACGACCTCAACAGCGACAACGCCCCGGACTTTTACCCGACGATGTACTACAACAGCGCGACCCAGACTCTTAATGGCGGACCAATGGCCAATGGCGGGGGCGGGCTGCTCAACATTCCGCCGAGCCCCCCAGGGGCTTTTCAGAACCCGGTCTATACCGCACTCAACATGGGCCTGATGGCGTTCCCCTTCAAGTTCCCGGGCGCCTATTCGCGGCCGCAGGCCCTGACGCTGAACAACGGCCCCAACAACGGCCCCGATATCATGGCCGGCTGGATTCACTCGCCAGAGCCGTACGTGCTCTTCGGTGGCAACGAGATCACGTTCGACGCCAACCCCGCGGGCTACGTGAACACTATCAATCACAACCCGCTCGATATCGGCGACAACCTGCCGTTACCCCCCCCTGCTAACCCGAACGGGAATGCCAACTACCAGACGTGGTGGGGTTTCCCGACCTGGCGCGAGACGCTCTCACCCTTCTGGGCCGACCCGACCGTGCAGGTGAATGTCGCCCTGGCGCAGCCGACCGGGCTCAATCCGATCTCGTTGGCCGAGGTGCAGCAGCAGTTCCTGAACAATGACGGCAATGGCCGCGCCCTCTTGCCCGCGATGACGTCCCTCTGGCGGCCGTTCAATCCGCAGCTTTTCTGCGACGGCTGGGGCGACGCGGCCGGCAACGGCAACAACACGTTTTTCCCCAGCCCCGCGCCCCCAACCGTCGTGCCGCTCTGGAGCAATCTGAGCTGGGAAGACGACCTCATCATGACCGGAGTGCGGAGCTTTGACGTCAAGGCGTACGAGAACAGCCTGGCGTCTTATATGGACCTTGGCTGGGGCGATGATCCGCGTTACAACGGCAATGCCGGGGCCCCCTTGCTGCTGCTAACCACGCCCGCCGCCTTGACGACGTTCGGCCACGAGGGGCGCATGCCCCCGCTCACAACCGATAACCGCCTTGATGCCCAGTACGGGCTGCCGACGTATCTTCCAAGCACGAGCCCCTTTCTGCCGGCGAACGGCGGGACGTACACCGGGAACATCGGCGACAACGCGCCCTACATCGACCGCCTGCGCCGGGTTTGGGACTCGTGGTCGACCGAATACACCCAGGCGCCGGCGAACGGGGTGTATTTCAATCCCAACAACAACCTGAATAACAATCCAATGCCGGCGCCGAACGGCGACCCCTTGAACGGCTTTCCGTGGGGGCCCAATGGCGGCACGCCGCCGATTTATCCGTCGTATCCGCCGCCGTACCCGTTGCCCTTGCGGGGAATTCAAATCCAGGTTCGCGTGGTCGATCCGAGCAATCAACGCGTGAAGTCATTGACAATCAGGCAGGATTTTACCGACAAATTGTGAGAGTGGAGACCTTCGGTCGGGTGAAGGGCGGGGTCGGGAGACCCGCGCCCAACGTAATGGTGAAGGGCGGGGTCGGGAGACCCGCGCCCAACGTAACGGTGAAGGGCGGGGTCGGGAGACCCGCGCCCAACGTAACTGGGAGGGCGAGCCTCCGTGCGAGCCGGAAGAGACTGACATGAGCACCGCGACGACATACACGGCGAGCGTACCACCGCCCCCGCTCGAGGTGGCTGGGCCGGTCACGCGCGTGCCCTCGCTGGACGAGATTCGCGATTTGACCAGCGTCCCCGATCGCCGCGTCGTGTTCCGCGGCGTGGATTGGTCGTTCTATGAGCGGCTGGTTGATTCCATTCCGGAGAGCAGCAATATCCACGTGGATTACGACGGCAAGGATTTGGAAATCATGGGTATCGGCCCCAATCACGAAGACGTGAAAACCCTCCTCGGCCGATTCGTGAATCTGCTCGCGGCGCACTCACGGCGCCCCTGCAAGTGCCTGGGCTCAACCACGTGGAAACGTCGCGAGATCGCCCGCGGAGTGGAAGCCGACCAGTGCTTCTACTTCGATGCGGATAAGCTGGCGACGGTTGCGCGGCTGGGCCGTTCTAACGACGTCTCGGCCTTTCCGAATCCAGACTTGGCGATCGAGGTCGACCTGTCGCAGCCACAAGTCGATCGCGCCGGTATCTACGCCGCCCTCCGCGTTGCCGAGGTCTGGCGTTACGGAGCCGACGGGCTTGTGATTGAGCGACTGACCGCTGACGGGCGCTATGAGCAGGTCGAGTCGAGCGCTTTCTTGAACGTTCGGCCCGACGAGATCGTGCGGTGGATCATACAGGAAGACACGACGGACGATTCGGCCTGGACGCGTCGGCTATGGGATTGGGCGGCCGCGAGAGCGAAGCAGGAGACAGCAAAATGAGCACGGGCACGACATACACCGCGACAGCCCCGCCCCTCCCGCTGGAGGTGCCGGGTCCGGTTACGCACGTGCCGTCGCTCGAGGAGCTGCGCGAGCTCACAAGCGTGCCCGAACGCCGGGTCGTGTTCCGCGGCGTGGATTGGTCGTTCTACGAGCGGCTGGTCGATTCGATCCCCGAGACGAGCAGCATCCACGTGGATTACGACGGCAAGGATCTTGAAGTCATGCGCAAAGGGCGCAGGCACGAGCGAGTAAGCCACCTTTTCGGTGAGTTCGTCGCCATTGTGACCTCCGAACTGAAGGTCCAGCGCGCGAGCCTGAACGCAACGACGTGGAAGCGGCCTGGACTCGTGCGCGGGCTCGAAGCGGATCGATGCTATTACTTTGCGCCGGAAAAGC
This sequence comes from uncultured Isosphaeraceae bacterium, assembly GCA_963830625.1. Classification (GTDB taxonomy): domain Bacteria; phylum Planctomycetota; class Planctomycetia; order Isosphaerales; family Isosphaeraceae; genus CAWHMZ01. The sequence continues at coordinate 110,942 of CAWHMZ010000014.1, read as the reverse complement.
TGGCCGCTGACGCCGCGGCGATCGACCGTGGGTCTGATGACATTGCCGATTATCCGAACCCCGATCTCGCCATCGAGGTTGACTTCTCGCGGCCGCAGGTCGATCGCCCCGGAATCTATGCGGCGTTACGGGTTGCCGAGATTTGGCGGTTCGACGGGCGGAAGGTCGTTATCGAACAGTTGGCCGCCGACGGCACCTACCAGGTTGCGGAGCGGAGCATGTTCATGCCCGTTACCCCTCTAGATATCGAGCGCTGGCTTTTGGTCGAGGACGCGCGCGGCGAACTGGCATGGGAAGAGCGGCTGCGAGCTTTTGTTCGCGAGCGTGCCGCGGCTGCCCGCGATGTCACCGGCAACGAGGGCTCGAACCCGGAGGCACACTTATGATTCACGCAGACCTTCGGTCGAGCGTTTCGGCGGGGGGATCAACCCCCCTGACGCACCGTTGGCCGGGCTGTGCGCCACCACCCGCCCTGACCCCCCCGTCGCGGGGCTGTGCGTCACCACCCCCCCTGACCCCCCCTTCGCAAGGGGGGGGAAGTGCGCGGGCCAGGCTTCGCCGACCACGACGCGCCGCAGTCCAAAATCCAAAATTGAGAATTCGAGCGGTTGCCCTCGAGAACAAATACGGGAGCCCTGAACATGTTGACGCAAAGGTATTCGCAAGCCAGAAGGCGGGGGATCGTTCTGGTCCTGGTCCTCGCCATGCTCGGACTGCTGGCCCTGGTGGGCATCACGTTCGCCACGTTTGCCCAGCAGGCGCGAATTAACAACCGCAACTACATGCTCTCGGTGCTCAAGCCCCAGGCCGACGAGCTCTTTGACTTCGGGATGCAGCAGCTCATCTCCGACACCAACGACATTCGCTCGGCGATCCGCGGGCATAGCCTCTGCCGCGACATGTACGGCAACGATTCGTTCAGCGGTGCCGTGCTCACGGGCAGCACGAATATTACGATGCCCCAAAACTTCTATTTTTCGATCACGGCGGTCACCCCCACGAACCAGACAATGGCCGGCAACAACGGCGCGGTCTACAACCTGACCACCAACATCCCCTCGGGCGACCCTAACTTCTTCACCTACGGCAACAACTTCACCCGCTGGATCTTGCGCCTGAACTATTTACCCAACACATACATCAACCAGACCTTCGAGATCTTGAGCGACAACGCGCAGGGGCCGACTCACGTGTTTTCGGTGAGCTTGAACGTGACCGACGGCTTCTACAACGCAGCGACCGGCACGGCGGGGCCGGCCTTGAATAACTTCACCCTCGGCACGAGCAACCCGCTGCCGGGCGGGTTCCTGGTGGGGGCTGCGGGGGGCGGCCTCGCAATCGCCAACAACACGTTCGTGCTCGACTCGCGCTGGCTCCGGGCCTTTAACGGCGCCGGCATGGGCGCCAGCGGAATTTACCCCAACTTCCGCTATAATAATGCCCCGATCCTGTCGACCACGCCACCCCAGCAAGGTCTCGGCGTCAGTCCTCTCACTGGCCCAACCGCACTGGCCATGGACGAAGATTACGATGCCTGCGACCTCGAGAACTGGTTCCTGGCGATCCAGAGCGCCGACGGCCAGGTGATGATCCCGTCGTTCCACCGGCCGGCGATCATTCGCATCGATCCCAACAACCAAAACGGCGCGATCAACGATTGGCGTCGCCAAAACAACTCGAACCCCAATGGCGGCGCGCTCTGGGCCGATTCGGCCGCCCGGTTCCTGCGCCCCTGCAACGCCGACGGCCACGACGCCGCCACGTTCCCCGACCTGCTTCCCAACCCGGCTACCGGCAAGATCAATTACGACGTCGACAACGACGCCGACGGCGTTACCGACTCGGTGTGGCTCGATCTGGGTTATCCGATCCAGCGCGACGCGAGCGGCAAGCTCTACAAGCCGCTCTTCGCCTTCATGGTGATCGGCTTGAACGGCCGGATTCCCTTGAACACGGCCGGCAACCTGGCCAACTGGCTCAACGGCGTGAACAACCCGCCGATCCTGCCGCCCGGCCCTGCGGCCCAGATTGCCATCGGCGGGCCTGGCCATGCCGCCCACCTGGGCAGCTCGCCGAGCGAGGTCGACCTGATGTACGCGCTTCAAAACGCCTTCTGCAGCGGGTTGATCCAGCCGCCTAACGGAAACAACCTGTACGACACGACGGCGGCGTTCACCCCTCCGCAGATTGGCCTGCCCACGGGCAACAACACCTTCGTCTACCCGGCTAATTCGCAGGTCGACAGCGGCGGGGTAGACGTGCGCTTGACGCAGCTTCGCAACCTGCTGGCCGGGACGCGGCCGCAAGTGAACCCGAGCGTAGCCGGCAGCGGCAACCCCCAGGTCGGCCTCTCCAGCACCAACGGCGACAACGATTACGTGAACTACGACCCGTTGCCGACCGGTAGCCAGCCGTACTTCATGCCCAACGGCATCGCGGAAACCAATATCACGTATTACACAAACCCCACGAGCAACGCGAGCACCGCGCTCAGCGCCGCGATCGATGCGTTTACCACTGACGCGAACGGTAACGGCTACGTGTTGCGGCTGACCACTCCGGTGCCCGGACGATGGGGTGAGGCGGGCTCGATTTCGGGGGGGTTCCTCAATCCCGCCTACGCGCAGGGCAACGGGTTCCCGCAGTACATCAACACCCTGCAGATTATCCCCGCCGGCGCGTTGATTCCTTCCGCGTATGCCGACTACAGCAACCCGGTCCGGGCCGGCTATTCGTACGACCCGTATGACATCATAAACGGCGTGCCGCGCGACGCGGCCGACGACAACCTGAACGCGTTCGACGTCTGGCCGGTCGGCCACACCGGCGAGCTGGGCGACGCCGACTGGTACGACAACGCCGGCGCGCTGTTGCTGCCGATCGAGCGGATGCGGCGCTGGGTGACTCCGGCCGACATCAACGGCACCGGCACCGTGGGCACGTACAACCTGAGGATGAACGTCGGTTACCTGGGCGCGGACAACCTGGGCCGGGTGGAGTTTGACAGTTATTACCGGCCGCCGGGGTCGCCGGGCGTGATCAGCAGCAACTACACGCCGGAAAATGGCATTGCCGTCGCGACAACACCCCCTCAGGCCCCACTCGGGTCCATCGTGTTTCCGTTGGCACCGGGCGCGATCAACCTCGCTACCGATCCCTTTTATGCGAGCACGCCGTCGAATTATTATCCGTACGCGCTCGTGCAGCCAGCTCCGGTGCCGCCAGCCGCGCCAATGGAGTCGTTTGCCAATCCGCTATACCTTCCGGACCTGACCAACAATCCGCTGCACGGCTACGAGTCTTTCCGCTTCCCCAACCAGAATTACCACAGCTTCATTGCGGCGAACCCACTTGCTCAGCCGCCAATTCTAGCCGCGATTCCGCCGTTCTATCCGCCGTTCGTCGGCGGGGCGCCGGTGGGCGGCGTGACGGTCCCCGCGGCCGACTACGACCCCAACTTTCACGTCCCGACCGACTTCCCGTCGTACGACTTCACGACCAACTCGTGGGGGGACTCCGGTTATGGTCGAAACCAGGCGCATTCCGACGGCCTGAACGATGCCGATGAGATGAACCTTTACAATCCCGGCAGCGTCGACGGGTTCTGCTATCAGCAGAGCCCGCTCCTGGATTCGGCGTTTGGCGCGGCCGATCTGGAATGGCTCTACCGCCAGCAGGACGTCGACGGGCGCAGCTCTCCAGCCGGCTGTTGCAGCTTGCGCCGATCAGCTTCACCAACACGTTCGACGGCATCCGCCACCGCCGGCTCGTCTCGATCGACGGGTGGGAGCCGACGAACTTCGTGGTGGCCTACGACAACCCGGGCGGCAATTTCCCCACCAACAGCCGGTTGAGCTTCCAGAACGGCGCTCAGCAGACCAGTGCCAGCCTCGCGAACCTGTTCTCGCCCACGCCGACGCTGGCGCATCGCGACAAGAAGATCAACCTCAACTTCCCGCTGCCGGTCTCGAACGACCCCAACGAGCCGGTCCGCCAGAAGTGGATCACCGACACCTACTACCTTTTGAAGCTGATCTTGCCGCCCCGGGCCGTCGACACGCCGGAAGAGCTGGCGCAGCTTAGCCAGTTCGTGATCAACATCATCGATTTCCGCGACCCCGATGGCACGATGACGCACTGGGTGAATCCGGACGTGTATATCGCGGGGATCAACAACACAATGGCGGCGGTAACAGCCGCGACGCCGGCACCGGCATTGGCCCCGATCCCTGCTACCGGGATCCCAGCCAACGGTATCGCGCTCGACCAGTACGGCATGGAGTACAGCCCGGTGGCGATCAATGAGGTGCTGGCGTACTCATACCTTTACTGGACCGCCGCTGGGGGCAACGGGGCCGGGGGCAACAACCGCGCCAACCGGTTCTTCATCGAGCTGGTGAATACACTGAACTCGCCCGAGTTGTCCCCCACCCTGGTTATGGCCAATAGCTGGAACCCGGCGCTTGGCCTGGGCGGGTTCCAGTCCTGGCAGACCGACCCCACCACAGGCAAGCCCGACCCATACGCCAGCGGCTGCTGGGACATCGTGTTCACCACCGACGATCCCTACAGCCGGCCAGATCCCTATCGCGGGCAGCTCTTGCCCTACGGCAACGCGTTCGGGCTGACGCCGCTTTCCCATACGTCGTTTGATAACTCGCAGAACATCATGGGTAACACGGCCGGGACGACGGCGCTCGGGGCGGGGGTCGCGACCAGCGACGTCGCGCTCATGCCGCTCGGGTACCCTCCGAGCGCTACGGTTAATATTACGGTCCCGCCCCCCGGTATCCCGACGCCGAGCGCGACCAGCGACTACTTTTACGCCTTCGGCAACCAGAATCCGCAGTTTCCGCCAAGTTTGACCGCCCCCGTGCCGAGTCCCGACAACGCTCCGTTCACGGCGACGACCTGGACCTGGCCCCTTTCGGCGTTTCCCTCTGTGATGACGGACGTCCAGACGAACAGCGGCTACACGGTTCCGAGCGGGTACATCAACCCGCCCAGCGGAACCGCGGGTGGTGCCACCACGGCGCCGACCTTGTCTCAGACGCTCTCGACGGCCATGGACCCGTTTAACGGTTCCAACGCGGCGCCGGCCACCACGTCGCCCATGCCTCTCTACCTGCCGGGCGTGTTGCCCGTACAGCCGCCGCCGAACGCGCAGAGCTCAGGCGGTAACAATCCGAGCATCACGACGCCGCTTCCGCCTAATTACAGCACGTACTTAAACGCCAATACCGCTAATAACGGCGGCAATGCCAATAATAATGTGCCAAACCAAAACCCATTTATAGTCACGGCAGCGGGTGGGACAACCGGCGGCGGAGCATATTACTGGGTGTGCCTGCGGCGGCCGGCCAATCCGTTTGCACCGGTGAGCGCGCTCAACCCGATGGTCGTGGTCGATTCGATGCGGTTTCCGTTCATCGAAGCGACGGCGCCGTTTCCGGGTAACCCGGGCCCTGGGGCCAACGGCGGCGTCGGTCCAGCGACCCTGCCGAACCTGCCGGGCCCGATCACGACGGTGAGCCCCACCACCACGGGCACCGCCGGCAACGCCCCTGCCGCGCCTCCCGCGGTGGGGCCCACGCTCTTCATCAACCTCCCGCCGTCGCTCGGCGGCGGCACCGCCCTGCCGGCCACCACCGCGGGCGTGCCCTTCGCGTTCTCGGCCCAGCGGTTCCAGCCCTATCGGGGCGGTCACGCCGTGCCGAACCCGATCCTCATAGCGGGCAATCCCAACGCCATCGATCCGCGCTATGGATACACCGAGCAGACTCTGCCCCCGTCGTTCTGGGGACTGGGCACGCTCGGCATCTACTACATGACATCGGTGACGAACAACGCCAACAACCCCGCCGGCAACCCGACGGCGACCACGACGGCCACGATCTACCCCGCGACCAACCCGATCTACCACACGATCGGCTGGGCCAACGAATACGAGCAGGGTGCGCCCGGGACTCTGGTCGGGGGTGTGTTCCCCAATGTAGAGCCCTGGAATTACTTCGTCTTCAACGACCGCGACTTCACCAGCGTGGCCGAGCTGATGCTCGTGCCGGGCAGCCCGCCGGGGCTGTTTACCAAGCAGTTCGTCGAGTTCGCGCCGTCGTGGAACAACGTGGCAAACATCTTCAGCACCGTCCAGCCGCAAACGACCCCGTTGTACACGACCCAGCCCAGCGTGCTCACAACGTTACCGCCGCCGGCCGCGATACCGCCGGCCCTTACGCCGCCGCCGGTCACGGCCGTTCAACCGTACCAATCCGCGTCGACGCCCCTGGCGCTGCAGTATGGCATTTACCAAGTAGCCGGCACGCCCCTGGCGGCGGACCCGCGTCAACCTGAGACTTATCCCTACCTGATCGACAAGTTCTTTTACACCGGCTACGGCCTGGGCAACACAGTCGACGCTCTCAATTCCACCGTCGGGGGCTACGCAGCCGACGGCTGGTTCAAGATGTTCGACTTCTTCGAGGTCCCCAGCCAGAGTTATGGCGCCATCGGCCAGGTGGCTGCCACCTCCACAACGAATCTGCTGGCCAACGGAACCAATTTCGACTGGTCGCGGCAGGACTCGAAGCCGGGCCTGTTGAACTTGAACCTGATCATCGACGAAGAGGTGTTTTTCAGCGTGGCGGGCTCGCAGGTCGTCAACCAGGCCAATGGGCAGTACCAGACTGTGGCAAATGTGGGACCGACGCCGCCGCCGCCGCAGACGCCGACGGTCGTCAACCAGGTTCCCTCTGATCAGTGCGCTCAGCAACTGCTCAATTTCGACCAGCTCGCGAACTGGGCTCCGCCGAACGCTAACGGCACCATCAATACAGGCGGCGTGCCGCTGACAGTCTACGTGGCGCCGCTCAATCCGGGGACGGCGCCGATCCCTCTGGTCGTGACGGCGAGCTTGGGCTCGGGTGCACCGGCCTACGCCTATCCGATGGCGAGTTATCCCTTCGGCACCGGCGGCACCAGCCTGCTCGCGGGATATCCAATTAATGGCCTGCTCGCGGCCGATCCGACGTATAACTTCAGCCTGGGCGCGTTGGTGTTGCCCGTGAACCCCACGACGATGGCGGCCCAGCCGCCGCCGCAATACTCCAACGCGTTGAAGGCCGCCTTTGCGCAGTTCTTGACGCTGCGCCATGGCGGCTCGGGCTATGTCTTCGGCTTCGGGAGCGGGCCGGTCGGCTCGTACGTGTCGGTGGCGACCACTGCGGCCGGCGGCGTGGGGCCGGTGATTCCCGGCTACAACCAGTCGCCCAGCGCGGTCCCAGGCGCGCTGCCGGCGGACCGGCCGTTCCACTCGCTGTCGTATCCCGACATCGATTACACGGTCATGCGGCCGGCAGCGCTGCCGCCGTCGCTGTCCAGTTACCTGGGCATAAACCCCACCACCGCCGCGCTGATCGTGCCGAACTCAGGAGCGTTCGCCAACGGCAACTTCAACCCATCGAGCTACTCCCCGCCGGCGACGAGCCCCCTCTGGACCACCGGCCTGTTCGTGGGCGATCCGGGCGTGAGGAACTACTGGTTATTCTCGGGCTACCCGACGGAGACGTACCCGGGCACACCGCTTGCCGGCGGCGCGGCTGCGGCGCCACGTACTGGCCGGTCTACCCGCCGGCGGTCCCGCCGCGCCGGCTGTTCCAGGTTCCCGACGGTTACCGGGGCAGCTTCACCACGCCGAGCCCCACAGCGCAGCTCGTGCTGCCGACCACGCCCGGCACCACCTCGGCAACATCGTTGCCGAGCAACGCCAGCGAGCTCGGCGACCCGACCATCAACATGATGGCGGTGTTCCCCAATCCGATCAGCAACGGGCTTGCAGTCAACCCGATTCCGACACCGGCACCGGGCGCGCTGCCGCCGTTCACGTTCACCGAGTCAACGGCAACAACTGGGCCGAAGTCGTGAGCAACAGCGTCGTCAACCTGTACTGGCCGGGCCGAACGGCGGCCAATGCTGTACTCGCAGGCTGGGGGTGGCCGCGCCGCGACGCCGGTGCAGCCTGCCGCCGGGCGTGAGCAACCCGTACTACGGCGGCGCCGCGGTGCCAACGATAACCGGCAGCACCCCTACTGGCGCAGCGAGCAGCTCCAGCGGATCATGAACCTGACGACGGTGCGCACCCATCAGTATGCGGTCTGGATCACGATCGGGTTTTTCGAGGTGACCAAGCAAGGCGACCTGGGGATGGCGGCTTACAATCCCGTGGCCGCCTACGACATCATCGGGCCCGAGCTGGGTGCGGCCAACGGCAAGAACACCCGCTACCGCAGCTTCTACCTGGTCGACCGGCTGCAGCTCACCGGTTTCAATCCGGCGTCGCCCGAGCAGCCTTCCGCGCGGCGGTCATCTACCAGAACAGGATCCAGTAACCGTAGGTCAGGCTTCAGCCTGACATTCCGAGTAGGTCAGGCTTCAGCCTGACGTCCTGAAGACGAGGAGGATCAATGAGATCTTGACTGAACCGATCGGGATTGCGACGTTCGCCGCGGGCGGCGGCCCGCCCGGCGGGAATGCGCATGCGTGCGAGACAAAGTGTTGAGCGTGTATCAGCTGAGATCATCCCGACCCGCGGTCGTGCTTGTCGAAGTGGGCAAGGCGCGGATAGAATCAACTTCAGGCTCATCTTCCTCTTCTGAAAGGACTGCTCATGAATCCCCGTCGTCGCGGCCGCCAAGGCTTCACATTGATCGAGCTCTTGGTGGTGATCAGCATCATCGGCATCCTGGTCGGGCTGCTTTTGCCCGCCATCAACTCGGCCCGCGAGGCGGGCCGCCGCGTCAAGTGCCAGAGCAACATGCGCAACGTGGTGCTGGGCATCCTCAACTACGTCAGCAGCAAGAACGTCGTTTCCGCCGTCGGGCGATGTTCGGCGAAGACGCGACCACGCTGACGCACTTGACCCCCGGCACCAACTACAACCCGACCCCGACCCAGTCGGTCATCGTCCGCCAGTTCATTCCCGGTGCGGCCGGCAGCGGGGACGGCACCGCCATGTACAGTTGGGTGTTGCCGCTCCTGCCCTACCTCGACAGCCAGGAATTGTACAACCAGTGGACGATGTGGGACCCGGCCAACGTCATGTATCCGAATGGATGCGTGCCGTTCTATGACCAGACCGCCACGACATGCCTGGCTCGGCCAGGCCAGCAACTTCAAGATCTCCGAGAACCGCATCGGCGTCTTGATCTGCCCGGACGACAACACGATCCAGATCGGGCAGGGGAACCTGAGCTACGTGGTCAACGGCGGGTTTGCCCTCTATCATGCGTACCCGATCGGCTGGGTCGGCAGCAACGTCGACTACGGTCCGGCGCCCGACGTCGCACGCCGCTCGATCTGGGCACCGGCGGCGGCCGGCTGGGCGGGCGCGATCGGCGTCACCAAGAAGCTGGGCGTGATGTTCCCCGAGTCGACGTTCCCGCAGGGCATCACGACGCGAATTCCCTGGAACGTGCGCTCGTCTCTCACGAACGTCGTCGACGGTGCCAGCAACACGCTCCTTGCTGAGCGAAAACACGCTCACCGGCGTGAGCGTCACCACGTCGGCGTATTCGAATACCCTGCCCACCAGCAACTGGGCCTGCCCGCTGCCCAACTTCACCTCGTTCATCGGCCCGTCGGCGTGTGCGGCGTGCCGACCAGCTTCGACTGCACGGCCGGCCAGCTCGCCCCGACCGGCGACTTGGACGGTCTCGGCTGGTCGCTGGCCAACAAGACCGGCACGTTTGCCAACATCAACGGCGGCCAGAACCTGACGGTCGAGGGCGAGTACCCGTTCTCCAACAGCGCCCACCCCGCCGGCTGCAACATGGGCTTCTGCGACGGCGGCGTCCGGTTCATCAGCCAACACGATCGACGGGACGGTCTACTCCAAGATCATCACCCCGGCCGGCAGCAAGCTGCCGCTTTATGCCCGGCAGCTCCCGCTCAACCAAGATGCTTACTCAGCGCCGTGAGCCGTTTTTCGGCCCGGGGGCCGAAAAACAGAGCAGGAGAGCAGAGAAAGTAGTGAGGAGAGCAAGAAGACCATCGCTTGCTCTCCTGCGGTCTACTCACTCCTTTCTACTTTCTGCTCGGGCGAGCCCCGGCCGAAGGTCTGCCCTCGGCCTTTCTTTCTACTTTCTGCTCGGGCGAGCCCCGGCCGAAGGTCTGCCCTCGGCCTGATGACCTCACGGGCGGCCTCGGCCTCGACAAGCCGGGGTGCCCGAGACCGGTCGAGTCCGGTCACAGCTCGCATGATCGATTCTGAATGAGAGGATTTGGGATGAGCCGCCCCGAGAAGGGCCCCGCCGGGGCCCCTTCTCGGGGTCTTTTTTTTGGCGGAGATGGGCCGACGTGGAGCGGCGGAAATAAGCGACCCGCTCTCCCCCTTCGCCCCCAGGGGCGAAGGGGCGAAGGGGCGAAGCGGGAGTGGGGGTCAGGAACTTCGCCGCCGCCGCACGGCGTAGCCCAGCGCACCGGCGGCCCCGAGGCCCAATAGCCAGACGGAGCTGGGCTCGGGAGTCGACTGGGTGCCGATCGAGCCCGAGGCGTTGCCGAGGTAGCCCACGCCGCTGGGACTGAAGCCCCACAAATCACCGGTGTTGTTCATGGCGAACTGGTTGAAGGCGCTCAGATCCGCCGGAAGCTGCGTCGACGTGGAGAGCGTCCCCGCGGGCGCATAAAGGTTAATTGCTCCGAAGGAACTGCCATAAGCGCCGATGTCGCCGAGTCCAGAGAAAGCCAACATGTCCAGCCCCTGGCCGCCGCTGGGCACCGTGAGCGATACCGACTGGCCGGTTACCGTAAAAAAGCTCGGCCAGGTGGGCGATCCGGTCCCCGTGATGCCGAGCTGAAAAATGGCGTCGTTGAAAGTCGTCGTGTCGCCGATGGTCACTCCGGTAAGGCCGGCCTGAAAAGTGTACGACAGCGAGACATCCACCGACGTTGGTGCGGGCACTGGAATGATCGTGAGGCCGCCGGGGCCGGGGTCGATCATCCCCAGGCCTCCTCCGCCGGTCGCAGACCAGTTGTAGTCGGTCTGTCCGCGCGCCATGCCGGGCGCGAACAGGACACTCGCCACCAGAGCACAAAGCGCGGATCGCACCGCTACGATGGCTCTCATCGTTTCGTCTCCCGCCGACGTCGCGGCGCAAGAGCCGTCGGAGCCAGCCCCGGCGGTCCCCAAGCGGAGACCTCAGCCGGACATGACCGCGTTCGACAGCAACACATGCGACATTTTGGTGGATGTGTTGTTTTGTTCGCAAGGCGGTGGGAGAAAAATCCCCGTTGCGTTGAAAAAGGCGCGCAGCCATACAAAGCAGGCTATAAATGGACACGCGCGGCCAGAAAAGGCTGAACGCTTTCGGGGAGGTGAGGGCGATGAAAAGCCGATCTCGGCTGCTCGAGGCAAGACGGGTCACACATCCGAGGCGTCGTCGGCGGCGCCGTTGGCGGAGACGACGCCGCCGGAGGCGGTCCGGCTGGCGATGATCTTGGCGGCGATCTCGTCGGCGAGCTCGGGATTGTCGCGCAGGTACTGCTTGGTGTTCTCGCGGCCCTGGCCCAAGCGGACGTCGCCGTAGTTGAACCATGAGCCGGACTTGTCGATCATCTTGTCGAGCGATGGCCAGGTCGAGGAGGTCGCCCTCGCGCGAGATGCCGTGGGTGTACATCATGTCGAACTCGCAGACCCGGAACGGCGGCGCGACCTTGTTCTTGACGACCTTGGCCTTGATGCGCGAGCCGACGACTTCCTCGCCGTCCTTGACCGGGCCGATGCGGCGGACGTCGATGCGGGCGGAGCTGTAGAACTTGAGGGCGCGGCCGCCCGGGGTCGTCTCGGGACTGCCGAACATGACGCCGATCTTCTCGCGGATCTGGTTGATGAAGATCAAGACGCACTTCGACCGCGACACGCCGCCGGTGAGCTTGCGCAGGGCCTGGCTCATCAACCGGGCCTGCACGCCCACGAAGCTGTCGCCGATCTCGCCCTCGATCTCGGCCCGGGGCACCAGGGCCGCCACCGAGTCGATCACCACGATGTCGACCGCGTTGGAGAGCACCAGCATCTCGGCGATCTGCAGCGCCTCTTCGGCGCTGCCGGGCTGGCTGACCAGGAGCGCCTCGAGATCAACCCCCAGCCGCTTGCACCAGGCCGGGTCGAGCGCGTGCTCGGCGTCGATGAACGCCGCGACGCCCCCGTTGCGCTGGGCCTGGGCCACCGCGTGCAGCGCGATCGTCGTCTTGCCGCTCGACTCGGGGCCGAACATCTCGATGATCCGCCCCCGCGGCAGCCCCTTGCCGCCCAGCGCCAGATCCAGCGACAACGCACCGGTCGAGATCCCCTCGACTTCCATGTGCGAGCCTTCCCCAAGCTTCATGATCGCCCCTGCCCCGAACGTCTTCTCGATCTGGCTGATCGCGTTGTTCGAGCGCCTTCTGCTCCGCCGACACCGCCGGCTTGACCTCGGTCGTCGTTCCTTGTTTCTTCGCCACGGCGATCGCTCCTTTCCGGTCACGGCAATACCCTTTATGTACTAAAGAACAGTATCGTACCAATAGTCTTGAGTTAGGTCAAGCACTCGCTCTGGGCTTTTTCGCCTTCGAGCGGGGCATGCGCCGAGCGTGGCGTAATCGGGGCCGGCGCGGCCCAGGGTCGACGCGAAGGTCAACACCTCCGAGACCCGAAGCGTGCCTGCCGAGTCTTGCTGGCGGCCTGCCAGGATCGCGGTCAGGTCGGCCGGGCGGCCGCCGCGTTCGGGCCTGAACCGGCCGAGCGTGACGTGGGGGTGGAACCTCGAGTCGTCGGCGGGATGGCCCGCGGCGGCGACCGCTTTTACGACGCCGCGCTGCAAATCCAAGAGCGGTGCCAGGTCGGCGCGGTCAGGCCGGCCCAGATCACGCGCGGGCGGCTCGGGTTCGGAAATGCGCCCAGGCCGCCGACCTCGAGCTCGAAGGGATCGAATGGGTCGCGCCACGGCGGCAACGGCCGCGCAAAGCTCGTTCAAGTCGCGGTTGGGAACGTCGCCCAGAAAGGCAAGCGTCGCGTGAAACGGGCGGGTGGCCGTCCACCGGCAGCCGGCGACAAGGGCGGCCAGCGAGCGCTGCCAGCACGCCAGCACTTCGCCCACGGGCTCGGGCATGCGCAATCGCGATGAAGGTCCTGGTCGTCTCGGCCATGGCGCTGCCCCCGGCGCATCCCTGCCGCGGCGTGGTCTTGTTCTTATGGATTTGAGACCGCCCACCGAACCCAGTCCATCGTCAAGTCGATCAGGCTCTGGTTCTGCGGGTTCTTCTCGTCGTCTTCCATGCCCCGCTCGACTTCGTTGTCGCGCACCGTCAGCACGAGCTTGAAGCTGTCGTGCAAGAGTTGAGCGGGGTCGAAGTCGGAAATCTGGAAGCCCTGCACCGGGCTGCCTTTCAAGTCGTAGTCCAGGCCAAGCGTGCCTGCGCCGCCGGCCGTGAAGCGGACGGTCGTGGACTTACCGGGTGCCAGACGCCCAACGGCAAGCCGCGTGCCTTCGTAGCTAACAACCAGGTTTTCCAGCCCGGAGCCGGTCTGGTTGACGATCGAAACGGCGCCCTTGCCGTGATTCGAGCGCCGGTACGCCAGCTCGGCGGCGATGGCCAGCAGCACAACCAGCGCGATGATCACGGTTCGCTTGCGGTACGACATCAAAGACAGGATCACGCGCGAGACGGGTTTCGGCAAGAGCGTTCAGTCAGAAGGCGGCAAGAGCGCGCTCACTGCAATGTGCCCGGCGGGCTTGCCTATCAGTCCTGGAGCGGCTTCTTGAGCGCGTCGAGCTCAGCGCAGGGCCCGAAGTTGTCGTGGTAGCGTTCGAGGAACTCGTCCAAGGTATAGGCGTGCTGCTGGGGCCCTTTGTGCTCGATGGCGTAGACGGCCGTCAGGGCGGCGATGCGGCCGACGACCGGCCAGGACAGTCCGTGGCTCATTCCCAGCATGAAGCCGGCGCGGAAGGCGTCGCCGGCGCCGGTGGGATCGACCACCTGGTTGGGCTTGGCGGGCGGGATCTCGAATTCCTCGCGGCCGACCGTGATCAAGGCGCCGGCCTCGCCGCGGGTCATGACCGTGATCGGCACCATGCGGCGCAGCTCGGCCTCGGTCAGCTCCAGCTTCTCGGCCATCATGCCGAACTCGTAGTCGTTGCCGGCCAGCACCTGCGCGCCCCGGCAGCCCTTCTCCAGCTCGGGCGGTCCAGCCGCGGCAGCTGCATCGAAGGGTCGTAGAGGTAGGGAATGCCCGCCGTCGATGCACTCGGCGGCATAGCGATTCATCGCGGCCGGGGTCGTTGGGGGCGATCACCACCAGGTCGTCCCGGGTCGCGCCGGCGCCCGTGATCGAGATCGAGCAGCGTGGGCCATCGCGCCGGGATAAAAGGCCGTGATCTGGTTGTCCTGCAAGTCGGTGTTGATGAAGCACGAGGCGGTGTGATCGCCCGCGATTGACCTTGACCGCGCGGCAGTCGACCCCGTGGCGCTCGAGCCAGGCGCGATACTCGGTGAAGTCGTCGCCGACGGTCCCCACCAGCACCGGCCGCTCGCCCAGGAGGCCCAGGTTGAAGGCGATGTTGGCCCCGGTTCCGCCGCGCAGCCGCGTCAGCGAGTCAACCAGGAACGACACCGACAGCACGTGCATCTTGTCGGGCAGGATGTGGTCGCGGAACCGGCCGGGGAAAACCATGATGTAGTCGTAGGCGATCGAGCCCGTCACGAAGATGCGCATTGCAGCTTGTTCCTATTCCGGTGATCAATTGGCCGCAGGCTGCTCGAGCATCGCCAGCGTGTGCGCGATCCGCGTGCGGCAGGTGTCCCGCCCCAGGATGACCAGGCAGTCGTACAGCCCCGGCCCAACCCCCTGCCCGGTCACGGCGACCCGCAGCGGATTGACGACGTCGCCCATCTTGCGGCCGGATCGCTCGGCATAGTCGTGGACGGCCTTCTCGAGCGTCGCCGCGTCGAACGGCTCGACCTCGGCCAGAAGCTGGTCGAGCTCGACGAGCATGGCCGGCACGCCGTCCTTGCGCAGGCGTTTCTTGACGGCGTCGGGGTCGTACGCCGGCGAGTCGGTGAAGAAGAACCGCCCCAGCTTGAGGATGTCGGAAAAGACCTTGAGCCGATCGCCCAGGGCCACGATCACGGCCTCGATCCGCGCTCGGTCGGCTGCGGCGATGGGCCTCGGCGACCAGTCCCTCGCGCACCAGGAACGGCAGCACGCCCTCGACTTTGCGCTCAAGCGGAAGGTTCTTCATCCACTCGCCCTCGATCCAGAACAGCTTGTCCTGGTCGTGGCTGGCGGGCGAGCTGTTGACCCGCTCGAGCGAGAACTTCTCGATCAGCTCGTCGCGGCTGAAGATCTCCTGCGTGGCGTCGTAGCTCCAGCCCAGCCGCGCCAGGTAGTTGAGGAGCGCGTCGGGCAGATAGCCGCGCTCGATGTACTGGTGCAGGTAGACGAGAATTCCCTGCTTCTCGTACTCGGCGAGCTTGCGCTTGGACATCTTGGCCTTCGAGCCGGGCTCGGCGACGTAGGGGACGTGGGCAAAGGCCGGCAGCTCCGCGCCCAGGGCCTCGAAGACGAGAAGCTGGGGAAACGTGTTGGAGAGGTGCTCGTCGGCGCGGACCACGTGGGTGATCTGCATGGCGACGTCGTCGACGACGCTGGCGAAATTGTAGAGCGGGCGCGCCGTCGGGCCGGACGATCACGAAGTCGCCGATCTCGTCGGTGGCGAATTCGACGTCGCCCTTGATCAGGTCGTGGAGGACCAGGGTGCGGCCCGGGGGGACCTGGAACCGCAGGGCGAACGGCCGGCCTTCGGCCTCGACAGGCGTTCAGCTCGTGGTCGGCTCATGGGCTTGCGGCGAAACCGGTACGCGCGTTTGTCGCGCTCGGCGGCCGCCTTGTCGGCGGCGCGCTCGGCCTCGGTGCTATAGTCGCGGTAGACGTGGCCGGCGGCGACGAGCTGCTCGGCCGCGCGTCGATAGAGGTCGTGCCGCTGCGACTGGAAATACGGGCCGAACGGGCCGCCGACCTTCGGGCCCTTCGTCCCAGTCGATGCCGATCCAGCGAAAGCCGTCGAGGATGCGCTCGACGGCGTCGGTCGACGTGCCGCTCCTGGTCGGTGTCGTCGATCCGCAGGATGAACTGGCCGCCGTGATGCCGGGCCAGCAGCCAGTTGAACAGGGCCGTGCGCACGCCGCCGATGTGCAAGAAGCCGGTCGGACTGGGGGCGAAGCGGGTTCGTATGCTCATCGATGGCCACGATAGGCTGTTTCGCACCCGGTGTCAACCGTGCCGGCGCGGCGGCTGCCGCGCTCGCCCGATCGGTCCGGCGAGCGCGAACCGCCCGCGCGTGGTCTAGCGCGCCACGAGACTCGCCCGAGGCGAATGATGCGCGCTCTGTGTCAACATCCAACGGGCCGGCGGCAACTTTCTCGTACCCCAGCCCGCGCAGGACTTCAAGCACCTCGCTCCAGGTCGGAAACATCCGGCCGCTCTTTTGCTTGTACTCGTTCATGGCCAGCATGAATTCGATCTCGGCTCGGCGTGTAGTCGCGCTCGCTGGTCGTCGGGTCGACGAATCGGCGTCGACCGCTGCGCTGGCGCGCATTGGCCGCGCGCGTGGCCTGCTCCGTGGCCCGTCGATTGATCCATCCGCTGGATTCGTCCGAGGAAACGGTCCGTTCCTGGACTTCGCTCAGTCTCGACAGGACGGCTTGCTCATCCGCTTTAGGCTCCTCTCATCGCCCGCCAAGATCGTGACGGTGAAAATCCACTCGTTGTGCGGCATTCTCTCTCGAAGCACGCCTCCCGCGAGGCAAGGGTGCATTGCGTTCGCCCGCGGCTGCGCGAGCCTGAAACTTTTGCGAGGTCGCGGCTTCTTTAGATGGAACGTACAAAGTCGCGGTGACATCATGGCTGTCACACACAAATAATTTTGAGAAAAGCGGCCAGAGTTGGCCTATTTCAGCCGACTGGCCGAGGCCGTTACCGCGGTGGGCTTGCGAGGTTCGGTAGCGGTGGAAACGCACCAGGAAGCTGGTCACGGCGCGGCGACCGCGATCGTAGAACTTGGGCTGGAGGCAGTGGTAGCGCTGCGCGGCGGTTCGCGGGCGAGCGGTGGTGCATGCGAGCGCACCCGGGCCGGCCGCCCTGGCAATCCCGGCGGGCTCGCCGGGTGGTTGCACTCTGATCCAAGCTGCTACAATGTCTCGGGATCGGTGAGGCTTTCCGCCGGACGATCGAAACGGGAATGACCGTAAACATTTCTTTCAGCCGTCTCGCGCTCGAGGATCGACTCTCCATGCCCGAAATCGACGCCGAAATGATGCTCGATCAGGTGAGGATGCTGGGTCTGGTCTCGCCCGAGCAGCTTCGCGAGGCGACGGTCGATGCCGAGGACGGGTCGCCCGACACGGTGCTGCGGATGCTGCTGCGCAAAGGGGCGCTCACGAGCTGGCAGATCGACCGGCTCAAGAAGGGAGACCCCAGCGGGTTCTTCTTCGGCGATTCCAAGGTGCTCTTTCACCTGGCCGAGGGGACGTTCGCGCGGGTGTACCGCGGCGAGCACATCGACGACCAAGGCGGCCCTGGCGATCAAGGTCCTGCGCCAGCGGTTCGCGCTGATCCCCGAGGCGGTCGAGCGGTTTCACAAGGAGGCCGAGGCCGGCATGAGGCTGCGCCATCCCAACATCGTGCAGGTCATCGATGTCGGCCAGCAGGAGAACCGGCACTTCATGATCATGGAGTACGTCGAGGGGATGAACCTGCGCGACTTCATGAAGCTGCGCACCCGGATCACCCCCGAGCAGGCGTGCCGCTCATGCTGGGAATGGCCCAGGGCCTCAAGTACTCGCTCGAGCGGGGCGTGACCCATCGCGACATCAAGGGAACGAATATCCTGATCTCCAACACGGGCGTCGCCAAGCTGGTCGATTTCGGCCTGGCGACCATGCAGGGCGATGAAACGAAGCCGGGCGTCAAGAGCCAGCGCACGGTCGATTACTCGGCGCTCGAGCGCACCTGCAACAGCCCCAAGGGCGACCCGCGGTCCGACATCTACTTCCTGGGCTGCGTGTTCTACCAGATGGTGACCGGCCAGCTGCCGATGGAAGAATCCGAGAGCAAGGACATGCTCCGCAAGATGCTCAAGCGATCCTTCGGCGCGATCAAGCCGATCAACGAGCATCGGTACGCACCTGACGAAGAGCTGGGCCGGATCATCGAGAAGATGATGAAGATCGACCTGAAGGCGCGGTATCAGACGATGGACGACGTCGTCGCCGACCTCGAGCGGTATCAGATCGAGGTCGGGCGAGGCAGCGCCAAGAGACCGCCGTCGCCGCCGCGACGCGACGGCGGCAAGCCGGCGCCGAAGCAGGCCGAGGCTGAGGCGGATGCCTCGCGGAGGAGTACGATCGTCGCCAGCCCGAGGAGGAAGACGGCCGAGCCTGCCGAGCAGCCGGCACCGGCGACGAGCTGCAGCCGTTCGAGGTCAAGGCCGTCGCGTAGCCAAGAGCGTGCTGTGCGTCGAGTCGCAGACCGAGATCCAGGATGCCCTGCGCAAGAGCCTGTCGCGCATGGGCTATCGCGTGCTCCTGGTCTCCGACGCCGAGCGTCGCCGCCGAGCGGTTCCGCGAGTCACCGGTCGACGCCGTGATCTTCGACACCGACGGCCAGGGAGCCGAATCGATCGACGCGTTCGTCGACATGCACGAAAAGGCCCACGAGGACGGCCAGCAGCTCCGCGCCGTCGTGCTCCTGGGCGCCAAGCAGGCGCGCCTCAAGGAAAAGCTGCCCGACCGACGACCAGCTCATCGTTCTGTCCAAGCCGATCAAGATGAAGCAGCTCCAGGACGCGCTCTACCGGCTCTTGCCGCTGCAATGAGCGCACGTCTCGCTGGCGACTCGGCATGCGGCTCGACGTGCTGGCGGCCGGTTCAGTGCTCGCGGCTCTGGCCGCGGCCGGCTGCGTGCCCGCCGGCGCCCGGCCGACCGGGCCGCTTCGCCCGGAAGCCAAGGCCGTCGCGTTCCTTTGCCGCGAGGTTCCGCGCTGGTCGCGCGAGAACCATTGCTACTCCTGTCACAACAACGGCGACGCGGCCCAGGCACTCTATCAGGCTGCTCGCAGCCGGCTTCCGGGTTGCCGCGCGATGTCCTGGCCGACACGACGCGCTGGCTCAAACAGCCGGGCAGCTGGGAGCACAACGGCGGCGAGGGCCCGTTCAGCGACAAGCGGCTGGCCCGGGTGGTTTTCTCGGGCGCGGTCGTCGACCGCGGTCTCGACCGGTGCGATCAAGGACCGGTCGTTCCTGCTCGAGGCGCGCCAGCGGCTGGCGGCCGACCAGGCCGCCGATGGCTCCTGGCCGCTCGAAGGAGAGGACACCGATTCGGCTCGCCGGCGACCTACGGCCAGCCGCTGGCCACGCTGGTCGCGCGGCAGACCTTGTTCGCGGCCGACCGCGAGCGCTATCGCGCCGCCATCGACCGTGCCGACCGCTGGCTTCTCGGCCGCGAGATCCAGACGTCACCGATGCCGTCGGTGGCGCTCCTGGCGCTGGAGCAGGTCCCTGCCGGCAGCGAATCACCCGCGGCGAAAGCTGAGCCTCGACCTCCTGCGCCGCGCTCAGACCGACGACGGCGGCTGGGGACCGCGGCCTGGCTCGCCGCCGGAGCCGTTTGATACGGCGCTGGCGCTCCTGGCACTTGCGCACTGCGGCGATCGGAGCAGGTGTGGGCGACCATGGTGCGCGCGCGGCCGCGCGTTTCTGGTTGCCCAGCAACGCGACGACGGGAGCTGGATCGAGACGACGCGTCCGGCCGGCAACGTCAGCTATGCCCAGCGGATCTCGACCGCGGGCTGGGCGACGCGCGCTTGCTCGCGACCGCGGGGACTACGGCCCGACCCGCTCCGCCGATCCGAAACGGTAGCGTCACCGTCTCGCTGGTGATGCGCCGGGAGATCGCGCGGTTGACATCGACCTCGAACGGCCGCGCCACGCTGTTGCCGGCCACGTCTTCGAGCTCGGTACCGACGTCGAGGCGATACTCGCCCGTGCCGCCACGGGCTATTGGGCAGTGAACCGCCAGCGGGTCTCCGCAGTCGCTCACGGCGACGCTGACCCGGCACGCCGGTTGCCCGACAGAGTCGCTGCACCACGATCAGGCGGTCGAGCAGGGCGCGGTCGAGCGGTTCGGGGAAGCGGACTTCCAGCGGCTCGACGGTGCCCGCGCCTGGGCGACTGCATGCGTCCAGGCCTTCGGGTCGGGCGATGTCATCGTCGGCCGGTCCGGCCCGAAACGGCTTGCGAAACTCGCAGGCGAGCGGCTTGCCGGCGGCGTCGAGCCAGTCGCGGTCGATCACCAGGCAATACGACTTGCCCGCCTCGAGAATCGGTCCGAGCTCCTCGCGCGGCTTGAGCCCTTTCTTGACGCGGCCCGGGTCGAAGTAACAGCGTGAAGCGCGTGCCGTCGCGGGACCAGAGCTCTTCATCCAGCTCGAGAAAAGCGGCCGTCGACCGGCTTGCCGCCGGCGTCGAGCAGCTTGATGCGGCGGTAGGCCTCGCCGCGGCTCATCGGGGCCGAAAACTGGATGTAAAACCGCAGCAGGTTTTCGGGCAAGACGGCGGCGCTGGGATAGACCTCGGTCACGCTGGCAGCGCGGTGCGCCGCCGACCCGTTTTCGGCCGGAGAGAACTCGGCCACCAATGTGCGGTCGGGGGACTGCTTGGTGGAGATACTGTTGCTGGTCGCAGGCCGGCCGACGCGCTCGGCAACCTTTTCCAGCTCGCCCAGGTCAAGTAGGGCGCGATACACCAATCCGGCTCCAGCGGAAACCGCGGCTCAAACCGGATGGCCGCGCCGTCGACTCGGTAGGCACCGAGCAGGGGGGCGTCTTGGTCGGCGACCTTCCCGGCGATGCGCACCGTCAGAAACGACGCCCAGAGCGCAGCGTGTCATGGTCGGGCTTGGCAAGTTCCGCCAGGGTGGAAGCGTCGATGCCTCGAACCTCGACGGGGCGGCTGCTCCTTGCGTGTCGGCCACTTTCCAGAGCAGGCGCAGCCGCATCTGCCGCATGCGGCTGCTGCGTTCGCGCACCGCACCCGGCCGGGGCGCAGTTGCCGGCAAGGCAACTCGCCCGCCAAAGCCAGGAGCAGAAATCTGGCCGGCGTCTGCTGATCACGGCAGTTCGATCGTCTCGAGGTTCAACGGGCCGCCGGCGTCCTGCTGCAGGATGACGGCGTGGCTGCTCGTCGAGCTGATCCATCTGGACGACGCCCTTCAAGCTCTCGATGGTGTCGTAGCCGAGGCCCTTGGTGCCGCTGCACCCGGCTGGTGATGCCGTCGGCGTCGCCGGCGCCGTCGGTGGGAATCTTCATCACGCCGCGGCTGCTGTTGGTCAGCAGCAGATAGTCCTTGCCGTCCTTCTGGTAGACGATCATGTCGAGCGGGCGATTGCGGTTGCCCAGCTCGGCGATGGTCGTTCCCTTGACGTGGGCGCCGGCCTTGAGATCGGACACGGGAAGCTTGACCAGCGGCGTGCACTGGTAGGCGGCCAGCATGTACGGCTGGCTGCTGATCTTGTAGGTGACGAACGTGCGGATCGGCGACTTGGTCTCGAATCGGCCGTGCGCCCCGTGATAGATCTCGATGGCCGCGGCGTCGAATCCCCCGGGCTGAACGGGAACGGTATGGCGATCAGCCGCGAGGACAACTCTTCGTTGGACAGCCCGGCGACGAACACGCGGCCGTCGGCGTACGCGAGGTCGGTGATCGACTCGTTCCGGGCTCCCTCTGCAGGCACGTTGGGGAGCTCGGCCTTGGAGAACGGCACGTTTTCGAGCGAGACTTCCTCGAGCTTGCCGTCGGCATGGGCACGCACCAGCACCGGGGTGGCGTCGGGCCTCGGCCGCGCGAGACCGAGAGATAGACGTTGCCCGACAGCGGATTCACCGCCAGGTCGTTGATCATGATCTGCTCGGAATTGGTGCCGAGCATCGCCGCGATCTTGCCGGCCAGGTCGTTGACCTCGACGGCCGGCTTGGCGGCCGCGCTGGCGCGCTCGCCGGTGTCGATCGCAAAGATGCCGCCCCCTTGGTATCGCCCACGAACAGAATCCCGTCGGGACCAAACGCAAGCGGGCCGGCCGACTTGAGGTCGGGCGTCCCCTTCTTCAGGCTCGCCGTCGGCTCTGATGCCAATCCCACGGCGGCCATCAAGCATGTTCCTACAAGCGCGAGAGCCACGTGGCGGAATCGAAGCAACAACATCTCCGCTTCTCCTCTTGGTGTGGAACCAGTCGGCCAGGACGTTCCTAGTGAACGTCTTCCCAGACCGCATTATCACCGCGCTGGCCGGCGAGTCAAAGAGTCAGCCGGGATTTTGGCGTTAAGATGCGCAAAGCCGCTGACCGTTGGACCAGACGTCGACGCCCTTCTCGAAGAGGAACTCGAGGCACCGGCGCGGCAAGCGGCAGCGCAGGCGCACCCGGTCGGCGTCGTAGGTCCGCTCGTGGATCTGGGCGTGCTGTGCCAGGTAAGCCAGAATGCGCCCGTCGGCGACTCCGGTCACCACCTCGGCCTCGAGGGCGCGGTCGCTCAAGGCTAGCCTGACGGCAGCCTCGAGCCGGTCGAGCCCTTCGCCCCGGGCAGCGCTGATGTCGATCGAGTCGGTGTGGTGTGCCTTCAGCACATCGAGAAACGACCGGTCGGGGACCTTGTCGGACTTGTTAAGCACGAGCAAAGTCGGCTGCTTTTCCAGGCCGAGCTCCGCGAGCACGGCGTTGACGGCCCGAATCTGGCGCTCGGCCTCGGGGCTCGAGGCGTCGACGACGTGCAGCAGCAAATCGGCCTGTCGGGCTTCTTCGAGGGTGGCTTTGAACGACGCCACCAGCGAGTGCGGCAGGTCGCGTATAAAGCCGACCGTGTCGGACAACAGCGCGAAGCCGCCCCCGCGGAACCGCCAGCGCCGCGTGCGGGTGTCGAGGGTTGCGAACAGCTTGTCCTCCACCAGCACGCTCGCTTCCGTCAGGGCGTTCATGAGCGTACTCTTGCCGGCATTGGTGTAACCGACCAGCGACACCGTTGGCACATCGCCGCGGCTGGCCACTTCGCGTTCTTTACGCGCCTGGATCTTCCGCAACTTGGCCTTGAGCTCCTGGATCCGGTGCGCCACCAGCCGGCGGTCTTCCTCGAGCTGCTTCTCACCAGGACCGCGCAGGCCGATGCCCCCCTTGTAACGCGATAGGTGGGTCCACATCCGCTTGAGCCGAGGCATGGCGTACTCAAGCTGCGCCAGCTCGACCTGAAGATGGGCTTCATGAGTGCGGCGCGTGGGTCGCGAAGATGTCGAGGATCACTTCCGTGCGATCGACCACCTTGACCTGGAGCAGCCGCTCGAGATTGCGCGTCTGCGCCGGCCCGAGGTCGTTGTCGAACACCACGACGTCGGCATCCTGGGCGTCGGCAAGCGCTTTGAGCTCATCGACCTTTCCCGAGCCGATGTACGTCGCGATGTCGATGAATTGTCGCTTTTGCAGCAGGCTGCCTGCAACGTGCAGCCCCGCCGTCTTGGCCAAGCCCCGAAGCTCGTCCAGCGGATCGTCGGGCGTCACGTCGCGCTCCTTGACGAGCACGCCGACTAAGATCGCTCGTTCCTGACGTCCCAGACCGTCCAGGCGATTTGTTTCAATCAAGGGGAGATGGGACCTCGTTTCCCTGCGTAGACCGGCGAGCGAATTGTTCATACGCAAGCACCCCCGGATTCTAAGTCGCAGCGCGGTTGCCGTCAACGAGCGTGGCGGAAAACACACGTCCGGTTCGCCTTGTGTGCGGCGGTCATAAGAGCCAGAGGGTGCCGCGGGCGAGGAGGTTCGCGGTGGCACGCCGGTGGCCGCGGGAATCTCGGCGATTGCGGCATCAGGCGAGCACTTTGCGCTGTTCGGCGCGGGTCTCCTGACCCCGCCCGGGGGGAGCTGTTGGGCGCGGGTCTCCTGACCCCGCCCTGGGGGCCGACCGCTGTTGGGCGCGGGTCTCCTGACCCCGCCCTGGGGGCCGACCGGAGGTCTCCCGATGTCCCACCCGTCAATCGAAGGTTGACGTCGCACTAGGCGAGCACTTTGCGGGGATACAGCCACTCGCGCTGGGCCTCGATCTCGGCCAGGGCGATCAATCGACCCTCGGCATCGACCAGCGCGACATTCCCTGCATGCAGCGTCCCAGGATCTGCCTCGAGCGGGTGCACAGGCAGTCGCCGGCCCTGGCGTACGGCGGCCATTTGATCGAGATCGAGCACGACGCGCGGCCAGTCCGAAACCGCTTCCAGAGCCGGTCGAAGGTGGCGCGCCACCGGCTCGCCGGCCAGCCGCGACGGGCTCACAGCCAGATCGAGCGTGAACGGGCCGATCCGGGTGCGCTCGAGCACTTCGACCAACCCGCCGCAGCCAAGAGCAAGGCCGATGTCGCGCGCCAGCGCGCGAATGTACGTGCCGGCGCCACAATCGACCTCGAGCGCCAGCCGCGGCCAGGTGTAGTCGAGCACGCTGATGCGATCGATGCACACGATGCGCAGCGCAAGCTCAACCAGTTCGCCGGCTCGGGCCATGGCGTAGGCGCGCCGGCCCTTGACCTTCTTCGCCGAGTAATCCGGCGGCGTTTGGGCAACCCGGCCCGAGAGCGCGGGCAGCAGGGCGTCGATTTCAGCCGCTCCGGGCACGCCCGGGCACGCTAGAACCTCGATCTTACCGTCGGCGTCGAGAGTGTCGCTCGTTGCTCCCAGCCGAATCACCACCCTGTACGACTTGGTCAGTTCTTGAATGTTTTCGACCAGTCGCGTGGCCGGGCCCAGGCAGACCACCAGCACGCCGGAGGCCAGCGGGTCGAGCGTGCCCGCGTGGCCCACCTTCACGCCGGGCAAACACCGGGTCACCTGGTCGACCACGCGCCGCGACGTGATGCCGGAGGGTTTGTCCAGCACGAGCAGGCCCATCACCGGCAACTGGCCGGTTGATTGCGTCGGCTCATGCACGTTCATAACATCTATCTCCAGTAGCTGCCGCGCCCAAGCGGGCCGGCGCGTCGAGTAACCCCGAGCGGCGCGATCGCTTGACGCCGGCCGACCCACGAAGTTAGCGTGATTTCTTCAGTCACATGACCGGTAAAACGCTTGCCGTCGCCAAAAAGCCGGCAGACTTCCCGCGCGAGCTGTGCGATGCCCATTCTACCCCCCGAACCTGATTGCAATCCGCCGGACCTTTGGGACGATTCGGCGGCCATCCCGGCCAAGAACGGCGCGGCCTGGTGGTGCTTGCACACGAAACCGCGACAGGAGAAATCAATCGCCCGCGACCTGCGCATCGGTGGCATCGTCTACTACCTTCCGCAGATGCAAAAGGAGGGCCGCACGCCCCAAGGGCGCAACTTCCGGTCGCAGGTGCCGTGTTTCCCAGGATACATGTTCCTCTACGGAGATCCCAATGATCGGCTGCTGGCGCTGCGGGGCAATCGGCTGGTCAACGTTCTGGAAGTCACCGATCAAGACGGCCTGGTTCGCGATCTGCACCGCATTCACACAGTGCTCAGCTCAGGGCTGCCCATTTCGCCGGAGAGCACCGTGCCGATCGGGGCGACGGTTCGCATCACGAGCGGCCCGCTCATGGGGCTTACGGGTAAGGTCGTGCGCCGGGGCAAGCGCGACCATTTTGTGGCCATCGTCGACTTCCTGCGCCGGGCGCCGCAGTGGAGCTTCAAGACTGGCAGGTCGAGCCGGTCAACGACTGATTCTCTGCAAGCTGGAATCCCCTGTGGGTAGGGCCCGATGGCCGCGTCAGGGCCGGACTGGAGCGCCCGGCGCCGTCTCACCGATCGTCACCGGCAAGTTCACCTTCAAGCTGGCCGGCGCCTCGCATCGGCGGTCGTCGCAGGCCTGATAATTCAGGCGCAGCACCAGCTTGACAGCGCCCGGCTTGGCGTCGCCGGCCAGACGAATCTTGGCCGGAATCTCGATGGAACCTTCATAGAGTGATACCTTCTCGCCGCCGAGCGGCGCCAGCACGGTCGGCTTTCCGGCCGGGTACGTCACGTGGACGATGCTGGCGGATCGCTCCGACGCGGGATCGAATTCGAGCGTGGTGGGCTTCAGTAGAGGCACGCCGGTCGGGTTCGCGTAGATATGCCAACCTTGCTTCACGGTGACCGTTACGACAGCGTCGATCGTGACGCCGGGCGCGGTCGTCGTCGCGGCCGCGGACTCGGCAGCCAGTCGTGCTTTTGCCGTGATGATGTCGCTCGAGTCGGGCTCGGCGCCCGCCGGTGCATTGGGGCGGGATCGCGAGCCCGCTCCGCCCAGGAATTGTTCCAGCGCGAGCAATGTCACGGGCATGGCGACCGGAACGTGAAAGAGCGATGCACCAAACGCATCGAGCGCCCGTTCGGCGTGCTGTCGATACGATGTCTCGCCGGTGAGGCGTTCGAGCCACAGCAAGTTGAGAACCGCCACGCTATTGCCGCTGGGCAACGCGTTGTCAAACGGGTCCTTTGCTCGTGCCAGCAAGGTTTCGTGGTCATGCGCGGTGAAAAAGAAGCCGCCCTTCGCGCGGTCCTCAAAGTCGGCGAGCATGCGGTCGGAAAGCGCCCGCGCTCTTTGCAGCCAATGCGCGTCGCCGGTCGCGGCGTGCAGCTTCAAGAGCCCGTGCGCAGGAGCGCGTAATCTTCGAGGTAGGCGGCGAGCTTGGCGTGGCCGGCGCGATAGGTCCGTTGCAGGCGGCCGTCGGGCAAGCGCGAAGCGTCGAGAACAAACCGAGCGGCCTTCTCGGCCGCCTGGCGGTACTTTTCGACCTTGAGCACGCGATAGCCGTCGGCGTAAGCGCCGATCATCAGTCCATTCCAGCCGGTGAGGATCTTGTCGTCGCACATCGGGGCGGGGCGCTTTTCTCGGGTCGCCAAGAGCGTGGCGCGGAGTGGCCGCAGCCGGGCCTCGAGCTCGGCAATCGTCATCTGCCGCGCCTGGGCCGCCTGCGCCAGCGAGTTGGGCTGAAACAGCACGTAGCGGCCCCGCTCGACCGTGGGCTCGCCGCCAATTCCGTAAACCTCGCAGAACAGATCCGTCTCGGGGCCCGGCCCGAGGGCCGCTCGTATTTCGTCGCGCGTCCAGACGTAATAGGCGCCCTCCTCGCCGCGCGTTTCGGCGTCGAGCGCCGAATAGAAGCCCCCCTCCGGCGCGGTCAGCTTGGCAGCGACGAAATCGAAGGTCGCAAGTGCCTCGTCGCGCCAGCGCGGGTCTCCGGTGATTTCGTACGCAGTCAGATGAACGGTCGCGAGCTGGGCGTTGTCATACAGCATCTTCTCGAAGTGCGGCACGCGCCAGTATCGATCGGTCGAATAGCGGTGATAGCCGCCCCCGAGGTGGTCGCGGATGCCCCCGCGTGCCATGTGGTCGAGCGTGAAAAGGACCATCTTGAGCGGATCGGCCGCACCATCGGTCGCTGCCGGACCGGCCGCGCCGCGCTTGTGCTCTGCGAGCAGGAACATCAGGTCGACCGGCTGCGGGAACTTGGGCCGGCGCGGATTGCGTCGCTGAAACCAAAGCCGCCATGCTCGGGGTCGAACTGGCGGGCGAGCTCGGCGCAGGCGTCGTCGATCGGCTCGGCGCATGATGGCAATCTTCCGGCCGCCGCTCTTGGCATTGAGCCGCGTGCGGACCGCGTCGGTCAAAGCGTCGGCCGCTTTATTGATCTCGGCACGGCGCGCGTGTCCACGCCGCGGCGAGCTCGGTAACGATGGTCAAGAACCCCGGCGACCGCCTTCCTGATCGCGCGGTCGAAAATAGGTCCCACCGAAAAACGGCCTGCCGTCGGGCGTGAGGAAAAGCGACATCGGCCAGCCGCCCGGCCCGAATAATTGGAGGGCAGCCATGTAAACCTGGTCGACGTCGGGCCGTTCTTCGCGGTCGACCTTGATGCAGACGAAGTTCGCATTGAGAGCCTTGGCGATCTCGGGGTCCATGAAGCTCTCGCGCTCCATGACGTGGCACCAGTAGCACGAGCTGTAGCCCACCGACAGGAAAATGGGCTTGTCGTCGGCCTTGGCCTTCGCAAGCGCCTCGGGCCCCCAGGGATACCAGTCAACCGGGTTATGGGCGTGCAACAGCAAGTACGGGCTGGTCTCCTTGGCGAGGCGATTGACCGGCTGGTTCTTGGTCTTGGGCGTGTCGTCGTCGGCCGCACCAAGGCTGATGCGAAGCGCGGGCGGCGAGAACGCAACGAGCCACAAAACGGCGGCGATCACAATCTTGCGGGGCATCGGTCGATCCTCGGTTCGGCAGTGGGTCGGCGCGGGCCCGGTGCTGCAGCCCTAGCTGGAAGACCACTCTAACCGCCGAAGACGGGCTTGCCCAGCATCACTAGGTCGCGCTGCTCGATGCGATTTTGCCGCTCCAGGCCCGGGCATGATTCAGCGCGCGATCGTCCCCGCCATGGAGACCGTCATTGTCTGCAGTTCAGGCATTCTGACCGACGGCTTCGACCTGCACGCCCTATGGCCCATTGCCGGCTGCCACGGCGGCGCAGCGGGCGCTGGTGACCTTGACGCCGGCCATGTCCTCGAGCTTCTCCGTCAAGTCATCGTGGATCATGAATACGCGGCAGGTCGCCAGCTTCGGCGTGTCGCCCACGACGCGTACCGTCACCTCTACGAGTATCTCCTTGCCCGGCGCGAGCTTCTCGATGCCGGCGAACTTGAGGGAGTTATCGTCCTTCCTGTGTCCCACCTGTAGGTCCTGGGCGCCCCAGGCCGCCTTTTCAAATTCCAGGTTGCTCGAGAGGTTGGCCGTCACCAGCAAATTGGTTGCTTCCTTGGTGCCATAATTCCGGAGGCGGATTTGGAATGTTGTCTCTCCGCCCACGTCGAGCACGCGCTTCGACTCGCTCACAACCAGGTCGACGTCGGCGATCCCTTTCACGTCGGTGTTCTTGCGGTCCTTGGCCTTCGAGCGCCCCTCGGCCACCGCTTCGGCGATCACGTCGTAGCTGCCGATTCCCCCCATGCGAACCTGGAAAGGAAACACGACCGGCTTGCCGGGCTCGAGCAGGTCGAGGGCCCACGACAGCCGCCGCGTGGTGCTGTCGTACCGCCCCTCGGGCGGAACCTTGACCAGGCGCCCGCTGACGGGAAGCGTCGCCAGGACCCTGACCTTGCGCACGTTGGCATCCCCGGGGTTCTCGAGCTTGATCGTGTAATCGGCAACCGTGTCGGTGTAGCGTTCGGCCGGACCCTCCAACAACAGCGAGAGCTTGGGCTCGACGACGAGTATCGTCTTGGTGCATTCGGCGTCTTCCTTCTTGAAGACAACGTCGTCGCTGGCGGCAGTAACGATGCAAGTCTGCTGGCCGCCAAGCTGAGCGTCGGCGACCAGTGCGTCGAGCGTTTCGGTCTGGCCAGGTGCGAGCTCGGGCAGGCTGGTCTCGTACTCACCCTTCTCAGCGGCGTCGTCGTGCCGGAGGCCCGCGCTGAGCTTGGCCTGGATGCTCACCTTGCGCAGGGCGCGTCGCCGTTGTTGGTCACCGCGACCTTGAACTCGACTGGCTGGCCCTTGAGCACCTTGCCGATCGACGGGTTGACGAGGACGTCGACCTTGAGCTTGGGCTCGAGCACTCGGGTGCGCAGCTTGCAGCCGCTCTCGAACCGAACGGTTGCCGCGTGGTCGTACGAGCCGGTCTTGGTTGGTTTGACCTTGATTGTGATCACGCGTTCGGAGCCAGCCTGCAGGGTGGAGATCCGGTAGTTCAAGTGCGACCCGGCGAGCACCCGCATCTCGGGCAAGCTGGAAACATATTCGAGGCCGTCAGGCAGCTCGTCGTCGACCGCGACATTGAAGGCATCGGAAGTGCCGGTATTGCGGACGGTGAGCTTGAGGGTGGCCTGTTTGTTGAGGTTCATGCTGGCGGGGGCCTGCACATCGACCGTCACGGCGACGGACTGTTTTCCGATTGGCAAGCGGTCTGCCACCGGCCGCGCCGCGTCGGGGTCGACGGGCTGCGCGGCACCGGGCGGTCCGGCAGGTGCCGGTGCCGGTGCCGGCGGTTGGTCCTGAACGACCGCGGGAGCCTGCGCTTCATGAGGTTTTCGTCGAGAGTCGGCCGGGGGACCTTGACGCCGCCCTCGCGGTCGGCGGGCGACGCCGCCTGGCCGATGGGCGCATTGCGTTTCGGCTTTGCGCCCGCCTTTGGCTGCGACGCCGGCACTTGCTCTGATTTGGGGGTGGCAGCCTTCGCGCCGCCATCGGCGCCGGCCGCATCAGCGGGGAGCGGAAACTCGTCGGGAAACGCAGCCGGCGGCGGGGGTAGAGGCGCGGGCGCGACCACCGGCGCGGGCTCGACAGGAGGCGGGGGTTTGTCGTCATCCTGGCCGCGCAGAGGCCGCCACCGCCGATGCCGACAGCAATACTCCCACAAGCAGCAGGATTCGCCGGCCCATGGATTCGATCCCCTCCTTGGGAACGGCCCCGGTCGACGCGATAGAACGCCAGCCGGCCGACTCAGAGTCGTCGGTCGCGGCTGCACCAAGACAGGGATTTTGGGAGCTTTTCCTCCTGGCCCAAGGCGCATCCAATGCGCAGGCCAAGAGGGTGGCAGTCCATGCCGGGCGTGTCATAACAGATCGCGCGAAATCGAGAAAGGGCAACTCGGGCGATTCTGCGATTCTTCCGCGCAGCCTGGCCGCGCACGCTGCGAAGCCGCGCGGCCTGGGTTCTGCCCAGCCTGGTTGGCGCTGGCTGACTCCCGATTGGCGAATTCAAGCCCACACATTTTACCCTAAACACCCAAATTTTGTACCAGGCCATTTCCATACCACTCTATTTGCCGCCAAGCCCCCGAATTTTGTGCCAGGCCAATATTCATGCCGTTGCAGAACACGCAGACAACCCAGATTTCGCGCCTCGCCATTAATTATTCGGTCGGAGGGTTGAGGTGCACGCGTGCAACGTGCAAAGCGCGCCTAGAACCCAGATGCGGTTTCGGCGGCGAGGCGGTCGGCGATCACCTCGGGATCCTCGTCCGGGCCGATGGAAATCGGGCGGACCTCAGTCAGGCCGCGGAACCACGTTGCCTGGCGCTTGGCGAACTGGCGAGTACGGGCCTGGATTTGCTCGATCGTCTCGCTTTCCGTCGCCTCGCCTTTGAGCATGGCGATCACCTCGCGATAGCCAATAGCCTGGGCGGCCACGTCGCTCATCGGCCGCGGGCCCGCGAGCAAGGCCCGCACTTCGTCGACCAGGCCGGCGCCGAAGAAGCCCAGGACGCGGCGATTAACGCGGTCGTGCAACTCGGCGCAGGGGAAGATCGAGCGCGAAGACGGGGACGCCGCCAGGAGCAGGCAGGTCGTGCTGGGCCTGGAGCGCGCTTAAGGGCTGTCCGGTCAGCTCGATCACTTCGAGCGCGCGGACGATTCGCCGGCGGTCGTGCGGATGGAGGCGCACCGCCGTGCGACGGTCGAGCCCCGCCAAACGCTCGTAGAGCACGGGCGTGCCGCCAAGGTCGGCCTCGCGCTCCAGCCGCCGGCGCAGCTCGAGGTCGGCCCCGGGACCGTGAAAAAGGCCCCGCAAAAGCGCCTTCAGGTAAAGCGGCGTGCCGCCGACGAACAGAACTCTCTTGCCGCGCCCTTCCACCTCAAGCGCGGCGGGCTCGGCCCACTGGCGAAAAACCGCCACGCTCGCCGATTCCCAGGGCTCGATCACGTCGATCAAGTGATGGGCGATCCCGCCGCGCTCCGCGGGCGCCGGCTTGGCCGTGCCGATGTCCATCTCACGGTAAATCGTCATGGAATCAAGAGCCAGCACCTCGGCATTCAACCGCCGCGCCAGCGCCACCCCCACGGCCGTCTTGCCCGAGGCCGTCGGGCCCGTCAGGTAAACCGCCCGATGGAAGATGTTTACGTGTTTGGACATCATCACTTTAGACCGCGAAGTCGAGCGCACTCACCAGTCTCTCATTGTCGCGGGCGACGCGACAATTGTAATATACGTTGTTGGCCTCGCACGTCTTGGTACCCTAATGCATCGTCTTGCACAGGAAAGGGGCGCACCATGGGAAGAAGGAACGACACGTCTGGGCATCCGTATCTCTGCAATCGATGGTGGGCAATGCCGGCGGCCGGTCTGTTCGCCGCCGTGCTGGGCGGCATTGGCGCATTTTTCGTGGTGGCGCCGGCCGGTGCGGCCGAGCCCGATGCAAAACGGCGCAAAGTCGTGGCGCAGGGCGCGAGCTCTTCGAGCGCGAATGGCTCCCCGGCGATGCGCGCGGCCATGGCGGCGACGGGCTGGGCCCGGTTTACAACGACACCTCATGCGTCGCCTGCCATAACCTGGGCGGCGCCGGCGGCGGGGGCGCAAATAGCAAGAACGTCGACATCATCACCGCTTTTCCCAACGGCCAGGCCGCCGTCGAGCTCGGCGGCGTAGGAAACACGCAGGCGCCCAGCTTCCTGGCCAAGGCCCTCGGGTCGCTGGTCGGTATCGGCACGTCGAAATCGCCGGAAGCCGGCCAGGCGCCGCGCAGCAGGCAGCCGGCAACAAGGCCCGCCGCCGCGGGCTCGACCGGACGGCCCTCGTTCAAAAGCATCCCGGCTTCAAGACGTCGCGCAGCGTCGTTCTGCACCGGTTCGGAACGGCCGACGCGTATGAGGCCTGGCGGCAGTCGCTCATCGGGTTTGGAGACGCCGTGATGCCGGCCGGCATGGCCGCCAACGAACTGGCAATTGCCCAAAACGCGGCGAGCTTCGAGGCGATGCAGACCCAGGCCGTGGTGGGCCCGTTCAACATCGTGCGCTCGCAGCGCAACCCGACGGGCCTGTTTGGCGCGGGGCTCATCGACGCGATTCCCGATCGTGCGATCGAGGCGGCCGCCAAGACCAAGTACTTCAGCTTTCCCGAGATCGCAGGCCGGGTCAGCCGCTTGAAGGACAAGCGAATCGGCCGGTTCGGCTGGAAGGCGCAGACGCCCACGCTTGACGACTTCGTGCTGACGGCTTGCGCCGTCGAGCTGGGGCTCGAAGTGCCAGGTCATCACCAGGGAGGCTCGCCCCAGAAGCCCGCTCAAGGGGCCAAGGGACTTGACCTGAATTCCGACGAGTGCGGCGCGCTGGTGGCGTACGTACGCGAGATTCCGCGACCTGCGGCGCGTAAGCCGGCGACCGACCAGGAAGCCGCCGAGGTCGCGGCCGGACGCGCGCTGTTCACCAAGGCCGGCTGCGTCTCGTGCCATACCCCCAAGCTCGGCGACGTAGAAGGTCTCTACAGCGACCTCCTCTTGCACGACATGGGCGAGCAGCTTGGTGACACCGGCCAGTACGGGGTTTTCGATCCGAGCTCTTCCGATGACGAAGTCATCGACGAGGTTGGGCCGGTCGCCGGTGCGACGGCGCCCTCGGACCGCGACCCGTTCGCGCTCGATGCGCCGCAACCAGGCGCGGCGCTTGCGCCCCTGCCGCCATCCACGGTGCCCGTGCCCCCGTCGGCGCCATCGGACCTCGCTGCGGTTGATACTCCGGTGCAGATCAATCAGGTCGTCGCTCTGCCGCCGGCCCTGCTCGCGCCCGCGGTGCCCGTGCAAGCTACGGCTCTGTTTTCCGGACCGAATGGGCTGGTTACGTTCGCCGATGGCCCGTTCCAGCTTCCGTTCCACTTGGGGCCTTCAGGCAAGCGCCCGACGACTGGACCGGCATCGCGGTTTGAATGGCGCACGCCGCCCCTGTGGGGTTTCCGCGACTCGGGGCCGTATCTCCATGACGGCCGCGCCAGGACGCTCGATCAGGCCGTCGCCCTGCACGGCGGCGAGGCCACTCGCGTCGCGCAGCGGTTCTTCAAGCTCAGCGCCGGCGAGCGCCGGCAGGTTGAAGCATTCTTGAAGTCGCTCACTGCGCCCAGCCAGCACGAGCTGCTGGCGAGCGCGGCCAAGTGACGCTGATAATGGGTTAAGGGCGCGGGCAAAGGGGCGATCGCGGCGGTCGCCCTCTTCCGCCCGCGTGCCACACGAGACGCCCGCCCGGTGGCGCCGGGTGAAGGGGATCGCGCGATGGCGATGAATACACCTGGCGAGTGCCGGCGCGGCCGGACGCAGTTGATGGTCCTGAAGTCGGCCCTCGCCATTTGGCTTGGACTGGCCGTGGCGGCATTCGCCTACTGGCGTGAAGGCGGCGACCCGGCGCCGCCGCAAGTGCTGGCTCATTACTTCCCGCGCCAGGACCTCGTCGTCTATGCCGAGTTTGCCGGCCTGGACCAAGAGCGCGACGCCTGGACCAAGACGGCGGCCTACAAGCTCTGGAACGAAACCACGACCGGCGCTCTTTACGAGCAGACGATCGCGCGGCTCGTGGATACGCTCGTGGCGGGCCAGCCCAAACCGCCCATCACCGGCAGCGAGCTGGCCGCTGGGGCCGCGCAGGCTCGTGCGCGCGGGTTTCGCGGTGGGCATCAACCGCGCGGGGGCGAAGGGCCGCCGCGGTGCCTCGGCATCGTGATTCGCGGCGGCGCCAAGGGGCCGTTCCGCGCCGTGTTCGACAAGGTTCTGAAGGCGGCCGAGACGCCGAATGGCCGTGTCACCGTGAAGAAGGCCCGCGGCCGGACGCTGCACGCTCAGCCAACGGGGCCCGATCAGTCGTTTGCCTGGTGGGCCGAGGGCGACGACCTGGTCATCAGCCTGGTATCGCCCACCGGCCCCGATGCGATGATGGCAGCACTCGACGGCGACGAGCCAAGCGCGATCGATCACCCCGCGCGGGCCGACCTCAAGAAGAGTGCCGATGCTCCCGGCTTTGTGCCCGTGGGATTCGCATTCTTCGAAATGACCGCCCTGCCCCGCTTGCCCAAGGAAGCCGTCGCGCTGGGCTTGGACGGAATCAAACGCTTCGACTTTCGCTGGGGCTTTGACGGGCCTGCGTTACAGACCATCATCGGCATGGTGGCGCCCGAGCCCAGGAAAGGAATTCCGGCGGTATTCAACCAGCCGGTCTTCGACCGCGGCCACCTGCCGCCCTTGCCGGGCGGCCTGGCGGGTTTCACGGTTCTTTCGATCGACCCGCCGCGCTTGTGGGACATGCTCTTCGAAGCGGTGAAGTCGGCCGACCCGACCGCACCCAAGCAGCTCGCGGAGCTCGAAAAACAGTTGCGCGACATGCTGGGCCTCGATCTGCGGCACGACCTGCTGGCACACATCGGGCCCAAGTTCACCGGCTACGTATTCCCCACCAAGCGCAACGCGCCAACCAATATACTGGAGGGGGTGGTGCAGGGGTTCTTCATTGTGCCCAAGGCCGCAGTCGTGATCGAAGTGAAGGACCACGAGGCGGTTGCTCGCGCCTTGAGCACGCTGGCCGCGCGCGCAACGATGCGTTACAGGCCGTGGCGCAAGGGCGCGGGGCGGCAGGAGCTGCCGTGATCCAGCGCTTGAAAGGACCACAAGTGGGTTTCACGCTGTCGCTGGGCTCGCTGGGTCTGCCCGTGCCCGCGGGCATGCATGTTACGTTCTTGCTGGGCAAGAGCGGGCTCGTGGTTGCGACGTCGCCGGCGCTCGCTCGGAGAACGTTGGATTTGACCGAGCGCTCTGTGTCAAGCGGGCTGCCGGTTGGAGACCCGCTGGCGCAGGCCCTCGAATCGCTTCCCAAAGACGTGACGTTCCTGTCGGTCGAAGACACGGCCCAGTCGCTGTTGCCCGAGGTGCTCGCCAGCCTGCCGGGGCTGGCCGACTCGGTGCTGGCCTCGCGACGGCTCGGCGGCGGCCTGTTTTCTCCGCCCGGAATGGAGGCCCCGTTTATCAGGGAGCTGTTCAACGACGATGACGACGACGATGTTGCGCCCGCGGCGCCGGCACCCAAGGCGCTTGCCGACCCCAAGACCACCACCAAGGCCAAGGCCGCCGACCCAACGCCGATCGACCCCGAGCTTATCCCCGATCCCGACGTACTGCGCACGTTCTTGTTTCCGTCGGTCAATGCGCTTGTGGTCGATGAAAAGGGAGTCCGCTTCGTTTCGCGCGAGGCGTTTCCGTCGGTAAACGTGGCTTCGGCCGTGCCGGTCGCAGCCGCACTTTTGTTGCCGGCGGTGCAGTCGGCACGAACGGCCGCGCGGCGGAACCAGTCAACCAATAACCTCAAGCAAATTGGGTTGGCGCTGCATAACTATCTATCGGCGAACGGCCATTTTCCGGCCGACGTCCGCAGCAAGGACGGCAAGCCCCTCTTGAGCTGGCGGGTGCAGATTCTGCCGTTCCTCGACCAGCAGGGGCTATTCAACGAGTTCCACCTCGATGAGCCCTGGGACAGCCCTCATAACCGCGACCTGGCCGCCAAGATGCCGTCCGTATTCGCCCACCCGGTCAGTAACGACGTTCCGGATATGACCTTTTATCGCGGGTTCATGGGCAAACAAGCACTCTTTGATCCCAAAGTTCCCGAAGGAACCCGCATCGAGTCGATTACCGACGGCACGTCCAACACGATGGCCTTGGTCGAGGCCAAGGAAGCCGTTCCCTGGACCAAGCCCGAAAGCGACGTGCCGATTAACAGCGACGCCAAGCTAGAAGACATCCCGCCCTTGCTGGAAAAGCTCGGCGGGCATTTTCCGGGCGGCTGGAACGCACTTTTCTGTGACGGGTCGGTGCGGTTCATCAAGGAATCCATCAACCCGATCGTTTTCAAGGCCCTGATCACGCGCGACGGCGGCGAGGTCGTGGCAGCCGATGCTTTCTGAAATGGGCAATCCTCATGAGTCTGGTTCGATCTGTTCAAACTTTCGCTTGCTTAAACAACCTTCTTGGAGCGGGGAGTTTCCATGTCCAGTGCGACTTCTCGAGACGTGAATCCGGCCAAACCGGTGGGGGACATTCGCCGCGTGGCGATCTTGTTTGCCGGCGGGCCCGCGCCGGCGGCTAATGCCGTGATCTCGACCGCAGCGGCGTCGTTTCGCCGCCGCGGCATTGACGTGCTGGGCATTCTGCACGGCTACGCCCACCTGATCGAATTCGGCGACGACCACCCCATGAAGGAGGGGCGCGACTACATCACGCTCGACCAGCGGGTGCTCAAGCGCACGAGGAACACGCGCGGAATCTTGATTGGCACTTCGCGCGTCAACCCGGGCAAGGACGTGTCGCACCCCAGCCATCTTGCCGACCCCGAGCGGACGGCTCAGCTCCGCACGGTCCACCGCGCTCTTTCGTCGCTCTCGGTCGATGCGCTGGTTTCGATCGGCGGCGACGACACGCTCAAGACCGCCAACAAGTTCAAGCGGTTCCAGGATTATCTCGGGCCGAGCGAGAAACGGATTGCGGTCGTGCACGTGCCCAAGACGATCGACAACGACTACCGTGGCATCGACTTCACCTTCGGCTACTTCACGGCGGTCGAGTTCCTCGCCAGCGAGGTCCGCAACCTGCTGGCCGACGCCGAGGCCGGGCGGATGTACTTCGTGGTCGAGACCATGGGCCGAAGTGCCGGCTGGCTGGCCTACGGCGCCGCCGTCGCCGGCGAGGCCAGCCTGGTGCTCTCGGTCGAAGACCTGGGCGACGACAACATGACCGAGGAAACGGTCACCGACCCCAACACGGGCGCCAGCAGCACGCGCCGGGTCCTCATGATCGACAAGATCGTCGACACCGTTGTCAAGGCGATGATCGCCCGCGAAAACGAGGGCAAGGAATTCGGCGTGATCGTGCTGGCCGAGGGCCTCGCCCAGTACATGCCCGCCCGTTTCCTTGAAGGCGTCAAGTTCGACGATCACGGCAATATCTCGCTATCGCAAACCGACCTGGCGCGCAACATGACCAAATTGGTCGAGGCCGAATACGAGCGGCGCCAGGGCAAGAAACGCCGCGTGACCGGAGTTCAGCTCGGCTACGAGGCGCGCTGCGCGCTGCCGCACGCGTTCGACGTCATTCTCGGCAGCCAGCTTGGCGTCGGTGCTTACCGAGCCTTGGTCGAAAACCGCGTCGATGGCGTGCTGATCTCGGTGTCGGGGCAGCTCAACCTCAACTACGTGCCCTTCGATACGCTCGTCGATCCCGACACGCTCGTCACGGTCGTGCGATTCATCCAGCACGGCTCGGACTTTCAACGACTCGCCCGGTTCTTGGAAAACTACCCGCACGATTGACGGGCGGCCGCACAGACGCTCTGGTTTTCTCCGGCGCGTCCGCTTATTCTCAAGGTCGCCAGCAAGCGAACCAAATCGATCCCCACGCGTCAAAAGTGTGCGAGTCTGATATCACGGTCGGATGGATTACATCGTCATCCGGAGCCGCCGCGCCATGGCTGCAGAATCGAAAGCCGAGCCAACGCGAGTCTCTGTTCCGGAGTTTCTCGCATCCCTCGAGCGGTCGGGTGTGCTGGCGGATGCGCACTGGAGGGAGGTGCGGGATCGCTTTGTTTGCAGGACGGGCCTCGTTGATGCGGGGCCCCTGGCCCAGGCGCTCGTCAAGGAGGGCACGCTCACAGAGTTCCAGGCACGCTGGCTGCTGCGGGGGAAGAAGGGCCTCGATTTCGGCCGGTACGTGTTGCTCGACCACGTTGGCCGGGGGGCGCGTGGCCGGGTATTCAAGGCGCGGCACCGCTTGATGGATCGCGTGGTCGCACTCAAGGTGCTCGTGGTTGAGAATGCGTTGAACGACACCGCATTCGCCCGGTTCTTCCGTGAGATGAAGATCGTCGGGCTGCTCGACCACCCCAACGTGGTGCGGGCGATCGATGCCGACGTGCATGAGGGTTGTCCCTACATCGTCATGGAGTACCTGGAAGGGGCCGATCTGGAGCAAGTCTACGCGCGGCGCGGGTCCCTGCCGCCTGAAGAGGTCATCAAATACATGGCACAAGCGTCGCGAGGACTGGCCCACGCGCACGAGAAAGGGGTGATCCATCGCGACGTCAAGCCCACGAACTTGTTTCTGGTGAATTCGGGGATCGTGAAGGTGCTGGACCTCGGGTTCGGCGAGCTGGTGGGGCAGGCCGGGCAGGCAAGCAACGTATTTGACACCGACCTGGGCATTGTGGTCGGGACGACCGATTTCATGTCGCCCGAGCAGGTCAAGGCGCGACCAATTGATGCCCGGACAGACCTGTTCAGTCTCGGCTGCACGATGTACCGCCTGCTCACGGGGGGCTACGCCTTCCCGGGCGTGACGAGGGAGGATCGGCTCGTCAAGCGGATAAAGGGGCGTCACGTCCCGATCAGCGAAGTGCGGCCCGGCCTTTCCGACCGTTTGGTCGCGATCGTCGACCGACTGCTGGCGATCCGCCCGGCCGATCGCTTCGGCTCGGCGGCCGAAGCGGCGGAAGCCCTTGAGGCGCTCTACTTGCCGGCCAGCCAATCCGAGCCTGCGACGAGCCCAAAGCCGGCAGCGAAAACGGGCGGTGCTGATGCTCAGGCGGTTCCCGCGCAGCCCGAAGCGCCCTTGGACTGGTCGCTGATCGAATCGGCGCTCCGGCCGACCGGTCAGGGTCCGCGGCAAGCTCCGCGCCCTCTGGACCGGAACGCGCCGAGATCACCTTCGACCAAGGGCATGTCATCCTATCGCACGAGCCTCGAAGGCGAGGGACGCGAATCGGGGCGGGACGTGCATAAAAAATATCGAAACGAGTTGATCCAGATGAACCGGGCGATGGCCGAGCTTCGTTCGACGGGCAAAGAGGATGACGCAGCCCCCGCGGCCGACACCTGGCTCGAAAGGATCCGGGAAAAGATCAGCGACCTCCTGGCAGAGCCGATCCCAGTGCCGATCATCATCTTCGTCGTCCTGGCGATCGTCGTCGCCCTCGCGATGGCGCTGGCGGCGGTCGCGCTCGGGTAGGCGCCGCTGGGAGTAGTGTTCGGCGCGGGTCTCCCGACCCCGCCGAAAGGCCCGACCGCAGGTCTCCCATTCCGAGCAGCGCAATCCCGGAGGCCATGGAAGGAGTAGTGTTCGGCGCGGGTCTCCTGACCCCGCCGAAAGGCCGGACCGCAGGTCTCCCATCTGCTGCACCGAAATTCGCACAACCATCAGATTACGAGCAAAATCATGGAACGGTACCGGATCGCTGATGATGTCGGGATCGATTACGTAACCATGTCGGTGGTCGATTGGCTGCCTGTGTTCGTGTCCGAGCAAACCTGTCGGGTTCTTGCCGAGAGCCTGAACTTTTGCCACGCGCACAAGGGCCTGCGGATCAATGCGTATGTGATCATGACCACGCATTTCCACGCGATCGTGTTCCTCGAGCGGTTCGATCCCGAGGCCCTTCAGGCCACGCTGGTGAGCTTTCGCAAGTTTACGGGAAGACAATTGAGCGAGTTATGCTGCAGCCACATGCCCGCGTGCTTCGCGCAGGGCTCGCTGCGGCGTCGGGTGGCGATCGGGACCGGCGGTTCTGGCAGCCGACCTTCCACCCTGAGGGGATTGAAAGCGACTTGTTTTACCTGCAGAAGATGAATTATCTGCACGACAATCCGTGTCGCAAGGGGCTCGTGACGCGCGGTGAGCACTGGCGGTTTTCGTCGGCTTCTTATTGGTTGTCGGATGGGACGCTCGCCAACGACGTGGTATTGAGCAAGCTCGAGTGGTGAGCAGGAAGGGGGCGTCGGGTCATGGAGACCTTCGGTCGCGCGTTTCGGCGGGGTCAGGAGACCCGCGCCGAACAGCGCAAGCTCGAGTGGTGAGCAGGAAGGGGGCGTCGGGCCATGGAGACCTTCGGTCTGGCTTTTCGGCGGGGTCAGGAGACCCGCGCCCAACCGCGTGCACGGAGGTTCTCCCTCCCGACTGCGGCCTGCGCGGAGGCTCAGCCGCTCAACCGTTGGGCGCGGGTCTCCTGACCCCGCCCATCCCCGACCGAAGGTCTCCCGCGGCTCACACGGACCCGCGCCTTCCCGACGCCAAGTGCCTACGAAGCATTGCGATCCCCACCGTTTTGCCGTTAAGATCGAGGTGCCTCGGGGCATCGTGCCGTAGCCGGCACGGTGGGCAACGGGTGGCGAGCCGTTAGGGCGGTGAAAGCGGTTCGCCGAAGTCGGCGGCACGGGAGGTCGCATCTCATGCAAAACATCGGGCCACGGGCCCACACGCCGTTCACTTTCGTTCTCTGCCTCGCGTGTGCCGCCTTGATGCCTCCGCAATTGTTTGGCCAGAGCGCGGCCGAGGCGCTGTCGGCGAGTTTTCGCAAGGCCGCCGACCGGGTGGGGCCGGCCGTCGTGACGGTCCGGCCGCTCGATCCGGGCGCGCGCTCGTTCCGGGCGTTGCACCGCCGGGCTACTTCAGACCGGGCCAATTCGTGCCGCCGGTGCTGCGGCGGGCGTTGGAAGTGGAAAGGGACGACGATGCCTCCGGCTCGGGCCTGGTGATCGATGCCGAACGGGGCTACATTCTGACGACCGATCATGTGCTCATGGGCTCGTCGAGAGTGGCGGTGATCCTGGCCGACGGCCGCGAACGCATGGCCGACCAGGTCCGCCGCGATCCGTCGGTCGACCTCGCTGTGCTCGTGCTCGACCCCAAGGGCCTCAACCTGTCGCCGGCAGGGTGGGTTGACCCGCGGGGCCTAGCGGCCGGAGATTGGGTGCTGGCGATCGGCCAGCAGGCCGCCGGCGAGCTAACGCTCTCGGCGGGGATTCTGAGCGGGCGGCGCCGGGTGATTTCGAGCGGGCCGCAGCCGGGCCCCGAGCTCATCGAGACCGACGCGACCATCAGCCCCGCGCACGCCGGCGGGCCGCTCGTGAACCTGAAAGGTGAAGTAGTTGGCATTTGCGTGCTGCCCACCGGCCCGCGCGGGGCGTCCGGCGGCATGGGCTACGCCATCCCCGCTGATTCGGCCCGCCGGTTTGCCGGTGAACTCGTGGCCTTTGGCCGGGTGCGGCGAGCGTTCGTCGGGGTGCAGATCGAGCCGGCGCCCCTATCCGGCCGTGAAGGGGGTGCGGCGCCAACCGGGGTGGTGGTCACGAGCATCAGCGCGGGCACGCCCGCCGAGTCCGCGGGCCTGCGGCCCGGCGATCGTATCACAAGCGCCGGCGGCCGGCCGGTCAGGAGCGTGAGCTTGCTCCAGGGACTTGTCGAGTTCGCACCGATCGGCGAAGAGCTCATCCTCAAAATCGAGCGCGAGGGCAAGCTGCTGGAAGTGCCCGTGCGCCCCCAGGCTCGGCCGCCGCGGAGCGGCCTTGGGCCCGATGGGGCCGTGGTCGACCCGCGGGCGGGCGCGCGCCGTTACCAGCCCGCCGCGAGGCCCCGCGAGTGCGCCCGCGCGCAGCGAACCCACTCCGGCCACGCCGGTGCCCCCGCGCCCGGCGGAGCGCCAAAACGCCGAACCTAAAAATTCACCTGACACGGATGGAAGAGCCGCATGAAACGCCGCATCCTCGTCGTCGACGACATGGAGTTCAACCGTCAGCATCTCGCGCAAGATCCTCGAAGCCGACGGCTTCGAAGTCGAAACCGTCGGCGACGGCCGATCGGCCTGGGAGCACTTGCAGGCGCAGCAGTTCCACCTGGCTCATCACCGACTTGCGGATGCCCGAGCTGGAGCGGCATGGACCTGCTGCGACCAGGTGCGCGCCGAGCGCCTGCCGGTCGGCGTGATCGTGCTGACCGCGTTCGGCGACCCGACCGAGGCCCTCGAGGCGATGAAGGCCGGCGCCGACGATTTCGTCGCCAAGCCCTATGAGCCCGATCATCTCCGGCTTTCTGGTCAAGCGAATCCTCGATCGCCGCGAGCTGATCGACGAGCTCGAGCAGCTCCGCCAGCAGATGCGCGGCGACTATCACTTTCACACGATGGTCTCCAAGAGCCCGAGGATGCGCAAGGTGTTCGACCTGATCGAGCAGGTCGGGCCGATCGGCTCGACGGTCTTGATCGAGGGCGAGACCGGGAACGGGCAAGGAGCTGGTCGCGCAGGCGATCCACGCCGCCGACACCCGCCGCGCCGGGCCGTTCGTCGCGCTCAACTGCGCGGTCCTCAACGACTCGCTGCTGGAGAGCGAGCTCTTCGGTCACGAGAAAGGGGCCTTCACCGGGGCCGATCGCCGCAAGATCGGCCGGTTCGAGCTGGCCGACGGCGGGACCCTGCTGCTCGACGAGGTCGGCGACATCCCGCCGGCGCTTCAGGCCAAGCTGCTGCGCGTCCTGCAGACCGGCAGCTTCGAGCGCGTGGGCGGGCACCGAGAGCATCAAGGTCGACGTCCGGATCGTGGCGGCCACCCACAAGAACCTGGAAGACGAGGTCAAGCAAGGCCGCTTCCGCGCCGACCTGTTCTACCGGCTCAACGTGATCCGCATCGACCTGCCGCCGTTGCGCGAGCGCACCGAGGACATCCCGCTCCTGGCGATGCACTTCCTCGAGAAGCATCGGCTCGCAGAACGGCACGCCGGTCCGCGAGATCGCCTCGGACGCGATGCAGGCTCTGTTGCGGCACAACTGGCCGGGGAACGTCCGCGAGCTGGAGAACGCGATCAAGGCGGGGATCGCCCTGGCCGACGGCTCGGTGCTCCAGCCGCGACGACCTGCCCGAATCGGTCGCTCCGCGCACGCCGACAGCCGTCGCGCGCGGCCTGACCTGCTCGACATCGAGCGGTCGCTGCCCGACCTGACCAGCGACCTGATCGGCCGGGTCGAGCGCGAGTACTTCGTGCGGCTCGCTCGCGCAGTTCAAGGGCAACGTGGCGCGGTGCGCCCGCCACAGCGGCCTGTCGCGGCGGAGCGTGACCCAGAAGCTCCAGAAGTACGGCCTCGAGCGGCCGCAGTTCAAGAGCGCCGCAGCCGCGATTCGGCGGACTCGACCGCCTGGCCTGAGTTGAGCCGTCACGTTCACGGCAAGGGGACGTCCTTGAACTCGAACTCGAGCGGGATCGTGATCACCTTGCTCGGGGTCTCGTAGATGAGCTGATAATCGGCCGGCTTGCCGGGCGCGTCGACGAAGAGATACTCGAAGCCGAGCTTGCCGCCGTCGGAGCCGGTGTTGGAAAATCCGCCGTTGTGCTCGAACCGCGAGCCGTCGGCTCGCTGGAGCCAGAGCCGGTTGTTGAAGAGCCCCTGGCGGTAGCTCTCGAAGGCGGGCCCTCGCCGGGATAGATCAGGACGACGTTGACCTTCCAGACCTGCTCGTCGACCTCGGTGTCCTCGAGGGTCAGGCTCACGTCGCCTTGCTTGACGGTCACGTCCTTGGCGGCCAGGCTGGGGAACTTGAAGGTCTTGATGCCGGCCGGGATCGTCACCTCGGCCTTGACCTTGAGCGACGCCAGCTTCTTGGCGTCGCGCTCGGGGGCGTCGAGGTTGAGGTTGATCTCGGCCGACGGGTTCTCGGGACGGATCACGACTTCGTCGGACTCCATCTGCGACCTGGGGCTTGACCTCCTTCTTGCGGTCGTCGATGATCTTGATCTCGTCGGCCTTGAGCTTCATGAGCATCGGGCCGCAGCCGCGGCTCCCAGGCGACCTCGAACCGCGCCAGTCGCCGAGCCGGCGTGCCGGCCGCGAAATCGCGCGACAGGCTCACACTGCTGGAGCTCGATGCGAAACGGCCCGGTGTACTGAATCAGTGCGGTTTGGCGCTCGGCCGGCGCCTTGGCCGGGCAGTCGGCGATCTGCGCCGCGCCATGATGCCGATCGAGCCGTCGCCGGTCGAAAACGTCGCGGCGACGTCCGGCCAGCCGGGCGATCTCGTCGAGGGCCTCGAAGAACGGCTT
The DNA here is from genome assembly GCA_963830625.1 of uncultured Isosphaeraceae bacterium. Taxonomy (GTDB): domain Bacteria; phylum Planctomycetota; class Planctomycetia; order Isosphaerales; family Isosphaeraceae; genus CAWHMZ01. Next base: position 66,245 of record CAWHMZ010000014.1, on the reverse strand, counting down.
GTCGCGCAGGTCGAGGTCGAGGGCGGGGTTGGTCACCTCGGTGCCGAGCTGCTCGCGCAGGTCGGTGATCGCGTTGCCGGTCTGCTTCTGAAGCTGCTGGAGCGCCTCGCTGAACCGGATTCCCTTGCCGGTCGATGGTGACGCGTGCTGGCGCCGGTGTTGACCTCGTCTTCCTTGGCGCGCAGCGCCGTCGCGGACGCGCTCGAGCCGCTCCTTGCGCTCGGCGGTCTTGGCGCGTGGCCGGATCGGGCAAGAGCGGCAGGACCTTGGGCCCGAGCTTGATCAGGCTGGCGGCCGCGGCGTCGCGGGCCTCGGGCCGTGGGCGCACTCGAGGCGCTCGACGAGCTGGAGCACGCGATCGCGCAGGGCCGCGTCCGACCTCGGCCTGTCTGGGCACGGGCCTGGCAGCTCGGCCCAGGTCGACAAAGCGACGACGCAAGAGTGCCCGCGGCAAGCACCTGCACCGGGGCCTGACAGATCTGATGCGGCGTCGCATCGTCCCACTCTCCGATGTCTAAAGGTATGGACGTACGGTTTATCAACCCACCAGCCACTGTCCGTTTTCCATGACGAGCCGGCCGTCGGCCGTGATCCGGCCCTGTGATCGCGTGTCGACGATCAAGTCCCAGTGCAAGGCCGACGTGTTGATGCCGCCGGTCTCGGGGTAGCTCTGGCCGAGCGCGAGATGGACGGTCCCGCCGATCTTTTCGTCGTAGAGGATGCTGCCGGTGAAGCGATCGATCCCTGGTTGAGCCCCAGCCCGAGCTCGCCGAGCCGGCGGGCGCCCGGGTCGAGATCGAGCATGGCCAGCAGGTAGTCTTCGCCCTCTTCGGCCTGCGCCGCGACGACCTTGCCCTTGTCGAACTCGAGGCTGATGCCCGACCAGCTCGCGGCCGTCGCGGCAGACGGGGAACCCGCACCGCAGGCGGCCCGAGGCCGAATCTTCGACCGGGCCGGTGAAGATCTCGCCCGAGGGCATGTTGCGGCGGCCGTCGGAGTTGATCCAGGTGCGGCCGGCGACCGAGAGGGTCAGATCGGTCCCGTCGGCCTCGATCCGGATCGTGCTGACACCTGCGACATGAACTCGACCAGGCCGGCCTGGCGCCGGCCCAGCTCTTGCCAGGCCGCGGTCGGGGTCGGGCCGGTCGAGGAACAAGGCGCGCGTGACGAAGTCTTCGTAGTCGGCCAGCGTCATCCCGGCGTCGTGCGGCGTAGGCCGGGGTCGGATACTGGGTGAGCACCCAGCGCGCTGCGGCGGGCGGCCTGGCGGATCGGGTCTCGGGCCCGGTCGAAGATCGCCTGCCGTCGGGATCGACCCGGCTCATCGAGTGCGTGTCGCTCTCGGCCGCGATCCGGATGCGACCGTCGACCGCCTGTGCCTCGAAGAGCGCCATGGGCGGGCACGTAGGCCAGTTGCGCGTCGGTCGCCTGCTCGAGAAAGAACTCGTGAAGCCCGGGCAGCTCGAGCCGCACCAGCGGATGCGCGCCGCGGCGCACGATCGCCTTGTAAGCAAGCCTCCACCAGCGGCCGGCCGGGACGTTCGGCGCTGACGATGATCGTCTCGCCGCGCTCGACCTCCAGGCAATAATCGACCAGCAGGTCGGCCCACCGCGCGACCACCTCGTCTTGCAATCGGGTCTCGCCCCCAGCGAACAAGAGACAACTGTCATAGTTCGTAATTGTCAGCTTATCGCATCGCCCGTGTCCCTGCAACACGCCCGGCCAGGCGCATGCGTGGCGGACCCGGGCGCGCCCGGTTTTCTGCCTTGACGCGTTCGATCGTCTGGCCGATGATGTGCCACCTCAGCAAGGACGCAGTGCTCTCGCATCACGGATGGAATGGAATGCCAACGATCGCCAGCGCTCCAGCAACCCTGTATTCATCGTCGGAGCGTGCGGCCGCCCGTTGCACAGCGCGGCGGCGCAAGACGCTTTGGGCGATGGGACCACGAGAAGCGTGCTAGTCGCCTGCCCGAACCGGCTGCCGCAGGTCTACAACGCTGTGATCGGGCTGAACCGGGTGGGGTCGCTCGGGCGATTCGTCACCGGCTTCTATTATGCCGGCGACAGCATAACGTCGCGGTTCGCAAGAACACTCGCTGCGCGCCCGTTTCGCGCTTGGAGCAATTTCTCAAGCGTCGTCACGATCCCGAAATTCCCGGCCGCCAAGTCCAGTCGGACTTGGGCTTCGACTTCTGCGCTCGCGATCGAGCGGCGCGTCGCCGGGCACAGCCCGCGGCTCCGTTTGGGACTTGTGCGCTGCGCACCCGCAGGTTTGATCGAATCGTTGCGCGGGCGATCGAGCGCGACCGCCCGAGGGCGGCGCTGTTTTTCAGTGACGTCGCGTCGGAATTTGCCCTTCCCAGGTGTCGACGGTTAGGAATCCCATCCGTATTGAGCATGCTCCACGGCGACGTCCGCGAGGAGCGCCAAGTCATGGAAATGGAAGCCCAGATCTCGCCTGACTTCTACCCGATCTACCTCGGCCACGGCGAAGTTGACGAGCGGGAGATGGCCTGGCTGCATGAGCGTCGGCTGCGCGATATCGAGCTGGCTGATCGAGTTCTCGTTCCTTCCGAGCACATCGCCGGCGAGCTCATCAGGCACGGCACACCCCGCGAGCGAATTGCAGTCGTGCCTTTTGCCGCCGACATCCGCCGATTCGCGCCCGAAGCCGGGCAAGACGCACGGAGCCTCTTGCACGTTTCTCTTCGCCGGCGGAATTATCCAGCGCAAGGGCATCAAGTATCTGCTGGAGGCGTGGCGGTTGGCCCGGCGGCCCGGCTGGCGGCTCCAACTCTTAGGTGCGCTGCCAGCCGACACCAGGCCGCTCATTCCGTATCGCAACGAGGTTGAATGGCTGGGCCGTATGTCGCACGCCAGCGTCGCCGAACGCATGGCGTCTGCCGACGTCTTTGTCTTCCCGTCGCTGTTTGAGGGATCGGCGACCGTGACCTACGAGGCGATGGCCTGCGGCCTCCCCTGCATCGTCACGGCCGAGGCAGGATCGGTGGTGAGGCACGGCAGCGACGGACTCATCGTCCCGGCCCGCGATGTGCCCGCGCTTGCCGAAGCCATCGAACGGCTCGGCGCCGACCCGTCGCTGCGAGCAGCGTGCTCGGCGTCGGCCCGGGCTCAGGCAGTGGCCCACGACTTCCCCCGCTATCACAACGGCGTCATCGACGCGGTAGGGCGCGTAATGTGCCGCAACGACTGACCCGACGACTCGCGGTCGTGCCCGCGGAAACCGCACCGAGGTTCTGATCGAATGAACGCCAAGTCTCTCGTCCGAGCGATGCTCCCGCGCCGGCATGTTGCTCATCGGATCCTGGGCGGACCTCTTCGCGGGATGCGAATCGTGACGTCATGGCACGACTACCCCGCGGCGATCCTGGGTTACACGGAGCGGAAGCTTACTGACTGGCTGCTCGCAAACGCGCGGGCCGGCGAGACCTGGCTCGACGTCGGCGCGAATTGCGGCTACACGAGTCTGGCGATGGCGCGCGCGGTCGGGCCGCAGGGGCGTGTTTTCGCATTCGAGCCGGCCCTTACGACCACCGCTTGTCTCGAGCGCACGGCTCGCGCCAACTTGCTCGATCAGCTCATTCCTCTCCCGTTTGGCCTATCGGCAGCGCCGGCGCCTGTGGTCGGACGATTCGCGACCGACCGCGGGATGATCGACTCGCAATTGAACACCGACGGCCGCGCTCTCGATGACCGCGGTCATCGTCGTGGGCCTGGACGCGATCTGGGACGGCATCGCCGGCGGCGATCCCGTCATTCACGGAATAAAGATTGATGTGCAGGGGATGGAGCTCGATGCGCTTCGCGGCATGTGGCACTCTCTCTCCCGGCATCGGCCGAGGGTCATCCTTGAGATTCACCGTGGCGTCCCGCGCGACGAGGTGCTCAGCGTGCTCGAATCTTGCGGCTATTTGGTCGACCCCGAGCCGATCGACGACGCCCTCGGCGCATTCGCGGATCCACAGAGCAACGCCAGTTTCATCTTCCAGGCGAGCCCATTTTCGCGCGACGAACCTCACGTCCATGCCTCCCGGCAGAAGCCCTTCCAAGTTACCGACGAGGCGCGTGTCGAGAAGCCGGCCGACCCGAAGAAGTGGCCAGGCACCTAATTCGGGTATTCTGCGTATTGTGGATAAGCTCGCTGGCGACAAATAAAGGCCTGGCACAAAATTTAGGTATTATGAGTATTGTAGGTGATGTCATTGGTGGCCTGGCACCTAATGTGAGTGGACCGGCGATTGTAGGTAGGATTCGCATTCGTCACAGAATGGATAAACTTTGTGGACCGGGTGCCTGGCGGCCAAAAAATATCGCCAGCGTGGCACCCGTCGGGCGCGGTTGTGCATGAGAAGCTTGCACGAACACTAAACAGCAAAGATCCCGAGGCGCAGAAGTCGACGGCGATTGGCCTCTCTTGCCTAACTTCACTTCTCCGCAGGATGCGGTCGCGCTCGGATGGCTGGTTCGTGAACGGGTGTCGGAAAAACGACCCAACACACAATGTGCCGAGGACGCTTAGCCCAGGAGGGGCCATGTCGACCTTTCATGACGGCAGAATCGATCATCGTGCGACGACCCGCCGTCGCGTCGCGTTTGTGGCGTCGGTTCACGATCTGGAAGGTCGTGTCCTGCTGTCGGGCTTTCATCACCACGGCGGCAGACACCACGAGGCCGTTCAGAACGCCGCTCAGGTAGCCACGACAACGACAACGACTTCGACTGCGAACCAAAACACGAGTGGGAGCCACCAGCACGGAATGGGCGGACGCGGCGAGCGCGGGGGCAGCCGACGCGATCGAGCCATCGCCACCGCGATGATTAACTTCTCGCCCACGATCAACCTGGCCCCGACAATCAACGTCGAGCCGAGCGTGAGCGGTGGGACGGCGAGCACCCAAAGCTCGTCCAACACCGCGGCGAGCACCACGCCGACCAACTCGACCACCAATACCACCACCGCCGCCGCACCGGCCGGCTCAAATACCCTCTCACCCGCAGGCACACTGTCGGGAAACCAGACCTCGGGCAATAACACGACCGCCTCGAGCACCAACTGGTGGACAACCCCCACCACCGGCCAGACCAGTACCAACAACGCCAGCGGCAGCTCGACCAGCGATCAGGCCAGCACGGCAAACTGCTCCAGCCCGACAAGCACGCCAAACTCTGCGTCGTCCAGTGGTGGCAGCCAGGCGGGAACGGGCTCCGGCGCTCAGGCCTCGACAACGACCTCCTCGTCGGCAGCCGTGAACAACTCGAACGGAAATACTTCAGGCAGCGGGTCGGGCGGAGCGCAGGCGTCGACGAACACCTCGACGACCGCTTCGACCGGGTCGGGCGGATCGGGCCAGAATGGGTCGAACTCGGGCGCAGGCGGTGCCCAGGCGACGACCAACACTTCGTCGTCGGCCTCCACCGGATCGGCTGCGCAGGGCGCGAATACGACCGGCGGCTCGAACGCCCAGACTTCGACCAACACTTCGGCGTCAGCCTCAGGCGATTCGAACTGCGCAGACGTCGACCGGCACCAATTCGTCGGCTTCAACTGGCGCCGGCGGTGCCAACCAGGGATGCGCAGGCGGTTCGACCGCGCAAACCTCGACCGGCACCTCGTCGTCGGCTTCATCGGGTGACGCCACGCCAAGCCCTTCGAGCACAGGCGGCTCGACCGCGCAAGCATCGACCGGCACGTCATCGTCGGCGTCATCAGGTGACGCCACGCCGAGCCCGTCGAGCACCAGCGGTTCAGGCGCGCAGGCGTCGACCGGCACGTCATCCTCGGCCTCGACAGGCGACAACATGCCGAGCACCGGCACTTCGGGCGCCCAGACTTCGACTTCAACGTCGACCACGGTGAGCGCCGGCTCGGGCAGCGCGTCGGCTCAAACGTCAACAAGCTCTTCGACTTCGACGTCATCGGCCGGGTCGACGGCGCAGAACTCGACCAACACGACGTCCAGCGTAACGGGCTGATGCCTCCGCCCTGCGCGAATTGATCAGTGATTCGACCGTGCGAGCTGGGCCTGCGCCGAAACCGGCGGGCTCAGCTCGCTGGCTTTGGTGTCTGCGGTTTTTCCGGCAGTCGCGATTTGCTGCTCGTAGCGATTGGCCAGCGCCAGGAAGTCGTAGAAGGCCAGAAGACCGCAGAAGTACAGTCCGGGCTTGCCGTCGAGGAACCCGAGCCGCAGAAAATAGGCATAGACGAACCGCACGAGCGGCCGCAACGGCAGGCGCCAGGCAATTTTCTTGAGCCGGCGTTTGAACCGCTGACGCTGCCGATCGTTGTGGGAATCGGTTCGCTCAGCATCCGCTCGGCAACGGCAGCCTCCCAGATCGCGTAGCGGTTGTGCTTCTCGACCCAGACGGCGATCGTCGGATAGGCGTGGTGCTCGAGCACATTGTCAAGTCGTAGGGCACGCGGCCGTCGAGCTCGACATGTTCGTGCGCTTCGTTGTCGCCGGCGCGGCCGCCGGTCTGGTCGGGCATCTTCTCGTAACGTCCCAGGCGGTGCTTGAACAACCTCAGGTTCCAGCACGAGGAATAGCCGCAGTGGCGGATTTGCCGGCCCAGAAAGTAGTACTGCGAGTTGAGGTAGTAGCCGTCGGCCTGGCCGGCTTGCGATCCTCGCGCGGCGATCTCGGCGGCCAGCTCGGGGCCGACCACCTCGTCGGCGTCGACGATCAGCACCCAGTCGTTGCGGAAACGGCAGATTGATCGAGGGCCCAGTTCTTCTTCTTGGGATAGGTCCCGTTGAAGTGGAACTGAACGACGCTGGCGCCGAACTCGGCCGCGACGATGGGCGGTCTGGTCGGTGCTCTGGCTGTCGACGACGAAGACCTCGTCGGCCCAGGCCAGCGCGGGCAGGCAGCGGCGGAGGTTGTCGGCCTCGTTCTTGACCGGCACGATCACGCTGACGGGCGCTTTCGCGCGCCCGGTGCCGTCGGCGCTGGCGCTGGACCGGCGAGGCGCGAGAATGGGTTGAGAGCTCCTAAGCATGAACGTCCTCGCTGTGTGTCGAAAGGGTTGGCAACGTAGCGCCCCATGACGGCCGTCCTTCACGAAACGACGACGTCCGGGGGCGGTCCGCCGCCGCAAAGCCACTCGTAAACGGCGGCCAGGCGCTCGCCCTGGCGGTCCCAGGTGTAGTCGCTCTTCGACCAGCCGGCGGCCGTTCTCGGCCGAGCTTGGCGCGCTCGGCGGGCGAGCGGTCGATCAGGTCGCGCAGGCCCGCCGTGACGGCGCCTGCGTCGGGCGCGACGACGATTCCTCCGCCGGACGGCCGCCAGCTCGGGAAAGTGGCAGGCGGTCGTGATCAGGCATGGCAGCCGGCAGGCGAGGGCCTCGAGAACCGCCATGCTGAAGCCCTCGCTGTAGCTGGGCAGCACGAACGCGTCGGCCGCTCGCCCAGACCTGCGTGCGCTCGCTCGCCCGCGACGTGGCCCGAGGTAGGTCATTCGCTGGCTGCAGGCCTAGCTCGGTCAATCTGGTCGCGAAATGGGCGCCATGCGCCGTCGTCGTGGCCGGCCACGAGCAGGTGAAGCTCCGGGTGGTCCGGCGCGATCTGACCGAATGCCTCGGCCAGCAAGTCGAGCCCCTTCTTGACGTGGACCCGGCCGAAGAAGAGCAGAACGAACTTCCCCTTGAGCTCCGGGTACTCGTCTTCGAGCACCGAACGAGGAGGCAGTCGATCGTAAGGGGCCAGATCGACGCCATTGGGCTACGAAGCAGATCGGCGTGCGCGGGCGCGATGCGCGCAAGTGGTCGATCTCGGGGCGCGACAGCGCGTGCAGGCACGACGCGCGGCGCAGGTTTCTGGCCTCGACCAGCGCCAGATAGATCTTGCTTCTTCCAGCGCTTGTGCCGGAGTGCCCAGGGCTCGGCCATGCCGTGTGCGGTGATCAGGTACGGCACGCGGGCGGCTCGCGCCGCCCGCGCGCCTCGGCGCGTCTGCACTTGCCAGAGCCCGTGCAGATGCACGACTGTCGGCTGAGCGGACCGCCCGCTCTAGATCAGACTCCAGCTCGTGGAGCGACACTCCGTCTTCGATCGCCCCGTGATCGAGCCGCGACGGCGTGGGCGTCACGATTGTGAGCCGGCCCTTCTTGCGGCTGAGGGCGGCGGTCATGCCCAGGATGCTCGGCACCATGCCGCCGTCGCGCACCGGGTCGAGGCCGTTGCAAAGATGAACCCAGCCGCCCGGTTCTGTGGGACGCGGTCCGGGTGCAGCTTGTCGTGGCGTGCGCTCGGCTGTTAGCGAACGATTCGTTGCGATCATCGGCTCACCTCGCTCGTCGTCCGTCCCTCTCGAGTCGCGCTTAGCCACCTGCGAACGGCACGCGGGCCTTGTCGCTTCGCTTGCAGACCTGGCCTGCTTCGCGCTTGCGATTGAGCTCGGCGCGGATGCGGCCCTCCCTGGTTCGATACAGCTCGCAATCTTGATAGGCGTCGCAGCGCGCGCACGTCGCATTGAGCGACCCGCCCGCCCGGAACTGATCGCGCAGTTCGCGCATGGCCGCGCCGCGATAAATCTCGGCGAGGTCGTCGTCCATCACGTGGCCGATTCGCAGGTCGGGCACCGCATCCATCGCTGCGATACAGGCACAAGCAATCACTGTTCCGTCGCAAAGAACCATCACGCCGTTGTAAAGGCTGCCGCACGGCTCTTTCTTGGGCGGCGCCTTCCGGAACTGCATGGTCTCGGGCAGCACCTCGCGAGTGATGAGCCCGCCCACCGACCGATAACTCCACGCAAAATCGATAACGGGCTCGTGTGCCAGGATCGGCTGAAAGTCGGGGTCCCGCATCACTTGGTCGAGGGGACGATCGGTGCGCAAGCAGATGGAAATGTTTACCGGCGAGCCCAGCCTGGCGTTCTCTTCGACCAAGTGCGTGACGTTGTCCTTCATGCGCTCATACGCGGGCGAGCGATAGATCCGCTTGTAGCTTTCCTTGTCGAACCCCGACGTGCTGATCATGATGCTGGTCAGCCCCGAGGTCAGAACCTCGCGGATTCCGTGCTTGTCGAGCAAAATCGCGTTGGTGGTGAGGAAGATGCGGTCGATCTCGGGCCGGCTGCGCAGAAAGACGACGCGACCCAAGAACTGGGGGTCGATCAAGGCATCGCCCACGATCGGCGTCAAGCCCACCGACCCCCCGCATATGCACACGAAGTCGGCGACGGCCTTCTCGAAAGACGGCGTCGCTCATGAAGCCGGTCGAGCGCTCCTGGAATTGGTAGGGGCAGAAGATGCAGTTGGCGTTGCAAAGATTGGTGAGCTCGAGGTGGAGCTCAAATGGCCGCAGCTCCATGGCCGCCGAGTGTTTTCTCGACGCTGTAGATCGCCCCGCCGACCCACGCCCCGGCCTTCCGCTTCACCACGCGCGAGACCTTGTTGAAGAGCACGGAATTCACGGCTTATCCCTCCTTGGATGATCGTATCCGCCAGGCGAAGGCGCATCACGCTACTGAGACTCGGCCGCGCCCGCAAGGTCAAGAAAACGGCCCGGTTGCATGGCCCTTTTTCGGGAGCTTCGACCGTGCGCCAATTCGAGTGCTTCGAGGCATCCCTGGGCAAATCGATCAGGCCCCCAATGTGAGACGATTTCGGCGGCGCGGCGGCCCATGGCGGCGCGGTCGCGCTCGGGCAGCGCCGTCATCCACGCGAGCGCGGCCGACATCTCTTCGAGATCGAACGGGTCGAAGCGACAGCCGGTCGTTCCGGACGGATCGGGGACCAGCGTCAAAGCACAGCCGGCGCGCGCTGAAACCAAGAGCGGCAGGCCGCTGGCCGCGGCCTCGTTGGCGACCAACCCCCACGGTTCGGAGACACTGGGCAAGACGAAGGCCGAGGCGTTTGCATAATAGCGCGGCAGCTCGTGCACCAGGCGGAAGCCCGCTTTGTGAATCGCCGATGCGCAGCCACTCATCGCGATCGCACGGTCGACCTCGCCCGATGCCGGGCCATCGCCGCAGACGACGAGGTCCCACGCGGGTTGCGACCCGGCTTGCGCGCGATAGCGCGCGAAAGCGGCGATCAGTCGCACCAGGTTCTTCTCAGGCACGAGCCGGCAGACCGTCAAGAAATAGGGAGCTGGCGGCAGGCCGGCGCGGCCGTCTGGATGGGTGCGGAAATAACGGGCGCCCGTCGCGAAAAAATTGTTGTCGACGGCGTTATATCCCAGTGCGATGCGCTCTCGGTCGACGCCCAGCCCGACCAGGTAATCGCGATGACGCGGGCCGCCCACCAGCGCCGCGTCGAACCAAAGGACGCGCTGTCGCTTGATGATCTCCTTCCACCACACGGTGGGCCGATCGATCGCCTGACTTTCCGACATCAAGATCGCCGGGCGCCCGTGCCGGCGCGGCCCATCGAGCGGCCGCCATCGATTCGGGCCGCACGTAGCCGACGATTCCGAGGGCGTCGGGGCGGTCGCGGTCAAGCGCCTGCTTGATGGCGCGGCGGCACGAGCTGACGTCGATGGTTTCCATGACGCGGTCAGGAAACAACGTGATCCATTCAAATGGCTCGCGCGCTTTGCTGCGTCCCCAGGGATACCGCTCCTCGCGGCCGGCGACTTCGTAGGCCAGTACCCGGCCCCCCTCACCTGCCAGCGTGGCGGCGAGTGTGCGCAGCCGGGCCAGGTGATAGGGCCCGAAGTTCGTGAAGCAAACGCCAAACTTCATTTTTCGAAGCTCCATGCTGTGCGCCTGTATCTGCCGGCGCTGCGCCGGCAACGCCGATACCCACTCCGCGGCGCGACGCGGCGGCGCCGGCACCCAGTCGGCGCAGGTAGGCCGTGCGCGAGCGCAAAGTGGGCCGCTCAGCCAGGTAGCCCAGGGCAATTCCCGCCGAAATGCCCGCCGATGCCAGAATGAACCATGTCACGCGCCAGTCACTGACAAGGTCGAACCGCAGAATGATCGATCCGATCAACATGAGCAGCGGGCCGTGAAACAGATAGGTTGGGTAGCTCGCCAGCGCCAGCATCTCCACGAATTTCGGCGGCTCGAGCCGCTCGGTGTCGCGCGGGCTGGCGCGCTCGGTCACGACGAAGCGCACCAGCATCAGCGCAAAAGCCGGTCCGAGCACGAGCAAGACGATCTGGAGGTGGACCTGCTCGGACACCCACATGCCGATCGCCATCGCCACAAGCAGCCACCACCATCGCGACATCGCGGAGGCCCACCGCGCCGTTCGCAGTCGATCGCGGCCCTCGGCCACGAGGGCGCCCAGGTACCAGATCGCGCAATACCCAAACAGCAGGCCCAAACTGAGCACGTACGGAGATCGCGCCACGGCGAAGTAGAAGACGTTGAGCGGCACCGTCACGACGATACACGTCAGCATGCCTGCCACTGTGGTGCTTCGGCCCGACTTCACCGCAATGGCGACGACCACGCCGTAGAGCAGGTAGCAAAACATCTCATTCGTGATGCTCCACGACGAGGCATACGAGCCGAACGTTTCGGTCAGGTTCTGCACGAGAAAAATCTGCGCGAGGAACGTTTCGGCGTTGAGGCCGTTGGGCCAGCAAGCCGGCCGGGCCGAAGCGATCAGCCACTCGACGACGAGGGCTACGCCGAGGCCGAGCAAATAAAGCGGTAGGATGCGCGAGAGCCGCGCGGCCAGGTAATGCCCCAGCGAATACGAGTTGGCAGCGAGCGACCGCGATACCGAAAGCTGGATGCAGTACCCGCTGATCACGAAGAAGCCCATGACCCAGTAGAGCCCCCACCCGAAGCCGTGTGCGAGTAGCCGGTAGAGCCAGGTCGGGTAGAGCGTGCGCGCTTGCGGATGGAGTGCCCAGGTAATCTCGAGAGCGTGAGCGGCCACGACCAAGAACGCGAAGGACCCCCGGCAAATGTCGATCTTGTCGTTTGCCGTGATTGCGGAAAAGCATCTTCTTGTCGGAGCCGGGCGATCGAGCCGTAGCGAAGGCATCTCAAAGACTCTCCTTGATTCAAGCTAGACCAGCGCACCGTCGGCCCGATGTTTGGCGACGGACCCACCGGGAAGATCGATGAGCGCGGGTGCGGCGGCCGCAGCAGTTGTTGCCGTGGCCGGCGGGCGTGCGCTCTTGCTGAACCACCAGAGCAGCGCGACGAGCGGAAGCGTGGTAAATCCCCAGTTCTGGTAAAACCACGTCATCGGGTCATCGGAGACAACCATGAACCAGGCGTTGTAGAACGTAATGGCCCAGAAGAACTGCGCCCACGGCAGGTGGGCGTAGCGACGAAAGTATTCGTAAGCCGTGCGCAGCGCGAGCGCTACCGTCCCTAGCAAGATAACAGTGCCTACGTCGCCGCCGTTGAGCTGAGCGGCCCCCAGAATTCCGACCGCCGGACCCGTGAAATCTTCCTCGCGCTCGAGCTCCGAGCCGGCCACCCACGCGGCTCTCCATGCGTCGCGCCCGTAGAGCGGCTTGCTCGGCCAGATGAGCCGCGGAATGAACGTACTCACCGTCCGCAGGTAGTTGGCACCGTAGTCGAAGCCCGACTTGGCCGGGACGGTATCGAGCATGAGCAGAAACCCGCCGTACTCGCTGGTTTCGTGGCTGAGTTCCTCGGGCAGGTCGCGCTTGTCGGCAAGGTCGAGGTTTTCGAGCACCTTGCCAGGTTCAAAGTCGCCCACGAACTGAGCGAAGCCGGCAAACGATCGGTCGTAATCGAGATTGTTGCGCCAGCCGATGGCGATGGACACTACGATCGCCCCGGCGAGTGCGGTCCCGGCAAGCACCAGCCAGCTTGGCCGCCGCTGCCGCGCGATGTAGTAGGCACACACCGTCGCCAGGACGCCGATCACCGAGTGCGAGCGCTTGCCGTTGAACATCCAGATCAACAGGTACGCCGCCGCGGTTGCCAGGCCGGCCGCCAGGAAGCCAGCGCGGCTGCCGGGAATGCGCCCGGTCACGATCAGCATCACCGCCGCGACCATCATCACAAACGGAAACGAGCGAAAGAGCGCCTCCTCGGGCGACAACCGCGACGTGTCGAACGCCACGGCGTCACCCAGGAGCATGCCGGCGCACAGAAGACCCCAGAGGATCAAAGGCGGGCTGATTGCCGCGACGACTCTGGGCGGCCAGCCCTCAGGCGGCCGCGGCAGCCGCGCGCTTGTGAAACGGGAAAGCGGAAGCTCGTAGACAAACAGGAACCACAGTAGCGCCCAGAGCGCACGCCAGTTCGCCGCATCGACCAGATCTTTGCCGCGCACGTCGAGCGCCCAGTCGTGATAGCTCAACGCCTGAATAACATAAATATGTATATATCCAAAAAGAAAGAGCCACACCGGCGCAAACGGGTCGAGCTTGCGCACAGCGCGTTGGCGAGAAAATAGATCGCCACCACCGCGGCGGTCGCGTAGACAATAGAGAGGTCTTCCATGATTCCTTCGTCCGGTTCCACCGTCCTCTAGGCCGGGCCGAAGGCCGGCCTCGGGCCAGGCGCGGGCCTAGCGGTACGTCCTGGCGAATTTCTCGCGCCGCGCCAGCTCCCAGTCGTGCTCGACCATCATCTTGATCAGTCCATGAAAATCGACTTCAGGTTTCCACTTGAGCACCTCGCGGGCCTTGCTGGCGTCGCCCAGGAGCTGGTCGACTTCCGACGGGCGTGTGTACTTGGTGTCGAACTCGACGAACTCGTGATAGTCGAGCTCGACCAGGGAAAAGGCGAGCTCCAGGAGCTCGCGAACCGAGTGCATTTCGCCGGTGGCCACCACGAAGTCGGCTGCCTCATCTTGCTGGAGCATCAGCCACATGGCGCGGACGTAGTCGCCGGCGAACCCCCAGTCGCGCTTGGCGTCGAGATTGCCCATGACCAGCTTCTTCTGCAGGCCTTCCTTGATGCGGGTGGCGCCCAGGGTCACTTTGCGGGTCACGAACGATTCGCCCCGGCGCGGGCTCTCGTGGTTGAAGAGGATTCCCGAGCAGGCGAAGATCCCGTACGCTTCGCGATAGTTGATCGTCTGCCAGTGGGCGTAGAGCTTGGCGCAGGCGTAGGGGCTGCGCGGGTGAAACGGGGTATGGGGGCCCTGCGGCGGCGGCGCCGACCCGTACATCTCGGAGCTCGACGCCTGGTAGAACCGAACCGGCTTCGACCGGCAAAGCTGCCGCGTCGCTTCCAGCAGCCGCAAGGTGCCGAAGCCGACGACGTCGGCCGTGTACAGCGGCTGGTCAAACGACACGCGCACGTGGCTCTGCGCTCCCAGGTTGTACACTTCGTCAGGCTGCGCTTGCTCCAGCACCATGGCCAGGCTGGAGCCGTCGTGAAGGTCGGCATAATGCAGGTGAAATCGATCGTGGATCGTGGGATCGCGCGAGAACAGATGATCGATGCGCTGCCGGTTGAGGCTACTCGAGCGGCGCACCAATCCGTGCACTTCATAATCGGGTTTGGCCAGGAGCAACTCGGCCAGGTACGATCCGTCCTGGCCCGTGATACCGGTGATCAAAGCTCGTCGCATGGCAGTTCGTTTCCGCAAAGACGCGTAGGTTCGCCGTACAAGACGTCAGGGGACATGGTAAATAGCCCGCTCGAGCGGCAGGATCGGCTCGAGGGCCTGCACAAGCTCCTGGGCGAAATCACGCAAGGCGTCGCCGTCGGGATCGTGCTCACCGGGGTAGAAGACCTCGACCGTAAGCGATGATCCGCGGGTTGTGCGGCCGTGACTGCTCCGACTGGTAATCGGCAGTCGCCTCACGTAGTTTTCCAGAGCACCTTCTCCAAAGATGTAGTACCAAAAACCGACGTGCTCCACCAGTTCTCCCCGGCTGTATGCCAGCCGCGTGACCACGAGCGAAGCATTTGCTCCCGTGGGCACCGCGAGTTGTTGAGTTTGCGACTCGATCTTGGTCCATCCGGTCGAAGGCAGGCAAACTTCGGGAGAATGCCGCAGGTTCGTCCCCTCTAGCGAGAAGTTGAGCCAGAGCCTCACGATGAGGCCGGGCTGGGTTCGGCTCTCGTAGATCCGGTTTACGTACTCGGTCGTCTGCGCTCGATCGACCAGCGTTTGGTCCATGGGCTCGTCGTGCCCGGTCCAGTCGCCCAGTTCCAGCGGAATCGACTTAAGCGCTCGGCGCAGGGCGGGGCGCTCGGTGCGGTTAAGCCGTTCCATGGCGGCCTGTGCAGCCAAGCCGGTCGCCAGGATCGTCATGCACACGGCGCCGAACGCCGCAGAATCGTCATCGCTTGGTCTCGCTGGGTGAAATCTGGTCGAGGACATAACACTCGAGCTGAAGCAAGCAGAGTCCGAAGCCCATCATCAAGAGCCCCTCGAAGGTGTGGTACGTGCCCATGGCAAACTGCGGATTGACGAAGTGCATGATGTATCCCGTCAACATCACGCGGGCGATGTTCGCCGAGAGCGCGATCGGCAACGCCGACACGACCACAACGACTCGATACCACGCCGGCCGCGTGGTCCAGTACGCCACCGCGATCGTCAGCGCCAGAAAGCCGGTCAACTGCCGCATGCCGCTGCACGCTTCGGCGACGAACATCTGCATGCCCCCCGGCAGCGTCATCCGGTTGCCTTCGCAGAGCACGGGGACGCCGCTATAGCTCATCACCGTCGACGCGACCCGGCTGGCCAGCAACTGCAGCGGCGAGGCGATCTTGGAATAGAGTGCGATCGGCAGCGGGACCATGAACACGAGGAAGAAAAACCCGAACCAGTAGCGTGCCAGCGCCCTCGTGCCGAAGAGGACGGTGAATACCCCCGCCGCGCCGATCAAGAAGGCGAGGTCGCCCAAGAACGGGATCGGCAACGGGATCGTGACCAGCCTCACTGCCAGCGACGAAAAGAGCATGAGGCTTCCCAGCCAGAGCCCACCGCGCACCGGCACGGGGCCCTGGCGGGCAACTGGGCAATGAAGTAGAGGCAGAACGGCGGCACCAGGAACCCGTGGCTGTAGTTCTCGTCTGTGGTCCAGGCATAGTAGAAATGGGCGAGACTGTCCTTGAATACCAGCGCGAGCAGCCCGACCGAGAACGCCGCTGCCGCCCAGGTCGCGCAGCGCGCCTCGGCGTGCAGGCCGTCTTTGAACAGCATCACGAGGCTCCAAGGCCGCGTGTTGCCGGCACAGCTTCTGGAAGGCGAATCGACCAGGGACGTCATGGCTATTATCCTCTCAGTTGGCCTTGGTACCGCGCAAGCGGCTGACGGGTGCGGGGGCCCCTGCCCGCCTCACTTCAGACACGCGCCGGCTGATGTCGTCGCCGGGGGCCGTCGCCATCGCCGCCTTGAGCGCTGCCTCGCGGCCGTCCGGATCGTCAATCCGCGACGCCACGTCGGCCAGGTTGAACCACCACGACCTTTTGACCAGGCCCGGGTCCGCAAGCTCGATCGCCTGGCGGTACTGGTCAAGGGCTTCTTTGGAGCGCGACTTGAGCGCAAGCGCCTCGGCTCGAGCGGCCAAGGCCAGAGCCGTCGCCGCCGGTTCGCCGCCGGCCGGCTGCTCCTGGATGATCAACTCCAAGGCGCGCTCGGCGTCGCTGCGGTGTTCCTTGCGCGAAAGCCGGGCTGCGGTGAGCAGGGCCGTCGGGTTGCCTGTGAGCGCTTGCGAGTAGTCTGCAAACTTCCATTGCGTCCGCGCCAGAAGCGGCGCACGACGTCACGGAGACGTTCTTCGCCCGGCAGCAGGTAACGCGCCACCTCGGGGTCGGCGCTGAACCCGGGCCGTGCGGCCCGCCGCCCATCGCGGGATGACACGAGCGCAATGGCCTGGGCGTACAGAAGCAGCGCGGCCTCCTTGTGGCCCGCGTCCCATAGCTTGCCGGCACTCCATGCAAGACTCGTGGCGTCGCGGCTTTGGCCCAGGCTGCGCACCGACAGCCGCGCGCCGTCCTCGGCCGATTCAAGTTGCGCAAAGATGAGGCGCACCGTCGGATTGAGCGGTGAGGCTGCGAGCGCTCGTAGGACAAGGCTTGTCACCGTTTGCCGCGAGTTTGCGTCGGCCGCCTCGTTACGGCTGAGGAAGACCGCCCAGTGCGCCAGGTGCTGCGCCGTCGAGTACGCCCAGGGGCCGCCCGGCGGAGTCACCGAAGGCGGAAGGGGCCGGCGCTGGGTCGCGCGGTCAGGCGCGAGCAGACGATCGGTCATGATCGCGGCCGCGTACGAGTCGCCGGCCCAGCGGCACGACAGGAAACAGCCGGCCATGCCCGCAAGGCCGATGAGAAGTGCAGCCGGCGGGCCCGCCAGCTTTGCCGGCAGCCGCCATTGCGCGGGCTCGCGCGGCTGCGTGGGCAGCGCCGCCATCGCGAGCGCGCTTCGGCTGGGCCATCGGCTGTGGTTTGGGCGTCGCACGATGGGTCGTGAGGATGTCTTTGGCCGACGGCCACCGGGCGTTCCTGGCCGTTTCCGGCTCGACCAGCTCGCGTTCACGCGCCGCGATCGGGATCGGGATCGGCCGCGCATCGGGTGACGTCTCGTCCTGCAGATCGGTCACCGCAATCTCGTCGGCCATCTGAACAACACTCGCGGCCGGCACGGGCTCTTCGTCGTTGGCTGCCTCACGGTCCGATTCGAGAGGGTCAGCCGGCGCGACCGCTTCAGGCTCGAGCAAAATGATCGGTTCGTCATCGGATTCGGCAGGAGCTGACGCGTTCGTGGTGTCTATTGCGGGCGCCCTCGGTCGGCGGCCCGCCGGGCCGTTCAGGCTCGGCGCGGGAGGGCCGTTGCTGCGGAGCTGCCGGCGCGCGCATTTCGGGCTCGATCGACATGGTCCGCCGCCGGAACGACTCCACCGGATTTTCCCGCGCGATCCACGCCTTCCACGGCCGGTCACTCGCTGTCGGTTCGCCGGTCTCGGGCGCCAGCGGCGCCAGGCCGGCGCCGTCAAGAGGGCGCCGGCCGCCGGAACCGACCGCCCAGGCGGATCGGGCCGGGGCGCATCGGCCCAAGGCGCAGCTTGCGGCTGCGGGGCTCGCGGCTGCTGATAGGCGGTCGCATCCCGGCGTGGGGGACGCGGGGCTTGACGGGGTTTCTCGGCGGCAGGAGGGCGCTGGCGCAGCTTCCAGTGCGGCACTGGCGGCTCGCCAGCGCGTCTCCCATCGCTCCCGACTCTCAGCAGCCTTGACCGCTTCCGGCGCGGGCGCGTGTGCTTTTTCAGTCGCCGCCGGAGCCGCCATGGGCTCGACCGTTCCACCGACTTCGACAAAGAACTCCGTCAAGCCTGGCTGCTTGCGACTGGAACCGCTTGCTTTGACGTCGGTCTCATTTCGGTGAAACCGCGGCGCCGCCGGCGGCGGGCACATCCGCCAGTCGGGTTCGACGGCTCGGTCGCGGCGCAGGGTCAGACAGAACGGCCCGACCGCGAAGGGCACGTCGAACGGCAGCGGGCACGATCTTTCGACACGCTCGCCGTCCAGCCAGATCGGAGTCCGGTTGTCGACAACCACGAGCTGCCATGAACCCGCTCGGCGCTGAAGCCGGCAGACCTCATCGGCCAGCTCGGGCTCCGGCAGCCGCACCTCGCAATACGCAGCGCGGCCGATCCGCACCGAAATCCACGGAATATCCACGACGCGAATCGGGCCCGATTCACGATCCTGGATGTGGAGGCAGGTGGATTCGGGCATCGTGGGATCGACTCCTCCGTGAGCCACACCCGGCCAGGGTGGCCCTAGCCACGCTCGACGAACAGATCCGTGCCGCCGGCCAGCCAGCGGTTCCAGGTGCCGCCGAGCGCACTGGCCGCGATCGCCACCGCCGGCAGCTCGACCGTCCAGTGCACGAGTCGACCATAAACTAAAGCCGACGGCCGCGCCGATCAAGCCGTACGCGAGCGTGCGATCGGCCGAGCCGACGCGTCCGAGACACGACGGCAGCGCGGCACAGCGCACCAGAGCCCGGCCAGGCCACCAGAGCGAGATCCCCACCGCGCCCGACTCGACCGCCGCACTGCAAGAGGCTGCTCATCGCCGTCGTCGAGGTGCGATCGTGCGATCTTGGCGTAGGGATGGATCGCGCCGAAGCTGCCGAGACCCGTTCCCACCAGGGGAAAGTTCTCCAGGATCGGCAGGCTCTCGGTCCAGACTAGCCTGCTGTCTTCCAAGGAAACCGGTGCGACCGGCGGCGGGTCCGCCGAACAGGGCGGGCCAGGACGCCGAGAGCGCGCACCGAGACCGCAGGAAGCCCGCCCAGCGATGGCCGATAGGCCGAGCTGCCCACCATCGACCCGCGGTCGCGGCCGCCGGCAGCCCGACCGCCGCCAGGGCGATGACGAACGGCACGCAGAAACCGGGCCGGCCATCAAGCCGACCAGGAACGCGCTCACAAGCCAGCATAACGAGGAGCAATACGACCAGGCTCCCCTGCCCCGAATGGCCCAACCGCGATCCCAGGCTCTCGCGGCTGCCGCGCGGGGCCACGATGTGCAGCACGATCCGCCAGCGCCAGCGGCAAGCGCCAGCGAGCCCAGCGCCAGAAAGCGCGCCTGAGCCTCCCATCATCGTTCCGAACTGGAACGGACGAGCGGGAGCGAGGGCCGCTGTCTCGAGCGACGGCTGCGCGCCGGGTTGGCGCGTCGTCCAGCCGGCGCAAGACTGCGTAGCTCGGTGTCTCGAGCAGGTCATCGGCGGCAGGCGCCCAGACCGGAGCGCGGCCGGGTTGGAATAAGCCGAGCAGGCCGTCGGCCTGCCCCGTGATCTGCACCAGCGCCGAACGCCGCATTGAGGAAAAATGCCGCCACCACGCTTCCCCAGACCAGGTACAGCCGGCTGAGCCGGTCGGCGAAATGAGACACGCTCCAGAAGATCGCCACGCAGATGAGGGCTGCGACCAGCCAGCGCAAGGTCGCCGGCGCGGTCGAGCGTCGCCGGCGAGCGACCCGTTGCCGGCTCGATCGGCGGCGCCGACGGCAGATCGGCCCGGACCAGTCCGGCAACCGCCCCGCAACTGTAAATCTCGTGTGCGGCCGGCGAGAGCCGGCGCGCCAGTCCCGCCGGCAACGGCACAAGCTGAAAAGCTGCCAGCCCAAGTGCCCGAATGCCAGGAGCAAGAGTGGGCTCTTCAAGACCGGCAGGCGGCCACGAATCATGTGTTCGAGAAGCTGTGTGCCGGCCAGCACCAAGGCCAGCGACCGCGGCCACGGGAAGATACCACCAGACCGCCCCGCCGAAACAAAGAGCGCTCGAGAGCAAGAGCGCCACCACCGTCGCGGCGAGCACGTGTTCGGTCGGCAGCCAGGATCTTCGCCCGCAGGTTCACGACGAGTTCCTTCCCTTCCCGACTTGAGGCCGGCGCGCTCCCCATTCAACGGACAGCGCCCGCAAGCGCCAGCGGCTCGCGGTCGCCCGCGCCGGCATCGGGCCTCACGCTTGCAAGCGGCAGCGGCTCGTAGCCATAACTCGACCAGTTGTTCATATCGTCGGTCAGACCGTTGAATACGACGCCGGCGATGCACCACGTGCGACTGTTCGAGCATCGCCTTGGCGCGGTGCAAGGTCATGAGGTGGTGCGAGCCCGAGCGGCACGACCAGAAGCGACGCATCGACGATGCGGCCGAGCACGCGGCAGTCGGCCAGCCCCAGCACGGCCGGCCCGTCGAGGATCACCCGGTCGTAATGGTGCGCAAGCGCGCATCAGCAATTGCCGCAGCTCGAGCGTGCCCAGGATCTCGATCGGGATCTCGCGCGTGTCGCCGGTCGGGATGAAGTCGAGGTTGGGGATCTCGGTGTGGCGGACGGTCCGCTGCCAGGGCAGCTCGCCCTGGAGCACGTCGACCAAGCCGTGGACCGACTCCGCCGGTTCGTTCTCGATGAAGACGTCGGCCAGGCTGGGCCGGCGCAGGTCGATGTCCAGCAGCAGGGTCCGCTCGCCGGCCCGGGCGCAGGTGGCCGCCAGGTTCAGGGCCGTCGTGCTCTTGCCCTCGCCGGCCTTGGCGCTGGTGACCAGCAGCGTCACGATCGGCCCGCGCTTGTCGGCGATGCCCAGCAGGCTGGCCCGCACATTGCGATACGCGTCGGCCTCGAGCGAATCGGGGGTGCCAGGCGTCCAGAGATGGCCCCCGCGGTGCGTGAGCGCGGTCCGCCGGATCCGCGGCACCACCCCCAAGAGCGGCAGCGTCAGCCCGCTGGTCACGTGCTCGGGCACCTTCACCGAGTGGTCGACGTGCTCGAGCAGGCAGACCAGCCCGATGCCCAGCGCCAGGCTTGCCGCCAGGCCAAGCACCATCAGGAGCGGCCGGTTCGGCTTGATCGGCACGGTCGGCTCGGTCACGCTCGCCGGAATTCGCACGCAGTCGCTGTTGACCAGCGACTGCTTCAAGATGCCGAACTCCGCGAGCTTCTCCTCCATCCGCGAGACCTGCTTGAACTTCTCGTCCCGATCGCGCATCAGGCCCAGAATCCGCTGGTGACCGGGAATCGCATCCTGCATCTTGGCCAGCAGCCGCTCATGCTCTTCTTTGTCGGTCTCGACCTCGGCGCGAGATTGCTCCAGGATGAGCTCGGTCGCCGCCTGCGGCAGTTCGGTCTTGGTGGCGCGCAGCTTCTCGATCTCGTCCAGGAGCTCATCAAGGTAGTTGGAA
This sequence comes from uncultured Isosphaeraceae bacterium, assembly GCA_963830625.1. Lineage (GTDB taxonomy): Bacteria > Planctomycetota > Planctomycetia > Isosphaerales > Isosphaeraceae > CAWHMZ01. The sequence goes on along the minus strand of CAWHMZ010000014.1, from coordinate 44,692 downwards.
ACTTCCATCACGACCGGGTCGTTGTTGAAGCAGCGCCCGCATGCCGCGCTTGGCTCGCTCGAGCACGCGCGTGTACTTCTTGGCTTCGTGTTCCAGCTGGTCGATGCGCGCGCTCGGCGCTGGCGTGCGGGTCGGTGTCCAGCTTGGGGAACAACTGGGCAGCGAGCATCTGCTGGTGAATTCGCCGCAGCTTGCGCTGGTGCTGGTTCATGAGCGCGGTGTGACTGAGGTATTCCTCTTCGACAATGCTCCGGCCGCCGGCGCCGATCGTGCGGTTCTTGGAGAGCGCCTGCTGGAGCTCCTTGTCGAGGTCTAACTGGCTCCTTTTGAGCTTCTCCAGGTCGTCCTTGGCGTAGCTCTCGGTGCTGTAGACTTTGCTTTCGTTCTCCTCCTTCGCCTGTTTTTTGAACTCGATCAAGAGCGTTTCCAGCAGCTTCTTGGTCTTGGCCGGGTCCTTGCCTTCAAGGGTCACGATGAACGAGTTTGTCGTCTTGACGCGCTGCACCGAGAGCGATCGGAACAGCTCAAAGGCCGGGTCGACGTACTGGCTGGCGTCGGGGGCGATCGTCGGGTCGGCGACGACCATCTCGTGCAGTCCCTTGCTCTTGAGTCTCGCCTCGCGGTTAGGGACGTAGTTGGCGGCGTTCGCCGGATCGCGCCGGCCGATGTCGTGCGTTCACGAGCGTCGAGAGGACCGGATCGATCTCGGGGGGTTGATCTCGATCTCGGCCTTCGCGAGGTAGACCGGCGGCAGCTTGAGCACCACGATCGACGACACGATCGCCAGCGGGACGGCGACGGCCAGCACCATCCAGAACGCGCCGGCGGAGCGCCTGGAAGTAGTTCGAAGTGGTCTTCCGACCGCGGGGTTGTGCGCCGGGCAGCGCGGCGGCCATGGAGCGACGCGCGCTCGGTAGAGCAGGAAGTCCTCCTTGTAGGCCTGGATTTCGTCCATGAACGCCTCCGTATGGCGTCAGTGAATCAACTGCTCGCCAGGCCATCGGTCTGCGTCGGCCGCTGCCGAATCAAGCCGACTTCAGCCGCTCCGCCAGTGCCTGGCACAGCCGCTGCAAGTAGCGAAAGACGATGTCGGCCGCCAGCGATGACTCCGTCGCCAAGCCCAGCCCGACCGTGATCCAGCAGATCACGGCCACCGGAGAGTCGAAAGATCGCCGATGGGCCCGACATCAGCGTGTCGAAGTCCGCGGCGACAGCCGGGTTCCGCTCGGCCGACGCGGTTTTAGCGGCTCGCCGTCGCTGCGCGATGTGCACCCATGCACAGCCCAGCGCGTGGGCCGTCTCGTCGACAACTGCGCAGGCAGCTTGCTCCGTCGTGCAGAGCTCGATCCGCTGGATCGCTTCCCAGGTCAGCTTGGCGGCCTGGCGCTCCTGCCGGCCCCGCGTCATCCGGTCCTGCAGGTCGTCGCGCAGGTTGGTCAGCTCGTCGCGACGGCTGGTCACCACCAGCAGGAACGCCAGGCAACCCGAAATGCCCAGAATGAGCGTCAGGTACTCATTTCGCAGGGCCACGCCCAGCATCACCGCGCCGCAGAGAAAGCCCGAGAAACAGTAGAGCAACAGGGCCGCCTGGCGCGGGTTCGAGCCCCAGGCCCGATCAGCAGGTGATGGACGTGCCGCCGGTCGGCCGCGCTCAAGGGCAGGTTGCGCACCCAGCGGCGGAAGATCGCCATGGCCGTGTCCGAGATCGGCAGCCCCATCGCCAGGATCGGAAACAGGATCGAGATCGCCGACGGCCCCTTCATCGAGCCCTGGACGCCGATCACGCCGATCAAGAGCCCGATCAGCAAGCTGCCGCTGTCGCCCAGGAAGATGCAGGCGGGATGCCAGTTGTAGAGCAAGAACCCCGCCAGGCTGCCCGCCAGCGCGACCGCCAGGACCGCCGACCTCGAAGTTCTCGTTGTGGATCGCCACCAGGGTCAAGGTCCCGCTGACCAGCAGCCCCACCCCCGAAGCCAGCCCGTCCATGCCGTCGATCAGGTTCCAGACGTTCATGCAGCCCAGGAACCAGAGCATCGTGACCAGCAGGCTGGGCAGCGCCAGATCGACCGGGAATCCCAGCAGGCTGAACTGGATGCTCGGATAGCCCAGGTCGAAGTTCAGGCTGAGCACGTCGATCGTCTGGATCCGGATGCCCCCGAGGTAGAGCGTCAGCACGGCCAGGGCCTGCCCCAGCAGCTTGATGCGCGGGCCCGAGCGAGCGGGTGTCGTCGACGAAGCCGACGACCAGGATGATCGCCGCCGCCACGAGCAGAGTCCAATGCGGATGTGCCGCCAGCTCGCCGACGGCGCGTTGCCGGAGTGGCTCGTGTAGCTGTACAAGCATGGTCCCCGCCGCGACGCCCGCGGCCAGGGCCAGCCCGCCGAGCCGCGGGATCGCGCCCTGGTGGATGCGCCGGAACTGGTCGGGTCGATCGATCGCCCGCCCCAGCGTCGCGACCCAGGTCACCAGCGGCGTCGCCAGCACGCAGCCCATCATCGCGACCGCGAAGATCATCAGGTAAACGTTGGAGATCATCATCGGCCCGATCATCTCCTTGCCGCCGCGGCGAATTGCGCTCTTGCGAGCGGCGATCGCTGCCAGGCCGCAACCATGTGGCACGTGGGACTAGCCAGGAGCCATCAGTCACCGGCGGGATGTGCAAATCCACGATTTAGCTCGTCTTCCGTGACTCATGTTGGTTCAGCCCGAACCCAAGAATCCGTCTCAGGTGTGGAATTTCGGGTCGAGGCAGTATCACGAGTCGCCCGAATCCGGTCAAGGCGGATTGGCGGGGCATTCCGGCCCCCGATGCAGGGCGGTTAACCGCAATAGAATCCCACTCGAATCGAGCGACCGCCAAGCGTGTCACTGAACGGTCTCGTCAGCCGCACATCTTCCGATTCTGGCTTCTCTTCAGCATCGTTGACGGCAGAAGTTCCCACGGTAGCGGCACCACACACGTGTAAGGCCCGGCACAAGATTTGAGGATTTTGCGTAGACTGCAACGTCTAGAAAGTGGCCTGGCACAAAATCTGGGTATTTTGCTGATTATGCGCTGACAGATAAATGGCCTGCCACAAAATTTCGGAGTATTGGTGATTCTGCGTCGTGAAGAAAAGCCGCAGTGGATTTGCAAGGCCGCGAATCGGACTTCGCCACGTGATTCTCGGCCCGGAGTCGGTTTACACTCAGTTGGCATGGTTTTAGCGTTCGCCAGACGTATCGGTGCGACGGCCCGGCAATGAAGTCGGGCCGGCTGCCGTGGCCGAAACCAACGGCCCGGGACCGAAATGATGAGCGCGCGATCCGAATCCGCACGGGCGCCTTTGACCGCTTACGAAGCACGACAAGTTCGGGAGATCGCGGCCTGGAAGTCGCGACCGCCCAACGCCTTCGCTGAAATTTTCAAGCGAATCACGCTGGCCGGGGCCAACTTGATTGAAAAGGCCATTCCTGACGAAATCGTCCGGATCGCGATCGAAAAGGCGTATAGTGCTGCCGAGATGCTGGCGAGCGTCGAAGACGTCAAGCGCGAGGCCGGCGTGCGCGACCTGGCCGAGCTGCGGAACAGACCGCTCGAGGAGTGCGACCGAGTTGCCCTGAGGGTCGGCGCGGTGGCAAACATTTTGGCAACGATCGAAGGAGCCGCGACCGGCGCCGGCGGCGTCCTCACCACCATCCTCGACATCCCCCTGCTCTTTGTCTTGTCGCTTCGAACCATCATCAAGATCGGCCACAGCTACGGCTATGCACTCGACCAGGAAGCCGACCGCAGCTTCGTCCTTGCGGTCATGATCACGGCCCTTTCAGGCTCGCTCGAGACCAAGCAGGAACGACTTGACGAGCTGCGGGAAATCGAAGAGCTGCTCATCGAGGAAACCCAGGAAGAAATCGCCGCCGAAGAGGCCCTGTCGCTGCTCTTGCAGCTTGAAATCTTCGAGGACATCCCCGGAATCGGCGGCATCTCAGGGGTGCTTCTGAATCTGGCGTTCATGAGGCGAGTCGATAACACGGCGCGGCGGGTGCTTCAGGAGCGCTGGCTGCGCGATAACGGCAAGGTCGACGAGATCGAACCGCTCGTGGCCCACGAGCTCTACCTCGCCGGCGGATGGTCGGGTGCCTGGGCCCGCGTCGCATACTCCAGTTTTTACGGGCTCGGCTTCGCCGCGGCGCTGCCCGTTTATACTGCAGGTGCGCTCTTGCGATCGATTGAAGGAGCGATCACGGCCGGCGTCAATGTCGCCGGGCGCATGCGGCAAACGGCGTCGACGGCGTCCGTCGGGAACTCAAGGGTTCGCCGGCGGGTTTGCCGCGGGCCGTGCCTCGCTCGGTGTCGCCGTGATCTTCTCCAGCAAGCCGTCTTGTCCTCAAATCCCTTGATCGCTACAATCCGCCGCGTTCCCTCCGGACCGAAGCTCGGCAAACGGCGAGCCCGGCCGCGCTGGGGTTGCGTCACGTCGCGGAATCAGCAGCCTGCTCATCGAGCGCGGAACCATGTCGGAAGTGGCGACTCGCCTCGTACACCGAGTGGTCGGTGCCGCGAGTGTCGTCGTCGAGTGCGCTGGGAGAGCCAAGGATGGAGAAGCTCCAGTTGACCGCTCGCGGGCCGGCGGTGCTGCTGGTCTTGGCCGGCGCGAGCGCTGCTCTCCGGCTGCGTCGAGCGGCGATACACCATTCGCACCGATCCTCCGGGAGCGACCGTCATCGTCAACGGCGAAGAGATCGGTCCGACGCCGGCTTCCAAGAGCTTCGTCTATTACGGCAAGCGCGAGATCACCCTCATGCTCGACGGCTACGAGACCAAGACCGTCATTCAGCCGATCAACGCGCCGTGGTGGGACAATTACCTCACCGAGTTCTTCACCGAGAACATGATCCCGGTCTCGATGCGCGACGAGCGCGAATACACGTACAAGCTGGAGCCGGCGCAATCGCCGCCGCAGGGCGAGCTGCGCGACCGGGCCGAGGCCTTGCGCCAGCGAGGCACAGGTGCCGCCCAAGCCGCGGCGCGGGGGCATCCTGGGATGGCTCGGCTTCTGATGAATCCAGAAGTCGTAATGAACACTCAGCAGATCGGTCGAGCCGATCGTGATGGAAGTTGATCCGGTGGTCGATCGACGATTTGCTCGAGCCGAACGAGGTGAACAGCCGTGAAGATCGCGGTGGCCGCGGTCCAGATGAGCTCGGACCTGCTTGATGTCTCGGCCAATCTGAGCCAGGCCGACGATCTGCTTGCGCTCCGCTCACGGTTGTGGCGTTGAGCTGGCGGTCTTGCCCGAGCTCTTCAACACGGGCTACAGCCTCTGTCCCGACTTTGGCCCGTACAGCGAGACGGCCGACGGTCCGACGATCTCGCATCTTCGCCAGCGCGGAGCCGGCAGTGGCGGATGGCCATCGCCGCGGGTTTCGTCGAGCGCGAGGGCGGCATCTGTACGACTCGCTGGTCTTTTGCTCGCCCGACGGCGAGGTCTCGATCTACCGCAAGCGCAACCTGGTGTTCTGGGAACGGTTTCGATTTCACCCCGGGCGATCGCCGCTGATCGTCTCGACGCCCTGGGGTCGAGTCGGCTTCGCCATCTGCGCCGACATGATCTATCGCAAGGTCTGGAATGATTATCGCGATCGAATCGACCTGGCCGTGGTCTCGGCGGCCTGGCCCGACTTCGCCGATCGCGATTCGGGGCGCCGGCACTGGCTCTTCGGACACGTCGGTCCGCTCTCGGCGGCGATTCCGGCCAAGGTCGCGATGGATCTGGGTATTCCGGTCATCTTCGCCAATCAGTGCGGCGAAACCCGCACGACCATTCCCGTGCTGGGCACGCAGATCCGCGACCGGTTCGCCGGTCAAAGCAGCATCTGCGACGGCCGGCACGGCGAGCCGGTGCGCGCCGGCAAGGAGCCATCGCTACTTATCGCTCCGATCACCATCCACCACCAGCGAGGTATGAAATCGTGGCGTTCTACGTCCCCCTCGGTCCCCGCGGCCTCTTGTTCCGAATCGGCACTTTCGTGATCGGCATCTGGGGCGGCCTGGTCTACGGCCGGGCGTACCGCCGGCGGCAGTTCGTGCGCCCTGTATCCAGCCCTTGACCATTCCGCTCCCCGACTGATACGACTTCAGACGTGGCGGCGAGCTCAACCGCACGGAGGCGCCCTCTGTGCCTGGGCATCGTCCGCGAGAGCAATTGTCGCGACCCGTTCACCGGCACCTGAGGTAAGCAGACCCATGTGTGGCATCGCCGGTGCGATTGACCTGACCGGAGCGCGCGAGTTTCCTCTGCTGCGATTGCTGGCGATGACCGGCGCGATCGCCCATCGCGGTCCCGACGACGAGCAATTCCACATCGAGCCGGGCGTGGCGCTGGGCGCTCGGCGGCTGTCGATCATCGACCTTGACGGGGGCCGTCAGCCGATCGCCAACGAAGACGGCTCGGTCTGGGTCGCCTTTAACGGCGAGCTGTTCGATTATCCCGAGCTGAGACGTGGGCTGCTTGCCGCGGCCACCACCTGGCAACCCGGTGCGACACCGAGGCCTGGGTCCATCTTTACGAAGACCACCGCGAGGCGATGTTTGAGCATGCGCGGGGCCAGTTTGCCGTGTCGCTCTGGGACCGCAACACGCCGCACGCTCATCCTCGGTCGCGACCGCGTCGGCATCTGTCCGCTCTATTACGCCCAGGCGAGCGGCTGGCTGCTCTGGGGCTCAGAGATCAAGGCGCTCTTGGCCTCGGGCCTGGTCGCGGCCCGGCCCGACCCGCGCGGAGTCGACCATCTCTTCACCTTCTTCTGCGCGGGCACGACGCGCACGTTTTTCGAGGGCATCTCGTCGCTCCCGCCCGGCCACTTTCTCAAGGTGCGGACGGTCGCGTCACCAATTGCATCGCTACTGGGACCTCGACTTTCCCGACGCCGGCTGCGAGCGCCGGCTCGACGACCCGGCGCCGCTGGTCGACGAGCTCGAGGCGCTGCTCGAGCAGCGCCGTCGAGCGCCGGCTCCGGAGCGACGTGCCGGTCGTCAGCTACATCAGCGGCGGGCTCGACTCGACGGTCGTCCTCGGTTTTTGCAGCCGCCAGCGCGGCGAGCCGATCCCCGCGTTCACGGTCGGGCTCGACAAGGCCGGTCCCGACGAGCGGGCCCATTCGGCCGAGGCTGCGGCCGCGTGCTCGGCTCGCCTCTGACCACCATCGCCGATCGATCGCGCGGCGATCGCCGCAGCCTTCCCCGAACTGGTTCGGGCGGCCGAGGGCCCGGTGCTCGACACCTCGTGCGCGGCCCTCCTGCGGCTGGCCCAGTCGGTGCACGCCCAAGGCTACAAGGTCGCGCTCACCGGCGAGGGGGCCGACGAGGCCCTGGCCGGCTACGTCTGGTACAAGAGCCAAAAAATCCGCGACGCGGTCACGCACAAGATCGGCCATGGGCCGCTGCGTCTCTTGCGCGGCGGCTCTTGCGCAGCATTTCAGGAAAGCGGGCCCTCGTGCCGCCCGAGTGCGGCATTGGCGGTGTGCGCCCGGCCCAGCAAGACCTCTTCGAGCTGATTTCGCAGGCCAAGCCCGCCCTCTATTCGCCCGAGATGTGGGATCGGCTTGGCGATCACGACCCCTACGGCGACCTCGACATTGCGAGCCCAAACATCGCGCGCTGGCATCCGCTCAATCAGTCGCTTTACGTCGGCTACAAGGTGATGCTGGCGGGCCTCTTGATGATCTCCAAGGGAGACCGCATCGCGATGAACGCCTCGGTCGAGACGCGCTACCCGTTTCTTGACGAAGACGTCATATCGTTTTGCGCGGGCATCGCGCCCGAGTACAAGCTGCGTGGGCTGAAAGAGAAGTGGATCCTGCGGCAAGTGGCCGCGCGAATCTTGCCCGCCCAGATCGCCGATCGCCCCAAAACGATGTTCCGCGCTTGCATGTCGGGAACGTTCCTGGGCGCGGAGCGGCCGGCGTGGGTCGACCAGTTGCTGAGCCCTGAGTCGCTGCGGGCCACGGGCTACTTTGATCCGGTTGCACTGGCCCGCCAGCGCGCCTGGCAAGTGCGCATTCCCCGGATCACTCCCGCCCGCGGCGCCTACGATGTCGCGCTGACCTGTGCCGTCTCGACCCAGCTCTGGCACCACATCTTCTGCGGCGGCGGTCTGTGCGATCTGCCCACCTGGCAGCCCGTCACGCGCCGCCACGCTGTGCGGCCGAGGAACCTGGCCGGCGCGCGCGATGAATTGCGCGCGGGCGATGCGTTTGGCGGGCAGCGCCCTGCGCGGGCTCCGGCTCATTATTTCAAGCGGCCCCTGCGCGGCGTCGCTGGTGATCCTCAAGGTGAACCCTAACCGCTGCGAGCAGCTCGTCGTCCTCCATGTCCCAGGCTGCCTCAGGATTCGGTCCTCTCGCGATGTACGAGAGGTTCACGATGGTTTGCGACACGCGTCGCACGGGTTACTCCATCGTAGACCATGAGCTTTGTCACTCATCGCGCATCGCTCGCGCGTTCTTGAGATGCTCTTGCCACTCCGGGCTGAACATGGCGATCTCGGCTTCGGTCCAGAGCGCCAGAATATCGATGTACACGAACTGCCGCCACGCGGTTGAGCGTCGTGGATCATTGAACCCCGTCGCGATCTCGCCATCGCGATCGCGGAGGAGGCGAAAAATCTTCAGATATCGCTCGTGACTGCTCTTGCCCGTTTCGGACACGATGGCGGTAATCTCATCGAGCGTCTGCTGGCAGAACCGCTCCAGGGCGATCGCTTGAAGCTTCCGAAAGGTCTTCCAATTCGATTCCTCGGAATTGCTCGGCATGGGGCCTCCTCCGCAACGTACCGTCCAATTGCCCGTCCGATTTGCCTGAAGCACCACCCACCGGCCGGAGTTCCTTTGCGGCGCTGCCTTGCTCGACAGGCCGTGGCAGTTACTTTATATTGCAAAGAACTTTGCAATAAGGAAAGCACTCTTCATGACGATCTTCGACCTGATCTTCATCATAGTGTTTCTGACGTGCGTTGTGATCTTACTCATGGCCCTCGTGGCGGCGGTTCAGAGGCGGCGCGCGCGGTGCCTGGCGCTTGGGCGGACACTCGGCGTGCTGGTGGGCGTCTATCTCGCGATCGTTATTTTGGTTTCTCTCGTCTCGCCGCGCCGGGTGCTCAAGATCGGCGAAGAACAGTGCTGGGATGATTGGTGCGCCGTGGTCGCCGAAGTCGAGACGCACGAAGACCAAGGCGCCGTCGTGTACAAGGTGACCATGCGCATTTCGAGCCGCGCCGGCCGGCGTGCCCAGCGCGGTCTCGACACGCACATCTATCTGACCGACGACACGGGCCGCCGTTTTGACCCCGAGCCCGATCCTGACGCCATTCCCTTCGACCGGTTGCTACAACCGAGAGAGTCCGTGGAGATCGTGCGCACATTCACGCTTCCGCGCGGCGCACGGCGCCCGCTACTGGTGGTTTCCCACGGCAGCGGCTTTCCCGCCAATTTGATCATTGGCGAGTCGGAGAGCCTATTTCACAAGCGCACCGCCGTGCAACTTCCTTGACCCGGCAAGCCTCTGACGGCTGGTGCCTTGAACGCCCTGCGGCGCCGCGGCTACCATGAGCGCGGTGAAGCGGGGCCTTTTCGTCACGACCGACGTCAACGTCCAGACCGCGATATCAACCACCGGGAGAACTCGCCATGGCTCTTGTCAGCTACGTGTCCGATCAGGAAGCTGCCGAAAAGATCAAGCCGGTCTTCGAGGGGATGGAAAAGAAGCTGGGCGTCGTGCCCAACGTGTTTCGCGTCATGGCCCACAACCCCGACATGCTGGAAGCCTTTCTGGCCTTGAACGCAACCTTGCCCAAGACCAAGCTCAATGGCAAGCTGCGCGAGCTCGCGTACATCAAGACCTCTGAGCTCAATGGCTGCGACTACTGCCTGCACCATCATCGCGCGCTCGGCAAAAAGGCCGGCCTCAATGACCGGCAGGTTGCCGAGACGGCCGAGTTCCAGACCAGCGACGCCTACAGCGAGCTCGAGCGCGAAGTGATGCATTACGCCGAACAGGTGACGCGGCACATCAACGTCGACGACGCGCTCTTTGGCCGCCTGAAAAAAGCCTTGGGCGACCGCGAGCTGGTCGAGCTGGCCATGACCGTGGGCATCGCCAACTTCACCAACCGGGTCACCGAGACCCTGCGGATGGAGCTGCCGTGAAGTGGACCGTTTGCTCGAGGAACGAACCAAAATGAGCCACGCCGAAAGCGCGACGAGTGGCAAAGCATCGTGGGTTCCGCTGGCCCCGCGTGAGCGGCGGGTGCTGGGCGTCATGGTCGAGAAGGCCAAGACGACTCCCGAGTACTACCCACTCACGCTGGCCGCCCTGGTCACGGGCTGCAACCAGAAGTCCAACCGCGACCCGGTGACCAACTACGATTCAGACGACGTCGAAGACACGCTGCACAGCCTGCGCCAGAAGGGGGCGGCGATCCTGGTCGAAGGGGGCGGCCGCGTGCCGCGCTGGAAGCACACCCTTTACGAGTGGCTCAAGGTGAGCAAGGTCGAGCTGGCGGTGGTGGCCGAGCTGATGCTGCGCGGCCCACAGACGGAGGGCGAGCTGCGCGCGCACACCAGCCGCATGGAGCCGATCGCCGACCTGCCAGCCTTGCAGACGATTTTGGAAGCTCTCGTGCCCCGCGGGCTGGTGCAGTACCTCTCGCCCCCCGGCCGCAAGCGCGGGGTGTTCGTTGCGCACGGTCTCTATCCGCCCGACGAGCTCGCAAAGATTCGCGAGGCGTTTGCGGGCAGAGCCACCGACGACGACGTGCCGTCGCGGCTGTCATCCGACCGCGTCGATCGCGCCGCGTCGGAGAAGCCCGCGTGGATGACCGAGATCGCCGCCCTCCGCTCCGAAGTCGAAGACCTCCGCGGCGCCCTCGACGCCTTGACCGATGAGGTGCGCAAATCTGCAAGTCGGCGCTCGGAGCTTGATCGAATGAGCACGTCTGCAGGCGACCCCTACGAGACGCCGCCGGCCGCCGAGACCGCGTTCGCCCCCGCCGGAGGACGCGCTGCCGGCAGATCTCGAGGCGGCCGCGCCCAGAGTCGAGCCTGAAGCGCCGCGCGACGGTTGGGCGCTGTGGCACTGGTCCCGCACGACGGCCGCGAGCCGCCCGCCGGCGTGAGCGATGAGCTCGCCAGTGCGGTCTGGTGCGCGGTCTCGGCCCTCTGGCATCCGTCGCTCCTGGCGCGTGCCTTCGAGCTTGCCGCGCATCGAGCCGGTCGATTCGCCGTCGTCTCCCGGAGCGCGCGAAGTACGCGTCGTCGCCACAGGCGTTTTCGATCGCCTGCCGTCGGGATATCAAACGCAGGCCGAGGACGCCCGGACTGCTCTGCTCGAGTCGGGCACCGATCGCGCCGCGCTGGTCCGCGAGATTCAGGCGCGCCTGGGCATTGCCCACACGCCCGAGATGGTCGAAAGCGAGGGCATGCGCACGACCGCAGGCGACTTTCTGGCGCTGGGGACCGCGCGGTGGATGCTTCGCGACCTGTCGATTGCCATGGGCCACCCCGATGCACTCGATCACGAGAGCCTCACGCGGGAGCTCCTGGCGGGCGCACACGCCTGGCAAATCGACGATTGGGCCACTGCGGTTAACAGGCTCCGCGCCGCCTTCGAAATTCTCACCCAGGCGCGCGAGCGCTTCTACCCCGTCGATGCCTATTGCGTCGATCTCTGCTTGATCGACCCGTCGATGGATGCGGGCGTGCTCGCCGACCCGCTGGCAAATCCGATCGCGATCTCGTTCATCGCGCCGGCCCAGGCGATCGAGCGCCAGGCGCTTGTTGACCCCGAGCGCATTGCCGCGCTCAAGCAAGCGATCAGCGATGGCTGGGCCGACGTCGCCGGCGGCACGTACGCCGAGGCCGAAGACCCGCTCTTGCCGCTGGAATCGATCTTGTGGCAGCTCCGCCGCGCCAACCATGTCTACCGCACACACCTGGACGACCGCAGCGTCGAGACCTACGCCCGCCGGCGCTTCGGCCTGTACAGCCAGCTCCCGCAGTTCGCCAAGCGCTTCGGCTTTCGCTTCGCGCTCCACATGGGTTTCGACGCCGGGCGCTTTCCCGTTCGGCCCGAAACCAAGCGGCTCTGGGAAAGCCCCGACGGCAGCAACCTCGAGGCGCTGCTGCGCCCGCCCCTGGCGGCCGACCGTCCCCTGCAAGGCTGGCTGCTTTCCTGGCGGCTGGCGGCGAGCATGAAGAACGATCACGTCGCGGCCCTTCCGCTCGTGCACTGGCCCAAACCCGTCGCTCCCTGGTATCTCGACCTGCGCCGGGTCGCCGGCTATTCCCCCGTGCTGGCGCGCTTTTCGACCGTCAACGATTTCTTCCATCTGACCGATCGCCCCTACGAGACGTTTCGCCCCGATCCTGACCACTACCAGACGCCGTACCTGGCGCAGGCCGCCGCGCGGCGCGAGTTCGAGCCGATCTCGCGGCTGGCGCGCCATCATCAACTGCGCGCGGCTCGAGGCCGCAAGGGCGCTCGCCGCGCTGGCGCGGGCCGTCGCGTCGGCGTCGGCGTCAGCAGAGCGCCAGCCAGGATGCCGGGGCCGGCGAGCCCGATCTCGCCGAGGGCGTTCCGTCGCTCGCCGAGGCCGAGGAACTTATCGAGACCAATCGCCATTCCGAGGGCGCGACCGCGCTCGAACGGATCGCGCCCTTCTGGGCGCGCAACATGGCCGGGTCCATCAAGGCGGCCGGCTCCGGGCGGCCGGGCTACCTGATCTTCAACCCGCTCTCGATTCCCCGGGCGCCGCCGTGATCTTGCCCGACGCGGCACTCGACCTGAGGCCCGAAGGCCCATTGCGAGCCGCCCAGTTCACCGAAGACGGCGTCTACGCTGTCGTCGACTTGCCCCCCATCGGCTTTGCATGGGTGCCCCGCGAAACCGACGTCACTCGGCCCACCGCGACCAACCACGCCCTGTCGGCAGGCGGCCGAAAGCTCAAGAACGAGTCGATCGAAATCGAGATCGACGCAGCGACCGGCGGCATTCGCAGCCTGGCCGCACCCGGAGAATCGTCGGCGCGGCTGGCACAGCAGCTCGTGATCACCGGCCTGGTCGACGCCCAGGGCAAACCGGCGATCTCGCAGATGAAGCTCGACAAGCTCGAAATCGATTACGCCGGGCCAGCGCTTGCGCAGGCGACGGCGCGCGGCCGGCTGGTCGATCCGCTCGAGGGGAATCGCGTGGCCGGCTTCACCCAGCGGTATCGGCTCTGGACCGGCCGGCCGATCGTGGAAATCGACATCAACCTTGAATATCTGCATGCCAGTTGGCTCGAGCGCGCTCTCCATGCCGACCCCTGGTCGGTTTACATTGCGTGCCGGTGGGCGTGGCCCGACCCGACGTCGATGCTGCGCCGCACGATCTTCTTTTCGCCCGAGCTCACGGAAGCCGAGCGCCCTGAAACGCCCGACGTGCTCGATATCTCGACGCGAAAACAGCGGACGGCGCTCCTGTTTGGCGGCCTGCCCTACCATCGCAAGAACGGCGGCCGCATGCTCGACACGCTGCTCGTGGCGGGCGCCGAAACGGAGCGCTCGTTTCGGCTTTCGGTCGTGCTCGACCTCGAGCATCCATTTCAGGCCGCGCAGGATGTCATCACGCCGGCGCTCCTGGTCCCGGTCGATCACGGCCCTCCGTCGCAGGGTGCGCGCGGCTGGCTGGCGCAGGTCGATCAGAAGGGAGTGGCCGTGACCCACATCGACTACGCCCCTAGAACCGCCGACGGCCCGGCTTGGGGCCTGGTGTTCCACCTGCTGGAAACAACCGGGCGCGCCAGCCGATGCCGGCTCCGCCTGTTCGCTAACCCGGTCTCCGCCCGCCAGACCGATTTTCAAGGCGAGACAATCGTCGATTTGTCGATCGAAGGCGACGCCGTGTTCATCGACCTCACGCCGCACGAACTGGCCAGGATCGACGTGACGATGGGGCAGGTGCAGCCCGAGGTCACTCAATCAATGTAGCTCAATTGACACGTCGAAGGCGCAAGCGTAGCAGGCACGCTCCGAGCGTGTGAGTTTTTTCGGAAATTCTAGTTGACATTTGTATTGTCTATGATATCCTATCACGCATTCATACGAATCGCCCAGATTCGGGCTGTCCACGCGTTGCAGGAAAAACGCCATGACGCGGCCCCTTTTTGACCCCAATGACTTGCCTGAGCCGCCATCGCCGGCACAAATTGCCCAGTCCATGCCCGCGGACAGGCCACGATTGCGCCGCCCGGTTCGCGACCAGGTCGAGATGCATACGGCATCCCTCGATGATTTGCTGGATGCAGACCATTCGGTACGCATTGTCTGGTCGGCCGTCTGTCGGCTCGACCTGAGTGCCTGGCTTAGGGACATCAAGGCGGTCAGGGGACACGTCGGCCGCGACGCCACAGACCCCCGCCTGCTGGTCGCATTGTGGGTCTTCGCCACCTTGAAGGGAATCGGCAGCGCTCGTGAGCTGGCTCGGCTCTGCTCCGAGTCTCTGCCTTACCGGTGGCTTTGCGGCGGGGTGAGCGTCAATTATCACATGCTTGCCGACTTCCGCTCTCAAGGCGGCGACAAATGGGACGAACTGCTCACGCAAATCGTTGCCGTCTTGTTGAACGCGGGTCTGGTGAAAATGCACCGGGCGGCTCAAGACGGTATGAGGGTGCGTGCCAGTGCTGGCAAGAGCTCGTTTCGCAGGCGCGGTCGACTGGAGGAATGTCTGGTAGAAGCGCGGCGGCAGGTTGAAACGCTCAAGCAACTTGCCGAGCAGGATGGAGAAGACCTGACACGACGCCAACGTGCCGCCCGCGAGCGTGCGGCGCACGAGCGTCAGGAACGAATCGAAGCGGCGATGCGTGAGCGCGATGAGTTGCAGCAGCAACGGGAAGCCTCGGCGAAGAAGAGCGGTCGCAAGACGGATGAAGCTCGAGCGTCGACCACGGATCCCGAGGCGAGGACCATGAAGTTTGCGGACGGAGGATACCGGCCGGGGTATAACGTTCAATTCACTACCGACACCGAAAGCGGCGTCATCGTCGGTGCGGACGTGAGTAAGGCCGGGACCGACAGCGAAGAGCTGGTACCCATGCTTGATCAGTTGGACGAGCGTTACGACCGCGTGCCTGATGAAGCGCTCGTCGACGGCGGTTTCGCGACAGTGGAGACAATCGACGGGGCGGCCGAGCGCGGCTGTACCGTGTACGCTCCGCTCAAAGACGAGGAGAAGCAACGGGCGGAGGGAAAAGATCCGCATGCCCCCAAGAAAGGAGATAGCGAGGCGGTTGCTCAGTGGCGGAGCCGAATGGGAACCGAATCGGCCAAGTTGATCTATCGGCTGCGGTGCCAAACGGCGGAATGGGTGAATGCACAGTGCCGCAACCGCGGGCTCTGGCAGATGCCGGTACGCGGCCGGCCGCGTTGTCGCATTGTAGCACTGATCTATGCAATTGCTCATAATCTGGTCGCCGGTGAGAGGCTGCGCTTAGCCGTGGCCCAAGCCAGGGTTTGAACGTGATCCTGCGAAAACAGGTCAATATAGGAAGAATTATTTGACGTTATCGAGAACTCATTGATGAGCGGGCCGAACCGCAGGCCGTGATGGCGTCGGAATGGCGTGACCCCAGACCAAAATCGTCTGCCGGCTAATCTCCAGCGACTCCTCAAAAAGATCACGGCCTCTCCGCGTGCCTGCTACGACGTTCGTCGTCCTCCGCGCGGAAGACGCGCGCAGGGCGCGAAGCACCGACCGACGGAAAGACTATCGGCCTTAGCCCGCCGGCTTGCGACCTTGCGAATTCTCGCGAAGTTCCTGGCTCCCGGGCGCCGCTTCGGTTGCCGGCGCTAGAGGTTCGGCCTCCTCGACGTCGGGCTTGAGTGGCACCACTCGAGCCATCGCGGCCCGCATTTGAGCCATCTCCAACTTTGCCACAGCCTGCGCGTGCTCCGCCTTCAGTCGCTCTGTCTCTACAAGCTTCCATCGCTCGACGACGAGAGCCAGCGCGAGCGCCACAATAATGATGAGGAGCATCAAGGTGCTGATTCGGATTCGCCAGCGGGGTTGATCGCGATTCATGGTGTAACCTCGATGCGAAGCCGTCCTACGGAGTCGCCCCATTCTTGCCCGCCGCGACCCAGTCGACCCCCTGAACAATCAGTTGGCCGAGGTTGGGGTTCTTGAGTGGGTCTTCCTTGTCGGGCCCGAAGTCGCGGTGCCCCAGCGGCGTGTGAAACACACGGCCCTTGCCGAACGTGCGCGTCCAGGCCACAGGCCAGGCGACCCCGTCGTACTCGATCGTCGCCAGCGGCTGCACGTCGGGCGCCATCTGGATGTGATAATAGAGCTCGTCCTTGATTGCAAAATCAGTCAAGCCACGGGTGATCGGACTGCTCGTGTCGGCGATCTTGACGGTGTAAGTTCCTTTCAGCGTCTTGCCGTCGGGCAGCCCGATATGGGAAAACACTCCGCCGAGCATATCTTTCCAGGTCGGGCTCCAATCCTTGGCGGCGTTGTCGGCCCCGTGGATCGAGACATATCCGTGCCCGGAGCGCACGTACTCGAAAATGGCTTCTTGCTGTGCCGGCGTGAATTTGAATTCGTCGTCCCGGCGGTCGGCGGTCACGATCAGCAAGTCGTACTTCTTGATGGCGGGCGTCTCGACGATGGCGGCCTCTTCGCCGATCGTCACCTGAAACCGGCCGGTATTCTCCAGCAACCCGCCAAGGTACAATGCCTGTTCGCGATAACCGTGATGCTGGCGCCTGCCGCCCGACAGCAAAAACACCTTGGCTCCCTGGGGTGCTGCTTTTTGTGCCAGGGCCGGAGCCGCCAAGGAGCATGATACGATCACGAAGAAACCGATCATTCGAGTTGGACTCACAGGCGTGGCTCCTGCTTGGGGCAGATATTGGGGAGGAACCGGGCCCTGCACTCGCGCTGGGGCCGAATCAGGTCAGGCTTTAGCCTGACGGTTTCGCCATCAGCCCGCCGCGCATGGCAGATCGACGAAATCGTAGCGTAGTCCCGCTTTGGGCGGCACGCAAGGCACTGCTCGTCATGTAGGAGTTTATCAACCGATGCGACATGCAACTATTGTACGCCGGCTGGCCGCGGCCGGTCTGGGGTTCTTGGCGATCGCCACGCTGGCCATCGCGGCCGACGACGCCAAGAAGGTCATCGACGCCAAGGGTATGATCTTTGAAGCGCCGTCGTCGTGGAAGTCGAGCCCGCCCGCAACGGGGATGCGCGTTGCGCAACTGAGCGTCGTGCCCCAGGAAGGCGACGACTATCCCGCCGAGCTGGTCGTGACGGCGTTCGCCGGCGGCGCCGGCACGGTCGAGCAGAATCTCGCGCGCTGGCAGGGCCAGTTCAAAGACAAGGACGGCAATTCACCCAAGATCGACAGCAAGAAGGTCCAGGCGAAAAACGTGGAAGTGATCCGGGCCGAGACGGCGGGGAATTATCATGCTCCGCAGTTCCCCGGCAGGGCGGCCGAGCCCGACCGCGAGAACGCGCGGTTTTTCGGAGCGATCGTCAAGGGGGATGACGCGACTTACTACATCCGGATGGTCGGCCCCGACAAGACCATGCAGAAGCTTCGTTCCGATTTTGACGCTTTACTGGCGTCGATCAAAGTGGAGGGCAAGTGAGCCGTGCGCCCGTTTTCAATACACGCGCGCCTGGCGAATTGAGGAGCCGCCCTGCCATGTCGACCGTGATCATCATCTGTGCTCGGTGCACGCTGTCGAACCATCTCTCGGAGCGGTTTTGCACCGGCTGCGGCTTGCCCTTAGGCGTGCTGGCCGCCGACGTCGAGGCCGGCTTCGACGCGCTCGAGCCTTATGAAGTGCCCGAGCCGGCCGACCCCGACGTGAGCCGCCTGATCGTCGAGTTCGTGCGCAAGGCCGGCTACGAGGCGGCGCCGGCCGGCCGCGGCTGGCAGGTGGTGGTTCCTCTGCGGCTCGACCGCCGCCAAGCCGTCTACGTCGGCCCGGCCGGCACCGATCCCGAAGGGCGCTCGCTCTTATCCCTGGTCTCGGTCTGCGGGCCGGTCATCGACCGCGACTGCCGCACGCTCTTGAAGCTCAACGCCCGCATCGTCGAGGGCCATTTCGCCGTCCGCGTGCTCCGCGGCGAGGAGTACTTCGTCGTCATCGAAAACCTGGCCGTCGCCGCCATCGGCTCGCACGACGCCCACGGCCTGGTGCGCCGCATCGCCGAGCTGGCCGACAGCCTGGAAGACCGGCTGTCGCGAGGACGAGATATCTACTAAAGATCAATCTGCGTCCCGATCTCGACGATCTGATCGGCCGGCATGCCGTAGCGTCTTTCTTCGTGGACCGCATTGCGGTTCAGGTACGAGAAGATCGCCTCGGGAACGCGGCTGATCACGCCGTCATCACCGGCCACGATGGTTTCGTGCCCGATGTAGTACGTTGCATTGTCGAAGTCGAGCGGCAGCCGCTCATTCTCGGCGACCTCGCGCAGCACGGGCAGCAGGTTCGGCTCCTCCATGTAGCCGAACGAGACGACCAGCTTGTAGAAGCCATCGCCCAGGTCGGTGAGCTGATAGCGCGACGCCGGCAGCACCTCGGGCACGGTCGTTTTTTCGACCGTCAAGAGGACGACATTTTCGTGCAGCGACCGGCTGCGCTCGACGTGGTGTACCAGATACGGGCGGCACGTGATCGGCGCTTGGCGCCAGAAAAACAGCCGTTCCCGGTACTCGCGAGCAGAGCGACCGCCGGATCAAGGGCTTGGCTGCCTCGAAGGTCGGGTACTGGGTCGTGTACCGCTCCATCAGTGCGGTCCGCCCGCGGCTCCAGATCAACATGGCCGCGATCGAGCAGCGCCGATCAGCATCGGCACATAGCCGCCTTCGAAGAACTTGAAGAGATTTGCGATCAGGAACGGAATGTCGAACGTGAGGAACAACGCCAGGAGCGCCCCGGCCTTCAACCGGCTCCAGCCCCAGGTATGGCGCACGACGATGTAATAGAGAATCGACGTGATCGCCATCGTGCCGGTGACGGCGATGCCATAGGCCGCGGCCAGCCGCACCGACTCGCGAAACGTCAGCACCAGCGAGAATACAGCCGATCGCCAGCAGATGATTGACCTCGGGGATGTAGATCTGTCCCTCGGTATGGTACGCGGTGTGCTTGATTGTCACGCGCGGCAGGTAGCCCAGCAGCAATGCCTGGCGAGTGAGCGAAAACGCACCCGAGATCAGCGCCTGCGACGCAATCACCGTGGCGGCACTCGAAAGCAACACTAGAAGGCCCGCAGCGATGCCTCCTGCCGGCACCAGAGAATAGAAGGGGTTGTCGATCACCTCCCGGCTCGAGTCGCGCAGGATCATGGCCCCCTGGCCCAAATAGCCCAGTACGAGCGATGGCAGCACGAACGTCGTCCACGCCAGGCGAATCGGCCTGATGCCGAAGTGTCCCATGTCGGCATACAGGGCTTCGCCGCCGGTCACAGCCAGGACCACCGATCCCAAGATCAGCAGACTGTGGATTCCCCTGCGCCAGAAGAAGGCGGCGCCGTGGTGCGGCGAAAGCGCCCAGATGATCTCGGGCTTGTGAACGATGTGATAAATGCCCAGCACCGCCATCGTCGTGAACCAGACGACCATCACCGGACCGAAAACCTTGCCCACGTCGCCGGTGCCGCGCTTCTGGATCGCAAAGAGTGCAATCAAGATGCCGCAAGTCAGCCACAGGACGTACGGCGCGAATCTAGGGCTCACAACCTTGAGTCCTTCGACGGCGCTCAAGACCGAGATCGCAGGCGTGATCACTCCATCGCCGTAAAGCAGCGATGCGCCGATGACCGCAAGCAAGGCCATCCACGTCACCTTGCCGCTCTTCGGCGCTTGCAGCCGAAACCGCTCGGGCACGAGCGCCAGCAGGGCGAAGATTCCTCCTTCGCCGTCGTGGTCGGCTCGCATGATGAAGGTCAAATATTTGACCGTCACCACCATGATGAGCGCCCAGAACATGAGCGAGAGGATCCCGAAGAGATCCTCGGGCAGCTTGGCGTGCTCGCCGCCGGCGGCATGCAGACACTCTTTGAGCGTGTAAAGCGGGCTGGTGCCGATGTCGCCGAAGACCACGCCGAGGGCGCCGAAGACGAGCGCTGCCAGGCTGGTCTTATGAGCCGAGTGATGTGAGGAATGAGCGGACGAGACAACCGAATGGCCGGCCGTCGCTGCCTCCGCGTGCTCTGAAGCCATGGACGTGTCCTTGCCGCTCATGACTTCGCCGGCTTGCCTGCCGAGCCGGCGGCGGGCGCCTTCTTGAGGAATGGGTTCGGTTTGAGCTCGATCTTCTTGATCGATTGCAGATAGTCGAGCACGGGCTCGGCCTCCTTGCCGCCAACCTGGGCATGGAAGTGCAGCGTGAACCCATGAGGCCCTTTGGCGTCGATCAATGCCGGTTGAAGGGCAAGGAATGACCTCACGGCGTCGAGCCGGCCCATCATGGCGGCGCAAAAGATGTCGATCCGGGCGCCTTTCTCGAGGAGGTATTCCACGATATCGCGGCGGCCCATGTGCGAGGCCCCGCCCAGGCCGCTCTCCCAGTCGCCTCCGCCCCAGTCGATCGTCCCGTTCAAGAGTACGGGCTCTTTGTCGAGGAGCTTCTTCACCATGTCGAGATCGGAGTGGGCGTAGATAACGAAATCTTGCACCAAGAGGCGGTTCAATTGCGGCTTCTTCCACGACGGCTTGAACGACGGCGGCGAGTAGTCGCGCACAAACGGGGCCTCGATCGGGCCAGGGGAAACCTGAAGTGAGCCGGCCTTGGGCTGGTTGTCGTCGGCCCGCGGTTCGCTGGCGCCCGCACCCGCGGCTGTCGAACCAAGCACTGCCCCCGCGGTGAGTGAGCTGAACGACCGGCGTGAGATCGCGTCTGACATCGTTGGTCCTTTCCGTCGCGCAAGCCAAGTGTGCGCCTGGGTAAACACCCGGCTATCTTACCATCTTCCTGTCGCAGGCTACTACCGGCCCGCGGTTTGGGGAGTCAAGCGACCGATCCACCGCAGGTGTCACGACCAAGAAGCAGTGCGGAGCCGAAACGATTGTGGAACAATCACGGTGCTGGAGCGATCGGGGATCTGAGCGGGGCTGTTGACGGCAGCGACCGGGGAGGGACCAAATCATGAAACGCCCGCGCGTCTCGATTGCCGGGATCATGGTGCTGGTGGCGGTGGTCGCCGTCGACTGGGTGGCAATCGAGTGGGGATTTGCCGCCTCGGAACGACTGCGCGGCCAGGGCGGAACGCTGCTTTACGATGCGGGGCTCAACGGCGAGGAACGTCTGGTTGAGCTCTTCGACATCAACACCATCGAATACGGAGTGCAGTTCTTGGTGATAGGCGCGCCACCAATGGCCAGCTTAATCGCACTCGGCTGCCTCGGTTTGCTGCGGGATCTCGCACGGCGCGGGCGGACCTCGCCCTTTCTTCTCGGCTTCGTGGCTGGCGGGGTCGTGGCGCTTGCCTGCTTTGTGGCTTGCTGCCTCTTCGCCGCCGGCACGATTAATATCCTGGCCACGGCGGCAGTTCTGCCCGCGTACTGGCTGGCCGCGCGCGTGTTACCCGCGCCCATCGCCGGACTGGTGGGTGTGCTGAGCGAGTGGTCGGTGTTGTTGGTTCTCATGGGCTTGCCGCAGTTGTTGATTGCTCTCCTGGCTGGCTGGTTGAACGCGAAGAGACTGCGGGTCGCGCTCGTGAGACAGCCGCACACGAGCGTGGGTTCCGAGGCGGAGCTTCAAGCCGGCGGTCCTGCGCTGCCGACCGCGAACCCGGCTTAGCGCCTGTCCCCCCCTTCGCGGAGGGGCGCGCCTTTTCCCCCCCTTGCGAAGGGGGGGCACGGGGGGGTGAGGGCGCACGCCTCCGCCCCCGAGCAATTCAATGCGACAGTGCCCCCCTCACCGCGCTGCCGCGACCGTTCCGTTCCAGACGGCCAGGACTTCATCGCTGCCCCGGCGGGGAATGCCGTTCTCGCTCATGAGCGACTCGGTCCCTTCGAGCATGGCCTTGCGGCGGAAGACCAGCGTCTCGGAATAGTCCTCGGCAAACCGGAACGTGAGGTACTCGTCCTTGCACGAGCGGATCAGCTCGACGAGATGCGCGAGGTTCTTGACCTTGGTCCCGTTGACCTCGCTGACGACCTGCCCGAAGGGATCGGCGTAGCCCTTGGTCATTCGGGTTCGGAGCAACGGGGCGGTCACAACCACGAGCTCCTCGCCCGAGTATCGCGTCCGATCGGCATATCGAGTCGTCAACGGGCTGTTTCGGTTCATCGCCGATTTCCGCGGCCGGAAAAATAATCAACCTTTTCAGCCCACGAGCATCCTATTTCCCGGAGAATTCCGCGGTTCTGGATTCGCATGGTTGATTTTTTTTGGGGCCGAATTCGCACTCGCCGGCTGAGCTACTGCACCGGCGGTTTTCGGGGTCGTACCTCACTGCATACAGCGCGTTGTCCGTGTTTTCCAGGCTCCTCGGCCCCGCGCGGTCTCATGGTGGCCTTTCATGATGCTGCGTCGATGCATACACTCAACGCTCTTTTCGGCCGTTAAAATAATCAACTTTGAGGAGCTGGCGTCATGGATGACCGCCCCTGCCGTGAGTTCTTTCTCGAGCCTCAACAAACCTTCCAACGGCGTTACGAGGCCCTGCGCGATCTTCGTGAGCGGTGAGCCACTCGTTCGCGTGGCCGAGCGGTTCAGTTACAAGGTCGCCACGCTGAAGTCGGTGGTGTCTCGGTTTCGTGCTGATCGCCGGCGAGGCGTCACGCCCCCCTTTTTCTGCACGACGGTCGAGGACGACCTCCCGGTCAACGGTACTCCGTGGACAAAGACGGGCCCGAGCTGCCAGAGGTCGCCGACCGCCGACAACTGAGTCTCGCCTCGGAGAGGACACTCCAGACGCGCGTGGCGGGTATCTTTCTCTTTTTGCCCCTCTTGGCCAAGCTCGGTTTCGACCGCTGCGTCGCCGAGGCGCAATACCCTGCCTCGGCGATGGTCCCGGCGCCGTCCGCGTTGCTGTCGCTCTTGTCGCTCAAGCTGCTCGACAAGGAACGCCGTAGTCACATAAACGACTTCAACTTCGACGAGGCCATGGGCCTGTTCGCGGGCCTGAACATTCTTCCCAAGAGAACGTTCGCCACAGACTACTCATATCGGACGCACCGCGAGCAGCAGCGCACGCTGTTGCAAGGCTGGGTCAAAGCCTTGGCCCCGGTGATGTTCCCCGATGCGTCGGGGTTCTCGCTGGATTTCCATCCAATCCCCTATCGCGGCGATCCCTCCGGCCTGGATCGGCATTACCTGCCGCGCAGGGGGATTGCCGGGCCAAGCGTGTTGACGTTCTTCGCCCTGGAGCAGAAAAGCCGCTGTTTGTGCTACTCCAACGCCAACCTGGCACGGGCCGACCAGAAGGGCGAGCTCATGCGTTTCGTCGAATTCTGGCACGCGGTCACCGACGCCGATCCCCAGTGGCTTTACTTCGATTCCAAGCTGATCGACTACGCCGAGATGTCTCGCGTCAACCAGCGCGGCATCCAGTTCGTGACCATTCGCCGGCGCGGAGCTCAGATCGTCCGACGCCTGCAGCAGTGGCCCAAGGCGGATTGGAAGAAGGCGGTCATCGACACCCCTAAGCGCTGCCACCAGGAGATACGCTACATCGAAGAGATGGCAAAGCTGCGCGGCTACGAGGGGCCGATCCGCCAGCTCGCCGTCTCTGGGTTGGGGCGCGATGCGCCGACGCTGTTCCTCTCCAACAACTTTGACGAGACACCCCGCGAGTTGATCATCCGCTACGCGGGTCGCAACCGCATCGAGGATGGACTGGGCATCAGCGTGAACTTCTTTCATCTCGATTGTCTGGCGAGCGAGGTGCGGCTTAACGTCGACCTCGATGTCGCATTGACCGTGATCGCCAACGGCTGCTACCGCTGGCTTGCATCACGGCTCCGGGGTTACAAGAAGGCCGCACCCAAGCAGCTTTACCGCCGCTTCGTCGAGACCGGCGGGACGATAAGGATCCAGAACGATCGAATCAGTGTCACCTTCGAGCGCCGCAGCCACAATCCGATCCTCCGGGAAGCGGTACTGGACCGTGAGCCGACTCCGATCCCCTGGCTCGGAAACCGACCCGTTGTGTTTACCTACCGCTAGCCCTGACAATCGTAAAATGGTTGATTATTTTTCCGGCCGCGGAAATCGGCGTTCATGAGCTGCGGGTTGCCTCGCGCGTAGACCGACACCGCGTCGGCGACAACCGGCGAGAAGACGAGCGGGCCGCAGACGAAGTACGACGGATATCGCCCTTCGTAGCCGCGGAAAAGGCGTCCCGGGTCGCGACTGACCGGTAGCGCCACCTCGACGGCCTTTCCGTCGCGGACCACCGTGACCGGCACTGCTCCCTCGCGCACCAGCTTGTGCAACTGCGAGACGAACGAAAGCCGAAGGTTGTCCTGTGCCTGGATCATGCCCTCGTTGTCGATCTCGTACGTGCCGATCCGGGTAACGATATCGAATTCCTTGAGCGGATAGGAAGGCTCGCGGCGATAGGGCTCGCGCACCAGCAGGCCGCGCACGCTTTTGGGCACGCCCAGCTTGGCCCGAAGCGCATCGTTTTCGAGCGTCTGGAACTGGTCGAGCACATTCGGCTTGCCGTCGTAGTGGCCATCGGCCACGTCGGTCAGAAACTCCTCGATCTCGGCGTTGGGGATGATGAAGCCGATGTTTTCGGTGGCGCCCGACGATTACGCCGATCATCTTGCCGTCAACGAGCGCGGGCCCGCCGCTGTTGCCGTGGTTGATGGCGGCGTCGACCTGGATGCGCAGCCCGTTGGCGCCGGTCTCGTAGGCCTCGTACTCGATCCGTGTGACGGTTCCCTGGGTGGTTGACAGGGTCGTGCCGCCGATGGGGTAGCCCTGCACCAGCACTCTCGACGTGATTTCGGGGAGCTTGGTCCCCCGTGGAATGGGCGGCCGCTTGGCGAAGAACGACTCATCCTCGAGCGCCAGCACCGCCAGATCGATGGTCGGCCCGATCGCGACGACCTTGGCCTCGACCCGGTCGCCCCCCTGCCCTCCCTGGACGAAGATCTCGTCGGCGTAGACCACGAGATGGGCATTCGTGAGGATCCGGTTCTTGTCGATTACGACCCCACTGCCCCCGACTTCGACGGGGTTCTGCTTGACCCAGGGCCGCACTGGGTTAGGAAAGCGCATCTGGCTGAACACCTTCACAACGGAATCATTCGTGCCCGCCGCGCGGGCGTCACCGCAATATGCAAGCACGCTCGTCGCACACAGTCCCGCCAACCATTTCGCGAGGTTTCTCATCGGTGTGGCTCCCTGTCATCAAATGGGCAAGCAACGTCAAGATGTTGTTGTTCCACCAATCTACGTACGCAGGACGCGTCAGATCCTTACACGCGATTGATCCATCTGTCGCGGCAGCCGGGCTGCGCAGCGCCTTCAATGGCCGCACACAGCGGCTGTCGAGAAACAACTTGGTCAGTTGTGGTGCAGGCGTCCCGCCCAATGTCACTTAGTATTTATGTTCACCAGTTTTCGCTTGCGCTCCGGGAATCGGCGCCGTCGCGCTATCACTTGCCGTGGATAGCTTCGGAACTTCTTGCGGTTGGGCAGGCGGCACTGTGCCGCCGCCCTGAGCAATTTCTCGAATCGCGCCTCAATTTCTTCGGGAGTCCTCACCGAAGCCAACCCAGTTGAAAAGGCCTGAACGAGATGCATGATGCGCGTGAAACTCAACTGACGGGGTTTGACCCCGGCGCGGCGCGCTGCGAGCCGCCGCACCTGGATCACGAGATTATAAGCCACGATCCCGAGCAGAAGCTCTTTCTCAACCATGTCCACGGTCCGCGACGAGAGGCGGTCCATGGCCAAGGTCTGTTTCACGCTCTTGATATCGCCCTCGACCGACCAGCGCAGCCCGTAAAACGTTGCCAGCTCCTCGGGTGTGGATCCCATGTCGGTGGTGAAGAGTCGAAGGACAACCGTCTTGCCCTCGCGTTCGACGGACACCTCGATCAAGCGCCCGCGAACCACGGCGTCCGCCGGAAGATCGGGATTGTTCCGGCGATCCCAGCGGGTCGGGCGCCATTCAACAGTCCACTCGCCTGGTCCGACAGGTGCCGCTTGGGAAACCAGCGCCCGAAATCGCGCATCGGTCATCCGCACCAACACGTCGTGTCCGGCTTCGATGGCGGCGTGGGTCATGGAGAAGATCCCGAAATTGCGATCGTAGACGATCATGGCCGGCCCACCCAACTCACCCAGGATCTGCCGGGCCAAGTCCGTTTCGCTGACCGCATCGGGACCATACATGGCACCGTAGTACGGTCGTGTGGCCAAGCCGCTGCCCAATTCGTATGCCATGACCTTGCGGATTACGGGCCAGTGCGACGAGCCGTGCTGGTTCGTCGCTGGGGGAAAGCGGTGAACCAGTTCGGGATAGTGACCCGTCGTGACCGACGTGCCATCGATGAGGAAAGCGCGGCGCCCATTCCAAAGAGGTGGTTCGCCTTCGATCATGGTTCGAGCGGTGACTTTGATGGCCCGATCCGCCGCCTCAACGGGGAGGTCCGAGCGAGCTTGACTGTACCCGCCAGTGTTAGCGGAGATGTCCCCATCGCGGGCGCGTTTGCACTCCGGCAGCCTGCACGAAGTGGCTCCCAAGATCATCTCGGCAACGGCCGCTGCCATCGATTCGCCTTGCCGGGTACGTTGATAAACCATGAGCCAAACCACCATCCAGGTCGTGAACACACGGGCGTGCCCGATGTCAAATTGTTCGAGCTCCGATCGAGGCAACAGTTGTCCGAAGAGGTCGAGGAGGTCAGCGGTTTTGTAATCGGGGGATGGAACGGCCATGGCGAGAAATCCTTTCCGAATGGCCAGTTATGTACCAGGCGAGCCATTCCTGTAGCTCAGCCCTACCAGCTTGCTGTATCGGCCAAAAACACTGTTCAGAAATACTAAGTGACATTGGGCGTCCCGCCTGCGCGCCTGAAACTGCAGGCGAGACGCCTGCACCACAATGCCGGTTGATCAACTGACTACTTGACAGGTCCTCAGGCTGTAGCTCGCAGGAGAGCTACGGCCTTCGATCACCGAAAGTCTCCACTCAAAACGAAGGCCGCCCACCAGGCGGGGCTACTGCGGGCGGGCGCCTCTGTGATCCTGTTGGGCGCGGGTCTCTGACCCCGCCCAGGGGCAGACCGAAGGTCTCCCGGTGCCGCACCGGTCGTTTGCAGATTGACGGCCTACTTGGTACTCACCGAAAGTCGCCACTCAGCACAAATGCCGCCCACCAGGCGGGGCTGCTGCGGGCGGGTGCCTCTGTGATACTGTTGGGCGCGGGTCTCCGACCCCGCCCAGGGGCAGACCGAAGGTCTCCCGGTGCCGCACCGGTCATTTGCAGATTGACGGCCCACTTGGTACTCATCGAAAGTCGCCACTCAACACAAAAGCCGCCCACCATGCGGGGCTGCTGCGGGCGGGTGCCTCTGTGATCTTGCCAGCGTCGGGCAGCGCCACTGGCTTGGGGCCCGGGCCGCGTTTGAGCTCCTCTTCGCGCTGCCGGACCAGCTTCGGGTTGTGCAGCACCGTGATCTGAGCCTGGCGGAGCGCTTCGAGCTTGGAGCGCTTTGCTGTCAGCAGGTTCTTGTAAAACTCCTCCATCAGCACGCTGGTGGCTGGATCGCTCACTCTCCAGAGGCTGGCGACCACGCTCTTGGCTCCAGCCGCCTGAAACGCGCGCTCGAGCCCCAGCACGCCTTCGCCGCTCGCCACGTCTCCCAGGCCCGTCTCGCAAGCCGACAGCACCACCAGATCGGTCCCCCGCAAATCGAGCGACGCCACCTCCTCGGCCGTCAAGAGGCCGTCCTCGCGGGCCCGATCGCTGGACAGGGCCTCGTCGTTTTTCTCGTCCAGCACGCGCTCCGCGCCGGCCAGTGCCAGGCCCGAACTGAGGAACGGCAGCAGCCCGAGCGCTTGCTCCTCCGGGTCGTTGGGACCGATGGTGCTCAAGGCTGCGCCATCGCCGTTCCGGGCAGCGCGGAGCATGGCGACCAGCCGCCGGGGCGACTCGTAGAACCCGTGCGTCGCCAGGTGGACGAACCGCCAAGGATGCTGCGCGATCCGCCCCTTGATCGCCCCCTCGGTCGCCCCGGCGCCGGTGAGCACCTCGACCACGCCGTGCGGATCGGCCTGAAGGAACGTCCTACGGATCTGCTCGACCTCGGCTCCTGTGCCGGGCAAAGGCTGGAATGCCTGCGTGGCCATGTCGCGTTTGGCCAGCGGGATCGACAGCGGCGTCTCGCCTTGAGCCGGCGCGGCCTTTCCCGGGTCACCCGCATAATCGATCGCCCCGGCAGCCAGCAAGCCCGACGGCTGGCGCCCTGACGAGGTCGGCGCAACTTGCTCGCTCAGCAGCCGCGCCAGCGCTCGGCCAGAGCTCACATAGCCGATCGCTTTTTCCTCGATCAGGTAAGTCCCCGGCTTCTGGCCCGGCAATGCACCGAGTGGAAACCCGGTCAGTGCACCATCAGGAGCCGCAAGAATCGTATTCACATCGTCAATGTGCGGGCGAAGCGGCTCCCAGACCAGCCGGGCCAGTTCCCGGCCGGCGGCATCGACGGCGCTGGGGTTCGTGTTCAGCGCCGTTCGCCAATTCGACACTGCTTGCGTAATGGCGGGTGCCGGGCCAAGCTCCACCAGGGCCGTCGCTCGTCCCTTCCGCAGAACGAAGGCCAGTAGCGTCCGCTCGAGCTTGAAGCGCCCCTTGCCCTCCTTGGGTGGGGTCCAATGGGTGTATTCGAAGAAGTCGACGAGCGCCTGACCCTCCGGAATCAAAGCGGCCAATACAACCGGACTGAGTCGCCCGGCCCTCTTGGCTCGCGTATCCGCGGCGCTCTTGAGACCCAGCTCTCGTTCCAGGCTCTCTTTGTCAGTCCTCAGCGCCTCCATTTGTTTTGTCCAGGCTTCCTGTTGTCCCGCGCTTGCGGGCGATCGGAAAGCGAGGCTGGCGATTTGAGCCCGTGTCTGATTCAGCTTCTCGTAGGTCTGGCGAAGTTCTGGCTTGTCGCGCACCAAGCCTTCTTCGGCATGGATCGATTCGACGGCCCCGCGCCAGTCCAGCAGGGCGCTGTACACCACGTCGGCAGCGACGCCGGCTTGCGGAGCCGCAGTCAGGTACATATCGAGGCTTGCTCGCTGCGCGTTTACCACCACGAACCGCTGCCTTTCACCGAGAACGGCCAGGGTGTCGGCGACCCAACGAGCGTCGATGGCGATGGCCTCAGTGAGTCTCCGCTCGGCGTCGCGCACCCTCCCCTGGGCAAGATAAGCCATGGCGAGGTTCCGCAGGCCCCTGGCGTATATGGGGTGGTTCTCGCCCAGGACTTTCTTCTTGAGCTCAATGGCCTGCTGGCTGAGCGATTCGGCCTTCCGGTAATCGCGCGTCAACGAGTAAAGCGCCCCGAGGTTGTTCAGGCTGGCTGCGTAATCGGGGTGGTTCTCGCCCAGCGTTCGCTTCCTAATCTCCAAGGCTTCCAGGAAGAGCGGCTCGGCCTTCCCATACTCCGCGGTTGAATAGTAGAGCATGGCGAGCATGTTCAGGCTAGCGGCGTAAACGGGGTGATTGTCGCCCAGTGTTCGCTTCTGAATTTCTATGGCCTGTTGGTAGAGCGGCTCGGCCTTCCGGTACTCGCCGATTTCCTTGTATAGCGCGCCGAGGTTGAAAAGGCTGAGGGCATAGTTGGGGTGGCTCTCGTCCAGAGTCCGCTTCAAAATATCCATGGCTCGCAGCAAGAGCGGCTCGGCCTTCCCGTACTCGCCGATCGAACGGTAGAGAGCAGCGAGGTTGTTCAGGCTCATGGCGTAGTCGGGGTGGTTCTCGCCCTGTATTCGCTTCCGGATCTGCATGGCTTGCTGGTAGAGCGGCTCGGCCGTACGGTATTCGCCCTTGTAGTGGTAAAGAGCAGCGAGGTTATTCAGGCTGGCGGCGTAGTCGGGGTGGTTCTCGCCCAGCCTTCGCTTCCTGATCTCCATGGCTTGCTTATAGAGCGGCTCGGCGTTCGCGTACTTGCCCATGGACCAGAAAAGATTAGCGTGGAGGGTTAGTCCCGCGGCGTACGCGCGGTGGTTCTCGCCCAGCAGATCGCCGATTTCGCGCTCGTACTGAGCTGCCAACTCGAGCGCGGGCTGATACTTGCCTTGCTGGCGCAACCCGCGAGCCCGTTCGTCTAGTCGAAGCGCCTCGCGATAGCGCACGCGCCGAATGCGGTCCCAGGCTGCCATTTGTCGGGATTGCTCCAGGGCCAGTCGCGCGTCGGTGATCTTCCACGCCGGCTCGTCGGGCCCGCGCTGCCGGACGGCGAGGATTTGCTCGCGAGCCTGGATCGCTGCCTTGAAGTCATCGTTCGCCTCGTGCGATCTGGCAAGGGAGTCCCATATATCGATCACGCCGTCGTGCTCATCACCGAGGACCTCACGCGCGATCGACAGGGCCTTCTCGACCTCGGCGATCGCCTCCGGCAGCTTGTTCTGAGAGGCAAGTTTGTTCCCTTGTTTGCGATGCTCGTCGCGCTCCCTCAGCTTGCGCACTTCTCCTCGGCGGAGAAAGCCGGCTTGGTCGCCGGCGCCACTGAAGTCGGCTTGTCCTGTGCAACAGCCGGCGACGGCGTGAAGAGGACCAGAGTCGCCATGATCGCAATCCAACCAGCGATCGCTTGATCGCGCGTGCGAGAGTAAAGTCCATTTGTGAGCGTCACCAAAGCTCTAGATCGCCGTCCGACGATGGCACTGATGTGTCCGTTGAATCGCGAAGCAAAAGGCGTCTTGGAAGCAAAAACCACGGTGTGATTCCCCGGTCCGCAGCCTGTCGACACGGTCAATCTCCCCTGTACGCGA
Organism: uncultured Isosphaeraceae bacterium; assembly: GCA_963830625.1. Classification (GTDB taxonomy): domain Bacteria; phylum Planctomycetota; class Planctomycetia; order Isosphaerales; family Isosphaeraceae; genus CAWHMZ01. Next base: position 13,713 of record CAWHMZ010000014.1, on the reverse strand, counting down.
ACCGTACCGCCCGGGTCACCTCGAAGTAAGGGCGCAGCCTTTCCAGAAGCTGCAATAGCGGCTCATCGATCTGCTTCGCTTCCTTGGCTGGTCCGCGGTTCAGGCCTCGATCGATGGCATTTACGGGCTGCCCGATGTTAAAGCCGTGCATCGCGACTTCTAGCGGGTTGCGCAGCGGCGCGCGGGGCAGCTTGCCGATCACGGCCGCCAGATCGGCATCGGCCGACAGCGGCGTCCGCCGCGCCAGCATCAAGATCGTCTCGAGCCCGCTCGGACCTTCGACCGGCCAGCCCTTGTGGAGTTCGGGCGGCTCTTTCAGCTCGGACGTCGACCGGACTGTTCGTGGAAGATTCTTGAAGTCTTGGTCGATCCACGGATAAAGCGGCGTGACCTCGCCCTGTCCATCGAACCAGAGGATATACACGTAGGCCGGCTGGTTCAGCTTGGCCTCGACCTGGATCATCTCCCCGGTGCGCACCGGCAAAGCGTCGGGCGCGTCGACGTCGATCTTCCAGCCGCGCTTGCCCCCCTCGCCGGGCGACCACACCCTCAGCGTCATGTCGCCCGCGAGCGCGGCCGGGGGAGCAGCTCGGTGCCTGAATAACGACGGGCCCGGCGCCTGATCGCGCGGGCTCAGGCATTTGCGACCAAGTCCACCATGCGCCGCCGGCCGCGGCCGGGACCAGCAGCATGAGCAGCAGGGCCGCAATCTGGCGAGGCCGGCGCAGATAAGCTCTCGCGCCTTGGCTATTGCCTCCGCCGACGCAAACCGTTCGCCCGGATCGGCGGCCATGGCTTTCAAGCAGATGCGCCGCAATTCGCGCGGAACCTTGCGATCGTCGAGTGCTTTGCGGTCAAAGTCGCAGTCGCGGGCGCGGGCCTGCGATTCGCGCCAGTTCGCGCCTTCGAATGGCGGCTTGCCCGTCAACAGGAAGTAGAGCACCGCGCCCAGGGCAAACACGTCGCTGCGAGGGCCGACCTTCTGCTGTTCGGCACTTGATTCGATGCGCGCCTGCTCGGGCGGCATGTAGGCAAACGTGCCGCCGGGACGGCCGGGATCGTCGGACCAGGCGTGCCGCAGCCTGGCCATGCCAAAGTCGATCAACCGCGGCTCGCCAGCGTCGTCGACCAGGATGTTCTTGGGCTTGATGTCGCGGTGGACGATCCCGCGCTGGTGCGCGTATTCGACCGCCCCGGTGACCTTTTCCAGAATCGCCGCGGCCTGGCGCGAGGCATGCCCCCTTCGGCAACTTGGTCGAGCGTGCGGCCCCGGATAAATTCCATCACGAGGTAGGGCCGCTCGTCATGAAAATCGAGGTCGTAAACCTGCACCAGGTTCGGATGTTTCAGGTCGGCCAGGAGCTTGGCTTCCTCGATGATCTCGCAGCGGCCGTCAGCGCTGATCGGATTCAGCGAGAGCTTGAGCACCAGGTCTTTGGCCAGTCCGGGATGCACCACCCGATAGACCTCGGCCTGCCCGCTCTTCGGGAACCGCCCGATTACCAGGTACTTGCCGATCGCCGCGGGAAGCGGCGCCGCGCCGCCCGCGTTGGCCGTACATTCAATCTCGAGGTCGGTCTCCGAGACCGACGTCCGGGGCTTTTTCGTTTCTGCCGGTTCCGGCGATGCAGCCGCTGGGGCGTGGTTTGCCTGGCCGCCTTCGGGTGCCAGATCGGACGTTAGCTCACTGGCGGTCGAGGGAACCAGCGAGGCCCCCGGCTCGCCGTTGCGCAATGCGACCACAAGGGCGCGGTAATGCTGCACCAATTCGGGGCACCGCGGACACTGATCGAGGTGCTGGCGCACGTCGTCTGAGACCTCGTCGCCGGCGGCCACCGCCAGAAGCTCGGCTTCATCCGGACACGTCAGAATCGAAGGCATGGCTGATGTCCTCGTCGAATACAGCGCAGGCGTCGCGAACCAGTTTCATCACGCGACAGGCATTCACGTAAACGACGTTGGGCTTGACGTCCAGCTCCTCGGCGATTTCGGCAGCCGGTCGATTCTGGAGCAAACGCTGCTGAAAGCAGGCCCAGGCCAGGGGCGAGACCTCTTTCCGGACCTCCTTGAGCGCGTGCGCCAGGATCTTTTTGAGGTGCAGCTCTGCGCCATTCCTCCTCCATCACCATGCTGTCCGACGGCGTGAGCCGCAGCATGCTGGCGGCCCAGCCCTCGACCGCCCTGGCGTGGGCGGCCTTACGCCGCGCGGGTCGACGAGTGTGTTGTACGTGACGCGGAAGAGCCAGGTCCGGAAGCGGCAGATCGTGCGGTCGTAGGTCTGGATCTTGCTGAACAGCTTCACAAACACGTCCTGGACAACCTCGTCCACCTCGAAATCCTTCAGACCTCGCTTGCGCAGAAATGCGAAGAGAATCGGTCGGTAGATTGTGTCAAACTCGCGCCATCGGTCGGGGTCTTGGCGGCAGACCCCATCGATGACCGAACCTCGAGTGTCCGAGCTGGACATGAGCGTGCGTCCCAGGTTGACGTATGGAAATGATCGTCCGTGAGCTGTAGAACCTTCAACAGGATAATCAATGTTGGGCGCATGTGCCCGAACTAAATCTGACCGTTCCCATCGATAAGCCATCGGGTCATGGCTGTCGAACTCTCGGTTCGCCTTGAATCGATGAATCCGCGTTCTCATTGACGCACCTCTGTCTTTTGGGGTTCGGCCAGCCGGCTTTCAACTTGTCTCCGGAGTGCATCCACCCAGGGGACCAGCACTCCGAGGCGCTGGATGTGAATCTTTTGCTGAAGCCGCACGACCTGGTCACGCAGGTCGCGAAGGTCGGTTTCAATGTCTTCAGATCCGGCCCGCGCCTGCCGGCTGCGCTGTGCGGCGGTCGTCAAGGCCATGTGAGTTCGATACGCCAGCTCGCGGACCTTCCGACTGATTTTGCTAGCGTGCGACCAACTGCTCTCGTCAATGCTCTTCGCTCTCGTGTCCGGTGGTTGCGTGATTGCCATCGATCTTGCCCCTGATGTAAGGCTCCTAATCACGGCGAGGCGGGACCAAGCCTTTCTTCTTCCACCCCTACAGAAGATACGCAAGCCGGCTGAGAATCTTTCACGATCGCTCGACGACAGGACGATCGACGAAACGCGCCGGCGCTCGTCTTGGTGACGCGCCGCATGCGCCGACGAGCCTCGCCGCCGGTCGTTGGGCGCGGGTCGACGTGTTGGGCGCGGGTCTCCGACCCCGCCCAGGGTCAGACCGCAGGTCTCTAGGTGCGACCTGTTGGGCGCGGGTCTTCGACCCCGCCCAAGGGCAGACCGAAGGTCTCCAGATGCCGCGCCGAAGATTTGTAGGCTGACGCCTCACCAGGGTCGCGGCGCACGCGCGCGACCGTCGCCGTACGTCAATGCGGCACTGCGGCCAGCATCATCATCAGGAGATAGGGCTCGCCCAAGACGTTGTAGATGCCGTGCGCCAGGAACACCGGCGTCAGGCTTCGTTTGCCGAGGACATAAAGACCGGCGTGGATGGAGAAGAGTCTGAACGAAGGAAGATAGCCGATGAGCCACCCAAATTTTGTGCCAGGCGCGAAATTGGCGATCTCAAATTATGCGAATAGCCCAAATTTTGTGCCAGGCGCCTAATTTAGGTAATTCAAGCTGTCTGTAATATCCAAACTGTCAAAATACTCGTATTGCATCCATTACGTCATTGGTCCGGTAAATCGCTATGGTCGTGTCGGCGTTGTAGACGACCGGCGTCAGGCCTTTCAGGGCGTCGAAGAAGCCGCGGGGGCCCCACGGGCCCCATTCGAGTGAAGCAGACACGGCGACATAGGCGGTGTCGACCGTGGCGAGACCCGGCAGTCGAGAATGATCGTCGACGGCATTCACGACGTAACTTTGCCCCGCGACACCGTAGTGAGCCGGCTCGGTGTCGCCGAAATAGTAAAGCGTGAGGTCGCACAGCTCGGGGCGCTCTTGCTGCAGGCGCGCGAGCGACTTGAGCCCTTGGCCCCAGTCAAGGTTCGAGTCTGCCAGGATGTGACGACCTCCGATGCGGCCGCCGGCCAGCTCGTTGAAGTACGTCAACTCGTACGGGTGAATCGACCAGATCGCGGACACCGTAGCCAGCGAGGCCGGCGGCGATCGCGATCGCTTCCAGGTCGAGGCCGAGCTTCGGCCAGTGCCGACACCCAGACGATCGCCAGCGGGGCCAGCGGCAACAGATAGCGGACGCCGTAGTTGCGCGACGAGCCGCCGCGGCCGTGATGGCCAGATAAAGCACAAAGACCAGCGGCAACAAATTGCGCTGCGCTCTTGCGGCACGTACCTGTGCGCTCTTGCAAATACTGGGAGGGCGAGGCTCCCGCCGAGCCGCTGAGCCTGCCTCACGCCCGGCCTCACCAAGCGAGGGAGGGCGAGGCTCCCGCGGAGCCGCTGAATCGCCCCGCCACTGTCGCGACCCAGCGCCAGCCGCGCGGCCACGAGCAGCCAGAAGATCGAGGGGACCTTGACGGCAAGCGCCACGAAATAGTAATACCACCATCCTTTCATGCGTCGCTCGCCCCAGAGATAGCTTGGCCCGCCGCTGGCCTGGTGATGGAGCTGAGTGGCAAATCCAACCCAATCTTGCGGTACGGAGTCTCATACGCCCGCGCGGCCAACCGCCCTACGGCCAGGCCCAAGCCACTTCTCGATCGTCGGATGACTGCCCTCGGCGGCTCAGCGGCATGAATGCGCAACCCGCGTCACCACCAGGTTCGAAAGCAACATCACGGCGGTGAATCCGGCCATCGACACGGCCACGCGCCGTGTGAGTCGCAACGCGTGTCGCTCTCCGTCGCGCCACCGCGCGACCCACCAGACCACGCCAGGATCGGCGGCAGGATCACCGTGGTGAATTTGCACGAGAACGCCAGTCCGCCCACCGCCGCCGGCGGCCCAGAACCAGGCCCGCCGGTTCGACTCGAGGAACTGCCAGAAGAGCCAGAACATGGCCGTCGTGCACGCGACGAGCGGCAGTTCCATCGTCACGAGTGCACCGTGGGCGATCAGGTTGGGAGAGAGTGCGAACAGCCAGGCCGCCAGAGCCATCGCCCGCGGGCCGTAAAGCTGGCGGCTCCAGCCGGCTGATCAAGAGCCAGCGCCATCAGCCAGATCCACGACGAGCCGATCCGCATCCAGGGCAAGAGCTCCCGCTCGATGAGCGATCGGATCGTCGACCCAATCGCGCGGCCCAGCCGGTCGAGCACCCAGAGCACCGGTGCTTGCTGGAGCTTCCAGAACGTAAGCGGCGAGCCCATCCGGGTGATCTCGGACTGGTCGCCGGTCCGCCACCAGCGAGCGGCGATGCGCAGGTAGGCCGTCTCGTCGTAGGTGGCCGAGCTGGCACGGCCGGCGTCAATGACGAGCGCCAGGCCGACCATGGCCGCCAGCGCAGTGAGCCCGCACCAGACCAAACGACCGGCGCTGGCGGTTGGCGGCGCCACGAATGCGCAGGCGTGGGTTCCATCCCCATGCTGGTCATCCTCTACGTGACTGGCGCTCGCGACCGCCCGACCTTCGCGCTGACTGCGGCGCAGGTGATTGACCCACCGGGCGATCTCGAGGGCCTCGCGGATCTTCGGCGCCAGCGAGTGATCTCCGCGGGCCAGGCGATGGAACTGATCGTTGAGCACGTCGCCGACGGTGGGTTCGAGCGCCAGTCGCTCTTCCTTGGTGCCGCTTGCGCTCGACCACTGGATCTTTTCGGGCATCTCCAGCCAGGCCGCGCCGCGTTCGGCGAAGACCTGGAACCCCGGCGCCGGCAGGAAGCGGCTGGCGTCGGCCCAGGGCGCGCGATGGTAGCGGCCGTAGGAGATGTGGGCCGACGCGCCTCCCGGGAAACGTCGCCACGAAGCTCTCGAAATCGGTCTCGCTCTCGGCGGGCTCGGCCGTCGGCAGTGACCCGGAAGCCGAAAGCCTTGCAGCGTCTCGGGGATGCGCCTGGAACACAAAACAGCACCAGTCGAGCAGGTAACTTCCGGGATCGATCAAGAGCGGCGCGGGTGCGATCTGGGTCGTCGGGCCGGGAACGGCGTAGCGATCGAAGCCGTAGAGTCGCGAGTGACCCATGATCAGCCGCGGCGGGCCCAGTTGCGTCGCCAGCAGCTCCTTGAGCCGCAGGGTCGCCGGATAGCAGCGGCGGGCGAACTCGGGCATGAAGACGATGCCGCTCTGCTCGACCAGCTTGGCCAGCGATCTCGAGCTCGTCGAGGTCGTCGGCCAGCGGCAATCCGCAGTAGACCGGCTTGCCCGCCGCGCACGCCAGCTCGATCGGATGCAGACCAAACCATTGACGCGACAGCAGGTAAATCACGTCGACGTCGGGCCGGTCGACGATCGCGGCGAGAGCCCTCGCAGGCGGCGCAGCCGATCTGGGCCGCCTCGATCTCGGCCCGGCGAAAAACCTGGTCGTAGACCGCCGTGACCCGAAACCGATCGCCGAGACGCGCCAGCGACGGCTTGTGCCGCGTCTCCCAGAGTCGGCCCAGACCGATCACGCCGACGCGGAGCCGCACGTGCTTCGACCCGGCCAAGTTGCCCCTCCTCGCGACATGCCGATCTAGTAGGCTCAGGCTTTCCAGCCTGACGGCTGGTTTCACGCGATGCTGTCCGCACTTAAGCAAGTTAACAGCTTACTGCAACTTGAGCTACCCAAAACCAGACGTGCGGGCGGCAACGCCCTCGGGCCGTTATGATGGATCGGCAAGATCGCAATCCGGCCTGACAGTCACCGGGAGACTCGATCCATGCGCGCCGTCTTGCAACGAGTCAGTCGAGCGTCGGTCGACGTCGACGGCGCCTGCGTCGGCCGAGATCGGCGCGCGGCTGGCTGGTCTTGCTGGGCGTCGCCCAGGGTGATACCGGCCGATGACGCCGCGTGGATGGCCGAAAAGGTCCTCAACCTGCGCGGGTTTGAGGACGAACAGGCGAAAGATGAACCGGAGCGTGCTCGACATCAGGGGCGGCATTCTGGTCGTCAGCCAGTTCACCCTGCTGGCCGACTGCCGGGCCGGCCGGCGGCCCAGCTTCACCGCGGCGGCCGAACCCGCCTCTCGCCGAGCAGCTCTACCTGCGTTGTGCCGAGCTCCTGGCCAGATCGGGCCTCGACGTCGCCACCGGCGTCTTCCGCGCCATGATGAAGGTCGAGCTGGTCAACGACGGGCCCGTCACGTTCCTGCTCGACAGCAAGAAGCCGATTTGAACCTGACGCCACGCCGCGCCGGTGACACGCCGCACGCCGTCAGCGAGGATCGCTCATGGAAACAATCATCGGACACTCGCCTCTCGTCCTGGGCCTCGACGTCGGCACGCAGAGCCTGCGGGCGGCCCTGGTCGACCTGCAAGGTCGAACGGTCGCGTTCGGTGTCGCGCCGATCGAGACGACCTATCCCAGACCGACGTGGGCCGAGCAGCAGCCGCTCGACTGGTGGCGGGCCGCCCGCGAGGCCGTCCGGTCAGGCCCTGGCCCAGGGAAGTGTCGATCCGGCGCGAGTCATCGGCATCGGCCTGGACTGCACGGCCTGCACCGTCGTGGCGTGTCGATCTCGAGGGCAGCCCGCTCCGTCCCGCCCTGCTCTGGATGGATCAGCGAGCCTTCCGCGAGGCCGACGACATCAGCGCGACGGGCGATCCGGTCTTGCGCTACGTCTCGGGCCGCGTTTCGCCCGAGTGGATGCTCCCCAAGGCGCTCTGGCTCAAGCGCAATCGAGCCCGAGGTCTATCGATCGCGCCGACCGGATCGTCGAGTGCACCGACTGGATGATGTTTCACTTGACCGGCGAGTGGACGCTCTCGCTGAACCACGTGGCGGTCAAATGGAACTACGCCCGCCCGGACGGCGGCTGGCCGGTCGGCTTGCTGAGCGCGGTCGGCCTGTCCGATCTTCTGGAGAAATGGCCCTCGCGGATCGTTCCGCTCGGCAAGGGAGAGGGGCGGTTGAGCGACGCACGCGGCGCGCGACCTCGGGCTGCCGGCGGGCACTCCCGGTGGCTCAGGGAGGCATTGACGCCTACCTGGGGATGCTCGGCCTGGGCGCGACGAAGCGACGGCGACGTGGCCGTGATCGTCGGGCTCGAGCACCTGCCACCTGGCCCAGTCGCGCGACGGCGTCTTCGGCTCGGGCGCGGCCGGCTGCTATCCCGACGCGACCGTCGAAGGGCTGTACACGATCGAGGCCGGTCAGACGGCCACCGGCTCGATCCTCGACTGGTATCGCCGCCACTTTGCCGGCGCCGAGCAGCTCGAGGCCGAGCGAGCGAGGCGTGCATGTCTTCCAGGTGCTCGACGAGCTGGCCGCCGCCGTGCCGCCCGGCGCGGAGGGCCTGGTGGTCCGCGACGACTGGCAGGGCAACCGCTCGCCGTACAAGAACCCGCAGGCCCGCGGCGCGATCGCCGGACTGTCGCTGGCCCACGGTCCCGGCCACATCTTCCGCGCGATCTACGAAGCGACCGCCTGCGGCACGCGGCACATCCTCGAGGACGCCGCGGCCCATGGCCTGAAGGTCGAGCGCATCTTCCTGGGCGGCGGCGGCGCCAGGTCGGCGCTCTGGCTCCAGATCCACGCCGACATTCTCAAGAAGCCCGTCCACCTGGCTCGCGAGAGCGAAGCCTGCGCCTTGGGCTCGGCGATGGCCGCCGCGGTCGCCGCCGGCAGCTATCGCGACTTCGACGAGGCCGCCCGCGCCATGGTCGCCATCGAGAACGTCGTCGAGCCCAATCCCGCCAACCCGGCAGTCTACGACGAACTGTTCGGCAGGTACGTCGAGCTCTACGCGCAGCTCAACCAAACCCCTCCGCACTCCTAATCATTCCTAATCCTAATCCTAATCCTAATCGTAATCGCGATCGTAATCCCAATCGTGTTCCTGCTCGCTCCCAGTTCCAAACCGATCAATCTTGACACATCGCCAACGTCCGTATCCTCACCGCCGCCGAATTCATTTCGCTTGGTGAGAGCATGGCAAGGATGCCGCGCTGGCTCGTATTGGCAGTCGTCATTTCGCTCTTTGCGCTCGCCGGCTGCGCGTCTCGGCGCGATTGGTATCCGCCCCCAGCGTGGGCGACGTCGAACGACCCGAATGCGTCGCTGTCGAACAGCCCTGGGCAGTGGTTACAGAACGCCGCGCTTCATGATTGGGATTTCCGGCGCAACGGATTTTGACGCCGGTCTAGGAGAAGTTTTGATGGCTGGCGTACTGCATGTGTCGAGTGAAGACGAGGCGACCGGCAAGCGTCGCACCGAGATCGCCAATTCGTACATCGCCAAGGTCTACTTCAATCAGGCGACTCTCGCTCTTGAATCGAGGCGTGTTATGCCGAGGCGGAGTCGTCGTTCCGCGAAGTGCTGAGGATCTGGCCCGACCACGCCAGCTCGCTCAATAACCTGGGCACCGCGGTCTGGCGTCAGGGGCGGCTGCATGAGGCCGAGAACTACTATCGCCGGGCGCGGGCCTCAAGCCCGACGACTTCGCGATCTTGAATAACCTGGGCAACGTCCTGTGGGATCAGGGCCGCCTCGAGCGTGCACGTCCGCTGGTATCGCCAGGCGGTGCGGCTCAAGCCCGATTCGCCCGAGGCGCTGCATGAACCTCGGCGTGACCCTGTCCGACCTGGGTGAGTTTGACGAGGCGCTCTACTACACGCGCGAGTCGCTGCGGCTCGCCCCCGATTCGCCTGATTCGCACGTGAATCTGGGGATGACGCTGGCGCGGCAGGGGAAGCTTGATGAAGCACTCGAGAGCTACGAGCAGGCGCTCCGCGCTCAACCCCGAGTTCCCCGAGGCACGGCGGAATCGTGCCTACATCTGGCTGGCCCGCGGCGATTTCGAGCGCGGCTGGCCGGAATACGAATGGCGGCTCAAGTGCAAGAAGACTCGTCACGCTGAAGATCGATTCACCGCGCTGGAACGGAGAACCCGCTCAACGGGCGGTCGATCCTGCTCTATCGCCGAGCAAGGTCTGGGCGACGTGCTGCAATTCGTCCGTTTTGCGCGCGCTGGTCAAGGAGCGCGGCGGCACGTGTCGTCGGTCGCCTGCGCCGAATCGCTCATGCGGCTGGTGGCCCGCTGCTCCGGGCGTCGATCACGTCGTCGATTGGAAATCGCCGCTGCCCGCTTGCCGACGTGAGCGCCTCGCTCTTGAGCCTGCCCGCGATCCTGGGCACGACGCTCGCGACCCTGCCTGCCGACGTGCCCTATCTGTCCGCCGATCGCGCCATCGATCGACGCCTGGCGGCCGGTCGTCGCCCGCGCTCTCGGTCTCGACGCCGGCGAGAGCGGCAGCCGCGTCGACCGCGCACGCGGCCCTTCAAGATCGGAATTGCCTGGCAAGGCGAATCGCATCAACAAGGTCGATCGCTGGCGCTCATTCCCGCTGCGTTCACTTCGAGCACCTGGCCGCGGTGCCCGGGCGTGCGGCTGGTCAGCCTGCAGAAAGGCGATGGAACCGAGCAGCTCGCCGATCTCGGCGGGCGGTTTCCGGTCGCCGAGCTGGTCCGCGCGAACGGCCCGACGAAGACCGCCGCGACTTTCTCGACACGGCGGCCGTGATGAGCCAGCTCGACCTGGTCGTCACTCCCGACACCGCCGTCGCGCACCTGGCGGGCAGCCTCGGGCAGTCAAGACCTGGGTTGCCGCTGTCGACGCGTCGGCGAATGGCGCTGGATGATCGACCGCGACGACAGCCCGTGGTACCCCACCATGCAGGCTCTTCCGGCAAACCACCTCCGGCGACTGGGACGAGCGTCTTCCGGCGGATGGCCGAACGCTCTGCGGCAGGAGCTCGCGACGCATAGAGTCGACGCGCGGCGGATGCCAGGTCCGTGCGAATGCATCGGCCTGCGCGTACCGCAGTCTCGAAGCGGCAGCACGTTGCCGAAGCTTGTTCCGTCGTCCGCCTTGACGCACCGCCGAATCGACCTCCTACGATGAATTCGTGGATCAGCCCGATCGTTGATCGATCGGCGTTCCGAGGAGCATCCGGTGACCGGTGATCGCGCGTTCGAAACCCTGCGAGAGGCTGTACGGCTCTCGCCCGAGAACGTTCCGCTGCGGCGGCACCTCGCCGAGAGCCTGCTCGCGCCAGGGCCGGCCCGAGCTTGCCGAGGCCGAGTATCGCGAAGCACTCGACCTGGCTCCCGACGACCTGAACCTCAAGGTCGGGCTGGCCAACGCCTTCCTGCAGCAGGGCAAGAACGACCTGGCCCTGGTGATCCTCGAGAGCGTGGTCAAGCGCCCGACGCCCCGGCCGTGGCGTTTGTGCTTTATGCCCGGCTGCTGTCCTATGCCGGCGAGATCGAGGAGGCCGTGCGGCAGTACCACCGGGGTGTCGACGCCGACCCGTCGGTCGCCGACCGCGAGTTCGCCGAGCGCCTGGGCATCCGCTCGACCGGCGAGCGACGCCGACCGCCGAAGACTTCGACGACGAGACACGAGCGAGGTCGTCGAGGGGCGCGTGCGGTCGGCCTGGTCCGAGCCGGCGCGCAGGCACCGTCGATCGAGGTCGACCGGCCGAGCCTCACGTTCGCCGACGTCGGCGGCATGGAATCGGTCAAGGAAGAGATCCGGATCAAGATCATTCATCCGCATGAATCATCCCGAGCTGTACCGGGCCTACGGCAAGTCGATCGGCGGCGGCATCCTGCTCTACGGGCCGCCGGGCTGCGGCAAGACCTACCTGGCGCGGGCCACGGCCGGCGAGATTCACGCGGGGTTCCTCGCCGTCGGCATCAACGACGTGCTCGAGATGTGGCTCGGCAACAGCGAGCGCAACCTGCACGCCCTGTTCGAGCAGGCGCGGCAGAATACGCCCTGCGTGCTGTTCTTCGACGAGGTCGACGCCCTGGCGGCCAGCCGGGCCGACCTCCGCGCCAGCGGCGGCCGCCAGCTCATCAACCAGTTCCTGGCCGAGCTCGACGGCATCGGCGCGCGCAACGACGGCGTGCTCATCCTGGCCGCGACCAACGCACCCTGGCACCTCGACCCGGCGTTCCGACGCCCCGGCCGCTTCGATCGCATCCTGTTCGTCCCGCCGCCCGACCTGCCGGCGCGCGCCGCGATCCTGCGGCTGCTCTGCCGCGGCAAGCCGGTCCAGAACGTCGACTACGAGCACCTGGCCAAGAAGACCGACCACTTCTCGGGGGCCGACCTGAAGGCCGTCGTCGACCTCGCGGTCGAGGCCAAGCTCCGCGAGGCGATGAAGGCGGGCGTGCCCCAGCCGCTCACGACCAAGGACCTGCTCACGGCCGCCGCCGGCGTCAAGCCGTCCACCCGCGAGTGGTTCGCGACCGCCCGCAACTATGCCCTCTATTCCAACCAGGGCGGGATCTACGACGACATCCTCAAACACCTGAAACTCGGATGAGCACGGCCTTCCAGCGCGGCATCGTCCTCTTACAACCAGAACCGCTACGACCTGGCCGATCGCGAGTTTCGCCAGGAGCTGGCCGAGGCGCCCGACAACGCGCTGGCGCACGCCTTCCTGGCGCTCTGCCTGATCGCAGTCGAAGCAGCAACGACGAGGCCCTGCGCGAGGCCGACGAGGCCATTCGCCTTGAGCCTGGGCTGGCGTTCTGTCACTACGTGCGGGGGCGCGTCCTCTGCGATCAAGATCGGTTCAAGGAGGCCGAGGCGGCCGCGCAGGAAGCGATCCGGCTCGACCCCGAAGATGCCGACTATCTGGGCCTGCTGGCGAGCATCGAGCTGGGCCGCCGGCGCTGGGCCGCGGCGCTCGAGGCCGCCGATCGCGGCCTGGCCCTCGACCCCGAGCACGCTGCACTGCACCAACCTTCGCGCCGTGGCGCTCGTCCAGCTCGGCCGCAAGGATGAGGCCGACGCAGACGCTCGGCTCGGCCCTGGCCAACGACCCCGAAAACGCGCTCACCCACGCCAACCAGGGCTGGGCCCTGCTCCATCGCGGCGACCACGAGCGGGCGCTCGAGCACTTCCGCGAGGCGCTGCGGATCGATCCCGAGCTCGAGTGGGCTCGCGGTCGGGCATCGTCGAGGCGCTCAAGGCCCGTCACCTGATCTACCGGCTGGATGCTCCGCTTCTTTCTCTGGATGGGGCGCCAGAGCACGGTGGCCCAGTGGGTCGTCATCCTCGGCTTCGTCTTCGGCCGCGCAGATCCTGGCCAGCATCGCCCGCGCCAATCCGGCGCTCGCGCCCTTTCGTCTTCCCGGTGCTGGTGCTGAGCTTCGCTTTCCTGATGCTGACCTGGATCTCGAGCCCGCTGTTCAATTCTGCTGCGATTCAACCGGTTCGGCCGGCTGGCGCTTTCGCGCGAACAGCGGATCGCCTCGAACTGGATCGGCGGCTGCTTCCTGCTGGCCGTCGGCTTCTTTTCGCCGGATTGCTCTTGTGCAGCGCGGCGACGGCCTTCGGCATGATCTATTTCGGGCTCCTGCTCATGCCCCTGGCGGTCACGTTCGGCCGCGCGCCGGCAAACCGCGCCGGCTGATGGCGGCCTACACCGGCCGTCCTGGCCCTGATGGGCCTGCCGCTCATGAGCCTGATCGTTTTGGGCCGAGCCAGTCCGTGGAAAGACGTCAAGCTGGCGGGTCAACTCTTCGTTCCCTACTTTGTGCTGGGATGCCTCCTTTGCACCTGGCTTCCCGCCGTGATCCCCTCACGCCGGTCGGACGATTAGAGACTCACTCCGTCAGTTTTCCGCGCGCGCGCGTCTCCCGCCCGGATGACGACGAAGGTCGTA
>CAWHMZ010000013.1:0-824644 GCA_963830625.1 uncultured Isosphaeraceae bacterium | reverse complement strand
TGGCCGATCCGACGATGGTCCCCTCCTATACCTTTGGAGCTATCATAGGTTTGATGGCCCAACAACTAACCGAGCGCACCGAGCGCGACTACGCGAGTGAATATAAATCGAAAATTCTCGGCCGTGTTGGGCGACGAATTCACCCCCGCTTCTCAAACTACCAGCCCCAAAGGACGACGCATGAGTGCGAGCCCGACTTGTAGGTTGACAACAGCCGGGCCGCAAACGAGTCAAACGCCGCAGGATCGGCCTCGGTTTCCTGGCTCACAACCGCGTGGAAGTCGAGTCCGCCGTAGTGGATGACCACGAACCGGCCTTCGGCCTCGTTCCAGGTGCGGCGCGACCGGGCGCGCAGCCGGCCCGAGCGCCAGTGGCCGCTGCCCCGCGCGTCGCACCTCCTGGTCGAGCGTCTCGAGGTCGAACGAGTAAACGCGTTTGCCGCGCGGCTCGCTCGTCGGCTGGCGATAGATCAGGCTGATGGCGTGGTGGGCCAGCACGCGCTCGAGGTCGACGACCCCCGGCCGGACCAGTTGCTCCCAGACTCCGCGCCCGTTGCCGATACCTGGGCGACGTTGCTCGGGGCCGGCTCCAGGGCGGCCACGAAACTGTCCTCGAAGTCGCGATCAAATTGCTTGGCCAGATGAATGGCCCGGGCCGCGTATTGCAGGCACTGCACGGTCTCGATCCCGCTGATCTCGTCGTGAAACCAGCCGCACGACGTGAACATCAGCATGCGCGTCCGCTGCATTTCCAGCAGGCGCAAGGCGTCGGCGACCTGGGCGGCTGTCCAGGTCGGGATGGCCGTGGCGGCCGAGGAACGAGGGAACGGCGTCGTCGCAGTCGCGGTTGAGGATGACCTCGATGTAGGCGTTGCGCGCCGCCCAGGGGTTGGGAAAGCACTCCCGGCCCCGCGTGCCGAAGAGGTGGTCGAGCTGGGCCTTGAGCTCGTCGAGCGCCCGGCGGAGCGGACCGCGCCACCGCTGGTCCCACTCGCCGCGCATCCGGCAGCCGCAGTCGGACCGCCAGCGCTCGACGCCGTGCGACGCAGCTCCACGAGCTGTTCTCGTGAATCTCGACCTCCCACTCGGGCGGGTGCAGCTCGAGGAACTCGCCGTAATTGGTCAGCCGCACGTCCGGGTCGTCGGCCAGGCGATCGAGCACGTACGCCAGCGCCATGTCGCCGTGGGCGTGATGGTGGCCGTACGACTCGCCGTCGGTCGCGATGTGCATGAGCTGCGGCGTGCTCGCGGCGGTCGTCGAAGCCCTGGGACAGACGATCGAGGAACCGCTCGCCGTCATCGAGCAGACGCTCGAAGGCGACCTGGTGCGAGACGATGGCATCGAGAAAAAACAGGGCGATCGATCGGCCCGACGGCAAGCGGCACGAGTAGGCGCGCGACGGGTCGATCCCGTCGGCCAGCTCGTGCCATTCCTTGCCGCCCTTCTGCCGCCAGCGCCGCGCTTGCCGGGGAGCCAGGATCGTGAAGCGAATGCCGGCCTCGGCCAGCACCTCCAGCGACTCGAGTATCGACGGCCGTCTCCGCCAGCCACATCCCCTCGGGATCGCGGCCGAATCGATGGCGGAAGTCGGCGATGCCCCAGGCGACCTGCGTCTCCTTGTCGTGCTTGCTCGCCAGCGGCATGATCAGGTGGTTGTAGACCTGCGCCAGCGCATTGCCGTGCCCGCCGCGGCGGCCTCGGCTCACGCGGTCGGCCTCGACGATCCCGTGGTGCACGTCCGGGGCGTGCTCGGCCATCCACTGCAAGAGCGTCGGCCCGAAATTGAAGCTCATCCAGGCGTAATTGTTCAGAAGGCTGATGATCCGCGCCGTCGCGGTCGAGCAGCCGCGCACGCGTGTTGGGCGCATAGCACTCGCGGGTGATCCGCTCGTTCCAGTCGTGAAAGGGGGCGGCCGAGTCTTCGACCTCGACCACGTCCAGCCAGGGGTTCTCGCGGGGCGGCTGGTAGAAATGCCCATGAATGCAAATGTACCGTGGATAGTGCATGCTTGCGATCTGTTCCTCTGCGGGTCGTCTTGAAGCGCGACGCGCGTCGGACGAGCTGCCGGTCTAGAGCATCCCCGGCTTGATGAGCGGCCGGTCCGACATGGGCATGTCGCTCACGATCGCAACGGTGGGCTCGGTTCCCTCGGCTGGCTTGACCGCGAAGCGCGTGCCCGCCGCGGCATGCGTGGTCCTGAACCAGGGCCAGGGCCACGGGCGCGTTCTCGACCGGCGAGAAGCGGCCGACGTGTCACCGCCGACCCGCTTGCCGTTGTCCCACGAGCCAGCCGGGCTGAGGACCGCGTGATCCCGGCTCGAAGCACAGAGCCCCTTCAAGATCTGGTTGACGTGCCCGAGCGCATCGATGCGAGCGACGGTCTCCTGGCCCAGGTAACATCCCTTGACGAAACTGATCGCCCGGTCGTCGCGGCCGATCTCCTGCGGCAGGTTTTTCTCGGCCTGACGTCCTTGCCGAAGACCGGTGTGCCGGCTTCGATGCGCAGGACCTCGAAGGTCTCGGCGTCGATGTCACCAGGCCGAGGTCGCGACCCAGATCGCAGCAGGTCATCCTTGCGACTCGCTCGGCGCGGCCGGCTCGCCCGATCACGGTCAAGCCGGGCCGGCCGGTCGGCGACTCGCGGATCACGCGCACCGGGCAGCCCGCCGATCTCGGCTCGCGATGTGCGCGTAGTCCGTGTCGTCGGGCAGCCGGCCCGCGGCCCGTCGCACCAGACTCGCCGGCCTCGGGGCCGAACAGGTGCAGCTCGAACGTCGTCGGCGGTCGATCGTCGATCGACACGTCGTCGAAGACGCCGTACTTCCGGAAATGAGGCAATGACCAGCTCGATCGCCGCCAGGGTCGGCTCGCACGATGATCTGGTCGTCGGCCGCGAGCAGGATCACGATAGCCGATCGTCTTCCCCTGCGGGCTGGTGACAAACGCCTCGCAGCCGCGGCCGACCGCCAGGCGCTTGACCTCGTTGGTCGTCAGGTTGTGCAGGAACTTGGCCCGGTCCGGCCCGCTGATCTCGAGCCGGACGCGATCCGACCGGTCGACCAGGCCGGCGGCTGTCGTGATCGCCTCGAATTCACTGGCGGTCATCATCTTGGCCACCTCGCGATCTCCTGCACGCACCACGGCCCGCGTCAGCTCGGCGTGGCTGACGAACGAACACGAGCCGCTCGCTGCCGCCAGGCGGCGGGCCTGTTCCGGATTCTCGAGCGCGACCAATGACAGCTCGTCGACCAGGTCGCGGTCGAGTCGGCTCAGAACGAACACGTCGGCCCATCGCGAGCGCCTGGGCGAGCCGGCGCGCGACCAGAAAGTCGTCGTCACCCTCGTGGCCGCGGAGGGCGGCCGCGCCATTCCTGGGATCGTCCAGGTCCAAGAGCCGGCGCAGCGCCGGCCCGATCGGCCCCGTTGCCTGCGACAGCACGACGATCTTCCGCCGTGCTGGACCAGGCGGCACGCCGTCGCCAGTCCCTGCGCCAGGTCGTCGATCGTCGTGTCTGCTGCCCGGGCCGCCGATCCCGACCACGACCAGCTCGGCGCGCGACTCGGCATCGAATGTCCAGGCCGATTCACGCTGGCGATTCCCCGCTCGCGGACTGCGTTGTCCTGGCCGCGATCACCTCCGCAATGCCCGATGACCCGGGGACCACTCCCAACTGGAACTGGCTGCCCAAGAGCCAGCTCACCTCGAACGACTCGTCGAACCGCGCGAGCGCCTGCGGAGTGAGCGGCTCGTCGGCCGAGTCGCTCCACCGGCGGGGTGCGACTCCAGCGTGTCGCGGTCGCTCAGCTCCGGGAAAAGCACGCTCCACGGGCCGCGGTAGCCCATGATCGGGTCGAACCCGAGCCTGCCCACGGGAATGACCACGTCGGCGTCGGTCAAGAACCGGTTCAAATAGATTCGCCGCCCGGCCTGGTCGCGGCGAGATAGGCCAGACCGCTGCGATCGCCGTGATTGTGAACCGACGCGCGCATCCGCCCGGCAGCGCACTTTCGAGGTTGGCGTTGGCCGCGGTTGTTAATACCGTCACGTCACTGCGCTCGACGCCTGCTGTTTCAACGCCCGAAATGACCGCCTCGAGCACCGGAGCGGCGGGTGCAATCGTCGGGTCAAATGCGATGACCACGCGATCGCCGGGCACAACCATCTGTCGGGCTGGTGGAAACTCGAATGGGTTCTCGATCGCGCTCGACACCACGCTCTGCAGGCTTGACGGCTCGATTCCCGGCGGGCCGCTCCATGCGGCCACCAGTCGCTCTGCCGGCAGCTCGAAGTCCAGCGAACCATCCTGGAAGTCGACCACTACGCGCATCATGTCGTCCCAAGCAAATCGTGGCGGAAACGTCGGTCCACACCGACCAATGATAGGGCTGGCCCAAGAAACGGGTCAAGCCGGGGAACCCGCCGCCATGTGCCGGCCGATCCCATCAATGCCGAACCAGAATCTGTGATTTGCAATCTGCGATCGGTAATGTGTGATTCTCGATCCGTGATTTGCGTAAAGGGGGCTGCCTGACCATGATCAGACCGACGAACTTGGCGAGCCGTCAGCCGACGTCCGGCGAGCTTTTGCTCCTGCTGGGGATGATCGACGAGGCTTATGACAAGAAGGCTTGGCACGGGCCCAATCTCAAGGGCTCGATTCGGCGGCTCTCGGCCGCCGAGGCCGCGTGGCGGCCGAAGCCGAATCGGCACTCGATCGCCGAGATTGTCGCACACGCAGCCTACTGGAAATATGCGATCCGGCGCCGCCTGCGCGGTGACAAGCGCGGGTCGTTCGTGCTCAAGGGAAGCAATTGGTTCCCGCTGACCTCACCGCTGGCCGAGTCGAGCTGGAAAGAACCTGGTCGCGCCCTTGCTCAGGAACATCGCGCGCTGCGCGATTCGGTCGCCGCATTTCCCGCCGAGCGGCTGCACCAGTTCCCCGCGGGGGGAAAGTCCGCTTCGTCACGTTGATTCAGGGAATTGCGCTGCACGACGTCTACCACGCGGGCCAGATCCAGCTCCTCAAGCGACTCCAAATGCGCGAGCGATGAACGATGTCGAGCGAGGCTCGGTGTTGCGCTTAACAGCGCCACGTCGATGGATCCGTCCGATCCGTCCGATCCGTCCGATCCGTCCGATTTCGAGCGCGATTACGATTACGATTACGATTAAGACTAAGACCAAGGATACGATCATGACCATGAGGTGGCTTTTCTTACGGCCCTTTCACTCCAGACACCTCTTCGCTAAGTTGCCAGAGCCGCTCGGCGGCGGCTCGGTCTCGCGAGGCAGGTCGAGCTTTCAACGGCCTTTTCCTTGACGAAGTATCGCCCCGAAACCCCTTCGACCTCGGGCGACGAGGCCAGGTAGATCGAGGTGCGAGCCCCCTCCTCGGGCGAGATGGCGAAAAGGGGCATGACGCGGGTCAAGAGCCAGCCGGCGGGCGCGTCGTTGAAGACGTCTGAAGAAGTTGGTGCGCACAAAGCCCGGGTGGAGCGTGTTGGCCGTGACGGACGTTCCCTCGAGCCGCCGAGCCAGCTCATAGGTAAAAAGGATGTTGGCCAGCTTCGACTGCTGGTAGGCCTTCCAGCCGCTGTAGCGCTGTTTGAACTCGATGTCATCGAAATTGATCGTGACGCCTTTGTGGGCATCGGACGCGACATTCACGATCCGGGCGGGTGCGGCTCCGGTGCAGGAGCGGCAAAAGAAGATTTGTGAGCACGAAGTACGAGAAGTGATTGAGAGCCAGGGTTTTCTCGATCCCGTCGGCGCTCTCGGTGCGGTGCCAGAACATGGCACCGGCGTTGTTAACCAGCACATCCAGGCGGGGAAAGCGTTCGCTGCACTTGCTCGGCCAGGCGCAGCAGTTCGGATC
The DNA here is from genome assembly GCA_963830625.1 of uncultured Isosphaeraceae bacterium. Classification (GTDB taxonomy): domain Bacteria; phylum Planctomycetota; class Planctomycetia; order Isosphaerales; family Isosphaeraceae; genus CAWHMZ01. The sequence continues at coordinate 818,767 of CAWHMZ010000013.1, read as the reverse complement.
GTGCCGAGAGGTCGGCGGTGAACGACTCGACCGCGGTGGCTGCCGGTCGCCGCTTTGATCTGTGCCACGGTCCGCGAGCACTTCTCGGCCGAGCGGCCGACGATGACGACGCGGGCCCCGTGTCGGGCAAGCTCGCTGGCGGTGACCTCGCCGATTCCCGAAGTCGCACCGGTGACCAGGCAGACCTTCCCTTGCATCGTGACCTCGCGCGCCCGCGCGGCGCTCTTGTTCAATAGCGTCGCGGTGCGCCGTCTCGATCGCAAAGGCGGGCACGCATACCGCGATGTACTCGGCCCCCTCGGGATCGGGCGTGCTGTACCGAACCCACTCGCCGCTCTTGACGACCACGGCTTCGCCCGCCGGCGACGTCGATCGCTCCACCCTGATGTTCGACCCGCAGCACGCCGCGCAAGCACGACTGTGTATTCGTCAAACTCGGGCGTCTGGCCGGGCTCGATCCAACCGCCCGGACTGCGCATCCGTGCGATGCTCACGGCGTCGTCGCTGCGTGTTCACCCGGCCGACGTATTCGTCGATCAACTTGGGCTTGTTGCCGGCGGCCTCGACCCGGGTCGGTTTGGCGATCAGCGTGGGCATGGCTCAAGAGCACACTCAAAGTCGCATCGGGACCACATCAATGAAACGGCGATCGACTGACGAGGCGACGCACGTGAAGATGCTCAAGGGTCGCCGACCCAGCGAGTCAAGTGACCGAGCCCATCGGCCCCGGGCCGATGTGCTGGTCGCGCTAGGGCTCTGCGCGCCGTCGCCAATGCCGGCTATCGATTCCGAAAGCTTTGACGACATAATCAAGCTGCCGCCGATCGTCTGGGAGTGCGGGGCCTGTTCGTCGAGTTGGACCATTCCGGGCCCAGGCCGGTGCGCTGGCACGATCCGCCGAGCTCGCTTTAGCGTCGAGCGCTCGGTCGGTTTCGCTCCAGACTTCGAATGGGTTGAGAGTCGAGAAGCGATGCTGGGAAAGCTGGCGCTGCCTGAGATCCGGGAGCTCATCGACGCGCACGACGACGACGACGCTGCGCGAGGTCGTCAACCGCTGGCACACCGCCGACCTCGCCGACCTTGTGAGTGCGCTGGCCACCAGCGAACAAGTCCACGTGCTGCGGCTGCTCAAGCCCAGGCTGGCCGCCGAGACATTTGCCTACCTCGATCTGGAAACCCAGCAAGACGTCTTAGGCGTGCTTTCCGAAGATGAGTCGCAGCAGATCTTGAACGAGATGGCGCCCGACGACCGGACGGCGCTCCTGGCCGAGCTGCCGGCCGAGCAGGCCGAACGCCTGATCGACCTGCTCGACGACGAGCAGCGTGCCATCGCCCGCGCCCTGCTCGATTACGGCGAGGACAGCGTCGGCCGGCTGATGACCCCCGACTACGTGGTCGTCCGCAAGGAATGGACCATGCGGCACGTGCTCGACCACATTCGCGCCCATGGCCGCGACAGCGAGACCCTGAACGTCATCTACATCGTCGACGACAAGAACCGGCTGATCGACGACCTGCGAATCCGCGAGATCCTGCTGGCCCCCCTGCACACGCACGTCGCCGACGTGATGGACAACAAGTTCGTCAGCCTGGCGGTGACCGACGACAAGAAAAAGGCGGTCGAGGTCTTTCGCAAGTACGACCGGACGCGCCTGCCGGTCGTCGACACGCACGGCCGGCTGGCCGGCATCGTGACCCTCGACGACGTGCTCGACGTCGCCGAGGAAGCAGGCAACTCGCGAGATCCAGAAATTCGGCGGCCTGGAGGCACTCGACGAGCCCTACATGAGCACGTCGCTGCCGGCGATGGTGCGCAAGCGGGCCACCTGGCTCGTGATCCTGTTCGTGGGTGAGATGTTCACGGCCACGGCCATGGGCTTTTTTGAGCAACAGATCGAGCGCGCCGTCGTCCTGGCCCTGTTCGTCCCGCTCATCATCTCCAGCGGCGGCAACTCCGGCTCGCAGGCCGCCACCCTGATCATCCGCGCGCTCGCCCTGGGCGAGGTCCGGCTGGCCGACTGGTGGCGCGATCATGCGCCGGGAGATCCTGGCCGGGCTGCTCTTGGGCTCGATCCTGGGCTCGATCGGCTTCGTGCAGAATCGCCGCCTGGAACGCCGTCTCGCACCTTTACGGTCCCCACTGGTTCTGGGTCGCGCCTGACCGTCAGCCTGTCGCTTGATCGGCGTCGTCTTGTGGGGAACCTTGACCGGCTCGATGCTGCCCGTTCATGCTCCGATGGATGCGGGTTCGACCCGGCCACATCGTCGGCTCCGTTCGTCGCGACCCTGGTCGACGTCACCGGCCTGATCATCTACTTTCTCCGTGGCCAGCGTCATCCTCGGAGTCTGAAACGGCGGCCTAACCAGTTGTTTGACTGGCCCATATCGCGGATGCCGGCTTAACGGCCGGCAGCGCTCGCTATAAGTCCGCAGTCGGTTGCTCAAAAAGGTTTATTTTGTTGCTTTTGGCGATTTTGCGGCCTATAAGGGTTATACCTCTTCGCTGACTCCTGTCTGACGCGGACGAGGAGACCTCGCCATGGTGATTCGTTGTCCGAGTTGCGGACGGGCCGGCAATTTCCCGCAGTCTCTTCACATCGACCGCCTACGCGGTTCGTTGTCGCAAGTGCTCGGCGCGGTTTGTGACGGTTCCCATGCGGGCCGAAGACGACACTCAGAGCGAGTGGCCGGCTATTGATGCGGCGGGTTTAGGCGAGTCGGCGGCAGTGACCGAGACGTTTCCGATTAACGCTTTCATGGCCGGCGACGATGGCGAAGAGGGCGCGCGCCACGAGAATCGCAGTGTTTCGCATGATAACCTGACGGCCATGCCGGGGGACGAAGCGTCGGACTCTCACTTCGAGCTACCGGCCTTTCCGTCCGACGACCTGGAGCCGGATCACGCGCAGTCGGGGTTGACGGATCAGCCGGCCGTAGGCTTCGCGTCGGTCGGTGCGGGCGCGTCGAATGGCTGGCCGATCGGGGCTTGGGGCCGGTACCACCTCTACGTCGCCCTTGGCTTCGGCGGGGTCTCGCTCGGCGTGATCGGGTATTTTCTCGTCAGGCCGCTGGTGGGCGGTGCCGCGGTCAGTTCGTCGACGACGGCGCTCATCTTGGGATGTATCGGCACCATTGCGTTTCTCCTGCTGTCGGTTGCCGCCACAACCTTGAACTATCTGCTGCTCGACCTGGGCAACAACGTTCGTCAGCTCATGCGCCAGGCGAACTTGCGGCCGCAAGCCGCGCGCGACCGCACGAGCCAGAACCCGGCATCTTTCTCGCGCACGGCCGTCTAAGAGCGGCTTTAGCACCGGCTCGTTCTGGCGAGCCGCCTGGGCCGGTCTAACGGCAATTGGCGGCGTCGAACCGTGGGTGTGCCATTCCCACTCGGCCGGTCGCCTGAAATCACGGCGTGTTTGTGCAGGGATTGCTGCATCGCAACTTCAATCACTCTAATAGTTTGAATCGATCACGGCCATGGGTGGCACACGTTTCGCGCCTTTGTGCATGAAACCGTGGCGGGAAATGTATCTTGTCACTCTGAGAATTAAGATGAGGTGGCACGATGATGCCGATCGCAATCCGACTGGCCATATCTGTGGTTTTGCTGGCAGTGCTGGGATTTTGCGTCTTCGGCTTTTTCGCAAGTTATGAGCCGCCGGTCACATTCGGCGCTCAGACGATTTACGCGATGACGGCCGCGATGTGCGCCCTGGCGATGACGGGAATGTGGCTGGATCCGCATCGAGCAATCCATCGTTCAGCGGCCGACGGCGTGGTCGGGGCCAACCATTCCTCCGATGGGCGGGCGATCGATCGTTGACGCCGACGCGACGGCATCACCCTGGTCCTGCCGCCCGTTCCTGCAGCCAGACGAAGATCTTTGCAAGCCGTTCAATAGCCAGCAAGACGCGCACGACGGCGATCTCGATCGTCCAGAGTAAAGTGAAGCACGAGATTCCCATCATGAGGCAAATCGGCCCACTCACGGTGTCAAGCGCAGCAAAGGAATAGCCGATCCCGATCACGATGAACACGATGAAGACAAACTGAACGACCCGCATTCTAAAGATCAGTTGGGAGCTCATGGGGTTTCCCGTGGATAAGAGTCGCATTCGAACTGCAAGCCGCCATCGGCTTGCGTTGCACTAGCTTATCCGCGCCAGGACGTCGCGCGCTCGCCAAGACGGCCAACCCTTCGGCGGGCCACGGGTCGAAGGTAATCTCCGTTCCGCACTCCCCTTCTTTTCAACCGTTCGAGGCGAATGGGCAGAGTGAGAATTGAACTCACGACACCAGGATTTTCAGTCCGTTGAGGCCGCCGGCCCATCGTACCACAATTCAGCGAATGATAGCGAACAGTCGCGAAAAAACGCCGTAGTTTCAAGCTCAGTCGCTGCATCCACGCAAGAGCATTTATCGCCATCATCCCGAATGGATGCGAACAGCGGCGAACCCCCGCGAACCGCGGTTGCTACCCAAGGCGCTACCCGCTACAAGGCCCATTTGCGCGCAACGCTCAGGGCAACTTGCGAGTATTACCGCGAGATCGAGCACAAGACGATCGACATTCGCAACGTAGCCGTATGATTGCACCAAAAGGAGACCAAGCACCATGAACCAAAACACCGAAACCACCCAAGCCACGAGCGGCGGTCGTGGGGCGCCCCGTGGGGCCGATGGCGGGGCTGGCGCCTCACAAGCACCAGTCCCCGCCGTCGGTCAGCCACCGAAGCCGCGGCAACTCACCTACGCTGACGTGTACGGCGACGACATCGTTTCGCAGAGCACCGACCCGATGAAAAAGCAGGGCCGGGTTTACCCCGACGAATGGATCGGCAAGCCGCGGCCAGCGGTTCAAGGGTTCCAGAAGAAGCCTGAACCAAGGTGACATCACGTTGTCGCCGCAGCCACGCGACCAGGCCGCGGCGACGCTTCACACTGGGTCGCACTGGAGATTGCCTGCAATGACACTCGATTTCGTCAAGGCGAAGCTCGGAGCACACGCTTACGCAGAAGAGCGTCTTCATGGCGACGCGGTTACCCGCGGACAGGCCGACGAAGATGGGATGACCCGTCACAAGCAGCGGGCGGAGGCGGCACACGCTGGCCTGCTACTTCACGGACCTGAAGAGTACAGAGACGCTAACTACGTCTTCGAGCATCAAGACCTGATTAACGGCGCCTACGAGCACAAGCTCGTGACGGACAAGCCAATCAAGCCGGTCAAGCCGGCGACGGTCAAAGTGTGACGGAGGCCACCATGGGCCGATTCCTTCGCCCTGCTCGTGAAGCCGCGCGCGTCGCCGAAGCGCTGGGCATCGAGCAACTCCCGGACAGTCTCACCGAGGCAGAACGGGAGGACCTCTTCGACATGACCGATGAGCAACTCGCCCAGTTGGGCGACCAGCTTGACGGTGATTCCGCCGAGGACCTCGACGCTGAACAGTTAACGGCCGAGGACCTCGCGGAAATGGAGGCCGACACCGAGCTGGCCGCGCTCTTCGCGGGCAAGCCCGAGCCGGTGCCCAGCAAAGCAGCAACGCCCGTCGAGGCAACGCCAGTCGCGCCAGAGCTAGCGGGGCCGCAGCCGATAAGCGACGAACAGCTCCGCGACCCGGCGTTTTGTTTCGGCCACGCGGTTCAGATTCAGGCCATGGCACAACGCCTCGCGAGCGTTCCGATCGCCAGGGTGGGGAGCAAGTTCACGCTCCCGGAGTGACGGCGGCCGGTTTAGCAGGCGAGTTGCACGAAAATGCATGATTTTGCACGTTTTACGGGAAAACAGCAGCGCGTCGCCGTGCTCTTGGCGGGCGGCTCCACTGTCAAGCAAGCCGCCAAGACGGCCGGTTGCAGCGCGGGGGCTGTCTTCGTTTGGCTCCGACAAGAACCGTTCGTCAAGCTCGTCGAACAGCGTCAAGCCAAGCTGGTGTCGCGAACGATGGGTAGCCTCATCCGATCCGGCATCGCAGCGAGCAACACGTTGACGGCATGCCTGAAATCTCAGGACGGCGACGCTGTTCGCGTCAGGGCGGCAGTCGCAATCTTGGAGCAACTCTTACGACTACGAGACGCCGTTCAGATCGAGGAACGAGTGAGAAACCTGGAACGCAAGGTGGAGGGCCGACATGGGCATTGAAGCACGATTGGAAAAGCTCGAAGCACATTTTGGCGGCGGCGGCATGCTGTTCGATGGCATGGACCTGGCGCGAATGGCTCGCGAGCATGACGCCAGGAAAAGGGGCGTGCCAGTATCACACGGCTTTAAGCGAGCGGCCCTGCGCGTGATCGGCCCGGCACTGGCCCGCGCCGTCGAAAATCCAAGCCGATGCCGGAGGCCGTCAACCTTGAAGTGGCTCGCCCGGTTCGGCTTGCCCGAGGACGCCAGCAGGGGGACGGTCGCCAGGAGAACCGAAGAGCTGGCGCTCCAGATCGGGTTCTCCGACGCCGAGATGGAGCACTTGCGGCGGGGCCTAGCGCCACCGCGGCGGCGGATCGTTACTGCGCTCGAGGGATGAGCCGTGGATTGGATCGGAGCGAAAGGTGGGGAATCGTGGGACTCGAAGCACGAATTGAACGGCTCGAAGAGCAATTGGGCCAGGGCCAATTGTTCGACGGCGTGGACATGAAGCGCATCACCGAAGAGGTTTTCGGCAATCCGGAGCAGCGACCAATATCGCCCGGCGTGCAGCGCGCGAGCCTCTACGTGATCGGCGTGGAATTGGCTCGTGTCGTCGAAGATCCGATCCGATCCCGGCAACCTTCGACCCTGGAGACGCTCGCTGTTCTCGGATTACCTGATAACGCCAGCCCCGAGATGGTTGCCAGTCGTGTCGAAGAGGTCGCGATCGGTGCTGGCTTCTCTGGCGCTGAGCTAATGCTCTTGCGGCGAGGCTTGGACCTGACGGTGTCCCGTAGCGGATAGCGTGTCCGTTACCCGCATGACGCAAGGCAAGGAAAGGCATCGAGTTGAAAAACTGACGCGCCAGTCGGGTAGCGGATTAGGTAGCTTTCAAAACTCCTGCGGGCTCCTTATAGGGTCTTGGAAGGCTCCTGTTGCCTCGTAGCCAACACGGAATGCCGCAAGAGTGTTCTTGAGTCTGGCCCAGTTTTCGTCTGAGTCGGTGATCACCGACACAAGGACGCCTTCCGCAAGTTCCCGAACGTTGATAAGGACTCTCGGAATCTCCCGGATAGCGGGAGCGATTCTTTCATACTCGCTCATCGACGGAACCTTGAATCTTACGTCGTGCGCCTTCCAGTCGGCCGGCCCGACGCCCCATGAATGCGACACTGCCGCACGGTCCGTGCGCCGAAGTTCTTCGCGTATAAGTCTGAGTTCACTAAGAATGTACTCCTGGACCGGAACCTCCTTTTCGCTGATTTTTGGAACAGTAAACTCGCCAAAGTGCTTGAGGAACGGGCTGTAATCCTTGTCAGTGATCGCCTTCTTGTAGGTAGCCGCGATTTTCGCGGCGAGCTTGGACTGAAATTCAACGATTCGCCCAAAGCGCAAGTCGCTCGGATACTCGATATACTCGATCGCCGACGTGTCAAATGGGTATGCAGTCTTGTCGTCCTTTGTAATAACGGTGGCTTTGTCAAAGGTGAGCCGAACACCGAGTTCGAACATTACATTCGGGTTCCTTCCGCTGATGTCACATACCACGATCGGGTTCTTGTACAAGTTCTCAACGATTGTCTTATGGATCAACGCGACTTCGTTGGTTTCGCTTACAAGGTTCGGCTCGAAGCCCGCCTCACGGATCGTTTCTTCGAGTATCTTGCGCACGTCAACCCAGTGCCCTTGCGGATAGCCATCAATTCCCGAGATCGGCATCACGATCCCGCAAGTCCTGTCTGCTTGTGGCACGGGCTGTTCCTGCTGTTCATTTCGTGATGCCTTAGACATACGGACCTCCGGGCAACTCTAGGGTGCATGAATCAAGATTGCCAAGGCCGGCCCCAATTCTAAAGACCGCCCCGGCTGACGGAGTTAGAGACCCGCGTAAGAGTGGCAGGACTTGATTCCAATGCGCCACCAGCGAGCCACCCGGACAGACACCCCCGTCTTGTCGCGACCGGGCACCGTCCAGTCTGCCAGAGCCAAGCGGCAAGGTCGATATGGTGCCTTCCATGAGGCGATCGAGAAGAGTAAACTAACGTCCACCTAGTGTACTCCGAAGGGGGTTTGCGGGGGAGTACACCTGAACGTACACTAGATGAATTTATCTGCTTGTATGTTCACTCGTTATGCGTTATCGGCTGGGCTCGCGGTGTTTGCTGGGCGGGTCGCTTCGCGGGCGCCGAAGCTCAGGTATCCTGTTCCTCGCCCTCCACTTCGTCGATGGGCGCTCCTTGGTTGATCTTCTCTCTTACGGCTTCCTTCTCTTTTAGGTCTCGTTTTTGCGATTTCTGGCCGTATAAGAAGAGGGAAACTAAGCTGCCTATGCTCGTTAAGGCGATTCCGAAGCCAGCCCATCCTTGGCCAAGTCCGGCAACGACGAGGCTCCCGATCAGTCCAATTCCTCCAAGCGTGCCCGCGATGTATTGGCCGCGCCGTTCCGATTCGACGCGATTCGATATCACCAGCCGTTCCAACTCACGCCGATGTTGGGACTGCGCCCGGAATTCCTCGAAGATCACCTTCAGTGAGCCTGGGTAAATTTCCCCGTACTCACGAAGGGTTCCGGGGTCCGGAAGCGGACCGCGATAAATCGTCCGGTGCCTGGCTTCGACAACGACCCGAAGCGAATCTACTTCTCTGGTCGTCACCGAATCGGACGGCGCCGAGGGCATCTCCTTCGCGTCTGCATCGCTCGTGCTGGCAACGATGATATTGGGATCGGACGGCTTGCTGGTGGCCGTTTGATCGGCACCCGCCGGCAATTGGGAATCACCGTCGCCGTCCGTCATTCCGATCTAGCTCCCTCGCCGACGAACATGGCGGACAATCGCGCGGCGAAGATCGGCACCAACGGCATACCAGTCGGCGCCTATCGCTGTTCGGTCTGCTTCCTCTGGTGTGGCTGAGTAATTGTACTGATCGAACACCCCGCCTGCATCAAGTGCCGCGCGGCACCCGTGAGAAACGAGGGTTCGGCGTATAGTAAACCGGCGTAGTAATTGCGACCCATAGGTTGTCCTCCCCGACCGAATTCAGCTTACCACATCCTAAAGGGGACGGCGACAAGCTCTGATTTCCCGCAAGCCAGCCCACGCAGGGCAAACGCTACTCCAGGCGCTACCCGCGAAAGAACGTGGACGCAAGGTTAGACGCGACAAAGCATTCTGCATTCGACCAGCGGACACCATATCCGATGTTGCCGAACACCTCGTAGGAATCGACGCTTTCAGAGCCCACGACGCGATTCACCCGACCGATCGCTTTTGATATTTTGGATCGAACGGGAAGGCGGGAGTCATGACCCGTCGAAGGCCCGGCCCGATGTTCGGCAACCTACTCTGCCGCTCATCGGGTCTGGCCGGCCCGACTGGAGTAGGAAGCATGTCGGCGAAGACACCTCGCAAGCGCGGCGCTCAGCCGCCCGAACAGAGCCCGCCAAGCGGTATTGGTCAAATCAATGAACTCAGGGCTTACCTTATAGATGGCCCTGGCGGTCCCGATGAAGGTGGCTTTCCAGCTTTTCCGCCCGGCCCGTTCCTCGGTCTCAAGCTGCCTAAACCAGAAAGTAAAAGCGTCGTGCGCAGGGAAGAGCGCGGCGCGTTCATCCTAGGGCTTTACTGCTGCGATAACCTCTCGCTCCCGGAAATCGCAGACATGCTTAACGCTGAGAAGACCTACGGACGAGGATGGAACGCTGACCGCATTCGCAAGGAAGTGAAACGATACTGCGAACGACACGGGGTCGAGCCGCCAACGCGCAAGTAATCGTTGACTAGACAAAACTGGACAACGCTCCGTCTAAAACTGTCTATTGTCAAGTATACTTTGATGTATAGCATCCTAGTGGCGTTTACAAGAACCCATAGGAGTGCACACGATGCTTGCCACTACGAGCGGCCAGCCGTTAACCGTTACCGGGGCCGCGAATCGCGAGCTAGTAAACAGGTCCACCATTCTGAGGTGGATTCGCGCTGGCGTTCGGCTCAGCGATGGCTCGCTACTGTTTTTGCGGCACAAACAGCAACCGCGTAGGCTGCTGGTCTACCCCGAGTGGTTGGACGAATTCACTGATCGACTCAAGGCCGATCGGCGACAAGCCAGGCCGGCACCGATTGGGAAAAGCGCTGCATTCAATGCGGCCATCGAGGCCACCCAATGAAAAACCCGCGGCCGTCGTTGCGGCTCGCGGGTCTCGTGAATGGTCAGGAACAGCAACCCGATCCTAACACGAATCCCAGCACGCCGCAAAGTCCCCTTGAACAGCTTGTGACCCTGCACGATGTAGCCGACGCGTTGCAATGCACCGTCCGGTGGCTCCAGCAGCAACGCGCTGCAGGCAAGTTTCCCCGGCCGGATTTTGAGCGCGGCAAGGTGATTCGTTGGCTCCCTGAGACGATCCGAAGATGGATCTCGGAAGGGGGCGCGAAGTGAAGCACTCCCGCAATCAGCCCGTGCTGTCGATCTTCAACCCGCCATCATCGGCCGTGGGTGAGAATCCACGCCTGGAGTCGAACAACCCCGCGCCTTTGATCAATAACACTGTGCCAGTGGTTGCGGCAGTCCCAGGCGCGGATTCATGCTCACAGCCTACCAAGTGGGACGTCGAGTCACCAGAAGTCGAGGAGTGCCCCGCATGCGGCAAAGAGGCCGACCTGACTTTTAGGCGTGGCCGGAAGCGTGCTTTTGAATGCCGGTTTTGCTTCCTGTCATTCGAGGTCATGGACTCGGCGCAGGAGGCGCCACGATGAAGTCTGCTACTCCAGGCGCAATGCACACCCGGTTTGACGCTAGCCGGCAAGGCCAGGACAGCGGAGTTTACATCCGATGCCACGTAGGGCCATGGACGGAGGCCACATCATCATGAGCAGCTTTTCTCCGGTCGACGCCTTTGTCTTCGCCAAGTTGCTGGCCGGCGTCAGCGTCAACGGCGAGATGGCCACGATGACGGATGGGCTCCGTCCCTTGGCTGAGCTCATGGTGGGAATGCAGCCCCACGAGCGGCTCTATGCCTGGCAAGGCGCCAAGGTCCTGCGGCCAGATCGTGATCTACTGCAAAAGGCCGTGGCTGACACCGATCCGAATGGAACTCCACCAGCTCCACAGCCTCAGACTTTCGCCACAGCCGGCGACGTTCGCCGCTTGATGGCTAACATCCGGTGGGAGTGGGAGGGATGGATTCCCAAGTCCCGCGTGATCGGCATCGCCTCGCTAGAAGGCATCGGCAAGACCAGATTCCTCTTGGACCTCGCGCGCCGGATTTACCTTGGCTTGCCTTGGCCCGATGGTCAGGCCCCAACATTCCCAGCGGGAACCAAGACGCTCTGGACGTGCGCCGACGGGCATCAGGATGAGCTCGCCGAAGCGCTCCCACTCTTTGGTCTGCCCGACGATGCGATCGTGTTCCCGGCCCCGCCTGACGATCCCTACGCGAACACGAGTCTGGATTCACCCGAGACGCTCCAGTGGCTGGACGATGCCATAGTGGCCGTCAAGCCGGCCCTGACGATCATTGACACCTTGACCTACGCGACGGCGCGGGATCTCTGCGAACAGCGGTCAATCGCTGGGCTCAAGGGACCGCTTATTGACCTCGTGCAGCGCCACCAGACGATTCTCGCTCTGGCCCTGCACGTCTCGAAGGAAGGCCAGGCCCTTGGCCGCCGGATCAAGGGAATCACGCGCACGCTGATCCATCTCGAGTGCCCCGATCCAGATCACTCCGACCGGCTCCGGCTCTGGGTGGAGAAATCCTTCGCGAAGAAACCCGCGGCGCTGGGCGTCACGATCGGCGAGTCAGGTAACACGTACGACTTCAACCCTCCGGTCCCGAAAGAGCCAGTTAAGGCCGGAAGGCCAAGAGACAAGCGCGGCCAGGCAGCGGAGTTTATCCGGGCTGCTCTGGCCAAGGACAATGACCAGATCGGCAACGATCTTTGCCAGCAGTGGGAGCAAAACGGCGGCAATGACACGACGTTTTGGAGAGCGGTCAAGGAATTGGTCGATTCGGGCGAGCTAATTACTGAAGGCGGAAAGGGTACGGGCAAACAGACCATGCTTCACATTCAAAACTTCAAAATCCCAGATCGCTAGGGTTCTGAATTTTGAAGTGAGCGTGCAGGGAGCGGAGATTCAAAATCCCAAAACCACTTTTGAAGTTTTGAAGTAATAGGGCGCACCTATGGGCAAAAGCGCGTTCACAGCGACACCGACAAGCGACCGGCTCGAATGGTCTGCGGTTAAGGATCGCGTCGATTTAGGCGTTGTCGCGACCAGCCTCCTAGGACCGGCTCCGGGCCGTCGTGGCCAAAAGGGTTCCCGGCTCTGGTGGCGCCGTCCGTTCCACGAGGACAAGAACCCGAGCTTTACCGTGAACCCTCGTAAGGGCCGGTGGAAGTGCTATGGCTGTCAGGCCCGCGGCGATGCGCCGGCTCTGGTCATGCAGATCCAAAAGTGTACGTTCCCGGAAGCCGTGCGCTACCTCGCTGGCGAGCCTGTGCCGACGGTGCGAAAAGCCGTCCGTCAGAATTCACCCCAAAACTTCGCCGGCCCCCCTAAAGGGGCCGGAGTTTTGAATCAGCCTTCCGGCATGCCGCAGACCGACGCTCTGGCGCTGGTGGAGGAATCCGAGCGGCGACTGTGGACCTCAGAGGGCGCGGCCGCCTTGGCCCAGCTTCGCAGTCGAGGTCTCGAAGACGAGGCGATCAAGACCGCCCGGCTTGGATGGACGCCCCGCGCAACGATTCCGATCGAAGACGGTGCGCGGTTTTGGGACGTGAAGGGAATCACGCTGCCTTGGTTCGATGGCGACCGGCTCGCTCTCGTGAAAATCCGCCGGCCCGAGGGGAGCAAGCCGAAGTATGCCGACGCGTTCCGGGATCGCCCGGCGCTCTACCCTGCTCGGTCATGCGTTCGCCCCGGCAAGCCCCTCGTGATCTGCGAAGGGGAGTTTGACGCCATGCTCTTGGCTCAAGAGCTGGCCTACTTCGATGTGGGCGTGGTCACACTGGGATCGGCATCGAATCACCCGGCCGGCGCTGTGCTGGACCTCATGCTCGCGAGCCCCGTCTGGTATCTGGCCCTAGACGGCGATGCGGCCGGTGATACGAATGCAGCCGCCTGGCCTGCACGAGCGCGCCGAGTCAGGCCGCCGCGCAAGGATTGGGGCGAAGTCCACCAGACTGGGTTTAACCGGCTCCGCTACTTGTGGGGTGGGATTCTTCGACAGCCGCGCATTCCGTGGGAGGTATTGGAGGCCCAGCACTGGGAGTCAGATCAAGAAAGTGAGGCATCGGATCAAAAGTCCGCAACCGATCAGCCGCAGCCGGCACCACGACAACGACTTGAACGCATAAGCCATCACTAGGGTACGAATAGGGTAGCAACGTATTGACGTGAGACACCAATCAAGGACAATGGGGAGAGTTCGGGGAACGGGACCGCGTCAACGATCCCGCCCCCTTGACCCGCCCCCTGGTACAAGCAGGAGACAGGCCCATGGGAAGCCTATTCAAACCCGCACGCTCCGACAAGTATCACTTCTTCTACAACGACGAGAACGGCCGCCGGCGCAAAAAGGTTCTCGTGAGTGACAAGGCCGTGTCAAGGCGGCTCGCCAACGAGATCGAAAACCAAGTTGCACTCCGCAAGGCCGGTCTGATCGATCCCAAGGCCGAGCGGTTTCGCGATCACGAGGCGCGAGCACTCACCGAGCATCTTGACGACTTCCGGCGAGCACTCACCGCCAAGGGCGACAGCGACGATTATGTAGATCAGACCGCCAGTCGCATCGCCAAGCTGTTCGACTTAGCCAAGGTCAAGCGGATCTCGGATCTATCGACGTCGGCCGTGCTGGACGCCGTTCAGATGCTCCGCGACGCCAATTTCAGCGGCGAGTCATGCAATCACTACATCAGGGCCGTCAAGGGATTCTCGCGGTGGCTCAAGAAAGACGGCCGTGCGCGAGCACGCTCTGGATGGTATATCCACGTCTCGCGCCGATCAGGACAAGCGGCGCGCCCTGGAGCCCGATGAGATCGGTCGTTTGCTGGCTGCGGCTGAATCCGGTCCCAAGGTCAGGGGCCTTAGTGGCCCTGAACGCTCGATTCTCTACGCGTTGGCAATCGGCACAGGTTTCCGATCCAAGGAACTCCGCAGCTTGACTCCCGAGCGGTTCGCGCTCGATTCTGATCATCCAACGATCACTTGCCTGGCTGCATACACCAAGAACGGCCGCGAAGCCGTCCAGCCCATTCAAGCGTCCCTGGCTGAGCGCCTCCGTCCCTGGCTGGCCACCAAGCCACCAGAAACTCCAGTATTCGGCCGTCTGACTCGCCGCACGGCCGCAATGATCCGCGTGGACCTCGCGGCCGCCGGCATACCCTATGAGACCGATTCAGGCAAAGTAGACTTCCACGCCCAGCGCAACACGTTCATCTCGGGTGTGGTCGCCGGTCGGGCATCGGTCAAGGTGTGCCAAGTCCTCGCCCGGCACTCCACGCCCAGCTTGACGATCGGCATTTATGCCAAAGCGTCCCTGCACGACATCCATGGAGCGGTCGAATCACTTCCAGACCTGACTGTCCAATCTCCGCAGCCCCAATCGCTCCGCGCTACCGGCACCGATGGCCGGTCTGCTACTCGCCCCGCTACTTTGCCGATCGAACCGCTACCCGACAAATCGACGCAAGTCCAATCAGGGTTTGAGTGGGCAGAGTCGGAATTGAACCGACGACACCAGGATTTTCAGTCCTGTGCTCTACCAACTGAGCTATCTGCCCGCGCAATTCATGTACGTATGTGACGATAACGCGGCGAGTGTGCGGTGTCAACAGGATGGCTTGCGCGGGGTGGGGCCTCCGCGGCGCAAGGCAATTGAGCGGAACGCTTTTCGGCTGGTCACGCTCGAATGGTTGGCCGCGAGTTCTCACTTGCCCTCGGGATGGTTTAAGTTCGAAGGACACGACACCCTAAGGAAGGGTGGTCGCGCGGGTGCATGAGGAAGAGCCGGGACATGCAGCAATCGCCCGGGACGGCCATGATTTCGAACGGATTGCAGCTCGGCCACGAGTCGCGCGGATCGTCGGTACGCCTGCCGCTGGCGCGCCTGGTGCAATTGCTGCTGATCCTGCAGTCTGAGCCCTTTCCGAACGCCACCCGACTGGCGGAGGCCTGCGGCGTCAGCCGGCGGACGATTTACCGCGACTTGACCATCCTCGAGACCGCCGGCGTTTCCATCGTCTACCAGCCTGATCGCCAGGGTTATCGGCTGGGCGCGAGTGCCTGCTCGAGCCCCCTCAGCTCGATAGTCGCGAAGCGCTCTCGCTCTTGATCATGAGCCGGCTCGGCTGCGCCCTGACCCGTTTGGCTTGTGGACAAACGCGCGCACGGCGGTCAACAAGGTCCTGCACACCCTGCCCGCCGACCTGCAAGGGAAGCTCAAGAGCAGTCGCGAGATGATTCCCGGCGAGCCGATCGATCTCGATTTCCCACAAGATCGCCGAGCGATTTACGAGACGATCCTGACCACACTGTCCGAGCGCAAACGGCTCAGAATTGTCTATCGCCCCGACGAGCGCAGCCCAGTCGTCACGACCTTGGTGAGTCCGTACCGCTTGGCACGAATTCAGACCGAGTGGTCGCTTGTGGGGCACTCGTCGTTGCACCGGCGGGTGGTGATCTTCCGTGTCCCCTGGATCCAGCGTCTCGAGTTGACTGACCAGCCGTTTTCGATTCCACCGCGGTTTCGCCTTGATCGTTTCTTGGAGAGCTCAGGCGACGGGCCGCTGGCGGAACACCACGAGATTCAGCTTCGGTTCACGCCGCGGTTGGCGCCGACGATCCGAGACACACCGCGCCGGCGCGGTGAGTCGCTGGCGCAGCGGCCCGGGGGCGAGCTCGACTTGATTCTGAGCGTCGAACGGCTCGATGAAGCGGTGCCCTGGGTGCTCGGGTTCGGTGACCAGGTCGAGGTGCTCAAACCGGACGAGCTCAGGGCAGCCGTTCGCGACTGCGCCTTAAGGATCGCCCAGATTCATGCGGCTCTTGGCCGCTGATTCGCGCGGCGATAGGCTGGCGACAGTTTATCGCGCCCGACCCGGATGGAAGCGATCCACGCGTGCAGGCCCACGTCAATTCGCCCTCCGAGCCGGAGGCGGCCGGATTGCACGAATGGTTGACTCGGGCGCTCGCTTGTTTAGAATGGCTCCAAGTCTTGACGCTTTGGGCGCATAGCTCAGTTGGTTGTGACGCTTTTCGCCCGATGGCAACGCGAAACGGTATGAGCGAGCCAAAGTCTAACGGCTGAAACGACAAGACATTACGTTAAGCCGACACAGTTCAAGTGTACCTGCCGATGGTCGGCGGTGACGGCCTAAGCTGAGTAGCCAAACGGTACAAATTACCGTTTGCGCCCCTCTTCGGGAGGTCCGCACCGATGCCTCGATTGACCAGACGGCAGCCCAAATACTCACATCATCCACACTCGAATCGCGGTCGGTTTTGCTTCCAAGGGAAGTGGTACTACCTGCCCGGCGCCTATGGCTCGAATCAGAGCCGCGCTGCCTACTTCGCGGCGCTTAAGAGGATCGAGGTCGGCGAATCGCCGGAAGATCCCCAGGAGACGACTGAGCAGGCCAAGCGTACGGCTGCCGACCGGAACCTGCTCACCATCGCGGAACTGGTCGAGCGGTACTGGGAGCACGCGAAGGCTTATTACCGGCGCGATGGCAAGCCGACGGGGGAGGCCGATGCGATCCGCTATGCGCTGGCGCCCCTCTTGGACCTTTTCCCGGCTGTGATCGCTTCTGAGTTCAAGCCGCGGTTTCTGAAGGATACCCGGCAAGAGATGATCGCCCGCGGCTGGTGTCGGCGCTACATCAATGCGTCGATTCGGCGCGTCAAGGCGATGTTCGCGTGGGCCGTCGAAGAGGAACTGGTCTCACCCGAGGTCGCCGGCGCGATCATCACAGTCAAGGCGCTTCGGGCCGGTCGATCGCCCGCCCGCGAGAAGCCAGACATTGAACCGATCGACGACGCATCGATTGAGAAAATCCTTCCGCACATGCAGGCGGCGGCGCGGGACGTGATTCTCGTCATGCGTTACTGTGGTTGCAGGCCCGGCGAGGTCAAGCGCATCACGGTCGAGGCGATCGATCGCTCCGATCCGCAATGCTGGACCTGCCCACTCGGGGAGCACAAGACAGCTTGGCGCGGCAAGAAGCGAACGCTGTACTTCGGGCCGAAGTGCCAAGCGATTCTCGCACCGTGGATCGCCAAGGCCGGCACGGGGCGGGTATTCCCGATTACTCACAGCGGGTTCCGCACGGCCATAGCACGGGCTTGCCAGCGAGCTGGAATCCCGCGCTTCGGTCCTAACAGGCTGCGGCACTCTGCGGCGACTTCGATCCGCAAGCAGTTCGGCGCGGAAGCGGCTCAGGTTATTCTCGGCCACGCGCACATTCGCACGACGGAGATTTATGCCGAAGTGAACACCGAGCGCGGGCGGGAGGTCGCCGCGTGCGTCGGGTAGGCACTTGACGAGATTTGCAACACCACATAGGATTTGCGTATGGAGGGCCGCCACCTCCTAAAAAGGGGCAAACGAGTCGCATGACGCACTCGGGCCGAGGCTAGCCGCAGGAATTTGGGGGCAACCCCGTGGCCGGCCGTCAACGTGGCGCCGTACCGCATCAGCCGATGGTGCTGCGCCTTTCTGACGGCCGGCTTTTTTTTGCGCGCTAGCGCCGAGGCAACCCCATGTCTGCACCGACGGCACTCGAAGTTGCCGATCTAACACCAGCACAAGCCGCTCGACTTGTTCCCAGCAATCGGGGCAACACGAAGCCGATCGTTCCGAGCACCATCACCCGTTGGATCGTCCGGGGCGCCAAGCTCAAAAACGGGAGTCGCCTCAGACTCGAAGCGCTTCGCCGACCGGGCGGCTGGCTCATTTCACGTGATGCGCTTGAGCGGTTCCTTGACGCACTCACGACAGACAGGACCGGCACGATGGCCGCGCCAACGGCCGAAGACAGGGCGCGGTGCGCAATGGATCGGATGGCGCGAGCCAGGTTTTGATGCCGCATTCGAGGCGGCTGGGATCTGGGCTTGGGACCCGCGACTCCAGTGCGTCTGCTCAAACATTCTGCCCGTGAGCGCGGGTTCCAAGCTCATAAGCGTTGACGATTGGGATATGAAAAGCACGTCCATACCCATCGGCCTCGGCTCCGGTCGTGATGCTTGGCTCACGATCGACTTCGATCGCATTTCGTTTGTGGTCGAAACCGAAGTGAGAAGTGGAAAAACCACTAAGGAGGTTCTCTCGATTACCGAGCTAAAAACCCGTTTGCCGCACACGGCCAACGTCGTGGCAGAAATCTTGGCGCAAGCCATCAGGACTTCGGTGTGAGAGTGGGAGGCTGTCGAAGTTGGGCTCCGACAGCCTCCGGCGATTTTCAGTTTTACATCCAACAGACGGGACTTCCGAAATGCAGGATACCAGACCTCGTACCCAAAAGACAAACCACGACTTCGAGGCCAACGGAGCCGGGGCTTCCAACGGCCAGCAGAACGGCCCGGCCGCGACGACAGCCGATCCGTACAACCTTGAGTCGCTCAGGCTTTCACAAGACTTTGTGTCAGCCGTGGGAGGTAAGAAACTCACCACGACGATACCAGTCAAGAAACCGCTCAAAGAGTGGTTTGTTCGGACCCATCCCGATCCTGACTTTTGGCTCCAGACGGCCGTCGTAGAGCTGAAGGAAAAACAGGGTGAGGTATATCTCGTGGCTCCGACTCTCTGGCCCGAGCTGTCAACGGAAGCAACCTTTTCTCCGCGACTGTTTGCTACATCGATCAGCCGACAGGGCGTTCTTTTTCTCTGGCCGATGCGACTTCCGGGCTCCGATGGAAGGGCCGATGAGTGGAACAAGAGCGCGATGATTGCGGCCGATGAAGCCAAGTCCCATTGGGTCAGGGTCGTGGCCAACATGAGTTTGGGCGCCTACGACATCACCGTGGCTCCGGCCCGACTTCCCGAACCCGTTTGGCCCGACCTGCCGTTTCAGCAGATCATCAAAATCGCCTTTCGCGACCGGCTGATTGAGGACCTTGACCACCCTATCCTTAAGCGGCTTCGTGGGGAGGCGTGAACCATGTACACCAGACTGGACGAATACGGCGAGATTTGGCTGTGCGACTTCGAGTTTCGGTCCCTACCAGGCGAACGTCCTGACCCCGTTTGCATGGTGGCGCACGAGTTCCGGTCAGGGCGGCGAATCTGGCTCTGGCAAGATGAACTTTTGGAGTGCGAGGCGGCGCCCTTTTCTGTCGGTCCGGATTCGTTGTTCGTCGCCTACTACGCGTCAGCCGAGCTGGGCTGTTTCCTCGCTCTCGGTTGGGAATTGCCAGAGCGAGTTCTGGACCTGTTCGTCGAATTCCGCCGTGCGACCAACGGGCTTGACCCGTTTGCCGGCAACAGCCTGCTGGCGCGCTGGCGTGGTACGGCTTGGACGCGATCGGCGCGGCTGAGAAAGAATCAATGCGCAAGCTCGTGTTGCGTGGCGGTCCGTGGTCTGAATACGAGCGGCGAGCACTGCTCAACTATTGCGCCACCGACGTTGACGCGCTGGCCAAACTGTTGCCGGCGATGGAGCCTAGCTTGGACCCCGCCCGCGCCGTGGCTTGTCGCGGTCGATACATGCGGGCGGCTGCTCAGATGGAATGGGCTGGGGTTCCGATCGACGTTGATACACTCTCCGGCCTCCGCGTGAGCTGGGACACGATCCAAGATCGGCTTATCGAAGAGGTTGACTCCCGTTTCGGCGTGTTCGACGGCCGGACGTTCAAGGCCGAACGCTGGGCTGAGTGGTTGGCACGAGCTGGCCTCCCGTGGCCGAGACACGAGTCTGGCGCCTTGATGCTGGACGAAGACACGTTCCGCCAGATGGCGCGGTCTCATGGCGACGTAGCCCTTATGCGAGAGTTGCGGTACGCGCTGTCTCAACTCCGGCTCGAAGACCTCGCAGTCGGCTCCGATGGCCGAAACCGGACGTTGCTCTCCGTGTTCGGTGCGAGCACTGGCCGCAACACGCCATCTAATTCCAAGTTCATTTTCGGCCCGTCAACGTGGCTCCGCGGTCTGATCAAGCCGGAAGAGGGTATGGCCCTAGCCTATGTCGACTGGAGTTCTCAGGAGTACGGAATTGGTGCTGCACTCTCTGGTGATCCGGCGATGATTGCAGCCTACGAATCGGGCGATCCCTACTTGGCATTCGGCAAGCAAGCCGGTCGGATTCCTGCTGATGGAACCAGGAAAACTCACGCGGCCGAACGTGAGTTGTGCAAGGTGGCCATTCTCGCCGTCCAGTACGGCATGGGCGAGAACTCCCTCGCTCACCGAATCGGAAAACCGCCGGCATACGCGCGGGACCTGCTCCGGCTCCATCGAGAAACCTACCCACGATTCTGGCAATGGTCAGACGGGGCCGAGTCTCACGCGATGGTCTTCAATTCGCTCCACACCGTTTTCGGCTGGACGGTTTGTGTCGGTGCCGGCGCCAACCCCCGTTCGCTCAGAAATTACCCATGCCAGGCGAACGGTGCCGAGATGCTCCGACTTGCCTGCTCTTTGGCAGTCGAGCGCAGGGATCTCGGTTATCGCTCCCGTCCACGATGCCCTACTGATCGAGGCGCCGAGCTGGGAGATCGAGGACGTTGTGTCTCAAACCCAAACGGCGATGGCGGACGCCTCCGCGGCTGTGCTGGGAGGGTTCCGGCTCCGATCGGATGCAAAGATCATTCGCTGGCCGGAGCGGTACATGGATGAGCGAGGTCGAGAGTTTTGGGGCCGAGTTATGGGGTTGCTGCCGACTGCGCCGGAAGCGGCTCCAGACTTCGCGTGTGCGTGAGAAAGGGGGTTTCTCTTCTTCTTATTGTTCTTCTATGCAGGGGGAGGGACCCAGAATACCCCCGATACCCCCGAGGGGGTACTACCCTGAATACCCCCGAGGGGGTGGTCTTGTGGGAGCCGACCGCGAAATGCCGCCAGTTTTCGACTCCGGTCGATCCCGTAGTTATGTGGTTTATGCGTTCGGGTTCCAAACGGTACGCAAACGGTAAAGCCTCAAAACCGAAGCGATTGAGCGAGCCAGAACCTTGATGCAGCCAAACGACTTATGACTTTTTGCGCCAAAGCTGTTCAAGCTATGACGCTTCCGTGAACCTTGAAAGGACGAATGCATGAGGGTCAGAATCTTCACCGATTCCATCGTCATGCCAGGGCCGAAACGATCGAGCAGCCGCCACCGGCCCGAGGCTGTTGACTACGTGCGCCAATCGGAGGGCTTTGTAATGGGTATGAACGCGGAAGAACGGAAGGGCATGGAGGCCCGACTCCAGATCCAGCAGCGCAAGCTAAAGGAATCGTTCAGGCGGATTATCAAGGCGACCGACAAGCTCCACAGAATGCTCGACGAGCTCCAAATGGAGATCGAAGAGCTCCACGGAGCGACCGACGAAGTAACCGAGGCTTCTAACACCCCGAAGAAAGGCCGAGCATCATGAGCACCGAACACACGAGCGAGCACGGCAGCGACCGTGGGGCCGATGGCGGGGCTGGCGCCTCACAAGCACCAGTCCCCGCCGTCAGTTCTCCGACACCCATTGTCCCCGGGCCTGACTGGTCGCCGGAGGCCATCGCGAGACTGACCGGGGTCTCAAGTCACCACCGGAAAGCGTACCCGCCCGAGGTTCAAGCTCTGGTCAACAAGCCGCGGCAACCGGTTTACGGTTTCCAGCGGAAACCCGAACCGAAGTGAATCGCGTTGTCGCCGCAGCCACGCGACCAGGCCGCGGCGACTTTCACACTGGGTCGCGCTGGAGAGTGAACCATGGATCTGATGGAAGTCAAAACGCCCAGTCTGCAAGAGTACGAAATCATGATCGTGCGCACGCGGTCAGTCTGGACCAAAAGGCGGCGGCGGCGGCCCATGACGACGACCAAGAAGAGCATGACTACCTGAAAGCCGCAGCCGAACACGCCCGTCGTGGGGATCTCTGGCACAGCACCAGAGAGCAGCGCGATCCCAAGCTCATGGCCGATGATACGCATCGAAAACTTCTCGCCGGAGCGATCGCGCACGATCGTCTCCAGCCCAAGCCGAGCACCAAGGGGTTCTGAGCGGGAGGCCACCATGCCGACGGTCATACTTCCCGGTGGGGACGACGACATTCGCTATCGCCATCGTGGCGTCCAGCCTCCCACTGTGGACGACGACGATGGTGACTGGCTTGACGATGATTCCGCCGAGGACTTCGACGCTGAACAGTTAACGGCCGAGGACCTCGCGGAAATGGAGACCGACACCGAGCTGGCCGAGCTGTTCGCGGACAAGCCGAAGCCGGCGCCCAAACCAAAGCCAGTCGAGGCGAAGCCGCCGGTCGAGATCAAACCAAAGCCACAGCCGGCGGCACCACCGCAGCCGGAGTTGCTAGACGACGACAAGCTCCGCGACCCGCACTTTATGCTCAACCCCGCCAATGCAGCCAAGGTCGCGGAGATGTCGAGAAACCTCGCAACGCTCCCGCTAAGCCAAGTGGGGGGCAAGTTCACACTTCCGACATAGGCGAGACTACTGCCGCATGAAACCTAACGAATCCTTACGTTTTTCTGGAAAACAGCAGCGCGCCGCGACGTTGCTGGCGGGCGGATTTACCGTCAAAAAGACTGCAAGTACGGTTGGTTGCACCCCGACGACAGTCTTCGCCTGGCTCCAGCAAGAACAGTTCGTGAAGCTTGTCGCACAGCGTCAAGCCAAGATCGTTAGTCGGGTCATGGGCAGTCTGATTCGTTCAGGAATGGCAGCGAGCACAACGCTTGCGAAATGCCTTAAGAGTGACGACGGCGATATGGTGAGGCTTAGGGCGGCGACAGCGATCCTAGACCAGCTTTTGCGACTACGCGAAGCTGTCCAGCTTGAGGAACGAGTGAAGGCCCTAGAGCAAAAGATGGGAGCACGGCATGAGCATTGAAGCACGAGTTCAAAAGCTTGAACAGCAGATTGGAGTGGGGCTGCTTTTCGACGGCGCCGATTTGGCGAGTATGGCTCGCGAGTCGCATGCCGCCAAGCAAAAGGGCATCCCAGTATCGCATGGGTTCCGGCGCGGCTCTGTACGTGATCGGCAGGGATCTGGCCCGCGCCGTGGAGCACCCGACCCGATGCCAGCTACCGTCAACCACGAAATGGCTCGCTCGCTTCGGGCTCCCTGAAACGGCCAGCAGAGGCATGGTCGCCGAGAGGACCTTGGAGCTGGCAACCAAGATCGGTTTCAGCGACGCCGAGATGGAACACTTGCGGCGGGGCCTAGCGCCACCGCCGCGGCGGGTCGTTTCTGCGGTCGAGGGATGATCCATGCCACAGCCACCAGCAACCTACGCGTTTAATCGTCGGTCTGTATCGGTCCGGGAGATGCTCGCCAAGCTGGGCATCGCCGACAACGCCAGCCCTACGATGATTGCCAGGCGGCTTGAAGCATTGGCGCAGGCCGGCAGCATCACCCCGGCACAGCGGGAGTGCTATAGGCTGATGCTGGCGCCGCAGACTAAGAGCGCACGACCATGAAAGAGATAACCACGACTTGCAAATTGAAAGCTGTTTGGTGCGACGACGCGGAATCTGCGCCACACCGCATACAAGCGCACGACGATCTGGCTTTTGTCTTCTCGGAATTACGTCGTGGTGCCATGCCGGTCGGGGTAAACACCACGTTCGTAAACTGCACCCATGGCTCCGTTTTCGAGGAGCACGGGGGCATGGCGTTGAGGTTATTCTTAGGCGAGTGAGAGAATCTCGGTTGTTTCAACCACTGCGATCGGCGTCATCGACGCCTTTGGTCGACGCTTCGATGGCAAGTATCAAGTTCCTGAGAAGTGCAATATCGTCGTAAAACAAAAAACGACAGTCGTTGAAGCCACCGCCGATCACGAGGAAATTGGCCGACCTGACGTGCAATGTACAGCGAGTCAGAACGGCATTGATCAGAATCTTTCCTTCGAGGTCGATCTCCTCACCAACAAAGGTTCCTCTTATCGGTTGATAGGCAGCTCCGCGTGCCTGTGCCGTCCAGAGAGCCAGAGATCTCTCGTCTTCTGTAAGTGGCGAGGCGGAACCTATTGAGTCTCCGCTGATTCCAAAAGCGTATTTCGTATCGGCTTCAATCCGTTCATCTTCCTCGCCGGAGTTCGCACGAAAGACAAGTTTCGCGCTCTTGTCGTAGAAATTGCCGAAAATGGTCGTTTTGAGTTTCGAATCGGGGTGCCACGTACCCGGCGAGTAAACTGTTCGCACCGCGAACACCTTCACGCCCGCGCTATCGTGGATCTCGTACCCCACGTGATCACCCTGGATCTTGGAACAATGCCCAGGATTGATCGTGATTACGTTCCGGACGATGCGAAACAGCAGCTCCCCTTCGGAACTCAGGAAATTGCCCGTCAACATCGGAAAATTTGAATCCGCGTCCGGCTCGACCCCGACGAGGAAGAAATCGTCGGACGATCCGATCCCCCCGAGACAGAACGCATTGCAGACGTTCCCGGCGATCACGTAATCGTGAAACTGTCCGGGCTTCCACGAGCAGCCAACCATAGTAGGCACAATGGCACCTATCCCACTAGAAGAAGCCAGATCCAGGCAATCGCCTGATCCGTCAGCTACCACCTTGCTACCCCCGCTCAACGTCTATCCAGGAAGCGGCGGTCTATACGCAGGGTCGGATTGCTAAGAACGACCACATCGTCAACAGCCCCGACAATCTGATTTGTACCGTTTGCGTACCGTTTGCGCGTCTGTTACTATAGGCTTTTGCTGGGTTTTGTCAAGAATTGCACGACCAAAGGTCGAGTGATAAGGGCAAGCCCAGCAATGGTTTAGGCCGAGAATTGTGAGACCGGGCGCATAGCTCAGTTGGCTAGAGCGCACCCCTGATAAGGGTGAGGTCCGCTGTTCGAATCAGCGTGCGCCCATTAAATAATCACTCGTCCTCGTCGTCGCCTTCGTCGACCTCGATTTCCTCGTCTTCTTCTTCCTCGACGTCTTCTTCCTCCTCCACCACGGGAGCGGCAGCGGCGGCCGCTTTGCTGCGCGACGCCTTGGGCGTCGGCGCGGCGACTCGGGGATGGCTGGCACCGATGCCCGGAGCGTCTTCGGGCATCGGTTCTTTGGTGGCGCTGCACGAAATGAGTGCCCTTGCCCTTGGCGGTCATCTCGGCCGCCTTGGCTTCCGCAGCTTCCTTTTGCGTGAAGTCGAACGTGGCAACCGGCTTGAAGGCATCGTTGAGCACCACCCAGACGATACGCATCCGTGCAGTCGGCTTCACGGCTCGCGACGACTTGCCTTTTGGCTTCGCCGGGGCCTTGGCTTGCTTTTTCGGCTTCTTGTCGACAACCGCTTCTTCTTCGACAGCCTCTTCCGCCTCCTCGGCGTCGTCTTCCATCGGGTCGAGCGGTTCGGCCGCTTCCCGTCTGACGCCGTAAGTCCAATCGATTCAGCGGTTTCCCAGCCATGAAACCGTCCTTCGCGGCGAATTGATCGCTTGTGTGTGGTTTCTGTCGTGCGTGGCATGTCCAGGGTGGGGCCAGGCGAAGGAGCCATTCCACGACACGCCCGAGCTTCATCTTAATCGATGAACGGGTGCCTTGACCAGTGCGTGGGCGGCCGGCGGGACCGGCAGTGAGCGGCTTCGATGCGCTAGAACGGTGGGCTGGCACGATTGTGCCGGAGTGCCTGGCATCCGCGTCCGATGCCCGCGCCAGCTCGACGTGCGACTCGCTCGAGCAGATCACGTGGGTGGTAGGGCTTGGTGAGGAACTGATCGACCTTCAGGTCGGCGAGGGCGGCGAGGTGGTCTTCGATGATGGCGGCGCTGCAGATGATCACGGATTGCGCCGGTTCTGAGCCTTGATCCGGCGGCACACTTCGACACCGCAGACGATCGGCAGATTCAAATCGAGCAATACGACGTCGAACGGTCCGCGCGTCGCGAAGAATTCGACTCCCTCGGCGCCGTCGGCCGCCTCGACGACGTCGTGCCCTTCTCCGCGCAAGAACTGGGCGATCAACGTGCGCAGCAGCCGTTCGTCTTCAACCAGGAAGATCCTGCCCGCTCGTTTCGGATTCATCGCGTCCTCCTGACTCGACGGGCTGGCGGCGTGAATCCATACCGGGAGGCGATCTTACCGCGACCTAGGCGGCGCCCACTCGAATCGGGGGACATTACATCACGGGCACGTCCGGGGGCCCTTGCGGGCGTGCGGACGGGCGATGGTGGTTGGGCAGCAGCGGCGGTCGACGCCGAGCACCTGGCAAAGGTAAGCGATCGCGACGTGCTTCGTGATGTTCAGGCCCAGATGCCCCAGAAACGCACCGAGCCGAAAGAGCCAGAAGTTGAGTGCGATGCACGCAACCAGGCCCAGCATGCTTGCCACGGTCATTTGAAAGCTGGGTCGCTCCATGACCATCTATTATGGGCAAGCTGTTTCAACGGCGAAAGGGGAGCGGAGATGTTCGTGCGAGTAGGCTGCCCACTGGCGAAAGCGGGAACGAGGGTTTAGGATAAGCGGCCGGCCGAAGGAAAGCTCCAGGAGAATCCATCGACTATGACGACGTGCGACCATCACCCGCCCCGAATGGAGCATCACGATCGACCCGGTGCTTCAGAAGGAGCTGGAGCGGCACGTTCTGGTCACCAACTGGGACAAGCTGCTCGGGATCGTCGACACGGTTTACAACTGGGGCCGCCGGTCGGCCTTGTGGCCGCTGGGCTTCGGACTGGCGTGTTGCGCGATCGAGATGATCTGCACGGCCTCGAGCCGGTTCGACATTGCCCGGTTCGGCGCCGAGGTGTTTCGCGGTTCGCCGCGCCAGGCCGACCTGATGATCGTCTCGGGCACGGTCACCAAGACGATGATGCCGATGATCGCCCGGCTCTACGACCAGATGCCCGAGCCGAAGTACGTGATCTCGATGGGCGCGTGCGCCACGGGTGGCGGGCCGTTCAAGGAAGGCTACAACGTCGTCTCGGGCGTCGACAAATACATTCCGGTCGATGTCTATATCCCCGGCTGCCCGCCCACGCCGCAGGCCCTCTTGAACGGGCTGATCATGCTCCAGAAGAAGATCGACGGCGAGCGGCTGGAGATCCCGCTCCTGGGCAAGCACGGATTCGCGCCGTGGTACGGCGACGAGGTTGAGCGTGATATCCCGATTCCGGTGCTGGGCCCCGACCTGATCGACCTGCGCACGGTGGAGATCGCGGCCGAGCGGACGGCGATGGGACTGCTCGACCAGCACGAGGCCGGGCTGCCCAAGCCGCCCAAGATTCCGGCGCCTCAGCCCGAAGCCGAGCCGGCCGATGGCGGAGGCGCGCCGGCCGCGGTGCCCAAGGCGCCGAGCAAGATCGACATGATCCGCGCCAAGGCGCGGGGCGAGCGCCTGCCGGACGCGGCTGCTGCGCCCGCCGGCGCGAAGCCAAGCCCGCCGCCGGCCGCCAAGCCGGCCAAGAAAGCCAAGCGGGCCGAAGCCCGGCCCAGCCTGGTCTGGCTGGGGGACGCCAAGCTCGCCGAGCTCGCCGGGCGGATCAACACCGAGCTCGGCGCCGGCACCGTCACGATCATCCAGGCCGGGCTCCTGGTCAAGACCGACAAGCTGGTCGACGTCGCGCTGTTCCTCCGCGACAAGAACCCGATCCGCTACGACTACCTCGCCAGCCTGCAGAGCGTCCACTACGAAGACTGCATCGAAGTGAACTACCAGCTCGACAGCACCGCCAGCCCGGGCACGCTGATCGAGCTGCGGGTGCGGACCGCCGAGGCCGAGGGCCAGGGCGAAGTCCCGTCGCTCTACCACGTTTATCGCGGCGCCGATTTTCAGGAGCGCGAGGTGTACGACATGATGGGGGTCCGCTTCAGCGGCCACCCCGAGCTCACGCGAATCTTGATGTGGGACGGCTACGCCTATCACCCCCTCCGCAAAGACTTCCTCGAGCCGTACTACGAGGCGCCGGCCAAGGTGTTTCCCAGCCGGGTCGACGAAGGGCTCGGCCAACATTTCCGTGCCGAGGAGGTCAATCCTTACGGCACGAACATGAAAGTTCCCAAGGACTTCAAGGACTGGGCGAGCCTTTCCAGCAGCAGCGATCCCAAGGGACTGCCGCTCTTGCCGGGCGGCGTCGAGATCGCCGAGCTCGACACCGACCAGTTCGTCGTGAGCATGGGCCCGCAGCACCCGAGCACGCACGGCGTATTCCGGCTGAACCTGCGGGTCGACGGCGAGACGATCATCGGGCTCAAGCCGGTCATGGGCTACATGCACCGCAATCACGAGAAGATCGGCGAGCGGAACACGTTCCTCATGAACTTCCCGTTCACCGACCGGCTCGACTACTTGACGAGCATGGGGAACAACTTCGGCTATGCCCTTGGCCGTCGAGCAGCTCATGGGCGAGGAGGCCAAGCCGCCCGAGCGAGCCGAGTACATCCGCGTGATCATGGCCGAGCTGACCCGGATCGCCAGCCACATGTGGTCGATCGGCTTCTTGCTCAACGATCTGGGCGCGTTCTTCACTCCGGCCCTGTACGCGATCGAGGAGCGCGAGCTGATTCTCGACCTCTTCGAGTGGGCCGCCGGCAGCCGGATGATGTGCAACTATTTCCGGTTCGGCGGCGTCGCGTTCGACCTGCCGCCCGGGCTGGATCGAGCGCTGCCGGGGCATCGTCAACGACCGGATCGACAAGAAGATCGACGAGCTCGACCGGTATCTTTCCGAGAACGAGATCGTGCTCGACCGCTCCAAGGGCGTCGGCGTGCTGAGCCGCGAGCAGGCGATCAATTACTCGACGGCCGGTCCGGTGCTTGCGGGCTTCGGGCGTACCCTACGACATCCGCCGCGCGGCGCCCTACAGCATCTACGACCGGTTCGAGTTCAACGTCATCACCGACGCAGAATGGCGACCTCTACGACCGGTACTACGTGCGCCTGCAGGAAATGCGCGAGAGTGCCCGGATCTTGAAGCAAGCCGTGCGCGACATTCCCGACGGTCCGATTCTGCCGGGCAAGAAGAGCTACCAGATCAAGGTGCCGGCGGGCGAAGCCTATTCCCGGGTGGAAAACCCCAAGGGCGAGCTCGGCTATTACGTGGTGGCCGACGGGTCGCCGTCGGCTTATCGCTATCACGTTCGCAGCCCGAGCTTCATCAATTTGACCGCGCTTGAGACGATGTGCCTGGGCCACACGATCGCCGACGTCGTGGGCATCCTCGGCAGCCTCGACATCGTGCTCGGCGAGGTCGACCGATGAGCGAGATCGCGGGTCTGTTGTCCGTGTTCACGGCTCGCTCAGATCTTCGAGGGTCTGAAGGGCTGTGCCTTCCCATGAACCAGAGGTGAAAGCGATGGCTGTCGGTGCGGGAGTTATCAGGGGCCACCTGGTCACGATGAGACGGTTCTTGCTCACGTTCTGGCGCGACATCCGGGCCGGCAAGGCCCTCAAGCGGCGCGGCGGCGGCCCGCTCCTTGTCGACCTGTTCCGCTCGCCCGGCGCGAGGCAAGCAGCCGACCGTCCAGCAGGACTTACAAGACCGACGGCCTCTTCACGGTCGAATACCCCGATGAGCGGCTGCCGGTGTACGAGCGGTTCCGCGTGCTGCCGGTGCTGATCTACGACACCGAAGACGGCAACGTGCGCTGCACGTCGTGCAACATCTGCGCCAAGGTCTGCCCCCCGCAGTGCATCTGGATGAGCCAGGCCAAGAGCCCCAAGGGAACGGTCGTCCCGCTGCCGGAAGACTTCTATATCGACATGGACGTCTGCATGAACTGCGGGCTGTGCTCCGAGTACTGCCCGTTCGACGCGATCAAGATGGACCACAACTTCGAGCTGTCGAACTACGAGCGGCACCAGACGCACATCTTCAACCTGCAAGACCTGCTGGTCTCGAGCGAGTTCTACGCCAAGACGCACCCCGAAGCCTGGAACAGCGCCGACGAGATGGCCGAGCGCAACAAGGTGGCGAAGAAGAAGGACCAGCGACTGCAAAAGGCGCTGGCGGCGTCCAAGCCGGCGGCGGCCAAGCCCGCCGCCAAGCCCGTGACGGCCTGATCGAGCAAAAATAAAGGCAAAAGGCAAAGGCAAAAGGCAAAAGTGTGGAAGGTCCGCCTGCGGCGGACCGCTCGGTAGGTGCTCTTCTCTTGCCGCCCGCCGAGTGCCGGCATTAAGATGACCGCCTCGAAGATGTCGTGCCCCAGGGTTTTTAAGACGATGATTCCTTCACCGCCTGTGCCCGAGCATGCCCCCGGAACGCGGGTTCGAGTGACTCAGCACGTGCGCGTCGGCCATCGGCGCTGGCTGACCCAAGTCGAGGGCAAGGTCGTGAAGGAAGGCCGGCGGCCCGTCGGCGGCATCGAGATGGGCGGCAAGGCCGCCTACTGCCAGCAGAAGACCCTGCTCCTCGGCGCGACGACGGCGAGATCACCGAGATTGCACTGGACGAGCACACTTGGTCCATGAGATCGCCGGCCCAGGCCCTTGACCACAAAAACGGCGACGCCGCGCCATCGCCTGGCGCCGTCGCTCGATGAGTTAATATTGCCGGCAGGACCGCCCTTAGAGCACGCCAGGGCGGCCAGGAGAAGAAACGCAGAACATGATTATCTACAACTACATCTTCGTCGGCCTGCTGCTTGCTGGTGGCGATCGCCTTCGGGCTGTTGCCGCTCGTCGTCGAATGGATCATCGCGCCGCGCAAGCGATCGCTGGCCAAGGGCGACGCCTACGAGTGCGGCGTCAAGACCTACGGCGAGACCTGGGTGCGGTTTCGGATTCAGTATTACATCTACGCCCTGATGTTCGTCGTTTTCGACATCGAGACCGTGTTTCTGTTTCCCTGGGCGGTCAGCTACGGGCAACTGGGCTGGTTCGCCTTCATCGAGATGGTCGTGTTCCTGGTCATGCTCTTGGTCGGGCTGGTTTACGCCTGGGCCAAGGGGGTCTTGCGCTGGGTCTAGAGCGGCTCCGCGGGGCCAGCGGCCGGGATCGGTCGGCCGGGAGCCGATCGGCGAGGGGAACTCTAACAGTGAACGAGTGCGATCGAGTGGTTCGGGAGCCCGGTCCTTGCCCAGGAGCAGTTCGTCGAGCTGGGCCTGTGGGTTTACGTGCGCTGGGCGCTGTGGCTGTTCGTCGGCTTTTTGCGTCGTTTTCCCCGGCATCGTCGCCTACATGGTGTGGCTCGAGCGCAAGGTGGCCGCCCGATTTCAGGACCGGATCGGCCCGAATCGAGTCGGGCCGCTGGGTTTGCTTCAGCCGATCGCCGACGCGATCAAGCTGGTCACCAAGGAAGACCTGGTACCGCGCGACGCCGACCGCTGGGTGCACCTGGCGGCCCCGGTGCTGGTGATTGTCTCGGCGTTCCTGGTCATGGCGGTCATTCCGTTCGCCGTCAACATGGCGCCGGTCAATCTGCCGTCGGGCATGGTTTACTTGATCGCCGTTTCGAGCATCAGTCCCCTGGGGATCTTCCTGGCGGGCTGGTCGAGCCGCAACAAGTACTCGCTCTTGGGCGCGATGCGCTCGGTGGCCCAGCTTGTGTCGTACGAGGTTCCCCAGGTGCTTTCGACCGTTCCGATCGTGCTCTGGGCCGGCAGCCTGAGCCTGGTGACGATCTTTGACAGGCAGCAAGAGTTCGGCTGGTTCATCTTCTCGCCGCCGGGATTGCTCGCGTTCGTGATCCTCTTGATCGCGAGCATCGCCGAGGTCAACCGCACGCCGTTCGACCTGCCGGAAGCCGAGTCGGAGATCATCGCCGGCTACCACACCGAGTACTCGGGCATGCGATTCGGATTGTTCTTCCTGGCCGAGTACCTGAGCGTCTTTGCCATCAGTTGCCTGGCGACGGCGCTCTTCCTGGGGGGCGGTGCTCCGATTCCGTTTGTCGAGTTTCCGGCGAGTCTGATCGGCCCCAACAGCGGCTCGATCGCGTACGTCGTGTCGTCGACCTGATCCTGATCCCGGTGTTCCTGGCGAAGGTGCTCTTCTTCATCTTCTTGATGTTCTGGATCAGGGCGACCCTGCCGCGGATGCGTGTCGATCGACTGATGAATTTCGCGTGGAAGTACCTGGTTCCGCTGGCGATCGTCAACGTGCTCGTCGCCGGCATCTGGTACGACATGGTGATCCGTCCCCAATACCTTGACGTTCTTCGAACTGGGTCGAAGGCACGGCGGTCACCGGTGTGATCGTGGTCGTTGGCGGTGTGGTTGGTTCTGCGGGTGAACCGTCGCTACGCCGCCGGGTGCCGCTGGGTTCCGACTGGCCGACGGTGGGCATCGATCGGACGTGGTGCGACGACCGTGCGGGCGGGCGTCGACGAGGTAGGTCAGGCGGCCGGCTGGCGGTGTGTTGGTGAGGCGTCAGCGTCTGCGGATTAGTTCTCGAAAACAGCACGAGGCGACCTGTCCGGAGCTAGAGCGGTGATCCAGTTCCTGTTCGTGGTGATCGCGGCCTTCGGGCTGGCGGCGGCTCTGGGAACGATCCTCGCCCGGAACCTGGTGCGCGCGGCCCTCTACTTGATCGCGTTCTTCTTCACGTCGCGTGTCATGTTCGTGCTCCTGGAGGCTGAGTTCCTGGCGGCGCTGCAGGTGCTGGTCTACATCGGGGCCGTAGCCATTCTGCTCATGTTCGGCATCATGCTCACCCGCAACATCCAGGGAGACGATCCCGACGAGCTCGCCGTCGGCGTGGCAAGCTGCCCGGGCTGATCGCGGGACTCGGTGTCTTCCTCGTGCTCGCCTTTGGGATCAGCTCTCAGAAGGGGCATCGGCGCGCAGTACTCCTGGGTGACGACCGACAGACGGCCCGACGATCGACGCGGGCACCGGCGAGCAGAGTGTCGCCGCGCTCGCGTGCCGTCAATGACATGGCACGGGTCGTCGGGCGAAGAATTGATGACGCGGTACCTGGTGTCGTTTGAAGTGGCGGGCTTGCTCTTGACCGTGGCGCTTGTGGGTGCAATCGCGATCGCGCATCGTGAGGAGCCCGAAGTCGCCCCGCCGCAAGGGCGGCCGGCGCGCTGGAGCTGAGCCGCAGGCGGCTCCGTCGGGCAACGGGGCCAAGCCGCCGTGGACGGTCATGCTGTCGGCACGCTGTGGACCGGGCGACGTAGGTCAGGCTTTTGCCTGACGTTTGAACGATCAATTTGCAGCCGGTCAGGCTAAAGCCTGACCTGCGAGAACGCTGTCAGCGCTGAAGCCTGACCTACGACGGAAAGCTGAATCCATGAGCTTCCGACATTCCGCTCTCCTGGTTCCTCTACTTCGCGGCGGCCTCGTTCGCGATCGGGCTGGCGGGAGTGCTCGTGCGGCGCAACGCCATCGCGGTGCTCATGGCCATCGAGATCATGCTCAACGCCGCCAATGTCAACCTGGTCGCGTTCTGGCGATACGGGCCCGAGCGGCCCGACGCCGGCCCGCTCTCGGGCGTCATTCTGGCCATCATGGTGCTGACCGTGGCCGCGTCGGAGGTGGCCGTCGGCATCGGGCTCGATCTTGCTCTGCTACCGCCGCTGGCACGCCGCCGACGTCGACCGATACGACAGCATGTCGGGTAAATGCGAATCCGAGACGAAAGTGAAGTCGCGATGCCGACCCAGCGAGTCTCTCGTCAATTCCGGCGACGTCTTCTTTCTGGCTCCCGAGATTGTCTTGACGGTGTGGGGGCTCTGGTGATCCTGCTGGTCGACCTCGCACTCGGCCGGCGATTGAGTCCCGAGGCGCGGCGGCGGACGACCGGAAGGCTGGCGCTTTTCGGTGCGGCACTGGCGCTGGTCGCGGCGATTGTGGTGTGTTTCCTTCCCCAGGTGCTACGCGTATCGGCCGATAATGCGCCGGCGTGGCTTGGCCGCCAGGCCGTCGCCATGCTCAGCGATCCCGATCCGGTCCTGTTTTTCGGGACGCTGGCCGGCGACTTGCAGTCGGGCTTGTTCAACATCGCTCTACGCGGTGCTCTTGCTGGCCTGGTGGTGGGCATGTCGCTAGCCTGGTCGTTCACCGAGGAATGGGGCGAGTACTTCGCGCTGTTGTTCTGGGCGACCGTGGGCATGATGCTGCTCACTGCCGCCGAAGAGCTGGTCACGCTGTTTTTGACGCTCGAAACGATGACAATCTGTCTCTACCTGAGCACCGCGCTCGAGAAAACCAAGCGCCGGTCGGCGGAGGGGGGCCTCAAGTACTTTGTATATGGTTCGGTATCGTCGGCGCTGTTCCTGTTTGGACTGAGTTTGCTCTACGGGATGACCGGCACGACGATGTTTGACGGGATTCGCAAGGTGCTCTCGAGTACGGCCGCGCCGGGGCTCTCGAACAATGTCGCCGGCGCGACGGCGATCCTTCTCATGATGGTGGGCTTCGGATTCAAGATCGCCGCGGTGCCGTTTCACCAATGGGCGCCCGATGCCTACGAGGGCGCGCCGGCGCCGGTAACTGCGTGGATCGCCACCGGCTCGAAGCTCGCCAGCTTCGTCGCACTTCTGAAAGTGTTCCTGCACGCGCTCTTGCCCTGGTCGAGCCCCACGACCAGCGTCCTGGGGCCCGGCTGGGTCGGAATCATTGCGATCATCTCGGCCATCACGATGACTTACGGCAATTTCGCCGCGCTCGCCCAGCGAAACTTGAAAAGGATGCTCGCCTATTCGTCGATCGCGCACGCGGGATACATCTTGGTCGGTGTCGCCGCCGTGAGCGTTTCATCGGCAGGGCCGAAGGCCGCGGCCGCGGTGTTGTATTACCTGATCGTTTACGCGTTCGCCAATGTGGGCGCGTTCGCGCTCGCCGCGTGGCTGGCGCGCGATCTGGACAGCGATAATATCGACGACCTGAACGGGCTGGGCTACCAGCAACCGCTCCTGGCGACGTGCGTCCTTTTGCTCATGCTGTCGCTGATCGGGATACCGCCCCTGGCGGGCTTCTTCGGCAAGCTTTACGTCTTCATGGAGGCGCTCAACCAAAAGGGCGGCGCCGAGACTGTGACGCTGATGTGGCTGGTGGCGCTGGGATTGCTCAATTCGGTGGTCTCGGCCTTTTACTACGTGCGCGTCTTGAAGGCGATGTTCTTGCGCGACCCCGGCCCGAAGCGACTGGCGCCGGCCGACCGGCCGATTGCCGTGCCGATCGCGATCGCCACGGCGGTGGTGGTTCTCTTTGGAATCTGGCCGGATTGGCCTTTGGGGATGATGCAGGCGGCCGCCGTGCCGATGCTGACGACTCCGGCGACGGTTCCGCCGATCGACCCGGCCGTGCTGAAAAGGGGTGTGCCGCCGATCCAGCTTCCGCCCGGGGCGAAAGCCGCGCAGCCGGGGGACGCTCGCCCGGCTTACACGCCCGAGCAAATGAAGAAGATGCAAACCTTCAGGAACCCGGGGGTCTCGAAGAAGGCGGCCCCGGCCGCCGGCAAGTCGGCGCCCGCAGAAGAAGGCAAGCGGCAAAGCCGGCCAGCCGCCTGCCGGCAAAGCGGATTCCTCTCCACCGACCAAGGGATAACGAGACGGTTCCGGAAACCAGAGCGAGATGCCTCGGCAATGGCGATCATCAACACGCTACAAAAGTGTCTGGACAGCCCGTACCTGTTCGAAGACAAAGATGCGCCGACGCGCATTGTGGACCTACTTGCCAAAGCAGGCGATCGCCTGGACGGGGCGGTCAACATTCACACGACCGGGCAGGGAGATCCCGCCGACGTCGTGTTTCTTAGTTACGAGGCGATGTTCTGCTGCTTGCGAGCCCTGGTTTATGCCAAGGGCTACCGTGAGTTTGGACTGAGGTGCCTGCTGCTGGCATGCGAAGGTTTATACGTTCGCACGGGAGCACTCGACGCCGAGCACTTGCGCAAGTTTGAATTGGCCCAGCGCATGAAGCTCTCGCCCGTCGACGCCGTGGCCGCAGCATCGGCGTTCGTGAAGCGCACGCTCGAACTACTCAATCAGTAGGTGCCCGACTTGACGTCGCGCTTGTTGATCGCCTCACCGGCTGCGTTCAGCGGGCCTCTCGCCCCGGTGGTTTCACCGGCCGCAGGGTCATGTGGACTTCCTCGATGAGATTGTTATGGAGGGCACTTTCCTCCAGCAGCGCCGCCGTATCCACCGGCACCTGGGGGTGAAGGTTAAACCAGAGCTTAGTCGGCTCCAGCCTCACTTCGATCAGCTCGAGGTCGATCCCAAGGTAGATACCCAGCGGTGAGTAAGAATAGCCATTGGCGATCCATTCGCGATTGAGCCGTTGCGAGAACAGGCTCATCCCGACGGTTGTCACGGCGCGAACGTGCGTCGGGTCGTGCAAGAAGTTGTCGTGCCTGTGGTGAGGCACGATGACCCGTATAGCCGCACCGTGCTCGCAGACGCGGTACAGCTCCTTCATGATTGCGAGGTAGGTACGCGGGTCATGGCCGAGATGTTCGAGGATGTGCTTGAGCAGGACCTCGCTCGCCGAGTCATCGGGCCAAGGCCACGGCAGGACCTCGAGGTCATGCCGCACGTCGGGCTCCCCGAACCGATCGACGTTGATGTAGCCATCGAGGCGATTCATGCCACAGCCGAGGTTCAGGCGCAATCCGCCCATGATCTGGCTCCGTCCCGGTCATGAACGCGCCTGTCAGCGGCACGATTCACTTCAGTTATGTACCGCCGAGGCCGTGCGCCGTCAAGCCGCTTCGTCGCTGGTCCTGCCGGGCAAGAGAATTCCAAGTGGCCTGGCGAGAAATCCGGGAATCAATCAATGCCATTCCTGCGCCGATTCCGGTGCGACAACCAGGCAACCCACTCACTATGATCTGAGCCAACGACCCCCGCCG
Source organism: uncultured Isosphaeraceae bacterium (assembly GCA_963830625.1). Lineage (GTDB taxonomy): Bacteria > Planctomycetota > Planctomycetia > Isosphaerales > Isosphaeraceae > CAWHMZ01. Next base: position 781,751 of record CAWHMZ010000013.1, on the reverse strand, counting down.
CCAAAGGTCGCGGGCGTCGATTTCGAGTGTGCCGGGGGATCCCAAATCTGCGCCGGCTCGCCACCCAGTCCTTGAGTAGAAGCAGCCGCTCCCAGAGCGCCTCGATGCATGAGAAAGCCCAGGCTAGAACGACGATGAGTGCAACGCCGCCAACGAGCAAGCGGCCAAAGAGTTCGTCCTCCTTGGACGCGGGGCAAGTAAGGCAGGTGGGCGAGACGAGCACTTCGGTTCCCGCGTATGTGCCCTCCTTGATCAGGATGCGCACGGGCTGTGAGGACGTTTGCTCTTCCGAGGATCTTGGTCCCGTGGCCCCGCTTGCGGTGATGACAACGGGGGTTCCGCTTTCAATCGGCAGTGATCGTCGGTGCCCGACAAGATGCTTCTGGTCGTCCGGAACGGTGGTGACGACGCGTTTCGAGCCGAAGCTCGTAATCTGAGCCGGGGTACCTGGGGGAAAAACCGGGGGACCGTCAGCGACGCCGCAACCCGGAATGGCGATCGCGGGCAACAGCACACCACGTGTAAGCGGGAGCCGACTAACTCGCATCGCTCCGTGCCTGATCGGCCGCTATCATCACGAGCCAGGTTGTGCCGGCTGGGCACTCGCATTCTTGGGATCGGCCTTCTCGGCCTCGTCGCCCTGGGGCCGGATCAGCTCGAAGTAGCGCCGGATCGTCTGGCGGTGGCCGAGCGGAATCGGCTCGGAGTTGAGGGCGGCCTCGGTCATGCGGCGGTACTTCTGGTACTGCTCGCGGTACGCTCCGCGCGGCGGTCTGACGGCCTTCGGGCATGTGGGTCGTTTCGGTCTCGGACGTCGCCTTCGCCCATCTGGCCCTGGACCTGCTCGCGCTTGCGGGCTGAGTCGAGCTTGGTGCTGTCGCCGTCGGTATTGCCGCTGATGCCCATGCCCCAGTTGCTGCTTGGGCTTATCCGACTTCTTGCGCAGTCGGAGCTTGGCCGTGCTGTTCTTCTGGCAGTTGCCCTTGCACTCGGACAGGTTGTTGCACTGCAGGGTGAGCAAGTCGTTGATTCGCTTGCGGCGGCCCTGGCTGCGGGCCAGGTTGCCGAGCTTCTTGCAGGCGCCCTGCGCGGTCGCCTCGTCGTCGAGCGATTCGGCCAGCTCGGTGGTGGCGGTGCTCAGGTCGGTGAGGCCGGCTTCTTCCATCGCCTTGGCGGCCTGGGCCAGCTTTTCCTTGAGGGTCTTGGCTTCCTTGCGGTCGAACTTGGGCTCGGCCTTTTCGAGTTGCTCGGCGGCCTTGTCGTACTTGCCTTGCTGCAGCGCCTGGCCGGCCCCTTCGAGGGCCTGGGTCGAGGCCATGCGCCTCGCCGAGCGCCTGCATCTGGGCGTCGACCAGGCCGACGTTGAACTGGGCCTGCTGGGCCGTGATGGCCGCCTGCATCTCGGAGAGCTTGGCGAGGGCCTCCTTGGTGTCGACGCCCGGCAGCTTCATCTCCTCGATCGTCTCGGTGAGCTTCTGCACCAGCTCTTTGAGCTTGGGGTCGTTTTCTTTCTTGGCGGCTTCGTCGAGGTCTTCGACGCTCTCCTCGGCGTCTTCAGCGGCCGCCGCGAGCACGGCCTCGAGCGGCTCGGCCGGCTTGGCCTGGACGAGCGACGCCCGCGGCCAGAGCAAGAGGCCAAGGGCCAGGACGCAGCGCGGCCGCGGCATAGGGCAACGCCGCCGGCACGCGGAACGGAGCCACCTGGCGCGGGTCGAGGCCTTGCAGGTGCTGCTTCGGCATCGGCCACCTGAAGCGCGTGCATCGGCGTCGGCTGGCCGCGGCGGATGAAGTCGACGGCCGAGACGGCGCGGTCCTTGAGCCCGTAGTGGCGATCGACGGCCGCGGCCGCGAGCCGGGTCGATCGGCCGCGCACCAGAGCCCGACGAGTGCGCCCAGCGCCGGGCCGGCCAGCACAGGATCGCCGCGCCCCAGGTCGCGATGACAGCGGCGCCGCTCGGTCCGCGCACCTGCCAGCGCCAGACGCCCAAGCCCGACGCGCCACGAGCGAGCCGGCCAGCAGCCCCATCGCCGCGAAGCGCAGGACCTCCAGACCCAGTTGCCGCCGGCGCACCGGCTCCAGCTTCTCGCAGGATCCGCTCGCTCATGGCACTTGCTCCCGTTGGTCATCCGCCGGGACGAAACGCCCCGGGCATCGACTACGGCCCGCACGAGTCAGCCTCAAATCACGACGATTGTACGATCAAACCGGCCGCGTGGGAAGCGGGATCCGCTCCGGCGGCCAGAAATCAGCGTCAGATCGATGCGGCGCAGGGCCACATCGAGCACAAACAAGAGCGCCGCGGCCGTCGCCAGGTACGGCCAGAGCGGCATCGGCCCGCGGCGCCGTCCGCTCGGGTGCTGCGAAGACCGACTCCGGCTGTGACGTCGAACCGGCCCGCCCGCCGCCCCGGCGATCGACCGCAACAGCTCGGTATTGGTCGGCCGCAGCCGCAGCTCGTCGGGATAGCCCACGGCCAGCCCGCGCGTCTGCCGGCCCAGAAGCTGGCGCGTCCTTGGTCTGGCTGAACATCAACTGGTACGACCCCGCTGGCGTCGTGTCGAACTCGGCCTGGTAGCGCCCCGGCGCGACCTGGGCCATCTCGATCTTGCGTGGTCGCCAGCTGCGGGTCGACCAGGGTCAGCTCGGTCGCGGCCCGGTTCAAGAACTTGGCCGGACGGCTCGATGGCGTCCAGCGAGACGACCGCCTTGCGTCCCGGTCCGCTCGACCTGGACGACCGTTCCCTTGGCCTCGGCCTTGCGCAGGGCGTGGCGGACGACCTGGGCCCAGAACTGGCCGAACTGCGGCCAGTTGAGCCACTCGGCCGCCCAGCGCGCCTTGGCGTCGGACGTGAACGCCACGCTCATCCCCAGCCCGTAGCGCCACCAGGCCAGGAGCGGGTCGCCCGACTCGGTCGCCAGGATCACCTCGGCGGTCGGCTTGGGGCGCGTCACCACGTAGCCCAGCAGGAACGGTGCCTCGTCGAGCCGGATCTCGGAGAGCACCTGGGTCGAGCGGACGACCGTCGGCGGAAACGGCTGCTCGTTGATCGCCGACTTGCTGGCCGTGACCGTCTCCTTGGCGAAGATCTGCGGCACCTGGGCGGGGTCGTCGGCCGACGTAGAACCGGCCGTTGCCGAGCCGGGCGATCTCCTCGAGCAGCGGCTGGTCGGCGTCGCCCCCCATCGCCACGGTCGAGCACGGTGATCCGGTCGGCGGCCATCGCCTGGGCGATCCCCTCGAAGTCGCCGGGCGCCGAGATGCCGTCGGTCAGAATGATCACGTGCTTGAGCTTGGCGACCGTCGACCGCGAAGGGTCTCGTGCGCTTCTTCCATGGCCGGGGCCATCACGGTGCCGCCGCCGGCCTCGAGGCCGGCGATCCGGTCGAGCACGAAGCCCTTGTCGGTGCACGGGTGCATCTCGCTGACCCAGAAGTTCTCCCCCTCGAAGGCGAGCACGCCGACCTTGTCGCTGGGCCCCAACAGCTCGACGGCCGCCCGCGCCGCCTCCTTGGCCATCTCGATCTTCTCGCCGCCCATCGAGCCCGACTTGTCGATCACCAGCATCATCGCCAGGCTCGGCTTCTCCTTTTCCTTCTCGAAATCGCTGCGGACCGGCAGGATCTCTTCGAGGGTCGTCTTGTAATAGCCCCCCAGGCCGAACGACTGGTCGCCGCCCAGCATGATCAGGCCGCCGCCCAGGTCTTGCACGTAGGTCCGGGCCACCTCCATCTGCCGCAGCGAGAGCGCCGTCGCCGGCACGTTCGAGAGGACGAGCAGGTCGTAATTCTGCAGCTCGGCCAGGTTGTCGGGCGCGCCGCGGGGCGGCCGGACGTCGACCTGCATGTTCTGCTCTTCGAGCGCCCAGGTCAGGTGCTTGGCCTGGTCGGGGTCGCTCTCGACCAGGAGCACCCGCGGCTTGCCGGCCGCCGAGACCAGGCCGAAGTCGCTGTTGTTGTCCAGCAGCGTGTCGCTGGTAGCCCTTGAGCCGCGCCGTGATCGGCGTCAGCCCGCCCAGGTCGATCGTCTGCTTGAGGACGACGCTGTTTTCGCCTTTCTTGAGCTTGACCGGCTGGTCGGCGACCTTGATGTCGCCGCGATAGACCTCGACGCGGCCCGGCCTCGTCGTCGTGATTGCTGTCGATCAAGACCTCGACGTTGAACGGCTCGCCCTGCAGGACCTGCGCCGGGCGCGTCACGGCCGAGAGCTGGACCTCGGGGTCGGTCGCGGCCGGGCAGCGGCGACCGTGAGCACCTCGACCTTGCCCTGCGAGCGCCGCCGCGGCCTTGAGCGGCGTCGCCGGTCGTGGGGTTGCCGTCGGAGAGCAGGACGATCCGGGGGACGTAAAACGGCGGGATCGCGGCCGCGGCCACCTCGAGCGCCGCCGCCAGGTCGGTCCCCTTGCGGTCGAGCCCCTTGGCGTCCGCGGGCTCGGGCGGCGTCGCTGGCCGCGATCGGCGCGTCGCTTTTGCGGCTCGGAGCTCGCCGGTGTCTTCAGGGCCGTGATGAGCTCGGCGCCGCTCCGAACGTTCCCCGGCTGCGGCGGCGAACGGCAGCACGGCGAAGTGATTGCGAGCCCGCCAGCGGCAGCCGCCTTGGCCAGAAAGGCGTCGGCCGCCGCGTTGCCCGGCTCGCCGATGCTCTCGCTGCGATCGAGGGCGAAGACGACGAACAGCTCGCGGGTCGGCCGGACCAGGTTGAGCCCGGCCAGCGCCAGGAGCAAGAGCACCACGATGGCCCCGCGCAGCCAGAGCGACAACACGCCGCTGCCAGCGCGCGAAATCGACCAGGGTGCGATAGAAGTAAGTAGACCAGGACCGGCAGCACGGCCAGTCCCAAGAGCCACCAGGGGCGCGTCAGCTCGAGCTGGACCGGCAGCGGCGGTGCCCATCAGTCGATCCACCTCCGCTGGTAGAGGAACCACTCCCAGCACGTCAGCATCCAGGCCGAGGCCAGCAGATAGTACCAGATCGGCCGGATCGCCAGACCGGCGGCCAGGCTGCGTCGGCCGACTCGAGCGAGTCCTTCCGGCGGGCGCAGGTCGCTCTCGCGGCGATCGGCGAGGTTGCAGGCCAGCTCGAGCACGACGTCTTGCCTGGCGGCTGGATTTCTCGGCAGCCGAGCGACTGCCGGGTCGCGCTGGCCGGCCGCGCCAGCACGCTCCAGACGCCGCAGCGGTCGAGCGGGCCGACGCGTCGACCTTGGTCGTGCCGGCCGGGCGACGGTGATCGGCTGACTCGCGGCCGTCGGGGCTCACGAGCACGCGGTCGAGCTCCGTACCGTTCTCGCCGGGCAAGCTCGACCTGGGCGACCGCGCCGGCGGCGAGCGCCTCGCGCAGCTCGCCCTTGGTCCCGCCGAACCAGCTCGAGCAGGTTGGTCATCATGATCGGGAAGGCCGTCTGGAGCGGCAGGTCGCTCTTGTCGAGGTCGACCGTCAGCACGACGAGCTTGCCCCCGCCGTGCCGCCCGGCGATCGAGAACCGCGTAGAGCGGGTCGCCGGCGGCCGACTCGGCCAGCACCTGGGCCGGCGCCTTGAGCGTCAGCTTGCGGGCCTCGGGCATCACCACGTTGTCGAGCCGGATGTGCAGCATGAGCGGCGAGTCTTTGTCTTGCTTGGCGACGACCGGGTTGTGGAGCGCCTCGCCGAGCTGCCAGAGCGGCCCCGACCGCTCGGGCTCGATCACGAGGACGTGCCCGGCGGGAAGCACGTCGGGGACCTTGCGGTGATAGACGGTGATCGGCACCGGCGCATCGGCCGGTCTCGCCTGCTGGGCGGCGCGGGGGCCGTCCATCCTTGGCGACCTTGATCGACCTCGAGATCCACCAGCGGAATCGCCTCGAACACCTTCTCGAGGAACAGGTTGCCCGGCGTGACCAGCGTGACCTTCTGGCGAGCGCGGCGGGGCAGGATCGCCCAGGCCGTGTTGTCGGCCGGCAGGGCGTCGGCTCGATCGATCGAGGCGCGGAGCCGGCCGCCGTCGGCCGACGTCTTCTCGAAGACCTGCACCGTCTGTTCGCCGGGCGGCGAGATTCAAGCGGCACGACGTCGATCGGCTCGTCGTCGAGGTCGAGCTCGAGCCGGCACTTGACGCGGCTCGTCCGATGGCGTTGGCGACCTCGACCAGGATCTCGTAGCCGATCGGGTCGAGCAGGCTGCGCCGGGCCTGCAGCCGGGTGATGCCGACGTTGCCGGTCTTCTTGCCGACCGCGATCAGCTCGACGTCGTCTTGCCGGGCGAGCTCGGCGGCCCCGTCGAAGCCGCCGTCGGAAATGACCACGACCTTGCGAAGCTTCTCCGAGCCCGAGAGCAGCCGGCGCGCCAGCGCCACCGCCTCGGCGACGCGGGTCGGACCGTCGGCCGGCGTGATCGAATCGAGGGCCGCGCGCAGGGTGCGCTGGTGGTCGGTCGGCCCGCAGGCGACGCGCGGCTGCGTCCCCGCGGCGATGATCGCCAGCTCGTCGCCCAGCCGCATGCCGTCGATCAGCTTTCGCCCTTCGGCCTTGGCCGCATCGCAGCCGGCTGGGCAGCACGTCGGTGGCGTTCATGCTCGCCGAGTTGTCGACCACCAGCACCAGCCGCCGCGCCCGCGCTTGCTGCCAGCGAAAGATCGGGTCGGCCAGGGCAAAGACCAGGAAGCCAGGAAGGCCAGCTGCAAGCAGCAGCGAGATCAAGTGCCGCAGCTGCTGCCACAGCGACCGCGGCTTCTTTTCCTCGAAGATCTGCTGCCAGAACAGGAGCGTCGAGACCGGCACGCGCCGCAGGCGGATCTTCAGGATGTAGAAGACGACGATCGGCACGGCCAGACCGGCCAGGAGGAGTGCGGCGGGATTGACCAGGTTCATGCGAGCGCTCCCGCCGCCCGCATCATCCGCAGGAGCAGCTCGTCGAACGGGATATCGGTCGTCGACCGCGTGCCGCCGATGCCGTAGGTGTTGCAGTAGCGTGCGCACCGACTCGAGGAAACTCGGCGAAGATGCGGCCGGTACTGCCGCAGGTTGCGCTCGGTGATCGTGACCTTCTCGATGGTGCCGGTCTCGACGTCGAAGAGCTCGACGTCGCCCTTGACGCCGGGCTCGGCCTCGCGCCGGTCGTAGATCTGCACGACGTGCGGCTCGTAGCGATGATGGCGCAACAGGTCGAGCCCGCGCTCGAACCCGTTGGGATCGAACAGGTCGCTGACGACGACGGCCAGCCCCCGGCGCTGGCCGCGGTGGACGAAGTTGCGCGCCACCCGGGCCAGGTCGGTCGAGCTCGCCCTGCGGCTTGAGCCCTTCCAGGAACTTGAGCAGCGACAGAATGCGGGCCTTGCCGCGCGTGAGCGGAAAGTCGGCGACGATGTCGCCGGCGAACGCGACGACCGCCACGCGGTCGAGGTCGGCGAGTGCGATATAGGCCAGCGCCGCGGCCACCTGGCGGGCATAGTCGAACTTGACCGGATCGCCGAAGGCCATGCTCCGCGAGCTGTCGAGCAAGATGTAGACGTGCAGGTCTTCCTCTTCCTGGAACCGCTTGAGCAAGAGCTCGTCGTGCCGGGCGAAGACGTTCCAGTCGAGGTAGCGGAAGTCGTCGCCCGGGGTGTACTCGCGGTGGTCGGCGAACTCGATGCCGCCGCCGAGCTGCATCGTCCGCCGCTGGGCCAGCAGCTGGCCCCGGAACACCCGGCGCGAGACCAGCGAGAGGTATTCGAGCTTCTTCAGGAAATCGGAGTCGAAAAGCGGCACGAGTCACTGCTGCCGCTAGCGCCGCGGCTGCCGGCGTCTCGACCGATTCGCAGGATGTCGTCGATGATGTCATCGGGCTGGATGTTCTCGGCCTGACCTTCGAAGTTGAGGATCAACCGGTGCCGCAGCGCCGGGTGGGCGCAGGCCCGCAGGTCGTCGCGGGAGACGTGGTAGCGGTGGTCGAGGATGGCACGGATCTTGGCGGCCAGGATCAGGGCCTGCGCACCGCGCGGGCTGGAGCCGTAGCGGACGAACCGCCGGGTCTTGTCGCTGGCAAGGCTGCTTTCGGGGTGGGTGGCCAGAACCAGCGCGATGCCGTAGCGCCGCAGCTCGTCGGCGATCGGGATCTGGCGGGCCAGGTGCGAGAGCTCGACGATTCGCTGGCCGTCGAAGACCGGCTGGGCCTGGGGCTCGACCGCCTCGGTCGTCCGATCGAGGATCGTCTCCATCTCGTGGGCCGTCGGGAAACTTGACCAGCAGCTTGAAGAAGAACCGGTCGAGCTGCGCCTCGGGGAGGGGATAAGTCCCTTCCATCTCGAGCGGGTTCTGGGTGGCCAGCACGAAGAACGGCGGCGACAGCTTGTGAGTCGTGCCGGCGACGGTGACCGACCGCTCCTGCATGGCCTCGAGCAGGGCCGACTGCGTCTTGGGCGTGGCGCGGTTGATCTCGTCGGCGAGCACGAGGTTGGCAAACACCGGCCCGCGCTGAAACTCGAACCGGCGGCCGCCCTCGGGCGTCTCGAGCACGACGTTGGTGCCGATCAAGTCGGCCGGCATCAGGTCGGGCGTGAACTGGATGCGCTGGAATTTCAAGCTGCAGGGCGTCGGCGAGCGTGCGCACCAGCAGCGTCTTGCCCAGGCCGGGCACCCCTTCCAGAAGCACGTGGCCGCCGGCGATCAAGGCCGTGAGCGTTTCATCGACGATTTCGCCCATGCCCGACGATCACCTTGCCGACCTCGCGGCGCAGCGATTCAAAGTCGGCGCGAAACCGGTCGAGCTGCTCTTTGACATCGTCGGGCGTGCCGAGGGCACTGGTGCTCATCGCTCTATTTCCTCGAAAGAATGACAGCGCGGCCCCGAGCCCACGATGGCCGCGGGCCCCGACCGGGGCCTTGCGCCCTCTACTCTTAGAAGCGCCAACCGCCCGCCGCCAGGCCGCCCTGATTGCCGTGTCGCCATGAAGTCGGACATCAGTCAAACAACATAACCGAGTCGGTTGCTGGTTTGCAAACTAAAAACGTCGGATTGGCGACCCACGTTCCCAAGAGCGCCGGGCGTGATGCCGATCGCGCGCTTGACGATCACGATGAATCGTGCACCGTCGACTTCGCTGCCATTGCGTCGGACTTGTCTCTCTACGGTTCGAGATGCGAAAATAAACCGGCTCCTACCGTTTTGCTGCAGTCGCGCCGGCCGATGCTCAGGCGCACGGACATGCCTCACCTTGTGACGATTGATCCAGACACGCCCGCGGGCGCGGGAGAGGGTTTCAGGGGCAATCCCATGAATCGAGTTGGCCTGGTTTTGCTTGCCGCCATGACATTTGCTGGGCTGGGTGTCGTCCGGCCCGCCGTGGCCCAGGACGGGGAAAATCGCTACGGCGCAAGCGACACCAAGACCTGGTTCCGCGATGCATTCGCCTGGAACGGCTCGCCGATCGATCTGGCGTTCTTGAACGCCAACGACCGGCCGGCCGGAATGCACGGTCCGATCAAGGTGGATGGCGATCGATTCGTTTTCGAGGATGGCACTGTTCCGCGGTTCTGGGGCGCCAACCTCGTGGCCAGCGCGCTCTTCTCGACCCCCAGGGCGAACGTGGCGCCCCAGGCGCACCGCATGGCGCAGCTTGGCTTTAACCTGATGCGCATCGTCCAGCACGACGCGCCATGGGCCGAGCCGAACATCTTCGCCGGCAACGGCAGAAAGGACACGCGACACCTCGACACCAGATCGCTCGATCGCCTCGATTGGTGGATCAAGTGCTTGAAGGACGAAGGCATTTATATCTGGCTCGACATCATGTGGAACCGTGTGCTCACTTCGCTCGACGGGGTGTCGGCCGGGTTCGACGAAATCAAGCGCTCTAACGGCAACGTCTACGGCTTTAATTACTTCAACGACGACGTGCGGAGGCTGATGCAGGAATTCCAGCATCAGTACCTCACACACGTCAACAAGTACACCGGCCTGGCCTACAAGGACGACCCGGCGGTCGTCGGCGTGCTGATCACCAATGAAAACGACCTGGCGACCCATTTCGGCAACATCATGCTGCCCGACAAGCACAACCCGGTTCATAACGCGACATTCACCCGCGAGTACCAGGCCTTTGCGCGGCAGACCGGTTTGCCGCCCGACCGAGTTTGGCGAACCTGGGAGCCCGGGCCTTCCAAGATCTTCCTGGCGGCGATCGAGCACCGTTTCAATCGGTTCATGATCGACGACTTGAGAAACCTCGGCGTACGGGCCCCGCTGGCGACCACCAGTTACTGGGGCGACGCGCTGCTTTGCAACCTGGCGTCGTTGAGCGAAGGCGACGTGATCGACGTTCACAGCTACGGCTCGCCCGAGGCGCAGAGCGCCGACCCGCGCAAGGCCCCGAACCTGGTGTCGTGGCTCGGCGCCGCGCAGATACATGGAAAGCCGCTCTCGGTCACGGAATGGAACGTGCCCTACCCGGCCGTCGATCGGTTCACGACGCCGCTCTATGTGGCCAGCATCGCGGCCTTGCAGGGCTGGGACATGCCCATGATCTATGGTTACTCGCAGGCGGCACTCGTGACGCCGGAAAAAGGAGACTGGGAGAGCCGCATCGACCAGTGGTCGACATACTACGATCCCGAGTTGTGTGGCGTCATGCCGGCAGCCGCCGTGGCATTCCGTCAGGGACACGTCCGCCCGGCGCGCACGAGCTACTGCCTGAAGCTGACTCGAGCCCAGCTCTTCGAACAGGACCTGAGCCCGCGCACGTCGGTTGCGCTGCGGACTCTGGTCGAGCAGAGCAAACTGTCGATCGCCCTCCCGGCCGTCAAGGAGCTGCCCTGGCTCAAGGCCACCAACGTCGACGCCGGCTGCACCGTCATTACCGACCCTCATCACGACTTCATTCCTCCCGGGCAGTCGTTCGTTCGATCCGACACCGGCGAGCTCCTGCGCAACTGGAAATACGGAATTCAGACGATCAAGACCCCGAAGACCCAGGCAGCGAGCGGCTGGATAGGCGGCAAGAACCTCGACCTCGGCGACGCGAAGATCGAATTCGAAACCCGCAAGGCGGTCGTCGCTTTGACCAGTCTTGACGACCAGCCGCTTGCTGAGTCCAAATTCATTCTGATCACCGCCATGGCGCGGGCCACTCCGGCGACACCCGATCGCCGGCCGTACTTCACCGAGCCTGTCGTCGGCACGATCGAGCTTCGGACCAAGACCGCCGGACTCGAGCTCTACGCGCTGGGCTCGGATGGAAAGGTTCGGGAACGACTCGTGCCCAAAAAGACCCAAGACAGCGTGATCATCGGCCTGCCTACTCGGCGCGGGACTCACTGGTACCTCTTGACCGTTCCGGCGAATGCCAAGGGAGAGGCCAAGCCTGCGACCTGAACCGGCGAGTGCTCGGTCTCTCACTTCAGAGAATTCGCCGCACCCATTTGCGCTTGGATTCATCGTAAGGCGGATAAAAGAAAGATGGGTCGAGCCAGGTCGGCTTCACGAGCACGGACTTGTTGTGGCTGAAGGTCTCGAACGTGGCCTTGCCGTGGTAGGCGCCCTGGCCGCTGTCGCCGACTCCGCCGAAGGGAAGAGCGGGCACGGCGGTATGGAGCAGCACGTGGTTGACCGTGACGCCGCCCGAGCTGGTGCGCGCGATCACGCTGTTGCGCACCGCCCTATCATGAGTGAAGAGGTAAAGGGCAAGCGGTTTGGGCCGGCCGTTTACAAAGGCGATTGCCTGATCGACCGACTCGACGCCGATCACCGGCAGGATCGGCCCGAAGATTTCGTCGGCCATGATCGGCGCATCGGCGGCGACGTTGCGCAGAATCGTCGGGGCAATGTAACGCTCGGCTTCGTTGGCGTCGCCGCCGGCGACGATTTCGCCGCCGCCGCCCCAGAGCTTCATGATCCGGCGGTGATGGCGGGCATTGATGATGCGGCCGTAATCTGGGCTCTTGCTCGGGTCGGCGCCGAAGAAGTCGGCGATCGTCTGCTTCATGCGCCCGAGCAGGTCGTCGAGAATGGCGTGGTGCGCGAGTACGTAGTCGGGGGCGACGCAGGTTTGGCCGGCGTTGTAGAACTTGCCCCAGACGATGCGACGGGCAGCGACGCCCATGTCGGTGTGCCGGTCGACGATGCACGGGCTCTTGCCACCGAGCTCGAGCGTCACCGGCGTCAAGTGCTTGGCGGCGGCCTCCATCACGATGCGGCCAACATGGCCGTTGCCGGTGTAGAAAATGTGATCGAAGCGCTCGGCCAGGAGGGCCGTGGTTTCGGCCACGCCCCCCTCGACAACTTGCACGCATTCGGGGTCGACGTACTGGGGCAAGCGGGCCTTGAGCAAGGCGCTCGTCGCGGGTGCGACCTCGCTGGGCTTTAAGAGAGCGCAGTTCCCGGCGGCGATTGCGCCGATCAAGGGGACGAGCACGAGTTGGAGCGGGTAGTTCCACGGTCCGATCACGAGCACGACGCCCTTGGGCTCGGGGTAGATCCAGCTCGAACCGGGCTGGCCGACGAGCGCCGTCGCGACGCGCCGGGGCCGCGACCAGGAGCGCAGCTTCCGGCGCGTCAGCCGTGCCTCGGCGATGCAGAAAGCGACTTCCGACGCATAGATCTCCAGCGACGGACGACCCAGGTCGTCGTGGAGGGCGGCCTCGATCTCGCTCTCGCGCTCCCTCAGGAACTGCAAGATGGCGTCGAGCTGCTGCTGCCGATAGGCCAGGGGCAAAGTGCGCCCGCTTTGAAAACAGGCCCGCAGGCGCGGCTGCGCCGCGCCCGTCTCTTCTAGAGATGTCTCATGATCGATTGCAGTGCTCATCATGGTGGTTCCCGTGGCGGCTTACTCGAGCCGGCCTTACTTGGTGGAGAGGAGCGACTTGGCGACCGGTAAGGTGACAAAGCGGGGGGCGATCCGGCCCGCCAGAGCGAAAAGCTTGTTGGCGACACCGGTGATGACGACGCGCCGGCCGGCTTTGAGCCCGCGGTAGCCGATCCTGGCGACCAGGGCGGCGCTCATGAGCGGGTTCCAGCGGTTCTGAAACAGGCGAATCGCGGAGACGCCGGCATTCTGGGGAAAGTCGGTGGCGGTGGCGCCGGGGCAGAGCGTGGTGACGGTCACGCCCGTGCCGCGCAATTCGTAGGCGATCGCTTCGCCGAAGCTGAGGACGAAGGCCTTGGTGGCGCAGTAGACGGCCATCTGGGGCCCGGGTTGAAAGCCGGCCGTCGAGGAGACCAGGAGCACGCGTCCGCCGCGGCGGGCGATCATGCCGGGGAGCAGGAAGCGCGTGAGCTCGGTGAGCGCGATCATGTTGACCTGGACCATTGCGGTCAAAGAAGCCGGGTCGATCTGGTCGAACGGACCGCAGGCGCCGACGCCGGCGTTGTTGACGAGGACGTCGATGGCCAGACCGAGCGATTCGACCTCGGCGACCAGGTTGGCCGCGGCGCCGGGCTGGCTCAGATCGGCGGCCAGAACGATGGCGCTGGCGCCGTGGGCCTTGAGCTCCTGGGCGAGCGCTTCCATCGGCTCGACCCGGCGCGCGACCAAGACCAGGTCGTGGCCGTCGCGCGCGAGCTCGCGGGCGAGGTCGGCCCCGATTCCCCCGGATGCGCCGGTCACCAGCGCGACAGGGCGATGAACGTCGGCCGCGCCGCCGGCGGGTGCCGGCGATTCCGAGCGAGCGCCCCGGGCGCCTGTTTCGACCATCGTGCTGATCCTCTTTAGAGCCCGCCAGCCTCGGCCGCGCACGCCGCGTGTCGATCGCGGCTTCCCGGTGGTGCATGGTGCGCGAAAACGGCCGCTTCTGGGTACTATAAGACGGCGTACGCCCGTGCGCAAAGTGGGGGCCGCCCGCGGCAAACGACAACGTTTCAGCATGGGGATCACCTATGAATATCACAAACCATCAGTGGCGGCTGGCCGCTCGGCCCGTGGGGATGCCGCGGCGCACCGATTGGACTTACACCGAAGAGCCCGTCGCCCTTCCGGGCCCGGGCCAGTTTCAATCGAAGGTGCTCTTGATCTCGCTCGACCCAGCGATGCGCGGCTGGATGAACGAGTGGCGGTCGTACATCGCGCCGGTCGCCATCGGCAGCGTGATGCGGGCACTCGCGCTGGGACGGGTCGTTGCCTCGCAAAACCCGGCGTTTGCCGTGGGGGACCATGTCCGCGGGGTTTTGGGCGTGCAGGAGTATGCGCTCTCCAGCGGTGAGGGCGTGGACAAGGTTGACCCTCGATTGGCGCCATTGCCGGTGTACCTGAGCGCACTCGGGATGCCTGGCCTGACGGCCTATTTCGGCCTGCTCGACGTGGGCCGGCCCGCGCCCGGAGAAACGGTCGTGGTGTCGGGCGCGGCCGGCGCCGTCGGCGCCGTCGCCGGCCAGATCGCCAAGATCAAAGGATGCCGCGCCGTCGGAATCGCGGGCGGCGCGAAGAAGTGTGATTACATCATCAAAGAGCTCGGTTTCGACGCCGCCATCGATTACAAGAGCGAAGACGTGGGCAAAGGGCTGGCAGCCCACTGCCCGCAGGGTATCGACGTCTATTTCGACAACGTGGGGGGCGACATCCTCGACCTTGTGCTCGCGCGTATCAATCGAGGCGCCCGCGTTGCGCTTTGCGGGGGCATCTCGCAGTACAACACCACTGGCCCCATGCAGGGCCCGTCCAACTATCTGTCGCTCCTGGTGAACCGCGCCCGCATGGAGGGCTTCATCGTCACCGACTACGCCAGCCGCTTTGCCGCGGCGGCCGGCGAGATGGCCGGGTGGATGGCCGCCGGCAAGCTCAAGTCGAAGGAAGACATCGTCCCCGGTATTGAACACTTTCCCGAGACGTTGCTTCGGCTGTTCACCGGGGAGAATTTCGGCAAGCTGATCTTGAAAGTCGCCGACGCATGAGGCTGCCCTCGACGCAAGGCCCAGGTGAAGACGCGGCGGCAGGCAGGTCGCCGCCGCACGGTACAACTGCACCACTTGCGTCAGGGGGCGAGATCGGCGAAAAGAGTCACCTGCCGGTTGCGGAGAACGGCCGCGGCCGGCCTCTTTGAACCTCGACCGTTCTTCCTTTTGCCGGGAGTGATTGCGGTGGCCAAACCGATTGACAGCGAAGCGCTCGACGTCATCTTTCGCGAGGCGAGAACCCATTCGGCCTTTCAGCCGCGGCCGGTCGACGACGTGATGCTCGAGCGCATTTACGACCTGGCCAAACTCGGGCCGACCTCCGCGAACACATGCCCGATGCGCATCGTGTTCGTGAAGTCGCCCGAGGCGAAACAGCGGCTCAAGCCCGCCCTGGCTCCCGGCAACGTCGAGAAGACCATGGCGGCACCGGTCTGTGCGATCATCGCCTCAGACTCGCGGTTTTATGAGTACATTCCTCAGCTCTTCCCGCATAACCCCGCCTTTGCCGAGATGTTTACCACGCCTGGTAGGGAAGAGTTCACGCGAACCCACGCGTTCCGCAATGGCACCCTGGAAGGGGCCTACTTCATTCTGGCCGCGCGGCGCTCGGGCTCGACACTGGGCCGATGTCGGGGTTTGACAACGACAAGGTTGACGCCGAGTTTTTCCCGGACGGGCGCTGGAAGTCGAACTTTCTGTGCAACCTCGGCTATGGCGATCCATCGAAGCTGCTCCCTCGTCTGCCAAGGCTCGGTTTCGACGAGGTTCTGCAAGGTGATCTGAGTCCTTGGTCATTAGTCATTGGTCCTT
Organism: uncultured Isosphaeraceae bacterium; assembly: GCA_963830625.1. Classification (GTDB taxonomy): domain Bacteria; phylum Planctomycetota; class Planctomycetia; order Isosphaerales; family Isosphaeraceae; genus CAWHMZ01. The sequence goes on along the minus strand of CAWHMZ010000013.1, from coordinate 766,103 downwards.
AGTCATTAGTCCCGAAGTGGGGCTCGCGGAAGTCACGGCGCAACGTAAGTCGGGCTTTAGCCTGACGCGCGTTGCCCCCTCCTCTCGAGAGCCGGCCGGCTGCTGCGAGGTGGTTTGTGAGCCACACCCACAAACAGGATTCGGCGGGGCGCAGCGAGGCCGTCGACCTCGAAGGCTATTTTGCTCGGATCGGCTACGCGGGGCCGCTCGAGGCGACGCTCGACGTTTTGCACGGCCTGCATTTCGCTCACGCGACGGGCATTCCATTTGAGAACCTCGACATCTTGCTGGGCCGGCCGATCTCGCTTGAGCTTCATGACCTGGAAGCCAAGCTCGTTCAAGGACGGCGCGGCGGATATTGCTTTGAGCAGAACACGCTTTTTGCGGCGGTGCTCGAGCAGGCGGGTTTTCAGGTCACGCGCCTGGCCGCTCGCGTGCGCATGGGGGCGACGACGATTTGTCCGCGGTTGCACATGATGCTGTCGGTCGAACTTGCCGGCTCGCCCTGGCTGGCCGACGTGGGTTTTGGCGGCGCGGGGCCGCTTTACCCCATGCCGCTTTTGCCAAGCGAGCCGGCCGCGCCACCCTTGTGGAGTCACCGCATTCGAGCCGAGGGCAACGTATTGGTCCTCCAGACATTGCTGGCCGACGGCTGGCTGGATCTCTACGCGTTCACGCTCGAAGTGCAATACCCGGTCGACTACGCCGTCGCCAACCACTACACATCGACGCATTCGCACTCTCCGTTTGTGACGTCGCTGGTCGTGCAGCGGTTCGCGCCTCTGGTGCGATTCACGCTGCGCAATCGCGAGCTGACCGAAGAGCGGCCCGATCGAAAGGTGGCGCAAACCCTGCCCGACGACGAGGCGCTCTTGACATCGCTGGCTGACGTATTCGGCCTGCACTTTCCCGCCGGAACGCGTTTCCGATACCGAGCGGCGCCAAGCTCGTGATGGCGCTCGCGCCCTGGCGCAGCCCGCAACGCGTGCGAGGCTGCCGGGCGGACGCGTGCGCAAAACTCGGCATCGCACAGCGCAATTCCGGAAGGGTGCGATGCGGCGTGCATGGGTTGGAAGTTCCCCCTCCGCGACGACGCCGCGAAGGCTGAAAATAGCGCTTCGGCCGGCACGCCCGTGCGCTGGTCCGCAATTTGCAGTTCGAGTATCAAGAGGTGACCGGTGCGCGAACTGCGCGGGCATTTGTCTCACGCTCGCCTTTGGGTGTTTTCTTGATGACGATCATAGCCGTACCCGAATTGCCCGACGTCTCTCCGAACGGACCGCATGCCGGCGGCCCGGAGCCGCCGCCCAAGAAGGCGTCGCGCCAGATTCTTGCAGCACGAGATCGACGAGGGGCTCGATGCCCTCGAACGCCCGCTCATCGGCTTGTTCGTTTCGGGCCTATCGGCGGGCCTCGATTTGGGATTTAGCCTGTTTCTTATGGCGGTCATGGTGACTCAGGGCCAGGGTGTCTTGGCGGCGCCGGTTGAGAGACTGTTGGTTGCCAATATGTACTCGATTGGATTTGTTTTTGTCGTGCTGGGACGTTCGGAGCTGTTCACCGAGCAGACGACGCTGGCGGTGCTGCCGGTCCTAAGGGGCCGGTCATCGGTTGGGTGCTTCTTCGGCTTTGGGGAGTTGTCTACGTTGCCAACCTGATCGGGGGGACGGCGTTTGCTGCGCTCGCGAGTACGATCGGGCCCGCACTGGGCACGATTGACCCGCACGCATTTGGCCAGATCGCGCATCGGCTCACCGATCACGCGCCGCGCACGGTCTTGCTCAGCGGCATACTCGCCGGCTGGATGATGGGCCTTCTTTCCTGGCTGGTGGCGGCCGGGCGCGACACGATCAGCCAGATCGTGCTGGTATGGCTCATCACGACCGCCATCGGCTTCGCGGGCCTGCATCACGTGATCCTCGGGACCATTGAAGTTCTGGCCGGCGCCTTCGCGGGTCAGGGTGTGCAGATTTCCGACATCGCTTGCTTTCTGGTCTGGGCGACTCTCGGCAACATCCTGGGGGGTGTCGTGTTCGTCGCGTTCATCAAATACAGTCACGCCCGGGCGGAGGCCCAGACGACTTAGGGAAACTGAAAGGAGACTTAACATGCTGGAACGAATCGCCGGATTGATGATTGGTTCGGTCACGCTCTTGGCACTTGCCTTGGTCGGCGTGATCAGGTTCATCCCGGATGCGGGTCGGTATCTCAGGATGAAGAACATGTAAGGCCGCCTGCGCGGTCATCGAAGCGGCTGCCCTCCCGCAGGGGCCGCCGCGCCCTTTTTATCACTGTCGCCGCCGCTCTTGCGGTTCCAGACCGGCGCGATGTCGGCCGAGCATGGCTGGCGGACGCTGTTGTCGACCAAGACCTGTTCGGTGGCCTCGATCGCCTCGGCACGCTTGAAGACGATCATGTCGGTGTCATTGCCGTGAAAGGTGAATTCAATGTAGTCTCCGGTCGCGTCGCGCACCGTCTCAACCAGGTGCTTGAGGTTCCTGATTTCGACGCCGTTGACCTGGGCGACGGCGCCACTATAGCCAACTTCATATCCTTTGCTGATCTTGTGTGTGAACAGAGGATGGGCAATAACCACGATGCGCTCTTCGGTGAAGGCCGGTCTGTCTCCAAACCGCGCGTAGATGGGGTTCGCGCTGTAGAGGAGTGACATGGCGGGGGTGCTTCCGTCTTCAACCAGCTCGCGCAATTTTCGTGATCACGTCGCCAACCTTGAGCGGATAGGAATCCTCACGGAGGCGAACCCTGCGCACCAGGACGCCTTTGGCCTTCTTGGCGAGCTTGAACCGCGCGCGCAGGGCGTCGTTCTCCATTTTCTGGACGTCGATCTGCAGCGCGGGTTTGCCGCCGTAACGGCCGTCCTTCAAGTCGGCGAGAAAAAGCTCGATCTCCTCGGCTGGGATGATATAGCCGATGTTGTCGGACCGCTGGAGCCTGCTGAAGGCAATGCCGACCAGCTTGCCGTCGGCGACGGCGGGTCCCCCGCTGTTGCCGGGGTTGATCGCGGCGTCGACTTGAACCCTCAGTCCTTCGACAGAATGGTAGTAGGCCGCGAACTCAACACGCGACACGATCCCTCGAGTAATCGACAGCTCCGAGCCACCTTCGGGATACCCGTACACGAAGACCGTCTGCTGGAGTGCGGGCACCCGGGAATTCATAGGTAGGGCAGGATGCTCGTCGAAGAACGACTCGTCATCGAGCTTGAGCAGAGCCAGGTCGATTCCCGGCGCGAGCACCTCGACCGAAGCCGAGAACTTGTCGCTCGACTTGTCGGGTTGGACCAAGACCTGGCTGGCGTGATTGACGACGTGGCTATTGGTCAGGATGCGCTTGCCCACGATCACGACGCCCGAGCCGGTACCAGCGCGGGTCACCGCCTGTCCAGGGACGGAACACGTCGGGATGGCGGGTCGTGGCAAAGATCTTGACGACCGACTTGCGGACCTCGGGGTCAGCGGTCTCATCGGCGCGGAGAGGTGCAAATGTGGTAAGCGCGCTGATGAGAAAGGCCGTGGGCACGAAGTGAGCGAGGGCTCGCATGGCAGTTGGCTCCAGCCTCGAATCGCCACGGCTCAATTGGCCCGCAGGCTTGAGGGCAATGAACGCGGCCAGTTTCCTTGATGCACGACTTTGCGCACGCGGACCTGGGTCACGTCGGCGTAATGGAACAACCCGAAGAAGCGCTGATTGGTCGGTTCGATCGATCGGACGTAGATCGCTTGATCGTTGAGCTCGAGAGTGACCTTGTCGCCTGCGAGCTTGAGCACGAGCCGGTTCCATTCCCGCGGCTTCAAGGGGAGCGACGTGGGCCCGCGGCGATTCTCGGGCTCGTCGCGGATGTTGTCGGGCGCGAGCCCGGATCGCTCGAAAGCGCCGTCGGTGAGCGCGTGGATCTTGACGCCATCAGGATCGAGCAAGAACGCCAGCCGGTCAAGGGCCGGGTGGACCATGACCTGCCCCGGCTCGTAGTAGAACTCGTACTCGACCCGGCCGTCTTCGAGCAGCGGGCGGTGATACTTGAGCAGGCTCTCGCGGCTCGTGCCCGCTCCGGCTTCCTCGACCTGCAGACCGACGATCTCGTCGCCGCGTTTCTGCCAGTCGGCGTTGTCGCCGTCCATGCCTTCGCCGTACTCGTCGGGTAGCCAGCCCGCAAGGTCGGGCATCGCGGAGAGGTTGATCTTCTCGGGCACCTGCGGGTTGCCTGTCAAGGCAAACTTGCGTACCGTGCCCATTTCCATGCCCTGGCTCAAGATGGTGACCCAGGGATCGCTGTCGGCGGGGGCGGCCGCTTCGTGGATCTTGCGGCCGTTGACAAACGCGGTCACGCGCCCGCCCTTTGATGCCAGGCGGAATGCAAACCACTCGCCCAGCTTGTCGATCGGCGGGCTCAGGGGCACGTCGGGCTGCGGCCGGCCGAACTGCGAGCGATCGAGCGACTTCAGCTCGAGCTTGGGCCCGACGGCCAGGCCGCCGTAGGCGGCGCGAATCATGCGAAATGGGCCGGAGGAGAGCTCGCAGTCGAGCTGAAAGTCGCCCCGCAGCGGCACCGACAGATACAACAGGTCGCGGTCGTGGCCGGGATAGTGGGTCATCTCTTTGTCGGCGATCTTCCAGTGCACAATCGGATAAGCTTCCCCGCGCGTCTGGGAACGGGTGTGGCTGACGCGAGCCCAGGGGCCCGACTCGGAATCTGCGCCAAATGGCCGGGTGCTGCCCGAGGCACCCTGCTCGGCCTGGGCCAGCAGGTCGAGCCGGGCGCGGAGGTGCTTGACCTGGCGGATCCAGGTTTCGCGCGGCGGCGACGACTGGGCCTCGGGGGGCGCGTTTTTGTCGATCTGGTGGGCCATGGCCTCGGCGAGCGCCCGCGCGGGCTTGACGAGCTCTGGCCGCCCGGCGGTGCGCGCCGCCAGCGAGAGCTCGGGCCAGCGCCGCCAGATTTCGCCGGTGGTCGATTGTTTGCTCACGCGGGTTGTGACGTCGCTGATGCTCTTGGTGGCCGAGGGAATGTCGCCGCGCGCGATGGCGATCAGCCCCAGAAGCGCCTGCTTTCCCGCCGTGCTGTCGTCGAGCGGGATCGCCTCGATCTTTGCCGCCAGCTCGTCAAGCTTGCCCAGCGCCCGTGCGCACTCGACCAGCTCGATCGCCGGTGAGCGCGGCTCGCCGCCGGTCTGGAGGCGCATGCCGAGCGCGGATCCCTCGCTTGCGCTTCGGGCTGGTATGGGGCTCGTCGCGGCGCGGCGCCGACCGCGGATCCGTTGGCACCTGATCCCTCGCTTGCGCTTCCCTCGACGCGGCTCGGGACAGGTCGGGCTGGTATCGGGCTCGTCGCGGCGGCAAACGTCGGCGCGGGGAACGAAGGCGTGAAGTCGCCCTCGAGCCGCCAGACGGGATGGTCGGGCGAGGGAAGCACCCAGTCGGCCAGCCGCCGGTAACGCTCCGGCTGCGGAAGCTCGCGGGCGCGGTCCACGACTTCGCCGGCTTCGAGTGCATAGAAACTCTCGCCGATCACGCCGTGAAGCGCGCGGCGATCGGCCTCAGATTTGGCGCGCTCGAGCTCGGGGCCATCAGGTTGGCGAGCTGTTCGGTGGTGAAGCTCTCGGGCCAACGGCCCTTCAAGACGACGTTGCGCGCCTGGGCGGCCGTGCGGTCCTTGAAATGGAACAGGCTGAACTGCCGGCCGAGCTCGCGCTCGAGCGGCCGCTCGTAGATCGCCTGGCCGTTCAACTCGATCGTGAGCTTGTCGCCTTCGAGAGCCAGCTTGACCGTGTTCCACGCGCCGGTCTTCAAGGGAAGCGGCTTGGGCCCGCGGCGGTTGGCCGGCTCGTCGGCCGCGTTGTCGGCGGCGATGCCCGAGAAGTCGTTAGGCCCCAAGGTCAAGTAGTGCACCTTGACCCCATCGGGCTCGAGCAGGAACGCGAGCCGGCCGAGCGCTGGATGGACGGCAACCTGATCGGGCTCGTACAGGAATTCGTAGGAGAGCGTGTCGCCGCCGCGCAGCGGGCGGAAATACATGAGTACGCTCTGCGAGGCTTCGGAGCTCGATTCGCCGCCCGAGTTAAACTGAACAATGCCCCGGCGCGACGCCGGCTTGGGCTCGCCCGAGAGCAGGCGACGGCCGTGGATCACGCCGTCCTGGGCCACCCAGTCGTAGTCGTCGAGCTTGACGGGCTCGCGCGTTTTCTTGGGCCGGGCCTTGCGCGCGGCGCGAAAGCCCGCCATCCCCGGCCCGGTTCGCATCACATTGCCCCACTGATCGGTGGTCTCCTCGGTGCGCCTGGGGGGCTGGCTCTCGCCATAGAAGCTCGCGTCCCAGCCTTCAAGCCGGTCGCCCTGGCTCAGGGTCACCTCGCGCGGGATCGTGGGTTTGCCGCTTATGGAAACGTTGTGCCAGGCCGTCAGGCGCACGGCGCGGGTCGAGAGACCGAGCCAGGGGCTGGTCGAACTGGGGTCGTCGTCTTCGTGAAAGAGGTAGCCGTTGATCAGGTAGCGGACCTTCCGCGGCGTGGCCTGCACGGTGATGCGGTTGAAGCGGCCGACCTGGTTGTATTTGAAGAACGGCTTATGCATTGCCTCGCTGCCGCCGACCGGGAAGATCAAGCCGCCGACCTGACCGCCGGAGGTTTCAAGGATCAATCCGCCTTGAATGATTCCGCTCTCGGCGAACCAGCCCAGGTATGCGTCGGCCGAGAACTCGTAGGTGCCGGTCACGGGATAATCGAAGAGGAGATGATCCATACCCGAGCCGCCGATGTGTGCGATCACGCCGTCGTGGGCGAGAAAGCACGGGGCTGGCGTGGCGGCGCCGCGGCCAATGTCGTTGGCAGGGGTGTCGGCGGCGTGCCACAGGGCCAGTCCGCTGTCATCGGGAGGAAATGGTGCGGCAACGCCGGTGGCCCGGGCCGCTGCCACAGCGCTATCGATTCGCAGCCGCGGGAGGATGGTAGTCGTGCCGGTGTTCATGGCTCGATCGACGAGCTTCTGAAGAAGCCGGATGCCCGCGTCGCGCACCTTTGTCTCATTGCTTGCCAGCGCGGCCTTGACCACCAGGTAATCGGTCCAGGGGAAGACCAGCCGGTCCTGCCGAGGATTGAATCGCGTCGGCCGCGGCGGGCCCGGAGGCGCCGCGGTTGCGGCCTTATGCGCTTCGTCTTCCTTGGTCAATTCGGCTACCCGGGCCTCGATGCGCGGCGCAACCTGTGCGCCCTGGCCGCGCGCCATCTCGATCTGCAACGAGAGGACCTCGGCATTCTCGACTTTCTTGTCGTCCTTGAGCTCGGCGGCCGCGCGTGCCTCGGCCGCCAGCTCGTCGAGCTTGCCGGCCTGGCGGGCGGCTTCGATCAGGGCCGATGCCGTGCTCACTGCGGCCTCGTGCCCCTCTGCCGGTCGCGGCTGGGAGTCGGGTTTCTTGGCCGCCGTGCTTTTCAAGAAGACGGCTGGCGCCGTCTCGGTTGTCGCCATTGTGGTCAAGATCCGCGCGACCTTGCGGTCCTTGGTGGGCATGGTCCAGGCGTGGAGCGTGTCGTAGCGCTCCTTGGCCGGCTTGTCGGCGAGCTGGCCCAAGAGCCTGCGCAACGTTTCGTCGACGGGCGGATCGCCGCCGGAATAGGCGGGCGCGTCGACGAACCGCCCGAGCGCCGTCAAGGCTTCGGACCAGAGGCCCGCGCGGGCTAGCTCGGCGGCCACGCGCTCGAGGTTCTGCTTGCGCAGGTAGAGCGGGTAGTCGCCGCCATAGTTGAGTGTGGACTTCTCGGCGGCTTCGAGGAACGACTCGAGCCGCTTCTTGGCGTCCGCGGCGTCGCCCAGCTCGAACTGACGGCGGGCCATCGTGACCAACAGCGAGGTCAGCGGCTCGGGCTGGCCTGAGTTTTCATAGACATGAGACGCCGCGTCGAGGACCAGCATGGCGGCGCGCGCCAGCTCGGGCTCGCGGCGCGAAAGCGCGGGCAACGCCGCCTGGCAGGCGAGTTCCGAGGCACTTTTCGACGAATTGGTTTTCAACTGCCCGCCCAGCTCGGCGAGCGCGGCCGCCGCGAGAGCGGTGTCGTTGGTGGCCAGGGCGAGCTGGGCCGAGAGGACCGTCGCCGCGAGCTGGGCCATGACCTGGCTCTTTCGGGCGGCGATGGCCTTTTTCAGGTCGTCGGCCTTACCCGCCTTGACGGCCCGTGCCGCCAGCATCGCGCCGGCGCTGGCCGGGTGGATGAGGTTGCCCGCGTTCACCGGCACTGCATAAAGAAACAACTCGGCCGGCCGGCCGGCGGGCATGACGGCGTCGCGGAGTGCGTCGTAAACGGCGGCGTCGGCAACCTTGTGTTTCTGCCAAATGCGCTCGAGGTCGCTCAGGCTCGCGATGACCTTGGGTGTGGCCTGATCGCCGGGCCCTTCATCCATCACGAGGCCGCTCGCGGTCCTCATCATCACGCGTCTTGCATTGGGATTGGCAGGCACGACCGGCGGCCCGCCCATGAGGGCCTGGCGTACGGCCCGGAGGCTGAGATCGGGCATGTCGTGCTCGGCCGCCAGGCGTGCGATCTGCATGGCCTGCTCGAACCGCTCGAGGGTCAAAATCGGCACGTTTCCCCGCGGCGCTCCGGCGGCGCGGGCACCGCGCGGCGCGGGCGTGGGGCGGCCCTGGACCGCGGCGGCCGGTGCGGCCGCCGGCGTGGCACCCGCCGGTACGGCCGCTTTTGCCGGCGCTGCCGTTTGGGTCTGGTACGATATCGCAGTTCGCAATCCTGGGAGGGCGAGCCTCCCGGCGAGCCGATTTCCCATCCGGCTCGGCAGGAGCCTCGCCCTCCCGGAATCACGCACGGCCGCAGAGACGCGCATCACGATTGAACGAGCTGGCTGCTGGTTCATCGACGTGCGGCGTGCCGGCGCGACCGGGGGAGGCACGGCCGGCGTGGGGGTGGCGGCCGGCGCCGGACTGGCCTTGATATCGGGCTTTTTGACCCGGCTCTCGGGGGGCTCGATCACCAGAGCCAGCATTTGCCGCCAGGCCGCTTCGGCCGCGCCGCGGTCGCCGCGCGCAGCGCCGTCTCACCCTGCTCGCGCAGCATCGCCAGATGGAGCTGGTTCTCGGTCTGCCGGGCCGCGGCCTCCCGGGCGCGCAGCCAGCTTGTCGGCGAACCCCGGCGGACCGATCGGCTTCTTCTCTTTCCAGCAGGCGCGTGCGACCAGCCAGAGCGGCACCTGGCGCAGCGCAACGGCACGCTGCCGCGCGTTGGCCTTGGTGAAAGGGGGCAGCGCTTCGAGCGGCGTCTTGTCGACGAGCTCATCAAGCCGCTTCAAAGCCGGGTCGATCTGGCCGGCGTCGGCGGTCGAAATCGCAAAGAGAGCGCCTGCGATCGCCACCGCAAGATCGTCGGGCCTTTGCCGGCCAGCCGCCTGGATCGCGCCTTCGAGCTGCTCGCGCCCCTTCTTCTCATCAGCCGTCGGGGCCGTCGCGGCCGGCGCGGCCGGCGCCGCGATGGCGTCGGCCAGCAGGCTGCGCACGCTGGCCTTGTCGAGCTCGCGCGGATGAACCATGACCATCAGGTCAAGGCCCTGCCCGCCTTCGTCGGGCTTGGACGCGGCCGCGTCTTTCACGGCATCGGGCTTGGCGGCCGCGCCGGCTTGCGGCGCGACCAACTGGGTCAGGCTCTTGGCCAGGTCTTCGGGACGCAGGTCTTCAAGGGCACGGGTCAGGCCGTCTCGGTACTGGCGCACCATGCCGTCGGCGTTACCAATGTAATTGGGACTGCCCGGTGGTATCTCGCTGGCCGCGATCACGGCCTGGTTGTAAAGCGTGACCGCGTCGGCCGCGAAGCCGAGCTCGTGCAGCTTGACGGCTGCCTGGCCCAGCGCCGCCACCTTCAACTGCTCGACGTAACCGCCCACGTAATTGCCATACTTGGATTCGTCGATCTTGGAGAACTGAATCAAGACGCGCCGGGCGTCGTCCATGCGCTTGTCGCGCTCGTAGAGGGCGACCAAGCGCTTGGCCGGGCCATTGTCGTAGTTCATGCGGCTATATGGGTCGTCGCCCTCACGGCTCAAGCAGGTTTCATAGGCCGTCACGGCCAAGTCGCGCAGCGGACCTTGGTTTTCGAGCTCGGCTGCGACGACCCAGTACACGTTCATCGGCACCGTGTCGTCCTTGCTTTCGGCGAGGAACTTGCGAACCGCGGCGGCGGCCTGGTCGTGACGGCCGAGCCGGCAGTCGATGAGCGTGCGGAGGAGGCCGCCGGCCGTCCAGCCGGGAAGGGTCTTGCGCACTCGATCAATTTCGGCGGCCAGGTCGTCGAGCTTGCCCTGGCTGGTTGCCAGGTCGAGGAGCCGCGAGACAATCGTGTTGACCCGGCCGTCGCCCGACCACGACAGGATCTGCGTCATGGTATTCCACTGGTTGGCCGGTACGAAGTTCGCGGGCTTGGGAATGAGCCCCTCGCGAGCGTAGTCGTACATTTCGGGCAACTGCCAGATTTGCTCGTTGTTGACGTACTGCATCATCATTGTTCGGTCGTAGGGGAAGGCTTCCCACGCTTTCTTGAAGAGCGGCAGTGCTCGGTCGCGCAGTGAATCGTCGTAAAACATATTCGAGATCATGTTGAAGACCATCCACGGCTGGCCGAACTGGCGGAGGTCCATCTCGTTCAGGAGATCGGCGAGCTCGCTGCTCTTACCGGCCTGCTGGAAGGCGTTTTGCACCTGCCAGAAGTTGCGGGCCAGCGCCGACGGGTCCTTCTTGAGCACGGCCTTGTAGTGCTCGATCGCGGCGGCGGTTTGACCTTCCTGAACGAGCTGCTGGGCGACCTGGATGCGCAGGTTGCTGTCGTCGGGCCGCAGGGCGATGATCTTGCCCAGCTCGTCGCGCGCCTTGTCGCGCTGGCCGGAAGCCTTGTAGTAGTCGGCAAGGGCCTGGTGGACGCCGATGGCGTTGGGCGTCTTCTTGAGCTGCTCGCCGGCGCGCTCGATCAACTGCGGCAGCTTGCCCGACCGCGCCAGGACGTTGATCGCCGCCATGCGGCTGGCGTCGGGGTTATCTTGGTAATAATAGTTGGGGTTGGTCTGGCGCACGGCGGTGGTCGAGCGCAGAATCTGCATGGCGATCTGCACGGCGGTGTCGAGCTTGCCCTGGTTTTGATACTGGACCATCAGCCCCACAAGCGCGGTCGCCTTGTTGCCGGCGCGGCGGCGCGCGGCCCAAGACCGCCTCGGCCAGCTCGTGCTGGCCGAGCTGGTTCATCTGGCCGGCCAAGCGCACCTGGGTCTCGGTATCGAGGCGCAGGCCGAAGAGCCGCTCGGCCGCCATGCGGGCGCGCTCGAGGTCGCCGGTCATGACCGCGAGCCGCAGCGCGATCTCCTCACGCCGCTTCATGGTCGCATTGTCCAACGGCTGGACAGCGTCGACGATGGTGAGTGCATCGCCCCGCTCGCCTTGCTGCTCGAGGAGCTCGGCCAGGTCGAGCCGCAGGTCTGACTCGGGCTTCGAGGCCAGGGCAACCGTGGTGAGCTCGGCGATGGCCTGCTCCTTGTCACCATTCCACCAGTAGATGGACGTGAGCGCAAGCTGGGGATAGAGCGCTTCGGCGGGGGTCTTGGCGGCTTTCACTTGATCGCGAAAATGGCCGGTCAGGTCAGTAAGAAGGTCGGCAGTCTTGTACAGCTCGTAAGCCGACCTGAGCAGTGAGATAATATGCTCATCCATATACTCATTGGGCAGCGGAAAAGCGATCTGCATGTAGCGCGTGGTCTTGCCGGTCCAGATCTGGTACCCGGGGGCGTTGCCCTGGTTGGCGTAGCGCGTTCGCGCCGCGCGGGTACTCGCCGGCGACTGGGTCGCCAGCCTGCGGCGGGCCGCGGTCAGGCCGTAGTCGAGTAGCTTGAGGACGTCGGCGTGGGCCTTCTTTTCGGCGCGGACGGCCATGCACTGCTCGATCGCGTCCCACGGCCCGTTGAAGTAAAACGTTCCGGTGTAGTAGTACTGCTGGGCGCGGCCCGACTGCAGGCGCTCCCACCGGTCGGCGAGCGTGGTGACGCCGTCTGAGTCGCCGCGTTCCGCCGCGATGCCGATCACGCCGGCGATCTGGACGAGCTGGTTGGCGCCAGAGATCGTGTCGCGGTAGAACCGCTCTTCTTCGTCAGTGCGCTTGGCTCGCTTGAGCTCCAGCGAGACGTGCTGAACGATCTGGCCCTGGGCCAGTTCGGGCCGGCGGGCCAAGAGCGCTTTATAGGCGGCGAGAATCTGATCCATTTCGGCTTTTTCGAGAGGCGGAGTCGTGTCTTTCTGCGGGCCCGCTGCCGACCTGACGTAATAGCGCTGGCCCTGGGCGCTTGCTGCGAGCGCCCACGGAGTAGAGATAGGCGTACAAGGCCAGGGGCTCGGTGGGGGCGGCCAGCGCAAGGGCCTTGCCCGCGACAAACGCGGCGGCGTTGTCGTACTTCAGCTCGCAGAGATAGAACCAGTCCCAGATGGCGCGGGCGTCGGCCGGTGATTTCTCGCTGGCCTTTTTGAAGCCCGTGACGGTTTCCTCGGCTTCCTTGGCACTCTTTTTCTGGGCCAGGCTCAAGAGCCAGCCGATCGATGCCATGCGCGCCTGGCCGAAGTCGGGAGGGCCCCAGACGGGCTGGGCGCCCATCCGGGAGCCGTAGATTTCGCGGGCGTCAAGCTTACAGGCCGCGCGGATCTGGTAAATGGCCGCGATCCGGTCTTGCAGGGGAATCGATTGGCCTCGATTCAGGGCCGAGGGGCGGGCGCTGGCGGCCTTGAGCTTGGGGTCGCGGCTGTGGGCCTTGGCCGTGGCACTTTTCTCATCGTCGGCGACCGGCAGCGCCAGGATCGCGCGAAACCGGCCGGCGGCCTCATCGCGCTTGTTGAGATCGAAGAGCGCCTGCCCCTGGCGATAGAGTGCCTCCCAGTCGCGCGGGTCCTTGCGGAGCATGGAATCGGTGACCTCGAGCACGGGCTGCGGCTTCTTGTTGCCCAGCAGGCTGTCGATGGCGCCGAAGATCCGCCAGGCGTCGCTCTTGCCGCCGGCCATCTTGGACCAGACGGCCTGGGCTTCCTCGAGCTCGCCCGAGCGCGAATAGAGCTGGGCCAGCCTGGTCGTGCCGTCGTCCGAGGGCGCCAGCTCGATGAGCTGCTTTTGATACCGGGCTGCTCCCTCGAGATCGCCCTCTTCCTCGGCGAGCTTGGAGACCTGCTGGAGCAACTGCGTGTCGCGCGTGTTCGACGCCAGCAACCGCTCGAGCTCGGCGCGGGCGGCGCCCAGGTCACCCGAGGTCGCATAAGCCTGCGCCGTGCAAATCGCCACGTCGCGCTGCGGGGCCTGCCCGCCGCCAGTGCGCGTGTCGCGCTCCTGGTGCTGGAGCCGCGTCAAGAGCCGGTCAAACTGGTTGCGCTGCAAGTACAGCTCGGTCAAGCGAGTGACCGTGCCCAGCTTGGCATCGAGGTCTTCGGACTTGTCGAAGGCCCGCCAGTACATCTCGATGGCTTCATCGGTGCGGAACTGGCCGGCCAGGGTCTCGGCCAGGGCGAGGGTGATCTTGGTCTCGTTGGGGTTGACGCGCACGGCACGTCTCAAGGCATCGAGTCCCTCTTCGGAGCGGCCGAGCTGGAAGCAAAGCTGGGCGAAGAACTCGTAGCTTTCGGGATTTCCCGGAGCGGCGGCCAGCAGATCGCGGCCGGCCTTCAAGGCGGCGTCGATGCGGCCCAGCCGCGTCTCGAGCTTGGCGATGCCGGTCAAGTGCTCGGTGCGGTTGCGGCGGTCGATCTCGGCCAGGCGCCGCAATGCGTCGGCCGCGTCGCCCAGGTTGCCCGCACTCTCGCGCAGCCGCGCCGCCAGCGACCACGCCCGGATCGACCGCGGCTCGACCTGCAAGGCGCGCTCGACTGAGCGCACCGCCTCGGGGAGCTTGGTATCGGCTTCGTAATAACGAGCCAGCGCGCACCACCGATCGGCCGTGGGGGTTTTCTGGGCGACGATTTCTTTATTTAGGGCGTCGATCACCTTGGCGACGCGGTTCGCGGCCAGGTCGTTCTTGACCCGGGCATCGTCCACGGCGTCTTTCTGTTCATCCTTCTCAGCCAGCTTGCCCGCGGCCGTTAGCTCCGACTGGGCGTCGTCGTAGCGCTCCAGCCGGTGGAGATAACCGGCCAGCTTGAGCCGCAAGTCGAAGGTATCGGGGTCGAGCTTGACCGCTTCGGTGAGCGGAGCAATCGATTCCTTCACGTAACCGAAACCGGCTAAAACCTCGCCCAGGCGGGCGAGGTTTTTAGCGTTTCGGTTAGGGCCTGCGGCGATCTTGGCCCAGGTGGACTGGGCCTCTTGCGGACGTTTAAGCTGATGGAGATATTCGCCCAGGTATTCGTAGTACTGCGGGTTGGAGGGTGCGAGCTCAGCGGACTTTTTATAAAGGGCCAGGGCGTCGTCGACCATCTCGGCCTGGCGCAAGAGGTCGGCCACCTGGGCGGTGGCGACCGCGTCATTGGGCTTGGCAGCCAGCATTTTGCGCCAGACTGCCGCGGCGGCGGCCTTGCGCTCGGCCGGCGGCTTGGTGTTGTCGCGCAAGAGCAGGCCGCCCCAGTCGCGGAGGGTGTCGGGGTTATTTGGCTCGGACTGATCGAGGGCCTGGTACTGGGCTGCCGCCTCGGCAAATTTCTGGTCGCTAACGAGCTGCGAGATCAAGGCCAGCCTTAGGTCGCGGCGCGTGGGGGCGAGCTTGATGGCCTTTTCATACCAGGGAAGCGCCTCAGCCGACCGGCCCGTCGAAGCGAGGGTTCGACCCAGCCGCACCAGGGCCTCGACGTCTTCGGTCTCCTTCTTGACCCAGCGCTCGTAATAGGCGACCAGGCCGGGCTGGTCGTCATTCTTGAGGAAGACCTCTTCAATTCTTCGCCTGACCTCGCGGTGCAGCCAGCTATCGGGGCGGAGCTTGCCCAGGAGCGACTCGAAGTCGTGCAGGGCGTCGTCGGTGCGCCCGAGCCGCACCTTCAAGTCGGCGGCCTGCATGGCGAGCTGGACCTGGCGGAACGGATCGGAGGCCTTCTTCGCCAGGGCCTCGAACCGCGGCAAGGCCAGCGCAGGCTGGTTTTCTTCGGCGAGTGCCAGCGCGATCTGCTCCTGGACTCGCGGGTCGTCGGGGAAGAGGGCTTCAAGCCGGTTCCAGACCTGGAGGGCCTGGTCATTTTTCTGGGTGCGCTGGTAGACGCGGCCCAGGGCCTGGAAGATTTCGAGGAGGTCGTTGCGGGTGGGCTTGCGCAGAGCGCGCGCTCGAAGGCGGCCGCGGCCTGCTCGGGCTGACCGACCAAGACGAGTGCCTGGCCCAGATAATAAGCAGGAAGAGGATCGTCGGCGCGGGCGGTCTCGGCCTTCTTGAAAGCGTCGACGGCGGCGGCGTCTTGCCCCCGTTGAAATTCGAGCAAGCCCAGGATGAGCCAGCCGGTGCCGTCGGTTGGGTTCTTGGCGAGCCGGTCGCGCGCGGACTTGATGAATGCGTCGATCGAGCCGCGCTCGACGTGATAGCCATAAACGCGATCGAGTGGCGTGCCGCGGCGCGGGCTTTTCTCGAGGATGGAGAGGAAGCGCTCCATGGCGTGCTGTTCGCGGGCCTCTTCGGCCGCGGCGGGGTCGGCCGGCCCTGGGCCCGGAGCCTGCGCTCCCGGCGCCTGTGCCTGTGCCGGCGCCGGTCGGCCGAGCGTCCCGCCGAGCGCGGCGATGATAACCCAGTACCAGAGCGGCCGAGTCAATCGATGATGATTGAACATGGTGCTAGCCCTCGTCATTGGTCCTTAGTCCGTGGTCATTGGTTTCCTCGCCCCCACGGGGAGAGGCCCGGCAGGATGCCGGGTTGAGAGGGACGGCGCAAGACAGTAGCCCCACGTATGCGGTGCGCGTGCCCGCCCCCTCATCCGGCCGTCCCGGCCACCTTCTCCCCCACGGGGAGAAGGGGACTGAGGACTAATGACCAATGACTGTTTGGTCCGACGGTTGTCGATAGCCTAGCGCAGAATAGTCGCTCCGAAATACTTCGTCAACGGGCGGGAGTGGCAGCGCGCCTGCATGCTCTGGGGCGGGCTTGCTCGGGGGGTTGGGCTGCCGACGCGTCGTTGCGCGGGGCCGTCCGACCATTCATGATTTTTGATTGATATTTTCAAATTTCATTATAAGGAAGGCAGGAAAGCAGGAACAGCCTCAAGAAGCAATGATCCTCTTGAGTTCGAGCGTTGCCTTGGCGAAGTTCAGCAATAAACCGTGTTGCCTACTCACGGCCTTCAGTTGGGAGCGAACGAGCGCGAAGAGGATGTCTTCGTCGCTCGGTCAAGGCTTCGCGTTCGAACGGCATTTCGCTTCTCTCCTGCCTTCCTCCGTTCCTCATTTAACTCCACGAATTGGTGTCCCGGCCCCCGATCGCGCGAACGACGGCCGGTTTCCGCTTCTTCGCATCGCCGGCGGCGGAGCTAGCGCAGGTGTTTCTGGAAGTACTCGCGGTATTGCCGAATAGTCTGCTCATCGAGATGCTTGTGCGTCTCATGGTGCCAGAACTCCTTATGGATTCGCTGGAACATGCTGATCACGCCTGGCGGCAGAGCCTCCCATAGATCGCGGCGGATCTCGCGCGGAAAGCCGTCTGGTAGAAAGGCCAGCGTGATCATTTGAGGCGGAGAGTCGGCAGGCGGCGGCGGAGTCGGCGAAGCGCTTGACGGCACGGGGCCTGCCCTGAGCTCCGTCGAAGGGACCGTGTCTGCTACGACCGGCGGCGACTCGGGTCGCGGCGCCTCGCGATTTGCGTTGGCTTCGTTTCGTAAAATCGCTCCGTCGACGCAAGTGCTTTTCTCATTGAGCGTTCGAGCCACGATTTGCTCGGTGGTTTGGGGCGTTTCGTCGATCGTTGGATTGCAGGCCCCTCGACCAGGCTCGGGACAGGTTGGGCTGGTATCGATCTCCTGTTGCGCGCAGAGGTGGTCTCGGTCCCTCGCTTGCGCTTCGGGCTAGTATGGAACGAGGCGTGCGCTTGCGGCGCCCCGGGGGGTTCGTCACCGGCTGGGGCGGAGGGCGTCATACCAGCCCGAAGCGCAAGCGAGGGTTCTTGCGATCGGCACGGGTTCTCGACGTCGGGCCGATCTTCGGGCCCGATCTCGATCTCGTCTAGCGTGCCGTCAAGAGACGCTTTGCGGAGCTTCAGGAACGTATTGACAGATTGGATCCACAGCCGGTCGCGCGCCAGCATGTAGCGGCGCTCGCGCTCGCTCTCTGGGCTGGGATCGGACGCCAGCCGGATGGCGGCACCGGCGGCGTCGGCCTCGGCGATCTGCGCGCGCGCGCGCAGATTTGCACGAGTCGCGTTTGCTCCAGCTCGATTACCTCGGCCAACCGCCGGCGCGCGTCGTCGACACCTGCGGGAAGCAGGCGTTCAAGAGGCAGTCGGCTCAGCTCAAACTCAGATTGCTTTGAGGAGAGGATCACGTGCTTTATCGCCTGCACCCGGGGGTCGAATTCGCCGGCTGCTTCGGCCTCGCGCCGCTCGTGCTTCAGCCACGCCAGCTCTGCGGCGTCTTCTTTCGCGGATGTGATCCACGAACGTGGCACGGGATGACTGGTGGCTTTTGCCATCAGTTCGGCGCCACTCCTCGATTTGGACTCGTCGGCGACGTAGTGGCTGGCAAGAAGGACATACGCAATGGAGTATTCGGTGATCACCTCGCCCAGATGGTGGCCCAGCAGCCGGACCAGCTCAAAGCCGTCGAAGACTGTCCACAGGCCGGGGGAGTGGATGTGGCTTTCGAGCTGGCGCAGCCGCCTCAGCAGCCAGTCGCAGCCGGGAATGGACTTTTCGAGGTTCAGCACGATGCGGGCCGGGTGAGCAGGGCCGCCGGGGCCTGCACCGGACCACAATGGCTTCGCATTTTCGAGGTCATCGAGCAGGCGCTGGCCTAGCTCGATGGCATGTTCTCTCTCGGCCTGTTCTTGTTCGAGCGGCTGGTGCCGGTGGCGGTGGGAGCTCCATTCCGCGGCGGCGCGATCGGCGCGGATCGCCAACCAGTCGTGCTGGGCGATCTTGTCGATCGCGATCGCCTCGAGGCCGTTGCGAGGAGAGAGGTCGTCATGGAGGCGCCGGCGCCGGGCCTCGAACTCGGCGGCGTTTTCGCCGGGTAGCAGGCTCGAAAGGGCGGTCATGCCGTGTTTGAGAGCGTTGTAGCGGCTTTTGGCCTTGCCGGCCTCCGTGCGCGGGCCGGTGCTTTTCTGGGCGTTCAACCGGTTGCTCTCGGCACGGCTGAGCCGGGGCGTGGCCGCGCTGGCGTTTCGGTTGGCTCGCGTTTTGGTCGGTGAGCGTTTGGCCCTGGCTTTCGGTTTGCCGTTAGCGCTGTGGGTGGCAGCCATATTCTGGCTCCTTTTCGTTTGCACAATTCTTTCTGCTTGCGGCCCCTGCGGTATTCGAGAAAACGCTGCGGTTTGCGGTAAGCCGTCCTCGAAGAGAATATTGAGCGCGAAACGAGCCCGTGCGGGCTAAATCATGCAGATTTCGCGGTGACACATCGTTTCGACCGGCGCGATCGCAATGATTGGAGCAAGCGGTTGTCGCGGTGAGCGCGGCCGCGAGGGCTGCGCGGACGAGGTGACTGATAGGCGGAGCCTGAGCCATGCGGACTTGCAGCGCTGCTCCCGCGATCGGGACATTCCCACGCGCACCGATGAAGGAAGAGCCGGGGCGCGCAGCGCGGCGCAGACCTTTTGTGACTGGCCGCCGCCGCCGTCTGATCCGTCCGATCCGTCCTATCGGTCAGACCGAGCGGCGGCGGACCTTCCGAAACCCGTGTTGCGGCGTCGTGCGCTCGACGACTGCGCTCTTTTTCCGCGTCGCGCCAGATACGATTGTCATGGCACCAGCGTGAGCCAGCAGCGTGAACTTATAGCCCTGAGTGGACCCGCTCTCGAAATTTTTGCAGATCGGCCGCCGCGACCGATCGGACGGATTGGACGGATCGGACGGATCGGACGGCCGACCGAAGGGGGAGAGCGATTGATGCCAAGGCTAACCTTCGCGCGAAGATCACCGACGCGTCGGGGCCACTGACACAGGAACCGCCCTTCGCAGTCGGCCTCCCCCGAGGGGGAGAGCAACTGATGCCAAGGCTAACTCTCGCGCGAAGATCACCGACGCGTCGGGGCCACTGACACAGGAACCACCGTTCGCAGTCGGCTTCCCCCTTGCGAAGGGGAGATCGAGGAGGTGGAGACGCAGGCCGTCGCTCATGTCGGATCGGGCGGATCGGCCTCCCATGCCAAGGCTACTCTCGCTTGTATTCGGCCTTGTCGATCTGATAGAGCGCCAGCTTCTCGGTGAGGGTGCGGCGCGAGAGCCCGCTTATCGCCGCGGTGCGGCCGACGTGTCCCCGCGTTTTCTTGAGCGCGCGGCGCAGGTACCGCTCTTCGAATGCGGCGGTGAGCTCGGCAACCTGTCCGGCAAGCGGCCGCGTGACATCGACGGGAAGCTCATGTCGTGGCGCACCGGGCTGCGCGATCTCCGGAGGCATGTTATTGGGCCTGATCACGCCGTCTTGCGCCGTGACGCAAGCCCGCTCGATCGCATTCTCAAGCTCGCGAACATTGCCAGGCCACCGATAACGCAACAATGCTTCCATCGCTTCGGGAGCGACCTGGTTGACGGCTTTGCCCGCGAGGCCGAATTTCTCGACGAAATGCCCCGCCAGAAGCGGAATGTCTTCGGGGCGATCGCGCAGCGGCGGCAGGTCGATAAAAGCAGGTGCTCGAGATTGATCGGCTTGGTCAGAAAGTTGGCAGCGCCCAACCGCATGGCCTGCACCGCGTCGTCAATCGTGCCGAACCCCGTCGTGATGATCACGTCGACCGGGAGCTTTTGGTTCTGCACGTTTTCCAGCAATTGCAGGCCGTCGATACGCGGCATCTTCAGGTCGGTGACCACCACGCTGTACTGGATCGACAGGAGGGATGGACCGACCTTCAGAACTGTCGTTACTAAGAATCGGCAGATCGGCACCGAAATTCGACACGGCGCGCACTCGAGCGCGGTTCGCGTGCAGGCTCCTGGTCTCGCGCCGATCTACGAACCGATGCGATTCAACGCACCGGAGGTTGGAAAGCACGCCGCTGCATACGTGAGTGTACACTTGGGTGACGGCGGCGTCAAGACCAAGGCCCAGCCGCTAAACACTCAACGGACCGCGTCGGCCGAATATCAACGACACAATGAAAATAACGACGAACGGGCCCCCGGTTTACATCGACCAGGAGGGCCCGTCCGCAATGACGTCTCGGTCGCCGAACGCGCGAGCAAGCCCGAGGAAGTTCAAAAACACAATCACTTGCCCATGTCTTCAATCTTTTTGCCCGCGCCCTGCACTGCCTTGCCGACCCCCTTCGCGGCCTCGCTCGCTTTCTTCGCCGCCTCGTCGGTCGCCTCTTTGGCCTTTGCGGCGCCTGAGTCAATCGCTTCCTTCACTTTGTCTTTGGTATCCGACATTTGATGAGCCCCCTGGTGAGCGTTCCTGTTGCGAAGTTGAAACACGCGGATTTTGAAAAGCAATTGTCGCGCCGGACCGAGGCAATTGCGTGAGTTCTTCACATGTCAGTGCCGTTCCTCCATCGTTCGGGCTACCTGCCCAGCCCTTTCGCGACGAAATAGACGACGATTGCACCGAAAAAGCCTCCTCCCAGAAGCATGTAAATCACGGAATACTGAATTGCGGCCACGACGATCGGCATTTGCGAAATCGTTTCCACAGTTGTTCTCCTTCAAAATGTGTCTTCCGGAACCCGTCGCCTCATGGCGAACGCACTGAAACTCTAAGTGAGCAAACGGCGTGCCGAATCGTGGGTTGACGCCCGTGGCTGGATCGCGCGGGCCAAGCTCGCTTCCACGGGCTGCGGTCATGTCGATCGAACCGAAGGAGCGGTGGGCGGATCGGTCGGCAAGGTCTCCGACGGCTTCAAGAACACCCGGCACAGCACGATGAGCTGATCGTCCCGCTTCAGCGGTCCCGCCTCGTCGCCGATCGGGTTCAAGTGCATCTGATCGCCGCGCTGAATGCCGATCAAGAGGCACGACTTGCGGTCGTCGCGATGCCGGGCGAACATGCCGGTCAGCTCGACGAAGTCCTTGCCGAGTAGTCCCTCGGGGGCAGGCAGCAGATACATCTCGTTGGCATCGCGGCCGACCGTCAAGAGCTCCTGGTAGACACGCGTCATGCCGTGGAAGAGGGCCGAGCGGGCCAGGAGCCGCAGCCCCAGCTCATCGGAGGAGATGACCTCGTCGGCCCCGGCCTTCTGCAGGTGACGGCAATTGTTTGGGTCGCGGCATTCGGCCGAGATGTTCGGCTGGTGCTCGCCCCGGCAGATGCTGCGAATCGTGATGCACGTCAGGATGCTCTTGCCGTCGGCGTGCTTTCCCTCGCGTGCGTCGGTAAGAACCACGACCGAGTGTGCCGTGGCCACTTTTGCCCGCCGCAGCACAACATCGCTGGTCGGGTCTCCCTTCACGACGTAAACGTCGGTGAAGGCGGCATCATCTTGCTTGTCCGGCAATTCGACTTCGTCGGGCGCATCGTGAATAATGACGATCGGCCGCTTGTCTTGAATCGATTTGGCGTGGACCTCCTGAATCCAGGCGAGCCCGCGCGGCGACCAGTTGCACAAGACCAGGTGATTGTCCATCTCGAAGCTCGACACGTCTTGCCTCCGTAAATATCGTTCGACCAGCAGCGACGCGACCTCTGCTGTAAAGAGCCCAGCCGCGCCGACGCCCAAGATGAGGACTGCCATGGTGACCAGGCGCCCGGAAACCGTCTTCGGCGGCTCGTCCAGGCCACTGAACAACAAGACCCAGACTTTCCAGAGCGATTCGCTCCAGGTCGCGAAGTCTGGGTTGATGTCCCGTTCAGCGAAATAGAGCGCGGTGGCGCCGAGCAGCCAGGCGAGCGCGACCGCGCCGATAATTCGAGCGACCTGGTGCCGATTCCATGCCCAGAGCGCCGAGAGCACCATCTCGCGCCACTGTCGGGAACGTACCGTGCGGGCGACCTTTCGATGGTGCCGTCGTCTCTTTCTGGGCATGTGTCTCCGAGGTCAAGCAAGCGCGTCAATGCGATGAGAGCATCAATAACGCGGAACTGGCTCGCGGCGGGATATGCGCCTCGCCCGTCGTCGCTCTTGGGTGCAAATCCAGTGCCAACAACCCTGGCGGGATCTTCTGAAACCCGTGTTGCGGCGTCGTGCGCTCGACGACCGCGCTCTTTTTCCGCCTGGCGCCAGATACGATAGCGATCGCAGCATCGTGAGCCAGGAGTGTGAGCTTACAGCTCAGAGTGGGCCCGCTCTCGAAATCTGGGCGGATCGGCCGCCGCGACCGATCGGACGGATGGGACGGATGGGACGGATCGGACGGGTGGTTCAGATCAGATGCGGCGGCCGAGCGATTCTTCGGGCTGCTGCAGCGAAGTCGGTGCCGAATTCTTTTGGCCGCGGACCCAAACGGGCGGGGAGCGGCAGTATAGGGGTAGATGCGTCGCGAACCTCGGGGGGCTCTTGATGTCGGCAACTCGAATAGGTTTGCCATTCAGGGATTTGGGCCGGTTATTTCGCCGTGGCGCCCTCCCTTCCGGCGATGGGGCGCTGCTCGAGTGCTTCCTTTCGGAGGGCGATGAATCGGCGTTCGAAGCCATCGTCGCGCGGCATGGGTCGATGGTGTTGGGGGTGTGCCGGCGCGTGCTACGGGACCCTCACGATGCAGACGACGCCTTTCAGGCGACGTTCCTCGTGCTGGTCAAAAAGGCGCGCCAGCTCCGCGATGCCGATCGCCTGGGGCCGTGGTTGTACGGCGTGGCGAACCGCGTGGCGACCAAGGCGCGAGCCCGGGAAGCCAGGCGGCGCGGGTCTTTGAGGGTGATGCCGGACGACTTGGCACACTCTCACGCCGCGGACGGCGATTGGCTCGACGTCCGGCCGATCCTTGACGCCGAGCTCGGCAAACTGTCGCCCAAGCTGCGCGACATCGTGGTCCTGTGCCTCCTCGAGGGCTTGACCGCCGAGGAGGCCGCCCGGCGGATCTCGTGTCCGGTCGGGACGGTCAAAAGCCGGCTCGCGCGGGGTCGAGAAGCTCTCAGGGGCCGGCTTGTCGCCCGCGGGCTCGCGCCGACGGCCGCGCTGGCGGTGGCGGCCGGCTCGTCGCCTGGGGCGCTCGCATCACCCGTGTCTTTCGAGTTATCACTGGCGACGGTCAGGATGGCCGGCCTCGCGCCGGACCGGGTCCCGCTCGCGGTCGCCGTACTCACGAGAGGAGTCGCAAACAACATGCTGCACAAATCAAGCATTATGGCCAGCGTGGTCTGCGGGGGCGTTGCCCTCGGTTGTGTTGGCCTGGTCGCATGGCAAAAGTCGCACGCGACCGCCGCCGAGCCCGGCGCTCAACAAGGCGGCGACGCACCCGACCAAGAGCGGGCGTCGGTCAATCACTTCAAGCAGATCTTGCTCGCTTTCCACAACTACAACGATGTCAACGGCCATTTTCCGCCCAAGGCCATCTACGGCGCCGATGGCGAACCCAAGCTGAGCTGGCGGGTCGCCCTGCTCCCCTTCCTCGCACAGAATGAATTGTTCCACGCTTTCCACCAGGATGAGCCCTGGGACAGCCCGCACAACAAGGCCTTGATCGCCAGGATGCCTGACGTCTTCACGATGCCGGGCTCGCCGGCCGGGGTCGGAATGACCCGCATCCGCGTGTTCGAAGGACCCGGTACTCTATTCGACGGGAGCCGGGGAACGCCGATCAAAGACATTACCGACGGGGCGTCGAGCACGGTCGCGATCGTTGCCGCGCGCGACGCCATTCCCTGGACCCGTCCGGGTGATCTGCCCTTCGCGCTGGGTAAGCCCCTGCCCGCCCTGGACGACTCGATTGAACGGGGCGTCATGACAGGCATTGCCGACGGGTCGGTCCGTATTGCGCCGCGCGGCGATCAGGCGTTTTGGATGAAGTTGATCACCTCCGCGGGCGGCGAGTTGCTCATCTGGCCTGAGCTCCCGGGAGCCCCACGGCCGCGGCCCGTGCCGCCCACCGAGGCCCGTCGGACTCCCGCGGCCCCGATGCTTCCGACTCCCAGCGCCGCGCTGCCGCCGCAGGTGACCATCAACACGACTCCCACCGCACCGATCTCGCCGGAGCTGGAACAGCGGCTGCGCGCGATCGAAGCGAAGCTCGACCGCCTCCTGCGCAAGTTAAACGCTGGAGATTGAATCCCGTAGCACTCCGGCACAGAATCTCCCGGAAATCTTTGGGATCCGGGACCGAATCGCCAAGGAAGCGGCAGCATTACGAGTAGACGCGTAACGGTGTTCGGGGTGCCATGGATGTCGGCAATTCGCAAAGCTTTTCCATTCAAAGATTTGGGACGGTTGTTTCGGCACGGTGCACTGCCTTTCGGTGATCGCGCGTGCTCGAATGCTTTCTTTCCGAAGGGAACGAATCGGCGCTGGAATCAAAGCTTGACCAGATCTTGCAGAGACTTGACCCGCTCGAAAAAGCGGCCCGAGAGAAATGACCACGGGGTGCAATCTCGTGTTCGGCTTGCGATCCGTTTCCATTGAATCAGTCGCCTACCGGGTGGCACAGCTGCTCGCGATCATCGTGGTTTGGTCGGCCGTGCTGGCGCTGGGCATGGGCTACTTCTTCTCGCCGATCGGCACCGTTGAGCACCCGACCACTAACGACCTCGTCGGCTTCGGCTGCGCGTTTACGACGGCCGGCGCTGCGGCGGCGTCGCTCGCGCTCTTGCTGGGAGGCAAGAGGTGGTGGGCCGCGGAAGTGGTATGGGCCGTCGTGCTGATTCTGGCCACGGCGGCCATGATTGCTTATATCGCTTTCTGGCTGGATCCGATGACCATGCGGAGCCGGATGGACGCGTGGTCGTTTTTGCGTCTTCAGGGTGACGTGCTGCGCTGGGGCGAGGCGATCGTCTATTTCTACGCGCCCTTGGGAATGGCTGTGGGGGCCGCGGTCGGGATGATCGGCGGAGCGCTCATCGTCATCGCCCGCCGTAGGCCGCGGCTGGCGCGATGGGCTTTCCTCGGGCTCCTGGTCAATTGCGCGTCCGAGCCGGTCCGGCCACGCCTGTGCGAGCTGGTTTCCATGTGGGAACAGGTGGGTCGCCAGCAGTTTGGAGCGGTCTGGCCGAGGACACCGCAGCACGTATGGGCGACGGCTGCCATCTTGGGTGCGATCGCCGGAGCGCTCGCCGCGTGCCTCTGGGCGAGCGTGCCCTTGCGCCGTCGATCGGGCGACGCCCCACGCGTGGCAGACACCACGGCCCCCCACGCTCTTCCCTAAAAAACTGCGGACCCAACCGAATTCCTGGTGGGAGTATAGGCAGAGACGCAAAACGCGGTTCGGGGAGCTTGGGATGGCGGCGATTCGCAAAGGCATGGCAATTCGGGGCTTGAGCCGGTTATTCGGGCGTGGCACGCTTCCTTCGGGAGACGCGGCGCTGCTCGAATGTTTCCTTGCCGAGGGCGACGAGTCGGCGTTTGAGGCGATCGTCGCGCGGCATGGGTCGATGGTGCTGGGAGTGTGCCGGCACTTGCTCGGAGATGCCGCCGATGTGGATGACGCGTTCCAGGCGACCTTTCTCGTGCTGCTCAAGAAGGCCCGTTATCTGCGCGACGGCGATCGACTGGGGCCGTGGCTCTACGGCGTGGCCAGCCACGTGGCGACCCGCGCGAGCCAAGGAAGCCAGGCGGCTGCGGCACTTGAGAGCAGTCACAGCCAGCCTGACGATTCGCCGGGACGATCAGACCGAGTGGCTCGACTTCCGGCCGATCCTGGACGCCGAACTCGGCAAGCTGTCGCCGAAGCTGCGCGACATTGTGGTTTTGTGCCTGCTCGAGGGCTTGACGGCCGAGGAGGCTGCGCAGCGGATCTCGTGCCCGCTCGGGACGGTGAAAAGCCGCCTGCAGCGAGGCCGGGAGGCGCTCAAGGGCCGGCTGTTGCGCGCGGGCTGACGCCGGCGGTCGCCCTGGCGGTGGCGGCCGGCACGTCGAGATCGGCGCTCGCGTCTCCCGTATCGGATGCCCTATCCCTGGCGACGGTAAGGATGGCCGGCCTCGCGCCCGAGCGGGTCCCACACGCCGTCGCCGCACTCACGAGAGGAGTCGCAAACAACATGCTGCACAAATCGAGCATTCTGGCCAGTGTGGTCTGCGGGGGCGTCGCCCTCGGTTGTGTTGGCCTCGTGGCATGGCAAAAGTCGCACGCGAGCGCCGGCGAGACCGGCGCTCAACAAGCCGGCGACGCCCCCGACCAAGAGCGGGCGTCGGTCAATCACTTCAAGCAGATCTTGCTCGCCTTTCACAATTACTATTCGGTCAACGACCACTTACCCCCCAAGGCGATCTACGGCGCCGACGGCGAACCCAAGTTGAGCTGGCGGGTCGCCCTGCTCCCCTGGCTGGAACAGAATGAACTTTTCCAGTCTTTCCACCAGGATGAGCCCTGGGACAGCCCGCACAACAAGGCCTTGATCGCCAAGATGCCGGACACCTTCACGATGCCGGGCTCGCCGGCCGGGGTCGGGATGACCCGCATCCGCGTGTTCGAAGGACCGGGCACCCTGTTCGACGGGAGCCGGGGGATGCAGTTCAAGGACATTCTCGACGGAACGTCGAACACGATCGCGATCGTTGCGGCACGCGAGGCCGTTCCGTGGACCCGGCCGGGTGATCTGCCCTTCGCACCGGGTAAGCCCCTGCCCGCCCTGGACGACTCGATTGAAAGGGGCGTCCTGGCGGGCATCGCCGACGGGTCGGTCCGAATCGCGCCGCGCGGCGATCAGGCGTTTTGGAAGAAGCTGATTACCCCCGCGGGCAACGAGATGCTCATCTGGCCTGAGCTCCCAGGAGCCCCACGGCCGCGGCCCGTGCCGCCCACCGAGGCGCGCCCGACCCCCAGGGCACTGATGCTGCAGACTCCCAACGCTGCGCTGGCGCCGCAGGTGACCATCAACACCGCTCCCGCCGGTCCGATCTCACCGGAGCTGGAAGCACGGCTCCGCGCGATCGAAGCGAAGCTCGATCGCGTCTTGAGGAGACTCGAGGCTGTGGACAAACAGGCCGGTCCGCAATGACGCCCCTTCGCGGACGTCATGGCTTGAATTCGACCCTGGCCGTCTGGCCCGGGACGACGGCGACCTGTGCGGTTGCCAACACCTTGTTCCAGACGGCGCCGGGCTTGTCGGGTATCCGTTCGAACGCGGTCGACAATTGCACGGTGTATTCTCCCGGGGCGAGGTCCCCAAATTCGA
This sequence comes from uncultured Isosphaeraceae bacterium, assembly GCA_963830625.1. Taxonomy (GTDB): domain Bacteria; phylum Planctomycetota; class Planctomycetia; order Isosphaerales; family Isosphaeraceae; genus CAWHMZ01. The sequence goes on along the minus strand of CAWHMZ010000013.1, from coordinate 738,775 downwards.
AGTCGGCTTGATCGGGATTCAGCTCGAGGTCGGAGTCGTCGAGTAAGCCGCCAGATGATGAAATCTGGACCTGAGCGGCGGCAGGGTAGTTCTTGCGATCGAATCGCCCGACGACACGCGCAGGGGCGGGGAGGGTCGTCTCGAACCACCCCGCCTTGCGCTCGTCGCGCCGCTCGAGATGGTCGGCTCGGCCGTTGGCGATCCCCTTACCCCACCAGGCCAGCTCCACCTCGGTTCCACCGGGTATGCCGGTGAACTCGTAAAGGCCGCGTGCGTCGGTGGAGGACTCGAGAAAGCGGACAACGTTCGGCTGGTGCGCCATCTGGCCGGTGTGGATCATCGTCCAGTTAAAGGGGAATTCGGTTCGCTGCTCGGGGTCGCGGTTCCGGGCGGCAAAAAGCCGAAGCTGTGCTCCGACGACCGGCTTCCCCGCGGCGTCGACGAGTCGGCCGCGGTAGGTCCGGAGGTTCTTCGGGTCGAGCGGATCGAGCCGGAATTCCTCGACCGGGGCCCGGTCGGCTCGCGCGACGACGACGCGTTCCATCACGCGGCGCTCGTAGCCCTGGGCCGACACCGTCACCTGCAGCGGCATGCCGACAACCAGGTCGCCGATCTGGAACCGCCCCTCGTTCGACTGGAAGACCTGGCCCGGTTCGTTGAGATCGGCCCGCAGGACGACTGAAGGTTCGCCGGGCAGCCGGCGGGTCGAGAACGTGACCTGGACATTGAACGCGGGGATCGGCTGGCCGGTCGCGGCATCGAGCGCCTTACCCACGATCACGCCGGCGGGGACCATCTCGACGGTCACGACGGCGTTGCCGTCGAGCGGCAATTGCCGGTTTTCAATCCGCGAATAGCCATGCTTGTAAAACGCAAACGTCGTGTTGGCCGGCAGGGAATCGAACTCGAATCGTCCTTGCGCGTCGGTGGTCGTCTTGCCGCCCCCCTCGTAGCCATGATTTGCGCCCCCGAAGTAAATGTCGACGCCTTCCATCGGGCGCTCTTTGTCGTCAACGACGCGCCCCTTGATGCGATGACCCGGCTCGAGTGTGATCGTGAATTCGGCCGATATAGCGGCAGGCCGGGGCTTGACTTTGAGCTGCTTGGGCGCGAAGCCTTTGGCGCTGACAATCAGCTCGTGGCCGATGATGGACTCATAGAGATTGTCGATACGGAATCGTCCGTCCTTCCCGGTCCTCGCCTCGCGGTAGATGCCTGAGGAGCGTCCCGGGTTGACCAAATCGGCGCCGACGATCGGGCGCCCTGCATGGTCGACGACGACGCCGGCGATCGATTCGCCGTGCGGGCTGCGGAGCTTGATGTTCAGCTCCTGTCGCGGGCCGTTCAAGCTGGTCGTGATCGCCTCGTGCACGTCATTGTCCTTGGTCACTTCGCTGATGTGCAGAACGACGTCGCGGGGCAGGTTTTCGAACCGGTAGCGCCGTCGGCGCCGGACTCGACGTAGGCAAACTGTTCGCGAGCGCCATCCGGAGTGATGCTCAATCCGGCGCCGGCGACCGGTTTGCCCGACTGGTCGGTGACGACGCCTTCGATGTTGCCACCGGGGTCGAGGCGGAACTCGGCCGCGGCATCCTGGCCATCTTCGAGGTTCAGCCAGCGAGATTGCCTGGCGAAGCCGTCGGCCCAGGCATCCAGCAGCCGGCGCTCGGCGGTGAGCGGCTGGACCGCGACCAATCCGTCGCGGTCGGTGGTGAACTCAGCGGCGAAGTCGCCAAAGCGCGGCAGCACCGTCGCGTGAGCGATCGGTTGGCCCGTGGCGTGCTCTTTCACCCGAACCGTTACCGCGACCGCGGGGACGAGCCGCAGTAGGGCCGTCTGGGGCGCCGCACTCCACTCGGGGAGGATCACGACTTCACCGTGCGCCAGCCGGGGCCGCGAAGTGAGTTTCCCAAAGTTGGCCCAGACGCGGTATTGCCCGGGGGTTAAGCCGTCAAACGAGAACGTGCCGTTTTCATGAGTGGTGGTCCGGCGGACGGGCGCGTTGCCGATGTAGATGTCCTGGCCCTTGGGTGGCGGCGGCAGAAGCACGACCTCGGCGCCGGCGACCGCATCGCTGCCCTGGCCGCGCACCACGCGGCCCGCGATTCGGCCCGCGGCCGTTGCGGGCGCCTTCGCCTGCGGCCCATCGGCCGAGAAACCGGGATGGATCATCGCCAGGCCGAGAGCCAGGGCCAAAGCGCCCGCCGCGAGCAAACGTCCGTTGCGCCGATTCACCGGCAGGTGGCTCCGGGTCTCGTCAAACAGCGATCGCAGCCGCTTCTCCAGAACGTTCGGCCGCGCGATGGCGATGCAGATCGACAGCCGCGGCGCCCGCATCGATCGGGCCAGATCGAGAAGCTCGCTCGCATAATCGGTGGCACGTTCGCCCTCGAGAACAACGCAGTCGTCGCAGGCCTGCTCGCACTCGAGCCGCAGCCGATAGAGGGCGTACCAGACGAGCGGGTGGAACCAGTACAAGACCGCCGCAAGGCGGCCGGCCAACTGGTAGCCCACGTCGAATCGCCTGATATGGGCGAGCTCGTGCAAGAGCACCAGTCGGCGCTTGCGGTCCGGCCAGCACGAGGCATCGTCGGGGAGCAAGATGACCGGGCGCACAACGCCCCAGGTGAGCGGGACCGACGACGACCCGCTCTGGAGCAGCTCGACTCGCCGGCTGATCGAATACTTGCGGCACAGCGACGCGCACAAGGCGAGCCACTCTGCCCCGTTCAAGCGACGCGATCGGCGGCGGAGCCACTCGTTGCCGAAGAGGCCCAAGAGCGCCGGCAATGCGACGGCGAGAGCGCCGAATCCCCAGACCGCGAACAATCCGCCTGAAATCGACCACGCTGCGAGCGGGCCGCGCAGGCGGGGGGAGCCTGCATCGATGTCGGCGCCATGCACTGATCGCGGAGACGGTCTGGCGGCAGCCCCGCGATCAGGGATTGAGGGGGCTCTAGCGGTAGCCTGACCGGGGGTCGGGCGGGGCGACGCTGTGGCTGGGCCGGCCGGCGCAGATAGGTTCGCGGTGTCTGATTGTTGCGGCGCAGCAAAGATTGCCAGCCGCCAGCCGGGGATCAGCCACGACGCCGGCGGCATTGCGATCGACGCGCAAAGCGCCAGCGCCCACAATCGATGCCGCAGGGCCGCCGACTGGCGGCGCACGCAGGCGCGATCAACCACGCCAGCAGCAAAAGCAAGGTGGTCTTGGCGGTCGCATCGGCGAGCATGCCGGCGAGGTTGTGAGAGCGCAAGGCCGCGATGAGCCAGATCGTCATGTCAGTTCCCCTTCTGTCGCGCCTCTTGGATGAGTTGATCCAGCCGCTCGATGTCAAGGTCGGTGAGCTTGGCGACCGATGGATGCAGGATCGCGGCAACGGCGTCGGTGGCCGAGCCCGCGAAGAACGTTTGCAGCAGATGCTTGAGCGCCGACCGTTGCGCAGCTCGCGCGATCGCGTGGGCCGGTAGACGTATTTCGTGCCCACCTGGCGATGACGCAGGAGGCCCTTCTTTTCCAAGAGCCGGATCATCGTGCGCACGGCCGAGTACGTCGGCGGGTCGGCGAGCCTGGCCAGGACGTCGGCGACCGACGCCTCGCCTACAGAATAGATCGCGTCCATGATCTGCCGCTCGCGGGCGCCGAGCCCACCTCGGTTGTGCTGTCTGGGCATTGGTTCCTCGGAAGTAACTGGCGGTGTACCGGCCGCGTCCGCAGACCTAAATGGCATTCTATTGCCATGTGGTAGTCTATTGCCAGGGGTTGGGCGTGTCAAGCGGGTCGTCCGCGCAGAGGCGCACCCCCCCACCCCCGCGGCCCCCCCTGCGCAAGGGGGGGGCCGGCTGCGAAACGGGCATTTGCGCGACGGTTCCGCAGGGAAAGTCCGCGGCGCCCGGTGCGCAGTAGAACGTTGCGCGTTTTTGTTGCACGCCATCGGATGACATTCACGTCATCAAATGACGGTGCCCTCCGACGAAGGTGGTCCCCCCCTTGCTAAGGGGGGGCTCGGGGGGGTGGGGACGGGGGCTCGTACTCCGCGCGTGTTATGGCGAGTGTCCCCTTTAACGCGGCGCGTTTCTGGCTCGCCGGCGGCGGTGTCCGATCGGTCTGATCGGTCTGATCGGTCCTATTTCGCAGGCCGGTCGCCCTGCACGATCCGACGGATGGGACCGATGGGACGGATCGGACCGATGGGCCTGATCAGACCCACGGGCCGGCGAGCGGGTCGCGGCCGCGTGGCGCGGCATGGCGCCTTTCAAGCTCTGACCTACGGGGTTGCTGCCGCCCTCGGCGCGGTGGGCGTGGGGCGTGGGCGCGCCGGGGTGCGGATGCGCGAGGGGTCGGGGGCCAGCACCAGGGCGAGCATGCGCGACCAGACGGCTTCGGCCCGGGCGCGGTCGCCTTGAGCAAGCGCCCGCTCGCCTTGCTCGCGGAGCATCGCCAAAAGCCAGCGCGAGTCGGGCTGGCGCTCAGCCGCTTCCTGCGCAGGGCGGCCAGGCGATCGCCCGTCGCACGCACGCTCGAGGGGGCGCTCTTGCGCAGACGCGCGCAACCAGCCACAGGGGGACCTGACGCGCGGCCTCGGTGCGCTGGCGGGCGTTGGCTCGCGTGCCGGGAGACAACGGCTCGAGGGGCGTTTGTTCAACGAGCGCGCTTAATTGCGCAAGCGCCGGCTCGATGCGCCGCGGGTCGCTCGTCGCCAGCGCGGCCAAGGCCATGGCGATGCTCACTGAGAAGTCGTCCGGATGGGCCCGGTGCAATCCACTCAAGGGCTCGGCGAGGGCGGCCGTTTCGTTCGCGTCGCAGGCGGCGATTGACTCGGCCAGCAGGCTGCGCACGTTCGCCGCGTCAAGCTCGCGCGGGTGAATCAGCGTCACCAGGTCGAGCACCTGATCGCGCGGCGCGGCCGCTTTGTCGCCGTCGCCGGTTTTTTCGCCCTCAGAAGTGCCTGCGTCGGCGATCTGGCGGCCCGCAAACGCGGCCAGCTCGGCCCGCGCCATGGTGCCGACGGCGCGATCGAGGTCGTCGCGTATTTGCTGCGACGACCGCACAACAGAGACCAGGCCCCGCGGCAACGCGCCCGTGTCGGGGGCCTCGGCCAGGGCGAGCGCCTCGTGATAAAGCGGCACGGCGTCGACGGGGTAGCCGAGCTTGACCAGCTCGCCGGCCAGAATCGGAAGCGCCGCCAGGCGGTCTATCTTGATCGTTTCTTCGGTGGCGGTCTCAGGGTGCTTCTTCGAGCGAGCCAGCTTCAGGATCGCGGCGCGGGCCTGCTCGTCGCGGCCGTTGCGCACCCAGAAGTCGACAAGGCGGTGCAGGGGAATCTCGTCGGCTTGAATCCGGAACTGGCGGATCGCGAAATTGCCCGACAGAGAATGCTCGTAGACTGACGCGGCGAGCTCCCTGACGGCAGCATGTTTTTCGAGCTCGGCGCCAATCGTCCACAACGCGTAGAAGCCATACATCGGCAACGGGGCGTCACTGGCCTTGTCGAGCTCGTCAAACAGCTTGGGCAAGATCGCCCTGGCCTCTTGATACTTGCCCAACCGGCAGTAGAGCAACACCCGGATCGCGTCGCCGGCGATCCAGCTCGGAACGGCCTTTCTGGCCGCTTCGACTTCGGCGGCAAGCTCGGCAAGCCGATCCTTGCTCTCGGCCAAAGCGATGAAGCGCAAGATCGTGGGCTCGGCGGCCGAAACGCTGGCGGCGGTTGTGGCTGTGGTTGTGGGCGAGGTGACAATGGGTCTCGAAACGACCCGCTGGAATGGATACCACGCCTCAATCGGCGCTCTGCGCTGCGCCTGGGGGATGACCACGCTGCGAGCGAAGTCGTACATTTCGGGCATCTGCCAGACTTCGTCGCGGCGCACCAGCCCGATTAAGTAATAGCGCTCGCCGGGGAAGGTTTGCCAGCATTTGCGGTAGAGGGCCCTGATTCGCTCGGCCAGTTTGGCGTCGGCAGGCAGGCCTTCGATGAGCCGGGCGATTGCCGTCGGAGTACCGAGCACGCGCAGATCGATCTGCTCCAGGAAGTCGAACAGCTCGGCGTATTTGCGGTCGCGCTCGAGCAGATTCCCAACCTCGTAGAAAAGGCGGGCGCCCAGCGCCGGGTCTTTCTGATAGGCGTCCTTGTAGAATTTGAGCGCGAGGTCCGTCTGGTTGTCGGCGGCAAGCTGGCCGGCGATCTGGATGCGCAGGTTGACGTCGTCGGGCCGCAGCTCGGCGACTTTGATCAGCTCGGCGCGTGCCTCGCCGCGGCGGCGGGCCGCCGTGTAATAGTCGGCCAGGGCCTGGTGGATGTTCGCCGAGTTGGGCGTTTTCTTGAGCTCTGCTTTGGCTCGGTCGACAAGCTCGCTCAAGCGGCCCGAGCTGGCGAGCACCGAGAGGGCCTGGGTGCGGTTGGCGTCGCCCGAATCGACGATATTCACCAGGCCTCCGCTGGTCGAGACCAGCCGAGTGACCGTGTTCAGTTGTTGGCCCGCTCGCGACAATCGCAAGACTTGCATGGCGATCTGCGCGGCCAGCTCGCGCTGGCCCTGCTGCTGGTACTGGCGCATCAGTCCCAAGAGGGCCGAGATCTGATTGCCGGCGCGCGGCGGGCGCGGCCGAGTACGGCCTCGGCCAGCTCGTGCAGCCCGAGTTGGTGCATCTGGCCCGAGAGCCTTAGCTGGGTGTCGGTATCAAGCCGCAGGCCAAAGAGACGCTCGGCCGCTTGACGGGCACGGTCGAGATTGCCGGAGGTGACGGCCACGCGCAGCGCGACTTCCTCGCGGCGCCGCATGGTCGCATTGTCGAGCGGCTGGACCTCGTCGAGCACAGACAACGCATCGCCGAAGGCACGCTCCTGCTCGAGGAGCTCGGCCAGGTCGAGCCTTAGCTCCGACTCGGCGCGCGAGGCGTCGACGACCTTCGTTAGCTCGGTGATCGCTTCCTGGTGATTGTCGCCCCACCAAAAAAGCGACGCGAGCGCCAGTCGGGGGTAAATCGCGTCCTTGGGGGTCGGCGCAGCGTCGGCCTGGCGGCGAAAATTGGCGACCAGGTCGCTTGCGAGGTCGTCGCGCTCGTAGAGCTCGTAAGCCGTGCGCAGGACCTGGAGCACGGTGCCGTCGAAGTATTCGTTGACCTGGGGAAACGTGATCACAGCGCGGCGATAGCGCGGGCCGACCCAGATGGCGTAGCTGGTCGGCACGAAGCCGGCGTAGCCCAGGGAGGCGTAGCGAGCGCGCAGGCGCGCATGGCGGCGCCGGGCGATTGGCGCTCCTGCTTGCGGCGGGCAAAGGCGAGGTTATAGTCGAGCAGGCGCAAGACGTCGCCGTAAGCCTTGCGATCGGCCAGCACGCTCATTCCCTGGCACATGGCCAATCCCGGCCCATTGAAGGCGAATGTGCCGGTGTTGTAATTCAAGGCGCGGCGGCCGGTCTGAAGGCGGTCATAGCGCTCGAAGAGCAGAGTCAAACTCTCGCGGTCGCCGCGCCGCGCCGCCAGAATGAACGCGCCGGCAAGTTGTCCCAGCGTGGCCGCGCCGCCGACGGTTTCGCGATAGAATCGCTCTTCCTCATCGAGCCTTTTTGCGTGCTTGAGCTCGTCGGCAAGATTGAGCAGGACCTGTGCCTGGGCGAGCTCGGGGCGTCGAGCCCGCATGCCGCGATAGCAGGCCAGCACGTGGTCGAGCTCATCCTTCTCGAGCGGCGGAATGCTTTCCTCCGATTGGAGCGACGCGGTCATCTGGGTGAAAAAGAACTCGCCCCGAGGGGCAACCTCCGGCCGCCTAGCGCGTGGAGATAGGCCCAGAGCGCGACCGGATCGGTCGGGGCCGCGCGGCTGAGCCGCCGTGCGGCTTCAAACAGGCCGGCGTTGTCGTAGCGGACCTGGCAAAGGTAGAACCAATCCCAGAGCGCGTGAATGTCGGCGGGCGTCTTCTCAGCCGCCTCCTGGAACAGCGCGGCCGGGTCTTGCGTGCCGGAGGCGGCCTTCGATTGCGCCCGGCCGAGAAGCCAGCCCAGCGCGGCCAGCCGCGCCTGCCCAAAGTCTTCGGGCGACCAGCGATAAGAGGCGCTGCTAGCCTCCAGTCCGGCGGCCATGCGCACCGTGTACGTCACGGCGATCCGCTGTTCCAGGGGGAGCCCGGAGTCGCGCACGATCGTGGAGGCTGTGGGCGTGCTTCCCGGCTGGCCGCCCTTGCGACTCTTGGCCTTGACGGCCGCGCTTTTCTCGTCGTCGCCGGTTTGAAGCGCCAAGATCGCTTTGAAGCGGCCGGCGGCCTCGTCGGGCTTTTGCATGGCGGCCAGCGCGACGCCGGCGCGATACAGGGCCTCCCAGTCGGCTGGGTCTTTGCGGATCATCGACTCGGTGATCTCGACCACCGCCTGGTTCTTGCGGTTAGATAGCAGGTCATCGATCGCCTGGTAGGCGCGCGCCGACCCGCTTTTATCGGCGGCCAGCTTGGACCAGAGGGCCTGGGCGTCGTCGATTTCGCCGGCGCGGGCGTAAAGAGTGGCCAGCCGCGCGATTTCTTCTTCGCTATTGGTCAGCTCGACGAGCTGCTTCTGGTAGCGCGCGGCCGAGTCGTTGTCGCCTTCTGCTTCAGCGAGCTTGGAAATCTGCTTGAGCAGGTGCGGGTCGCGCGTGTTGCCGGCCAGCAGCCGCTCGAGCTCGGCCCTGGCGCCGCCCATGTCGCCCGAGCTGGCGAGGGCCTGGGCCAGGCACATGGCCTGGTCGCGCCGGCGGTCGAGCGTGGCCGCTGCGCCGGCCGCGGGGCGGCCATCACGCTCCTGGCCCTCATGCTCCAGCCGCGTCAAGAGCCGGTCGAGCTGGTTGCGCTGCAGGTAAAGCTCGGTCAAGCGAGTGACCGTGCCCAGCTTGGCATCGAGGTCTTCGGCCTTGTCGAAGGCCCGCCAGTACATCTCAATGGCTTCCTCAGTGCGGAACTGGCCGGCCAAGGTCTCGGCCAGCGAGAGCAACGTCTTGGTGTCGTTGGGGTTGGCCCGACTGGCGCGGCGCAGGGCGTCGAGGCCTTCCTCCGCGCGGCCGAGCTGGAAGCAAAGCTGGGCGAAGAACTCGTAGCTTTCGGGATTTCCCGGAGTGGCGGCCAGCAGGTCGCGTCCGGCCTTCAAAGCGGCATCGGTGCGCCCCAATCTGACTTCGAGCTTGGCGATGCCCGTCAAGTGCTCGGCGCGGTTGCGGCGGTCGATCTCAGCCAAGCGCCGCAGCGCGTCGGCTGCGTCGCCCAGGTTACCCGCATTCTCGCGCAGCCGCGCCGCCAGCGACCACGCCCGGATCGACCGCGGCTCGGTCTCGAGGGCACGCTCGGCGGCACGCACCGCCAAAGGCAGCTTGGTGTCGGCTTCGTAATAACGAGCCAACATGCACCACGAATCGACCGTGGGGGCTTTCTGGGCGTCGATCTCTTTTTTGAGCGCATCGAGCTCTCTGGCGACGCGGCCCGCGGCCAGGTCGTTCTTGACCCGGGCCTCGACCACGGCGTCTTTCTCTTCGTCCTTCTCGGCCAGCTTGCCCGCGGCCGCCAGCTCGGACTGGGCGTCGTCGTAGCGCTCCAGCCGGTGGAGATAACCGGCCAGTTTGAGCCGCAAGTCGAAGGTATCGGGGTCGAGCTTGACCGCTTCGGTGAGCGGAGCAATCGATTCCTTCACGTAACCGAAACCGGCTAAAACCTCGCCCAGGCGGGCGAGGTTTTTAGCGTTTCGGTTAGGGCCTGCGGCGATCTTGGCCCAGGTGGACTGGGCCTCTTGCGGACGTTTAAGCTGATGGAGATATTCGCCCAGGTATTCGTAGTACTGCGGGTTGGAGGGTGCGAGCTCAGCGGACTTTTTATAAAGGGCCAGGGCGTCGTCGACCATCTCGGCCTGGCGCAAGAGGTCGGCCACCTGGGCGGTGGCGACCGCGTCATTGGGCTTGGCAGCCAGCATTTTGCGCCAGACTGCCGCGGCGGCGGCCTTGCGCTCGGCCGGCGGCTTGGTGTTGTCGCGCAAGAGCAGGCCGCCCCAGTCGCGGAGGGTGTCGGGGTTATTTGGCTCGGACTGATCGAGGGCCTGGTACTGGGCTGCCGCCTCGGCAAATTTCTGGTCGCTAACGAGCTGCGAGATCAAGGCCAGCCTTAGGTCGCGGCGCGTGGGGGCGAGCTTGATGGCCTTTTCATACCAGGGAAGCGCCTCAGCCGACCGGCCCGTCGAAGCGAGGGTTCGACCCAGCCGCACCAGGGCCTCGACGTCTTCGGTCTCCTTCTTGACCCAGCGCTCGTAATAGGCGACCAGGCCGGGCTGGTCGTCATTCTTGAGGAAGACCTCTTCAATTCTTCGCCTGACCTCGCGGTGCAGCCAGCTATCGGGGCGGAGCTTGCCCAGGAGCGACTCGAAGTCGTGCAGGGCGTCGTCGGTGCGCCCGAGCCGCACCTTCAAGTCGGCGGCCTGCATGGCGAGCTGGACCTGGCGGAACGGATCGGAGGCCTTCTTCGCCAGGGCCTCGAACCGCGGCAAGGCCAGCGCAGGCTGGTTTTCTTCGGCGAGTGCCAGCGCGATCTGCTCCTGGACTCGCGGGTCGTCGGGGAAGAGGGCTTCAAGCCGGTTCCAGACCTGGAGGGCCTGGTCATTTTTCTGGGTGCGCTGGTAGACGCGGCCCAGGGCCTGGAAGATTTCGAGGAGGTCGTTGCGGGTGGGCTTGCGCAAGCAGCGCGCTCGAAGGCGGCCGCGGCCTGCTCGGGCTGACCGACCAAGACGAGTGCCTGGCCCAGATAATAAGCAGGAAGAGGATCGTCGGCGCGGGCGGCCTCGGCCTTCTTGAAAGCGTCGACGGCGGCGGCGTCTTGCCCCCGTTGAAATTCGAGCAAGCCCAAGATGAGCCAGCCGGTGCCGTCGGTTGGGTTCTTGGCGAGCCGGTCGTGCGCGGACTTGATGAATGCGTCGATCGAGCCGCGCTCGACGTGATAGCCATAAACGCGATCGAGTGGCGTGCCGCGGCGCGGGCTTTTCTCGAGGATGGAGAGGAAGCGCTCCATGGCGTGCTGTTCGCGGGCCTCTTCGGCCGCGGCGGGGTCGGCGGCGGCAACCGGCGCGGCGCGCTGGCCGGATGCGCGACCGGCGATGGCCGCGAGGAGCGCAGCCGACACCAACCATGCCCAAGTTCGGCGGCGGCGGTTCGTTCCAGGGTTGCGAGACATCACGTGCGGATCCCGCGGGAGGAAGCAACGATTGAGCTTAGATTACTTCGATGCTTATCCTTTTCCTACATAGCGTCAAATCTTGCTGTTGTGGTCAGCCGCCCGTGACACGAGAGCGTGGTAGGATTGCAGCGCGGCGAGCGTAAGGCGGGCGGCCGCATCGGCTCGGGGCCCTGACTGAGCTGTGGACAGTGGGGAAGCGCCGTCTCTATCATGGGAACGGTTGCAAGGTGAATCGCAACAATGCATGCAATGTGGCCAGTCGTGTCGACGGAGCGCGACGAGAACGACCGCGACTGAAGGAGACGCCAGGCGATGACGGGTGCGCCCAACGGCGAGAGGGTTAGCGGGCTGGCGATGCACCTTTCACGGGGGCGCGGCCGTGGCGGGAGGAGGAGGGCTGCGCCCGGTTGGAACCTCGAGCGGCTCGAGCGCCGAGTGCTCTTGGCAACGGACGTCTGGACGGGCAATTCGAGCTCGAAGTGGAGCGACAACGGCAACTGGTCGCTCGGTGCGCCGCCGGGGACGTCGGACGTCGCCGATTTTACGGATTCCGGGACGGGGAGCTCGCTGCTCTCCGTGACTCTGGACGAGGCGGCCAGCATCAGTGGACTGACAATCGCCAATTCCTGGGACGGCACGCTGACACTCGAGAACCCGCTGGCGGTTTCCGGCATGAGCCAGGTACCGGCCGGGACAATCGACTTCTCGAGCACTTCAAGCGGGGGCTCGACCGTGCTGGGGACGCTTACCAACACCGGAACCTTGATGTACGGCGGCTCGACCGCGCTCGAGTGGGGCGCGGCGGGCACGATCACCAACCAAGGGACGCTCGACCTGGCGGCCGGGAGCAGTTCTGCGCTCGCAAACGGCGCGACCTTGAACAACGCCGGCACGATCAACGACTCGATCGGCGGCGACGCATTCGAGCTCGATGCGGGCTCGACTGTGAACAACCAAGCGGGAGGGATTTTTGCGTTCGAGGCCGACTCGACTTTTGGGTTTAACCCGGCGGCGGGCACATTCAACAACTTCGGCATCTTGAAGAAGGCGGCGGGGAGCGGAACATCGGCCCTGAACGTGAATTTCAGCAACCAGGGCGGGACGATCGGCGTTGCGAGCGGGACGATCGAGATCGACAGCACGGGCGGGTCGAACACGGGAGGCAATTTCACGGTTTCCCCGGGGGATTTCCTCGACCTGACGGGCGGGCAGACGGTCACCTACAGCGGCCCCTATACCGGCACGGGCGCCGGCACGATCGAGCTGGACGCCGGCACGCTCGACGTCGGGTCCGGGGGAGCGAGCTTCGCGTGCGCGGCGGGCGAGTTCCAGTGGAGCGGAGGCGCCATCGACACCTCGGGCGGCAGCTTCACCAACACCGGCACCATGGCGCTGTCGGGCGCCAGCACCGCAACGGAAGTACTCGAGGGCTCGGGCAGACTCATCAACCAGGGAACGATCAATCAAACCGGGCTGGCGTCGTTCCACATCGACAGTCCGGCGAGCTTGAACAACCAGACCGGCACTTACGACTTCATGGCCGACTCGGGCATCAGCGAAAACAGTACCGGCGGATTTTTCACCAACGGCGGCACGATCGAGAAGACGGCGGGCACCGGCACGTCCACGATCGACAGCGGCATCGCCTTCAGCGACACCGGCAGCGTCGAAGCCGAATCCGGCACGCTTGACATTGAAAACGCCGGAGAGGTCATCAGCGACGGCACGCTCGGCGCGGGCACCTGGACTGTGGCGGCGGGCGCGACCTTGGACCTCGGGGCGAACATCACTACCCTGGGGGCGACGGTCCAGCTCGAAGGCGCCGGCGCGACCTTCGCGGCCTTGTCGTCCGTCTCGAAGATCACCTCGTCGGGCGTGCTGCAGATAAGCGGCGGCCTATCGTTTGCGACCGCGGGCAGTCTCGACAACGCCGGCATGATCAGTCTGGCGCCGGCGATTCTCGATGTCGCCGGCAGCTACACCCAGGAATCGACCGGCGGCTTCGACACGTCCGTCGGCGGCACCACGGCCGGCTCAGAGCTCGGCCGGATCGCCGTCGGCACGGCCGCAACCTTGAGCGGCAACCTGAGCGTGAGCTTGCAGAGCGGCTTCCAGCCCACGCTCGGGCAAACGTTCACGTTCATGACGGACCAGTCGCTAAGCGGCGCGTTCGCGAAGGTCTCGCTGCCTAGTGAGACCGGGCCGGTCACGCTCCAGTTGCCGTCCTACGGCGCGAGCAGCGTCTCGGTCGCGTCGATCAAGAACAGCACCACGACCGTGACGTCGTCGGCAAACCCGGCGACCGTCGGGCAATCGATCACGTTCACGGCCCTTGTGAAGGCGGTCGCGCCCGAGACCGGCACGCCCACCGGCAATGTGACGTTCTTCGACGGCACGACCATGCTCAAGAGCTTGAATCTCACAAACGGCAGCGTGACTTACACCACCAGCACGCTGGCCCTCGGGTCGCACCAGATCACCGTCGACTACGGCGGCGACCCCAACTTTGCCCCCAGCGACTCGGCCGTGCTGACTCAGGCGGTAGTCTACCCGACACAGACGATGCTGACCTCGTCGCTGAACCCATCGGTCTACGGCCAGTCGGTGACCTTTACCGCGACGGTGAGCTCCACCACGGCGGGGGCGGGCACGCCTGCAGGCAACGTCACCTTCATGAACGGTAACGCGACTCTTCAGACAGTCATGCTTTCCAACGGCTCGGCGACCTACCCCACCGCGGCCCTCAAGGCCGGCACGTACTCGATCACGGCCGTCTACGCCGGCAGCAGCACGTTTGCAACCAGTACTTCGAGCGTCGTGAGCCAGACGGTCGGCCTCGACGGCTCGACTGCGGCGGGCCGTTCATCATCGACGCCCAGTCCGCCGGTCGCGGGCCAGGCGGTCACACTCACTGCCACTGTGACGGCCAATGCACCCGGCGCCGGCACGCCGACCGGAGGCCTGATAGTCTTCAAGTACGGCTCGACGAACCTGGGGACATCGTTGCTGCAGAGCGGGACAGCAAGCTTCTCGACGAGCGCGCTGCCCGTCGGTACGGACGCGGTCACCGTTCAGTATCAAGGCGACTCCAACTTCAAGGCCAGCGGCCCGACCAGCTTCAACGTGACGATCGACAAGGCCGACACGACGACCACGGTCACAGGGCCGGGGCCCCGACCGTAGCGGGTCAGCAGGCGGTCTTCACAGCGAAAGTCGCGGTCAACTCGCCGGGGATCGGTACGCCCGCGGGCACCGTGACCTTCTATTCTGGCTCGCTGGTGCTCGGGACCACGACGATCGCCGGCGGCAGCGCGATCCAGGGCACCTATGCGCTGCCGGGGGGCACCGACGCCGTGACCGCCGTTTACAACGGCGATTCGAGTTTGAACGCGAGCCCCGCGTCAGCACCGACGGACCAGACGGTCAACCCTGATAACACCAGCACTTCAATCATCACGTCGGGCAGCCCGTCGGCCTATAGTGCACCGGTCGTGATGACCGTGACCGTGACGGCGCTGGCGCCGGGAAGCGGTACGCCGGATGGCAGCGTGACGTTCATGGACGGGACCACCGCGCTGAGAGACCGTCACACTGCAAGGAGGCAGCGCGAGCTACACGACCACCACGCTGGCGGGAGGCGCGCACTCAATCACGGCGGAATACTCGGGCACCCCGAGCTACAACCCCAGTCCGTCGAACGTGATTGTCGAGACGATCGGCCAGGTCGGCAGCACGACCGTCGTCACCTCGTCGGCGCCCCAGGCAGACTATGGTCAGCCGGTCAGGTTCACGGCCACGGTGGCACCTACGTCGGGCCTCGGCGCCCCGCGGGCACCATCACGTTTTTCGACGGCCCGACGCCGCTTGCCACCATGGCGTTCTCGGGCGGCTCGGCGACGTACACGACGAGCGCTCTGGCACTGGGCGGGCACTCGATCTCGGCGTCGTACGCCGGCAGCGTCGGTTTTGCGGGCTCGAGCTCGGCGGCAATCTCCCAGACGGTGAGTCCGGTCACCACGTTTGTGATCTTGAGCGCGTTGTCCAACCCCGGATACCTACACACGGCGATCACGATCACAGCGACGGTCATCTCGGCGAGCCCCGGGACCGCCGCTCCGATCGGCACGGTCACGTTCAAGGAAGGGAAGAAGAAACTGCTGACGGCCAGCCTCGGGGGCGGAACGGCGGTGCTTGTCACCTCGAAGCTTGCGCTGGGCACGAACAAGATCAACGTCCTCTACAGCGGCAGCGCCGACTTCGAGGGCTCGGCGTCGGCGATCTTGAAGGAAGTGATCAAGAAGTGCCGCCGGTCAAGAAGAAGAAGCGCTAAGGGCGACCGCAGAGAGAATTGTGTAGGTCAGGCTTTCCAGCCTGACGCGTATCGGCCACGGTGCCCTGCCGTCAGCCTGGAAAGCCTGACCTACACCGCGCGACGACTTCTGCGGGCCCACTTAGCCGGCGATCTCGCTCATGGCGACGACTCGGCGCTCGTCGACGGCCCTGCGGGCCGAGCAGGCCGATTTTCGTGGCGGCGCGGGCGTCTTCGAGTGAAACGGGCGGCGGTGCGGGCGATCCGGAGCGGATCGCTGCGAGAAATGCTTGAAGGGCCCATTTCGTGTCTGGCTGCAGCGCCGGGGTGGATCGTCTCACGGGCCAATGGCGCGATCGCGCAAGGTGAGCGAGCCGGTCGCGAAGTCGAAGCCCCCCTGCTCTCCCAGAACCCGGAGTGACGAGCCGGTGAATCGGTCGTCGGCAGGCGCGATCCAGCTCTGGACGAACGAGGCACGGAAGCCGTCGGCCCATTCGAGCTCAACGGCATAGTGATCGGTCACGTCGCGCAAGGGGTCGATCGCGGCGAAGAGCCCGCGGCGGCCCCAGCCGGTCGCGCGCAACGGCAGCTCGCCCTTGAGCCAGTGCAGCACGTCCCAGATGTGCACGGCCTGCTCGAGCATCCAGTCGCCCGAGCGCTCGCGCCGGCCCAGCCAGCCGCCGTGACCGGCCGAGCGGGCCGTTGCTGCTGGTCCAACTGGCCCGCGCCTCCACGAGCGCCCCAACTCGCCACGGCGAATCGCGCTCGATCCCCTCCTGGAACCGTGGGTTGGAACGCCGCTGATAGCCGACGTGCACGACAACCTCGGGCGCGGTTCTTGGACGCGGCGATCAAGCCGGTCGCAGCCGGCGAGGTCGAGAGCCAGCGGCTTCTCGGCGTAGAGATGCTTGCCGGCGGCGATGGCGGCCGCGATACACCGGCTCGTGGAGGTCGCAAGGCAGTGCGACGAGACCGCGTCGATGTCATGGCCGATCGAACACCCGCGCCGGATCGTCGCGACGTCCGGCCGCGCGGCCCTGGGCCTTCTCGACGATGCCCTGGCCGCGCTGCCGGTGCTTGGCCTCGGCGTCGCAGACCACCACGACCGGCGCGGCGGGCAGCTCGAGCACGGCCCGCAAAAGCGACGTGCCGCGGTTGCCGACTGCCGATCACGCCCAGCCGCACCGGGGCGGCGTCTGCGCTGCCGTCGGCCGCCGCGGCCTCGGCGATCGCCCGGCCAGGCCATGCTCGCCGCGGCCGAATAGCCGAGGAACCGGCGGCGATTCAAGCGTGATGGGTGGCATGGGGTCAGACTCCGCGAGAGAAACTGCAAATGCCGGGCAAAAAAAATCCGGACAGAGAGCTATGCGCCCCCACCCCCACGACCCCACCTTCGCAAGGGGGGGTCAGCCGGATGTCGGGGCGGTTCGTCCGCGCGCTACACCTATTTTACCCCGCGACGACACCGAGTTCGAGAGGTGGAGTCGCGAATCGCAGCCAGCGGCGTTATACTACGCCTTGGCAACTTGCAGTACAGATGAACACAAGTGAGTCAACACGCGATGGCCAAGCACATCTTCGTGACCGGCGGAGTCGTCAGCTCACTGGGCAAGGGACTGACCTGCGCGTCGATCGGCATGCTGCTCGAGCAGCGCGGGCTGCGCGTCCGCCTTCAGAAGTTCGATCCCTACATCAACGTCGACCCCGGGACGATGAGCCCCTACCAGCACGGCGAGGTCTACGTGCTCGACGACGGGGCCGAGACCGACCTCGACCTCGGTCACTACGAGCGGTTCACCCACGCCCCGCTCGACGCGCGACTGCAACTACACGACGGGCAAGATCTATCTCTCGGTCATTCAGAAGGAGCGCGAGGGAACGTTCTACGAAGGCAAGACGGTGCAGGTGATTCCCCATGTGACCGACGAGATCAAGGCGGCGATCCGCTGCCTGGCGACCGACGACGTCGACGTGGTGATCACCGAGATCGGCGGGACCGTCGGCGACATCGAGGGTCTGCCGTTCCTGGAGGCGATCCGCCAGTTCGCGCTCGACGTCGGCCGGGAGAACTGCCTGTACATCCACCTGACGCTTGGTCCCGTACTTGAAGGCGGCGGCCGAGCTCAAGACCAAGCCGACGCAGCACTCCGTCGGCGCGCTGCGCCAGATCGGTATCCAGCCCGACGTCTTGATCTGCCGCACCGAGCACCCGATCGCCTCCGACGACAAAGAGAAGATCGCGCTGTTTCTGCAACGTCGAGCCCAAGGCGGTCATCGAAGAACGCGACAAGCAGTTCAGCATCTACGAGGTGCCGCTGTCGCTGGTCGATCACGGGCTCGACGAGATCCTGGTCAAGCGCCTGCAGCTCAAGGTCGAGCCGCTCGACCTGTCGCAGTGGCGCGACGATGGTCGAGCGGATCATGCATCCCAAGCACGAGGTGCGGATTGCCGTCGTCGGCAAATACATGAAGCACCGCGACGCCTACAAGTCGGTCTACGAGGCGCTCGACCACGCCGGGATCGCCAACCAGGCCCGCGTGCTGGTCGTGCGGGTCGAGGCCGAAGAGGTCGACAGCCGCGGCGCCGAGCGCGTTGCTGGGCGGCGTCGACGGCATCCTGGTTCCCGGCGGCTTCGGCATGCGCGGGCATCGAGGGCAAGATCGAGGCCATTCGCTACGCTCGGGCGCGGCGAGTTCCCGTATTTCGGCATCTGCCTGGGAATGCAATGCGCCGTCGTCGAGTTCGCGCGCGACGTCCTGGGCCTCGCAGGCGCCAACAGCACCGAATTTGACCCGACCACCGATCATCCGGTGATCTGGCTCATGGAAGACCAACAGTCGGTGCGCGAGCGCGGCGGCACCATGCGGCTGGGCGCGTGGCCGTGCGTGCTGGCTGCCGGGCAGCCTCGCACAAGAGGCCTACCGCAGCCGAACTGGTGCAGCGAGCGCCATCGCCATCGCTACGAGCTCAACAACGCCTATCGCAAGGCGTTTCAGGAGCACGGGCTCGTGGCCACGGGAACCAGCCCCGACGGCACGATCGTCGAGATCATGGAGCTGCGCGATCATCCCTGGTTCGTCGCCGTGCAGTTTCACCCCGAGTTCAAGTCGAAGCCGACCGAGGCGCATCCGCTGTTCCGCGACTTCATCGCGGCCGCACTCAAGCGGCGCGAAGCCAGCCGCTCGGGAGGCGAGCGCTGAGTCGGGAGTGCCGGCGATGAGGGTCGTCGCGCGCGACTACCGCACGGGAAACTGGGTCGAACTCGAGCTAAGTGGCTCGCTGATCGAGCGGGTGTCTGCCGTAGAACGGATTTCGCGCGGCGACGCCGAAGACGATTGGATCGCGCCTGCGTTCTGCGATATCCAGGTCAACGGGCGCTGGGGCCATTCGTTCTCGAGCCCGGACCTCACCGTCGAGCAGGTGTGCGCGATCGTGCGCGCCCAAGCCGCGCTCGGGACAGCGCGGCTCTGCCCCACGCTGATCACGGCGCCCGTTCGACCACATGCTGCACGGCCTGCGGACGATTGCGGCGGCGTGCGACCACGACCCCGAAGTCGATCGGATGAGTCCGGGTATCCACCTCGAGGGGCCGTTCCTGTCGGCGGAACGAAGGATACCGCGGTGCGCATCCTGCTCGAATGCATGCGCGACCCGGACTGGGAACTTGTTCGAGGAGTTTCACGTCGCGTCAGGGCGGCGGATCGCGATCGTCACGCTGGCGCCGGAACGGGCCGGGGCGATCGCGTTCATTCGAAGGGCGGCCGGTCGCAAGTTCACGGTGGCGCTGGGCCACACGGCGGCCGACGGCTGCGACGCTGCGCCAAGCCGACGGCGCCGGCGCGTGGATGATCACCCACCTCGGCAACGCGGTGCCGTCGGTTCTGCCGCGGCACCCTAACCCGATCTGGGAGCAGGCGGCGTTGGACTCGTTGTACGCCTCGTTCATCGCCGACGGACACCATCTCGACCTGGCCACGCTGCGGGTGCTGGCTCGCGCCAAAGGGCCGGGCGCACGATCCTGATCAGCGACGCCAGCCCACTGGCGGGATTGCCGCCAGGCCAATATGGCGACTGGGCCGTCGACCCCGGCGGCAAAATCGTCGTTGCGGGCACGCCTTATCTGGCCGGGTCCAATCAAGGGCTCGAGACCGGGGTTGCGAAACCTCATCGAGGCGACCGGCTGGGCGCTCGAGCAGGCGATCCGCGCGGTCACGAGCAACCCGGCTCAGATACTGCGTGCAAGCGCAAGCGTGCCGACCGCGCAGCTCAAGGCCGGCGAGCCGGCCAATCTCGTGCTCTTCCGCCGCGATGGCGACGCCGGCTTTCGACTGATCGATTGCTGCTGTGACGGAGTATCGGCAGCGGGGCCAGTCTAAGCGGAACCCACACCAGCCAGGCGGACGGCCGCCCGCACGGCCTGCCGGCTGACCGAGTCAAGTCATGGCTGCCAACGCCCGACTGTACACGCTGGCCGCCGGGTCGTTGCCGTCGATCCAGTCGCCTTCGAGCTTCTGGTAGTCGCGAGGGTGCAAGAGCGAGCCCGTTTCGCCGGCTTTCCAGCCCTTGACCTGGTTGGGCTTGCCGCGGAGGTGGCTGCGCTCTTCCCAGCGAGCGGCCCACGAGGCGTCGGCGTCGCAGACCTCGCCGGTGTCTTTGTTGAAGTAGAAGGCCTTGCCTTCGCGGTAGGACTGCACGCCCAGGTTGACCGTGGCGATCGCCGCGTAGCCGAGGTCAGCGGGGCAGAGCGTCTCGGGGTTGCGCGAGCGGGCGCAGGCGAGGAAGTGCTCCCACAGGGCGTACGTGTCCTCGCCGGGCTGTTCGGGAGCGAACTTTTCGCCCTCGAGGCCGAGGTTGCCGCCGGCCGGGGCGGGCTTGTCCTTCAGGGCGTGCTCCTGGGAGCCGACGATGAAGTAGCTGTCCTTGCCCTCGCCACCGAAGCGGATGTTGCCGAGGTGGCCGCGAATCACCTCGCCGAGCTGGACGTCGTTGCACATGGTCGCCGAGATCAAGAGCTGGCAGCCCTCGTCGTAGTCGGCGACCACGGTGGCCATGTCGGGCACGTCGCGGCCGTCGTACTCGAGATAGAGGCCGCCGGCGCCGACGACGCGGCGCGGGAAGCGCACGCCCATGGCCGAGATCAGGTGCGTGAGCTGGTGGACGAACAGGTCGGTGTACATGCCGCCGCCGAAGTCCCAGTAGCAGCGCCACTGGGCGTAGAGGGCGCGGTTGAACGGCTGGTCGGGGGCCAGGCCAAAGTCGGTGCCCAGGAACATCTTCCAGTCGACGGTCTTGGGGGTCATGTCCTTCGTGAGCTCGTAATAGCGCCACTGGCCGACGTCGCTGTTGCGATAGTAGCTCGTCTGGCCCTGCAGGACGTGGCCGATCTTGCCGTCGGTGATCATCTGGTTGGCCATGCGCCAGCGCGGGTCGGCGGTCGACTGCACGCCGACGGTGAAGATCTGCTTGGTCTTCTTGGCGGTCGCGGCGACTTCCTTGGCCTCGTCGATCGTGTGCGTCATCGGCTTTTCGCAGTAGACGTCCTTGCCGGCCTCCATGGCGTCGATCGACATCTTGGCGTGCCAGTGGTCGGGCGTGGCGATCAAGACGGCGTCGACGTCTTTGCAGTCGAGGAGTCTTGCGATAATCCTTGGTGATGCGGTCCTTGTCTTTGCCCTCGGCGTCGAGACCGCACTTCTTCGGCGGAGTAGTACAGGCCACGGCTGACATCCTTGTTGCCGTCCCAGACGTCGCAGATGCCGATCAAATCGACCGGCTTCTGCTCCTTGTTTTTCATCTTGAGCAGGATGCGCAGGTGCTCCTGGGCCCGGCCGCCGGTGCCGAGAACGGCGATATTGATCTTTTCGTTGGCCCCCTTCACGCCGCCGATGGCGGGATGAGGAAAGGCGCCCGCGGCCATGATGGCACCGGTGGCGGCGCCCGCCGTCTCGATGAACCCCCGCCGGCTGATCTTGCGATTGTCTTTCATGGGATGAGTCTCCAGGAAGCTTATAAGCGAGATGAGCGGCTGACCGGCCGAGGCAGCGCGCACGTCCTTACGTTACCGCCGCCAACCGCTGCGGGTCAAGGAGATGTCGCCGCGCGTGCCCGGGCGGGATGCGGCTCGCCGGGAGGCTCGCCCTCCCAGGATTGATGTCGCGGCGCGTACCTTGGCGGGATAGGGCTTGTTGCCAGATCGGATAATCGATTACGTTGGCCATGACTCGTGATTGTTGGCTTCGCCGACACGCATGATGCATGAAGATGGGACGAATCTTGCACCTCGGCAGAATTTTTTCGGCTCACCTCTCGCGATGCTGACGGTAGAATGGTAAGTAGCGATTCTCGGCCGCGCGTTCGACGCCGCCGGCAACGGAGGCTGACAGCCAGCTCGGGCCACCATCTACAAAAGCGGAAGGGCGCGACTTCGAGCCATGCCTCGAACAGTGCAATGTCAGAACTGTGGCGTTGTCTTGAACCTGCCGCCGACGGTGCGCGCGGGCAAGAAACTGAAATGCCCGAAATGCCAATCGCGGTTTGCCGTCTCGGAATCCGAGGCCAACTCGGCGTCGACGGTGCCGGGATTGGCCGACGCCGCGGCGACGTCACTGCCCGAGCTCGATCGCCGGGGAGCGACCTAGAGACGACCTGCCGGTTCCCAGGGCCGAGGGCGACCTGCGCGAGACCTTCGACCTACCCTTGATCGCCCGCGAAGCCGAGCAGGGTCACGTCGCGTCGGCCCCCGACATCGGCGACGCGGCGTCGCTGTTCGACGACGGCGGCCGGTCGAGTCGCAAGCTCACCGCCGCCGAGGCCAGAGCACGCGCCAGGCGCTGCACGCGCTGCGGCGGCGTCGTGCCCCAGGGCATGTCGGTCTGTTCGAGCTGCGGCACCGATCAAGAAACAGGCATGCGCGTCGGCCTGGAAGACGACCTGGCCCCTCCGCGTCCCGCCAGCGCCGAAGGACCGCCGTTCCACATCGCGATGGTCGGCGGCCTGTGCGCAGCCGCAGCGGTCTCGCTCTTGATCCTGTCGGTGATCAAGTCGATGGACCGGAACGCCGTCCCGCGCGCAAAGCTACGCATTGCTGGCCCTGGCGGCCGTCTCGGCATACGGCATCTATGCGCGCAGTCCAATTCATCAGGGGCAAATCGGTCAAGCTGCTGGTGATGGCGCTGACCCTGGGAGTCGTCGTCGACGTCATGGCCTTGGTCGCCCTGCCGATCGTAGGGCCGTGCTCGAAGACGAAGACAGATCGTCAACGATCGATCAACCCGAGCGATCCCTCTCGACACCGACAAGGCGATCAAACCGTTTGAAGATCGAATCGACACCCAGCGGATCAAGCTGGGCGTCGGTCTCATCATCGTGTACGCGATCGTGGCGATCTATCTCATGTCGCCGACCGTTAAGCGCTATTTCCGCTTCAAGGACCTGCAGAGCACGCCGGGATTCTACAGCTCAGGCCGTGGCGCTGTCAAGCGGGCTGCGCCAGATCGGCTGAGCGGGAAAGATTGCCCGCGCGGCGTCGATCGCCGTGCTCGTCGAGGCGATGAAGCCGTCCTCTTCCGCGGCGGCGTCGATGCTCGGTGTGGCCCATCAAGAGCCGCACGAGCGCCGGAGCACGACAAGCGTGAGGTGTCTGCGGCTGAGCTTGTCGGGCTCGACCCGCGAGCTCTTGCCGCTCAAGTGAATCAGCCAGCGCTCGTCGTCGCAGCAGATTCCGAGCTCGAGGGCAGTGACACGCCCGACTCGGTCGCACGCCGCGCCAGCTCGGGCAGAATCGCGTTCAAGAAACCGGCCCGGATCGGGAATGTGGTACATCGAGTACGTTCCCTCGTACGCATCCTGGTCGATGATCCGGCCCGACGCCCCCCGCATCACCTCGATCACGGGATGATCGCTCGGGGCGTAGACCGTGACCTCGCGGATACGCCCGCTCGAGCGCCTCGGCACGCACGCGGCCCAAGCAGCGCCTTGAGCGCTTGCGGCTGCGCGGCGTCATAGGCGATCTCGAGGACCTTGTGGTCCTTGACAAACGCATATCCCTTGCACCGACTCACCCAGGCAGGCGACCCAGATCACGTGGGCGTACTTGCGGCCGATCATCCAGCGCCAGTATTCCTCGGACCGCACGACCGTGCCGGTCGTGCTCGCGTACTGCGCGTCGTAAAGGGCCATCAGGTCGCCGAGCTCGACCTGCCGCCAGGGACGGACATGCCAGAACGCGCCGCGTGGCTTCGATCACGCCGTCGCTCACCTGCGGCAGGTTGCGGCTCATCGACTGGGCGAAGGTCTGCCGCCCGCAAACGCCCCATCCGAGCGGCCGGTAGAACTGCGGCATGCCGGTCGTCAAGACCTGGAGGACCGCGCCGTTTTCGCGCGCGCGGCGGCTCGCCAGCCGCATCAGGTTCTGCGCAAAGCCCATTCCCCGAAATTCAGGCAGCGTGCCCACCCACATAATCCCGTTGATCGGCAGCGATAACGATCCGAAGCGGATCTGCCGCTCGGTACAGTGCAGATGGCTTACGATACGGCCGTCCACCTTGGCCAGCAGGCGCTGATCGGGGCGATACGACCGGGTCGGAAAGCGCGCCCAAGAACGTCTCGCGATCCGGTCCGTGGAACACGTGCAGCAACGTTTGATAGACCGCTTCGTGGTCGGCTTCGGTGCCGACGCAATACTCCACCGAGCCGCGACGATAGGGCAGGCGATTTCCCGGTACGGGGGCTTTCATCGGGTCGACCATCATGGACACGCGCCGCGACATACGGCTCCTGGTTAGGGTCTGGGCGGATCCAACACGGGCTCGTTCGAGCACTCTTCGTTTTCATTGTACGGGCTCTCAAGGTGATGTGCCGAAAAAACGACGCGCTCGGCAAGATTTTAGGGCGGCTGGAACCGGCGTGGTCGGGCCCCCAACCGGTGGGATGACGCTTACGATGGCCCGGCGCAGACTCAGAGCGGTCTGCCCGGTTGTTCCAGAAACCTCCAGCCCCCACGCCTCGCCGGACGTGCGAATGAGCGCAGCTTGCAGTCGCCTGATCGAGTGTAGAACAAACGCATACTCGCGGCTGCGTGCGGCTCGTATCGAGCGCTGCGCCTGCTGAACACTCGCCCGGGCCTTTTTCGAGCGTGGCACGCCGATCGCGCGACCCACGGCTGCAGAGCCTGGTTACACCGCCGAATGGTCAGGCACCGCGTTTTCCGCTCAGCCGGCGACGTGACCGGTCCGCCGATGGCGGCCCGTTTGACCTCAATAATTTTACGCGCTTCTTCCGGAAAAGGTTCGGAGAAATACCGGTCGGGATTGTGCTCGAGATCGCGAAGCTGCCGGTTGATCTGGGTCAGACCCAGCTCGGCGGCCGCATCGTGCCCTAGCGGAAGCCGCAGCGTCATCGAGACGGTCGAGAAAGCCGGGGGGCTCGATGGCGAAGAACCGCCGCGCGATCTCGTCGCCCAGCTCGTCGTACTTTGCGCCGCCGATCCCGTGGAGAAAAAGATCGCCGAGCAGGAACTTGGCAAACAAGGTCGTGGTCAGTGCGCGGGTACGCAGGCGAATGAACCGCGCGGCCAGCTCGCGCAGCCGCTCGACGGCGCAGCAGGCTTCGCGGTCGGCAGCCAGGGGCAGCGTCATGAGCACCTCGTCTTCGCCGGCGATCTTGAGGTCGATCTCGCGGGCGTGAGTGCGCACCAAAAGCGGCTGGCGGCGCGGCCGCCCCGGCCGGTACGCCCAGAAAGGCGCCTCCCGCCACTCGCCGTCCCAGGCCAGCATCGCCACCGGATGGTTCTTGCTCTTGATGCCGTGCGCAGAGCGGTATTCGGCCAGCGTCGTGTTGTGCACCTCGCAGTACCTGGGCAGTTGAGCCAGAATGTGCGCGGCAAACCACAAGAAACTGTCGGTTTGACACACGGAGCTCATCGGGACCTCGAGATTGGCAACCCCCCACTCGCCCTCGATCTCGCGCCGCGCCAGCGCAAATCGCAGGCCGTGCGTGCTTGCGTCTTGCCGCCGCGCCAGCACCTGCGGCCAGAACTGGTCGAGCAAAGGCTCGCGCAGCAGGTCGCCGGCGATCGCCCGCACGCGATCGGCAAAGGAAGCGAATTGCTCTTCGTCAAGCACGGGAGAATCCTCGAACGGGGCGTCGGCCCCCCAGCGGTCAAATTCGACGCGGAGACTGCGCACGCCCCGCTCCGACCGTCCGGGCACCTGGATCGCCGTCGCCTTGGGGATGTCGTTGTCGACGATCAGGTTCAGCGCGATCCCCTGGTGAGCCTGCGCGATCGCGGCCGCGACGAAGTTCTTGATCCACACCCCCGGGTGGAACAACTCGGGTTGATGGCCGGTCACGATCAGGGGCCGCCCCGAAGCCAGAAAGTCGTCGAGGTTTTCGCTCGGCGTGGCGATGCCGTGCCGATCGAGGAAGGCCCGGGCCTGCGTCAAGATTTCGCGACGGGCGCTGGCCCGCAGCCGTTCGGCTGTCCGCCCTTGAAAATCATATTGCCATGAACCCAACCGGGCCGCGTTGTCCGCAACGAGCCCAGCGACAGCACCCGGGGCCGGCTCGAAAAGCACCCCGCCATCTGCCGCAGGCGCCCGCAAGCGGCGGGCCGTCATCCCAAACACCCTTCCGCAACCATGCAGGCCCGACCGCTCGAGCGCGGCCTCGAACACCTGGCGATAGTGCTTGAGACGATATTCGGCGTTATCGAGCGCGCCTCCGAACGCCCGCGATTCATCGAGGTAAATCAGCGGAACGGGCTACCTCCACGATCGTCATCCCGTGAGCTACGGCCTGTACCCATGCTTCCAGCGGCATGGCATAGCCGTTCTCGGTAATGTCAAACCGCTCGAGCGCTGACGTCCGGTACGCCTTGAAGCCGCAGAAAGCGTCGGTCAAGTTCATGCCCAGGCACTCGTTAAGCCAACGGGTGACTTCGACGTTGATCCGCCGGCGCTGTTCGGGAGGCTTCTGGGTGGGGTCGAACACGTGCAGGTACCGGCTGCCGGAGACGATATCGGCCTCGGCCAGCTGCGCGGCCAACTGCGGAATCAAGGCCGGCTCGTGCTGCCCGTCGCAATCAAGCGTCACCACGCCGTCATAGCCCCCCGTGATCGTCGCCTGGAACGCCGAGCGCAGGCCCGCGCCGTAGCCCAGATTGCTGGGGTGCCGAATCGTCTTGACCGTCGGAAAACCCCGGAGCAACTGCGGCGTCGAATCGGTCGAGCCGTCGTCGACGACCAGCACGTCGGCGGCGTATCTCAACACCTCGGTGAGCACGCTCACCAGGCTCGACTCTTCGTTAAACACCGGAATCGCGGTGAGCAGGCGCATGGGCGGCACGGGTGGGTCAAAGAACAAAGCGGGTGCCTCGAACGCTACCGGGCGTTCGGTTGAACAAACGCTTGCATTCTAAGTCAGGCGAGAGGAAAGTCAACGAGTCGGCGCATCGTGTTTAAACGATGGGAGATGCAGCGATCACTTCCCGATCAGCACCGATCGGTTATCTCCTCGGGCGGGCACTGCGAACACCTGAAGATGGCGATGGAAGACGGGGGCGACGTGCCCTGCAGCGGCGACGTCGACCCCCGCCACGGGTCCCTCTGCCGCTCACAACCCGCTCAGGTCGAGAGCGACCACCTTGATTCCTTTCTTCAGGCCGAGCGTCCGGACCATCTCGTCGCTCGCCGGGACGGTCAGGCTCTTGCGCGGAGAGACGCTGAACATCGAGAAAACCTGGGGTGTCTGATTCTGCCCGTCGGTTGCCGCTCCGACGACGGCGATGCCGTTCAAGTATCAGTGGCGAAGCGTTGTCGATGCGAATCTGGTAGACGAGCTTACCCTTTCTGAGTTGTGGCACGACCCTTTGATCAGTTGAGCGCGCACCAAACGCGTGAGAGCGCCTTCGGCGAGCCCATCGGCAAACCGAAACAGGTCGAGCTTGCCGTCTTTGCGGGTCAGCGGGACAGTAAATTTGCCGAACGGCACCCAGGCCTCGCACGTCGGGTCGCTGCTCATGATCTGGACCATGGCTTCGCTCGATTTGAGGCGCACGCGGCACGCCAGCTGCGGGGCCAGACGGTTCTTCAGGAATCTCGGCGACGGTCGTCGTCAAGCCCAGAAGCGTCGCTCCTTGAATCGCCTTCTTGAACGCGGCTGCGTCGGCTGCCATTCTCGTCGTCAGCGTCGATCTGAATCAAGATGCGGCCCGTCTCTCCCTCGGGAAGTTTCTCGATGTTGTCGACGAAGTTTCGGGCCAGGGTCAGCTCGTCCGAATTGGCCCAGTGCTCGGAAAGCCCGGTGATCGTTTCCCAGTCCAAACCCGCGGTCAACCGCCACATCACGAGTTGCGAGAGTGACGTCGGGGCCTTCTCGGCGGCCAGTCGGCGCAGGGCCTTTTGCACGTGGACGTCTTGGTTTACGTCGGCGACGTCGCCCACGATGCGCACCTTGCTCGCCTTTGCGCGGTAACCGTGATGCTGATCCCGATTCGGGATCGGGAGCCGACAGGCTGACCAGCCGAGTCGGCAAGTGGCGCGTCTGATGCGGATTCAAGAGTGCCGACGGCAATTCGGTAGGCGGCACCGATCGCATGCCACCGCCCATTCCGCCCATCATTCCACCCATCCTCCGCCCATTCCGCCCATCATTCCGCCCATTCCGCCCATCATTCGCCGCCCATCATGCCCATCATCATGCTGCGTGGGTCCCAACTATCGGGATCGCCGCAGAAGTACATGATCATACGGGAGAGCATCATCATGCCCATCGTAGGGGGCATCGTACCGCCGCCGCGGCCCATGCCGCCGCCCATGCCGCCGCCCCCATCATTCCTCCGCCCATTCCGCCACCCATTCCGCCCATTGCCTCCGCCCATTCCGCCCATTCCTCCGCCCATTCCGCCCATTCCTCCGCCCATACCTCCGCCCATTCCGCCCATTCCACCGAACTGACCAGTGGCACCTTGGGCAATGATGCCTGGGGGAAGGACGACGCGGAGTTTCCGTTCGAGTGCGGTTGGTGACCGAAACGGTGATTCGTCCGTCGCCGATGCCTTCGGCCTTGGCGGAGACCTGGCGGCCGAGCGCCTCGAGCAGGTTGACGCTCGGCACATCGTCAGTCGGCTTGACCTGTGCCGGCTCGACTGCTCCCTTGGGACGGACTTTGATTCATCTTCGCGACAACCCTGGCCGTGGCGCACGCAAGGAAAAACAGTCCCGCGATCAGGGCCGCCCCTAGCGGCGCCGGATGACGCATCATGTTTCACCTCTCTCTGAAAGACAGAATTAGCTGAATCCAGTGCCCAATGGCAGGCAATTCCGTTGCTCGGGCGAACAACTGCACCTACGACGAGGACCGGCGAGGAAACCGATCGGTGGGAAGCGCAGCTTGCCCTCTATAAGTTAATGCGCAAAGAATAGAGTAAACTCCTTCATTCACACTCCATCAATGGACGGAGCATCGGGTCGTAAGTACATGACGGGGGAAGCGGATGGTCGACCCTGGAACGATCGTCTCGCCGGACAGCCGGCCCGAGCCAGACAATGCTGGCGCGGGTCTACGATGACCTGAGGCGGGTGGCCACGCGCCTGATGCAAAAGGAACGAACCGACCACACGCTCACGCCGACGGCGGTGGTCCACGAGGCCGTCTTGCGCCTGATGGGCGCCGTGACGTTTTCGAGACGGCGGACCCTAGCCTGCTCTTGGCCTCGGCGTCGCGGGCGATGCGCGAGGTCTTGATCGACCACGCCCGGCGCCGCGCCGCGATTCGCCGCGGGGGTGAGTGGCAGCGCGTTCGCCTCGACGACGTCGTTGATTATTTCACCGAGCAGAAGGTCGACATCGTGGCGTTGCACGATGCTTTGAACCGGCTGGCCGAGTTCAACCCGCGGCAAAGCCAGGTGTTCACCCTGCGTTATTTCGCCGGTTTGACTGTCGCTGAAGTCGCCGCCGCACTTGGCGTCGCTGTTGTGACGATCGAGCGAGATTTGCGGTTGGGACGTGCCTGGCTGCGAGGCCAGCTTGGCGAGGAGGCGTGAATGACGCCCGAGCGCTGGCGTCGGATCGGTGACCTGTTTGAGCGCGCCCTTGAAGTCGACCCACCCGAGCGCGATCGATGGCTGGCGACGGCCTGCGGCGACGATCACGAGCTTTCTCTCCAGGTGACGCGGTTGCTCGAGGACGACGAGCGTGCCCGCCGCGACGGGTTCCTGGTGCCGCCGCAGCCAAACTCACGGGCGCAGCAGCCCGTGCCTGTTGCCGGCGGCAGCGTTGTTCTGCCCTCGGTGAGCACCCTCGTTGCCGATGGCCTCCAGTCCGCGTCGTCGTCGGCTCGCCGAGAGTTCGCCCCGCGGGCCGCCATCAGCGCCGACCTGGCCCCGCACTCGCTCGCCGAGGCAGAGTTGCTGGTGCGCGAGCGGCTGCGCGAACTACTCTCGGTTTACCTCGTCATCTTCACCATTCGGACCGCCTACGGCTTCGCGGTGCACCTTTTCACCGGACTGAGCGTCCCAGTGTTCCACGCCCTGACGCTGCTGGTTTTGGCCGCCGTTCTGAGCGAGCTCTGGGGCCGGCGGCCCTTCTCGCTGGCGGCACCGCGTCGCCTCGAGCTGGGGATCGTGGCCCTGCTGGCATGCCTTGGCACTTATACGGAATATTATAATATGCGGTTTTTCTCCTTGAACGGCGAGCCGATGACGGCGTGGTCGTCGCTCAAGAACAATGTGCTCGTGACCGCGATCTTCATTCTGACGTTCGGTCTGTACGTGCCCAAGAGCTGGCGGCGGGCCGCGGTGGTCGGCGCCGTCCTGGCGACGATGCCGTTTCTGACGTTGATGTTGGTTTATCAGGCTCATCGCCCGGAGATGGCGTGGCTGACGAGCACGTGGATGTCGCGGCGGAGCGACGCCGCTGGTGCTCTCGGTCTTTGACGCGTTGCTTTTGGCGATTCTGGCCGCCGGCTCGGCCTACGGGGCCCACATGATCTCGCGCCTGCGCCGGCAGGTCGTGGAGGCGCGGCAACTGGGCCAGTACCGGCTGAAGCGCAGGCTGGGCTCTGGCGGGATGGGTGAGGTCTATCTGGCCGAGCATCAGCTCCTCAAACGCCCCTGCGCACTGAAGCTGATCCGGCCGGGAGCTGCCGCCGAAGCAGGAGCACTCGATCTATTCGAACGCGAAGTCTGCCTCACCGCAGCACTCTCGCACTGGAACATCGTCGAGATCTTTGACTACGGGCGCACCGAGGATGGTACCTACTACTATGTGATGGAGTACCTGCCGGGGCTGAGCCTGGCCGACCTGGTCGAGCGCCACGGAGCGCTGCCCCCCGCGCGGGTCGTCTACCTGTTGCGGCAGGTCTGCGCCGCTCTCTCCGAGGCGCATGCGGCGGGCTTGATTCACCGTGACATCAAGCCGTCGAACATCTTCGCGGCGCGGCGCGGCAGCGCGGGAAGACGTCGCCAAGCTGCTGGACTTTGGGCTGGTCCAGCAAGCGCCGGCGCAGCTCGCCGGCCGATTCCGGCGGCGATGGCCTGGTGCGCGGCACCCCGCATTTCATGTCGCCCGAGCAGGCCCGAGGCAGTCGCCATCTTGACGAGCGGAGCGATATCTACTCGCTCGGCGCCGTGGCCTATTATTTGCTCACGGCCAAGCCGCCGTTCGACGCGCACAGCGGCTTGGGCGCGATGATCGCGCATGGCCGCAGCAGCGCGTGGCACCGCCATCGCGGGCCCGACCCGACATCCCCGCCGACCTCGAGCGGGTCATTCTGCGCTGCCTGGCCAAGGACCCGGCCGACCGGTTTGAAAATGCCCAGGCCCTCGCCGACGCCCTGGCCGTTTGCGGTTGCGCCGGCGACTGGGGGCCGGGGCATGCCGCCGCCTGGTGGCACGAGCGCGAAGCGGCTGCTGCGCTTGAGAACGGAGCTGCCCCGGCCGGCATCGCTCTTGGCGAACCGGCGAGCTCAGGCAGCAGCCGTTAAACGCGGAGCGCCGGGACGCGATACCTCTTTCAAGTGGCCGAAACTTTTGGCACCGTTGCGGGTTATACCTGGATAGAGATACGGTATTGCCGGTGGCGGTGTGCCCGTGCTTCGCGGAGATTTGATGATGACGATGACGTGCCGATATGGCTTCGCGCTGGTGTCGTGTCTACTCTTGGGACCGCCGGTGCGGGGTGAGTCGCCGACCTACAACAAGGACATCGCCCCGATCCTCTGGAAGAACTGCGCGGGCTGCCACCGCCCCGGTGAGATCGGGCCGTTCTCGCTGCTCACGTACAAAGATGCGGCCAAGAGGTCGTCGTTCATTGAAGACGTGACCGCGTCCCGCAAGATGCCCCCCTGGAAGCCGGAGCCGGGCTTCGGGTCATTCCACGACGAGCGGCGGCTAAGCGACCGCGAGCTGAAACTGATCGCCGCCTGGGCCGAGGCCGAGGCACCTGAAGGCGATGCGAAAGACCTACCCCCTGCCCCGGTTTTTCCGGACGGCTGGCAGCAGGGGACGCCCGACCTGGTTCTCAAGGTGCCCGAGCCGTTTTTGGTGCCGGCGGCCGGCCGCGACATCTACCGTTGCTTCGTGATTCCGATTCCGATCGATTCGGACAAGACGGTGAGCCTGGTCGAGTTCCGGCCCGGCAACCCGAGGGTCGTGCACCACGCGCTCTTTTATCTCGACAGCCGGGGCGCGGCCCGGAAGCGCGACCTGGCCGAGGACGGGCCGGGTTACTCGAGCTTCGGCGGTCCGGGCATTCTGCCCACCGGCGCCCTGGGAGGCTGGGCGCCCGGTGCGCTGCCACGGCCACTTCCCGACGGCGTCGGCAAGATCCTCCGCAAGGGCAGCGACCTGGTGCTGCAGATCCACTACCACCCCGACGGCAAGCGCGAGACCGACCAATCCGTTGTGGGCGTCTCGTTCACGAAAACGCCGGCCCGCAAGATCGTCGGCGGAATCGCAGTCCGGACCCGCAGGCTCGACATTCCACCGGGTGAGAGCCGGCACCACGTGAGCGCCCAGAGCGACCCCTTGCCAGTGGACGTCCAGGTGATGGGGATCACGCCGCACATGCATTACCTCGGCAAGGAGATGAAAGTCGTTGCCGAAACGCCCGGCGGCCCGACCGTTCCGCTCATCTGGATTAAGGACTGGGATTTCAACTGGCAGGGCCAGTATCAATATCAGGCGCCGGTGAAGCTGGCAAAGGGGTCGGTGATCAAGCTCGAGGCTTACTACGACAACTCGAGCACCAACCCCAGCAACCCCAACAAGCCTCCCAAGCGGGTGCGCTGGGGCGAGCAGACAACCGACGAGATGTGCCTCTTGGGCGTGCAGGTGATCACCGAGACTCCGGCCGACTTCTGCAAGGTCCTGGCCATGCGGGGCAACCTGCTGGCGCGGCCCTATCCGGCGGCGACTCGCCCGCCGGCCGAGGTCCGTTCGCCCTGACGCCCGCCCAGCGCGCCCGGCTAGCACAGGAAGGCTTTCCGATCCCCGAGCGGTTCCAGGAGGCGCTGGGCCAATACGACAAGAACAAAGACGGCAGGCTCACCACCACCGAGATCGATGCCATGCCCGAACGGCTGCGCGAACGCGTGCGCACGGCGATCCAGTTATTCATGGGCGGCGGTGATGATTAAGTGGGCCCGCCAATCTGTTGCTGATTGCGCTTGCCCTTCTGCGCGCTCGATAATCAGAACACCTTGCGCAGTCGTGTGTTGATCGAACCCAGCGAGAACTTCGTGCGATCGGTCGTGTTGCCGAGCCATTCCTTGGCCTCATCGTGGCCGGGGTGTTTGGGGTCGCTGATCGCCTCGATGAGCTCGTTGTAGCCGTGTGGGCCACCCACGTCCTCGGGCGGTCCGGCGAGCTCGCCGGCGACGCAACGGGGGTATTTGACCTTTGGCTCGGGTTTCTGCTTGCTCTCGAGCACGACGTCGACTTGCCACTCGTCGCCCAAATCGTAAATGTAGAGCACGCGCGGTGGCTTCTTGCTGGTGAAAATCTCGCTGAGAAGTATCGAGCCTTCGTCGTCGACGTCATCACCCATTTCGTCAATGGGCCCGTAGGATGCGGTACCGACTACAAACTCGTGCAAATGGTTCTCTTCCCAGTCCATGACGATCTGAGCAATGACGTGAAGATCGGCCAGCGTGCAGTCGGGTACTTCGATGCGCCGCCAGATCAGAGGGTCCACATCGCGCAGTGAGAGCTTCAACTGGAAAACGACGTCGCGCTGCGGCAACGGGGCCGGCGAAGCCAAGCCGGTTTCCGACCCGGCGTCGAGATCGAGCGAACCGAGAATCTCATCGACCTTCTTGAAAACGGCCAGGAACTGCTGCCGCGGCCCTGCTGCCGCGAGGGAGACCGCGACGTCGAGCTCGTCGGCGAGGTCGTACAGTTCCTCCTCGGTGAAGTGCAGGGTCTGGAGACCGCCCGGAGCGCCGGCGATCCGTGCGTGCAGCTCGGCGGGCAGCTCCGCCTGGTCGAGCAAGGTCTGCCGTTGCTTCTCAGTCAACGGGAGTGGGTAGCGCGTCTCGTCTTCATGAGATTGAGAACGCGGATCGGGAACGGCCGGAGGTTTGGCCGCTCGAAACGGCAGGATGTGCTCGCCGGAATCGGCGCTTTCGTCGTGCTGGTCGTCATCACGTCTTTTCTTGCTCATGATTCCGGGCCCGCGCAACGGAGTTTGACAGGTTGATGGCGGCCGCGACGGTTCGTGGCGGCGCGCGGCGATTATCGCCCGGCCGCCGATCTGCGTCAAAGGGAGTTTGGCTCAGCGCTCACCGCCATGCGGCGATTTCGTCGACCGCTTGCCGCCATGCTGCTCGATCAGCGCGGCGACCGCGTGCGCCCCTCGTTGTTCGGCAAGATCGAGGGCTGTGCAGCCGTTGCCGGCCAGTAGATTGGGGTCGGCGCCGTTTGCGAGCAGCAGCTTCGCGAGCTCCTCGTGATTGCGCATGGCGGCCCAGTGCAACGCCGTGCTCGAAGGGATTTCCCACTGGTCTATCCTTTTGGCTTTTTTTGCAGTGATCGATCTGCGAAGCGTTTTCTGCGACGCGACGGTCATGGCCACGGTCTGGTTCAGCAATCGCAGATCCGAAATCGGAAATCCAGAATCCAATGCTGACCCCCTCACCCAACGCCGTTAAGCATTTTACGCTGCCCTTTGACGAGCCAATATCTTGCGCCGTCCCTCTTGCGCCGCCGTGGCGTCGAGGATAATTGGTGGACCGGTGCGCGGCTCCTCTTTTCGCCGCGGGTAATTGCGACTTCGTTTTTTGCTCTGGCGTTGGTACGAATCGGTCGTGGCGTTCCGCAGCCGGTTCTGCAGCGACGCGCCGGGCGGACGGGCTTCCGATGGATCCGCGATCATCGAGCGGATGATGCGCAGCACGGCAGCAATGCTGGTCTTGTCGGCGGGTTCGCCCGCCCGGGTCTGTTCTTTCGTGGCCAGCAGTTGCAGCATCGTTAGCCCCAGCAAGGACCAGTGCAGTTCGATCTCCGCGATCTCAGGAGTGCGGGCGCGCAGTTTGGCTCGGCCATAGGTCTGTTTGAGCGAACGAAATTGGAGTTCTACTCCCCAGCGACCCCGGTAAATGAGACCGGCTTGCTCGGCGGTCAATTCCTTGTCATCGAGAATGTTGGTCACCAGGTAGACCTCGCCGCGACCATCGTGGAAGCGGAGCAGACGCAGTACCAGAGGCGGTTGCTTCTTCCTCATCACGGCATCGGGCCAGCAGTAGACGATGTCGCCCCTTTGCCGAACCAGCCCCAAGCCCTTCAGCAACCGAACATTGCCGCCGACGCGGATCAAGAAACTGTGACCACGATCAAGGATCGACCGCCAGAACTCATAGCCGTAAAAGCCGGCGTCAGCACAAAGCAGCGTGGCTTCCGGGAACCGCAGCTCACAGAGCAGCGTTTCCAGATCGGCGCGTTCGCTGGAATACGACGGCCCCAGCTTCCAACACCAGGGCAACCGCAAACCAATGTGCCACAGGAGTGTCAACCACATTTGCGGACCCACAGCTTGGGGATCATAGTGACTCTTCGTGCTCTGTTTGTGCCGCTTGCGGTGCGCATGCCGACCGCGTTTGTTCGTTCGCGATTTCTTCTTTCCGCGTCGCTTTCTTGGTTTATTGAACCGCTCTTCATTTTGTTGGGTCCGCGGCACGCTCACTCGGGAACCGTCGACGGCCAACGGCAGCCATTTCCCCACGCGCCAATGGGCTTCGCCAGACTGTTGCATCAAACTTTGCACGCGCGCCCACAGCGCGGGGAGTAGTTGGGGCGTGTAACGGACCAAAGCGGCAGTTAGAGCCTGATAGGAAGTTACAGCTACGGCGTCGCTGCCGAATAGCTTGGCGAGCGTGGCGATGGCATCCTCCACCGCTTCGACCAACCCGGGCTGGGAACTCCAGACCCAAAAGACCGCCTGGCACACCAATGCGAGGGGTTTCCATTTGACGTTGCCATGGAGACGCACACGGGCGAAAATGCTGTCGCTTACGATCCACTTGAGCGCCCTCCGCAGATCGTCGCCATTGGTCTTGCGCTGCGGTTTCTTGCCGTCGCGTTTGTCGCGTTCCTTTCTAGACTTCACTGCCAGACTCCTTTCTGACGTGTAGTCAGATGTGCGGGGAGTCTGGCAGTTTTTCTTATCTCACTTTCCTGACCAGCCCGATTTCACGCGAAAAAGTGCTTAACGGCGTTGCCCCTCACCCAGCCCTCTCCCCGCGGGGGAGAGGGGGTCCAAAATCACGCGCGGACGTCCCTGTGGAGCGTGCTGCGGGCGATGCGGTCGATTTTCGACCGCATCGATTCCGGAAAATAAAAGCGCTGCAATTGGTAAGGCTCGCGAAGCTGCCGTACGGCGTGGGACTCGGTGCTCAGCTCCTTGATCTGACCGAGCGGCGTTTCCACGTAGATTTGCGTTGCGGGGGTGTCGGAGTCGGGATCGTAGGGCTCGTAAGCGGTGTCGCCCGGCGTGTCTCGAACGAAGTAATAGTCAGGGTCTGGCTTGAGGCGCCCAAGGGCCTCGATGACCTTGGATCTGAAGGCCCCGACATCGTCAGAGGGTGCACCGGTGGCTTCGACGGCCTTGTACAACCGGCGGTTGAGGATGCCGGCGCCGAGCTCCGCCAAGATGGCATCGTCCGCAGACTGGCAGAACCTGATAAACTCGCCGACCGAGTGGTCGTCGAGCAACAGGTACTGGCTCAAGGTCATCTCGCCCGCAAACGCCTCGACGATCGCGCGCGGGGCAGAATCGGCAAGTCGCGAGCGCGTTTTCTTTACCCCCAAGAGCTCCCTGAACCGCTTGAAGAGCAGCCGCAGCATCACCTCG
Source organism: uncultured Isosphaeraceae bacterium (assembly GCA_963830625.1). Classification (GTDB taxonomy): domain Bacteria; phylum Planctomycetota; class Planctomycetia; order Isosphaerales; family Isosphaeraceae; genus CAWHMZ01. Next base: position 701,947 of record CAWHMZ010000013.1, on the reverse strand, counting down.
GCGGCGCGCGACGTTTTGTGGAAGTATACGGTCTTGTACATGTAATACCGCGCGTAAACGTATGCTTCGGCAGCCACGATGGCTTTGTGAGAAAGATAAAACTGCTTCCCTGACGCATCGACGTGCAGATGCTGGATCAACCAGCTCACGTCGCAGCGCCCGTACTGTGCTCCGGTGAAGTAGCTATCGCGCAGCAGGTAATCAAAGCGATCGGCGTCGAGCTGGCTCGAGACGACCTGAGCGAGACACGAGGGGCCCGGAAGATCGCACCGCCCGCCCTCGAGGGCCGCGCCGATGAACTGGCCGACACGGTTGGGAAGCTGGCGGTCATGGCTCGCCAAGCACCGGTGGATCTCCGTTCGCGGGCTGCTCACGATCTCGAGCGTGCGGGCCTCGTGGCTCTGCCCGGTTACCGTCTCGAAGGTGTGCGAAAACGGTCCGTGACCGACGTCATGAAGCAGCGAAGCGCTCAGCACGGCGATGCGAGCTTCATCGGGAAGCGGTGCGCCCAGCTCGCGCTCGATCGTGACCAGGAACCGCCGGGCCATGTTCATCACGCCGATCGAGTGCGAGAACCGGCTGTGGTTGGCTCCCGGAAAGACGAGCTCACCCATGCCGAGCTGCTTGATCCGCCTGAGCCGCTGGAACTCGGCCGTTTCGACCAGACGAAGCAACAGTTTGTCACAAGGAGATTCCTGAAAGGGGATGAGGTCGTGGACAGGATCGCAGATGATCTTCGGCCACGCGCCGCTCATGGAACCTCCTCCCGCGGCGCCGGACTGGCGCCGGAGAACAGTGAAACGGGAATTGTAATCGGCGGCGAAACGAATTGTAATTGTCGCCGATTGTTGCAGCCGTCCGCGCATCGACTTGTCAAAAGGGCGCGGAGGGCGGAGATTCACCCCGGAAGGTGCCCATGCAGAGCGTGTTTCGCGGCGCCCTTTGGCTGCTGGCTCAGATCGTGCTACCGCTGCGGTATCGCGTGCGCATTCACGGCAGGGAGCGCGCCGGCGGCCTGAAAGGGCCGGTGCTCTTGTTGCCGAACCACCCTGGCTACATCGACCCGATCATCGTGCTCACTTACCTCTTCAGGGCCTTTCGGCCGCGGCCGGTGCTCTACGAAGAGAACTTCAAGAGCCCGATCCTTCAGCCGATGGTGGCGCTCTTGCACGCCGTTCCCATTCCAAACCTGGAACAGCCCAGCCACGAGGCCCTGACGAGAGCCCAAGCCGCCGTGGGCGAGGTGATCGAGGCACTGCGCCGCGGGGAGAACGTGGTCCTCTGGCCGTCGGGCCACTTGCAGCACGACGGCATCGAGCGGCTGGGCGCCGCCAGCGCGGTCGTCGACATTCTGCGGGCCGTTCCCGATGCAAACGTCGTCCTCTTGCGCACTCGCGGCGTGTGGGGGAGCATGTTCAGCTATGCCCAGACGGGCCGCCTGCCCGATCTGGGGCGCTGCTTCAGGATCGGGCTTTACTGGCTGGCCGCCAACTTGCTCTTGTTCACGCCGCGCCGCCGGGTGGAAATCACGATGGAGCCCATCGATCGTGCCTTGCTGCCGGAGCTCGAGCGTGACCGAGTGAACCGCTTTCTCGAGGAATGGTACAACGCTCCCGGGCCCGAGCAACCGACCTACGTTCCCTACCACTTCCTGTTCGGCCCGCGCCGCTTTGATTTCCCGCGCCGGCCGCGGCGGACGAAGGCGAAATCGCCGCGGAGAAAATTCGCCCCGAAACGCGCGAGGCCGTCGCCGAACTACTCGCCGACGCGGTGGGACGACCGCTCGCAGCCGGCGAGTGCGAGCCGGCCACGCGTCTCGAACACCTTGGCCTCGATAGCTTGCAGCGCATGAAATTGGCGGTGCAAATCGAGCAGCGGTTTGGCGTCTCGGGCGAGGGTGCGCCGCCACGGTCGGGCAGCTCATGGCCCTGGCCCAAGGGTCGGCGGCGAAGGAGTTATCGAAGCCGCCTCCGCCGGAATGGTTCCGGCCCCCCACGGACAGCAAGCCATTACGGATCCTGGGAGAAACGATCCACGAGGCATTCGTCGAGCGTGCCCTGGCCGATCCGCACGGCGTGGCCGCGGCCGACGACCTGGCGGGCGTGGTCTCTTACGAACGAATGCTCGTTGGCGCGCTTTTGATGGCCCGTCGTTTTGCACGACTGCCCGCGATCAGCGTCGGGTTGATGCTGCCCGCGTCGGTGGCCTGCGACATGGCGCTCTTGGGCCTGCTCTTGGCCGGCAGGGTGCCGGTCCTGCTCAACTGGACGACCGGGCCGGCAAACCTCCGCCACGCCGCTCGACTGGCGGGACTCACGCACGTGATCTCGTCGTGGCGACTGCGCGACCGGCTGGGCATCGCGATCGAGGGGGTACAGTTTCTCGACGTTGAAGACTTGCGCGATCAGATCGGCCGGCTCGAGCGAATTCGCGCGGTCTTGGCCGTGCGGCTCTTCCCCGGGAGCGTGCGCAGGCGGCTGCCGCCAGCTATCCCCGACGCGCCGGCGGCGATCCTGTTCACATCGGGATCGGAAAAGGCGCCCAAGGGGGTGCCGCTGACGCACCGCAACATTCTCGCCAACCACCGAAGCGCCCTGATCGCCTTTGCGGCGACCACGCACGACTCGTTCCTCAGTTTCTTGCCGATGTTCCACAGCTTCGGGTTCACGGTGACGGGGCTCTTGCCGCTCTTGGCGGGCGTGCGCGTGGTCCACCACCACGACCCGACCGATGCCGCGGCCCTGGCCCGCAAGGTCGCCGCCTATCGGCCGACCCTCGTCGCGGGAACGCCCGCCTTTATCGATGCGCTCATCGATCGCGCCCGGCCCGGTGAGCTTCGTTCGTTGAGGCTGATCTTGATCGGAGCGGAAAAGTGCCCCGAGAGCCTCTTCGAGAAAGCGGCGCACGCCGTGCCGGCGACCCAGGTCGTGGAAGGGTATGGTGTCACCGAATGTTCGCCGGTTGTCGCGGCCAACAGGCCCGATGCCAACCACCCCGGGAGCGTCGGTCAACCGATGCCGGGCGTCGAGGTGTGCGTGACAGACCTGGAAACGGGTGACCCACTGCCACCGGGCAAGATGGGCATGCTTTTGGTAAGCGGGCCCTCGGTGTTTCCCGGCTACCTGGGCGAAGAGGCGTCGCCGTTCGTGGAGCGGCAGGGGAAGCGCTGGTACGTCACCGGCGACCTCGTCGCGACGGACCCCAACGGGTTCATCGAGTTCCGCGGCCGACTGAAGCGGTTCCTCAAGGCGGGCGGCGAAATGATCTCGCTGCCGGCGCTCGAGGAGCCGTTTGCGCAGGCGTATCCGCCAGGCGAGAACGGCCCGCGAGTGGCCGTCGAGGGCGTGGAGACCGAGGGCGGCCGGCAGGTCGTCTTGTTCACTTGCGAGCCGATCACGCTCAAGGAGGCCAACGCCCGGTTGTTGGGCGCCGGCTTTCGCGGCGTGATGCGGCTCGACCGTGTGCAGCGGCTCGACCAGATCCCCGTGCTCGGCACCGGCAAAACCGACTACAAAGTGCTGCGGGCAATGCTTACAGCACATGCTTTCCCGAGTGCCCCCTCTTGACCGGCGCGGCTGCGAGCACCTAGCATAACTGGCATCCGTGCGGAGCGGTGATCTCGCTCGAACTTCTCGGCTATTCATCTCGTTCATACCGGCTGAAACTGATGACCGAACCCGTGACTTCACAACCTGTTACTGACAACGAACCTCGAGCGGCGACCGCCACCGATCAGCGGCTGAGCCCGAAACCGAGGCCGAGCCGCCGCCCGAGCCGTGGACGCCGGCGCGCGCGAGTGAGTGGAACGCGTACTACGACATCTATGTCGTGCTGGCGAGCCCTGCTTCTGGCGTTCATCGTGTCGTGCAACTACGTCGCCGGCTCGCGGCTGTTCCTGCACTTGAAAGCGGGGCAACTGATCCTCGACCAGGGCAAGCCGGTCACGACCGATGAGTTCTCGTACACCGAGAACGGGCGGCCCTGGATCGACTGTGCCCTGGCTGTTCCAGGCGGCGACCGCGGCCCTCTACCAGACGGCGTACAACCTGGTGCCCGTGAACCCGGCCGATCAAACGGCGAATCGGGCGACCGCCGACCAGATGGCGATGGGAACGCTGGTTGGTTTGAGCGCCCTCTTGCGGCTGGTGACAGCCTGGTTGCTCTGCTGAAAATCCGCCACGCCGGGCCGGGGCTGTGGTGGTCGGCGCTGTGCGTGACGGCGGCTGTCGGCGCGTGTTCTATCCGATATCGGCCTGATGATGGGAGGGCTGGCCGGGCCGGCGAGTCCGACGCCCGCGATTTGGGGCGAGCTGCTCCTGGCCTCGAGCTCTTGATCCTGTTCCGCGCGTACTCGCTGGGGAAAGGGAAGTGGTCTGTGGCTGCTCGTTGCCGATCTTCGTGCTGTGGGCGAATGTCGACGAGTCGTTCCTGATCGGGCTGGTGGTGCTGGCCGCCGCAGTGATCGGCCGCTTGCTCGACGGCGCGCAGGCCGATCAACTGGCCGGCGCGCGATCTGCGGCCGATCCGGGCAAGGATACCGACGTGAAAACGGAGAGCCGACCCCGCCGAGCCGGTCAGCTGCCGAAGCCGCTCGGAATTGCCGTGCTGGTCGGCTGCGCGGTCGCTTGTCTCGTCAACCCGTTCACGTACCGCGCCTACGAGGTGGCCGTGTCGCCTTATGTTCAGTCGCTCGTCCAGCGTTTACAGCGGCGTCGTTGCCGGCGGCGGCGCCGCGCAAGCGGCCGGTCACATCGCTCTGGAGGACCAGCTGTCGTTCTTCGGGCCGGAGAAGCGGCTGCAGATGGAGCGGCAGGGTGTCGATTGGTACATCCTGCCGGCGTACTATCTCACGGTCGTCGCCATCGGGCTCTTGTCGTTCGTGTTCAACCTGAGGCGGTTTGCCTGGAGTCGCTTTCTGCCCTTCTTGGCACTGGCGGCCATCTGGGCGATCTTGATCAGCACAAGCCCGTTCTTTGCCTTGGTGTTCGCGGCCGTGGTCGCGCCCAACGGCCAGGAATGGTACCACGATCGCTTCGGCACCGAGGGACGGACCGGCCGGGGCTGGACGATCGTGGTCGACCGGGGGACGGCTGGTGACGCTGACCGTGCTTTTCGCCATGGTCGGCCTCGACATCACAGGGTGGGGCGCAGCACGGCTGGAGATGCAGTTTGGCTTGGGCTACGACCCCGACATCTTCCCCATCGAGGCGGCCGAGTTCCTCGCGGCCCACGACGAGATCAAGGGGAACGTCCTGAACACGTCGCTGGCGCAGGGCGACGTGCTGATCTGGAAGGCCGCGCCCAAGCGAAAGACGTTACGTCGACGGCCGCGCTCGGTTGTTTCCGCGCGAGCTCCTGGAGCAATGGGACGACACCCGCAAGTGCCCTCAGAGACGACGACGTGGCGGCCTGGAAACCGCTGCTGGACAAGTACAAGATCACCGTCGTCGTGATCGAGACCGATCAGCTCGCCCGAGACCTACCGGCGGTTGATGCAGAGCCCGAACTGGGTGCCGTTTCACGACGACGGCCGCATCGTGATGTTCGGCCGCGCCGATGCGCCGGCGTCGGACCTGGCGTTCTTCAAGGCCAACCGGCTTGACGCCGAGCTGCGCGTCTACCACGGCGAGCATCCGGTTGCCGGCGCCGAGCGCCCGCCTAACCCATCCAACTGGATCGACGACATCTTCCAGAGCCGGACCTATAGCCGTTTGCAATCGCGCACCGAGTCGGCGCGCCGCTGGCTCGAGGTGCCCCCGGTTAGACCGCCAAATGACGGTCCCCGAAGCCCAGCCGATACCCGAGCCCGCGCGCTGCTTACTGGCCATCCGCGACGCGCGGACCGCGCTGTCGCGCAGCCCGGACGACTGGATCGCCTACCGGCGGCTCAAGGACGCGTACCGCCTGTTGATGGTCCAGGAAGCTGCGATGTTGGCGGGCATCGCGATCAAACCCGAGAACCGCGAGCGGATCTTGGCCGTTACGCCCAATCTCGAGCAACTGATGACGCGGTACCAGCAGCGGGTGACGGCGCTCAACTACTCGATCCAGACCACGCCCCCACCGCGGACGCATGCCCGCGCGGCGCGAGCTCTTCGCGATTTGCCTGCGAGCTTTACGAGCTCTACATGGCCGGCAACGCAGTCGACCTGGCTCGCAATCAGATTCCAAGCCGTGCTCGACGTCAGCAAGCCGGGTGATTTCGCGCCCGAGATGCGAATCGCAGCTCAGGCAGCAGCTCGACAAGCTGAACGAGCACGTCAAGCAGATCGAGAACCGGCTGGAAGACATGTCGATCGAGCGGCAGGCCGGTCCCATCGATCGGGCGATTGCGGCCCTGCAAATGGGAGGCGCCGGCATCGCGATCACCCTCCTGGCCGACGCGGATCTCAACGGCATCAGCCCGGCGGTTGTCAAGCCCCGGTTGATCGACCTGTACTGCAACACCGGCCAGCCCGATAAGGCGCTCGATCTCTTGAACATCGGCGCGATCGACGATCCCAACCTGGGCACCGAGCCCGGTGCCGGTGCGCTGCGCCAGGGGCGCGTGTTCTTTCTTCTAGGCAACTATTCCTCCGGGGCCACGCTCTGGGGTGAACGGGCCGTTCCCAGGGTGCGGCAGGATCGCAGCACCAAAGGCCTGATGAGCGGAATTCAGCTCATCAGGGGCGAGGCGCTCGCAGTCCACCGATTCCTTCATGTCGCTGCCCAGCACGTTGATGCAGCAAGCGACCTGGCAGTACGACCTGGCGAAGTGCGAGCTCGAATCGGGCCTGCCCGAGAAAGCTGCCGAGCATTTCACGAGCGCGCTGACGCTCGCCCCCGACCTGATCACGCGGCCGATCGCCGCCTATTACCTCGAAAAGATGGGCAAGCCGGTGCCGCCCCCGTCGAAGCGTGAGAGCTGGACGCCAGGGCCGAAAACGCCGGCGGCAGGACCGACGGCGAGACCCGACATGCTGGCGCCGCCGATTCCGGTTCAGCCGGGCGCGGCCGGCGCGGCTGTCCACCCTTCGCCTGGCGATTCGCCATCGCCAGCGCCGCCGTCGTCAGGAACCGGCGAACCAGCGAAGACAGGCGCCCCCAAGCCGCCGTCGCCCTAGACGACTGAGTTTGGACCCCCTCTCCCCCGCGGGGAGAGCGCTGGGTGAGGGGGTCGGCATGGAGTTTTGGATTTCACGGGCGGCGTGTTGCGCTTTTTGATACTCCGTTCTTCGTATCGGCTTTTCCCTGCGGCTGGTCGATCAGCTCGACGTTGTCGATCTGGCAGACGACGTCCTGAAAGTCGTCGTTGGTGGAGTACTCCCAGCCGATCACGAAGCTGTGCGGGAACGATCTGTCGCGTGCGGCGATCGCGGCGCGGGTAGATCATGGCCTTGTACGGCTGTTTGGCCAGCCGCCGGTTGAGCCGGGCCACGAGCGCCGGCTCACTGAAAACGCCGCCATCGTCGAGCCCGTCATTGGAAACCCAGAGCCCAAAGGGGCCATCTCCGGGGTCGAACTCGCTCTTTGAACCCTGCTCAAGCGGTGGGGGCAGGTTCTTTCCCGAGTGGCAGATCGTCGGCCGTGTTCTTGAAGGTGTACGACCACAGGGCGGCCTTCTCGGGCGCGGCCTCGTCCGAACCGGCTGCTTTGTACCAGCCGCCGCGCGTGCGCGTGGCGAGCCCGAGCGCGATCACGGGGGTAAACTTGACCGGTCCATGCCCCGCCTTGCGAAATAACCCTGGAGTGGCCTGCAATGTCGTCTGCACCGGGTTCTTCAGGTCGCCGAACATCGACAGGCCGAAGTGGTCGCGCAACACCACGTCCCAATCGGGCTCGTTGGGGGCCGGCGCGACCTTGGGTTGCTTGGCCGTTTGAGCATGCGTGCAGAGGGCCTGCGCCATTGCCAGGCCGAGAACAGCGCGATTACATCGGTCTTATTCATCGGTAAAACCTCGGTGCGATCACCTCTGGGGCGGCGTAACTTGGCCGGCGTCGCGCGGCGACAGTCCCGGCGATCACCGAGTCGACCGGCCGAACGAAGCACAGAACACCGGCGACGACGAACGCCACGAGCCCCACGATCGACAGGACCGCGCCGTCGCGAAACGATTGGGGCACGTAGCTATAGACCAAGCGATGAGGCCCCTTACTCACGGCGGCCCCGCGCATTATGCCGTTAACGCGAAAGATGGGGGCGGGTTTGTCGTCGATCGAGAGCTGCCAGCCCGGGTAGATAAATGTCGGCGAGCACGATCAAGCCCGGCGAATCAAGGTTGGCTTCGAGCACGACCTGTTGTGGCGAGGGGTAAGTCACGGTGACCGCCTCCGATGCCAAGGGTGCCTTTCCTGAGAGGACAGGCGCGATGGCCTCATGGTCGATCGGTGCTGATCCATGCCAGCCAGCGCGGGTCGTAAGCCCGCTGATGCGCGATCCTGCCAGATTGGATCGTTGGCGTAGAGAATCTCCTGCATGGTCTGGGGTCGAGTCTCACGCGCGAGCTCGCGCACCGGTTGGACGGTGCGCGCGTCATGAACGACCCACGCGCGGGGAAGCTCCTGAAGGTTGCGGAAGATCTTGTAGTCGTGGGTTTCAGACCCAATCTCTGAAGGCAACGCTGGCATTGGGCCCGCGGAAGCGTTCTGGCGGTCGGGATAGATCAAATCGCACTGCAAACACAAACGACGCGTAGCCGCGCTGGTCGTCGCGCCAGCCGTTGGGATACGCCGGCACGATGAAGTAGCGTGTGTTCCACATGTCGAAGCCGCGCCGCGGGTAGTAGACGACCTCTTTGCCCGTCTCGATTCCCAGCGCCTTGGCGAGCTCGGGGTCGCGGACCGTGCGCGGAAAACCCGAGAAGTACCATTCGTAGTCGTAGAGCTCGGCGACGCCGATCGTATGGGTGAATTCGACGCCCCAATTGATCCCGTATTTGGGCTGAAGGGTGTCGCGCTCCCACGACACGAAGTCGTTGACGCGATCTTTCGAGGCAGTGCTGTGCCATCCCAGCGGGTCCCAGGCTGGCATGCGGTGAATGCGGAAAGGCCCGCGCGAAGGGTGGGCTCGCTCGGCGGCCTCAATGATCGACAATACCTCGGGCTTGGTTTCCATCATCGATTGGGGGACCGTCAGGATGTAGCGCGCGTTGGTCGAACCGAGATCGCCAGTCATCACGATCACGGCAAGCGCACCGGCAAGGTGCGGACCGCGACGGCTTATCCGGATGAGCAAGAGCGCAAGCGCACTCACAATCGAAGTTTGTCCCAGTGAGCTCAATATTCCCCGGTACGCGCGGTCGACCTCGAACGGACCGAAGACCGAGCCGACCTCGAGCCTGCGGAACGCTGCGAGAATCGCGGTCTCGTTGATCACGATCGTGACCAGAATGCCGACGCTGGCGCATAGGACCAAAGCCACGAACGCGGCGAAGCCACGTCTTGGCCCTCGAGTCAGATGATCCCAACCCCAGCCGGCGAGCGCCGCGAGGGCAAGACTCGAAAACGTGAACAGCTTGCCGGGGAACCGAAACTGCCGGAAGCCGGGCAGCACCTGGGTGAGCAGCCAGTAGAGACTGCCGTCACCGTCGCGCAAGAATCCATCCTGGCGGATCGGCGTCGAATCCTCGGCATCGAGCGGCCCCAGTTTGCTGAGCATCTCGCTGAGCGTGCGAGAGCCCGTCGCCCTTGTGATCGCGCGCGAGACCCAGATCGGGCTGGTGTAGGATCCCAGGCTCGCCAGTGCGCTGACGACGAAAATGCCCGACAGCCAAACGCGCCACGGCGGGCCCCGGCGAATCGACAGCGAGCAAAACCCCAATACGAAAGTCAGGCCGCCCATGTATAGAGACGGAACCCAGATCTTGGGGTGTACCCCAGGCATCCGAATAGCGGCCGCCCAATAGGTGTTGCCCTCAAACTGAATCCCGAAAACATTGGGCCAGATGAGCTCGAAGAGCCGAGGCGGCTCGTTACTAAACGGATAGATGTCGTGTGGCCCACCCGCCGCTGCGCACGGTGCGCTGCGCAAACTCAACGATCGGCAGAAGCTGAACCGCCGAGAGAGCGATCGCCAGCGCGGCCGACGCGACCAGCCCCAGCCACATCACGCCAAGCGGGTATCGCCATCCCCGCCGCCACCATGCAAAGACAAAGAGGACCCCGACCAAAGCCCACGCGCCCAACACGATCGCAGGAACCCACGCCATCCACCATAGGGGCGGAGTGGGCGGGCCCCCTTTTGCTCGCAACATCGGCAGCCATTCCGCCAGAAACAACACCACGGCGCTGTAAATCGCCACACCGGCGACCAGAATCAATGCGATCCACCAACCCGAACCGCGCGCGATCGCGCCATCGGTCGTTTCGGCTGATTCGACTGGTCGAAAACCCGAGTTGAGCAGAAGCGCGTACGCACCGCCTGAGAGGCCCAGGAGGTATGCGGCCTGAGGATCGCCCCCGAGCACTTGCATCGCAAGCACGATCGCCAGCTCGAGCACCCCCGAATACCGCCCCAGGCGGAGCCAACGATCGAGCGCACGGACACCCAAAGGCAGCCAGGCTGCGCCGACCAGGTAAATGATGTTGGAGTGTTGAAAGAGAATCGGTGCTCCGAAGGCAAACGCAAGACCGCTCAAGCCTGCCCCGGCCCAACTCGTTCCCCATGATCGCATCAGAATCAGCATGGCGAAGAACGCCAGTGCCGAATGAGCGGCGATGTAAATCCGGGCTGCCGACGGATAAGGCAAGACGGCGTAGATCAGCTTACCGGGATAGAAGACTGCGGCCGTCGGGTTGCCCAGCAGCGGAAAGCCGCTGTTTTCCTCGCGCTCCCAGAGCGGCCACCGCCCTTCTTTCCACTCTTCCTGCACCCGCTGGTACAGCGGGTAGTAAAAGTGGCCTGCGTCGCGGTAGCCGAACTGGCGATCCAGGAAAAGTGCGGAAGCGTAGCAAAGCAAGAACAGGGCAGCGAAGCAAATGCAGACGATGCTGACCGTTGCCAACGATCGCATGGATCACCGCTGGTCTGGGTCGTGGAAGATTTCGGGCGAGGCAAGCGCCTGGGAGTGGCGCTCACTCAGTCCGGCGATCACCGAATCGACGGACCGAGCGAAGCATAAAGCGCTGGTGATGAAGAGAGCCACGAGCCCCACAATCGACAGGATCGCGCCCAGGTGAAACGATCGGGGCACGTAGGTGTAGACTAATTGATGAGGTCCCTTGCCGACAACGGCCCCGCGCATGATACCGTTGACGCTGTAGATTCGAGCCGGGGCGCCGTCGATCTTGAGCTCCCAGCCCGGGTAATAAATGTCGGCGAGCACAATCAAGCCCGGCGACTCGAGATTGGCCTCGAGCACGGCCTGCTGCGGCGAGGGGTACCGCACGGTCACAGCCTCCGACGCCAAGGGGGCCTTCCGATTGAGAAAGGGTGAGATCGCCGCGCGGTCATCGCTGCTGATCCATGCCAGCAGCCGCGGGTCGAAAGGCCGCTGGGTGCTGTCCTGCCAGAGCGGATCATTGGCGAAGAGGATCTCCTGCATGGTCTGGGGTCGCGTCTCGCGGGCCAGTCCGTGCACCGGCGGGACGGTGCGCGCGTCATGCACGACCCAGGCGCGGGGAAGCTCTTGAAGGTTGCGATAAATCTTGTAGTCGTGGGTTTCAACCCAGTCTTTGACGGCAACGGCGGCGCTCGGTCCGCGGAACCTGTCCGCTTCAGGATAGACCTGTTCGCACCCAAAGAGAAACGACGCATAGCCGCGCTGTTCGTCGCGCCAGCCGTTGGGAAACGAGGGAACGATGAAGTAGCGCGTATTCCACATGTCGAAGCCGCGCCGCGGGTAGTAGACCACGTCCTTGCCGATCTCGATGGCGAGCGCCTTGGCGATCTCGGGGTCGCGCACCGTGCGCGGAAAACCTGAGAAGTACCACTCGTAGTCGTAGAGCTCGGCGACGCCGATCGTGTGGGTGTATTCCACGCCGAAATTGATTCCGTGCTTGGGCTGCAAGGTGTCGCGCTCCCACGCGACGAATTCGTTGACGCGATCTTTCGAGGAACTGAGGTTCCATCCCACCGGGCTCCAGGCCGGCATGCGGTGGATGCGGAACGGTCCTTGGGAAGGGTCGGCGCGCTCGGCCGTCTCGATCTTCGACAAGACCTCGGGTTTGGTTTCCAAGAGAGCTTGCGGGACGGTCACGACGTAGCGTGCATTGGCCGAAGCCAGGTCGGTCGCCATCACGATCACGGCAAGCGCACCCGCAAAGTGAGGGCGCACGCGGGCGATGCGGATAATTGCCAGCGCAAGCGCACTCACGATCGCCGTTTGTCCGAGCGAGCTCAGGATTCCCCGGTACGCCCGGTCGTGATCGAACGGACCGAGACCGACCTCACGTCGATCGCACTGAATGACGCGAGAATCGCCGCGTCGTTGCTCATCACCGCGCCCAGAATGCCCACGCTGGCGCAAAGAGCAAAGCCGCGAGCGCGACGAAACCCCGCTTTCGCCCTCGAGTCACACGGTCCCAGCCGTAGCCGGCGAGGGCCGCCAAGGCCAGGTTCGAGAACGTGAAGAGCTTGGCGGGAAACCGAAATTGGCGGAAGCCGGGCAACACGGTGGTCAACAGCCAGTAGAAGCCGCCATCGCCGTCGCGCAGATATCCATCCAGGCGGATTGGCGTCGCGTCGATCGGGATCGATCGGGCCCAGCCCGCCCAGCAGCTCGCCAAGGACGCCCGCGTGCGTCGTCTCGAGGATCGCGCGCGACGCCCAGATCGGGCTGGTGTACTCGCCCAGGCTCGCCAGCACGCTCACCACCACGATGCCCGAAAGCCAAACTCGCCACGGCGGGCCCCGGCGAATCGACAGCGAGCACAACCCCAGTGCAAAAGTCAGGCTGCCCACGTACAGCGAAGGCACCCAGATCTTGGGACGTGCTCCCGGCACCCGGACGACCGGCACCCAGTAAGTGTTGCCCTCGAACTGAATGCCAAAGATGTTCGGCCAGATGAGCTCGAGGAGCCGAAACGGCTCGATGCTGAACGGGTAAATGTCGTGAGGGCCGCCGAGGCAGCGCGACTGGTGCGCTGGGTAAACTCGACGCATCGGCAGCAGTTGCACCGCCGAGAGCGCGATCGCGAGCCCCGCCGACGCCGCCAGGCCCAGCCCCATCACGCCCAGCGGGTATCGCCAGCCCGCGCCGCCACCACGTAAAAAAGAACAGAGGGCCCCGACGACCGCCCAGGCCCCAGACACCGACTGGCGGCACCCACGCCATCCACCAGAAAGGCAGAGTCGGTATGTCGGTCTTTTTCTCGAAACCTCGGCAGCCATTGCGCCAGAAACAAGACCACGGCCGTGTAAATCGCCAGACCCGCAACGAGAAAGATCGCAGTCCACCAGCCTGAAACGCGTGCAGCCGTGCCGCCGGTGGCTTGGCTTTCGGTGGGAAGATCGCCCGAGGCGCTGGTCGGTCACGTCCGTGTCGAGTCGTCTACCGCTGAAATAGAGCACGAGCGCATAGGCGCCGCCTGCGAGCCCAGGAGGTACGCGACTTGAGGATCGCCGCCCAGCACCTGCATCGACAGCACGATCGCCAGCTCGAGCACGCCCCAATACCGCCCCAGGCGGAGCCAGCGATCGACCGCGTGGACTCCCAGGGGCAGCCAGGCTGCGCCGACCAGGTAAATGATGTTGCAGTACTGAAAGAGGATCGGCGCGCCAAACGCGTAGGCCAGCGCACTTAGCCCCGAGCCGACCCAGCTCGTTCCCCACGATCGCATCAAGACCAGCATGGCGACGAACGCCAGTGCGGAATGGACGACGATGTAGATGCGCGCCGCCCACGGATAGGGCAGGACGGCGTAGATCAGCTTACCGGGATAGAGCACCGCCGCGGTCGGGTTGCCCAGGAGCGGAATGCCCGCGTTCTCCTCGCGCTCCCAGAGCGGCCATCGGCCCTGATTCCACTCGTGCTTGAACGCGCTGGTAGAGCGGGTAGTAGAAGTGGCCGGCGTCGCGATAGCCGAACTGGCGCCCGAGAAACAGTGCAGGAGCGTAGCAAAGCAAGAAGACCGCCGCGAAGCAAACGAAAACGACGCTGACAATCGTCAACGATCGCATGGATCACCGCCGAGCTGGGTCGTGGAAGAAGACTTCGGCAACCATCTTCGCTGGCGGCGTCAAGGCATCGCGCGGGTTGGGGGCCTTGCCGTCGGGCCCGGGGGCAGCGTCGGCAGCAGCTCGTCGAGCTTCTTGGTCTCGCCGGTCAAGGCCTTCATGAAGGCGACCACGTCGGTCTTCTCCTGCGCGGTCAGGCCGAGCTTCTTCATGTCGGGATCGAGGGCCGGGTTGGGCGTTGCCGCCCTTGTCGTAATGCTCGACGACGTCCTCGAGCGTCGCCAGGCTGCCGTCGTGCATGTAGGGCGCGGTGTGCTCGACGTCGCGCACCGTCGGGGTCTTGAACGCCCCCAGGCTGGCGTCACACTTGGCGCCGATGGGATCGATGGCCCAGCGTCCCAGGTCGGCGAACTTGCCGGTCTTTTCGTTCCAGCCGACTCCCCAGGTTGTGGAACTGCTCGTCGGTGAAGTTGAAGCCGACGTGACAGAGCGTGCACTTGGCCTTCTGGCGAACGACGTCGGTCTTGAAGTCGTCGTCGGTGTTGAGCGTCAGCCCAAAGAAGACCATGCCGCGCTTCTCGCTGTCGGAGAGGGCCTTGTTGTCGCCGGCGTTGTACTTGTCGTACTTGGAGTTGCCCGAAAGCGCGGCCACGCGCTCGAAGGTCGCGATCGCCTTGGCCATGCCGTCGAGGGTCACGTCGGTGCCGAAGACCTTCTGGAATTGCTCCGTGTACGCCGGAGATCTTCCGGAGCCGCTCGACGATCTGCTTGTACGTCTGCTTGCCCATCTCGATCGGGTTCTGGATCGGTCCCTGGGCCTGGCCTTCGAGCGACGGGGCCCGGCCGTCCCAGAACATCGTCTTGCCGTAGGCCGTGTTGAGCACGGTCGGAGCGCTGCGGCCGCCGGTCTGGCCGGCGATGCCGATCGAGACCGGCATGCCGTCGGTCCAGCCCTTGGCCGGGTTATGGCAGGTCGCGCAGCTCACCGTGCCGTCGAGCGAGACGCGCGGATCGAAATAAAGCTGGCGGCCCAGCTCATACTTCCCCTTGGTGATCGGGTTGCCGCCGGGAACGTAGACCTTGGGTGTCAGCGGCTGAAGCCCGGCGGGAACTGCGACGGCCAGCGGCTCGTCCTTGATCAGCTCGGCCTTGGAGGGCTGCCAGAGGATACTCGAACGGGCTCGGTCCCGGTGCGACTCACCCCCTTTGACCTCCTCCTTGACGACGTCGGTCAACTGCTTGGTGTCGACCGAGCGGGCTGGAGAGGCGACGCCCTGGTCGCCATTTTGGGCGGCGAAGCCCAGATCGCTTGCGCCAGCGGACCGGTCCTCACGCCTCCAGGTGCCTGGCGAACAGGCGGCGCGGCCGCCGGCATCGGTGTTTCCTCATCGCTCCCCGTGCAGCCCGCAGCCAGCACCAGCCCACCGCAAACGACACTTCCCCCAAGCGATCGAATCCATGGGCTCATACACGTTCTCCGGTTCCATTTGGAAATTGCCAGCCCACATGTTTGCTCGACAGCCCGGCGCGCAAGCTCTCCGCAAGGGCAGGCCGCCGTCCCGGAAATTCCCCAAGCGGACCCCCACGCCAACCCCTGCGGCCGCCTCGCGTCAATGGCGTCAACTGCCTATGCTCACGACTGTCCCAGATGGCCTATTTCTTCTTGGCCAGCAAGCCCTCGGCGTTCCGCTGCGCCGCATCGACCAACTCATCCCATTGCTCTTCGACGTACTTCTGCGGACCGCCTTTGAGCGCCACGTGGTACGACACGTCGATCGTATCCACCATGTCGATCGCGTCCCACGGACAGACCTGCGCACAATGCTTACAGCCGATGCACCGATCGAGGTCGATGTCGCAGAATGTCTGCAGGCTCGCGTATTCCTCGCCCGGGACCTTGTAAATGCAATCGACCGGGCAGACCTCGACGCACGCCTCACACCCCGTGCAGCCGTCGGCGTGGATCACGGCCAGAATCTTGGGGATGACCTTACGCGGTTTTCCGGCGAGCGAGGCTGCTGCCATGTGAATCTTTCCCGGTTCGGTGGAATGACCCGTCCCGCATTCAAGGGCAATCAATAATCATTATCGATTCTCAGCATGCCAGGGTCAAGGTTTCGGGTCAAGCCTGTTCCTCGCGTGCCGTTGAAACCGCGCGAGATCGCATGGTTAGGCATTCAGGAGGCGCCCTTCGATGAAGCACGCTCCGAGAGTCGGGCTTGTTGGCGAACACGTGATCACGGTCGACGCGAGCAATCGGATCAGTTTTGCCGATCAGCGAATGCCGGCAGTCCTCGCGACACCGTGGTTGGTGGCACACCTCGAGTATGCCGCCCGCGATGCACTTGCTGCGTGCCTCGAGGACGCTGAGCGCAGCGTGGGCACGTTCATCGAGATCGAGCATCTCGCCCCGGCGCCCGAGGGGTTCAAGGTGACGTGTCGCGCGCGGGTGATTCATGTCGACGGGCCGGTGGTGACGTTTCAAATCGAAGCCCATGACGGGGTTGAACCGATGGCTCGTGGCATTCACCGTCGGCGAGTGATCGACGTCGACCGGTTCGCGCGCCGGGTTCAAAAAAAGCAGCAAGGCGCCGACCGCCCTGCCGGCTGACTGGTCAATGCCCGTGTTCGTGTGCCGGCGGCTCGGCGGGCTGCGGCGACTCTTGCTCCGCGGTCGGTCGGGCCGTCGCACCATTGCCCGTGGTACCTCGCGGCGCGAAACCGTAGAACAGCCGCAGGGCCTTGCTGAATAGCCCCGTCTCCAACCGCGTCACGCGATGTTCTTCAGCGAGCTGCCCGGCGATTGCTGCGTACGTCGGATAAATCGGCGTGGCGGCGGCGAGGTCGCGCAGGCCCAGCCCGCGCTCGACGGCAAGCACAAATTCCTGGAGGATCATGCAGGCGTCCTCGCCGACGACAGTCGCGCCCAAGACCTTCCCCGAGGGGGTGACCACGACCTTCGCAAAACCATCGGTTCGGCCGTCAATGACAGCCCGATCGACCTGGGAAAAATCAAGCCGATAGACACGCGACGGCAGTGCCCGGGCGCGGGCGGTCGCTGCGGTGACCCCCACAGAGGCCACCTCGGGATCGGTGAACGCGCCGGCGGGCACGCCAGAATAATCGATCTTCTTCTTCAGCCTCAGGACGGCGTTCTGCAAGACGACGTCGGCCTCGCGCACGGCCGCACCGGCCGATGGGTGCCGCAGCAGCACGTCGCCGACGGCGAAGACCCGGGCCGAATGGGTTTGCAGACACTCGTCGACCTCGATCCCATGCTGCGCATCGGCGTGAATGCCGACCGTCTCGAGGCCAAGCCCCTCGACATTGGCGAGGCGACCGGCGGCGACGAGGATCTCAGAGCCGATCACCTCGCCGGTTGCTCCAGTGGTTTTCTCGGTGTAGTGGCAAACTTTGCGGCCGCCCTGTTGCTCGACCTTCGTGATTTCGACGCCGAGCTTGAGCTCGACGCCCTCGGAGGTCAGCACCTTGGCGATGGCTTCGGCTGCCTCGGGCTCGTGCGCAGGCAGGATCGTGCGGTGCCTCGGCCAGGACCGTCACCTTCGAACCGAGCCGCGCGAACGACTGCGCAAACTCGATGGCGACCGATTCCGCCCCGAGCACGATCAGGTGCTCGGGCGAAGTGTCGAGCGCATCGAAGACGCTGTGCTCGTCGAGGTAGCCGGCCTCGGCCAGGCCGGGGATGTCGGGCACCGCCGGCCGCGACCCGGTCGCGATCACGAACCGATGGCCGTTCACCGTTTGCGTTTCGTCGACCTTGATCGTGTCGTAAGCCTCGAACGAAGCCGAGCCGTGGTAAACGTCGATTCCCGCCTGCGCAAGCGCGCGATCGGAATCGCGCTTCGCCAGGTCCTCTGCCACTTGCGCGCCGTCGCCATGACGGCGGCGAAATCGACCGCGATCGAGCCCGCGTCGCACGCCAAAGCGGTCGGCTCCGCGGATCTGTGCGAGGCGTTTGGCCGCCTGGGTGAGCACCTTGCTCGCCAGGGACGCTGCCAAGCCCCCCCTGCCCCGTCGCCCCGCCGCTCGATCAGTGCGACCGACGCGCCGACTCGCGCGGCCGCCGTGGCCAGATGAAGCCCGCCCGCGCCTCCACCGATCACCACGAGGTCATACATTGCCGGCCCTCGACCCTCGCACCGTGGAAATTGTCATTCGCCCGAGCCTCGAACGCGCCGTGCCGCGGGTTCCCGTGGCACGGCTGGTTCGCGCAATATACACTCAGATGTGACGCGGAACCACTCTGCACTCGTTGCCGCTTCCCGAGTCACCCCATGCCCAAGAAAGTCGCGATTTTCTGGCCCGGTGATTATCGCGCCAAGCCGAATGAATGGGCCCTGGCCCAGTCGCGCGAGGCCACCGCGCAACTGGTCGCCGCGCTCAAGAAGCTGGGGCGTTCGCCGTACCTGGTCGAGGGCTATCTGACCCGTCCCGATCGAGGCGATCGCCAAGCTCGGCCCGATCGACGACCCGCTGATCGGCGTGTTCGTCCACTGGACCTATGCCCCGCACACCGTCGACGGCGTCGTGGGCAAGGACAACCCGCTCCTCCTGGCGTCGAACTTCTCGGGCACCTGGCCCGGGCTGGTGGCGCTCTTGAACACGGGGGCCTCGCTCGAGAGCGTCGGCCGCGCGGCGTCGCGCATCTGGACCGACGCGCGCCGACTGGACCGCCGACGCCGCGTTCATGGAGCGGCTCGACGAGTGGTGCACGACCGGGCGGATCGGCTATCCGACCGACGAGATCACGCAGCGCCGGCGCGATCCGCGCCGAGGCGATCGGCGCTGGCCGCCCGGGTCGAAGACGGCATCCGCCGCCGGCGCGTGCTGGCGCTCATGCTCGGCGACACGTCGATGGGCATGATCAACGGCTACTTCGGCCCGCGCCTGCTCTATCCGATCGGCTTCAGCGAGCACAAGGTCGACCAGGCCTGGCTGATCGAACGCGACGCAGGTCGGTCAGCGACGCGCGGGTGGACGACGCGTTTCGATTCGTCCAGGACCGGGGCGTCACCTTTCACTGGCAGGAAGCCGACGCCGCCGACTTCACGCCCGCGGCCACCCGCGAGCAGCTTCGAGGCTACCTCGCCGTCCTCGACCTGCTCGACGAATTCAAGGCCGACTGCCTGGGCTGGCAGTACCAGCTCGGGCTGCTTGAAGCTGCTTCCGCCCAGCGACTTCGCCGAGGGCCTCTTGAACTCGCATGCCCGGCCCGAAGGCAACGGCACGGTCGTGATCACCAGCACCGAGGCCGACCAGGGCAACCTGGTGCCGATGGAGCTGATGAAGCGGCTGCTCGAGGCCAAGGGACTGCCCGGCGCCGTCATGTTCCACGACGTGCGCTGGGGGGCCGTCACGACGGCCGGTTCCTCTGGGTGCTGCTCAACTCGGGAAGCTGCGGCGCCTATGCCTTCAATCACGACGTCGACCAGCCTGCGGGGCGTGCACAGCTACCGCCAGCCGGCCGGCTACTTCCCGGTGCCCGGCGGTACGTTCGCCGGCGTCAGCCTGCCCGGCCCGATCACCTGGGCCCGCGCCTGGATCGACCGCACCGGCCGGCTCGTCATGGACCTGGGCCGCGGCGAGTCGGTCGCCCTGCCCGAGGACGTCCGCGAAACCTGGTGGCGCGGCACGACCCGGCAATGGCCGTTCATGGCCGCCGACCTCGGCTGCTCGATGGAAACGATCATGGCCCACTACATGAGCAACCACATCGCCGTCGCCTACGGCGACATCTTCGGCGAAATGGCTGCCCTGTCGCGGTCGCTCGGCTTCAAGGTCCGGGTCCTCTCGGGATTCCAACAATCCAACGGAGCAGCGCTTTGCTCGCCAGGTTGAGGTTGCTAAGATCAACATTGAGAGCGAACTGAATTCCTTCAGACCAAGCCCGCGAGAACAACGGCCATGGAGCTCGTGGTCAATCCCTCGGTGTGGCTGCGGAGAGCCCATCCGCAGCCATTCCGTCGAGCCGCCAGCGCAGTCGTAACGGGTCGCGGTCGCTTCGTCTGCGGTGCGCCTGGCTGCGACTTTGGCCGTACGTGGCTGTTTTCCGAGCCGCTGGTACGAGCCGACGCCTCGAGCGGCATCGGACCAGCCGACAGCAAACGGCAACCGACCGAGAAGTGCTACAAGGTGCTCGACGAATTCGACCGGTGCGTCGTCACGCGGCTATACGGCCAAGACGGCGACAAGCATCGTCCTGCTCTTGCCGGACGGTGAGCTCGGCACGGTCAAGATGCTGGTGCCGGCCAACGAGCCGTTCGTGCCGGACAGCGCCGACGAGCTGCGCGAGCTGCTGCACAACGGGCCGTTCGCCGAGTATCAGGTCCTGCAAGACCGACCACTACCTGATCTTCTACCAGTCGACCGACGGCCTTCGCGCAGGACAGCGGCCGGCTGCTCGAGGAGCTCTACCGCGGGCTGCATCGACGCGTTCCGCCGCAACGGGATCACGCGTGCACGAGTCGGAGTTTCCGCTGGTCGCCGTGATCTTCGCCACCGAGAAAGACTTTCGCGAGCACAAAGAGGTCCCGCCGCAGGTGCAGGCCTATTACGAGTTCTTCACCAATCGGATCCTCTTCTATCAGAAGTCCGAGCGCGACGAGCCGAAGCCCAAGGTGGCGGCCCTCCTGAAACCGCAGACGGTCGCTCACGAGGGGGCGCACCAGATTCTCTCCAATATCGGCGTGCAGCCACGCTCGAGCGCCTGGCCGCTCTGGCTGATCGAGGGGCTGGCCGAGTACTGCGCAACCACCGTCACCAACCGGAAGGGCGTCGTGACCTGGAGCGGAATGGGTGCGATCAACTCGCTGCACATGGCCACGATCCGCGAGCTCGACGACCCGCTCTCGAACCGAGGTCAACGCTCGGCGACGCGCCGCGCAGTGAAGGTCGCCCGGTCAGCGGCACGCGAGCGCTGACCGAATCGCTGCTGCTCGAAGACCGTCGCTCACGCCCACCGACTACGCGCAGGCTGGGCGCTGACCCACTATCTGGCGCTGAGCGCGGGCCGGAGTTCGTCAAGTTCCTGAAGGTCATGGGCCAGCTTCCCCCCTTGCAGCCGCGCACGCCCGAGAGCAAAACCTGGCCGAGTTCCGCAAGTTCTTCGGCGACGATCTGGCCAAGCTCGACAAGAAGGTCGACGAGCATATTCGCAAGCTCGTCAAGAAAGGAGGCTACGACCCGCTCCCCTATTATGCCGTCATTTTCGTGCAGGCGTTGCCGGGACGGAATGGTCCGCTACGCTGCGCAAGGTCAGCCAGTCGCCGCAGGTGATCCAGACATGGGTCCAGGAAATGACGGTGCCAAAGCGGCGGTGATCCCAAGCTGGGAGGTCACAGCCGAGTGTCGCGAGCCGCGCGAGAGGGCATTCATGGCGGTCGAAGAGTGGCGGAGCGAGCCTGCGACTGACGCCAGCGACCTGCTTGAGCGCCGCCAGCGACGCCTCGACCAGCGACTGGCCGGCCCAGGGTGCCATCTTGGCGCTGCGGGCGGTGCGCGGCTCGTAGCCGCCGGCGTAATAGGCCGAAGGCGTCGCCACGTAGCCGATCCACTGGTTTGCCAGGCTCACGACCCACGTCCGCGCGAATGGGCTGGCCGCCTTGATATCGAGCCCGAGCTGGCAGAAAAACTCGGCGCCGTTGGTGACGATGCCCAGGTCGCCGATCCGGATCGCCTGCACCTCGCACGGAATCACCGGCCGCTTGTGCCCGCTCCTTGGCGACGATCTTCGCGTTCGTGGGCATAGATCTTGCTCGGCGACCGAGCCCGGACCCGAGTCCGAGTGCGGGCCTTTCGAGTGCCGGGTCGCGCGGCTCGCGAATCGGAATCGGCACGAACGTCTGAACCGCATCGATCTTGGCGTCCTTGTGCCAGTTGAGCCGGCCGACGGTCTGGATGGTCTCGGCTCCCGAGCGCCAGCCCGAACAGCTCGGACCATTCCTCGCCAAACTCGCGGCCCGGTCGCCGATTATCGACCTGAGTCACGTCGCCGGCCGCACCCAGCAGGAAGCCGACCGGCAAGCTGCGGGTTCTTGTAATGCCTGCGCAGCGCTCTCGCGAAGTGGTACACATAATCGGCCGTGAATCCATTTCCTCCCATGACGGTGAGATGGCAGGCGAAGTTGACAAAGAGCCCGAGCAGTGCGCCGCCCGGCGCGCGGGCGGCGAGCACGCCGACGTCGGGGTCGATCGGACCGGCCGGCTTGACGATGTCGGGGTTTCCCTTGCCGGGATGGGTGACCTGGCGTGCCGTCGCGCATCAGGAACCGGCGGTTGAAGCTGATGCTCGGCTCATGGCCGAGCCCGTCGCCGAGCTCGGCGGGGTGAAGCGAGTGATAAGCCGACGTCACCGCCTCGGCGACTCGCGTGGCGACCAGCTCGACATACTCCGGATCGGCCTCCGATTCGAAGCACGTCGCGACCGGCCCGCCGCCATGGGTGTGGCTGGCGCCGATCAAGACGTGGGAGCCGGGAATCTTGGTGGCCGCAGTGATCGCCTCGCGGGCGCGGGCCGTCGTCTCCTCGCTGATGAAGATCGAGTCGATTCCGACCAGGGCGACGGTCGCCGCTTCGCTCTTGATGACCATGGCGACGGCCTTGAGCGGGTCGTGCACCTCATTCAGCCGTCGGGCCTGCATGCCGCCGGGGCTCTGCGAGCCGAGCTTGGGCGTGATGTCGGTCTCGGCAAACCCAACGTAAAGCATCGTTTTTCCTGCCTGTCTCGGAGCGAATCTCGCTTGTCGGTGCGCCCTCGACGCGCCGAGGTCAACCTAGCCAATTCAGGGCGGCCATGCTACCATTTATCGGCGAAACGGTGGCGAGTACAACGCCGGCCGAATTCGAATTGAAGGCTTGCGTGCGCGGCGCTCGCCGCCGATAGCAGAACTGGGGACGTAGCTCAATTGGGAGAGCGCCTGGTTTGCAACCAGGAGGTTGGCGGTTCGATCCCGCTCGTCTCCACTAATCAAATGGTCGTGCTCAATGCACGCGCGGAGGGGGCTGTTATGCAGAAAGAGATCGCCCTTGTTGATCGTGGCCGAGGGCTGCAGCTCTCGACCAGCCGCATCACGGTTCATGATCTGGTTCCATACTTCCACGAAGGATGTTCCCACGACGAGATCATCCGCTGGATCCCGAGTCTGACTCACGAGGAGATCGAGATCGTGGAGCGGTACTACCGGGAGCACAAGGATGAGCTCGACGAGTATGAGCGCCGCGTCCGAGGTCACCGCGCGAAGCAGATTCGGTCGCAGCGGCTTCGTTTCATTGGTCATTGGCACGGTTGAAACGGTTGCAACGGTTCCGCGCGAAAGACGGCTGCCGGCGGCGCCCTCCGCGCGACATGCCGGTCGTAGGGCCTGCGCAGGCGCCTGATCCCGTCCCCAATGGCACCCTTTGGCACGATCTGGCACTTTTTGGGCAGGGCTCGCCGGGCGTCTCGCCGCGCGCAACGCCGTCGACGAACAATTCTTGAGACGGCCGACCGAGCGCACTTCGCTCGTTGCAACCTGCTCTTGGACGAGTGCTTAGTGTCATCTTGGTGAATCAATTCGCGGCGCGCCGTCGCGCAGGAATCGGGCTCTCAATTCGGCTTTCCCTTTTGTCGCATCAGCGATCATGGGCAAGCGGTGCCCCACATGAGAGATTTGCTGCGCTTCGGCGCGAGGTGTTTGGGCGACGTGGGTCGGCTGCGCCGCCACTCAAGCACATAGGACGATTATGCGCAATTTGTCAAGTAGTCAAATCGCCGCGTGCGAATTTGATGCAAGTCTTTGGCCTGCGGGCGGAAGAAAAATATGAGTCCGAAACCAATCGTGGCGCCGAACTGGGCATCGGGAGCGCGCGCTGGCGCGAAACCGGCCAACTCATGTCGCCGGGGTGGCGCGACGACCGTGATCCGAGCCGCGCACCGGCATGGCCTGCATCATACGTAATACCCGCAAATTCGCTACGACCGACCGGCCGCTGCCCGCCCACGACATGAAGCGGCAGGCTGCGACGATTTCTGTCTGAGCAGTTCGCGGGACCGCCGGCGATGACGACGAATTCGCCAGTCGGATCCGCGTGCGGGCCTGTCGTTGCGGTCCGGAAAGGCAAAGCGCCGGCGCGTCCGGCCGATGAAGGTGCTGTGGCGTGTCGCCGTCAACCGACGCGTTAACTGGCTGCGCCACCGTATCCGTCCCCCGTTAAGTGGCTGCGTCCTGCGTTCCGTCCCCGGCTGCGCCACCGTATCCGCCTTCGTTGACTAGCTGCGACCGGGTTTCCGCCCCAGAGCAGCTAACACCCGTCCGGTCGCCGGAGCGACCGTCTCTAACGGGCGTCGACACCGTTCGCCTCGCGTAATTGTTTGACGATCATTTCGGTGTACGCGGGGTTCTTGGCTGAGAACTTCACGACCAGGCGATCCGCATCGACGACGCCGAAGCGGTAGCGCGCGGAAGCAGACACGCAGAATGTGCATGTGAACCATCCATGAATGTTATGGGATCGGCGAGCTTTGGATGTCTGGAGAGCCTTCGTCTTGGGTGTCTGTGCGTCGTGAAAAGGTGCGGTTTTTCAGTAGGTGCAATTCCTACCCGGCAAAGGGTCGCTCCAGCCGGTAGCTATCGGAGCGGCGGTGGAGGTAACAAAACCGTCGAAGCCTTCGAGAAAACACGCCGCTTGGCGGTGTGGCGAGTAAGCAGGCCGTAATGTCATGTGAACGCCGTAGAGGCCTCGAAAAGTCGTACGCGGGAGCCGACCCACCAGACACTTGGGGAAGGCCGCCGTCGTGGGTGATCGGGCGACCGGATGGAATAGGCCGAGCCATGAGCGACAAATCCCAACGATCCCGCCGGGGTACAGGCGACGGCATGTTTACACACGGAAAACTGACGCAACACGAGAAGCCCCATGCGGTGAGTTGCGTGAACTCAACCGGACGCCCGTGAGGGACAGGCCGGGCCGGGTGGGGTGGCGGAGGGGTTCGTAGTACCGATGAAACCGGGTAACGCCGGTGGAGGGAAGGGACCTCAGTTCAGAGGCTAACGCAAGAAGAGGCCGACAGCCGGGAGATTGACATGGGTCTACCACCTCCACTAAAGGTTGCGAAGCTTCAGGCGGCGTTACACACCAAAGCGAAGGAAGCACCCAACTACCGATTCTACGCGCTCTACGACAAGCTCTACCGGAAGGACATCCTTCAGTACGCCTTCTACTGTTGCCTGGCCAACCAGGGAGCAGCGGGCGTGGATGGCGTGACTTTCGCGTGGATCGAGGAGTATGGCGAAGAGCGGTGGCTGGGCGAATTGGCGGAAGAATTGCGCCAGCAAACGTACCAACCCCAGCCTGTCCGAAGGGTAAACATCCCCAAGGATGGCCAACCGGGCAAAACACGCCCGCTAGGAATCCCGTGTATTCGCGATCGCGTGGTGCAAATGGCTGCGGTTCTGGTCTTGGGGCCGATCTTCGAGGCAGACCTGGAGCCCGAGCAATACGCGTACCGTCCGGAGCGGAGCGCCAAAGACGCCGTGAGGCATGTCGAGTCGCTGCTGCGTGCGGGTTTCATGGAAGTGGTTGACGCGGACTTGAGCGGTTACTTGGATCACGCATCTTGATGCTCCGTTCGACGACCCACTGTGGTGATTTTGCCTTCACGCAGTTCCCTAAATTGCCGCAGCGTTTCCGGATTATCGGGAAATAGATAGCACCGAGTGGCGGAATCTTTTTCAACAACGATTGTGCCATTGTTGATTCGATCGCTAATCCAGTGCCTCGGGACGCTTAATTTTTCGGCCAACTGTGGAATCGTCAAATATCCAGGGATGCGCCGGGGATGGGATTGACTTTGGCGGTTCAGCACACGGTGTTGTAGGCGGATCGTTCGCACGGTGCTTGGCAGTACCGTTGCAGCATGGGGCGAGCGGTAGCCCTCCGATGTGAGCCTGGCCGCGATCTCGGCGTCGTTTCGCCCTTGACGAGCCATACAGAGGATTGTCTTTTCCATCTCCGCCGCACCCTGACGATCGGCAAAACGGCCTACCGGCACTGGTAGCTCGACGGTCGTCGTCGCTCCGCCGCGCCACACGACGCGCAGGCAAACACGGTCGCCGCGACGACCGCCGAGGCGATGGGCAACGACCTTTTCAATTAACGATCGCAGCAGCGACTTTTTCTGTGCCGAGGAAAACAATCGCTGTTCTTCCCACAGCTCGGGTAGCCGGGGTCCAACGTTCTGCAGCGCTTCGAGGAGTTCGGTGGGGATGGCCCAGACCGGTGCGTGGCGCTCGTCATGCGCCAGTCGCTCTTCCGCCTCCCGCAGCTCGCGGAGCGCTGCCTCCCAGCGCCGCTCAAGTTCCGCAGCGATTAGTCGGTTTTCCGGATCGACGTGTTGGTATTGCCGCTCCGCTCGGTTCGCTGCATAGCGCAGTCGCTGCACCTGCTGACGCTGCGCCGCAAGTACGGCGGTGCGTTGCGAGTCAGCCTCGGTAAGCGTCCGCGCGGACAGGTCAATCGCGGCTGGTGACAGCGCCTCAAAGAACCATCGCACGACTTGTTCGTCGATCGGTAGGGCGGGCAGCCGTTGACAGACCGGTTCGCCGTGTTGTTGTCGAAGGTGGTTGCAGAGATACTGCGTGCCCCCTTTGTACTGGACGCACAGCTTGTGTCCGCATTCGCCGCAGTAGATGATGCCGTGGAGCAGCGCCTGCCCGTTGCGCGGCACACCGCGGGTTTTGTTGCGGTCATACTCCGCGTAGTTGTCGCGTAGCATCGCATGAATCCCCTGGTACGTCTCCCACGAGATGTATGCGGGATACCGATTGTGAACGATGATCCGCCACTGGTTCGGTGGCAGATGACGCTGCTGGTTTTTCCCGGTGTTTTTGGCTCGGATCGACCGAGTGCGGCCATAGACAAACGCCCCGGCGTATGCTGGATTTTTCACGATCGAACCGAGGCTGGCAATAGTAGGACGCCTCCATCGGATGTCGCCGTGCTGGTTGCGACGTGGGACCGCCAAGTCGTGGTGACGAAAATGGCGAACGACCCTCGCCAGTGACCTCTTCTCCAACAACGTGTCGAAGACGAGTGAAATCCGGTCCCTAACCTCTTGATCCGGATGCTTTTCAACGCGACCGTCATCGTGTCGCACGAGTCCTGTCGGTAGCGCAAGAGCCAGCTCGCCACGCTCGGCCTTGCTGAGGATTCCAGCAGTGAGTCGACCACGAAGCGTGTGGAGTTCCAGTTCCGAGATCGCGCCTTTGAGCCCCAGCAGCAACCTGCCATTGACGGAGCTAGGGTCGTAGACGCCGTCGCGATCGGCGATCAGGCACGCCGCGTGGCCGCACAAGTCAAGCAGTTGGTACCAGTGCGTGCAGTTGCGTGCCAATCGTGTCGCCTCGTAAGCCACGATCATGCCGATCTCCCCCAACGCCACCTGGGCGGTCAGTTGCTGAAAACCAACCCGACCGGCAGTGGTCGCGGCGGTGTGGCCAGTGTCGTCGTCAACAATCAACACGTCTTGCTCATGCCACCCGAGCTCGCAAGCGCGTTTCGTCATGGCGTATTGGAGGCGTTGGCTCTCGGTGTTGTTGAGCACCTGGTGCGGACTCGACTGGCGGACATAGATCACAGCGCGGCGCGTCAAGTGACGCGGCTGAATCAAATCGAAAGCAGGCATCGAACACCTCCTGAAAAACTCGGTTCAGTTCTTGGATGACTTGCCGCTGGTCTTCGGCCGAGCACAAGTCCCACACTTGGCATGCGGGCACATCTTGAGAGTTGGCCACACCCCGTACTCCTTTACGAGAGATAGCAATTCGTCTACTGCCGGCCGGCAGAGTCTGTCGCACGGAGTGTGTTGCCTGAAGGCCAACAGGCTGGTCGCGGTACGAGGAATGCGCAGCACAATGCCGTCGCGATACCGGACGAGAACGTGACCGTCCGGGTCGCGTGCAGAGGAGACTAACTCGAATTGCCGGCCATAAAGGGCGTGAAAAGGATCCGTCACCGTGACCTGAGTGGTCGTACAGTATGGGTCGTTGAAGGGGGTATCAACATCGCTTATCGTTCGACAGCATCCCTCACGCGGAGCTGATGAAATCGGTGTCGAGGCGGATCAGCGACGGGCGTGTACTACGCCTGATCAAGATGTGGCTCGAAGTACCGGTGGAAACACGCGACGAACGTGGCCGGAAACAGCGAACGACCCGCAACAAGGACGAGGGTAAAGGGACTCCGCAAGGGGCCCCGATCTCACCGCTATTGTCAAACATCTACATGAGACGATTCATACGGGGCTGGAAGACGGGAGGACATGAGAAGCGGCTGCGAGCTCAGATCGTCAATTATGCGGACGACTTTGTGATCTGCTGTCGCGCGGCGCCGACGAGGCGATGGCTCGGATGCGATCACTGATGTCAAAGTTGAAATTGACGGTCAACGAGACGAAGACGCGACTCTGCGTGCTCCCCGACGGTGCGTTCGACTTCTTGGGGTACACTTTCGGACGCTGCTACAATCATCGCACGGGAGCCGCCTACCTGGCGGCCTCGCCGGCGAAGAAGAAGATCGCCAAGCTTTGCGACGCGATCGGTGAGCAGACGTCTCGCCGGTGGCTCCAACTGGACGAGGAGGAGATGATCGGCCGGCTGAACAGGAAACTGCGAGGCTGGGCGAACTACTTCGACTTGGGAGCAGTGAGCCGAGCGTATCACGCGGTGAACTACCACGTAACGAGCCGGCTCCGCCGATGGCTCTGCCGGAAGCACAAGGTGAGGGGTCCGGGATACTCACGATACTCGGACCGATACCTGCACCAAGAGCTGGGTCTCTACCAGCTCGTGCGTCCACGCCGGACTCTTCCAAATGCGACCGTGTGAGAGGTGCTCGACCAATAGCCTCTGTCCGAGAGCCGGATGCCTTAATCGGGCACGTCCGGTTCGATGAGCGGGATGTGGAAACGGAGCATGGTTTGATATTAAGGCACTGGCAATCGAAAGAGCCAGCAACCGCTATGCAAACCTAAACCACCGCGCCACATCTCGACTCTACGAAAAGCCGTCGTCGTCGAAGCGCTGGCGTGCGTGTCCACCGAAGCGCTGGCGTGCGTCCCCACCCCCTCCGTCTCCCCCTTCGCAAGGGGGAGAGAGTTTGCTGACGAGGCCAGCGCCGAAAGCCTCCCTGCGTGTCCACCGAAGCGCTGGCGTGCGTCCCCACCCCCTCCGTCTCCCCCTTCGCAAGGGGTAGAGAGTTTTCTGACGAGGCCAGCGCCGAAAGCCTCCCGATCGCAGTTGGCCTCCCCCTTGCGAAGGGGGAGCTCGAGGGGGTGGAGGCGCACAGCTTCGCCCACGTGCAACCGACGTAACCTGCCGCCGTGACGAACGGCTGCCCTCGGTGCAAGAGTGGCAGTGCGCCCTTGATGAGGCGGAACCGGCATCGTCATCGAGCCGACCGATGACCTACGACGCCACACCGGCTAACTCCCAGACGGTGACAAAGCGTTGGAGCTTGCCAGACGAGCAGAAGACGTATATCTATGAGTTTGCCCCTGTCCGGATCCACGCCCGGTCCATCGACCGAGTTGCGTGCGGTGATCTATGGGTAAGGCTTGACATACAATCTATTCACCGGGAACGACTTTCCTTGCTGAGTTATCCCTATGGCTCTCCTGGTTTTCCTCCGGGGTGTCAATGTTGGCGGACACCGAACGTTTCGCCCCAGCATCCTCGCAAGAGATCTGAGCGACTACGACGTCGTCAATGTGGGGGCTGCCGGTACGTTTGTCGTTCGTCAACCCGGGTCTCGAACAAAGTTCCGTGCTGAATTGCGCCGGAAGCTGCCATTCGAAACGGAAGTTGTGCTCTGCGACAGTCGCGAGCTGGTGCGCCTGGAGAAGGAGAATCCGTTTGAATCGGAGCCGTCCTGCCCTGATGTGGTTCGGTTCGTGAGTATCCTTTCGAAAGCCGGCCGCGTCGGGACCTCGATTCCAATCACGCTGCCGCCAACCGGAGAGTGGTTGATGCGAATCATCGCACAGAGAAACCGGTTCGTCTTCGGAGTTTACCGTCGTCATATGAAAACGATCGGTTATCTTGGCCAGATCGATAAACTGTTCGGCGTTCCGGCGACGACACGGAACTGGAATACAATCATCGCCATCTTGCAGATTTTGAAAAGCCAGGAGAAGAAAGCCCGCTGAAAAATGTCAGGACATCATCGATCGGTCTCGACTCATCAATCGTGCGCGGATGAGCTTTGAAAGATTCCGCGATCCCGGCTGTGTTTAGATTAGAGAAGGACGCGACGGCTGATTCGCCGGCCACGCGCCAGAGCTTGCTGGTGAGTCTGAAGACTTTGACTGAGAGGTTCCCCGTGGGAGAATTCGACCCGCCGCGATCCCGCCGGGCATTCACGCTGATCGAATTGCTCGTTGTCTTCTTTATCATCGGGCTTCTGATCGCACTGCTCCTGCCCGCCGTGCAGTCATCCCGGGAAGCGGCGCGGCGGACGCAATGCCTCAACAATCTCAGGCAGATCGGCCTGGCCCTCGAGAACTACTCCTCGGTCTTCGGTGTGTACCCTCCGGGGTGGATCGAATCCGGACCCGGGCTTGACATCCCCCACTGGGGCTGGGGCGCCAGGCTGCTCGGATTCCTGGAGCAGAGCCCGCTCGTCGCAGGCGACCTCCTGGGGAAGTGGTTCGCCACGCAGGAGACGGCGACGGTCCAGTTGACCACGCTGGCAGTCTTTCTGTGCCCCAGTTCGCCGGGGAGTGGGCCCGTCGAGATACCAGTCGGCGGGCTCGCGCCCTTCGGGTTCACTCAGTTCGCTCCGAGCAATTACGTCGGCTCCGCCGGGAACAAAAACCCTTACGACTTCCCGAAGACGTGCGGCGGGGTCTTCTTCTGGAACAGTGCGGTCGCGGCGGCCAACATAACCGACGGGATGTCTTCGACGCTCTTGGTGGGTGAACGATCGCGCGACCTCTCGAACGCGACTTGGTCCGGCGGCGTCCTTGCCAACAACTGCACGGCTCCTTCGTGGCCGGTGCAAGTGTGCGACATCGCAATATTGTCTTTCACGCTATCCAACGCCGGCCCTGCTACATCCGTCTTCGCGGGCGGCCTACTGTCGACCCCCGAATCCAGGTCCCCAACGACCGCCAGCCGGGCCCGGACGGCTATCGGAGCCTGCACCCCGGCGGCTGCAATTTCCTGTTCTGCGACGGGTCAGTGCGCTTCGTGAAGGAGACCGTGAACCCACCGATATTCGCCGCCATGGCGACCCGCGCGGGCGGCGAAATCGTCGGTGGAGACCACTATTGAGGAGGACCGCGCAGACACGTCGTATCGTTTCTGTCCCATGCCCAAGGATGAAGGCGAACCAACGGGTATCCACGGCCCGAAGGTTTGTGCGATAATACGCCCGACGCGACGCTGCTCTCTGTCGGGGCGTGGATACCGTAGCCGGCCTAACCGGGATGCCGCCATGAGCGGCAGGCGAATCCGTAGCTACGCGGCAGCTATCCTTACATCTGAAAACCGATCTCCCGGTACGGCTCGCCGGGCTTGTGGGCGGTGACCTGGATCGTGACTTTCCGGTCGAGTCGCTTGAGGAAGTCCAGCAGCTTGTCAGTGGTGAAGCGGCTGAAATGCCCGTTCAGCAAGTGCGACACCTCGGGCTGCTTGATGGCCAGCAGCTCGGCGATCTCGCGCTGCTTGAGCTTCCGCTGCGTGAGCAACTGATGGACGTGGAAGCCGAGCTTGGCTCGCGTGAACAGCTCATCGGCATCGTCGAGGCCCAGATCGGCAAAGACGTTGCCAGAGCCCTCCTCGAAGGCGGGGGGCTTGTCGTTATTCCTTGCCTTCTTCATGTGCCGCCAGCTCCTTTGCCTCTTTGTATCGCTGCTTGATCAAGTCCACCTCGTGCTTGGGCGTCGCTATGCCCTTCTTCGACTTCTTGTGGAAGGCGTGCAGCACGTAGATACTCCGCCCAAGTTGCACCGCCAGCACCGTCCGGTACGCCTTGGCGTCGTACCGCAAGGCGATCTCGATTACCCCGCCGCCGACGCCCTTGAACGGCTTGGCATCCTTGGGCATGCCGCCAAACTGGATAAGCTGCAGCTCGTCGCCGATGATTTTCTTCGCACCGGCGGGAAACGCTTGCACGTTGCTCCGCGTATTCCGCAGCCACACCAGCGGCCGCATCACCGGCGTTTCGGCATCGTCATTCTTGGCCAACCCAGCCTACCTGTCTATCCTATAGGAAATTTCTTATAATGTCAAAGCCTTGTTGGCAGCGTCCACGCCACAATCTCCTAAACTGTTGAGCACGCTGAGGCAATCCGGCGGCCGTGCTTGGTGGATACGTTGTTGATGCGCGTCGTGTGTTCCAAACGGCGACCGTATCATGATCGGCGATCAGGGAAGCGATGGCGAATGCCCATCCTGCCGGAGGCGGTTCGCCGACGCCAGTTGATGCAGCCGATCAGACTGAAGCGCGCGACTCATCCCGTGGTGAGCTCGGGCACCACGAACGGCGCGCGGTAGTCACGCCGCGACAGCTCATTGGCGGCGTCGGCGAAGTCGGCGACGAAGCGGCCCTGCTTCGCGTCGAGGCTCACCCAGGGGCCGAGCGTGGCCGGGGTGGCGTCGAGGTCCACGCCGTTCCCGCGCAGATAGTCGCGGCAGCGCTCGAAGGCATCGGCCATCTCGGCGTTGCCCGTGATCGCGGCTCGGATGGCCTCGGGGGATGATTGTTTCCCGAGCCGGTGAGACACGTTCGCCATGTGGCAGCAGGCCGTCGAGCGATGTCCCTCGAGCGCCTCGGCCGCCAGGTCACTGGCCTTCCGACTGCGGACACCGGCGAGGAAGGCGGAGAGGTGGGCCAGTTCCAGCGCCTTGGGGCTGTCGCCCTCCCCGAGGTCCTGGACCTTCTTCCCCTGACGATCGAAGATCGCCCCGCCGGAGGCGTCGCCCGCGAAGTAGCCCCCTTCGCAGTCGATCACGACGCCCTTGTTCTGACCCCGGAACTTCCCCATCGAGGCCGCGCCCTTGCCGGCGCTCACGTTGCGGACCTCGCAAATGAGCGGGGCCGGCTGGAAATCCAGCAGCGCGATGTGGGTGTTGGCCGTCTCGCCGCAGTCGTGGAAACCGAATCGGCCGCCGATGCTCATGGCGCGCGGGGGCGTCCGGTCCTGTCCCAGGGCCCAGCGGCACACGTCGATGACGTGGATGCCGTTGTTCCCCATCTCGCCGTTGCCCGTGTCCCAGAACCAGTGCCACTCGTAGTGCAACTGCTTGCGCATGAGCGGCTTCTTGGGGGCCGGGCCGCACCAGAGGTCGTAATCCACGGTGCGCGGCGGCGGCGTGGGCGCGTCGACCGACCCGATGCCGTCGCGGGCCCGGTACACCAGCGCGTGGGCGAAGCGGATGGCCCCGAGCTCGCCGCCGCGCAGGCGGTCGAACACCCGGCGGAGGAACGCGCTCGACCGGTTCTGGGTGCCGACCTGGACCATGCGGCCGTACTTGCGGGCCGCCGCCACCATCTGCTGCCCTTCCCACAGGTCGTACGAGAACGGCTTCTCGACGTAGACGTCCTTGCCCGCCTGGCAGGCCCAGACCGTCGCCAGGGCATGCCAGTGGTTCGGCAGGGCGATGACCACCGCGTCGACGCCCTTGTCGTCGAAGACTTCGCGGGGGTCGTGATACGCGGCGACCTTCCCCCCGTGGTCACGGGCCGCCTCGACTTCGCGATCGAGGTGCGCCTGGTCGGCGTCGCAGAGCGCGACGATCTTGACGCCGGGGATCTCGCGGAGCCGGCCGATGAGCTGGTGGCCACGCCCGCCCACACCCCCGACGGCCGTGGTCGACCCCAGCCCGATGACCGCGACATTCACCGCGTCGTTGGGGCCGCCCGACCGGGGCCCGGCGCCGAGCATCAGCCGCGGCATCCCCAGCGCCAGACCGGCCGTCATTGAACCTCTCAGAAAGCTCCGGCGTGGGATCGGTTTCATATCGCTGCTCACCATGGACCTGGGGTGCTTCGGTGTGAACGGACGCTCCCGGGGCTGAGAGCCAACGGATCCTACGTGGTCGTAGCCCGTCGACCCGTATATCAGAGCCTAGCCAGTGCGCCGCGGTTCGTCGACCCACCACCCGCAGGTCACCCGTCGGAGCCCCTGCCCCACTTCATCCCTCACGCTGCCGAGCCGCCGGAATGCGTCGTGCCCCGGCCGCAGTCAGCCGTGGGCACGGGCCAGGACCGGCGATCTGCGGAGGGCGGCCAGGCATTCCGCGTGGGCCTGTCGGGCGTGGTCGAGGAGGTCAGGCGGGATGGCGACCGGGGCCTCGTCCCGGTCGTCGCGGTCGCGAACGATCCGGCCGGCCCGGATCGCCGGCGAGGTGTCGCCGGAACCGACGGCACCGGTGTTCCGGAACAGCCGGTATTCCTCCCGGAGCGGCTCGCGCAGCCCGAGCTCGCGCTCGAGCCATCGGAAGGTCGCGGCGGTGTCGGCGATCAGACTCTCGGCGGCCAGGAAGAGGCCGCGCTTCCCCATCGCCTCGAGGCGAGCGGCGAAGGCTTGCAAGGTCCGGAGCCTCGAGATGTAGTACACGGCGGCCAGCTCGGCGTTTCGCGCCCGATCGATCCCCTGGGCGGCCCAGTCGGCGAGCCCCTGCTCGTACTCGCGGGCCCTCACGCGGACGAAGCTGGCGATCGCCGCCTCGGGCTCCCGGACCATCAAGAGCGGGGTGACCCGTGGGTTGCGCAAGACGATGCCCGAGACGCCGAAGTTGTCGTAGACGAGCTTGTCCAAGACGTAATCGCAATCCCCCCGGTAGTTCCCGGCACGGAAGACCTCGCAGTTCAGTCGGATGAGGTCGACCGCCGTCTCGTAGGGGATCATGGCCTCGGAGTAGCCGCAGATCTGCGGGTGGTTGCCCAGGATGTGGCAGAGCAGCGTGCTGTAGCTCCGGGCATGGGTCAGGAGCAACAGGTACCGGTGGAACTTGAACAGGGCCGGATGCGTCAGCAGGATCTCCCGGCCCTGGCCCTTTCTCAACAGGGTCATCGCCCCCTCCTGGGTCGTCCGTCCCTACGCCGCCGTCCCTTTGACCGCGGCCAGAGAGGATAACCCAGCAGCCGGATCGCCGGGAGGTCAAACCGGGAGTGGATCCCCCTTTCGGGCCGTTCCCGTCAGCGCACGCGCAAAATCCGCGCGCTGAAGGAATTCACCTCGATCGCCGCCTCGCTGCCGACAGGCTTGGCGATCCCTCCCGCGACCAAGTCCTCGAGACTGCATCCCTTCCACTCGCGACCTCTGATGGGTAGCGCGATCGTCGTGGCCTGGTCCGAGCCATTGAGCACAACGAGGATCCGGTCTTCGCCCGACGTTCGCAGGAATGCATAGACGCCCTGGCGCGCGAGCACCTCGGAAAAGTCTCCTCGTCGCAACGCGGGCTCACGCTTGCGGAGGGCAATCAAGGCCTTCACGTCCTTCAGAAATGCAGAATCGCGCCGATCGGCGGGGAACGCACCGCCGACTTCGCGAAACGCCGACCCCAGCTCATTGCCTGCGTAGAGCAGCGGGACCCGGTCGAGCATGAGGATGTACGTGAGGGCAAGCTTGGTGCGCGCCCCCTTCGGCTGGTTCGCCACCGATGCGAAGGCGTCTTCGTAGTTGTCGATCGGGGCCATCATGGTGCGCGGAGCGGAATAAAAGCGGTGCGCTTCCGTGGCGGTGAACGATAGCTTGCTCACGTCTTCATCTCTACCGATTACATCGCGCACCCGCAGCGCGCTGAAGTCGTAGGCCCCGTCGAAACCGGCCTCGGTCACGAACCGGCCGATTTCCCGAGGATTGATCGTGAGCTCCGGCAAGAGCAGGAACGGTCCCTGCGGCGGAGCGGCCTTCAGCTCGGCGACGAATCGCTTCCAGAAGGAAATCGGCTGGAGGTGCGCGGAGTCGATGCGGAAACCGTCGCAGCGCGATCGCTCTTTCCACCGTTTGCACACGCCGATCAGGTAGTCCGCAACCTCGGGCTTCTCGACCTTCCACCGCCCGACTCCGTACTGGGTTCTAGGCCCAAACCAATCTTTCTTGCCAGGATCGACGAGGTACGGATGCTCGAAGCCGGGCAGCGTGATGGGCATGTCGAGAATCACCCGAACCCCACGGCCGTGGGCGGCGTCCACCAGCGATCGCAGGATCGCAATGTCACCGAAATTCACGTCAACGTGCTCGTAATCCTTGGGCCGATAGCCCGTCGGCAGAAACTTTCCGACTGGCTTCTCGTCGTTCTGCACGACGGGATAGAGCAAGATCGCCGTCACCCCCAAGTCCGCCAGGTCGTCGAGCTTGAGGGCGACGCCCTTCAGATCGCCTCCCCAAAAGCCTCCCTCATACCGCGCCGATCCTTGAGGAACCGATCGCGCATGACGTTGTTCGAAGGGTTTCCATCAAAAAACTTTTCGATGATGATGCCGTAGACGACCTCGTCCTCCCAGGGCCGTGGGTCGCCGGGGAGGCCCAACGTCATCGCGGCCAGGCAGGCGAAATACAATCGATGAATCCTTCCTGGGCGGCGTCAATGAAATGGATTGTGGGCACGCATGCGATGTCCGCCCAATCGGGCACCACGATTCGAGCATGATATCGCGGATTCGCCGTAATAATCCACGGTGGCGAGAGAATGACCGGACTGGCCTCCTTCGCGGCTTGAGCGGTCGTTGAGTTGCCGGTGTGTGGCTGCGCTGTGTAACATGAGAGCATGACCCCAGTCGAGCCATGCAATGCCTGACAGCGGGGAAACCACCGGGATCAAGGTGCCGCATTCCATCACGTCGGTGCGCTCTCGGTACGAGATGGAATGGCAAGCCGGTCGGTCGCCGTCCATCGAGGAGTTCTTGGGTGGCGTGAACGAGGGACAGCGCGCCGAGCTTTTGAGCACGCTCGTCGCAATCGACCTCGAACACCGCCGCGCGCGGGGCGAGCTCCCTGCCTTTCAAGACTACTTCGATCGCTTCCCCGACCGGATCGAGGCGATCAAGCAGGGGTTTCTAGAGGACGCGCGTAACGGGACGGTGGCCTACCAGGGGTCGCTGCCTGCACTCCGGCCCGGCCGCAAGAGTTTGGAGGGCGACGCGACCGAAGAGGAGAGCGCGCCCTCTCCCCTGGCCGACGTGTCCGGGCCGCTGCCGCCGCGGCTGGGACGATACGTGCCCGACCAAGGTGCTCGGCGTGGGAGGATTCGGTACCGTCTACCTGGCGCGCGACGACGAGCTCGAACGCGACGTCGCGATCAAGGTGCCGCATTCGCAGGTGGTCGCATCGCTCGGGCGGATAGAGTCGCTGCTCAAGGAGGCTCGGCTTGCCGCCGGACTGCGCCATCCCGCCATCGTGCGGGTGCTTGACGTCAGCCCGCCGGGCGAGGACGCGCTGTTCGTCGTGCTCGAATACATCGAGGGGCGGACCCTCGCCGACGTTCTGGAGGCCGGCCAGGTCACGCCACGGCGGTTGGCGGAAATCG
The DNA here is from genome assembly GCA_963830625.1 of uncultured Isosphaeraceae bacterium. GTDB lineage: Bacteria > Planctomycetota > Planctomycetia > Isosphaerales > Isosphaeraceae > CAWHMZ01. The sequence continues at coordinate 664,321 of CAWHMZ010000013.1, read as the reverse complement.
TCGCGACCGTCGCCGACGCCGTACACTACGCGCACAACGCCGGACTGGTCCACCGCGACTTGAAGCCGTCGAACATCCTGGTCGACAACCATGGAGCGCCGTTCGTCAGCTGACTTCGGCCTGGCCATCCACGAGGATGCTCAGCAACGCCGTGCCGGTGAGATTGCCGGCACACCCAGCTACATGGCGCCCGAGCAGGTGCGGGGCGAGACGCACCGGCTAGACGGCCGGACCGATGTGTGGGCCCTGGGGGTGATCCTTTACCAGGGGTTGTGCGGCCGCATGCCCTTCCGGAGTGCGACGCGAGAAAGTCTCTTCGACGAGATCTTGAACCGCGAGCCGAAGCCGGCGCGACAGGTCAACGATCACGTTCCCCGCGAGCTCGAGCGGATCAGTCTGAAGTGTCTGGCCAAGCGGATGTCCGATCGGTACGCGACCGCGCGCGACCTGGCAGGCGACCTTCAGCTCTGGCTGGCTCAGGCAGTCAGCACGTCGCCGGTCAAGCCCGATTCGACCATTGCGGTGGGGGGCCAGTCGTGGCGCGACGTGCGGGTTGTTCCCAAAGGCCTGCGCGCCTATGAATGCGAGGATGCCGACTTTTTCCTGTCGCTCTTGCCCGGCCCGCGCGACCGCGACGGGCTGCCCGAGTCGATCCGTGCCTGGAAGACGCGGATCGAAGCGACGACTCCCGACCGCGCCGTTCCGGTTGGGCTGATCTACGGCGCCTCGGGGTGTGGCAAGTCGTCGCTGGTCAAGGCGGGTTTGCTGCCGCGGCTGGCGCCGTTTGTCAAACCGGTGTACGTCGAGGCCGCGGCCGACGACACCGAGGGCCGCCTGCTGGCCGCGCTCAGGCGGCACCTTCTCGTTCTTGCCCACGGACTGCGGCCTGGCCGACACCGCCGCCGCCATCCGCGAGGGCCAAACCGAGCTCAAAGACGCCAAGGTGCTGCTCGTCATCGATCAGTTCGAGCAGTGGCTGTACGACCACGTGGGGGAATCGAATTCAGAGCTGGTCCAGGCGATCCGCCAGTGCGACGGCCGCCGCCTGCAGGCGCTCTTGCTGGTACGGGACGATTTCTGGATGGGGATCACCCGGTTCATGCGGGCGATCGAGGTGCCGATCTCGGAGGGCGTCAACTCGGCGGCGGTCGAGCTGTTCGACAAGGAGCACGCACGGCAGGCTGCTGGTCGAGCTGGGGCGGGCCTACAACCGGCTCGACGAAGCCCCGCCGCCCGGTTCCGAGGCTAGCCAGTTTCTCGGTCGCGCCGTCGCCGAGCTCGCCGGGCCGGGAGGCTGGATCATCCCGGTGCGGCTGAGCGTGTTTGCCGAGATGGTGAAGCACCGGCCCGTGGATACCCGCCACCCTGAGAGAGCTGGGGGGCATCGAGGGGATCGGCGTCACGTTCCTCGAGGAGACGTTCGGCGCCGCGTCGGCCCCGCCGGCGCACCGCGCGCACCGCCGGGCCGCCCTGGCCGTTCTCGAAGCGCTGCTCCCCGAGCCGTCGTCGGACTTGAAGGGAAAACTGCCAGCCGAGCCGGGTGCTCCAGCAGGCCGCCGGCTACACCGGCCGCGATCGTGATTTTGCCGAGTTGCTGGGCATCCTCGACCAAGAGCTGCGGATGGTGACGCCAGGTGGATGTCGAGGGCTTGCTCGCCGACGGCACGAGAGCCCGCCCAGATCAAGCGCCGCGAGCCGCATTATCAGCTCAGTCACGATTTCCTGGTGCCGCCCTTGCGCCAGTGGTTGACCCAGAAGGAGCGAGAGACGATTCGCGGCCGCGCCCGGCTCTGCCTCGGCGAGAGAACGGCGCTGTGGACCAGCAAGCGCGAGGCCAAGCAGCTTCCGAGCTGGCGAGAATGGCTGAGAATCCTCGTGTTCAGCGAGCGCAAGTCGTGGACGTCCCAAGAGCGGCGGATGATGCGCGCAGCCTCGAGCTACCATCTCATGCGCTCGGCCGCGGCTCTTGGCCTGTGCGTGCTCGTGGCGGCCTGCGCCCTCCTGGTAAACCGTCGCTTGCATGAACGGGCCACAACGAACAGATTCGAGCAGCTTGCGCAGCAGCGATTGGCAATATCTTCCGGAGCTTCTCGATCGCATGGCACCCGACGTCCAGGTCTGGCGCGGGCAGGTCGAGCGCGATCGTCGAGGACCCATCGGCGAGCGAGGAAGAGCGCACCCGAGCGGCCCTCGCGCTGGCGCGGCATGGTCCTCGACCACCTCGACCTGCTAGAAGAGCGCCTGCTGGACGCCGGCGCCCCGGAGCGCCTCTTGCTGCGCGAGGAGCTGGCGCGGTGGGCCGGCCGGCTGGCGCCGCGCTGTGGCAAGTGATTGACGACGACGACGAGGCCGGTCCACGCAAGCTGAGCGCCGCCTCGGCACTGGCTGTGTTTGACCCCGATTCCCCGAGCTGGGCCCGCGCCTCGGCGCGCTGGTCGCCGAGCTGATCGATCAGGATCCGCTCCTGGCCATCGACTGGGTCCGCGCACTCCGTCCCGTGCGGATGCACCTGCGCCAGCCTCTTCTCGAGCGGTTCTCCGACCGATCGGCCGCCGAGATCCGTCAGGTTCTGGTGGCGAGCATCCTGGCCGACTACGCCGACGCTGACCCGGCGTACCTGTCCGACGAGCTCCTGGCCAGTGTGGTCGAGGAAGCGAGCAAGAAGCAGTACCCCGTGCTCGTGCCGCTGGTGAAGAAGAGCGGGACCAGGCTGGTCGATCGGCTGAGGAACTGCCTGGCCGATCGCGCTTTGCTGGTCAATCAACCCGAGGTCGAACAGCAAGTGGACCGGCAAGCGAACGCGGCCGAGACCCTGGCGGTGCTCGATCGCCCCGAAGAGCTTTGGCCGCGGCTCAAGCACACGGCCGACCCCAGGCTGCGGACGCGGCTGATCGAGCGGCTGGCGCCGCCGCGGTTCACGTCGCGGGCCCTCTTGGAGCGGCTGGCCCGCGAACAAGAAGGCTCGATCCGCCAGGCCATCTTGATCGGCCTCGGGAGCGGGTTCACGGGGCTGCCTGAGCCGGAGCGCGCACGCGTCGAAAAGACGCTGCTGGCGCTCTACGCAGCCGACCCCGATCCCGGTGTGCACGGGGCGGCCGAGTGGGTCCTGCGCAAGTGGGGCAAGGGCGCGCAGGCAAGCGCCGCCCTGAGCCGGCTCGCCGGCAAGCCCGCGGGCGGCAAGGGCTGGTTTGTCACGCCCAATCGACACACGATGATCGTCGTGCGGCGACCGGGTCGGTTCGTGGTCGGCTCACCGGACGACGAGCCGGGCCGCGACCCCTTCAAAGAAGGCCGCCACGAGGTCACCATCGATTATTCGTTCGCCGTGAGCGCTCACGAATTGACGTATACGCAATTCCGAGAATACCGGCATGACGCCTACCGCAATCAGGCTGTCACCCCCTCCGAAGAGTGCCCCGTCAGCTACGTCGCCTGGGCCAGCGTTGCCGGTTACTGCAACTGGCTCACCGACAGGGAGGGGTTAGGTGCCCAAGAGCATTGCTACGTCACGGTCCCCAGCGACCCCCGACGGTTGAAAGTCCCGGATGACGTCACGCGCAAACACGGATATCGGCTGCTCACAGATCACGAATGGGAGTATGTGGCCCGCGCCGACACGTCCACGAGCCGGTTCTACGGCAACATCGAGCCCGGTCTGGAACAATATGCGTGGTACTCTGTCAATTCCGGCGGGCACATCTGGCCCGTGGGCTTGCTCCGGCCGAGTCCGCTGGGACTCTTCGACATCTATGGAAACGTCGTGGAGTATTGCGAATATGCACGCCCGGCCCAGACTGCCGAGATGGCGCCAGGGCGCGGCGGCGACTATCGTTCGATGAGCCGATATCTGCGCGCGGCCATGAACATCGAGGTCCAGCGCGGCGAGGGGTACAGCTTTCTAGGCTGTCGAATTGCAAAGACCCTGCCCGAGCAGTAGAGTGTGCAGGTTGGTCGTCTCTTCTGGGAATCGCTGTTCGATTCGCAGCGGGGGGCACGCATTTCCGCGTACCGCGTCTCGGTGACTGGTGCGTCTTCTCGTGCCTATTGCGTCGGCTCTCTTGGCTCGGTGAGAACGGGGAGTGTGATCCATGGATCTGGCGTTGATTCTGCAGTGCCTGACCGCCGGCGGGGTGCTCCTGGGTGGTGTGTCGATGATCTGGGTCGCCATGGAAATGACGCTGATTCGGTCGCGCATCAGCGAAGTCGTCGGGGCGGATGAAGAGGGGGAAAAAAGCACCCATGGCGCGGACCCAAAGTTACAAGGAGGATACGGGATCTACATCTACAAAAACGGCCGGTGGGAGCTCGAGTCCGACCTGAGCGCACCTGGGTACGAGCCCTCGCCGCCGACCCTCGCTGGGGCATTCGAGGGGCACGTCGTACGCAAGGAGTCGTGGCCCAAGGCCGGGCATTGATTCCAATTCCACACCCTGCTGCCGGAGCGCAGCGCCCTTTTCGCGCAGCGCAGTCCCTTCGGAGAGCGATGACTCGCAACCCAGACCAGTGCCGGTTTCGGATTGTGCCCGAGTGCGCCGGCGGGAGCGATCAGGCCCGCTGTGGGGTGGTCGCTCGCATTGTCAATGTCAGCGATGAGTCGATCTGCGGAGTGACCCTGGAGATCTGCCAGGCATGCTGCGCGTGCCTGCGGCCGGGGGCAGACCTCAACCCCGTCGTCGCCTCGATGGTGTACAGCGCCGCCGGCAAGGTCCTGGCGGAAGGCGGGTTGCCTGGCTGCGATCGCGAGTCGGCGCGGATGATTCAAGAGCGGGTCGTCCCGCACCTCGGCATGGTGCCGCCGGCATTGCCCGACCGGATCTTCCCGCCGCAATCGCCGCCGCCAGAATGCACATCCGCGCCGGCCTGCGCCTCGATCGAGCGCGAGGACCCGCGGGGGTCTCTGGTCGTCGGCGTGCTGACGGCTCCGCGGGGCGAGCCCGCGCTCGGTGCAACCCTGCGCAGCCTGCACGCGGCGGGCTTCGATCGGCTGAGCATCTTCGCCGAGCCGGGCTCGCCGCTTCCTGCCGAGGCGCGCGGCCACGAGATTCACCTCCCAGCATCGCGGCTGGGAAATTTCACCAACTTCTATAACGCGCTCGCGACGCTCTATCACAAAGATCCCAAAGCGCGGGGCGTCATCTTGTTCCAGGACGACGTCGAGGTGGCCGCCGGCATGAAGGAATGGTGCGACCGCGAGCTGTTCCCGCTCGGACATGGCCTGGTCTCTCTCTTCACGCCGCGCATGCACTCCGACGACAGTCCCGGCTGGCGGGTGCTGTCGCTAGGCTATTTCCGGATCTGGGGCGGCCAGGCATTGGCGCTGCGGCGCGATGTGCTCGAACAGTTCTTGTCGGACCCGCAGGTTCTGTGCCGGATCAAGACGGGCGCCCACGCCGACGATGCGGTTTTCAGTGGCTGGGCCACCCGCCGGTCGGGGGGCATCGCGTTTCACACGCCGTCGCTGGTCCAGCACACTGGCCGCGTTTCTTCGCTCTGGGGGACTAACGGGCCCGACGCACGCGTCACCGCGCATGCCGTCAAGAGCGTTGCCGACGTTGCGACGTGGCGGCTTGCCGAGCGTCGTCAGGGGCGAGTCGGCCTGGTCGGCCCCGGCGGCGCGAGCGGACTTGGCTACCTCAACGAAGACCTCGCTCGGTGCTTCGAGATTGACCGCTGGCTGATGCCGGTCGGGCCCCACGAGCCCCGGCACGCCCGCGCCAAGGTCCGCTGCCCCGTCGAACGCGTGCCGCACAATGCCGCACGGAGGACCATTCGCAACTGGATGGAGGGTCTGGACTGGGTCCTCTTCTGCGAGGGACCGTTTTCGGAGCATGTCGCCCCGCTCGCCCGCTCGGTGGGCGCCTCGATCGCGGTGGTCGTCAACTGGGAATGGCTCGACCCCGAAATGTACTGGCTGCGAATTGCCGACCTGCTCATTGCCCCCACCGCATTTACTTATCGTTATCTCTGCGATTTCCGCCAGCGGCACGGGTTTGGCTGGGACGTGGTGTCGATTCCCTGGCCAGTAGATACCGGCCAATTCCGGTTTCAAAAGCGGAGGCGCTGCGAGCGGTTTTTGTTCGTCGACGGTCACGGGGGCGCCCGCGCCACCCGCCTCGACGGCTTGCCCACGGCCGGCGGCCGCAAGGGAATGGACGTGATGGCTGAGGCGATGTGGGCCGCCCCCAAGCTCCGGTTCCTGGTTTACTCGCAGAGACGCGAACTGTCCAGGCTGCCGTCGAATGTCGAAGTGCGGCCTGCACCGGCACGGCGCCGCGATCTCTACCGTGAAGGCGACGTCTGCGTTCAACCAAGCCACGTCGAGGGCATCGGCCTGCCCCTGCTCGAATGTCAGGCTGCCGGAATGCCCTTGATCACGACCGATGCCCCACCGATGAACGAGCACAACCCCTGGGTGACGATTCCCGTCGAGCGGGCCGAGACCGTGCTGTACGGCGGACACCAGCCGGTCCCGTGGCAGCAGATCGACGGCCGCCGCCTGGCCGAGTTACTCGAAGAGGTCGCCGGTGCCGATATCACCGGCGCGAGCGCCAAAGCCCGAGAATTCATCGCAGCCGAGCACAACTGGACCAAAGCGGCTGCGGAGCTTCGGGAGCTGCTTGTCGTGCCGTGAAGTACAATCGCTCGCGATCTCAGTCAGCGTGAGGAAGCCGATATGGCCGATGCTCCTCGGCGGGTCGAAGATTGCGTGCACCGCATCCACCTTGAAGCAGGCGACGGCCTGACGGCGCGCTGCGGCCTCTTGGTGCAGCAAACCGGGGTGAGTGATCCGAGCCTGTGCGCGGTCGGCCGTGACGCCTGCCTGGCCTGCTGCCGGAGTTTCTTGCCGACGGAGCAGGAGCTCAACCCGGTCGTCGCCTCGCTGCTGTACGGACTGGCACTGCGCATCGAGGCTGCGGGAGGCACAGCCGGATGCAGTCGCGAGCGGGCCGCGGCGATCAGTCGGCTGGCACTGGCGGCCACGTCTTCCGAAGAGCTGACGCTCGATGCCGCGCGGCGGCCAGCCGTCTGCCGATTCAAAAAAACTGGACGAAGTCATCCCACCGCCGGCCCGGCGGACTGGGAGCCGGGTCAGCCGCTGGGCTGTCGGCGTGACGACCGCGCCGCGGCAGTCGCCCACGCTCGAGCGATGCCTCACCAGCCTGGCAACCACCGGCTGGGACAAACCGCGGCTGTTCGTTGATGGTGATGCCCCCGTGCCGCCTGAATTCGCGAGCCTGGCGCGCACCGACCGCAGGCCCCAGCTTGGTGCCTGGCCCAGCTACTACCTGGCGCTTGCCGAGCTGCTTATGCGTGAACCCGAAGCTGATGCCTACATGATCGTGCAAGACGATGCTCTGTTTGCCGCCGACTTTGATGTCCGCGCCTACCTCGAACAGGTGCTCTGGCCGGGCAAGACGCCGTGGACCGTCTCGCTTTTTTGTGCGCGACCTTACACCCAAAGCCAGCCAGGCTGGCACCCGCTGCGCGGCGCCTGGGTCTGGGGGCGCTGGCGTTCGTGTTCCCGCGCGAAGCAGCCCAGCGCTTCCTTGCCGACATCAACGTGGTCAAGCATCGCTGGAGCCGCCGCAGGCGCGCGCTCGCCGACATCGACTGGCGAGTCGGCAAGTGGGCGGCCATGCGGCGGCAGCCGATCTATTACCCGACGCCGAGCCTTGTGCAGCATATCGGCGAGGTCAGCTCGCTGTGGCCGGGCGCACGCGCCGACCACGACCGCCGTGCCTCGTGGTTCGCCCGGAGACAATCGCCGGCAGGCGACGCATGAGTGATCAGCTCAGCTTGCCGTTCACGATCACGCGTGCCCCGTCGATCAAAATCCTCCCCCATGCCCCGCAAGTGCTCGCGAATTGGTGCATCCGTCGTCGGTCAGGCCATGAGCTTGTAGGTGGCGCCGGCGTATTCGAAGCATGATCGTCGTGGCATTCAATTCGCATCAGTATAATCGCGGAACCGCGGCGAGAAAAAACTTGAAACTAGGTCTGACCCCCTGGAAGGTCTGACCCCCTGGACGGAACCGCGGCGAGAAAAAACTTGAAACTAGGTCTGACCCCCTGGACGCTGGACTAGGTCTGACGCCCTGGACTTGCCGAATATCAGCGGCGTTTGTTCAGGCTTCAACCGCGCGCGCTATTTCGAGATCGGCAATGAGCCGCGGCTGTGTTCGGCGCCATTCCAGCCGTTCCTCGGTGAAGCCGCTGGATGTCGGGTTGTCGATCGAGACGATGGGCCCGAGAAAGCCGAAATGGTCGGCTGACTTGCTGACGACCGGCACGTTCAGGCGGCGGCCGATTGCGTCAGCGATGTCTCGAAGCGGCACGCCCTCTTCGGCGATCCCGTGATACCGGGCTCCCGCAGAACCGCTCTCAAGCGCCAGCCTGAAGAGATGCGCAGCATCGAGCCGGTGCACGGCGGGCCAGCGATTCTGCCCATCGCCTACAAACGCCGAGATACCCTTCTTGCGAGCCAGAGCGATCATGTAAGTAACGAGGCCTTGCTTGTCTCGGTCGTGTACCGACGGTGGGAGGCGCACCACCGATGCGCGGACTCCGCGCGAAACCATCGCCAGCGTCGCCTCCTCACACGGGCGGCGCGTTGGCAGATTGGGATCGTGCACATCGTCCTCCGTTGCGAGACGGCCCGGCGTCAGGCCCAAGGTCCCGGCAGCGACGACAAGCGGGCGACCAGAGCCCGCGAGCGCGGTGCCGAGGGCCTCGATGGCGCGCCTGTCGGTCTCGACCACGGCTGCCATGAAACTCCATGCCAAACCGCGCCGTAGCCCGCCGAACACAATTCGAAAGCGCGTCGAAAGACTCGCGTGCGAAATGTCATGAATGAAAGCCGTGTGGATCACTCCGTCCGAGGCGGCCGCTCCACTGCGCAAGCTTTTCAGGTCTTCTAGACCGCCTCGATGTACCTGGGCACCGGCGGCCAATAGAGACTTGGCGCCCGCATCAGAGCGCGCCAGTCCGAGTACCTGATGGCCCGCGCTTGTCAGCTCCTGAACAACGGCAGAACCGATAAAGCCTGTAGCACCTGTTACGAAAACACGCATGACGAATTCTCCATTACCTTACTTCATGACCGTGACCGCATCGGCAGTCCCGTTCTGCGCAAGATGGGTCGCGCGGCTGCTCAGGCTTCGAAGTAGCTCGGCCGGTCGAGATCGGGGATCAGCCCCGGCTGCTTCGGCTGCCACCCCAGCAGTTGCCGCGTTCGCTGACTCGAGGCCGCGATGTCCATCGCTGCGAATAACGCCAACCAGCCAAAGTGGTCGGCTGCTTCCGCCGGGGCCTTGCTGACGACCGGCACGTTGAGGCGGCGGCCAATCACCTCTGCGATGTCGCGCATCGCCACGCCCTCGTCGGCGACCGCGTGATAGCGAGCGCCCGCGGAACCCTTCTCAAGCACGAGCCTGTAGAGATGCGCGGCATCGAGCCGGTGCACCGCGGGCCAGCGGTTGAGCCCGTTGCCCACATAGGCCGAAACGCCCTTCTCACGCGCGATGCCGATCATGCCCGGAACGAAGCCGTGGTCGCCGTCGCCATGGACGTTCGGAAGGCGTACCACCGACACGCGCACGCCACGCGCCGCCACCGAATCTGCTGCCTCTTCCGACGCGACGCGTGGAATCGAGGAAGCGGGTGGATCCTCTTCGGTCGCGAGGCGACCTGACGTGACGAGTCCGATCACGGAAGTGACGATAAACGGGCGTTCAGAGCCAGCGAGCGCAGCGCCGAGAGCGAGGATGGCGTGCCTGTCTGTCTCGCAATTGGCCGCGAACTTGGAGAAGTCGTGAATGAATGCGGTGTGGATCACGCCGTCGCAGTCCCCGGCGCCTGAGACGAGGCTCTCCCCGTCAGAGAGGTCGCCCCGATGCGCCCGACTCCCAACCGCGAGAGCGCGGCGGCGGCGGCGTCGCTGCGCGCCAGCCCGAGCACTTGGTGCCCCGCCGTCAGCAACTCGCGAGCGATCGCTGAGCCGACGAAGCCCGTGGCTCCCGTTATGAATACACGCATGAAGGCCTCCTTGAGCTAAAGGGGGGGTGACGACGATCATTTCGCCTCACCGTTGAGGTCGACCGGTGAAGCGGGGTATACTACGGGTGTTTACTTCACCGTAAAGTCTATTAAACTTTACCGACAAGTCAAGATGAGGTGTCTGTGATCCGTGACGATCGGCCGTTCCGGTCCCTTTCCCGCGACGAGCGACGTGAGCGCATCGTGTGGGCCGCCAAGTTGGTGTTGCTGGAGAAGGGATTCGATGCGTCGAGCATGGACGACGTGGCGGCCCGTGCGGGGACCACCAAGCCGACGGTCTACGCCCACTTCAAGTCGAAAGAAGAGCTTTTTGGGGCAGTGGTCGAGCTGGTCAAGGGGCTGTTCCTGGGCAAACTCCGGAGCCCGGACGTCTATGCCGACGAGCCGGTCGAGGCAGTCGCGCTTTTCTGCGGCCGGTTAGTGGAGCTGGTGTGCTGGCGCGATGCCGTCGGCTACCAGCGAGTCGCGCTGGCCGCCGCCGCCCGATCTCCCGCGATCGCCGGGGCGGTTTACGACACGGTGTTCGCCGGGGCCTGCCGGTCCCTGGCCGCCTACCTGCGCACTCGCAAGCTGACCCGCAGCCCCGAGCAGGACGCCGAGCTCATCCTGTCGGCGACGACCGGAGGGCCGGTGATCCGCCACCTCTATGGGGTGGACGACCCGTCGGAGGACGTTCCGAGCGATGAGACGGTTGGAACGCGAGTGGATATGAAGCGCATCCGGGAAGCCGTCAAGCTCATCGCGTCGAAGTGGAAGATTTAGCGGTGTCGAAAATGGCTTGGTTTCCCCAACCCGATCGGACGGAAAAACGATGAGATACCTCTGCATGGTCTGCTACGAGCAGAAGACGCTCGACAGTCTTTCCAAGCCCGAATTTGACGCGCTCGTGGCCGAATCACTCGCGTACGACGACGAACTGCGTAAGGGGGCACATTACCTCTACTCGGGTGCATTGCAGTCGGTTGAGACGGCAACGACCCTGCGCATCCAGTCAGGCAAGGTGCTGCTCACCGACGGACCATTCGCCGAGACGAAAGAGCACCTCGGCGGCTTTATTGTCATCGAAGCACGCGACCACAATGAGGCCATCCGCCTTGCTTCCAAGATCCCGCCGGCACGCCTCGGGTGCATTGAGGTTCGTCCGATCCAGGAACTCGAACCACGCCGTGACTGACCCGCGCTAGACGACCAGTACAAAGGCGAGATCCGCGGAGAGTGTTACCGCTTCGAGGTCAAAGTTGAGGTTTGACCGCAAGGGTCCGGCCGAGACAGTCACTCGGCCGGACCTTGGCAGGAATCGTCGCCTTGCCGCAGCGATCGGGCGAAGGCGCCCGGGCCGCATCAATACGTCAATACTGGTCGGAGCTCAAGACTTCGCCGTCGGACTTCGTGCCCAGGGCCATCCACGTTTGCGGATTGATCGTGGTTTTGATGAACCGCGCGCTGCCGTCGGTCATGAGCACGTTGGCACCGCCAGGATGATAGCTCGAAGCAACGGAGAAGAGTGAGTCGTCGGTGCTGCAGCCGTGCACTGGTCACGGCAATTATTCCAAGGGGCGCCATTCGGTGGAACCACCGTGTTGAAGAGGGTCTGTCCCACCGCACCCCACGCCCAGCGATTGCCGACGACGACGGAGACATTGGTATTCGCTTTGTATGCCGTCGTGCATGCGTTAATCGCGGGCACGATCACGCCCAGGTAGCTCACCGAGCTGGCGTCATTCAATTCGGCCCCGGCAGCGGTAGTGACACCCGTAACGCCATTGTTCGACCGAAGATAACTGCTCGTCATAGGATTGCCCGTCGGGTCACCGACCATCGCCTCGGCGAAGAGGACCGTGTTCGAGCTTCCGTCGGTGCAGTCCTGGATGCCGTAGCTCAGCCAGTACACGAACATTCCGGTCGAATTCGGCTTCCCAAACGGCATGCCGCCGGCGATATTCAGCGGATCGGGCTGGCAGCAAGCATACCCGGTGTTAGGAGGCCCGTTGTAAATCGACGTCGTGGTGCCGACCGAGCCTCGGTAGCTGTTGATGTTCGGGGGATAAGTAAGGCTTCCGCCCCAACCAGCGGGCCCCGCGACGCCTTGGATCGGCGGCCCGCCCTTGTCAACGTTGGCATCCGAAGGGCACAGGAACGAGTTAATGACGGTGCTCACTGCCGTCACGTTGGCGTAGGCCCCGTAGCTCCACATCGCGGCGTAAGAAAAATTGATCGAGTTGTAAACGGACAACTGTTCCATATTGAAAAGGAACATCGACTGGGTGCTCCATTCGCCCCAGCCGGAATAGGCGAGGGTGCCCGGTGCCTGGATCGACTCGGAGTGCCCCGGCGGGAAAACGTTGTTGCTCTGGTGGTAGTTGTGCAGCGCCAGCCCAATCTGCTTGAGGTTGTTGGTGCACTGTGCGCGGCGGGCCGCCTCGGCGCGGCCTGGACCGCCGGCAGTAACAGCGCGATCAGCACTGCGATAATCGCAATGACGACCAGCAATTCGATCAGCGTGAAGCCTCGCCGGATCTTGCGTCTCATGAGAGGTATCCTCTGCAGGGAAAAAGTACGGTCATGACGAACATCTCGCTCCGTCCCCTCGATCACCAAAACGGCAAGAAAGCGGGACGGACTGCTAGCGGCCGGACCGAGTGATCCGCACGGCGGAACATCGCACCGCCTCGGCTACGCTCACCTTCTTGCACGGGCGCTCTTCGGTCTGCCCACCGGGATGCCTGGGATGCCTGCCTTGCCGTAGGCCGCCAGGCTGCGCGTTGAGCTGCGCTTCAGCGATTTTCTTCCCTTCTTCTGCACCCACGGCCGTGACCGGGTTCGAGTCGCCGCAGCCGCTGGCCAAGGCCAAAAAGCCGACCAATCCCACGCACGAAATTGTCCGCACGCCGCTCCAAAACCGCAGCACCTGCATCGATGAACTCCTTCGTGTCAAAGAGCACTGGGCACGACGAAAAAGACCTGCGTCCGCGGCGCCCTGGTCGATGCGTCGCTTCGTGCCCAGCACCAACCGCCCGGTCGCCGCGACGCCTCGCGATCGACGGCCTCCTTACTGCAACTCTTAATTAACTAGAGCACGACGGAAGAGCCTTGGTTACACCCGGCTCCGCCGACATCTCGATGATGAGCCTTGCTGCCACCTGGCTGGTGGTAGCCCAGCATCGGTTGAAGGAGAGTCTGTCACTACAAAATTAATATTAATTCCTTAGTACTCAATTGCCAAGGGTGTCCCGGGCCGGACAAACATTTTTTCGAACATTTTTTCACAGCTGAGTGCGTTACGGTCTCACGCGAACCTCTTATGACGCCGACAGCCTCGTCTTTCGTCCGCCTGTTGAGGGCGAGCATTCCTGGGTCGAGCTTCATGGCATGTGGCCGGCCGCGATCGTGCAGCAACGATTTCCCATCTTACCGCAAGGATTCGTCGCCGCGCCGCGCGTGCATCTGGGAACGGCATTCGAGATCGACGTCTCTACGCGAATCGCCTAATCCGCCGCTCGCGCCGCTGGACATCTCACGTAAGATGACAACATCCTGGCGTCGCCCGGCCCGCGGGGCGGGCTCGAATTTGATTTCTCACGGCGTGGAGAGTCTGCGATGAACAGACGCGAATGGATGCAATCGGGGCTTGGAGCCGCAGGGGCGTTCCTGACCACCGGCCAGCTTCGCGGCGATGAGCCGCCGGACGATTCCGACCCGGCGCCGTTGATCGCCAAGATGGGTCCGTTGATGGCCAAGATCCCCATCCAGACAGACCGAGCTCGCGGCCGGCTTGCACCTGATCCAGGGGCCAGGCGGCAACATCGCCGTGCTCGACGGGCCGGACGGCCTCACCGTGGTCGACTCGGGCGTGCCCATGCGGGCCAAGGAGATCTTCGACACGGTCAAACGCGTCGGCGGCAAGCCTGTTTCGCGGCTGATCAACACTCATTGGCATTTCGACCACGCGGGCGGCAACGAAGTCTTCGCCCGTGCCGGCGCGACGGTCTTCGCGACCGCGGCCACGCGGAAGCGGCTGTCGACCGACCAGTACACCGAAGTCTTCAAGCTGACGACACCGGCCTCACCGCCGATCGCCCTGCCGACGTTGACGTCGGACGAGTTCGAGCTCCACGTGGGCTCCGAACTCATCCACCTGACCGCGGTCCCTCCCGCACACACCGATGGCGACCTGATCGTTCATTTCACGTCACTTGACGTGATCCATACCGGCGACCTCTTTTCGAACGGCTTCTATCCGAATATCGACGCATCGAGCCTCGGCTGGATCGGCGGCATGATCGCGGCAGCCGATCGGATCCTCAAGCTCGCCGGACCGAAGACGCGAATCATCCCCGGCCACGGCCCGATGGCCACCTCGGCCGAGCTGGCCGCCTTTCGGAAGATGCTCGTGACGGTCCACGACCGCCTGGCTCCGATGCTCGACGCCGGCAAGACCATCCGGGAGGCGATCGACGCCCAGCCCACGGCCGACCTCGACGCCACGTGGGCGAAGGGTTTCTTCACCGGCGGCATGTTCACGCGGGTCGCTTACGACGGCCTGGCGAAGCACCGAGCGGCGGCACCGTCGCGCTGAGCCCGGCCAGCGCTGCCGCTGCCGGCGGCAGGGTAAGTTGTGTAGGTCAGGCGTTCCAGCCTGACGCGTGTTGGCCAACACGACTTGCCATCGGCGCGTTCCCTCATCATGATGCGGCCAAGTGAGCCGCCCCGGTCCTCAGAATTGAGTCTTCCGATGAGCTACAACATTCGCCTATTAATCGACTGCCCCGATCACAAGGGTGTGATCGCGGCGGTCTCAAGCTTTATCGCCTTGCACAATGGGAACATCCTGAGCGCCGACCAGTATGTGAGCGATCCGCCGAACGGCACGTTCTTCATGAGAATGGAGATCGAGAGCCAAGGGTTCGGCCTCGGCCGGGACGAGTTCGACGCCGCGTTTGCCCCGCTGGCGCGCCAGCACGGCATGAACTGGCGGGTCCGCTTTACCGACCGCCGCAAGCGGATGGCGATCCTGGTTTCGAAGCAAGGGCATTGTTTGATCGACCTGCTCTGGCGGTGGGAGGCAGGCGAGCTCGATGCCGAGATCCCGCTGGTGATCTCCAACCACGCCGACCTGGGCGCGAAGGTTGAGGCTCACGGCATTCCCTTCCATTACCAGCCTGTGGCGAAGGAGTCGAAGGCCGAACAGGAGGCGCAGGTCGAGACGCTCTTGCGGGAGCACGCGATCGACCTGGTCGTGCTGGCCCGTTACATGCAGATCCTCTCGCCTCGATTCCTGCGAGTCCTACTCTCACCCGATCATCAACATCCATCATTCCTTCCTGCCGGCCTTCATCGGTGCCGACCCCTATCGCCAGGCACACGCCCGGGGCGTGAAGATCATCGGGGCGACGGCGCATTACGTCACGGCGGAGCTCGATGCTGGACCGATCATCCATCAGGACGTTGCCCACATCTCGCACAAGGACGGCGTGGACGATATGATCCGGATCGGTCGGGAGGTGGAGCGCCGTGTGCTGGCGCAGGCCGTGCGCTGGCACTTGGACGACCGCGTCTTGGTCGAGGGGATCCGCACGGTCGTGTTTGAGTGAAGCGCACGGCAGTGAAGTGGTCAACTTGACTGAGCGAGGTCAGGTTTCCAGCCTGACGCGAATTGGCCATGGTGCCCTACCGTCAGGCTCGAAAGCCTGACCTGTCCTTCACCATTTCAAGGGCAGTTTTTTCGATTTTTCTTGAGGATGCAGGCGGTCACTTTTGACAGCGCGATCCGTGACCGCTTGAACAGTACAAGCGGTCCTGCTCAACTGCTGTCAGGTCGAGCCGTTCACGTGTGGATCGCACCGCTCTTGAGGGTCGATCTGGGACAGGGTTCAATCGGGTAACTCGAGCCTGTCACTTAAAGCGTGTCGCACCCTAGAGCACGACCGCCGAATTGGCCTTATCGGAGATTTTACCGATCACCTCTGTCCGTGCCCCTCGAGACTACACCAGGCGCTCCTTGATTGGGCGCGAACGTCAGTTGCAAAAGGTGGCAGGACAGATCGGTGGCCTCAGATCAGAGCGATCCGTTGAGCCGGACAAGTCTCCTTTTGAAAGAGTTTAACTGTGAACATGCGTAATCTCTGTTCGTCACACAGTGCGCCGACCGCTCTGCGGCGGACGGCGCACGACGATTTCCAGCTTGGCTCGCAAAGGGTACACTCGAGCGACCTGGGCGGAGGATAGGGCAACGCGGGGACGCGACCCAAGCACCGACCCAGGGGCCAAGACCGCAGCGGGCGGCAGGATGCCGCCCCACGGCCTGCCGGGATTGGCCCAAAAGCGATAAATCCATCCCAACGTCACGCCACCACCTCCCCTCCTTGACGTGCGCTCCTGGTTCGGGACACCCGCTTGATCCGGCCGTCAATCCGACCAAACAACCGCCGAGGTTTGAACTCCTCGTTGTTGACAGCAACGTGGTACAGCGCCAGCACCAGCTTACGCATCACGGCCACCAACGCCTTGCGGGCATGATCCGGGTCGCGAGCCTTCTTGGCTTCGTACCAGGGACGCACACCGCAGCGCTGCACCAGACGCAACACCGCAAAATAGAGCCACTGCCGCGCTCGCGGGCTACCGCGCTTGGTAAGCCGCAATCGCCCCTGGTACTTGCCACTGCTCCGCTCCTTGAGGTTCAAACCCAGCGCCTTGCGATAGGCGGCCGCGGCGTGAAAGTTCCGCGGATCCCCCGTGCTCGTCCACAACACACACGCAGTGGGAACGCCGACCACCTTGCCCTGGGCCTGGAGCACCGCGTGACCAGCGGCCAGGCGGCGCAACTGCCGCTCCGCCCGCTTCCCACTCGCTCGGGCCTCCAGCGCCTGACGCGCGTAGTCCTGGATTTGACCCCGTTGCCATTCCCCTGCACGAACACCCGCGCTCGAACCCGCACCCATCAACACCTGCTTGATCTTCTTCGGCTCGAGTGAACCCTTTCCCCAGCCCGCCAGCCGCTGCGCCGCTTGCGGGTCGGCCGCCAGTGCCTGCGGGCTCCCGTAATGTTTCAGCGCCCGCAACAGCGTCGCCGACCTAATTTTTAACACCTGCGTCGCTTCCGGCCAGTAACGCGCCAACAATGCCTCCAAGCGTCCCTGCCAAATCGTCAACGCCTGTCGCTGCGCCACCATCCATTCCACCCAGTACGTCAGTTCCTGGTCCCAGTCATTCGCCGGACGGTAATCCCACGGCGTCGCCTTGCCCAACGCCGCCAGCTCGGCCACCACCGCGGCGTCCTTGCCGTCGTGCTGCGAAGGCACCCCGTCAAACACCTCGGCATAGTCGTGCGACGCCTTGTTGCCCACGCGGACCAGTTTGAGCTCGTTGTCGGCCAGTGCTTGCCGCAACGGGTCCCCGTACGTCCCCGACGACTCCATCGCCACCACGAACTTCCGACCCGCGCTGACGCGCAAGAGCAGCGCGACCAAGATCGGAATCTCCGTGGGGTTGTCGGTGCGCCAAGGGCGCTCGAAGCGACCGTCCTCCCAACGACACACTGCCCAGAGACTCTGCTTGCCCACGTCGACTCCCAGCGTGATGCCCAGGCCCTCTCGACCCTGTGCGATCTCCTCCCACTTGACGTCATTGACGCGCGTAGCCCGGTATGCTCTGCTAATCATGGGGATGACCTCCAACAAACGCGGTGGCGAAATCTAACGACTTTCGCGTTTTACCGCCTATCGAGGCATCCCCACCACTTCTTCTATAGCCAACTACACCGCGCGACGGCTTCGGCGGGTCCACTGAGTGCGTCGCGGAAAAGCAGCCTTTCCATGAAGCACGTCGACTCGCTACGAACCTTCGAGGGGGCTGCGACGATTGTCACGGGCGGTGCTTCCGGAATCGGCCGCGCGCTCGGCGAAGCGCTCGCACGGCGTGGGGCATCGGTCGTGCTAGCCGACTTGCAAGTCGATCTGGCCGAAGAAGTCGCCGCCCGGATCCAGGAATGCGGCGGTCGAGCGATCGCCGAGGCGCTGGATGTCACCGACTTCGCCGCGACCAGCCGGCTTGTCCAGGACAGCTTCCAGCGCGAAGGACGGCTGGACTACATCTTCAACAACGCGGGGATTGGCATTGCGGGGGAGGCTCGATATTACGAGCTCGAAGACTGGTATCGCGTGTTGGACGTCAATCTGCGCGGCGTCGTGCATGGCGTGCAGGCGGCCTATCCGATCATGCTGCGGCAAGGGTTCGGGCATATCGTGAATACGGCTTCCATTGCAGGCTTGTGGCCATCGCCGTTGGTCGTGGGCTATTGCGCCACCAAGCATGCCGTGGTCGGCCTATCGACGTCCCTGCGAATCGAAGCGGCGGCGGCTGGGGTTCGCGTCAGCGTTCTTTGCCCTGGGCCCGTTCGAACTTCGGCTCTCACGTGCGAAGCAAAATACGGCAAGGTGCTGCCGCCGGTCCGTCCAGAAGTTCTCCGCGAGCTGGTCGAACGTCAGCACCCCATGCGACCCGAACGGTTTGCCGAGCAAGCGTTGCGGCTGTCGCCAAGAACCGGGCGATCATCGTCATCCCGCATGTGGAGACTCGTGTGGTGGCTCAACCGTTTATCACCGAACTTCGGATTCTATCTGGGGCGAAAGTCGTTGGAGATCGCGAATCGGGCCATGGAGCGATTGCCCGCTAACGAAACGCTGCGGGCGACCGAGGCACCGAATTCCGTCTCTGAGACTGGAGGGCTGTCGGAGGCTGGCCCGACGGAGAAGTTCGAGCGTTGATATAGAAACCGGGGCGCGGTTAATTTTCATCGCCACGGGGGTTTAGCAGTCTCGTCCGCACGGGAGTCAGGCCGGCGGCGTGTAGCCGAGGACGATGTCGAACCGCGCGGCCAGCTCGCCGATCCTCGAGCCCTTGACGGGGGCGAATTCGACCGGCAGCCGCTCGCCCCCCTTCGACGCCGTCGCCCGCCGGTAGATCCCGTCGCGCTCGTTGCCCGCGTATCCCTTGACGAAGCACTCCGTCGTGAGCTGGACCTTATGATCCTTCCAGATTTTGAAGTGAATGTGAGCGGCCGGCCGTCCCGTGTACGGGACACGGCTTGATCGTGCGGAAGTAGTACTCGCCGGTCGAGCCGGTCAAGAAACGGCCGAAGCCTTGGAAATTCGTGTCGAACTTGGCGCCGTTCTCGACGTGGGCTCTGAGGTACATCCCGTCGCGGTCGCACTGCCAGACCTCGACGATCGCGTTGCGAATCGGGTCGCCCTTGGTGTCGAGGACCTTGCCGCTCAAGTGCGTGATTTCGCCCACGGCGGGAGTGATGGCGTCGTTGATGATGAGCAGGTCGTTGTCGGTGTCGAGCGGGAGCTTCGTGGGGTAGAACGGGCCCTCCTGAATGCGAGGGGTACGCTCCAACTCGTCGGCGAAGGCGCCCCGGGCCGTGAACGCAGAGGCGCCGAGGGCGAGCGCGCCGAGGAACCCGCGGCGGCTGGGGCGGGCGATGATCGTCAGCATCGGATGGACTCCTGTTATTGGGTGGAATGAGGTCGGGTCAGTGGGCGGTGCTGTGGCGCCAGGCGGCGGATGCCCTAGCGTAATAGACGGGCACGCCGACGGCGATACCCAGCAGCCTCAGCGCTTCTTGAGCGTGATCCCGATCCCGGCGCCGTCCATGAGCACGAACGACGTGTCGAGGTCGGGGCTGGTGGTGATCGCCTCGACGTAGCGCTGATTCGGGGCGGGCCGCCGCATGTTGTGGGCGAGGATCAGACCGCCCGGTCGGACGTACGGGAGCAGCTCCTTCAGGTAGGCATCGTACCCCTCCTTCTCGGCGTCGATGAACAAGACGTCGATCGGGTCGGTGTTCTTCGTCGCGGTCTGGTGGGCGTCGCCCTCGACGATCGTGATGAGGTCCTCGACGCCAGCCCTTCTTGAAGTTCTCGCGAGCGACGGCGATCCGCCCGGGGTCGATGTCGTGGGTGTAGAGATGGCCGCCGGTCTTGCGCAGGGCCATCGCGAACCAGAGCCCCGACTCGCCGGTCGACGTGCCCAGCTCGACGACCCGCTTGGCGTTGACCGCCTCGGTGAGCTGGCGGAGCAGGCGTCCGTCGGCGGTCGAGACGTTGGCGTAGCGGCGTCCTTGGCGGGCCTCGTCGAGGGCCTCCAGGATCTTCTTCTCGCCGTCGTCCTTGGGCAGCGGGGGCTTTGACAAGTCACTACCGGCCTCGGCCGGACCGAAGCCGCCTCGACCTCGACCTTTCTTGGTCTGCTCCGTCCGACCCTCGGCGCCGGGCTGCTGCGCCAAGCCGTAATGGGCCAGGACGGTGGCCCCGATCATCGTGGCGATCGCAATTGCCGCACGCTTCATCGTACGATCCTCCCGACTGAGATACTGGAGTTGGTGTGAAACTGGCGACGAGGTTCCATCGCCCTGTAGAACTCGGCGACAAGACTCGCGGACGGCCAGCCCTCCGTAATATCTTAGCGTCTCGGGCTCCTCGCTCGGGCCGCTCTGGAGAACCCTGAGATCCCCTTCATCATCGCGCCCACGCCGGCACCCGGATCTGACGCCTCGTACGCGGTCTGGGCCGGACCGTCGGGCCCGCAGAATGAAATCCGCTTCATGTGACGGACTCGGCTCCCGCCGCTGGGCCGGCTGTGTTGTAATTCGGGGATGTCGGTGTCATGTCCATGCCGGCGGTGATTGGCGACGGCAGCTCGCGGGGGGATCGTGGAAAAGCGGGTTCTGGTGATCGAGGACGACGCGAGCCTCGCCCGATCGATCGTCGACGGGCTGTCGGACGAGGGCTTCACCGTCGCGCACGCCGGCGACGGCGATGCGGCCCGGGAGGCGCTGCGGGACGGCGACTGGGACCTCGTCATCCTCGACTGGTGGCTGCCCGGCCCGGATGGCCTGGCGGTCCTGAAGGGCCATCGCCGCGAGAGTGGGACCACGCCCGTGCTCTTCCTCACGGCGCGCGACGCGGTCAGCGACCGGGTGCGCGGCCTCGACGCCGGCGCCGACGACTATCTGTGCAAGCCATTCGCCTTCGAGGAGCTGCTGGCCCGCGCCCGCGCCCTGATCCGTCGCGGGCGCCCGGTCGAGGTCATGACGCTCTCCTATCGCGACGTGCGCGTGGACCTGGCGGCGCAGAAGGCCGAGCGGGCCGGCCATCCCCTGGACCTGACGGCCAAGGAGCTGGCCCTGCTTGTCTTCTTCCTCCGCCATCCCGACGAGATCCTGTCGCGGACGCGGATCTACGGGCACGTCTGGGGCGAGGACTACGACTTCGTCTCCAACACGCTGGACGTTCACATCAATGCGCTGCGCCGCGCCTTGGAGGCGCGGGGCCCGCGGCTGATCCAGACGGTCCGGGGCCGGGGCTACCTGCTCGGCGATCCGCCCCCTCCGGCGGCCGAGGAGGAGCCATGAGCCTGGTCACGCGCGTCTCGGTCGCCTTCCTCGTGGCGCTGGCGCTGGCCCTCGGCGGGTTCTCCGCGTGCCTGTACTACGTCGCCGGGCTGCGCCTGCGGCTCGCCCTGGACCAGGAGCTGGAGGCGACGCTGGACCGCTTCCCGGATCGCCCCGAGGGTCGAGAGCGGCCGCGTGACCTGGGCCATCTACGACGAGATCGGGGCGGAGGGTCGAGGGCACGCCGGCTGCAGGGCGGCCGATGATCCTCGACGGCCGCGACCTCGGCCCTCTCGCGGTGGACGTCGCGACGACGATCGAGGGGCCCGACGGCCTGCGATGGCGGGTGCTGGCGCGGCCGATCGGCGGCGGACGCCGCCGCGGCGGGCCGCCCGAGGCCGGGGCGGGGAACATCGCCCGGAGGCCGCCGGGGCGGGACGAGCGCAAGGGCGGCGGGCCGGGCCGCGAGCGCCAGCCTCGTGTGCTGGCCGCGTGGGCCTCGCTCGAGCCGGTGGAGGCCGAGATCCGATCGCTGGCGGCCATCCTGCCGCTGCTCTCGCTGGGCCTCTGGGCGCTGGCCGCGGCGATCGGCCGTCATTTCGGCCGGCGCGCCCTCGCCCCGCTGACCCTCATGGCCGAGTCGGCCCGCACCATGCCCTTCGACGACTGCCGGCTGCCCAGCCCGGGGACGCGCGACGAGCTGGAGGACTTCGCCCGCAGTTTCAACGGGCTCCTCGACCGCCTGCACGTGGCGTTAGAGCGGCAGAGGCAGTTCACCGGCCAGGCGTCGCACCAGCTCCGCACTCCGCTGGCCGCCCTGATCGCCGCGATCGAGGTCGCCCGCCGCCGCCCGCGCACCGTCGAGGAGCATGAGCGCGTCCTGGACCGGCTCCACGACGACGCCGTCCGGCTCTGGCGGGTCGTCGAGGCGCTGCTGTTCCTCGCCCGGGCCGAAGCCGAGGCCGGGCTGCCCGACCTGGAACGCCTCGACCTGGCCGCCTGGGCCGCCGACCACCTCCGCGCCTGGTCCGGCCACGAGCGGGCGGCCGACCTGCGCTTCGAGGGGCGCGACGGGGACCCGCTCTGGACCCGGGCGCACCGGCCGCTGCTCGGCCAGTTGCTGGACAACCTGCTGGAAAACGCGTGCAAGTACAGCGAACCGGGCACGCCGATCATCGTCCGCGCCTGGTGCGAGCCCGGCGCCGTCGCGCTGGCGGTGGAGGATCGCGGCTGCGGCATCCCGGCCGAGGACCTCCCGCACGTCTTCGAGCCGTTCTATCGCGCCGAGTCGGCCCGCCGGCTCGGCCACGCGGGGGTCGGGCTGGGCCTGGCCGTCGCCCGGCGCATCGCCGCGACGCACGGCGGCACGATCACCGCGGATAACGTGCCGGGCGGGGGCTGCCGCTTCGTCGTTCGCCTGCCCCAGGCGCCGGCGCCGGACGTTGCCCCGGCGGTCGTCGATCACGCCGAGGCGGTCGCCCCGACCCCGGCCTGAGGGGTCGTTCGCTGGCTGCGAGGACCGGATCAGCCGCCATGAGCGGGGAAAGAAAGCGAGGCGCCGTGGGAAAGAAATTGGGAAAGAAATCCGAACGCAGTTCGTTTCGATCGCCGTGGGGGGAGCGGTTCCTCGCGTTCAAGAGTAGGGAGTCCGATCGACATTATATTCAGGACGCAGCCGCCGGGACATGGCTCGAGTCGTCAAGTGCCCCGACAGGCAAGAACCGACCGCGGTGGTGAGGCTGGCGCGTGACTGCTCAAGTCTGGTGAGGGCCGAACTCTCAGGGGTATGGAAAACTCGGTTGGCCCGCAATAATGGTTTCGTTCAGTAACCCCATCACGCAAATCGGCGGCCGCCCGGAGCGCACAAGATGAAGACCCGGTGGTTCGTTTTATTCCTGAGTTCGTTTGCTCTGGTCACCCTGTACTCGAACCCGAACCGGGGCGATGACTCCCCCGCACCTAAGCCACCCGAGGGATTCACGGCGATCTTCAATGGCAAGGACCTCAGGGGCTGGGAGGGCAGCCCCAAATACTGGAAGGTGGAGGATGGCTGCTTGACCGGCAGGGCGGACGGCACACTCAAGTACAATCGCTTCATCACCTGGCGAGGCGGCACGGTCAAGAATTTCGAGCTCCGCGTGCAGGTCAAGGTCACCCCCGCCGGAAATAGCGGCTTGCAGTACCGGGGAACCGAGCGCCCCGACCTGGGCGAGTCGGTCGTCACCGGCTACCAGTGCGATGTGGTGCCCACGCGAGCCGACTACAACGGCATGCTCTACGAAGAGCGCGGTCGGCGCATTCTCGCGCACACCGGCGAGCGGGTGATCATCGACACCCAGGGGCAGCCCTGGGTTGTGGGCCAGTATCCGCTTCGGGAATTCAAGCCTGATCAGTGGCATGACTATCGGGTTCTCGTCGAGGGGAACCATCATCGGCACTGGATTGATGCGCATCCGACAGTCGACGTCATCGACCTCGACCCCAAAGGCCGCAAGCTCGAGGGTGTGCTGGCCGTGCAGGTGCATGTGGGCCCGCCGATGACGATCCAGTACCGGGACTTCTTCTTGAAGCGGTTGCCCGACGACCTGCCCCTGATCTCACCCGATCAGGCAACGCTCCCCGCTGACGCGCGAAAGGTGGCTCCGCAGGGTCAGGACAAGGCAAGAGCCCCTGACGCGAGTTGAGCCGCGTCGAGCGTTCGACCATTGTCGTCTTTCGCTCTGCGAAAGAACGTTGTACTGATTTTTATCTATAAACATCCTTTCGCAGAGCGAAAGGCGACAATGAGAATCGGTGGATCCCAGCGATCACTTATCGCCGGTCCCGCTCGTCGCCCTAGCATCCTTGGGCTTGATGTAGCGGTCGGCAAAGGCGAGGAACGTCGGCCAGTTCGGGCCGGTCGTGTGGCCCCCGTTGTGCTGCCGGAAGGCGAGCTCGCCGTCAGTGATCGGCGTCTCGACCTCGGGGAATTCCGACGTGCCGAGGTCTTTCTTGCCCAGCAGCCGGAAGACCGGACCGGCCGCCACGGCCGCCATGAAGCTGCCCCGCTGATCGACCCACTGCCCTTCGGCCCCCTGGCCCGTCGAGGCGCCGTAGCTGATGAACGTGGGCCTCGGCGCGCACAGGGCGATCAGCTCGTGGGCATCGACCGGCAAGTCGTCCGGCGTCAACGGGCCGCCGTACTTGAGAAAGTTCCCGGCCATCCAGTGATATTCGCCGGAGCCGGTGAGGTTCTCGACCAGCTCGCCGAAGTTGCGGCGATGCAGCTTCGCTCCGCCCTCGCCCGAGGAGCCGATGAAGCCGATGGCAAAGCGCTGGTCGTAGGCCATTGTGACGAGTGCCGCCTTGCCGTAACGCGACAGCCCCTCGATGCCGACCTGCTTGGCATCGACAGCCTTGTCGGTCTCGAAGTAGTCGAGGGCGCGGCTCGCGCCCCAGGCCCAGGCGCGCAACGCGCCCCAGTCGTCGGGCTTGCGCGGCTGGCCCTTGTTGCACAGGCCGATGATTCCCTTGGTTAACCCCGCGCCGTTGTCGGCCTGGATGCTGTTGGGGACGATGATGGCATAGCCCCACCCCTTGGCGATGACCTGCTGCTGCCAGGACGGGCCTTCGCCGCCGAAGCCCGGGGGGACAAACGCCTTGGGCGTGGCCCCTTTCGCCTGCGTACCGTCCGGCCGGCGGCCGAACCCGCCGAACCCGAACTCGATCATCACCGGCACCGGGCCCGTGGCCTCGGCCGGCGTCGTCAGCGTGAGCTGGATGTCAACCTTGATCTCTTGGCACCTCGAATTGTCGACGTGACCCACGAGGTGCTTGGTCATCACCGGAATGTCGCCCACCTTCTCCTCGTCCGTGCTAGTCGCCTCCCACGTTACCTTGGGCATGTCCTTGGGGACGCGGCCGTAGACCTCGCGGTCGAAGTCCTCGACGATCTCGGGGCGGCGCTCGTTCCACCACTGCTCGGGGGTCGTGACCTTCGCCCCGTCCTTGGAGACGAGTGGGTCGGGGAGCGTGAAGGTCTTGACCTTCGACTCGTCGTAATTGGCGGCGTTCGGCGCATTGCGGTTCATGCCGTTGGCGCCAGGGCGAAGCGACTTGATCCCGAGCGCCTCCATCATGAGCTTGTGGTCCTGCTGGGCGTTCAACTGGAGGGGGGCCGGGTCGGCCGCCTTCGGCTCCTGGGCCGAGGCGGGCAAGGCGAGCATGAGCAGAAGACTCGCGAGGATGGCTCTGGGCATGGGAGGGGCTCCGTGACTGAGAGGAGGAACCTGAATAACACTGGAACATTCGCGATTCGCGAGCAAAACGCTCGGCCCTGCCGCGCGTAGGAGGGCGTTACTCCAGGATCGCCTTGTGGACAACCCCCTTGAGGGCAAGATTCAGGGACCCAAGGAGCGAAGGTAAGCGACGAGGTCGCTCAATCCTTCGGGCGTCAGGTTCGCCACGATTCCTTCCGGCATGGCCGACGTCTCCTGCCTGCGCCGCTCTTCGATGTCCGACCGCTTGAGCTCGCGTAAGGCACCGGTGGACTCGCGAAGCGAGACGGTCGAAGCCCCCTCGCTCACGACGAAGCCCGTGAACACCCGGCCGTCGGCCGTCGCAAAGCTGTAGGCCTCGTACCCCTGTGCAATCTTCGCGCTGGGCTTCAAGATCGACTCCACGAGCTCGGCGGGGCTGTAGCGCTTGCCGATCTCGACGAGGTGCGGTCCCTTGGGCGTCTGTCCGTCGGCGTCGGTGTGGCAGGCGCGGCACGATTGCGCGGTGAATAAGACTTTGCCTCGTCCTGCGTCACCTTTCGCCTCGAGCACCCGGCTCGTCGCGGCTTCATAGCTCATGTTGCCGATCTGGTTGGGGTTGTTCGGGTCGGCCTTCGCGAGGACGACGCGGACCTCCTCCTCGGCCTTCGTGCGGTCGGTCGATGCGTCGGCGGGCAGGCCCTTCAAACGGACGCGCCGCCGGGTGAATTCACTGCGGAGAAACCTGGCGGTCTCGGCGTCGCCGTCGAGGAAGGCCGCTTTGAGCACCGAGGCGATCCGCCCGCTGCTCTCCCACTCGCGCGGGTCGAAGTACGGGCCGTTCGTGTCGGGGCGGATGCCCCACCAGCTCCCATCATAATCGGCCTCACGGTGATAGAGTCGCACCAGCGTGGCCAGGATGTCGCGGCGCGCCTGCAGGGACCGTGCCGTGGACAGCTTCTTGACGAGCCCCTCGACAGCCTTCGGGTCGTGCATCGACCGCAGGGCGCGGAGAGCTCCCTCACGATGCGGTCCGTCGATCGCGTCCAAACAGGCGTCGACTGCGCGGAGCGAGACCAAAGCCCGCACGGCCAGGTGGGGCACGGCCCGGTCTGGGTCGGGCTGGGCGTTTACCGGCCGCTTGGTCGGCATCGGCGAGCCCTCGGGGCGCGAGGTCAGGGGGACGATGTCGGGGGCTGCCGCGACGTCTCCCAACCGCCCGAGCGCGATCATCGCCTGCGCCCGGACGCGCGGCGAGGGATCGGCCAGCGCCGCGCGGAACGGCGCGGCTTCGACGCCGTGCAGCTCCTTCTTGCGGTCGGCCAGCGCCCGAGCGCGAACTCGCGCACGGCCTCGTCTTCTGCAAGCTTGCGCAAGACGCCGTGCGAACCGGTGCCGTCGAGCTGCTTGAGCGCGAAGAGGGCCGCGACGCGCCCGTGCAGGGGCCTGGACGCATCGGACGCGAGATCGGTGAGGGCTCGGGTCCTCTCCGGCGATGGACCGCGGCGCAGGATCTCGCGCTGGCAGTGGAAGCGCGAGGCCGCATTGGGGCCGCACAACCCGTCGACCAGCTCGGCCAGCGCGAGCGGCTTGGGATCGACGGGCGAGGCCGCGCTCCAGCCGGGGGGCGCCACGCACGCGAGGAAGCCGACCTGCGGGCCGACGTAGACGCTCGCCTCGCCGCCGCGCCAGCTTGCCACGTAGAGGCGGCCATCCGCGCCGACGTCCATGCCGGTCGGCCGGGGGATGGTGAGGAGGACGCGCGAATCGGCGCGGAACGAGCGCCGGCGGGCTTGAGGTCGTGCCGGTAGACCTCGCTGCGGCCCCAGTCGCCCGTCAAGAGGGCGCCGCGATAGGCCTCGGGCCAGCGCTCGTCGTCAAGCGACAGCGCGCCGGTCCCGCCTCCCTGGCCAAAGGCCCCCAGCGGCGGCATGATCTCGTCGGCAAAGTTGGCGAACCTCAGCGGATAACCGTAATCGGCAGTCTGGATCAGGTGGCTCACGCGCACGTCCCAGCCGGCGCCGTCGTTGGTGTTGTCGCGCGTGAACATATTCATGAATGGGTCGATCGCGATGGCGAACGGGTTGCGCAGGCCGATGGCGAAGACCTCCAGCTCGGTGCCGTCGGGCCGCACGCGGAGGATGCCGCCTCCCCTCTGCGAGAGCGTGGTGCCGTCTTTTCCCTTGGCGCCGTGGAACCCGTAGTCGCCGACGGCGATGTAGATCCAGCCGTCGAGCCCCATGCGGATGCCGTTGGTCGTGTGGTCGCCGCCCCGCTCGTCGATCAGGCTGGTCGTCAGCCCAGAGACCAGCACGTCCTGCCGATCGGACGTGCCGTCGCCGTCGTCGTCGCGGAAGACGCTCAGCATCGGCGGATGCAGGACCCAGACCCTTCCGTCCTGGGCGATCACGCCGCGCGGGTGCTCCATCTTGGCGAACAGGTTCACGCGGTCGGCCTTGCCGTCGCCGTCGTCGTCGATGCAGCGGACGACCCGGCCTCCGCCGGGCGACCGTCCGAGCGAACCCTGCTCGTCCACAGCCACGTACACCGCGCCGTCCGGCGCGACGGACAGAGCTACCGGATAATTCACCCTCGGCGGCGCCGCGAACAGGCTGACCTTGAACCCCGGAGGCGCTTTGACGACGTTGCCGATCGTCTTATCATCGACCGGCCTGGGCGGTGCACCCCCACCGGTGGGTCCGAAATTGAACCGCGGGCGGTAGCCATCCTTCTTGCCGGCGATCTGATCGGCGATCGAAGCGGAGCGCTTGTCGGCGAACGATCGCAGGTCGGGGGCCGTCGGGGCGCCGGGTGGGCCAAAGCCGACGGGCGGCTCCGCACGCTCGGCCCGCGCCGCGGCCTCACGCTCCAACATAGCCCGCGTTGCGCCTTCGATCGCCCCCACGTCGGCCAGCAGGCGATCCTTGCGGAAGACGGTTGACGCCAGTTGCCTGACGATCTTCTGATGGGCGTCTCGGACGTCCGGCATGGCGAGCAATCGGTCGGCCAGGCGGTTCTGGCCCCCATACGGGTGGGCGAGGCTCATGTCCATGAGCTGATCGGCCGAGCCCATCATCAAGAAATTCGCGAAGGAGAGCTCCTGATCGCCGGGGATGAAGACGAACCGATTCGTGTTCGGGTCAAGGAAGAGGGAGTAGTTGTACGCGAGCGTGAAAAAGCCGTCGGCGTTGGCGATGAGCGACTGGACCGCCATGAACCGCAGGAACTTGTCGACGTCGAGATACGAGGCGATCTCCTTGCGGAACTGCTCGTCGCTGCCCTGCTGAACGAGGCGGACGAACGCGATCAATCGCTTCGCCTCCTCCGGCGTCGGCTCGGCGAGGGGGCGGTAAGGGCCGCGGTATCTTGCCCAGTCGTCGCCCAAGAAGTCGAGTCCGCGAAGTCCCTGCGGCCTCACGAGCAGGCCCTTGTCGGTGTGGAAACGATCCTTCAGGAACGCGAGGTCCACGCGCTCGACGAGAGTATAGAGTCCGAGGTACGCCTTCTCGTGCTCGCCCGGAACGGTCAGCGTCACTTCGGCCAGCGCCGTGCGCGGCGCTGGCACGCCGGCCTCGCGGAAGAGGGCGAAGGCGAGTGCCTCGCGCGCTTTCGTGGGGTCGAGCGCTCCGCCCTGAAGCTGCAGGCGCGCAGGCCTTGGAATTCTGCGTGATCGGCGCGGTCCAGATCGACCAGGAAGGAACGCTTCAGTCCCGCGGCAGAGGCCAGGTACGAGGCGTTGCCCGCGTAGCGCAGGCCGACGCCTTGGAACCTCTTGTCCTGCACCGTAATCGCCCCGATCGCCCAGGGGAACTCGACGCCGAAAAGGTTCCGCTCGCTCTCCCGCTCACCCGGTCTCTTCGGCAGAGGGGCCGGCGGCGGGCCTCCCGGGCGCCGGCGGGCGCCGGGGGCTGCATGGCCTCGTATTCATCCGCCGATATCTCAATATGGAGGGGCACGACCTTCGTCAGACCGAACAGGCCGTCTTCGGCGGGCCTTCCCTTGGCGTCGCCGTCATCCGGGGCTCCCGATCGCGGCGACGCTGTGCCGCCGAGGAAGCTCGCGAAGCAGATCAGGGCCGTCGTTGCGGCGAGGGCTCGTCGACGCATGGTGTGACCTCACGAGGCGATGGCCGCCGGGCGGAACGAGGGAGTGTCGCGTTTTCGGCCGTGGAGCGGCCCCGCCGGCCGGCGACGCCCCTATCAGCTACTGACGCGATCCGCGAGCCTTGGTCCTTAGCCCGCCCTGAGCTTGCCGAACGGGTCATTGATCCTTGGCAAGGTTGAAGCATTTCTGAGAGTTTCGCAGCTCAATCGGCCGCCGGCAACGGCTTGTGGCCGACATGCCGGTTGTAGGGATTCGTTGGTACGTGCGCTTTAGCCGGCCCAAGTTAGAGCCAGTTGGAGCTCATTATTAATTTTTGGGCCCGCTTCAGCCATGTCCGCATCACTACTTTCTCCGCTCTACCGCTCTATTGCCGCGAAGCGGCGATGGCAGTTCCTCCGAGAAAGTGGTGAGTAGAAAGTAGACCGCAGCAGAGCGGGCGACGGCTTGTCTGGTCTCCTCACTCCTTTCTCCGCTCTACTGCTCTATTGCCGCGAAGCGGCAATTGTCAAGTTCAGAAAGAGCGCCGAAATCTGCGCAAGTCAAATCGATTCTGATGCTTACATGATCCTAATGGTTTCATCGAAATTGGCTTCGTTCGTCGGATTTTCGTCGATTTCGGCGATCGTGATCATGTGGTCGCCGTGCTGCCGCACGCTGTCTGCATCGATCGCGTAGTCGCGCACGGAACGATCGTCGTGGCCATCGCCCGAGCCAAACGGGTCAACAGCCGCGAGCTTTGAGCCATAGCGAATGACGGATACCCTTCTTTTGCACGTTGGAAGCCACCGGAGCGCGTGGTTTGCAGGGCCGTCTATACCATTGATGAGTGGCCGCCGGCAAACGCCGCCAAGCGATGGGTCTGTGAAATCCTGCTCGAGTGGAACTGCTCGATTGCTGATGTGGCTGTTCAAGGGCTCGGCCGTTCGTCGGCAGGTCGCGGCAAGCGTCGTGCGCACGTCTTCTACATATACATCTTACAATATGCGGCCTTTTTCGATTTTCTCTAACGCGTCGCAGCCGAAAACTGTGCAACTTGATGCTGGAAGTGATTGGCCGCTCTCGGGATACTTTTTTTTGAATAAAAATAGTAGCGAACCATTTCACGGGCGAAATGCGGTGTGCAAGCGCACACATTTGCGAAGGGTGATGAATCGGGCCATCGCTTCACGTATTGGGGCTGGAAGCGGCGGTTCGAGATGCTGGGTTGCTGCGACGGGGAAGCAGAGCGGCCGGGCATCGGCGATCGGAATCTGGAACTGCGTGCTGAACACCAGAACGACCCGCAGTCTAGCCATACCGCGCTCAAGGCCGCTGCAGCTCGAGCTCGGGCTTGCCAGACACCCACGCGCGGCCTGCCGGACACCCAGGTTTGAGCGGATTGCCGCGGCCAAGCACAAACGGGCGGAAGTAGAGAACAGACTGCCGAGTTCGCACCGAATCGGGAGCACCTCATGGGTCTGGTGGGACCGGTTGGCAGCTAGTCGCCCGTCGCAGCACGGAAGATTGCACCCAGAGATTCGGCGATGCTCTGGGCTACCGGAATCACAGCCTCCGACTCTCCGAAGACATTGATAAGGATCGAGTCGTCTTCAGCCCAACTCATCCAACCGACCTTCTGGTTATCGATGACAACATCGGCAACGTCCAATCGAGCCGGGATGTTTATCCGTTCTTTGGTGAATGGGTTGATGGCCTCTCGGGGTGGTGGAGTAACCAGATTCGGATGCTCTCTGATTACTTGCGTCCACTCTTTCCTCGTGAAACCAGGCGTTTGCGGTTGAACGGCGATTTCACCAATCAAATTCATGGCTCTTTCCTCCCCCCCTGAGACTTCGAGCCTGCCTCTACGCCGACTGAGTTGGGGTGAAATTGACCACAGCGTCAGCACCTAATGATCGCCCGCAGGCTGAGACCGTGTGCCGAGTTAGAAGCCATTCACGTCTCGGTCAATGCCTTGAGGTATATCGGATGGTATCTGCTCGACTTGGTTTTCAAAGTTCCATCCCCTCGGCTGTTCGCTTGGTTTCCACCACTGTCCGCCACCCTCAATCCATCGCTGCCGTTGCCGGAGTACACCGCTTGCCCGACAATCTTCGTACCCTCGTGCCCCCCTCTCATCCTGGCGAGGGCGGTGAGCCCAATGGCCAGGACGTTCGCCATCGGCAGGGTGCCGAAGACGAGGAGGTGGGAGAGCCTCCAACTCCCTGTCCCAGGCTTCCCAGAGCCGGTCTTCCTCTTCCCGAAGCGTGTCGGGGGCTGGGTCGGGCTCGCCGTTCCAGAACGATTCCGGGAGGTTCCAGGTTCCCGTGTGCGTGAACGGTTTCGACACGTCACCGACAAGGCCACCGCTTTCCCAGTCGTGATCGTCGTCGTCTTTCCCGAACGGCAAGAGACCGTAGAACGGACCAGCGCCGCCGTCGCCGATCTCGGTGATGAACGACCGGTAGTTTGCGGGCAGCGAGATGCCATGCTGCTTCTCGAACGACTCTATCACGGAGATCGGGACGGTCGGGCGTAACTTGTAGTCATGTCCGTTGGCACCGAAGATCTTCCGCCGAGGATCTCTTCGGTCAAGGTAGGCGAGTCGCTGAACAACGGTGGATTTGTCGAGGGCTTCAAGCATGTCTCACCTCCGCTCAGGCTCTTGAATCGTTCGCTCATCCCGAACCTCCCCGGGGATTGTAAGACACCCAGTGTTCCGCGACATTGCGTCGGCCGCTTCTTCGTTCATTGCTGCAGCTGCAGCGACCTCCGTCATGCGCCCGGACATTCGGACGCCGCCGGACGGGGTCGGCCGGTCAGAAGATCGGTTTCAGGACCATCCGGCCGTACGCGATGAACGCCATGAGGAGGCCCAACACGCCGCTCAAGATGATGGGCGTGATCTCGCGGTATTTGACGTGCACCCCGATGAACACGAGGCTCTCGATCGCCAGGACCGTGGCGGCCACCACCGTGAGCGCCGGCTGCCAGCGGAAGGCGGCGGGGACGATCAGCCCGACTGTGCAGACGAGCTCGAGGATGCCGAGTGCCTTCCAGGCTTCCCGCGGCAACGCACCAAAGGATGGGACCCCCTCGCTTACCTTGTCGAACATGAAGACCTTCATGACGCCCGACGCTCCGTACAGGAGCGCGGCGAGGACCTGTAGGACCCACAACAGGATGTTCATCGTGTGCCTCCTTCCGGTTTCCGCGTCGGCGCGCCCACGGCGGTTGCTCCCCGCGCGATCGACGTTCTGAGCCGGGCCCGTGACATACAGCCAGCCCTTCGCCGCCGATGCCAGTAACTCGCTTCATAAGCACCGCCGATGTGCGGCGGTTGGGGAGTGGCGCCTCTTGTGCGGAATAACTTGTGATTCTCTCTCTAAAACGCGTTGATAATGATGGACCAAAGTCGGTCTGTCAATCAAAACGCGTTTGCCGCGCTCGCCACGCGCGATTGATTCCAGGTTCCCTGCGCGGTAGGGTCGATGGGCCGTCGGGTCTCGTAGTCCCGAGGTGATCGGGCCGTCCCACGAGCGGAGTAGGCAATAACAATGGCACACGACGACATGCCCCCAACTGACCGCCGTACATTCCTCCAGGCCGGGGCGTTGGTGGCGGCCTCGGCCGCCAGCCTTACCCCCTGCGCAGCGCCCAGGAAGCCGCCCCCGCTTTGCCGGCCACCCTTCCCAAGCGGCCCCTCGGCAAGACCGGCACCGAGATCACCCTGCTGGACATCGGCACCGGGCGGGGACGCGGCGTCGGCCGCTTGCTCCGCTAC
This sequence comes from uncultured Isosphaeraceae bacterium, assembly GCA_963830625.1. Classification (GTDB taxonomy): domain Bacteria; phylum Planctomycetota; class Planctomycetia; order Isosphaerales; family Isosphaeraceae; genus CAWHMZ01. The sequence goes on along the minus strand of CAWHMZ010000013.1, from coordinate 630,772 downwards.
GCGTACGCTCAAGGGATTCGGACCTTCGACACCTCGGCTGCCTATCAGTCCGAACCCGACTTCAAGGACTGGTTCCAGCAGGAGCCCGCCGTCCGCAAGGAGGTCTTCATCGTCACGAAGGAGCACGAGGCCGCGGGCATCGCGAGCCAGTTGCGGCGCATGATCGACGAGCGCTGCGCGGCGATGGGCACAGATTATATCGATCTCTTCTTCGTCCACAGCTTCGGTGACGACGGCATCGACGCGTCGCTCAAGCTCCTCAAGAGCAAGGAACTGAAGGTGGCGGCCGACGCGGCCAAGAAGTCGGGCAAGCTCAAGCTGTTTGGGCTGTCGACCCACCACAGGGACCGGGCCGTGATCCTCCAAACGGCGGCTGAGGTGGGATACATCGACGCGATCATGGTGCAGTATTCCCCCTGGCTCGACAAGCAGTCGGCGCTGAGCAAGGCGCTCGACGCCTGCCACGAGCGTGGCATCGGTCTGATCTCGATGAAGCAGATCGCAGGCCGACTGCGCGGCGGCGAGACCCTCAAGGGCATCCTCGACGCCGTACAGAAGCGGGTCCCCGCGCTTGAGGAGCGGCGGTTGACGCCGTTCCAGGGGTTTCTCCACGCGATCTGGAGCGACGAGCGGATCAGCGCGGCTTGCGTGGCGATGCAGAACACCGACCAGGTGCGCGAGAACGCCGACGCGGCCCGCCGCTTCGAGCCGCTCAAGATCGCCGACATCGAGCAGCTCCGCGACGCGGTGATCGCCCAGGGCCTGACTTTCTGCGCCGACTGCGATGGCCGGTGTGCCCGTGCCGCGGGCACGCAGGCCGCGCTGGGCGAGCTGACGCGGTTTTTGACCTACCACGAGCATCACGGCGACCGCGCGGCGGCGCGGCGGCTCTACGCGGCGCTGCCCGCCGAGGCACGCGACTGGTCGGGCGCCGACCTGGACGCGGCCCGCGCCGCGTGCCCGAACCGTCTCGACTTCGCGACATTGCTTCCGGAAGTCGAGAAGCGCCTGGCATGACCGGCGAAGGGGGTTCAGACACCCGCCCGAGGCCCGGAAAGTAGGATTGTAAGACACCCAGTGTTCCGCGACATTATGCCATGCGTGAATGGTCGGCCGACAGTTGATGGGTGTCTCGCTCGCCATAGAGCTTGACATGGTTGGCGGTGACCTCCCGGGGGGCGACGCCCTGACCCCTATCAGCTCCCCGTGCGTCCCACCTCTTTTGACCTCTGCTGGATTGCGTTATCCAGGGCAGCAAACAAGTCTTCCTCGCGGGTGTATTCGTTGCTGTCGGAGGGCTCGTCACCGTCGTCAGAGAACCAGCCAACACTGTAGGCTTCGCCTACTTTCTCGATGCGAGCGACTTCGATATAGGGGTCGTATTCATCCTGGTACTCTCCAGAGTGCTTGAAGCCGATCGTGATGACGCCCGATTTCTCCTTGACGTCCAGCTTATGTCCTTCACTGGTGGTCTTGCCCTTGTAGCGCTTGATGAGATTGTCCATCCCTCGAACCCCTTTTTCTGACTATACCGGCTAACTCTCAGCGGACCGCTCCGCCGAGCGTCTACCATGATCATACGCGCAATTGGTGCGCCGGAATGGGGGTCTGCCAATCAGCGGAGCAGAAACGTACGCTAACGGGCTTTGCCGGACACCCGGATTTGAGCGGTCGCTGGCGGTCCGCGCATGGGTGTCCGCCGGTCCGCGCGTGCATCCGGAAACAACCGGCAACCAGTGGGTCTCTGATTTCGCGTCCGCGAGCGGCACTTTCGGCCGCGGAAGCCGCTGGCAAAGTCTGCGCGAACAGAGCTCGCAGCGGTTGCGCATTGGCCAGCGGCTGACGCAGCAAAGGTAATCGAACAGCTCGATTCTCAATGGACGCTTCGAAGCTTCGTTTGCATCAACCGGCAAAGCCGATAAGATTTTTTGTGTGGACAAGCCGACACGCGCGCAGCAGAAACACGACATGGGAGCGAAGGAAGTCGAGAGGCGCGGGTCGCGGTCTGTGCGCTCTTCCAAAGGGGGCAAGAGGTCCAGCACCAAGGAGAAGAACGTCGCTCCTGAGGCCGGCGCCCCCAGCACCGAGGCCAACCAGGAGGGAAAGGTTTCCAACCGCAGAGACAAGGTCGCGCTCTCCAAGGATGTTGCATCGAACGACAAGGCCACCAAGAGCGCTCGCACTGCAGGAGGTCACGTCCCCAACGCCGAGACTGCCAAGGTTCTCCGGGAGGCCCGCGAGGGCAAGAACCTGGTGCATTACGACAGCCTGGAAGAGATGTTCAAGGACCTGGGTATCTGATGTGGCCAAGCGCAAAGCGTCCGAACCGCCCCCTCCCCCGCCGCCGCTCGACGCGATCGCGACCACCAAGTTCAAGCGGGACGTAGAGCGCCAGAGGAAGGCAGACACCCAGTGTTCGCGCCCCGGCCAAACAATGGATTGTAAGACACCCAGTGTTCCGCGACATTATTCCATGCGTGAATGGTCTGCTGACAGTTGATGGGTGTCTGGCTTGCCCCCTTATCCCGTGCGTAAACCGCTCAAGCGCGAGAGGCGATTAATTCGGGAAAGGTCGCCGCGAAGCTGAGCCCGCAGTTGCACTGAGTTGGTGTCGGTGCCGTAGTGGTCGCACCGTCTCCTGCGCTGACCATGAGCGGCCTGGTGGCCAGACCAGGGCGAGGCGCTTGCCCTGCGTCGTGGGCCCAGGCCACTGCTCAGCCGACTGGGATGACTGAGCGGAAGCGCGGGTCGTCTCAACGAGAATCAGGAGATCCGCTTGAACCACACGCAGTCCGCGTCGTTGCGAATGCGGCCAGAAAAGCCGCGTCTGTGGCGCGTAAAGGCCAGCATGACTTTCCCGTAGCGATGGGCTATCGCTACCAATGTTCCGTTGAACGTGGTGACCTTGATGTTGCTGGATTCGCCCGCCTTGGGATGGGGGTAGAACATCGCCCCCTTGCCGACATGGCACTGTTCATCGAGGCCGGCGAGCATGGCGTTGTCGAGCTCGCGGTTATGGATCTCGGCCTCTTCCTTGGCGACGTCAACGCGGCCGTGCGTGGGGTCGTAGCAACCGTGGCCCTCGGCGTACCAGGGTGCGCCGACGCACCTGTTCTGGCCGTTGTCTTCGTACGTGATCAGGCTGCCTTTGTTTTCGAGCTTCGGCGGCTTGTGTTTTCTCTGCGCGGTCTGTCTGTTCGGAAATCGTTGGATCTCCGTGATCAAGGGAAACGGGAAGTAGGAAGAGGCGGGTGCGTCAGGAAGCTTGTGCGTCGTCGGGCTTGGCGTGCGTGTTCTGGGCCGCGACGTTGGCCGGGTCCAAGTCGACATGGACGTTGAGGGGGAGATAGGATCATGTCGTCCCGACCTGGCCGATATGTCGTGGTTACTGTGTCGTCCTGAATCGATCGCGAGCCACCGCAATGCCCCAATCGACTGACCCGTCGCGTGACCTGCTCTTCGGCCTGCTGGCCCTCCAAAACGGCCTGATCGATCAAGGAGCGCTGTTCTCGGCATTTGCCGCGTGGACGCGCGACAAGGCCCGATCACTGGCCGACCATCTCGTCGAACTCGGCCACCTCGATGCCCCGCGGCGCGCCGCCGTCGAGGCCATCGCCGGCGTGCACGTTCAGGCGCTTGGTGGCGACGTCGAGAAGAGTCTTGCCGCGGTACCGACGAACCGGTCCGCTCGCGCCAGGCTAGCCGCGCTCGGCGAGCCCGAGATCGAGGCCACGCTCGCACGGGTCGCCCGGAGCAAGAACGGCCCGTCCACCCACGCCGAAGACGACGACCCCGACCGCACGGCCAGCATCGCCGTGGGCTCGGCCACCACGGGCGGCCAGCGGTTCCGCATCCTGCGGCCGCACGCGCGGGGCGGCCTGGGCGCCGTCTTCGTGGCGATGGATAACGAGTTGCACCGCGAGGTGGCGCTGAAACAGATCCTCGACCATCACGCCGACGACCCGGACAGCCGCCAGCGATTCGTCGCCGAGGCCGAGATCACCGGCGGGCTGGAGCACCCCGGCGTCGTCCCCGTCTACGGCCTGGGCATGGATGCCGACGGCCATCCTTACTACGCAATGCGCTTCATCAAGGGCGACTCGCTCAGGGAGGCCATTGACCAGTTCCACAAGGACGTGGCGCTGAACAACGAACCCGGTCGCCGGTCCTTGGAGCTTCGCAAACTGTTGCGGCGTTTCACCGATGTCTGCAACGCCATCGACTACGCGCACTCCCGCGGGGTAATTCACCGCGACCTGAAGCCGGCGAACATCATCATGGGCAAGCACGGCGAGACGCTGGTGGTGGACTGGGGGCTCGCCAAGGCGGTGGGCCGGGCCGATTCGTCGGCGGGAGAGCAGACGCTTGCGCCGTCGTCGAGCGGTTCGTCGGAGACCTTGCCGGGCAGCGCGCTGGGCACGCCGGCCTACATGAGCCCGGAGCAGGCGCGGGGTGAGCTGAATCGGCTGGGACCGCGGTCCGACGTTTACAGCCTGGGCGCGACACTCTACTGCCTGCTGACCGGCACGCCGCCGTTCGAGGGCGACGACATCGGCGTCGTCCTGCGGGCCGTGCAGGAGGGGCGATTCCAGCGGCCGTCCCACCATCATTCCGCCCTCGACAAGGCCCTGGAGGCCGTCTGCCTGAAGGCCATGGCCAAAGAGCCTTTGGACCGCTACCCCACGTCCAAGGCCCTGGCCGACGACCTGGAACGATGGATGGCCGACGAGCCGGTGACGGCATGGCGCGAGCCATTCTCGCGCCGGGCGCGACGCTGGGCGAGGAGGAATCGTACCGCTGTAACGGCCGCGGCCGTGGCCCTCGTGGCCGGTGTGGTCGGGCTATCGGCCGTGCTGGCCGTACAGACTCGGGCCAAGGCGGAATTGGCCGCGTCGCTCAAGCGCGAGAGGACCGCCAAAACGGTGCTGGCCAAGACCAATGCCGACCTGACCCACTCGCAGGCCGCCGTCCAGACGCGGTACGACCTGGCTGTCGACGCGATCAAGACCTTTCACACCGGCGTCATCGAAGACTTTCTGCTCAAGCAGGAGGAGTTTAAGGAGGTCCGCGACCGGTTGCTCAATTCGGCCAGCGAATTTTACGGCAAGTTGGGTGCCTTGCTGGGCAATGAGTCAGACCTGGGTTCGCGACGGGCGCTCTGGCAGACAAACTACGAGGTAGCCGAGCTGACGGGCAAGGTCGGCAAGTCACAGGATGCGCTGGCCGCCCACAGGCAGGTCCTCGCCGCGCGTGAGGCACTGCTGGCCGAATCGCCGGCCGATCCCAACATTAAGGCCGACGTGGCGCGCAGCCTCGCAGCCGTTGCCGATCTGCTGGAGAACACCGGCCAGACCAAGGAGGCGGAGGCGACGTACCGTAAGGCGGAGACGCTGCTGACCGAATTGGCTCCGACGATCGCGGAGGCTGCGACGGTGCGGGCTGTCTTGGCGAGCTGCCGGTCGCGTGTCGGCTGGCTGCTCCACACCATGGGCCGCGAGGACGAAGCCCTGTCGGTCCTCCGCCTGGCGCGTGCTGAGCAGGAGGCGCTGGCCGCCGCCCCCGGAGCGACTGCCGAATCCCAGCGAGATCTGGCGGAGACTATCAACAACCTCGCTCGTCTCCTGATGCCGATGGGCAAGACAACGGAAGCCGAGGCCGAGTACCGCAAGGCGCTGACACTTTATCAGAAGCTGGCGGACGACAACCCCACCGTCACCGATTTCCGCAGCAAGCTGGCTCGCAGCCACAACAACGTCGGCGCGATTTTGTGGGCTACAGGCCGGTCATCGGCAGCGGAGACCGAGATACGCAAGGCGCTGGCGATCCACCAGAAGCTGGCCGACGACAACCCCGCCGTCAGCGATTTCCGCAACCGCCTGGCGAACCACCACGACCACCTCGGCCTGCTACTGTCGAATTCGGGCCAGTCATCGGCAGCGGAGGCCGAGTACCGCAAGGCGCTAGCGATCCACCAGAAGCTGGCCGACGACAACCCCGCCATGACCGATTTCCGCAGCCGGCTAGCAATGAACCACTACGGCCTCGGCCTGCTGCTCTCGAATACGGGCAATCCATCGGAAGCGGAGGCCGAGTACCGCAAATCGCTGGCACTGTATCAGAGGCTGGCCGATGACAACCCCGCTGTCGTTGCTTTCCGCACGAGCCTCGCATTCGCGCACTACAGCATCGGCCTCTTACGATCAAATGCGGGCAAGTCATCGGAGGCGGAGGCCGAGTACGACAAGGCGGTGGCGATCAATCAGAAGTTGGCTGATGACAACCCCACCATGCGCACTCTTCAAATGCCCTTGGCGTTGAGCCTGGACAACATCGGCTGCCGGCTCGCGCAGGCCGGAAAAACGAGCGAGGCGATCGGTTATTTCATTCGGGAACAGGCGATCTGGCAGGCGCTCTCCCAGGCCAGTTCGGCAACCCTCGCCGACAGGGACTATCTGGCGAACTGCCAGACCAACATGGCGGACGCGCTCCGCCGGGCGCGCAGGCTTGACGAGGCGCTCGTGTCCTGTCAGCGATCCCTGGAGGTGCGTGAGCCTCTGGTCGAGGCGCATCCCGACGTTCCGGGCTACCGCGAGGGCCTCGGCGAAACGTATCTGCGACTAGGGCAGGTGCACTGCGACATGGAAAAGCTGGCCGCAGCTTCTACCGCCTGGAAGCGTGCGTTGACGCATTTCGACGGGTACAAGTCTCCACGCGCAGATTACACATTTATCCGGGCCTGCTGCCACGCTGGCTTGGCGGGACTCGCCGGCCGACCGGGTTCGGGGGTGTCAACCGCAGAGCGGGCGGACCAGGCCGAGAAGGCGATGGGCTTGTTGCGCCAGGCCGTCGCGATGGGCTACCGCAGCCTCGACGCTTACCAGACCGAATCGGCCCTCGACCCGATTCGCGACAGGGCCGACTTCCGGGCACTGATGATGGACCTCGTGATGCCGACCAAGCCGTTCGCGCGGTGAGCCTCAAGCAGGAATTAGACAACCAAGGAGACGCCTCTGGTGGCGCTCTCCAGATGCTCAAAGCCGGCGCCGACTTCCTGCTCGCTACCACCGTGCGTGTGCTGGGCCGCGACACGCGCTGGAGATGGCGTCTCGATGCCTCATTCCAGAGGGTTCACGGCTGGTCGTCGAGCTGGCGAACGGAGAGCACTTCATCGACCTCCTGGTGGTCCTCCCAAATAACCGCGTGCGTGGTAACCTCGACCTTTCCTTCGCGCACCTTGGCGCACGGCTTCCTCCTGTGAGCGGGCCTTGACGCTGGCATAGAAGACGCGGATACCCCAGCGCTCGGCGGTCTCGATCTGGTACTTGGGCGTCTTGGCCCCTCATGAACTGCGCCCGCTCATCGCGTGCACCATGCGAGTGCCTTGACGCGGGCCGGAGATGGAACGGACGCGGAGCGGGTCCTTCTGCCACTGGACGAGAAGCTCGTAATAGGCTTCCCACTCCTCGTCGGTGTCGGTCGGGTCGCGACCACAAATGCCGTCGCGAGAGACGATGATGTCGTCGCAACCGCTGTCGACAAGGCACCAGACGGGCAGGTCGTGGGCCAATAGCGAGCGGGGGATCATCATGCTGAATGACGACCCGCTGTTCCAGTTCTCGGCCAGCGGGATGGTCGGCGGAATGCCGAGGAGATCGAAGACGATCTTCTTGCCGCGTGGCGTCAGATCGCAGAGGACGCGCTGGCCGTACGGGCAAGCCTCGCCCGTGAGCGGGTTGATCCCGTACGGGCGCAGGCCGTCGTACAGATTGCTGATGGTCTTCACGGTTGTGGTCCTCGTAAGAGAGATGGGAAACGTGGTGCCTTTGCTGGTGACGTGCGGGCTCGTCATGTATGACAGAACCAGCCCGTTCCGCTGGCGAGACTGACCGTGAGCGAGGGGAACGAACCATCGGCCGGACAGGTTGGGCCTTGAAAAATCAGGCCGCCATTCATGCGGAACTTCCGCCCCTCCTTGGGGCCGGGCTTGTAGAGACAGAAGCTGAAGCTACGCGGTGCGAAATCGTAGCCCAGCACGCACTGGCTGCCGTCGTAGCCTGCCAGGTAACCGAGCTGACGCTCGAGCTGCTCGGTCAGGCCGAGCCCTCTGGCATGCTCGCGAACTTGCTCGAGTCGGTCGAGCTGCTCGTCGTCGACGATGATCAGGCCAGTGGCCTCGCACCACGGACACATGAGCTCGCCCTGGTCATTGCTGAACGGTTTCACGAACTTGCCGCACAGCGAGCACTCGTACCTGGACCAGTCGGCGCCTGGGCAGAGCTCTGGATCGTCGCTCGCAGGCTCGTACAGCCACTTGCCCTTGCCGGCATAGTGCTCGTCGCACGTGGTCTTGTCCCAGTTGGGACTGTTCGTGCTGGCGTCGATCAGACCGAATTCCCAGGTGCCAATCCATGCCCCACTGGGCGAGCTGTAGTTGGCCCACGAGGAATTGGGGCCGCGGTATGCTACGCGATAACTCCAGTGGAATTGATCGCGACTGTCGTAGCGTGGGCAGTAGATCGGCATCACGCAGATGTCGACCTCATCGCCAGGGCGTGTGCTGCAGTAGCCGACGCGCCTTCTTCTCGTCGCGCCAGCACTCGTAATCGGGAACACGCACCCGAGCCCACTGGCCTGGGTTCAGCGCGCGCAGTCTCGTCTGGTCAGCATGGTGTTGTCCTTTCATTTAAGGATTGGAAATGGATAGGAACGGGTACCCGTCTGCGGCGGCGGGAGTTCGCTCAAGCTGCGCTGGTCAACGGCATGATCAGGTTGACAAAGCCGTCTGGAGCGCGAAGCACGATCGGGCTATTTGCGTCAAACCACTCGACGATGACGCGGGTCTGACCGCGAAGCAGTCGCAAGGGCTCGATCAGGTATCGGGGGCGCAGAGTCGATGCTCACCGGCTGCCCCTCGTGCGCGATTGCAAACTCGGCTCGGCACGTCGCGCCGTCGTCGCCTTGGCCGACGAGCCGCAGGGAACCGGCATCAAAGTGAAGCTGAATTCCCTGAGTCGGCTTCGTCCAGAACAACAGCACCCTGACGCACAGCCGCAAGGAGCGAGCCTGCGTCAAGCTTGGCGCTGCCTTGGATGTTCTTGAGAAAGACTGACTCGTAGTCCGGAAACCGACCCTCAAGGAGTCGGCTGTGGATGCCAACGATACCTTCGGCGTGGACGAATAGGCCGTCTTGAGTGAGGCAGACGCTCACCAGGCCGTCACCGTCGCCGAGGTTGTCGTCAATCAGCCTCAGAGCCTTGACGGGGATGGCGGCAATTCCTGAAGGCCGGGCTCATCGTTGCGGGCCTGCCCTTCTGCCCCGAGGCACTGTTCGACAGGCGTGCAGCCGCGGATGACGAGAAGCCGGCGGAAGACACCCCGATCGGGCCGCGCGAGATCATCAAGGGGCTCGACGGCATGAGCTGGGTCGCCGACAAGCGGAACACGTTCGCCGGCGGCCACAACGCTGCCGCCGTCATCTCCTCCGCGTTCTTCTGCCGCGAACAGAAGCTCGACGCCGACACGCAGAAAGAGATCCTGGCCTACCTCGATGCCCGGCTGTTTACCGGGAGGCACGCGCGGGTGATGACGATGGCGGGGGCGAGGTCGCGCCCGCCCCACCTGGGGCGCCGACCCCGCTCACACACGAGTACTGGGCCGCTCAGTCGAAGCACCGCATCGGCGAGATCGTCAGCAGCCACACGGTCAAGTACCCGTACAGCTTCTACGCTCTGGCAAAGGACGTGAAGGACGAGGACCTGAAGAAGCGGATTCTGGCGAAAGTGTACCGCTTGACCGCGACGAACTGACCTCAACCAGTTCGAAACCCGGGCGTTACTTTTTCGCCGCGGCCTTCTCCCGCGCGGCGGCCTCGGCGAGGATCCGCTCAGGGTGTTCTTTGAACAGGTCGCGGCAGCCGGTGCAGCAGACCCAGTAGGTCTTGCCCTTGTAGCTAACCTGCATCGTGCCGCGGCCCTCGGTAACGATGCAGAGCGGGTACCCGTCGCCCGCGGCGATGACGACCCCCTCGCGGGTGTAGCCGACCTCGCCGAGCCGCGAGAAGGTCTGGCGCTCGGGAACTTGGGCCTCCAAAAGGACGAGCACGCGGGTATCGTGCAGCGGGTCGATTGAAACCCGGCGCACTCCGCCGGCCGGCCCCTTGGCGTCGGCGGTCAGGACCAGGCGCTTCCTGTCCCCCACCGCCTTCCCGGTGAAGGTGCGGGACGTGCCGTCGGCGAGGGTCGCCTCGAAGGTGAACTTCCCGTGCGCTTTCCCCGGCCGAAGCACGCCCGCCTTGAGATACTTGCCCGTCTTGACCGTTATCTCCAGTCCGGCCGAGTCGCTGGTGAGCTTCCAGGCCCACTCCGCCGACTCTCTCCAGAACCCTCGGGCCCGTCCCCGCTCGACCTGCCCGACCCCGCGCCACGACCCCACGAGCGGGGCATACGCCTTCAGCGCCTCCTGGTCGGCGCGCCGGCCCGGCGCGGCCTTGTCATTATCGTCGCCAGCCCGCACCGTGACCGCGGCGGCCGCCACGACCCCCAGCGCCGCCAACAGGCCGACGCCCGACGAAACCCTGGCCCTTCGCATCGTGGACTCTCCCCCTCAAGACCGACGCTCCCGTCCCCGACTCCGACCATTGTAGCCGGCCGGCGACCTGGCTGATACGGAAAGCGCGGCAAGTCGCGGGGGGCATCGTGGGTTGAGGAAAAGTTGGGGTTGCGCCGCTCTTGCATTTCTTCCGAATTCGTTGCGCACGTTCAGGGAGCGCGCACACTCTTTTCCCCCCGTTGTGGAGGGGGTGCTAGGGTGGGCTGAAGAAAAGTCGGACTAGTCAGTACTCGGTGGGCAGCATCAGCGTGAAGTCGGCGAGATAGAGCTTGATGTGCTCGAGCGGGAAGTCGGTGTACTCAAGCTCCTGGGTGATCAGGACAGGCGTGTCCTTGTCAGCCCGGAGCGTGACGACGCCGGTGTGCTCGGCCAGGTTTACGGTCAGCTCGCAGATCTGGAAGCCGTCGCACTTCTTGATCCGCGGGTCGCGCTGGTACGACGCGACAACATCGACGAGCCAGTGGGCTCCAGCGGCCTCGGCGAGATACTGGACGCCCTCGGTGTGCTGGATGCGGCCGGTCCAGTGACGGCAGAAGTTCGCCGAGCCGTAGAAATGACCGAGGGCGTTTTGGATCTCTTCGGCGCTGGGTTTGGTGCTTGTCGGCATTCATCATCCTTTCAGCAAGGGCAACGATGCTTCACGTAAAGTCCTGGAAACGCTCCAGGTCAGCCCCCTCGCGCAGGCCGAGGGGGTTCGACGCGGGGCGTCTTCTAGCGCTCAGAGGTTGAGCTTGTAGAGCGCGGTCGGGCCGATCATGTTGCGAGCCACGCGAAGCTCGTGGTCGTCCGCATGCGGGGGCGAGGCGCCCTTATCCGGCAATGGCCTTTATTCGGGACGCCCGGGCGCGGTATCTTCGACAAGGCTCTCGTCGCATTAGTGAGGCGACCTGAGAAGCCCAGAACATGCCGGTGTTACAACTGTAGGGTGTGTAAAGGGTGGACATCGGGTTTGGGGTAGCGGTCCGTGAACCATCGATTCAGGACTTACGTCAAACCGCGAGTGTAAAGGCTCAACTAGAAATGACCCTTTCCAACGCCCCAGAGTGCTCGCACGGAGATCTCTCGCATGGCTCGATCGCGAGTCCGCGTTGCTCTACCACTGTTGGATGAACTTCGTCGGGTAAACCGAGAGGCCGCCAATAGATTCCCTCATCCCTATCTCGACCCTGGCTTGGGTGCGGTAGGGTTGATCCTCGATAAGACGCTCGACGAGAGCCGGTACGAAGGGTTCACCCCGGAGAAATGCCAGGCGTTCGCTCGGACTGGCGGCGAAGGAGTCCACTTCGGCCCGATCGGCCGGGACGGACTCATCGACGATCGTTCGCCCGTGATCATCTGCATCCCGCAACTCGCCGGACAGTGCTACATCCTCGGGGAGAACCTCTTCGACTTCCTCTGCCTCGGCAAGGATTGGGGCTACTTCCGGTTGGAGCAACTTGGCTACGACCTGGAGGCGACCCTAGACCTCTACACGTCCCGGAGCCGGAAGGATGCCGATACGCCTTCCGACAGCGATCGCGATGAGGAACATCAGCAGGCGATCCTCAACTATCTCTCTGGCCGTCTCGGCCTACGGGCTTGGGGGGATGCTCAGAGATTCCATTCGCTCCAAGATCGATACGAGCCGTGCCTGGAGTAGCCGACCGGCTGAGAGGTGGCTTCAAGGGACTCAACGAAATAGTTCGTGCGCATCCGGTGATCCATAAATGACCCGGACACTCAGAGGCTGTCCGACGGTTGGAATGTGGCAAGGGTGATTCAGAATCCAGACTTGCCAGGTGGTCGGCGAGTGGGGCCGTCGCAGTTCGGCTGCACGCACCCGCCCCACAAGCCGCTGGACCTGGTCGTTGTATGTCGGAGTTGCCATGGGAGTCGAATGCGATGTCTTCCTGATCGATGACTGGCAGGCTTTCACGCGGAGGCTTTCCGAGACAGGGAATACCTTCCGTTGCGTCGATCCGCTGACTCCGGAAGCCATAGCCCGTACGCATTATTTCTCGGCTCAGCACGACTTCATGGATTGCGTCGGCGCGATGCGACGGAAATGGACCGGTGACGCGGCGAATGCCTGCGCGTACCTGTTTGACCACTTGTTCTGGAGCTATCGAGGGGACGAGCGAAAACAGATCGTTGAGTTGGGGGGTATGAAACGGCCCTTCGGACTTGACATCGCGTGGGGACCTGAGACGACGAAGAGGTTCGGCGAGGTGGTTCGTCGAATCAACCTTGATGACTGCCGCGCCGTCTTCTCGAAAGGGCGGCAATATCGCTTCGAGAACCATGAGGAGTTTGCCGAGTATGGGGGGGCCTGGTTGGACGTCGTCCGCCGCGGTGCGGACACCAGCCAGGGGGTCGCAGTTGTCGTCTACGCCTAATGCAATTCCGCCCGAGCTGTAAAGGGTGATTCATAATTGACCCTTGTCACTTCGTATCGCTGAGGCGCCTGCCATGCGACTGCCTCGGATGACGACGCGGCGATGGATGGTCGTGGTGCTGATTGCCTCCGTCCTCCTCGGCGGCTTCGTCATGCGGCGGCGGGCGGCCCATTTCATGCGGCTCGCGGCCGTTCACGAGCAGTTGGCCCGTCTTCTGCGTTCCACGACCGACGCTTCGGTGGACCCGAAGGGTGCAGACCACAACGAAAGGCTTGCGAGGAAGTACCAACGGGCGGCGGCCCGGCCGTGGTTGGCGATTGAACCGGATTCGGAGTGAAGCGACGGGCGACGAGTGAGCCGTAAAGGCTGGTGGGGTGTGAACGAAAGGGCCGTGAGCCATGCGACTTCCCCGGATGACGACGCGGCGATGGATGGTTGTGGTGGCCCTCGTCGGGTTGCTGATGGGCGGAGCCATCGGCGGCATCCGGCTCAAGCAGCGGCACGATTATTTTCTGTCCTGGGCTCGATATCATTCCGCGTTCGAGGGCTATCGCAGGAACGTCGCGCAACATGATCATGACCCCGTTCTCGCACGAATGATCGACCATAACGCCATGATGGCGCGCAAGTACCGAGAGGCAGCCCGCTATCCCTGGCTCCCCGTCGAGCCCGATCCGCCTGAGCCGGAATGAAATCCTTCGGGCGCAACGTTTGGTCCATAGTTGAGCCGGACTGGCGGCCGCGGGACGATGCCGGGACGCGGATCGGATGGACCAGACTCGAGAGATCAGAGCTTCGCGGCGTCCCATATCAATCGGGTGTGTCTATCTCTAGCGGTTCGGACGGCGGCGAAGACGTTGGCCAGCCTGGAGGTTTGCGTGGAAGCGGAGAGTCCCACCATGGGCGCCGACGGCATCGGCCCCGAGCGCCGAACTCGGTACGGGCTCGGGCTGTGCGGGTTGCTCTTCGCCGTGGTCGGTCTCGCGCTTGCGATCGCGCGGCCGTACATCTCGGAAGCCCTCGAACCCCCGCCCCATCGCGCGCCGCGACTAAGGCTCTCGCATGCGCTTGCCACGGCGGGAGAGAAGTTAGTGGACCGGATGCTCGAGAAGGCCCGCGGCGGAGCGGCGGTAGTCAAGGCGGAGCCACCCCCGCCGGCTCGACCGCCAGTGTGGCCTTGGGCGTTGTATCTCTCCGTCGCCGCGACTTCCCTCGGTCTGATCGGCTCGCTCTCCGGCACGGCCGGTTGGATACGCCGCGAGGACTCACGGATGGCCGTGAGCGCGATCACGGTCGGTGCGCTGGCAGTCGCCTGGGTCTACATCATGGCGGCCTTGGTCATCGCTCTGGTCATCGTCATCCTGCTCGTGCTCGACGGGGCGCTCGGCGGGATCGTCTGATCGACTAAGGACATCGCTGCCTGCCGATGTAAGGCTTGAACTATAGTTGGCGCGGACAGGCAGGCGCGGGACGATGCGGGAACCTAGACGCGGTAATCCAAGAACGCCACGGTCCACGCCGAACTCGGCATGATCGCCTGGCTCGACGAAACTGTGTCGAGTGGACATGGGGATCACACTCCAGTTCCGGCGCGTGAGCATCGTTCGGTCCTTTTGAAAAGCGGTCACGGCACGATCCGTTCCTCGCCCTCGTCTCCGTAGTCGGAGCCGTCGTCGTCGGGCTGCTCCTGCTTGTCGCGCAGGTAGGCGATGAACTCCTCCACGCTCGTGAACCCCACGATCGCGTATGGCGATTCGTCGGCAGGGTGCGGCCTGGCGTGCGCCCGCACGAAGTCCATTGCCTGTACGATGTCCTCGCCTTGGCGCAACCCGAGCTTCTTGCACTCGTCGCCTTCGACGCCACGGATGATGTCGAGCAGGAAGTTGATGTGGCCGAGCGCCGTCGCCAGGTCCTGCTGGTCTGACGCGAGGAACTCCCGGATCAAGCTGACCTGCGCGGCCTGCTCCTCGAAGAGCCAGCCACATTCATTCAGCTCATCGAGCTCGTCGATGAGAGCCATCAGCGTTCTGAGGTGTTTGGCGGCGGCGAGGAAGTCGTCGCGTGCCGCGCGTTCATCTGCCATCGCTTTGTCCTTTCACGCGGTAGCCGGCCGGGTACGACGCGATGCCGAAATGGAGGCCGCATTCCATGCAGCAGAAGAGCCAGCGATCGTGCTCGTGGCCCCATGCGTCGTACGTGCCGGTCCAGAAATGAATCGCCGTGCACGGCGCATCCGACGCAATCGCGCTCGTCCTAAGTAGAAACGCAGAATGATTCTATTCTCCTGTTTGGAGTCCTTGGTTAACCTCCAGGCAACCCAGTTGCAAGGAGGCTATCATGGGACGCGGGATCAAGCTCAGCGACAACGAATTCGATCAGCTCGACCACCTCCGGTTCTCGACCGGCTCGGCCGACGTCTTCCGCAACTGCCTGATCATTTTGATGTCCGACGCCGGAGATACCATCGCGTCGATCGCGGAGCGAGTGGGTTGCACTACCTTTACGGTGAAGCGTGTGAGAAGCCTGTACCGCACCGGAGGGATCGACGCTCTGCGGCCGATCAAACCCCCGGGGCGACCCAGCCGAGCGACGGCGGAATTTCTGGCCGCGATGAAGAAAGCCATTGGAACCAACCCGCTGGATCTCGATTACGGCTTCTCGACTTGGTCGGCAGCCCGCCTTGCTGCCCACCTGGCGAAAGTGACCGGGATTCAATTCAGCGCCGATCAGATGAGACGGCTGTTGCATCAAGAGGGTTACTCGGTTCATCGTCCCAAGCACACCATGAAGGGGAAGCGCGACGAGGCTGCTTACACAAAGGCGAAGAAGCAGCTGCGCCGGTTAAAAAAAAAGCCCTGAAGAAGGATGCCCCGGAGGCCCTTGTCTTCCAGAGACGAAGTCGAGATTCACCGGCATCCGACGTTGTCGCGGATGTGGGGGCCGGTCGGGAAACAACCGGAGGTCCCAGCACCTGGTCAGAACGAGAAGAAGGTCATATACGGCGGCGTGGATTACGCGACGGGCAAGATCACTTACACAATCGCCGACAGCAAGAGTGGAATGAACTTCCTGATCTTCCTTGTCGCCTTGGTCAAGTCGTACGCCGGTCGCAAAATTCGCTTGGTGTGCGACAACGGGCGATTCCACCACACACGCGCAATCCAGGAGTGGCTCGAGGCCAATTCCGATCGGATCACAATCTACTGGCTGCCGCCATATAGCCCGAGCCTCAATCTGATCGAGCGATTGTGGGGCCATCTGAAACGAACGGTCTTGGCAAACGTCCTGTTCGAAACCCTTGACGACTTGGCCGCCGCCTTCCGCAAGGGCGTCGGCCGAGTAAATGGACACCGTGACCGAATGGGCTTCATGTTTGACCATGACGATGTCTTGGGAAAAACTGGCTGAAAGATTCTGCGTTCCTACTTAGTGAAAAAGATGGAGCTTCTCGATCGTCAAGAAAGTAGAGTCAGCGGAAGCGCCAAATCTCTGAGCTCGTCCGCTGGTCCAGGAGAACGTCCATGAGTCGCCTTCGCTTCACCATCGCCCAGTTCATGGCAGTCGTGCTCCTGATCGGGTTTGGCTTCGCCGCCCTGCGAAACGCAAATGCCGTGTGGGCGAGCGCGACTTCGGCCTGGCCATCCTCACGGTCTCGGTGGCCCTCGCCGGCGCCTGCTCCCGGAAGGAAGCGGCACGCATGCCCTGGGCCGGATTCGGCATCGCTGGTGGGCTCTGCCTCCTGATCTGGTTCTGGCTTGCTTCGACCATCGGGTACGTGAACGGGCCGCCCCATCCCTTGCTTGACAGTTTGCGACCTTACATCAATCCGGAGGCGTCGGGAGGGAGGCCGTTCATTGCTTACACGCAAATCTCCCACTCGTTGGATGTGATTCTTCTCGGCTGCCTCGGGGCGATCGTGGGCCGACTCCTTGCCGCGAAGGACGAAGGGCTGAATCAGCTGAACATTGCGGTCAGCTCGCGAGCTGGCATTATTGCTCCTCGCTCCACTCGATGTGCGGCGTGGGCTCACAGCGGAGGACACCGACGCGGGGCTCCGTGCCTGCGCCACCAGGCGGCGTAAGCCACCGGCGAGACGTAATCGAGCGGCGCCGGCTCGTCGCTGGCGCACAAGCGATACAGCGGCCAGGGCCGCGAGCGTGCGCTGGGCACCGTCACCCTCGGCGAACGCCTTCAAGACGAGGGAGTCCTCGATCTTGCCGATGTCACGAAAGCGATCGGTCTCGCCGTCGTGCAGCGTCGCCCTGCACATGGGCGCCCGGTAGGCGAGTCCGGGTTTCTGATCGAGCACCGCTGCGCTTGTCGACGACCAGGCAGCCGTCGACCTCGCTCGGGTCGTAATGACCGGGAATGCACTCGAGGAACTGCTCGGGCGAAGACAGGTACCAGGACGAGGTGAAGGTATTGCCGCTATCGCTCACACCATCGCCTTGGTTGCCACCCAAGCCGCAACTCATGACGTGGAGCTTGCCGTGGTAAGGCATGGTCGGTCCTTTCACGAAATGCGTTGAACCGAGGTGGCGTCGTCGTCGCTCCGTCAGTTCAAAAAAATGGCAAAACCGCGCCCGAGTCAGCTTGGTAACTCGAGCGCGGTCTCCGACGATTCTTTGTCGCGACGGCCAGCGCCGATGTTTGAAAACCGCTCAAAACTGCGCTGCCGCAAGCAAGCTAGGACCGCGTCAATCTTCAATTGACACGTTTGGTGGAATGACGGACGGGTGCCACGCTGGCGTAATCAATCAAGGCGCTCGCGTCCGCCAGGGAGTATGATGGACGACCAGAGGTGCACCTATGCGACGCATCACCATCCGCGGACTCATGGGGCTGGTCCTCGGCCTGGCGGTCGCCATCGCGGCCCTGAGGAACGCGGACGACTATTGGGCTGGTGGCCTGCTGCTGGCCACGGCCCTCGTCATCGGCGTGGCCGCGCTCGGCGCCGTCTATCATTCCGACCGTCGGCGTGCCGGACGGCTGGGCTTCGCGGTCTTCGGCGGTGGATACTTCGCCCTAGTGTTCATGGGGCTGTCCGAGCCGAACCTGAACAGGCTGCCGACGACGTGGTTGCTGCGCTACTTCAATGAGAAGGTCGCCCCAACGCCGATCTTTTTGACCGGCGACATTGTCTCTCCTGCCGCCGAGCGGCGCCACGTCCCACGTGAGCAACCCCGTTCCCATCCACTGGGAGCAAAAGGACCGCATGGCCTCGCCGAACCGTTGGAAGTCGATGCTTCCTGGCGCGGCAAACTACGACGCCTTCAGCGTCGTTGGGCACTGCCTGTTCGCCCTGCTGGCCGGGCTGCTGGGAATCGTCATCGCACGGAGGTACCAGGCAAGGCGAGATTCAGTCCGGATCGACCAATAACCGAAACACTATAAGCAGTGCTCACTTTCAGTCGCGCCGGCATGCCAGGCACCAAGGCGCATCTCGGTTGCGCTCTCACGATCAACACACGCCCGATCGCCCAAGCTCGATTTCGTGCGCAAGGACGGAGGTGCCGGCGTCGCCAACGTCTCAATCGAAGACTGACAGATTACTAGGACCAGCGCGGTTTCGGCCCGGTTTTCAAAGTCGGTGCCGTCGCTCCGTCATCGCTCCGTCATCGGGAAGGCAGTCACCCATTATCCGACCCCTGGCCAAACAGTAGCGGAGCGCGGCGGTCGCCGCCAGTCCGGCCATGTACGTGTGCCCCGGCGAGCAACCCGTCTGCGCTCGGAACCTGAATGAGGCCCAGCCCTGGCTCTGCTTTTTCCGCGACAGTCTTGACATAGCCTGACCAGGGCAAAGCGGCGGCTCGACTTGCATTTCTGTAGAAGCCCGGCTCGGTGGTGACCCGGAATGGATGACGCCGGTCACTCAGCGATCGCGCGATGACTCGATACCGCTCAGGATGAGGTCGATTCCGGCGAGAAAATCGACACGGTCGTCGTGAGCGCGCAACTGTCCGGCTACGCTGCGTGCGAACGGGTACTCATCCGGATCGAGCTGAGACCAGGCGGTCGCCACCGCCTCCAGGAAGTCGGATCTGTCGACGCCTCGCGTCCGAGCGAACTGCGTGTTGGCCGCGTTCTGCCCACCGACGCCAAGGATGTAGTTCAGCAACGCCCCGACCGTTGCCCACTGTTCTTCGTCCGGCACGCCAAGAGCGCGAACCTGCTGGCCTATGCGTTCGAGAATACGCACCATCGGCAACTGCGACTGCGGCCTGTGTGAGCGCCGAGCCGACCCACGGATGCGCGTCGATCGCGTCGAACATGCCCAGCGCGAGGGCGCGAATGGTTGCCTCCGGCGTCGCGGCGACCGCGCGCGCGTTCAGCGTGCGAGCGACGATGGCGTCGCAGGCGGCGGTCAGCAACTCGCTCTTGTTGGCGATGTGCCAGTAGATAGCACCAGGACCGGTGGCGAGCCGTTCGGACAGCGTGCGGAACGTCAGGCCACTTTCTCCGCCCTTGTCCAAGATCGCGATCGACGCCTCAATGATGCGATCCCGCGAGAGCGATTCTTCACGTCGTTGGCTGCTACGTGCTTTTTTGACCATGCCTCATCTTGACATAAATGGAATGCCGTTCCAAGATGCTGGAATGACGTTCCATAGACCGTTCGCCGGAGATCTTGGCGGCGGCCACCAACCACGGAGGAATCAGGATGAATACTCCAATCGCGATCATCGGTGCCGGGCTCGGTGGGCTGACACTTGCCCGAGTCCTCCACGTTCACGGTATCGCAGCCACGATCTACGAAGCGGAAGCATCGGCGAACGCGCGAGCGCAGGGGGGCTTGCTCGATATCCACGAATACAACGGGCAGCTCGCACTCAAGGCAGCGGGACTCTTCGAAAAGTTCCTCGAGATCATCCTCGCTGGTGCTGAGGCGCAGCGGGTACTCGACAAGGACGGCAACGTCCTGCTTGATGAGCCCGACAAGGGCAACGGCGGTCGACCTGAGGTACACCGAGGAGACCTTCGTCGGATTCTGCTTGACTCACTTCCTGCCGACACAATCCGCTGGGGGCACAAGCTCAGAGCGGTGTCTCCGCTCGGCGGCGGGCGGCACGTGCTGACCTTCGCTGACGGCTCGACAGTGACTACCGACCTCCTCGTGGGCGCGGACGGCGCTTGGTCGAGAGTTCGTCCACTTCTTTCCGAGGCGAAACCGGCGTATGTCGGCACGTCATTCATCGAGACGTACCTGTTTGACAGCGACACCCGTTACAAGGCGAGCGCGGAAGCGGTTGGCGGTTGCACGCTGATGGCGATTGCGCCGGGTAAAGGCATCCTCGCGCACCGCGAGGCCAATGGTGCGCTGCACACGTACGTGGCGTTGAACAAGCCGGAGGACTGGATTGCCCGCATCGACTTCTCCGACCCGGTGGCTGCCTTGGCCCGCGTCGCCCTGGAATTCGACGGCTGGGCTCCGGAGCTGACAGCGCTCATCACCGACAGTGAGACTGACCCTGTGCCTCGCACTATCCACGCGCTCCCGGTCGAGCACAGATGGGATCGCGTACCCGGGGTGACACTGCTCGGCGATGCGGCGCACCTGATGTCGCCGTTCGCTGGCGAAGGGGCCAACCTCGCAATGTACGACGGCGCTGAACTCGGGAAGGCCATCGCCGCCAACCCCGGTGACGTTGAAGCCGCGCTCGTCGCGTATGAAAAGGACCTCTTTCCCCGCAGCGCGTCCGCTGCTGCGGAGGCTGACCGGAACCTCAAGCTGTTCTTCGACGACAACGCGCCTCAGAGCGTGGTTGACCTGTTCACCAATTACCAGTCCGTCAAGTAATTGGGCCCCGGCCGTTCGCGAGCGTCGCCGATCTGGTCGCCTCGCCGGATATCGATTTGGTCAGCGTCACCGTGAGGGTGCCGCATCATCTTGATGTGGTGAAGGCGGCGTCCTCAGCATGCTCGAGTGTGCCTGACGGAGTTCCGTGTTCGCTACAACACCGTGCGTCCACATTGGGCTTTGGTACCCGAGGAAGGAGGTGATCCGCTCGTGCCCGTTGAGGTGTACGCGGGCGGTCGAACGATCCGGATTCCGCGTTGGCAGGACTGGGCCCGCGCTGCACGCGCAAGGCTCGAGACGTTGTTGGAGGAGGTCGCGTGAAGCGGCCACCCAGGCAAAGAGTTTCGCCGGCATCGTGCCGGCGAGCAGGGGTGCTCATTGCCGCCCCCTGCACCCCAGGCTAGCCTCTCTCTGTTCCGTGAAAATCTTTTTATCCGTTACCGAGGAATCCTCTCACAAAACCGGGCTGAAAAATTCCACTGGAACCCCGTACCAAGGCAGACCGAATGACGAACTGCGTCCTTCTTACTGTCCCAACTTGTCGCGCGCGCGGAACTGGAATTTGCGAGGTACTCAACGGAAGGTGTGCGGACTATCGGATGCAGGCGCGTGATCGGGGACAAAAACTCGTGGCTTTCTCTCTTGGGATTTGGCTATCTCCGGCTGTTCGGTCGGCGCGAGCGGCGCAGTGAATTGGTACGGCGGCGCCACCAGTAGCCGAGCGCCGTCGCCGCAGCCACGCTGCCCGTGGTCAAGCTGGATGGTTCCGGAACGAAGTCGTACGTGATGGTTCCCCCTGCCGTCCAACTGTAAATCTCGCTTTCGAATGTCACGAAGATCGACGGGCTCGTGACTGACCAGTAGTACTCCGCTTCGAAGACGCCCCCGCCGGGTCCAATGAAGTCGGACGGGTTGACATTAACCGTGAAGGTAGTGGACGCAGACACCGAGCCACCACCATCGGTACCATCCCACGTCCCGCTGCCTCCCGCCACGTTGAATGTGCTTCCTGTGTTCAATTGGAGCACAAAAGAATAATCAAACGTACCGTCTGTTACATTGATTGGCCCCTGGTAAGTGAAATCCTGAGTGAAGGACATGGAGCCGGTAATCGTCACCTGCGTCAATGTTCCGTAACTGGGATCGAACAGCGGGAAGCCGGTCAAGTCTGCGAAGTCATCGGTCCAAGAGTAGGTGACAGATCCCGCTTCGGTCCGCTCGGCGGCCGCGATCGACAGGGCGAGAACGAGCAGGCACAGGAACGCGCCACGGCAAGCACGAGGGAGGAGGGTCATGAGGCATGACATGGTTCGGATAGCCTCCAGAGAGTGTTGCTCGCTCTTTGGGCGCAATACCACCCGGTTTGGCATCAATCCGATCGAGCCAAACGGATAGAAGATGGGAGATTTGTCTAACCACGCGCCTGGAGAGCACGCGCTTCAGCAACTGACCGGCGCGTGTTCACGCACCGGGAAGCAGTTCGCGGTCGGTAATTCGTCTGCCGAGTCTTCGGATGTCGCTCCTGATCGGGCCAGTAACTCTGAGACGGCTTCCCGCCAGCCGAGGGTTCAACGCTTGCAGACCCACTCGCCGTTTAGAACATGGGCGCCACGGCAAGGTCAATAGCGTTGCAAAAAAGCGACACGGGGCGGGACCGAAACGGGGACGTAGTTCCTCATGCTCGGCCGCGTCCCCCCGGGCGCTCCTTCTGCCCATCGGCCCCTCTGGGCAGCGCGCCGCGATCGCGCCCATTCCCAAATTGTCGAGTCGACCGGCTCGAACGAGCGGCGCGAGCGCGACGCGACGATTCCTCTCCTGGTTTGGCGGTTGTGCGTTCGGGTCTCGCCGGTTCAACGTGGCTCCGAACGTAGTTTGCTGAGGTTGGCCTCAGGACTTACGTATCGCATAGGTCTCTGCCTTCCCTGGGTGACTGCCTTCCCCATTTGTGGTGCAGGCGTCTCGCCTGCATTTTTCTCGCGTGCAGGCCAGAGGCCTGCAGCACAACTGCACAAGTTATTCTCGCGCATGTCCTTAGCGTAGACGTCAGCAATTTCACACCGACACCAGGCCGCTTAAGAAGAGTTAGAGTATGCTGCTAGCATCGGCTGCCCGCGTCGGGTTGGGGAGATTCCTGACGGGTTCGCGATCCGGCGCGGTCGACGCTCGTTCCGTGACTTGCGCACTGGTGCATCGGTATGAATGGTAGGCTCAACTCCACAGGGGAATTCGGCCATGCTGACCGCGGTTCTGCTTTCGATCTTCACGATTGCCTCGACCTCTGCTTTCGAATACACGCCGCCGGGCGATCAAGGGGCTGAATTAAAGCGTGGCGCATTCTTCGGCGCCAAGGTCGATGCGGTCACCGACCTTGTACGCGAGCACCTCAAGCTTGACGAAGGCGTCGGGGTTCTCCTTGGCGAGGTCTTCCCCGCCTCGACCGCCGAGGCGGCGGGCTTCAAAGCCGGCGACGTCTTGCTGGCGCTTGACGAGAACAAGCTTGTCGACCCGGGTCAGCTCGTCCGGTTGATCGGCGCACGCAAAGCGGGTGCAGAGGTCACCATCGAACTGCGCCGGGGCGATGGGCTAGAGAAGAAGAAGGTCACGTTCAAGGGCCGGCCGCTTGAAAAGAGCGACGTGTACGAAGTCGTCTACGACTCGGTACCAAGTCGCGGCGGCCGGTTGCGGACCATCGTCACGCGGCCCAAGGGCGAGGGCAAGCATGCAGCCCTCTTCGTGATTCAGGGCGTTGGCCTGTTCTCCGTCGACAACCCGGTCGGGCCGATCTCGCCGTACAAGACGATTGTCGATGATTTCACGCGTCACGGTTTTGTCACTCTGCGCGTGGACAAACCCGGCTGCGGCGACAGTGAAGGAGGTCCCGCGCACGACGTCGACTTCGACACCGAGCTCGATGGCTACCGCCAGGCCTTGAAGGCGCTCAAGGCACGCGGCGACGTCGACGCCGACCGGGTTTTCATCTTCGGTCACAGCATGGGCGGCGTGATGGCGCCGCTCTTGGCGGCCGAAATCCCGGTCAAGGGAGTCATCGCCTATGGCACGATCACGCGAACCTGGACCGAATACTGGCTGGAGAACATCCGCCGGCAGATGGAGCTGGCCGACACCGACCCCTCGGCCATCGACCGCGACGTCCGCGCCGAGGCGGCACTGGCGACGTATCTCTTTGCCGATAAACTCTCCCCCAAGGAGATCGTCACGCGCTACCCGCACCTCCGTCAGCGGATCGAGCGGACGATCACCGAGGATCGGTATTTCGTCGATCGCAGCTTGACCTTTTTCCGCCAGCTCGCCGACAAGAACTTGGGCGCAGCTTGGGAGTCTTTCGGCGGGCACGCCCTGGCGATCTGGGGCAAGTCGGACTTCGTCTCCAATGAAGACGATCACGCGCTCATCGCGCGGATCGTCAACCGCGACCATCACGGACACGGAACGTTTCTTGCCTTGGATGGCATCGACCACGGATTCCATCGCGCCGCCTCGAAACGAGAGAGCTTCGAGCGCTCGCAATCGCGACAGCCAGGCGACTTTAACCCCGTGATCCTCGACGTCTGTCGCGAGTGGATTTCGAAGACGGGTGTCCAGACCGCAGATCGGGCCAAAAGTGCCGGCTAACGTACTGTATCGCCTGGGGAACGCACGGCGACTCTCAGGAGTCAGTCCGCAGTGCTGGGAAATCGTCCTCAAGGGAGGACAGGTCGAAGCCACTCCGGGATGGGTTCCTGAAGATGTCGCAGTTGCCCATGATCGAAAACAGCGACCTGACGGTAAGGAACGTTTAGGTCGCTGTTGTCATAAATCAGGACATGAGGTAACCGCGCGATGGCGGCATGGAGATTGGCGATCGTTCGAGAAAACCTCGACCGTAGCTTGTCGTCGGGCACATCATGGCCCCCCTGTGAGACGCGCATCGCCACACGCTCTACCGACTGATTGGGGTCGCGGAGCCCGATGAAACACAATACGACGACGTAGCCTCGCCCAGCGGCTTGTGCCAGCAACGCGACCTTGTCGCCGACCGGATCGGAGAAAACCGTCTCAAAAACGAAACTCTCCCCACGCCCGACGAGTGTCTCTCTCAAGGCATTCGCCAGACGAGCCGCCTCGTACGGTTCCAGTGCGAGTTCGGAGGCCAGCACCTCCGCGTTCACGAATCGCAGCCCGGCCGAGGCCAGGTGCCGCGCGGAAGAACGTGGTCTTCCCGGCTCCGTTCGGACCGGCA
Organism: uncultured Isosphaeraceae bacterium; assembly: GCA_963830625.1. Lineage (GTDB taxonomy): Bacteria > Planctomycetota > Planctomycetia > Isosphaerales > Isosphaeraceae > CAWHMZ01. The sequence goes on along the minus strand of CAWHMZ010000013.1, from coordinate 605,751 downwards.
ATTGCCACCACGATCGGCCGACGATCGAACTCGGCGAATTCCATCAGGGGCATGGGACCGCCTGGAATTCCCGACCGATGAATCGACCCACGGTTCGCGTGCCATCGGCATCGACTTGGACCAGCAGCCCTGGCGAGCCAGGAACCGGCTGATAGTGAGGAAACGGCCCCGCCTCGAGGTATTCCGCGACACGCCGCCGTCCCACGGGCAAATCAACCGATGCCAGACACTCGGAAATTGGGACCACAGCGCCGGCCCGCCGTAGGGCGAGTGCTCGGGAGCCTTCAAGCAATGGTTCGATCGCTCGGCCGAGTTGCGCCAGAACTCGATCTGACCAGCAATCGAGCGCTCCGCGACCTCCGCCGTGAGGCGGGCATCGAGGATCAGTTCGTCGGATATCTTGACCGGCTGGCTCATAGAGCCATGGTAGCATTTTGCTACCGACAAGGCAAGTCGTCCAGCCGCGGGTTGCGGCGATGCGGGAAGAGAAGAAACTGAGGGTTTCCTGAGGATTTTTCGCCGTCACGGTCCGCGTAGCACGTCATTGCCAACTGAAGCCCGGTACAACTATCATCATCGCCATGTTGAAGCGGCCGTTCTGATAAACGGCAAGCGTCTCCGAGCAGGTGACCGACTGCCCCGGGGTCGCTCGGAACAGTCGATGCCTTCACGAACCGGTCTCTTGTACCGTGTCTTGAGGTCCGCCGATCCATGGCCGAGATCATTCTCATCAATCCCCGGTTCGAGGTTTCGTACTGGGGCCTGGAGCACGCCCTGCCGCTGATCGGCAAGCGAGCCAACATGCCGGTCGCTTGCCTCCCCCTGCTGGCAGCCTTGACCCCACCGGGACACTCGGTGACCCTGGTCGACGAGAACATGGAAGACATCGATTTCGATCGGTGTGCCAGGGCCGATATCGTCGGCCTGACCGGGATGGTCGTCCAGCGCGGGCGGATGCTGGAGATCCTGGCCGAGCTCAAGCGGCGAGGGGCGTTCGTGGTTGTGGGAGGAGCGTGGGTCACGGTCAAGGAAGACGACTTCGACGGACTTGGCCGACGTGGTCTTCATCGGCGAGGCCGAGCGAGACGTGGCCCCGGTTTCTCGACGAATGGCAGCGGGGTGAACACCGGTATCGCTACGAGCAGGACGAACGGACCGACATGGCGACGGTCCCGACACCCCGATTCGACCTGCTGAATATGAAGGATTACCTTTTCGGCAACGTCCAGTTCTCGCGCGGCTGCCCGTTTCAATGTGAGTTCTGCGACATCATCGTCACCTTCGGACGCAAGCCGAGGATCAAGACGAGCCGGCAGATCCTTGCCGAGCTCGACGCCTTGCTCGCCCAGGGTGTGCGGGGAACGTTCATCGTTGACGACAACCTGATCGGCAACAAGAAGGCCATCCGTCCGGTTCTCCAGGACGTGATCGCCTGGCAGGAGCAGCACGGCTACCCGATGACGTTCTTCACGGAGGCCTCGATCGACCTGGCCGACGAACCCGAATTGATGCGGCTGATGGTCGAGGCGAACATCGTCAACGTCTTCGTCGGCATCGAGAGCCCCAACGAGGCGTCGCTGCGCGAGACCAAGAAGTTTCAGAACGTCCGGCCCGGCGGCAGCCTGGTCGAGAAGGTTCGACGGATCCAGGAAGCGGGCATGGAAGTCATGTGCGGGATGATCCTGGGCTTCGACCATGACGACGAAACGATCTTCGACGCCCAGGTGAAGTTCATCTCCGAAGCGCGGGTGATCAACGTGATGCTGGGGATGCTCTCGGCGATCCCCAAGACTCCGCTTTACGATCGGATGGTCAAGGAAGGGCGGCTCGACACCGCGGCGGAGCTGGAGTTTGCGCACCAATATCGTCCCGCTGCGCCTCGGCCGCGAACGGCTCCGCGACGGTTTTGTCTATGTCCTGTCTGCGCTCAACGACACCGCCGCGTATTTCGATCGGCTCGAGGCTCTCTACCTGGGCGCCCGGCTCGACTTCAGCCGCGGGGCCAAGCGGTACTGGCGGCGACATCCCTGGCACTCGGCCAAGGCCCGGGGCATCATTCTCGGCCAGGCCCTCGGTCTCCTGGCTCGGCTCACATGGAAAGTGGGGGATGCCGCCCTGCGTCGCGAGTATCTCCGGCGGATCTGGCGGCTCGTCCGGGCTCGCCGCGACCCGAGCATTCTCTGGCTCGCGGTGGTCAAGTGCGCGTGTCATTACCACGCACACACGATGGCCCGCCAGATGTCCGGGGGACAGACGCCGGTGATCAACACGTACTGAGTTATTTTCCAGTCGCCGAGTCTGCATGAGCGCCGCCAAAGCCCCTGGGCGCCAGCGCATCCCAGACGCGGACTGTGTAGTCGCCCGAGCCCGAGACCAGGCGGCTCCCGTCGGGACTGAAGGTCACTGCGTGGACATAGTTGTCGTGACCGCGCAGCTCGGCGACCTCATCCGACGTCGACACGTCCCAGAGCCGGATCGTGTGGTCGCCGCAGGCGGTGGCCAACCGGGTGCCGTCGGGGCTGAAAGCCAACCCGAATACGGGCCCTCCGTGTTTGAGCACGGCGAGATCACGCCTCGTCGCCACGTCACGGATCCGCACGGTCCGGTCGTGTGACGCCGAAGCGATGAACCGGCCGTCGGGGCTGAAGGCGACGCGGTAGATCGCGTCGGCGTGGCCTCCGATGGCGGCTCGCGAAGTGCCCAAGGCGACGTCCCAGATTCGGACCACGCCCGCAGAGTCGGCCGAGGCGAGCCGCTTGCCGTCGGCGCTGAAGGCCACGTCGGTCACGTCGGCCGCGTGCCCCGATAGGTTCGCGGTGGGCTCGCCGCTCACCGCGTCGTAAAGCCAAACGCGCCCATCGCGGCCCCCCGTCACCGCCAGCAGGCGTCCGTCGGGGCTAAACGCGACCCGCCCGTCGCTCCAACGATCTTGTCTTTCGTGCAACGCGAACGACCGAACCAGGGTGGCCGTGGCGATGTCCCAGACTCGCACCTGCCGATCGCGGGCAACGGACACGGCGGTGCGGCCGTCGGGGCTAATCGCCACCGCAGCAATGATCGGCTGCGGGTGCTCTAAGACATGCACCGTGCGACCGGTATCGGCGTCCCAAAGTCGGACGGTCCCGTCCCACGCCGCGGAGGCGACGGTGCGCCCGTCGGTACCGATGGCCACGTCGTAGACGTAGCTGGTGTGCCCGCGCAGTGCCCCACCGCGCGTCGCTTGGTCGACGTCCCAGCCGCAGACGGCGCCCGTCTCTTCGACGGTAGCCAAGACGGAACCGTCGCGGCTCAGTTGCGGCTCGCAGCGCATCGGAACGCGACAGCGGAGCATGCCGAGCAGTTCCCCCTCGGCCACGTCCCAGACGCAGGTGGTCAGCTCGCCTGCCACCGTGATCAAGCGGCGACCGTCTGGCGTGTACGTTGCGGTCCGAACCATCGACTGGTGCCCGCGCAGTACCGCCAGCGTCTTGGCGATCGACAGGTCCCACAGCCGCACCGTCTGGTCGGTGGATGCCGACGCCAGCACCCGGCCGTTCGGGCTGAACGCGACCCAGTGAACGCCGTTCTTGTGGCCTCCGAACACGGCCGGCGGGCCCGCCGCGCTCAAGTCCCAGACGCAGACCTGGTTCTCGGGGTAATCGCCGCCAGTGGCAACGCGCCGCCGTCGGGACTGAAGGCCGCGGAGCGGAAAGTCTGACCGGAGAGTGTCAGATCGCGAAGCTCCGCCCCCGTGGCGGCGTCTCGAAGCGTCACGTGCGAACGGCAACGCGCCAGCACCCTGCGGCCGTCGGGGCTAATCGGCGCGTCGACCGCGGGAAACTCGGCGAGCTGCCGGGCGTCGTTGAGATCCCATACATGGGCGATGAATTCCTCCGGGCCGGCGGCCCGTTCGTCCGAGAGCACGACGAGGCGCGCACCGCCGTGGCCGAAGGTCAGCCGCGCCACTTTTCCCCCCTCGCCGGCCAGAACGGCGATCGGCCGGCCGTCGGCGACGTCCCAAACGCGGACGCTACCGTCGCTCGCCGCCGCTGCCAACCGCGACCGATCGGGACTGAACGCGATGAGTCGGACTTCGGCTTCGTGCCCGCGCAGAATCGCACGGTCACTCGGCGAGCCCCGGGGCCGAACACGCACTTGTCGTCCGCCGGCGACGGCGTAGGCGATTTCACTGCCGTCGGGGGCCAGCGCAAAGACCGACACGGGACCGTCGTCAGCGCGGAATGCGGTTCTGGCGTCGTCGAGCTGGGCCGAGAAATATCGCCACTCCCAGTTGCGGAGCTCAGGCGGTGCCGAGGCGAGCAAGGCGCGCGCCCGGTCGAAGTTGTTGAGCTCGACCGCGCTGGCGGCGGCGGCGATGGCGGCCTGATAGCGTGCGCGTTGCTGGGCGGCGTCGGCCGCACGGCCTCGATCTCGGGCCCGCGCGGCATCGAGCCACAGCGCCGTGATTCCGGCGAAGGCAAGCGCGGTCACGGCGACGAGCGAGCCGACCAGCGCTGCCTGCTCCGGCCGGCGCCGCGCCCACCGCACCACTCGCTCGCGCGCCCGCGCGGTGCGCCGCGACCGGCATCCCCTCGAGAAAGCGCCGCAGGTCCTCGGCCAGCTTGCCGGCCGTGGCGTACCGCCGCGCCGGGTCCTTCTCGATCGCCTTCAACGTCACCGTCTCCAGATCGCGCGGCAGCCGCGGCCGGAATCGACTCGGGGCAACCGGCTCGGCGGAGGTCAGCGCCTGGAGCACCTCCATCGGGGTCACGCCCCGGAATGGCGGCTGACCGGCAAGGAGGTGGTACAGCAAGGCGCCGAGCGCATAAACGTCGGCCTTGGGCCCAACCGCGGTGCCGGCAGCCTGCTCGGGAGCCATGTACTCGGGGGTCCCCAGCGCCTGGCCGGTACACGTCAGGCGGTCTCCACCCTCCTGCGCCAGCGCCAACCCGAAGTCGGCCACTTTGGGGATCGCGCCGCCCAGCGGGCCGGCCACGCTGCCGTCGGCGTCGGACGCCAGCAGGATGTTCGAGGGCTTCAGGTCGCGATGGACCACGCCGCGGCGGTGCGCCGCGTCGATCGCCTGGGCCAGCGTCTCGACCAGGCGGGCGGCGTCGTGGGGCGGCCACGGGTCGCCGCCCAGCCGGTCGGCCAGAGTGCCGCCACCGGCCCACTCCATCGCCAGGAACGGTCGGCCGTCGTGGACCCCGACATCGTAGACCTGGACGATGTTGGGGTGCTGCACGCGCGCGGCCAGCTCGGCCTCGCGGCGAAACCGCTGCCGCTGGGCCTCCGAGGCAAAGCCGCCGGCCAGGATCATCTTCAGGGCGACCAGCCGCCGCAGCGCCTCGGTGCCGGGCCTGGTACACGACCCCCATCCCGCCACGACCGACCTCGCGCAGGATCACATAGTCGCCGACCTCCTCAGGGGGCGATTCGTGCTCGCCGGCCGAGTCGGGCACTGGCCGGGCCCAGCGGCGAACGTCGCGCCGCAGCGCCACCACCGCTCGTCGTCGTTCGTCCTCGGGCTCCGGGGCGTCAGCCACGAGGGTTGCGGCCAGCCGGAGCCGGTCGACGAAGCCGTCGCCGGCGAGCAATCGGTCGACCACCGTCTGGCAGACGGCGCAGCCCTTCAGGTGGTTGCCGATCCGCTCGAGCTCGGCTTCCTCAAGCGCGCCTGAGGCAAACTCGCGCAGGCGGTCCTCGTCCGGATGATGAGTTTGAGCGGTGCTCAAAGCGCAATCCCCCCCATCGCGGCGGACCGGACCGAACCGGCCCTCATTGACGAATCCGCCTGGGCTGGGCCAACCTTACACGACTTCAGGGAAGTTCGTCGAGCAGGCCCTCGCCCAGCTCGCGCAGCCGCCGCAACACCCGCGACCTTGCGGTGTACACCGAGGCGACGGAAAGCTCCAGCTCGGAGGCCGCGTCCACGCCGCTGGCGCCCTCCAGTGCGACCCTGCGGAAGGCCCGAACCGTCCCCGGCTCGAACTCCAGCTCCATCATCTCAAGCAGGCAGCGCAGCACGTACTGGTCGTGCTCCTCGTCCCAGTAGCGGTTGAGCCCGCTATCGGGATCTTCGAGGCGCGCCAGGACCTCCGCCGCCGCGACGTCGCCCGGTGGCGCGGTCCGGCGGGCCGGGGCCTTCCAGTAGTCGCAACAATAGTTCCGCGCGATCGTCCGCAGCCAGGCGCGGAACGCGCCGTGACGGCCCGAGTGGCTAAAAGTCGGCAGGTTCTGGACGACCGCCAGGAAGATTTCCTGCACCAGATCGTCGATGTCGCGTTCGGGTACCGACTGGCGGCGGAGCCAGGCGACGATCAGCGGGCGGTAAAGCGCGCAGAGGTCCTCCCACGCCCCCTCGTCGCCGCCCTGGGCACGCAGCAGCAGGCTCTGTCGGGTCGTATCCATCGGCGTCACGTCTTTCGGTTCGCAACGCGTCGCGTGAGAGGAGTCACTGACTCGTGGCAATCATTGGCATTGTAGCCGTCGGTTCGAATTCATGTAAGGTTCGACCTCACCCGTGAGATTGATTGGTCGCCATACCGGTTCCGAACTCGTCGAATCATGACGAATCGGAACGCCGGTGCCCCCTCGCCGCTGCGCGAGCCATGTGCCCGCGCGCCGCTTCCGGATGGTTCGAGCGAAACCGGTCGAACGCACTCGAGCGGAACGTCAAGCGTGCGCGCTTTCGCCGGAGCGACTGTCGAACTGCGTGGAGTACATCGCCATGCTCAAGAGCCTACTTCGCTGGCAGCGCCGGCAACGACGCCGTAGAGCGGGTCTCGCTCAATCCGATCGCGCCAGAATTTAGACACAGCAACCTCGAGCGCCCTGTCGAGAGCGGTTCGCCGGCCGCTTGTAACATGCGAATTTCATGATACGATACCCGGCTTGGGATCTGTCTCGCGCCCAGCCGCAAGACGCGCTGTGCGCGCGGGGAGTGTTTCGGGGTGTCGTTGTCCGGTGAGGTGCTATGGGAGAGATCGAAGCAGCGTGTGGCGTCAGCCAGGCAAACCAGAGCAGTTCGCCGTGGTGGTCCCTCAACCGCGCTACAGGCGCACTGGCTCGTGCCGGCGATCGTGGGACTCTTTGGCTTGCTCATGATTCATCATCCCATGCTCTTGTCCGGCCTCGCGCGGATCCAGGCCGACGGCGATGACGTGCGGCTGATCAATTACTTGCTCGAGCATAGCTACCGCTGGATCGCGGGCTATCCGGCGCACCGCGAGTACTGGAATATCCCATTTTTCTACCCGGCGCCGAACGTGGCTGCGTATTCTGACACGCTCCTCTCCGTCGCCCCGTTTTACTGGCTTTGGCGCGTCGTCGGGCTCTTGCCCGACACAGCTTTCCAGCTCTGGACGCTCTGCGCCTCGATCGCGAATTATCTCTGCGGCTATTGGCTGCTCAAGAGCGGCTTCCACCGCGGTACTCTTGGCTCAAGCTGCGGCGCGTTCCTATTCGCTTTCGCGGCTCCGCGCATCAACGAGCTGATTCATCCACAGCTCGTGCCGCAGGTTTACACCGTCGTGACGCTGGTGGCGATTCTGTACATCTTCAGAGGCCCGCCCCGTTTGCAATCGAGGTCGTTGCTACTATGGCTAGTCGCCGGATTGAGCTTGGCAGCTCAATTCTATGCCGCGTTCTACCTTGGCTGGTTTCTGGTGTTTGCGCTCGGATTGGCCGGCTGCTGGGCGCTCGTGCTGCCGCGGTGCCGGCCGGCCATGATCGCCGTGATTCGGCACCAATGGCCGGCAATCGCCGGGGCGGCGGTGGCAGCGAGCCTGGCCGTGTACCCACTCTTCGTCCATTATCTTCAAACGTCTAAGCAGGTCGGGATGCGGAGTGACTTCGCGATCATGCTCTCGCTTGCCTACTGGGAGTCGTGGGTTTACGAGGGACCAGACAGTTGGATCTGGGGCTGGTTGCCCAAACTGCGGGCATTTCAGTTCCTCGGCCTGGAATCGGCACAGCGGAAGGGCTTCGGTTTGGTGACGCCGGCGGTCTGCGCGGCCGGCCTATTCTACAGGTGGCGAGAACCGGTCGTGCGGCTCCTCGCGCTGACGATGCTCACCCTGGTGATCGCGGTCACGCGGTTCGACCATGAGATCTGTGAAGGCGCGGGCCTGGGGTGGTGGGTGATCTGCATGGTGGAGCTGTTCCGGCGGAACCCCACGCCGCGTCAAAGGCAGCTCGTGGCCGCAGTGGCGTTGCTCTTGGGCCTGATGCTTTTCTCAGTGTTGAATCTGACGCTGGCCTTGCTCCTCGCGGCTGTGCCGTACTTGGCGAGCCGGATCTTGCCCGACCGCTCTCGGGCCCTCATCCAGTTGCTCGCGCCGACCATGTTGATCGGCTTTGCCTGCTTGACGTCCTACTCGCATCGTCCGTGGGCGCTCTTCGTCGGTGCGCTGGTCGCCGTGGTGATTGAAGCCTGGGCGTGGCGCGCCGGGCGCAGCCCGACGCTCGTGGCGCTGGTCATCGGCTGCCTGTTCATCAGCGGATCGTTGTTGTTTTTTGGGCAGGACATCATCTATTGGTACTTCGTCAAGAACTTCGTTCCGGTGGCGCGAGCGCTGCGGGTCGTATCCCGCGGATTGCTGCTGGCCCTGATCCCGGCCTCGTTGGGGCTTGCCTGCTTTTTCGACCAACCGCGGACCAGGCCGAAGCAACTGGCTGCCGCTTTCGCCCTCGGCCTTCTATGCTTTTTGGAACAAGGCGTGACGACACCGTCGACCAACAAGGCAATCTGGCGCACCGCCGCGCGTGAATTAGCGCGGCACGTTGAGCCCCATTGCACATCATTTTATTACAGCCCCCACTATCCCGATCTGGAGCTCAACGCATACCACCTCCATGGCATGTGGGCGCAGCTCGAGACCGGCATCCCGACCATCAACGGCTACTCCGGATGGACCCCGCCGGGCTGGCAGCCGCTTTATTATTCAAATGCGAATAACGAGTCGGATATCGAACGGCTCGGGCAAGCCCTGTGGCAATGGGCTTTCGACCACCAGATGAAACCCAGCGAGATTTGCTGGGTCGGCGGACGGAGCGACGCGATCGTGCGCGGCAACACGGAGGCCGATCTTCACCAGCCCGACGGCCAAGGCCCTATGACGCCATGACTCACAACGACCTTGGCCTCGCTTTGCGCCGCCAGGGGAATCTGGCTGAGGCGAGCGCCGAATCGCGCGCGGCGATCGGCTTCAAGCCAGACTACGCGGCGGCGCACTACTACCTCGGTGATGTTCTGCACGCATTAGGGAAATCAGATGAGACAATCGCCGAATTTCGCAAGGTCCGCGGCCACGCGCCAAGTGGCTCGAAGCTCGCAGAGCCTGTCGAACGTGCACCGACCAACAAAAACTGATGATCTGTCTGCCCCACGCCGCGAGCGGTGAGCTTGACCGCGATCCGAGCGCTGCGCGTCAGACCGCATCGCTCTTCGACGTGAAGTGGAAATCGCGGCGCGGATGGCCGGGACGATCATCGATGAGAACTCACTGCCGCCGGCCGGAACCGCGACGCTGGTCGCCTCGAGGTTCTTGAGCAGGTTCACCGGGCTGTCGTTGAACCGGAAGTTGTTCACCGGGTGGACGACCTTCCCCTTCTCGACCAGCCAGACGCCGTCGCGGGTCAGCCCGGTGACGGTGACGTTCACGCGGGTTGACGGAGCGGATGTACCAGAACCGGGTGACCAGGAGGGCGCGTTCGGTCTCGGCGATCAGGTCCTCGAGCGACTTGTCGGAGCCCTCGAGTTGCAGGCCGCCGGACAGCGGGACGGGCTCGACCTTGGTCTTGGCGGCCCAGTAGCGATCGACGACGAGGGTCTTGACGACGCCGTTCTCGATCCAGGTGGTGCGCCGGGCCGGGAGCCCCCCTGCCCCACCACCGCCGCCGAACCCAAACCCCAATCCGCGGCCGCCGCCGCCGCTCCAGGGACTGCCCGGGTGCGCGCGGTCGAACGGGTCGGAGCGCAGCGTCACGCCGTCGGCGAAGAGTTTCTCTCCGAGCCGGTTGCCGCCGCCGGGCTTCGACAGGAAGCTGCGGCCCTCGTCGGCGGCGCGGGCGTTCAGCGAGAAGCTCATGAAGCCCAGCAGGTCGGCGACCGCCGCGGGCTCGAGGATCACCGTGTAGCGGCCCGGGGGCAGGTCGCGCGGCTGGGCCGAAGTCTCGGCCTTCTTCGCCGCGCGCTCGGCCAGGCGCGACGCGTCGATGTCCGACAGCCGCGGCGAGCTGAACGAGGCGTAGCCCGAGCCGGTGCCGTCGGCCGTGCGCATCGTGGTCGAATAGTCGGCCGAGGTCGACCGGTGGAAGCCGAAGTTTCCCTTCTTGTTGGCGATCGCCGCCCAGCGTGCGGTGTTCTCGAAGAAGCCCGAGGCGGCGAGCCCGAGGCCACGCGACAACTCGAGCGCCGGCTTGACGCCGTCGCGGCGCTCGATCGGGCCGGCAGCCGCGGTGGCCTCGTCAAAGGCGGGAATCGGCGGATAGTCCTGCGGGCCGAGCCCCTCGACCTGCTCGGGGTCGGGCCGCGCCGCGGCCAGCAGGGCCTCGCTGCGCGCCACCGCCTCGCGCAGCGCCGACTCGTCGAGCTCGTCGGTCGTCGTCGAGCCGCTGCGGCCCCCCTCGCGGCTGGTGATCTGCGATCGTGACGGTCCGGGCCACGCCGGCCGTCGTGATCGTCGTTGGCGGCGAACCGGGTGTGCCCCGTCTCCGACAGCGACAGCGACACCTCGCACTCCGCGGCCCTGGAGAACGACAGGATTCGGTCGGTGAGCGCACGCGCTTGTTCGCTGGTCCAGTTCATTTCAGGCGGTCCTCAATACGTTGATCCGTCGGAACCTCGACGGCGCACACCCGTGGCTCATGGCGTTGATCTGCCCGGGCTGGCCCTTGCCGTCGTGGTCGAGCCCGACGTTCTCCCACAGCGCCTGGCCGCCGATCCCGTCGCACGCGGCCCAGAAGTCCGGCGTGCGGCTCTGGTAGGCGACGTCGGCGATCATGCCCCGGACCTTTCCCCCCTTGATCTCCCAGAACGCGTCGCCGCCGAACTGGAAGTTGTACCGCTGCTGGTCGATCGAGTACGAGCCGCGGCCGTCGATCAAGATGCCGTCGTCGACCCCCGAGACCAGGTCGTCGAGCGTCACCGGCTTGTCCGACGGCTCGAGCCAGACGTTCGGCATCCGCTGGAACGGCACCGAGGCATACGAGTCGGCGTAGCAGCAGCCCATCGACTCGGACTGGCCGATCAGGTGCGCCTGGTCGCGGATCGTCTGGTAGCCGACGAAGATGCCCGCCTTGATGATCGGGAACTGGCGGGTCTTGACGCCGTCGTCGTCGTAGCCGCAGGTCGAGAGGCTCTCGGGGCGGGTGCGGTCGCCGTTGAAGTTGACGATCTCCGAGCCGACGCGGAACTTGCCCAGCTTGTCGGGGGTCAGGAACGACGTGCCGGCGTAATTGGCCTCGTAGCCCAGGGCGCGGTCGAGCTCGGTGGAGTGGCCGATCGACTCGTGGATCGTCAGCGACAGGTGGGTCGGCAGCAGCACGAGGTCCTTGACGCCCGGCGAGACCGAGGGCGCCTTCAAGTGCGCGACCGCCTCCTCGCCGATCCGCCGGGCGTGGCCGACCAGGTCGGCCCGCTCGACGACCTCGTAGCCGGCGCAGACCGAGTGCGGCCGGTAGTACCGCGACTTGACCTTGCGGCCGGCCTCGACGGCCGTCGCGGTGATCATCGGTGAGATCTGGTAGACGTGCTGCTCGATCACGCTCCCCTCGGTCGAAGCGAAGAATCGGTCCTCGAGGCGCGTCTCGATGTACCCCATCACCGAGAAGACGCCCGGGACCTTGCGGGCCTCGGCGCGGCCGTGCGGAGCAGCTCGAGCTTCTCCTGCGATCGGCACCGAGAACGGGTCGGTGACGATCGCGGTGCGGTAGGTGTCGCGATAGGACGGCGTCGGCGCCAGCGCGATCGGCTCGCGGCGGAGCGGCGCATTGGCCCTGGCGATCTCGACGGCCTCGGCGGCCGCGCGGGCGATCGCGTCGCGAGTCACGTCGTACGAGGCCGCGAAGCCCCAGGCGCCGTCGGCCAGCACGCGGAGCCCGAAGCCGAACGAGCCGTTGTCGGAGACCATCGGGACCTCGACCGGCTTGCCGGTGGCGCGATCGGCCTGGACGCGCAGCATGGCGTACTGCGTGCGATAGCGGTTGATCCGAATGTCGGCATACGAGGCGCCGGCCGCCTTGGCCCGCTCCATGGCGAACGCGCCCAGTTCGCCGAGCTGGCCCGCATCGAACGTGGCGGCGGCCGAGACTTTCGACCAGCCGCCGGCTGAGAGCGCTGTCCAGGCCGCCGCACCTGCCCCGCAACGACCGAGGAATGCCCGTCGAGACTCCATAGAGGTCGACTCCTTCGCAAGTATGATCGGCTGAGGAGGGCCCCGAATTGCCACTGCGCCCGGCCGCCGCGCCGATCCGTCCGCTACGTCAGATCCGTCCGATGGGGCACTGCGGCCGGTCCCTTGCAGTTTCGCGGAGCGGGCCCACTGAGAATTCACCGGCCGACAAGGTAGCATGCTCGGCTTTCACCCGCAACGGGCTGCCGGGACGATTCAGATGATCGGGATTTCGATCAAGATTGCGATTATGATTACGATTACGACTTTGATTAAAATCGAAGGCTACCGGTCCACGATCTTGAGGATCCGATTGTTGCTGCTGTCGGCGATGTAGACGATTCCGCCTGGCCCGATGGTCACGCCGTGCGGCTGATTGAGCTCGGCGTCTCCGGGCGGTCCCCCGAGGCCGGCGGCCCCTTTCGGCCGTTGCCGGCCACGCCTCGAATCGTACCGTCGGCGGGGCGGTACATGCGAATGCGGTGGTTCTCGGTGTCGGCGATCAAAACGTTGCCTTGGGCGTCGACGCAGAGATGCTTCGGGCCGTTCAACCTCGCCTTCTTGGCGTCGCCGCCGTCACCCGAATCGCCAGGCCTCGCCGGTCCCGGCGACGGTGCGGATCTTGCCCGACCGATCCACGACGCGCAGGGCGTTGCCGCATCGCTCCAGGATGTAGAGATTTCCCCGGCCGTCGACCGCGACGGCCCTGGGATCGACGAGCGGGGCCATTCGAGCCTCGCTGCCGTCAACGGGCACGCCGATCTTGCCGTTGCCGGCCACGGTCGAGACGTTCTGCGTCGCCAAGTTGACGCGGCGCACGCGGTGATTGTCGAGGTCCGCCAGATCGAGAGCTCCTCCGGCCGGGTCGAGCGCGACGCAGTAGATCCCGCCAAACTCCGCCTGTTTGGCCGGCCCACCATCCCCGGAGAATCCCTTGCGCCCGGTCCCCGCGAAGGTAATGATCTGGCCGTTAAGCGCCTCGATCCTGCGGACCCGGTTGTTCCAGGTGTCGGCGACGAACACCTGGCTGCGGCTGAATATCGCCAGGCTATGCGGTCCGTTGAGCTCGGCCCGGTCTGCCAGCGCCGTCGTCGCCGCCGCTGCCGGCCTTGCCCGTGCCCGCCAGCGTGGTAACCATCCCGTCGGGGCCGATCTTCCGAACGCGATGACCGGTCATCTCGACGAAGACCAGCGTCCCGTCACCGTCGAATGCCACGCCGAACGGGCTCTTGAGCTCGGCCTCCAGGGCGGGCGAGCCGTCGCCGCCGGTGCCCCCACCTGCGACCAGGACAAGCCGGCCGGAACGGCCCGGGTCGTCGCCGCCGCCCGCCGCCGCTTGCGAAACGATGGCTGCCATCATGATTAACATGTTCATAAACGTATGTCCTCATGGCTTCAGCGGGACCGAGTGGTCAAGGCCGCCCGGACCCTTTTGGAATCTTGGAATCGATCGGCTAGGAGAAGCTTGGATCAGGGGTTTTGCCAAAACGATTTTACCAGGGAATGGGGCCAAGCGTAACGACCAGCGTTGCGGTAAGCACGAAGCCCACGGTATGGCGTCGGGTTCGCGGTACTGAGCCGCATCTGTCCGTCGAGTGAAGGTCGACCCGACGCCGCGGCGAGCTCTTCCGGCGCAGTTCGTGGGCTGCGGAAATTGGATGTCGTAGGGTGCGTGCGCGGCCCTCGCCCGCGCAGAATGCCTACCGGATCTGATCCCAATTCTGCGCGTCGATGCCCGGGAACCGGCTCGAGCTGCCAGGTTCGTCGTCGCGATTGTGAGGGTATCTCCTGGCAGACCGGCGAGCGCCGCTTGACCGGCAAGGATGGCATCAGCATCAACAGCGTCGGGCGGCAGCCGTGGGTACGCCGGTTTGTCGGAGGAAGGCCCAGAACTCCGCAGCCTTGATGATCGCGTCGGTCGTCAGGGTCAAGTGGTCAAAGCCGCTGCTGGTATCGAGCGCGTAATCGAGGCGTCGCAAGCTGCCAGCGGCGCGGATTCGGATGAGTTCGCGGCGAACCTCGTAATGGGCGATTTCGCGGATGACGACGATCGCGGCGTTCGCCATGACCGTATTCAGCCAAGTAAGACAGCGGCTCACTTGCGGCTTGCCGGGAGCGCGGATGATCAGGCCGAGCGGCCCGCAATCCAGCAGGATCAGCCGCGCCATGACTAGTAGAGGCCTTCAAAAAGTTTCCTGTGGGGACGCTGCGCGTTGAGATCTCGCATGGCCTCCTCCCATGCACCCGGCGGGTCCTCATCAGGCATGGCCAGCATTTTCTCGACGAACGCGGCGACGGCCCGGGCCTTCTGGGCCTGTTCCTCCGGAGAGATAGGGCGAACGCGGCCTTTGGCGTCGTTGCACGGCACCGGGCGTCGAGACGATACGACGGGATGATTGAGCGGGGGAAGTTCCTTTTCGGCGTTCACGTCAGACTCTTCGTCGAGCGTAGCCATTTCTGCCTCCGTTCACCTCGGTTCAAACACACGCTCTATTTCTACGATGGCCGGCCTCCGCGCGGAAGCTTGATACACAGGCGGATCAGCCGATCTCGTACGGTGCCCGCTGGGGACGGGCCTGGAAGGCGTTGGCCTCGGAGTCGCCGACGATCTCCTCCTTGGCGGGGTCCCAGGTGAGTTTCTGACGGCCCAGCCGCAGCGCGATATTGGCCAGGTGGCAGGTGGTCAGCGCCCGGTGGTGCGTCCAGACGTCGGAGACGGGCACCGAGCGGTCGCGGATGCATTCGAAGAAGTTCGCCATGTGGCCATCCACCGGCTTGCCCTTGCGCAGCTCCTTCAAGAGCGACTCGGGCACCGGTTTCTTGTAGAGTGCCTCGACCGCGCCGCCGTCGAGGTCGATCCGGTCGCGGGTGACGAAGATCTTGCCGCCTGCGCCCTCGAACTTCACGCCGTTCTCGAGGTCGTGGCGGATATCCAGGACGACGCCGTTTGCGAACCTGGCGCGGAAGAGGAACTCGGTGGCCGTGTTGTAGCGGTCGTCGACGGCCGGATAGCCGCCTTGAACTCGACCGGAAGCACTCCCTTGACGACCTCGATCGAATCGGGGCCGGAATTCTCCATTCCGATGGCCCACTGGCCGATGTCGACGTGGTGGGCACCCCAGTCGGTGAGCTTGCCGCCCGAGTATTCATACCACCAGCGGAAATCGTCGTGGCAGCGATGCTGGCGGTAGGCGACCTTGGGTGCCTGGCCCAGCCACATGTCCCAGTTCAGCTCGGCGGGGGGATCGGTCGCGGGGAACGGGCCGCCCGACGGGCCGCCGCCGATCGACGCGGTGACCTTGCGGATCTTGCCGATCCGGCCGTCGCGGACCATGGCGACGGCGAGCAGGAACACGCGGTTGTGATCGCTGCGCTGCTGCGTGCCGACCTGCACCACGCGCTTGGTCTCCTTGGCGACCTGGCCGAGCTTCTTCCCCTCGTCGATCGTCAGGGTCAGCGGCTTCTCGCAGTAGACGTCCTTGCCCGCGTGCATGGCGTCGATGCAGATCTTGGTGTGCCAGTGGTCGGGCGTGCCGATGATCACCGCGTCGATGTCCTTGCGGTCGAGGAGCTTGCGGTAGTCGTCAAAGACGTCGGCCTTTTCCTTGCCGATGCGCTGTCGTTCTTGGCCCGTTCGGCGTGCTTGCGGTCGACGTCGCAGACGGCCAGGAAATCGCCGTGGTGCGACGCACCGCGAGCATCGCCCGAGCCCTGGCCGCCGGCGCCGATCAAGCCGAGCCGCGGCCGGTCGTTCTTGGCCCGGGTTTCGTCGGCCAAGGTGCGGCCGAAAGGTGCGAGGAAGGGGAACAGCGCGGGGCTCGCTCGCCGAGACGCGAAGGAATTCGCGGCGGTTGCGCGTGCGGAGAGTCATCGTGGTGGGACCTCGAGCAAGAAACAACCCGGCCGGGCTCATCGGATCGACGCCCTCCGGTGCCGCGGCCTTGATTACTCTCGCCGAGTTTAACCTCTGGCGAGGGTCGCGGAAAAGAAGTACCCCCTGCCCTTCGGGAGAAAAGCGCTCGTGCCTATTCCAGCCGACCGTTGTGTTCGATAAACGGAAATAATGAAAAGCGCTTGTCGGGTTTCGGGCCGCTGTGTTGATCAATACACTAGGGATACTCTCGGAATGTGCTAAGAGTTGCTCTGGACTTGCCCGTTCCGCGAAAGGGCGCGTCATGACCTCTCCCGCCTCGGTGACACGGTTGATTTATCTTCTGCGGTCGGGAGATACGGCCGTGCGCGACATGGCCGCCCGCAGGATCTGGCAGCGCGACTTTCGGGAGCTCTTGAGCCTGGCTCGCAGGAACCTCGATCGGCGGGCCCGCCATCGGGCCGACGAGGAGGACGTGCTCCAGAGCATGTTCCGGAGCTTCTGTGCCGCCAGGCGCGCGGCGACTTCCACCTGGCCGATCGTGATGAGCTCTGGAGGCTCTTGGTCACGATCACGCTGCGCAAGGCGCGCAACGCGGCCAAGGCACAGCGGCGCGACCGGCGCGACGTCGAGCGTGAGCAGACTGCCGAAGCAGCAGGCCGGTTGCGACTCGAGCTCGACCTCCTGGGAACTCGAGCAGATGGACGCCGCCGGGCCGTCTCCCGTGGAAGCCGTGTTGCTCAACGAGGCGCTCGAGCGGCGACTTGAATCGCTCGCCGACTCGAAGCTCCGACAAATCGCTCTCTGGCGGCTCGAGGGCTATTCCAACCGAGAAATCGCCGAGCAACTCGACTGCACCGAACGCTCCGTCGAGCGTAAGCTCGAGCGAATTCGCAGCAGATGGTCGACCTGCAACGATGCAAGAACCTTCAGAATGACCGAGAATGGGATGAGCGAAATTCCGCCGTGCGACTGGTCGATTATCAACGAGGCCGCCGACGCCTTCGAGCTCGCCTGGAAAAGAGGCCCGCGGCCGTCGATCGAAGATTATGTTGCCGGCGTCGCCGAGCCGCGTCGCGGCCTGCTGCTACTCGAGCTTATCAGCGTCGAGCGCGAGCTGCGGCTGCGCGACGGCGAGGACCCTCGTCCGGAAGAATATCACCGGCGTCTACCGGGCGATGGGCTGGTGATCGAGGCCGCATTTCGCCCACCCGCCAGCTTGCCAAGATCGGCCGGTGATGACGCATCGGTGGCGGCCGGCGCTTCGGCCACGGTGAGCTTCGTTCCCACGATCCAGCGGGGCGTCTTGTCGGCGTCGGTTGAGACGGCCGGCCCGAGCCGCGCGGTCATGTTACGCGATACCTGGCCGGCTGACGGGCCGCTCTCGATCTTCCGGTCCTCGTCGTTCGAGATGCCCGCGCTCTTCGACGGGCCCGGCCGGCTGCAGCTCTTCGGCGAGATGGCCCGCGGCGGAATGGGGGCCGTTCTCATGGGACGCGATCCCGACCTGGGCCGCGACCTGGCCGTCAAGGTCCTGCTCGACGCCCACCGCGACAACCCTGAGCTGGTGCTGCGATTCGTCGAGGAGGCGCAGATCGCCGGCCAGCTCCAGCACCCCGGCGTCGTGCCGGTCTACGAGCTGGGCAAGCTCGCCGACTCGCGGCCCTATTTTTCCATGAAACTGGTCAGAGGCCGCACCCTGGCCGAGGTCCTTCACGACCGGCCCGATCCGGCTCATGAACTGTCGACGCACGTGGCGACCTGGCTGCAGATCTGCCAGACGATGGCGTACGCGCACGCCCGCGGCGTCATTCACCGCGACCTGAAGCCCTCGAACGTCATGCTGGGCAACTTCGGCGAGGTGCAGGTGATGGACTGGGGGCTGGCCAAGGTCTTGCCGCGCGGGGGAGTCGTCGGCGCCCTCTCCTGGGCAAGCCGGTCGCCAGTGAGTCGGTCGTTGCCACCACACGAAGCGGCCGCGGCTCGAACAGCGACCTCTCGCTGGGCGGTGTGGTGCTGGGAACGCCGTCGTACATGGCCCCCGAGCAAGCACGCGGCGAGACCGACCGGCTGGACGAGCGGTGCGACGTTTTCGCACTCGGGTCGATCCTTTGCGAGATCCTCACCGGCAAGCCGGCCTTCTCGGGCCCGAGCTCCGACCTGATCCATCTTCTGGCAACGCAGGCCGATCTGACGGATGCCCTGGCGCGGTTCGGCGCGTGCGGGGCCGACGCCGATTTGGTCGCCCTGGCCAGGGATTGTCTGGCCGCCGATCTGGAGCATCGACCGCGCGACGCCGGGGACGTCGCGGCTCGCGGGCTCGGCTATATCGGCTCGCTCGAGCGGAGGATGCGCCAGGCCGAGCTGGAGCGCGCTGCCGAGAGCGCGCGTGCCCTCGAGGCGGGCGGCCGGGTCTTGGTTGAGAGGCAGCGCCGTCGATATCAGCTCGGCCTGGCGGCGTCGGTGCTGGTCGTCAGCGCGCTCTGCGGGCTGTCGCTCACCCTCTGGGCCCAGCAAACGCCAGGCCCGCGTCGCGCGAGCCCTTCTGGCCCTGAGCGAGGCGACCCGCTTGCGCGACCTGGCCAAAGAAAAGCCCGAAGTCACCGCTTTGTGGCTGGCGGCGGAAAAAGGGGTCAGCGACGCCAATCGCGCGGTCGACGAGGCAGGCGTTCAAGAAGTCGCGCAACGCCTTGCGGTACTTGGTGGCGAGGTCCGATCTGGGCTCGAGGCCGCCCGCCGTGATCGTGCTCTGCTCGACGCTGTCGCCAAACTGCGCAGCAGCAAGCAGGACCAGCGCCACTCTGGTGCCGACGCCGAGTACGCCCGGGCTTTTGGCGAAGCCGGGCTCGACGTCGATCGCGAAAGCCCGGAGGCGGTCGGCGCGAAACTGAGAGCCCGGCCCGGCGCCCTTGACGCAGCGGTCGCGGCCCTCGACGATTGGGCACTCGAGCGGCGAGCAGGCAAGCAGCCCTTGGCGCGGTGGCGCGAGCCGGCTGGAGGCAGCCCGCGCCGTCGACCCCGACCCCTTCCGCGACCGAGTGCGTGCCGCGCTCTTGCGATCTGACCCCAAGGTTCGAGAGTCTGAGCTCTTGGCGCTGGCATCTGATCCCGCGGCGGCCCAGTTGCCGCCGCCCAGCGCCTTGCTGCTGGCCGCGGCGTTACGCGAGCTGAAGGCGATCGAGCCGGCCCGTGGCGTTGCTCCGCTCGGTCACCGGCCGACACCCCGACGACGTCTGGGCCAACTACGAGCTGGCCGCGACGCTGCACGAATTCCGGCCGAAGGCGCGCCAGGAGGCAGCGCGGTACTTCACCGCGGCGCGAGCACTGCGACCCGAGACGGCGCATGCACTCGGCCACCTGCTCCACGACGACATCGGCCGGAGTGACGAAGCGCTTGCCGTCTTTGCCGACCTTGTTGCTCGTCGGCCGCACGACTCGCGGAACCTGACCTGCTATGGCAATCTCTTGAATGACCTGGGCAGGCCCGGTGCACGCGAGATCCTTGAAAAGGCGGTGGCCGAGGGCCGCGCTCTAGTCCGGCTCACGCCCGACGACGCCTTGGCCCATCGGAACCTCGGTCATGCCCTGCAGATCCTCGGAAAGCTGGACGAATCGATCCTCGAGCTGCGCGAGGCGATTCGCCTCGAGCCCGACGACCCCGGGACGCACGTCTTCGTGGGCGACGCCCTGTTGCTTCGAGGCAAGCTCGATGAATCGGCCGCCGCTTATCGCGAAGCGATCCGCCTCAAGGCTGATTACGCCGATGCGCACAATCTCCTCGGTCAGGTCCTGACGCACCAAGGAAAACCCGACCAAGCTGTCGCCGAGTGCCGGGAAGCGATCCGGCTCAATCCCGAGTCCGCCAAGTTCCACGTCACCTTCGGTTTGGCGCTCAATGGGCAGCAGAAGAAAGAGGAAGCGATCGCCGAGCACCGCGTTGCCATGCGGCTGAATCCCGATTACGCCGAAGCTCACTGCAGCCTGGGATACATCCTGTATCAGCATGGCGATTACGCCGGGGCAGCGGCCGAGGCACGCACGGGGCAGGAGGTGCGCTGCAGGCGGGCCGGCGTGCCATTTTCATCGACCGATTTGATTGCCCACCTCGATCGAACGGCGGCGCTGGCCGCCCGGCTGCCGGCCGTCGTAAAAGGGGATGATCGGCCGAAGGACCTGAGCGAGCAGGTTTCGCTCGCCGACATGGCCTACGACCGCGGGTTCTATGCCACCGCCGCCCGGCTTTGGAGCGATGCACTCGACGCCCTGCCGAGCTTGGGTGAGGGCCGCCACCCTCAACATCGTTATAACGCAGCGTGCGCCGCCGCCCTGGTCGCCGCCGGCCGGGACAAGAACCACCCATCCCCCGACGCGGCCGCGCGCTCCAAGCTGCGGCGACGGGCCATTGCCTGGCTCAAGGCCGAGCTTGTTGCCTGGGCCAAGGTCCTCGATTCCGGCAACCCGCAGGACGCGGCGACAGTCGTCGAAATCCTGCAACATTGGCGGAAGGACACCGACTTGACCGGGGTGCGTGATGCGGCCGCGCTGGACACGCTGCCCACGGACGAGCAGACGGCCTGGCTCGCCCTCTGGTCCGACGTCGGCGCGCTACTGGCCAGGGCGCGCGCCGGGTTGAAAGGCTGACGGGGCCGACTCAGGTTCCGAGCGACCCGATGTAATAGGTCGTGATGTACGACGACGGAGACACGTCGCTGTTGAAGGTTACCACCGCGCTCACCGTGCCGCCTGGCGCCACCGTGCCGGCGCTCACCTCGAGATAAGGCATCCCGTTATAGGTCCCCGTGGCATTTTCGAGGATCGTGCCGGGCAGCAGGCTGAAGAGCACGTAGATCGGCCCAGTGAATGCCGAGGTGCCGTTGTTGGTGAGCACGATCGTGCCCGACCAGTAGCCGGTCTTGCGGTTCTTCAATAGCGTGTACTTGGTGATGCCGATATCGGCCGTTTCGACATCGAAAGTGCCCAAGGTTCCGGTCGGAACTGTGTTGCCTTCGCTGTCGGAGATCGGAGTCCCGCCCGGGATGACGGCGTACGTACCGTTGTCTGCCGAGGTCCACTTTCCGCCCGGAGGCGTGATCGCGTACTCGACGGTGATCGACCGGTAGTCGCCCCACGGATTTGCCGGACCATTGTCGGTTGTGGTGACGACCGACGCGGTAATCGGCCTGCCCACGCTGCCGGGCGGCGTGACCGTAACGACTGACCCTGAGAGTGCCGACGGATTGATGCCCGCCGCTGAGTAGTATGTGACCCAGAAGTCGTAAGTCGTCTGGCCGTACTGCTGGGGCGAGACATTGGGGGCATTGAGCGTCGCCGTGGCCGACGTGACCGCCGTGCCGTTGTACTGGTACTCGCCGATGCTCCAGTTGCCCGGCTCGGGAGCATAGCCGCGCTGGTCGGTGAAGAGGTAGGCGCTGCCATGGACTCCATCGGACCCGCCGGTCGCTGCCGGACTGCTGCCGTCGGTGATGGCGATCGTCTGGGTCGGGCCACCGTTCCACGCCAGACCGCTCGCGAGCGGGTTGGAGTCGCCCAGTTCGTTGCCGGCGCCAGCGAGGGTGCCGGTGGGCCCGGTTTCGAAGAAGCTGTTGTAGGCCGTGACATTGCCCGCGAAATCGACTCCGCCGTTGCCGGCGAAGATCGTGTTGTAGGCAACGACATCGCCGCCTCCCGGGGCCTGCGAAACGCCGTTCTGGGAGTTGTAGGCGATGGTGGCGTTGTAGAGCGTGACGTTCGACCCGTAACTCACATACAGGCCGCCCCCAGAAGCCGACGAACCCGAGCTGCCGGCGGAAGTGCCGGACGAACCTGGCAAACCCGTCGTTCCGGGGTGTCCGGCGGGGTTGGTGCCGGTGATGCCATTCGGTGCCTCGACACCGTAGCCGCCGTCGCTGTAACCGCCGAACCCGCCCGGCCCCGGCAAGATGTCGAGATAGCTCGGGATCGATTTGATATCCAGTCCGCCGGCGCCACCGGCGCCGACAGCACCGCCGTAGCCAACCGAGGTCGAACCGCCGGTGATCGTGGAGTTGTACACAGTCAATTTACCGTCATTGACATACAAGCCGCCGCCGTAGGCGCTGCCGCCCGTGCCGCCGTTGCCGCCGTCGCCGCCATCGCCGCCATTGCCGCCGGTGCCGCCCGTGCCGCCGTCGCCGCCGCGGCCGCCCAGCCCGGCACCGGGGAAATAGCCCGAGGACACGGAGAGTCCCAGAGATCCGCCATTGCCGCCGTTGTTGAAGCGGTAGACGTAATGGTTGGGGCCGGAGGTCACGTAGTACGAGAAAGCTTCGCCGCCAGGACCGCCGTAGTAACCAAGGCCGCCGGCGCCGCCCTGGCCGCCGGCACCGCCGTTGCCGCCGCTGGCGCTGTTGCTGGCGAGCGTGTCGGCGTTCAACGTGATCGCGCCGCTGTCGGAGACATACAGGCCGCCGCCATAGCCCCAGCCGCCGCCACCACCGGTGCCGCCATCACCGCCGGCGCCGCCGCTGCCGCCATGTCCGCCGTTGCCATCCCGACCGCCCGAGCCGCCGTTGCCGGCGAAATTGGCAAATATAACGGCATAACGGTTATTGGATATCTTGAGGTAGCCGGCGTTGCCGCCACGGCCGCCGACGCCCCCGTTGTAGCCGTTTCCGCCTTCGAGCCCGGTTCCTCCCACCCCGCCGTCGCCGCCAGGAGCACCCGCCCCGCCATTCGCCGAATTTTCGCTGATGGTGTCGTAGGTCAGCGAGGCCGAACCGGCTGCGACGTAGACACCGCCGCCCGCGCCGTCGCCGGCCGACCCGCCCCGGCCGCCGGTGCCTCCCGCCCCGCCAACGTAGGGCTTGTTGTAGCCGTTGCCGCCAGAGCCGCCATTACCTCCATTACCCCCAGAGCCGGGGACACCGAATTCGTAGTGATGTCCGGTGAACGCGAACCAGGCGCCTCCTCCGGACCCGCCGGCCCCGCCGTCGCCGCCGTCCTCGCCGGGCCCGCCGAAGTAGACATCGCCGCCATGCCCGCCGTTGCCGCCCGCGCCACCGGCGCCGCCGACCGCTGCATTATCCGAGATGCTGGCGTCGGTGATGGTGGCTGAGCCGAAGACGACGTAGAGCCCGCCGCCGGCGCCGGTTCCACCGGCCCCGCCGTAGCCGCCCGGTGCGCCCGGCGCGCCATTCAATTCGCTGCCGCCGGGGCCGCCGTGGCCGCCAGCGCCGCCAGACCCGCCGTTGCCGCCAGAGACTGCGTAGGCGGTGCCACCGGAAGCGGTCGAGTAGGCCGTGCCATGAGCGTTGAAGCCGTCGCCGCCGTAACCGCCGCGGCCACCGAAGCCGCCGTAGCCGCCACCTTCCCGGGCACCGGCCTCGCCGCCCGTGCCGCCCTGACCGCCCTTGCCGCCGGCGGCGTCATTCCCATTGACCCAGCCATTGGTCAAGGTGAGCGTGCCGCCGAACACCAAGGCTCCGCCGCCGGCTCCACGCCCGCCTGCACCGCCGGCCCGACCCTGGTGGGCGGACCCACCCTGGCCGGGTATGCCGCCCAAGCCGCCGAGGCCACCCAAGCCGCCGTAGCCGCCGTTGGGGCGATCCAGCGTCCCAGAGCCGCCCTTGCCGCCGGCGCCGCCGGCGCCGCCCATGCCGCCCTCGCCGCCGATACCGCCGGCGCCGCCATAGCCGCCAAAACCGCCAGCGCCGCCAGTTGCAGCGTTCCAGTTGAGCTGCAGACCGCTGCCCGCGACGCTCGCACCGGCGCCTACAAAAATGCCGCCGCCGATGCCGCTGCCGCCGGCGCCTCCGCTGCCTGCATAGCCGGCCGCGCCGCCGTTGCCGCCGTTGCCGCCCAGGCCGCCCGTGCCGCCGGTCCTGCCGCCGCCCTGCGTCCGCGATCCGACGTACTGGAATGCGTTGGCGCCGGGGCTCCGGTGCCGGCGAAGCTGCCGCCGCCGCCAAAGCCGCCAAACCCCGCCTCGCCGCCGCCGCCTCCTGCTCCGCCGATCGCGTCGTTGTTGGCAATCCAGCCGCCGGTCAGAGACACCGAGCCATAGCCGAGATAAATGCCACCGCCAGCGCCGGCGCCTCCGTTGCCCCCGTCGCCGCCATTGCCGCCTGCATAGCCAGGCCCACCGGAGCGGCCATTGCGGCCCGGATTGCCATGGCCGTAGAGTCCGGTTGTGCCGGTGGTAAACCCGGCGTAAGAACGATCAGTGCCAAATGCGCCAGAGCCGCCCAAGCCGCCGCGCCCGCCGGTACCGCCCGCCGCGACGTTGTTCTTGATGTCGCTCCAGACGATGGGCACATTGTTGCCCGACGCGATATAGAGCGCACCGCCGGCCCCGGACCCTCCGGCGCCGCCCGTGGCGGCGTTGCCGGCGAGATAGTCGCCACGGCGCGCGGCGGGACCGCCGAAGCCCCCCTCGCCACCAGCGCCACCCACCGCCGCGTTGCTGTCGAACACCGTCTGCGTGATCGAGAGCGAACCGCCCCCCACGTAGACCCCGCCGCCCGCACCGGCGCCGCCGGCGCCGCCGACGCCGCCAGAACCACCATTGCCCGAGTCGAAAGTCGTCGCGTAGTAGCTGTAGCTGATAACTGAACCGGAGAACGTGGTGTAGTGGGCATGTTCAAGCGCGATGGCGAAGCCGAAGCCGCCGGTACCGCCGTAGCCGCCGGCCCCACCCTGAGCGAGGTTGCCGCTGATGGTGACGGATTTCAACGTCAAGCTGCCGCCGCCCAGGAAGATGCCGCCGCCGTAGGCGCTCTGGCCGTTACCGCCGGGAGTGCCCGGGCCGCCCGTCGGGTGCGAGGCGTGCGCCGAATCCCCCCTGTCGCCGTCGGACCCGTTGGCCCCGATGACCTGGTTGTCGGCCACCATCACGCCGGTGAGCGCCACGTTGCCGCCGTCGATCGAGAGCCCGCCGCCGCTCGAGTCTGCCTCGCCCTGCTCGATCGAAAGCGATTCGAGCGTCACCCACGTGTTTACATTGCCGTTTATATCAATCACACCATTGGCACTGGATGCGTCGATGATCGAGCTCGTCGAGCCTGTCCCGTAGATCAAGAGCGAGTAGTCGGGCGCGCTCGATTCATTGGCAACGTAGAGCGCGCCATGCGACGCGTCGTACGGGAACGTTGACTGGGATAGCTCGATGATATTGGTGCCGCCGGCCGAATTGGACGCATCGATGGCCGTGTAGAGGTTATTGGGGAGGCTGTAGAGCGGCATCGGGTAGTAGTAGTTGACGCCCGCGGTCGGTGAGACCACGTCAATATCAGTGGTCGCGGCGGGCGTCAGGCTCGAGCTCGCCAGACTGGCTTCCAACACGTAGGGGGCGCCGCTCGAAAGCTGAGACAGTGAGATTCCATCAAAGACCGCCAAGCCGTCGGTCATCGGCACGTCGACCGGCGTGAAACTTGCGCCGGCCGGTCCGCTCTTGAGCGTGAGTAGGGCCGTGCCGCTGGCGCTGGCGTCGAGGTCGCCCAGCGAGTCCGTGGCCAGGGCGATGATGCCGAATTCTCCGCCCGGAGTCACGGTCGAGGGGGGCTCGGTTGCGACCGTGAGCTTGCTCGCCAATCCATAAGCCGAAAGGTTGGGCAACAGCGTATCGGCCTTGGGAGACCCGAGGCCCGTTACAAGGTCGTAGCCCGGCCCGGCCGAGTACGGGCCATTGCTGCCGACGGTGACGTCGACGTAGTTGGCGGAGTAGACCGGAGGGCTACTCGCCAGACCATACAGGGCGGGGAGCGTCTGGTTGGGCCCGTCAAGCGGCGGCGCGCCGAGCGTCGCGCGGCCCTGGTCGGCGATCGCCACCATGCCCGCGGTGAGCGGCGTCGCCAGGCTCGTGCCGCCCACCTCGTCCCACGGCGTGGACTCGCCGAAGTCGAACGGATCGTAGACCGCCAGCCCGGTGTTGGGGTTGGCGTCGGCCGACACGTCGGGCGTGGTGCGCTGGCCCGTGCTCTGGAAAGGATCCTGCCACACCGGCTCGCTGTACCAGTTGCTGATACCTCCGGTCGAGAAGCTCCAGCCCGTCTCATTGGTCCATTGGCCCGCGCGGTTCTCGGTCAGGTCTGTGCCGCCCACAGCGACCACCAGCGGCGACGCCGAGGGATATTCCACGCCGTAGTACCCGCCGTTGTCGCCGGTGGACGCCAGGAACGTCACGTTCGGATTGTAGGCCAGGGCCGGCACCAGGTAGGTGTTGTCGAGGTAGCTCTCGTACGAGCCTTCGCCGAAGTATTCCAGATCGGCGCCGAAGCTCATCGAGACCGCCGACACACCCGGCAGTTCGGCGGCGGTCTGGGCGGCCTGCATCAGATCGGAGAACGACGCGCTTGTGGCTTCGACCAGGTCGATGTTGGCATCCGGGGCCACCGAGTGCACGGCCTCGATGTCCAGAGCGATCTCAATACTCCAGTTGTAGTACGAATTGACGCCGGTCCCGCCCGGGACGCCGTACTCGTTGTACTTGGTGAAAGTAAAGCCGGTGTTGGGGAGGCCCCAGTACTGATCGTAGTAATAAAGCGCGCTTAACGACGGATTGGTAAAGTTGGGGTCAGACGTCTGCAAGAATGCCGTGTTGTCATAGGCGTCGACGATCGCGACGGTCTGGCCGGCGCCGTCGCCCTTGATGGCGCCGAAGAAGATGTTGTTGAGGCCGTATGCCGACTCGATCTGGTGCGGGCTGTAGCCGTAGATGGCAGACGAGAATTGAGCGGGATTCGCGCCACTCGCTCCCGCGGCGTCAGGCGCGTGCGCCAGGATGAAACCGGGCTTGGCGTCCCGCGACTCCACGGGTTTGATGGGCGTGCTTGGGAGCTCTCCGGGTAATCCCGTGCTCGAGCTTGCGTTTCCCGAACCCGGCGTACCGTACCTGCTGTCGATCTGCTCGAGCTCGTACTGCGTCATCCCGGTCGACGCAAGCGGAGCCATGGTGAGCGGACTGACCTGCTTCACACTGGGCGGATCGATGTTGCCCGACAGTAGCAGCCGATTCTCGAGCGTCTCCATCAGGAACGTCAGCGACGCCCGCCGCTTCCGTCGGGGGGAGCCCATTGAGCGAGACAGGCGCTGCGCGATGCCATGAGGAATCTTCCTTGGTGCGGGTACAAGATGCGCGCGGCGCGACCGCACGCTGGCCGCGCCGTCAGATCACCTGGCGGTTGAAGGGCCCCGGTTAGATCGTCCGTACGGTCACGATCCGGCGGCGGGCTGCCGATTCAGCGACTCGATCACGATTCAGGCACGATTGAAGGAAAAGCAATTCTTTGACATGTGGTGAGCATCCCTAATCAATGGATCAACACGCCGAACCGAAACCCGACAGGTGCTCTTAATTTTTTCGACGACCTCAATGAAAGCGAAGATTGGCACACTTTTCGAGAAGCGCAACCAAACCGCCGTGCGCCGGCGTCCGGCGCGTCCAAAAGAAATCTCGGATTTTTCTTGCCTAACATCTCCATCTTAACTAAGATCCCGAAAAATGAGAAACTTGCGGCGTTTAAGTCAACTTTTCGTGTCAACGTACGAAAACATCCTTCTTTCTTCATCGGCCGGTTACGTTGCGGCCGGTTTCCGTTTCCTCTTGTCTGCGAGCGGTGGGTTTGGGGATTGGGGCCAGTTGGTCCTGGACCGCTCTTGGTTGTCGCTTGATAGCGTAAACCGGGGTGGAAGACGTCTCTCTCAGTTCTACGTGTGTCAGCTAGTCGGCGGCAAAGCGTCGCTGCGATCAGTGGCTGTCCGGGTGACGGCGCGACGGGGAAAAACCTCGCCGGCGTTCGCCTCCGCCACAAAAAAGTTGATTCACATTAGTGGTTCGACCGGTGTCGTTGCTAATGCACCTCTCGTCGAGGAGTACCGCTCATGAGACCGCAGCGAACGCGTACGCCAGGCAGCGGAAGTCACTTCACTTGGCTGATTCTGGGATTGCTCCTCTGGTCGGGAGCCTGCTTGAGCACTCGCTGCCGGGCGGCCGATACACCATCGAATGCCGACAAGTGCGCACGGATTGTGCACGCCGACGTCTTAGCTCTCGACCAATGCCTGGTTCTCAATCGCTTCGGAACAGCGATTCCGAATGGGATGATTTTTGCGCCTCCGGCGCGATGTCCGTTCGATCGCGGACACCAAAAGTAAGGACCTCAAGGCCGGCGAGGTCAGGCTCCGCGACGGCAAGCGTTTCAGACCGATCGTGCTCAGGGTCAATGAGGGCGATTGCCTGGTGATCAACTTCACCAACCTGCTCGCCCCCAACGCCAGCACCGCGGCCGGTCCGATCCTTTAAAAACCCGATCGGCGAGCGTTCACGTCCAAGGCTTGGAGCTCGTGAACGATATCAAGGATGACGGCTCGTTTGTCGGGGCCAACCCAGTGAGCAGTCTGGTCGCCCCGGCGCAGTCGATCAAGTACCATCTCTTCGCCACGGAAGGAGGGCATCTATTACCTCACCAGCCAAGGGGTGGCCGTTGAAGCCCCGAACCAGATCAGCCTCGGGCTTTTCGGCATGGTGATCGTCGAGCCCAAGGGATCGGCCTGGTACCGCAGCCAGGTCACGCGTCAAAGAGCTGGCCGACGCACAGGTCAAGGGTGCGTGGGGACCGCACGGCCACCCGGTCATCGATTACGACGCGGTCGACGCCCGAGGGGACGCCGATCCTCAAAATGCTCAAGCCGATGCCGCCGTCGGGCCAGGGGAAGCCGCCGGTCTTCGAGCTCTGTCGATCCGACCTGACGGCGATCATCACCGGTCCGGACGAGCCCGGCGAGGATCGCTGGCTGTTCCGCCACCCGGGGCATACTCCCGACGACAACCCGGCTGTATCCACGGTCATGGGAGCCGTATCGCGAGTTCGCGATCATGTATCACGACCTGGTCGGCACGTTTCCCGCTTTCGCGTTCGCAGCGTCACGACTTCGGTTTAACGACTCGATCGGTTCGCACAATGGAAAACGGCAACGAGGCGTTCGCGATCAACTACGGCTCGGTGGCGATCGGGACCGAGATCTGGGCCAACCGGATGAAGCGTCGGGCCGGCGCGCCGATGCGATCGACTGCCAAGTTCGAGGAGTTCTTCCTCAGCTCCTGGGTCGGCGGCGACCCGGCGCTCATCGTCGACGTTCCGGCCAACGCTCCCGGCCCGCAGCCGCTCCGGCCGCAAGTAAGCGCAGCCACTGCGGCGGCGCCGCAGCCGCCGCTAAACCGTGCGTGGACTTGCCCTCCTTCCACTTCGAGCGGCACGCTTCAGACCCAGCTTCAAACAGAAGCCCAAGGCGACGGCCGCCTTCTATCCGGACGATCCGTCGAACGTCTATCACAGCTACTTGAACGACCGGGTGAAGTTCCGCGTGATCCACGGCGGGACGAATGTCGTGCACGTTCACCACCAGCACGCCCATCAGTGGCTGCGGACGCCGGAGAGCACCGAGAGCAAGCTGCTCGACAGCCAGACGATCACGCCCGGCGACGGCTTCACGCTGGAGATGATCTACGGCAGCGGCAACCGCAACCTGACGCCGGGCGACTCGATCTTCCACTGCCACTTCTACCCGCACTTCGCGGGCGGGCTGTGGTCGCTTTGGCGCGTGCACGACGTGTTCGAGTCGGGGACGAAGCTCGAGAGCGGCGTGCGACCATCGAGCGGCCGGCGCCCGGCTCGCGGGCGCTGCCGGACGGCGAGATCGCCAGCGGCACGCCGATTCCCGCCCTGGTGCCGATGCCCACGCTGCCGATGGCCCCGATCCCGCCCGAAGTCCGGATCGCCACGATGCCCCCGGCTGCGACGGGCCCGCGCCGCCGCGCTCCCGCCGCGACGTGTCCCGCTCAGCCGCCGCGTCGAGCTCGTTTACCCCGAGCGCGACCGCGGCAAGAACCCCGGCTACCCGTTCTTCATCCCCGGCATCGCCGGACGACGGGCCCCGCAGCCTCCCCTCGACTTCGCCCGCGACCCGTAGCGGACGAGCCCCTCGACGGCGGCTTGCCGCGGCACGTGGTGCTCAATACCGCGCCCGGCGCCGCCGCGCTCTACCACCAGGAGAACGTCTTCGACTTCTCCCGCGACTTCTTCTCGTTCAATGCCGACAACAAGCACGACGAGCCCCGTCCCGCTTGATCGCCCAGCAGATCCCCGAGGACGGTACCCCCTTCGAGCAGGCGGCGATGGACTACCACGAGCGTGGAACGCATCCCACCGATCGGCCCGACGGTTCGCCCGGCGACTTCCTGACCAACGGCGGTCATCGCCGGCCCGGTGCTCCGTTCGCCGACCCGGAGCGCAACCCGTGGAACGAACGGCTTCGGCAGTCGCCATGCGCAGCGGGGAACTCTCGGCCGCCGAGATCGAGTACCTCAGGCGCGAAAACGTCCGCGACCCCGAGGGGTCGAAGCAGACATTCGAGTACAAGGTCGCCGACATCCAGCTCGACGTCGTCTTCAACAAGAAGGGCTGGCACTATCCCCAGCAGCGGATCTCGTCGCTCTGGGAGGACGTCGGCGACGTGCTCGCGGGCCGTCGCCGTCCCGAGCCGCTGATCTTCCGGGCCAATAGCGGCAGCTTGGTCGAATACTGGCTGACCAACCTGCTCCCCAGCTACTACGAGCTCGACGACTTCCAGGTTCGCACGCCGACCGACATCGTCGGCCAGCACATCCACCTCGTGAAGTTCGACGTCACCTCCTCCGACGGGGCCGCCAACGGCTTCAACTATCAGGACGGCAGCTATTCTCCCGAGGAGGTTCAGAGCCGCATTGACGCGATCAATGCCGCCTGCGGCCTCTACACCTTCGATTTTTCGCAGCAGCACCGACCTCGAGCCGCGGCAGACGCCGGCCTTCGGCCCTGTCGGGCCGAGCGGTCAGCAATGGACGGGCGCACAGACCACGGTGCAGCTCTGGTACGCCGACCAGCTTCGACAGCAAGGTGTCGCCATCCCGGCGAGCTGCCGGCCCGCTACGAGGATCGTACCCTCCAGTCGGTGTTCACCCACGACCACTTCGGGCCGATCGACCCACCAGCAGATCGGCCTGTACGCGGCGCTGGTCATCGAGCCCAGGGGTCATCGTGGTTCAATTCCGAGACCGGATGCCGCTCGGTGGCCGGGACGACGGCGGCCCGACGAGCTGGCAAGCGATGATCGTGCCCCCGGCCGCGCGGCTGCGCGAGACCGATTTCCGCGAGTTCGTTCTGGAATTCCAGGACTTCCAGCTCGCATACGATGCCAAGAGCAACCCCGTCAAGCCCTACAAGCCGTACGCGTACACGCTGGGCGGCGGGCCCTTGCCCGTGCCGATTCTGGGGCTGGATCGACGCGGCGACATCCCCACGGTCCAACACGCGATCGCGCCGCCGCCCGACGGCGGCCACGATTGGGACGCCGCCCCACCGTCATCAGCGGGCCGTTCCAGAGCCCGGCTGGCCGCGTCGTCAACTATCGCAGTGAGCCGATCCCGTTCCGCGTCGGAATCGGCACCGCCGAGGCGATGGTGCCAAAGGCCCACGACGCGCCCACGACCTCGCGCACGCCTACCGCTCGATCGAGCGCGACGACATCGCGACGCCGTTTCAACGTTCAGCCCGGTCCCATCCAGTACGTGGCCACCGGCGCCCCTATCCGGAACCCTTCCTGGCGCGAGCCTTTCGACCCTATACCCCGCTGCTTCGCGCCTACGAGAACGACAATGTCCACATCCGCGCGCTGGTTGGGCGCACCACGAAGGGCACGTCGTTCAACATTCAGGGGGTGAAGTGGCCGGCCGAGCCGCACGAAACCAACTCGGGCTTCCGATCCAATCAGGTGATGTCGATTTCAGAACATTTCGAGTTCAACTTCCACGTCCCGATCACGAGCCCCGGCCGCCAACGCTTCGAGCGACTACCTGTATCAGACGAGTGCCGACGTCAACGGCGTGCCGCTGGGTTTGTGGGGCCTTCTTCGCGCCTACCGCAGCTTCGCCGGCGGCCTCGCCTATTTCTGCAACAACCTGCCCGACGGCCGCCTCTACCAGCAGGCGCTTCAGGTCGCAGGCCTTTCTTGACCCAGCGCGGAGCCCCTTGAAAGTGCGCGATTATCGCGTCGTCGCGATCTCCGCCGCCGAAGCTGCAGGGTGGGAACCCGAATGGCCTGGTCTATAACAATCGAGCCGGCAAGCCGTTGTTGAACGACGCCAACGGACTGGTGTACGTCCTCGAGGGAGACCTCGACCGGATCAAGAAGGGAGGCGCGATCGAGCCGCTGGTCCTGCGGGTCAATGCCGGTGAGGTGATCCAGGTCACGCTCACGAACAAGTTCAATCGCCAACCCCACATCGACTCCATTCAGTTCGGTCGGCGTGTTCCAGCCGGTCGCTGCTAAGACGCAGTTCCGCGGCTTCTACCGACCCAAGTAAAAATCTTCAAGCGACGACGTCGACCCAGGTCGGTCTCCATCCGCAGCTCCTCAGCTACGACGTGAACACTTCGAACGGCTTCAACGTCGGTTTCAACGGAGGTACCAACTCCGGCCTGCAGACGGCCGCGCCGAATCAATCCGTCACGTACACCTGGTACGCGGGCGACTTCCACGTCGATGAATGGGGTCGGGTGATCCCGCGGCCGATCGAGTTCGGCACAGTCGGCCTGGCGCCGGCCGACCCGATGTTCCAGCACCCGCACGGCCTGGTCGGCGTGGTCGTCGTCGAGCCGGAAGGGGCTGTCTGGTGCCCGCAGGATGCCCGCACCACCGCGCAAGGTGACCGTCGCGGCATCGCGCGGCAAGCCCGGCTCGTCGTTCCAGGAGTTCGTCCTGGTCTTGCAAGACCAGACGCAGCGCGCGACTCGGTGCCGCGCGGGTCAACTACAAGAGCGAGCCGATGACGCAGCGCTTCGCCAGCGCCAGATCAGTCCGACGTCACGCTCGACCGTGTGTCGCCGGCTTTCTCCAACACCCTGGAATTGGCAGCGATCCGCAGACGCCTATCTTCACGGTCAAGGCCGGGCGAGCCGGTGCGGTTCCGGATCATCCACACCGGCGGGTCGGCCTACTGGGCGTGGGGCGTGCACGGTCATTCGTGGCAGCAATCGCCTTACACGGCCCGGTCGACCGTGCTGGGCCACAACCCGCTCTCGCCGCAGGTGGCCACGGTCGGGCCCACCGGACCACTCGACCAGGGCGATGTGCTCATCGATCGGGCCGGCGGCTGCTTCGGCATAACGGGTGACTATCTCTATGGCAACATGTCGACCGGCCAGATACAGAACGGCATGTGGGGCATCTTCCGGGTCAAGCCGTGACACCACGCCTCGCGGGGGCCAGCGATCATGACCGGCTCGATCGAATCACGTTGCAAGCGAGGCATCGCGGTTTGGCTGCCCTTGGCCGCACTGGCTGCGCTGGCCGCGCCGCTCGCCGGCTGCACGCGGGCCGGTGGGCAGGCGCGGTCGCCGCCGCGGCAGTCGTCGCCGTGAATACCGCGCCGGCTCGCGCCGCCGAGCTCGCGCCCGCTCCGGCCGACTCAAAGCCCCGTTCCGCGCCCGCGCTGCATTTCACCCGCGCGGGCACGGCCATCGACGTCGAGACTCGTGCCGATGGGCGCTGCCGGCGATCGGCCGCTGCGGCGTCCTGCGCTCGGGCGACGACGTGACTTTTCGCATCCGGATCTCCGACGCGGCGACCGGCCGGCCCATCACCGCGGCCAGACCGGCCGCGTGGCTGGCCGCCCGCGCCGACGGCGAGCCGCGCGACGCCGGGTCACTCACCCGCAAGGTCGCCAGGCTCGCCCGCGGCGACCCGCTCGACCCGCCCGAGCTTGACTTGAACCAGTTCTACGTCGTCGCCTTGAACGACGATGCCACGGTCACCGTCGTCGACCCGCGGTTCGGTTTCGGCGGATCGAGGCTCCTGGACCTCGTGCCACTGCCGGGCGTCGGCGGCGACTGGGTTTTGTCGTCCGACTCCAATCGGCTGTTCGTGTCAATACCGACGGCCGACCGTGTCGTGGCGATCGATACGACGAGCTGGACGAGTCGCCGATTCGCAAAACGTACCGCACCCGACCCGGCTCGTGCTCCAAGAGGACGGCCATTTCCTCTGGGTCGCCACCCGGAACACCGGACGAGTCGGGGGGCGTCGCCGCGCTCGAGGCGGCCACGCTGCGAGTCGCGGCGCGCATCGAAACCGGCACCGGCCCTCACGACATCGCGCTGGGCCGCGACGACCTGCGGGCGTACGTCACCAACCGGAAATCGGGGACATTGACGGTAATCGACGCCCGCCGCCTGGCCGAAGCTCGGCGAATTGCGCGTCGGCGCCGACCCGGTTGCGGTCGCGTTCTCGACGGCCAGCGGCGCGGCCTATGTTGTGGATGCCGATGGCGGCGCGATCGCCGTCGTGGCGGGCGATCCGCCGACCGTCGGTCAACCGTCTCGCCGTCGGGCCGGGCGCGTCGTCGATCGGCTTTGCGCCGGGGGGCGGGTCGGGCTCATCACCAGGCCTCAGGCGAACGAGGTCGTCACAATCGATGCCGCCGTTGACCGGATCGCGAGGCGAGTGGCGACCGAGGCTGTGCCCGGACCAGGTTGCCTTCACCGACCACATCGCGTACGTCCGCCAGGCCGGCAGTCCGATGCTCCGGCTGCTCCCCATCGACGGTCTCACGTCGCCCACGCAGCTCCCCTCTGCGATCGATGTCCCGATCGGGCGGAGTGCACCGGGGAACGCTCCGAGCCCGGGTGCTGCTGCGGCCATTGCCCGGGCATCGGCGGAGGACGCCATGCTCATCGCCAATCACGCCGACCAGGCGATCTACTACTACAAGGAAGGGACTGTCGGCCCCACAAGGCAGTTTTCGCGGCTACGGGCACGCGCCGGTCGCGGTCGCTGGCTGTCGACCGCAGCCTGCGGCCGGTCGAGCCGGGAGTGTACCAGACCATCGCGCGGTTGCGTCGGCCGGGGCGGTTCGACCTGGCCGTATTTCTCGACAGCCCTCAGATCGTCCATTGCTTCGAGATCGAGGTCGCCGACGATCCGCGGCGTCCGCCCAGTCCGCCCGCTGATCGAGGCGCATCTCGTGGAAGCGCCGTCCAACCGATCGTCGGCCGGCCATCCCGGCTCCGGCTGAGGCTCGAGGAGCAGGGATCGGGCCGGCCGGTCGCCGGCAAGCCCGACGTTCAGGTGCTCGCTACTCTCCCCGGCCGTTGGCAGCATTCCTTCGCGGCCGCTCCGGAGCCGACGCCGGCAACTTATGCCTTCGACTTCACGCCACCCCGTGTCGGGCTGTACGTCCTCTACGTCGAGAGCGGGTCGTCCGGGCTCGCCTCCCAGAGCTCCTCGGGTCCTCCACCTCGAAGTCAAGGAGCCACTCGCGATGAGCCCCTGCGTCACCCTCGCGTGTCGCCTCGATGTCGATTCGATCGATTGCCGTCGTCCGGGCTGCTGCTGGGCCTCGCGATGGCTGCATCGGGCTGCGGACGCGGAACTTCTGCACCGGCGCGAATCGGTCGATTGCTGCGCGGTGCACCGGCTCGCCATCACGATGATGCGGCCCCCTCGGAGACCTGGCGCTCGACCGGATCGCTCTCCCGACCTCCCGTCTGGTCGACCAGGACGGGCGGCTGGTCGACCTGGCCAACGACCTGGTCGGGACTCGTGTCGCGGCCATTCAGTTCATCTTCACCCGTTGCGCGACCACCTGCCCAATCCTCGCCAGCAAGTTCGAGGCGGCTGCGCGACCGACTTGGCGACGGTATGGGACGAGATTTCGCCCTGATCTCGATCACGGTCGACCCGGAGTACGACCGCCCCGAAACGCTCAGGGAGTGGGGCCGGCGGCACGGCGTCGGCCCAGGATGGTCGCTGCTGACCGGCCCCAAAGCCGACGTCGATCGCGTCCTGACGGGCTCGGGATGCCGACGGCCGATCCGCGGAATCACCAGTCGCAGGTCCTCGTCGTCGACGGAACCACTGGCCAGGGCCTGCGAACCAGCGGGCTGGCTTCGACCGCGGAGCTGGCCGCGATCCTGCGACGAGTCCGATCCGCACGGCCGGCGGTGTCAGCCAGGACGCGTCGAAGCAAACGCCGGCCTCGGCCCGGTGTCGTCGCAGAGGCGGAGACGAGGCCGCGGAGCGTTATTTCACGAACACGATCCTGGTCGACCAATCGGGCCGCCAGCTCCGGTTCTTCCACGACTTGCTCCGCGACAAGATCGTCGTCATCAACGTATTCTTCTCGGAATGCAACGGGAGCTGCGTCGTGATGGGCAACACGCTGGCCCGGCTCCAGGAGCGGCTCGGCGATCGTCTCGAGGGCGAGGTGCGGCTGATCTCGATCACCGTCGACTCACCGCGTGACGATGCCGAGGTCCTGGCGGCTTACGCCCGCAAGTACGGTGCGCGGAAGGGATGGTATTTCCTGGGCGGCGACAAGGCGTCCGTCGATACGGTGCTCAAGAAGCTCGGGCAGTATGTCGAGGCACGCGAGGCCCACGGCACCGTGATGCTCGTCGGCAATCTGCGGACCGGCCTCTGGAAGAAGGTCTTCGGCCTGGCCGACGCCGAGCAAGTGATCGACCAGGTCCAGACGGTGATCGACGACAAGGGCACAGAATGAGCGCAAGCGGCCGGGAACGCGATCGCGGCTCGAGCCACCCACTTCGCGGGGCGACCGCGAGCCTTCTCGCTGCTGGCGGTCGGCGGATGTGATCGCAGCACGTTCGCAACCGCCGCTCCCACGACCGAGTGCGGCGAGTGTTGCCCAGCCGGCCGAAAGCCGAAGCCGCGGCTGGCCGATCGCGGGCGGATGATCTACCTTCGGGGCGAGAGTCCGTCCGGTCGTGCGATCACCGCGCGGATCGGTGACGGACCTCCGCTCGCGGCCGCCACGCTCGCCTGCGTGCAGTGCCACGGCGCCGACGGCCGCGGGCGGTCCGGAGGGAGGTGTGACGCCCTCGGACATCACCTGGGCGAACCTCACGCGACCGTACGGTGTCGCCCATGCGGGTGGGCGCCGGCATCCGGCATACACCGCGGCGCTCTTCGGGCGGGCCGTGACCTTGGGCTGGGACCCGGCGGGCCAGACGCTCTCATCCGTCATGCCTCGTTATCAGATATCGCCCGAGGACCTGAATGACCTGATCGGCTATATTCAGCAGATCGGCCGCGTCTGCGGTGCCCGGGGTCTCGGAGTCGGCGATTCGAATCGGCGTCGTCCTGCCGGCCGGCGCGAGCCGCGAGGCGCCGCTTTCCGTCGCCGTCGTCGAGGTCCTCTCAACGTACGTGGATGCCGTCAACCGGTCCGGCGGTGTCTTCCGACGTCGGGTCGAGCTCGTACCTCTGGCGCAGGCGGCCGGCGTTGATCAGGAGATCTTCGCAGCGATCGGTGGCTTCACCCCCGACGGCGACGACTGGTCCGATCGCATGGAAGCGGCCCGCGTGCCGTTTGTACGCGTCTATCCCCCACCCACCGAGGCCGGCGATCGGAGCAGCAGGGCTCGTTCGCCATGATCTCCGGCCACGCCGGCCAGGTGCGCGTCGCTGGCGCGGTTCGCGGCGGAGGGTCGAATCGGAACGGATTCCAAGGTCGCCGTCATTCACGGCGGGGGTTCCCGGTCGCATCGGCTGACCGAGCACCTGGCGACGAAGCTGCGCGCTGCGGGCGTGAAGCACGTGACCGTCGAGCTTGCCGCGGCGGGTGAGGCCGCCGCCCTGGTCGAACGGCTCACGGCACAGCGGTTCGCCGCCGTGCTGCTTGCCGGACCGGCGGATCGCGAGTTGATCGAGGAGTTGGTGCTCACAGTGGCTGCGCGGTCGCCGCAGCTCACGATTCTTTGCCCGGAGACGCTGGGGGGCCGCTGGCTTGCGTCCCCTCCGCCCGCCCTGGCCGGCCGGCTCATCGTCGCCGCTCCGGTCCCCTCGTGGATCGGCGTGGACGGCGCC
This sequence comes from uncultured Isosphaeraceae bacterium, assembly GCA_963830625.1. Classification (GTDB taxonomy): domain Bacteria; phylum Planctomycetota; class Planctomycetia; order Isosphaerales; family Isosphaeraceae; genus CAWHMZ01. The sequence continues at coordinate 567,609 of CAWHMZ010000013.1, read as the reverse complement.
GCGAGCGACTGCCGCGATGCAGGTCCTCGTCGAAGGACTCAAGGGGGCCGGGCGAGACCTCGATCACGAAGCGTTCATCAACGCGCTGGAACGGGTCACGATCGTCAGCCCGCGTGATCCGCTCGCCGTCGCCTTTGGTCCGCGACGCCGCGTCGGTCTGCGGGGAGCTCGCATCCTACGGCTGGGCCCCGGGGCGCGGACCTACGAGCAAATCTCATCCCTCGTCGACCCGGGGCCAACAGCCGACGATTGGTGAGACGAACCTTCCTCTTGAGGCTGCGCCTGGCCTTCGGCATGATCAAAAGAGGCTCAGTGTTCCAACACGCGCAGGCAACGAGGAGGTGCTCATGACTCAATGGACGATCAAGGAGATCTTGGCCGGGCGCGTGGACGTCGGCGAACCGGTCAAGATCGAGGGCTGGCTGCGCACGCGGCGCGACTCCAAGGCCGGGCTCTCGTTCCTTCAGGTCCACGACGGCTCGTGCTTCGAGCCGATCCAGGTCGTCGCCGAAGCCGAGCCTGCCGAACTACCAGACCGAGATCCTGCACCTGACCACGCACTGCGCGGTCCGCGTTACGGGCACGCTGATCGAATCGCAGGGCAAGGGACAGCGGTTTGAGGTCAAAGCCGACCGCGTCGACGTGATCGGCTGGGTCGAGAACCCAGACAGTTACCCGGTGTCGGCCAAGCGGCACACGATGGAACACCTGCGTCGGTGGCACACCTGCGCCCGCGGACCAACACGTTCGGCGCGGTCGCGCGGGTGCGCGATTGCCTGTCGATGGCCGTGCACCGCTACTTTCACGAACACGGCTTTGTCTGGGTGCACACGCCGATCATCACCACCAGCGACGCCGAGGGGGCCGGGGCGATGTTTCGGGTGTCGACGCTCGACCTCGCCAATCCGCCGCGCGACGAGCACGGCCGCGTCGACTACTCGGCCGACTTCTTCGGCAAGCCCGCCGGACTGACTGTCTCGGGCCAGCTCAACGTCGAGGCGTATTGCCTGGCACTCTCGCGGGTGTATACCTTCGGCCCCACCTTCCGCGCCGAGAATTCCAACACGACCCGCCACCTGGCCGAGTTCTGGATGATCGAGCCCGAGATCGCCTTCGCCGACCTCCACGACAACGCCGACCTCGCCGAAGATTTCCTCAAGAGCCTGGTGCGCGCCGTACTGAACGAGCGGGCCGACGACATGGCCTTCTTCGCGCAGCATATCGACAAGGACTGCATCAACCGGCTCGAGAAATTTGCGAACGCGACGTTCGAGCGCATGGACTATGGCGACGCCATAAAGGCACTCGAAGCGGCGGTGGCCAAGGGCCACAAGTTTGAGTTCCCGGTGAAGTGGGGCGTCGATCTTCAGTCGGAGCACGAACACTACCTCACCGAAACCCTGATCGGGCGGCCGGTCGTGGTCATGAACTACCCCAAGCAAATCAAGGCGTTCTACATGCGGGTCAACGACGACGGCAAGACGGTCGCCGCCATGGACGTGCTGGCCCCGGGCATCGGCGAGATCATCGGCGGCTCGCAGCGCGAAGAGCGGCTCGACGTGCTCGACGCGCGGCTCGATGAGGTCGGCCTTGCCAAGGAACAATACAACTGGTATCGCGACCTGCGGCGCTTTGGCACCGTGCCGCATGCCGGCTTCGGCCTCGGCTTCGAACGAACGATCGTCTACGTCACCGGCATGACCAATATCCGCGACGTGATCCCGTTTCCGCGCACTCCGGGCAATGCGGAGTTCTGATCCTGGCGGCGCTTCTTGATCATCTCCCTGATGCGTTCTTGCCGTTCTTCCTTGCGTCTGGCAGTGCTCGCTCTCGAAAAGGCTCTCTGATGCCGCGGGCCAAGCCCCCACCCACGCCCGAGCCTCATGAGGAGTCGGATCAACTCTTGAGGGCGATGCGTCGGTGCTCTGCTCAGCTAATTAGATGGCACGGCGACGCTTACCGAGTCACTTCGGTGGCCCGAGCCAATGAGGAGGATTTGGTAAGCGGAGAAGGAAGCAGGATTTACGGGGGAAGGTGGAACCCGCCCGGCCCGTTTCGAACGGTTTACCTCGCGCTCCATTATTCCACTGCCATGGAGGAATACTTGGCACAGAACCGGCGCAACGGACTTCCCGACGCCCAGGCCATGCCGTCAGTTACGACCGCGGTCAGCCTTGAGCTTCACCGGGCTCTGGACCTGACGCTCCCTCGAGTCCGGGCGATTCTCAAACTTTCCCTGCACCGCATGGTTGCCGAACCTCACGGCGTCGGTCCGGTCGAGAGCCTCACGCAAGCGGTTGGCCGTCTCGCGTGGTCGGAGTGTTTTGACGGGCTCTTGGTCCCATCGGCGGCTTGCTCGGGGGCCAAGAACATCGTCGTTTTTCCCGGCAAGCTGTCGGCAGGTCAGATGAAGCCGATCAACCCGAGCGAGCTCCCGGGGACGACTCGGAAGTCCTGATGAAGTCTTTCACGAAGTTCTTCTTTACAATGAGGACGAGCCGACCGACAATGAAGAGGTGTAACCGCAATCCACAGGCAGTCTCGAACGCGGCGTTTTAGGATCACGGCCTTGAAGCATCGGACCGCCAAAGCCCTCAAGAGAGGCACCACCGTAAAGAAGCAGCTGCCGCGACGGGCGAAAGAGCCAGACGAGGATCACGATGCCTACAATCAGGCCGTCCCGTCAGGGTCTGACTTCGTAGCCACCACTCGGAAGGAGCTGGGTGTGACTCAAGAAGTGTTTGCCCGCCTTGCCGGTGTGAGCCAGCGCTCGGTGTCGGCGTGGGAGAGCGGCGGTCGCATAAACAGCGGCTCGCGTCGCCGTGTCGTGGAGCTCTCGCGCCTTGCAGTCGATCTCAAGAAAGCCATGAGGGCGAACTACATTTCGCACTGGCTCGTAACTCCCAACAACGGGCTGGGCGGCATCAGTCCCGTCGAGGCCATCGAAAGGGGGCAGAATGACCGTCTGTGGCGAATTGTGTTCCTTCTCGGCTCGGGAATTCCGACCTGACCACATGATCCGAATTGCGCTCGCCATGTCGCTCCTCGCGGCCGGAGGCCAGGTTGCGGCCGACGAGCCGACGAACGTGGTCGCGACGACGTATTACCGCACGTTCTCCCATTCGCACCCGGTTCTGAAGCAGATCAGGGCCGGCGAAGCGGTGGCGACCAAGACGATCGACTCGGCCGGGCTCGACGAGAACGACGTGAAGCGGTCGGAGCCCTTTAACCCGCTCACCGGACCGTTCTTCGTCGAGGGAGCCGAGCCGGGCGACGCGCTCGTCGTGCGATTGAAAAAGGTGCGCTTGAATCGCGACTGGGGATGGTCCGGCTTCCGGCTTGGCCTGTTCTCGCTCGCGCCCGAGATGGTCGAGCACGTCTACCCGAATGACGTCCACCCCGACCTTGTCATCAAGGGGCGATCGACGATCGTGCCCTGGGACATCGACCGCAAGGCCAATACGGTCCGGCTCCGAACGCCGAAAAGTCAGACCCATAAGCTGGAGTTCCCCGCCAAGCCGATGCTCGGCTGCATCGGCGTGGCGCCGGCGGGCGACTTCGCGCCGACGTCGGGACCTTCGGGCGCGTACGGCGGCAACCTCGATTACAACAAGATCGGCGAGGGCGCGACCGTCTACCTGCCGGTTTATCACCCTGGCGGGTTGCTGTTCGTGGGCGACGGCCACGCACTTCAAGCCGATGGCGAGCCGACCGGGACCGGAATCGAAACGTCGATGGACGTGGAGTTTTCGGTCGAGCTGAAGAAGGGAGCGAAGCTCACCGGGCCGCGGGTCGAGACAACCGACGAGATCATCAGCATCGGATCGCAGCCCGAATTCGCGAGCGCCCTTGATAACGGACTCAAGATGGCCACAAGCGACATGGTCGGCTGGCTCGTCAAGGAATACGGCATGGAACCCTGGGCTGCGCACCTGCTGATCGGCTACCAGGCGCGTTTCGACGTCGTGACCGTCGCAGGATCAATGGCCGTCTGCATACCGACGAACCGGTTGCCGAAGCAATCCAAACGCTGATCCATCTCGGTGCGCCTCGGCACGGTTGCATCCTTGTGGTATCCTCGATGTTCAGGCCGGCGAGATTGCCGATGAGGAGCGGAGCTTTCTCCTCGGCCCGCGTTCTCCGGGGATCCGCGCCCGGTCCAGGTCGCGCTCCTGGGCCCGTTACGCCGCACATGGGGATCGTATTGATGCCGTCACCCTTCCCGGGCATGAACCCCTATGTCGAGCAAGATGCATTCTGGCAGGATTTTCACCTGGAGTTCCTGCCGGCGATTCGCGCACGGCTCGTCGCCCAGGTGCGGCCGAAGTATATTGTCATGCTCGATGAGCATCGTTATGTCCAAGAGATTTCCCCCAAGCCGCGCCGGCTAGTGGGTCGCGCCGACGTCTCGCTGGCAGCGCGCCACAAGGCCAGGGACGAAGGGGCCGCCGGGGTCGAGGTCCTGGAGGCCCCGGCGCAGGTCCAGATCCCCGTGCAGAATGTCCGCCGCGTGCCATTCCTGGAAGTCAGAGATCGTCTGGGGCGCGAGCTGATTACGGTGCTCGAATTGCTCAGCCCGGCGAACAAGCGCGCTGGCGCGGACCGCGAGCAATATGTGGCCAAGCGAGAGCAGTTGCTCCAGAGTGCCGGTCATTTCGTGGAGATCGACTTGCTCCGAGGCGGGCGGCCGATGCCACTGAAGAATCGACCCAAATGCGATTACTCGGTGCTGGTCAGCCGGGCAGAGGCTCGTCCCTGGGCGGGGTTCTGGCCGATCCGATTGCGCCAGCGCATGCCAGTCATCCCGATCCCGCTGCTCCCAGGGGACCCTGACGCTCGGATCGATCTCCAGGAGATCCTCGATCTCGTCTACGATGCGGCGGGCTACGACGACTTCATCTATGCTGGCCGGCCCGAACCTCAGCTCTCGTCCAAGGATGGCGCCTGGGCACGGACGTTCGTGCCGTCGACGCGCTGAGCGAGAATCGGCGGGACGAAGGCCTGGCACCCCCGGCCCGGTCCAGCTCTGCCGATGAAGCAGCGATCGAACACTTCGCGCTGGCAGATCGCAAGAACATCCGGCCGATCGTTGCGGTGGCGGTAGGTTGCTCACCATTTCAGAGCGAGGCGTGTACAATGACAGCGGCGTCGAGGCCCGGGGCAACGTAAAGCGACCGGGGCCGCGACGCATCTCTGCGCAGAGCATCCGCTCGTCCAAGTCTTCGATATGGCCATTTCGCGAGGGCGCTAGAGCCGTGGCCGAACGTGCTGCAGCCGCAGTTCTGATAGGGATCGGCCGGTACTTGCGCGGTGAGCAAGTCCGGCCGCTGCGCGATGCTGCGCACGACGCCGAGGCGATGTCGAACACGTTGATCGACCCTGAAACTTGCGGCTTTCCGCCGCAGCGGGTGAAGCTGCTTACCGACCTGGTCGCAACGCGCGATGCGGTCGCCCATCATCTTTCGAAGTGGCTTCCCGAGCAAGGGCGCGGGGCTGAGATCGCGGTCATTTATTTCGCCGGCCACGGGCTCATCCACCGAGTCGGTCAGCGCCACGAAGGCTATTTGCTGCCTTACGACGCCGACCCCGACGACATTGTCACTCGCGGCGTGCTCATGAGCGACCTCGCGCGCTGGATCGACGCGATCCACGCCGAAGCCGTCGTCGTTTGCCTCGACTGCTGTCATGCAGCCAAGGTCATCCCGCGCGGCGGCACGCCGGCCGAGGGAGCTACGCGCGACATGCGGATCACGCCAACAATCTTGCAAGAACTGGCAGGTCGCGGACGGTATCTGATCGCTTCGTGCGACGACGGCGAGGTTGCGGTCGAAGCGGAAAACTGGGGCCACGGGCTCTTTACGTACCACCTTCTCGAGGGACTCCGAGGCGCAGGCGACCGAGACGGCGACGGTCGAATTGGCATCCCCGAGTTATTCGAGTATGTGGCAGAGGCCGTCAGTCGCGATGCTCGCGCTCTGGGAATGGTGCAAAAGCCTTGGAGCTGCTCGATCGGGCCGGGCGGTGCCTATCTCGCTGCGCCGCAGCGCACGCGTGACGACAGGCGACTTCAATCGCACCGGCCCGCGGCGGTGCTCGCTGCTGAGCGATTGTGCGCGAAGAGGGGGCGGCGGCCGCGATCCGTGAGATCGAGCGAGTGGTCGAGCCAGCCGACGGCGGCGAGTTCGCCGCGATCTTGGATCTGTTGAACGCGATGAAGGACCCAGCGGCAATTCCCCTGCTGTTTCGCTGTGTGGCTCATCCGTCGGAGGCGGTGCGCACAGCGGCCAAGAAGGTGGTCCAGAGCTTTCGCTGGGAGGACGTGTCGTCTGCCATCGAAGAGCTCGCTCGCCGCGGCGATCCGGAGCGCGTCGGCTTTGTACTCGATGGGCTGGCGGCGTTCGAGGCGCATCGTGAAATTGCGGCTCTGCTCGATAGCCTCGTCACTCTGCTGAAAGGTGCACTGCGGAACCGTGCGATTCTGCTCCTGGAGCGGAAACGACAGGGACTCGCTCTCGAGGGAGTTGCCGAGCTGTTTCGTGAATCGCGCAGCCCCTATCGGATCGAGAAAGCGCTAGGACAGGGTTTGTTCACGGCGGCCTACCTGGCGCGGAATGAATCGCTCGAGCTCGACGTGGTGATTCGAGTGCTCCGCCCCGAATTCGCCGATATTCCCCAGATCAGGGCGCAGTTCCTCGACCTCGGGCGGCAGTCGGTCAAGCTGGTGCACCACAACCTCGTCGTGACGCGAGACGTCGGTGCGTTTCCCGAGCGGCGGGTCTATTACGTCGTGCGCGACCACGTCGACGGCGCCACGCTGCAGAAAGTTCTGGAATCGGGCCGTACATTCGGCGAGGACCAGATCATCAAAATCGTTCGCCAGGTTCTCCTGGGTTTGAGCCCGATACACGCGGAGCGAGTGGCTCACGGGTCGATCAAGCCCTCTAACATTTTCCTGGCGAGCGACGACCGAGTGATCCTGGGCGATTTGGCGCTGCCGATGACGGGCATCAGCCTTCATCTTGACCGCCTTGCGTACGACTACCGCTACGCAGCGCCGGAGATGTTCCGCCAGGGCGGCGCAGCTTTGCCCCGGGTCTGACTTCTATTCCCTGGGATGCCTGGCATACGAGCTGGCCTGCGGCGCACCGCCGTTCACCTCAGACAATCACTTCGAGCTGGCCGGGAAGCACGACCGCGAGCCCGTCGAGCCGCCCAGCAGCCGCAACAGCCGGCTGGGATTGATCGGCGACGCCGTGCTGCTTCGTCTTCTGGCCAAGTCGCCTGCTGACCGATTTGCCAGCGTGAGCGATGCGATCCGAGCTATCGATGCGCTCGAGGCCCTGCTGCGGGCGTCCGACGGGGCCGAAGCAGCGCCGGCGCCGCTCTTGCGCAAGACTCACTGATCCGCTACACGACAAACGACTCGCTCATCTCGCTTAGTTTAGTCGCGACCGGTTCGATGTCGCTGAAGGACACTTTCCCCGGCGTCGGCGGTGACTGGAACCGAGACGTCAGTGATCTCAAGCCGGTGCCTGCGCGATTCGGACGGTACGTGTTGATCAGAATCTTGGGGAGTGGGGGCCTGGGAAGGGTCTACCTCGCGCACGACGAGGCACTTGATCGAGACGTAGCGATCAAGATCAACTTCGGTGGGGCTGGCGCCGGCTCAGGGGCCCTGAATCGCTTCCAGAGAGAGGCTCGCGCAGTCGCTCGATTGACCCATCCGAACATCCTGGCGCTCTACGATGTCGGGGAGCAGGACGGGCACTCGTATACTGTGACGGAATATGTCGACGGCGGCAACCTGCAACAACGGCTCGGCAAGGAACCGTGGCCGCCAGACGAGGCGGCACGGCTCGTCGCCACGCTGGCACGCGCCGCCGACTACGCGCATTCACGCGGCGTTCTCCATCGCGACCTCAAGCCGTCAAACGTCCTGCTCACACAGGAAGGGAGTCCCAAGATCAGCGACTTCGGCTTGGCCAAGCTCGTGGGCGAGCTTGAACAAGATGCTGCAACAACAGCCGAGGGAACGATTATGGGGACAGTGACCTACATGGCCCCCGAGCAGGCCTCGGGAGACATCGGCTCAGTCGGCGCTGCGACCGACGTCTATGCTCTGGGCGTCATACTTTACGAGCTGCTGACCGGCCGCCGGCCATTTCAGGGCGGTACACCAACGGAGATTCTCAGTAAAGTGGTGGCACGTGAGCCCGACTCACCCAGCCGCTGGCGGCCCGAGTTACCCCGCGCCCTTGATTTGATTTGCCTCAAGTGCCTCGAGAAGGACCCGCGGCGGCGTTATCCGACTGCCCTGGATCTCGCGGGCGATCTGGAACGATTTGTGACGCGTCAGAATATTGTGGCAGCCCAGCGAGGTCTGTGGGAGCGCGTGCAGCGCTGGTTCCCATTCAAGAAGTGAAAATCCACCGCAGAGAATGGCGATTGAAGCCGCTCAGCGACCTGCTGGTCGGACGCAAATGAACGCTCCGCCCGGTCATGCGACGTGTTCCACTTCGACGACCACGACGTGGCGGCTGTCGGGCTGCACTTGTTGAACCGATTCCTGCACGCGCTTCATATCGCGGGTGGCGCGATAAGGCGACGAGCCGGGGCCCCAAGCGCCCAGGCCGGCGAGTTGTTCGAATCGGAGCGGCTCGCGGCTCCAGACGGCGACCAGCCGCTCGCGGCCGGCCGGCGGCGTCATCTCGACGTTCAGGATCTCCAGCGGCCGGTTGGCCCCGATGGGAGCGGGCGACAACGGCGATGCGTCGCCGGGATGCAGCACGTTGAGATGGCCGGTCGGGCCGACGTTGAAGACCGTTAGGTAACCCGCGTGATCGGCTACCACCTCAACCCGCACCTGTTCGCCGGTGCGAAACCGAACCTGATCAGGCGGAGGCGGGACCTTTTTCATGTCGCGGGTCGCCGCGCCCGAACGCTTGTGCGTCGCAACCACCGGCTCGAAAACCCCCGGCGCAATCTGCCGGCTGACGTTCAGGTGAAGCTGCACCCCCGCCCCCGGGCGCAACGTCGTGGGCGGCGGGACCAGTGTGTCGGCCAAGAGCCGGTTGAGCGAGCCGCGCAGAGCCGTCACGAAATCAGACAGGCCAGGGCGACGCGCTGGATCTGCCGCCAGTCCAGCCCGAATGACGCTCTCCAAGGGCTCAGGCAAGCCTGCGCACCGCGGATCAGGGTCAGGAAGCCCACGGGGGATCTGCTGCATCAGATCAGAGATTTCCGGGCCCGGGAACGGATATTGACGCGTAGTCAGTTTGAACAAGGTCGCCGCCAGGCCGTATACATCGAGCGATGGCGTCACCCGGCCGTCGAACGCCTCGGGTGCCATGTAGGGGATCGAGCCGCTGACCGCCGCCGAGGCCGCGACCCGGGCGCCGACGCCGAAGTCGGTCAGCAAGGCTTCGTCGTTCCTGGGGTCCCAAAGAATGTTGGCCGGCTTGATGTCCCGGTGGACGATTCCGCGGGCGTGAACCACGAGCAGGCCCTCGCCCACGTCGGCGACGTATCGTGCCGCGCACTGCCAGTCGAGCGGCCCCTCATGCTTCAGGAGGTTGGCGAGCGAACCACCCTCCACGTACTGCATGACCAGGTAATGCTGATCGCGCACCGTCAGCCAGGCGTATACGCGGACGACGTTGGGATGCTCGATTTCGGTCATGAGATGGGCGTCATGGCGGAGCATGTCGAGCGCCTGACCATACTCGCGAGGCGTAGATCGTACCTTGAGCGTCTTGAGCGCCACGACTCGAGGCAAATTCAAGTCCTGTGCCAGCCAGACCTCGCCGAACGAGCCGGCGCCCAAGTACTGGTACACGCGGTAACCCGGCACGGAAGGCATCGTGGTGCCCGAAACCTCCTCGTCGTCGTCCAGGTGGGCCAGAACCTCCTGGCAAAGCGCGCAGAACTCAAGATGCGACTCGATCTGGTCCATCTTAGCGGCGCAAGCGAACCATCCTGAACCAGGTATCCGTGCAACTCGGCGCGAAGGGCAAGCGGTCATGAGGCACCTCATCTCAGGCGAGACCCTGCAACGTCTCGATCTCCTGCCGCAACTGGGTGATGACGCTGTGTTTTGCCTGAAAGACCGCGCCGACTTTCATTCCCAGCTCACGAGCGACCTCGGCCGGCTTTCGCCACTCTTCGGCTGTTAAGACGTAAGCCGCCCAGGTATGCGGTTGCACGCGGCCGCGCACCCGTTCCTTGGCGATGTCGAACAGCTCGAGGTCATACTCCGCAGCCAGCCGATCCATCAGGTCCTGGCTCGCTTCGAGCCGATCCAGCGGAGATTCGCCGTCGCTCTCGGCGTATCGCGGGGCTCTCTCTTTCAGATCGGCCATGAGCCGATGCGTCACGGTTTTCAGGTAACCGCGAAAGCGTCCCTTGCCCGGGAGGTAGTCAAACTCCTTCAGGCGATTTGTCAGCTTCAAGAACACTTCCTGAGCCATGTCGTCGACCTCGCGCGGGAACCATTGGCGGCACCAGCCCCGGATCATCGGAGAGTAGCGTGCGTGGAATTCTTCCCACGCCCGCTCATCTTCTGGATCGCGAACCCGCAACAACAAGCTGGGATGGGTGCGCGATGAGTCGGAGCTGTCGGTGAGCATCAGGGTCGTCCAGGATTCAACTCGGGACGGAGCACGCCCATTCATTGATAGGGTGAGCCCGGACCAGTTCTCAGGCGGATGTTCCAGATTTCGCGCTCGGACGCCCGGCGAGGAGCGGCGTCCGCATGCGTCGCACGAAATTCGCTTGGGCCGGGACTCAGGAGCTGACGAGCTGCGGACGGAGTTTCCTCAAGGTCCGCGCATAGCCATTATCGCCCCGCCGAGCGTGCGCGACCAGATCCAGCGATTTCGAGCGTAATGAGCGGCCTCGGGCGCGGCGAGCGGCTGATCAGGCATGAAGATCCCGTGCGAGGTCGCGTGGAGCGGGCGCGGCTTGGGGCACATTGACGTGACGCGGCCTCCGGCTCCGGCCGGCGTCGCGCGTGAGCCGGTCACTATATGTTGGCGGCGCCGGGCAGTAGAATAGATGGCAATCCGACAGGGCGCCGCGGGTGCCATGCAGTTCCCGGAAAGAGGCGCGGCTCGCGCTCGTCGAGCAACGGCTCGATCCCCTGACGCAGTTTCTTGGCCCTGATTCGATCGCACCAATCCGCCGTGGGGCCGCAGATGATTCGAGTTCTGCTCTTCGCCGCGAACCCGCGCGGGACAGCCCCGCTCGACCTGCCTCGGGAGTTCCGGGAGATCAATAAAGAGGTCCGCCTCAGCAGGTTCCGGGACGAGGTTGAGCTAATCCTGGTCCCCGGAACCAGGCCGGTCGACCTTCTCCGCAAGCTCAACGAGAGCCAGCCTCAGGTTGTCCACTTCAGCAGCCACGGCAGCCCCGACGAAATCCTCCTGGAGGCCGAGGACGCACAGGGCGACGCACTGGATCTGCTCGAAACAACCACGAGGTTGACCTCCGATCGGGACATGAAGGCGGTTGGCCGTGACGAGGTCGAGGGTGCCGGAGGAAGGCCGGGAGGACCCCTCCCGGTGCGCGCGTCGGCCCTTGTGCGACGTGCTCCGCTCCTGCAACGAGGGAAACCTCCGGCTCGTGGTGCTGAACGCCTGCGACACCCGCTCACAGGCCGAGGCACTGACCGAGGTGGTGGACTGTGTCGTCAGCATGAACCGGACGATCACGGACCGGGCGGCGATCAAGTTCGCAGCATCGTTTTACGGAGCTCTGGCCTTCGGCCGCTCTGTACAGAAGGCATTCGAGCAAGGCGTGGCGCGGTTGAGTGCGGACGTGCTCACCGAACTCGGCACGCCGGAGCTTTTGGTCCGTCCCGGTGTCGATGCCTCCCGCGTTGTTCTGGTGGGCTCGGCGACGGGCGCTGGGGGCGGTATAGCCGCCCAATACTTCGCCGCGCAGCGCGAGGCCATCGAGGCGCACGTCCGACGGATTCGTCGGCCGAGTTGCCGTGTCGGAGGCTCTCGACCGATTCCTGGCACGGGAGCCGAGAGGGTACTTCCTCATCCGCGGCGGTCCAGGCCAGGGCAAGTCGGCCGTCGCGTGTCACTTGATCAAGTCCCGGGGCTGGCCGCACCACCTGATCAACCGCACGGGTGGCCGATCGGACGCACGATTGGTCCTCCGGTCACTTATAGCCCAGCTCGTGCCCGGGATTGGATCGAACGGACCATTTCCCGACTCGGTTCCGGAACTGGCTAAAGTCTTTGAGGACCTCCTATCCCGAGCCGCCGCCAAATCGGGTCAGACTCGTCCTGGCACTTGACGCACTCGATGAGCTCTCCGACGAAGCGGGTCCGGATCCGCCGTTCCTGGTCACCGAGGGGTTGCCGCCGAAGGTTTACGTAATTGTCACGGCACGCCCTGGGGATCGCCTCGATCGTCTGCTGGAAGCCCTCCACTCCACGCCGCATGAGCTGTACGATCTGGGTCCGCTCGAACCGCACGAGATCGCCGGCCTTCTCCGCGCGCGCTGCCCGGACCTCGACGATGCGAAGATCGCCCTGGCCGCGAAGGCGTCAAGGGGCAACCCGCTCTTCCTCCGAGCTGTCGCCGATGAGCTGGAGCGCGACCCCGACTATGACCTGCGCGACCTACCCGCATCCATCGAAGGCTTCTTCCGACGGGCGCTCGGCGAGGCTGAACGGGCGGCGCGATCCCCTGCTGATCGATGTGCTGGGACTGCTGGCCACGGCGCGCAAACCGCTCGGCCTGCGCGAGCTGGGCCAGATCACGGGGACGCCGCAGCGAGAGATCCACCAGACGGGCATCCGTCCCATCCGCCAATTCCTTCTCGACCTCGATGAGGGTTACAGCTTCTACCACGCGCGATTCCACGAGTTCGTCACCCACGAGCTGCTCTACGAGGACGAGTTGCCCCGCTATCACGCCACCCTGGCCTCATGGCTGCGCCGGCCCGAGTGCCGGTCGTCGGATTACCGGTACCTCGCGCTGGCGTACCACCTCGACCGAGGCCGGCGACCGTGACGGCTCTGTGGGCGACGGTCGAGCCGGCTTCCTTCGCGAGAAGGTCCGGCGCTTCGGCTACGCCGTGCTGGAGGACGTGGTGTTGCTGGCCCGTGACGCGATCGCCACCGGGGACCCGAGCCGGGTGGGACGTTGCATCGAGCTGGTCGAGGGCCTGCGTGAGGTCGTCGGTGGTGACCTGATCGACGAGGCTAGCCTCGCCATCCAGGGCCGTCGTCTGGCCGCGACCGCATCGCGGGATCGGATCGAAGCCCCCGAGCCGCCGAGCTTCGCTCGGGATGGACCTCTACATCGGCATGCTCCCTAAGACGACCGTGGGGGCCGACTTCGTCGAGGCCCTGCGCAGGGAGGACGGCCTCATGCTGGCCTTGGGTGACGCGCCGGGGATGGGACTGAAGGGGGCGTTCGTCGCGCGATTTGTCGGCGGCCTCGTGCGTCGGCTGGCCGAGCAGCCGGGGGCGTTGCACCTCGGGCGAGCTCCTGGAGGAGGTCGACCGAGATCCTCGCCCGACATCCCTTTTTCGACATGATCTCGCTGCAATGCGTGGCCGTGGACCCCTCGGCAGGAACACTCACCATCGCCGGGGCCGGTCACCCGCACCCGGTGTTCTACTCGGCTCGCCGGGGTAGATGCGACCGCTTGCCGGTCGGCGACGACCTGCTCCTGGTGCGGCAGCGGGTCGGCCAGCCGGCCGCACGGCGCCGCCAGCGTCGCGCCGAGATCGGTCCCGGCGACATCCTCGTCATGGTCTCGGACGGTCTGACGGAGAACCACGGCATGGACGATGACCCATACGGCTATCGCTTCGAGCGACTCATCGGTACCCTCGCCGGCCGCGGTGCCGGGACGATCGGCGAGGCCATCCTCGAGGACTGGCTGATCCATTCCGACGGTGCGGACTATATCGACGACGTCACGGTCATTGTCGTTGCCATGAATGAAGTAGACGAAGCAGGGTCCCAGTCCGAGGAGTAATCAATGGCGCCGAAGCTCTTGAGACGGGATACAGCCCTTCCTTTCGCTGATTCAACAGAATAGGCAAATGTCCTGGGAGGCGTTTACAATTGACCGCTGGCAAGGGTGGTTAAACCGTTTCGCCTTTCGACCAGTCCCGGGCGGACCTGACTGATGGCGAATGCAGAAGCCGATGTCGCTTTGGTCCAGCAGGTCCGCGCGGGCAACCCCGACGCGTGGAGGCAGTTCGTCGAACGATTCGAGGGGCGGCTCCTGGCCTTTGTCGACAGCCGGTTGCGTGACCGCGCTGCGAGCGAAGACGTGGTTGCGGCAGCGTTCATCGGTTTCCTGATGAGCCTGGTTGAATTCGACGAGAAGCGGGATATCGAGGCCTACCTCTTCTCGATCGCGGCACATAAGCTGACCGACAATCTGAGAGGCAAGTCCCCTCTCATTTCTGACGAGCAATGCGGTGAGATCGCGATCAATCGGGAGCCGCTTGAGAGTGGGCCATCGCTTACTCTCATTTCCGCCGAGCGGTGCGGTGCCATCGCAATCCTTCGGATCGGGCCCCAATGCGGTTCTGTTGTGAAGCCTTTCTACGACGAAGTCATCGAGGCCGTCGGCGGGTGCTCCCATATCGTCTTTGACTTGGCGCAAGTCCGTCATCCGAGCAGCGGATCATCCCTGGGAGATTTCATACCGATCCTGCGACGGTCACAGAACAGCGGAGGTCGGATCGTTTTCTGCCGCGTGAGGCCCGCTGTCCGTGAACATTTTCGGACGAGCAACCTGGACAGGCTCCTCGAGTTTGCACGACCCTGGAGGAGGCCTTGGCCGCCCTGCGCTGGACCGTCGCGATCAGGTGCCCGATCGCAGGCTGCGCGGGCGACGGCCTGTCCCACGAAGCATCCATAACGGACCGGGGGGGAGAGCTGTGCTGCCGCGCGTGCGGCTGCCGGTTCCAGGTGGCGCCGTTCCAACTTTCCCCGGGCGGCGAGGCCCAGGTCGCGGTGTTGCGGTTCGAGATTCACACCTACGCGCAGGAGCTGGTTCCGCGCGGAGCTGGGCGCGATCGTCCACCTGGATATCGTCGGCCGGTTGGACCTCTTCGTCGGCGAAGCCTTGGTCGATGCCTGGCGATCCTTGCCCCGGTCGCGCCGCGCCTTGCTGGATCTTCGCGCGGCCACCGACCTGAGCGAACCGGGCCTCCGTCTGCTCCAGGAGCATCTCCGCGCCGAGACCTCGGTCGAGCGGGTCGTCGTCTTGGTGGACCCAGATCGGTCTGATCGAACCCGCGCCGACCTCTTCCAAGTCCGGGTCACGACGACGCACGACGAGGCAATCTTGGCCCTCCGCGGTTCTGGCGAATCGGACGACGAGCCGGCCCCGGTTTTGGTCTCGGCGCGAACCCTCCAGTCGTGCGACGCTGGCACGCCAGCGGGGAAGCACGGACGGCGCATGAGACTGCCGTGTCTATCAGGCTGGTGGCGTAGGCTGCGTGGTTCTCGCCCAGTTGGGCGCGATTGATCTCCAGCGCCCGGTGGTCTAGCGGAACAGCGGTGGCTTGGTCAGCCATCGCTATGTACGTCCGCGCCAGGACGTGCAGGCTGGCGGCGTAGAGCGGGTCGCTCTCGCCCAGACCTTGATAAACCCACGCCACGGCAATCCCCGGAACGCCATCGCCTGAGATTAACCGCACGCCAGCCCTATCACCATATAGACGCCTGCCGGTCGAGCTCGATCGATTTCGATCCACTCCCGCATCGCGGATAAGGACCGGGGGCGCTCGACTCGCCACGTGGTTAAACGAAAGCCGAATACCAGACAGACAGGAGGACCGACGTGCGCATCGCCTATATCACCGACGACCCAGTCAACCTTGCTGTGGCCGCCGGGCTGGCCAAGAAGTGCGGCGCAGCTCTCGCTGCGCTGCGTCGGGATGACGACACATCGCTTGTCTCGTTCGACGCCGTTCTCTACGACCTGGATGGCATTCCGCCGCACGAGCGATCGGAACTGCTCGGCGAGATCATCCGCGCTTCGTCAAGTTGCCCGCGGGCCGTGCATGGCTACGCTCTTGACGACGACCAGGCCAGGTCCCTGCGCTTAAGCGGGGTTGCCGTCGCGCAGCGCCTGCAGCTTGGCCTCATCCGCGCCCTGCAGGCGCGGCTCTACAAAAGCTGGCCCTGGTCCCGCCTGACGACGCTCTAAGCGACGAGACCTGGATCAACCTCGCCGAGTAATGCTCGTGACGGGCCGGCGGGAAAGCGCCCTTCGTCCGTAAGGATTCGAAACGAGAAGCGTATCACTCAGAGAACAACGCTCAAAAAGCAAGATCGTGTGACCAGAGTTCAATCGCCGTTTCGCGATCGCATCATGCTGCATACACCACACGAAAGTCACAACTCAAAGAAGCCGCGACAACTTCGTGATCCGGGCTTGCTTGGCATCCTGGGCCTGGCCGCGCACCGCCTCCCAGCTTGTGATCTCGCGCCGGGCCTCTTCCTCGACCTGGGCGCCGCGCTGGGCATTTAACTTGCGGCCGAGGTCGCCCATCACTCGCCTCGAAAGGTAAACCAGCTTCGTGCTGACGTGCAGCGACTCGATCGTTCGAACGTAGCGCTCAACGGCATGAGTACAGACAACGAACCACTGGTTATTGGCGAAGATCCTCCGGACTGCCAGGTTGGTGTGCGCTGCCGAGGTGGATACCTCCGGGCCGATCTCGTTGTCAGATGCGAGCAAAACCGAAGGGCCCCAGTAGTGCGTGTCGATCTTGGTTCTCGTCTCGTGGTCATCGCCGGCGGTCACCAGGCGCGGAAAGGCCGAGAAAAGGCTCTTGCCGTCCACCTCGGGCACTCGGGGCAGCACTGCGTAGAGAGCGAAGTTGAAGTAGTTCACGAGCGAGTCGGGGCTCTCGGCGTACTTGCTCGAGAGGGCCTGGCCGACCTCGGCGGCCTGCTCCCAGAACGCCGTCTCCTGCTCGTCAATCTGCTCGTGCGTGCCCGCGTCGATGCTGACCCCAAGGAGCACGAGCCCCGCAAGTTGGTCCTGCACGAGCCAGCAGTAGACGAACTGGATGAACTCGGGAATGTGGTCGGCGTCGCCTGCTTTCTGGAATACCAGCGATGCTGATCCGTCGTAATCGTAGAAGAATTCCTTCGCTGCCGCCTTCAGGTCGTCGTACTGGTGTCGATAATGGTCGCGCTCTTGCTCCTGGGCGTCAACCGCGCGGAGCCCGACATGTGCTTGCTGTGCAAGCCCGATCAAGTCGCTCGACTTCGAGCCCGCCACGAAGGGGCCTACCTGGTCCGCAGCCTGGGACGGTGCGTTCGCCATGACTTTCCTCTAGAGGTCAAAGACGGTCACACAAGTCTTGCGAAGCGCGCCGCGCGCGCAACCTGCGGCGCGTGAGCCGAAGGGGCAGGCCCGGCTCCGACCGGCGTGGTGCAACTATAGTAATCGTTGGTGCAAGTGCAGGTCGTCCCGTCCAGACAGCACCCTTCATTCATCGTGCAGACGCAGGGAAAGTACCCCTCCGTGCAGATTGGTATCTTGGCCGGGCGGGCGGCGGGGAATATCGATCGGTGATCGACGGCCGCGGCGTGAGAAACCATGGCCGTTCGTCGGTCGGCGGCTGGCGCCTGCGGAGGTAGTCTCATGGTGGGTCTCCGGATTCAATCGCTTCGACGTCACGTAGGTCAGGCCAAGGCCTGACCTACATAAACATTTCTGCGGTCTGACTTGGCGTGTTGGCAATCGAGCCTACCGCGCCCTTTCGCTGCGATCCAGCACTTAACTACGAAATCACCTCGAAGACGCCGCGCACAGGATTCTGTGTGGTACGATAGGGCCGGCGCCGCCGTGCTTCGACCGGGTGTCTTGTGGTCGCCGCCCCGGAACCGCCGCTGTCTTTGGTGCCGGGCTCGGGAATGCAAACGACGAGCCGATCGCCTGACACACGAACAGCGGCCATCGATCGCAGGCGGCGAGAGGCTTGGCCCGATGGAAGACGTGACGAAGAAGGCCGCCGCCGCTGGAGACCCGCCACTGCCCGAGGACGAGGCGACAGTCCCCGATGGGCGTGAGTGCCTTCCCGGACGTGTGGTCCTGCCCCGACCGAGCGGATCACCGACGCTGCGCTCGCGGCCGGCAATGGCGCGGCGCCGACCACGCCGGTCGAAGACGGCGCCGCCGATCGGCCCGCGCCGGTCAAGGCTTCCTTGCCGCAGGACGTTTCCCGAGCGGGCTCGCTGGACGAGCTGGCCGGGCTGGCAGAGATCCGGCGGGTTTTGCCGCCGACGATCGGCTCAGCCGGCGGCGACGAGACGGTGCTCGGGGCCGATCCGCCGCACGGGGTTTGTGGCCGATCGTTCGGCGATTACGACCTGATCCGCCCGCTGCGCGCGGGGGAATGGGAGTCGTCTACCAGGCCCGCCAGCGCCGGCTCAACCGAGTCGTCGCGCTCAAGATGATCTTGTCGGGAGACCTTGCCAGGGAAGAAGACAAGCGCCGGCTGCAGATCGAGGCCGAGGCGGCAGCGCGGCTCGAGCACCCCGGCATCGTGCCGATTTACGAGGCGGGCGAAATCGACGGCCAGCATTTTTTCTCGATGGGCTACATCGACGGCGGCAGCCTCGAGGAGCGTTTGCAGAAGCAGCCGCTGTCGCCGCGTCAGGGGGCGGCCATCGTGCGGCGAATCGCCGAGGCCGTCGACTACGCCCACCGCGAAGGGATCATCCACCGCGATCTCAAGCCCTCCAACGTGCTCATCGATCGCGACGGCAACCCCAAGGTGTCTGACTTTGGACTGGCCAAGCGGCTGCGCGACGAGAGCCACTTGACCGCGAGTGGGACGATCCTCGGCACGCCCAGCTACATGGCGCCCGAGCAGGCGGCGGGGCGGCTCGATGCCGTCGGCCCGCTTTCCGACGTCTACGGCTTGGGGCGATCCTCTACCGCGTGCTGGCCGGCAGGCCGCCGTTCTATTCGGCGAGCCCCGTGCAGACGCTCAAGCAGGTGATCGACGACGAGCCGGTGGCGCCCGCGCAGCTCAACCGGTCGATCGACGCCGACCTGGAGACGATCTGCCTCAAGTGCCTCCAGAAAGAGCCCTCGAGGCGGTACGCGCTCGGCCCAGGCGCTGGCCGACGACCTCGGGCGCTGGCTCGACGGCATGTCGATCGTGGCTCGCCCCGTGGGACGGCTTGAACGGGTTTGGCGCTGGTGCCGGCGCAACAAGGTGGTCGCGAGTCCTGATCGCCGCGGTCGCGTTCTCGCTCTGCACGGGCACCATCGGTTCGACCTATTTCGCCGCTGCGTGCCCGGGCTGAAGCCGAAAACCTCCGAATCGAGAAACGCCTGGGCGACCGCCGCTGGTACGGGCTGCAATTTTCG
Source organism: uncultured Isosphaeraceae bacterium (assembly GCA_963830625.1). Taxonomy (GTDB): domain Bacteria; phylum Planctomycetota; class Planctomycetia; order Isosphaerales; family Isosphaeraceae; genus CAWHMZ01. The sequence continues at coordinate 548,228 of CAWHMZ010000013.1, read as the reverse complement.
GTCGCATCACCGAGCCTGGCAAGACGGCCGGGTGGGCACGGCCGGCCGGGCGGCCGCCGAGCTGGCCCCGGGGGCAACGATCCCGGACGACTTGCGGGGATTTGAGGCGCATTACCTCGACCAGTTGTTTCACCTCGATCTGCACACGTTGCACGGGCCATCAGACGACGGTCTGGGATGTCGCATTTCACCCGCGCGGACGGTGGTTGGCATCGGCGGGATACGAGGGCATCCATTCGAATCTGGGACCTGACGGCCGCGGAGCCGACACAGATCCTGCACGGGCACGAAGGGAGCGTCATGTGTCAGCTATGCCCCCGATGGCGAGCGACTTGTCTCCGGGGGCAAGGACGGCACACTCGGCTCTGGCAGCGGCCACCGGCGACGAGCTGGCGAGGACAGAGACTCGGGGCGGCCTCATTTCAAGCGTTGCGTTTCGACCCGACGGTCGTCGAATCATCGTCTGCCGTAAGGACGGTGAGATTTCGGTTCTGCGATGCGCAGACGCTGAACGGGCTTGCCCGTTTCGGCCTCCCGCGATCCTCGGCCGCGCGGCAGGCGTCAACCGCGCTGGAACTTGTGACGGCCGTCTACAGCCCCGACGGGCGGTACCTCGCCTGCGCCGGTCCTGACGAGACGATCGCGCTGGTCGATGCGGCCACCGGCGCGGTAGAGCGCGTGCTCCGCGGCCATAAGTCGCGGGTCTATTGCGTGGTCTTTTCACGCCAAGGCAACGAGCTGATCTCGGCCGGCAGCGATGGGACAGTGCGGGTGTGGGATCGAGAGACGGGGCGAGAGATTCAGGTTCTGGGAGACCGCACCACGGAAGTTTTCTGTCTAGCCGTGAGCGCCGACGGGCGTCAGCATCGCGGCAGCCACCAGCGATACTGTGATCCACGTGTGGGACCGCGAGACCGGGAGAAAAAGCTCCGCCTGCGCGGCGACGGCGGGCCGGTCGTCGGCCTGGCCTTCGGCCCCGACGGACGCCGGCTGGCCAGTTCGAGCACCGACGGCACGGTCAAGATCTGGGACGCGGTGTCCTCGCGCGAGTTCTTCGCGATTCGGGGGCTCGTGCCCGAGGGGCCGGTCCGTACGGTGGCGTTCCGGCCCGACGGCAAGCGGCTGGCTTTCGCCAGCGCACTGGGCATGGTCTATCTGTGGGACCCCGCTCTGGCGGTTCCCACGCTGACCTATTCGCGGCACAGCGGACCGGTGACGGCGCTGGCCTTTTCGCCCGACGGCCGCCGGCTCGCCACCGCGGGCCACGACAACGTGATCCGCGTGTGGGACCCTGCCACCGGTGAAGATCGCCTCGAGCTGCGCCCGCCGCGCGAGGGGACCATCGGAGCGCTGGCCTTCAGCCCCGACGGGTTGCTGCTGGCCTCGGGTAGCGGTACGGGGGACGTGTGGCTCTGGGACTTGACCACCGGTCGTGCCCGCACTCGCTTCCAGGGGCACAGCCAGCCGGTTTGCAGCGTCGCGTTTGCGCCCGACGGTGCGACCCTGGCCTCGCTGGATGGCTCAAATTCAAGGCCGGCCAAGGGGGCAACCACGCTGGAGCTTTGGGACATCGCGACCGGGCGCGAAGCGGGGCACCGGCCTGCCGGCACCGGCTATTCCGGGAAAGTGGCCTATAGCCCGGATGGACGAGCCCTGGCCGTTCCCATGCCGGGTGCCAATGCTGTCGAGCTGGTCGATCCGCGGACCCTGCAGTCGATGCGCAACGTTGCGCGGCCACGGGCACGAGGTGACCGCACTGGCTTACACCCATGACGGCTCGCGTCTGGCCTCGGCGAGCTTTGATAGCTCGATCAAGGTATGGGACCCCGTGACAGGGTATGAGCTTTTGAGCCTCGAATCCGGCATGACCTTCGAGGTTGCCTTCAACAGCGACGACCGGTTGCTTGCGGCGGTGCCCGGTGGCGACTGCGACGTCAGGCTTTTTGGCGCAGTCGGCGAACCGTCAGGCAGCGAAATCGAACGCGATGCCCTGAGCTTGGTGCGCTGTCTGTTCGAACGGCCACTCGTCCGCTCCGAGGTGATCGCGCGAATCCAGGCCGACCTGACAATCGGCGACGCAACGCGCGCAGGCGAGCCCTGGCCGTCGCCGACGTGTATCCCGAGGATGTGCGACGGCTGCACGAGGCTTCGTGGACGGCGCTCGTCAACCCGCGCATCGAGCCGGCGCAGGCCCGCGCTGCGCTCGCGCAGGCCCAGGTCGCCTGCCGCATCGGCCCGGCCCGTTACCCGTTTGCAGTGGCCCTGGCGCTGGCCCGCTACCGGACCGGCGACAACGCCGGCGCCATGGCAACCCTGGCCGAGGCCGAGTCGCTCGCCCGGGCCGCTGCGATCCCGCTCGATCCCGTGAGCCTGGCGATTCGTTCGATGGCGCTGTGGCGAGAAGGTGATCGACCCGCGGCTCGCAAAACCCTCGACCAGCTCGCGATCGCCTTCGAGAAGAACCCACACCCCCCGGCGGCTTTGCCTCCACCGACGACGACGTGCGCAATCTCGCGAACGAGGCCCGGTCGCTGGTCGCCCGATCAGTAAGCGGACCTTGAAAAGAGGCGCGCCTCATCTCTTAGTCAGCGCGGGCAGCGCTCATCACTCCATCGCCGGCTCGCGAAGCCCGCGACCAGAATCGACCTGGCGATCTGAAGCGCCGTTGGTGCACTGCCCCGCCACGCCGCCGCTTATTCGTTCCGCGCCCGGTGGCAAACACTATCACCGGTCCCAGCCCGAGTACTGAACATAAGAATATTATGTGCTTCGTATGGCAGTTCTCACCCACTGTTTCATTTATTGCAGACTACGCATTTTCACAGAACTGTGGCGATTTTTGGACGAGAATTAAGAAAAATTTATAAAAGCTGTCCTGATGTCAAATAAACGGTCCGCTCCCACCGTATAAAAGCAATGGCTGGTTTCGATGTCGACAAATACTGCTGGATGGGTGCACCAAGCGATGAGGCCGGAGCATGCAAAACTTCCTTGATCCGTTTGACGCCTCCATGATCGACGACGCGGAGGTTAACCGTGTGCGACGCGAGGTGTTCGCATCATCGGTTGAGGGCCTTGCTGCGGAGCACGAGGTCCTGCTGGTGCGCAGTGCGCTGGTCGCACGGTCGTACCTGGCCGAGATCGGGATCGCGCCGCGTGCTGCATGGAACGTGCTGGATCGCGTGCTGGCGCCCACGTTTGATCTCGTGTTGACCGACGATGTTGAGCGCGAAACATGGTCGTCGATCAAGGACCGACTGGTCCAGTCGGTTTTTAGCGAGGCGACGTGACGATCTGGGTGTGTGGGCGGGTGGGTCGGTGGGTCCGCCGTCGCAGACGATCCGGTGCCGCGCTCGGCCGGGTATCCCGAAAAATCGACATCGAGCGGGAATGATCCCCCGTCTGCTGGGCACTACAGGGCGAAACCGCGTAAGATCGCGGTGGCCGATTGTCGTATCCGGCGGACATGCGATGAGATTCCTCAAGCATATCGAGACGCTCTACCGCGCCGGCACGTCCGGTGGGTCGAGCGATGCCGAGTTGCTCGCGCGTTTCGCGACGTGCCGCGATGAAGCTGCCGAGGCAGCTTTTGCGGCGTTGATCGAGCGGCACGGTGCGATGGTCTTGCGGGTGTGCCGGCGGATCTTGGGCAACGATCACGATGCCGAAGATGCTGCCCAGGCAGCTTTCCTGGTGCTGGCGCGTCGGGCTGGGTCGATCCGTCGCCGCGATTCGGTGGCCGCGTGGCTGCACGGGGTTGCGCTTCGCGTCGCGGCCAAGGCGAAAACGGCTGCCGTGCGCCGCCGCAACCACGAGCAAGAAGGGGGCTGCGATGAGAACCGTCAACCAAGATGGGGGCGGAGATTTCGCGGTTGTCGAAAATCCGGACGATTGGGCGCGACTTCACGACGAGCTTCACCGGCTGCCCGACGCCTTTCGCGAGCCCTTGGTTCTTTGCTACCTCGAAGGCTTCACCCAGGAACAAGCAGCCGCCCAGCTCCGCTGCCCGCTGGGCACGATTCAGAGCCGCCTGGGCGCGGCCGCGCCAAGCTGAAGGCCCGCCTGGAAAAGCCGCGGCATCGACCTGTCGGCCGGCTTGGCGGGCGCAGCCTTGCCGCTGGGGCAACACGCACCAGAGGCCTGGGCCGAAGCGACCGTTCAACTCGCCCTGAAATTCGCTCACGGTAAAACGGCCGCCGTCTCCGGTGCGGCCGCGGCATCGGTTGCCCTCGCCGAGGAAGTGCTGCGAAGCATGCTCTGGACCAAGACCAAGATCGCGGCCGGGGCGACGCTTGCGGTCGCTTTCGTTACATTGGGCGCCGCCGCGTGGGCGATGCAAAATCAAAACGCCGGGGCACTGCCAGCGCCGCAGGTCGCGCAGGTGTCACCGCAACAGCCCGCGCAACCGCCCGCCACCAAGCCTCCGCCCGATTTTTTGAAAGCCGACCAGCCCGATGGTGACGTCCGCATCCGCGGTATCGTCCGCGACGAGCAGGGGCGGCCGATGAGCAAGGCGTGGATCGGATGGTGGGTTAACCGCCGTGCGCCGACCCAGCGGACAATCAAAGATTCGGAGCGCGGTGAGGCCCCTGATCCAACCCTTCGCTGGGAGATGACCTCGCTCCATGCGGCCTTCGCGCCTGCGGACCGAACCGATGACAACGGTCGGTTCGATTTCACGTTCCCGTTCACGATGCCTGGTGACGAAGCTGCACATGTGCACTTCGCCTCGTCCGATTTCAAGCGCGAGCGCTGAGGGTCGTCCTGGCCACCGATCCCGACCGCGCACTGGACATCACGCTGCAACCAACCCGCTTTGTGTGCGCACGGCTCGTCGAGACACCTGTCGACAATCCTGGCGATCCGATCGCGTGGGATATCGCGGCCATCGACGTGCCCGGCGCACGCCTCGAAGTCAAAGACAGCTACAGCGCCCAGGGGGTGCATTGGGCACGTGCGTGCTGCGAGCCAAGGGCCGCGAATGGTCCCGAGGCGGGCCGCCGCTGGATGGGGGTCGAGCTCCTCCCTGGCAGATATCAACTCCAACTTCGGTCGGCGACGTTTGACCGCACGGTCGATCTTACCGTGCCCGCCGGCGACGGGAGGCTGAACTTACCCGACATCTCCTTGCGCACGCGAGCCAGCATCGCCACAGTCGGAAAGCCTGCCGCGGAAATCGAGGCGCTCGACCTCGATGACAAGCCTGTCAGGCTCGCCGACTACAAAGGGCAGGTCGTCGCACTCCACTTCTGGAGTAGCACGAAGCCCTATAACCAGGAGGAAATTGCGCAGTTGATCGACATCAGCAAACGTCACTTCGGGGGCCCACTCACGATCCTGGTACTTCACGATGCGACAGTGACGTCGGCCGACGCGTACGAAAAGGTCCTTGCCCCCGTATGGGAGCGGTTCGGAAAGGCACTGCCGATTCGCTTCTTGCGCGACCGTCCCGCCGACTCTGGGCCGGGCGCGCCGGGCAGGCCGGCTTCTGGGGACAGCCTGGGTCGGACCCACGACGCATACGAATTCGATTATCAGTGGCCGACCCTGGTGATCAACGCGAACGGCCGGCTGGTGTGCAACGCGATGGAGAGCGCCACGACAGACGTATGTGTTGGTGTGTTTTCGTGCGGCCAAGGCGGCAAGCTGGATCGTCTGCTCGTACCGGGGCTGGTAACGGGCGAGGTCATGTTGCGCTGGGCCATGCACGGGCCGGCGATGGAGCGTGCCTTGTTCGATGGCCGGTACGCCCGCGATTCGCGCGACATCGCCTATTGGTTGTTCACCGAGGTCGAGGCAGCAATTGACGAGCAGCTTGGCCGCCCCCGGCCCGTACGCCTCACGCGGCTGGACGAATTCGGACGCGAAGTCCCCAATCTACCCATGCGGCCAATGCTCGTTGCAGGAAAGGTCATTGGGCCAGCGGGCGAGCCGGTCGCCGGCGCCCAGGTCACCGTCAAGGAACTTCCGCCCGGTCAGAACGAACTGGTCAGCAACGCGCTCGGAGAATTCCGCTTCGCGGTCGCCGACGAAGACGGGTCGTTCCGAATTGATGCGCAAGCCGGCGGCTTTGCGCCGCAGGTGTTTTTCTGCCGAGTGGAACCGATGGCCCGTGGGATTGGCGCGACCAAGCAAGCCGCGCTCACCCACCGGCTGAGCGAGCCGTTGGCATTGCGCCGGGGCGTAAGCGTGCGCGGCCGCGTGCTGCGCGATGCGAAGGCGGTCGGCGGATTCTGGATCGGGCTTCCCCGCGACGAAACGGGGCGCGTCGAAGCCCCCAATGACCGGGAAACCCGCACTGATGAATCCGGCGTGTTTCAATTCGATGGGGTTCTGCCCGAGTCGACTCTCTCGGTATGTCCCGTCTTGGGCAAGGTGGGAAGCGGCGAAACGATCGAGCTGCGCTCGTTCCACACGCGTGCCGACGGGACGACGCTGGAGCTCGGCGATCTGGCGACTCAACCAGGCCGCCGGCTTGCCGGCAGAGTGGTATTGCCCGAAGGCAAGCCGATTCCGGTCCGCATCGAGCTGACCGCCACGAGTTTGCAGGCACAGGGATCGACTTCGGTCGAGCCGGATGCAACCGGCCGGTTTGAGTTTCAGGGGTTGCCGAGTGGCGACATCTCGGTCGGGCTGTCGTGCCGCGATGCAGCGGTGCGCGGAGCCTATCGATTGTCGGCAAAGAACAAATGCCTGAATCTGCGCACAATGAATCATATCGAGGGCCGGCTCGAGCGAGACATCGCGGACCTGACGATCCTGGTCGAGCCCGGTGAACCGATCGAACCGCCGTGCGACTTCGCCGATCTAACCTCCCTGGCGGACTTCTACGACGCGCAGAGCGGCCCCATCACCGGCGTGCTGCCAGCCGAGTATCCGCCAAGGTGACCGAATGGCTCATCAACCACGAAATAAACGAAATGCACGAAGAATCAATTCCTACAAATGCTCGCGCCGCTATCCGTCCCGAGCTTTGGTCCCTGTTTCCCTTTCGTGTCGATTCGTCGATTTCGTGGTTGGTCCAGCGGACCGATCAGCACAGAACCGGATTCAGCTCACGAATGCAGCTCCGGAACGACTGAATCAATCAGGTGCTGGATAATGCCGGCGATGGCGCCTTGGCGTTTGCTGCCGCGGGCGCGGATGATGTGGCAATCGGCAAACGACGGGGCGAGCGACCGCTTGCTCGTCTGGTCGAGGACGCGGGCCAAGCAGGCGATCGTCGGCGTCGAAGATCTGCCCGTGGAGAAACAAGGTTGAGGGGTTGAACACGTTGATCACGGTCGCCAGGCCGATCGCCAGGTAATGCGACGAGGTCCTCCCATTCCTGCTCGAGGTCGAGCTGGCCCGCGCGGACGAGCCTGACGATCTCGTCGATTTCGACGCGGCGGCGCAGCCGGCGCGAGACCCGGTTGGCCAGCGCGGTGTCGCAGGCGACGGTTTCCAGGCAGCCGCGGTTGCCGCAGCCGCAGCGGCGGCCGTCGGGTACAACCGTGATGTGGCCGATCTCGCCGGCGAAACCCGCTGTGCCCGCGCACCAGCCGGCCGCCGCTCATCACCCCCATGCCGACGCCCGTGCTCACGTCGAGGAACGCAAAGTCATCGAGCCCGCGCGCCCGGCCATAATGCCGCTCGGCCATGCACAGGGCGTGCTGGTCTTGAATCATCACGCACTCGACCCCCAGCCGCTCACCCAGATCGCGGCCCGGCGAGCGGCCGTCGATCACGTGCAGATTCGGTGAAAGGACGTCGAGATTGCGGCGGTGGTCGATCAGCCCCGGTACCGTCACCCCCACGCCGAGCGTCCGCACGCCGGGGCGTCCATCAGGGCGCTTGCATCGCGAACGATCGCAGCGAGCAAGTCGTCGTAATTGGCCGGCGTTTCAACCTGGCGCGTCCGCCGATCGGAGAGTACGCCGTCTAACCCTGACGCAACCACCGAACAACGGTTGACGTCGATGACCACGCCGAGCACCTGCACCGACTCGGTCGCCAGCCGCAGCTTGGGCGCGGGCCGTCCCACAGAAACCCCGTTGCCCTTCACTTCCTCGAGCAGAGACGACTTCAAGAGCGACGCGGCCGCCTTCGATACCGTCGGCGCACTTAAGCCCGTGTGCCGCACCACGTCGGCGCGCGATCGAGGGCCCTGGTCGCGAATCACGCGCAGCACGTGCCGCTGGTTAATCTTCGCCAGGTAAATGTTCTGGGAAGAAGTGATGGCCATCGAATGAACCAAAAACCTAGCAATTCTCAAGCCGCGAAAGTGAAAGCGTTTACCCGACCCATCGGGCCGCCGACCCCCTCGCCCGCGAGTGGATCTATTTCTAAGATACCTTTAGTAAGTAGCATTGACAAAGTGATTTGTCGGCGCTTACCATAAATTCTAGTTTCTCGACGTGCAGGTCGGGCGGAATACCTTTCGAGGTGATGCGAATTCTCGCTTCACCACGAATCGTTTAATACTCCGAGCCGGCCAACGAACAAAAAGAGTGTGCACTGCTGGAAAAACGCCGGCGGTAGTGCGTACATTTGGGACATATCGGTGCGTTTCTTTGCTCTGCCCGTGGAGTCCTCACCGTGAGATTGAGTCCTGTCGGCGCGTGGTCTTCGTGGCCACGCGCGTTAGCGCCGGCGCTCGCTGCTGCGGCGATCGGCACTTTCGGTTGCGGTCCGTCGACCGGCGGCAACAGCCCGCCTCCCCCAGGCAAAGAAGGGGCCCTCGCCAAGAAGCTCAATCCAGACGACTTTTACAAATACGAGGGCGAGGGGGCTGCAAAACAAAAGGTGCCAATCTCGCGCCGTGAGCGGCTGAAGCTGTTGCACGAAGCCGCTCAGAAGTCGGAGTGACCGATTTGGCGTTTTCCTGTCTTTCTCCCTTCCTGGAGGATCTCGCAATGTCCAAGGACCGCGGTTCAGGAGCAGTTCGGCGTGGGTTCACGCTGATCGAGCTGCTCGTCGTCATCGCCATCATCGCCGTACTTGATCGCGCTCTTGCTGCCCGCCGTTCAGTCGGCGCGCGAGGCTGCTCGACGCATTCAGTGCACCAACAACATGAAGCAGATCGCCTTGGCGTCCATGAACTATGAGAGTGCCAACGAGACCTTCCCCAACGGTCGGAACGTGCAACAACTGTGTCGGCAGTGGTGGCGGGTCAGCACCGGATGCATCGACGGCTGGGCGCACCTGGCCCGCCTGCTGAACTTTGCCGAGCAACAGGGCGGTCTACAACGCGATCAACTTCTCCGACACTCCCTATGGAGCGCATGAACAGCACCGCCGAGAGCGTCGGAGTCGCCATGCTCTGGTGCCCGAGCGACGGCACGATCGACGGGCTGCGGTTCTACGAAGCGTGTGCCGGCTGGGACGGCACCACGGTTCCGATTACCTACACCGATTACGCCGGCATGCTGGGCACGTACTGCCCGAGCGATGGCAGCTCGCCGAACTGCGGCGGACGTTGCAGCTCGAAAACGGCGTGTACCCCGACGTGGGAGCGCCGGTGTGGGCAGGATGCGGCCAGCCTGGCAACGCGACCCGGTCGCCGGTGAAGATCGCCAACATCACCGACGGCACGAGCAACACCATCGCGTGGGCCGAGACTTGCCATGGCAAGTATTCGCAGTTCGGCTGCAGCGCGGGCGGAGGCTGCGACTGGGACGGCAGCGGCTGGTGGGCCGACGCCGATTACGACGACTCGACCATCACGTCGTTCTACCCGCCGAACATTCCCATCAATCCGGTCTACTACACCACCGGATCGCTGGCAGAATCCCGACGGATGCGACAACGGCAACAACATTCCCCCGATGACGTCGATGAGCTACCACCCCGGCGGCGTCAACGCCGCGTTTGCCGACGGCTCGGTTCACTTCATCAAGAGCTCGATCAACTCGTGGAACTGGATGAGCATCACGCGCGTCACGAACGCCGCCGGCACACCTTGCGTCAATCCCGATCGGCGTCACTCCAGGGCGTCTGGCAGTCGCTCTCGACCATCAACGGCGGCGAAGTGCTCAGCTCCGACCAGTATTGATTCACGACCCTCGCGAAAATGCGCCCGAGCCGGTCGCCTGCGGCCGCGCCCGGCGCATGTCGTTTGCCGCAGCAATTTGCCCGCACGGATCAAATCCGCTAACGATTCCCGCGTCTGGCGCGGTGTAGGTCAGGCTTTCCAGCCTGACGGCAGGGCGCCGATGGCCAATACGCGTCAGGCCGGAAAGCCTGACCTACGCAATTCGTCTCCGCCGTCGCGCTCAGCGCTTCTCACGTCTGAACGCGGATGTGATGGTCCGTCAGTTCCATGTGCAGCGAGTCGATCCGCACCCGCGGCATGTGGCACTCGAATACATCCCTTCGACGGATTGACGGGGCATGGGCCGATTGGCCGCTGCGGCGTCGGCTCGCGCGGTCGATGCGAGGCAACTCTGTGCCCGCAGCTTGGCGCGTCGAGAGTGGCACTTGAGGCATTTCGCCTCGTAATCGGCCGTGGTGGTGGCGCGCGCGCTCTTGGTGGGGATCGTGGCACGTCACGCAGCCGAACGCGCCGCCGCTCTCGGTATTGCAGCGGCTGCGAGTCCAGCCGATTCCCTGCGAGCGGACCCAGCCCGGGTTTTCCGGGTCGTCGTCACGGACCTTGTGCTCGAGGATATGGCAGTCGTTGCATTGCTTGCTCGTGACGGCTGCAGGGGAGGCGCTGCGCGGGTTGACGATCGCCAGATCCGGGAAGCCGGCCTGGAGCGCGAGCGATGTGGTTGCCTCCCGGCCCGTGGCAGCGCTCGCAGCCGATGGCGCGATCGGCCATCTCGGGGCCGATCGCGTTCTGCCCGGTACGCGGGTTGGTCACATGGCAATACAGGCACTTCGCCAGGCCGTCCCGCACGCCGATCGTTTCCCCCTGAAACTCAGCCGGGTGCGCGCGTGTGGGATGGGTCATGTCGAGCGTCGAGCGATCCCAGCCTTTTCCCTCGGGCGTGTGATAATACGACAGCCGTGACATGTGGTAGCGGCCGCTCGCGTCGCGGCCGACCATCGTCACGTATCGGTCGCCGGTCCCGAACGCATACTCGATGACCGCGTCAAAGACCTCGTCGCCGACCCGCGTTTCTTCGCGGAGGACGCCGTCGCGCCGGTGGAATGTGTGGGTCACCTCGGGGTCGTCGGGGTCGGGCAGGGGTCGGTCCGGGCAGGGGGAGTCGCTCGAGCTGCGTTCCGCGGTAGTACGTGCGTGTGTGGCGGCTGGCGAGCGAATCCCGGAAGATCCCGGTGTGGCACTTCTCACAGCGGGCCTCGCCCACGTAGGGGCCGGGTTCGGCCTCGAGCGGGTTGTCGGCGCGGTAGGACCCGGCCTGTTCAGCGCCGCCAGTGCCTGGGTCTTGTCCCCCTGCCTGAAGGTAAGCGCGGCTGAGCAGCCACGCGGCCTCCGAGTCGGGCGCGCGGCTCAAGAATCGATCGCAAGAGCGGCAGGGCCTCGTCGGGACGGCTCGTTCGCAGAAAAGTCCGGGCGATCAGCTTGCGAGAGCGGCGTCGGATCATGAGACTTGTCGACCACGGCCGGGTCGAGCGTCCAGGGCACGCCGGAACAACTCGGCAGCGTCGGGCACGTTATTGAGCTCGAGGCGAATCGTGCCGAGCATCATCGACCCGCGTGCCTCCCAGCCCGGCTCCCGCGCCGAGCCGCTCGGTCGCCTGGATCGCCTCGTCGAAGTGACGTCCGCGGACGCACAGGCGAGCGAGCTCCTCGAGCAACTGCAGGTGAGACCTGCTGCGCCTCGAGCGCTTTTTCCAGGCCCGCGCCGCCGCGTCGGCCCGCCCCTGTCGTTGGTGCATCAGCCCCAAGAGAAGCATAATCTTCGGCCTCGAGCTGCCTTTTCACCGAGCCGATGGCTGGTAGATGGCCATGGCGGCGGCGTCGCGACCGAGCCGTGCCGATGCCCGGGCCAGAGCCGCAGTGCTGCCGGATCGTCGTTGCGGACGGCAAGTGTCTTGCGCGCAGCTCGGCCGCGGCGGCCCAGTGCCCGCGCGGTAGGCACGCGATCGCCGGCGAATCTCGGCGCCGCGGTCGCCTGTCGACCAAATCCGAGCCGCAGGCGAACCACAACCGCGATACGCGCACGCTGTCGCCGTGCCGATCAGGATGCCGATGACCTTGCCCCGACGCACTGCCCTGATGGTAGAGTTCTCGCCGCGCGTCGCACCTTTGCCCCCGCCGGTTGGTTCCGCGCAAGGAGCCACGCCGGCGGCGACCAGCACGGTGACGAGCAACCGCGCCATGAGCCGGCGTCTCCCAGGTCTGCGAGATGGGACGGTCCGTCAGCGCGACTGGAAAGAGCATGCCGCCGCGGAACTCGTAGATGACCGCCGCGACGAGCGCGGCCGCCGGCGGCTCCCAGCATTCCGCGGACGACGCCGCGCCACCCCTCCCAGCCCGATTGCGAAGGCCAGTCCCGCCGCGGCGGCCACGCCCGCCCAGATTCCGGCATGAACCATCAAGGAATAAGAGATGTCGCCGCCCTGGGCATGCTCGTAATAAACAGGCAGGATCAACCGAGAGAGTGCCACGCCGGCACCCGCCCCCAGGAGCAGCCCGGTCGCCCCGGCCAAGACCGCCCGCGGAATCGACCGCCGGATCAGTCCTCCAGCCATCCCCAAGCCCAGGCCCATCGCGGCGCCGAGTGCGCCGAACGAGATGGTAGCAGTTCCGAATGCCGGCCACCTTCGGCAGCAATGTTGATATTCTCTTTCTTGTCTTGATACCCCGCCTCGGGCACGAGCGTCGCCTCTCCGATGCCCCAGGCGATCAAGCCGGCCGCCAGTCCGGCCAGCAGGGCCAGTGCCCAGGCCCGGATTCCCGTGCTGCCGGCCGGCGCGACTGGTCGGTGAGGGAGCAGGACTCGGGCCCTGGGGCGGGACTGTCGGCGTTCGCCATGAAATCACTCTTTCGTCGAAGCAATGAGGCTCGGCCCTGACGACGGTAGGTCGTGACCTGGCCAGGAACCGATGGAACGGAACGGACGAACGCTCTGAGGTTAGGGCTCGCGGCGCGGACGGTTGCAAGTGGCGAGGCGGCGGCGATTGTCTTGGCGTTGCGCCACTCGGGCTTGCGAAGCCACGAAGTGAGCGCCGCAAATCATCCCAGGGCAACGCCCATCGGCCGCCGGTCACGCAATCCGTCCGATCGGTCCTTTCGGCCCGATCGCGGTTGCGATCTGACTGACAGGAGGACAGCGTGAATGCGTTCGAGGTGGCTCTGGATCACCGCTGAGTCTGGCCGTCGTCGCATTCGCCTGGGCCGGCTTTCGTTGGCTCGACGAACGAGCGGTGGCGGCGCGAGCTGCGCGACGCCGAGCGCGAAATGGCCAGCGGCCTGCACCAGCTTGCACGGCAGCGCTTGGCGGCGCTCTGCAAACGCCGGCCGGCATCGACCGAAGCCGCCTATCAGCTCGGGCTTGTGCGAGGAAGCCCTCGGCCAAAACGCGGCCGCGCTCGACACCTGGTCGCGCATCCCCTCGACCGATGGCTTCGCTCACAAAGCCGCGATCGCTCGCGCCAGGGTGCTCATGAACACGGGCCGGTTCGCGCCCGCCGAAGATCTCTTGCTCACGCTTCTACGGCGATCGCGGGCTCGAGGGCGAGCAGGCCCGGCAGGCGCTCCTGTTGCTTTACCACATCGAGGGACGGACTGCCGACGTGCGCGAGCTGACGCTCGAGACGCTGGGCACGCGCTCGGGAGCCCGCCCTCGTGCTCCGCAAACTGTACCTGCTCGATCATGCGGCATTCCCGATCGATCACGTCAAGAAGTCGCTCGAGATCGGCCGATCCCAACGACGACCGAGTCTGGCTGGGCAAGGCCAATCTGGCGGCCTGGACCGGACGGTTCGATGAGGCATCGCGCTGGCTCGAGCGGTGTACCGAGCGCAGGCCCGACGACGAGCCGGTCTGGCGAGCGCGGCTCGAGCTGGCACAGGCGACGGGCGACGTCGACACGGTGCACCTGGCGGCCGGTCATCTCTCGGCGGGGCGATTCACTGAGGCCGAGGTGCTCGAGCTCCGGGCCTGGCTGGCCGCGCAGACCGGCAGACGCCGCGATCGAGCGCACGGCCCTCGCTCGCGCTGGTCGACCGTCGAGCCCGGCAAGATCGGCGCCTGGGACCGGCTCGCCGAGCTGGCGCTCATGGCCGGCAGCAAGGACGAGGCCGAAGGCTACCACAAGCGCAAGGCCGAAATCAACGGCGTGCGCGAGCAGTACAAGAAGCTGCTCGACCGCGACGATCGGGCCGATCACGCAGAGCGAGCTGGCCCGGCTGGCGGCTCAGCTCGGCCGGCGGCTCGAAGCGAGGGGATGGACGCTGATCGCGCAAGGGCGAGCGAACAGCGAGCCGCTGGCGGACGACGCCGATCGCGCCACGCTGCAGGCGCCGCAAGCTCGACTCGCTGCTTGCCGACCTGCTCGACTCCGGCCGCAACTGCCGTTCGCACCGCGCCGCCCGGCCGGCCTTCGCCATGAGGCGCGCCGCGTCTTTCGCCGACCACGCCGAGGCGGCGGGCCTCCGTTTCATCCATGACAACGGCCATCGCCGCCGCAATCCGCCACCGCCGGAAGCGATGTGCGGCGGCGTCGGCCTTCTCGATTTCGACGGCGACGGCTGGCTCGACGTCTACGTCGTGCAGGGAGGGCCGTTTCCACCCGCGCATCGGCGCCGAGTCAGGGCGATCGACTGTTTCGCAACCGGGGCGACGGGACGTTCGAAGACGTCACCGAGAGCGCCGGGATCGCTGCGTTTCCCGGCGGCTATGGTCACGGAGTCACCGTGGGCGACTACGACAACGACGGCCGGCCCGACCTGTTCGTCACGCGCTGGCGATCGTATGCGCTCTATCGCAACACGGGCGACGGCCGGTTCGACGGACGTGACCGGCAGAGCGGGCCTGGCGCGGTGACCGCGACTGGCCGACCTCGGCGGCCTTCGCCGATCTCGACGGCGACGGCGACCTCGACCTCTACGTCTGCCATTACCTCGCTCTATGACCCGAGCAACCCCCGGCGGTGCACGCACCCCGAGTCGCCGGGCAAGCACGAGTGCAATCCGCTCGACTTTCCCGTCGCTGCCCGACCATGTCTTTCGCAACGACGGCGGCAAGTTCGTCGACGTGACCACCGACGCCGGGTTTCGTCGATCCCGACGGTCGCGGCCTGGGTGTCGTGGCCGCCCACCTCGACGACGACGACAAGATCGACCTCTACGTCGCCAACGACATGACGGCCAATTACCTGTTCCGCAACCAGGGCTGTTTCCGCTTCGAGGAGACCGGTCAGATCGCCGGAGCGGCCGCCAGCGCCGACGGCGGCTACAAGGCCGGGATGGGGATCGCGTGCGGCGACCTGGACGGCGACGGCCTGATCGATCTGGCGGTCACCAACTATTTCGGCGAATCCACGACCTTCTATCGCAACCTGGGCCAGGGCTTCTTCGCCGATCATACCAGCCTGATCAACATGGCCGCGCCCACGCGCCGGCTGCTCGGGTTCGGCATCGCGTTCTTCGACGCCGACAACGACGGCTGGCTCGACGTGCTCTCCGCCAACGGCCATGTGCTCGATCCGCGGCCGCAGATCCCCTGGACGATGCCGCTTGCAGCTCCTCTCGGGCAGCGCCGGCGGCCGCGTGACCGACGTCTCGGAACGAGCCGGCGCGCCCTTCGGTCCGCTGCACCTCGGGCGAGGCCTCGCCGTGGGCGACCTCGACAACGACGGCCGGCTCGACGCCGTCGTGCTCGTGCAGAACGAGCCGCTCGATCTACTTGCACAACCAAACCGCGCACCCCGGCCATTTCATCGCATTCGCTCTTGAAGGAACGAAGTCCAACCGCGACGGCGTCGGGGCGCGGGTCGCGATCGTCGCCGGCGGCCGCCGCCAGGTTGCCGAGCGCTACGGCGGCGGAAGCTATCAGTCCGCGAGCGACCCGCGGCTTCATTTCGGCCTGGGCGACGCGACGAGCGTCGAATCGGTCGAAGTCCGCTGGCCGTCGGGACAGGTCGATCGGCACGCGGGCCTCAAGGCCGATCGCATCTACCGTCTGCGCGAAGGGCGCTGACGCGGTAGCCGACGCCGGCCAGCGCTTGTGACGCTCGACGCAGATGTATCGATCGGTGAGCTGCGCAACAAGCTCACAATCGCAGGTAGAACCCGTGCTTCTCGAGATACCGCACGAAGACATAGCGTGATCGCGAAGAACACGGCAAGACCGATCAAGCCGTACCAGAGCGGCGAATCGCCGGGCACCACCGCAAGGACCGCCCCCTCGACGGAGTGATGAATGATGTAGGCGGCCAGCGGGTTCTGGCCCAAGGTGCGGAACAGGCCAACCTGCATGGCCGCCAGGTCGCAGCGCGATCACGAAAAGCGCGTAAACGAAGCAAGGCAAACCCCGACGAGAAGAGCGAAAACGGCAGGCTCACGACCTTCTTGTTCATCATCCAGTAATTGTGCGGACGGATCGTGGTCGGCGGCGGCTGCACGAACGGAGGCGTCGCCAGGAGCGATGCGAGTGACCGGCCCGCGAGGTTCGAAAACGGCGGGATCACCGGCGAGGCGGCCTCGTCGCCCCCCGAGAACCGCCACGGTGCCCTTGTCGGTGTCGTACAACGTCGTCAAGCAGTCAAAGCGCATACCCCAGCAGCATGAGTCCGAGCCCCCACGCCAACAGCGGCCGCGTGGCCGCCGCGGCCGGCGGTTTGCCATGATGTCAAAGGCGATCGTGCCCAAAAGCATCGGAATCGCCCAGCCGATCACGCCGAAGAACCCGCCGTCCCACGCGCCCTTGCCGGTCAAGCCGAGAAGCTCGTCGAGAAAGTTCGGCTTGCCGTAGACGAAGAAGAAGTTGAACCACCATGAGATCACCAGATGAACGACCGCGCACACGATCCAGGCAATGTGGCGAACGCGGGTGCCGGCGGCGATGACGGGCAGGATGAAGATCTGCACGACGCCGATGATCGCCAGCACTTCCCAGAGGTTCGCCTTGAAGAGCATCGCGACCAGCTCGTAGGTCCCGTGCGGCGTGAGCTGGCTCCATTTCTTGACTTCGAGGTCTTCCGCCGCATACATGACCAGCGAGACGAGCACCAGCGCCAGGCTGCGGACGATGAAGTGCCTGTAGGCGGCGGATGTGCCCACCTTGGCGAAGCGCTTCAGAGCCGAGAGCCGGTAGGAAAAACCGGCCGCGAACATGAAGCTGGGCATGATCGTGTCGGCGTAGCTGAAATACGGATGGCCATTGTGGTGCTTCAGCACCTCGGGAAAGGCCGTCAGCCCGCCGACGAAGTTCACCAGGAACATGCCCGCGACGGTGTAGCCGCGGAACTGGTCCATCGAGATGATTCGCGGCGCGGCGGTAGGTGCTGGTTTCGAGGGTTCGAAGCTCACGGCGATCTCTCCACGCTTGAGGGGAAGGCGCCGAGCGAGGGGCGCGCCAGCCAAAACGACAACGCCCCGCCACTGCGCGGATGCCCGCGCGGAGGCCGGGGCGGTCGATCGCTCGGAAGAACACGGCGGGGCCGGCCGCGGCAACCGCATCCGGGCCCCTTAAGCGAGGTACTCGCGATCCTTGACGATGCCGGGCTGCGGGATCGGATACCGCTTGGTGAGCTTGTCCATTTGCAGCGGGGCGGCGCTCGTCATCGTGAGCTTGTCGACGTCGGGTGCAAACTCGTTTTTGCATTCGAGCATCTGTTCGAATGTGATCACCTGGCCGGTGTGGCGCAGCCATGCGCCCCATCGCGGTGACCAGGCTTGCCTCGGCCCCGCGCTTGACTTCGTTGTACAGCTTGTCCTTGCGGATGGCGTGGATCAAGTCGTCCCACTCGACCCGGTAGGGGTTGGGCTCGGGCTGGGGAAACGCCCAGACGATCTCGCGGCGGCTGATGTTCTGGCCCTTGTAGATCGTGCAGTGGGCCGGACTGTGTGAATTGTACGAAATGATGGCCGCCGCCTTCGAGCCGTGGACGTAGCTGGCGAACTCCTGGTTGCAGCCGGGAATATTCCGCCCTTCGAGGAACAGCTTGGTGCCGTCGGCGAAGGTGTATTCGACCGAATAGGTGTCGAAGTTCTGGTCGATGCAGTCGCCGCGATAGCAGCGTGCCCCCGAGCCCTTGGCCGAGACGGGCCAGGCGTCTTTCATCCAGCAGCATTCGTCGATGTTGTGAATCGAGAAAGTCGCTGAAGCAACCGCCGCTGGCCCAGAGGAAGCCGTGGAACTTCTGGATCTGGTACAGCAGCTCGCTGATGCCCTCGGGCTTGGGCGGCGTGAGCGCCGTGCCGACCGGCCCGGTCTGGCGATAGGCCCGCAGCAGGATCGGCTCGCCGATCTCACCGTCCTTGATGCGGCTATACAGCTCCTGGCGCGCCTCGCAGTGCCGGCACATCAGGCCGACGCCGACCTTGAGACTTCTTCTTCTTGGCCTCTTCGCCCAGGGCGATCATGCGCCGCGCGGTCGGGCCGTCGACGGCGATCGGCTTTTCCATGAAGGTGTGGATCCCCTTCTGGATCGCGTAGGCTGAAGTGGACCCAGCGAAAGGCCGGCGGCGTGGTCAAGATGACGACGTCGCCGGCCTGCAGGCAGTCCATGGCCTTCTGGTAGGCGTCGAAGCCGATGAACTTGTTCTCGCAATCGACGTCGACCTTGTCTCGCCGTGGTCCTTGACGAGCGTCTCGTAGCTGGTGCAGAGCCGGTCTTCGAACACGTCGGCCATGGCGACGAGCTTGATCGGCCCGTCTGGCCGGCGGTCGACAGGGCGTCGCCGGCGGCGCCGGTGCCTCGGCCGCCGCAGCCGACCAAGGCCACCCGGATCGTGTTGTCCTCGGCCGCGTGCACCGACGGAACGGAAACTCCCGCCAGCGCCGAAACGCCCGCCAGTGCGCCCGTCGTCTCCAAGAAATGACGTCGGGTCGCGCCCGGTTTCGGGTCGGTCATGATGTCGACTCCTTGAGATGGAGGGATCTTCAGGTGGGAGAGCTCGCAACAAGGGCTTGCCGGCCAGCCAGGCGCGGCAGGCTGTGCCGTTAATCCTAAGTTTAACATAAATCCGCCGGTGCTCAAGCGCGAGCCACTTGAATCGGCCCGGGACGGGTGATCCTCCAGCCGGTCGAGACGGCGACCGCGTGCGATGTCTTGCGTAATACAGGGTCCGCACCGACACTGGAGCGGTACCGATGGACGACTGCAAGGCATTCAGCAAACTTCTTCCTGTCCGCCCAATATGCGCATTGATCGAATCGACCTGAGGATCGTCAGGCTGCCCCTCTTGCGGCCGTTTGAGACGAGTTCGAGCCGGAAGGACCATCTCGACCACATCTTGGTGCGGATCGAGGCCGGTGGCGCGATCGGTTGGGGCGAGTGCGCCAGCCCGTCGGACCCGTACTACTGCGCCGAGACGACCGAAACCTGCTGGCACATTCTGCACGATTTTCTGGCGCCCTTGGTGCTGGGCAAGGAATGGTCGACGATCGACGAGCTGGTCGGACTGTACGGCCGCGTGAAGGGAAATGCCTTCGCCCGCGCGGGGCTCGAGATGGCGTGCTGGGACGCACTGGTGCGCCGGCAGGGTGTTCCCCTTCACTCGCTCTGGGGTGGCACGCGCGACGTGATCCATTCGGGCGTGAGCCTGGGCATCGAGCGACGAATCGAGGCGCTCTTCGAACAGATCGAGCGCTACCTTGCCGAGGGCTACCGGCGCATCAAGCTCAAGATCGCGCCGGGCTGGGACGTCGACGTGGTACGGCGAGTGCGTGAGCGCTTTCCGGCGGTGCCGCTCCAGGTCGATGCCAACTCGGCCTACACGCTCGACGACCTGCCCGTGCTCAAAGCGCTCGACGACTTCGACCTGCTCTTGATCGAGCAGCCGCTGGCGCACGACGACATCGTTGACCACGTGCAGGTTCAGCAGCGCTCAAGACCCCGATCTGTCTCGATGAAAGCATTCACACGGCCGACGACGCGCGCAAGGCGCTCGACCTGGGGGCCTGCCGTGTGATCAATATCAAGGTGAGCCGGCTTGGAGGCCCGAGCGAGGCGATCAGGGTACACGATTTGTGTCGGGCGCGCGGAATACCGGTCTGGTGCGGCGGCATGCACGAGTTTGGAATCGGCCGGGCGGCCAATGTCGCGATCGCTTCGCTGCCCGGTTTCACGCTTCCCGGCGACGTCTCGGGCTCCGACAAGTATTACGCCGAAGACATCGTCACCCCGCCGATCCGCGCTGATAATGGAACAATCGCGGTATTCGACGGTCCGGGCCTCGGCGTCGAGCCGATCGAGGAACGGACCCTAGCGCACACGCTGCGGGCGATTTCGCTCAGAGCGTGAGGACAACGGTCATGGCGGATTCGGGAATGTCGAAGCTCGCAAGCGACTTTCAGCGCTCGGACACCGTGGCCTCGCTTGCGCGGCTGGTAGAGCTCGAATCTCCGAGCCACGATAAACAGGCGCTGGACGCGCTTTGCACCGTCCTGGCAGAGCGGCTACGAGACCTGGAAGCATCGGTCGAGATCATCGACAATCCGCTGGGGGGCAACCACGTGCTGGGCCGTTTCGCCGGCGCAGCGGCGGAACTTCGGCCTGCGCTCGTCTTGGGTCACTTCGACACGGTCTGGCCGCGGGGGACGATCGAGCGGTTGCCGTTTCGGCTCGACCACGACGGCCGCGGCGTTTGGCCCGGGCGTTTTTGATATGAAGGCCAGCCTGGTGATCTTCCTCGCGGTCATGGAGTTTTTCAAAGAACACGCACACACGCCGCCGCGGCCGGTGTGGGCTCTTTTCACGTCGGATGAAGAGATCGGCAGCCCGACGTCGCGCGATTTGATCGAGAGCCTTGCGCGCGAGGCGGCGTATGTTTTGGTCCTCGAGCCTGCGCTTGCCGACGGCGGCGTCAAGACCGCGCGTAAAGGCGTCGGGCGCTTTCGAATTGAAGTCGAGGGCAAGGCCGCTCACGCGGGCGTCGCTCCCCAGGACGGCAGAAGCGCGATTGTCGAGCTTGCACACCAGATCGTGCGCCTGGAAGGGCTGCAAGACCTGGCCGCTGGAACCTCGCTCAATGTTGGCGTGGTCCGGGGAGGCACGGCAGCCAATGTCGTGCCGGCGCGGGCCTCGGCCGAGATCGACGTCCGCGTCGCCAGCGCGGCCGAGCAAGCAAGGATCGCGGCGGCGCTCATGGCCCTCCAGCCGATCAATCCCGATGTTCGCCTGACGATCATCGGCTCGTTCAACCGGCCTCCCATGGAGCGGACAGCGGCGACGGCCGAGCTCGTTCAACAAGCACAGGCGATCTATCGGCAGGTCACGAAGGGCGGTGAGCTGACCGAAGGAGCCAGCGGCGGCGGCAGCGACGGCAACTTCACGGCGGCGCTGGGCATGCCCACACTCGACGGCTTGGGCGCGCGGGGCGGAGGTGCGCACGCCGACGACGAACACGTGTTCCTCGCGTCGCTTCCCGAACGCGCTGCCCTCTTGTATGCCTTGCTCATGAACCTGAAGGCCGAGCCATGAACGAAAACGCCGCAGGCGGAAAGACGGTGGTCGAGGTCACGATCCGCCGCGCCGTGTCAATTGCCGATTATCGCGCCTGCCAGGAAGCCCAGCGCCGGGCGTGGGGCATCGACGACGGGGGTTATCTCGTGCCGGTCGCGACGATGGTCGGCGCCAACTTGCACGGTGGGCTGGTCCTGGGCGCGTTTATGCCGAGCGGTGAGGCCGTCGCGATGTCGTTTGCATTCCTCGGCCAGGTGGAGGGTCGGCTCTGCCTTTATTCGCAGCTCACCGGCGTCGTGCCCGGTTACCAATCGCGCGGTCTGGGGTATGAGATCAAGATGGCCCAGCGCGCGCTCGCCCGCGACCAGGGCCTGGAGCGAATCGCCTGGGCCTTCGACCCGCTGCAAGTCGGCAACGCCCATTTCAATCTGGTGCGCCTGGGCGCCACGGCAGTCCGCTACATCGAGGACATGTACGGCCGGCGGCACCGACGCGCTCAACGCGGGCGTGCCTACCGACCGGCTGGTCGTCGAATGGAAGACTACCGGCGAACGGCCAGTGAGCAAAGCAGTGGAAGTCGCCAAGCTACGCAACCTGACCGGGCCGGCGCTCGATGCTTCGGTGCTGCCGGAGGAGCGGCAAGTCTTGATCGAGATTCCCAGTGACATCGCGCGGCTGCGCCGCGAGAATCGCGCGCTGGCCGAGCGCTGGCGAACGGCTGTGTGCCAGGCGTTTCAGGCGGCGTTCGCAGCGGGCTATCAAGCCGTGTCGTTCGTCAAAGATGAGTCTTCAGGGCGGCGGCGGGGGTATTATGTGCTCGAGCGCCAGGTTTCGGGAGCGGATTGAGAGTAGGCTCTCACTCCGTCAATTCTCTGCGCCGTGCGCACCTCCCGCGGATGGCGACGAACGTCGATAGGGGTAGGGAGGGTTTGAGCCCCCCCTCCCTCCGAACCGGACGTGCGGTTCTCCCGCATCCGGCTCTCCAGTTAGTGGTTCACCTCAAAGAGGATTGACGGAACGTCGCATGAGCTGTTGCCAAGCTGTACAACCCGTGCGCGGCAAAGAATGCATTATTTGCCTCCTTTGACCCCTTGTTCAGGGCCGTCAACATCCGCTCTGTCCAGACCACGGGTTCGACCCAGAGCCATCGGCGCCAGATCTCTCCGGTACGTGTAGCCCTTTCGGGCACTGCCACCGGTTGGTTTTCCGTCGGTTTGGTCATCGCGTCTCCACCTCCCTACGCCCCTTGGCTCCGCCGGCGTTACCCGGTTTCATCGCTACTACGGGCGCTCTGACTCCTGCTCGGGGGCTCTTCGGATCCATCATGAACACCGCTTGGTCCCGAGCAGGTCTCCCCGCTTGCTGTGTTTGGCCTTCCGACCATTCCATCCCCAACCACCCAGTGGGTCCCGTGATCGCTTTAACACGCTACCCCTCAGCGTCACGAGTTTCCGGATTGCTCCGGTCCAGGCTTCGCCAGTTGCTAGCAGGCTCGCCACCCATTAAGGCCGAATCGGGTTCACTTGCGTTACGGACTGGTCGTTCACCGCCGGTTGCTTCCCACCCACTCTCCCGAGTACGCAGTTACCATTGGTTACAGGCCGGAGAGCGCGTGCCTGAAGAGGACATACACCTCTCTGACCAAACACACTCACGGGCGCACTAGCAGGCACGCTCCGAGCGTGTGAGTTTTTTCGGAAATTCTAGTTGACATTTGTATTGTCTATGATATCCTATCACGCATTCATACGAATCGCCCAGATTCGGGCTGTCCACGCGTTGCAGGAAAAACGCCATGACGCGGCCCCTTTTTGACCCCAATGACTTGCCTGAGCCGCCATCGCCGGCACAAATTGCCCAGTCCATGCCCGCGGACAGGCCACGATTGCGCCGCCCGGTTCGCGACCAGGTTGAGATGCATACGGCATCCCTCGATGATTTGCTGGATGCAGACCATTCGGTACGCATTGTCTGGTCGGCCGTCTGTCGGCTCGACCTGAGTGCCTGGCTTAGGGACATCAAGGCGGTCAGGGGACACGTCGGCCGCGACGCCACAGACCCCCGCCTGCTGGTCGCATTGTGGGTCTTCGCCACCTTGAAGGGAATCGGCAGCGCTCGTGAGCTGGCTCGGCTCTGCTCCGAGTCTCTGCCTTACCGGTGGCTTTGCGGCGGGGTGAGCGTCAATTATCACATGCTTGCCGACTTCCGCTCTCAAGGCGGCGACAAATGGGACGAACTGCTCACGCAAATCGTTGCCGTCTTGTTGAACGCGGGTCTGGTGAAAATGCACCGGGCGGCTCAAGACGGTATGAGGGTGCGTGCCAGTGCTGGCAAGAGCTCGTTTCGCAGGCGCGGTCGACTGGAGGAATGTCTGGTAGAAGCGCGGCGGCAGGTTGAAACGCTCAAGCAACTTGCCGAGCAGGATGGAGAAGACCTGACACGACGCCAACGTGCCGCCCGCGAGCGTGCGGCACGCGAGCGTCAGGAACGAATCGAAGCGGCGATGCGTGAGCGCGATGAGTTGCAGCAGCAACGGGAAGCCTCGGCGAAGAAGAGCGGTCGCAAGACGGATGAAGCTCGAGCGTCGACCACGGATCCCGAGGCGAGGACCATGAAGTTTGCGGACGGAGGATACCGGCCGGGGTATAACGTTCAATTCACTACCGACACCGAAAGCGGCGTCATCGTCGGTGCGGACGTGAGTAAGGCCGGGACCGACAGCGAAGAGCTGGTACCCATGCTTGATCAGTTGGACGAGCGTTACGACCGCGTGCCTGATGAAGCGCTCGTCGACGGCGGTTTCGCGACAGTGGAGACAATCGACGGGGCGGCCGAGCGCGGCTGTACCGTGTACGCTCCGCTCAAAGACGAGGAGAAGCAACGGGCGGAGGGAAAAGATCCGCATGCCCCCAAGAAAGGAGATAGCGAGGCGGTTGCTCAGTGGCGGAGCCGAATGGGAACCGAATCGGCCAAGTTGATCTATCGGCTGCGGTGCCAAACGGCGGAATGGGTGAATGCACAGTGCCGCAACCGCGGGCTCTGGCAGATGCCGGTACGCGGCCGGCCGCGTTGTCGCATTGTAGCACTGATCTATGCAATTGCTCATAATCTGGTCGCCGGTGAGAGGCTGCGCTTAGCCGTGGCCCAAGCCAGGGTTTGAACGTGATCCTGCGAAAACAGGTCAATATAGGAAGAATTATTTGACGTTATCGAGAACTCATTGATGAGCGGGCCGAACCGCAGGCCGTGATGGCGTCGGAATGGCGTGACCCCAGACCAAAATCGTCTGCCGGCTAATCTCCAGCGACTCCTCAAAAAGATCACGGCCTCTCCGCGTGCCGTAGCCCACTGACGGACAATTTGCCCCCAGCCAGATCCCGCCACGGCACGCGGAGAGGCCGTGAGATTTTCGCGGCTTTGCGGATCGTCGGCTCCGCACCGACCCGGTTGTGGTTCGGCCCGCGGTGGCTCATTCAGGACCAACGACCTGAACCAATTGTCAAAAAAAAGTTTATGATTATCGCGAATTAGTCTTCCCACTTTGACCACTTTTCGCAGAGTCTGACTCGGACCGGCTTCTAGGCCATCACCGGGCGCAGCCTCTCCACGACGACCAAGTTATGGGCAATTGCAAACAGCAATGCGACAATGCGACAGCGCGGCTGACCGCGTACCGGCATGTGCCACAATCCGCGGTTGCGGCATTGCGCGTTGACCCACTCCGCCGTCTGGCAGCGCAGCCGGTAGATCAGCTTCGCGTCCTCCGTTCCCATTCGACTTCGCCACTGGGCAACTGGTTCGCTGTCCCCTTTCTTGGGGGCATGGGGATCTTTCCCCGTTGCCCGTTGCTTCTCCTCGTCTTTGATCGGGGCGTACACCGTAACGCCACGCTCGGCGGCCTGGTCGATAGTGTCCACGGTCGCGAACCCGCCATCGACGAGTGCCTCAGCCGGCATGCGGTCGTAGCGCTCGTTCAACTGATCGAGCATGGGGGGGAGTTCCTCCGCATCCGTCCCGGCGTTCGTCACCTCTACACCGACGATCACGCCGCTTTCGGTATCGGTCGAGAATTGAACGTTATATCCCGGCCAATATCCGCCATTAGCGAACTTCATGTTCCGTGCTTCCGGATCGGTGGTCGAAGCGCGCCTCATCCACCTTGCGGCCGCTCTTCTTCGCCGAGTCTTCGCGCTGCTTTTGCAGTTCGTCCCGCTGACGCATCGCCTCTTCGATTCGCTCCTGACGCTCACGGGCGGCACGCTCGCGCGCGGCACGCTGCCGTCGCGTGAGTTCTTCGGTGTCCTCCTCGGCAAGTTGCTTGAGCGTCTCGACCTGCTGACGCGCCTCGTCCAGACGTTCTTCCAGTCGCCCGCGGCGCCGGAACGAGCTCTTACCGGCACTGGCACGTACCCTCATGCCGTCTTGAGCGACTCGGTCCATTTTTACCAGCCCAGCATCCAACAGGACGGCCACGATTTGCGTGAGCAGATCGTCCCACTTCTCGCCGCCTTGCGAGCGGAAGTCGGACAACATGTGGTAATTGACACTCACTCCGCCGCAAAGCCACTGGTACGGCAAGCACTCGTCACACAGACGGGCGAGCTCGCGAGCGCTGCCGATTCCCTTCAAAGTGGCATAGACCCACAGCGCGACCAGCAAGCGCGGATCGGTCGCGTCGCGGCCGACGTGTCCCTTAACGGCCTTGATCTCCCTGAGCCAGGAAGTCAGATCGAGCGCGCAAACGGCCGCCCAGACGATCCGTACCGGATGGTCGGCCTCAAGCAACTCGTCGAGGGATGCCCAGCGGAACACCGACTGGTCGCGATGCGGGACTCGCAAGCGCGGCTTGCCCGCCGGCAGCGACTGGGCAGCTTGGGCGGGAGAAGGAGGCTCGGGCAACTCATCAGGATGAAAGAGGGGCATCGTCATGGCGCTTATCCTGCAACGCGTGGACAGCCCGAAGTCGGCGAAGCCAACTGGATGCGTGGTATCATAACGTGATCACTAGAAAAATCAACCCGTACCCGCGAAAAAATCTCACGCTCGGAGCGTGCCTGCTAGTGCGCCCGTGAGTGTGTTTGGTCAGAGAGGTGTATGTCCTCTTCAGGCACGCGCTCTCCGGCCTGTAACCAATGGTAACTGCGTACTCGGGAGAGTGGGTGGGAAGCAACCGGCGGTGAACGACCAGTCCGTAACGCAAGTGAACCCGATTCGGCCTTAATGGATGGCGAGCCTGCTAGCAACTGGCGAAGCCTGGACCGGAGCAATCCGGAAACTCGTGACGCTGAGGGGTAGCGTGTTAAAGCGATCACGGGACCCACTGGGTGGTTGGGGACGGAATGGTCGGAAGGCCAAACACAGCAAGCGGGGAGACCTGCTCGGGACCAAGCGGTGTTCATGATGGATCCGAAGAGCCCCCGAGCAGGAGTCAGAGCGCCCGTAGTAGCGATGAAACCGGGTAACGCCGGCGGAGCCAAGGGGCGTAGGGAGGTGGAGACGCGATGACCAAACCGACGGAAAACCAACCGGTGGCAGTGCCCGAAAGGGCTACACGTACCGGAGAGATCTGGCGCCGATGGCTCTGGGTCGAACCCGTGGTCTGGACAGAGCGGATGTTGACGGCCCTTGAACAAGGGGTCAAAGGAGGCAAATGGTTCAGCCTGATCGACAAGGTCACACCCCAGCGAACCCTGCACGCGGCGTACCTTCAGGTCGCCGACAACGAAGGTGCCGCTGGCGTGGACCACGTCACGATTCCGATGTTCCAGGCCCGCTTGGAAGACGAACTGCGAAGACTCAGCGAGGAACTGCGGAGTGGAACCTACCGCCCGCAAGCGATCCGCCGACACTACATTCCTAAACCGGGAAGTCAGGAGATGCGGCCGCTGGGAATACCGACCGTTCGCGACCGAGTGGTCCAAACGGCGTTGCGGATGGCGCTGGAACCAATCTTTGAGCACGACTTCGCCGAGCACAGCTACGGCTTTCGTCCCAAACGGGGCTGCAAAGACGCACTGCGCCGCGTGGACCAACTGCTCAAGGCCGGTTACAGCTACGTCGTTGATGCCGACCTGAAGAGCTACTTCGACACGATCCCGCACGACCGCCTGCTGGCCCTTGTGGGACAGAAGGTATCGGACGGACGGGTGCTGGGCTTGATCGAGGCGTTCTTGAAGCAAGGCGTCATGGACGGCTTGCGGGAATGGACACCCGAGATGGGCAGCCCCCAGGGCGCGGTGGTCAGTCCGCTTTTGAGCAACATCTACTTGAACCCGCTGGACCACCTGATGGCCCGGGAGGGATTCGAGATGGTGCGATACGCGGACGACTTCGTGATCCTGTGTCGCAGTCCGGAAGAAGCGACCCGTGCGCTGGCACGAGTACAGGAATGGACGGCGGCAGCCGGCCTGACCTTGCACCCGACCAAGACGCGGATCGTCAACGCCACGGAAGACAGCTTTGATTTCTTGGGTTATCGATTTGACCGCGACTTTCGATTTCCGCGCGATAAGAGCCTCAAGAAACTCAAAGATACCATCCGTGAGAAGACGAAGCGCACGTCCGGGAAATGCCTTCGAGCGATCATCGCGACGCTTAACCCGACGCTGCGTGGCTGGTTTGAGTATTTCAAACACAGCCACCCTACCACGTTCCCGAAATTGGACGGCTGGATCCGGATGAGGCTTCGCAGCATCCTCCGGAAACGTCAGAAGAAGAAGGGATGTGGTCGAGGATCGGATCATCGACGCTGGCCCAATGCATTCTTTGCCGCGCACGGGTTGTACAGCTTGGCAACAGCTCATGCGACGTTCCGTCAATCCTCTTTGAGGTGAACCACTAACTGGAGAGCCGGATGCGGGAGAACCGCACGTCCGGTTCGGAGGGAGGGGGGGCTCAAACCCTCCCTACCCCTATCGCCTGCGGCTTCGGCGCGCTGACTGACTTGGAATTACGAGCAGGAGCACGAACACGAACTATGGGTGTCGGGCCAGGATATCGGGCCGCGAAAGATCGACAACCTTCGCGCCGTCGGTGACGAACCACTCGGGATGGCAGGTGAAAACCAAAATCTGCAGTGGGCCCGCGGGGGGTGTGGCCGACGAGTCGCCGGCGGCTGCGCTGGCGAGGACCGAGCGCATCAGCTCGAGGCGTACCGTGTCGCTGTGCGTCAAGGGATCGTCAAGGACCGATACCACCGGTCCATCGGCGGTCGAAATCGCCGAGCCGAGGGCGAGCCGAACAAAAAGCCCGATCTGCTCGATCGTACCGGTCGATTCCTCGTCGAGGGCCAGCTCGATCGCCCCGCCGGCGGCGACGAGCGTCTCCGGCAGGAATTGATCGTTGAACCGAATGGAATGATGGCCGATTCCGAGCAAACGCATCCAGCGCACGACGCGATCATGGATCGGCCCCATGACGGTTCCGAGCTGCTTTTCGCGGCATTCCTCGAAGAGGGCCACCAGGCGGTCATAAGCCTGGCTCTCGAGCGTTTCGCGGTCAGTGTGGCGGACGAGGTGCTCGACGCGGGCCGCGGCCAGCGCGCGCTCCTGGTGCAGGCCCTCTGACTGGCTGAGGGCCCCCTTGAGCTCGTGCATTTCGCGCTCCACGTCGCGAAGCCGGTTCTGGACGGCATGAACTCCGCTGCCGGCTGCGTCGACGCGATCGGCGATGGTCTGCTCGCTTTCGGTCAGTTGCGAGGCATCACGCTCGGCGCGGGCGGCAGCCACTTCGGCTTGGGCATCGTCTAGGGTGCGCTCGAGCTCGGCCGCGGCGGGCGCGTGCGCGAGCGCATCGCGAAGCGCATCGGCCCGCGCCCGTACCGTGGTCGCGCTCTCTGCGCTGCGGCTTCGGCCTGGCGCAACCCGACGGCGACGTCTTCGGGCTCAACTCGCTTTGAGCTGCTCGCTGCGGGCGACCGGGCCTCTGACGTACCTTCAAGCGTGCGCGCCAGTAATGCGATCTTGGCTTCCAGGTCGGTCGCCCCCTGTGTATCGGCTTTGATAGCAGCCCCGAACTCAGCGACCAGCCGATCGAGCTGGGCCGGGTCAAGTGACACGAGGTCCGGCGCTGACTCGCCAAGCTGCTCGCGGCGGGCATGGATGCGCCGCTCTAGCTCGGCCTTGTGTTCGCGCAGGGCGTCGAGCCCGTCGGGGGCGAGCCGCCGCAGCTCGTCCTGGCAACGCTTCAATTCCGGTTCGCGGAACTTCTTGTCGGCCGCCAGCGCCTGGAGCTGATCGAGGGCGCCGGGATCGCCGGGGACGACGCCAAAGGGGGCAACCTGCTCGGCAAACTGGCGATCGAGAGCGCCCAGGTTGTCTTCAATCTGATCGAGCCCGCGCGAATCGCTGCCGCGCTGAACGTCGGCGCGGCCCCAGCCGGGGATCGCGATCTCGGCACGATGGCGGATCCGGTACAGCGAGCCGGGCTGATCGGCGACCGAGGGAGCCGATTTCGCCGGCGCTCCGTCCACGACGATCCGGGGCTCGGGTGAATCTGGATCTCGCCACACAGTGAGGGTAATGGCCGCGGCGTCAAGCTCGGCGCGAGCCCGCGCGGCCTCGGCGCGATTCTGCTTCATTGCCGACAGCCGCACATCATCCGGCGCGGGACGTTCGCGAGCCTCGACCTTGAGCTTTTCGAGTCGCTCGGCGGTTTTCTCTGCGTGCTCGAGCGTCACGCTTTGTGCTTGGCGCTTGTCCTCGTCTTCGAGCAGTTTCTTGCAGCCATCGACGGCGTTCAAGCGAGCTTGCGTTTCCCGGCCTCGCTGGGTGGCCGCCTGAAGTAAGCGCCTGAGTTTCGCAAGGTCCTCTTCGGCGTCGTGAAGACGGCGCTGGGCTTCAAGCGCGGCGAACCCTGCTTGTTCCGCCTCGTGCTCCTCTTCCTTCAATCGTCGTTCGTCGTCCGCACGGCGCTGGCGGGCGGCGAGAGCCACCGCCAAAGTCTTCTCGGCCTGACTGAGACGCTGCGCCGCGAGCCGGTGAACCGCCAGCCGCGCCTGACTCGCTCTCAGCTCACGCTCCAGCCCCTCCTTCAACTGCTCCTTCTCGGCGAGCTGGCGACCGAGCGCTTTGGCCTCGATCTCCAAGCTGCGAGAACGCTCCATCTTTCGTTCGTCTTCTTGAAACTTCGCGTCGATGCTTCCTTGTTGCGTGCGCAACTTATCGAGCTGGTCGAGGGCCTGGGCAAGTGAGCTCGCTTTCTTGAGCTTCGGCTGCTGACCAGCGATCTGGCGCGTTCGAACCACGTCGACCAGCGTTCCTTGATACGGCCCACGAAGCGGTCGTCGAGCGGCGTCTGGAGCACGCCCAGGATCGCGCGGAGCCGCGACTGAACGTCAGCGTCGAGCTCGTCCGATTTGGGAAGATGAAATTCGGCCTGGGTGAGCCAGAGCAGTTGATGTAGGCCTGCCGTCGAGTCGCTGCCGCCGCAAAGCTGGCGCGTCCGGTCGTGAACTTCCGAGATGTCGACCGATTCGAGCTTCCACTCGCCTGAGGACAGCCGCCGCTCGAGCTTGCTCTCCTTGCTGCCGAACTGCTTCACGACGCGCCACGAGCTGCCGCCCGCGCTGAAAGTGACCTGCACGCGCGGCTTGTCGCTGGAGTTTTTAGGATACGCACTCGTCAGGCTCTTCGCAGCCGAATTGGATTTATAGTCCATGAGGCAGGCTCGCAAAGCCTCGATAATGCTGCTCTTGCCGGTTCCGTTGGGCCCATGCAGCACGGCGACGCCTGTGGCCGGCAGGCTCGCCACGGCCACTCGCTTGATGCACTTCCAGTTTTCGATCTCGAATCCTTCGACGATCATCCGGCGCGCTCCTCCCAGGCGATGCGATAGAGCAGCTTGAGGGCGTGATTGGCCACGTGCGCAGCCTGGGCATCACCCCTCTCTGCCTCATCGCGCAGCCGCTCGAGCATGCGCGACAGCACGCCGTCGCCGAGTAGTTCCTCGAGCTGCTCACCGCTCGGTTGCACGAGGACGTCGTCGGTCTCGACCCGCGAGCCGGGAAAGTAGCGGTTGCCGATGATGTGCTCGATTTCGGGCAGGCGCGCGTACTGCACGGGATCGAGAATTCCCGAGAGCTTGAGCCGCAGGAGCGTAAGCTCGCGGTCGTCGCGACCTGCGTAGCCCGAGATGATCGGGCCGAGCCCCTGCCCCGTCAGGTCCTGTTGCTCAGCGACCCAGCGGAGCCGACCGACCTGGATCGTCTCGATCTGCGGGGGAGCGCCCGCGTCGTCGATCGAGACCAAAAGCGCCGTGCCGCGGCCCTCGTCCTGGAACCGATCGGCGGCTCCATCACCGGAGTAATTGAGCCATCCGGTCGAAGCGGTGGCGTCGAATCCCGGGAACCGCATCGGTTCGTGAGTGCCGCTGTACGCGGTTCGTTCGGCTCGGTCGCTCGCGGCAAAGCGCTGCGGCTTGTGCCAGTGGCCCAGCGCGAGGTAATCGAGCTCCAGTCGCTCGGCCGCATCCCGGCGGATCAGGTGGTCGTCGAGCGGCAGGTTGGGCAACACGTTGAGACTTCCGTGCGCGATGCCGATGCGGATCGCACGGTCGTCGCCTTGCCGGGGATGGGCGGCGATCCAGGCCGTCGGGTCGTCCACCGAATTGCGGTTGCGCAGTGGGCACGGAAAGAGGATCACCGGCAGGCCGGGCACAGCGACCGGCGCCGCCTCGCGGAGGAGGTGAACGTGCTTGGTAGGCTGGTCGCGTAGCCAGGGTTCGCGGTCCCAGACGCCGCCGGGCGTGAGCGGATCGTGGTTACCGGGGATGATATAGACCGGGCAACACAGCGTCTTGCCCTCCAGAAGCGCAAAGGCGCGCTGGGCGACTGTCCCGGAGACACTGTGGTCGTCAAACACGTCGCCTGCGATGAGGATGAAGTCGACTTTATGCTCGTTGGCCTTGTCGCGCAGTCGCTCGAGCGCCTCGAAGCGCGCCTCGCCGATGCGCCCGCACGCACTCTCTTCAAACCGAGTGATGCGCAAACCCAGGTGCAAATCTGCCGCGTGCAAGAACCGTATCATTGAACCGCTTGCGTCGTGCCTCTCGTGCTCATTCTTCCCGATCGTAATCGTAATCTTAGTCGTAATCGTAATCGTAATCGTACTCGTAATCTTGCCCTTTCTGGTTCGCGCCCAAATGGCCCGGTCGTGCCCACGTCGGGTATAATGAGTCGCGCTTTGGCCCCGACCGTCGCTTCCAGCCGCCGGCAGAATGCCCATGACTCGAACTCCATTTGATCGATCGCGTTATGAGGACCTGCGGCGCGGCCGGCGCACCCTGACGGTGCTGGCGCCCTTGGTGCAAGTGGGGTTTCTAGCGCTGGGATTGGGCATCTTTCTCGATCAGTCGCGCGCGCTGTTATCCGACGCGCAGTTCACCGACGGTGAGCGCCTGGTCATGGGCATCGTGGCCTTGATCGCGATCGGCGGCTGCGGCTTTGCGGGCTGGGCGGCGGGGCGCTTGATCAGGGTTGCCGCCGAGCTGGTCGACGTGCT
Organism: uncultured Isosphaeraceae bacterium; assembly: GCA_963830625.1. Lineage (GTDB taxonomy): Bacteria > Planctomycetota > Planctomycetia > Isosphaerales > Isosphaeraceae > CAWHMZ01. Next base: position 515,206 of record CAWHMZ010000013.1, on the reverse strand, counting down.
GGCCGATACCGCCGAAGCCGCGTGGCGCACCAGCGACCTGATCGAACAGCGCGTGGTCCCTGCACTCGGGCGCATCGCGCTGGCGCTCGAATCGCGCGAGTCGCCGAATCCACGAACCACTCCTGGAGGACGCACCTGACATGAGCCGCCGCGACGCGACGAACGAGCCCAGCAAGACACTCCCGGGCCGCAGCGCGCCCGGCCCGCTCCCAGTCGGCGACGCCGGCTCATCGCCGACCGTGTTCGTGCCCGCACCGCCGCAACCTGCGCGCGCCCGCCGCTGGCCCTGGTTTCTGCTCGGATTTGCGATGGTCGTGACGATCGCCGGGGTGGCCGTCATGGTCGCCTGGCCGCGGCTCCGGCCGCGCAAGCTCGATACGGTCGAGCGGGTGGCCGAAAGCTACTTGAAGGCCCTGGCCGACGACGACACCGAGGCCGCGCGCCGACTGTCAATCGTCGAGGAGCCGCCGGCAATTCGCTCGGTGGGCGCGATCCGGCACGACCGGCGCCGCAGCCGAATTTTCAAAGGCTCGTTCGCGCCGCTGGGTGCGTTTCACAAGAAGGTCGACGCCGAATATACGTACGAGACCGCGGCCGGCCGATTCACTCCCAAGAACCTGCTGGGCCCCGCCGGCGAGACGCTCGACGCCTTGCACGCGGCCAAGGAGCAGGCCGAGAAATCGGGGCTGGCCAAGAAGATCGAAAGCGGCGACCCCAACGACCTCTTCGACGCCGCCGAGGAATATGCCAAGGTCTTCAGCAATCTAGCCGTTGTGCTGCGCCCAAGAAGATCCTGCCCACCTACAAGATGCTGGTCGAGTCGGCCAAGCCGCCGCTGCCGGCCGACGCCAAGGCCCTCGCACTCGAGGTGGCCGGGGCGCAGGGCGATTGGAACGCCATGCTCAAGCGCTCGTTCCACACGCTCAAGGCGGATGGACCGTTCATCTATGAACGGGCCGTCGTGAACGCTTCGGCGACCGACCGCCTGGCCTCGCTGGGCGATCCGCCCACGACGCTGCGGCTTGCGCTGGTGCGTTTCCGCTTGGAGGGGATCGACACCGGCTGGAAGGTCGTGTCAGTGCGGCGCGTTTTGCCCGGCGTACCTGATCCAGACACGGAGCCCACCCTTGCGGCTCCGCCAGCAGTCCCTGAATCCGAACCGGCCCCCATTTCGCCTGGCGAGCCCCCGCGATCGCTGGGCGAGGCGCCGGGACCGCAGTGACCTGCCATTGCAGTCTCAGTTAGAATAGCGCCAGCGCAGCGGCCAGTTTGCGAGGTGTGCCCACGTTCGTCGCGCGCCGGGCGTTTAGCTGAATGGTTAGAGGCGGGCTTGACACGCAGGATGTTGTTTTCGGCTCAAGCTACGGTTTGTGCTCTTCGACCCGGTAGTCGACTCCGATTACGCCATCGTCGACGGTGCTAAGCTTGGCGAAGGTCAAGAACCGTCGCCCTTCAATTACCTGCTGGTCGGTCAAGACCTCGAACGTGCGTATTTCCTTCTTCTTCAACCGGAGCACCGAGGGCGTAGGCATGGCATTCGCGTCTGGTGCAGTCGCGGGCTTAAGGTACGGAATCTCGATGTAGTCATCAGGGCCCACGGCTTGGCCCACGTCGGTCAGGCTACCCGGGATCGGCTCGCCCACACTCGTCAACACCTCAGGAGCCGGTCGCAACGGGTAAACATACACCTCATCAACTGCAACTGAGCCGAGCCGAACACCGGACCAGATCGTTGGATTTCTGGCCGGAAAACGATCGCGAATCGCGAGGATATCCCTGGTGATTGGATTATGTTCGCCAACGAGCTTGATGTCGGACACGGCAATGCAGGTGCCGGAAATTGTAGCTAGCGCACCATAAACCTCTCGGTAGGCGTCTGCCAAACCCTTATCATCGACCGTTCGGGTGGCGATGTAGAGATACCAGTCGCCTTCCTCGCTGGTCTTTGCCCAGCCCGCGGCGGTTAGAGGGAATCCTTTTTCGGTCAACAGATTGATCAACTTACGGCCGTCGCCGATCCTGTTTTCTACCAGTGTATGCGTATCCATCGAAGCACTCCATCCGGATCGTGCGTGATTGCCTCGTAAAGCGCTCTGGCTTCCGCCTGTTTTTTTTTTCGTACCGGCTCGTTTCGTTCCAGTCTTTCGCGACACCCCAGTAGCCCGCGAGGCCCGGGTTTACCCCGCAAGCGATTCCGAGTTCCGCGGTGAGGCCCGCGATGCCTACGAGCTTATCAACCTCGTGTGTCCAGCAATCGGCCAATGACCTGAGGTAAGTCCTGTCCTTGAAGAGCACCCCGGTCCTGTCCAAATGGGCGAGGATACACGATTTCAGTCCGCACTCGACGGCGTAGCCTGCGACATGGTAGGCCCCCGACCATCTTTGGGCGGCGAGGAGCGCCTGAGCATCGAGGATCCGATCTTCGGCGAGTTGCTGAAGCTCTGCCCTGCTCAACGCGGTGTCCTCGCGGAACTTGAGGCACCAATGGAATTATATTACCCAATGCGGCCTTCGTTCTGCTATCCAGAGACCTCACACTCCGCAGATGATCGGCTTTCGCTCGCCTTTTTTTCTTGGACCAGCTTGGCCTCAGAGCCAACTGCTGGCCACGAACCGGCCGGTCTAATATCCTGTGCAAGCGGCACTCGTCCCATCCCGCTACAATGACACAGCATGGCCCGCGAGCGTAGCACCCTCTCGGTTCGTGGGTCGTCCGGCCTTCCGGGGAGTTTTCCGATGAGAAAAGAGATCCGCTACGCCGTCTTTCTGGGGTGCGTGGCTGCGGCCGTTATGGCCGTCGCGCAAGCGATGGCACAGCGCCCGCCCGCATCCTCACCGAACCCCGACTCCCAGTACCGGCTGGGGCCCGACTCCCTGCCGCAGGAGGGTGTCCCCAAAGGTGAGATCCGCGGGCCGTTTGTGATCCCCAGCCAGGCTTACCCCGGCACCCAGCACACGTACTGGGTGTACGTGCCCGCTCAGTACGACCCGGCCGTTCCGGCAGGCCTGATGGTCTTCCAGGACGGCCAGGCGTTCAAGGACGAGAGGGGTGACATGCAGGCGCAGAACGTGATGGATAACCTGATCTACCGGCGCGAAATCCCGGTCATGATCGGGGTTTTCATCAACCCCGGCCGACGGCCCGATCAACCCGAGCCGACTCCCCGGAACTGGGGCGACCGCGACACCAATCGGCCAACCGAGTACAACTCCCTCGACGACCGCTACGCCAGGGTCATCACCGAGGAGCTGATGCCGGCCTTGGCCAAGGACTATCGCATCTCGGACGACCCCGAAATGCACGGGATCGGCGGGTCGAGCTCGGCGCGATCGCGGCGTTCACGGTCGCCTGGGAGCGGCCCAAGCACTTCCGCAAGGTCTTGAGCAACGTCGGCAGCTTCGTCGACCTGCGGGGCGGGCACGCCTACCCCGAAAAGGTACTCGCGGCCGAAAAAAAGCCGATCCGCGTCTACCTGTGCGACGGGCGGAACGACAACCGCGGACTATCTCGTAACGGGGCTTACAACGAGAAGCGCGATTGGTTCCTCCAGAATGTACGGCTCATGAAGGCGCTGACACAAAAAGGGTACGACGTGAATTACTCATGGGGCATGAACAACCACGGGCAGAAGTTCGGCGGGGCGATCCTGCCGGAGATGATGCGGTGGCTGTGGCGGGATGGTCCGTTGTCCACCGATCCGAAGGATACAAAAGAGCGGTCGTTCCGCCAGCAGAAAGCAACGCAGCGTTCACGCGGCGCGGGCCCGGAGTTGCAGTGAACAGTGCGCAACTGTTGCGGTATAATCACTCCGGTCAGCGATGCCGTCGCCGCCCTTACAAACCCGGAGAGCGACGTGAACGGGCGATTAGCTCAGTGGTTAGAGCGCCTGCTTTACACGCAGGATGTCGGGGGTTCGAGTCCCTCATCGCCCACTTAAGTACTTCCTGCCTTCCTACTCCGGCGAACTGCGATACTATTCCGGAAGATTTGCCTTCAATTCTCTTGGGTCCAGGCACGGATGCTCGCGATGTCGCTCCGCGCCTTCGGAGCGATGATGACTTCCATTTTCTTACAGGCCGCTCTTCGCAGCGTTCGTCTTGACCTCGGTTTGGATATCCGTGATGAACTGATTGCTCTCCTACTTGCCCTTCAGGACGATGCCCTTGCCTTGATCGAGCTCATCGAACCCCCGCTTGGCGGCCTGTCGAAGCGCACTGAGTTTCGCTTTCCTTGTCTGTTTGTGCGGCCGCCACGATTGGCAGCCGACGCCCCGCCTTCATCGCGCGAGCGTGCCGTGCCGCCAGAGCTTTATGGGTGAGCCCTCAGTGCCGCCGGCGGACGCTAACAGATTCCCATCGGGTGAAAGAGCAATCGCGTTCACGGGTGCACCGGCATCGATTCTGGTCAAGATCGCGCCTGTCGAGGAATCGCGGACCTCGATCAAGCCGTTACCATCGGACCGCAGCACTGCAAGATCGTCGGCAGTGAACAGCACGCCGGTCGGATACGCCGATCCCTCCGCCTTGGTCCACCAGTCTGGCATCGACGACGATACCTGCCATAGCGCAACGCCCGAGCTTATGAACTTGCCGTCGTGACTGAACGCGAGCGGCCAGGCGGCGCCAGGACCTCTCGGCGCCTGGAGCACGACGGGCAACTTGCGCCGGCTGCGGCTGTCGTACATGTGGCCTTCAACGCAGTAGATCGAGCCGTCAGGGGAAAAGGCAGCGAAGGTACCCGCGGCGACGGTGCGCTCGATCCCGATCTCCCGGCAGGTCCCGAGCTCCCAGAATCTGTTCGGTTCGGTCGTGAACACGCCAACCGCCCAGTTGATCGCCAGATGCGAGCCGCCTCGGTGCGTTTCGCACTTGAGTGTGCCCGTCTTCGCATCGAGCAGCTTCACGCTGCTTCGGTTGAGCGCGATCAAAGCGTCACCATCGGGGGACAGCTCGACATGGAGGATCTTGTCGGCGGGCTCGTTCGATCGGAGCCCGGCGCTTCGTGTCGCGACATCCCATGCACACACAAGTCCAGTCTCGATCGAATAGCCCGCGGGTTCACCGAGGTTGAATGAGGTTCCACCGCCGGCGAGGATCGTCCGGCCGTCTCTCGAAAATGTTACCGAGTGAGCAACGCCCTCGGGCCATGGAAGCGTGCCATCCAGCGTCCAGGTAGTGTAATCCGACAAAGACCGCGATGGCGCCGGTTGCTCCTTCAGGTGGTCGGTCTTCTGCGTGGCACTCGCGACCGCGACAGCGGCCCGTGGTTGCGCGCCACGGAGGAACCAGCCCGCTGCCGCCGTCGCGGTTGCGAGGCGCAGACACCAGCGACACGGAACGCCGCATTGGGGGCACGACTGGGCGTCAGGGGCGGCAAGGACCCGGGCAGCGGCGGTAGAAACGGCTCGCGGGGGCGTTTTGGTTGCGCCTGGTCGGCTTTGAGCTTCCCGACCTGGTTATCCCGCGATGGCCCGGGCAACGTTTGCTTGCTCCCCGGCCACTCGGCCGACGAAAAAGGCCCCCTCGCACTTGCATGGGGTCTGGCGGGTCACGGGGGGACGCGCTACTGAGGCTGGGCGCCATTTTAATCGTAAGCCGCGGTAAAGCGGCGACAACGAAAATAGCGACCCCCGAGCGCCGGACTAGCACTGGGAAGCGTGCTGCCGCGAGGTGGTCTCAGTAAGAATCAGAACTGATCGCTTCGCGATTGTTCGGAGTTGCGAGGGCATACCATGTCCGGTAGTACACACCGTTCTTGATGAAACGGACCGACCCGTCCATGAACAGCACGTTCACGCCGCCGGGGTGGTTGGAGCTGGCTGAATTCATGGTGATCGTGCCGCGGCCATCCTGATTGATGTCGTGGTAGACGCAGCTCGTCCGGTTGGGCGTCTGGGTATGCGAGTAAATCATGGTGGCGCCAAAACTCCACCACTCACCCTTCCATTGCCACTGCTGGTTGGCGTTGGTGATCGGCACGGTATTGCAGAGCTCCATGAACTGGTAGTCGGTCGGGTAGAAGTTTGAATTCTGGCCAAGGTTGTACACTTCCAGGAGACCGTTATGGGACTGACCGGCCGGCACAGCATCTCCCTTGATCCACTCGCTGAAGATCACGGTGTTGCTCGTCCCGTCCACGAAGGTCGCCATGTTGGTGGGGTCACTGACGGTCTTATCCCAGGTGCTGGCCACATAATTGGGACCGTTCAAGTACCAGCCGTTGGCCCGGCGGTTCAGGCCGATATTGCAGGCATAGTTGCTGGCACCTACGAGCTTCTGCACGCCACCGACCAAGAAGGTGGAGGAGGAGCCCGGATTACGGTCCGATGGGCACAAGAATCCGGAGATCGTCGTGACCAGAACGGTCATCTGGGGGATGCTATTGGTGATGACACCGTTGGGCGCAGTGATATCGGTATACACCGTATCGCCACCCCACCGAGCACCATAGTCCCAGTTGATCGCATTGTAGAGAACGGTCTGCTCCATGTACGGGAGCAGCCGCGCGTGCTGCGACCAGTTCTGGTGCGGTTGGGGAATCGGCACGGTTCCAACCCATGAGGGATCGATGCAGACAGGCGGCAACGTCAGGTGGTTGCTTACGTAATTGTTCATCGCCAGACCGATCTGCTTGAGGTTGTTCGCGCATTGCACCTGCCGGGCCGCTTGACGCGCGGATTGCACCGCCGGCATCAGCAAGCCGATGAGAAGAGCAATGATGGAAATCACCACAAGCAGCTCGATCAACGTGAATCCGCGATTTGTTTTGGTCATGGGCGACTCCCTCCCTCGAACCCCACGAATTGTCTTCCTCGCAACCGGCCAACCCCAGGAAGCAGAGGCCCAGAAGAGCCATGCTCAATCCGCTGCGGAACAACCTCGTGATGAGTACCATGGTCCCGAAGTGGCTCACCATCATGATGCGCCTGCTTGCGACCTTCCCCGAGAACGGGCTCGGCCATCCCCGGACGGGAGCGCGCGATCGGGGCACCGATCATGACGGACTCCTATCATCTTAGTTGAGCCGCGCCGGCACGACAAGGATGCGCGTTTTCGCGGCGAAGTCATCGAAGGTCAGTCCGCCAAAGGCGGATCCAGCCGGACAGGAGGTTCCGGAGAAACCATACCTAATTACTGGGTCGGAGTTGAGTATGGTGTCCCCGGAACACCTTCTTCCCGCGAAGTCCGGTTACAGATACTCGGGTAGCTTCAAGTGATCGATTATGTCCCGGCTCGCAAGCCGTGCAACGATGGGTATACTGAACGCCTTCAGGATCTGATTGCGCATAAACAATCCCCACCGCGTCCTCGGAACGAATGACCTGGCGAAGCGCTCCGCTCCTTTCTGCTTGGTGGCGAGATAAGGCCGCAAAAGCCTTTCATAACTGCGAAACGCCTCCTCGTGGCGGCCATGCGCTCTCGCAAGCTCGCCAGCGAGAACATAGGCCGACGTCATCGCCAGAGCCGAGCCTTGCCCCGCCAACAAGGAAACGCAGAACGCAGCATCGCCGATCAGTGCGACGTGTCCTCGCGACCACCAGTCCATCCTTATCTGGCTGACGCGATCGAAATAAAGGGCAGTAGCGCGGTCGAGTTCGGTGAGGATCTTTCGACATTCCCATCCCCCGTCCTTGAATCGTTCACGTATGATCGCCTTCTGTGCTGCGATGTCAAGCGGATCGGATGGCCGGTCGTCGTCGCTGGCGAAGATGAACAGAAACAACGTGCGGTCGTCGTTTAATGCGAAACGATCAACCTGTCGGCCAGGTAGGTCGTAAATCACGTAGACGTCTTCGTCTCGCGGTCGATAGCCTGAGACCTCGAAGGCGGCTACCGTGTAGCCAAGATGCTTTTCGAAGCGATCTTCAGGGCCGAACACCAGATTGCGAACGGTCGAATGAAGGCCATCCGCACCGATCACTAGGTCGAAGCCGCGCTCACCCGCGTGTTCGAAATTCACCCCCACGCCCTCGGCTTCTTCATGAATGCTGACAATCTGATCACCAAACATGACCTCCACGGAGCCCTCTATCGTGCTGAAAAGCAATCTCGAAAGATCGCTCCGCGCGATGCTGACGAAGCGTCCACCGGTCAACTCATTGACGACGCTTGTGCCGAACCCGGACACTCGCTGTCCACGATCGTTGACCATGCGTAGCTCGCGCACGTGATAGCCGACACGATTGATCTCGGAGAGCAACCCCATTCGCTCCGCAATCTCGTATCCAAGCCCCCAGAAGTCAATGACATAGCCACCAGTGCGAAGCGTGGGTGCGACTTCCACGAGCGTCGGCGAGAAGCCATAACGACTCAGCCAGTAAGCAAGCGTCGGGCCGCCGATCCCGACGCCAGAGATGAGAATGGATCTTGTGGTCATGCGCGAATCATACCGCGCAGAGCTATCACCGCAGTGCTCTCTGCAACCAAGCTGGTAAACCTTTCCCCGAGACCTTCGCCCAGATGGTTGATGATCATGGCCATGAGTGGGGTTGCTAAACCGCCACCACGGCGCGGTAGATCGTCGGGGTTCCGCGGACACCATATCGGGGTTCCGTGGACACCATACCGAATTACTGGGTCGGGGTTCCGTGGACACCATACCGAATTACTGGGTCGGAGTTGAGTATGGTGTCCCCGGAACACGCGGCCCGCCCATACCCACGGGAGCCTGCTTCTCACACCACCGCCTCCACATTTCACGGTAAGCGGCTTCGACCATTCGGGCAAAGCGCGGCGCATCCATCAGTGGAGAAGCCTGCAGACGATCACGAAGGGTCGCACGCAGCTCACAGAGACGCGGCACATCGCCGGCCAAGGCGACCGCGAGGCTCACGAATTGGTCCCGTGTCTCGGCAACCAGCTCCGACAGGCCCAGGTTGGTAAGCAAAGACAGCCCGGCTCGTGCGACTGGCGTAGGGCCCACGAGAGTGACGACGGGTACGCCCTGCCAGAATGCGTCAAGGCTGGTGGTATGTCCGTTATACGGGAAAGTGTCGAGGCATATGTCGATGCGATGGTAGAGTTCCAGATACCGCGGGCGAGGCTGCCTGGCGACGAAGGCGACGCGATCGCTTTTTACACCTTCCCGTTCCAGCAAATCCAAGGTACGTCGGCGAACGGAGCCCCCAGGGGCCAGGAGCAACAGCCGCGAGCCAAGGGCGGCCTTGAGTACCTGAGCCCACAGCTTCAGGACCGAATCATTCACCTTGCAGAAGTTGTTGAGGCAGCCGAACGTGATGCAGCCGTTCTTCACGGCTGGCAAGGCGCTGACCGCCGGTTCGCCGGCGAGCGGATCATAGCACCAGAATGCGTCGGGAAGGCGGATCGATTCCTCCGAGTAATCGTGATCGTGGAACCCCGGGGGGTCGATGCAGGGGTCGGTGAGGCGGTAGTCAATGGTCGAAAGGCCGGAGGTGCCCGGATAGGCAAGCCAAGAGACCTGAACGGGCGCCGGCTTGCGGGCGAAGACCAGGAGACGATTCCCGGCCATGTGCATGGTCATGTCGACGAGAATGTCGATCCCGTCTCGGCGGACGAGCTCGGCGACCTGCTCGTCGGGAAGACCGGCAATGTTCCGCCAGACGTCGGCGAGCGAACGGAGCCGCGCGGTGATTTCGTCAGGACGATCGACATCTGCATAGCAGTGAATTTCAAAGTTCTCGTGATCATGTGCCGAGAGAAGGGGCGCCGTGGAAAACGACAGGACATGGTCGCGAAAGTCGGGCGAAACATAGCCGATTCGCAGCCGGCGATGGGAAGAGCAGTCGTTCGAATGCGGTTGTATGAGGCGTGAGAGCGGCTCGGCGAATCGCCGGCTCCAAAGCCGGTGTTCTTCCAAGATCGCTCGTGCGTCGTAGCCGGGACAGAAGACCAGGGTGTAGAGCAGGTTGCTGTGCGCCATATGATCGTCAGGTTTCAGCTCCATCGCCCGGCGGAAGGAGGCAACCGCTTCGTCCAAGGCCCCCTGATCTTTGAGAGCGTTGCCCAGGTTGTTGTGCGCCAGGGCGTAGGCGGGGTCCAGTCTCAATGCTTGCCGATAATACGCCACGGCTTCGTCCAGGTTGCCGCGATCCTGGCAGACAAGCCCCATGTTGTAGTGCGCCAGGGCGTAGTCGGGTTTCAGTTGCAGCGCTCGCTGATAGCACGCCGCGGCTTCGTCCAGCTCGTCTTGATCCTTGAAAACGTTACCCAGGTTGTTGTGTGCCTCGGCGTAGTCGGGTTTCAGTCGCAGCGCTCGCTGATAGCATGCCGCGGCTTCGTCTGGCTTGCCCTGGCCCATGAAAACATTGCCCAGGTTGTTGTGTGCCTCGGCGTAGCCGGGCTTCAGTTGCAGCGCTCGCTGATAACTCGCCGCGGCTTCGTCCGGTTTGCCCTCTAGGGTGAGAGCATTACCCAGGTTGTTGTGCGCCTCGGCGTAGGCGGGCTTCAGTTGCAGCGCTCGATGATAACACGCCGCGGCTTCGTCCGGTGTGCCCTGAAGGGCCAGAACGTTACCCAGGTTGTTGTGCGCCTCGGCGTAGGCGGGCTTCAGTTGCAGCGCTCGCTGATAACACGCCACGGCTTTATCCAGATCGCCATGGTCCCGCCAGGCGAGCCCCAAGTTGTTGTGCATCTCGGCGTGGTCGGGCTTCAGTTGCAGCGCTCGCTGATAACACGCAATGGCAAGGTCGAGCTTTCCCAGGTGCTTCCAGGCGTTTCCCAGGTTAAAGTGCGCAAGGGCCCAATCAGGTCTGAGCGTCAGAGCACGCTGGAAGCACTCGACTCCGGCTTGGTAGTTGCCGACCTGAGATGCGATGAGCCCCAACATGTGCCACGCATCGTGGTGATTGGGGTCAGCCGCAAGAATCTGCCGGTAAATCGTCTCCGACTCACGCAATCGGCCCACCCGTTGATGCTCAATAGCGATGGCCAAGGCCTCGGGGATCGTGGGCATGGTTACCGTACCACCAAGAAGGAGATAGGACCGGGAGTGCCTCCAAACCCATAGAATAACGGTGCTTCCGGCGGTCGGAAACGGCGGAAAATGCCGGGTTCCGGAAACACCATACCTAATTACTGGGTCAGAGTTGAGTATGGTGTCCCCGGAACCCCGGGCTATGGCTCCGTACAAAAAGAAAACGCCGGGGAGGCAGCCCCCGGCGTAAACAAAATCAGTTTATGGAGTCGGAAGTGATCAGCCTCGTATCAAGGGTTCGGCGTTTGGAAGATAGCCTTGTTTGTCTTGTTGGCGATGATTCTCAAATTCATCTTACCCGTCGGCTCCAAACCCAGGCTCATTCGCTTCTCCTCGGTGAGTACATCCAAACCCACCATGCCGCTTGGCGATACCACCATTCCAAGTCGGGGGCTCGCCTGTTTGTCGAAGAAGAGCAGGCTCGGCAGGTCGCTTCCCAAAGCGATCCGAATCCTCTTGGACTCGTTCTCGCCGTTGAAGTCTAGGGTTCCCGAGCCATCCGGGCTCACTCCCAAGATGATGCGCCGCTTCTCATCCTTATCCCGAAGATCAAGGGTTGGAACGCCACCGTCATCGCGAACCGGCATGCCGCAAGAGACACCAGGCTGCGAGTAGCCCCAGCAATCCGCAGAACGAAGTGCGACACAAAAGACATCCAAGACCTAGGCGCTGGCATTGACCAACGAAAACGCCGGGGAGAGCCCCGGCGTTGATGGAATCCGTTTTCGTAGTCGAAAAAGATCAGCCTCTGGTTGAAGCCCCGTAGAGCAGCCGCCTTGTTCGTCTCAACGAATCCTCGATTTCGGTGAGGTCACCAATCGCCATCGCCTTGAAGATTAGCCGATCGATATCGGCTTCCAGGTCGTGCAGCACCGACGTGCGGGCGATGTTGTTCGTTCGTGGTTTCACACTGATCGCAGCACTGGTCTCCTTACGAGGTCTTCCTCGTTTCTTGCCGGCGGAGGATGTCTTGGACTGATGGTTTTCCCTCAGACCCAACGATGATTTCACCTTGTAGATTACGGTTTTGCTGATGGAGCCCCCAAATCCGGCAGCCTTCCACGCCCTGTTCACGGAGGCCACGCTTCCTTGAGGATGGTCATTCAGGAATTCCTTCACGAACATGGACTTGCCTGGACTGGCGGCTGATTTGGACACTTTGGTGCCCGACTCTTTCTTGGCGGCTGTTCTGGGCTTCGACTTCCCGCTCAATCCCAACTGCTTTCGCAGTTCATAGATGAGCGTGTCACCGATCGTCCCGTTCATCCCAGCAGCCGTCCACGCCTCTTTGACAGTTTGGACGTTGCCTTGGGGATTGCTCTGGAGAAACTTCTTGACGAAGGTCGCTTTGCCTTGACTCTTGGTTGCAGTTGCCACGCTGTACTCCTTGGTAAGTCACGGAATCTTAACGACACGTTCACAGTAGACCAGACGAAGAACTTGATTTGAATACACGAGCGCCTCTGTCGGTCGGAAAAATGGGCTGTATCTGAACATCACGGCCCCTGACACCTCCGACTGGTCGCTATGATGACCGAGTCAACCGGTGATACTCATCCGTGACGGGACACAAAAGCATCGACTAACCATGGGGTTCCGGGGACACCATACCGAATTACTGTTCCGCGGACACCCTACCGAATGACTGGGTCGGAGTGGAGTATGGTGTCACCGGGACACCCGTCTAGGCAGTTATCACCACAGGATTAGTGCGGAAGAGAAAACCCGCTTCCAGGCGAGCCGAAGCAGAACCGTTAATTACCAACGTGATAGCACATAGAGTACGACCACAATGATTAATCGCCCGCGAATCACCAGATAACCAGGCTCTATGACCGTACCGCCGACCAGATCGACCTCGACGAGATCGAGAAGATACAGTATCACCTTTTTTATGCGATCTCGACACGGACCGAAACCGAGACATCGGCTGGACGCCGGCAAGATCATCGAGGCGGCGAAGAACTTCGGACCGAGACATCGGCTGGATGCCAGCAAGATCATCGAAACGGCGCAGAACCTGGCCGCCGACATAAACGTTCGGTTGTCGGGGACCAACCTGGCCGTGCTCGCCGAAGAGCTGGCCAGGCTCGCGGTTACGACCGAGGAGCGGGCACGGCGAGCACGCCGGCCGTTCCTCGCTATCAGGGCCTTCTCCACCCTGGCGATCAGTCTGCTCTTGCTCGGGCTTTGGTATCTCGCCCGGCACATCCACACGAGGTGGGAGTTCAGCACGATCAACAGCGTCTTCGACGCGCTCAACACAGGGTTCAATCTCCTGGTCCTCCTCGCCGGCGCCCTGTGGTTCTGCGTGACCCTCGAGGCCCGGATCAAGCGCAAGGAGGCCTTGGGCTTCATCGAGGAGCTGCGCGAATTCGCCCACGTCATCGACGTGACCCAGCTCTACTACACCCCCGACCTCTACCGATACCGCCACGGAGCCCGGTCCGGCAACCCGGCCATTGACGAGACCTACCTTCTTTACTGCACACAGATGCTCGCCGTGATCAGCAACCTGGCGCCCCTCTACACCCGCGGGGCAACCGGCGACTCGATCCTGCGCGCGGCCTCGGAAGTCGAGATGCTCGCCATCGCCATCACCACGAAGCACATGGCCAAGGCCGAGGCCGTGCGCGGCATGAACAAGGATCTCTCGAGAGCGGGCCCGATATCGGGCGCCGACCTCGAGGCGATCCCGCAGGTCAGCGGCGACGCACCCAGCCTATCGCCGATAGGTGTCAGCACAATCGGAGTCGATCCATGAAGTCGAGCTCCTCGCCACTGGGTGCCAGCATCTTGGGTGCCTGGTCGACCAACGACCGCGTGACGACCTTTCTGGTCGAGCAGCTCCCCGATGAATTGTGGAACGCCTCTCTTCCGGGTTCTCCGCGGCGCACGATTAAAATGGTCGCCGGCCACATGCACAATGCGCCAGCATGTGGATCAAGACTCTGGGAAAGCCGCTCGGAATTGAGGTCCCCCCGTCGGTCGACCGGCACCGAGTGACCCGCTGAGCGTGGCCAAGATAATCGACGTGAAATCCGCCATTCCTGAGCAACATCGCTCAGGCGACCAAGAAAATTCCCCTCGAAGAGCCTGATCACTAGATCAAGGTTCTTGAGGGGTGTACTCCGTTGTTTGTCACAACCTCGGAGTACTCGACCATGTATCACGATTTGCCTCGGACCGCCAGGTTCTGGTCGTTCCTCCTGGCCGTTGATCAAGATCTCGCAGAGGAAATCCGCAAGAAAGCGTGCCCTTGCGGCGGACACCTGCACTTCGCCAACTATCCCCGGAAGCCGCGCGGCACTTCCGTCCAGCTACCCGAGCGAGAGTGCCTCAGACTGAGCTTCTGCTGCGACCGCGACGGCTGCAGGAAGCGAGTCACACCGCCGTCGGTGCGCTTCCTCGGACCAAAGGTCTACTTGGGTGCCATCGTCATCCTGATCAGCGCCATGCGGCAAGGACCGTCGCCACGCCGGGTCCGCGAGCTTTCCACGCGCTTCGGCGCCGACCGCCGCACCATCGCCCGCTGGCAGGTCTTCTGGCGCGAGCACTTTCCCCAAACACCATTCTGGAAGATCGCACGCGCCCGCTTGGTGCCCGTCGTCAAGATCATCTCCCTGCCGTACTCGCTCGTGGATGCCATCCTCTCCCGCCATCGCATCTGCAGGGGCTGGACGCTCCTGCTGCGGTTTCTCTCACCGATCGCGATTCCCGGCACCCTGCGAATCAAGGTCTCGCGATGACCACATCCGACCCGCAGAAGATGCTCGTCGCCCACTTTGATCAGCCGGTTTATACAGGTTGTCACGGTCCCTTCACCCCACTTGTGAGGAGATGTGATGACTCAAAAACACCCCTGTTCCACCGGCGCCCTTTGGGCGCAGTTTCGATTCTCCGTGGTGGGCTCGCTCTTGAGCTCTCCCCCTGCGCGCAGCGCGCTCCAGACGGCGATCCGCTCTCTTGCCCATAGGACCTGGTCGCATCCTGTGACGGGGCGCAATCTCCGTGTCACGTCCGACACCATCGCGCGCTGGTACTACACGGCGCGGCGCCAACGCGACGACCCGGTCGGTGCCTTGCGCCGCGCCGTGCGCAGAGACTGCGGCAAGATCTCACTGGCGGCGGTCCTCGTCGAGCGTCTGCATCTTCAGTACTGCGATCACCCGCACTGGAGCTACCAACTGCACTACGACAACCTGGCCGCTTTGGTGGACGGCGACCCATCACTGGGGCGGCTTCCCTCCTACTCCACGGTCAAACGCTACATGCAGGCTCGCGGACTGCTGAAGAAGACCGGGATTTTGTCGCACACTCGCCCTGGTGAAGCCCGCGCCGAAGTAAGGCGGCAGACGCGCGAGGTCCGCAGCTATGAAGCCACCCACGTCGGAGCGCTCTGGCATCTCGATTTCCACCACGGATCGAAGAAGGTGCTCACTCCCGGCGGCCAGTGGCAAGGCCCCATCGCGCTGGCCATCCTCGACGATCGCTCGCGACTGTCCTGCCACGTGCAATGGTACCTGTCGGAGACCGCATGTGACCTGGTCCACGGGCTCTCCCAGGCGATCCAGAAACGGGGTCTGCCGCGTGCCCTCTTGACCGACAACGGCTCCGCCATGGTAGCCGAGGAAGTCACGGAGGGTCTCTTGCGCCTGGGCATCGTTCACGAGCGGACGCTGCCGTACAGCCCCTATCAGAACGGTAAACAAGAGGCGTTCTGGGGGACGCTCGAGGGACGGCTCATGAAGATGCTTGACGGCCTGTCCGAGTTGACGCTCGAGTTCTTGAACCAAGCAACCCAGGCGTGGGTGGAAATCGAGTACAACCGCGCCGTGCACCGCGAGACCGGCTGCTCGCCGGTCGAGCGCTTCGGCCGGGGGCCCGATGTGCTCCGCGATAGCCCTTCCAGCGAATCGCTGCGCGATACCTTTCGCCTGGAAACCAAGAGAAGTCAGCGTCAAAGCGACGGCACGATCTCGCTGGAGGGGGTGCGCTTCGAGATTCCGGCAAGGTACCGTCACTTCCGCGAAGTGACCCTCCGTTACGCCCGCTGGGACCTCGGCCGGATCGATCTCGTCGACGGGCGTAGTGGGACTGTGCTGGCTCCCATTTACCCCCTCGACAAAACCGCCAACGCCGACGGCCGCCGTGCCGTGATCGAGCCCGCTGGCACCGCCGCGCCCTCCCCAGAGCGGCCGCGCACCGCTGGCGAGCTGCCCCCCCTCTTAAGAAAGATCCTCCAAGAGTACTCGGCCACAGGCATGCCACCGGCCTATTTGCCCAAGACATCCCCAGAAGACAACGGAGAACCATCATGAACAGCAAGAAACTGCTGGCGCTCTATGGGCTGAAATGGAACCCGTTTTCACCCGAGCTTCCCAGTGAAGCACTCGTGGCGACCCCCAAGATCGAGCATTTTGCCTGGCGCGTCGAACAGTTGGTCCAGGAGGGGGGGTTCGCCCTGATCACGGGTGAGTCGGGCACCGGCAAATCGGTAGCACTGCGGATTGTCGCCGGGCGGCTGTCTGCGCTGCGCGACATCACGGTCGGCGTGATCGAAAGGCCCCAGTCGAAGAGTCCCGACTTCTATCGAGAGCTGGGAGACATCTTCGCGGTGAAGCTGGCGCCGCACAATCGCTGGTGCGGGTTTAAGGCGCTCCGCGAGCGCTGGAAAGCGCACGTGGCCTCGTCGCGAATCCGCCCGGTGCTCCTCGTCGACGAGGCGCAGGAGATGAATCCCGACGTCTTGAGTGAGCTGCGGATTCTCTCCAGCGCCGACTTCGACGCCACGTCGCTTTTGACCGTGGTCCTCTCGGGCGACGCGCGGCTGCTGGAATTGTTGCGGCACCAGGATCTGGTGCCGCTGGGTACCAGAATCCGCACGCGACTTGTGACCGAGCCCGCCACGCGCGACGAGCTTTTGGAGTTGCTTCAGCACGCGCTGGCCAAGGCCGGCAGCGCGTCGCTCATGACCGCCGAGCTCATGGAGACACTGGTCGACCACAGCGCAGGCAACTACCGTCTGCTCATGATCATGGGGGGTGAGCTCTTGGCCCATGGAATGGCGCACGAAGTCGCGCAGCTTGACGAGAAGTGTTACCTCGAGGTCTATCAGCCCAGGAGCACACGCCCCGCGCTGAAGAAGAAAGCGAAGGTGTGACGATGGCGACGAACGGCGGGCAAGTGCTTCCGGTGGTGCGCGTGGGGGAGATTTCCAGTGAGGCGAGGGCGCAGCGCTGGCTTGTGAACGAGCTCTGGGGCGCCAGCTCGGTTGGGGTGCTTGGGGGCGCCCCCAAGTGCGCCAAGACCTGGCTGGGGCTGGACATGGCCCTCTCGGTGGCCACCGGCACGGCGTGCTTGGGCAGATATACCGTGCCGGAGCCAGGGCCGGTCTTGGTCTACCTGGCCGAGGACGCATTGCCGATCGTGCGCGAGCGCATCGAGGGAATGGCCCGGTACCGCGCTCTCGATCTCGGCCCAGTGGAGATTCACGTGATCACCGCGCCTCTGCTGCGGCTCGATCGCGATCGGGATCGCACGCGGCTCTGGGAGACAACCAGGCAGTTCCGACCCAAGCTGCTCCTGTTGGATCCCTTGGTCAGACTGCATGGCATCGATGAGAACCACGCGGGCGAAGTGGCCGAGTTGCTGGCATACTTTCGCTCGCTGCAACGGCAGCTCGATCTTTCGGTTCTGCTGGTGCACCACACGCGAAAGAGCGCCGCGGGGGGAATTGCCGCAGGTCAGGGTCTGCGCGGCTCGAGTGACATCCACGCCTTCGGCGACTCGAACCTCTACCTTCGGCGCAGTCGCGAACATCTGGTGCTCTCGAGCGAGCACCGTGCGGCACCGGCAGCCGCGTCGGTCTATCTGGAGCTAGTCGCGACCGACGAAAAGACAACCCACCTGGAGGTCATCGGGGAAGTGCGGAGCGGACCGACCAAGCTTGCCACCGACGGCAAGCAGCGCAGTCTCGAGCAGCGTGTGCTGGACCTTCTGGACCGGGGCGCGACCCTGACACGAGCGACGCTGCGGGACTCCCTCGGGGTCAAGAACGAGCGCTTGGGCGAGGTGCTAGAGGCGCTGGAGCGAGCGGGCCGGCTTTGCCGCACACCAGCGGGCTGGCAACGCCGTGACTAATCGATCGAGGGAGGCCGTTCCCGTTCCCCATAGGGAGTTGAGAGGGAACGGAACGGTCTTTCGAGTACTGAGCCACCGTGTCGGGAGAGCGAGGAGGTATTGTGCCAGGCGTTGACTTCGACAGGGTTCGCGCTCTCGTCACGATGGTGCAAGTCCTGAGCTTGCTTCGGTTCCAGCCCTCGACTCGGGCGGGGGTGCAATGGTACGGAAGCTGTCCCCTGCATGGTGCCGGGGCCGGCCGCCGGCATCGTTCATTCTCGGTCAACGTCAAGATCGGTCGCTATTGTTGCCACCGCTGCCATAGTCACGGCAACCAGCTTGAGCTCTGGGCGGCTGCCACGAAGCTGCCCCTGCATCAGGCTGCGATTGATCTATGCCATCGCGTCGGCCTCGACGTCCCTTGGGTCCGACGGTGGTGAACAGAGAAGAGGCCACCGGTACTGCCTCATGCCCCAAATTAACCATCAATTATCTTGATCAACACGCTGTCAATTATCGTGACCACTCTCACCCGCTCGCAACTGGTGCGCGCCTTGGAACGCAGCGGCCGCGGAATCGCCAGACTGCTGACCCTGGGGCTCGAGCATGAAGGACAGATACCGCCCACGCCGGCGTATGCATGGCGCAACCTGCCGCTCGACGTGGGGCATGTGCTGGCCTATTTCGTCGCTCATGAGGGCCATCATCGCGGCCAGATTGTGCTGGTCGTGCGCCAGCTCGGCCATCGGCTCCCCGCTCTTGTGACGAACGGTTTGTGGCAGTGGAACAAGCGATTCGCGGAGGCCCAGGGCTAGCACACGGTGAAATCAGCACGCACCTCGTCTTTTGGCTCGGAGCCTTTGCACGATCACACGACGGCGGTGTGGGAGACTTCCCGGAAGGTCGGCGTCGCGGCAGATACGCCCCCACAGATTTGCTGCAAGTGGTTGACTAGAAACGTCTTTTTTTCTACTCAACAAGAGACCTTCCGTTGATTTCCAACATGCGATGCGGCAGAATCGTTCTCGACCATGAGGGTCGTTGTTCTCTGCTGAACAAAAGACGCGGATCACGGGAATTGAGCCAACGCCGGCCTATCCTGAACTAATCAGCACGTACGACGAGGCCCCGAGATGGCCGTTGCTCTTGAACAGTTCGTCCAACAGCTTGAAGACAGCGGGATTCTCGCTGGCGACACGCTTAGAGAGTTCCTTCCTCCCAACGCTGCTCCCAAGAATGCTGAAGAACTCGCCCGTGAATTGGTGCGGCAGAGAAAGCTGACGAAGTTTCAGGCCACGCAACTTTGGCAAGGCAAAGGCAAGTCGCTGGTCCTCGGAAACTACGTCCTCATGGATAAGATCGGTCAGGGAGGCATGGGGGCGGTCTACAGGGCTGAGCATCGCCGAATGAAGCGCCTCGTGGCGATCAAGATGTTGCCCCCTCAGATGATGAAGGACGCCGCCGCTGAGGCTCGCTTCCAGCGGGAGGTGCAAGCAGCAGCCAAGTTACGCCATCCAAATATCGTCGCCGCCGATGACTCCGACTGCGCCAACGGCATCCATTTTCTCGTGATGGAATGCGTCGATGGCAGCGATCTCTCGGCTCTGATCCATAAGAATGGCCCGCTTCCACTAAACCAAGCCGTCAATTACATCATCCAAGCGGCTCGTGGTCTGGAGTTTGCTCACTCCGAAGGCGTCGTGCATCGGGACATCAAGCCCGCCAACTTCCTGCTCGACAAGCGGGGAACGATCAAGATTCTTGACATGGGTTTGGCACGGATTGATGGGGAGAGTGCCGGTCAAACAGCATTGACAACGACCGGTGCGATCATGGGGACCGTGGACTACATGTCCCCCGAACAAGCGATGGATACCAAGACGGCGGATGCCCGAGCCGACATCTACGCCTTGGGGTGTTCGCTGTATTTCCTGCTGACCGGCAAGGCGACCTACCCGGGTGACACGATCATGAAAAAGCTCGTGGCTCATCGGGAACACCCGATTCCGTCCTTGCGATCTGCTCGTGCCGAAGTGCCAGAACAGGTAGACGCCGTGTTCAAGAAGATGATCGCCAAGAAGGTTGAAGACCGCTACCAGACGATGACGGAAGTGATCACCGCCCTCGATAACTGCGTTCGGTTAGAGGAACAGATGGTCAAGACCGAGCGGTCACTCGGCACCTCCACCGATTCATTCGATCTGGACCTGAAGACGTTGTTCAAAGATGTTTCTCTGGAACAGACCGAACCCATTCGCACACAGAAGCCGTCCAAGCCGCCCATCGATAACGGCATGAAGAAGACTCTGCTCTTCGGGGGTGCGGTGCTGGGCGTGATGATTCTGCTGGCGGGTGTCATCTTCACCTTCAAAACGAAGAATGGCGCATTGGTCGCCACGGTGAGTGAGCCTGATGCCGAAGTCCAAAAGTTAATACCGCTGAAGAAGTCAGCGGTGGTGCGAGCAGTTGCGGGCGGCAAACCGTGGGAATCGCCGGCCTTCCAACGGTGGATGAAGGATGTGGCCGCAATGCCCGCCCTTAAGCAGGTGGAAGCGGTCAGTAAGAAGCTGATGGAGTTGAATCCGGGGTCTGATGGGAAGAGTTTCGAAATCGTGGTATGAATCGAGCCCTCCGGTCGTACAGGACGGCAACGTTGTCGAATTACACATTTTCATCGACAAAGTTGCCGATCTTTCGCCGATTCGCGCACTCCCCGAATTAAGAGTATTGGATTGTGGTTTTAGACAGAAAACAGCGCAGCGAATCGACCTGTCGCCTGTAAATGGAATGAGAATTCGTAGCCTGAGAACCGTGCTTGGAACTGTTGATTTATCCGAGGTGAAGGGCCTGCCACTATCAGAACTTGCATGTTTTGGCAGCGGAATCACAAATACAACTCTGATCCCGATTTCAGGCATGCCGCTTCACAGTCTTGTAGTCACCGGGAATTGGGAGCTCACGAGCCTTGAGCCGTTGAAGGGGATGCCGCTGACCGTTTTGCTCTGTGACAATACTCAAGTTGCAGACCTTTCCCCGCTCTCTGGGATGCCACTCACAATACTGGTCTGCCATGTCACAAAAGTGGCTGACCTGTCACCGCTCAAGGGAATGCCGCTGGAACAGCTGTATTGCCATCAGACGCTCATTACGGACCTTTCGCCACTGGCGGGTATGAAGCTGAAGAGGTTGTCGTTCCCGCCAAATCCAGAGCTGAAGGGACTGCAAGCCATTCGACAGATGAACAGCCTGGTGGAAATTGGGACTGCAGGGGACAAAATGATTTCCAGCAACAAATTCTGGAAACAATATGATGAAGGAGCATTCAGTTCACCCCGCGATTTCAAACCGGTCACTGACGTCAAGTAGCCGGAATTCGAGAAGTGAATGAACGCGAAGGTCATGCACAACAGCGAGGTGCGGGCTGATCGTCGGGCCCCGACGGCGATCCTCGGCACGATATTCACAGGCCGATTGAGTTGCCGCGAAATGAACGGAACTGCGCCGCGCGTGCTCGCCCCGTGCACGTGAATGCGGGATGCACACGGAGCGTCATCGCCTGCTTGACGGCAAGAGACATCGCACCTCGCCGCGCCGCATCAAGCTCGAACTGGTTGCATTTTGCGATCCGTTCGGGTGCGCCCGTCGGTACGGTGACCCGCGCAATGGCCAAACCGGGCCGACGAATCGCTCAACGGTTCTCATCCCGAGGGCAATCGCACTTACAATGCAATGCATGCCCTGGTATGTGTGCAGATTTCCCGCAGAAGATACGACGACACGGCTCCTGACCACTCTCAGCCGTATTGCGCGAGATCCCCTTCGTGAGGGACTATTCCGTCGCTTTGAGGAAGAGTTCAGTGAGCCATCGAATATAGTCATAAGGATCGCTGCTGATGTCCACAAGCAGTTTTTCCGTCTTGGCATCCCAGGCCTGAGACTGCGCGAGGGCAGCCGCGGCAGCCTTTGCCGTCGACACTCCAGGCTCAAGCTCCATCGTCGCAGTTCCCGCCGAGCCCGCGATCGGCGCGTAAACGTTCGTGCCTTGCTCGAACTCGAATTCGACGGTGACAGCGTCATTCTTGCCACTCCTTTTCAGCGTGCCGGACCCCAGGTTGGCGATGATCTCGCCTTGGCTATTGAACAAGTGCATCGCGTGGGTGTCTGGCTTTTCCCTGGTTCCTGACTTGTTTCCGGGCCGTTCCTTACCAGGAGCGCCTGTCATTCGAGGTCTTGTACAACGGGGGCGAAACCCTCCTGGGTCAGGCTCTTGGAAATGGTCTCGATGCCCCAGTCGGGTGTGTCCGTCGTCAGTCGCCAGTCGAGCCGGGCTTCATCCTTGACGAAGATCACGGTGAAATAGCGCCGACCCTGCTCGCTGTACACGTCCACCCACTCCGGCCGCCAGCCGGCGGACAGGGTCGCGAGTTGATTCTGAAGCTCATCGGCTGTGATGTGGATGCGCGCCAAGGACTCGGTGCCATCCTTGATCCAGATGCCCAGGTAACGTGTCTCGTCTCCGGGGCCGCGATAGGCGGCAAGGATCGTGAGCCGATAGCCCTGATGGGCGCGCTCTTCGACCATTGCCAGAAGCGCGGACCTGCTTAAATCGTCATGCTGCTGCCAGGGTACCCGGTCTTTGTCCTCGAGCCAGACGCAGGACCAGCGGTGCGAGTTGGCGTCGCCCGAGATGACCAGCCAGGCTGGACGATAGCCTGCGGGGAGCTCTCGGCACTGTTTGTGAAAGGCGTCGGAGGTGCTCTCGAGCTGCCAGAGGAAGGGCACGCCATCCTTGACCCAGAGCCCGGCATAACGAGACTCACGCTTCCGGCCGGCATAGGTTACGAGGTGGGCCGGTCGATATCCGGCGTCGAGAAACCGGCGGTGGTCGCTGTCGAGATCCTGCCGCGTCTGGTCGTGCCGAACGACGAAGGGAGTCGGGAAATATCCCAATGTCACCGTGCGGCTGACGCTGTTCGTACCCCGGAGGGAGTTGACGATGACCTTGTCGCCGGGCGAGAACCGTTTCAGCGCGACCTTGATCGAGTCTGGGTCGACCAGTGACTTGCCGGCGACCTCGGTGATGACATCGCCGACCTGGAAGCCGGCTTTCGCGGCACCGCCCGCGGGATCGACCGACTTGAGCCTGCACCCGTCCTTGATCGGTTCGGCGTCGATCCCCAGGACCGGCCGTCCCAGTTTCACCCAAAGCGTGACCGAGCGCGGCCGTTCGGAGTCGAGTAAGTCGAGTAGGCTCTCTTGACCGTGGCCGGGCGCGGTGCCTCGGTGTGCAGCGCGTCGGCGATGATCGCCAGCAGGTGCGGGTCGTTCCGGCCGAGTTCGATCGCCTTGCGGTAGTCGGCCGTGGCTAGGTCCCAGTGCCCGAGCAGTGCGTTATGACGGCCGCGAAGGGTCCAGAGTCTCGGGTCGTGCGGCCGGCTGCGGAGCGACTTGTCCAACTCGGCGCCGGCCTCCTCAGAGCGGCCCAACAGATCGAGCTCGCAGGGTCGGACCAGATCCTCCTCGAGCGACGACAGCCGGACCAAGCCGTCGGAATCGGCGGTCAGAACGCTCCGGCCGTTCGGGAGAACGGCAATGGCCAGCCGGCCAGCGGGACCAAGGAGACGGAGCACCCCGCGGCCATTCTCGAGGTCCCAGACGACCAGCTTGCCCGACCCATGGCCCGAGATGACGCGGCGGCCGTCGGGCATGAACGCGGCGGACAGGATGGGATCCGTTGCTTCTTCCAGGCGACGAACCGCTTGCCAGTCGCTCATCTCCCAGACGAACAAGACGCCGTCATCGCCGCCGGCCAGGGCGCGGCGGCCGTCGGGCGAGATCGCCACCGACCTGATCGTCGAGCGGGGCTCACGCAGCCGGTGCAGCTCCGAACCGGTCTTGAGGTCCCAGAGCCGAGCGGTGTTGTCGTCGCCCCCAGAGAGGGCGCGGAGACCATCGGGGGCGAAGGCGACTGCACGGACTGCTCCCCCAGTGTGTCCTTGGAGGCGGCGGATCTCCCGCCCAGCATTCAGGTCGAGCAGCCGGACCGTCCCGCCGTCGAGGCCAGCCAGTCCGCGCTGGCCGTCGGAGGAGAACGCCAGCGAGATGACCGATCCGTCCAGCACGACGCGCTTGAGCTCGACCCCGGAGCCGACGTCCCAGAGCTGCACTGACTTGTCCGTTCCTCCGGAGAGTGCGCGGCGGCCGTCGGCGGAGAGAGCCAGCGCGAGCACCTGGCCGCTGGTCCCAGTGCGGCGGATCTCTCGACCGGTCTCGAGTTCCCAGAGCCGAAGCGTCTTGTCCTGCCCGGCGGAGAGCAAGTGCCTGGCATCGGGCAAGGCGACGACCGAGCGCACCGCGGCCTGCCCATGACCCTCGAACCGGCGCAGCTCGCTGACCGGCGTGGCAGGCCCGCCAAGCTCTCGCAGCGAGCGCAGCAGGGCTCGGAAGTCGTCGCGCGGGTGCAGGATCTCGAGGTCGGGGTCGCGGCTCATCCATCCGACGTCGGTGAACCCGGCCAGGACAGCGCGACTGAGCGTCTCAAAGGCCTGGTCGGCAACCCGGCTGCGGCTCGTTTCATTGTTGTTGACGGCCGGCCTGGCATCGCCCTGGCCTGCCGCCGATGCCGATGCCGATGCCGGGGTTGCGCTGGCGAGCTTAGGGCCAGCTCGCAGGCGACGTTGTAGAGTTCGGTGGGGTTTCCCGGCCAAAGCTCCTGGCGTTCCAAGGCGGTGGCGGCCGCCTGCTCGGAGCGGCCCGACTTCTGCAGGGTCACGATCACGTGGCTAAACGCCTCGCTGAGTGCCTTGCGTCGACCTTGGTCCAGGGGAGCCGCACGAAATTCCGCGCGACGCTCGTCGATGGACTTGCGACCAAGCCCGACGGCCCACGCGATGTCGGCCTGAGCCTCGGTGTTCTTGCCGAGTCCTCTGAGCGCCAGTGCGCGGCCGACCCGGGTCTCCTCCTCCGCCCGGCCGGTGGGTTTGAGCTCGGCGAGGATCGCGTCGAACTGCGCCAGTGCGCCTTCCAATCGCGCTCTTTGAGCGCCTCTGTGGCCTCGTCATGCCGGACCTTCCAGGCGACCTCCGGGTATCGGGCATACTTGGCCTTGAGGCCGGCCTGGTTCTCGCGGGTCGAGCTCGAGGATCTGGGAGATCACCTCGCCGTATTCCGCCATCACGACGTTCGTGGTGAGCGTCTTAAGCGCGCTCATGGCCCCGTCGAGATGCCTGGCTCGCTCGACGCCCTGGGCGGAGCGGCCCGCGAGAGCAGCTCGTCGCGGATAGCCCGGCTCTGACGAAGACGGTCGAGGTTTTCGGTGTAGTCGCGCCGGTCCTCGTCGCTGGCGGAGTTGTCCACATGGGCGTACGCACGGCCGCGGGCATCAGCCAGCATGACAACCGGAACGACGTTCACGAACCACTTGCGCTCCAGGGCGTCGCGAATGGCGGCATTCGGCGGCTGGGCCGTGTGCTGCGGATCGTCTAACTCCACCAGTACAAAATTCCGGGCCGCGTACCGCGCGAAGGTCGGCCGATCGAGGACGGTCGTCTTGAATAGACGGCACCAGGGACACCAGTCCGAGCCGGAGAAGCAAATGAAGAGATCCTTGCCCTGCATGGCCGCCTGGCGTTTGGCGGCCCCGAGGTCGGTGAGCCACTCCGGTCCCTTGGCGATCTCGGCGAGGCGAGCCATCTGCTTCTTGAAGTCGTCGCGTGACCGGAGCGCACCTAAGGCGACGTCCTTGCGGGCCCGGTCGTGACCCTCGAACCCGGCGTCGATGGCTCGGGAGAACGCGACGACGGCGGCGGCGGCCACCGGTTGCACCTCATGGCGCTCTTCCTCGGTCAACGTTGGCTTGCCTGGCCGTGGCCAGGTCGGCGCAGGGCGGCGTGCAGGGTCGCCAGGTCGTATAAGTCGTCCGCCGTCGGCTGGGGCAGGCGCTCGAACAGTGCGCTGGCCTCGCGGAAGTCGTCGATCGCCTGGGCCGGGCGGCCGACTTGTCGCTCCGCCTCGCCCAGCTTGGCGAGCTGCCGCGCGAGCGCGCGGACAGGGGGGATGGCTGCCGGCGACGTCGCGACGACCACGCGCTGGTGATCGACCGCCTGCCGGTACAGCTCGAGCGCCTCAGGTCGGGCTTGCCGCTTCGGTCGAGGAGCAAGCCGATCTCGAATTTGATCCGGGCGAGCCCCTCCTGGTACTCGGTGACGGCGGGGTTCTCCTGCGCCAGCCGCTGACGGATCTCCAGCGCCGCGCGATACGACGAGAGTGCCTCCTCGGCCCGGTCGATCCCCGAGCAGCGCCTTGGCATTGTGCTCGTGGCAGTCGGCCAGGTCGCGACGGAAGTCGTTGATCCGCGGGTCGGTCGGGTTGTCGCGGATCAGGCGAGTGCAGGATTGTCTCGGCCCGTTTGTAGAACGGGAACCGGTCGCCCATCCCGGAGCCGAAATCCGACGTGTCGGTCACCGCGTTGCCGACGACCCACCGCAGCGCGTCGGGCTCCATGTGCAGCTCGACCTGAAGATCGCCGAGCTTGGTGAACATCCTGGCCAGATGATGGGCGAGTCCGAGTCGGTCTCCCGGGCTTCTTCTCGCTCGTGGACCACCCCCCACTCGATCTGGACCGCCTCGCCGTAACACTGAACGGCCTTCTCGAGCTCGCCGGCCTTCTCATGGACCGTGCCAATGCGGTCGAGAAGGATCGCCAGCGCGTCGCGGCTGCTCGAGGTCCCCAGACGGCGCCGCGATCGCTGCCGGGCGAATTGGGGGAATTCGCCGCCAACCCTGTGAGCCGCGCCAGATCACCTCGGCCGCCTGGTAGGATTGCAACGCCGCGTGAGGTCCTCGGCCTGGCGATGCACGTCGCCGATGGCCTGGTGGTAGCGCGCCAGCTCGGCCTGGAGTCGGGAATCATCCGTGCCGGAGCGGTCGCTCGCGCGAAGAGGATCTCGAGGGCCTTCTCGATAGCCCTCGAGCGCCTCGGGGCCGCGACCCAGGTCGGCGTTGATGTTGGCGAGACGGCCGTAGGCCGAGGCCAGCTCGTGAGCCAGTGCGGGATCCTCCGCGCGTTTCCGGACGAATGACTCGTAATAGGGCAGTGCCGATTCGAGCAACTCCTGACGCAGCGGTTGGAGGCCGGGGACGCCGAGCAGCCGGCTCTCGGCGACCCGCGTCAGGTAGTCGTCGACCGTGCTCTGCGACCTGAGGAAGTTCTCCTCCGCCTCGGCGCGGAGCCGCTCGGCGCGAAGCCACAGCCCAGTCGTCGCGGCGAAGCCGCCGGCGAGCACGACGAGCAAGGTCGCGACCAGCCCCGCCATCACCGGGTTGCGACGACACCACCGCCAGGCCCGCTCCGTGCCACTGATCCGCCGCGCCAAGATCGGCTCGCCCGCCTGGTAGCGCCGCAGGTCCTCCTCCAGTGCCGCGGCGCTGGCATAACGCTTGGCCGGCTCTTTCTGCAAGCACTTCAGGCAGATCGTCTCGATGTCGCGCGGCAGACCCGGCACCAGCCGCGCGGGAGAGACGGGCTCGGTCGTCTTGACCTGCTCCAGCGTCTCCAGGAGCGTGGCGGCCTTGAACGGCGGCCGGCCGGTCAAGCAGCTCGTAGAGGATCGCCCCCAGCGCATACACGTCCGCGGCCGGACCGACCTCCTTGGCGTGGCCCCCGGCCTGCTCGGGGGCCATGTAGCTGGGCGAGCCCATAATCGAGTCGGTCTGCGTCAGACCGGACTGGACGTTCAAGGTCTTGGCCAGGCCGAAGTCGGCGATCTTGGGGGTGCCGTCGGTCTCCATCAGAATGTTGCCGGGCTTGAGGTCGCGATGGATGATCCCCAGTTGGTGGGCCTGGCCAACGCCCCTGGCCAACGCTCGACACGAGTGCCGCCGCCTTGGCGCCGGCCAGGGGGTGCCGTTGAGCTTGGCTTCCAGACTGCCCCCTTCGATGAACTCCATCTCGAAGAAGACCAGACCGTCACAGTCGCCGATGTGATAGATCTGGGCGATGTTGGCGTGCCGGAGCCTGGCGATCGTCTCGGCCTCGGTCTGGAAGCGCAGTGCCGTCGCTTGACTGGCGTGGTCGCCGGCCAGGATCATCTTCGAGGCGCAGAGACGATTCAGGCGGACCTGACGGGCCAGGTAGACGACTCCCATGCCGCCGCGGCCCAGTTCGTCCAGAATCTCGTAGTCGGGTATGGTGGGCATCGGCCTCCGCGATCGCGACGATCGGCCGTCGGCGGCCAGGGGCGCCAAGGTGGGGTCGCCTCCGCCCTTGCTGACATCATCCCCCCGCGTCGTCTCCTCGCCGCTCGAGGTCCACTGGCCTGGACCCCGATTATCCGGGAGCGTCGGTTCAGCAAGAGTCCGATCGCCCAGCAATCCGATCGAGTCACCGGCAAGAGTTTGTTCAAGTCCGCTCGTGCCAGCGGACTCGCCGCCATCGGTCTTGGCGCAACCGGATGGCGCCTCGCTGGCGCTGGTATCGTCCGCCTGAGTCAGGGCTGGGGAATTCGCGACAGTCCCGGCGGAGCTGTCTACATAAGTCTCTGGATCCGAGGGATGATCCTTGTTCATCGCCTGACTCTCCACGGTTCGATCCATTCTTCGCAACGATCGCAACCGGCGGTTCGTGCGTCGGCGTTTAGGGCGAAACAGTGATCGAGGAAACCAAAAGATAACACGACGCGCTCGGGAACGAACAGCCCCGCCATGGCGAGAAACGATGGGATTGTCCCCGACTGCGCCACTATGGAACGGGCCGGAAGAAAGAAATTGGGTCGTCCTCCCCCGGTCCGGGGGCTGTGGGTACAAGACGACGGGCCGATTGATCACGGAACAACAATCGCCGAGAATGAGAGGCCGCGGTTGATCCGGTTGCGGCGACTTATGTGAAAGGAGATCGGTCATGGACCGACGTGACGTGTTGGGTCGGCTGTCCGCCGGTGCCGCGGCCGGCTGTGCCATTCTCGCCGCGGGGTACGCTCCGCTGGCCCAGGCGGAAGAACCAAAGCCGGAATCGCTGCGCGGCCTGCCTCCGCTCAAGATCACCGACATCACGACGATCCTCACGGCACCAAATCGAACCCGCCTGGTCATCGTCAAGGTCTCGACTAGCGAGCCGGGCCTCTACGGGCTCGGCTGTGCCACGTTCACCCAGCGGGCCTCCGTGGTCCAGACCGCCGTCGACAAGTACCTGAAGCCCTTCCTGGTCGGCCGTGACGTCGACCAGACCGAGGATATCTGGCAGTCTTCCTACGTCAGCTCGTACTGGCGGAACGGCCCGGTGCTGTTCAACGCGATGAGCGGCGTGGACATCGCACTGTGGGACATCAAGGGTAAGCGGGCCAACATGCCCGTTTATCAATTGCTGGGTGGAAAATGCCGCTCCGGCGCTGCTCTCTACGCGCATGTTCAAGGGCGCGACTTCAAGGAGGTTGAAGATAACGCCCGCGAGGCCATGGCCAAGGGTTATCGCCATATCCGCGTGCAGGTCGCCATCCCCGGCCTGGCAACTTATGGTGCCGCGATGCGCAGGGAGCCCGCTTCGGCCGAACCCATCGGGCCAACCAACCCCAAGGACATCTGGGAGCCCGGGCCTTACCTGCGCACCCTGCCCAAGCTCTTCGAGCACCTCCGCGTGGCGCTAGGCGACGACGTTCGAGCTACTGCACGATGTGCACGAGCGGATCTCCCCCAGCCAGGCCGTCGCGCTGTGCAAGGAGCTGGAGAAATACCACCTCTTCTTCCTGGAGGACCCGCTGCCGCCCGAGGAAAAAGACCACTTCCGGTGGATCCGCCAGCAATCGAGCGTGCCGATTGCGATGGGCGAGCTGTTCAACACCCAGCACGAGTATGTGCCCTTGATCGCCGAGCGGCTGATTGACTTCATCCGCATCCACATCTCGCAGATCGGTGGTCTGAGCATGGCGCGGCAAGGTAGCCGCGCTGTGCGAGTTCTTCGGCGTGAAGACCGCCTGGCATGGTCCCAGCGACTGCTCTCCCGTCGGCCACGCCGCCGGGTTGGCGCTCGAGCTGGCCAGCCACAACTTCGGGATTCACGAAGGCTCCGTCTTTCCGCCCGAGACGCGTGCGGTGTTCCCCGGCTGTCCGGAAACGAAGGATGGTTACATGTATGCGCACGAAGCTCCGGGATTGGGAATCGACATCGACCTCAAGCTTGCGGCCCGGCACCCCGTCCCCGATGTCCCCACTTTTGACCACCGTTGGGGCACGACCCGCAGCCGCGATGGCACGGTGATCCGGCCCTGAGGTAGAGCTCGAGTCTGGAGCTTTCCGCGCCATGTCCTGGCCGCAGAACTACGACCCGCTCCATGCCTGGCCCTTGTCGTCGCTGGTCGCTGCACTGCCGGTGGTCTCGCTCTTCTTCTCGCTGGTTGTCTTGAAGACGCGAGTGTGGGTCGCCGCCTTGACCGGGCTGCTGGTTTCGATCGCTCTGGCGCTGGCCGTTTGGCGGATGCCGCCGGTGCTGGTCGGGAGCGCCGGCGCCTTGGGTGTCGTGTTTGGACTCCTGCGCATTGCCTGGATCATCGTCGCGTCGATCTTCCTGTATCACGTCGCGGTCGAGACGGGCCAGTTCCAGGTCATGAAGCAATCGATCGCGCGGCTCTCATCCGACCGGCGGCTCCAACTGATCCTGATTGCCTTTTGCTTCGGGGCGTTCCTCGAGGGAACCGGCGGTGGCGGAGCGCCGGTCGCCATCGCCGGCTCGTTTCTGATCGGGCTTGGTTTCGAGCCCTTCCAGGCGGCAACGCTTTGCCTGATCGCCAACACGGCGCCGGTCGCCTGGGGGGCGGTCGGCAACCCGATCCGGGCGCTGGCAACCGTCACGGCGCTTCCCGAACCAGCCTTGAGCGCCATGACCGGACGGATCCTACCCCTCCTTTCCGCGATTCTGCCTCTCTGGTTGGTTCGCAGTATGGTCGGCTGGCGCCAGACGTTCGAGGTCTGGCCAGCCCTTGCTGTCAGCGGCCTCACGTTTGCAACGGTGCAATTCTACTGGTCGAACTACCAGGAAGCGGGATTGGTCGACATCATCGCCGCGCTGGTGTCGCTCTTGGCCATGGTCGCGTTTCTGAGGATGTGGCAGCCGAAGACAACCTTGAGCAACCATGCCAACCCCGCCTCACAACCAGCGCCAACCCTCGCGGCCACCTCGCCTCTGGACATACCCCCGCACCAGTCGGTCGCCGTCATTCTCAAGGGATGGTCTCCGTTCCTGCTCGCGTCGGTGTTCATCTTCGTGTGGAGCTTGTCAGCGATCAAAGACCGTCTCACCTTGGCCGTCCTGAAGCAACCAATGCCCTATCTGGATCGCGCGGTCATCCGGATGCCGCCGATCGTCCCGGAGCCCGCGCCGGAGGAGGCAACTGCTGATTTGAACTTCCTGGCGCTGCCAGGTACTGCCGTCCTCCTGGGGGGGATGCTAGCCGCTCTTTCGCTGGGCATGAGCCCGGCGGCGATCGTGCGGACGTTTGGCCGCACGGTCGTGCAGTTGGTTCCGTCGCTGACGGCGATCAGTCTGATGGTCAGCCTGGCGTATGTGACTCGCTACTCGGGCATGGACACGGTCCTCGGCTTGACCATGACGCGGACGGGGTTGTTGTTCCCCTTCTTCGGCACGCTGCTCGGCTGGCTAGGGGTAGCGCTGACGGGCACCGATGCGGGCTCAAACGTGCTTTTTGGCAACCTGCAAAAGGTCACGGCCGAGCGGCTGGGGATCAGCCCGATCTTGATGGCCTCAGCCAACTCGAGTGGGGGTGTGATGGGGAAGATGATCGATGCACAATCGATCGTCGTCTCGAGTGCCGCAACCGAGCAAGTCGGCCGCGAGGCGGCGATCTTCAAGGTCGTGTTCAAGCACAGCGTGGCGCTCGCGTGCCTGGTCGGGCTGATTGTGATGTTTTATGCCTTTGTGGTTCCGTGGGCCATACCGCTCGGCGAAGAGCGCCCGTGAGTGCCGGCCTCGGATTCCAGACACCCAGGGATTCGCCGCGTCCCCCTGGGGATCAAGACACCGGCATTTCATTGACTGGCTAAAGGTTGGGTGAATTACGGCGTACAGTCATTGTCAAACGTTGGATGGCTAAAGGATCGGTAGGTGCGCCTGAGATGCCTGCACGCGCAGACGGCCGAAGGGAGGGTGTCTGGCAACCCCCGCGCGTGATCTTGTAGAGAGCGGCCGGGCCGATCATGTTGCGGGCCAAGCGAAGTTCGTGGTCGTCCGCATCGCGGCCCTGAAACCAGAATTCGCAGAGGATCGACTTCCAGCGCCTGCCGTGCTCGGCCCGGAATTCCCTGAGCCGCTCGATGACGGACTTCGGGACCGGGCAGTCGTGAGCACCAGGCGGCCAGTGATCCTCACGGAGCCGGCCGCAGGTCGGGCACGAATGCGCGAGACCATTACGTTGTTTCATTAGTTGCCTCCTGCGATGCGCCACGGGACGACAGTGCTTTCCCGTCGTTCTGCCAGATGACTAGCTCCAGCGTGTGTGCGCGAAGCTTGTGGACAGGCTTCGATTTCTCGTATCCTTGGTCCATCGATTCTGGACTCACGTCAAACCGGGCGGGTGAAGGTTCGACTAGTGGCGAGAGTTGACGGTTTCTCTGAGGGGCGAGCGCTCGGCTGTGTTTCCCGCAGGCCCAATGGGACATCGATGAATTGATTGGCGGCGAATTCAGAGGGAAAGCGTGATGTCAGCCGCTTGCCCCGCGTGCGGTTCACGATCGGGCAACTGATGGTGGTTGTGGCCGTCACCGGGGTCCACCTGGGAGTCCTTGGCCCTCCGTCGGCCGCCGAGGTTATTCAGCTTGCCGTCGCATCAATCGCGGCAGCAGCCTTGCCATTTCTCTTCGGCTTGTTCCTCCGTGGCCGAGGTGGTGCCGGTTCAAGGGACCCGGCATCGTCGTTCTCGGACGGGAATTGAACGGTCGAGCCCATCGATCGCGTGCCGACCGACTGGAGCGACTGGTCGGCCATCCAATCGCCGTGGTCGCCGGCTTCGTGGATCCAATCGCAGTCGCGGCGCGAGCGCATCAAGCTCAGCCCCCAAGTCGGCTACTGCCAGCAACAGGGGCAGCAGCAGCAATCCGGGGTGGCTCCGACGGCCTGCCCCGAGCGAAGTCGAGGGGCCTGCCGCGAGCGGAGTTGAATAGCCGTCCGACAACGCGCTCACGTACGGATGCAAATGCGTGGCGGACTTGCGATAATCCAGCCGAGGCGACTCAACTCCCGGGCCGGCCCCCGATGCCGGGGCTTTCGCCGGATCGACCACCGACGATCGGAGACATGTCATGACCGCCGCCGCTGACCGACATCTCCTGTTCGGATTGCTCGCGCTTCAGAACGGCCTGATCGACCAGGGCCAGCTCGTCGCTCGCCTTTCAGGCCTGGACCCGCGACAAGTCCAAGAGCCTGGCCGATCACCTCGAAGCCCGCGGCGACCTGACCGGCGCCGAAGCGGGCCGTCCTCGAGGCGCTCGCCGGGGTCCACTGGAAACGCACGGTGGCGACGTGGAGAAGAGCCTGGCCGCCATCCCCGCCAACCGATCCACCCGCGCCGGCCTGGCCGAGCTGGGCGAGCCCGAGATCGAGGCCACGCTCGCCCGGGTCGCGCGGACCAAGAACGGCCACGCCACCGAGGCCGACGATGATCACGACCCCGACCGCACCGGCACTTTGGCGGTCGGCGGGTCGACCGGCGATGGCCAGCGGTTCCGCTTGCTCCGGCCTCACGCGCGGGGCGGGCTGGGCGAGGTGTTCGTGGCGCTCGACGTGCGAGCTGCACCGCGAGGTGGCGCTCAAGCAGATCCTCGAGAAGCACGCCGACGACCCGGTGAGCCGCCAGCGGTTCGTGCTGGAGGCCGAGGTGACCGGCGGGCTCGAGCACCCCGGCATCGTGCCGGTCTACGGTCTGGGCACCTACGGCAGCGGCCGCCCGTACTACGCCATGCGGTTCATCAAGGGCGACAGCCTCAAGGAGGCGATCGAGCAGTTCCACGCCGACATTTCCCTGAAGAACGACCCCGGCCGTCGATCCTTTGAGCTCCGCAAGCTCCTCCGCCGCTTCCTCGACGTCTGCAACGCCATCGATTACGCCCACTCCCGCGGCGTGATCCATCGCGACATCAAGCCGGCCAACATCATCCTCGGCAAGCACGGCGAGACGCTGGTGGTCGACTGGGGGCTGGCCAAGGCCGTGGGCCGGGCCGATCCGTCGGTTGGCGAGCAGACCATCGCTCCGTCGTCGAGCGGGTCATCGGAGACCATGCCCGGCAGTGCCCTGGGCACGCCGGCCTACATGAGCCCCGAGCAGGCCTGTGGCGATCTCGATCGGCTGGGCCCTCGCTCCGACGTCTACTCGCTGGGCGCCACCCTGTACTGCCTTCTGACCGGCAAGCCGCCGTTCGAGGGCGAGGATGTCGGCGAGATCCTCCGCAAGGTGCAGCGGGGTGACTTCGTCCCGCCCCGGCAGCTCGAACCGTCGCTGGACGCGGCCCTGGAAGCCGTCTGCCTGAAGGCGATGGCGAACCAGCCGGGGGACCGTTACCCCTCGTGCCGGGCCCTGGCCGACGACGTGGAGCGGTGGATGGCCGACGAGCCGGTCTCGGCCTGGGCCGAGCCCTGGACGCGGAAACTGTTGCGCTGGCTGACGCGGCACCGCACCGGGGTGACCGGCGCGGCGGCGGCCGTGCTGGCGGGGGTGGTCGGTCTGTCGGCGGTGCTCGCCGTGCAGGCCCGGGCCAATCTCGCCCTCGCGGACAAGAACACCGCCCTCACGGCCGCCAACGCCAAGATCGAGGCCCGCTACAACCTCGCCGTCGAGGCCATCAAGACGTTTCACACCGGCGTGAGTGAGGACTTCCTGCTCAAGGAGGAGAAATTCAAGGAGCTGCGCGACCGGCTCTTGAAATCGGCCTCGGACTTCTACGGCAAGCTCGGCGCCCTGCTCGGCAAGGAGACCGACATCGCCTCGCGGCGGGCCCTGGCGCAGTCCAACTTCGAGCTGGCCGACCTGACGGGCAAGGTCGGCCGCAACGAGGACGCCCTGGCGGCGCATCGTGCGGTGCTGGCGGCGCGCGAGGCGCTGGCGGCCGAGCCGGCGGCCGGCGCCCTGGCCAAGGTCGACGTCGGGCGCAGCCTGATCGCGGTCGCAGGGCTGCTCGAAGCGACCGGCAAGACGGACGAGGCTCTGGCGTCCTACCGGCGGTCGGAGTCGCTGCTGGCCGGCCCGGCGGGTGCCGATCCGTCGGCGCGGGCCGCGCTGGCGGCCTGCCGGTCGCAAATGGGTGGGCTCCTGAGGGCCACGGGCAAGTCCGCCGACGCCCTGGCGGCCTACCGGCTGGCGCGGGCCGACCAGGAGGCGCTGGCCGCCGCTCCCGAAGCCTCGAACGACGCCCGCCACGACCTGGCGGACACGATCAATCGCATCGGCGTCCTGCTGGCGAGACACGGGCAAGCCGGCGGAGGCGGAGGCCGAGTACCGCAAGGCGCTGGCGATCTGCGCAGAAGCTGGCCGACGACAACCCCGCCGTCACCGAATTCCGCAGCAGCCTGGCGGGAGCCACAACAGACCTCGGCTTGCTGCTGTGAGACGACGGGCAAGCCAGCGGAGGCGGAGGCCGAGTACCGCAAGGGGCTGGCGCTCCAGCAGAAGCTGGCCGACGACAACCCCGCCGTCACCGGTTCCGCAGCAGCCTGGCGCGCGAGCCACAACAACCTCGGCTGTCTGCTGTGGAACACGGGCAAGCCGGCGGAGGCGGAGGCCGAGTTCCGCAAGGCGCTGGCGCTCTAGCAGAAGCTGGCCGACGACAACCCCGCCGTCACCGAATTCCGCAGCAGCCTGGCGCGAGACCACTTCGACCTCGGCCTCGTGTTGTCGGGCATGGGCAAGCCAGTCGAGGCGGAGGCCGAGTACCGCAAGGCGCTGGCAATCTGGCAGAAGCTGGCCGACGACAACCCCGCCGTCACTCGGTTCCGCAGCAGCCTGGCGGCCGAGCCACTACAGGCTCGGCGACCTGCTGTCGAACACGGGCAAGCCGGCGGAGGCGGAGGCCGAGTTCCGCAAGGCGCTGGCGATCCAGCAGAAGCTGGCCGACGACAACCCCGCCGTCACCGACTTCCGCAGCGGCCTGGCGGACAGCCACTTCAACCTCGGCATCCTGCTGTCGGAGACGGGCAAGCCGGCGGAGGCGGAGGCCGAGTACCGCAAGGCGGTGGCGATCCGGCAGAAGCTGGTCGACGACAACCCCTCTGTCATCGATCTCCGCGATGGCCTGTCCTACGACTATTTGAGGGTAGCTGCCCTCCAGGCGTGGTTTGGGCAGGACAAGGAGCTTTCCTCCACTTGTGAGAAACTTCTTTCGCTCGCGAAAGATACGGAAGATCCCGCGCTCGCCGACAAGGCGGCGAAGTGTTGCAGCCTGCGCCAGGCCGACCCCAAGCGGTGCGAAGCCGCGCTGGTTCTCGCCCGTCGCGCGGTGGAACATGGAAAGGGTTCCCAGTGGCTGGTTTATTTCGAGATGGCCCTCGGCATGGCAGAATACCGGAGCGGACACTTCGCGGAAGCCGACGCCGCTTTGACCGCGGCGATGAATGATCCAGGTAAAAATAACACTGTATCAAGCACTTCAGCGTTCTACCGCGCGATGGGCCTGTTTCGACAGGGCAAGACCGACCTTGCCCGCAAGCTCGCGACCGAGGCGGCCGCGAAGATGAAACCGCTGCCCGTCGACGAGCAGAAACCGCTTCTCGGCGGTGCCGACGCACGGACGACCTGATCATGTGGCTGGCCTACAAGGAAGCGAAGGCCATGATCCAGTTTGACGCGACCCCCGCCGCCCCGGCGCAGCCCCACACGAAATGACCGCGTGTCTGGGATGAGATGGATCAGCCCGCAAGAGCACCAGAGGCGGGGCCAGAGTCCGGGTCGGGCAACCCACCAAAGCCGCCGACCTGCCGCGGGCCGTGGAGCTGTGGGCTAAAGACCCGATTCCATAACCCTTAGTAGTATGATAATCTATCAAATATGCGGCACGTTGATAATGGGCAACTGACGCTCGACAGCGGCATATTCAATATGGAGCTGCTGACCAAGGACTACGGCGAGCAGGTCGCCAGGATCTGGCGCAAGATGCAGCTTAAGCCCCGCATGGAGGCGATCGCCGCACACGAGCTGGCGGAATCGAAGACCGGAAGCCATGTCGAGGCGTTGACGGCGGGAGCCGATACGCGGCTGCCCGTGAGCCATGAGGCGCGGGAGTTGTTGCGGGCGATGGAGAAGAATTGGAAATGGCGTCCGTTAGCATATCTCGCCCTTGCCTTCCTGCCCCGTGTCCCTGTTCGGCGCGTCCTCCGACCGCATCCCGCTATGGTGTCCCCCGAACACCCGCCACCGAGCTTCTCACGATTCTGGCCCAATTCAAACCGAACCACGCCTCCGCGGCCACCGGCTGGCCGAAGTCACCACGGGCGCTCTCGGTCATGCTGCGGCGCCTGGCCCCGCAACCGCGCGCTGCGGGGATCGAAGACCGGCGGCTCGTCACTCAAACACGCGCATCTCTCAATCTCAAATAATCAACCGGATGACGGGGTGACGATGACCCACCCCTCGTCGTGACGCTCGACGCGGCGGTCCGCGTCGAGAAAAGTCGGCACGCCGTTCTTAGCGGCTTGCTCCGTCTCCCTTTTCCAGTCGCCGGCGGAGGCCAGTCATCGTCCGCGCATTGCGACACGGCGTCCTGATACCTACCCCCGAACCTCGCCCGAGGATTATCATGTCGTAGGGGATTTATCATGGCCGAAACCATCGACTCCATCCATCTCGCGCCGCGCGAGGGGTAGGGTAATCAGCAGTATTTCGTCAAGGGGCGCAACCTCCGGGCTGAGACGCTCTTCCGCGTGACCGTTGGGCCCGAGCCCATGACCCCCGATGATGTGCCGCGAGATTACGACCTGCCGGATCAATCTTCATGAAAGAGGTGCTCCATGACCGGTCTTGCCAGTGGATCTCGACGTGATTTCCTCAAGGCGTCTGCGGCAACGGCAGGTAGTGTCGCTCTGGGGCCTCGGGCCTATGCCCGCGTGCTGGGCGCCAATGACCGCATCAATTTCGCGGTCATCGGATTGGGCGTCATGGGCAGCGGTCACCTACGTGGATTGAAGCGGCAGATGAGCCAGCTCAACCTCGACGTCATCCAGACCTGCGACGTTTACGCCGAGCGGGCGGAGAAGTTCGCCAAGTTCGTCGGTCCGCAGGCCAGCCCGACGCAAAAGCATGAGGAAGTCCTGGGCAATCCCAAGGTCGATGCCGTCCTGATCGCGACTCCCGACCACTGGCACGCGCGCCTCGCCATCGACGCCATCAAGGCGGGCAAGCACGTCTACCTCGAAAAGCCGATGTGCCACACCATCGAGCAGGCGCTGGAGCTCGCGAAAGTGGAACAGGAGCACAAGGACAAGATCCGCGTTCAAGTGGGGGTCCAGGCCACCAGCTTCGAGCTCCTCGACAAAATCCACGAGTACATCAAGAAAAACGGCATCGGCAAGGTGGTGATGATCACGGCGAGTTACAACCGGAACAACAGCGCCGGGCCCTGGCGCGATTATGGCGAGTGGGAACCCATCAAGGATCCCAGAGCGGCCAAGCTCGATTGGGACAGATGGCTCGGCCATGAATTCACCTGCGCCGACCAGCAGCTTGCCCCCAAGAGAGATTGGGACCCCAGACGGTTCTTCCAGTTCCGCTGTTACTGGGACTACTCCGGCGGCGCGGCCACCGACCTGCTCTTTCACACTCTCACGCAGCTCGTCAAGGCCGCGGGACTCGACTACCCGGAGCGGGTGGTCGCGGCTGGTGGAGTCTGGGTCTTCGGCCGTGACCACACGATTCCCGAGCGCCGGGGCGGCGGTTCCGATGATCGAGAAGTGCCTGACATGTACACCACCACAATCGATTACCCCGGCGGCCCAACGATATTGCTCATGAGCTGCCTCGATAATAACACGCCCATGCCCTGGATGATCGCCGGCCACGACGCCACCATTCACATTCGGGGCGACGATCCGGAAGAGCCGATGGAGGCCGTCATCGAGCCGCAGCGCACCGGGCGGAGCCGCGAGCGCGTGGTCCTTAAAGGCGAGCGCGGCGACCAGGCCAAGCACCGGGCGAACCTGGTTCAGGCCATGCGCGATTCCAGCACCCAACTGTATTGCCCCGTTAGCCTGGGACTCCGGACCAACATCGCCATCACGCTCGGGGTCAGATCTTTCCGGGACCGGAAGGTGTACGGTTGGGATGCGAAGGAGCAAAAGGTGGTGGCGTCGTAGACGTCAAACTTACCGCTGGGGCAGAACGTCGTGACGGCCGAGTACAGCGGCTCTGGCTCGTACGCAGGCAGCGTGACTGAGCCTGGACCGGCGATGATCAACACCCCGATAGCACTAGATGAGTTTGGCGACCCGACGTCTTTCGTTGCCTCGGGCTCGGGCGGCAATATCTTCGTCTCGACGTACGGCGTGTTCGACCAAGACGTCGTGGAGGGTCAAGGTAGTGCGGTCACCGTTTTCGCCGGGGACGGCTCTGAGTCGTCGTACCCGTACACAGGCCCGGCGACCGGCGTCGCGCTGGGCGATCCCGCCGGGCTCGCGGTCTACAACGGGACGGTTTACGTCGCGGATAACATGGTCAACGTGGTTGACGCGGTGAACGTGGCGTCCGATACGATGACGACGTATGCAGGCAATGGCGGCTTAACGTCGTCCGTGAGGTAACGCCGGGGCCCGACGGCCAGATCGCGGACGGGACCATCACGACGATTGCCGGCGGCGGCACTAACACCTCGCCGGTGGGATCCGGGCCGGCTCTCGGATTTGCACTCAATGGGCCCAGCGGCGTCGCGACCAACAATACCGACCTGTTCATTTCCGATACCGGCAACAATGTGATTCGCGCGGTCGACCTGGCGTCGGGCCAGATGACCACGCTTGCCGGAACTGGCGTGGCCGCCTATGGCGGCGATGGCGGGCCGGCCGCGCAGGCCACGCTAAATCAGCCCGACGGCCTGGCGATGACGCCGAGCGGGCAACTCTTGATTGCCGACAGCCAGAACATGATGGTTCGCGAAATCACGTTTACGCCGCCCGGCCAGACGGTGCAAGTCTCGCCACCCGATATGATGGACGGCGGTGGCGATTCGATGGGCGGCTCCGGCGGCGACGGTTCGATGGATGATTCCGGCAGCAGCGGGCTCACAGCGGTCGAGTCGGTCTCGTTCGAGAAGGTCAAGACGGGCAAGCACGCGACGGCCGAGGCGATCGTGCTCCAGTTCACGGAAGCGCTCGATGCCGCCGACGCGCAGAACATCCTCAACTATGGCCTCTTCACGCTGCCGAGGTCGAAGAAGCAGAAGAGCAAGCCGGTTGCGCTCAAGTCGGCGAGCTACAACCCGGCGACGGATCGGGTGACGCTGACGACGCGAAAGGCGGTGGTATTCAGCTCGCCGCTGAAGCTGACGGTCAACGCGGCCGGTCTGCTGGACGCGATGGGGGATCCGCTGGACGGCGGCGCGAACGCAGTGATTATCCTGAGCAAGAGCGGGGCGCCGATGACGATGGGGTCTTGAGGGCGGGCTGGTTTTGGTGGGATCGGTGGACACGGTCTTGGCTTGGGAATCGTCGCCTCTGGGCCGCATCGAAGGCAGACATCCACTTATTGGTGGGAGAATGGAGAATACGGGGGAAGTCAGACGCCGGTCTTCTGCGCCGCCTCGCTGTATGGGTGCGTGCAGCAAAAGCGCCAGGAAAGTGGATGTCTTGCATCGCTCTCGGTCATGCTGCGGCGCCTTGCCCCGCAACTGCGCGCCGCGGGAAGCTACTGCAAGGCATCACGCTCGATGACCACGCGATTCATCACGATCGCGAGGTCGCGGGACGAAGACGAGAATTCGCTTCAGTCAGCCTCGAAACTGCCGCCGACCGCGCGAAATCGGTGTAATCCGCAAGATCACCACGCTGTCGATGACGCAAAATGACACAAATGACGCAACGAGCCCCGAGTCGGCGCCGAGCTGGAATTCATAGCTGCTTAGCGCGTAATGCGTTACACCGAGCATGACGCAAATGACGCAAATGACGCACTAGATGTGAACTTCATAATCTTCTCATCGTCGTACCTCACGGACGGGCGGTGAAGGATAGCGGCAAGTCCGTCGAGGAGCGGCGCTCCGCGCTCCGGTTACTGGTCCACTTGGTCGAGGATCTGCACATGCCACTTCCTGACCTCGGTTTGGATATCCGTGATGAACCGAGTTGGAGAGGACCACGGGGCGGCTGCGCCCAGAAGCCCGATCGGCGCGGCGACGACTCGGTGCACCACACCGTCGGCTTTTGGACCGCCCAGACCTTCGGTTGCGCGGGGAGGGTCGGAGCTGGCTGGATTATCGCTCGCATGAGCCGACCTGAGCACCGCGTTCCCGTGATGTTTACGACTTTGTTCAAAGCGCCACGCGGTCCCGAGTTTCGCCCGGACAGCCAACCAGTCTGGATCCGAGAGATGGCCCGCGACCTGGTAGACCGCCGTTCCAGGCAAGGTCACAAGGAAGCTGCGAAACAGCGAAGGAAGCCGCAAGCCGGCGACGGCCCAGTCGACGAGTGCGTGGTCGGTCGGACCGACTGAGCCAGCGAACTGACTTGTGATCAAGCCAAGGATTACGTCGGGCCGGGTTGAATGGTACGCGTCAGACGATAGAACGATCGCGGGCCTGCGCTTGATACCGGTCACACCGGGGAAATCGACAACCACCACATCACCGGGTTTCAACAAGGTCGTCTTCCTCCGGGTATTCCGTCACAAGCATTCGCGCGGAATAGGCTGTGACGTCCCGCATGTCTTGTTCATTCCACGCGTCGCGGATGTCCACGACGCTTTGTGGCGGAATCTCGTTCAAGATAAGCGTGGCCAACCGAAACCGCTCAGATGGCGGCAGCGGTTTGATGGCTTCGTCGTAGATTTGTTCGATCGTCATTTCATTAAACCTCGCAAAGCGCCGACACTCGCGATCAAGTCCCTGCATTCACGACATTCTAGCGATTCAGCCTTATCGAGCCAATCAGAGCCGCACGTGAAATGAGTCACGCTGCGTACCAGCCAATGTCGTGCCCCGCTCGCTACCGTCCCCTTCAGTCCGTGAGGATACGGCGGCCGTGCTCGCGGTCGTACAGGGCGTTCCGCTTGGCCTTTTTGTGCCGGGGTATCCGCAGGGCGAACCGCACAAGGTGGACGCCCGGCAGTTCCTGGCGCCATGCATCGTACGCCCGAGCGATCGGCCCGGAAAGTACGTCGACCCATCGCCCGATTATCCGCTCGGTGCTGAAATCCTTGGCTCGCTCGGAGCCGTTCTTGATCATGGCGCGATAGAGGCTGGGATTATCCTTGAGCCTCGCGACCGCCGCGATCACGTCCTCGGGCAAAACGACCTCGATATAATCCAGTTCCGAACGGCGCAGCCTTCTGAAGGCAGGTTCTGGCCCCAGCAGAGCGGGCACTCCGGCCTGCCAGGCGTTGACCAGCTTGCTGGCCGGCTTCGCGAGGGCGTCAACCTCGGTGAGATTTCGGGCGGCCAGCGCGAGGTCGCAAGCGGAGTAGTCGTTCCACGCCACCTTGGCGTCCGCCTCTTCGCTCGCGATTCCATTGATTTGGAAGCGCACCCCAAGCCGGGCGAGCTCCTCGGCAAACGCGGTCGTGCGGAACCAGTGGGCAAGGTTGTACTCGCGTCCCTTGTAGGTCACGGTTTCGATACGATCACCTCGCTCAACCCGGCGCCGATCAGACCGGGCTGGGGCCAATGCGGCATGAAAACGTCGGTCCCTTTCCGAACGTTCGCCTCATTCTGGACCACGACGAAGTTGCACATCTCCGGGATGGGGGCATCCGCGCGACAGCCGACCACGAACGAGCCGAATGTCAGGTTTTTGAGGGCCAGCTCCCAGGCGCTTACGACGCAAATCCTGCCGGGCACAAAGCGGTCCGTTAGGAAGACATTGCGGCAGCGCTTCTTAAGTTGCACGTAGGTCCGGACAACCCAGTTCTCTTCGACGCCGAACATCCGGTCGTGCATGGCGTCGACGTCAAAATCTGCGTCGGGGTCGCCGAACAGGTCGGGCCATTTCTGGGGGCGACGACAAACGAAGAACACATCATGCGGCAGGTTGGCGGACGGGTTGACATGCTTTTGATACGCAAGAGCACGCGGAGGCGACGATATTGAACCGGCCGGCTGCACGTGACGAATCCCCGTTTGGGGGTTTTTCGCGCTGAAACCTACGCATTTTGTTA
Source organism: uncultured Isosphaeraceae bacterium (assembly GCA_963830625.1). Taxonomy (GTDB): domain Bacteria; phylum Planctomycetota; class Planctomycetia; order Isosphaerales; family Isosphaeraceae; genus CAWHMZ01. The sequence continues at coordinate 471,787 of CAWHMZ010000013.1, read as the reverse complement.
AAAGCATACGATTATGTGTTTTCGGGGTTGACGGGTCGGTGAGACCCATCGCACCTAATACATCGACAAAATCCGCAAGATTCTCGAATCGCCGGCAAACGGCGAGCGGAGGTGTGTTGGGCGCGAGCTTTGTCGACATTAAGTTACGGCACAAAATCGCATCCCGTCCGCTTTCGGATCGGCCACACCTTGACGATCCGGGAACGCCACGATACTGAGGAAAGGATTGCGACCGGTGGCAACCTGAGAGCGCCGGAATCGGTGCCCATTGAGGTCGAGCGATCATGCTTTCCTTTATCCCGACGCCGACGATTCGTCTGAGCAACCTCTTTCCGCGGCATGACGTGTACGCCAAGTGCGAGTTCCTTGCCCCGTCGGGCTGTTTCAAGATTCGCGGGGCGGTGCACTTGCTGGACCATCTACGTCGCGAAGGGACGATGCGCCAACTGATCGTGCCGTCGATGGGAAACACAGCTCTGGGAGCGGCGACTGGCGCTCGCGCGCTGGGCTTCAGCATGACCGGCGTGGTCCCGCAAACGATCGCCCGCGCCAAGGACGAGAAGCTGCAAGCCTTGGGCGTGGAACTGGTCAAGGTTGCCGGCGGTGGTAGCGACCTGCTGCGCGTGGCCACCGACCTCGCCAGGGAACGCGGTGGCTATTTCGTACATCCCCACTTGGACCCGCTCTGGACCGACGGCTACCAGTCCATCGCTGCCGAGCTGATACAAGACCTGCCCACTTGCCGTTCGCTCGTCTTTCCGGTGGGCGGCGGCGGCTTACTCATGGGCCTGCTGGCTTACCTGCGGAACCACCCAGCCCCTGTCCGGTTGTTCGGCTGCGAACCGTACAACTATCCCAAGTACGCCCGTTTCGACCACGCCCGATCTACCACGATCGCTGACGGGCTGATCCTGGAGACGCCCCACCCACAGGTGCAGCAGGCGATCGCGGACGAGGGAGTGGCGATTTCCCTGGTCCCCGAGGCCGACATCCGTGCCGCGCTTTTAGACCTGTTCGAAACGCACGGGTTGGTGGTCGAGCCGTCGAGCGCGATCACGCTGGCCTTCGTCAAGGCCCGTGTGAACGAGCTAAATCGTGTTTCGCAATCCTGGGAGGGCGAGCCTCCCGGCGAGCCGCTTTCACATCCGGCTCGGCAGGAGCCTTGCCCTCCCGGAATCACGCAAGGCCGTTTAGAGGGGCCGATCTGCGTCATACTCACTGGCGAAAACATCACTCATGAGGATCACCGTAACCTGATAGGTGCCTGAGAGCGGAACCCTGTGCGCAGGTCGCCTCCGCGACCGCGCCGGCGCGGTGCGCACTTTTCCCCCGCAAATCCGTACGCTTACGTTAAGATTGCTACAGGAATGGTGAAAAAAATCCACAATGTTGCGGAAACTCCGTCATGCGCTGATAATTCTCCCCCGCGTCATATCGACGCAGGCTTGTGGGAGCCGAACTGGCGTGATTGTCCACGGTCCGGAGGGGACGCGTTGACCGCCACCGCTCCGTGGAGGCGTTCGGACCGAGCCGCCGCGATCGGCGTGCGCCGCCGCCCGGGGCCGACTTCGAGGCGTAGATTAACAGGGAGAAGACAGCGATTTTGAAGCGAAACTTCGGGTGCCTGATGGCCTTGGTCGTAATGGTCGGATTAGCCCCCATGGCCGGGGCCCAGGATGTCACCTCAGTCACCCAGCCCAGCGGGCCGGGAGGTACGGGAGCAACCCAGATCGATACCCAATACGTAAATTACGGCATCAACAGCCTGATCGATGTGGACCTGAACTTCACCAGCGTAGCCCCGCTCTCATTCAGCTTCGACGTCGACGCCGCGGGCGGTTACACCCTGCACTCCGACACCGGCTTCAATCCGAGCTTCACGACGGGGATTGTCAACGACACGGGCCAGGTCTGGTCGGGGTTCGTCTTCTCGGTCACATCGTCCATCGGTGCGGCGCCGAACGCGATCGAGGTCTTCAATTACTTCAGCCCGGTGACCGGCGCGAGCAATACGATCACGCTCGGTGACGGCAGCATGCCCAGCGGAGCAACGCTGAGCGTCATCTTTGGCGTCGGCACGCCCAGCGCGGGGGAGATCGACGTCACCTACACCCCCGTCGTGGCCTCGTCGGTGCCCGAGCCCTCCAGCCTGGTCCTCTTGAGCCTGGCCGGCATCGGGGGCGGGGCCGCCTACGTGCTCCGCCGGCGCTCGCGGCGTAAAGCAAAGGCAACGAAGAGGGAGAGCCAAGCCCTCGCCACGCACAAGGAGTCGTAGATTTGTAGTCAAGACGCGCGCCGAACTCAGACATCAGTTCTTACTCGATCGGCCCAACTCTGTAGCTTACGCTAGGGGCTGGCGCCTTGCTCAGGTTGGACCGACCCGCGTACCACGAAAAGGTGATGCTGATGCCACAGCACGCACACACCGTGGGGCATTCATTCCGCCCTTACCTGTGCAGTCTTGTGGTGGGACTCGGTTCGGTGGCGCTTTGCCCGGCGCAATCGGTTGCACGCGGCGGCCAGGAGCCCCAGGGCACAGCGACGTTCACACCGCACACCATGGTTTCGATCAAGGCGGAAAGGTGGTGCGTCAACGGCGAACTAACCTATCGCGGCACGCGCGCCCTTGGCCTGCTCATGAATGTGCGGATGGTGAACTCGGTGTTCGAGGATCGGCTCAAGCCGGACTTCGACCCAGAGGCAAACACGAGCCGCTTCCTGTCGCACCTGCCCGATTATGCCGCGCATGGCGTTGCTGCATTCACGATCTGCTTGCAGGGCGGCAGGCCTCGGTACGAAGGGGCCCTCAATTCGGCGTTCGCTCCGGATGGGTCGCTGCGCGAGCCGTATCTCGCCCGCGTGCGGCGCGTCATCGAGGCGTGCGACCGGCTCGGTCTTGTCGTCATCCTCGGCTGCTTCTACCAGCGGCAAGACCAGGTCCTGAAGGACGAAGACGCCGTGCGCGCCGCGGTAACGAATGCCGCGGGCTGGATCCGGAAGTGCGGCTTTCAAAACGTCGTGCTCGAAATCGCCAACGAGTTCGGTCACAGCGGTTTCGACCACCCTTTGCTCCGCACCGACGTTGGCCAGGTCGAGCTGATTCGCCTGGCTCAGCAGGCAGCGCCGGGCTTGCTCGTCTCCACCGCCGGGCTGGGAGACGGACGCATTCCCGACAAGGTGGCCAAGGCCGCCGACTTCCAGCTCATCCACTTCAACGACACGGTGCTCGACGACATACCCACCCGCATTGCGGCACTCAAGAAGTACGGAAAACCGATCGTCTGCAACGAAGATGACAAGCTGAATGATGCCGGCGCCCGCGCGGCGGAGTTGTGTGTCACCCACGGCGCCTCGTGGGGGTTCATGGCCAACGAGGTCAATCAGCGTTACCCGTTCCACTTCGAGGGTGCGCGCGACGATCCGGTTGTCTACGCGAAGTTGAAAGAACTGACGTCGTCATCATCAAAGCCCGCCTCCACGTGGAATGAGTATTTTCCGCCCCCGGAATCCCAGGGTGGCTGGCGCAAGCTCAACGACCCCGATTCGATCCGCACGATCGCGGGGATGGACCCGGCGAAGCTGACGAAGCTTCGCGCATGGCTGCGCGAATCGGATGAACGCGGATTTGCCGCGGTGGTCATTCGGCACGGTTACCTCGTGCTGGAAGAAGAGCGGCGCAACAGTTCCGTCTCGAATACGGCGAGGGTTGCCTCATGCTCGAAAGCCATCTGTGCCACGGTTCTGGCCATTGCCTCGGAAGAGAGCCGGCAGGGCCGTCTGCCGCGCAAGATGATGTTCGACGACCACGCCTTTGATTTCATCCCCTGGGCGCAGCCACTCTCCGATCCGCGTAAGGCCAAGATCACCGTGAAGCAACTGCTCAATCACACATCGGGAATTTGTCCCGAAGCGCTGGTGCGCCCAACGATGGCACCTGGGATTACATCCTGGGTCACAGCGGCGACGCGCGGACCGCCAAGCTGGCGTTCGATCCGGGGACCGCCTGTGGCTACTCGACACACGCGCTGGAACATGCGGCGCTGGTGTGCGAGACGGTTATCGGCAAGCCTTACGATCAGTACGCCATCGATGCGTTATTCAAACCGCTGGGAATCGAACACTGGTGGTTTCAATTCTACGATGGCGGGCCAAAGTACGGCCGTCATCCGTCGCAGCACATGGGCATGCCCGCGCGCGACCTGGCGCGGATCGCTTATTGCATGGTCAGGAACGGCCGCTGGCATGACAAGCAAGTAATCCCGGAGTGGTTCGTCGCGCAGACTGCCTTGCCGACCCACGACGTGCACGGGCTGGAAATGCGCTTCAAGATGAACGCCGAGAACTTCTCTCACGGTTGGGAGCTGCCGGCGCGCTTGACTGGCGAGCGCGGCCGGAGCGGTCGCGGAATTCCGTCAGACGCCCGATCCAAGCCCGGCTCGGGAGGCCAGATCATTGCGTTTGTGCCGAGCATGGACCTGGTGATCACGCGCCAGACCGGCAGTAGCGGCGAGTGGCAGTTCGAAGAGTACCTTCGCCAAGCTTGCGCGGCGGTAAGTGGGCCATGAGCCTCCCGCGCGCGTCGTATAGTAGGACTGGGGTGATCAGAGGCTGGTCTCTGCGCCAGGTGTGGTTCCTGCCGGAATTCTCGCGCCGTTCGGCGATGCTGCGCGTTTTTTCCCCCCTTGCGGTTGCTCCCCCTTGCGAAGGGGGGAAATCAGGGGGGTGGGTTGGGGACACAGGGGGGTGGCGGCGCGCATTTCCCGCCGGGCGCAGAGGCTTCCGCCCTCACCCCCCGTGCTGGACTGATGAAGACTCGGCCCCCAGCATTTTCGCGCTTCCCACCCGTTTTGTTGGGAGAATCCTCACTCGTCAAGGGTTGCATGAGGAACCCAGGAAAGCAGGAGGCCAGCAAACCCGAACTGGGGTAACATCTCGGCCGCTTTCACGGATCGCCCCCAGGGGCCAGACCCGCAGGCGGCTGGAATGTCGTCTTTCGCTCAGCGAAAGAACATTTACTTCATTAATATGATAAGAATCCTTTCGCGGAGCGAAAGGCGACGATGAGAATTCTGCGGTTCCACATCGCTGCTCCATCGGGCCGATATCTCACCCTTCGTTACCTTGGTGCCCTTCTGTCTAAGGTGCGTTTGGAGCGGGACGATTGGCCGGCGCACGCTGCATGTCCGATTCTGGAACAGAAGCACCCGAAGGAAACGAAGTTTTTGGTGAGGCTTCAAGTGGGCCATTGCGTCTTCGGGCTTTTCCTGGTTTCCTGGTTTCCTCATTCAGTTGTGAGCGGGGGCTCCTGTCCGAGAGCGCAACAGACTCCTCCAGTACGCGCATGCTGAGAATGTCAGTATTCCGCCCTGTTTTCATCAGCCCACCCCCGTGCTCCCAGGGAACCACCCCCCTGATTTCCCCCCTTCGCAAGGGGGGAGCAACCGCAGGGGGGGAGAATTCTTGCCAATGCCGCGCGACAAAAACGTGACACGGGCACCGGCGCGCTGGGCTTGCTGATCGTCGCCTTTTCATCACCCCACAGTAGGACTCTCGGCGCGCCGTGACCTCCCGAGTGACTGATCACTCGCCGCCGGGTCCGGCAGATTGGGCCTTGGCGGCCGGCGCTGCCGGTGCCGCGGGGGCTCCCCGTGCGGGAGGCTGGCCGCCTCGGCTTACACCGCCGCCGCGTCCCTGTCCAAACGAACGCGGCGGGTTGGCGACGTAGCTGGTTACGTCCTTCGCGGCCTTGGTTTCGATGCCAGGCTTCTGCAAGAAGCCCAGGTCTCGGGCCCAGTCGATGAAGCGAAACTGCCAGGTCCCATAGGGAATGCCATTGCGGTCGGTGAGTCCACCCGACATGCGGCTCCCATCCGGCAGGGCATCGCCTGGGTGGCGGCCGTTGCCGTAAAGATGCATTTCTACATTGGGGACGCCAGCCGTGAGCATCGCCTGGTAGTACTCGAGCGCCCAGATCGTGTGGACCCGGTCGCCGGCGCTGCCGCAGACGATAAATGCGGGGGGAACGTCTCTGGGAATGGGCGGCGCAGTGCGGTTGCGCGCAAACGGCGTCGGGCCGGGGTAGATGATCCCGGCGAAGTCCGGACGCGACGAGATGTCTGAAAACGGATCGGAGGAATCGTTGTTTTTCTTGTCCCAGTCTTCGTAGAGAACGGCGGCTGGAGCGGCGAGCTCGGCGCCGGCAGAGAAGCCCATGACGCCGATCCTTTTGGGATCGATGCCCAATTCCTTGGCGTAGGCCCGGACGACGCGGACGGCCTGTTGTGCGTCGTGAACCGCGTCGACCTCGGCAACATAGCCGTCGGCACGCAGCCGGTTCCGCAGGATAACGGTGTTGATGCCGTAATTGTAGAAGAACGGGACGAAGTCGGCGCTCTCACCGCCCACGTTCAAGGTTCGGTGGCCGCCTCCGGCAATGACGATGACTGCGGTGCCGGTGTTGATGGCCTTCTCCACCATGTGAACTTCGATCGAGGGATTGTGGATGGATACGATGCTGCTGATCCGGCCGTGGACGGTCTGGCTCATCTTGTAGACCTCAGGCACGTGCAGCTTGTCGGGCTTGAGGTAGGGCGAGTTGGGCGGGAAAAGCGGCACGACGATGCCGCCGGGTAAAATTGCTTGGGGTGCGTAGGGCTGGCCATTGTCGGCGGCTGGCTTGGGTACGGATTGGGGCGCCGGCAGAGAGGGTAGCGGAGCCTTGGTCTGGGCGACCGCGGCGGAGCCGATCAGGGCGACGGCGGATAGAATTGCGGTTGGTTTCATAGGTTCGAGAGCCCTTGTGTTTGTCGCTGGCGCAACACCCCTGCCGGATCCGCTCGATACCGCGCGCTCAAGCGATCTTACCAGGTTCAGAGCCGGAAGTGGCCGGTCAGGAACTAATCGGCCTCTGTCGTTTCTCTCGACCTCTGGCTGCTCTTCAGCGATCTACTCACCACGTTCCACTATCTTCGCCGGCCGCGCAACGTTGGTCGCTCAGCGCACGAGCGCGTGCCCCGGCTCGAGCTGGCCGACCGACCACATGATAGGTCGGGGCTCCGCCCAATCAAGTCGAAGTGCGGCTTTTTAAACACCTTGGGGGAATTGGCGGATTGGATCCGTCAAATGAATTACGAAATCGACATATTGACTCATTCGTTTCACAGTCGGGCTCGTTCGGCGTTTAGTAATACCGTGGTAAGAGTGCGAGCTGGAGCGCCGGTACTCAATGCAATCGTCCTGACGATGCTGCTCTGGCGGTATTCCTGGTTCGATTAGCTGGAAATTCACCGGCCCAACGCGCGTTGGGCGGGCTAATTCGAATGCACGCGCTCGACTACAACTGATGCGAGACACAAGTATGGCTCAGAGGATTCTCCGTATGTGCGCGGCGGTCGGCGCGCTCACAGTTTTCATTGGGGGAATGAACCCCGTCGCACGAGCGGGGGGATTGACTGTCAGTGCGTCGGTAGGCGGTACCCCGACGGGAGTAAGCTACGTGAATTTTGACAACCTGCCGCTGGGGTCTGCAGGTGGCGTCAGTAACGGGATCAGCGTTTCCTTCACCGGCGACGGTCAAGCGGTGCAGGGATCGGAGTCGGGGCTGTATGCCGCGCCTATCTCTCCAACGGCAACGGTACGCAGTTCGGTGACCCCAATAACGGACCGGATGCGACCACGTACCTCACGACCGGCATCGGTTCGGTGACTCTGACTTTGCCGGGTGAAGAGAAGTATCTCGGCCTGCTCTGGGGCTCTGTGGATGCCTACAACACGCTGAGCTTCTACAATGGCTCGACGCTGATTGGATCGGTCACTGGGACTGATGTAACGTCCAACCCCAACGGCGATCAGGGCCAATTCGGTACATTCTATGTGAATATCAATTCGGCGGAGAGTTTCGACAAGGTTGTGGCGACAAGCTCGTCGTATGCCTTCGAATTCGATAACGTTGCCTACAACGTGTCATCGGTTCCCGAGCCCTCCTCTTTGGCCCTGGCGCTTGCAGCCGGAATCGGAATGCTCCCCTACTATAAGCAAAGGAGAAGCAGACGCTTGGGAGCGCTGAGCAGAGGCTGAGCCAGCCCGAGGTCATCTCATCGCGCGGCCTCCGTACCCGCCGGATGATAACGGCACGAAGCCTGCCGCTAAACCCTTAGGGGGCCCACGTCGCATTACGCGCACTGTCGCGGTATTAGCGATTTGACGGCGCGTATCGTCTGCGCACGTTATTCTGGGGCCCATCGCCTCTCGCGCCCATAGATGCCATCGATTTCAACGCGCGTGCGCGTGGCATCTATGGCATCTATGGCACCTATGGGAGGCGCCGGCAAACGAGCCGGTCTCCAATCAATCGCCGACTGTGGCGGCGCCGATTCGCAAACGAGCGGCCGGAGCGGCGCGACCAAGCGAGGCGGGCGAAATGGCAGGTATCGTGCCCGACGGCAGTCTGATCAGGCGCGGCCCACGATTCGTAACCGTTCAATCTGTGCGATGTTACATCACTCCATCGAATGTCGTTCTGGCAGGAAAACCATCGGAGAAACCTGCCATTTTCTGCCACTAATTCTTGCCTCTCCGAGGGCTTGGCGGCGGCTTCTGTTTCGTTAGCTCGGCGCGGGCCGCTTCGTAAGCGAGACGCAGCGCGGTCGCTGTCCGTTCAAGACCACGGTCATGAAAACGGATCGCGTGCCTGCGCACGGCTTCCCAGTAGCTGATGCTCGCCTCGACCGTGGGAAGGTGCTTCATCCGCGGAATGCCGGGGGGCGGCGCGGGATACTGAGGAAGCCCCTCCACGTCTCGGTTCGGCATCGGCTCGACTCCGCCGCAGCACCGATGGAACCTCTCGTGCCGGTGGCCGCAAAGCCGAGATGCTGGTCAGAGAGAGTTCCCGCAACCTTATTGCAACCGTATGTCGCGGAAGTCGGATGCCACGGGAGGCGTCGTGAATAAGCCCCACTCGCGGCCGTACGCCCTCGTGTTGTTGCCGGCCGTCAACTCGCATCGGAGACACTTGACGCTGACCGAGTGACACCGCCGCCGCCTCGGCTTCGGCTCGTGGCGCAGACGTGAACGGAGGACGTGATCTCCGCGCGACTCAGTGGGTGCGGCGCACCGTCGCGGCCTTGCCGTTGAAGATTCTTTACGAAACAAGGTGGCTGGCACGATACAATGATGCTCCAGTCAGGTATGTTGGACGAACTCACACGCCCGCCGGAGGGTCGACCCGATGGAGCTGCCGATTGAGCGAACGACGCGTTTCGCCAACCAAGCCGGTGCCGCGACTGCCGCGGCCATGACCCTGCTGGCCTTGGGATTGTTGGCGACCGGGGTCGAGGCCCGGGCACAACAGGCTGGCGCCAACGCCAAAGCGACCAAGAAAGACGGCCCGCCGCCGGAGCAACCGAAGGTCAAGCTCGGCCTGGTCGATCAACGACCCCAAGGCGTTCCGCGGCTACACGCTCCTGAACCCGATGAACAAGAAGACAACGTACCTGATCGACATGGAAGGACGCGTCGTCAAGACATGGGAATCCGAGCACAACTCGATGCACGCCGCGTACCTGCTGGAGAACGGCCATCTGTTCCGCATCGCGGTGCTTGCCGGCGGCGAACGGGCCTTCGGCGGCGGGCCGGGCTCGGCCGGGCGGATTCAGGAGTTCGGTTGGGACGGAGACCTCGTCTGGGATTTCCAGTTCCACAACGACAAGCAGTATCCCCACCACGACGCCGCCAAGATGCCCAACGGCAACGTGCTCATGATCGTCTGGGACAAGAAGACCGCCGACCGAGGCCATCGCCGCCGGGCGCAAGCCAGAGCTGGTGAGCAACTACCTGCTGCCAGACTCGATCGTCGAGGTCAAGCCGACCGGCAAGACCACCGGCGAGGTCGTCTGGGAATGGCACCTCTGGGACCACCTCGTGCAGGACCACGACGCGACCAAGGCCAATTACGGCGATGTGGCCTCGCATCCCGAACTGGTCGACATCAATTTCGCCGAAAGCTCGATGGGTCCGTGGCCCGTGCCCGGCCCTGGGCCGGGCCCCGCCCGCCCGCGAAGATCGCCAAGACGGCCGGCTCCGCGCGTGACCCGGCCAAGGACGCGGTCAAGAAGGCCGAGGCCGAGAAGCTCAAGACGATCGGCTACGTCGGCTCGCCCACGCAGCGGTCGCAGCGCGTCAACCCGGACTGGACCCACGTCAATTCCGTCGACTACAACGCCGCGCTCGACCAGATCGTGATCAGCGTGCACGAATTCAGCGAGATCTGGATCATCGACCACAGCACCACCACGGCCGAGGCCGCCGGCCACACCGGCGGCCGCTCGGGCAAGGGCGGCGACCTGCTCTATCGCTGGGGAAATCCGCGCGTGTACCGCGCCGGCACCAAGGCCGACCAGACGCTCTTCGCGCAGCACAACGCCCAGTGGATCCCTCCCGGCGTTCCCGGGCGAGGGGCACCTGCTCGTCTTCAACAACGGCGGGCACCGGCCCGATGGCAGCTATTCGTCGGTCGACGAGCTGGTCCTGCCGGTCGACGATCGCAGGGACGGTACGCGCATCGAGCCCGGAGAGCCGTTCGGGCCCAAGGAAGCCGGTCTGGAGCTACATCGCCGCCAAGAAGTCCGACTTCTACGCGTTCTTCATCTCGGGCGCCCATCGGCTCCCCAACGGCAACACGATGATCTGCTCCGGGTCCCAACGGCACGCTCTTCGAGGTGACGCCCGAGAAGGAAGATCGTCTGGAAGTACGTGAATCCGGTCAAAGGCGGCTTCGGCCCGGGCGGCTTCGGCCCCGGTGGTCCGCCACGGCCGAGCCAGGTCTTGCCCTCGTTCCTGCAGGACATGCTGGGCCTCTCGGACGAGCAGAAGAAGGAGGTCGATGCGCTTCGAGAAGACTGTCGGACGCGACGCTCGACAAGTTGCTCGACCGACGAGCAGAAGAAAACGCTGCGCGAGCGAAGCATGCCGGGCCCCGGCGGACTTCGGCGCGATGCCGGCGCCCGGCCAGATCATGGCGGTCTCGACGCAGGTGGTCCTGAAGCCGACGCCCGAGCAGAAAACGCAGTTGGCGGATCTTCAGAAGACGGTCGACGCCAAGCTCGACAAGGTGCTGACAGCCGATCAGAAGAAGCAGCTCAAGCAGATGCGAGCGGATTTCGCTCGCAGTGGCCGGGCGGCCCGGCGGGCCTCCGGGCGGACCTGGCGGCCCGGGAGGCGGGCCGCCGCCCATGCCGTTTGCCGGCCCACCGGGTGGCAGCGGGGTCTTCCGAGCCTACCGCTACGGCCCGGACTATCCCGGTCTGGCCGGCAAGGACCTGAAGCCGGGCAAGACCGTCGAAGAGCTGCAACCCAAGGAGCCCGAGAAGACCAAGGGCGCTCTGAAAACCGAGGAGCCCGCCAAGAAATGAGCCCGGTCCGCACGGCGTCGCGACTGTTCTTCCTGGCCGTCGTCCTGGTGCTGCTGATGCCCGGCCAGGCCCACGCCTACATCGGGCCGGGAGCCGGCTTCGCCCTGGCCGGCTCATTCTTTGCCGTCTTCGCCGCGATCGGGTCGGCGCTGCTGACGTTCATCACCTGGCCGGTGCGGCTGCTTGAAGCGGACTCTCTTCGGTTGGCGGGCGCTGCGAAAGGCGAAGTTCAAGCGCGTGGTCATCCTCGGCCTCGACGGCATGGACCACGGCCTGACCGAGACGATGCTCGCGGAGGGCAAGCTTCCACACCTCGCCGCCCTCCGCGATCGGGGCTGCTTCAAGCCGCTGGGCACGACGGTGCCGCCGCTTTCGCCGGTCGCCTGGTCCACGTTCCAGACCGGGGTCAATCCCGGCAAGCACAACATCTTCGACTTCCTCACGCCCGACCTGCGCACCTACAGCGCCAAGCTCAGCTCGGTCGAGATCCGGCCGCCGCGCCGGTCGATCCGCCTGGGCAAGTACCGCATCCCACTCGGCAAGGCCGACATACGTCTGCTGCGCAAGAGCCAGCCGTTCTGGGCCATCCTCGGCCAGTACGGGATCTTCAGTTGCGTGCAGCGCGTGCCGATCACGTTCCCGCCCGAGAAGCTGCGGGGCGTGCTGCTCGTCGGCGATGTGCGTGCCCGACCTGCGCGGCACGCAGGGCATGTTCTCGTACTACACGACCCGGCAGCGCGACGACGGCGAGAAGATCGGCGGCGAGGTCCACCACGTCGCCCGCGATGGCAACATGGTCCGCGCCGACCTGATCGGCCCGCAGAACCCGCTTCTGCGCCGAGTCGGGCGAGATCCGGCTGCCGTTCACGGTAACGATCAAGGGCCCGGACCGCGCGGTCCTCGAGATCGGCGGCGTGCGGTACGACCTGCGAAAAGACGTGTACACCGACTGGGTGCCGGTCGCGCTTCCGCGCCGCACCCGGTGTGGCGGTCAGCGGGGTGTGCAAGTTCCTGCTCCTGGGCACCGAGCCCGAATTCGGGCTGTACGTCACGCCGATCAACATCGACCCCGAGCGTGCGGTGATGCCGGTCGGCTACCCGTCGGTGTACTCCGTCTACCTGGCCAAGAGGCAGGGCCCGTTTGCCACGCTCGGCCTGGCCGAGGACACCTGGGCCTTGAACGAGCGACGTCATCAGCGACGACCATTTCATCCAGCAGTGCCTCGACATGGACCGACGAGCGCGAGGCGATGTTCTTCGACGCACTCGACAAGGTCCCGCGTGGGCTCGTCGCCTGCGTGTTCGACGGCACCGACCGCCTCCAGCACACGTTCTGGCGCGACATCGACCGAGGGCACCCCGCCCGGCCCGAGCCGGCGCTCCTGGCCGGCCGCAACGTGATCGACGACCTCTACCGGCGGATGGACGACCTCGTCGGCAAGACGATCGAGAAGTGCCGGGGCGACGACACGCTGCTCATGGTCATCTCCGACCACGGCTTCGGCCCGTTTCGCACCGGGATCGACCTGAACCGCTGGCTCGAGGAGAACGGCTACCTGGTGCTCGACGACAGCCGGCGCGGCGCTCGAGCACCTGGCCGGCGTCGACTGGTCGAAGACCCGCGCCTTCGCCATCGGCCTGGCCGGCATTTACATCAACCTGAAGGACAAGTACGAGCAGGGGATCGTCGAGCCGGGCGAGTCGAGGCCGACCGGCTGCGCCGCGAGATCGCCGACCGGCTCGAGGCCCTGGTCGATCCGGCGACCGGCGAGAGCGCCGTCAAGCGGGTCTACATCGCCGGCCAGTTCTACCGCGGCCCCTACAAGGACAACGCGCCCGACCTCATCGTCGGCTACCGGCGCGGCTACCGCGTCTCGTGGGAGGCGGCGATCGGCAAGACGACGCGACTCGGTGTTCCACGCCAACACCAAGGCCTGGAGCGGCGATCACTGCGTCGACCCGTCGCTCGTGCCCGGCATCCTGTTCTGCAACCAGCCGATCGCCGACCCGAACCCGCGGCTGATCGACGTTGCCCCCACCGTGCTCTCCCTCTTCGGCCTGGCAGTCCCCGACTACATGGACGGCAAGGCGCTCTCGGGTCGGGGAGCGGCAGTCGCCAAGGCTGGCGCAAGCAGCGAAGCCGCCCTCGCGGAGGTCGCGACATGACCGACGCGTCCACCCCGAAGTTGAGCCGAAGAACGTTACTGGTGGGCACGGCGGCTGCGGCCGGTGTCGCCGCCGCGGGGCTGGGCGTGGGCAACTACTGGCTCGGCGCCCGCCGGCGCGCCGCCCAGACCGCCGGCAAGAAGGTGATCATCATCGGAATCGACGGCATGGACCCGCGGCTCTGCGAGCGGATGATGAGCGAGGGGCTGCTGCCCAACCTCGAAAAGCTCAAGGCCGGCGGCGGCTTCAGCACCCTCGGCACGAGCACGCCGCCGCAGAGCCCCGTCGCGTGGGCCAACTTCATCAACGGCGCCGGGCCGGGCGATCACGGGATCTTCGACTTCATCCACCGGCATCCCCAGGATCAGTGCGCTCCGTTCTTCTCGGCCGCGGAGACGATTCCCGGCGAGGGATTCTGGGAAGTCGGCGACCACAGGCTCCAGCTCGATTTCTGGCCGTTCAATCACCGGCCGCCAAGCACCGTGCTCAAGCGCCAGGGCACCCCGTTCTGGGACTATCTCGACAAGGCGGGCGTTCCCTCGACCTTCTACGACCTGCCGTCCAACTACCCGGCCAGCCCGTCGCACCACGGCCACCACCGCTGCCTCAGCGGCATGGGCACGCCCGACATGCTGGGCGACCTACGGCACCTACCAGCACTTTGCCGAGGACGGGCCGCCCGAGCTCACGACGAGGCGGGCGGCAAGCGGTCGCGGCTGGTGTTCGAGGACGAGACGGCCAGGGCCCGATCGTCGGGCCGGAGGACGGCCTGCGCAAGATCGCCGCGGCCGATCGAGATCGAATTCCTCGTCCATCGCGACCGCGAGGCCGGCGCGGCGGTCATCGAGATCCAAGGCCGCAAGATCGTCCTGAAGGCCGGCCAGTGGAGCCGCTGGACACCGCTCGACTTTTCGCTCTCCACCCCGTGGTTCGTGCCGAGCCAGCACGCGCGGGGGATTTGCCGGTTCTATCTCCAGGAGGTCGCGCCGACCTTCCGGCTCTACGTGTCGCCGATCAACATGGACCCGGCCGCACCCGCACTCAAGATCTCCGAGCCCGAGTCGTTCGTGCGCGGCGTCTGCGGGCCGACTCGGGCCGTTTGCGACGATCGGCTTCCAGGAAGACTACAACGCCCGGAAGAACGGCGTCTTCGACGACGACGAGTACGCCCGGCAGGCCGGCATGGTGCTCGATGAGCGGCTCGCGCTCTTGGACTACGCCGTCGACAACTACGAGGACGGCCTCCTGTTCTTTTACTTCTCCAGCAGCGACCTCCAGTCGCACATCTTCTGGTGGGACTCAGACGAGAAACATCCGATCCGGTCCGGCGCCCTAGCCGAGAAAGTACTTCGAGCATGTGCGGCGGCTCTACAGCAGGCTCGATCAGGTCGTCGGCGAGCTTATGGACCGCTACGGCAGCCAGGCGACCTTGATCGTGATGAGCGACCACGGCTTTGCCAACTTCGGCCGGCAGTTCAACCTCAACTCCTGGCTGCGCGCGTGGGGCTACCTGGGCCCGCCGGAGTGCACGTCGATCATGGAGGACGTCGACTGGTCGCAGACCATGGCTTACGGCCTGGGGATCAACGGGCTGTACCTGAACTTGAAAGGGCGCGAGCGCGAAGGCATCGTCGAGCCGGGCGACCAGCGCGAGGCGCTCTTGACCGAGATCGCCGAGCGGCTCGAGGCCGTGACTGACACCGACGGCCGATCGGTGATCCGCGGCGTGTACCGCTCGGACCAGATCTACCAGGGCAATGCCACGGCCCTGGCGCCCGACCTCATCATCGGCTACCGCCGCGGCTATCGCGCCTCGTGGGCGACCGTGCAAGGCCAACTGACCGACGAGATCTTGCTCGACAACGACATGGCCTGGAGCGCCGACCACTGCGCCGACGCTCTCGAAGTGCCCGGCGTGCTCTTTTGCAACCGCACGATCCGCGGCCGGTCGCCGTCGCTGGTCGACCTCGCACCGTCGATCCTGGCCGAGTTCGGGCTGCCGGCACCACCGCAAATGGTCGGCAAGAACATCTTCTCCGCGTGACGGCGCGATTTCCGAGCCGGAGGAACGCTCATGGTCAAGATCAAGATCGATCCGGCCCTGTTCGACCGGGCCAAGCGTGCGGCACAGACCGCCGGCTACAGCAGCGTCGACGAGTTCATCGCCGACTGCATCGAGAAGCAGATTCAGAACGGCTCAAGATCGAGGAAGCGGAAGGCCAGGTCTCGGACCAGTTGCGCGGCCTGGGCTATATCGAATGACCGATCTTCTCGCCCAGTTCGTTGCCTGGCTGAGTGCGGCGGCGAACGTCGTGGGACAGTTCGTGCTCGCGCCCGATCGGCGTCGTGCCGGGCTGGCTGTCGGCCACGGTCGATCGCGGCGGTGACGGGCGTGTCTGTTCCTCGCCGTCTTCAAGTACACCTCCAATCAGCGCGCCATCAGAGCGGGTCCGCAATCGCATCGACGCCGACCTTTTGGCCCTCAAGCTGTTCAAGGACAGCGCCGGGTGGCGCTTTCGGCCCAGGGACGCATCCTGCTGCGGTGCCGGCCGGCTGTTTGTGCTCGCGGTCGTGCCGATGCTGGTCATGGCCGTGCCGGTGACCTTGCTCTGGGGTCAGCTCGCCCTCTGGTACCAGGCCCGGCCCGCTGCGGTCGGCGAGGAATCGGTGATCACGCTCAAGCTCAGCGGCGATCAGCATTCGGTCTGGCCCACGGTCGAGCCTGAGGCCGACCGCAGCGGTCTGATGTGGTGGCTGGCCCGGTGCGAGTGCAGAGCCAGCGCGAAATCTGCTGGCGCGTCACGGCCCGCGAGCCCGGCCTACACCGCCTGGTCTTCGATGTCGACGGCCAGACCTGCGACAAGGAGCTGGCCGTCGGCGACGGCTTCATGCGGGTGAGCAGCCGTGCGGCCGGGCTGGGACTGCTCGGAGATTCTCTTCAACCCCGCTGAGGAACCCTTTCGGCCCGGCTTCCCGGTGCGGTCGATCGAGATCGGTTACCCGCCGCGCTCGTCCTGGACCAGCGGCACCGACTCGTGGGTGATCTACTGGTTCGTCGTCTCGATGGTCGCCGCCCTCTGTTTCCGCCGCGCGCTGGGCGTGCACGTTTGAATCGTACCGGCCGACAAAGGAGTGGAAGTACGCGATGGACAGCAAGATCATCGTCGTGTCGGGTCTGCCACGCTCTGGCACCTCGCTCATGATGCAGATGCTCGACCGCGGCGGAATCGAGGTCATTACCGACGAGATCCGAACCGCCGACACCGACAATCCCCGCGGTTACTACGAATTCGAGCGGGTCAAGAAGATCAAGGAGGACGCCTCGTGGCTGCCGGCGGCGCGGGGCAAGGCCGTCAAGATGGTGTCACAGCTTCTCTATGAGCTGCCGGCGAGCGAGCAATACCTCGTCATCTTCATGGAACGCGACATGCCGATGAAATGCTCATCTCGCAGGAGAAGATGCTCGCACGGCTGAACCGTCCCATATCGCCCCGCGACCAGATCAAGCACGCGTTCACGCTGCACTGCCGAGGCTCCGCGAATGGCTCGGGCGGCAACGGCCAATTTCGAGGTTCTGTACATCAACTACAACGATCTGGTGGAACGGCCTGCGGAGCAGGCGGCGCGCGTCAGCGAATTCGTCGGCGGCAGGGCCGATGCCGACGCGATGGCGCAGACCGTCGACCCGGCGCTGTACCGGAATCGACGTGGCTCGGGGACGAATGAAGCGTAAACGGGGCCAGGCCGGCCACGACCGTTGGGCGCGGGTCTCCTGACCCCGCCCAGACGCCGACCGAAGGTCTCCCCTCGTTGGGCGCGGGTCTCCTGACCCCGCCCAGACACCGACCGAAGGTCTCCCCTCGTTAGGCGCGGGTCTCCTGACCCCGCCCATGGTGCGACCGAAGGTCTCCCCTCGTTAGGCGCAGGTCTCCGGACCCCGCCCATGGCGCGACCGAAGGTCTCCCCTCCCAATGACCTACTTCCCGAGCTGCGCCTTCGCCGCCGCCACCACGCCTTCGACGGTGAAGTGAAATTCCTTCAATAGCTCCTTGAGCGGGGCCGATGCGCCGAAGGTGCTCATGCCGATCTTGTGGCCGCTCAACCCGGCGTAGCGCTCCCAGCCGAAGGTCGACGCTTGCTCGACGCACACCCGCGCGGTGACCGACGGCGGAATCACGCTCGCACGATAGTCGGCCGGCTGGTTCTCGAAAATCTCCCACGAAGGCATGCTCACGACGCGGGGCTTGATCCCTTCGGTCTTCAGCCGCTCAAAGGCTTGCACGCACAGCGAGACCTCGCTACCGGTGGCAAGGAGCAGCACGTCGGGCCGCCCGCCCGGGGCGTCGGCCAGGACATAGGCCCCTCGCTGCAATCCCGCGGCCGGCGCATACCTGGTGCGGTCAAGGGTCGGCAGGTCTTGCCGGGTGAGCACCAAGACGGCCGGATCGTGGTGAAGCTGCATGACGTAACGCCACGCCTCGACCACCTCGTTGGCGTCTGCCGGGCGGATGATCGTCAGTCCGGGAATGGCGCGCAGCGAGGCAAGCTGCTCGACCGGCTGGTGAGTCGGGCCGTCTTCGCCGACGCCGATCGAATCGTGCGTGAACACATAAATCACCGGGATCTCCATCAGGGCCGCCAGGCGAATCGGCATGCGGCCATAGTCGCTGAAGATCAGGAACCCCGCGCCGAACGGTCTCACTTTGACCAGCGCCATCCCGTTTAAGATCGCGCCCATGGCGTGCTCGCGTATGCCGAAGTGGAAGTTGCGGCCGCCGTAGCTGCCGGCCTGGAAATCGCCTGCACCCTCGAAGGTCAGGTATGTCTTGGTCGATGGGGCTAAGTCGGCGGCGCCGCCGATCAGCCACGGAACGTTTTTGGCCAGCGCGTTCAAGACCTTGCCCGACGACGCCCGAGTGGCGAGTCCCTTGGCGTCGGCCGGAAACGTCGGTAGGTCTTTGTCCCAGCCGTCGGGAAGCTGGCGGTGCTGCATCCGATAGAGCTGGTCGGCCAGGTCGGGATGGCTCTCCTTGTAGCGGCCGACCTGGGCAAACCAGGCGTCGCGCAGCGCTTTGCCGCGTCGGCCGATCCCGTCGCGGAAGTGCTGGTACACGCCGTCTGGCACGTAAAACTTCGCATCTTCGGGCCAGCCGTAGGCGCGCTTCGTGAGCCTGACCTCCTCTTCGCCCAGCGGCTCTCCATGCGCGGCACTGGTATCTTGCTTGTGGGGTGCTCCCCAGGCGATGTGGCTGTCGACGATGATCAGGGTCGGCTGGTCGGTGGTGGACTCGAAGGCGGCAAACGCCCGTGCAAGCTGATCGAGGTCGTTGGCGTCGGTCACGCGTGTCACGTTCCAGCCGTAACCCAGAAAACGCGCCGCCACGTCCTCGGTGAACGCCAGCGCGGTGTTGCCTTCGATCGTGATGTGGTTGTTGTCGTAGATCCAGCAGAGGTTCGAGAGCTTCCAGTGCCCGGCCAGCGAGGCAGCCTCGCGACGAGATCCCCTCCATCATGTCGCCGTCGCCGCAGAGGGCGTAGACGTTGAAGTCGATCAGCTTTTCAAATCCGGGCCGATTATAGTGGGCTTCGAGCCAGCGCTCGGCGGCGGCCATGCCCACGCTGTTGGACGACCCCCTGCCCTAGCGGGCCGGTCGTCGTCTCGACGCCCGAAGTTAATCGATACTCGGGATGGCCCGGACACCGGCTGTGAAGCTGGCGGAACCGCTTGATCTCCTCGAGCGGCACCGACGGTTCGCCCAGGGGCTCGTAGTCCTTGCTGACCGCCTTCACGCCCGTCAAGTGGAGCATCGCATAAAGCAGCATCGACGCATGACCGGCCGACAGCACGAACCGGTCGCGATTGGGCCACACGGGATCGTCGGGGTCGAAGCGCAGCACATACTGCCAGAGGTAATACGCCACAGGCGCCATCGCCATGGGCGTGCCGGGATGCCCCGAATTGGCGGCTTGCACGGCGTCCATTGCCAGCGTCCGAATCGTGTTGATGCAGGTGGTGTCGAGCGGATGCCGTTGCGACTTGATGACCGGATTGGGATCGACGGGAGTCGCCATGGATGCGTCGCTCCTTCTTTCTTCGATGTGTACCATCGCGTGGTTTGGCCGCAGAGGTTGCTGATCGCGCCGAACGCGCTTTTCGACCACGGCGAAGCTATCACGACCCGGCTCAGTGGGTAAAGCTAATTCTCGATTGCAAATCGCGATCTGGATTCGAATCGGGCGTCTTTCCGCTGACAGTATCGCCGGCTATGAAGAAGGGATTTGTCCGCAGATGGGCGCAGATGAACGCAGATCAAACCAGCGGTCGACCGGCGGAGAGATGGCCGCCTGGCGCCCAAGGATGGGCTGGACATCCCGGCCGCTGACGCCTGATCGAGTGCAATTGGGAGGGAACACCCGCTTCGAGAGTTGACGTTGACGGTGATTCGAGCGAGCATTATGGATGTGTTCTGTTGTGGCGGCCGGTGGCGTGCGGTTGCCGGCTCGGTAGATGCGGGAGCAACTCGCGATGAGTTGGGCTGGGATACGCTGGCTGATCCCGTCGCGGCTCCGCACGTTCATGATCGTGAACCTCGTGGTCGCGATCGTGATGGGCGTTCTGGTGCCGATGCGCCCCGTGATCGCGAAGTACAGCTCCGGACTGGCCTATCTGAGTCTGGTGCTTCTCTCATTTTCGGTCGCGGCAATTCTCGTCGTCGGACCGTGGGCATTGGTTCAAGCTTACCTGTACCCTAAAAAGTGCGGTGTTTGGTACGCCTGGCGGAACGGCACGAAGCGCCCCGAAACGAGAATCGAGATTGGCGCCCGCGCACCTCGAGCACCCACCCTCGCTCGAGGCGATATCGCTGCGATCGCACTGGGAGCGTATCTTGGCTACCAAGAGGGCGCGCACGCGGCTGTTCGAGGAGGCCGCACCCGGCGATTCGGTTTCGCGTGCGGCGCTCTTGTTGAATGTCGCAGAGCAGCTCGAGCAGGCAGGCAAGGACGAGGCCGCACGCGCCTGCTTTCGGCAAATCATGGAGAAGTTTGCCGGCTCGCCGGCAGCAGCGGAGGCCTCGGCTCGGCTCGAGACGATCGGGCGCCAAGATCAGCCAGGGCGCTCTGGCGGCGCCGCCCGCGCCGTCTGAAGAACCGCCGCAAATATGAATGCCGACCACAACTCACGCCGACCAGCCGCCGTGAGTGTCGACCCAGCGGATCGCAAGAACGTACCCCACGGCCGCCACGACCATGAGCGCCGCAATCGGCGGAAAGCGTGGGTCTGCGCCGGCCGTAGATCGCGGCGGCAAGGGCAAATGCCAGCGACAGCCAGACAAACGCCATGGCCGCAGCCCGGTTGGGCAGCCCCAAAAGCGTGAACCTGACCCACCACGGACGCTTGGTCGCCGGCCGCTTTTCCTCCATGCGTTCCCCCGCCCTCGATCATCAACTACGGCGGGCTCGCCCGCGAAGTGTTCTCCGGTGTCAGGCTGAAGCCCGACGTACGCTAAGCCACCCGCGCACGCCCACGGCAGCACGGCCGATCGCTACGAGACGCTGCGCCGCCGGCGGCGCAGTCCCCATCAACTATACATCAGAGCGTGCGCGCAGAACAGAATCATCGGCAACAAGCAGATCACGATTCCCAGCACACAAACCAGCGACGTCGCCGCTCGCCTCCACCACCCCAACAGGATACCGGCCAACGCCAGGCATTCTCCGACGACCGCGGCGACCGCGCAAAAACGATTGGGCATCAGGTAAACCACGGGGAGCTCGACCCCGGCCCTGATGGCGGCGCGCTCGACATGCCACCACTCGAGACGCTTGCCGTTCATCCCCCACAGCACCACCAGCAGCACGGCAAAGCCGATCGCCGTGGACACCGTGCCCAGCATCAGTGTCTCCCACGATTCTTGAAAACGTGCCTTGGGACTATGTGTTGGGGAATCGGCCCTCACGAGCTTGACGACGAAGTGGCGGTACTCATAGCCGGCTTGCATTATATCACCACGCCTCGCGTGAGATCAGTGGCGTCGTTTGGCTGTTTGGATAGCTTGCTCCTGAGAACTGTGAAACCAGTCGCAATAATGACTAACAAGGCGTCAGCCGGGACCTAGCGCCTCGATCCTAATCATTGAGGACTCGCAAAGTTCAATGGTCGTCGCGGGCTCTCTGGCTCGGTCGGTACGGCGACCGAGCGTTTGCTGGTCTACGCCGCCGAATCATTCGCCACGACCGGATTTGCCGATTGTACGGACTTACGGCAGAGCGGTTTTTTTAGACTCAGCTCATGAAAGACGTTAGGACGTTTATCGTCATTCTTACAACCGAGTTGCGTTATACCTAATTTGTAGAGAGTGGCGAAAGACTGACGATTGGGCGGAAGTTAGGGCGGGGCGGCCACGCGATCCGACGTCGCGTCGCGCAACTTTGAATTGAACAACTTGAGGAGCGAACGCGTTCATGAGCACCCACCGATGGAAACACTGGATCGAAATCGACGAGGCGGCGACCTGGCTGGCGGCTCGCGCTGATGAAGTGCTCGACCTAGTGCGCGACGGTGTTCTGTCGGCGCGCCGGCTCGATCGTGACGGCATGCTGGTCCATGCCTTCGAGGTGAAGCGCCTGGCCGCGTTGCTGCCGCCACTTCCCGAAAAAGGCGGCGGGCCGCCGCCGCGGCACCGAGCGGATTCGTGCACGCGCGGCGGAGTCGAGCGGTGCTCAACCGGTCGTGGCCCGGGCGGCGGACCACGTGCTTGCTCAAGGGCTCGCAGCGACAACGCCGCGTGAGCCTTCGTGCGTTCGCAATGGCGCGATCGGCCATCTACGCAAGTCGTATGCGGCGCGCCTGCTGTGCACGGTCGGAACTCAGTCGGTTCCTCCGTCCGCATTTCCGAGCGCGCGCCATTCGAGCCGCGAGACGCCGGGACGCTGTGCCAATTCCTGTATGCCCGGTGGTGCGGCGTCACCCGACCGTGAGCGCCACAGGATTTCGCAATCGAGCGTCCAGTTCCCCGAGTCGTTATCGTAGCGGGCGCCGTACGAATCAAGCCATTCGTTTTTGAAGCAGCGCCAGCACTGCGGCCTCTTCGGCGGGTAGCCGGCCGAGCGACGTCCGAAGCTCTCGATCGGCGCACGCCTTCACCGTCGCGGCCAGCGACCGATCCATGTAGGCGTCGATCACCGCGGGATGAATGTAGCACTTGCGACAGACCGCCTTCGTGTTCCCCAGGCGCTTCGCCACTCGTTCGATGGCCTGCGTGACATTGCGCTTGGCGGCCGCCTCGGTATCGAAGTCTTCGAACTCTTGCAGCGCCTGCGCGGCCAGCGCCGTGCCTGCCCAGGTTCGGAAGTCCTTGGCGGTAAAGTCCTGGCCGCTGATTTCGCGCAAGTATTCGTTGACGTCATCCGACTCGACCTCGTGCACCTCGCCTCGCTCGTCGACGTACTGAAAAAGCTGTTGGCCCGGTAGCTCTTGACACTTGCGTACGATCTTGGCGAGCCGGCGCTCGTGATATCGATCTCGTGATCGATGCCACTCTTGCCGTTGAATTCCAAGCGAACGTGCGATCCCTTGCGTTTGGCGTGGCGGTCCCTCATGGTGGTCAAGCCGAAGGAGTGGTTGTCTCTTGCATACTCGTCGTTGCCGACGCGAACGAGGGTCGTTTCCAGCAGCTTGACGACGGCTGCGAGAACTTTCTCTCGAGGCAAGCCGCTGCGCCGCAGGTGCGCTGCCACGCGGCGACGGATCCGCGGCAAGGCGCGCGCGAACCTGATCAGGCGATCGAACTTGTTCTCGTCGCGGACCTCGCGCCAGCGCGCGTGATAACGATACTGCTTTCGGCCCTTCGCGTCGTGGCCCGTGGCCTGCAAATGACCGTTGGCGCGGGTGCAGATCCAGACATCGCTCCACGCCGGAGGAATGACAATCGCGCGAATACGCGCGAGCGTTTTCCGGTCGCGAATGGTCTTGCCGGCGGGGCCCACGTAGGAGAACGACCCTCCCCGCCGGACCCGGCGAATCCCACGCTCCTCGTCATTGACGTAGTGCAGGCCAGCCCGTTTTGCGGCGTCCCTGGCCTTCTTGGCGTTGCGCGCCCCTGCACAGCCGCGCTCGACTGATTCCGCCCTTGCATCGCGACTCGATTCGGGATCGACTTTCCCCGGTAGAGAACTTATTGGAACGGATACCGGCATGAGTTGTGCAGAACGCATGCCGGAAGCGCTCGGAATCTGGTTACTCTCGTCGCGACAGGCCACACGCGGAACGGTCAAAACATACGGAGGGGACCGTGGCATTCAACTCAATCAAGCGAGCGACCTCAGATCGCGGTGAGGCCCTGGCTCCTTCTTCGGCTGCCCCCTACCTGCCCGCACACCTCACGCTTGCCTCGCTTGGGCGCTCGTTGCAAACGTGCCGAGGCTGCCAGCTCTACGAGCGCGCGACGCAGGCTGTTGCCGGCGAAGGGCCTGCGGCGGCCAACCTGGTGTTAATCGGCGAAGCGCCCGGAGACGATGAAGACAAGCAAGGCCGCCCGTTCATGGGGCCGTCGGGCCGGCTGCTTGACGAGGTACTCGCGGAAGCGGGAATTGATCGGAACGATGCCTTCGTGACCAATGCCGTCAAGCATTTCAAGTGGGAGCCCCGAGGCAAGCGCCGATTGCATGCCAAGCCCAGCGCACGCGAGCTCGCGGCTTGCCGCCCATGGCTGGAGGCAGAGCTCGAGCTGGTGAGCCCGCGCGTGATCGTATGCTTGGGCGCCACCGCCGCCCAAGGCTTGCTCGGACATCAGTTTGGCGTGAGTCAGCGGCACGGCGAAGTCGTGCAGTCATCCTTTGGAGCCGTCGTTGCTACCTGTCATCCATCGGCCGTACTACGAGCGCCCGACCCCGAAACCCGGCAGCAGTTGAGGCAGCAGCTTTTGTCCGATCTCCGTGTGGCCGTGCAGCTCATCACCCCTAAGGGCGGGCCCAAGCGATCTGCACGAGTAGGCCCATCGTGAGTCCGTCGCGTGCGCCACAAGCACCTACAGTTTGGCCGTGGCTTCCGCGTTCTGCTGGGCAATGATCGCTCCCAAGCCGCCCAGATGACGCTGGCGCCCGGTGAGGTCACTGGCGGGCCTGACAACCGCCATCGCGGCTCGGACCAGTGGCTCTACGTCAAGAGGGGTGAGGGGTTGGCCGTGGTCGAAGCCGCCCGGGTGCCCTTGCGTGGCGGCACTCTGCTCTTGATCGAGCGTGGCTCCGCGCATGAGATTCGAAACACCGGCCGAACCGTGTTGGAAACGCTCAGTATCTACGTGCCGCCGGCCTATACCGCCGAAGGCGAGGAGCTCCCCTCGGGCGGCGGCTGACGGTGCGCGATCAGCCGGCTGCGCTCCTGCCGACTGCGCTAGCGGGGCACACGATTTGCAGCCCCGTCCCGGCCGGATGCGTGGCGCTCTACTCGCTCTTTCGACCGGTGAACCGGGTCCCCGGGGCGGTGGGAAATTGCGTGCGCATCACTGGGCGCCCGGCTGCTCAAGCGCTCGTGCGATCGTTTCCGACCGTTCTTCGCCGCGGATTTACCGATCTATGATAAATTAAGAGATTCAATCATGTCACACACGGTAGCGGACGCGTTATTCGAGCATAGAGAGTCGTTCTGAGCGGATGCTCGGCCCGGGTCTGCGCCCCCCCGCTCAAGTGAGCTCGATGTCAAACCGGTTGACCGACGCCGGCTCGAGCGTGCAGCGCAGCTCGGCGCCGCGCGGACAGGTCGGCCCGCTTGGGCACGACGGTCATCGGCTGCTCAAACGTGTTATGGGCGTTTAGCTGCGTGTGGGCGAGCACGGTGTGACGAAGTTGCCCGGCAGTCGCGCCGCGCAGACGCAGCACAACCTCCGCCGGTTCGCTGGCGTGGCTGTGCACCAGCGTGAGCGTCGCTCCTTTCGGGCCGGAGCGTGAGGCCGCCCCCGCCAGCCGGAAAAGCTGCCGCTTTGCTCCCCCGGCCCGAAACGAGACCTCGGGGGCCTCGATCAAGGTTCGCACGCTTTGCGCCCCTTGGTGGGGTCGATACATCGCATAAACATGAAACGTCGGCGTCGCCACGAAGCGATCGCCGTCGGCCAGAAACAACGAGTGCAGGTTGTTTACAAGCTGCGCGACGTTCGCCATGTCGACCTTGTCGGCATGGCGGTTGAACGTATCGAGAGAGAGAGCGGCCACCAGAGCGTCGCGCAGCGTGCCCATCTGCTCGAACAGGTGGCGTTTGTTGATTTCGGTTCCTTCCGGGTGCCAGCTTCCCCATTCGTCGATCACGAGCTTGATGGAACGCTTCGGGGCAAACGCAGCGAGCGCCGACCATTGGTCGAGGATGAGCTGCTCCATCTGGTTGGCTTTGTGGAGCTGCTCGTACCACTGGTCGGCCGTGAACTCCAGTGCGTGCCCGGTGGTGCCGCAGTAATAGTGCGGCGCCCAGCCGTGAATGGGGGCCTTCTGGCCGTCGGCCCAGCGGGCGAAGAATCGGCGTGTCCAGTCGAGGTTGTTGCCGTCGGGCCCGGCAGCGATCAGATACAGCGGCACGCCGTACTTGGGCAGCCATTCTGTAAAGCGGCGGTACTCGCGGCAATAGTCTTCCGGAATGAACTTGCCGCCGCAGCCCCAGCTCTCGTTGCCGACGCCCCAGTAACGCACGCCGAAGGGCTCGCGATCGCCACAGGCGCCGCGCTCATCGGCCAGGGTGGTGGCGCCGGCGGGGGCGTTGCAGTACTCGACCCACTGCTGGAACTCTTCGGGCGAGCCCGTGCCGACGTTGGCGGCAAAATAAGGCTCGACCTGAGCGAGCCGGCAGAAGCGCATGAACTCGCGAGTGCCGAACCGGTTGGTCTCGGTCTCTTCGCGCCACCGGCCGAACCGCCGCGGCCGGCTCGCCGGCTCGCCGATCCCATCGCGCCAGTGATACTTGTCGGCGAAACAGCCGCCCGGCCAGCGCACGACCACCGGCCCAAGCTGGCGCACATGGTCGATCAGGGCCTTTCGAATGCCCTCGACGTTGGGTACCTTCGAATCCGTTCCGACCCAGATGCCGTCGTAGATCACGCCGCCGATGTGCTCGGCAAACTGGCTGTAAATCGCTGGCCGGATCGTGGCGATCGGCTCGTCAAGGAGCACGTTCACTGAGAGCTCCGCGCTGCCTGCGGCGCGCGAGGCTCTCTTGCGCGGCACCGCGCTTGCGGCCGCGGCCGCGGCCGCGACGCCCAAGGCCAGCCCCGAGAGCGCCGTTCGCCTGTCGATCGCGTCTGTCTCCATGGCTGGCGCCAGCTTCTCGAGTTCGATATCAGAGCGTGGTGACGGCTTGCCGGTCTCTCGGCCCGGTTGGCGTCGTTGGCGACACCTGCTCTTGGGCCTTTACGATCATCACCGGGCAGCCCGCCTCGGGCAAGACCGGCGCGGCAACAATGTCTTCGATAAATTCGCCGTGCGCACATAAGATCGGTCTGCGCGACCAGACTCCTGGTATGATCACTCCCGAAGAGGTATGCTGGACTTGACCGGCGCGATGACAGTGTGGATGCGCCGGTCCGCGAGGGTTGCCCCCAGTGACCCTCACAGCCTTGACCCACCGCAATTGCGTGCGCCGTCGGACTCATCGTCTGACGGGACGTCGGTGCTCACCGGGACGCTGCCCCACGATCGAACAGGAGCTCTCCCATGCTGAAGCTTTCTGGCAAGGGCCAGGCTTCGACTTGCAATGGCGTGACGCGGCGCGACTTCTTGCAGGTCGGGACGCTGGGCGCCGTAGCCTTTGGCCTGCCCCAATGGTTCGCGGCCCAGGCGGCCGGGGCCGTCAAACCCGAAGCCAACGACCGCGCGTGCATCATGATCTTCAACCTGGGCGCGCCCAGTAATATGGATCTCTGGGACATGAAGCCCGATGCGCCCGCCGAGGTGCGCGGCCCGTTCAAGCCGATCGCGACCCAGTCGCCGGCGATCCAGGTCTCGGAGATCCTGCCGCGGCACGCCGCGATCGCCGACAAGTTCTCGCTGGTGCGCTCCGTCCACCACAGCGGCGCCGCCGTGCACGATGCCGGCTGGCAGATGATGCAGACCGGCCGCCTTTTCACCGGCGGCGTCAATACGCCGCACATCGGGTCAGTCGTCGGCTATATCGAAGGGCGCAAGACCGACCTGCCGCCGTTCGTCGTTCTTCCCGAGCTGATGGGGCGTGGCGGCGGCAATCTGCCCAACGGCCAGGCCGGCGGCTTCCTCGGCAAGGCGCATGACCCGTTTTCCTTGAACGCCGACCCGTCGCGGCCCGGCTTCCGCGTGCCTGACCTGCTTCCTCCCAGCGAAATCGGCACCGTTCGCCTCGACCGCCGCCGCAAAATCCGCGAGCTGGTCGACGACGCCGTGGCCACCTTCGAAGCTTCTGAAAACGCCGCGCTCCTGGACAGCAATTTCCATTCGGCCTTCCGCTTGATGACCAGCACCCAGGCCCGCCAAGCCTTCGACCTCGCCCAGGAGCCGGTGGCCGTTCGCGAGCGCTACGGCATGACTCGGTTGGGCCAGTGCTGCCTGCTAGCCCGGCGGCTGATTGAGAGCGGCGTGCGGTTCGTCACGATCAACGCCTTCCTGACCGTATTCGACGAGATCACCTGGGACATCCACGGCTCAAAGCCGTTTACCTCGATCGAGGGAATGCGCGACATCGTGTGCCCGATGTACGACCAGGCCTACACCGCCTTGGTCGAAGACCTGGCCCAGCGCGGCCTGCTCGACACCACGCTGGTGTGCAACCTGGCCGAGTTCGGCGCGCACGCCCCGCATCAACCCCGCCGGCGGGCGCGATCACTGGCCGCTCTGCTTCACGGTGGGGTTCGCCGGCGGCGGTATTCAGGGAGGCCGCGTCGTGGGGGCCAGCGACCCAATCGGCGCCGTCCCCGCCGATCGCCCTGTCGAGCCCGCCGACGTCGCCGCCACGATCTTTCACAGCCTCGGCCTCAACCTCGAAACCAAGCTCCCCGGTCCCGCCGGGCGGCCGTTCCCGCTGGTCGATTTCGGCCATCGGGAAATCCACGAGCTCTTCTAATTCGCCGCCCGGGCTCGCTGTGCAAGCGAGGGAGATTCATGAGCATTCGACGCACATTCGTCGTCCTTTGGATCATCGCAGCCGCGCTGGCGCCGTGCGTTCGCACCGAGCCGACCAAGGCCTCGCCTTGTTGCCCCCGGAATGTACGCTCAGCACGCCACAGAGCAAAGCGCGCTTGATCTTCCAGGAGATGCACGGGCCGGAGGTTGGGCGGCAGGTGCTCGCAAAAATCGAGTGGTCATCGAGCGACCCGAAAGTCGTCACGGTCGCCGAGGGCGTCGTGACGCCTCTCCATGACGGCCAGGCGACGATCACGGCCAAATCGGGAGATCGGACCGCGACCGCCAAGGTGGCCGTCAGCGGCATGGGCCTGCCCTTTGCCTGGAGCTTTCGCAATCACGTCGAGCCGGTGCTGGCCAAGCTGGGGTGTAACTCCGGCGCCTGCCACGGTGCGCTGGCGGGCAAGGGAGGGTTCCGGCTCTCGCTGCGGGGTTACGATCCGGCGACCGATTACTTCAACATCGTCAAGCAAGACCGTGGCCGGCGCGTCGAGCTCGCTGACCCGGGGCGAAGCCTGGTGCTGGCAAAGCCGTCGGGGGCGATCGCGCACAAGGGGGGCGTACGCTTTGCGACCAGCGCGCTCGAATATCGAGATACTCGCCCAGTGGATCGGCGCCGGCGCACCCCCGCCCGCCGATGCCGAGGCCGGTGTCAAGGATCTCGAGGTTCTGCCCGCCCGCTCCATTCAGCGCGTGGGGCAGACGCAGCAGATTCTGGTCCGCGCTCGATTACTCCGACGGCCGGGTCGAAGACGTGACCCGCTGGGTGAAGTGGTCGTCTACCGACGAGGCGGTCTGCCGCGTGGACGAAGATGGGAAAACCCAGGTGATCGGCCCCGGCGAAGGCGCGATCGTGGCCTGGTATGCGAGCTGGCTGGCGATTGCCCGCGTGACCGTTCCGTATGAGGGCCAGCCGGCGCCAGCGGCCGAGATGGTCGATCGGCGCAAGCCGAAAAACTTCATCGATCAAGAGATCGATTCGCAACTGACGCGGCTGAACCTACCCGCTTCGCCACCGTGCAGCGACGCCGAGTTCGTGCGCAGGGCCTATGTCGACACGATCGGCCGCATGCCCTCAGTCGACGAGGCCAGGGCCTTCTTGGCTGATCCCGCGCCCAACCGCCGCGACTCACTTGTCGATGCCCTCTTCCGCCGGGACGAGTTCAGCGATTACTGGACCTACAAATGGTCCGACCTGCTCATGCTCAACGGCACGCGCATCCGGCCCGCGGCTCTCAAGACCTATTATCAGTGGATTCGCAAACAGGTCGCCGACGGCGTGCCGTGGGACCAGTTCGTGCGCGCGATCATCACCGCGACCGGCGAGACGACCGAGAGCGGCCCGACCAATTTCTACACGCTCAGCCAGTCGCCCGAAGACATGACCGAAAACGTCTGTCAGGCATTCCTCGGTCTGTCGATCGGCTGCGCCAAGTGCCACAACCATCCGCTCGAAAAATGGACCAACGACCAGTACTACGGGATGGCCAGCCTGTTCGCGCGGGTCAAGGCCAAGGGCTGGGGCGGCGAAGGACGCGAGGGGAGCGGCCGGCGCACGCTCTACGTTGCCGAGTCGGGCGAGCTCGTTCAGCCCCGGACCGGCAAGCCGCAGCCGCCGACCCCTCTTGACGGCCAGTCGCTTCGCTTCGACGATCCGGCCGATCGTCGGTTGGCCCTCGCCGCGCTGGCTGGTCGCCCCCGAAAACCCGTACTTCGCCCGTTCGGTCACCAACCGCGTCTGGGCCAACTACTTTGGCGTCGGCCTGGTCGAAAAGGTCGACGACTTGCGAGCCTCGAACCCGGCCAGCAACGAGGCCCTCCTGTCGGCCGCCGCTCGCTACCTTGCCGAGCACAAGTTTGACTTGAAGGCGCTTATGCGGGTGATCTTGCAGTCCAACGCCTATCAGCGCTCCAGCCGGCCGCTCTCTGGAAATCGGTCCGATCGCCGTTTTTATTCGCACTACTACCCCAGGCGCATGATGGCCGAAGTGTTGCATGACGCGATCGTGCAAGTCACCGAGGTGCCGACGCGATTCGACTCGATCGCCTTCCCCGGCGCCGACAAGCAGAGGACCGACTTCTACCCGCTCGGCACGCGGGCGGTGCAACTGTATGACGCCGCCGTCGAGAACTATTTCCTCCAGACGTTCGGCCGCAACCCGCGCCGAATCGTCTGCGAGTGCGAGCGGTCCGACGAGCCAACCATGGTTCAGGTGCTCCACCTCTCGAACGGCGCCACCCTCAACGAAAAGCTGCACGCGCCCGGCAACCGGCTTCATAAGCTGCTCAGGTTACGGGGTGAGGGCATGTCCACGGCCGCGCTCGTCGACGAGATCTACCTGGCCTGCCTATCGCGCTTCCCCAACGAGCCCGAGCGGCAGCACTTGCTCGACCTGCTGCCGCCGGCTGGTGCGCCCACCGAGGCTGAGATTGTCGAGGACGTGTTCTGGGGGCTGATGAGCAGCCGAGAGTTTTTGTTCAATCATTGAGCGGTCGCATGGCGCGATGAGATTTCGGCTTCGGAGAGGGCCCGAGATGTTTCAGTTTCCGCAGTATCCGTTGCGCGCGTGTGGCTCGCCCAGCATCCGCCCTCCAGGCGCACGGTTGTGCGGCGCCCCCCTCACCCGCCCTTCGGGCACCCTCTCCCCGCGGGGGAGAGGGGGACCGGCGCGTGTCCGGGCGCTCTCTCCCCCTTCGCCCCTGGGGGAGAAGATGGCCGTAGGCCAGATGAGGGGGCGGCGCCGAGCCTCACACCTCTCGGTGCTGACGATCCTCACAGCCGTGGCCGTCGCGGCCCCGTCTGCGGCCGCCGACGACAAATCGGCGCCCGATTATGCGAAGCAAGTTGCTCCGATCTTCAAGAAATACTGCGCCGGCTGTCACAACGACGAGGACCGCGAGGGCAAGTTCTCGCTCGAAAGCTACGCGTCGCTGCAGCGAGGCA
This sequence comes from uncultured Isosphaeraceae bacterium, assembly GCA_963830625.1. GTDB lineage: Bacteria > Planctomycetota > Planctomycetia > Isosphaerales > Isosphaeraceae > CAWHMZ01. The sequence continues at coordinate 440,140 of CAWHMZ010000013.1, read as the reverse complement.
CCGCGCACGGCCCGGCTCTCCTGCCGGGTGACCCGAAGGCGAGCCGCATGATTCGTGTGTTGACCGGTGCGGCCAAACCGTCAATGCCCCCCGAGGACGAGCCGCGGCCCACCAGCCCGGAGATTGCGCTGATCGCGGCCTGGATCGAGTCGGGCGCGCGCGGGCCGCAAGGCGAGGAGCCCGACCGCTTGACGCTCGTCGTTCCCAAGGTCCTCGCCCACAGCAAGACTCGGCCGATCGCCGCGATGGACGCCACTCGCGACGGCCGCTGGCTGGCCGTGGCGCGCGGTAACGAGGTTGGCCTTTACGGCGCGAAGACGCCTCGCGGGGGCGCCCCGAGCGCACCATAGGCCGCTTCCCCGGCAAAGTCATGGCCCTGCATTTCACACCCGATGGCCAGCGCCTGGTCACCGCCTCGGGCGTCGCGGGACTCGGTGGCGTCGCTGCCATCTGGAATGTCGCCGACGGCTCGCTCATCCGGCAGTTCGAAGGCCACCGCGACATCCTCTATGACGCCGAGCTCTCGCCCGACGGCAAGACGCTCGCCACCTGCAGCTACGACAAGATGATCCAGATCTGGGAAGCGGCCTCCGGCAAGCCCCTGCGCACGCTCGAGGGCCACACCGGCGCGGTCTACGACGTCGCCTTCAGCCCAGATGGCCGCTTCCTCGTCGAGCGCTAGCGCCGACGACACCTGCAAGGTCTGGCGCATCGTTGACGGCCAGCGGATGGATACGCTGCCCCAGCCGCTCAAAGCCGAGTACGCCTGCACGTTTGCCCCCGACGGCAACACGATCGTGGCCGGAGGCGCCGACAACAACATTCGCGTCTGGCGGTTCGTCTCGCGCGACAAGCCGGCGATCAACCCGATGGAGGTCGCCCGGTTTGCCCACGAGGGCGCGATCGTGCGGTTGGCTTTCGCGCCCGACGGCTCAAAACTCGTGTCTCTCGCCGAGGACCGCACGATCAAGGTCTGGCGCACGAGCGACTATACCGAGCTTCGCCTCTGGGACAACCAGCCCGACGTCGCGGCTGCGCTGGCGTTTTCCCCCGACGGCTCGTCGTTCGAGGTCGGCCGCATGGATGGCTCGATCGCGTCATACGCGATCCCCGCCGTTGTAGCGCTGGCCGAAACTCCCGCCGCACCCGCGCGCACCGCGCCGCGCGAGATGCCCGCGACCGGACGCATCAACGAATCCGCCGAGCACGAGCCCAACAGCGCGCCCGCCCAGGCGAACCAATTGACGCTCCCCGCACGGGTTGCCGGCGTGATCGACGGCGCCCCAGCCGGCCAGGCCGACACCGACTTCTTCAGGTTCGCCGCCAAAGCCGGTGAGCAGTGGCTCTTTGAAGTCAACGCGGCCCGCGCCGGCTCCAAGCTCGACTCGGCGCTCGAGGTCTTGGACAGCCAGGCACAGCGAGTCCCTCGCGTGCTCTTCCAGGCGGTGCGCGACTCGTATTTCACCTTCCGAGGCAAGAACGACAGCGAGACCGACGACTTTCGCGTCTTCAACTGGGAAGAGATGCATCTGAACGACTACCTCTATGCCAACGGCGAGGTGGTAAAGCTCTGGTTGTATCCGCGCGGGCCTGACTCGGGCTTTGTCGTTTACCCCGGCCAGGGAGCCCGCTGGGGCTATTTCGACACGACCCCGCTGGCGCACGCGCTCGGCGAACCGAGTTACATCGTCGAGCCGCACCCGCCGGGCACCAAGGTCGTACCCAACGGACTGCCGGTCTTCTCACTGTATTATGAGAACGACGACGATGCGCACCGCGAGCTGGGCAAGGACTCGCGCCTGTTCTTCACCGCGCCGGCGGATGGGGAGTACCTGGTCAAGATCAAGGATGTGCGCAGCCTGCAGGGGAACGATTTTCGCTACACGCTCACAATCCGCGAGCGCCGACCCGATTTCAAGGTCACGTTGAGCGGAGCCAACCCCATGGTCGGCGCCGGCAGTGCCAAGGAGTTCAAGGTCTCGGCTCGGCGCATCGACGAATACGACGGACCAATTCGCGTGGACATCACGGGTGTGCCGGCGGGCTTCTCGGTCACGACGCCTCTGGTGATTGAAGCCGGTCAGCTTGACGCGCTCGGCGTTATCGTGGCCGACGCGGGCGCGGCCGCGCCGTCGGCCGACACCGCCAAGGCGAGCAAGGTGACCGCCATGGCTCGCGTGGGAGACCGCGAGGTCAAGCACGAGGTCAACAACCTGGGAACCATCAAGCTCGGCCCCGCGCCCAAGTTCCTCGTATCGATCGGCCCCGCCGTGGATGGCCCGCGGCCCATCAGCGACTCGGGGCATGAGCCGCTCGAGTTCGCGATCGAGCCCGGTCAGACGATTACACTAGCCGTCAAGATCCAGCGCACTGGCTATCAAGGACAGGTGTTCTTTGGCAAGGAAGGGTCCGGCCGCAACTTGCCGTTTGGGGTGATCGTCGACAACCTCGGCTTGAACGGCCTGCTCGTGCTGGAGAACCAGCCGGAGCGCACCTTTTTCGTCACCGCCGACCGCGGCACGCCCGAGCAGGTTCGTCCGTTCCACCTGACGACCACTGAACAGGGCGGTCAGTCGAGCCGTCCGGTTGTTCTGCGTATCAAGAAGCCGAGCCTCCAGGCCGCCGATGCATCGATTCCAAACCGCCGTTAATTGCTGGAACACGGCTCGCATTTCGCCGATCTGGACGGCAAGTGCCTTGCTGCTTTCACTCGGTGGCCACTGCGCGTCGGCGGGCGATCGAGCCGACGGAGCTCTCGCTCCTTCGATCAGTGGACCGCTCCGGCAATCGAGGAACCCTAACTACTTCGAGGACGCAAGCGGCACGCCGCTCGTTTTGTGCGGATCGCATACCTGGAACACCTTGCAGGATTGGGGCACCGATGGCGCGGTCCGACCGCTTGACTTCGATGCCTTCGTCGACTTCGTCAAGGCGCACGGACACAATTTCACTTTGCTCTGGACCACCGAGCTGCCGACGTTTCACGGCCTGCCGAGTACCGAAAAGTCTCCGCCGGATTTCACCGTCAGTCCGTTTCCGTGGATACGGACCGGACCTGGGATGGCGACCGACGGACGATTGAAGTTCGACCTGACGAAATTCGACCAGGCTTTCTTCGACCGCTTTCGCACGCGGGTGCAGGCGCTCGGCGCCGCGGGCATCTACGTCGGTGTCTACTTTTTCTCTGGCGAGTTCTTGCTGCGGTTCCGCTCCGGCGCCGATGGCTACCCGTTCTCGGGGCCGAACAATGTCAACGGAGTCGACGACGGCTACAGGGGTGGATCACAGGCAAGGGCCGTGACGTCCGTCACGATGACCGCGCCCAACGCCATCACGGAATTCCAGGACACTTATGTCAGAAAGACGATCGACACCTTGACCGACCTGCCGAACGTTCTCTGGATCATTTCCGAAGAAGCTCCAACAGGATCTACGTGGTGGAACAACCACCTGATTTCGCTGGTCCGAGCATACGAAAAGGGAAAGGCGTTGCAGCACCCGATCGGCTACGCGACACTGGGCGAAAAACCCATGGATTCGATCCTTTACAATTCCGATGCCGACTGGGTTGCGCCCTGGGCCCGGATTTCTCCTTCAAGGTCCTGTGGCAGCGGCGTTCCTGCTTGCAAGGTCAACATCAACGACAGCGACCACAGCTACTTCGGAATGTGGAACGATACGCCCGAGCAGAACCGGAATTACGCGTGGGAGAACTTCACGAGCGCGAATCAGGTCGTGTTTATGGACCCATACGTCGTGGACTACCCGCGACAAAAGCGCAACATGGTTGTTGCGCCGGTGAACGGCATCGGTAGCCGGCCCGACCCCAGATGGGACAATTTCCGGGCCAATCTGGGTTACATCGTGCGGTATTCGCGCAAGCTCAACCTGCTGAGCGTGGCCCCGCGCGGTTCGCTCTCTTCGACAGGTCATTGCCTGGCGCAGACTCCTCCCGTCGGTGCGGAGTACCTGGTTTACGCGCCGAGAGCCGGCGAATTCAAACTCGATATTTCGGCCATGCCCGGTTCGCGGATGCTGGCTGTGGAATGGTTCAACCCCGCGACGGGCGAAACGATTTCCAGAGATCCGATCGCCGCGGGATCATCGTCCCAGTCGTTCAATCCGCCGTTTAAGGGGGATGCGGTTTTGTATCTGGTTGATGTTGCCGGGCACAAATGACCCTGAATAATCGGCGGGAACACAGCGTCTAGTTCTTCAAAGACCTGCCCATTTCCTCAGTCGCTCGGCGGCGGAACGCTGGCTGCGAGCTTGGCGCCGGTATCTGCCGCATGCTTGCGGTTTCGTCGACGGTCGTCGCATCGCGTCCTGGCCCTGGTGCTGTTGGGCGCTGACGAGGAGACCATGTCCGCGGCGGAGATCCTGCGTTCCCACTGCTGGAGGATCAAGCAATGAGCCGCAACACGATCGAAAGAAGGTTATTCGGAATCGGCGCCATGGTCGGGCTCAGGGCTGTCGGCTTGGTCGCGATGCTGGGCTCACTCGCGCTGGCGGGCGACCGGCGCCACCGGTCGCAGGCCCTGATTCCGCGAGACGTTTTCGAGGGGAAGGAATTGTTCGAGAAGAGTTGGGAGCCGGGCGAGCCCAGTCCGGCCGGCGGCGATGGCCTCGGGCCGCTATATAACGAGACGTCGTGCGTGGGATGCCACCACCTGGGAGGCACGGGTGGCGGCGGCGGCGACGAGCGCAATGTCGTGATGCTCACGGCCATCGCCAGCCCAGACGTAGCAGTGCAGGGCGAAACCGTTTTTCAGGGCCGGCTCGAGGTCCTCCACCCTGGGTTTCAAAACCACGCCAGCATCGTGCTCCACCGCCACGCGACGTCGCCGGAAGCCGACCAACGGCTGGGAAAGATCGCGTCGTTCACGGCGGTCCAGAATCGCGAGCAGTTCTTCACCCTGCGGCAGGGCCGGCGCAATACGCCGGCGCTGTTCGGGGCGGGGCTCGTCGATGCGATCTCCGACACCGTGCTGCGCCAAGCCGAGAAGCAATCTTTTCCCAACTTCCCCGAGATTCACGGACGGGTCAGCGAGCTGCCGGACGGCCGCTTGGGGCGGTTCGGCTGGAAAGCTCAGATCGCGAGCCTCGGCGACTTCGTGCGGGCCGCCTGTTCCAACGAGCTGGGCCTCGAAGTGCCCGGCCATCACCAGGTGAGCCTCGCGCCTGCCGGTGCGCTCGACACCGCCACGCCGATGCTCGACATGGACGAGGCCCAGTGTAAGCTGCTCACCGGCTTCGTGGCCCGACTCGCCCCGCCCCTGCGCTGGGTGCCCGGCAATGGCAGGTTGTCGCCCTGGGGATATATGGTATTCGAATCGATCGGCTGCGCCACGTGCCACGCGCCAAACTGGGCGACGTCAGCGGACTTTACAGCGACATGTTGCTGCACGACATGGGTGAATCATCAAGTGATTCCGCCGTCTACTACGGTGCTCCGGTCTCGCCGCGTCGCTCGGATAACCTGGCGGCAAGCAAGGAGCCCGCGCGGCCAACCGGCATGGCGACAGCGACCGAGTGGCGCACGGCCCCGTTATGGGGCGTGGCGGATTCGGCGCCTTACCTGCATGACGGCCGGGCCGGCACGCTCGACGACGCGATTCGCATGCATGCCGGTGAGGCCGCCAAGTCGGCCACCCGGTACAGCCGGCTGGCCCCGAGCGACCGCAAGGCCGTGCTCTCTTTCCTCAGCTCGCTCACCGTCTCGCGCCAGTCAAAGCCCAGGAAGCCGGCCGCGACTGCGCCCAAGCGGCCGCCCGGCCCGGTTTGACGGAGGTGTTGCCTTCGGTGAGGCGCAAGTCGAGGATTGGATTCTCGGGGGAGTCGCAGTGACGATCCTGACGCCGTTGATCCTTGCAGTCGTCATCAAGCCCGGCCGCTGGACGGCAGTGCTGTCAATCGCAGGTCTTCTCGGTCGGGTCGGATTTGGGATATGGCTGGCGATGATGGCGACTTGCTAAACTTGCTATTCCTCGCTGCGCAATGCCTGCGCCGGCCGATGAGTGGCCCGCATGGCGTTCCCATCGAGCGCGGTTCCGCACAGCCTCGGCCGAGCAGCCCGCGTTCACTTCCGCTCGCGAAGCTTGGCTTGGAGGATACGCTTAGCTGCCAGTCTACCGCTTCAAGCGGTTTATAATCCGCATGCCGCGGTCAGACTCTCGGTCGATTTTTCGATTGGTTCGGCCGAGCCACCACTCCATGGCTCGCCCTCAAGCTCGACGGAGCAATCGCCGGTACCGCCGCTCGGCCGGAAACGTTTCAGGATGTCTGGACCGCCTTACGCGTCGCTCCGCTTCTTGGCTCGCCGGCGTGCCTCTCGGGCTTCTTCAACGGAATATTTCCCGCCGGTGCGTTCGAAGATCTGCCGGATCTTATCCAGATTCGCAGGCGACGCGGCGTGTGATTTTCGCAAGCGAAGGTTACCGCTCTCGTTCTCGGCCCAGACCACTCGCTGCATTTGAACGATGCGATAGAGGCCGGGCTTTCCGGTTTTTTCAATCATCTGCTCAGCAGCCGTGAGCGATTCGCCTAACGGCAGATGTTGGATCGCGACCCATTGTCTCTTCTTGCCATTTTTCGGCTGCTTCCATTCTTCAATCGTGTAATATCCCTGTGGCATGGCGTGATCCTTCTGGTGATGCAGCGTGCAAGTCGGTGTTGATTTTAAGAAGAGCGACAGAGCATTGCGGCGGATGGCCTTTTTCGGGAATTGACAAGGCTCCGATGTGCGCATTCTACCCCGTATGGCCCCAGGAACGTTTCGAGCGGGCCTATGCCGGCAAAACGGTGATGGTGACCGGGGGATCAAGCGGGATCGGGCGTAGCTTGGCGGTGCGTCTGGCCCGCGCGGGGTCGAACGTCATCACCCTGGCCCGCCGCCGGGGACCGCTCGAGGAAACCCTCGAACGGCTCGAGAAATACCGGTCACGAGCCGACCAGATCTTCCGCGCGTTTGAAGTCGACGTTGGCGATCGAACGGCCGTCAGTCGTGTCGCGCTTGAGGTCCTGCGCGAATTCGACGTCGATATCCTGATCAACAATGCGGGCGTCGCGCACGCCGACACAATCGAGAGAACGCCGCCCGAGGTCTTCGAGGAGATGATCCGCGTCAACTATCTGGGCATCGTCTGGACGACGCTGGCGCTGATACCTCATTTCAAGGCTCGGCACAATGGTCAGATCATCAATGTGGCCTCGTTGGCGGGCATCCTCGGCTTCTTCGGCTACACCGCCTACGCCCCGAGCAAGTTCGCTGTGATGGGGTTCTCAGAGGCCATTCGCAATGAGCTGAAACCCTCTGGAATTCGCGTGTCGGTCGTCTTGCCCCCCGACACCGACACGCCCCAACTCGAGGCGGAGAACCGCACGAAGCCACCCGAGACCAAGGCGATCGCTGGGACGGCCGGGGTGCTAGAGCCCGACTTCGTCGCACGCACGATCCTGCGCGGTGCGGCCTCAGGGCGGTTCCACATCGTGCCGGGGCTGGCCGGCAAGTTTCCGTACTACGCCGTTCGATGGTTCCCGTCGCTGATCCGCTGGGTCATCGACCGCGAAGTCCGGCGTTGCCAGGCCGAGGAGGCGCTCGAGCGCCCACAGGCTTCGACTCCAAGAGCGCCGCCCTGAACGCTAAGCGGCCCTGGCCACGGGAGGTCATGGGCTCAAGCCCAAAAGCTGCGTCACGGTCTGACGCGCGGCAAGAACGTCGCGCACATCGGCCTGTTGCCGCAAGCGCCCGCACAACGCGTCGACGTCGCAGGCCGCGACATGCCCGGCGGATCGGATGAGGTCCTCATAACCGCACTGAAGGGCGTAGCTCGCGCGAATCCCGTCGGCTTCCGCCGCAGTTCGCCCATAGGCTCGCAGCCGGGCATGGTAGTCGATTTCCAGGAGGAAGAGCCTCTCAAGCGGCGACATGGCACTGAGCTCCCGGCCTGGGCTGGTGTAATATACGTACGTATACTATACCGCGCACCTCGGGCCGAGAACACAATTCCGCCCCTCTGTTGACAATTTCCTTGCGGATCCTGGCGCCGTTACCGGTCCGTCGGCCGCGCCGCCCGCTTGCGCGAAGCCCCAGCCGGCGAAGCCTCCCAAAAGCAGGCAGAGAACCGCGGGTGAAAAAAACACGACGGGCATCACCCACATGGCCTGGACCAGTCGCGCGGTGACCGTCGCCAGTCCCATTCCGACCGCCGCTCCAACGACCCAGCCCAAAAGTGCACCGGCGACAACCCAGCCCTTGTTGATCTTTGGTGGCAGCGTACCGTCGGGAGTGGGGCAGTAGAACACGCCTGCCATGAGCCCGCCCAGCCACGAGCCCGCGAGGGCACCGATCAAGAGCCCGCCGATCACGCTGCCGAAAAAGGCGGGCACCAGAATGGTCGGGGCCGGTGGTCTCAATCCGGCGGCGTGCGGGCCCATTCGGCTGGCCGTGACGGCGGCAAAGGCAATGAAGCTGCCGAACAATCCGAGAAACGCCCCCGCAACGCCCCCCGCGACGCGGCCGGTGCGGCGACTGTGCTGGCGGCCCCGATCCATTCCCGGCGGGGCCGGAACAAGGGTTGCGGCGCTGGAGACCGGCGCGAGTAGCGCCCGGCGAAGCTCGATCGCTTCGTTCCACAGAGTCGGCCGGTCCGCCGCCGGTGCAATCTCGTGACGGGCGAAGACCAAAATCCCGTCGGCCGACTGGGTGCGCGCAACCGGGATGTTGCGCCATCGCCTCGAGCCGCGAAGCGCAGAATAGCTGTCGGACCGCGTCTTCGTCGGAGTCGGTTGCCGATTCGCGCAGGCTTAACTCGTAGGTTTTCTGGAACTCGCGCTCGGCCTCGCCGGTTATCTGATCCACTGCCTCCGGATCGAAAGTGATCGCGGAGAGGGTCGCCCGCTCGGCCAGCGTCGACCACGATTTCGGGATGCAGACGAACTCGGGAAGGCGAGTTTGCGCAAAGACGATGACCGCCCACGAGACTTCCATTGTGCCATGGCCGCTGTCAAGAACCGTGGTGAGGTCAAACATCGAGGCGGCAGCGCCGTCGGCCGTTCCGCTCAGGCGGTTAGCACAGCGGACCCACTTCTCGAACAGTGGTCCCTGAGGGCGCGCTTTCGGGGAGACTTCGACCTCACCCTCTTCGTAGGCCAGCCCCAGCGATCTGGCAACCTCGCGGAGCCGTTCCCCCTCGAAGCATGACCGCCGGTTGGTCCACGTCACGGCGATGAGCGCGAACATTGCCCCCAGCACCGCGAACAGGACGGGAGTATTCAGCGGCCATCCCGCCCGCACGAGCAGACCCTGGCCCTTCACGATGACCATTGTGTTGAGCATGAACCAAAACGCTGCGCCCCCACCGCGCCGCCCGTCATCGCCGTCCCCCAGCCCGAAGCGGCGGGTCGATCGTTCTGCACAATACCTCCCTTCCGCGCGCCTCGCTCGGCGAGCCGACGCGCACGCTCAGGAAGCTCATCGACCGTTTCCAAGGATTTTACCATCACCACCGGCTTTTAGGCGCAGGTAGCTCAGAATGTCGATAACGAGCGGAAATGCATCATTTCATTCTTTGAGCAAATCTGGAAGGCTACCAAAGATACGACCGGGCTTAAGGACCTGGATGTCGGTGGTACCCAGGTCACGGATGCCGGCGTGACCGAGCTGCAACAATCGGTGCCGAATTCACTGATTCGACGGTGATGGCGGCACACCATCATGGCCGGCGCAACGACGTCGCCATTGTCAGCAAGTATGGCGTCTCCTATGATGGTCGGAGTCCAGGACTCAGGAGGGATTCCACAAGTCGCCATGCGCACTACTGCGGTTCAAGCCGCCACGAAGGCCGAGGCTCTCAAGGATAGTAGCCGCCTGAGCCATCTGAACGAGGTGATCGAGAGCGCGGCGCACCTCCTCCCGGCGCAAGGCCCGATCACCGTCTTCATCCACCACAACACGCTTCACGGCTTCGAGGAGAGCTCTTTTCACGAGGCCGTGATGCAAGGGGCCGCGCTCTTCGGGTGCCAGCCCTACCTGACCGAAGATCGTTACCGCGAGGAACTGAGGCGAGGACGCATCCGGTTCGACAAACTGCAGACGGTCCTGACGCGCGACCTCGGAGACCGTGCGGCACAAGAAGTCCGGCCGTTTGGCACGCGTCTGGAGCTGCGCCTGGCAATGCTCCAGTACCCGTTGCGAACCGGCCCGACACCGGAGCTGATCTGGTTCGTTGCCGAGGTCAATGCGCTGCGGCGGGTTCGATCCGAGGCCTCGTTCGCGGTCCGCTCGCGATTAATCGCTGAAACGCGGCGCTGGGTCGTGCGCGACGTGCGCGGGCGCGTGAGCTGGGCCGCAGCGGGGCGCGCCTGCATGGGAAGGAAGGGCTCATCGAACTGCTGGACCGATTCGGCGGGTCGAGGATCGAGTCGTGGTCGGACGACGATTGGGAGGGCTTCACCCTGCAGGCTCTCTGGCGGGCGTGCTGCGACGGCGTCAGAGACCTTCCGCAGTTCACCTCGCCGCCGCCGCCCGCGATCCGGCACCGCGACCTGCTCTTGGAGGCGACCGGCGAAGACACCGACGCGCTGGTTCACGGCCTGTTGATTCCGTTCTGCGCCGCGTTTCTCGACCAAGGGGTGGCGCGCTGGCAGTTGCCTGGCCGCGATGAAGGTTTCTTGCGCGCCTTCTGCCTGCTTTACTGCCAGCCGGGTGGATCGCCGGAGCGATGGCGAGCCGGCCTGGCCGGTTGCCTGGCTCGGCTTGAGGATGGGCAGATCGGTCCGCTGGAGTCGATCATCGAGTCACTCGACGCGCTCGGCGTCGGCGCAGAGGAATGGGAGCCGTTTCTCTCGAGCACCCTCCTGGCTCTCCGCGGCTGGGCTGGCATGATCGAGCAGATCGAGTCGCGCGGCGATCGTGTGGTCCGCCCGATCCCCAACGGGAGCCTGCTGGAGTTCCTCGCCGTTCGCTTGATCCTGGACCGCTTGGCATTGACCTATGTGGCCCGGACCGGCCTCTCGATCGAGTCGCCGGTCCGCGAATTCTGGCGGCTTTTGAGGGGACGAATCGAGCCGCACTGGCCGCCGAGCGTCGAGCAGCGTGCTTTTCTCGTCTTCCAGCTCGCCCAGGTTTTCGGCACGCCGCCCGGCACGCTTTACAAGCTCTCCGACTCCGAGTGGGCCATGCTGCTGCGCGAGATCGAGGAGTTCTCGGGGCTCGAGCGCCGGCGGATCTTCCACGAGGCCTACGAGCAGCGGTTCTACACCCAATCGCTCGACGCCATCGCCCTGCACGCGCGGCGCCCGCCCCCACGCCCACCGTGCCGCGGTTCCAGTCGATGTTTTGCATCGACGAGCGCGAAGAGTCGCTGCGCCGGCACATCGAGGAGGTCGCCCCCGATGCCGTCACGTTCGGGACGGCCGGGTTCTTCTCGATCGCGATGTACTATCGCGGCGCGGCCGACGCGCACTACATTCCACTTTGCCCGGCCGTCATGCGGCCCCGGCACTATGTCGTTGAGCAGGTGGTCGGCCCGCTCGAAGAAGAGCACCGGCGCGTCGCCCGGACGCGGCGGGCTCTGGGAATGATGTTGCATCGCTTTCACACCGGGACCCGGTCGATCGGCCTGGGCACTGTCTTGACGGCCGTGGTCGGCGTGCTCGCGTCGATCCCACTCGTTGCCCGCACCCTCTTTCCGCGGCTCACGGCCCAGCTCCGCCGGCGTGTGGGATGGTTCGTTGCGCCCCCGACGACGCGACTCCAGCTCGAGCGGACCGATCCCGAACCCGGGCCCGACGGAGAACATCAGGGTTTTACGCTCGGCGAAATGACCGACATCGCCGAGAAGGTTCTACGCGAAATCGGGCTCACGTCCGGCTTCGCGCGGCTGGTGCTGGTGATCGGCCACGGGTCGACCAGCATGAACAACCCCCACGAATCGGCGCACGACTGCGGGGCCTGCGGCGGGGCCCGGGGCGGTCCCAACGGCCGCGCCCTCGCGCAGATCTTGAACGACCGCCGCGTCCGCGAGGGGCTCACCTCGCGCGGCCTGATCATACCCGAAGAATCCGTCTTCGTCGGCGGCATGCACAACACCAGCAACGAGTCGGTCACGTTCTACGATGTCGACCTGGTTCCCGAGTCGCATCGCGCCGAGTTCGAAGCGGTCCGGGCGAACGTCGAAGAGGCCGGCGAACGCGACGCGCACGAACGATGCCGGCGATTCTATTCCGCCCCGCTTACGAGCTCGCTCACCGCCGCGAGGCTGCACGTCGAGGGCCGCGCCGAAGACCTGGCCCAGGTGCGCCCTGAGTGGGGGCACGCGACCAACGCGCTTTGCATCGTCGGACGAAGGGAATGGTCGCGCGGGCTGTTCCTTGATCGCCGGGCCTTCTTATCGTCGTACAATCCGCAACAAGACGACGCCCAGGGCACGAACCTGGCGGGGATTCTCCAGGCTGTCGTTCCCGTCTGCGCCGGCATCAGCTTGGAATACTACTTCTCCTACGTCGACAACAACGGCTGGGGCTGCGGAACGAAACTGCCGCACAACATCGCTTCGCTGATCGGCGTGATGGACGGTGCGAAGAGCGACCTGCGCACCGGCCTGCCCTGGCAGATGGTCGAGATCCACGAGCCGGTCCGGATCCTGTTCGTGGTCGAGACGACGCCCGAGATCATCGTGGGGATCATGGACCGCAATCCCGGCATCGGGCGGCTCTTTCGTAACAGGTGGGTCCACCTCGCCGTGATCGACTCGAAAACCATGCGGCTGAGCGTTTTCGCCGGTGGAGTTTTCGCGCCCTACCAGCCGCAGGCGTCGGTCCTGCCGCAGGCGGCCTCCTCCGCCGATTGGTATCGCGGCTGGCGTGACCACCTTGAGTTTGCCGAAGTGGCCCCCGCGGGTGTCGGGCTTGGCACCAGAGCGGGGCCAGCAGGATGACCGGCTTTCAGGAATGGTGGAGTGTCCTGGCGTTCGTCGTCGTGGGCGGCCCGCTGGTCCTGACGGTCGTGCTCGGGGTCTCCTCGCTCGTTGACCGGCCGCTCGACGAGGAGCGATCAACTCGGCTCGTGCAGGCCGCGATCGTCTCAGGGCTGCTCTCCGCGATCGCGGTGCTGACCTTGATGCTCGCCCGCGGCACGCGCTACGTCACGATCGTCCTGGGCGACTGGGTAACCATTTCCAGCACGTACCGCTTCACGATCAAGTTTGTCTTCGACCGGCTCTCCGTACCCATGGCCATCTTGTCGTTTGTGCTCTCCGGCACGATCGGGGCGTTCACGAGCCGTTACCTGCACCACGAACGGGGGTTCAATCGGTTCTTCGTGCTGTACGCGATCTTCGTCTTGGGGATGGTTGTGACCTCCCTGGCCGGGACCATTGAGACGCTGTTTGCCGGTTGGGAAATGGTCGGGTTGTCGTCGGCGTTGCTGGTGGGGTTTTACCAGGAGCGGCCCGCGCCGTCGCGGAACGCGCTTTGGGTCTGGTGTGTCTACCGGGTCTCGGATGCGGCGCTTTTGCTGGCGGCCGTCACGATGCACCACCTGCGCGGCCAGGGCGATTTCGACGTCCTCTTGGGTAGCGCGCCGTGGCCCGAGGCACAGTCGCACGTGACCGCGAGCCAGGCACTGGTGGTGGGGTTATTGCTCTTGGTCGCGGCCGCCGGCAAGTCGGCATTGGTGCCGTTCTCGGGCTGGCTGCCGCGGGCAATGGAAGGGCCCACCCCCTCGAGCGCCGTGTTCTATGGCGCCCTGTCCGTTCACCTGGGCACCTTCCTGCTTATGCGCACCAGCCCGCTCCTGGAGCGTTCGCTCTTCCTGGTACTGCTCGTCATCGCGCTGGGCGTCGCAACATCGCTTTTCGCCTACCTGGCGGGGACCGTGCAGACCGACATCAAGTCGGCCTTGGCGTTTGCCTCGCTGTCGCAGGTGGGAATCATCGTTGCCGAGATCGGCTGCGCCGGCGTGGCAGGTTCGATCGCGGCGCACTCAACAGCGGATGTCGCGCCGCGAGCGGCGCGGATCTCGACCTTGATCCACTACGTCGCTCTGACGCACCTCCTGGGCCACGCCTGCCTGCGAGCGCTGCAGTTCCTGCGAGCGCCGACTCTCTTGCATGACTATCATCTGCTGGAGAACGCCATCGGCGAGCACCTACCACCGTCGACGATACCGCTCCGCCGGCTCACAAACGGCCACGCCGCGGCCCGGCTATACCGCTTTGCGATCGAGCGGGGTTATCTGGATGCGGCACTGCTCACGTTTGTCGTCAACCCGTTCGTACAGGTGTTTCGCTGGTGCGACGCCCTGGAACGGCGCTGGACCGACTGGCTTTCGGGCGGTGCTTCGCGTGAGTCGGACCGGGTCAAGCCACGCTTCGGAACATTCGAAGAGGTATCATGAACCCCTTGCAATTGCCGTGGCTGGAGCTAGCGATCGCCGCCGCCCTGGTGGGCTCGGCGTTCATCAGCCGACTCCGCCAGCCTTCTCGGGCCTACTGGTGGGGCGTGGCGTTCACCGGCACGTCATTCGTCTGCTCACTCCTGGCGTGGCTCTCGTTTTACTTGGGCGGTCTGGCGGCTCCCTCGCCACGATACAGCGTCCAGCCACCGATCTTTGGGGGCCAGCTCTTCGCGCTTGACGAATTGAGCGCGCCTTTGGTTCCGGCGATCGCGATGCTGCATCTGCTGGCCGCGGTGGCGACGGCCCGGTCGCACATGCGACGGTTTTCGTTTTCGTGGTCCCTCGCCGCCCTAGCCATCCGCCTGGCGACATTCGCCACCAAGGAGCCTCGGCTCTTGATCGGCCTCTTGGCCGCTTCAACCATCCCGCCGTACGTCGAGCTCTTGAATCGTGGGCGGCCCACCCGGCTTTATGTCCTGCACATGTCGGTGTTCGTGGGCCTCTTGGTCATTGGTTGGGCCGCCGTCGAGTCGCAGGGGACAGCGGCGCCGGCGCCCTGGTGGGCCTGCCTGCCGCTCATGGCGGCCGTCTTGGTGGGGTGTGGGACCGTGCCGGCCCATTGCTGGGTGACCGACTGGTTTGAGCATGCATCGTTCGGGATCGCACTCTTGTATGTGCTTCCCTTGAGCGGAGTCTACGCGGCCATCCGGCTCGTGCTGCCGATCGCCCCCGACTGGGTCCTGCACTCGATCGGGGTCGTCTCGCTCTTCACGGCCGTTTACGCTGCCGGCATGGCGGTGATTCAGCGCGAGGAGCGGCGATTCTTCGCCCACTTGTTCTTGAGCTACGCCTCGCTCGTCTTGGTAGGCCTTGAGCTTCACACCGAGCTGTCATTATGCGCGTCGCTCTGCCTCTGGTTCTCGGCGATCCTGTCGCTGGGCGGGTTCGGCCTGACGCTCCGGGCGATCGAGGCCCGGTTCGGCCGGCTCTCGCTCACCGACTATCACGGCCTCTACGAACACACGCCGACGCTCGCCGTCTTCTTCTTGCTCACCGGTCTGGCGAGCGTCGGGTTTCCCGGAACGGTAGGGTTTATCTCGACAGAGCTCCTGGTCGACGGCGTCATCGAGGCCAACCTCTACGCCGGGATCGGCGTGCTGATCGCCTCGGCATTAAACGGGATCGCCGTGCTTCGGGCTTACCTGTTTCTCTTCACGGGCGCCCGGCACGTCTCATCGGTCTCGGTAAGGGTCGGTACTCGCGAGCGGTTCGCGGTGCTGACCCTGTCGACGTTGATTCTTCTCACCGGCGTGTTCCCCCAGTGGGGCGTCGCCACCCGCGAACGAGCCGCCGTCGCGATCTTGAAGGACCGCGCGCAGCACGGGTTCGAACCGCCCCACGCCAATGCGCCGGAAATCACCGGGCTTGACGCCTCCCTGCCATCGCGGCCGACACCGTGAAGCACAATCATGCGGCATCCCGGCCCAGAAGCCGCGAGCGAATGAGCCCTCCAAAACCGTCCACGAACTGCACGACGACGAATACGACGATGAGCATGGCCGACACCTGGCGGTACTGCAAGAGCCGCAGGGCCGCGACGATCTCGAAACCGATCCCGCCCGCGCCGACCATGCCGACGACGGTCGAGGCCCGGAAGTTGTGCTCCCAGCGATAGAGCGTGTAATCGACGGCATGCGCCAGCACCTGCGGACCGATCCCGAAGACGATGACGTGCAGCTTGGATCCGCCGCTAGAGGCGACTGCCTCGGCCATACCCGGGTCGGCCTTCTCGATCGCCTCGGCGTAGAACTTCCCGAGCATGCCCGTAGAGCAGACAGCGAGGGCCAGGATCCCCGGGAGGAGTCCGAAACCGACCGAGGCGACGAAGACGATGGCAACGATTAGCTCGGGTATCGTCCTCATCGCGTTGAACAGCCCCTTGATGGCCACGGAGATCGCCGGATGGGGCGTCGTCGCCCGCGCCGCGAGGAACGCCAGGGGGAGCCCGGCCAGCGCAGAAAGCGTCGTCGCCATCACGCTCATGACAACCGTTTCGAGCAGAGGCCGGCCGAGGCGCGGGATCGCCCGCACATCGGGCGGAAGCATTTCGGCGACGATCTCCAGCAGGTTGCCCAACGGCTTGCCCGACGTGAGGGCCGCCCCACTGGACCACCAAGTGTAGCCAGCCGAAGCGGCCACCAGTGTCAAAGCACCGGCGATCATGAGCGCTTTGCCCGATGGTGCCCTCGATCGGACCTCGCCCATCCTCGACGTGTCGTCGAGACTCACTTGGACCTCTCCAGATCGATCCCGAGCAGCTTTGCCATGTTGCGTATGACGTCGTAGTCGCTGTCAGTGACCGACCCGAAACCATCGGCCTTGAGCGGCTTCAGGATCGACGGGTCCTTGAGTTCATAGAAGGCCGACTTGATGGCCTCCTGGAGCTTCGGATCGAGATCGGAGCGGAGCACCCAGGGATAATTCGGATAGCGATCCGATTCCGCGATCACCTTGACCCGGTCCGCCTTGATCGTTCCTTGCTCCACGAGAGAGGTGAACAGGTAGTGACTCAGGCCGCCCCCCTGCGCATTGCCGTTCTGGACGGCGACGGCCACGGCGTCGTGGGCGCCGGCGAAGACCTCCTTGTAGTCGACGCCCGCCTTCAGTCCAGCGCTGATAAAGCATGTGCTTGGGGATCAAGTGGCTGGAGGTCGAGGCCGGGTCGCCGAAGGCAACGGTCTTGCCCTTGAGGTCCTCGGGTTTCGCGACGCCCGACTCGGCCCCCGCGATCAGGACCGACGTGTAGGTGGGCGACGTCCCCTCCAGCTTGGCGGCAAAGGCCGTCGCGCCCGGCATCCTCTCTTTGAGCAAGACGTACGACAGCGGGCCGAAGTATCCGACGTCGATCTGCCCGCGGCGCATGGCCTCGATCATCGACGAGTAATCGGTCGTCACCACAAGTTCGACCTCGCGCTTGAGCGCGTTTGCGAGGTAAGCGCGCAGCGCCTCGTTTTTGCGGATGATCGTTGCGGGGGACTCGTCGGGCAGGAGCGCCACCTTGAGGGGCGGCTCGGTCTTCGCAGCCCCTCCGCAACCCGTGAGGGCGAACAGGAGAAGTGCAACAAAGATCAGGGCGCGGCTTTGCATGATAGGGCTACCTCGGCGGGTTCGCGACCGGTCGGGCGTTCGCCGTAGATCCGGGCAAGGTCAAGGTCGGTGAGTCGATCGGCCGGGCCGTCGAACACGATTCGGCCGTCGCGCAATCCCAGGATCCTGTCGGCGATGCGCGTCGCGAGCCCGACGTCGTGCAGATTGCACATGACGGTCGTCCCGCGTTCCCGGTTGATCTCCCTGAGCAGGTCGACGATCTCGCGGCCGGTGACCGGGTCGAGGCTTGAGACCGGCTCGTCAGCCAGCAGAACAGCCGGGTTGTGCGCCAAAGCGCGGGCGATGCCCACCCTCTGCCTCTGACCTCCGCTGAGCGTAGACGTCCGGGCCTCGGCTTTCGCGGTGAGCGCCACACGCTCGAGGGCTGCCCGTGCGACGCTCCAGTCCGTATTCGAGAAAAAGATGCTCCAGGGCGGCTTCTCGGCGAGCCGGCCAATCAGGACGTTGCGCAAGACGCTCAGATTCCCGTGTACATTCACCCCCTGGAAGATGAATCCGACCCTCTTGCGAACTGCCGCCAGGTTTGCGCGATCGACGGAGATCCCGTCCACGATGACCGACCCGGCCGTCGGGCGTACCAGTCCGTTCAAGCACCGCAGGAGTGTCGACTTCCCGGCGCCGCTGGGGCCGAGCACGACGACGAACTCGCCGCGGCCGACCCCTAAGGACAGCCTATCGAGTACCGCAAGGGAGCCAAAGGCCTTCGTCAGGCGCTCCACCACAATCATCGAATTGCCCAGCTTCCTCTTCGAGTTGAGCCGATCGCGCGATCATGCCGGGTTGCGAAGAGATTCACTTGGCCGCTCTGCGGAGATAGAGAAGCCCAGCCTTATTGGACCGCGGCCCTATCTTAAAGACTCCGACAAAGCTAGTGCAAGGCGACGCAGTGGTGACTGCGTGAGCATCGCCATATGACACTAACGGCCGCACCTCACCAGGACGGTGGCTCGCTCTCACGCGCCTGGCAAACGGCGGGCGGCGAGCCGCAGCTCGCGCGAAATCTTCGCTTGAAGCTGGGAAGGGCAGCGATGTGTCGTCCGGAACGTCAATCATGATCGCCTTCATCGCGTGCACCTCCTCATCGTGATTATAACCCCAAGCTCTTCAACACGCGCTGTCTCCCACTTGCCGTACGTTGCTCCGAAATCGTTCGTGGTCTAAGATCACGGGAATGGATCAAGAAAAGAAGCCAAATGTGCGATGGAAGACCATCAGCGTGCGCGGGCTGTTACTGCTCGTGCTTTTGATCGCCTTGTGGCTGGGCTGGATGGCCAACAAGGCGCGCGAGCAGCGCGAGGCCGTGGCTGCGCTTCAGCAGTTTGGCGGGTTCGTACATTACGATTGGGAGTTCACGGGCGGGCCGGTAAAGGTACCGCGGGGCAATTCGCTCTGGATGCCGTCATGGGGCAAATTCACTCGGGGACGCAAGCCGTGGGCGCCCGACTGGTTGAGACGCTCAGTCGGCGACGAGTATTTTCAATCAATCTCTCATGTGAGCCTCTATGTCGACATCGACAAGGGGCAAGCAGACTCAAAATGGGTGAACATGGGGCCGGCCGACGACGCCTTGCGCAAGCTCGCGACGCAAACGAGCGTGCGCACGCTGCAAATCGGCGGCAATCAAGTCACAGACCAAAACCTGTTCTACGTGGGTAAGCTCACCGGCCTTGAAGAACTGAGCATCGGGTGGGGGTTCCACCTCACCGACAAGGGCTTCGCGCACCTCTCGGGACTCAAGCGGCTGCGCATTCTGGACGTTGACCATTCGAAGATGACCGACGCCGGATTGGAAGCGATCGGGAAGTTGACGAAGCTGGAGGAGTTGCGCTTGGGAAGTGAGGGCTTCTCCGACCGAGGTCTCGCACATCTGAGGGGGCTCACGCGATTGAAAAAACTGTGGCTCTGGCAAGGGAAGCATCAGATATCCGACGGCGGCCTCGAGTCATTGAAGAACATGAAGGCGCTCGAAGACCTCGACCTGCACGATTGGAACGTGAGCGACGACGGCATCAAGAAGCTTCGCGAGCTGAAGAGTCTGAAGACAATTCACATCGATGTCCCGAGCGACCAGCCAGACCGGCGTGACAGATTGCAAGCGCTCCTGCCAGGGGTGAAGATCGAATGAGGGCGAACGATCTGAGAGCCATGCCGGGCCAGCACGTGATTCTCTCATGAGCGTGTCATCCTACAAACGTCTGGCATTTGCGGGCATTTCGATATTAATCGCGTGGATGCTCATCGACGTGGTCGCTCATCGATTGTTTCTGGCACCGATGTACGCGGCCACCCCGCACCTTTGCGCTCTTTCGATCAGTTGAACGTAGCGCTCATCTACACGGTCACGTTCGGCTTGATCGCGATCTATTTGGCAGCCTACCGGCTTTTAGTGCGGCCAAAGTCGCTGCGTGCCGGCGTGCTGTTTGGCTTGTTTCTCGGACTGGCACTCGGCATGTCCGTGGGATTCGGCACCTATATCCACGCACAAATCCCCCTGGCCCTGGCGTGGGGCTGGTTCATTGCGGGGACGATCAAGGGCGTCGCGGCCGGCGCCATTCTGGGCGCGCTCGTCACTGAGGGGTAGTCACGGCGGTGGACTATCCTCGTGGCTGCGGTTTGCCCACTCCGCGCCGACGGGAGTTTGCTCGGCGAGAAGCGATACGCCGTTTCGGTCTCGGTATTGTGCGATCCTACAGAACGCGAAATCCTCACGGACCGCCCGTTGGGTCTCGAGATTCCATGGTTTCTCGTCCCGTCGGCTTGTCCCGGGCGCCGAAGGGCTGCTTGCCGGTCGCTCCAACGTCGATCGGTGAGCAACCGGCCACGGCTGCGGTAATCACCCCTCGCGGAACGAGCCACAACCCCCGGCAGGGTCTGGCGGGCCGGTTCGGGTTGCGTTATTATCCCGTCTTGGTGGCGTAACACGATTTTAAAAATCATAATATTTCGGTGAAAACCACTCCGATCCGCATTCGAGAGAGGGACAAGCGCGATGAGAAGGATCTGTCTTTTCCTGGTATCGCTGGCCGCCTGTCTCGTGAGCCCGGCCGCGACGGCGCATGAACTATGGTTGCACTACACACCCGGCGGCGACGCTGCAGTGATCCGTCTTTCGTTTGGCGACTCGCCCGACCTGAATGCGGCTGAACGCGTGGCTGAGATCTCCAATGTGAAGCTTTGGTCCGGCGTTCAATCCCTGGAAGTGACGCGACTGCCGGACGGCCTCGAGGCCAAGTTGCCGCGCGGTGGTTCTGCCGTGATTAGCGCACTGGCCGACCGAGGCGTCGTTACTCACAACGGCCAATCGTCTGTCATTTACCTCGCCGCATACTCCCAGACACTCGCCGTCGAGCCGGATAAGGCGACCAGCTTGGGTCTGGATGACGATCAGCCGCGGCTCCTCTTGTTCTCACGAGACAACGGACCACCTGTGATTCGGGCCAGCCGGAAGGGAAAGCCCGTGCTAGACGCGGCGGTCAAGGTTTTCCGCGGCACGAGCGCTCCGACGGAGCTGCGCACCGATGCTCGTGGCGAGATCCCCTGTCCGGACCTTCGGGAGGGGCCCTGGCATCTACTCGTGCAGGTGGTGGATCGAACTCCGGGCAAGCGTGACGGCCGGGATTATTCGGAGATCCGGTACAAGGCCACGCTGGCCATCAGTCCGGAAGCTGCCTTCGGCCCGGCAGTGGCCGCATGTCTGGACCGAGTGAAGGAGGCGCACGGGGCGGCCGGCCCCTGGGCCGTCGCCGGCTACCGCATCGGCGAACGGGCGCTCAAGGACCTCGGGCTTCGGAGGCACAGCCACGACCTGGAAGTTGTGCACCACTGCCCCCTCCAGGTTCAGTATTCCTGTATGGCCGACGGGCTCTCGGCCGCCACCGGTGCCAGCCCGGGTAAGCTGAATCTGCGCATCGAGGAATCACCCGTCACCGGCCTCAAAACTTTGGTCAGGGATCGACAAAAAGGCCGTAGCCTGACGTTCACCCTCAAGCCGGAGTTTGTGCGGTCGATTGCCGACCTTCCTTTCGATCGGCTGGAAGCCGCAGGCCGAAGGGTGGCCTCGCTCCCCGACGACGCCATATTCAACGTGAGCGAATCGAAGTGACCGCAGGGGCCACGTGCGCCCCTGTTAACGGTTGTCTTGCTGGCTCTTCCCATGCACATTCCAGACGCGGTGCTGTCCCCCTCTGTCGCCGTGGCGACGAGTCTGATCGGAGCCAGTGGACTGGCCGTTTGTCGCGGAAGCTGCGAGACCAGCTCCGCGAACGAACGACTGTCCTCATGGGCACGATGTCGGCCTTTGTTTTTGCGGCGCAGATGGTCAATTTTCCATTGTTCCCGCTGCCGATCTCCGGCCACCTCTTGGGCGGGGTGCTGGTCGCCGTGCTGCTGGGACCGTGGGCCGGCGCCATGGTCATGGGGGCGGTTCTGATCGTTCAGTGCCTCCTCTTCGGCGATGGCGGGGTAACGGCTCTCGGGGCGAACTTCATCAACATGGGCTTAATCGGCGCCATCGGCGGCCATGCGATTTACGCACCGATCCGCAGGGCGATCGGCGGTTCGGCCGGTGTGCTGATTGGCGGCATGGTCGCCGCCTGGTTCTCGGTCATGCTCGCGTCAGGCGCGTTCGCAGTGGAGCTCGGCGCCTCGGCAGGGTGGTCAAGTTTCTTCAATGTGCTGGGCTGGATGGCGCTGGTGCACGCAGCAATCGGAGTTGGCGAAGCGCTGATAACCGGCGCGGTGCTGCGATTTCTGCTTTTGATGCGGCCCGATCTGATCGACCAGGCCGGGGCAGCGGATCGCTCGCTCCCGAGGCGTTGGGGACAGGTCCTTGCAGGCGGCGTGGGCATCGCCATCGCCGTGGCAGTCTTCCTGGCGCCCTTCGCTTCCGAGCACGCCGACGGCCTGGAATGGGTGGGCGGCAGGCTCGGGTTCCTCAAGGAAGAATCGCCCGTCCTCGCTGCTCCAATTGCCGATTACCAGCTTCAACTGCCCGGCATTCGCCACGTGAAGGCGGCCACGGCCGTTGCAGGTGTACTCGGCACTCTGGTGGTCCTTGCCGTGGGATGCGTGCTTGCTGGGGTATTCACACGCCGTTCGCCTGCCACTGCAGAATCACCGCAACGATTCCCGCTCTGCAGCGATGAACGAAACCGAGACCCATCTACACACAAGCAAAGGACCGCACCGATGAACCGCCGTGGATTCACACTGATCGAACTGCTCGTCGTGATCGCCATCATTGCCGTGCTGATCGCGCTGCTCCTGCCCGCCGTACAGGCGGCGCGCGAAGCGGCGCGCCGCATCCAGTGCACGAACAACCTCAAGCAGCTCGGCATCGCGCTGCATAATTACCACTCGGCCGTAGGCACGTTCCCGGTGGGCTATTTCTATCCGACCGCTCGCCCAGGTCTACCCGGGCATTCCCCAAGACCACTACGCGTGGTCGGTGCTGGCGCAGTTGTCGCCGTACCTGGAGCAGACCCCCGTCTACAACGCGATGAACTTCAATTTCTCGTTTCGTGGCGGCCCGAACGGCAACTTCGGTTCCATGCCGTATGGGATCATCCCGGCGAACTCGACGGCCCAGATCATGAAGGTCAACGCGTTTTTCTGCCCCAGCGACGCCGGCAAACCGCCCGACCCGACCTGTGGTCCGACCAACTACGTCGTTCGCCACCGGGGACGGTCTGACCAGCAACTTCACGCCGCCTGCCGGTGATCTGAGCGGAGCCAATGGCGCGTTCATCATGAGCATTCCGCAGTCGATGGCCACGATCACCGACGGATCGAGCAATACAGCGGCGGCCTCCGAGCAACTGCTGGGCACGTCCACGACCACCCAGTCCTCGCCGACGCCACTGCCGCCGGATACCCGGCGGGCCTTCGCGCTTGACCCTTCGGGCGGGCCGACTCAGAGCGGCTGTGCTGCGGCTGCCATGGGCTGGGAGTTCGACAAGGGAGTCGCCTGGTGGGAAGGTGGAATCCGTAGCACCCTTTATAATCACTATTTGACGCCAAACTCCAGGTTATTATACGACTGTGTAAGCTACAACCCGTTGCGCCCGGGCTGGAAGTGCCCGCGAAGCCAGCACCCCGGCGGAGTGAATGTGCTCTTCTGCGACGGCCACGTGCAGTTCATCAAGGATTCGATCAACCCGGTCACCTGGACCGGGCTGGGAACGCGCAATGGCGGCGAGGTGCTCTCTTCAGATGCGTACTGATACCGGCAATGCACGCGAGGAATCACTTCGAGCAAGGAGACTGAGGATGCCTGAAAAAGCTCAGTTTCTCGCTGAAACAGTCGAGCACATCGACATCACGACAATCGACGTCGTCCCGTGGGTCGACGCCATGCGGCGGATGTCGTTTGTGGCCCGCGACCTCGCCCGCGCGGCGGACATCTTCGACCGCATGCTCGGCGACAGCGAATGCGGCATCATTTTGTGCCTCGCGGGCTCGCTCGTGAGCGCCGGGCTCAAGAAGGTTTTTGCCGAGATGGTCCGATGCCGCATGGTCGACGCGATCGTGAGCACCGGAGCCAACATCGTGGACCAAGACTTCTTCGAGGCCCTGGGATTCCGCCACTACATCGCCGAGGACCGGCTGCGCGCGGGCCTGGACGACAGTAGGCTGCGCGACCTCCACATCGACCGGATTTACGACACGCTGATCGACGAAGACGACCTGCGGGTCTGCGACGAGGCCACCCGGCGGATCGCCGATGGATTGGAACCCAGGCCGCACTCGTCGCGCGAGTTCATTCGCGCGATGGGCGCCTTCCTGGAGCGCGAGCATCTCGCGGCCGGCGACAGCATCGTGTACGACGCGTACAAGGCCGACGTGCCGATCTTCTGTCCGGCCTTCAGCGATTGCTCGGCCGGCTTTGGCCTGGTAGCCCACCCGCACGAGCGCGAAGATGCGCCCGAAAGTGAGCATCGACAGCGCCAAGGATTTTTACGAGCTGACCCAGCTCAAGGTGAAGAACCCGACCACCGGGCTCTTCATGATCGGTGGCGGCGTGCCCAAAAACTTCGCGCAGGATATCGTTGTGGCCGCCGAAGTGATCGGCTCCGACGCCCCCATGCACAAATACGCCGTGCAGGTAACCGTGGCTGACGTCCGCGATGGCGGCCTCTCGGGCAGCACGCTCAAGGAGGCATCGAGCTGGGGCAAGGTCGACACGGCCTTTGAGCAGATGGTTTACGCCGAGGCGACCCTGGCCGTGCCCCTGATCGTCGGCTACGCGCATCGACGGGGGAAGTGGAAGGGTCGCAAGGCTCGCTATTGGAGTCGACTCCTGGAACCGCTGCCCGTCTGAGCGGATGATCGATGCTCGCCCCACCAACCGCAAATTCCATTGATCGGATTCGTATTGAGCGGCAAGACGGAACAAACCGCACATCAAGGCCGCGCATGGCGAGATCGCCTAATTCTTTCGTGAGAAAATGGTAACGCGCTGCCCCAGTTATTTTGGCTAAAGGTTACGGCTCGACGCCGGCGCGGTGGAAAAACCGCCGCATCGGGACAAATGCTCGCCGCGATCCGTACGGGCCGCATCAAGCACGCCGATCGGTTTCCCTTTGCGCACACAGCTTTGCGTCGCGGTGCCGGTTCGGTGCGCAGATTGCTATAATGATTTGCAAGCGGCCAGGCAGCCAGGCACGATTTCACAGATCGCAGGAGCTTCCACGATGCCAGCTTATCCGAGACGCACATTCCTCGTGCGGCGACCTTCCAGTCGTCGGCCTACTGGGCTTGGGCACATGGCCGGGCCGGGCCAGCGCAGCCGAGAAGGCCGACGCCGCCGAGCTCAGCGCAAAGGCGGTGCGGTTTCTCCGTCCTCGCCAGGGAGCCGACGGCAGTTGGTCCGGGGCGAGAGAGCCCGGCATCACCGCGCTGGTCGTGACGGTGCTTTTGCGATCGGGCCTGGTCGCACCTGCTGAGCCTGCCGTGATCCGGGGCCTTGCCTTTCTCGAGCGCGCTACATCGGCCCCAAGGGAGGGCTCTCCGAGGCGCCTCATTCCGTGTACACGACGTCGGTCGCACTCATGGCGTTTCACGAGGCAAACCAGGGCGGCCGTTACGACAGCCTGATCAGGGGCGGACAGGCGTTTCTCAAGACGACGCAGATGGATGAAGGCGAGGGCAAGTCGCGCGATGACCCGGCCTACGGCGGGCTGGGCTATGGCGGAGCGAACAGCCGGCCCGATCTCTCAAACACCTCGTTTTTCATTGAAGCCCTTCGCGACTCGGGCCTGCCCCCCGGCGACCCGGCGCTTCAGAAAGCGCCATCTTCGTTTCTCGATGCCAGAACCTCAAAAGCGAGTTCAACGACCAGCCGTTCGCCGCCAAGGTCAATGACGGCGGCTTTGTCTACAATCCGGCGGCCGCAGGCCGCGACGCGAGCGGCAAGGATGCCAAGGCGGGCGCCGGGCCCAAACCCACGGCCGACGATGGCGGCCTGCGCTCCGTTGCGGGAATGACCTATGCGGGACTAAAGAGCATGATCCACGCCGGGCTCACGCCAGATGACCCTGCGCATCAAAGCGGCGATTGCTTACATCAAGAAACACTACACGCTCGACGAGAACCCCGGCCAAGGACAACGCGGGCTCTATTACTACTACCAAACGTTCGCCAAGGCGATGGCGCTGCTCGGGAAGCCGACGTTCACCGATAGCGCGGGCAAAGAACACGACTGGCGCAGCGAGCTCGTCGCGGCCCTGGCACAGCGTCAAGCCGCCAACGGCGGTTGGGTGAACCCGGATGACCGCTTCATGGAGGGAGACCCTCACATCGTGACTTCGTACGGACTGCTGGCCCTGCATGCGGCGCGTCCGGCCAAGCCGTGACGGAAAGATTGTAACACGGGCGCGATGCGGCAACTTGGGCTGGTGATGGGCGTGCTGGCGTTCGGGATCGGCGAAGCGGCCCCTGACTTGAGGCCTCGGCGCACGTCGCTGACGTGATCGATTCGCGCCTGCAACAAGCCGGTCTCCGGGAAACAGCGCGACGGCCGATCGACCGGTCGCGTGACCGGAGAGCGACCATCAGCTCCGTGCCGCCGAGCTAAAAATTCCGGCATTTCCGCGGTCGCTTCGGCCAGACGCACTCGACGGCGCTCGACTTTTTTCTTACGCTCTGCGCGGCGCTTTCATGCTGACGGGTCGAGGACGACGTAACCATGACCGAGCGAAGCCTTTTCGAGCGCGCCTTGAACACCCCCGCCGCCCTGCGCGCGGCGCTCTTTGACCGCGAATGTGCCGGCAACCCCGCACAGCGGGCGCGTGTCGAGGCCATGGTCGCCTCACACGACCAACTTCAAGCGACTGTTAGCCGCGAGCAACGGGCGCCGGCGGCACCGCCTGATAACCCGCCCGCACCGGCTGCCCACCACCCGCCCGAGCCCGTCGGGTCGATTCTCGGGAGCCGGTACAAGCTCGTCGAGATGATCGGCGACGAGGACACGAGCAGCGTGTACGTGGCCCATCAGAACGAGCCAATCCGGCGCGTCGTGGCCGTGAAGGTCGTGAAGGCACGCACCGACTGCCGCGCCGTGCTGGCCCGATTCGAGGCCGAACGGCAGGCGCTGGCCGTGATGGACCACCCCTGCATCGCTCGCGTCTTCGACGCCGGCGCGACCGAGAGCGGCCGGCCGTTCTTTGCCATGGAGCTGATCAAGGGCACACCCATAACCACGTTCTGCGACGAGCGCAGGCTCACTCCGCGCGAGACTCGAGTTGTTTGTGCCGGTTTGCCAGGCAATCCAGCACGCGCACCAAAAGGGGATCATTCATCGCGACATCAAGCCTTCCAACGTGCTGGTAACCCTCGACGACGACCGTCCGGTGCCCAAAGTGATCGATTTCGGCGTGGCCAAAGCGACGGAGCCGCAATTCACCGAGCAGTCGCTGTTGACCGGGTTCGGGGCCCTGGTGGGCACACCGGAGTACATGAGCCCAGAACAGGCCGGCTTGAACAACCTGGATATCGACACCCGCAGCGACGTCTACGCACTGGGAGCGGTGTTGTACGAGCTGCTCACCGGCACAACGCCCGTCGACCGCGACAGTCTGGGCGAAACTGCGCTCATGGAAGTGCTGCGAATCGTGCGCGAGGTCGAGCCGCGGCGGCCCAGCGCCAAGCTCAGCACGCTCGACGATCTGCCGAGCGTGGCGGCCCACCGTGCCACCGAGCCGGCGCGGTTGGCCCCGCTCGTTCAAGGCGAGCTGGACTGGATCGTGATGAAGGCCCTGGAGAAGGACCGGACGCGGCGGTACGAGACGGCCAACGCCCTCGCGCGCGACATCCAGCGCTACCTGGCCGACGAGATGGTTGAGGCACGGCCGCCGAGTGCGGCGTATCGCCTGCGGAAGTTCGCGCGACGGCATCCGGTTCAGGTTGTCGCGGCGAGCGCAGTACTTGTGGCACTGCTGGCCGGCGTGATCGGCACGAGCTGGGGGCTGGTGCGGGCCGAAAAGGCCTACCGGGCCGAGGAACAGCGCGCGGAGGGAGAGCGCCTGGCCAAGATCGAGGCGGTGGCTGAGCGACACAAAGCGCAGGACGTCGCATTGGCGGAGCGAACAGCGCGGGAGCGAGAAGAGAAAGCGCGGAAGTTCGCGCAAGCAATCTCCGATTTCGTCCGCAACGATTTGCTAGCGATCACCAGTGTCGAAGGAAGATTCCGTCCTGGCAGCGGCGAACAGGACCGGGGCCTCGGCAATGACGCCACCGTCCGGCAATTGCTCGACCGCGCCGCGGGCAAGCTGAGCCAGCGGCGCGACCTCGACCCGCGCATCGCAGCCGAGCTAAACTGGATCGTCGGGGTCAGTTACCGGGCCACGGGCGAGGCCAAGCGGGCCTTACCGTACCTCGAGCGGTGTGTCGCCCTGCGGCAAGCCGCCTTGGGTCCCGATGCCGAACTGACGCTAATCGCCCAGAATAGCCTTGCCGTGGCGTATCACGCCGCGGGCGATTTGCAGAAGGCCATCCCGATTTACGAGCAGACGCTGGCGCGCAACAAGGTCCTGCTCGGTCCGAACCACCGGCATACCTTGAGCGGGACGAGCAACCTCGCTCGGGCCTACCAGGCCAGCGGCCACGTGGAGAAGGCGCTGCCGCTCTTGGAGGAGACGCTCCGGCTCCGGACGACTGCGCTCGGGCGCGACCATCCCGATACAGTCGCCAGCAGTAACGATCTTGCGCTCGGCTACCGGAAGGCCGGTCAGCTTGCCAAGGCCCTGCCGCTGTTGGAGGCATCGGTCCGGAACAACAAGGCCAAGCTCGGCCCCGACGATCCCGCAACGCTCGTCAGCATGAACATCCTGGCCGAGGCGTACCAGACGGTCCGGCAGTTTACCAAGGCCCTGCCGCTTTATGAAGAGACGGTCCGGATCAAGATGGCCAAGCTCGGCCCTGACCATCCCGACACCCTCCGCTCCAAGAGCGATCTCGCGTCGGCATTCCTCGAAGCCGGCCACGTCAGCGAGGCGCTGCCACTGTGCGAGGAGGCGCTCGCGGCCAGTACGGCAAAGCTCGGCAGAGACCACCCGGAGACCTTGACCACGATGAACAATCTCGCGCTCGGCTACCGGTCGGTCGGCCAGCGCGACAAGGCACTGCCGCTCTACGACGAAGCGTTCCGGCTCACAAAGGCCAAACTCGGCCCCGAGGACGCACTGACCATCAAGGCCGCCACCAACCTGGCGTCTGTCTTGCTCGACACTCGCCAGCCGGAGAAGGCGCTGCCGCTTCTGGTCGAAACTCTCCGCATCCAGGAAGCCAAGGTCGGCCCCGACGATCCGGATACGCTTGTCAACATGAGCAACCTCGCCACGGGCTACTGGCAAGCGGGGCGTTTGGATCAATCCATTCCGCTCTTCGAGGACGCGCTGCGGCGGCTGGAAAAAAAACTGGGCCGGAGCCATACCCGCACGCTGAGCACCGCGGCCAACCTGGGGGTGAACTACAAGGACGCCGGACGCTTGCAAGAAGCGCTGCCGCTCCTGGAAGAGGCCCATCGCGCCAGCCAGACGACGCCGACGCTCCGATGGGTCAGCGATCCGCTGCTTGATGCATACGTGAAGGCCGGGCGCTTCAGCGACGCCGTCGCTCTGACCAAGGACATGCTTGCCGATGCGCGCAAGCGTTTGCCCCAAGACTCGCCGCAACTGGCCGCCGAGCTCGCTTCGATCGGGTCGGCACTGGTGCAGGCAAGAGCATTCACCGACGCCGAGCCATTGCTGCGCGAATGCCTGGCGATTCGCGAAAAGACCGGGCCGGACGCCTGGACCACGTTCAACACGCAATCTCTGCTGGGCGGGTCACTCTTGGGTCAGAAGAAACTCGCCGAGGCCGAACCGCTCTTGCAGCAGGGTTACGAGGGCATGAAGGCTCGTGAGAAAACCATGCCGCCGCAAGCGGCGATGCGCATTCCCGACGCGCTCGACCGCTTGATCGATCTCTATCGCGCAACGGGCAAGCCCTCGCAGGTCAAGAAATGGCAGGCCGAGCGCGCGAAGTATCACGCTGATGCGAAGCCCGAGCGAGGCGCACTCGATACCCGCCCTTGACGCGTCGCCGCCCCCTCTAATTGGTCCTCAACTTGTGGCGATGACTGTACGGTAAGAGAGATTCACCCCGCGAGCTGAAGAATCCTGCCTGGTACACCTGAATGACTCCGTCACCCGGGTGGACTATCGGTCCGCACAGTTGCTCGCACATCTTCGCCAGTTTGATCGCGCCGAGCTCGACGACGGCGCAAGGTACCAGATGAACGATTTGTTGCGTACGGCGGATCTGCGCAAGGACGCGGTCGCTATTCGGCCGATCGGACAATTCTTTCGCGAAGGCCTCGGCCTTTGCGAGCTTGTCGAGGAACCCGGCGTCACAGCGACGTTCTCGTTGCACGAGGATGGCGGGATCCATCGAGCCCGACAAACGAAACTCACCGCTGCGCCATTGCTCATTATTGGGCTCGAATTTGTGAACCAACCCCTCGATCGGCGGCCGTATGGCCTTCAACATGGCTGCTGGGGCTGGATCGATTTCAG
This sequence comes from uncultured Isosphaeraceae bacterium, assembly GCA_963830625.1. Lineage (GTDB taxonomy): Bacteria > Planctomycetota > Planctomycetia > Isosphaerales > Isosphaeraceae > CAWHMZ01. The sequence continues at coordinate 409,522 of CAWHMZ010000013.1, read as the reverse complement.
TAGCTCCATAAACCGTATACCAGGACCTGAGCGTCATGCAGCTCCCTCATGTCCAACTACCGCTGAAACTCGGCGGACCGTCCCGCCGAGACACCTCATGATACCACGCAGCGCTCGCCGGTTGTCACCAGCCGGACGCGCGAGGATAATCAATTGCAGACGTGGGAGTCACCAGTCGCGCGGGGCACCGATGCAGGGTCTCGCGTCGATCGTTCGACAGCGCGGAGAGAGCGATGGGTAGCATTTCGACGGCAGATTACGCGGAGATGGCCAAGCGCGTCTATAACACGGGCAGTCGTGATCCCGGCAGCTTCCAGGTTCCGGGTTTCTCTTATTACGAGTTTCGGGAGGCAATGAACTGGGGGCTGACCAACGCCGATTTCAAAGGGTGCGTCTATGCAAGGGAGGCGGTCGGCGAAGCCGTCGTCGCGTTCCAGGGTACCGTGCCATCCAAGGGCGGTGATATCCTGTCCGATCTCCAGATCGTCATCGGCCTGCTCCCCCAGTACACAACCGCGGCAATGCGGCTCTTTGACCGCACCAGCACCAAGTTCCCGGGTTTCGCGATTTCGTTGGTGGGGCACTCGCTGGGTGGGGGCATGGCCCAGATCATTGGCCACTGGACCGCAGCGCCGTTCGTCACGTTCAATGCGCCCGGGATGTGGGGCGATATTCAGAAGGCCAAGTTCCTGCCAGTGTTCCCGCGAGACCAGGCGCGATCGATCGCGGGCACGTTCAAGGGCTCGATTTTCTCAAAGCAGAAAGCCACGACGGGCCGAAACTTCCGTAACGTACTCAACCCCGTCAGTGCGTACGGGTGTCATTACGGGCCGGTGACTCGGTTCTGGGGCACCGGACTTCACTCCATGAACGACATCCTCGAGCGGATCAGGAAATCGCGTTGGGCCAAGATCAACCCATTCGACCCAGCGTACAAGGAATGGGGAGAGCTGTGAGATCGGACCGACTTTCAGAGGTCGAGCCCTCGCAACTCGACGCCCTTGTCAGTCTGGCGGATTCGCGCGAGGCTCAGGGTCGCATCGCTGAGGCGATCTCCCTGCTCAGGGAATCCACGACGAAGGCGCCCTCGTCCGCCCCGTTGCACGGCCGCCTGGCTGATGCGTTGCACGCTCACGGCGACCTACCGGGCGCGATCGAAATGTATCGGCGGACGGTCGCGCTCGATCCCACCCTGACGCAGGCATGGTGGGGTCTGGGGTGCGCCTTGACCTCGCTCGCCGACCACGCCGCCGCGGCCGATAGCTTTGGCCGGTTGGTCGCGCTCCAGCCTGAAAACGGGCTGGCGCTGCATAACCTGGGCAGATCGCTCTTCGAGATCGGCCAGGTCGATCCGGCCATCGCGATGTTCCGGAAGTCGGTCGCTCATGTCGCCCCCGAAATGCAGGGCCTACCGCTTGCCAGCATCGCGGTCGCGATACCCGGATCTAGGGCGGCAAGCAACCGCGACGTCCTCGAGGCCCGCCGGGCCTGGGCAACGCGGTGCCTTCCGTCCGTCCCGATGGACAAAGTCTTCCGGGGTCGAAGTGCCGATCCGCGTCGGCCCCTCCGCCTCGGGTACATCTCGGCGTTCTTCGCCAAGCGCAACTGGATGAAACCGGTCTGGGGACTGATTGACCACCACGACCATGATCGATTTTCAGTCCATGTCTTCTCCGACGGTCCCGAGCCCGACCCGCAGCACGGATACCATCAGAACCCGCGCGTCGTGTTCCACAATGTCAGCGAGCTCTCCAACGTCGATCTGGCGCAGTTCATCGAGGAGCAAGCGATCGACCTTCTCGTCGACCTGAACGCCTTCAGTCGACCGGACCGCCTCCCGCTTTTCGCGCTCAAGCCGGCGCCCGTGCAAGTCGCCTGGTTCAACCTGTTCGCTCCCTCGGGCCTGACTTGCTTCGATTATTTGATCGGCGACGAGCACGTCATCCCTGTCGAGGAAGAGATCGACTACTCCGAGACGATCGTGCGCGTGCCGGGAAGCTACCTGACATTTCAGGTTTCTTATTCCGTGCCCGATGTGGCGCCCGCGCCTTGCCTGAAACGCGGGTACCTGACGTTCGGCTGCCTGGCTCCCCAGTACAAGATCACGACTGCGGTAATCGAAGCATGGTCGCGGATCTTGAGGGAGAGCCCGGGGCGCGAATGGTGCTCAAGAACGCGGTCCTCGGCAAACCGGCGGCGCACGACTTCGTGCGTGGACTTTTCGCCAGGTTCTCGATCCCCGCCGAGAGGGTCGATTTGGATGGCGGCGCCGAGCACCACGCATTCCTCGAGGGCTACGCCGGCATCGACGTCGCGCTCGACACATTCCCATACAACGGGGGGACGACGACGACAGAGGCACTCTGGCAGGGAGTACCCGTGATTGCCTTCGCCGGCGACCGCTGGGCGTCTCGGATCAGCGCATCGATCCTTTGCGAGGCGGGGCTTGCGGAATTCGTCGCGTATGACCTCGACGGTTTTGTCGCCAAGGCGGTCGCGCTCGCTCGCGATCCCGATGTCGCTGCTCGGGTCGACTCGCTGCGGCGCGCGATGCGCGACCGGCTGCAGGCGGTTCCGGTTTGTGACACCCATTCGTTCGCCCGACACATGGAAGAACTCTATTTGGATATGTGGCGGCGGTACGCTGAACGATCATGAGCGGCAAGATCGGCCGCTCGATCCCGAATCAAAGAGAACGCGGGCGTGTGGCAAGATCACGCAATCAGCTCGTCGAGCGCTCTGGCGATTCGGTCAAAGACGAGGTCCCAGCGGCCACTTTCAGATTGGCGGAACAAGCGGGCGGTGGGGTACCAGGGACTATCGTCGCGGCCGAGCAGCCAGCGCCAGTCGGGCGAAAAAGGTAGCGCGATCCAGACGGGGACGCCCAGAGCGCCGGCCAGGTGGGCCAGCATGGTGTCCGCAGTGATGACGAGGTCCAGTGCCTTCATGACGGCGGGCGTATCCTGGATCACGAGCGAGTTTGGGTCCAATCGGTCTCCCAGCTCGAAAACGGGGAACCGGCCTGCGAGTTCACGAACCTGCTCGGCCCCGAAACCTTTTTGCAGGCTGAACAAACCAACGCCGTCGATCGCGGCCAGGCGCTCGAAGTGTGCCAGCAGGAACGAACGATCGCGATCCCTCGTGTGCTCGGGGTTGCCCTGCCAGGCGATGCCGACCTTGAGACGCGGCCCGCCTGCCAAATGTTTCCGCCAGCGCTCGACGCGCGCGGCGTCGGTCCGAAGATACGGGATCGGTGCAGGGATCGCTTCCACGTTCTTGGTAAACAGGCCCATGAGCCTCATGAGCGGCGAGTGAACGTCGAATTCCGGCAGCCGGTCACCGCGTGGGACCACGCGGTCAATGCCGGGGCAAGTTTCCGCCAAGGGCAAGAGCGATTGCTGGCACAAGAGCAACACTCGCCCGCCCCGCGCCTTGACCTGCGCTGTGTCAGCGCATGAAGTGGATCGCGTCCCCGAGCCCCTGTTCCACGTGGAGGAGGATCGTCCGTCCCTCGAGCGGCTCGCCCATCCAGAGCCGGCGTGAGTGTCCTGGGCCGCTGGCATTGCGGTCCCGCACGCGGCGTTCGAGCTCCTCCCACCCTTCGTCGAAGCGGCCAAGGGTCAGTAAGGCGCACGCGCGGTTTCCCCGGGCCTCGTGGTAGTCTGGCGCCAGACTAAGGGCCTCGTCGAACGCGGTGATCGCGTCTTCGTACCGCGTCAGCCGAGCCAGAACGACACCTCGGTTGTGGTGCGCCTCAGCGTGTCGTGGGTCGAGGCAAATGGCCTGATCGAAGCTGGTAAGCGCCTCGTCGCGCGGCGCAGCTCATCGAGAAGGAAGCCGCGGACGCAGTGAGCTCGAGCGTCGTCGGGCAGAAGACGAAGGACCTGCTCGGCGGATTCGAGCGCAAGGTCGAGGCGGCCGACGCCGCGGAGGGCCCGCTCCAAGAGCGCATGCGACTCGGGCCGGTCGGGCCCGAGGTCGACGGCCAGGCGGAGGTACGGCAGGGCTGCCTCGAATCGCCCGAGGTGAAGCATCACGAGACCGAGTCCAAGATTCGCCTCGGGCGACTGCGGGCAGAGGCGCAGTGCGGCTTCGAAGCACGTCCGTGCTTCGTCAAGCTCACCGAGGTGAACGAGCGCCTCACCCAGCCGCACGTGGGCAACGAGGTGCCCCGGGCGGAGCTGCACCACCGAGCGGCACACCGCGGCGAGCTCGGCGAACTCGCCGCGCATCGACAGAAGATATCCGAGAGTGGCGAGGGCCGTTGGATGATCGGGATCGGCCTCGATGGCCTGGCGCAGGTTCACGGCCGCCACAGAGCCTCCGGGCGTGTCGATGAACGTCCAGCCAGACGGGGCCGGATCCCGTTCAACTTTCCGCTCACATCGTTTTCGCCTGGCCGAGGTCATAACCGACCGTCCCCGGCGAACCATCCTCGTTCTTGGACCCGAGCGAGACGTCACGGAACTGGATCTTGGTGAAGTTGAGCGAAACCGACTCCTGTGGGCGGTCGCCGCCGCTGCTCGTCGAAAAGCCGCTGATCATGGTGTTGTTCAGAGTGAACGACAGGTAGACGTTGAGCTGGCCCTTGTCGGTCTTGCAAAAGTCGATGGTGACGTCCACGCCCTCACCCTCGAGGGCCGCGGTCAGCAAGCCGACGCTGGCGATGTCGGTGGGCTTGGTGACAACGATCTCGCTGACCGAGGGAGAGCTTGCCTCGCGATCGGACGATCCGCCGACTGGGGCGGCGATGCCGCGGCCCACACCCCACTGGAAACTGTTCACTTCGATCCACTTTTCATGTCCCGTGGCAGTGACATCGCCCGCGACGCTAGCGTAATTCATGTAAATCGGCATCGTTGACTCCTCGTAGTTGGAATTCGAACCGAATCTGGATGCACTCCGAAACCTTTAATCGCGGCCTGGCGACCTTTCCTCGATCGCTGTGACGATCGCACACCCCAACGTTCGCAAACGAGGTGTCACCGGACTTCTACCATGCAGACGTTTCATGAGCGTAGTCAAGAACTCGCCGGCGACACCGAAACTTGACTAGCATCCGCAATCGAGCAAGCCGGCCGCGCGGCACCACTATTACCAGGTGCGTCGGATACGTCGTTTCGGCGACACCTCCGGTCCGGCTCGCGTCTTCATCCCACGGTACTACTTACGCGGCAGAAGCAACGAGCGGACTCGGGTGACCTGAAAAAAACCTCCGCCGCATCGATTCGCCGCGCGCGAAGAGTGCAATCATTTGTACCGTCGGGTCGAGAGCAAGCCAAACACCTGCTGATATGCCGCTTCTACTTTCCGGTCGTCCGTCAAGATGATGGCCACTTCCCCCGTAACCGATGCGATCGAGCCCCGGCGATGCCGCCATACGCTGGCGGTAGATATTAGCACACTGACCGCGGCTTCGCAGCAAAAAACACGCAATTTCTTCGAGGTGCCGGCGGACCTGGAGAGCCACGGGCCCCGATCGTGCGCCGGTCGAGTGCTGTTTTTCGATGCAGACATACGCCGGTACTTTCAACGATACTGAATCTGGATCATCATAGACCGTGGAACTCCGGAAAGATGCCACGCGCGGAACCGACGGCTTCCGAATGCAGTTTGAGCGTGTTTGTACCTGCCGCGAGCACGGATGGCGCAGAACACCGACTTAGGAACGTCACTGAGGGCCAAGACCGATGCCGGAAACCAACGATCCGCCGAGAGCTCGCACCACGAGCGCCCCTGCTTGCCAGGTTCCGGATGAGTCAAGTTGGAGGCTTCGTCGTGGTGTTGGATCGTTGCTCAGGGTCGTTCCGCTGCTGGCCTTCGGGTTAGGGTGTGTCGTACTGACGGCACGGACGGCGAGGTCGCAGGACGAGGTGAAAAACTTCCGGAAGCCGATACTCATGGTTGAGACCGGAGGACATCACGCTCCGGTGCGGAGCTTGATCTGGCAGAATGGTTCGACTCTGTTGAGCGGCGGCGAAGACAAGGTTGTCAAGGTCTGGGATTTCCAGACGGGTCCCAGACTGGTGCGGTCGCTCCGACCGCCGATCTGGCGCGGGCCCCGCGGGCAGGATCCACGCTCTGGCCATCACCAGGCAGGGCGCCCAGGGCCAGTCATATCTCGCCGTCGGCGGGTATGGCGTCGAGAGCCTCCGAGGCGACCTGACGATCTTCCGTGTGCCGGGGCTTGCGCGGGTCCTGGACGGCGACGGACGAATTCCTACGGGCGACGTGGTGAAGCGGCTGCTCGCGCCCCCCGAAGATCAGCCCCAGCAGCTCGGGCACCGAGATTCCGTCTTGTGCCTGGCGTTCGATCCGAGCGGACGCGTACTCGCGTCGGGAAGCATCGACAGGACCGTGATCCTCTGGGACGTGCCGGCCTTCCGGCCGCGCACCGTTCTTCGAGGTCATACAGGAGACGTCCGGGCCTTGGCCTTCAGCCCCGACGGACAGAGTCTGGCAACCACCGGCGGTGACGGATCCATCCGACTCTGGGACGTTGCGACGGGCAACCGAGTGGGGCAGCCGGTGACGGGCAACCCGGTAAGGCCCGTCCCGATCAATACGTTAGTGTACAGCCCCGACGGACAACGGATCGTCGTCGGTCGCGAGAACGGCGACATCTACCGATTCAGTGCCCAGAACCTCGCTCCCGTGGACAAGCTGGCGACCCTCCCGGCCCAGGGAGCAGTCGAATGCCTGAGTTATTCTCCGGACGGCAAGTGGCTGGCCGTGAGCATCATCAGCAAGAGAGCCGATCTCGTCGATCCCAAGACAATTACCTGCGACGTTGAACTGAGGGAGATGCCCGCCGGAAACGTCATCCGCACTTGGCCGGTGCCGGGGCTGGTCTACGCTTTGGCATTCAGCCCCGATAGCAGCCGGCTGGCATACGCGGGCGGACCTGCCCAGTCAATATTCGTCCGAAACCTGGCCAACCTCGATCTGCGTCCGCAGAAGCTGGAGGGCCAGGGAAGCACTCCCTACGATCTCGGATTCACCGCAGACAGCCAGGTGATCGGCTTCAGCCGCGAGCGATTCGATCCCGCCAACCCGTCGCCAACTTACGAGGCCTTCGATCTGGCTCGTCGCAGGTTCCTGGTCCTGCCGCGCGGCCAGTTGCAGCGCGCGATCACGACCCTTGATGGTTGGACGTTGCGCCCGTCGACGGTGGTTTCCGGCTCGAGGCTCTCCACCAGAACGGCCGCACCTGGCGATGCGACCTCGATGGCCCAACGGAACGAAATTGGTGGTCCTATACGATGATTCCGCCAGGCCCGGGTCATGCGCGGCCGACCGTGGCGGTAGGCTGTGAGGCAGGAGTCGTCGTCTACGACCTCGACACCGGCCGCCGGACGCGGGTGTTCGCCGGCCACGCCAGTCCCGTGGTATCCCTGGCCCCTTCGCCTGACGGCCGCTGGCTGGCCAGTAGCTCGCTCGATCAGACGATCATGCTCTACCCGCTCGCTGGTTGCGACGCCCGGCCTGCTTTCGGGGCCAGATTCGAGCAGCGACCGAGTCGGCGCGTGGGTCGTGACCACGGTTGAATCCAGGGGATTCGCCGCTGGCATGGGTCTCTTGCCCGGCGACGTGATCGTGCGGGCAATGAACGGTGCGGTGGACCAGGCGCACGCCACGGAGTATACGCCTCAGACGATGGGACGGCTCGTGCAGATCGTCGACGATTTGAGGCCCGCTCTCGACACGGTCGCCATTTGGGTCCGGCGGATCGTACCGATTCCGGGCCTCGGCGCCGCACAGCTCGACATGCCGCCTGTGCAGTCAACCAAGAGGAACAACCCCGTCCTCACCCTCATGCCAGGCATGGACAAGGAGTGGATCGTCTGGACGCCCCAGGGCTACTACGACACGTCGATCGAGGGGGACGCGCGATTCCTTGGCTGGCACATCAACGCCGACTACCGCTTGGCGCGACCGACCGATTTCGTCGCGATCGGCACGTATGCCAAGCGATTGTACCAGCCAAAGGTACTCGATCGTCTGTGGCAGACGGCCGACCTCGATCTGGCACTCACTCAACCGGCGATTCCTGATGTCACTCCGCGCCCGAGCGCCTGGCGTACGAGCAACGCCCTCCCCGAATCGTGTTCACTCCAGTTGGCGGAGGCTTACCGCTTCCCGATCCTGGTCTTGCCTGGGTGGTCAACGTGCCAAACCCCAGCCTGGGAGTGCGCATCCAGGCGGACGGGCCGTCAAAGATCAGCACCCGGCGGGTCGTTTTCGATGAGCGCGTGCTCGAGCTCCCCCGACTGGGAGAAGCCAAACCGGAATTCACCGAAGTCGTGCAGTTGCAGCTCGTTCCGAGCCGCCGACTTCGGTTGGAAGTGGAGGCCGTCAACGAAAACGGCAACAAGCGAACCGAAACGATCGATCTCATCTACAATCCGCCCGCGAGCGTCAAACCGCCGCCGGTTCCCCGGTCTCGATTGTTCGTGCTCGCCATCGGCAACGAGCAGGCCAAGAAACCCGACAGGCTGCCTGGGGTCCGATTTGCCGATGTCGATGCGGTCGACCTGGCCAATTTCGTCAGCAAGCACCTTGTCTCGCGCGATGGAACCGAGACGCTCAAGGGCCCGGCAGACCGAATCGACATGACGGGTCAGATTGCCTCAGTCGATTCGATCACTCAAGCCTTGGGCGGGTTGGAGAAAAGGCTCGAATCCAACCAATTCCAGAAAGGAGACGTCGTCGCGCTGATTATCGCCAGCCACGTTCTGGTGGTCGACAAGTCGGCCATCGTCGCCGGTGCCGACACCGACCCGGCGCGTACGCCTCCCGATCCCGCGGTCCGGACCAAGGATTTGTCTGACCTGCTCGGCCGTTTGACCGACTATGGTTGTCGAGTCGTCCTTTTCCTGGACTGCGTGCACGAGTTGCCCGATAAGAGGTTGAAGAGCGACATCAAGTCGTGGGTTAGAGAGCTGCAAGGTGAGCGTCGAGTGATTGTGTTCATTGCCTCCAAGGAAGGCCCGAGCGAGGTGGATGTCCAGGCCGAACACGGGTTGTTCGCACTGGGTGTCGCGCAATCGTTCCAGGAGGTTGTCGCGGCCGAAAAGGCCCGCGACGAGCCTTATACGCTTGAAGAGTTTGGGACCGCGGTACAGCGGATGATCTCGAACTTGAGCGGCCGCCGGCAGGTGGCACATTGTGGTATTCCGCCCGGCATTTCCCCCCAAAGCCTTTTCGCTCGGCCCTGAGACCAATTCATGCGTGCCCGGCGCACCTCGTCATGGCTTGGCGGCGTCGGTTGAGCTCAAATGGATCAGCGGGAACGAAACAGGAGACGTGTTCAGGCGGAGGGATTGCTCCAAATTCGTGCTCGCCGCCGCATTTGCCGCTCCTCGTTGAATCGGCGGATTGAGGGCGTCCGGCGCCGATCGTCTCACGAACAGCTTGGGGAAAACTCCCGCGATCGGAGGTAGGGCCTCCTTCACGTAAGCATCCAGCTCGGACGTCGTGATGATCCCATCGCCATTGTAATCGGCGTCGCGGCGCAACTTGAGGTCAGCGACAAGTTTCGGTTCGTCTCGCAGCACGACCTCGCGCATCCCGCGCAGCAGTGTATACGTGAAAAGGCCGTGGCCGAGGGGTTCGATCTCGAGCGCGGGCTCCCCCCTCCGCGCGGCCATGAGATAAGAGGTTCGGGCCTTGCGAGACCCGATCTCCATCCATTTCTGGATCGCCCTGACCTGGGGATCGACAAGAATGGATTCGGCTTGGCAAGCGTCGACGATCACCAGCCTGTTGAGGGCGTCCAGCCGCATCAGGTTGCCCGCCAGCGTGCTATAGGGAAGGAAGTCGTCCGCGGTAACCTTGGCCCCCGGGGCAATTGGAGGATTGGTGCCGCGGGCGGCCACGACGAGCGGTGCTGACTCGGGAAACGGGTATTTGGGGAGTAGCAGACAGAATCGCTCGTTGTCGAAGACGCCCGTGTGGCCCGCGAGGAAGAGGACCACCGTGTCCTGCGGACGTCCTCTGACCTCTTTCCCGATGTTGGTGAACGCCTTGGCGATGTTCCGGGCGTTCACCTGATTGTCCCTCAGCAAAATGCTCTCACCGCGTTCTTGGCCCGGAGTCAGCCGCCTGGCGTGGAGCGCATCGCTGATCCGCTCGGCGTCGCGCGTGGCGAACAAGAGCTTTTCCTTCTCGTAGTTGCCGACGCCAAGCGCGATGATATGCAGACGTCCCGGTTCTAAGGTGCCCTCGTAAGGGATTTCCACGTCGGCCGAACGGCTATCGAATGCCCCGTCCCGGCTGGCCATGGCGTAGAACCGGTTGGTTCCCGGAAGCAGCCGTACCTGCACCGAGAACTGCTCGGGAAGAGGAGGCTTCAGATCTTCCAGGCCGGTTGGTATCGGGATTCCATTATGATACACGCGGACGTCGCTGAGATCGGCCGAGCCAAGCGAGATGGTTAACCGGGTCTGCGCCCCGCAGGGTCGTCTCGCAACGGTGGATCGATCGCAACGGGGGCGGGCGGGGCAAGGCGAGCGGGCTCGGCGAGCCGTCCCGAGCGGAGCAGCTCGCTGAGCTCGAAGGTGTAGAGTTTCGTGTTGTCGAACTGTTCCATCGAGTGCGCCAACTCCTCATGGCGAAACCGGACTAACTCGCGGCCGGCCGGCGAGGCATCGAAATGCCCGTCGGGCGTGTAGAGAACCCAGTCGAGGTCTCGGACCGCCGCCGCATCGGGCGGACGGACCGGATCAACCGCATGCGCGGCCGCGCGAAAGGTGCCCAGGAGTGCTCGTTTCTCGAGGTCCCAGAATTTGACCGTGGTGTCGTCGCTGCCGCTGATCAGCACCGGCGGGCGCGGGGGCTCGACGATTGGGGCGCCTCCGTCCGCCCGTCAGCGCCGGCGCGACCGCCGGGGTTGGCCCTGCCCAGGTCGCCAGAGCGTTGATCTGCTCGAGATGGTGCGGAGGACTGCCCAGATCACGGATCCGCCTCACCTGGTCCCTGATCTCGGCCAACCAGATCGCCGTCTGGTCACCCACTGCTGCGAGGTAACGACCGTCGGGCGTGAACGTCACCGCGTGGACCGCGCCGTTGAAGAATCGCTCGGCCAGGATCTGAAGCGGGACCGCCTGGCGGGCCTTACCGTCGGCCCAGCTCCAGAGCAGGAGGCGCCCGTCGCTGTGGCCGGTGACCAATTGGCGGTGCGGGCCGGGTTGGATCGAACCGCAGGTGACGTTGCGGGCGCCCTTCTCCTCGAAGGTCACGATGGGCGTTCCGACGGCGCCGTCACTCTTGGTCAAGTCCCAGAGCTTTGCCTCCGGAGAGTCGCCAGCGGAAAGCAACTGGCGGCCATCGCTGGCGAAACTAAGCGCGGAAACGGGGTCCTTGAGGGCGGTGCCGGTGATCCAGTGTGTGAGACGACCGCCGCGGGTTTCCCACACACACACGAGCGGCCGCTGGAACGGGCTCGCCGACGCAGCAACGCGGGCGCCGTCGGGCGACATGGTTAGCGCCTCGAACCTGGTCTCCGGTTCAACCTCGAAGGCGGCCCAGGGACGCGCGAAGAAGGCGTCGTCAGCCGCGAGAGTTTTCGTATCAAGGCGCACCAGCCCTCCCGGCTGCTCTCGTCGGGGCCGGGCGGCCATGACGAGGGTGTCCTCGGCGAGAAAAACGCCGGAGCTCCAATTTCCCGGAATCTGGCGGCAGGTCCGCTGCGCGAGATCCCAGATCTGGGCTTGGTTGAGATCGTTCATGATGAGCAGGAAACCGCGCGCGGCGAGGTCGCCAGATGCCTGACCTTGCCGCGAAGTGCGGCATAAGTCCGTGGAGCGGCCTCGCGCCGCGCTCCCATGGGCCAGAGCTTGACAGAACCGAGCTTGGTGCCCGTGACCAGAGACCGGCCGTCGCCGGAAAAGGCCAGGGTCGAGACGCCTGCCCTGGAATCGGCAACAATCGGTTTCTGGGGAGTATCCCCGTCGACCTTCCAGACCTCGAGTGCTCCGGTGTCCTTGGCGCAGGCAGCCAGCAGGCTGCCGCTCGGGGAAACTGTCAGCATTTCGACACCACGGCCGGACAGAAGATCGGTTCCGTCGTCGAGGGACAACGCCTCGCTGATTGCCAAGAACCGAACACCCGCGTCGTGTCCCACGGCGAGTCGACTCGACGTCGCAAAGGCCAGTTGGCGGACCGGTCCTGGAGTCGCCTTCCGCTCGGTCTGGCGTCCGCCTTTGATCTCCCTGAGAATGACCCGACCGTCGAGGCACCCCAGCGCGAGCAGTCGGCCATCCGCTGAGACCGAGATCGCAGTCGGCTTGCTTGCTGGTGCTGGGATGACTGTGTTCTCGGCCCCAGCGGGATCGCAAAGATGGATCGTGCCGTCGCCGCACCAAACGGCCACCACTCCCTCTTCGCCGCGACCGCCGCTGGACACCTGCCGGCAATCGACGTCCCTGGGCCACCGCTGGGCGGTCAAGGTCGAGGCGGTCAAGTTCCAGATGTAGGCGCGGGCCTGGCTGTCGAGCGTGACGAAGTGGGCCCCGTCCGGCAACATGGCAACCTGAACCACGCGTGAATTATTATCGTGGGACTGCCGCGCGACCAACTTGCGCGCGAAGCTTTGGGAGAGGTCATGGACCAGAACTTCGCCGCGGCCGCCGCCGCTGACCAACCAGCGACCGCTTTCGCTGAGGCCGAGCGCTGTCGCGCCCACACTGTGGCCACTCAGGACCCGAAGCAGCGCATTCTGCGCGGGCGACCAGATCCGTATGGTGGAGTCTTGACTTGCCGTGACGAGCAGCCGTCCGTCCGGAGTCGAGACGACGTCGAGGATGCGGTCGGCGTGGCCAACTTGCAGCACCATCTCGGGCAACGCGGACTTGACCGGCCGACCGAGCTGGTCGGCCCACAAGTTCAAATGCGGAGGCACGCCGCCGATCGATCGAAAACCCTTGAGAACGGGCGATTGCTGCAGGGTTTGCAGGCACCCGCTTAGACTCTGCTTGTGGTCGCCCTTGCCGAATCCGGCCAGCATGGCCTGAGTGAAAGCGAGTGCGGGATCGCCTGGGGCCACCGCCGGCGTGCCGTCGGACGCCAGCCAGACGGCCACATTCGGCCATCGCGCAAGGCGACGGAGCCAGTCGCGGCTGAGTGCAACCGAGTCGAGGCTCCTGACATTCCCGCCACCCGCCACGGGCTCGGATCGCAAGGCGGTGCCCAGCCAGCAGATGATTTGATACTTCGCTTGCTTGGCATAGACATCGAGCGCTCTGTCGAGTGACCAGCCCGTGGTGGCCAGGCTGTCGGAGAGCGCGTCACTGGGGAGCAAGTAGTATTCCGGGAAAACTGCAGGGGCCTTCGGTGCTTCCGACCGCGCCTGGCCGGCGAAGTAGAAAACGATCACGTCATCGGGCTTGACCCGCGGTTTGAGCCACTCGCGGAACGCCCAGTCGAGGTTTTTCTTGATTGGCTTGATATTGGGCGCGGGCGACTGGACCGTCCCCGGGTCATCACTGCCGCCGAAGTCGGTGAGAAGCAACAAGTGGCTTCGGTCCCAGCCGGCTGTACCGCTGAACCAGCCCAGCACGTTGAACGCCTGCGGCACGGCATCCCGACTGGACAGTGCTTTGAGCTTGGGGTCGACGGGGCTGCCCACCCCGACGATGATCGCCCACACTTGCGGTCGGCGCGTCGACGATTCGGCCCCCGCGGCTTGGGCACGCGCTTCCTTGCCCGCCGCGAGCACCACCATGACCAGCCCGCCGATCAGCATCATCGGTCGTCTCATGGCAAAATCTCCGTGCGGCTCGAAGACCGCCGATTGACTCGTTAGGGCGGTCCGGAAACCTTTGCTAGATGGGCTTCTAGGAATTGCCAAAACCGAGCGGGTAGTCCGCGGCTACTGCGCAACGTCGTCGATCTCGGGCGGGCATTGGATCACGACGCGGAATCCGAGATCGTTCAGCTCCGACTCGGCCGTGACCGCGTTTCGCTGAAACGTCCTGGCGTCGTCGGGAGAAACGAGGAACGAGCCTCCCCGCACGACGTATGACATATTCTGACCGTTGGGGTCGGGCTCGCCGCCTTCGCGTGGGTCAACGAGCGGCTGATTCGCCGTACCGGCTTTCTTGTGCCGGCTGATAATCGCAGAATAGGGACGGTAAACGTCGAGACACCACTCGCGCACGTTCCCTGTCATGTCAAAGACCTTTTGTTCGGTCTCGTCTTCGCCAGCATAGGTCTTGACCGCCACAGGCACGGGCGATTCGGCGTTTTGAGACGCCGACAGGTGGGCTTTCGGCATGTTTATGTTGGCAACCTGGTTCTTCCCGGCCCAGCGACAATCCTGACCGCGTGAACGGGCCGCGAATTCCCATTCCGCTTCAGTCGGTAAGTCGCCCTCCAACGCTCTCGGCGAACTTCTGAGCCGTTGACCGATTGATCAAGACCGCGGGGTATCTCAGCACCTCCTCGCGAGGCTTCTTGAACGCATCGGTCAGGACCGTGAGGCCGTCTTTCCAATTGGCCAGCGGAAACGAATTGGCATGATCGCGCTCAAAGGGCTCGATCTCCTGGTTGGTGACCTCTGTCTCCTGGATGTAGAACCCCGAGACCGCGACCTGGTGAGTTTGGCAGGGATTGCCCTGGAGGTCGGCAACCGGCTTCTGGGCAGTAAAGTCCCCGCGGGCGTAGGTTTCCCCCGAAATCCGGATGAATTTCACACCATCGGCTCGAACCAGGACTTTGGGCCACGATCCCTCGAGCTCTTTGGGGTCTTCCGGCCGGTATTTCAGCGGCAGGTAGGTCCCGTTCTTGAAGCAGTAGAAGATGAGGCCGTCTTTCTTGCGTTTCACGCCGGCGGGCGCGTCGCCCAGGTCGGCCGGCAGGTATTCGAGCGCAGATTTGCCGCTCGGGCCCTGCGCCTCGAGCTGATCCGAGTCGAGGGTCTCGTAGCCCGCGGATTTCCACTTGGCAATCAACGGTGACGGGGAAGGTGTCGGCGGTTCTTCGCGCGGTTTCTCCGGCCCGACCTTTTTTGCGGCGGACGCGTTCGGCTCACCAGTCACCGGTTCTGGAGGCGCGGGATCGCGGATTGGAATCGGAGCCTTGCCGTGGAACTTCCACCATCCGGCGCAGACCAATACGGCGACGACGAGACAGCCCGCGGCGACGCGCAGCGCCAGACTCGCTCCAGGTCCTTCAACCACGAAATCCTTACCACGGATGGCGGCCCGGAACTTCTCGGCGAGTTCGCGAGCTGACTGTGGGCGTCGATCGGGGTTCTTCTCCAAGCAACTCATCACCAGGCGCTCGACCTGCGCCGGGACCTGGGATTCGGGGTTAGCCTCCTTCATGGGCGGTGGTTGCCAGTTGAGATGGGCTGCCAGCATGGCCATCTTGCTCAACGCCTTGAACGGCAAGGACCCGGTGAGAAACTGATAGAGCAGCACACCGACCGAATAAAGATCGCTTCGGCAGTCGATCTCTCCCGTTCCTTCCTTGGTTATCCCTCCCCGAATCTGCTCGGGGCTCATGTAGGCAGGCGTTCCCACCAGGTCGCCGGCCGCCGTCAGCTCGGGGCTCGCTTCGTCCTCGATCATCTTGGCGATACCGAAGTCGAGAACCTTCAGGTTCTGGCCAGGCGGCTTTTTGTCGACCAGCATCAGATTCGACGGCTTCAAGTCGCGGTGGATGATCGGTTTGGCCTTGCCCCGTTTCTCGTCTACGTGGCCGTGGGCGTCCTGGAGCACGGAGCAGAGTTGATCCAGGATGTCGGCAGTCCAAAGAAGGGTCATCGGCTGGCCCTTGAACTCCGCGAGGTACTTGTCGAGGCTGCGCCCTCGAACGAATTCCATCTCGATGTAACCCATCGAATGCGTTCGTTTGAAGTCGTAGACGGCCACCGCGTTGGGATGCGTGAGCTGGGCCATCAACCGCGCCTCACGCTTGAAGCGATGCCACCCCTTGTCGTTCTGCGCGACCTCTTGCTTGATCAGCTTGAGGGCGCTCCGCCGGTCGAGCTGAATGTTTTCGACCAGCCACACCTCACCCATCGCTCCTTCGCCAATCTTTTCTTCGAGCCGGTATTTGCCGAAAATCACCTGGCCTTTCTCGACGATCGGCGGAGGAAGAATGTCCCACTCGTCGGTGCTGTCGGGATCCGGTATGGGGGTGCCCTCGTCCGAATCTTTGCTGTCAGGGGAACTGGAGGGCGTCGCGGTGGAGAGGGGAGGAAGGGTGTCAACCCCTGGGTTGCTCTCGGTCTGGGAAGTTGGGGGAGTCGTTTCCGACTGGGGGTTTTCCGGGGATGGAGTCGACGGGTCGCCCTGCGTCGGCTGGTGCCAGGTGCCGTCGTCCAGATCACGAACGGAGAGATCAGGAGGGTGCGACATCACGGTCTCTCCCCGCGGGCAACCGTCGTGGTCGGTCGAATCGGGATGCAAAGGCGAAGAACCAAGATCGGGCAGCCGTTGCGATGGCTGGGAATCCATCTTATACCGCTGTGCATTGGCACTGAAAGCCGATTCTCGCGGGTGAGTCGTCCAAGGTCAGATCAAGAGGCCCGAAGGGCGACCGAAAGGTTGCCCTTCCCCGTGGGCTGCGGAACACGCGCATTATAAGCGCAAATTGAGAATCCTGGACGAGTCCCGAGAATTACGCCTGAGATTTTGCTATGATCGTCCGACATTCGCGTCCTCGGGCGTCTGCGAAGTAAAACGACGCACGTAATTCGTTATCACGGTTGGTCGTAACTCACAGTTCGGCCACGGAGATCCGAACCTGGAAAGCGACGTCGATCATGCCCAGCGGCGAAGTTCATTGGCACGAAGGGATGTTTCTGCGGCAGCACCACTTCTTGACCGAGCATCGGCAGATGATTCGCCTGATGCAGCTCGACGAGAAATGGGCGCTCTACCACAATTGGGGTCTTCGATCGATCACGCTTAACAGCAAGGCACTAGGCAATTTTCGATTCTCGGTGACAGCGCTCGAGGCTCGGCTGCGCGACGGAACGTTGGTCGGGGTTCCCGAGGACGGTCCGCTCCCCGATCTCGATCTCAAGCCGGCGCTGGAGAGCAACCGCAAAGTGACCGTTTATCTGGGAGTGCCGGTGCTCAAGTCGAATCACCCTAATGTCGCCACCGACGGTCCCGCCGACGGCATGCGCTACTACCTCATCACTCAGCAGCTCGAGGACGAGAACTTGGGGGTTAACCCCCAGCCGATCCCGATTCGGCGGCTTAACCTCAAGCTGTTGCTTTCCACTCAGAACCTGGCCGGGTACGAGACCGTGCCCATCGCCCGCATCGAGAAGTCAGAACGGGCCGAGGCGACTCCTCAGCTCGATGTGAACTACTTTCCACCCGTTCTGTCGTGTGACGCATGGCACGACCTGGCGGTAGGAATCCTGCAGGCGATCTATGACAGGATCGGCCGCAAGATCGAAGCGCTGGCCGGCCTGGCCGTGTCGCGCGGGCTCAGCCTCAACAGCACGGCGCCTGACGATGTCATGATCTTCGCCCAGCTCCGCGAGCTCAACCAAGCCTACGCCGTATTGACCAACGTCGCCTTCCTGGAAGGCATTCATCCCCTCGTTGCCTACCAGGAGCTGTGCCGGTTGGTCGGGCAGCTCGCCGTATTCAGCCAATCGCGCCGCACGCCCGAGATCCCTCGCTACAACCATGACGACCTCGGCGGCTGCTTCTACCGCCTCAAGAATTATCTCGACGACCTGCTGTCGATCGTGCCCGAGCCCGACTACCAGGAGCGCCCGTTCGTCGGCCACGGCCAGCGCATGCAGGTTGTCCTCGAGCGAACCTGGCTGGACCAGAGTGCTGAACTTTACATCGGGGTGCGCAGTTCCTCTCGATCCGGAGCCCTGCGTCGACCTGATCGGCAAGATCGACATGAAAGTCGGCAGCTCTGACCGTATCGAAACGATCTATCGGATGGGTGACACCGGACTGAAATTCTCCCACGTGCCTGGCCCGTCGCTCCCCCAGGCTCTTCCCCGCGACAAGGGGCTCACGTACTTTCAGATCAATCGTGAGACGCAGCCGAGTGAATGGCAGTCCGTCGCGAGATCGCTGACACTGGCGATTCGGTTCAATGAGAAAATGATCGTGGGCAACATCGACCGCCAGGAAATCGTCAACCTTCGGCACACGACGGAGATGCCCTTTCGATTCAGCTTGTTCCTGCTTGGGACCGGCGCCGCAAGCGCATCCGCGAAGCCTTGAGTGCGCACAGGTCGCCAGCGGCTGGCAGCGCGCAGTTACCGACTCAAGGGCGCCAAAACCGAGATCATCTACTTTGATATACTCATGACTCCACAGTTCAGTGAGCTCGTTTTTCCCGTCATCTCTCACGCCCTGGACCTCAAGGACCGGCTCGACCGCAGTGATACGCTGGACCTGGAAGTCGAACAGAGGAAGTTGATTGAACGGCTGCGCTCTGGGGGCGACGTTCGACACCTGATCGATTACACGGGAGATGGATCGGTTTTCCTGGGTGCCCGCTTTGCATGGCCTGCTGGATCGACGAGCTGTTCATCGTCCATTCCCCGTGGGCAGATCTCTGGAAGGACCGTCCCTTCGAGGTTGCACTTTACGGCAGCCGGGAGCGAGCCGTAAAGTTCTGGGACCAGGCCGACATCGTACTCCGCCGGCCCAACAGCCCGCGCGCCAACCGCGCCGGGTCTCGATGCGATGGAGACCTTCTTCCTTTGTATCGTGCTCGGTTTTCGGGGCAGGCACCTCGAGAACCCGGTAAAAGTGCGCGAGTACGTCGAGGAAATGCGGCCTCAGGTCACCCGCACCAGTCAATGGCCCTCGCCGCGCGACCTCGGAGTGAAAACGAACGTCGAACCCCGGCTCGGCCGGGCCAAGCTACGTCGGGTGATCGCAGTCTACGGAGGCTTGTTGGTACTGGTCACGTTCGTGTTCCTGATTCTGGTGAAAGTCCTCTGACGACGATCTTCGACCCCGAAACAGACCAACCGATTCATCAATGAAAAAACTGCTCGCGCTGCCCTGGGAGCTCTTGAAGGCGTTGTTCGGCCTGGCGTTTCCGATGTTCCGCGGAGGCGCGACCGTCGCAGCGACAGGCGGGTCGCTCGCAACCTGGATGGCGCGCAGGACTGGTGGCGGTATTTCTTCTGGGGCTGGGCTTGCTCAACCAAGTCGAGTTTCTCGGCCTGAACAGCCGGATCTCGTACGGCCGCATTCGCAATTACTGGCTTCCCCTGTTCGCCTTTTGCAGCTATGCCATGATCTGGCTGGGCTGGCTGCTTTATCGCGTGCTCAGCATCGACGTCGGCCCGGTTGCGTCGGAGTTTCCGGATATCGATCGCGCCTGGAGCCAGGCACTCGAGGCACTCGGGCGCGCCGAGATCCATATGGAGGACACCCCTCTGTTCCTGGTCCTGGGTTGGAGTGGCGACGGCGAGGAGCCTTTGTTCCACGCCGGCGGACTCAGGGCTCAGGTCAAGCACGTTCCCCGCGATCCGACTGAGCCTCTGCACGTCACTGCCAACCGTGATGGGATCTGGGTCAGTTGTCCCGGAGCTTCTGTTCTCGGCCAACAGAACCCCGCACTCCTGGGAGGCAGCACGGAGGCAACCCTGGCCACGCTCTCGGAACACGCGGAGGACCCGTTCAAGACCCAGGGTGTCGGGGGCGGAGGAACCCTCAGAATCGAAGACTTCATGGCCTCACTGAAGAAGTCTCAACCCAAGTCGCGGAGCTCGCACCATCCTCAGAAGACCCTGGATAGCGAGAAGTTTGTGTCTCGCCTCCGCTACTTGTGCCGATTGATCGCCCGCGACCGACAGGGGTTCTGCCCGATCAACGGCGTCTTGATCGTGTTGCCGATCACCGCGGCAAATCCCGACGGCAGCCTGGAGGAACTCGCCACCGCGTGTAAGGCCGACCTGTCGACGACGTTCGGCGTGCTCGAGATGCGGTGCCCCGTTCTCGTGCTGGTCTCCGACCTGGAAAAACTCCAAGGCTTCACCGATCTCGTCGAGCGGTTGCCGGCCGGTCAGGCCGCCAAGAGAATGGGGCAACGGTTTCCCCTTCTGCCGGATCTCGACAACGGCGCGGTTCCAGGCAGCATTGAGGCCTCGGTTTCCTGGATCGGCAACACCCTCTTTCCCTCGATGGTTTATTCGATCTTCAAGATAGAGTCGCCCGGCGGAGAGGATGCGACGGAAGTTCTCAGAGCCAATTCTCAGCTGTATCGGTTTCTCCTGAAGATGCGTGAACGCCAGGAGCGGCTGGCGGTACTCGTGAAAGACAGTATTCCCGCCGTACCCGCCGAACCGATTCTCTTCGGCGGCTGCTACTTCGCGGGCACCGGCGTCGATTCGGCGGGTGGACAGGCTTTCGCCTCGGGCGTGTTCATGCGCCTGATCCAGGATCAGGACAATGTGACCTGGACATCAGACGCGATTTCTGAGGACGTCAGTTTGCTGCGGTTGGCAAGCGGACTCAAGATTGCCTTTCTGGGATTGATTGGCCTGGGAGTACTGGCGATCGTGATCCTGATCGGGTGGCGGTGGTTTTCCCACTCGACCGCAGAGCCGTCCGTCGACGACGCAGACACCGCGATTCACGGGCCCATAAGGCGCGACGAAGCGTGGGCAATGGTCGATGCCCACGGACGGGCGCACGACATGGTTCGCACGGCCAAGGGGGGCGGTGCCATTGTTTAGTGGAACACCCGCCCCGCATTGACCCGCGGGAGGTAGGGGGTGAGCGCATTGCCCTGTGGCAGCGCGTCGCGAACGCCGCCGCGGAGCGCGTCGATTAAGTCCTCTTCGGGATGGCCGTCGGCCGGGAAGTCGCGTTGTCAAAGTGGCTTGCTAGCCACTCAACTCGCGTTCCGAGCGTATTCATGGAATCGCCGCTCCGCCTAGTTCAGCTCGGCGTTTGGTGGCGGCCGATCACCCTCCTCGGCGGGCGTTGCCGGCGGCTGCGCCTTGCTAGCGTGCCCATGGAACCGCCGCTCCAGCTCGGCCACGCGCCCTTCGAGTCCCGCGTAGTTCGAAATGGTGATGAACTGCGAGAGCATGGCCCGCAGCGCCGACAACCTGACCGATTCGGAATCGGCGTCGTCGCCAAGCTTGACGATTCCCTCGACGGCCCACGTGGCGCAACTGGCCATGCGGCTGATCGCCTGGTCAAGGGCGCGGCGGCGGATTGTCTCGACATCGGCCCGGACATCGGGCTGGGCGGCCCAGTAGTAGGCGGTGCTGTCCGGGACCCCGTTCTTCGAGGCCCAGCCCTCGATGGACATGCCCTCGGCCATCGCGGTGGCAAGGCGCAGTTTGTTGCTCTTGGTGGATTCTCCGATCATGGCACAAACGAGACTCGGCGGCCGTGTGGCACCGAGATTCCTCTTGGCCCCGCTCACGGTTCTCAGCCTGGGGCCCAGGCTGGCCGGCCCGCCCTGAAGGCGTAAGGGAAGTGACAGTTTGGGTCCTTGGCGCTTATTCCTTAGCCCGCCCTGAGCTTGCCGAACGGGTCATTGGTCCTTGGCAAGGTTGGAGCATTTCTGAGGGTTTCGCTGCTCAATCGGCCGCCGGGAACGTCTTGTGGCCGACATGCCGGTTGTAGGGCTCAATTCGTGCGTGCGCTTTATCCGGTCCAATCTGGAGCCGGTTGGAGCTCATTATTAATTTTTGGGCCCGCTTCGGCCGTGTCCGCCTCAGTACTTTCTCCGCTCTGGTGCTCTATTGCGGCGAAGCGGCGATGGCCCCGTTGTCAAGTTCGAAAATGGCGCCGGAATCTGCCGTAAATTGAATCGATTCTTGTACTTCTGTGCTCCTATTGGTTTCATCGAAATTGGCTTCGGTCGTTGCATTTTCGTCGCTTTCGGCGATCGCGATCGTGCGATCGCAGTGCTGCTACACGCCGTGTGCATCGATCACGTCGGCGCGGTCGGAACGATGGTCGTGGCCATCGCCCTCTGGTTTGCTCGGGCCAGTCGATTTACGGCTGTTGAGCCGGTTCGCCACGATCTGAGCCGAAGAATCCACGAGTTGATCTCCGCTTTAGTCATCGACGTTCCCGGTCCGAACTCTGATTTGGTCTAAATTCGCGACCCGGCCAACGGGCGAACGCCAGCGAATGACAGACGCCCTTCTTTTGCACGTTGGAAGCCAGGGGAGCGCGTGGTTTGTAAGGCCGTCTATACCGTTGATGGCCGCCGGCGAACGCCGCCAAGCGATGGGTCTGTGAAACTCTGCTCGATTGGAGCCGCTCGACTGCTGATGTGGCTGTTCAAGGGCTCGGCCTTTCGTCGGCGGATCGCGGCACGCGTCGTGCGCAGGTGCTCTGCTTTATACATACAATATGCGGCCTTTTCCGATTTTCTCTAACGCGTCTCAGCCGAAAACCGCGCAAAACTATGCTGGAACTGATTGCCCGCTCTCGGGATACTTTTTTTTGAATAAAAAAAATAGAGGACCATTTTGCGCACTGCATGTAGCAGGCTAGAGACCGCCGCCGCTCCGCGGCTCGAGGCCGGGGTGTAGGCATCGGGCACAAATACACCGATAGGCCGTTTTCGAGCCCCTCGGAGCGGGGCGAGAGCACGGACCTCCGGTGCAAACCAGGTCAGCCGGACGTCAGCAGTTCGCGGCAGGCGTCGTGCGCACGTGATCTACAAATACATATATACGTTATGCGGCCTTTTTCGATTTTCTCTAACGCGTCTCAGCCGAAAACCGTGCAGAGCTATGCTGGAAGTGGTTGGTCGCTCGCCGGATACTTTTTTTTGAACAAAAAAAGTAGAGAACCATTTCGTGCCACGCAGGCTGCGAAAATGCTGTGCGTCCCCACCCCCTCCGTCTCCCCCTTCGCAAGGGGGAGAGAAGTTGATGCCGGGGTCGATCTTCGCGCGAAGACCGCCGAGGCGATCGGGGACATTGACACAGCCCCCCATCGCAAGGGGGAGAGAAGTTGATTCCGAGGACAATCTTCGCGCGAAGACCGCTGAGGCGAATGGGGACATTGACAGAGAACATCCCCCTTCGCAGTCGGCCTCCCCCTTGCGAAGGGGGAGCCCGAGGGGGTGGGGACGCACAGCTTCGCGGGCGCCGGCATTTCCGCACATGGGTGATCGTCAGCCGTTGCATGAAGGCCGCCAACTCGCCATCGCACTCCGGCCGCAAAAGCAGGTGGCTGCGCGACTGGGAGTGCAGCGCGTCGGCACCTTGGCTGGATGTCCGGCGCCGTAATGCCTGCTGGAGGGAGCCGCGGTTCCGATCGATGACGCGCGGGGCCGAGCGGGTCTTTCCGGTGGCCCGATCCGGCTACCGTTCGCCGATCATTTCTCATTGAATTCAGCAGGAGTAGATTGACGCCCCGCGGCGGACCTGAGCTACACCGCGACGCCAGGATTCTCCTGTGCCGAGAGCGTCACGCGAGCAGCACACTCTAGATACGTGAGCTCGCGGCGCGAACGAGCTGAAGCACCGTGGCGGACCTGACCCGCCGGCGCGCTGCCTGTCCTTCGCGTTGGTCGGGGCGGAGGGATCAGCGTCTCCTGCCGCCCAGCGAACCCCCGGTGGGACGCACCCGGAAGGCCTTCACCCCCACTCCAGTGGTGACGAGCAGGAGGGGTACCGACGCCTTGCCTTGGTCGCTGGTGGTCCAGGCGACGTGACGGGAACTCCAGTAGTCCACGGTGTGGGCAACGACCTTCCCCTGGGCGATGTCGACCACGCAGGTCTGATCGAACATACCCATCCCGGCCCAGCGACCGTCGGGCGAGACCTCGAGTGATGCGACCCCGCCCCCGTCCCGCTCGAGGCTCAGGGTCCAGTGGATCTTGCCGTCGCCGGTCAGGGCAGTGAGGGCCGGGCCACGGTCCGTGGTGCCCCCCGCCAGGACAACATCTCCCTTGGCCCCGGCCATCGCGCGAGCAGGGGCGGTGCGGACCATGGTGGCGTGGACGCCCGGATCCAAGTCGCGGACCGCCTTCCCGACGGCGTCGGTGACGTGGACCTTGCCCTGCATGGAGGTGGTCAGGACCTCCAACTTGCCGTCGCCGTCGAGGTCGCCGGCCGCGACGTGCCACACGGTGACCGGGTCGGTGCGCTTCCACAGCCGCTTGCCGTCGGCGGTGAACACGTGCAGGCCGATCAAGTTGTTGTAACCGACTATCACCTCGTCGACGCCGTCGCCGTCGAAGTCGACCGGTCGGGCGTCTTCGATCACCGCCACGTCCTTCTGCTCCCAGACCTTCGTTCCGTCGGTCTTGGACATGACGACCGAGTTCCCGTACTTCGAAAACGTCAGCAGGGCCTCCTCGCCCCCGGGCCGCCGCGCCACACGCACCGTCCCTTCCCACTGAATGGAAAGGTCGAACGTGCGGACTGGCTTGCCGTTGCTGTCGAGCACGGTGCAGCGACTCATCTGCGCCGCCGAGTTCTTGGGCAGCTGCACGGCGTAGATCGTGCCCTTCGCGCCAGTGGCCACGCATATATAGGTTCCGGCTGCGGTCCATGCCATCTCGAGCCCATCATCCTTGGCCTGAGCCCCAGCGGCCGGGAACACGGCAACTGCAAGAGTACCGAGCGCGAGGAGCGACGCGCCTAGCACTGGCAATCGGAGAGACGTCATGACCAACCTCCAGGTGCGAGGATGGAGTCCAGCCATCAGGGTCGAGACGCGCGACGACACGCAACCGCCCAGTTGATCATGGTCAAAACCGACCGTGATGTGCCAGGCCCCCGGCACAGCCTCGGGCCGTGGTCACGCTGCGCGGGCCTCGAAGACTCGTTCCCATTTGGCGCGGGGTGCCTCCACGCCTGCCGAACGCGAAGCACAGGCATCGTCGCGGGCGTCATTATGGTGAGCAATTGCGATTTCGGCGGCTCTGTCGGAATCCCGAGAAAACCGGGAGGCGCAATCTTGACGCGAGTAGATTGACGCTCCGCGGTGGACCTGAGCTGCGCCGCGACGCCGAGGTTTACCTGTGCCGAGAGCGTC
This sequence comes from uncultured Isosphaeraceae bacterium, assembly GCA_963830625.1. Taxonomy (GTDB): domain Bacteria; phylum Planctomycetota; class Planctomycetia; order Isosphaerales; family Isosphaeraceae; genus CAWHMZ01. The sequence continues at coordinate 384,551 of CAWHMZ010000013.1, read as the reverse complement.
AAGCGAGCTGCCAACTCGAGATACGTGAGCTCGCGGCGCGAACGGGCTGAAGCACCGCGGCGGAACTGACCCGCCGGTGCGCTGCCTGTCGCGTTACGCCCGCGACAATGCCTCTCCTTCGCGTTTCCTTCGCGTCCTCGCGGCTATAAAGGACGGGACTCAATTGGACCGCAGCGACTTTAACGACTTTCACTGCAATCTCCTCGGCTGGAGAGGACATGCATGAAATACCCGGGATCAAGCCGCGCACGTCGTGGCGCCGCTGCTTTGTTTACTAGCCGAACGTGAACGAAAAGACCTCGACACCAGGATCGAGGAACTCTTTCTCAAAGGTATGATCTTGTATTTGCCCCTTCAGCCGTATGAGCTGATAGAGCCTCGGCTGCCGAACGTCGCCCGAGCCGTCAGGGCCGCAATCGACTCCGTGATCGTCGCCCGGCGCCGCCCCATCCAGACTCACCTTGAAACGAACGGAGCCGCCGCCCTTCGCTGGACCCAACACCATGTGCAGGTCGCGTGAGTGGAACCGGAACACAACCTTGCCGGGTGCTGCCTGAAGCGCGCTGCGTTCTGCCCCGACGTTCCATGAACCGCCCAATCCCCATTGATTTAATGAGGGCTTAAGGGGCGGGCTGTAGGTCCTCCGCGAGTCGCGAGCCACGCGCTCGGGCGAAAAAAAACGCTCGCCGAGTTTGTAGCCGGCGTAGGTCTCCGGAGACTGCACATCCTCGCTCGGGGGCGCCTCGGCTCCTGAAGCGGTTATCCGAACAGGGCCACCCTTGGGGCCGGCTGCTCCGTTTTCACGCAAGAGTTCCTGGATGACGCGCTCGGACTTCTCATATTCGCCCTCGCCCAAGTGGTAATGCCGGATTCGCCCTTTGCGATCGATGAAGTAGTTGGCCGGCCAGTAGTCGTTGCGGAATGCCGACCAGATCGAACGATCGCTGTCGATCGCGACGGGGAAGGCGACTCTCAAGTCAGAGACGGCCTTTTTCACGTTCGCCAGATCTTTCTCGAAGCCGAACTCAGGCGAATGGACGCCGATGACAACCAGGCCGGCATCCTTGTACTTTGCCGCCCACGCCTTGATGTAGGCAAGCTCGCGCAGGCTGTTAATACACGAGTAAGTCCAGAAGTTAACCAGCACGACCTTACCGCGTAGCGACTTACTGCTCAACGGAGGGGAGTTGAGCCAGGCGACCGCGCCGTCCAGATCAGGCATTCGTCCTTGGTTTCCCGTTCCTGATGCAGTCGCGACGATCCCGCAGGTGAGAGCCGCGGCGCCAATCAAAAAGGCACGATTCTTCATGACGAAAACTCCGATCGCTAGTGCGCCTCCGGTTGCGGCTTCGCGGTAGGCACCGTGACCCGGACCATCGCTTCATCAATTGGTTGATGGTTCGCATTCTCGAGCTGGATCAGGATCTTGTGCCGCCCGGGCGCGAGGCGATTGATAATGACCGGTTCGCCGCTTGCGTCTGCCCAGTACCACGTGGCATCATCGACCGTCACATGGATGTGCCCAATCCGGCGAGACACGGCAAGCCCCAACTCCGGCACGATGTGCAGATTCTCCGTCGCTAAGACCGACTCATTGATCTCGTCTGAGACCATATTACTAAGCGTGGCGTGGCAACACCCCGCAGAGCGGCTTGCCAGACACCCACGCACGGCTTGGTAGTCACCCCTGTTTAAGCGGCATCTTGGTATCCATGGGTGGGTGTCCTCGGGGGTCCGCGTGTGCAGTCAGAAGTAAGGCCAGCCGATGGGTGTCTGACTTCCCGCGAAAGGCGTCTGGGATCAAAGCGTTGCGCGCTCGATCGAGGTTGATCCCGCCGTGCCCGGCGGTGGAAATGAAGAACACGCCATCGGCCAGCTTTTCCCCGTGCTGGATGGCGCCCCAGGGCGAATGGATCGGGCAGCCGTCGGGCAGGCCGTTCCGTAAACGCTTCAGTTGCGTTGCAGTCTTTGGTTTAGACTGCGCGCAGTCTGTCTGTTCGGGCATCGGTAGATCTCCGTGATTAAGAGAAAAGGGGAAGGAGGAAGAGGTGATCTCGTCAGGAGGTTTCAGTGGCCTACGGCTTGACGTACGCCTTCTGCGCCGCGACGTTGGCCAGGTCCAAGTCGACATGGACGTTGAGGGGGAGATAGGATCATGTCGTCCCGGCGTGATCGGGATGTCTTGGTTAATGTGCCGTCCTGGATCGATTGTGATTCACCACCATGCCCCAATCGACTGACCCCTCGCGTGACCTGCTCTTTGGGCTGCTGGCCCTACAGACCGGCCTGATCGATCAGGGGGCGTTATTTGCGGCATTCGCCGCCTGGACGCGCGACAAGGCCCGATCACTAGCCGACCATCTCGTCGAGCTCGGCGACCTCGATGCCCCGCGTCGCGCCGCTGTCGAGGCCATCGTTGATGTGCATGTTCAGGCGCTTGGAGGCGACATTGAGAAGAGCCTTGCCGTCCTGGCTGTCGGACGCTCGACTCGCGAAAGCCTCGCGCACGCCGGCGGGCCCGAGGTCGAGGCAACCCTCGGGTACGTCGCCTCGGCGCACGGCTCGACCCACGAAGACGACGAAGAGCCCGAACGCACCGCCAGCTATTCCGTCGGCTCGGCCACCTCCGACGGACAGAGGTTTCGCATCCTCCGGCCCCACGCTCGGGGCGGTCTTGGTGCCGTGTTCGTGGCGATGGATAACGAGTTGCATCGCGAGGTGGCGCTCAAGCAGATCCTCGACCAACATGCCGACGACCCGATGAGCCGACAGCGGTTCCTCGTCGAGGCCGAGATTACCGGCGGCCTGGAGCACCCGGGCATCGTGCCGGTATACGGCCTCGGCTGCTACGGCGATGGCCGCCCCTATTACGCCATGCGTTTCATCCGGGGCGACTCGCTCAAGGAAACCATCGCGGCCTTCCATGGACGCGCGGAGCCAAAACCCTCCTCTGCCCATCGGGGAGAGCCCGCCCCCTCGACTGTGCCCGGGGCAGGCCGAACGGCGCGTGAGGCGGTTGCTTCCCAAAAGGGCGACGGGGACGAGTTCGCCGGCCGGGCCAGGCGCACAGCCAAAGCACCAACCTCATCCCGCGACCTCGCCCTGCGCAAGCTCCTCCGCCGCTTCCTCGACGTCTGCAACGCCATCGACTACGCCCATTCCCGCGGCGTGCTCCACCGCGACATCAAGCCCGGCAACATCATCCTCGGCAAGCACGGCGAAACGCTGGTCGTCGACTGGGGCCTGGCCAAGCCGCTGGGCGCATCGACCCGGCGCACGACCTGGGCGAGCGGACGCTCATGCCGTCCTCGGCCAGCGGCAGCGCCGAGACCCTGCCCGGCAGCGCGCTGGGCACCCCGGCGTACATGAGCCCCGAGCAGGCCACTGGCGAGCTCGATCGGCTCGGGCCGCGGTCCGATGTCTACAGCCTGGGCGCCACGCTCTACTGCCTGCTGACCGGCAAACCGCCGGTCGGTGGCGAAGATGTCGGCGGTGTGTTGCGCAAGGTCCAGCGGGGCGAATTCCGGCCGCCGCGGCAGATCGATCCAGCGATCGACCAGGCTCTGGACGCGATCTGCAAGAAGGCCATGGCGACCAATCCAGAGGACCGCTATGGCTCGGCCCGGGCAATAGTCGAAGAGATCGAGCGGTGGATGGCCGACGAGCCGGTCTCGGCCTGGCGCGAGCCGCTCTCGCGCCGCGTCCGCCGCTGGGCGAATCGGAACCGGACGGCAGTTGCGTCCGCGGCGGTGGCGCTGATCGCGGGGGTGATGGGGCTCTCGGCGGTGCTGGTGGTCCAGACGCGAGCCAACACCGCCCTGGGCGAAGCCAACAACCGGGTGCAGACCCGATTCGAGCTGGCGCACGACGCGATCCGGTCGTTCAAGCAGGGCGTCGAGGAGGAAGAGGCCCTGAAGGAAAACCGCCTGCGGCCGCTGCGCGACAAGCTGCTCGGCTCGGCCCGGCGGTTCTACGACAAGCTGGGCGACCTGCTCAAGCGCCAGACCGACGCCGTTTCGAAGGCGGTGCTGGCCGAGTCATTGATCGAACTGGCCGATCTGATCGACCGGATTGGGCAGAAGCCCGAGGCCCTGGAGTCCTACAAGAAGGCGGTGGCGATCCGCCGCGAGCTGGCCGAGCAGCCGACGGCCGGCGAGGCGGAGCGGGTCAAGCTGGCCCAGGCGCTCAACGGCCTCGGTGAGGAGGCTTTTCAGCTCGGTGACCACACCGGGTCTCTGGCCGCAAATGAGCAGGCCGTCGCCCTGGCTGAGCCGCTGGCCTCGGGGGCGGAGGCGACGGTCGAGGCCCGCCGGGCACTCGCGTCCGCTCGCCAAGGGGTAGGCGAAGCCCTCCAGGCGACCGGTAAGCTCGCCCTTGCGCTGGCAGCTTTCCGCCGCGCTCGCGAGGCGCGCGAGGCCGTGGCCCGCGATAGGGCCGCCGTCCCCGACGACAGGCGCCGGCTGGCCTCCACCCATCGCTCGATTGGCGATCTCCTCGAGATCGCCGGCGACCTGTCCGGGGCGCTGGCCGAGTACCGGCGGGGCCAGGACCTGTGCCGGGCCCTGGCCGCCGAGCACCCCGAGGTACCCGGGTACCGAAGCGACCTGGCCGTCAACCACAACCGAGTCGGCGGCCTGCTCAAGAAGACCGGCGACCTGAACGGTGCGCTGGCCGAGCAGCGGAGGTACCAGGAACTGATGCGGGCACTGGCCGCCGAGCACCCCGAGGTCATTGAGTATCGCCTGAACCTGTCCAGCAGCCACAACTGGGTCGGCAATCTCCTCGAGATCGCCGGTGACCCGGCCGGGGCGATCGCCGAGCAGTGGAGGGGCCTGGAACTGGCGCGGACGCTGGCCGCCGAGCACCCCGAGGTCCCCGAATACCGTTTCGGCCTGGCCCGCAGCCACAGAGACGTCGGCGCCGTACTCGAGAAGACCGGCGACCTGGCCGGGGCGCTCACCGAGCAGCGGAGGTACCAGGAGCTGATGCGCGGGCTAGCCGCCGAGCACCCCGAGGTCACCGACTACCGCCGCGACCTGGCCCTCAGCCACAACTGGGTCGGCCATCTGCTCGAGAAGACCGGCGACCTGGCAGGGGCGCTGGCCGAGCAGCGGAGGTACCAGGAGCTGATGCGTGCGCTGCTCACCGAGCATCCCGAAATCACCGACTACCGCCGCGAGCTGGCCACCAGCCACAACCGGGTTGGCTTCGCGCTCGAGCAGACCGGCGACGCGGCCCGGGCGCTGGCCGAATTCCGGAAGTGCCTGGAGCTTTTCGGAGCGCTGGCCGCCGAGCACCCCGAAGTCCCCGACTACCGCCGCGATCTGGCCTTCAGCGGCAGCCGGGTTGGCGGCCTGCTCGAGAAGACCGGCGACCTGTCCGGGGCGCTGGCCGAGTACCGGCGGGGCCAGGACCTGTGCCGGGCGCTGGCCGCCGAACACCCCGAGGTCCCCGAATACGGTTTCGGCCTGGCCGTCAGCCACAACCGGGTCGGCAACCTCCTCACCACGGCCGGCCGACCCGCCGAGGGGCTGGCCCAGGTGGAGCAGGCCCGCGCCCGCTACGAGGTGCTGGTCCAGGCCGCACCGAGTGTCGCGCTGTATCGCGAATACCTGGTCTTTGCACTGAACTGCGGCGCCGACGCGCTCCGCGACCTGGGGCGCTCCGGCGAGGCCCGCGAGCTGTACGCCCGAGCCATTGCGATCGCCGAGGCGCTGGCGGCCGATCCGAAGGTGCCGGGCTACCGCGCCCGGCTGGCCGACAGCCTGCGGCGGCTCGCCCGCCTCAAGCTCGAGGCCGGCGACACCTCCGGGTCCGACGCCGACGCGCACCGCGCCGTGACGCTCTTCGAGTCGCTGCCCGCCTGCGACGGCCCGGCGTGGTTTTCGCTGGCCTGCGCCCGGGCGACGTTGGCCGCCGCCGGCCGCGGCGGCGATGGTGCGGGTCCGTCGGCCGCCCTTGCCCCCGACCTGGCCGACCGGGCCATGAACGACCTCCACCAGGCCGCCGCAATGGGCTATCGCAGCCTCCCTCTGTATCGTTACGAACCGGCGCTCAACCCGCTTCGCGACCGCGAAGACTTCAAGGTGCTCATGATGGACCTTACGCTGCCGGCCGAGCCGTTCGCTCGCTAGTCATGCCTGAAAAGCCTCGCAATCGCGCTCTTCGCCTCGCGCTTGAAGCGGGCACCAAGCCGGTGCAGATCATGAGCGAACTCGGAGCCGCGATTCGCTTCGCTAAACACCTCATTATCGCGGTCGATCGTGCTCTGAACCTTCATTTCTCCCTCTTGATTCTCATGTCGGCGTTCCAGCACGCGACGGCGAACTGGAGGCCACACGGATAGGAACAGAACAGCCTGGTGCCGTCCTGGCCCGTCCCGTAGCCGCCGTATGTGCCGCGCAGAACGAGATGACGGTGATGGGTTTGCCGCTGGAGCTTGTCTGGTGCTTGAAGCGGAAGATGCGCTTACGATCGTAACCCTGCTCGACCGAGAAACTCGCCTCGTCCGGAGCCTCTGCTAGGTGACCTTGAAGCTCAACCGTGGAAGTGTCCGGTCTGAGCGGCTCGTCGCAGTATTGACAGCGGGGCCGCTCGCCGGTGATCGCTTTCAAAGTCCGGGGCATTCGGGAACCTCCTCAAGTGTGACAGAACCAGCCTGTGCCCTCAGCCAGGCTGACCGTGAGCGATGGGAAGGAACCCACGTCTCGAATCTCACGACATTGCCAATCGTGCATTCGTCGACATGGTATTCCCGGCCCAGCGCCGCCATGGTGTAGTTACCAGTCGCAAACTTTTGGCGGATCTGGCCGACCAGATCCCAATTGAGCTTTGCCTTGTGAGCGCGCTCCGAAGATTTGACGCCTCCTCTCCATGTTCCCCGAGCGCCGCAGAACGCCCCTTGGAAGCCATATCTGTCATGTTTGTATGGTGATCTCCGAGAAAATGATGGGATGGATTTACGCACGAAGGATTGTCGCAACTGTGGAGCACGTACTGGTCTGGACGTGGCCATGCGCCAGTAGTCAGGAACCAACCAACTCTGGTGGCCCTCATGGTCAGACTGCGACCGTAAGGGACATCGCCTCGTGCGAGCTGGATCTTGCCGTGGCCGCTTCTGTCCTTGCAGCCAGTCCAAAGCCAACACTCGTCGCCAGCGGCTGCACCAGTCGGCCTGGATACAAGACGCTCAAACCGAACACGCAATGGGACTGGTGGTCTACCGATCATGGGAATCTCCTGAAGCTTTGATAAACTGCCCTTTGAAGTTTACGAAGCTTCATAAGCTCATTATATCATATATGTATAAACAACCCGGTGTCGTTATGCAGACTGACACTCAGACTGGGAAATGAACCGTCAGCCGGCGCGCCCGAGCCCTGCCACAGAAGGCCGCCATTAAAGCGAAACTTCCGCTCCTCCTTGGGACTGGGCCGGTACAAGCAGAAGCTGAAGTTATGCGGTGCAAAATCGTATCCCAGCACGCACTGGCTGCCGTCGTAGCCGGCCAGGTAATTGAGCTGGCGCTCGAGTTGACTGAATAGGCCCAGCGCTCGAGCGTGCTCGCGAACCTGCTCGAGCCGGTCGAGCTGCTCGTCGTCGAGAATCACGATGCCGGTCGCCTCGCACCACGGACAAATGAGCTCACCCTGGTCGTTGCTGAAAGGCTTTACGAACTTGCCGCACAGCGAGCACTCGTACCGCGACCAGTCACCGCCGGGGCAGAGCTCTGGATCGTCGCTCGCCGGCTCGTACAGCCACTTGCCCTTGCCAGCGTAGTGCTCGTCGCACGTGGCCTTGTCCCAGTTGGGACCGGCCATGCTCGGGTCGATGAGGCCGAACTCCCAGGTGGCAATCCAGGCCCCAGTGGGTGACTGGTAGTTGGCCCAGCTTGAATTGGGGCCGCGATACGCCACACGGTAGTTCCAGTGAAAGTGGTCGCGGCTGTCGTACTTCGGGCAATAGATCGGCATCACACAGATGTCAACCTCGTCGCCAGGGTTGGTGCGGCAGTAGCCGACGCCTTCCTTGCGCCAGCATTCGTAATCGGGGACGCGCACCCGAGCCCACTGGCCAGGGCTCAGTGCGCGCAGCTTCGTTCTGGTGAGCATTGGTGCTCCTTTCGGTTGAGGGATGGAAACGGAGAAGTGTCCTGATGCCGCTGTGCGCGGCCCCAGGCCAGCCCCCTCGCTTGGGTGAGTGAGGAGGTTCGGCGCGGGGTCGTTTTCTGCCGCTCAGAGCTTGAGTTTGTAGAGCGCGGTCGGCCCGATCGTGTTACGGGCAACACAAAGGTCGTGGTCGTCCGCATGCGGAGGCGAGGCGCCCTTATTCGGCAACGGCCTTCATCCGGGGAACGAGGGCGCGGTATCTTTGACGAGGGTCCCGTGTCTTGAGCGAGGCGACCGGAAGACCGCCAAACATCCCGCCTTTACGACTCCAAGAAATGTAAAGAGTGAATATCGGGTTTGGAGCAGCGATCTTTGATCCATCGACTCAGGACTTACGTCAAACCGCGAGTGTGAAGGCTCGACTAGAAAAGAGAGTTGACACTCGGGGTGTGGTCCGGCAGAAGTGCGTGAGCCTCGATCCAGGAGACTTGACAGATCCGGGAGGTCCGATGCTGGCGAAGACTTCCTTCTGTAGGCACCGTCGTCAGATTCGCCTACGAACCATCTTGGTCGCTAACGTCTTCTTGGCACTGTTGCTTTACGCGTTCTGGAGTGTTTTCATCGGGCCGGTCAGAATCGAGCTACGCACTGCCCGTGTCATCGAGACCTTCGGGGGTCAGGTTTCGCGAGTCGATAACCATCCCGCTTGGCTCAGGCGAGTCCTCCACGGCCAGGACCAACGGACGGTCGTGATCGTCCACCTTGAGGGGTGCGACATCACCGACGCGGACCTCAGGTATTTGGCAGATTTCCCCGAACTGGGCGGCCTGTACCTGAAGCAGACGGCAGTAACCGACGCGGCACTCCAAACGATCGAAGGCATAGCCGAACTTCAGGACTTGGACTTAAGCGAAACTCGAGTCTCAATCGTCAGGCTCGCCGGGTTGGCTAAGCTCCAGCAATTGGACCTGTCGGGCGCTCCGGTCGAAGCCCTTCAGCTTGAAGGGCTTACGAGTCTCAGCATGCTGAACTTGAGTAAGACCAAGATCGACGACGCGGATCTGGCCGATTTGAGCAGCTTGGCCGCCCTGACGACACTCAAGATCTGCGACACGGCGGTGACTGACGAGGGTTTGGCTCGGCTTGAGACACTACCGAAACTGAGATCCGTCTGGATTCAAGGGACGCGCGTCACGTCGACTGGGATCGCACGACTCACTCGCTCCCGACCGGGAATAACCATATTCCAGTACTAGCTCCGTCCGGCGAGGCGTGGTCTCGGGTGGAACGGCTGGTCCATAGTTGAAACGTACACTTCGAGCGCCGAGGACCATCCATGCGACTTCCCCGGATGCGGATGACGACTCGGCGGTGGATGATCGTGGTGGCCATTGCGGCGTTGCTCATGGGCGGGGCAGTCGGCGTCCAGCGGCTTCCGCACCGGCGAGCTACCTTCCTCAGTCGCGCCACGTATCACGAGGGGAAGGTGCGCTTCTACTGGCATATGCGGGGCATGGACGGTCGCGCCCGCCGTCTCAGGATTGATTACCACGGCGCAATGTCGCGCAAGTACCGCGCCGCCGCCCTCAAACCATGGCTCCCCGTCGAGCCCAACCCGCCGGAGCCGGAATGAATTCCTTCGGGCGCAAACGGTGGATAATAGTTGGGGCGGACAGTCGGGCGCGGGACGATGCAGGAATCTGTAACGCCTGGATTAGAATCGAGAGTTGACAGCTTCAGTTAGGTGGCGAGCGGAGTCGGCGTGATGGGTGATCGCCTTGTGGCCGTAGCTATCGTCTTCGATGTCGTCCTGGTGCTGTATGCCCTGCTGACGATCGCGCAGCGTGCCTGCCTCCGCAGATCGCGACGGCATCGGTGGTACGCCGACTGGTACGCCGGCGCGGCCAGGGGTTGCAGGCGGCAGGCGGGGCTGTACGCCTGTCGCACCGGACTAGAGGCGGGGGTCCGGGCTCGGGCATTTTATCGAAGGGTCAGTCAGACGTTGCCCCGGGACGCGGCACGTCATGAGATCGAGTCGAGGAGACATTCGCTTCGTGCGCGCTTCTGGGACTTCATGGCTTAACGAGGCGATGCAGTGGTTTCGGTCCGCCTTAAGAGATGGAAACGGTGATTCATAGTTGGCGCGGACAAACGTGCGCGGGACGGTGCGGTAGCCTGGAAGCGGGAATCCAAGAACGCCACGGCCCACGCCGACTTCGGCAAGATCGCCTAGCTCGACGACGCTGTGTCGGGTAGACACGAGGACCACTCCAGTTCCTGCGCGTGAGCAGCGATCGGTCCTCTTGAACCGTGGTCAGGGGACGATCCAATCCTCGTCCTCGTCTCCGTAGTCCGAACCGTCGTCCGGCTGCTCCGGCTGGTTGCGCAGGTGCTCAATGAATTCGTCCACGCTCGAGAACCCGACGATCGTGTAAGGCTGTTCGGCGGCAGGGTCCGGCCTGGCGTAGGCCCGCACGGAGTCCATCGCCTCGACGATGACCGCACCATGGCGCAGCACGAGCTTCTTGAAGTCGTCGCCTTCGACGTCACGGATGCTGTCGAGCAGAACATTGATGTGACCGACGGCCGTCTCCAGCCTCTGCTGGTCTGACGCGAGGAACTCGCGGATCACGCTGAACTGCGAGGCCTGCTCCTCGAAGAGCCAGCCGCACTCAAACAGCTCGTCGAGCTCGTCGATGACCACCATGAGCTTTCTGATGTGCTCGGCGGCGGCGAGGAAATCGTCGCGCGGCGTGCGTTCACTGGGCATTGCTTTCTCCTGTGATGGTGGGTCAGTCAGCAGGGAAGAAAGACGTGGATTAGGATCGCCGGAAGGGCTTTGTTCGGACTCGCGGCGACAGGATCATGCCGTCAGACCCCGATCTCTGCGTAGACTCGGCGTATCGGCGTTGTTCGACGACCAGGAGTTAGTCGTGAAAGTGCCCCGCATACGAATCGCCTGGGTGATGTTCGCCATCGCTATCTTCGCAATTGACTTCACAGTAATGCGGGCACTCCTTGACTACCCCAGCCCATTGGGTGAGGACTTGCTATTCGGAGCCGTGCCGATGGCGAACGTGCTCGTGGTCGGCTTGCTGATCGCTCAACAGCGTCCTCGGAGCCGCCCGTTCCTGCTGGGGTTCGAGTTTTTCGGCGCGATAGCGCTCGCTTCCTACATCGCCTTGGCGCTCTTGTTCCCAGGTCCCAGTGGACCGATACGTCCCTACGTTGCGATAGTGCTCGATCCAATCGTCGCGCCGATGGGTCTGACGCGCACTCTGAGCTCAGTGCTAATAATTTGGCTTGTCGTCCTGTTTATGCTCGGCTGGCCCCAATTAGCCTTCGCTCTGCTTGGTGGTTTCCTCTCCCGTAGGTATAGAGTCACCATCACTCGTCGCTGATTGGACATAGCCAACTCTCCGTCTCTTGCTCACGCCCCTTCATTCGGTAGCCGTGTGCGGCGGCGGCCATTCGCTCAAGCTGCACTGGTCATTGGCATAATCAGGTTGACAAAGCCGTCTGGGGCGCGAAGCACAAGCGGGCTCTCTGCGTCAACCCGCTCGACGATGACGCGGGTCCGGCCGCGAAGCATTCTCAAAGGCTCGATAAGCCAACGGGGCACACGCCCGCACCCGGCGGTGGGACGGATTGACCCTGTTGCGGGCTCGAGCAGGATCGTGATCCTCCGCGCGCCGCCAGGGAGAGGGAGGCGAGGTGGGCGAGGTATCGGTTTGCCCGGACCAACACCCCGGCGGCAGGGCTGCGATAGCTAAGAGAAACTGGCCCGGGCCGCCGCGGCCGGGTCCGCGACGATCCGGGTCGTTCCTCGCGATCGCCTCACCGGAAGAAGCGGTGCTCGCGGAATGCGTGGTCCGCGAGCAGCAGCCCAACCACCCCGCCGACGATCGCTCCCATACCTCCGGCCATGCCCCCGCCCGCGAACGCCGTCGCCGTGATCCAGACGCTCCCCGCCGCCACCCGGTTGAACATCTGCTGTCGGTCGCGGACTCCGAGCTGGGGCAGGACCCAGTCTACAGGTACCTCAGCCCGAAGTCCTGGAGCCCATCGGGCCGTACTGTCGGCCCCCAGTAGCGGTTCGGCGGCGGCCGCCGCTTCCGCCTCCTGCGCCGGTTCAGATAACGTCGGCTCATCCTCCCTCCTCGCCCCGCGCAGGGCCGGCACTTGGTGCACGAGGCACCGGCAAGCTCGAGACTTCCTCCCTCGCCTTGCGTCCGCCCACCCCGTCCTCTTCGGACTCGAAGCCGGCAGGCGCCCGGAGCGCGCGGGCGCATTCGGTCGCCGTCCATTCTGACATCTCCACCTCCTCGGTTAGCTCGATCTCGAATCTGCGACTCTGCATCTCGAGCTGCTATCCCTCGCTCTTGAGCCAGTCGATGAGGGCGGAGGCCTGCCGCAGCTTCAGGTCCTCGGGCATCTCGACGTCGTACTCGCTCCTCAGGATCGCAACAAGGTCGGCGCCCTTCTGCCGGGCGATCGAGCGGATCGCATTGACCTGGTTCGCCGTGGCGGGCTTGCCGCGCCTGGGCGCCTCCGCCGCTGTCCGGCCGGCGGGGACCGCCTCGCCATTGCCCCGGGCGTGGCCGTCTCCCGGCGCGGACCCGTTGACGGCGTCGCGAGCGGGCAGCTTCGTGGAGGCCTGTGTGCCCGCTGCCTGGAGCCGCGCCAGCTCGTCCTGAACGGCCTGGCGAGCGGCACCATAGGCGTGGCGGACCTTGGCATGGAACGCCTCCAGGTCGCTCGTGAGCAGCGAGCCGTCCAGCTCGAACTCGACGTTGCAGGTGGCTCCGACGGAGCCGTAGTCGGGCAGCCCCACCTTGCGGTTGACTCCGACGTTCAATTTCAGGGGCATGATCTGCATTCTCCTTCCCGGATGATGAGGCTCCCGCATGGGGGGGTGAGAGGGCGGTTACTCGACGCGTTCGGTGAGCTTGAACTGACGGAGCGATCTCAGCGTCTCGTTGGGACGCCTCGGCCGCTCGACCGGGATGTCGCGGACTTCCTAGGGCAAGAAGCCGAATTCGACGTCGCATCGCTCGCACTCGGCCATCGGCTCTGAGCCGGCCGCGGCGGGCCCCGGATAGGGCACTGGCCGCCCGCAGAACGGGCACTCCAGCACGAGCCGGATGTCCTCCGGCTCCATGCTTTCGCCGCCGGCGCGAAGCAGGCTGAATCCGAGGGCCGTGATGTTGCCGATCGGCTCGCCGGTGATCCTGGCGACTTGATGGTTGAGCTGGGTCTTGGTCATTTCGGAGCCTCCTCCCGCCGCGTCGACGCGCAGCCCAGCTCGCCCGGCGCAGCGCACCGGGGGGTTGGGGGCACGTCTGGCGGCTGGGATCTGGTGAAGGGAAAGTGGTGATAGGAACGGATGATCGCGCGGCGATGAGGCGGGGCTATCGGACGTTGCAGGGGAGCCAGTTAGTCACGAGCCAGGCCAGCTCGGCCTCGAGGGCCTCGCTGCGCCTGCGGAACGGCCCGAGGACCGGGCCGGCGACGGGGGTCAGGTCGGCGAGCCAGCAGCCGCGTTCGTCGGGCTCGACATGGCTGGCCCGGGTGATAACGGCGTGCCCGAGGGAGTCGAGCTCGATCTCCTCGGCGTAGATGGCCCGGATGGTGCCATCGGGTAGGACGAGCAGATCCATCAGCCCTTGCGAGCAGGCGAAGCGGACTGCTCCGCGTCGACTATGGCGATGATCCAGGTCGAGTTGCTCGACCGCAGAAAAAAAGGTCTGCCTCTTGACGGCCAGCCAGGCACAGCCTAGTATGGTGCAAGGGTAATCCTGGTGGCCTACCAGGATGTGCCAATCGTTGGGGTCAAGAGCATGCCGATTCCGAAACATACTCACCAGCAGTTCGCTGTATTAGACACTCTCCTTAAGAAGGGCGAACTCTGGGGGCGCGACCTCCGGGCCGCGCTAAAATCGGATGGGTACAAGAGCACCAACGCGTCGTTTTACGAGCTGATGGACCGCCTGGAGACGGCCCGCCTTGTCGAAGGCCGATACGAGGAGCGGGATGTCCTCGGGCAACAATTCAGGGAGCGGAAATACAAGCTCACCGGGCTTGGCCGGCAAGTGCGGGATGAAGTCGCCTCCTACTATGCCGCTCGAATCGCGTTCAACATCTAGGGAGGCCGGTGAGGTGGTTGAACGCAAATCGCAAAAAATCGCGAGCAACCTGCCAGACGAGGGTTTGTCACATTTGCCGGATGACCCGCTGCACAGGCTGCCGCACCAGATACTGCGCGAGTTGGTCAATGGGCTGCCGGACGAGTTGCTGGACGACCTGTTGGACAGACTGCCGGACGGGACACTGCGCGGGTTGCTCGGCACGATGCTCGACCACATCCCGGCCGGGCTGCTAGCTGAGTTGTTGGACAGGCTGCCGACTCAGCTGCTGGACGGACTGGGGCACGGCTTGCCCCCCTGGCTACGTAACGATCCACGGACTTGGTTGTTGGCCGAGCTGCGGCGGCATCAACAAGAGATGCTGCCGGACTGGTTACGGGCGTGGCTGGAGGCTTGGCTGACTGACGCGATATGGGACGAGCTGCGAGAGGAGCTACGGGCCTGGCTGCGAGATGAGCTACGGGCCTGGGTGCGAGACCAGCTTCCACACTGGCTGCGCAACGACCTGCCGTACTGGCTACGTGACGAGCTGCGGACGTGGCTGCAAGATGGACTGCCGGGCCAGCCGCCGGCCGGGCTTCGGGCTTGGCTGGAGAACGAGTTGAAGAAGAATGCCCACGAGTGGGACCGGCTGTCGGAAGAGTTCTGGCCCGAGCTGCCGGCCTGGGATACTCCCAAGCAACAGATCGAGTCCACAGCTGCGCAGTCACCCAGTGAAGTAGAGGGGCTGAGGCTTCGAACGGCGCGGGTCGCGGAGCTTTGGGCTCGATTCGGATTCTTTCTCCCGCCACGAAGCAAGAAGCTCCTGGAATACGATCTGGCCGAGCACACTTCTGACCTGTACGCCATGCTTGTCGAGGCGGGGCGCCGGAGCAAGCAAGATCGCTTAATCCTCCGCTTCACCATCGCGGCCGTCGGAAAGGTCCTTGCCTGCAGTTGCGTCGCAATCCGGCGGCGCCTTCGTGACGAGTTCCAGTGGGTCGCACGTCAGTTACCTCCGAAGTGATCCCAGGCCAACCCCGATGATTCACGCAGGAAAACAGGGTTGTCGTCGCCGTTCGTCGTCCGCGCGTTGCGCGAAAAAGTCCGGGCCGGCACCCGCGCTTGGTCCTTATCATGCCCAGTTTCCCAACCCGAAGGAGAGACCTATGCCCAGCGTACCGTCCAGATCGAGAAATCGAAAACCGGCCAAGTCGAAAGCCCCGACCGAGGGCGGCGCCGCTGGTGAGCCCAACGTTAAATACGAGTTCAGGCTGACGAGCAAGGGCTCTATCACAAGTGCTCAGATCGCAAAAGTCGCCACGGCCACCATCGCTGCGCTAACGGCGCTCGGATGGGCCCTTCTGAAATAACGAAACGACTGTCACGCCCTAAACTGACGGGAAATTCCCCCGTCAGCCCCTCCAGGATCGGCCTCCACGCCACACCTCGGACAGCCGGGCATCCGGCCCGGCCCGCCGGTGGGCGGGCTGAAGGTTGCGCGGGCGAACTGGCAGGCCTCGATGGGCAGGCCGTCGAGCAGCCAGCGAGGGTCGTCGCGGCTGAGCCAAGCGACCAGGCGGCGCCGGATCAGTTCCTGGACGCGCCACAGGTTGACGGCCTGCCGGACGAAGGTCGTTCGGCTGATCGTGGCCGAGGCGGGGAACTCGGCGGGGCGGTGTGATAGGCGCGGAAGTCGCGGAACAGGGCGCGGTGCGCGTCGAGGCCCCAGAACTCGCACGCGACAGGCATGGTGATGATCTCGCTGTCGGAAAGCTTGGGGGCGGAGCCGCGTGCGCGGAGCCGGCTAAGATTGAGGGCTTTCAATTGGTCGTCGATGAGGCAGAATACGACGAGCAGGAACTCCTGCGGGGTCATGGCGGTCCTCCTGTGATAGGATGGGTGGTACCCCCGACCCAGCCGATATAGCTTCGTCTCGAGAATCGCGTCCGCCTGGATCGCCGTCAGCTCAAACCTCGCCATCAACTTCGGCGTCATGGGAGGACCGTCAGTCTTTCGCCAGACCCGAAAACTTGCACATCGCGTTGGCTAAGGAGTTGAGCCGGATGAAATGGGATTACCGGCTTTTGCCATTGCGACCTTGTGCTCATTGACATTGAATTCCTTGATGTCCTTCATGAGCTGCGCAAATTCATGCTGAGTAGCCGCTAGATGAGGGCGAGCTGAGCCGAATCCGGAAGTATTACCGATCAGGTACCCTCGACTCAGAACATTTCGCGCTGAGATTTTGGTCGGGCGTCATTGCTGGGTCAGGGTGCCGAGCTTGTTTGGACAACTGCCCTCACTAAGACGAGATATTCGAATGGCTCTCGAAATGTTATGGACGTGATCAGAACTCGATCGTGCGGCCTCCACCATATGGCAGGGTTACTGCTGCGGGTGAACCTTGTCTCCGTTTCCACGGCGTTCCTTGTTGGGTGACCGCGGCTTTTTTCCGACCTCCTCAGTGCCTCTTTCTACCCCCTTCAACTTAGATTCGGCTTCCCGGATTCCGATTCGCCTAAAAGACTGGAACTTGGCTTCAGGTTTATCAAGCGTCGACTTAAGTTCGCGCATAATGTTCCGAATTTCGGCAAGCTCTTCTGACTGCTGAGCCCCCTGTTCACGCTCCAAGCTCAGACGTTGCTGAAATTCCAGCAGCCTGCGATCCGTGTCACGGTGGGCGAGGATTTCGCCGCTCAGTGTCCTTTCGACTCCATTGAGTTGTTGCTGAGTAGACAGCTGTAAGAGGACCGTTGCCGCGATGCCGAGGGCCAGCAAAATGCTGAGGGGACGGAGTAACCGGCTGTGCTTGGTCAGGCGAGCCGCTGGTGCGGCGTCAATGGTCCGTGGTGGTACGGGTTTCACCAGCCATGACACGTTGCTGGGAACGAGTTTGGACGCCGAATGGTCTTCCGATGCTGAGAGGCCAATTATTCGGTCGAATCCGTGGGCGCGAAGGTCTGAATGGTCGGCGACGAGGATTCGTGGCAATGCATGACCCGCCGCTGCTGCTTGCTCTAGGGCGGCGGTCACGCGAGGGTTGACATGCCCAAGTTCCAGTTCGATGCTTCCGGGTGGGCCGGGCCATGGTTTGGCGGGCCAGGCCGCCGAGGTCATCAACTCCCCCACCTGCTCCGGGAGGTCGAGAATCTCCAGAGATTCGACGTAAACGGCGTCGACACGCAGTGCGTGAGGCCGCCTCAGCCTGTCACAGCCGGCGTCCACGATTCGCGCCACAAGCGCGCCCCCCGGCTCCTTGGCCAGGGGCCATAAGGCGTAGCAGTCTTCGTAGCGCTGGGCCGAGCCCCCACCTGCCCACTGCACGGAAGTCGCGAGATGTTCAAGAGCCCTCCGGGCCGTGGTCGGGAAATCTTCCGATAGGAACAGAACCTGGTACCGGTCAGCCCCGGGTTCGGATGATTTAGCGTTCTTGCCATAGCTCGCAGACGGAAATCTAAGCGGTGTCACCAGCCGTCTCCAGGGAATAGGTAAAGCTCCACCGACTTCCAATCATCTTCCTTTATATCGTCCAATTCAAAATGAACGAATGCGTTCTCGCAATAGTCCTGCCAGCCATTGTCGAATTGCGTTATGGGCTGACGCCTACCAATGATCCTGAGGGCCAGAGGACCGTCGTCGCGGAGGGTCGCGATGACAGAGTTGCCCCAGCGAGCTGAACTCCATAGCTTTTGCCATGTTACGCGAATGGGCTGACCCGCAGACCACTGGATTCCGGAAGGCAGACACCCACTGTTCGAGCCCTGGCCAAACAGTAGCGGAGCGCGACGGTCGCCGCCACCGCGGCCATGTACGAGTTCCCCGGCGAGCAACCCGGCTGCGCTCGGAACCTGAATGAGGCTCACTCTCGAATCTGCTTCTTCCGCGACAGTCTTGACATGGGCTGGCCAGGGCAAAGCGCCTTTCCTTCTGCCTGGGTGTCTGCCTACCTCGCGTTTTTCCCCCGCTTGCGCAGGGGAAGTGTGCGAGGGTAGTCTTGTTGTAACAAACACACGTTGATCCGTTTCGCGGCGGGATTTCGACGCGTCTGTTGCGGAACCCGAGATCGGGAGGTTATGATCGTCGGCGCTCGGCCAGGGTCGTGGGCCGCGATGTTCAACGCCTCTCTGACTTCGCGTTGTCAGTGTTCCCTTCATTCGGAGATCACACGAATGCGTTCAGCAATGATTCCCTTCCTGCTGCGCCTCGTTGGAACGATCCTCGTGCTCTCTCCGATTGCAGGGGGTAAGGCGTGGGCGGACTCGGTATTGCTCACGAATCTGGGCAACACTCAGGCCGGATCGCTCGGATTCAACAGCACCTTCATCGAAGCGGTCAGTTTCAGTACCGGCGCGGTCGGCGCGACACTCGACAGTGCTGTGGCCGATCTCGCCTCCAATAGCGGGACAACGGTCTTTGCACAGATCGATACGGATAACAACAACAGTCCAGGCGCCCTCTTTGCGAGTCTCAGCAGTGTGACATTCACCACTTCTACCGAGGAATTGGCAACCTTTGACGTCACGAGCACGACCACTCTGGCTGCTGGTCAGAAGTATTGGCTGGTTCTGAGCACAAACGCATCGGGCGGCGCAAACTGGATCGCGACCGACGATTTAACTTACACGAGCTCGATCGGCTGGACGATCGACGCGCGCGATCAATCGAACGACGGTGGGACCACCTGGCTTCCTCCCAATACAAGTTCTTTCTTCTTGTCCGCGCTCAATGGCACCGCCGCCGTCCCCGAGCCCTCCTCTATGACCCTGCTCTTCGGCGGTTTGGGTCTGGCCGGCGCGACTTCTTGGATGCGAGCTCGACGCAGGGCCGTTTGATTGGCCCGACGGATCGGAATTGCCAGCGCGGACCGGTCCGCCTTGCCAGTCAACCACGCGCAGCCTGCCCCACTCCCAGGTTTGAGCGGCCCCTTGCTATCCATCGATGGGTGTCCGCGAATTCCGCGCGAGCATTCCGAAGCAAGCGCCGCCAATGGGTGTCTGGCTTCACGTCCTTGGTGCCGGCAACGGACCTGAAGCCGGTGCGGTGGGCTGATGACTTCAATCCCCCGGTTGCAGCGCTCCTGGCAGCCGTTGGCACGGAGCAGCCCCTGGCAGTCGGCGTGGTCAGTGTACCACGTCGCGATCTCGGTGCGCCGGTTCGTCCCACCGACACGCTGCCATTACGGCTACCTGCCGACCGCCCGGGAATCGTTGGAGGCCCGCGACCGATGAGCGGTTACTCGCTGAGCGCCGCGTTCGGCTTGTCCCGAGCGACTGGCTATCGTGTTGCAGGCGTATTCGGTCTGGCCTATTCAGCCGGCGTTAGATCGGACGATCTTCTGTATCGTATTAACGGCCGCCGGATCCTGAGTGAAGCCGACCTCCGGGAAGCGGTGAGTCACCAAAGGACCGGGGATATCGTACCGGTCCGCCTCCAAAGGGCGGGAAGGATGATGGATCTGTTGCTTCCCCTGGCACCGGAAACGGGTGATTTCGAAAGCAACTACCGCGCCGACGACTTTCCCACGGTGATCGAGTGTGCCGTGCCGTTCTATTCCTACGAGTGCGGGGGCCCCATCGTGGATCTCACCGGGCGCGCCATCGGGATCACGATCGCCAGGTGCGGCGACCACGGCGGCATGGTCATCCCAGGAGACTGCGTTCTGAAGTTATTGCCGGAGTTGCGGGCTGGCAGGCTAGCCGGAGGCTGGGCGCCGGGTCGTTCCCGTGACGAGTAATCGCTCGGCTCAACTCATGCCGTCGGACACCGGAGTCATGCCTTCAGCGGCCCGGGGGCCCCTGCCAAGCCATGCGGGGCCTCACTCGGGGTCCAGGACGTAGTAGGCACCCGTCTTACGAATCCGACCCGCGTCCCGCACCCGCACCACCCGGAAGTCCTTCAGGATCACCCCGAACCCGTGGGGGTGGTCCGTCGCCGCGACCCACAGACGCGGCGTGGACTCCACCCGATCGTTGGGGTCCAACCAGTTGCGATTGGCGCCCCACGCCTCCAGCACCAAGATCGCGTCGCGGGGGAGACGGTCAACGGGCACATCCCCGAAGTCGTTAACCATCACGAATGGCGAGCCGTACGGGTTGTGCACGCACTCCGACGGGCACTGCAGGAAGCCCGGGACGTCGGCCGCCAGCCGAGCGTTAATCGGGCCGTCCCACCGCCCGGTGTGGTCGTAGCGGGCGTCCTGCGAGTTCCCCAGGCTCATCCAGGGAAGGACCTTGCTCCGCCAGGAGTGGACCCGGCGACCGGCCGCGTCGGCCACGAACGGGGCGGGGAAGCGGCCGTGGGCCTCGCTGTAGCAGCTCATCGCCAGCGCGATGCTATTCAGGCTCGAATAGCAGCAACCTTGCAGGCTGAGTCGATCTCCATACCGTCCTGCCTCCCAGATCCCGGCCGCGATATAGGAGATGATGGCCGCGATAGCGACGCCGGCCAACATACGCCGCACCGTGAACCGGACTCGTGGCAGCCTCATGGCCTACCCCCCGGTCGACGTCCTTTAATCCCCATCCCACGACGCTCATTCTCCCTCGAGGGGGCCGGGAACGCCACAACATTCACCCCCGGTCAGTTAATCCGCGACTGGCAGGCGTCTTCTCTACTCCAGATCGGCCACGTTCGATTTGACGTAAGTCCAAGGACGACGGAGAAATCTCCGCTTATCCGTCCGGGGGGTTTCACCCTTTAGACTTTTAGTTCGTCAAGAAATGGTCCCCGAGGACGACCTCACGATGGGCCAGGCCCGCCGAGCGAACGCCATCATGGCGGCTTGATGGCCGCCGCGTACCGAGGTGACGAATAGCGTGTACTTTAACTGGCAGCCGGGGCCGATTCTCTTGGACTGCCGCCAGGCTGTCTCAAAAACGTCCCTTTTCGGGACGCGACGTTGCCTCTTCAGGGGCAAGCATCAAATGCAACCGTGAATGCTCGCGGGACAGAGATGTCAAAAGCGATACCCGACGAGAAAAACTTTGGTTCATCGATCGGAAGACGTCGTCTTCTTGGAGAAGAGGGAAAACGACATTCGCCCATGACTCAAGACGCCACAGGAATTCTGGAACCGTTCCGCAAGTACCTCAAGGTGCTGGCCGAGCTGCACCTCGACCGGAAACTTCGGGGCAAACTCGACCCCTCCGACGTGGTCCAGCAGACGATGCTGCGAGCCTATTCGGCCCTGGCCGAGGTGCGCAACGATCGTCCGGAGGTCCTGGTCGCGTGGCTGCGGCGGATCCTGGCCAGGACGCTGGCCGACGCGGTCAAGCATTACGAGCGGGACAAGCGGGACGTCGCCCTGGAGCGGTCGCTGGAGGCCGACCTGGACCGTTCGGCCTCGGGGTTCGCCGCGTGGCTGGCCGCCGACCAGACCTCGCCCAGCGGGCGGGCGGAGCGGAACGAGGAACTGCTGCGAATGGTCGAGGCCCTGGCGGAACTGCCCGAACAGATGCGCGAGGTGGTCGTGCTCAAGCACTGCCAGGGCTGGACGCTGCCGCAGATCGCCGAGCGGATCGGCCGAAGTGTCCCATCCGTCGCCTCGCTGTTGCGTCGGGGCCTGGAAGAATTGCGAAACCGGTTGAAGGCCAAGGAGTGACCCGTGACGACGCCCAACGACCCCACGATGTCCCACGACTCGCTCGACGCGGTCATCGCCGCCTACATGCTGGCCGTCGAGGCCGGCGATGTTCCCAACCGCCAGGAGTTGCTCGACCAACACCCCGAGCACGCCGACGCTCTCCGCGCCTTCTTCGCCGACCTGGACCGCATGGACCGCGTCGCCTCGCCGCTGCGCATTGCCGACGGGCTGGAGGCAACCGGCGCGGCCGAATGCGAACGGCCACGACCGCGCTGCCGACCGTCCGCTATTTCGGCGACTACGAGCTCCTGGAGGAGATCGCCCGGGGCGGGATGGGGATCGTCTACAAGGCCCGCCAGGTGTCGCTCAACCGGCTGGTCGCGCTGAAGATGATCCTCGCCGGCAGCTTCGCCTCGAGCCGCGACGTCCAGCGGTTCCGCACCGAGGCCGAGGCGGCGGCGAACCTCGACCATCCGCACATCGTGCCGATCTACGAGGTCGGCGAGCACGAGGGGCAGCAATACTACTCGATGAAGTTCGTCGAAGGGACCTCGCTGGCGAAGCACCCGCGGAGCGATCCGCGCACGGAAGTCGAGGGAATGGTCGCCGTGATCCGGGCCGTGCACCACGCGCACCGGCGCGGCGTGTTGCACCGCGATCTGAAGCCCTCGAACGTGCTGGTCGATTCCCAGGGGACGCGGCTGGTCACCGACTTCGGCCTGGCGAAGCGGCTGACGACCGGCGATGGCTCGATCACCGAGACCGGCCAGGTGCTGGGTACGCCGAAGTACATGGCCCCCGAGCAGGCCGCCGGCCGCAAGGACCTGACCGTCGCGGCCGACGTCTACAGTCTCGGCGTGATCCTCTACGAGCGACTCACCGGCCGGACGCCGTTCACGGGCGACGATGTCTTGACGCTGCTCCGCCAGGTGCGAGAGGCGGAGCCGCCGCGGCCGTCGTCGATCCGGCCGGGGCTGGACCGCGACCTGGAAACGGTCGTCCTCAAGTGCCTGGAGAAGGACCCGGCCCGTCGATATGGTCAGCGCCGAGGCCCTGGCCGACGACCTCGATCGCTGGCTGGCCGGCAAGCCGATCGCCGCCCGGCCGACCGGATCGCTGATGCGGGCCTGGAAGTGGGCCCGACGGAATCCGGCGGTGGCGGCTCTGTCCGGATCGGTCGCATTCCTCCTGCTCGTAACGGCTGTGATCTCGACGATGGCCGCGATCCGGCTCGGCGCGTCGGCGAGTCGCTCGCCGCCGCCGCGCGGTCGTCGCAGGGCCTGTACCTCGCGGCGCAGTCGGAGCTGGTCCGCCCGTCCGACCCCGGGCCTCGCCCTGGTGCTGGCCCTGGAGGGGGCCGAGCGCCACCCCAGCCCGATCGCGTACAACGCCGTACTCGCCGCGATGGACGCCAGCGAGGAGCTGCGAACCCTGATCGGCCATCAAGGCAAGGTCACGACGGTCGCCGTCGCCCCCGACGGCCGGACCGCCGTCACGGGCTCGGACGACCGGACCGCCCGCCTCTGGGACCTGGACTCCGGCCGACTGCTGGCGACCCTTGACCACGATGCTCAGCTCGTCGCCGTACGGTTCGCGCCGGATGGCCAGCGGCTGGTCACATTCTCCTCGGCGTACTATGGCCCGGGAGGATACGCGACTAACGGCCCGTTATTACCTACAGGCGCACCGACGGTCCGGGTCTGGGATGCCTCCACCGGCCGGCGGCTGGCCGAGTGGTCCGAGGCGGTCGCCGGTGATACGGTCTTCCGGCTGAACCCGGCCGGCGCGACGGACCTCAGCCGCGACGGCCGACGGCTGGTCGTCACCTCGGGCGGCTTCCCGGGTCATCCCCCCAGGATCATCGACCTGGACCGCGGGATGGTGCGCGCGCCGAGTTGACCGGCCATGACGGCCCGGTCTACGTGGTCGCCTTCAGCCCCGACGGACGGCGCGTCGCGACGGCCGCGGCTGACCTGACCGCGCGGATCTGGGACGCCGAGACCGGGAGCGAGCTGCACCGACTGGCCGGCCATCCGTGCGACGTCTGGTTCGTGGCCTTCAGCCCCGACGGCCGCCGGCTGCTGACCCTCGGCCGCGGGGATCGGTCCGACCTCACAGTGACACCGGGCGGGTTCAGTTGCGGAACCCATTCTGATTCGACGACCCAGGAGAAAAGCGTGGGCCGGCTCTGGGACGTCGGGACCGGGTCGGAGCTGGTTCGATTGACGTGGCCGAAGAACGCACATGGCGGGTTCTGGCAGTACGGCTTCGCGCGCGTGGCCCGGTTCCACCCCGACGGTCGCACGATCTTCACCGGCGGGCAGGGATACTCTACCGGCGGTGTCGACCCATTCCACCCCGCGATCTGGGGAGCCGATCGGGGGCAATTCATCTCGTCACTCCGGCGCGAGGAGCCAAATGTCGGCCGGAATGAACGAGGTTCCACTGAGGCGGCAATCTCATCCGACGGCCAGCGACTGGCCATCGCCTACGAAGACGGCCTGGTGCGGCTGCTGTCCTCATCCGGCACGCCTCTGAAGGCCCTGAGCGGCCAGACCCGCGCGGTCCGTGCCCTTGCCTTCACGCCCGACGGGCGCCGCCTGGTCTCGGCTTCCGATGACGGCACGGCGCGGGTTTGGGACACGCGCATCGGCGAGGAGGCTGATTTCGCCCGCGGCCGATGGCCGGAGGTCGAGCACGCGGTCTACAGCCCCGATGGCCGAATCGTCGCGGCCGTAGTGGGCTCGGCGCTCCCAAATTGCCAGGTGATCGCGTTCCGCGACGCCGCCAGCGGCCGGGAGCTGGCGCGGACTGAGAAACTCGGCGCCATCCTCAGACAGCCGCCTTTGTTCAGCCCCGATGGTCGCGCCCTCCTGGTGCACCTCGAACGGCTGGGCGCACTATACCGCGACGGCGGTCCCCCCGCAGTCCTGACCCTGTTCGATACCGCCAGCGGCCGTCCACTGAGGACCATTGACCTGAAGGCGGGCGGATTTCGCGGCATGGCGTTCAGCCCCGACGGCCTGACCGTGGCCATCGCCGACGGTGACGGACACCTCGTCGAGGCCGCGACCGGCCGCTCGCGACTCCAGCTCGCGGGGTTCCAGGGCCATCCCATCCACGATATCTGCTGCAGCCCCGACGGGACGAAGGTCGCTACTCTCAGCTCGGGGCCAGGGTTTGGGATAGTTAACTTCGAGGACATCTCCGCCTGCCTCTGGGACACGCGTGACGGCCGGCGTTTGGCCGTCCTGAAGGACTCGGAGCCGACCGTCAGCGCGCAGGTCAACGGGTCCGTTTTTTCCCCCGACGGTCGTCGCCTTGCGACCGCCTCGTCCGATTCCACGGCCCGGATCTGGGACGTCGCAACTGGCCGGGAGCAAGTCGTCCTGCGGGGCCACGGTAAGGCGGTCAACTCGGTCGCCTTCAACGCCGACGGCCGACGCGTTCTCACGGCTTCGGAGGACGGGACCGCCCGACTCTGGGACGCCGGCCGCGGCCGCGAGCTCGCCCGACTCGAGGGCCACGACGGAGGGGTCCGGAGCGCCGCCTTCGCCCCCGACGGAGCAGTCATCCTCACCTACGGCGACGATCGGACGGTCCGGCTCTGGGACGGCAGCGACGGCCGGCCGCTCTGCACCCTGGCCCGCCACCACGAGGGCATCAGCTCGGCGGCTTTCAGTCCCGATGGTCGACTCGTCGTGGTCTCGCTCGAGGGCCAACCGGCCTTGACCCGGACCTGGCCCGTCGACTTCCTGTCCGCCGCCCGTGCCCGATGCCCCCGTGAGCTGACGGCCGCGGAGCGGACTCGCTTCGAGCTGCCGGCACCCTGATCCACATGCGGTCGGCCTGCCTCGCACCGAGGTGATGGAGTCCGTAAGGCGGATACGCTCTATGCACGAGGCGAACGCGGGCGATTCGAACGTCCCTGCACGCAATTTCGGCTCAGGCCAGCTTAGCGTTGTTTTTTGTCCGTTTGCTACGAGAAGGCCAAATACGCTTTCGACGTCAGCGAGGATCTCGGCATGGCCGAACTCCGTCCACTCCGGCCGGGGCGGTCGCCGGCTTAGCGACGTTTCTTGTCCATCTGCTACGGGAAGGCCGTGCATCAATTGTCGGCGTACGGTTGATGGGTGTCTGGTTTACGCGGCTTTTTTTCCGAATAGCAGAATTCCTATTTTTTTGGAAAGAGGGCTTGATCCTCACGTAGCGTGAGGTCCTATCATTTCGTCGTGGCCACGGTTTCCACGGGTGCAGACTGGAGTGACTGTCGTGTGTTTCGAGGCCCTGAAAGTGGGCGAGCTGGCGCGGCGGACAAGATTGACTACCCGCACGCTGCACCATTACGACGAGATCGGCCTGCTGCGGCCGTCGTTGCACACCGAGTCGGGGCATCGCCTCTACACGGCCGGCGACGTCGCCCGCTTGCAGCAAGTGCTGTCGCTCCGGCAGCTCGGCTTCTCGCTGGAAGAGATCCGCGACTGCCTGGACCGGCCTGGCTTCTCGCCGCTGGAGGTGATTCGTCTCCACGTTGCGCGACTGCGGGAACAGATCGAATTACAGCGGGGTCTGTGCGAGCGCCTCGAAGCGCTGGCCGTGTACTTCGCCTCGGCCGGGGAGGTTTCCGCTGAGGATTTGCTCCAAACTATTGAGGTGATGAGCATGATCGCAAGCTATTACACACCTGAACAAATGGAGTCCTTCCGCAAGCGCAGCGCGGAGGCTGCGGCGGCCGGCGTGGACCTTACCCAGCAAGGGACTGCTGCCTGGCAGGAGCTGCTGGCCCAGCTCAAGGTGGAGATGGACAGCGGCACCGACCCGGCTGATCCGAAAGTGCAGGCGCTGGAAAAGCGCAGGCAGGCCCTGGTCAACGCTTTCAGCGGCGGCGACAAGGCCATCGAGGAAAACCTGAAGCGAATGTGGACGGAGCAAGGGGACAAGCTCTGTGCCCAGTTTGGTATCGACCTGAAGCTGATGGCCTACCTCGGCAGGGCGGCGGAGGCCGCGCTCTAAATTAGAACCGGACGCCGGCGCCAGTAGCTCAATCATTGCAAGATCAGGTCAAGATCTTGCTTGACAGTCTCGCCCGACGGGACGGTCACGGGTTTAGAATCGCGCCGGTTGGTGGCCTGCTTCATGCTGCGCACCTGATAGAGCCCCGGCTCCACATCGGGAAACTCGTAGGTTCCATCTGGCTTGGTCTTAGTTTTTTTCTTGACGAAGGTGTCGGCGTCCTTGGCTTTGGGGTCGATCAAGTAGACTTCCAGACCGGGCTGAGCCACGTCGTTTTCGGTCACCTTGCCCACGATTGCACCGGGCCTCTTCGGTGCCGGCTTGGCGGCGGCTGCTTCCTCGGGAGAGGGAGCAGGCTCATGAATCTCAATCTCAGCGCTGTCGAGCGCGGTCAAGCCGACGCCGCTTGTGAAGCGGGCGGTGACAACGATCGTTCCGGTCGCGTCCTTGGGAAGCGTGAGCGTTCCCTCCCATTCGCTGCGATCGGCGCCCTTCGGTTTGCCCGGAATGGCCTTGCCTGCGAGCTCGGGTTTGGCAAAGTCCTCCTTCGAGCCGACGATGAACCCCACGTCTTTGATGCCGGATTCGGGTGGCGTGACGGTGGCCTTGACGGGTAGACGAGCGGTTCCCTTCTCAACGCGGCGAGGGGCCGTGACGACCGCGTTTTCGGGCGGGGCGTCGTCCAGAACCTGATAAGTCGACCATGACGCGAGTGGTTTGCGATTATCGCGGTCGATCAAGTCAGCCTGGAGTTTCTTGCGCCCGCGGAGCCCGGCCGTTACGACTTCTTTGGTCCAATCTCCCTGGCTGGCCTCGAACTGCAAGGCACCCCCCGGTCCAGTGGGGTCGAAGCCGATGTGTTGCTGCTTCGCCGTCACGTCGAAGTAGAGATCATCAACAAACTGCCCGCTCTTGTTCTGGCTCACGTGAAATTCCAGCTTGGCATCGGGAGGAACGTTGTCGACCTTGAACGCGACGGCGAGCTTGGCAGATTGGTCCGGCTTGACGACGGGCTTGGCCTCGAAACGAACTCTCGGGTCCTGAAACGGCGTCGCGACCTGAGCTTCGCCTTGAGCCACAAACTGGGTTTTGTACCAGAGACAGCGCTCGAGCCCGTCGATCGTGAGATAGAACAATCCTGCCTCCGTCTTCGCGCCCGGATTGAGCTTGATGCCTTGGGCGTACAGGGTCAGGTCCTTGCCGCCCGGTTCAATCGCGTTCTCGAGCAAGCTCGTCCTCGGCAGTTCCACGAACGCCGGGAAGAGCTCGGTGTCGGAAGGTATGGTCAGCCTTACCCGGCAGGGAGGGCCGGTCATCTGCCGGAGTGGGCGGAGCGTGATCTCGAGCCGATTTGGCTCGCCGAGACGTGCGGGGATGAACCGCGGTTGACCTCTCACCTCGAGATACTCGAGGGCCGTCGCGATGGCCGGCTCCAGCGGTTTTTCGTCAAACAGCTCGCCGGAGGCCGCATTACGCAGCCGCAGCTTCAGTCCCGCGGGGGCTTCCGGCAGTGGGTCGGTTTCCTTCAGGACCGGCGCACCGAAGCTCGGCACAGTGGTCTCCGACTTCGGTGGGGCCGGCAGTGCCGGCTTCGCCGGGGTGGCGGCAATTACTCTGGTTTCCGCCACGACTTCGACGATGACCTCGCGCGCGACCTCGGATGGGTTTTTTATAATGACGAAAAACTTTTGGCGGCCCGGGATGGTCCGCAGCGGCAGCCGGCCGAACGGCACATCGCTGGACTGGCTGGGATCCGTCCTGAGCAACAGTCGAGGAAGTGTGCTTTCCGACACGACGGTCACAGGCACGAGCAAGTGATACGGGCGCTGATTCGGCAACCGTGCCTGGACGATCAAGCCTTTGGGAGGGGGGGGCGCATTTCGGTCAGCGGAATCGACCCATTCGACGAGAAAGTTGGCGGGCCGGGGCGACTGGGGCGCAAGCTCGATCTCCGCCGGCGGCCGCCCTGCCACCCGCAGCCGGGTATCAGCGGGCTCGAGAACCTTCCACGGCACCTTTTGTGCGCCCGCGTCGGCTGCTCCCTTCAATAAGAGCTCGAAAGCGGCGGTGGCCCTGGTGTTCTTGCCCGAGAGGCTCAAGCTCGATGCCGACTCCGGCACCGTCAGCTCGAGAGCGAGCTCGTTTGCCGACTTGTCGCCGCCAGGGCAATCGAGTGCCGCCCGCTCGTAGAAATTGAGGGGCTCGAACTGGTCGTGAAGGTCGCGGTTCCGATGCCGGTAACAACCGGCAAGCCAGGTCCAGCCAGCCAGGTCATCGCGGTCGCGAGCGTCGCGGATCGGGTTTGCGTCCAGGTCGAGCTCGAATGCATCCACGATCCAACCCGGCCGGTCGTCGTCATCCGGATGCTCGGCTCGCTTCCGTGGATCGACGATCTTCTC
The DNA here is from genome assembly GCA_963830625.1 of uncultured Isosphaeraceae bacterium. Lineage (GTDB taxonomy): Bacteria > Planctomycetota > Planctomycetia > Isosphaerales > Isosphaeraceae > CAWHMZ01. The sequence goes on along the minus strand of CAWHMZ010000013.1, from coordinate 355,321 downwards.
ATGGACCGATCGCGCAACCGCGGCCATCTCACTCCAGAGCCGCGCGAGCGTGCCCAGATCCGACGAAAGGTCGGTGCTGGCGGAGCGACTCGCCGCGCTCGCTTCCGAGCCGGCATTCGCGGAAGTTCCGTCGCGATCGGCGCTCGGGCTCTTGGCCGCGAGCGCCAGGAGCGCAAAAGCCCGTTCGGTTCGGCGTCGCACCAGTTCCCTGACTGCCTGCGTTCGGCTGGTGTCGGCCGTGGCCGCTGAATCCCTGGGCGACAGCTCGCTGAGCCGCCGATCGAGTGCCAGGCCCAGGCTCCAGAGCTTGGCACGCTCGGCTGCCGCCAGGAACGGAGTCGTCAGAAGCGCTTCGACATCCCGGGCCACGCTCGGCGCGGGCTTGTTCGCGCCGGCCTGACGTTCGAGCTCGCGCAGGGCAGCAGGCTGGAACGGCATGAGCAGCTCAGTCAAATGGGATTCGAGTTTGCGGGTCAGATCGGCAAGTTCGTTGTTGAGTTGCTTGAGTCGCTCGGTAGCATCTCCAGGGGCTTCGCTTGCGGGACCTTGATTCTGCAAGAGATGGTCAAGATCCGCAGTCGTCTGCGCGGTCTGGAGCCACCGAGCTTCGCGCTCAGCCTGACCGCCTGCTTCGAGGTAGGGCACATAGGCCGGCAAGGTAGAGCGCGCCCGATCGAGTACGCTCCGAGCGTCGCGAATTCGCTGCTGGCAGTCGTCAATAAATCGATATGACGCTTGAAGGCGCTGCCATGAGTCGGTGATCTGAGCGGGCGATGCGAAACCGATGGCTGCCGGCAGCACGAGCACCTCGGCCTCGCGCCGCAGTGCGTCGGCCTGGTCGAGCAGCGAGCGAACGTAGGGCAAGGTGAGAGGGTGATTACTGGCGTCCTCGGCAAGGATCACGGTATCCCAGATCATTCGTGCCGTTGCGTCATCCCAGTCGCCGGGCTGTGGAGCTTTCGCCCTCTCCGCGAGCTGGCGGAGCAGGCGCAGCTCGATGACGTCGAGCTCGACCATGCTTTGCTCAACGATGGAATCCAGAAACTGCACCGTGTCGCGATCGAACCGTTCGCCGCCGGCTGCCTCGACGATCGCTTTGCCGAGGTCGAGGCCTGTTTTTCCCTCGAGAGCGGCCACGAATTTCTTGACCAGGGCGTCAAACTGGACTTTGTCGAGCTTTCGCCGTTTCTGAATAAAGAGCTCTTTGAGCCCATTCACGAGGGCCGGATCGGCGGTCTCGCCGAACGCGTGGGCCTGGCCGGCTGAACGCGGATGGGGGCGCTTGACCGATCGATACCGATCCATTGCTGCCGAGAGCTCGCGCACGAGGCCAGTCAACCGGCCGTGAATGGCCTCCGGTTCTCTCCCGCTGCGCCAATCTTGCTCCGCGCAAGAGGCTCGCTTCCAGCCGGCGAAACACGCGCGGGGCAGCCTGATAGTCGCCGCTCCTGAACCATTTGTCGCGCAAGTCCCAGGCATCGGTCAACCATTGCGGATAGACCGGCTCGGTCGATTCAGCCGGCGGAGCGCCGTCTTTTGCGGGCTCCTTCGCCGGCTTCTCGTCGGCCTTCTTCGCCTGGTCGGCGTCCTTGGACGGTTCGGCGGCCTTTTCCTTCGCCGCCTCCTTCTCCTTTTCGTCGCTCTTGTTTTTTTCCTTGTCCTTCGCCGGCCTAGAGTCTTTCCGCGGGAGTTGGGCTCTCCGCGGGTTGATAGAACCCAGCACGAATTGCGGGGCCTTGCCCAAGAGCGTCGGACGCTGATGAACTCCACGGTGCTGGAGTGCCCAGCGATCAACATTCCGGGCGAGATAAGAGGTCAGCTCCTTGACATCGAGACCGCGATTCTGGTCGGTGTCCGCATCGGGATCAGCAAACGCGCGCTCTACATAATGACCGAACACAGACTGACCGAGCGGCTCGGACCAGAGCGCCCTTTCGCCGGGGCTGCAAGCGAGAAGAACCATGAGCCGAGGGTCGAGGGGCTTTTGGGGATCATCCTCGCGCACGAGCTCCTTTGCGAGCAGATCGGCGACGCCGTCGGCGGTTCCCTCCAGGTCGAGGGGGTCGGGCGGGGCCGACATGAGATCGACGACCAAAAGCTTCTTCTGGGCTGGGCACGCCTTCAAAGAAGCGACAACGTCCTTGAAGGGCAGCAACGTCTTTGGGGCATAGGGATCGGACTCGGCCGTCACAATTTGAACGGCGCCCGAACTGTCGACCAAGGCGCGCGCCGCGAGGTAGACCACCACGGCATCCTTGGTTTTCTTGTGCTGTAACCCGTTCAGTTTGTCTTTGGCGACCTCAGTGGTTAGTTTGGTTTCGGTCGATTCGTCATCCGGCTTCGGTTGAAACAGTTTCGCGATCTGGAATGCCTTGCGGTCGGCGTCGGCCCACGGCAGCGGTGGTACCTGTGGTTTTTCGTAGTCGACGATCACCAAGGGGACGAATTCGACGTCGAGTTTGGAACGGAATATGAGCTGCCAGGCGAGGTAAACCAGCGCTCCTGCGAAAACCGCCAAGAGTGAGGCCAGAAGCGAGCCCTTCAGCCACTTTGCCGTAATGGTTCGGGCGCGGGACGGACCGGGCCGCGAAGGCCGGGCTCCACGCCAGCGTCCCAGACCATCCTTCGCATCAGGTGCCATTGCTTTTCTCCTGTGCTCGCGCGTGCGGCGCCGTGGCGTGCTTGCTCTCGTGGACTAGCGGTTGGGGGGCTCGGAGGCCCCCTCCGGGGATCGAATGCCGGGTTAATTCGCTTTCGAGACAGGCACGGGCGGATCAGGAATTTGATCGTCGGTCCGAGGCTGCGAGAGCTTGAGTTCCGCGTTCGTCTTTTGCTTCACGGCCTCGTTTTGTAGCTCGTTCAACGAGATTAGTTTCAGGGTCGAGAGCTTCTCGAGCTCATCCGTGTTCACCGGCCAGAAGAGCCCCGTGTATTTGCCGGCCTCGCTGTAGAGGCGGTGCTCGTAACTGACGACGTGCAACCCATTCACCTCCGGATCGACGATGTAAGGACTACCCTTGGGGAACGCCATTCGCACGACCAGACATGACTTGGGTATGGGTGGGTCCGGCAGGACTTCGATCGGGTGAGTCTCGACCGTGATGGATTCAATGATCACACCGCTTCCCCCCTTGGCGTGGCAGTCGCGCGGCAGATCGCTCGTGTTGCCGGGCGGAGTGAGCTGGAACACGTCGGCCGCGAATGGCCTGGCGTCGGGGTCGCGCCACCATGCTTTCAGCGTCGCCTGAGCGGGCCTGTTGGCGGCGGTGACGTCCTTGATCCACCTCGGCACGTCGAACTGCCAGGCGGGCCCTGGATAGAAGATCCGCTCGTGCCACCTTAGCGAGAACTCGCGCTCCGGGTGCTCGACGTCGTTGGCGCCCAACTGAAACCATGCGAGCTGCGGCCTTACTTGCGCAATCTCAGCCTGAGTCAGGTCGGGTTGTCGCCGCTCGAGCGAGGCGAAGATCTGGAGGCGGTCGGATTGGGCCGCCGGCTGCAGCTTGTTCTTGAGCACAGCAAGCCGCCAATCGCCCACTTCGATCTTTTCCGGATTTCGGAATTGCTCGCTGTCGCTATAAAGCGCCCTCTGAAAACCGATACCGTTGTTTGGCCCATCGACCAGATTGACAATAATCCGATCGCCTTTCTTGAGGTTGATTTCCTGTTTGTACGTCTTGTCGGCGTGGACCTTGAGGGTGTAAATCCCCGGTGACAACGCCTGCGACCAACGGTCCGATTCGCCAGGCGCCGTCACGTCGAGCGGTTCCTCACTGACGGGGCTCCCGTCGGGCCGTAGGATCTGACAGGTCAGCTTTTGCTTGATCCGCGCCTCAGACTATCCTTCAGCTCGCCGATGTTGTCGGCGGTGACGAAAGATCCCGGGGGATCGAGCCGCTTCGAGCGCCTGCTCGAAATTCTTCTTCGCTTCGTCGATCTCCGCCCGATCGCCCGCCGGCGTGAAAAAGACCATGTTGATGCGGACTCCCAGCGGCTTGAATCGATCTGTGATGAAATTCGGAATCGTTAGTTTGTCGGGATTGATCGCTGCACCTTTCTCCAGCCGATTGTCAGCGCCGTCAGTCAGCACCAGCAGGGTCTTCAACCCCTTGGCAGCCCGCAGATCCGTTTGGGCAGCTTTCAACATGGCTTCGACCAGAGGTGTCTGAAACCAAGGGAGAAGGTCTTCGAGCTTTCTGATCAGTCCATCGGTCTGCACGTCTGCCCATGGTGCCGGCGCTCGCAGCGACTGTATCGTCCGCTCGGGTTCCAGAACGAGTAAATCCGCCTCGGCCTTGAGTTCCGGGGGCGCGGGTATGGGTTTGCCGTTTTGGTCCCGGAATTTGTCCGGCAGTTGGCTGAACGTCCAGACGCTGACCATTGTGCCCGCGGGGACCTGACTGAGGACCTGGCGAAGGGCGCTTGTGGCCTGGGGGAACTTCGGTGCGTTCGGCGGCTCGGACATGCTCCCCGAGCAGTCGAGCACGATGGCGATCGAACCGTTGCCCGCGCCGAATCGGCCGATGATCTCTCTGCTGGCTCGGATGGCGATATGGGCATCAGGCGGGTCGGGAGCAGGAGGGCCGATTGCGACGGTGTCGGGCACGGGGTGAAGCTCGATTTTGGTGGTCAAGTCGAACGGTTGCCCCCGGAAATTCCCGACGACTTTCAGCGATGTTCTTTCTGGCTGCGGTCGGTTCAGTGTTCGGTCAGTCTCGAAACTTTGAACCAGCGGGCTTTGCACGGCGAACTCGATGGAATCATTTTTGGCGTCGCGCGAAACGGCCCGGAAGTCGGTCTGAGCTCCTTCGATCTCGAGAAGTCGGTCGGCCACGGGCTTGACCACGGCATAGCCGTGCTCCGGGACGTGGCCCGCCGCTGAAACCGTGTAGAGTAGCGCGGCGCTCCGTTCGCTCGTCAGCAACAGGCGCGGGCGTCCCTTGAGCTCCAGCTTTCCCGGCCGGGCCAGACCTTCCCGCGCGGCCTGCAGGAGCGGGCTTTGCGGTATCAACTTGCTCGCGTCACCGATGAACCGTGAGCCGGCAAATTGATAATAGGGAGTCTCTTTCGGGTCCTCGGCATACCAGTGATCGAGCCAGGCGCGACCGGCCATCGCCAGCAAGACATCGTGGACCCGCGTTTTGCGCAGACGGACCGTCGGTTCGGTGCCGTCGACCGGGGGCGCACCCGCGTCGACTACGCGCCCCAGGCGATCGGCCTTCACGAGTCGTTCCTGAAACTCTGCGAACTTGGCGATGCCGTTCTTCTCGTCGGCGAGGCGGTCGATCTGCGGAACCAGTGCGAGCCAGCGCTTGCCGATCACGTCGCCGGCCTCGGCCAGTTCTTGCCACCACGTCGCCGTTTTTTCGACGTCGTCCTTGGGAGTGCGCGCGACACTCTGCCTGGTCGACGCCAGGTCGCGTTGGGCTTGGTCCTTGAATACGTCTGGATCGTCAAACCAGGGAGCGCCGAGCGTTGCCAGCGCCAGGAGCCCCTGGACCTGAACACCTCGCCGGACGTGCTTGGCCTGTTGCGGCCGCGCATCGTCCGATAGATCATCGCGCTCGGTCGTCGGGGATTCCGCCAGCTCCCTGTCGTGCGCGGATATTATCCAGGCGATCCCAGAGGTCGGACCGCAAGCTGGCTGCATTGGCGTCGACCAGCGGCACCGCCGCCGCGGCACTCGCTGCTTGCCAGTCATCCTTCGAACGGACTGTGCCTCGTTGCGAGCACTCCGCTTTGAACCGCCGACTCAAGTCTTCCAGATCGCGCAACAGGGTCGTCACCGCCTTAGCGAAGGAGCCAACGTCGTCGCTGGGCTTCTCCAGTTGAACCGCAAGCTGATGCGTGGTCGCCCAGAGCGCCTCGAGCTTTGGTTCCAGGTTGTTCCACAACTCGTCGGAGTCGCGATTGGCGAGCCAGCGCGTGTAAGCGGGCAATACTGCAAGGGCCCGGTCGCGGGCGGCCAGCGCCGTCCGCACGATGGCCGAGCGGGCGATCGCGTCGTCATAGGACCGCTTGGCCTCGTCGAGCGCCTTGCCAGCGCTCTTCCAAGCTGTTTGTTCCGACGAGAACAGCAGGTCCTCGCCGATGCGCCGGCTCTTGTCCCCAGCTTCCACCAGAGCTTTGTTCCACGCATTCACCTGCTCGCCGCGGGAGTACAGGTCGGCCTGTTTGCTGGCCCCCGCCGCGGCCCGTTCCGCGAGCCTGCGCACACTGAGAGCCCGGCCGATCAGGCCCCAGACTTCCGATGAGGGCGGGGTTTGATTCACGACGAAGAACCAACGATGGATCATCCGCAGAAGGTGTACCTCCGCGGGCTGGGGAGCATTGCTCCTCCGGTTGGTGATCTCGAGCTTTTCGGCGGCGGATTCCAGGTTCTTGGCGGGGTCCCGGATCGCCATCTGGAGCAGGAATTCGTCGGTACGAATCCGCAGTGAGGGGAGAGCGTCATCGCCGGCTTTGTCGGACGACGCGAGCGACTCCCAGGTCTTTCCAGCCTCCAATCCGCGCGGGGCAGTCCAGAACTGGAGGAACGCGGGCGGGCGGTCTGAGCGGGTTTCGATCGCGCCACCGGTCAGTACGTTCATTGCGAGCGTGTTTTCCACTGAACCGGGCAGGTCGTTCAAGAACCGGTCGCTTTCGAGGATGCCCTCGAGTTCGGTGATCCGACTCCGCACCGGCTCCGCCTTCGATTCCGCTCCCGCACGCACCAGCTCTTCGAAACGGACGACCTCGGCCTGGTATCGGCGCCATCGTCGCGGCGAATAAACCGAGGGGTGCGGGACCACCGAGGTATTGAGCCGGTCAAAGCCTTGCCAGACACCCTGCAACGTTGTGCGATCCGGGTTGGAAGGCTCGGTGAAGGCGGGAGCGTTCGTGACCGTGGCCAGGGAAACTTGTGCGGCTCGCTCCGGAGCGCGTTGAGTATCACTGGCTCGGCCCTCGGCTTGACGGCCCTCGTCACGGGCAACGCCGGGTAGAAGCACGGGCTCCTGAATCGCGCCTCGCGCGTTCCAGACCCAGCTCCGCACGTTCTTGCGCACGTAGTCGTGCAGTTGGCGGAGGGTGAGCCGACTGGGGTCTTGTGCCGCCTTGCCCCGCAAGGCTTCGATCAGGTAATGGCTGAACACGGTCCTTCTCAACCCATCCGAAGCCCAGCATCGCTGATCGACGTCGGCGGCGCTCAGCACCCACAGATGCGGGACCTTGCGAATCTCGCGCTCCAGGCGCTCGAGGTGACGGGCAAAATCGTTGTGCAGCATGCCGAGCCGCCAGTTGGCGGGAACCTGGGCGCCCTCAAGGATCAGGATCTTTTCCTTGTCCTTGGGTAGCTTGCTCATCGACTCGATCACGTGCGTCAGCTCGAGCCGGTCCTCGGGGCCCGCCATTTTCCCGGGGATCAGATAAGCACCGTCTGCGCTGGAGCCGCCGTGCAATTCCACCACGATGATGATGGTCTGCTGCGCGAAGCCCTTCTTTTGGAGATCGTCGATCAGAACGTCCCATTGCTCAGCCTGGTCGAGACGGCGAAGCGACAAAATCAACTTCGGAGGAGCCGCGCCAAGCAAGGACGACCGTCGGCCGGTCTTGCACAGCGTTTCAATTCCAGCAAGGCCCTCCCAGCCCAGGACATTGTGCGGGACCAGCAAATTGTCGGCGTAGTCGGCGCCGACCAAGACCACCGCGACCGAGTCAGGGCGCACCAGTTGCAAGATCAAGAACACGAGCGCCACCAGGCACGCGACGAGCCCGGCGACTGCGGCCGCGATTTTCAGGCTCCCGGGCCCGAGGCGCTTGACTTCCACGGGCCGTTTGAGCTTCCGCGAGCTCCATTCATGGTCCGCCGCCGGAGCCTGCGGTGCCGGAACGGCCTTGCGCTTCCACGACGGGCGTGGTGGATCCGTGCTTTCTTCCGGCATGACCTGGGGCCCCGAGCCGCTGGTTGTCTATCTTTCGATCAAACCGGTCTTCAGCATACCGGTTTCTCCCGCCGTAACTGAAGCAGAATCTTGCCGACGGACGCGGGATTATGCAGAGAATCAAGATCGGAGCGTGATCCGCTCAGAACAGGAACCTGACCTCGAAGCGGAACCAGGGCTGCGCCCAGTGCATCGTGCTGGTAGCAAAGGTGATCGTACCGCCGAAATCCAGCCGGTTGCAGACCGTCTGGCGCAGGCCGGGGCCGATGTTGAAGTACGTCACACCACCACCCTTCTCGATCGTTTGCAGACTTTGGCCCTTGTTGATCGCATTGGTAAAGCCGCCGTTCTCGAACGACCAGCCGTCCATCTCGAGGGTCGCGATCAACGGGCTGTCCTGCCTCGGATACCAGAGGGCCTGGTTGAGGCTCATGAACCAGTAGAAGATGCCGCCGGCGAGCTTCGAATTCCCAAGGAGCGGGATCCAGTTGCCGAACTGGCCCTGGAAATAGGTGTCGGGGCCGAGCTTGATTGCTGTCAGGATCGAGGGGTCAAGTGAGAAATGTCCCGTCCCCAGGTTGTTGTTAAAGTTGCCGCTCGGGGTGTATGTGCGGAACTGATAGCCGATCTGCACGAGCTCACGATCGTACATGAGCGACTTGATGCCGAAGTTGATGTCGCCGAACCCTGATTGCGACGGTTCGAAGTTGGGGTTGATTTGCCGGTACGGAATTTCCACGAACAAGCTTCCATTTCCCGCGGCGGCCTCCTGGTAGAGATAGACCTGCTGGAGCCGCAGTCGGGGATTGGTGATCCTGTGTCCATTCATCCCTTTGGGCATGGCCGAGTCGATCCAGTACTGGTTGCGGTCGGGCGTGGTCATGCTCTCGAGGTTGTCGTAACGGATTCGGGTGACCGTTCGCGGCCGGGCGTAGTCAGCGAAGAATGAAGCGGCGGCACCGGGTTCCCACTTGGGCTGATAGCATGGGTCTGGGCAACAGAGCTCCTGATAGATGTTGTTGAAGAAGGCGCCGAACACCGTGTCACAGTCTTTCTCCGAAGGACTGCAGGGCTGCCGGCCCGGGATACAGTTCCCGCCCGCGCAGCCGAGCTGCGCGTGGAATATCCCGCCACTTGAGCTGCTGTGGTAGCCGCCGCAGGTCGCGCACTCGGTCCGTTCGACCTGATCGTCCTGGCCTTGGGGCGGGGCCGTCGCGTTCGACTGCGGCGCCTGCCCGGCGAGATTCGGAGTCGGGCTCTGAATTGCCGCCGGGTCGGCGTTCGACGAGTCGGCGCGCGAGTTGGAAGCGACGGTTGGTACGGTCTGAGGCTGGCTTTTATCTTGCTGGGGAATCGGAGCGGCGCTCGAGTTCGGCTGCGGCTGGGGCGTCGAGACCGGCGTGGGGGTCAATGCGGAATCCGAGCCGAGTGCGGGAGTTGTCGCCAGGGTCTTGAGCGCCTGGTTCACGGTATCCGGCATCGGCGCGGGTTCGGCAGGCCCGGTCGCGGCGGCCGCCTCGGCCACTGGCACGGTTGCCGCCTCGACCACTGGCACGGTCGCCGCTGCGGCCAATTGAGATGGAGCTTCGTCGGCGGTCAAGCTAGCGTAGGGGCGTCCTCCCATGGGGATCGGCACTTCCGACGCTCCCTCGGTGGGCGTCAGGGCCCGCTCGGCCGCCGGTTCGGCGGCCGGTGAAATCACGTTGCCGTCTGGGACCTCGGCCGACCGAGCGACGGCTGCGGCATCCTGCCCCGCCGGAGCGTTCAGTTCTTTCGGAACCGATGGCGCCTGGGCTTCGACAGCCGGCGGTTCAACGGAGAGTGGCGGCTGCGCGGCGATGCTCACAAAGGGTCGAGGCGGGGGAATCTTCGACTTTGATTGGTTGGCGACTGGTCGCTGCGCCCCCAAGCCCGCGGCATCGACACGCCGCGGCGAAGGAATGCTCGAGCGAGCTGAATTCGGGACGCCATCCCCGGTGGTGGAAGGGGAAGAGGCCGCCGCCGTCGAGGTTGAGTCGGCTTTCGTCGCCGCGCCGTCGGAACCATCCGTCGCCCAGCCAACCGTGGCCGGCAACAGGGCCGCGAGAAGGGCCCATGCTCGGTTCTGTAGCCGGCGGTTTCGCCGTGCCCTGCGATTCACTGGATTAACTCCTTTCACCCTGCGACGTGACGGATTATGGCGGCCTGATCGGAAATTGCTTCCAGACAACCTTGCGACATGATTCATTGAATCTCGGCGCGATCCACCCCGATCGCCGTCACTGGTCGGCGCCCTAGTTTCGGGAATTGAACAGCAGGCCAAGCAGGCCGCGGCTCGACTTGCCGGAGTCGTCAGAGTTCGTGGTCCCACCGGAGTTGACGGTCGACGGCGACGGCAGGACGCGACCCTGGTAGAGAGGAGCGCCCGGAGTGTACGAGCTGGGCACGACGCTGGGGTCGTTCGGGGCCCGACCGGGCGGCGGCGGCGGCGCGCTGGCCCTGGCTTTGTTGTTCATGTCCTGACGGGCCTTGTTCAGGAGATCGATCACCGATTTCTTGCCCGGCGGCAAGGTCGAAGGCTGGGAGCTTCGAGCAACCTCGAAAAGCGCCTGCCGCGCCTCGTTCACCGTTTGGGCGTACGTTTTCCGCTGCAATTCTTGTTCGAACCGGGCGCGCGCCGTGTTCTGGATCACGTGGGATGCCGCGACGTGCGTTCCGTCGTTCGTTTTCATCGAGGTCCGCTCGCGTCCCGGCGGCTGGGGGGGCATGGGCTCGAGGCTGGGAACGGGCCCGCCTTCCCTCGGGATAGGCTTGATCGTTTCCGGCGGCAGAACCTCGGGGACTCTCATCAAGCAGTTCTGCAGCGCGTTGAAGGCGGCCGCCTTCACGCGGGGCGACGTCTCAGGCGGATTGCCGTCCTTGTCCTCGCCGGCGACACAGATCTTCAGTGCCTCGATCGTGTCCTTGTTGCAGCAGCAGCCGCTGTTGAGGGCCTGCGCCGCGGCGTAGCGAACGCACTCGTTCGGGTCTGCCCGGAGAGCGTTCTTGAGCGCCGTCGTGGCTTCCTTCCAGCGGGTGCAGTCCACAGTTCCCAGATACTCGACTGCCGCAACCCGTGCCTTGGCGTTGGCCTCGCTTGCTTGAATCTGGGCGGCCGTCGCCTGAGCCCCTCCGGGCGCCGCCTGTTGAAGAGCCGCGATTTGACTCGCGCTGGGCGCCGGCGGGCAAAGGGCGGGGATGAATCCCCCTGCCATTGCCGCCGCCGGCCCGGTCGCCATACTGTTGACCATCTGACCGAGCTGCGAGGCACATAGTTTTGCTTTGCATGATTGAAGGTTCGAGCCCGATAGCCCGAGAAAGCTCCAGAGCGTTGTCGGCGAGGCCGCCGTGGCTGGGGCAGCCGCCGGAGCGGCCAGGCCCGACGCGGCACCCGTCAATCCCGACGCAGCCGCGCTCGACGCGCCACCCGGCACGGCGCCGACGCCGGGAACCTGAGCCCTCGCAGTCGTAGCAGCCGTGACGACAAGAGTTAACAGTCCTGCGACCCATATATTACGGGAGGACATTAGCAGTTCTCCTTGGACCGCACGTGATTAAGTGTGCCGAGATCGGCGAAGAGGGTCGGGCCCAATCATCATGGCCTGACGCTGACATGACTTCCCGGAGGGTCCCTCCGCGATTAGTTCTTATCATCGGAGCCAAACCAACACGCCTTTATCCGTATTTGCGGAAAGCGCGGATTTTTCGGATTATCAGGGTTGTTGGGAAGAAAACAGCGGATTTCCTCGAGAGGCACCGGTTCTGCTCAGGTTTCAGCACCGTTGAACCGACGAGCGACGTTCTTGTCTACGGCAGTGTCGCGCTCGGAACACGTGGCACCCGTCGCAACCATCGCCGCCACCAACCACGCCCTGGCTAAAAGACGCAGAGCTCCCCATCAAGAGTCCCACCGACCGGCCAAGACCGGCCGAGCCGTCGCGCTCAAATCAGTTCTCCTCCGGAAAACCGAATCGAGCACTTGTAAACGACCGCGGCCAAGACAGTGGGAATCGCTTCGACACGCAAGCATGGCACCCTGCAATCATAATGATTGTATGCGTGATGACATTCACATGCTGTGCTCGCCTCAGATTTGTGAATCTGGTTAATCTGAGAAGTTTAGACAGTAGCCCTTTGACGACTGAATTATGGGGGGTTATACTCGTCCGAAACAGGGAAGCACAGCGGCCTTCACAGTTGTGCACGTCAACAAGAAGGAGCTGCGCGGGATCGAAGAGGGGTGTTGCGAGAGCACGTCGTCCTCTGAACCTTCTCTCTCACCGTGGGTCGCGACGCCGAGTCGGGTCGTCTTGGGCGACTTCGGGAAGCTGGAAGAGGTGGATTCCGCGTCGACGGGTATCGCGGTGATTGGCGATGACGTTGTCGCACTTTGGGCAAATGGCGTTGACTGAGGCCCGACAAACGTAGGCGCAGTGTTCGAGGTACAGGCGGTAAAAGTCCAGCCCGATTAAGCGCGGCAAAGCGCGTGAAGAGCTAGGTCGGGACGAAACCACAAAAGAGTTTTGGGCACGGCACCGAACCGGGGTGGGACGAGGGCTTGCGCCGCGCGGCGGGTCGCGGTGGGCCGCACTTCCCAACCGCCCGGATGGAGAGGCCTCATGAGGATGTTCAGCAAGAAGGCACGGCGTTGGCTCGGTCGGGAACGCAAGCGGAAAACGAAGGTCGACTTCGAGTTGTTTGAAGAGCGGATGCTGCTCAACGCGCAGATGTTTCCGGTCGAGCTTACAACCGACACCACGACGATGCCGACGCCGATGTTCACCCTACGGTGGGCGGTCGAGCAGGCGGAAATGACGGGTAATGCGGATTCGACGATCGCTTTCCAAATCCCCAGCGGCAGCGGTAGCGTGATCAGCTTGGCGGGCGCATTGCCCATGATCACTCAGCAAACGATTGTCGACGGCACCACAGAGTCTGCGTTCCAGCCCGGCGTGACCATTCAAATCGACGGGCGGTCAGTTGCCTCGCCTTCGGACGGCTTTATGCTCGCTTCGGGCTCCGATCATAGCACGATCAAGGGGTTGATGATCACCGAGTTTACGAACGGGATCGACATCGAATCGACCAACGATACGATCTCCGATAACCTCATCGGCACCGATGGCAACCCGACTCATTCGACCTTCGGCAACCAGGTGGGTGTTCTCATCGACGGTTCCAATGGCGGCAGCGCCGCCACGATCGGCGGCATGGCCGGCGCCGCCAACACGATCGGCTTTAACACCACGGACGGCGTTGGAATCATCGGAACCGGTGCAGGAAACAACCTGGTGCTCGGGAACTTCATCGGCACCAACTTGTCCAGCGCCGATTTGGGTAACGGCGTCGGCGTGGCGATCTCCGACTCCGACAACATGATTGGTCAAGCCGGCGCCGGCAACACCATCGGTTCCAATTCCGTGAACGGTGTTTCCCTCCTTTCGGGTTCGGGCAACGTGGTCAGTCAGAATCGATACGAGGGAAGCAATGGCCCCGCATCGCCAGCGCCGGCCAACGACATCAACGTCAGTTCAACGGCGAACAACGGCCAAATGCCGCCGACCCTCCTGGCGCGGGGCTTTCCGGTGGCGGAACGAGCCTGACGCTCCAGTTGAACCTTGCCGTTCCGGGCGGCTCGGGCAGCACGACCGTCAATTTCGAGATCTACGATGATCTGCAATCCCCTACGGTCGAGCGGGTGCTCGTGGGCGTTGTGGACACCGTGCAATACTCCAGCAACAACGTCTACAACTTGCCCGGCATTTCCCTGAGCACCTCGCTGAGCTCGGGAGCGGAAATCGTGGCGACCGCGACTGCGTTGAACAACGGCACTTCTGCGTTTTCGCCCGATTTGACTATCCCCGCCAGCCCGTACGTCGTAACGAACAACGCCTCCAGTGGCCCCGGCTCGCTCTACGAGGTGATCCAGTACACAGACGCCAACCCAAGCCCGTCCGCCGACCACACGACTCACGTTAGCTTTGACATCACGGGCTCCACGGTCATCAGTGTGAGCCCGAGCCTGCCTGCCATCACAGTGCCCGTAACGCTCAATGGGTCCAATCCACCGACCATGGGTCCCGTGCAAATCAACGGCGTCAGCCAGTCCTCCGACGGCCTGATCCTGGGCATCGGCTCCGACGGCAGCACGATCGAGGGATTGATCATCGCGAACTTTAACAATGGAATCCACATCGAATCAACCAACAACACGATCTCCGACAACCTCATTGGTACAGACGGCAACCCCGCCGATACGAGCCTTCGCAACGAGGTGGGCGTGTTCATCGACGGAACCGGAACCAACACGGCGACCGGGAACACCGTCAGCTCCAACACAATTGGATTCAACATCTCGGCCGGCGTTTCGATCAGCGGCGCGAACGCGACGGGAAACACCCTCACGCGCAACGACATCGGGACCAACCCGAGCGGCGACAATTTAGCCAACGTCGTGGGCGTGTCGATCTCCGCCTCCAACAACGCGATCGGTCAAGCCGGCGCCGGCAACACCATTGGTTTCAATTCTGTGTACGGCGTTTCCGTCCTGTCGGGTTCGGGTAATAGCATCAGCCAGAACCTGTACGAGGGGAGCAATGGCCCCGCATTGCCGCCGCCGGCTAACGACATCGACATCAGTTCGTCGGCGAACAACGGCCAAACCCCGCCGACCATCGTCGTGGCGGCACTTTCCGGGACTGGAAGCAGCCTCACGCTTCAGTTTAACCTTACCGTGCCGGGCGGCGTGACGGGTACGACGACAGTTGCGATCGAGGTCTACGAGGACCTGTCGTCTTCCAGCCCCACGCTACGCCAATTCGTCGGCACTCCGACCTCGAGCGTCGCGTATTCCAGCTCCAATAGCTACGAAGTGACCGTGCCGCTAAGCCCGAACCTCACCGCGGGCGACGTCATCCTGGCCACGGCAACCGCCTCAAACAACGGCACGTCGGCGTTCTCGGCCGCATTCACCATTCCCGTCAGCGCTTACGTTGTAACGACCAACGCTGCCAGTGGCGCTGGCTCGCTCGCGCAGGTGATCCAGTACACAGATTCCAATCCCAGCCCGGCAGCCGACGGCACCACGCACATTACCTTCAACATCAGCGGCTCGACGGTCATCAGCTACAACCCGAGCTTCCCGCTCCTTATCACCGTGCCGGTGACGCTAGATGGGTTTTCTCAACCCACTTCGGCTCCCGTGCAAATCAACGGCGGCGGCACGGCGTCCGACGGCATCGTCCTCGGCTCGACACTGACGTCGAGCTCTGCCGGCAGCGTGATCGAAGGAGTCGATATCGCCTACTTCGGTGACGCCGGAATCCACGTCGAAACCGCAAACAATACGATCGAAAACAATCTACTCGGCACCAACCCCACCGGAACCATCGCAGGGCCCGGGAACGGGGTGGGCGTGCTGATCGACGGCACGGGCACCAACACGGCAAGCGGGAACACCATTCTCTCCAATACAATCGGGTTCAACATATCGGCGGGCGTTTCGATCGGCGGCGCGGCGGCGACCGGCAACATTGTCATCGGTAACGATATCGGCACCAACTCGAGCGGCCGCAACCTGGGAAATCCGCTAGGCATCGCGGTGAGCGCGCCAGACAACAGAATCGGCGGGACGACCGCCGCTGCGGCCGACGTCATTGGCTTTAACGGCACGGCCGGCATCCAGATAAGCGGCGCCGGCAATCTCGTCGAAGGCGACTATATCGGGACCGACGCTGCCGCGGCCAACTTGAGTAACGTCGTCGGCGTTCTGATCAGCGGCGGCTCGAGCAACATGATCGGCGGCACAGTGGCGGGGGAAGGGAACACCATCGGGTTCAGCTCGACGTTCGGCGTTTCGGTCACTTCAGGAAACGGCAACGTCATCCAGGGGAACGAATACACCGGCAATCAAAGCCTCGAGTCCAGTGCTGCCAGCGACATCTCGCTCTCGACCGGCGCGAACAACGGCCAGATCGCGCCGACCCTGGACGCAGCCACGCTGTCTGACACTCAGCTCACCGTGGCGTTGCAATTCACCAATGGATATGTCGGACCTGTACTTTTCGATATTTATCAGGATATCTCCCCCGGCCACAGGACCTACCTCCAGACGGTATCTTTCAGCGCCGCGCCTTACGTAGCAGCGATCACGGTATCGGCCGCTTTTTCGGGAGACGTCGTCGCAACGGCGACCGTGGCGGGCAACGGCACTTCAGAGTTCTCGGCGGTCATCGCCCCGGCAGGCCCGACTGTCGTCACCAACACCCTAGACTATAATCCAAACACCTCTCCTCCAGGCACACCGATCCCCGGTTCACTGCGCTATGCAATCTCACAGGTGAGCCCTTCGAACCCCGACGTCATTTTCGACATACAAGCGATCAGCCCATTCGTCATCACTCTGCTAGCGCCGATTGACATCACGACTGTGGTGAATATCGAAGGGATCACGCAGCCCGGCGTTCAGGTCAATGGCGGCGGAAACTCTTTCGATGGCCTGGTTTTCGGCGCGGGCTCCGGCGGCAGCACAATCATCGGGCTGGCCTTCGCCGACTTCACCGGGGGCAACGCTATCCATGTTGAATCGAGCAATGACACGATTACCGAGAACATGATCGGCGTCGACGGCGAAGGCAACGACGTCGGCATCTTCGTCGATGGCGCCCTCGGTGGAACCAACGTGACGATCGGCGGCACTTCCCTGGCTGCCGCAAATATCATCGGCTTCAACAACGTGGGCGTGTCGATCGGCGGCACAACCGCCACCACGACACTGGTTGAGAACAACTACATCGGCACCGACGCGACTGACGGCAAACTGGGGAACACGATCGGCATCGCGATTTCCTCTTCCGGAAACGTGATCGGCGGCGGCAATGTTATTGGAAGGAACGATGAGGCCGGGATCTCGATCAGTGGGACTTCGGCTACAGGTAACAGCGTGGTGGGTAATTACATCGGCATCGACCCGCTTAATCCCAAGGAGAACCTTGATAACAGCGTCGGCATCGTGATCGATGATGCGGCCGACAACCTGATCGGAGGGGGCACAAACGATTATTATAGCGGCGGCGGTACCGTCTCCGGGACGCTCTCAATGTCCGCAAATTATATCGGACGCAACAGCTCTGCCGGTGTTTCGATAACGGGCTCGAGTAGTACCGGCAATGTCGTCTCGGCAAATTTCATCGGCGTAGACCCGAGCTCACAGAATTCGACGGCCCCCTTCAACGAAGGTAATGGCACGGGAATCTTGATCGATGGGTCGGCGTATCTTAATACAATTGGCGCACCCACAACGACAGTGACGGTTACCGATCCGAGCGGAAGCAGTACGGTGACCGGCACCGTCGGCGGGAACATCGTCGGCTTCAATTCGGTGTCGGGAATATCCATTGGTTCGTCGGCGGGCGCTGCCGTTGCAAATCTCGTGTACGGCAACTATGTCGGCACTGATTTCTTCGGCGACAGGCTGGGGAATTCGATCGGGGCAATCATTTCTGACGGATCGTCATTGAACATCCTCGGCCCGGGAACATTGACCGCCACGATCAGCGGCGTTTCGCAGACGGTCGGGCAAACAGGAAGCGGGCTGGGAAATATCATCTCGTCGAACGGCGGCGACGGTGTGCTGATGGAAGGCGCCAACCAAAACCTCGTGCAAGGGAATACACTCGGCGCGACGACTAGCTTGCCCGGGGAGTCGTTCGCGGGCAACGAAGGTAGCGGGATTGCCATTGTTAACTCGTTCCAAAACTCGATCGGCGGAACGGTTGGTGCCAGCATCGGCTCGACGACCGGGGCCATTGCGCTATTGGGCAACTTCGCCAATCTTATCTTGGGGAACGTGGGTGATGGCGTCTCCATCTCCATTGGAGGGTCCAGCACGCTTAGCGGCGATGTC
The DNA here is from genome assembly GCA_963830625.1 of uncultured Isosphaeraceae bacterium. Classification (GTDB taxonomy): domain Bacteria; phylum Planctomycetota; class Planctomycetia; order Isosphaerales; family Isosphaeraceae; genus CAWHMZ01. The sequence goes on along the minus strand of CAWHMZ010000013.1, from coordinate 337,477 downwards.
ATCAGCGGAAATTGGATCTCCGGAAACAACAACGGAGTGGACGTGTCGGGCGACCTTTCGGGGTCGCTCGCAACTTTTCCCCTCCCCTCAATTACGTACAACTTTATCGGTACGAATCAGTATGGGACCAGTGTGTACGACAGCGCCGGAAATCACCTCGGGAATAGCAACAGCGGAATCTTGCTCGAGGAATCGAGCTCTAACTCGCTCGGTGCCAGCGCCAACGCACTCGATATATCGGGAAACATCATTTCTGGCAACGGCCTGAGTGGTATTACCGCACAACAGAGCGGGTCGTCGTCGGACGACATTTATGTAGACGCTCTCTTCTACGGCAACATCGTCGGCTTGGATGTGGACGGGGCGACGGCTGACGTTTCTGTGAATGGTACGATTCTGCCCCTGGGCAACGTCCTTGATGGCGTTTTGATCGACAACGTTGTGGGCGTGACGATCGGGGGTACCATCGCTCCAGGGTCGACTCTCAAGGGGTCGGGAAACGTGATTTCGGGAAACCTCGGGCGCGGTATCGAGATTCGTGGAGACGTGATCGATTTCCCGACGAGCGGCGTTTTTCCCACGGTGCCCGACGTCGTCGAAGGCAACGTGATCGGCAGCGACATCACCGGACAGGAAAGTGCGAGCGTACCAGAGGAGAGCCCGCCTGGTTCCACCTACACATTCACCCTCGGCAACCTTTCGGACGGACTCTTCCTGTTTGTGCCTCCCAACGTGCAGATCACCGGCAACGTGGTCTCGAACAACCGCGGTGCCGGCATTCATGCTGCAACCCAGGTACAGCAATCGTTGACGAACGGCGGTTCCGGGTCGCCGGCCCAGTCGTCGCCTGATGTTCCTAGCACGCTGACGATTACCGGCAATACGATCGGCACCAACGCGATCACGACGCTTTTCCCAACTGCCGTCGCGCTGAGCAACGGCTCAGACGGCATCTTCATTGACAGCTTGGTGCCGAGCACGGCAACACGGTTGCCTTTATCGAAGACAACGTCATCTCGGCCAATCGCGCCAACGGCATCAATCTGTTCGACTCGAGCAACGTCTCCATCACGGACAACGAGATCGGAACCGACGCGAGCGGGACGGCGACAGGGCTCGGGAATTCGTCGAACGGGATCTTCGTCAACGGCTCCAGTAACAACACGATCGGCCAACCCGACACGCTCAATCCCGACGGAACGATCAACGTCTTGAATGGCAACGTGATCTCCGGCAACCTGGGGAGCGGCATCTTCATTTCGGGAGGGAGCCAGGGCCAGGCCGCGTCCGGGAACGTGATCACCGGGAACCTGATCGGAGTCAACCAGAACGGAAACACCGCGATCGCCAACGCCGTTTCGGGCGTCGTGATCAGTGCCGCGAGCGGAAATCTGATCGGGGGGACAAACTTCTCTAACCCGAATGCGAACACCACCACGCTTGAGGGAAACGTGATCTCGGGTAACCGCCTCTACGGCGCTGAAGTCGCCAACTCCACCGGGAGCAATACGATCTCGGGCAACTTGATCGGCACCGATGTGTCGGGTCGCACGTCGACCGATGCCTCTGGAAACTCACTGGGCAACACCAGCGATGGGGTGTTCCTGATCAATGCTCCGGGAAACACGGTCCAGCGCAACGTGATCGCGGGCAACCAAGGCAATGGCGTACAGATTTTCGGCCCACTCTCCATCGAGAATGAGGTAGCGGATAACGAGATCGGCCTGGGCACCGGCGGAGAGTCGGTGATTGCCAACGGAGGCAACGGCGTATACCTCAATAACGCCGGAAATGGAACGGTTGCGGATGCCAATACCGTCGGTCCCGGAAACGTCATTTCGGGGAACAATCAGTCGGGTGTCTTGATCCTCGGCACCAGCGGCAACGGAGGCGCCAACGCGGTTGTCGGCAACTTCATCGGCACCGACGCCAGCGGCAAGAACGCGACCTACCTCAATCCTGCCGGCATTCGGGTTTCGTTCGGCAACGGCGGCAACGGCGTGTTCATTTACGGGACCCCGAACAATACGATCGGCGGCACCGTCGCCGGCGGCGCGCCCGCGAATCTCGCGCTCGGGGCCTCGAACAGCAATCTGATTTCCAACAACGCGCAGGGGGGCATCTCCATCTTCAGCCCGGCCAATACGGCGGTCGCGAGCGGCAACGTTGTGATTGGCAACCTGATCGGCACGGATCAAAGCGGCGCAACCTCCACGGGATCTGACGGCCAACCGCTGGGCAACAAGGCCGACGGCGTGGATATCTACAGCGGTCAGGGCAACACGATCGGCCAGCAGAATGGGCTTAACGTGATCTCGGGCAACCTGGCCAACGGCGTGCTGATCGCCACGCTCTCGGATGTCCCCGCCACGTCGAACACGCTTTCCGGGAATTACATCGGGACAGGCAGCAGCGGCAGCGATGCCATCCCGAACGGGCAGAATGGCGTGCTGGTCGAAAACGCCTCGAACAATTTCATCGGCGTCCCCTCAGGCGGAGTCTTTGCACGGTCCCAGGTCCCGACATTGCCCAGCAACGTCATTTCGGGCAACACTCAGGCCGGGATCCAGTTCATCGGGAACTCGCCTGACAATTCGGCCCAGGGCAATTACATCGGCGTTGACAATGCGGGGACAGGCCTCCTGGGCCCCCAGGGCGCGGCCCCCCAGCTCTATGGCGTGTTCATAAACAACCTGGGCACGACTCCCAGCGGCGAAACGATTGCGGACAATATCATCGCCGGAAGCTCGCTCTCGACGACCACACCTGGCTCTTCCGCCACCGGGTTCGGGATCGAGATCCTCGGCTCCCAGCTCGCCCCCGGAAACAACGTCGTCGCCGGCAATCTCATCGGGATCGCGGCGCCCAATTCCTCGAATACCTACATTTCCGTCGGTAACGTGACAGGGGTCTTCATTGACAACTCAGCGGACAACACGATCGGCGGCACGGCCAGCGCGGCCAAAAATGTGATCTCGGACAACTCTCAGGCCGGCGTAGAAATCTTCGGCCAGTTCGCGACCGGCAACCAGCTTCTGGGCAACTTCATCGGGACCGATATCACGGGAACCGCGCGGCCGGGCGCGGCGGCGCTCTCTACGGCGTCTCCGTCCCAATTTTACGGCGTCTACCTCCTCGGCTCATCAGGCAACAGGATCGGCGGACTGACATCCACCCCGGGAACGGGGGCGGGAAACGTCATCTCGGGCAACCAGATCGGGGTCGACATCACCGGGCAGAATTCTCCCGGCCAGACCGCCAACCAAAGTGTCCCGGTCGGTCAAAACGTCGTTGTGGGCGACCTCATCGGTACCGGCTTTACCGGCTTGACCGCCGACCCGAACTTCGAGTACGGCGTCTATATCAACAATTCCGGATTCAACACCGTCGGCGGGACAACCTCGTCCGCACGCAACGTGATCTCGGCCAATGGCATCGACGGCATCGAAATCTTCGGAGGCGCAACGCAGGCCTCGACCCAGAGCTCGAAGACAGCGGCCCAGAACCAATCCAACGTGATCGTGGGCAACTCGGTCGGCACCGATCTCGATGGCCGACCCGCGTTCACCAGCGCGACTCGGGCTCACTCCTTGACCACGCTCGACGGACCTACCGTTTACCTCGGGACCCAGCTCTACGGAGTCGTTGTCATTGGCTCGTCGGGTAACTCGATCGGCGGAAAAGTCGCCGGCGCGGGCAACCTTATCGACGGTAACCTCGACGTCGGCGTGTATATCACGCGGCGCGACTTCCAGAACACGATCTTCGCCGTGCCCGCCAACAACTCGGTCCAGTCCAACACGATCGCAAACACCGGGATCTATGGCGTGCTACGCTATGATGCGATCGATAACCTGGTATTGCTGCGACCAAAACGCTTTGCCAACAAGTTCAAAGGCGATCCGATCGATCTGGCCGACTTTATCACCGGCTTGACGGGACTGCCGGGGTTTGGGCCTATACCGTCGAAATTCTTGAAACCGCAGGGCAAGACAGCTAAGGGCGCTCACGCACACCGACACAAGCTTGTCGCGACGAAGCATGCGCATCACAAGGCTCGATCGACAGCACGTCCCAGAGTCCCGGCTCTGTTGCAGCCCGGCGTCAAGACGATGGTGGTCACGCACCGCGACTTCCCATGACCACGTTTGAGCACGAATCGCCTCAGCCGGTGGCGTTCGCGCCGTGAGGGGATCGCGCAATCGCTACGCGGTCTCCTCGTCTCATTGGACCAGCGGAGGCTGCATGGCAATCGGGTTGCGGGCTGTGCGGCCGAAGTAGATGTTCAACAAGAGGGCGAATTCGGCATCGAATGGCTTGGGACTGCTCACCGGAGTGACCAGGGCGGTCGTCAGCGTCGCCCGGCCGAAGAACTGGAAATTCACGCCGTAAGTCAGGTTCGTCACATTAGCCGAGGCCACGGGGTCGAATATGTTGAAGGGATTGCGGTGATTGAGCGGCGAATTGACGTGCACCTCGAAGGTCGGCGCGACCGCGGTGAGAAAGCTCCGCGGATCCGGATCGCGATAAAGGAAATAGCCGATCCCGACGTCGTTGTACATCAGACTCACGGCGGCGTTATTGACCGGGAAGTCGAAGCTGCTGAATCCTTGGATGTACCAACGGTTGATATTCCAGATGTAGCCGATGAACGGTTGGATGTAGGTCGTGTTGAGTCCGTAAACATACGGTGCGCCGGCGAATCGGCTGGTTGCCGTGTCTGGCGTGATGGCAAGGCCGGCCGAGATCAGGCTGCCGGTCGCGACATTCTGTTTGAGAATGTACTTGGCGAATATGTCAAGGTTGCCCAGCGCGGTCGAAGTGGGCGTCCTGAAGAGCGGATCGGTGCTGGTTGCCGACAGCGAGTTCAGCGGCAGCCGCAAGCCGATCGAGCCGTTGCCGCCGTCAAAGGTTTTCTCGATTCCCCACATGTAGGTGTAAGCCATCATGTTGGTGATCGGCGTCCGCTCGGCGCGGTTCACGGCGGCGTTGACGTTATTGTAGTAGTTGAAGTCGAAGAAGACGCGGTCTTGCGGTCGTGGCGACTGGTTCTCGGCGATCTTGAAATTGCGCACCGAGGGATAAAACGACGCGGCTCCGCGCGGGCTCGGAGGCGGAGGCGGGGCGTGCCCGGTGCCGGCGTCCAGGGGACGGAACCCAAACGGACTCAGGTCGCCGATCATGGGAGGGAGGGATGCCGAGGCGGCCGCGAGGCCGCCACCGAAGCCAGGACCCTCCCCGCCGGCTGCGGCCGCGAAGGCCTCGGCGCCCTCGAAGGCCGCCGCGCCTGTCAGCGGCGCTGCTGGCGTCGCGGCTTCCGCCCCGGGGATCGCCCCGGCGCCCGGAGCTGCGGCACCGGCGCCCGGAGCTGCCGCCCCGGCGCCGGCGCCCCCCCCACTCCTGCCATTCCCTCCATCCCCGGAGCCAGCGCACCGGGAACAGCGCCGGGAATTGCCGCCTGCGGCGTCGGCTGCGATTGCGGACTACCCAGTCCAAATAGCCCTTGCTTGGGTCCAGACCCTCCCCACTGAAAAGGGTTTTGCAGTTGCGCGACCCGATAGGGGGTCTGGCTGCCTGGCGGTACACCTTGTCCGCCTCCCGACTCGAAGGGGTTCCTGAGCTGCCCAACCGCCGGCTTGCCGCCGGGCACTCGCGTCCCGTCGGTCTGGCGGCTGGGCACGATCTGGCGTCGATCCACGCTTGGACTTACCGTCGGCGCAGTGGGTTGTATTGGACTGACCGCTTCTTGGGTCAATCCTAAGGGCGGCATGGCCGCGCTCGGCAACGGAGGTTGAGAAGGAGCTTGTGCGCCTCGCCACGCGCGGTTCGACTACGCTCGATGCCCCGAGCACGATCAGTACGACGATCATCGGTTCGATTTTCATTAATCCCACCTCTCCCTGGGCCCCTCGGCGCGCTTGCAGGCCGTCGTCGAGTTCCTTCCAGGGATGACCGGCCCCGGCGGTTCGCTATCTGTTGGAAACCATTAACCTGACTTAGACTTGCGGCGGATGAAACCGCTCTCCCACCAGCCATGAATACTCGGGGAATGTGATCGGGATGGTGCCGACGTGTCGAACCCACGTCATTTCTATCGGCTGTAACGTGTGGAGCGCTTTCCCGGATATTGATGATTTGGAAAAAAAAGCGGATCATCGGGAAAATTCGGGGTCAGATCGACTCGATCTGAAAAACGGCGTCGTCGACCGACTGGGCGGCCGGTGCCGCCGGCGGGGGCATCCAGGTATTCCAGCCCAGGTAAGGGCCTTCCTCCGAGTCAGAGGTGAGCCGGCATCGGGGAACCTCCGCCAGCCTGAGCACGGGCTGGACGTCGAAGTCGAGAGCGGGGCCGGCATACGTGCGCGTGATCTCACAGAGCGGACGAAGCGAACGGCCGTTGGGCATCAGGGACCGAAATTCTCGCCACGTCAAGGGGCCGATGCGCACTCGAAACTTACTCTGAACCTCCCAGATCCGCTCGCCGACCAGCAGGTTGACGCCAAGCTGATTGTTCCGCCCGTCGGGTTCGCGCGCGGAGGGCATGGCCGCCTGATCGCTCAAGTCGAGATGAAGCCACTGCCCCTGGCATTGGAGCACCCGCACCGGCATTCCCAGGTGGTCTCCGAGCAGCGATTCGAGAGCCAGCGCCGACCGGGGGCTGTGGGCGAAGTGCCCACTGTAATAAAGGAACACCCCGTCATCGGTCTCCAACCGGCCGCGCAGGCCGGTCGTGCCCAGTCCGACCATGCAGTGCAGCCCTTGTGTCGCGACGTCCGGCTCTTTCTGCGGATCGTCGAGCTGGGATCGCTCATACGCGATCGGCCAGCGGTACTTCTCCCAAGCACGATAGAACAGCGAGATCAGTCGATGGTTGAACAGGTCCAGGAAATCTCGCAGGGAGTAGTCCCGCTGGCGAATCCGCTGGAGCAGCAGCTCGGTGTAATGGCGCGGGAGAACACCGCCCGGGCCGGTCAGCCCCATGAAGGTGACGATCATCTCCGGCGGGCGCGGTCCTAGAATACGGTCGGGGGAAACCGCCACGCGGCGGATCTCGCTGATCGCGCCGGCCGGGAAGCTCAGCGACGGATGAGCCCGGAACCGCACCGCTTCGTCTGCGGGGTGAAGATCGCGGCCCACTCCTTGTCCTTCCCGCCGCGGCTCCGACGATCGCAGGCCGCGCTCTCGTTCGCGCAGCAGGTGTTCCAGGAGCCGCACCGCCTGGAAGAAATCAAAGCGGTACGGGGCCTTGAAAAGCTCGCGGGCTACACTAGCACGTTCTCCCCCATCCGCGGAGGCCATCGCCGCAGCTCTCCTTCTCGCCCCTGGACGGTGGCGATCAGTTTTGTGAACGAATTGAGGGTGCAATAAAGGGCCAGGAATCGCTCGAGCACGCTGGCGAACAGGAACAGCCCGCTGCCGGTGTAACGATCTTCGTCGAACTGGATGGCCACCTCGGTGCCCCGGCAAATACACAGGGAACCCTCACTCCGAATGCTGCCCACAACGCGGCGGCTGGAGATTCCGACGATGCCGTCGATCTGGCCGCGGCTCTCGGCCGAGTCGGCGAAGTCATAGAGTTTGAGGATCTCCTTCAGCGCGTCGGTGTCGCCGTTTTCGACCAGGGAGAGGTGGTTGAGCGACAGGTGCGAGATCAACCGCCAGAGCAGGCCACCGCCGAGATCGGCGCAGGGTTCGAGTCGGCGGCGTCAGGCAGCTAATCTGGGAGATTGCTCCGCCACCCTCCCGGAGCTGAAGCCGGGGATGCTCTCCTCCAAAGGGAAGCTCCTGAGGGAGGTCGCGGTTCAAGCACGTGGTCGATACCTCGATGACCCAATCGGGCGGAGCCGATGGGCGAAACTCCAGGTCGACCAGCGACAGATAGATCTCCGTGCCGCGGTCGCCCCTGGCCGCCGCCTCCTCCGCCGGCCGGCGGCTGCTATGCCAGAACGGCCGCGACGTGTCTCGCTTCGTCGCATGCTTCGTCGAGAAAAACGGCTGGAATTCCACCGAATCGCCCTGCGGCGGTGATGCGACAACCTTGTCGACCGAATAGACCTCCAGCGCCCGCGGACGGCGCCGATCGGGTACGACCTGGTACTCGAAGTCGGTGTGAGCCAAGGCGATCGGATCGGCCCGCTGTGGGAAGAGGTTGACCATCGGCGTGCAACCGAGCTGGAAAGTGTCGGCCGAAATGGTGCGGACCAGGTCGGGGATCACCCGGTTCAAGAAAATGTAAACGACGATCTGATTGCCCACCTGCGCCATCCCCCGGACGCCGGCCAGATTCAGGTCGAGAAACAGAAACTTCTGAGGGAAGGCGAAGTACTCCGTGAGCAGCCGATAGCCGAGGAACGAGCGAGCCGGATACGGCAACAAGCCCTCCTCCCGATCAAACCCGACCTGGCGCAATGCTTCGCGGCCCAAGAGCAGGGTGTCGATCGGAGCTTCCGATTGGGTCACGGCCACGCCCACCGCGTTGTTGAAGAGCAGTTCATAGAGGCGATAGATGTTGTGCGGCTGGCCCTTGAGGAAGAACCGCAGCGTCGAGAGCTCCAGATCGGCAAAGCTGATCTCCGGCGCCAGGCATCTGAGCCCGATCCGGAGCACGGCCGTCGCCGCTTCCGAGTAGGGCGTCTTGGGGGCGGGCAGCGGCGCCTGCGCCAGGACGGCCGACCGGACCTCCACGGGCCAGAGGGTCACCCCATAGCACGTCTGGAACCGGCAAAGCTCTTCCTGTACCGGCTCGGTTTCCAACTCGGTATGCCGTGGAATGGTGTATCCGCCAGTGAGCTGGGCCTGTTCTGCCGCTAACTTGAATTGCACGATCGCCAGCGATGGAATCGGCGCCAGGTAGTGCGGGTACAACACGTGGAGGAGCGACTCGGTGATCTCGGGAAGCTCGTCCTCGAGCTTGTTGCGAACCCGCGCGGTGAGATAGGCGAACGACTCGATCAAGCGCTCGACATGGGGATCATCGGCCGCTTCGTCGGGACTCAAGCGCAGGCGCCGCGCGATCTTGGGGTTCGCGGCGGCGAATTCCGCCCCGAGCCGGCGAATGAAGGTGAGCTCGCGGTTGTAATACTCCAGCAGGTCGTCAGACATTGCTCACCGCTTTCACGTCGAACGACCCCGTGGTCAGGCGGACCATCGAGTCAAAGGCGATCGGCTCAGGCGCGGGCTCCGCGTTCAGTACCGCGTCGATGTGAAATCGGATCGTCCGCTCGATCGTATCCGTCTGATCGAGAACCCGGACCTCGAGCTTCCTGAGCCGCGGCTCAAACTGACGGATGACCGCTTGGATGGTGCGGCGAAATTCCTCGCGCTCCTTCGGACCACCCAGCGATAAGCCGGTCAGATCAGGGATTCCGTAGTTGACCACCGACTGCTTGAGCTCCTTGAGCTCGGTTCGATAGGGAACACAGCGGATCCGCGTGTTCAGCAGGTTTTCGAGGTCGCGCCGCACAGCCTGTTTCAGGTCGCGCAGCAGTTGGTTTCGGTTGTGGGGAGCTTCGTGGCTCAACTGCGGATCGTGGTCGATCAATCGATCGAGCACAGACGGGAGCAGCAACTGGTCGGGTCGGACCGTGGGCATTTTAAGGGAGCTCAGCTTTGACCGGCGGGCTCGAACGTGATGGTCTTGAGTTCCATGATCGATCGAGCCTCGTCGCCGACGAGAAACGTGCGCTGGCCTACCCCGCGCACCGGGGAGGCGTCTCCACCTCGCCAATCGGTCGAGCGACCAAGCCGGATCAAGTCGTCCGGCTCGGCGGCCGCGCCGGGGTAGAGCACGGGGACGTAGACCTCGCCATCAGGGCCGTCGTTGACGATCAGGTGAGTGCGCCGCCAGATCAAGTCGCGCGACCGCGTCGGCTCGTGAAATTCGATCGACTCGATCTGGGCCATCGGGATCCAGTAGTAAGTGCCGTTCGAGGTCAGTACCTCGAGAACGCAAGAGGTCTGGTCGTCCAGATCACGAAAGTCGTGGAAGCTCTGCCCGTCGCAGGTCCCCGAGGGCTTGGGCCGCGACGCCTCGGCCTGGTCGAGCAATTGCGCGGCCTCCGGTAGCGCCCGATCGCGCACCAGGATGGAGGCCTCCAGGAGTAGGGACACCGGGCCCTCGGGCTTGGCCAGAAATTCCGGCAGCCTGCCCGCCTCGAAGAAGTCTTGCCGCGCTTGAGCAGCCCGGATCAGTTGCCGGAACGTCAAAATCCACGGCATCGTTTGCGGATCGCTCTGTCCCATGGCGTCGAGGTGGTTGTCGGCGCGCTCGAACTCGCCGCCGAAACAGAGCAGCTCGGCCAGCAAGAGACGCCGTCCCGCGTCGGTCGGGTGGGTGCGTACCTCATCGAGCGCGGCCGCGGTGGCCTCCTTGAGTTTGCCTGCATGAATGAGTTCGCTGGCGCTCACGGCTCTCAGTCCTGTAGAGGGGTGTTTGGAAATGGTTTTCGCCGGTTCGCGGCCAGGCGCTCTATCGAGCTCGCTCAGTCCGGCTTGCCCGAGGCCAGCTCCGTCGACAGCTTCATCGTTGTGAACATTTGATCCAACTGAAAATGCGGTCGTAAATGGATCACGCAGTTGTACGAGCCAGGCTTGTCGGGTCGCTCCCGAACGGCGACCTTGGCCTCACGCAGCGGGTACTTCGCTTTGATCTCGGGCCCCGCGTTGTCGTTGGAGGTTGTATAGCTTTTCAGCCACTGGTCGAGCGCTTGCTCGCAAATTTCGGGGCTGGTCATCGAGCCGATCTTGTCGCGGCTCATCACCTTGACGTAATGGGCGAAGCGCGAGACGCAGAGCATGTATTGCAGCATGGCGGAGAGCCGCGCATTGGCCGTTGCCTTGGGATCGTCGTACTTTTTGGGCTTTTGAACCGAAGCATTGCTGTAATACGCCGAAAACTCGGTGTCCTGGCAATGGCACAGGGGGATGAAGCCCAGTTCGTCGAGTTCTTTCTCGCGCGCGTCGGTGATGATGACTTCGGTCGAGCATTTGGTCGCCAGTCCCGATCGATCGGTCGTGAACGAGTGCACGGGTAGGCCCGTCACCAGCCCCCCATCGTCGGTGCAGATCCTCTTGCCGCCTTCGTCTTGTCCCTGGCGCACCCCTCGAATATCGGCCGGCCACCCCGAGCCGATGAAACTGCGAATCAACACGCCCCCGAATGCATAGACCGAATTGCCCCAGAGGTATTTGCTGCGGTCCGGTCCCTCAACCTCTTCGTGAAAATGGATCGATCGCGACTCGGCGCCTGTCGACTGGCGCGGCAGCCGCAGCAGCATGCGGGGCAGAGTCAACCCTACGAACCGGGCGTCCTCCGACTGGCGGAAACTGCGCCACTTGATGTAGTCCACTTGCTCGAAAATCTTGGACACGTCGAGCGGCCGTTCCAGTTCCGTGAAACTGTCGAGCCCGAAGAACGAGGCGTGCACCCCGGCGATGAACGGGGCGAACGAAGCCGCCGCCACCCCCGAAATCTTCGAGAGCGTCTCGAGATCATCATACGGATGTTCGGCACTGGGGCGATGCCGGATCTCGTAATCGCCGATCAAGATTGCGAACGGTTCACCTCCCGGATGTCCGAATTCGGATTCGTAGACGCTTCGAAAGAGCTGGCTCTGGTCGAACTCGAGTGCGCGGCTCTGGTCCTGGACCAGCTCGGCCCACGAGACGTTCAAGACCTTGATCTTGACCGTTTCGCTCTCCTGGAGTTTGTTGACCAGGTAAGAGAGCCCGCGCCACGACGCTTCCAGTTTTTGAAACGTCGGATGATGCATAACGGCGTTGAGCTGCGTCGCGATCAGCTCGTCGATCCGGGCGATGTCGCGGCTCAGCCGCCCGGTGATCTGCGATCGAGTGGGCAGCGACGACGAGGAACGACCGAGGCCCAGCCACATCGAGAGCGCCTCTTGCGGCGAGGATTCGCGGAGGAAAGCTTCCACGAGTTTGCTCATTCCGTCGGCCCACTCAACCGGCCTGCTTGGGAATGCTGGCGACCATTCGCATCGAGGTGGTCAGCTCCTCGAACTGCAGCCAGGGCCTCATCCATGCGATGGCGTTATAAGAGCCCGGCTTGCCTGGGATCTCCTGAACCACGATCTTCGCATCGCGCAGGGGGAACTTGGCCCGGATTTCTTGGCCGCCGGACGGGTTCGCGTTGACGTAATTCTTGATCCAGCGGTTGAGGTCGCTTTCGACGTCGCTGGCCTCTTTGAACGAGCCGATCCAGTCGCGCGCCATGACCTTGAGGTAATGCGCGAACCGGCCGGTGGCCATGATGTACGGCAGCCGCGCCGAGATCGCCGCGTTTGCGGTGGCTTCGGGCCGGTCGTACTTCTTGGGTTTCTGAGTCGTCTGGCCGCCGAAGAACACCGCATAGTCGGTGTTCTTGTAATGGCAAAGGGGCAGGAAGCCCAGCTTGGAGAGCTCGGCCTCGCGGCGGTCAGTGATACCCAGCTCGGTGGGGCACTTGAGGTCTTTGTCACCATCGTCGCTGGTGAAAATGAACGCGGGCAGTCCCTCGACCTTGCCTCCCCCCTCGGCCCCGCGGATCGCCGTGCAGAACCCGTACTTGGCGAACGCGTCGGTCATCTTGGTCCCCATCACGTACGCCGCGTTCATCCAGGTGAAGTCTTCGTGCGGGACCGGCTTGCTGGCATCGACTTCCTCGAAGCCGAACGCCTCGATCGGTTTGGTCTCGGCGCCGTAGGGCATGCGGGCCAGCGTCCGCGGCATGACGAGGGTCACGAACCGCGAGTCTTCCGAGTCGCGGTACGACCGCCACTTGGTGTATTCGATCGCCGTGAAAATCTTCTCCAGGTCCCGCGGCTTGGACAGTTCCTGCCAGCTTTCGAAGCCGAAAAGCTTTGGGTCGGCGGCTGAGATGAACGGGCAGAACGCGGCCGCGGCCACGTTGGAGATTTTCCCGAGGAGATCGATGTCCTCGGGATGGTTGGTGAACTCGTAGTCGCCGATCAAGGCGCCGTAGGGCTCGCCTCCCGGCATGCCGAACTCGTTCTCATAGAGCTTCTTGAAGATCTGGCTCTGGTCGAACTCGACGGCCTTGTCGACGTCGTTGAACAGCTCGCGCTTGGGCACGTTGAAGACCTTGAGCTTCAAATTGGCGCTCGTCTCGGTGTTCATCACCAGGTAGTTGAGCCCGCGCCATGTGCCCTCCAGCTTCTGGAAATCGGGGTGGTGCATGACGGCGCTCAACTGCGTCGAGAGCTTCTCGTCGATCGCCTTGATCGCGGCGTTGATCGTCTTGGTGACGTTCTTGTCGAACGTGAGGATTCCGGACATGGATTGGTCGACGAGGTTTTTCACCAGATCTTCGGCGCGCGAGCGTTCGGTTTGCTTGGTCGCCGTGAGAACCTGATCGAGCAGGTTGACTTCCGCGGCTTCGGCGGCTGCGGCCCCGGCCTGCGGGGCGGCCTTTGCTTGTTCACCAGTACTCATCAGTGATCACTCCCCTCCGGATTAAGCACCCTCTTTGGAGCCACCCACACCGAGCTGTTCCGACAGTTTCTTGATGTCTTCGTCGCTCTTGAGAATTCTCTCGAGCAGGCTCTCCAGTTCGTCGGAGCGGTCGACCTTGGTCAAGAGGTCGCGGAGCTTGTCGCGAGTCTCGAGCATCTTCTTCAAGGGTTCAACCTGCTGGACAACTCGGTCGGGATCGAAGTCTTCCAGGGCGTTGAACTGCATTTTCACCGCGAGCTCGCTGCCGTCACCCTTCAAGGTGTTGGCAACCCGGAATTCCAGCCCGGGGGTCATGCGGGCCATGACTTCGTTGAAGTTGTCGCGGTCGATCTGAATGAACTTGCGGTCCTTGAGCGGTCGCAGCGGTTGTGTCGGCTTGCCCGAAAAGTCGCCCAGCACCCCCATGACGAACGGGAGTTCGCGTTCGACCTTGGCCCCTTCCGTTTCGACTTCGTAGGTGATGTGAACCCGGGGCTTCCGCACCCGGCTTAGCTTTCCGTGGATGCTCTCTGCTGGCATGGTGTTTGGCTCCGGCAAGTGGCAGATCTTGAGGGCTCAGTCATTTCTTCGACCGGAATTTCCACCCGTCCCGCGTTCCGGGGAACCTCTGGCACCATCCTGCTCACTTCTTCGGTTCCGGCGGCTTGATGCCCACCTGTTTGAAAAAATTCTTGCGCGCGGATTCCTCCGGTATCAGTTCGGACAGTAGTTCGGGCAACGACATTCTACCCCAATTCGTGACCTGTTCCAGCGCAAAGGGGATAATCGATTGAGGTTCGTGTTCTCGAAAGTAGTCGGCGACCTTTCGCAGCCGTTCCAGCGCATCGTTGCGATCCCTGATTACCGCGGGATCGGCCGCCTGCGCGGCGGCCTGGGCCGCGCCCGCGGCTGCAGGCGCTTCGGCCGCCCCGGCAGCCGGTGCCTTGGGGAGCTTGTCGCGCGCCAGGTCCTTGACGAGGTCGAGGTACGCCTCGAGAACGTTGCGGAGATCAGCCGACGGGGGATCGTAGCCTGACTTCGCGCTGAGTGCGTCGCAAAACAGGCGGAATTCCTCGGCGGCCTGGTTCAAGTCCGCGACCAGCTCGATATAAAACTTTGGCGGCGTCTCAGCCACGGCCTGCTGGAGCATCTCGAGCGTCACCGCCCCCTCTTCGATCCGCTTCTGACGGAGCTTGGGATCGCTGATCTGGAGCAGGCTCTGCGCGAGCTGGTAATGCGTCAGATTGAAGCTGCCCTGACTTGTTGCCTCGGTCAGGGCAATCTTGCGAACCGGCACGATCAACGTGCCGGGTGCATCGATCCCACTCAGGTACAGGATATGGGAAAACCGCGATTCGGGAGTGTCGCCCTCCTGATTGACGGGATAGAGCCCGTCCCAGTAGCGTTCCACCAGCTCTCGCGCCAGCCGGAAACCGTCGCGAAGGCCGGCAAAGCCCTTGAGCCGAACCAGCGCTTCGATCAGGTAGGCGTTGATTTCCAGGTCCTTGCTCTTCTCCGCAAGCAACTTGGTTGCCCGATCCAAGACAGGGCGCCAGTCAGGCGATTCTCCCATGTCGTCGCCCTTGTCGATCCGTCGCTCGGTATCGCTGGCCGACCGCCTCGCGTCGCGAATCGCGTAATAGTCGGATGTCGGCGTCGTGTCCGCGCACGGATCGGAGCCTGTCGGCTTGTCGCCTGGCACCGCGGCAAGTAGTTTGGCAAAATCGAGAGTTTCGGGGGACGGCATCGGAGCTCCTACGCTCGGCTGGCGGGCCAGCGAGTCAGACCTTCTTGACCGGCCGATTCCACCAAAGCGCGCCGACCGCTTTACTCTGGTCCGCTGCGCATGAGATGCTTGATGCTTCAAACATACAAGTCGCGATCGGCAAGCACAAGAACCGGAACCGAGCCGGCGTGAAAACCGCTTACCCGCGTATCCGGTCAGTCTCCCGTGCAATTGAGTGATGGCCGGAGGAATTCGCCACGATGGGATCATCGAAATCGGCATATCCGGCCGGCTTGCATGATCGACCGGGGCCGGTCCTCGGCTCGAGCCTCATGGCCGACGGGACCAACCCGTTGATGGCTGGGAAGGTGCCGGAGCCGAGCGGTTTGGCAATCGGCCCGATTCAAGGAACTCTGGCCGATGGCCACTCGCTCTTGCACCTCGAGATCCTTCGAGCCGCCTCCCAGCACCCGGGCGAGCGGGTCGATTCTTTCACGGCCGGGGAAACCTTCCGCTATTACATCCTCGACCGGAACATCGACGGCTCTGTCCGCAAGAGCGCGAGAAACAAGGAGTACATCCACAAGTACAAGTCGTACTACGTGCACGCCATGCGCGACCCGATCAAGGCCGCCGCAGGCCGTTTCGATCTCCCCGAGGTCCTCGTCGCCGGCACGGTTTACAACGAGGTTGGCGGGGCCGACATGATCAAGCCCTCCGTGCATCTGCTTCGCGACCTGTTCTCGGGCTCGGACGCGGCCGACCGCACATCTCTGGGGCCAACCTCGCTCCAGCCTCGGCGTGCCCTGGCCGCTCTCGGTTACGACCCGGCCAAGGTCGACGTCTCCATCAAGAAGGATGTCGTGCAATCCCTGATCCACAACCCCGCGTTTGCCATCTTCGTCTGCGCCAAGCATCTGAGCGACCTGCGCGATCTGTTCTTTGCCACCAAGGGCGCCGGCGACCTGAAGGACGATGATGTGGTAATGCTCGGCTCGCGCTACGACTTCGGCCCTGACCAGCCCGAGGAGACGGTCCGAAAAGACCTTAGCTACGGCCGTCACATCGTCGGTCGGAAGGAACTGCTGGCCAAGCTCCTCACCGAGGCCCCCGTGAAGGAGCCGGACTGGAGTGAACCACTCAAGAACGCCGTGAAGAGCTTCGAGTCGATCTTCAAAGACTAGGGACTGGTCTTTTCGATTATTCTCAGCCACACTGAGATTTGGACGCTTGATTTCGGCCCAACGAGGCGATATACCCGCTCGCACAATGGCTTCCATCACCCAGGCAGAACGGACGCTTTCTCTCACGACGCCCCTGGGCACGGATGTCCTGCTGCTCATGGGCTTCTCGGGGACGGAGTCATTATCTCGTCTGTTCAGCTACCGGCTCGACCTGGCCTCCGCGAACGATTCGATCGCCGCCAAGGACATCGTCGGCAAGCCGGTCTCGTGGAGCATCAGCCGCTTTGACCAGAACCCCCGCTACTTCAGCGGGA
Source organism: uncultured Isosphaeraceae bacterium (assembly GCA_963830625.1). GTDB lineage: Bacteria > Planctomycetota > Planctomycetia > Isosphaerales > Isosphaeraceae > CAWHMZ01. Next base: position 320,801 of record CAWHMZ010000013.1, on the reverse strand, counting down.
TCGTCAGCCGGTTTGTCGCGGGGGCGATGAGCAGGCGCAAGCTGCGGTCGTACCGGGCCGAGGTCGTACCGTGGACCTGGCTCTTAACCCGCACCACCGATTGCCGCATCTTTCAGAACCAGAGCACGACCGACATCATCAAGGCCGTCTTCGGCCTGTTCGGCTTCAACGACTACGAGTTTCAGGTCAAGGGCTCGTTTCCCAAGCGGGAATATTGCGTCCAGTACCGCGAGACCGCATTCAATTTCATTTCCCGGCTGATGGAGTACGAGGGAATCTTTTACTTTTTCCAGCACGCCGAAGGCAAGCACACGATGGTCCTTGCCAACGCCGCCAGCTCGTACGCCGAGTGTCCTGAGAGCCCGGTCGAATACTCGCCCGGTTCGCTCGTGGCCAACCACATCCAGAACTGGGAACACCATTACGAGTTCCGCTCGGGCAAGTGGACCCAGACCGACTATAACTTCCAGACCCCGAGCACCAGCCTGCTGACGACAACCGGCACGGTGATCGACCTGCCGGATGCTCCCAAGTACGAGATCTTTGACTATCCCGGCGAGTATGTCTTGAAGGCTGTCGGCGATCCGGTGACGAAGGTGCGGATGGAAGAAGAAGAGGCAAATTACAACGTCGTGAACGCCACCAGCCAGTGCTGCACCTTCACCCCCGGGGGCAAGTTCACGCTAGAAGGTCACGACGTCGACGCCGAAAACGGCGACTACGTGATCACGTCAATCCGCCACGCGGCGACCGAGACCAGTTACGGATCGACCGCGAATGGGACCTCCTACAGCAACGCGTTCACGTGCATCCCGACTTCCGTCCTTTTCCGCCCGCCCCGCGCGACGCCCAAGCCCATGGTGCAGGGAGTGCAAACGGCTGTCGTGACCGGCCCTGGCGGCGCGGAGATCTACGTCGACCAGTATGGTCGCGTCAAGGTCCAGTTCTTCTGGGATCGCCTGGGCAAGAAGGACGACAAGAGCTCGTGCTGGATCCGCGTGGCCGAGCAGTGGGCCGGCACGAACTGGGGCTTCGTCTACAACCCGCGGATCGGCCAGGAAGTGATCGTCGACTTCCTGGAAGGCGACCCGGACCGCCCCTTGATCACTGGCCGGGTCTACAACGCCGAGCAGATGCCTCCCTACGCCCTGCCCGGCAACATGACGCAGAGCGGCATCAAGTCGCGAAGCAGCAAGGGCGGCTCACCGGCCAATTACAACGAGCTGCGCTTCGAGGACCTGAAGGGCTCGGAGCTGGTGACGCTGCACGCCGAGAAGGACCAGTCGATCGAGGTTGAGCATAATGAAACCCACTGGGTGGGCAACGACCGGGTCAAGAACGTCGACCACGACGAAACGACGACCGTCAAGCACAACCGCACGGAGACTGTCGGCAATAATGAATCGATCACGATCGGCGTGAATCGCACCGAGCAGGTCGGCAGCAATGAGACGATCTCGATCGGAGCCAATCGTACCGAGACAGTGGGCCAGAACGAATCGATCACTGTCTCGCAGAATCGAACCAGGGTCGTCACTCTCAACGAGGCGGTGACGGTGGGCATCGCCCAGGCAATCACGGTGGGCGCGGCGCGTGCGGTCACGGTCGGAGCCGCGCAGACGATTACAGTTGGTGCGGCACAGACGATCACCGTCGGCGCGGCACAGGTCATCAGCGTCGGCGCCACCCAGTCGATCACCGTCGGCAGCGACGAAACCGAGAGCTATGGCGGCAATCACACGCAAACCGTGGGCGGCGACCAGTCGGTGACGGTTACCGGTGGCGGGACCTACAAGATCGGTAAAGCTCGCGCGACCGAGGTCACCGAGAACGACGTGCTCAAAGTTGACAAGGGATTCGGCCTCGAGGCAACTGATCAGATCATCCTCAAGACCGGCGACGCCATGATCGAGATGAAGAAGGACGGTACGATCCTGATTCAAGGTAAAGATATCACAGTTAAGGCTAGCGGCGCGGTGGACGTCAAAGCAGATAAAGATATCGCAATGAAGGGTCAAAACATCCTTCAGAACTGATCACCGAGAGGGCTGCTATGATCATGCAACGAAGAGCGAAGGGGATGACCGAAGACCGAACGGCCCAAACATCCCGCGGGCGCAGCCAACGTCGAAAGATCCGCGGGGTAGTCGTCGGCGTGCTGGTTGGAGTGGACGAGTTAGGCGTCCCTCATGTCGATTACCCCGGCAATCGGCGGGGCATCCTGGCCGCCAAGTCGACGGTGAGGCTCTCGGCGGACGATGTCGACCGAGAGATCGGTCTGATGTTTGAGGAGGCCGATCCGGATCGCCCGCTGATTCTAGGCGTGATCGAGGAGCCGGTTCCACTCGCACCGCCAGCCAAGCCGATTCATGCGACGATCGACGGCGAGACCGTCACGATCACAGCCGAGAGCGAAATCGTCTTTCAATGCGGTAAGGCGAGCATCACGCTCTCGCGCGACGGGAAGATTCAAATCCGCGGCGCTTACTTGGTGAGCCGATCCTCCGGCGTCAACCGCATCCAGGGTGGCTCCATCGAGCTGAATTGACGTCAAATGCACCCGCAGAATCCCGCCACAAGCCACGAGCGGACACCCTCTGCGGTGCCAGAGCCGTCCACCGCGGACAGAGCGCGCGAGTGCACGCCCTGGGACAAGGTTCTGGCTGAAACCCACGCTCAGCGCCGACCTATCCGGTCCGAAAAAAAGCCCGTCGGCTTCCACCCGAAAGAAATTTCGGCGCTCATCAATGCCAACGTCGTTTCGCGGCATGCTGATGACGCGCCGTTCCTGTGGCTGCTAAGAGATCGGGCCGTGTCGGCTCCCCACTACTCGTTGAACGACCTGGCAAAGTTGGATGAGCGGGTGGAGGCTCATCTCGATGGCCTGCGCACTGCGGGCGACTACGGCTGGCAGATGAGCGAGAAGGCCCTCCGCTGGAAGGAGCCAGGCGAGGTCTTCACCACCGGGGTTCTCGCTCTGCAAAGCAACGATTCGGCGCGACTGAACCGCGTCCTTGACATGGCATGCACGGACCCAACCCTCGAGCGCGGACTGATCTCGGCGGCTGGCTGGACAGACTTCGGTCCGATACGCGCGACGCTGGAACAGTGGATTGCCTCCGATTCAATGGTCATCAGACGAATAGCTGTTGGCGCCTTCGCCGTGCATCGGCAGGATCCCGGCCAAACGCTCGTGCACCGCTTGTACGACGACCACCCGCGCGTACGCGCCCGGGCCTACAAGGCCATGTCGGAGCTCGGACGCGTAGATCTGTTGCCTACGGCACTCCACGCCCGTTCCGACACTGATCCATCATGTCGCTTCTACGCAGCCTGGGCAGCGGCCCGTCTGGGGGACAGGTCGCCGGAGACGATCCAGGCCCTGCAAGCGATTGCGGTCGCTGCGGGTCCGTACCCGGAACGCGCAGTAACAATGGCCGTTCGCTGCCTCCCCTTGCAGCAGGCGATCGCGTGGTTGCGGCGGCTCTGGAAGAATCCTTCCCAACTGCGCCTTGCGGTCATCGGCTCAGGTGCGGCCGGAGATCCTGCGCTCGTGGGGATCATCATCGAGTGGATGGGTATCCAGGAGGTTGCTCGACAGGCCGGTGAGGCATTCTCAATGATCACGGGCGCCGACTTGAGGTTGCTCGATCTCGATCAGGACGGGCCGATCGACAGCGACGACGGAGGCAACCGGCACGAGATTCTGGACGCAGACCGGGATCTGCCATTCCCGGCGCAGGACAAGGTCGCCGAGTGGTGGCGGTCGAACCGGTTCCGTCTTGAGCCAGGCAAGCGGTACCTGTGCGGAACTCCGATTGAGCCGGAAGACTTGCGACGGGTCCTGCAGATCGGAACGCAGCGGTATCGCGCCGCCGCCGCGCTCCAACTCGCGATCGGAGAGCCCGACGAACCCCTGTTCGAGGTTCGTGCTCGGGGCGGTCTCCAAGAGCGGAGATTGCTGGAATGCAACTCGTGAACAAATCGGGCGTGGCCGTCGGCTGGACCAGGGGCTTTGATCGCGACGGCCGAGAACTGGTCATTGTCGCAGCGAAGGCGACATTCACGATCCCCGCGCATGAGCGCGACGAGCCGGTCCTCGCCGAAGAACAGGTTGCCCTCACGAAGGCGGATGTCTTCACGGGAGAGCCAGCACTGTCCGCTCCACTGTACGAATCCGACTACGCTCACAGGAAGGCTAGGTGCGATGTACTGCTCAACGGAAGCGCCTTCGCGCCCAACGGCAAGGAGACCGACCGCGTCACGGTCTCGCTCCAGGTAAGTACGATGCAAAAATCATTCGAAGTGGTCGGAAATCGAGCTTGGAAACGAGGGATCATCCTCGTTGATTCCACCGAACCCGAGCCGTTTACTGTGATGCCGATCTCATACGACAATGCCTTCGGCGGCGTCGACCGCTCACAAAAGGATTCGCTCAAGCATCGCTGGTATCCGACCAATCATGTTGGAGTGGGCTACCACGAATATCTTGAAGCCGAATTCGTTGATGGCAAGCCGTTGCCTAATACCGAGGAAAAGGGCCGTCGCGTAACCGACCCTCGCGGTAAGTACAAACCGATGGCTTTCGGCTCGATCGGACGGGCGTGGCAGCCACGCGCGAAGTACGCGGGCACGTATGACGAGAAATGGCTCGATGAACAGGCACCCTTCTGGCCTCCTGATTTTGATTACCGGTACTTTCAAGCCGCTCCTGAGGACCAGCAAATATCCTACCCAAAGGGCGGCGAAGAGGTCGTGCTGAAGAACCTGTCGCCGGAGGGCGACACACGCTTCCGTCTGCCCGGGACGGAAATGCCGGTCGTGCTAATTCCGGCCGGGGGCGCCGAATTTCAAGCGCCTACCGTGATCGACACTGTGCTCATAGAGCCTAATCAACGACGGTTCATGTTGACTTGGCGCGCGACCGTTCCCATGAACCGAAGCTGTTTCGACATCGACCAGACAATCGTCGGTGAGGAATTGCGCCGCATCCGCAAAGCCCGGAGACTCATCGACAAGCTGCGCTTCGCCAACCTTGACGAGATGATCAGGGCTCGGATCGGAAGGCGCCAGAAGTGAGAGGTCGCGGCGATGCCCACCTTGGCAGTCAGAGCCGCTGGAATGGTCACCGCAGTCGGTTTCAATGCCGCGGCGAGCTGCGCGGCCATGCGCGCTGGCGTCCGCAACGTGAATAAAACCAATCTTTGGGATAAATACTCGGGAACATACCTGGCCGCGGGAAAGGTTCCTCTTCCCCAGTGGTGGGTAGGCTTGGGTAAGTTGGCCGAGTTGGTCGCTCCGTCCATCCTGGAATGCTTTGAGGCCGCCAAGCCCGTTCCCGCCCAGGACATTCCCGTACTGCTGGGCGTGGCAGCGTCGGATCGACCATTTCGCTTGCCTGGACTGGACACCGAGTTGATCCCGGAGATCGAGCACCGGCTCGGCATTCGACTTCACTCTGCGTCAAGAATCATTTCCCGGGACCACGTATCCGTTGCGATCGGCATTCGGAACGCTCGCGAGCTGATCGTCAGCAAGCAAGCGCCCTGCGTGATCGTCGCAGCCGTCGACAGTCTCTTGCAGCACGATCTTAAGGACTTCTACCTGTCCAAGCGTCGCTTGCTCACCCCCAAGAACTCGAACGGCTTCTCGTTGGGAGAGGCCGGCAGTGCTGTGCTGATAGGGCCCCTTACGCCGAACAACCATGCGGAGCTCCAGATTCGCGGCGTCGGGCTGGCCCAGGAAAAGGCCACGATTGAATCTGAAGAACCGTTGCGCGCCGATGGCATGGTGCAGGCGATTCGCGAGGCTCTGAAAGAGGCTGATGCGACCTACCAAGACCTGCATTACCGCATCACAGATTTGAACGGCGAACACTACAAGTTCAAAGAAATGGTACTGGCTCGGATGCGCTTTCGGAAGAAACCTAATCCCAAACTATTCGATCTCTGGCACCCGATCGAGCATATCGGGGATGCTGGTGCCGCCATCGGTCCCGTAATCCTGGGTGTGGCATTGGAAGCTAGCCGCAAGGGCTATGGCATTGGCCCAACCATCCTTTGCACGTTTGGTAACGATAACGGCGAACGCGCCGCGATCGTGCTGACCTATGAGCCCAGCCAAGCAAGCCCGCAAGCGGACCATGCGACGAATGCGCGCGCCGAAAGATAGTGAATCCAGCGATGAGCAAGAACGTTTTCGCCAATGGCATGGAAATATCGGCAAAGCAAGACGCCAACCAGTCCGTCGCGGCGATGCCAGACACCTGCCTATCGCCGCCATCGCCTCCGGCCGGCCCGGTGCCGCTTCCTTATCCCAATACCGCGGAAGCCTCCGATACCACGGACGGCTCCAAAACTGTCAAGATCGGTGGCTCTGAAGTTGGGCTGAAAAACTCCTCGAGCTACAAAAAGAGCACCGGCGACGAAGCGGCGACAAAGAGTCTCGGGATGGGCGTCGTCAGCCATAACATTCAGGGAAAAATGAAACACGCCGCCTGGTCCTTCGATGTAAAGATCGAAGGGGCGAACGCCATCCGCCACATGGACATGACAACACACAATCACATAAATACTGATAATGCATGCCCTGGAATCGATCTAGCGTCGGAAGGTAGATTTTCGGGCGATGAGGAGTGTGTTCAACTAGAAGAAGACGCAATGAATTCCGTGGAACAAGACAGCACTGCTCGCGACGAAAACGGGCGTGGCGTGCTTGCCGACGGCGTTGCCCTCGTCACCGCCAGAGACTCCAATGGAACCTACTACAAAGCTGCGCAGCCTCCCGATACGATGAATGCCAATGCCGCCAACGGTTATTCGGGGCCACACGGACAAGACGATCACCCGTGCAAAGGAAAGCCATATGCTGACAATGATCAGAATAATGTGAACCACTCCGAGTGCAAGGTCATGCACGATGCCGTTGAACAGAGCGGCCTTTCGGCCGGCGGCTCACTCACATTGCGCGTTAATTGGAATAATGGCGGCGACCTGTCAAACAGTCCGTGCGATCAGTGTATGGGTTCCATTTGCGAAGTGGCTGCAGAATGTAAGATCACGATTTATATTTGCGTGAACGACAAAGACGGCCAAAAAAAGGAGCCGGCGCCCTGCAAGAAGGTCACACACCGCGATAAGAAAAAAGGTGCAGGAGGCAGAGGGCATAGCAATAAGTGGAGAGGTGGGGCATCTTGGCGCGCGAAATTGTAACCCGACCGTTGACATTGTCCGTGTACAGTTTTTCGCGATGACATCTCAAAGTCTATCATCCAAAGGAGGTTGCATGTCGATCTCAATGCCAAGTTACATCAAAGCGTCCAAGGTGGACGCTGACCCGATAGCACACGAATGGAACGAGTCTGTGAGCGAGGAAACGCTGCTAGATCACCCCAGGCTGTCGGCACGGCTGACCGGGATCTCATATAGAGGCATGCTCGCATTTTCCCTTGGCTCGGTCGAGTGGGTCGTGTGGAGACTTAGCCGACATCTTCCTGATCAGATACCGTTTCAGGTGATCGAAGCAGCCTGGGCCGGAACGATCGACTGGCTCTATCTGAAGTCTCTCGATGTGCCGGAATGGGAGGAAGAGTTACCCGCGCCTATCGGAGGGCCACTGCAGCAGGCCTTTTGGTTTCTCCAAAATATTTTTGTCGCCGCTCGCCGGATCGAGCCCTTCTGGCAGTCGTCGGCGTCGCTGTCGGAGCTTGCTCTACGCGTGCTCAATAGGCCTGAGGAATTCAAGGAGTGGCGGCGCTTCGTAATCGATCGTCTTACGCGTCTCCATCCAAAGTCGAAAGGGGATCGGCTTGGCGCACCCGTACCGAGACAGGCATTGGATCCAAATCTCGACTACAGCCCCTCGATGGCGCCCGAGTTGCTCGCCAAGTTCTTGCAATCTCTGGATTACAAAACGAATCCCTATCTCTCCTCCCCTGCGGAGATGATCGCGGAGGGCTTTGTGGGCAAGCCCTTCGCTCTGTAACGACCCGTGCTCATTGCGAGTTGCAGTCGGCGTCGAGCAATCTAGAGCCGCGTTGGCCAGGACGATAACGCATGGCACTGCCGGTTCCCAGTTACGTCCAGATTCGAGGCATTCAGGACCCTGCCATTCGCTTTAGGTGGGATGATTGGGATATCGAAGCGTTTGATCTGCCTCTCGACGATGCGCTGCAGGCGCGTCTCAGTCGGATTTCGCAGCGGGCGATCGTAGCCTTCACGATTGGCACGGCCGAGTGGATTATGTACCGGTTTGCTAACTTGTGCGACGATCCTTCGCCGCGTCAATATCTGGAGGCGGCGTGGGCGCAGGTCGTGGATTTCACGTACTCCGTCCACTCCGACATTCAGAGCGATAAATGGACTGGCCCAATTCGCGGCCCGATCGGTACCGCCATTCGGCGAGTCAAATTCGCCATTCAACAGGCCGAGGTCTGCGGCGACCCAGCCTGGAGGGCCGGCCGTGCATCAAATTTGGCGGAACACGTGCTACCGAACGCCGAGCCCTTCCGCGCCTGGCGCGAACGGGTTCTCGAACGGCTCACAAAACTCTATCAGCTTAACCCCGCCGAGAGGCTGGGTGAGGTTGTACCCTGGCAAGCACTCGATCCGGATCATCATTTCAAGATTGAAGAAACCGAAGCTCTGATTCGACAGTTCCTCGCCGGTCTGGATTGGCGCAGGAACACCTTTCTCAATTCGCCGCAGAAAATGCTCAAACGGGGATTTAAAGGAATTCCGTACACTTTCGACATCGAAAAGGAGCGCAAGGATCGCTTCGACTGGTGAGCGATTGGACAAAGCGGGGAATTTGGACGAAAACCGGATGCCAGTACTCAAACCCAAAGGCTACTCTCCCGCCGAGATTGCCGTCGGCAGGATTGAAGGCATCGTCTCCCGCCACGCCGAAGGGGCTGCATTCCTCTGGCTTCTCCGCGACGCCGCCGTGCGCGCTCCAAATTACAAGCTCGAAGATCTGGCCAAACTCGACGCACGCGTCGAAGCGCACCTGGATGGCCTTCGGATCGCCGGAAACGATGGCTTGACGGCTTGCCAGACCGCCCTCGAGGAAGGCAAGCCCGGACAGGTCTTCGCGGCGGCGGAATCCGCGCTTGAAAGTGGGCGCGACGACAGTATCCGCTTTGTCCTCGACGCCGGGACGGCGAACCTTGAAGCGTCGCGCGGGCTCATTGCGGCTTTGAGCTGGATGCCAATAGAACGGGCATCTGGTTTGATCAAGGCGCTTTTGGCCTCGGATCAATCGGCGCGCCAGCGAGTAGGGATCGCGGCCGCCGTCGCGCATCGAAAAATGCCGGTGGGCTCCGCCGTGTTCCCCGCGGCGTTCCAGTCAGACGATCCTCACCTCAAGGCCCGCGCGCTCCGTGCCGTGGGCGAATTGGGTTTGATCGACCTTCACCTCACCGTCCGATCCAGCCTCAAGGCCCAAAACCTGACCGTCCGGTTCTGGGCCGCCTGGTCGAACGCGCTAATCAATGGCCACAAGGATTCCGTGACTTGCCTGCAGAATATAGCCGAGGCCGGCGGGCCGTTCGCGGAATGTGCCGCACAGATGACCATGAGGCGGCTGGCCTCGAATGATGCGAAACTCTGGCTCAAGCGGCTGGTCAAGGAGTTGGGTCAGAAGCGAATTGCCGTCATCGCCGCCGGCGCCTTCGCCGACCCCGAGGTCATTCCTTTCCTGATCGATCAGATGAAAGTCCCCAAGCTCGCGCAGGTCGCCGGGGAGTCGTTCAGCATGATCACCGGGTCCAATATTTCCTATGAAGACCTCGACGCTGAGAAGCCCACGGGATTCGAGGCCGGGCCAACCGAAAACCCGGAGGACGAGAAAGTGGCGATGGATGCAGACCTTAGTCTGCCCTGGCCCGACCCGGTTCTGATCCAGAAATGGTGGAGCACCCGCCAAAGCAATTTCGCCAAGGGCACTCGCTACTTGCTGGGCCAACCAATTACCCCCGAGTCGCTGCGACGGGCCCTCAAAAATGGCTACCAGCGCCAGCGCACCGCGGCCGCGATCGAGCTCGCGATCCTCAATCCTGGCCGTCCCCTGTTCGAAGTCCGCGCGCCGCCTGGCGCCAGCAGCAAATGCTGTGATCCGGACCGGGCACAACGACTTGCCATGCAAACTTTTCCCCGCTTTTTCTAGCCGCCGCTTTGGGCTCGGCTCTCGCTCTTCGTCAAGCACGTGGTGCAGGCCTACCCCAGCGCACGGTCTGCCGCGATAAGGCACATCTGATACCGATCGTGAAAAGAAGCCAGTTTCGATCGTCAGGCGAGCACCACCGCCAGTGTCTCGTTCCTTGGTCTCTTCCAACCCAGGGTGAACAAAACCGTCTTCTTCTTTGACTCGTTCCATCAAGGAGCGACGTAGTCCAGAATCTTGTTCCTCGTTTCGATCGAGCGACGAACCTCACGCCGGGTTTACGAACGTCGTCCTTGGCTGTCTGACATGAGCCAGCTTGGCGGTGCTCCCTGTCGGTTCCTGGGCGCCCTGGCTGTGGCACGCGTCGGTGTTGTCGGACCGACGCGCGCAAGTGCCCGGCTGCGGCGTCCCCGCTGCCTGATTCCGGCCGGTTGTTATGGTCGATCTTCCGAGAGCCACCTCGAAGTCCTTGCGCATCCGCCTGACGACATGCACAGGCGGCTCAGCGCCCAGCCGCCGGGATGGCGGCGAACAAAGCATTGAGCCCCTCGGCCATCGTCGGATGCGCCAGGATGGCGTCGCGGAAAACCGTATAGGGCAGCCCGCCAAGCATCGCCGTCTGCACCGCCGCCATGACCTCACCTGCCTCCGGACCGATCATCGTGAAGCCGAGGATGCGTTCGCCGGACCCTTCCACCAGCACTTTCATGTAGCCGGCGTTCTCCCCGGTGGTCCGCGTCCGCAGCACGGCGCTCATCGGCAACTTAGCGACGCGCACGGCCGTCCCCTGTTGCCGGGCTTCCCCCTCGCTCAGGCCGACCCGCGCCAGCGGCGGGTCCGTGAACAGGCAATAGGGGACGAGGCGGCCGCGCGTGCTGCGGTTTCCCCCGGCCAGGTTGTCCCGGATGACCCGGAAGTCGTCCTCGGACACGTGCGTGAACTGGGGGCTACCGGCACACTCGCCAATCGCCCAGACCCCGGGCGCCGTGGTCTCCAGCCGCTCGTTCACCTTGATGTAGCCCCGCGCGTCTAACTCGACACCGGTCAACTCCAGGCCGATCCCAGCGGTGTTTGGCATCCGCCCCACCGCGGCCAGAATGTCGCTGCCAGCGATATCTCGTTCGACGCCGGCCGACCGCACACGCAGGCGGACGCCCTCGCCAGATCGCCCCTCGACCCGCAGGACCTCGGCCCCAAGAACCACTTCCACCCCTTCGGCGCTGAGGATGAGGCGGATTTCTTCGGCGATATCCGTGTCCTCGCGGCTGAGCAGGTGTGGCCCACGCTCGATGATGGTCGCGCGGCTTCCGAAGCGCCGGTACGCCTGGGCGAACTCGAGGCCGACATAGCCGCCGCCGAGGACGACGAGGTGCTCCGGCAGCCGGTCCAGTTCGAGCAACTCGATGTTCGTCATCGGCCTGGCGTCCGCCAGGCCGGCGACCGGCGGGACCGTGGCGCGGGTCCCCAAGTTGAGGAAAACTCGGTCGGCCGCCAACAGGCGCGTGCCGCCGTCATTCAACCGTACCTCAATCGTTTTCGGGGCAACGAAGCGCCCCTCGCCCATGATCAATTCGGCGCCGCTCGCCTTGTAAAGCTCCAGGTGCGTGGCGATCAGGCCCTCGACCATGTCGCGTTTGCGCTGCCGCACGCGCCCCATGTCAATCGCGACCGTGCCCGTCACCATCCCGAACCTCGCGGCGTGGTGAACCAGGTCGGCGACCTTTGCGCTCCAGACCTCGTTCTTGCTGGGAAGGCAGTTGATGTTCGGGCAGGAGCCGCCGATCCATTTGCGCTCCACGACGGCGGTGCGCCGCCCGGAACCGGCTAGGTGCCAGGCCAGGAGCTTGCCGCCCGCGCCGCTGCCCAGGACGAGCGCTTCGTACCGTTCTAGCTCAGCCATGCTCGTCTCCTTATGCGGATCTCAGGAGTCCGGTTCGCCGGCCTGGTTGTGGAAGCGGCCGCAGGACCCGGTCGGCTGCAGGGCACTTGGCCGCCAATTCGACGTACAGTCAGCTCACGGCCGGCCCGCCAGCGCGGGCGAGCGGGAGTCGGCTGGACCACCGGCCGGGGGTCGGGGCTGGTCCCCAAGCCCGGTCTCGACCTGGGCGGGAGCGACGTCGACGGGGGCGCCGTCAACGACAAGCGACAGGTCGCCGTAAATGACCGCCTCGGAGCCGTCGAACGCCTTCCAGGTCCCTTCCGACGACCCGGCCGACCGGACGAGCCTCCCCGTCACCTCGACCCAGGTCCCGTCGCTGACGCCAGTCTGCACCGGCGTCCGCGCGGCCTTACCGTCCAGCGCCAGGTAGCAATAAGTCTGGTTGCCGATCTGGGTCACCGCCGACACCGGCAACGCCCGTACGTTGGGCCGCTCGATGAGCACCGACCCGTAAGCGTACATGCCGGGGAGGAACGTCCCCTTTGGGTTGGGCAGCTCGACCTGGGACTGGAGCGTGCGGCTGGTGGGGTTGAGCGCCAGGAGGTCCGCGTCACCCGCGCCGAGAACTCGTGGTTCGCCAGCGCTGGCACCCGCACGCGAGCGCTGCTCCCCGCGGCGACGTAAGCCGAGTCTGCCTCGGGCACGCCGATGACGAACAGCACCGGGTCGATGCGGTTGAGCACATACAGCGGCGTGGCCTGGTTCGGCGACACCCCCAGGGAAAAGGCGCCTTGCGACGGGTCGCCGCTCGCAGGCTGCACGAAGTCGCCGAGGTTGACGTTGCGGGCCAAGACAACGCCGTCGTAGGGCGCGGTGATCGTGAGGTAGTCTACCAGGGCCGCCAGCCGGCGCTCCTCCGCCTCCGCCACTGGCACCCTGGCATCGGCGGTACCAATGTCGGCCACGGTCCTCTCCGTCGTCGCCTCCGCGGCTAAGCGCTGGGCGTCGCGGGTCAGGACCGTCGCCTGCGAGGCTTCGAGGCGTGCCTGGTCGGACTCCAGTTGCCGCACCGTCTCGGAGAGGACCTCGATATCCACTACCTTCTTTGCGACCATGTCGGTCAGCCGCTTGACCTCGCCGTCCCAGCGCTTCACGATCGCTTCAAAAGCCTTCACCTCAGCCCGTGCCTGGTCGACCTGCTTGGTGGCTGCCGTGACATTGTGCTTGGCGACAACATGCTGCTTTTGGGCCTGCGTCACTAGCGCCCGGTCCAGCTCGACCTGGGCCTCCATCTGCCGGTGCTGCGCGACCAGCTCGGGGGCGGTGAGCTCGACCAGAGTCGCGCCCTTCTTCACCCGGTCGCCGATGTCCACATTCCACTTCAGGACGAAGCCGGAAACCTTCGCATAAAGGGCAGTGCGCTCGTAAGCGCTGATCACTCCCGGCTGCTCGACCGTGCGCTTCACGGTCCGGTACTCGGCGTGGACCACCTTCACCGTCGGGTTGAGGCTAATCGGCGACGCCGGAGGCGGCTTCCGGTCGGAGCAGCCGCACGCCAGGCCGGGGAGCAAGAGCAGGGTTAGCCGGATACGTCTCATGGGTGGTCCTCCTGGGGAGGGGAATGAGAGACTGTGGAGTCGCTGTGGGCCGCCGCTTCGGGCTGGCTGCCGTCGGGGGCGTAATAGGAACTCTCCGGGTCATCCGGATGCAGCGACGGCGAGCGCGGCGTCTTCTTGCCCAAGAGCAGAGCGAAAACGGACGGGACGATGAACAGCGTCACGAACGTGGACACCACCAGCCCGCCGATCACCGCCCGGCCCAAGGGCGCCTCCATCTCGCTGCCGCGCTCCAGGGCCAGCGCCATCGGCACCATGCCGACCGTCATGGCGCAGGCGGTCATCAAAATGGGCCGCAGCCGATCCTGGGCGCCGGCGCGGGCGGCCTCGAGCACGACCTTGCGCTCGCGCCATTCCATGGCGATGAAGGTCACCAGCATCACCGAGTTCGACACCGATATGCCCACGCACATGATCGACCCCATGAACGACTCGATGTTGAGCGTTGTGCCGGTCGCGAGCAGCATGATCGCCACGCCGCAGAGCACGCCCGGCACGCTCGACACCGAGGCCAGGGCCAGACGCGGCGACTCGAAATACGCGGTCAAGAGCACGACGATCACGACCACCGCGAGAACCAGACCGACCCCCAGAGCGGCGAACATTTCATCCATGGGCGCCACCTGGCCGCGCGTGAGGACACGGGTCCCGCGCGGGGGCTGGCCCGCCTCGGCGATCGCCTGCGCGACCTGCCGGGCCGCGCGGCCGAGGTCCTCCCCTTCAACGTTGGCCGTAATGCTCACGTAGCGCTGACTGCTGGTGCGGTCGATTTCACCCGGCATGGTCCCCGAGCCCACCCGGGCCACGTCGCGAATCATCAGGTTCAGCTCCGGGTTCACCTCCGCCAGCGAGACTGTCTCGAGTTGCGTCGGCGAGTTCATCAGCGGCGTCGGGACCTCAACCTGCACCTGGTAGCTGGTGCCGCTGTTCACATCGACCCAGAAATTGCGTGCGACGTAACGGCTGGAGGAGGAAGTGACCACCACGGCGTTCGCCACTTGCTGGGCGGTTACCCCGCTCAAGCCGGCGTGCTCGCGGTCGATCTCCACGGGCACCGTCGGGTAGTCGAGCTCCTGCTGGAACCGCACGTCGCGCAGGGACGGGATCTTCCTCATCCCCGCCATGACCCGCGTCGCGTGGGCGCGGGCGTCGGCCAGGTTGGGGCTGGCGACGACAACCTCGATGGGGGCCGGCGAGCCGAAGCTCATCACCTCGCTGACCATGTCTCCCGGCTCAAACCCGAAGATCACCTGCTCGGCCCGCGCCCGCGCCACGTCCGGAGCCATTCCTTGCTTCTGGAGCAGGTCCGCCAGCCACGGCTTCACTTTCTCGGGCAACGCCTTGCGGAGGCGCTCGCGGAACGGCTGGAGGTGAATGCCGGAGCCCTCGCGGAGGGCGACCCGCATCTGACCGTCGTCCGGGGCGCGCATGAAGAGGATCAGGTTGTTGACCGAGAACAGCGGCGATACTTGACCGGCGAAACCCATCCCCATATCCACGTTTTCGGCGCTTGCCTCTTCCTGAATGACTTGGAGCGCCTTGGCCCAGACCTGGCGGGTGATCTCGAAATCGGAGCCGGGCGGGGCGCGGAAGCGGATCACGAACTGGCCCGAATCGACCTGCGGGAACAGTTCGGTCCCGAGCCGGGTCCCCAGAACCCAGAACAGCGCGGCGCAGACGACCAGGTAGGCCGGCACCACCACCCAGCGCCAGCGCACCAGCCCGCCGACGACCGCGCCAAACGCGGTCTGGACACGTGCAAAGATTCCCTTCCTTTCGTGTGTTTTGTGGCTCTCGGTCTCAGGAGCTCCGTGGTGTTTCAGCAGCCACACAGAAAGCACCGGCACGATCGTGCTCGAGAGCACGTATGACGAGATCATGGCGAACCCGACCGCCAGCGATAGCGGCACGAACAGCGACCGCACCGGCTCGGCCATGAGGAAGGCGGGGATGAACACCGACAGGATGCACAACAGCGCCAGGAGTCGCGGCACCGCGGTGATGTGGTTGCCGTTCAAGACCGCCCGCGAGAGCGACGGCGTGCGTCCCATCTGGACGTGGATGTTTTCGATCTCCACGGTCGCTTCATCGACCAGGATGCCGATGGCCAAGGCCAGCCCCCCAAGCGTCATGATGTTGATCGTGTTACCCGTCAGCCACAGGCCGCACAGCGAGCCCATGAGCGCCATGGGTATGTTGAACACCACCACGATCACGCTGCGCCAGTCGCGCAGGAACAGCAGAATCATCAGGCCAGTAAGCGTCGCCCCGATCAGGCCCTCCATCGCGACATTCTTCACGGCCGTGACCACAGTCGGTGATTCGTCGAACGCGAAGCTGACGTCCACATCCTCCGGCAGCACGCTCTTGAAGACCGGCATCCCCTTCTTGACATTCGACACCACTGTGAGTGTCGAGGCGGTGTTCTTCTTGATGATCGGCAGGTAGATCGACTTGAGGCCGTCGACGAGGGCGTAGCCGTAGTTGAGGTCGGTGGCGTCGGCGACCGTCGCCACATCGCGCAGGTAGACGTTGCGCCCGGGCACGAGCGGGATGCTGGAGAAGACCTTCGGGTCACGAACCATGGCGTTGGTCGGGGTGAGCGGCATCGTGCCCTGGATGTAGAGGTTGCCGGAGGGGCTGATGGAGTTGCCCGAGCTCACGGCGTTGACCACGTCCTGGGGCGTGAGGTTGTAGGAGCGCAGCTTGTCGGGATCCGCGCTCACTGTGATGGCGCGGATGGACGAACCGAAAGGCGCGGTCGCGACCGTGCCGGGGACGAATGTCTGCAACAAGGGCCGCACTCGGTACTGGACAAGGTCGCCGATCTCGCCGAGCGAGTGCGCCTTGCTTTTGAACACCAAGTAGCCGACCGGCACGTTGCCGGCGTCCATCTGCATGATCAAGGGCGGCAGCGTGCCGTCGGGCTGCGTTGCCTGGGCCCTGGACGCCACGCTGACGACCTGGGCCATCGCCTTGGACATGTCCGTCTCGGGATAGAACGACAGCTCGATGACTGCGACCTGCTGGATCGACTTCGACTCCATGCTGCGGACGCCGTCCACGAACTGGAACCAGAATTCGAACGGGCTGACCAAGAGCCCTTCCATCTGGGTAGGGTCGTAGCCGCCGTAGTTGACAAACACGTAGATCTTCGGCTGGTTGATCGGTGGGAAGATATCGACGCGCATACGCGTCAGGGCGAGCGCCCCGCCGCCGACCAAGGCCACGACCAGCATGATCATCGTGATGGGGTGACGCAGCGCGAAGACGATCGGGTTCATAGGCCTTACTCGCTGTCCGCCCGGTCAGACGGAAAAAGCTCAAGGACACCGGAGCCGACCGTCCGCACCGGTCAGAACCAGACGCTCCGCGCAGGCGCACCGCCGCCTGCCCACTCTACCAGCAACAACCGGTCCAACGAAGGTCATGGCGGCTTCCGCGGCGCGGGGCGCACACGCAATCGTGCGGCGCGAGGGCGTGCTCGTCTCGCCGCCGCGCCGCAGGTGATCCGCCTGGTCCTATGCAAGGTGCTGGATGTCATCGGTTTCCAGTACTCTAAGCGCAAAAGGCGATCAAAATTCCGGCCGAGCTCACGCAAGGTGCTGGATGCCTTCGGTTTCCCGGCATTCACCAATTCGACATTTTTTTGTGCGCTCTCGGTCCTCTCCCTTGATAGCATGACGTGTGGATCAGGCTACCCACGAAACCGAGGAGCAATCGATGGGTGTTGACTCAGCAGCCTTGATCAAGACGCTGAACACGACCTGCCTGAATGCTCTTCAAGCGGCGGCCGGGCTCTGCCTGTCGCGGACCAACCCGAGCGTCGAGGTCGAGCACTGGCTGGTCAAGCTGGTCGAGGCTGCCCGAACAGCGACCTGACCCGCATCTTCCGCCACTTCGAGGTCGACACCGCGCGGCTGCTCGCGCGACCTGACGCAGGTGATCGACCAGTTCCGCACCGGCAACCAGCGGACGCCGACGCTCTCGCTGCGGATCGATCAGCTCATCCGCGACGCCTGGGTGATCGCGTCGCTCCAGTTCCAGGCGCCGAAGGTCCGCTCGGGCATGCTGCTGCTGGCGCTCCTGGACGACGAGGAGCTGGGGCGGCTGGCGCGCGAGGCCTCGCGCGAGCTGGCGCAAGATCAAGGTCGAGGTGCTCCAGGCCAACCTGATGAAGCTGGTGGCCGGCTCGCAGCGAGGACGAAGGGCCGGCGGCCGCGGCGGGCGCCGGCGAGCGGCGCCGGGCGCACAGGCCGGCCGGCGTGACCCAGACGCCGGCCCTGGACCAGTACACGATCAACCTGACCGAGCGGGCCAAGAAGGGCGAGATCGACCCGGTGATCGGCCGCGAGGCCGAGGTCCGCCAGATGGTCGACATCCTGATCCGCCGCCGCCAGAACAACCCGATCCTCACCGGCGAGGCCGGCGTCGGCAAGACGGCCGTCGTCGAGGGCCTGGCGCTGCGGATTGCCCAGGGCGACGTTCCCGCGGTGCTCAAGAACGTCGTGCTCCGCACCCTCGACCTCGGCCTGCTCCAGGCCGGCGCCGGCGTCAAGGGGGAGTTCGAGAACCGGCTCAAGCAGGTCATCGCCGAGGTCAAGGCTTCGCCCGTGCCGATCATCCTGTTCATCGACGAGGCCCACACCATGATCGGGGCCGGCGGCCAGGCCGGCCAGAGCGACGCCGCCAACCTGCTCAAGCCGGCCCTGGCCCGCGGCGAGCTGCGCACGATCGCCGCCACCACCTGGGCCGAGTACAAGAAGTACTTCGAGAAGGACGCGGCGCTGGCGCGGCGGTTCCAGGTCGTCAAGGTCGAGGAGCCCGACGAGGACCGCGCCATCCGGATGATGCGCGGGATCACCGGCGATGCTCGAGAAGCACCACGGCGTGCGGATCCTCGACGAGGCCGTCGAGAGCGCCGTCAAGCTCTCGCATCGCTACATCCCGGCCCGGCAGCTCCCGGACAAGTCGGTCAGCCTGCTCGACACCGCCTGCGCCCGGGTGGCGATCAGCCAGAACGCCATTCCGCCGGCCGTCGAGGACTGCCGCCGCCAGATCGACCACCTCGAGCTCGAGCTCGGCATCCTCGACCGCGAGGGCGCGACCGGCGCGCCAGCACGCCGAGCGGATGGCCGAGGTCCAGCAGGCGCTCGACGAGGCCCGCGCGCGCCTGGCCGAGCTGGAGGCGCGGTGGGAGGACGAGCGGAAGCGCGTCGAGGAGATCCGCGGCCTGGCCAAGTCGATCGAGGCCCGCTACCTCGAGGAGAAGCAGAAGGCGGCCGGCTCCAGCGGCGGCCAGCCGTTCCAGCCCTCCGCGGAGCTGGCCGCCATGCAGGCCGATCTCAATGCCAAGACCGACGCGCTCCGCGCGCGTCCAGGGCGAATCGCCGCTGTTGCAGGTCTCGGTCGACTCGCAGACCATCGCCGAGGTGATCGCCGGCTGGACGGGCATCCCCGTCGGCAAGATGCTCGCCGACGAGATCCAGACCGTGCTCAATCTGCGGTCGAAGCTCGAGGAGCGCGTCATCGGCCAGTCGCACGCGCTGGAGGCGATCGCCCAGCGAATCCGGACCGTCGCGCGCCAACCTGACCGACCCCCGGCGGCCGATCGGCGTGTTCCTCCTGGTCGGCCCCAGCGGCGTCGGCAAGACCGAGACCGCGCTGGCGCTGGCCGACACGCTCTACGGCGGCGAGCGAAACCTGATCACGATCAACATGTCGGAATACCAGGAGGCGCACACGGTCTCGAGCCTCAAGGGCTCGCCGCCCGGCTACGTCGGCTACGGCGAGGGGGGCGTCCTGACCGAGGCCGTCCGCCGCCGGCCGTACAGCGTCGTCCTGCTCGACGAGGTCGAGAAGGCCCATCCCGACGTCCTCGAGCTGTTCTTCCAGGTCTTCGACAAGGGGACGCTCGAGGACGGCGAGGGCCGCGAGATCGACTTCAAGAACACGGTGATCCTGCTGACCTCCAACGTCGGCACCGACACGATCCTGAAGCTCTGCAAGGACCCCGACACGACCCCGTCGCCCGAGGCCCTGGCCGAGGCGATCCGCCCCGACCTGCTCGAGCGCCAAGTCCGAGCGGGGCGTCCAGATCTTCAAGCAAGCGTTCCTCGGCCGGCTTGATCGTGGTCCCGTACTACCCGATCTCCGACGTCGTGATGCGCCAGATCATCCGGCTTCAGCTCGGCCGGATCGCCCAGCGGATGCGGCAGAACCACAATGCCGCAGTTCAGCTACAGCGACGAGCTGATCGAGAGCATCGCCGGCCGCTGCCGCGAGGTCCAGAGCGGCGCGCGGAACGTCGACCACATCCTCACCCGCACCCTGCTCCCCGAGATCTCGCAGGAGATCCTCGGCCGCATGGCCGAGGGCCGGATCCTCTCCAGCGTCCACGTGTCGGTCGATGACAAAGGAGGATTTCAATATCAAGTTGAATAGAGAAAATGCCGTTCCAGACCGGCCCAGGTTGGACCGCATAACCGCCCGGGTCTAGGCGCAGGGCTTCAAGGCCAAAGAACCGCCCCGGCCGCGCGTCGGATCAGTCGGATCGGTCCGATCGGACGCGGCGGCCGGCCCATATTCGCGAATTCGCCCCATTGCGAAGTTGATCCTAATCCGTAAGTGAGCAACTGCGGGGCAACGGGTCTCGTACCCGGTGGCTCGCAAACCCGATGCGAGTTTCTCACGACGATGCGCACTTTACCGTCTTGCGTCTGATATTAGCAGTCTTGTCCACCGCGAGACGCGCATTGGGTGATCTGTAGGTCACCGCTTACGACTTACTCAACGGGGCTGGGTGCGCTGTGACGCTCGATTTGGCGTCAGGGCCTCTGGGGAAGAGGTTTGCAGGTGAGGTCGAGTCTCGCCCTGCTCGTTCATTGTCGCCATGGCTCGCCGCCTTGCCCTCGCCGTGGCCTCTTGCGTATTCCACCACGGGGATTGGGCACGGCGGCTCAGTTCGACCCACTCCCAGATCGCAATGCCCCCGGCGAGCATGAGCGCCGAGAAGCCGATGAGCAGCATGAGGCCTCGGATCGTGAATCGAAGATGCCGAGAGACTGTCCCCATCGTTCGACCTCCGCCGACTGAGGCTCAAAATCAGCAGCCCAGCCCGCCGACCACCTGGAGAGCGTGATCCAGACGGTGCGCCTTCCAGGATCGCCAACGGTACCTGCCGAAGCGGCTCGAGTGCCTACGGCGATGGGTCGAGGAAGGCTGACGGACTCCGATCGTTGAATCCTCTTCGTGTCGAGGGATAATGGGTGAGCTTGATTCCATCGCCCAGTCTCGACATGGGGAAACACCTATGTCCTACGCCGCGCAGGTTGTAAACCGAGCCGGGAAGCCTGAGTTCGCCGTTATTCTGCTATCGATCCTCGTGGCGATCCTTTTCTGTTCGTTCAGTCTAATCTTGCCCCATCATCACTGGACAGTAGGGCGGGTTCCGATCCGCCTCACTGCAGGGGGCGCCGTGACACTACTGATTGCCTGGGCGAGGTACCCAGCGGCGCGACCCTGGATCATGGACGGTTTGGCAGCGGTGCTTGGCCTGACGTCGGCAACCCTCGGCATTGCAATATCGCTCTTAATCGCCTATGGCCTCAGTTTGCACATTGCTGAGCGCACTGGAAGCAGGGATAGCTTCGTCTATCAGATGACCAACCCGGCGATACTGTGGCAGGTTGTGTACTTCGCGCTCATCCCCGCGGTACCCGGTGCCGTCGGCCATTGGATCGTTCGCAGGCGACGGCGGGAGGTCGGGCGCGTATCGTTGGCGGGCACGGCTACCCGGTTCTCGACGCTTGGACTGTGGCTTTCGGCGATGATCGGGGTGATGGTCGCGGTTGCGGCGCTTTACCGACTTGTCACGTGGCCATGAGAGGACGAGACGTCACGCAGCCGTCAACGCTCTCTTTTCGTTCAAGCTATACGTAAACCTTAATTTATAGTTGGCGCGGAGGTTCGGGCGCGGCATGGTGCGGGAACCTGGAAGCGGTAATCCAAGAACGCCACGGTCCACGCCGAACTCGGCATGATCGCCTGGCTCGACGAAACTGTGTCGAGTGGACATGCACAACAGCGAGGTGCGGGCTGATCGTCGGCCCCCGACGGCGATCCTCGGCACAATACCCGTAGGCCGATTCAGTTGCCGCGAAATGAACGGAATTGCGCCGTGCGCGCTCGCCCCGTGCACGTGCATGCGGGATGCACACGGAGCGTCAAGCTAGAAATGGTTGCATTTTGCGATCCGTTCGGGTGCGCCCGTCCGTACGGTGACCGGCGCAATGGCCAAACCGGGCCGACGAATCGGTCAACGGTTCTCATCCCGAGGGCAATCGCACTTACAATGCAGTGCATGTCCTCGACGTCCCGAGCTGGTCCTGGCTTAGCTGACGGCATTGGCTCACAGACCTGGTGGGCGTGGAACGCGCGAGGATACGGGAGTGTCTGGTCTGTCTTGAACTGTGCGCGATCGGGCTTTCAGCCGGATGTCGAACCCACCGGCTTCCAGACGGTTGTCGTTCGGTTCCATGCGGTTCGTCGCGACGCGGTCCATTACGGTCGACGCTGAGCCGAACCAACTCGGCGCGCGAGCGAGCAACTGACCCGCGGCCTCGCTGTCCAAGGGGCGCGAAAATAGGTAACCTTGGCCGTACTGGCACCCGAGGTTCCGCAAGTGAGTGAGTTGATAAGGCGTCTCGATCCCTTCGGCCACCACTTCGAGCCCCAATCCCTCGGCCAGCGCAACGATCGTCCGCACGATCTCGGAGTTCTCGCCGTGAGCGCCCATGCGCGCGATGAACCCCCGGTCGATCTTGAGCACATCGCAGGGAAACTGGTGGAGGTAACTCAGCGATGAGTAGCCCTTGCCGAAGTCATCGATGGCCAATCGGATGCCCAGCGACTTGAGCCGGGCCAGGGCCGCCAGCGCGGTCTCCACTTGTTCCATGATCGCGCTCTCGGTGATCTCCAGCCTCAGGGAGCCTCCGTCGAAGCCGGTCTCCATGAGGATGCGCTCGATCTGGTAGACCAGGTCGGTCTGGAAGAACTGGCGGCAAGAAAGATTGACGCTCATCTTCACTGGGGGCTTCGTCCGGAACGTCAACTGCCAGTGGCGGAGTTGTTCCGCGGCCTCACGGAGGACCCAGAGGCCCAGGGGCAAGATCAGCCTGGTCTCCTCGGCGACCGGGATGAACTGATCGGGGCCGACCATCCCTCGCTCGGGATTGTTCCAGCGGAGCAGCGCCTCGAAGCAGGCGATCCGGCCGGTCTGAAGCGAGACAATCGGCTGGAACCGGAGCTGAAATTCCCGGCGAATGGCCGCCTGGCGGAGGTCGGCCTCGAGCTTCATCCGCAGCATGGCACTGGTGTGCATGGCCTCGTCGAAGACCACGTAACCGGCCTTGCCCCGCGACTTGGCCTGATACATCGCGATATCGGCGTCGCGGAGCAGCGTCTCGGCGGAGGAATAGCCGGGACCGCTCAAGGCGATGCCGATACTCGCGGTCGTCACCAGCTCGTGACCGTTGAGCGAGAAGGGCCTCTGCAGTTCCTCGAGGGCGCGGTCGGCGAGGTTGAGCACGTCCTTGCAGTCCTCGATCTCGTCGACCAAAATCACGAACTCATCGCCACCCAGCCGGGCGATCGTGTCACCCTGGCGCAGGCACGTCTCCAGCCGCCGGCTCAGAGCGATCAAGAGTTGATCGCCGGTCTGGTGGCCCAAGCTGTCGTTGACGACCTTGAAGTCATCGAGGTCGAGGAAGAGGACGGCGAAGCGGTGCTCGGGCCGCCGTGCCATCCGCACCATCGAGCTGCTCGAGACGGTCGATCAGAAGGGCGCGGTTGGGGAGACCGGTCAGCGCATCGTGGAACGCGTCGTGGAGCAGCCGGTCCTCGGCCGCCTTGCGCTGGGTGACGTCGGTCTGCGACCCGGCGGCACGAACGGCCCGCCCCGTGGCGTCGCGCACTGCCAGGCCGCGGGTGAGAACCCAGCGGTAGGTGCCATCGTCGTGCCGCATCCGATGCTCGGTCTGAAGCTGCGCGGTGTGACCCGTCAAGTGCTCGTCAACTTCCGCCCGGACCCGGTCGATGTCCAGGGGATGGATGCGACTGAACCATTCCGCCGGACTCTCGCCGATGGCAAGATCGATGTAACCGAGCATGGACTTCCACCGCGGGCTGTAATAGATCTTGTCGGTGATCAGGTCCCAGTCCCAGAGTCCGTCGTTGGCCCCCTGAGCTGCGAGGGCATAGCGTTCCTCGCTGAGCCTTAGGGCCTCGAGCGTCTGCTGACGCTCGACGGCATAACCGATCGCGTACCGGATCGACCGCTCGAGCAGTCGTGCATCGAACTGGCCCTTGACCACGTAATCGGCCGCCCCGCCCTTCATCGCCTCGACGTCGACGTCGCGATCGTCGTCGCCGGTCAGGAGGATGATCGGGGTCCGGCATCCCTGGGTGATCATCTCTCGAAGCAAGTCCAGGCCCGTCCGCTCACCGAGATGATAATCGAGCAGGCAGACGTCAAAGCTGCCGTTGACGAGGGGCTGCTCGGCTCGTTCGATGGCCGGTATCCATTCCACTTCGAACTGATCGTGGTACACTTCTTCGAGGAAGCTGCGCGTGAGGATGAAGTCGTCCTCATCGTCGTCGATGATGAGGATCTTCAGCCGGCCACCGCTCATTTCTGGCTCTCCGGTGATCGGCCGTCGCCTGGCAATGTGAGCAAATCGTTGATCAATGTTTGCATTCGCTTGGCGGCGTTGCGGATCCGATCGAGGTAGTCGCGGCCCTGGTCGTCGAGCGCGGCCTTGCATTTCGATTGAAGCCGGTCGCCGAAGGCCTCGATTTTTCGCAAGGGCTCTTGCAGGTCGTGGGCGGCTACGGGGAACCAGTCACTCGGTGACGGAATCCACCCGTCTCCGGACGCGGAGTTCGGAGGCTAGGGCGAGCGTTCGGCGGTCCCTATGTTGGAACTCTAGGCCATGTTTCGGCTCGCTGTCGCGGCCCTGTCCATGGCCAGCGTGCCGGAACGAGCGGTCTTAGCGCTTTCTTGTCGCGCCGGGCCTTCCTGGCTGCCGTCTGCGAATGGCCCCACCCCTCGATCTCCTTCCTGGGGGGCAGACCTAATTTCAAGTTATTTGGGACAAACCGGGCTGATCCGACTCCTTGTCCGGGCCTAACCCGCAAGTGCTCGCGAACCCCCGCATCCATCGTTATGCCTGTGAGCTAGTAGACCGCGCCGGAGAATCGCGGACTTTATCTGCATGGCATTCCTTTCATATCAGCATACTCGCCGGACGACGGCGCGAAAAAACTTGAAACTAGGTCTGACCCCACGGGCGCGAAAAAACTTGAAACTAGGTCTGACCCCACGGCGCGAAAAAACTTGAAACTAGGTCTGACCCCACGGGCGCGAAAAAACTTGAAACTAGGTCTGACCCCACGGGCGAAAAAACTTGAAACTAGGTCTGACCCCACGGGCGCGAAAAAACTTGAAACTAGGTCTGACCCCACGGGTTCCCGATGGTCGACACCGCCCCGAGGTCGGTCATCGCGAGGAATTGTTCCCGGGCTGGGCCACGACGCGAACGTCATCGAGCGCCGGCCCGAACAAGGGGTTTTTCCTGTCCAGGCTGTAGAACTCGAGGGTTGTCTCCCCGCCGACGGCCACAAACTCCCAGGTCTTGGTCGTCCACCCCATGTTGTCAGTAGACTTGCCGGTCGTGTCGAAGGAGAACTCCCCCTTCATGCCCGCCGCGCTCACTCCCAGCCTCTTGATTTCCCGATTTCCGGTAGATCCCCCGGGAATACTTCCAGCCATCGCGAACGTCACACGGTAACGCTGCCCCTTGGTGGTGAGGAACGATTGCCGGATACCCCCAAAGCCGGGGGAGCCGTGTATGTCAAGGCACCGCTTGCCTTCGGCGGCACGCAACGCGTTACTGACGCAATCGATCGGTTCGCGCGTCACCGTCCAACCCGGGATCGCAGTCGATCCCGGTCCCAGCGGTACGTCCTGGACGTCAGGCCCCAGCTCGAAGCTGCCGTTGACGAGCAGGTTGGCCGTCGGCGCGCCGGGCAGCCGTAAGGGTGAAGGTGACCAGATCCGCACGATCCCGTCGCTATCGGCCGTCAGGACAACGCTGCCATCCGGTCGAGCGGCAAGGCGTCGATGACCGGCCGGTCCTTGCCCCTGACGGACCGCGACACCGGACTCGATGTCCCAGAGCACGAGCTTTCCCTTGTCGCAGCCGGTCAGGTAGCTCCGGCCGTCAGACAGAAACTTGGCGCAGGTGACGCTCTCGCCGCCAGGCAGTTTCGCGCTGGCTCTTTCCTTCCAGGTCGCGACGTCCCAGAGGACCATGGTCTGATCGAGGCTGGCCGTCAGGGCCAGGCGGCTGTCCGGGGAGAACGCGACGTAGCTGATCACGTGCTTATGAACTGTCAGGGCAGGCAGCTCCCGCCCGGAGCCGAAATCCCAGACCTTCACAACCTTGTCCTGACCACCGGTCAGCGCGAGGCGGCCGTCCGGGGAGATGGCGAGGCATTCGATGTCGGCAGCGTGCTTCCCGACGGGCCCCAAGGGCCGGCGTTGCTTGAGGTCCCAGAGCATCACGACATCATCATCGCCGGCCGACAAGGCCCTCAGGCCGTCGGGAAAGAAAGCGACCGCCTTCACATGGTTCGTGTGGACGTCTTTTCTGGCGAAGATGAACCCGCCCCGGTCCAGGTCCCAGTATCGCACTCCAAGATCGTGGCTGGCTGTCAAGGCGTGATGGCCGTCGGGAGAGAACGCCGCACTCCACACCATGCCATGGTGCGGCAACGCGTGGAGCTCTCGGCCGGTCTCGAGCTCCCAGAGCCGAGCCATCGCATCTCCACCGCAGGACAGGACCCTGAGCCCGTCCGCGGCGAGGGCGACGTCAGCGAGTCCCCCCTGGGCCACCTTGTGTCCCGTGAACCGCCCCGTCTCGACGTAGGAAGGCACGGCCCGCGCCAGTCGAGATGAAAGCGAGGACGTGGAGACCCGGACGTTCTTGAACCAGCAGTTGCTGTAAAGCCCCTGAAAGCCGAGATACCCGGCGCGGGGCAGCTTACCAAAGGCGACGTCCTGGAACTTGTGGGCCGAGCCATCCGGACGCTTGCCCGGGGTTGTCCACCGATCGAGGTCGATCGTCGTGACCTCGATCCCGCTCTGCGACACCGCGACGCGCGGCCCCTTCGCCGCGATTCTCACGCGGTTCCACCCGCCCTCGGATTCCTGGCTCTCCCCCCGCCTGGGTGCAACCAGGTGGTAAACCGCCCCGGAATTCTCCGTACCCGCCCTGGGGCTATCACCCAAGGCGATCTCCAGACCCGTTTCCGCCGGGGCGTTCAAGTCGCTGACCCGGAGGAACACGCCCGCGTTGCCTTTCTCGGTCAACTTGTAATCGAACTCGAGCGTGAAGTCGTCGAGCGGCGTCTGGTAGACGACCAGCTCGCTTCTCGTGCCGTGGGGATTCAATGCCCCGTCCTGAACGTTGGACCTGGGCAAGGGACTCCCGTCGCAAAGAATCCATCCCTTGCCGCTGGATCCATCAAAGATCGTCGTGAATTCCCCAGGGGTCTTCGGGGAGGTCTCGGTCTTCGGGGTGGACACGGAAGAACCGCGCGGGACGGTCCGGACGGATGGAGTGCCCGTCAGGGGCATGGGCATGGTCTTCGGGATGAGGTCGGAGGGTTCGCGAGGTTGGCCTCGGCGATTCGAACCGTCGAGCACCAGTCGCGTACCGACGACGACCGCCGCGACCGCGACGACGGAGCCGAGTGCCACCAGCACGGGCGCACGCCACCGGTTGCGGGGTGTGTGGGTTTTGGGAGTCCGGCGCTGCGGGGGCGGATGCCCCTGGCGCTTGACAACCCGCTTGATCGTGGCGGGACTCGGCGCGGCTGCCGGAATGGCCGGGCCTACCTCTCTGACGAGGTCTTCGAGGCTCAGCTCGGAACCCTTCGGCACCCACTCAGACTCGTCGCGCAGGCCGAGGATCGACGAGTCCCGGTCCGGCTTGCCCGGTTCGGCGCGCTTGATTGCGGCGTCGTCGAAGACCTTCAGTTCCGGACGCGACTTCGGCGCGGCGGCGGGATGCGTTGCCGGCGCCTCGGCAGCCGCGGCCTTGCAGGATTCCAAGAGCGCGATCACCGCGGTCATCGACTCCGGGCGTTCCGCCGGCCGCTTGGCCATCATTTGCTGGAACGCGTCCTCCAAAGCCGCCGGCGCGTCGGGACGAGCCCCCCGCAACGGCGGCGCCGGCCGCTCCAGGTGCGCCATCAGCAGCTTGAGCACCGTCTCGCCCGCGAACGGCTCGCGGCCGGTCAGCAGGTAATAGAGCGTGCAGCCCAGGCTGTAGATGTCGGCGCGGTGGTCGACCTTGCGCGCGTCCTCCGCCTGCTCCGGCGCCATGTAGTCCACCGTCCCCATGTACATGCCGCTCGCGGTCAACCGGGTGGCCGCCGCCTGGCCGAACGGGTTGGCGTCCTCGGCGATCCGCGCCAGCCCCAGGTCGAGCACCCGCACCGTGCCGGCGGCATCGAGCATCAGGTTCGACGGCTTGATGTCGCGGTGGACGATCCCCTCCGCATGGGCGGCGGCCAGCCCGCGCGCCGCCTGGATCACGTACTCGATTGCCTGGCCCAGCGGCAGCGGCCCACGGCGCCGTACTACCTTGTCCAGGTCGCTCCCTTCGACGTATTCCATGACCAGGAAGTGCACGCCCCGGTCCTCGTCGGCGTCCAGAGCCGAGACGATATTGGGATGCTTGAGCCGCCCGGCGGCCTCGACCTCGCGTTTGAACCGCGCCACCGCCGTCTTGTCGCGGGCGAAGGAGGGTGGCAGGATCTTCAGGGCCACGACCCGGCCGAGTTTGCGGTGGCGGGCCTTGAAGACCACGCCCATGCCGCCGGCTCCCAGCTTGTCGAGGATGGTGTAGTTGCCGATCAGGAGGCCGCGGCTCTTGCGCTGGTAGACGGCGGCGGCCTGGTAGGCGGTCAACTGCCCGGCCTGCTGGAGGAAGCGAGCCAGTCCCAACACGCCCTGCGACTCGGGGACGTTGGCGGCCAGGGCGTCGAGCTCGGACTCGTCGAAGAGGCCGATGTCGACGAGGGCGCGGCGGAACTCGGGCAGGTCAGCGATGCCGGCCGGGCGCTCGTCCGACCGTTCGTCGGGCCGGGAGACGTCCAGGCCGCCGAGGATCGTCGCTTCCTCGTGGATCGCGGCGGCCGGGCCATCGGGCCTTGGCTTGGCCCCCAGCCACGCGGTCTCGGCCGATCCCGGTGCCGGTTTGCCTTCGTCGGACGGTGCGCCGCCGGACATGCTCTAGACCCCTCGTCGATGATCGAACAGGATCAAGCAGACGGACCTGGGTTCCGGGCGTGAGCCGCACACATATCGACCAAGCCAAGCGCCAGGATACCTTCGCCATTCCCGTCGGGCAAAACAATTTGAAGAAGCTGATGTCAGACCGACGCGCGCGTCGGTGAACACCGTCAGTGCCCGTCCCGTCACGCGAAGGTCCCACCTGGTCTACGCCGGACGACACAGGTGATTTATCTTGCCGGAAGCGCCGCCGACGTGTTATCTTGCGCAAGTTTCCAAACACCGAGAGTGGCCGATCGGCGCCCGGGTAGCTGTTCGGAGAGGAACCGGCAGTAAACGAACTTGGCGGACCAACCACTTACGACGTCTCTTCCCAGGAATTCATCCGATGTGGCAATCCGTAGTACTTTCTCGCAAGCGGATCAAGGGCAGACACATCTCAGCTCGTAGGAGCCGGTCGTATCGGCCGTACGGCACGCCCCTTGAGGGTCGTTGCCTCCTGTCGGTATCCCTATCGGGCACCGAACCAACTGTCCCCCTGGTCGGATCGCCCGTCATCTGGACGGCGACGGCGAACGGCGACGGGCCGTCACCGGTCTACCAGTTCTGGGTGGGACCGGCCGGCGGCGCGACCCAGATGGTGCAGGACTACAGCCCCAGCAACAGCTTCACCTGGAACCCCATGCAGCAGGGGAGCTATGAAATTCAGGTAACGGTCAAGGACAGCTACAGCGCCTCAACCGGCGAGTCCGCGACCGCGTCCTATACGGCGGAGTCGCGGGTCACTGGAACCAGCGCGGTGATCAGCGCCACGTCCAACCCCCTGGTCGCCCTGGTCAGCGCGCCGCCCTCCCCCGGCAGCTCGATGTACGTCCAGTTCGCCCAGAATGGCTCCTCTCTGACTTGGAACAATACCGCACCGCTGCCGATCGTGCCGGGGGAGAGTACCAACTTCCTCGTCGCTGGCATGCTGCCCAACACGACGTACCTCATGAGGTACGTCCTGGACGATGGGACGGTCTCCACACCGCTGACATTTTCGACCGGAGCGTTGCCCACGAACGTGACTTTCCCCGCGTTCACCGTACAGCAGCCGCCTGGCCCCGGAACTGACCTGACTCAAGACACCGTGATGCACTTCGGAATCGCCGGCGCCGCGGCCTTATCGATACCGTGGCGACAGACCTGGCGGGCAACATCGATTGGTACTACAACTCAGTGGCCAACAACTTCCCCAGCTACGCCACGAGCCTTGTGCCCGGCGGCATGGTGTACTTGATAGGAGGCCAGCTCACCGCCGCCGCTCAGGCGAACATGCTACGGGAGATTGACCTGGCCGGCGACACGGTTCGCGAGACTAATATCGACGCCGTCAACGCCGAGTTGGCCGCGCTGGGCAGCAGCCGATCATTGACTTTAGCCACGACGCCCAGCTTCTACCCAATGGGGACACGGCCGTCCTGGCGCAGACTTCGAAAACCATCAAAGTCGGGGGCAAACCCGTCCAGTATCTTGGCGATATGGTCCTCGTCCTGAACCAGAACTTCCAGGTGACGTGGGTCTGGAGTGCCTTCAACAATCTGAACATCCACCGCCTGCCGCTTCTGGGCCAGGGACCGGGCGACTGGACACACGCGAACTCAGTCGCCTACTCACCCGCCGACGGCGACCTGATCGTTTCTCTGCGCAACCAGAGTTGGGTGATCAAGATCGACTACGCCAATGGGACGGGCAACGGCCACGTTATTTGGCGGCTGGGCCAGGGCGGTAATTTCAAAGTCAAGGCCTTGGGCGCATCGCCGTGGTTCTCGTACCAGCATGACGCGACTTACATCAACGACAACACAATCGTGCTGTTCGACAACGGGAACGTCCGCCACACCGAACACAAGCATGCGGATAGCCGCGGACAGGAATGGATCATCAATGAAAAAAGGCGCGTGGCGACGCTGGTGGCGAACGTCGACCTGGGCAACTATGCCTCCTACACGGGAAGTGCGCAGATGCTCCCCAGCGGGGCCCTCGTCTTCGATTCGCCGCTTGCCGAGCAGACAATCGAGGTGCTTCCCGATGGCAGCAAGACTTATGTGCTCAAAATGAATATGCCGGGGCTACAGTATCGCTCCTACATTTACTCCACCGTCTACGGCAACCCCGCGGGCACCTCCTTGCCCTCGACGCCGATCCCACCCCGTCTCAAATGGCGTCTGGCGATCCTGGATCGTTAGGCGAAGCACCGCCAGCGCCGCCCGGCCCGCCCGTAGGAGATCCACCGGAGGCGCGAGCCCCGCCCGGTCCGCCGTGGCCAGCAACGGCACCGGCCGGTCGGGGAGCGAGTCGATCCGCCGCCTAAATCGTGTTTCGCAGAGGATCATGCAACCACGAAATCGCCGAAAAGGACGAAAAAACCTGCGAATGCTCGCGTTGCTATCGGTTCGCCGCATTGGTCTCTGCTCGCCCTTTCGTGTCTTTTCGTTGATTTCGTGGTCGGTCCAGCGGACCGATCGGCGGAAGTCCGCATCTCGACCAGCAAAGGCTGCGGGGAAGCACCGCACCTCGCTGTCTTTGATCTTCACCGCGGCAGCGACCCTTGCAATCTGAGCCGGCGTCGGCCATCGTCGCAAATGCCAAGTAGTGCCGGAGACAGGACTTGAACCTGCACCCGCAAAAATGCGGACCAGCCCCTCAAGCTGGCGCGTCTGCCAATTCCGCCACTCCGGCGCGGGGGGCGGCCCGTCGGAAGACGGGTCAGTTTCATCATGCGAACCGACCGGCCACCGTGTCAAGCCACGCGGGCAATGGTCAGCCTTGTCGCCCGGTACGACTTTCATTCGGGGTCCCAAGGCTGCGCCAGGGTTGGCACCAACGCATACCTTTTGATCTTGAGGGTTAGCCGGCCGCCGGCGCCCGGAGGAAGGATCACCCGAAACTGGGGGCCCTCGACGTTCACCGCGCCAGACTGGGTCACGACCTGGCGGCAGAGATGCTCGCCGTACGCGCCGCCCTGCACGATCAGCTCGCGCGGCTCGCTCTGATTGAGGTTGACACAGCACGAGCGACGTCGAACCGTCCTCGAGCGAATCGACCAGCGCGGCCACGTCGTCGGGCAGGCCAGGCGCGGCGGCTGCACCGGGTCGAAATAACGGACGCGCGCGTGCAGAATCTCTCCCTGATGCTTGGGAGGCGAGTCCGCCGAGCATCAGGTGCACCAGAGTCGCCACGGTCGCCGGGTTGTAGGCCATCGGGTCATCGGCCAGCCGCGTATCGGGCGTGGTCGTGTCGTGTCGCATCGCCGTCGACCTTGCGCCGGATCGTCGCGAAATCGGCGCGGAGGGCCGTTTCGGGATAGGCCGGGTTGCGGCCTTCCAGAAAAGCGAGCCAGTCCGAGTCGGGCACGCGCCGGCGGTCGGCCTCGTTCATCGACCAGTAGTAGAGCTCGAGCACGCCGTGCTGGTACGGCTCGGGCCGGTAGTCGTACCAGCCCTTGGTCGCCGAACATGTGCGGGTAGAGCGTCCGGCCGTTTTCGACGCGCGCGTGGGAATTGACCGCGTCGATCTGCTTGCGCCAGGCGTCGAGGTAGCGGTCGTCGCCGGTGAGGAAGAAGGCGTTGCCGAACCCGTTGAGCGCCAGGTAATGGTTGTTGCGATGGACCGGGCGCTTGGTGCCCGGGTTGATCACGGTGAAGCCCCAGCCGTAGACGCCGCCGTACCACTTGCCGCCGCACGCGCCGCCGATCGTGCCGTCGAGGCCGATATTGGTCGGGATGATCCCGCCGTTGTGCGATCATGCGCTCGCGCCAGGCGTCGACGTACTCGAGGATCCAGTGTCTTGTAGCGTTCCTCGTGCGTGAGCATGTAGGCGTTGAAGGCCAGCGAGGTGGCGCTCAGGTTCATCGGGTTGTCGCCGACGATGTCGTTGTAATCCTTGAAGTGTTCGAGCATCTGCTCGTAGCTGCGCTCGCCGTGCCCGGGCCGGAAGCGGTTCTCGACCTCGATCGGGTCGCCGGCCCAGTCGAGGGCGGTCGCCTTGCGCGAGCAGCGGGCCGCGGCTGCCGTTGAACAGGCTGCGGATGATCTTGTGCTTGGGGTCGTAATTCGGCGCGCCGGGATCGTCGTTCAGGTAGAAGCCGGCAAAGCGCGTGACGCGCTGGCGGTAGCGGGCGTCGTGCGGGATCGCACAGGCCCTTCGAGGTTGAAGACCGTGAGCCCTTCGCCGTGATGCAGCCAGTCGAACATGACGGGGAATTCCTTGTAGTACATCCCGTCGCGGGCGAACGGCACCTCGGTGGTCTTGGCCTCGGTGTACTGCCGGAGGTGGCCTTCCCAGGCTTTCTTGAACAGCGTCAGGATCGAGTCGGAGCCGCCGAGGGCGTAGAGCACGGGCCAGTCGTTGACGTTCTCGATGGCGTCGTCCGGCCCGTCGTCGCCGCCCCAGCGCTCGACGCATTCGAGATAGCCGCGGTCGTCGAAGTACCGGTCGAAGAACTCCTCGCAGGCGCGGCATTGGCGCGCAGCAGCTCGCGCTCGAGCAGGGCCCAGTCGGGCGGAGCCAGCGGCGATTCGATTCGCACGGTCACTTCGACGCCGGGCCCACCGCCGCGTGCGTTGCCCCCCTGCCCCATGGTGACGAGCAACGAAACCAAGACGACCATCCGCCGCAATTGGCGCCGCATCTTCCGGTTCTCCGCCTGGCCTCGCGACTTCGTGCTTTCCGTACCAAGAGTGTGAATCACGCGCAGCGCGACGTCAAACTTCAGCCTTCATCGTTCCGCGTTCATCCTTCATCCTTGAATGGCTCGTCTTGCCCGATTTGCCGATCCCGATTAGTCTCAGCTTGCGAACCTGCATGGGTCGTTCGCACCAAACAAGCCGGCACGTGGAACGCATCAGTCGCGAAGGAGGAACAGGCGATGCGGCGGATTATGGAGACCGCAAAGATCCGGGGACGTAGATCGGTTCGTTGGGCGGCGCTCGCTCTTGCGCTTGTCGTCGCTGGGCCTGGGGTGGCATTCGCCCAGGAGACGGCCGGCGACGACTGGGTTGGGAAGGCGGTCGTGCCGGCCCTCCGCAATTTCACGGTCACGGCCGGTCGCGGGGCGGCTGGGCAAGCCGCGCCGGTAGCGATCTATCGCGTCGAGCGTGCCCAGGGACCGTGGCTCTGGCTTTCGACCAACGGCCGTGCCGGCTGGGCTTTGCGCAACCACGTTGTCCAGCTCGACGGCGCCAAAGAATTCTTCACGAGCCGGATCGAGAGCAACCCGCGCGACCCGTTCAATTACATCATGCGCGCGCTGGCGGCCGAAGCGCACGGCGAGGCTCAGACGGGCCTGCTTTCTGACTTGAACGAAGCGCTGCGCCTCGATCCCAACGACGCACTGGCCCATGGCAGCCGCGGCGTCGTCTGGCTGGCCACCAAGGCGCACGACAAAGCGATCGCTGATTTCAACGAGGCCATCCGGCTTGAACCCCAAAACGCCACGCATTACTTCAATCGGGCCGAGGCCTGGCGCGCCCGGCACGACTACGACAAAGCCATCGCCGATTACAGCGAAATCATTCGCCGCGACCCGCAGCTCGTGCCGGCGTATTTCGGCCGTGCGGTTGTTCAGGGCGAAAAAGGCGACGTCGATCGCGCGATTGCCGACTTGAGCACGGCCATCAAGATCAATCCCAAGATGCCCGACGCCTACGTGGTGCGAGCAGTCGGCTGGAAACACAAGAACGAGATCGACCGTGCCCTGGCCGACCTCGACACGGCCATCAAGCTTGACCCATCGAGCGCCGGCGCTTTCCACGAGCGCGGGCTGTTGCGGAGTGGTTTGAAGCAATACGACAAGGCGATCGCCGATTTTAACGAGGTCATCCGGCTCGCGCCCGCCGGAGCGACGGGGTACTGCAATCGGGCCTTCGCCTGGAAGGCTTCGAAGAAGTACGACCAGGCGATCGCTGATTTCACTGAAGCGATCCGCCGCGACCCCAGCGACTCCGACGCCTACTGCGG
The DNA here is from genome assembly GCA_963830625.1 of uncultured Isosphaeraceae bacterium. Classification (GTDB taxonomy): domain Bacteria; phylum Planctomycetota; class Planctomycetia; order Isosphaerales; family Isosphaeraceae; genus CAWHMZ01. The sequence continues at coordinate 285,783 of CAWHMZ010000013.1, read as the reverse complement.
GCGCGGCTGGGCCTGGCACCGGCTGAAGGCCTGCGACAAAGCCATGAGCGACTTCAACGCGGCCTTGCGAATAGACCCGCGCGACGCCTGCGCGCTCGACGGCCGCGCGTGGATCTGGGCGACATCTCCCGATGACTCCGAGCGCGACGGCAAGAAGGCGGTGGAAGCCGCGATCGAAGCCTGCGAGCTCACGCGCTGGAAAGAAGGCTATTGCCTCGAGACCCTGGCGGCCGCATACGCCGAAGTGGGCGACTTTTCAGGAGCGATCAAGTGGCAGGCCAAGGCGATCGATCTCGAAACCGACCCTAGCGAGAAGAAAGATTACCGCGATCGCCTGGCGCTCTACCAGCAAAACAAGCCGTTTCGCGACACCAAGCCGTGACGCGCCTGGCTCACTTCAGATCATCGGGGCCGATGATTTCGCCACCCGCCCGCGTGAGCAAGGCTTTGAAGATTATCGGATTGATTAACTCACTCAAGAACCGCACCGACCCGTCGGCGAACCCAATGTTCGTTCCGCCCCGGCCGTGAGCTGTGAAGAGGCCTCTGACATCGAGCTCGGGCTCGACCTGCCAGTCGTCGGGCTTGGTCCAGATGACGGCGCGATCATCGCCGGCGTCAACCAGCATGATCGTGTTGGAAGTGCCGTCGGTGATGTCCGTCAGCTTGGTCGGCTGGGCGCCTCGGAAGATCGTGCCGTCGCCGCGCGGGCTCACATAGCGCGTTTTGCCTTCGCGGGCCAGCTCGGCTTTTTCTGCGGGACAGCGATAGACCGCCGGCATCTTGGCGATGAGTGGCTTATTGTGGGGGCTGTCCCAGGGCTCATCGAGATGGAACTCCTCGAACAGGGCTTGCTGCTCAAGGTACGGCAAGACCAAGACCCGCCAGCTCAAGAGCGGTTTGCCGGCCTTGTCTACCGTGAAAGCCGGCGGGAGCGAGTTGTCACCGGTCTGGGAGATGTAGTTGTGGATGGCCAGAGCAATCTGCTTTTCATTGTTGACGCACTGCGCGAAGGAGGCGTCTTCTCTCATGGGCCGCGAAACCGCCTCGATGAGTGCGGCAGCCTTTTTGCCGTCGATGTCCAGCGAAACGCGGTTGCCGGCGACAGTGGGTTTAATGTCGGCCGTGAGCTTGGGCAGCTCGGGAATGCGCTTCACGACGTCGGGCGAGTGGGCGGCGAAGTCGAGCACCTTGTTCGCGAACTGCTCGAAGCCCTTGGCGGCGTTTTCGTCTTGCGACTGGACCGCGATGCGCAAGCTGGGCTCGCGACCGAGGTCAAGTCCGGCCGCCGCCCACAGCAGGCCGCGGGTGATTTCGGTGATCGGCCCACCGCCCAGCTCGGCGGGAACATTGGGAACCATCTCTTCGAGTACGCGGCGGCTGTCGGCCGAGGGCAAGATCAAGACGCGGACGTCGACCGCGTCGCCTTTGATCGCGCCCCAGGCTGCCGCCAGCTCGGGCCGGTCGGCCGCGGGCCCTTTGCGTACACGTTCGACAACGGCGGGCGGCCCGATGAATGCAACTCCGTTTACGGTCGCGGCCGTCGGGCCCGACCCGCCCGCGGGCACTTTGGCCGCGCCGAGGACCTGCCGGCTGATCGCGTCGGGGTCGACGCCCTCTTGCGGCACGACGATCAGGTACGGCTGACCGGGCATGCTCGCCAGGCTGAATACAAAATACACCTCCTTGCCTCCTGCCTTGCGAAGCCCGCGTGCCCATTCGAGGCCGCGGTTCACGGTTTCGGCAGCTTCGGCCGGTGCGGCGCCGGTAAGCCGCGCCGCCAGCTCCGGCGAATCAACCCGCTTCAGGTCGAGCTGAACGACCGCGAACACATCGGGCTCGACAAACTGCGCGATCGCCTTCACGCGGGCAGCGGCGGCCGGCTCCGTGGGTGGTTGCGCCACTGCCAGCAGCAAGAACAGGTTTGCGTAGGCCACCATGGTGGTCGTCTCCTTGTCGGAATGGATCAGCGGGTCAATTTCAGCTCGTAATGAATCCTGTACTGCGGAATGTCGGGCCCGCCGAGAGGGGCGGGCCGAGAGATCGGCCGTTTCACCGCGCAGGTGATACGCGAAGGGCTGCCCGGTCCCGGCATCGATCGGCGTGGGGGCCTCGGCGATCTGATCGAGCCTGACCGGCAGCTTGCCGTGCTCGGCAGCATACAGCCGGATCGCCTCGATGCACTGGATCGCGTCGAGCTTGCGCTCCAGCAGCACGCCGGCCATGCACGGAGAGTGGATCGCGGGAAGCTGTGCCACGAAAACTCGCAGGAGCATGTTGTTGGTCGAGCACGAAAACGTCCGGCGAAGCTGCTCGTTCATCGCCTCATAGCCCTGATAATAGGGAAGGCGCGCCCATTTGAGTACGTCGTCGCGCAACTGGCGATAGAGCTGGAACGTGTGCAGCATGGCCACTTGAACCACCGGCATCGCGGCGACCGCCCTGGCAGGCCGGCCTTGGTCGATCAAGGCGCGCTTGGCTTCGGGGTAGACCTGGGCCACCATTCCCGCTATTCCCAGGTCGTGCGTCCACTTCGCCAGTTCCGACGAAGATTGAGTTGTCTTGCCGCCCGCGTGACCCAAGAGCTTGATCAACTTGTCCTCGACGGCCGCGGTGAACGCCCGCGCTTTTTCCAGGCTCCAGGGCTCGCCGCCGAGCTCTCGGAGCTGCGGGATCTCGCGCTCCAGAAAGAGCCGCTCGCTCTCGATGCCGGCCGATATGTCGATGAACGGGCGCGGCCGGCCGGCGAGCGCCCAGTAGAGATTAGGGCTACCCGGCGCCTGGATCACGTCTTCAAGCGGTTTGAGCATCACGCTTGCGAGGGAAATGCCGACGAGCGACTGGATGATGCCGGGGCCGTCACTGACGTGGCGCGCCATGGTCAAGCCGGTTTTGATCCAGTCGAGGGCTTCGTCGGTTTTTCCTTCGAGCACGGCCACTCGCGCCTGCAGGCACACGAGCCTGACGATCGCCCGCATGTTCTGGATTTCGGGGATCAGCAGGTCAACTCCTTCGGTGCGCGAATCGAGTTCCCAGTCGCAAGTTCGACGCTGGACCGCCAGCTTGATCTCGAACAAGACCATGCGATAACGATCGAGCATTTGGCCCGCCCGCTCGTGCGGGATTGAATGCAGCGGGCCGCTCAACCAGCCGGCCAGCGCTTGCTCGTCAGTCGCCGGGTCGTTCTTGGCTTCGCCTGGCCGGCGGGCTCTGTCGGTCTCCTGGTGGATCTCGATGGCTCGGTGGTAGAAGACCGCGGCGTTCCCCGGCACGAGCGCGGAACGATCGGTGAGCAGCTCGTACTTGAGGGCGGGAACCGGTGCCTTGGCCGGCCGCAGCATGAAGGGCGCCGGCCTCGCGGCTTCGCTTTTCGGCTGGGCGAAAGCCGCGGGTGCGATCACCAGAGCCGCGGCAAGACCGGCGAGCGCGGCACTCGAGCGAATCATGACGAACCTCCAGACTGTTGGAACTTCTCCATTTCAAGACGCCGCAACGCGCCGGCCGGCTCGAACGGTGCCTCTTCCGGAACGCCGGAGCCGCTCGCCGCTGCCGATCGGAAAGGGCGCTCCGGGAGCGCATCAAGCCCAAACCGGAGCACCAGGTTTTGCAACCGTTGATAGTCAGACGAGGAAGCCCACGCGGCCTGCGCCAGCGTGTCGCCCGCGACAGACGACGCGCGCGACCCGCCGGCGACAGCCGCGGGAGCGGGGGCTCCAGCTTGCGGTATCGGTGATGAATCGGGCGGCGATGGCACGTCGCGGACAACCACGACGCGCTCGACCACCGCGGGCGCTGGCCTGGTGGCCAATACGAACAACTCGGTCGCGAGCGCCGCGGCCAGCACGGCCGCCACCGACGGCCAGGTCCAAGGGCGCCGCGCGGCGGCAAGTTGTGAGCTCGCACCGGCCCGATACATCAGCCGATCGCGGTCGAGACGGCCCGCAACGGGGGCCAGCCCGCGCAGGGCTGATTCGACGGCCTGCAACTCTAAATCGGGCGGGACTTGCGACATGTTACCCCCAACCGTTCCCGGATCGTCGACAGGCCCGCGGCGTAGTTCCGGTAGGCCGTGCTCGCCGAGCAGCCGGAGATCTCGGCGATTTGTTCAAAGGTCAAGTTTCCCCAAAGGTGCGCGATGATCGCCTCACGCTGTTCGAGCGGTAGCGACCGGAGCTCGGCCGTTGCGGTTTCGGGGTCGAGCGTATCGGGATCGTGCATCGCGGCGGTCTCAAACCACGGCGAGGTTTCGAAGGCAGCCTCGGCTTCATGCCGGCGCCGCCGGCTCGCGGCCAGCCCGGCGTTGACGGCGCCGTTCTTCACCACACGAAACAGCCACGCGGCCGGATTGTCGGGCGGAGTGCGCAGCGAGGCCAATTTCACGAACGCTTCCTGGACGATGTCCTCGGGTGTGTCGCACCGTTGCCGCGCAAAAAGCTCAAGTGCCGCCGCGTGCCGATCGACCAGTCGCCCCAGCCAGTCTGGATCCATGCGGTCCCTTCCGGTCTAGTCGGCCTCGTACCCTTCATCGTCTATGACAACGCCCGTGTACGTTCATTTCATCCATTCCCTGGTTTTTTTGCCTCCGCTCCCAGGGCGAAACCTGCCAATCAGTGCCAATGGCCGGCAGGCGTTGAGTTTGCAAACGGCGTGGGCGCACGGCCGGCGAATCCGCCCTTGTCCGGCACTCTAGCCAGGTTACAATGGGCCGAGACGGGTCGTTTCCGCATAGACGGCAAGGGGTAACGGCGTGCGAGTCGGTTATTTTGACTGCTTTAGCGGGATTGCCGGCGACATGACGCTGGCGGCCTTGGTCGATGCGGGCGTCGATCGGCGGCCGATCCTCGAGGCAGTGGCCAGCCTGGGTCTGACGTGCGAGCTGACGTTCGAGATTGTTCGTCGCGGCGGATTTCGGGCCACTTACGCCAAGGTGACCGCCCCACACGAGCATGTGCACCGGCACTGGCACCATATCGAAGCGCTGATCGATAAGAGCATTTTGACCGCACAGCAGAAAGACCTCGCCAAGCGGATCTTCTTGAAGCTGGGTGAGGCCGAGGCGAAAGTGCACGGGATCGAGCTCGCCAAGATTCATTTTCACGAGGTGGGAGCGGTCGACTCGATCGTCGACATCGTCGGCGCCGCGGTCGGCCTCGACTTGCTTGCCGTCGACCGCTTCGAGGCCAGCCCGCTACCGCCGGGGCGCGGCTGGGTCAAGGCGGCGCACGGCCGGATGCCTCTGCCGGCGCCGGGCACAGCCGAATTGTTGCGCGGCGTGCCGCTGGCCGAGTCGCTGGCTGACGGCGAGCTGACCACGCCCACCGGCGCGGCGATCCTCACAACCGTCGTCGATCGTTTCGGCGCCTTGCCTCCGCTCACGATCGACGCGATTGGCATCGGTGCGGGCACGCGCGAAGTGCCCGAGCAGGCCAATGTCGTTCGGCTGTTCGTCGGCACGGTCGCCGTTCCGGCCGCCGGCGATCGGGTGTGGGTGCTCGAAACGAATCTCGACGACCTGCCCGGTGAAATCGTCGGCTACACGATGACCCGGCTCATGGAAGCGGGCGCCCTGGACGCATTTGTGACGCCGATCCAGATGAAAAAAAACCGGCCGGGCGTGATGATATCGGTCCTGTGCGATGAACCGAAGATCCCGTCGCTCGAGGACCTATTGTTCCGCGAGACCGCCACGCTGGGGATACGGCGCTACCCGGTGAGCCGCCATAAACTTAAGCGGCAGCCGGTCGACGTCGAGACGCCATTTGGCGTGGTGCGCGGGAAGCTGGGTTGGATAAGCGATCGGCCGCCAAGCTTCAGTCCGGAATATGAAGATTGCGCCGAATCGCAGCGGCGCGCGGCGTGCCGCTGCGCGAGGTTTATGACGCCGCCCACGCCGCCTACGCCACCGCCAATCGGCCGCACGAGGCTCAGGCGGCCGATCACGCTCACAGCCACCCATAAAGAGCCGCAGCGCCGGCGCTCGCGTAGGGCATGGAAGCCGGGAGCGGTTGCCGCAACCTCGCGAGCGCGAAGACCAGTGAAAGCTTGTAAAACCAAGGAAGGACAAACCCCATGACGCCGGAATCTTGGCACGTGTTGACGGTCGGGTCTGCGTTTCTGCTCCTGGGAGTCGCCGGCTCGCCGCTGGCCTGGGCTGCCCTCCATTTCAGGCGCACGCGCATCGAGCAGGTTTGGGAACGGCGCCACGCCGAGCTTCGCGCCGCATTCGGTCGCTCGAGGCCGAGATCGAGCGCGTGGAGGCGACCTGGCCCAAGCGATCGCTGGCCGACTCGCGCGATCTCGGCGAGCCAACGCACCGCGATCGGCTGGGACCATCTCACCCGCATATCGCCTACCGCCCGCCAGCGCCACAGCCGGCCGCGCTCGAGCCGCCGCTGATCGCCGTGCCGCGCTTGGACCCGGCGACCGGCGACCGCGACGCTGCAATCAGTGGTCTCACCGAGCGCTATGCGGCCATCTGGGCGCTCGCCGACAATGGTGCCAAGCCCGACGTGATCGCTCGCGCGACCGGCCAGCCCATCGGCCAGATCGAGCTGATCCTTGGGCTCAGACGGCAGATCGACGGCCATCGGACCACCATTTCCCATGCCTCCCATCGATCAGCGTGACAGCCAGCGACCGGATCTGCAGGCGCGGGCCTGCCTGGATCGCACGCGCTCTGCGGTTCTCAATGTCCTGGTGGCGGTCGGATTCGCGATCGCGATCTCGGGATGGCTTTTGCGCTCGCGGCCCGCAGAAAAACAGCCGCGCGGATCGCCGGCGGCGTACCAGCGCCTGATGCTCGCGCTCACGACGATCGCGGTGGCGAGCTACGTCTCCCGGCGCTTCCTCGCGGGGCGCGCTCGCCATGTGAGTAGCGGCCGGCGCGAGTCATGGTTTTTCTGGTCGCACGTCTTGCCAGCCGGCATTGCCGCGGCCGCGGCTCCGCTGGGACTCGTGTGCGGTTGGTTCGTCGATCCGCGCCTCGGGGCGGTCAGTCCCTTCTGGGTCGTTTCACTGGCGCTTGGGTTCCTGGCCTTACCCCGCGGCCACGAGCTCGAAGCTTTGCACCCAAATCAGCCTCCCGCCGGAGCTCCACAGGCATGACGTGCGTGGAAGTGATCATTCTGGCAGCATACGCGGCGATCATCGCGATCTGGCCGATCCGGTGGATCGTGCTCGAATTCATTCTGCGCCGGCAGAAATTCCTCACGCTCCAGTCTCCGCGGTACTCGCTTCCCGACCCGCCGTTGGTCTCGGCGATTGTGCCGGCCAAGGACGAAGAGGCGAACATCGAGGGATGCCTTCAATCGATTTGCGGCCTTGCTTACCCGCGTCTCGAAATCGTGGTCGTCAATGATCGCAGCACCGACCGCACCGAGGAGATCGCCCGCGGTCTCGCGGCGAATGACTCGCGCATGCACGTCGTAGCGATCGATCAGCTCCCGCCCGGCTGGACCGGCAAGACCCACGCGCTGGATCGCGGCGCGGCGTCTGCGCGCGGCCAGTGGCTCTTGTTTCTCGACGCCGACACAATTCATGCACCGGACAGCCTGGCGATCATGATGGAGTTTGCCCGCAGTCAACGGGCCGCGCTCGTTTCCCTGCTTCCTGAGCTGCGCTGCGAGACGTTCTGGGAGCAGGTGGTGCAGCCGCTCGCCGCGATCACGCTCATGCAGTCGTTTCCGCTGCACACCGTCAATCGCGACGACTCGCCACTCGCGTTCGCCAACGGCCAGTATATTCTCATCGAACGATCGGCGTACGACGCCGTGGAAGGCCACCGGGCTGTTCGCGCCAACTTTCTTGAAGACATTGCGCTGGCCAAACGGGTCAAGGCCGCGGGGTTGCCGATCCGAGTGGCCCTCGTCCAGAAACTGGTCACTTGCCGGATGTACGCGTCACTCGACCAACTCAAGAAAGGCTGGAGCCGCATCTTCTATGCTGCCCAGGACGGTCGCCCGGTCGGGCTTGTCTCTAAGCTGCTCGATCCGATCGTGTTCTGCCAGTCAGGACATCTCGCGCTCTTCGTCGCGGTGGCGCTGGCGGCTCTCGGCTGGGGGGGCGTTTTCACAGGCTGGCTGCTCTTCTTGAGCGTGCTGCATCATCTCCTGATGCTGGCGGTGTTTCGCAGGGTGTACTCGGTGTCGGGTTCGCGCCCGGTGTTCGCCGCATGGTTTCCCGTCGCCAATCTCGTCATCGACCTGATCCTGCTGCGCGCCATCCGCATGTCGCTATCGGGCAAGGTTTCGTGGCGCGGGACCGAGTACGCGCGCGGAACATCCGCCCCGCTTCCCGGCGACGGTGCCAAGACTGAAGCGCACGCCGCGGCCCATGAACCGAGCGCCGGCCAAGACCCCAAGAAGCCGATGTCCGTCAACTAGTAATTAGCTCAGAATGTGTATCTCCCACGATCGGTCTGCGCATTTTCGCGACTGTGTCCTTGCACTGGCATGCCTAGTCTCCGTAGAATATAATTCCTTGAGCGACTCTGGAATCCTCTCCGTGCAGCTCAATGGTTGTCTAATCGAAGTCAACCGCCGCTGCGCGAACGCATGACTGCGTTGATTCACTTCATCAGCGATCTGGCACTTGATCATGGAAGAGAGTGAGATACCATGCGCTTCTACACGAACTACCTGGCACTGGGTACAATCGTGGCTGTGGTCGCCGGCTTGGCCGGGGTCATGGTGACTTCCCGGGCAATCCGCACGAATTCAACTGGACCAGGCAGCGATCCCTCCATGCTGGAAAGGCGAAAGGCCGAAGCGTCGGGAGCAGAAGACCAGAGTGACCCCTGGAAGGCCAAGCTGACCGACGATCAGTATAAGGTGACGCGGCAGAAGGGTACCGAGTCGGCATACTCGGGCAAATACTGGAACCATCACGCCGCCGGGGTCTACAAGTGCGTCTGCTGCCAAACGGCGCTTTTCGACTCGAGCGCCAAGTTCGATTCGGGCACGGGATGGCCCAGCTTCTACCAGCCCGTAGACGACCGAGCCATCGAAACGGCAATCGACGCCAGCCTCTACACGCTCAGAACGGAAGCCATCTGCCGCAAATGTAAGGCGCACTTGGGCCACGTCTTTGAAGATGGTCCGCGTCCCACGGGATTGCGCTATTGCATCAATTCGGCGGCGCTCGAATTCGAAGGTACCGAGCCGCGCCAGCAGACCGGCGGGTAAACGGCCAGCGCAAGAGCTGGAAACTCGGGCGAGCAATCGCGTTGTGAACAATCGCGTGCCGCGCCGGCGGCGCGTACATCGAGGGGTCGACAGCGATCCGGTGCGCCGTCGAGCGCACCCGACCTGATCACGTGTGCGCGCACACTTGTCGCCAGCGCCGTGCGCGAGTATCATTTCGGTAGAAACAGTTTGACCAGACAGGGCGAAAATATCGTGATTCTCACACCATCCGCACAGAAGTTCGTGCTTCACTGGGGCGAGATGGGCCAGGCCTGGGGAATCAACCGGACGATGGCCCAGGTACACGCGCTCTTGTTTGTGGCGCCGACGCCCCTGGACGCCGAGGAAATCAGTACTCTGCTGGACGTCAGTCGCTCGAACGTATCGACAAGCTTGCGTGAGCTGATCACCTGGGGAGTCGTGCGTCGCGTGCACATCATCGGCGACCGCCGCGACCGATTTGAGGCGCTCAAGGACGTGATGGAGACCTTTCGGGTCATCATGGCCGAGCGCAAACGGCGCGAGATGGACCCGACGATCGCGCTCTTGGAGCACTGCGTGCGCGACGTGAAAGTCGGTGATCCGTCCGAGCAGTACACGCGCGAGCAGCTCGAGAAGATGCTCGAGTTCACCAAGATGGTGACGACGTGGTACAGCCACATCGACTGCCTGTCGACGCCGGCCCTCTTGCGATTGTTTCGCGGCGGAGCGATCCTGGCCAAGGTCTTCGGCAAGGGCAAGCGCCGCTCGGCCAAGGTCGGCAGCGACCAGCAGAAGGCAGGTGCCGGCTCGGTCTCTTGATTCTCATTATGAACCAGGTCCTCGAAGCGCACAGTCGCGATTCGCAGCCGTCTCCTATCGAGCCACCGTGTACCTTTTCGCCGCGCCCTTCGCGAGCTGAGCTCATCGCGCGCGGCGAGGCGGCGCGCAAGGTCTGTCCGCGGAGCGCTCACGGCGCATGGAGTGTGCCCTCCGACCGACCGGACCCGCTGGGGCTGGTTGAGCAAGCCAACGACGGCCGAATCGCCGAGTTGATCCCGCTGCGCCATGGCCGCATGCTGGCATCGCCGTTCACGTTCTTTCGCGGGACAGCACTCAACATGGCGGTGGACCTGGCCGGCACGCCGACCACGGGATTTCGCGTGCAAGCGTGCGGCGATGCCCACCTCGGCAACTTTCGATGCTTCGCCACGCCAGAGCGGCGCGTCATCTTCGACATCCACGACCTCGATGAAACGCTGCCGGCCCCATGGGAGTGGGACGTCAAACGCCTGGCCGCCAGTTTTGTGCTGGCCAGCCGCACCAATGGCTTCGGCGACAAAGTGGCCCGCGAGGCCGTGCTCACCTGCGTCCGGTCGTACCGCGAGGCCATGGCCAATTTCAGCACAATGCGGGCGATCGACGTGTGGTATGCGCGCTTCGAAGTTGAAAAGTTGATCGCCGAGATCGAGGACGCCGACCTTCGCGCGCGGACCAAGAAGAGCGTTGCCAAAGCGACGAGCGTATGCATCGTCGAGGACGTGTTCCCCAAGCTCACCGACACCTCCGGCGACACGCCGACCATCAAAGACAACCCGCCGTTCATCTACCACCACCTCGAGCACGGCGAGGATGAATTCTACACGCAGATCGGCGACGTCTTTGCCCACTATCGCGAATCGCTGCCGGACGACCGGCGCGTTCTCTTGGATCGTTATGCCCTCAAAGACAAGGCGATCAAGGTGGTGGGCGTCGGCAGCGTGGGCACCGTGTGCAGCGTCGCGCTCTTGATGGCCGGCGAGAAAGACCCATTGTTCCTCCAGCTCAAGGAAGCGCGCCGGTCGGTGCTGGAGCCCTACGCGGGCCCGAGCGTTTATCGCAATCAGGGCCAACGGGTCGTACGGGGGCACCGGCTCATGCAGTCGTCCAGCGACATCTTTCTGGGCTGGACCGAGGACAGCAGCGGCCGGCATTTTTACGTCCGCCAGCTCCGCGACATGAAGCTGAAATTCCGCATCGAGCAGTTCAGCTCGGCCAAGATGGTCATCTTCGCCGAATGGTGCGGCGCCACGCTGGCGCGTGCCCATGCCCGTTCCGGTGAACCGGCGCTGATCAGTGGCTACCTCGGCAAGGCCGACACGTTCGATCAAGCGATCGCCTCGTTCGCAGTGGCCTATGCCGATCAGGTCGAGCAAGACCATGAAAACTTCAGGAAGTCAGTGCTCGAGGGGAAGATTGAAGCTCGAACCGATGAGGCCGTCTGAGATTTGGCCGCCATCAAAAGGGCACGTCGGCGGGCTTCTTCGGTGGATTCGCCCGAGGTCGCGGCTGCGTAGTCGCCGGCGCGGGGGCAGCCGCGGTTGCAGGTGCTGCGGCTGCAGGCGCCGGGGCGGCCTTGGATGCGGCGGCTTGAGCTGGCGGCGGGATTTTCGGCGCGGGCGTCGGCGCGACCCGCGCGGTCGCAGTGGCCTTCTTCGCTGGTGATTGCGCCTCTTTCTTGATCTTCTCCAGCTCCTGGCGGTAGAGGTTGTACAGCTCGTCGTCGAGGTACCGATCGATCGTCGCCTGAAGGTCGTTGACCTGCGCCTGCGCGGTCTTGGTGAGGATGGCCTTCTTTTGCTCGGCCTGCTCGTGCGCTGCATCGTCCTTGAGCTTGGCGAGACGCTGGGCAAACTCATCGCGGGGTGTCAACCGCGAAAACTCGTTCAGGGTTTCCTCCAGCCCGGTCCAATCCTCACCCTCGAACCGCGCCTTCATTCTCGATTCCAGCCGCGCTCGCAAGGCCACGAGGTCGACGACCTCGTCGCGCAGCGAGTCGATCTGGGTTTCGAGCGCGACCGTCTCGGGCTTGGGATCAAACGGAATCACGCGCTCGTCGGAGCTCTCGCCCGGCATCATCGGCAGCTCGACCATGGGCTCGACATTGCCGGCCAAGAGCCGCAGGATGACCAGGCCGTCGGCGAAGCGGGGCTTGAGCACGATCCGGCCGGCGCGGTCGGTAATTCCAAGCTCTTGCTGCCGCCCGTCGGGCGGTCGCCGCGCTGTGAGCATATAGCCGGCTGCGGGCGCCTTGTCGGCCTTGGTGACAAACCGGAGCGCAAGCGGGCTATCGCCGGGCTTAAGCCCGAGTGCTCCCAGACTGTTCGGGCGCGCCATCCGCTTGGTGAACGGATCGCCGTGCAGCGCGGTGATGATCGCGCAGCGAGCGACCGGCCCTTCCACCGCCTCGACTTCCAGGTAGGTAAACGGGATTCTCAGGATCTGAACCTTACCGTCTTTGAGCGAGACCAGGCGCAGCGGCTGAAAGACCATGCCCTTGGCGACGACCGCGCCGATCGGGCTGGCCGGCTCGAGCGCAGCCCCTTGAACGGTCAAGAGAGCGCGCCCCCCCTCCTGCCCCGAAATCTCGCCGGTCGGATTGAACAGATCGCGCGAGAACATGAGCAGATCGCGCGGCATGTCGAGTAGCGAGAGGACAGGGCGCCGGTGGATCGGACCGAGCCGTTGCGTCGCCGTGTCGAATTCTCGTCCCACGAACTCGACGGGCGACTTTTCACCGCCGGCAACGACTCGGACGAGCCAGACTTTGTCAAACGCCCCGAAGCTGGCGAACGCAGCGGCGTCGAGTGTCTCGGGGTCACGGCCGGCGATCGGGCTCGACGGATCGGCAATCGAAAGCACCCAGGGCGTTCCCACGAAGCGCCGCACCAGAACCTGCCACTCGCGCAACAGCTCCGCGCGCCTTAGCTCATCGAATCGCGCCGCCGGATCACAGCCTAAGTGAAACGAGATTCGATACGGCCGGCGCTCGATCGGCTCCTTGGGCGCGTTCTTAAGAGCGGCCGGCGGAGTCTGCTGGGCGTCCAGCCGATGTGCGGGCAGCACCGTGGCCAGGCATGCCGCGGCGGAACAGGCGACGATCCAGCGGCGGCTTGGTTTCATTTCGAATCCCACGGGTCCTTGGCGAACCACGGTTCGATCTCCCACGTCACGATTCCTTGGTAGAGGTCAAGCACAGTGCCCGCCGGGCCCTTCAGCCGGTCTCGCCAGGCGTAATGATCGACAAGCTGCCAGAGCGGAATCACGGGAAGCTCGTCGCGCGCCTCGCGATCGATCTGGATGGCGAGCCCGCGTGCCGTCGACCAGTCGCTGGCCCAGTCGAGCTGCAGAAGGAGCCGAAGGATCTCCGAGCTCCCGGCCGAGGTCAGCGCGTCGGCCTCGGGGGGTGCGTCGTATCCGGGGCAAAGCATCGTGCCGGCGTCGAGCACCGGCTCGTCGCAGCGCAACACGCGATAAGCCATGTCGAACCGCCGGCCGTCGCGCAGCTCGCGCTCAAGCCGCGACGGCAAGACCTCGACCGTGACAATCTCGACGCCAGCCGCCCGAAACGAATCGGCGATCCGTTCGATGTTCGCAGCGACCTCGGCGATGGCCGGATACTCGAGCTTGAGCTTGATCGGTGCATTGCCAAGCTCCTTGCGCGCCGCAGCCACAAGCATCTTGGCCAGGATGGGATTGCCCACCCAAGGTTTGACGCCCGGAGCGTCGGCATACGAGCCCTTCGGGAACGGGCCGTCGGCGGTCGTGTCGGCGTCGGTAAGCGGATGCTTGAGCACGTAGTCTTCGAGCAAGGCCTTGCGGTCGACGGCATACGACAAACCACGGCGCAGCGCCCGATTGCGGAGGGCGGGGTTGCGGCCGTCGAGCGCGATGACATGGACCACCGGCCGCTCGTAGCGGCCCACCTTGATCTCGTCGGATGTTTCGAGTGCGGCCACCTCGTCGGGGGGCACGTGATCGATCAAGCTGACCTCGCCACGCCGCAGCGCCGCCACAGCCGACTGGCCGTGGGCCAGCCGAAGCTCGCGCAGGCGGGCAATCCGCCCCCCGGGTTGCGGCGCTCCGCCGCCCGCGGCCGATTGGTCATCGGCCAGCCGCAAGTCCACCGAATCGTGAGTCGCCGCGGCGCAGCGGTAAGCACCGTCGGTCACGAGGGGCCGATCGCTGCCAGAGGTGGCCACTCGGCCGTCGATGCTGGCGTGAGCCGCCCCTAGGGGCCCCAAGAGCCATCCGCCTACTTTCACGGGAACGTGATTGAGCGTGATCTGCACCTTCGTGTCGTCGGGCGTTTCGACCCGATCGAGCAAGTCGGCCCAGCGGGCCTCGTAGCGCGGCGAGTGCGGGTCGGTGCGATCGACCAAGTCGCGCGCGACGTCGGTCGCGGACACGGGGCGCGAGCCGTCGGACCAGGGCACACCCGGTCGAAGCCGGATCAGCATGCGCCGGCCCAGGTCCGAAGTCTCGATCGCTGCGGCGAGCTGGCCCGCCCGCTTGCCCTTTCGTCCATTGTCGTCGTCGACCGCGAGAATCGGCCAGTAAAGCAAGCGGCTGATCCGCTGGTCGGCGGGGGTGCGCACCCACGGCCCCAGCGGGTCGGCGACGTCGCTCACCGCCACCTCGAGCGTCGGCAGAGCCACAAACGCCTTCGTGTACAGCTCGGCAGCGCCCTCGAGCGTCGGCCAGATTCGTAGCGCGCTGGTCACGGCATCAAGCCGCTCGGCCCCGCTTGCTGCCTCGGCCTCCTTGACCTTGCGGCTTGCCTTCCCGATGAAGACGGCACGCATCTGGCTGACGATCGAGTGCTCGGGAGCAAGCTCCTCGACTTCGCGCAGCACCCGCCGGCCACGCGCATAGAGCCCGAGCTGGAGCGCGCGCTCGATCCGCTTGCCGTAAGCCCCGGCGATCCGATCCAGCAGACCGGGGTAGTCGCGCTTGCGACCCAACAGCTCGCGCAACAGCCTGAGCCCGCGCTCGCCGTCGCCGTCCAAAAGCGCACGGCTGCCTTCGGCGAAGAGCACCTTGTTGATCCGATCGGCCAGCCCGTTCCAGCCCGGGTTTCGAGTTTGAATCCGCAGGCAACACTCAAACGCGCGCGCATAGTCGTGCAAGGTCACGAGCCGGTCGCACTCCTCGAGCAGCATGTCCTCGAAGTATTCGATCTTCTTGATGCTGGCGCGCTTGGTTTTGAAGTCGCGAACCTCGTTGGGGACTCCCGAGAGCAAGTGCAGCTTCACCTCGCCGATCAGCACGCCATCCTTGTCGGGGTCGCGGTCGTTACTGGGAATATCGATCTTGGTCGGCTTGCCGGGGATGATATTTCCTTCTTCGGGGATCAGGTTTGACTCGCGGCCGCGTCGCCTGCGATCGCCATCTTTCGAAGGGTCGGCGGATGGGAGCGGTCGGGGGCTGACGGGATCGATGACGAGGATGGTGCCGTCGATGAGCGTCACGCGATCGAAGGGTGCTGCCCGCAGCAGGTCGGCGGCATCGGGGGGAGGCGCAGCGGCTGCATCCTGTGCCGGTCGCGCGGTCGCCCTTCCGCAGGCGACGATCACGACCAACGAGGCTGTGGCACCGGTCAAGAGGGCACGTCGGAGGATTGCGTTCACGGTCGGGGCCTTCTCACTCGTCTCTGGGGGTTTGGCTTGCAGTCGACAGCTCGGCGGCGAGCGCGCAGATGGTCCCGCGGCCGGAACCGACGAGAACCACGTCGCCCAGGCGGAGCAACCCGCCGCTGGGCAATATGCCCAGGCCCAACCGCTGGAGCTGGGCACCGTCGGACCGGGCGCGAACTTGAAGGTAGCCGTCCTGCGTCACGAACCAGATCGCGTGATCATCCTGGAGCGGGGTGCCGACCACGGCAGCGCTCAGCTTGATCGACCAGGTGCGCTGTCCGTCGCGCGAGAAAGCCATGACGCCGCCGGCGCGGTCGGCGACCAAGCAGCCGTCGTGAATCGCGCTGGGCGGCCCAGCCAAGGGCGCTTCGAGCGGCCACGAGCCGGCGGGGCTCAAGTCTCGCACCGAGAGCGAGCGCACCCGCTGGTCGGCGGTCACCACAACCACGGTGCCGCCCGTGGAAACGGGATCGGTGACGACGGGTTGATCCAAGGTCGCCTGTGCCTCACCCACCAGGCGCGGCACCGGTGTGGTC
The DNA here is from genome assembly GCA_963830625.1 of uncultured Isosphaeraceae bacterium. Taxonomy (GTDB): domain Bacteria; phylum Planctomycetota; class Planctomycetia; order Isosphaerales; family Isosphaeraceae; genus CAWHMZ01. The sequence goes on along the minus strand of CAWHMZ010000013.1, from coordinate 269,631 downwards.
TTGAGCTCGACACGGTGAACGCGGCCCATTTGATCGGCGAGCACCACCGTATCGCCGTCGATCACTGCGGGCGAGCGCCAGACTCCCTGGCGATCGCGATCGAACTTGGGAACAAAGGGCTCGGCGCGCGACTGCGCCGTCAAGGGATCGATGAGATAGGCGCGGGCGTCGCGCCCCGGCACCAGAATGCCCCCGCCCCACGCAATCGGGCTGACCGCCGGCGCAACCGGCAGCCCGATTCGGCGCCATCCGACCTTCTGCTTCGGATCCTGCGCCCACAGCTCGCTTGTGAGCGAGCGCGGCGCAATCACCGACAGAGACTTGCCGTCGACTTCCGGCCGCAGCCGCACGCCCTGCGGCAAGACAAAATCACCCGGCAAAGGGATGTTCTGCTCGATGAAGCCTCCCTTGGCAAGCTGCGCTGGCGCGATCGAGACCTCGCGACCGTCGCGCCCGACCAGTGCCAGGCCGCTCTGACCGATCGAGGCCGCAAGCGGTGTCGGCCAGGGCGCGCCCAGCACCGTCTTCCAGGCGAACTCGGCAGTTTCGGCGTCGAGGCCCCAGAGCACCACGCCGCCGGTCTCAAGGTCCTGAAAGGTCAACACAACGAGCTTCCCCGCCGTTTGGATCGGCGCACACGCGGGACCTGGCTGGGCAAGCGGCGAACTGGGCTCGATCGTGCCGCGCTCGGGGTCCAGGGCAAAGCGCCCCGAATGGCCGGCGGCCAGCCACAATTCACGATCGGTCCGCGCCAGCGCGTAGGATGGCCCGGACGCACCGGCGTCGGCGATCAGCCGCGCGATCGAGCGAAACGGCGTCTTGCTGGCGTAGTCGCCCACGGCAAACGCTTCGTATCCTCCCTTATCGCCGGTTGCCCACACGATCGAGCCCGCGCTCGTCGGCGTGTCCCACGTCCACCCCGATATTGCGACCGACTGAACCGGCCGGGCCTGTGCACCATCCTGATCGAGCACCAGAATGTGCCACCGGCTGTCTCCGAGCGATTCGTTGTCGGGGATCACCAGAAATCGGCCCAGCCGCGCAGGCGCACAAGGGATCGCGCCGTCGGTGTGCCCCAGGTAATCGACGGCCACACACGAGGGCGGGTCGCGCGAGAGCACGAACAGGCAGTCTTGCCGCCCCAGTACATAGAGGTGCTGCCCCGCCTCGTCGTGAACCGGGGTTCGTGCCACGGGGCGCCCCAGGTTGAAAGTGGATTGCAGCTCGCCCGACTCGAGCGAGATCCAGAGGAGCTTGCCGCTCTTCAAGACCTGCGCGAGCTGGTTGCCCAGGACCAGCGGCGGGCTTTCGATCGGCTCGCCGACCTCGAGCCGCCAGCGCAAGGCGCCGGTGGCGGCATCGAGCCGCACCAGCTCGTTGAACCGACTGTCGAAAGCGATGGCCGTCGCGTCGCCGGGAACGGCCTGCGGGGCGAACGGGGCCGCAAGGCCAAGCGGAACGTGCCACAGCGGCGCACCGTCGGCTCCGCGGAGCGCATAGCCGAAGCCGTCGGCCAGCGCGAAGATGATGGTGCTCTCGGCGGGAGCGCCGCCGGCCCGCTTCGGCCGCGAGCGCAGCACCAGGGAAGTCGGCGGTCCGAGCGGGTCGGGCCGAGGCTGTTTCGCGGCCGGGCGCTTGGTCGGGTCAACCGTCACCGCCTTCCGGATCGCCTCATTCGCCTTGGTCATGCGCGCCACGATCTCCTTGTCGCGCGCCAGGTCGGCGTACTGGTCGAGCAGTGCGTCGCGCGCGTCGTAAACTCGCGAGGCAGAGCCGTCGGCGAGGGCCTTGTCCATGGTCGCGAGGGCCCGAGACCGGACCTCTGCCTTGCGGACTGCGGCGCGCGCCTGGGCCAGCTTGGCCGGCAAGCTCGATCGAGTCAGGAACGCCGTCGCCGTCTCGCCGGCCGCCCGGGCGTGCAGCGAAACCGCCTGCTCCGCCTCGCTCAAGGCCTGCGCATCGGCCGCGCGCCGCGCGCGGTCAGCCAGGCCTTCGCCGATCTTGATGATCTGCTCCGACAAATCGACCCGCTGGTCGCGAAACTCATCGAGGCCCCCCACCCGATCGAGCATCTCGCTGGCGGCCTCCAGCGCCGAGCTCCAGGTCGAGCCATCGGGCGCGCAGTACTGCCGCACGTTGGCCATCGCTTGCAACACGCGAGCCTCGCCCTGGCGCGCGTCCTTGGGGTTTGTCTTGAGGAACGAATCGAAATCGCGAATCGCGGTGCGATAGTCGCCATCGTCGAAGTTCTGGCGCGCGCGGTTGAACGTCCGGTCTGCGACCGTCGATGCGATGATGTTCTTGAGCCAGAAACCCATCCCCACGAGCAACGCCAGCGCCGCGACCAGCCCGATCACAAGCGGAGACGAGGCGATCCGCTCGCGTCCGGGGGCATCGGTCCCCGTGACGGCTCGCAAGCGATCGAGCCAAACTCGCCAGATTGGAGGCCCGGCGGGCTTGGGAGCGAGAGCGGCCTCATCGGCGCCGCGCCTCGAGGTACTCGATCGTGCCAGGGGAATCGTAGCGGCCCCGGCCTGCGCCGGTTTCGGGGTGCGCCTTCAAGTCCTCCAGCCAATCGTCGTCCGAAAGATCGGGGTTGCCGCGCCGGCCTTTGCTTGACTTCGAATGCTTTCCGCCTCGACCGCCGTCGGGCGACCGCGCTAGGGCAGGCTTGTCCAGGACTCGGGTGCGCCCTCGTCAGGCGCCGGTCGCGAACCCGGAGCGGCCGAGCCATCGTCTTCCCGCAGCATGAACAGCCGGCACCCGCCCAGCGAGACCTCGTCCCCCTGGTGAAGACTCGAGGTCGTCATCTTGTGCCCGTTGATCACCACATACTCGGCATCGGGCGACGCCTCGATGCGGTACTTGCTCTTCTTGAAGCGAATCCGACCGTGAACGGGGCGAATTCCTTCACCTTCCAGGATCACGTCGCAGGCGGCGCTCGTGCCGAAGAGCACGGGATGGTCCCGCGCCAGCTCGATGAACTTAACCCGTCCTCGGTTGTCGTGTACTTCGAGGGTCGCCATGACAAATAGACTCGATTCAGTTCATTGCCCTGCGCCTTAGGGCGGCAAGACGGCCGGCACGGCGTTGTCGGAGGGAGCAAGCCGCCTTATCTCTCTACTCCAGCTACCTCAGTGTCTCCTGCGCGACGACATCGAAATCGTAGCTCGCACCTCTGGGCACGACCGTGAACCGCGTGACGCGGATTTCGGCCGGCTGCTTGCCGCGGTAGCGCACCTCGAGCTCGGCCAGCCGCCTGGCAGCCCCGTCGGGATAAAACTGAAAAACGACCCCCTCGCCGACCTCGATCCCGGCCTTTTTCAAGAGCTCGATGTCGTTGGCCTTGCGGCCGCGGCCCTGCCACAGGAAGTAGAGCCGGTGCTCGCTGCGGTTTGATCCCTGGCGCTTGCTGGGAGTGGGGCTCGAAAAGTTGGAGACATACGTGAGCTGATCGGTGCCGGCGATGACGGCGAGCTGAACTCCCACCGCATCGAGCTGGCGGGCGTATTCGACGAGGGTTTGCCCTTGCTTGTAGACGATGCTCCAGCGCTGGGCGTCGGGCACGCCGCCGTCGCCGGGGCCGAAGCCGAGCCCTGGCCCGCCCGAGCCGAGCTTCGAGGCCCGTTTGCCGCTGGCGACCGCCCCGCCGGTGGGCATGACCGCCCCCAGGTCGACCTCGGCCAAGCTCTGGCCGGCCTCGGCGACCGTGTTGAGCATTGCCGCCGGCGTCTGTTGAACCGCCGGTTCCTCGAAGTCACCCGCAGGCTCCTCATTGTTCGAGGCCATCGCGGCCGCGTCGGCGCCCGTGACGTCGATCTTCTCGGTCGAACCCGGCGTGCCTTCCGGAGTGCCGCCTCCCCCGCCAAATACCGGAATGATGGTCAAGGGCGAAGTGACCCGCGCGGCATAGGCCTGGTTGGCCACGTAAACCAGCGCGAGCCAGCCCACGACCATGATCGCCCCGAGCACGACGGCCATCAGGAACGAAGTGACCTGGTCATACGCGCGACTCGCCCAGCACCTTGGTTTCGATTTCATCGGCCTCGGGCTGGGGCTTGGTTTCGGCGGGCTTGGGCGGAGATTGAGCCAGCTTGGTCATGGCGTCGCGCCCCCAGACGGTGCCGGTGACGCTGCCGGCGCCGCGGTCGCGCCGGGTGCTGTCGAACCCTTGGCGACGGTGCGATCGTCGTCCTCGCCCTCGAGGTCCAGGGGCCGGATGGCGGTGTACCATTCGCGCCACTTTCCCGCTGCCGCGCGGCGCTGTTCCGGGGTCGACGGACTGGGCGGCCCCAGCCCGTCGATCTTGCGGGAAAGAAGCTGCAGTCCCAGCCGGGCCGCCGCCACGACGTCTTCGTCTTCGCTCGGCCGCGCGATGGTTTCGATCAAGCGAGGAACAACGTCCAGATCACCCGTGTGCGCCAGCGCCCAGGCGCCCACCCGGCGCACTCCAGGGTCGCGGTCGTCGAGCATCTTGCGAAACCGCAACTTGTAGGGCCGCAAGGCCGTGGGCCCCTCTCGATAATAGCGATCCACCAGCCCCGCGACAGCCGCATCGGCCTCTTGGGCGCGCGGGTCCTCGAGCACGGCCAGCATGCCCTCGATCGCCCCGTTCATGGGACGACTGACGACCCGGCCGCCTGCAACCGTGAGCGAGTTCAAGTCTTTGGGCAGCTCGCGGCCCCCCAGCAAGGTTCCCGCGCCCAGCGGCTTGGGCGCCATCCGCTTCAGCGATTTGGCCGTCGATTTGGTCAGAAAAAGCATCGCCCAGACCGTGTTGCACTCGTTACCGTGCGCGCCCTCCCACCCCCCACCGGGCTTCTGGCTGGCCACGATAAAGTCGTGCCCCTTGGCATACCAGTCGATGCGGCCGAGCGTTTGCCGGTCGGCGAGCGCCCCGATTCGCTCGATGCCGTAGAGCATGTAGTAAGGCGTCTGACCCACGAGTTGCATGTTGCTCGTCGTAAAATTGGCCGACAGCCATGACAACCCCCGTTTGATTCCCTCGTTGATCGCCGAATTCGTGGTCGAAGGCCGGTAGTCGCCCGACGATCTGTCCTCGACGAGCGACGTGAGCAGGCTGCTCGTGCCCTTCTTTTCCTGGTGGTGCCTCCCGATCTGGCGCTGGCAGATCAAAAGGCTGCCGACCCCGGCGGCGGTCATCGATAGCGAATCGGGGTAGCCCGCTCCCTCGTCGCGGTGATAATTCCAGCTTCCGCTCCCGCTCTGCACCGACAGATACCACGAGGCGGCGCGGTCAAAAACCGCGGGTGAGACTTCCACGCCGGCGCTCTCGCATTCCCACAGCCCCAGGACAGCATATTGCGAGATCGACGTGTCGCCGGCAGTGCGCGTGGCATAGTCCCACGAGCCGTTGCCGTTCTGGCGGCTCGTCAGATAGGTGGCGATCGCGGCGATTTGCGGCCGGTTGGCCTCGGCGTCGAGATTGGTCAGCACCATCGCACTGACTGCCGCCTCGTAGGTTCCCGGTCCCGCGGTCATCTCGGGCGAGTAACTCGTCCCCTCGAACCGCGCCCTGATCTTATTGACGCAGGCCTCGAGCACCGGGTCGTTGTGCGGGACCTCGGCCTTGAGGAATCCGAGCGCAATCATGGCCGACTCGCCAGTATTCTTGGTCGCGTGATTCCTCAGGTACTGCACGCCCGCTAGCACGGCTGGCTCTTGCTGAGCACGCGCCTCGCCACACGAGAGCAGGCATGTCAAAAGGAACAGCGCGCCGGCTGACGATCGGGCATGTCGCCCGCCGATCACCGGAGCCGCTGTACACTGCGCCGGAACTTGCCCTTGAGTATTGCATAGCTCCATTTTATCCACGGGAAACCGCGATGCGAACGCTTTCTGACTGGATTTCGCGCGGCACCGATGTTAAAACGGCCAAGATCAGGCGTTGTGTCCTGGATCGCCGGCCCTTCCCCGGTTGGTGGGCACGGGTGTTGTTTTGCCTACGATGACTGAAGCCCGGTGGTTCACCGAGCGTCACCCCCGCTGTTCGCCAGCCCCAGGCGGGGCCGACCGTTTCCCCTCTTCCGGTCGGGCCGCGGGCTGCCTCACGTCGGTCCCATCAGGATCGCCGGCCGCCTTCAATGCCCGATCGGCGAACTGCACCCCTTGATCGAGTTTACCCTCACCAGCAATGCACGTGACGCGATCCCCTGACGAGGCCGCGCTTTTCGGCCGCTACCGCCTGGCAGGGTACGACGAGATGTTCGAGGCCCAAGATCGGCCGCGAGCACATTACGCTGCGCTTTACGAGCGGCTGATCGAGCTCGGTGCCGACGAGCTCGAGCGCCGCGACAAAGTGGCCGACCTGACCATGCGGCAGCAAGGGATCACTTTCACAGTCTACGGCCGCGACCAGGGCGTCGAGCGAATCATTCCGTTCGATCCGATTCCACGGCTGATCGATGCCGCCGAGTGGGACAAGATCGAGCGCGGGCTCAAGCAGCGGGTGCGCGCCCTCAACCTCTTTATCCACGACGTCTACCACCGGCGCTTGATCCTCAAGGACAAAGTTGTTCCGCCCGAGCTCGTGCTGGGCGCCACCGGCTACCGCCGTGAGTGCATCGGCCTTCAGGTGCCGAGAGACATCTACATCCACGTCACCGGCATCGACCTGGTGCGCGACGAGCACGGCAACTTCCTGGTGCTCGAAGACAACGGCCGCGTCCCCTCGGGCGTCAGTTACGTGCTCAAGAACCGGCAGGTCATGAAGCAGGTGTTTCCGCTCTTGTTCGAACAATACAACGTGCGGCCCGTCGACGAGTACACCGAGCGACTGCTGGCGGTGTTGCGCTCGATCGCGCCGGCCGGCTGCGACGACCCGACCGTCGTGGTCTTGACTCCAGGAATTTACAACTCGGCCTATTACGAACACAGCTTCCTGGCCCGACAGATGGGGGTCGAGCTGGTCGAAGGGCGCGATCTGTTGCTCGATCGCGGCCAGATCTTCAGGCGCACGACTCAAGGGCTCAAGCGCGTTGACGTGATCTACCGCCGCGTCGACGACGACTTCCTGGATCCGCTTACTTTTCGCTCCGAGAGCATGCTCGGCGTGGCCGGATTGATGGGCGCCTATCACGCCGGCAATATCGGGCTGGCCAACGCGCTGGGCACCGGCGTCGCCGACGACAAGGGGATCTATCCGTTCGTGCCCGAGATGATCCGGTTCTACTTGAACGAAGCACCCATCCTCGACAACGTCGAGACCTTCCGGCCCCTTGTGCCGTCGCACCGCCAGCACATCCTGGCCAACCTTGACTCGCTTGTCGTCAAGGCGGTCGACGCCTCGGGAGGGTACGGCATGCTGATCGGACCGGCGTCCACGCGCGCCGAGCGCGAGGAGTTTGCCCGCAGGATCGAGGCCCACCCCCGGGGCTATATCGCCCAGCCGACAATCAGCCTGAGCCGCCATCCCACCCTGGTCGACGGCTACGTGGACGGCCGCCACGTTGACCTGCGCCCGTTCGTGCTTTATGGCGAAGACGTCGTGGTCATGCCCGGCGGCCTGACGCGGGTCGCCCTGCCCGAGGGAAGCCTGGTGGTCAACAGCTCCCAGGGCGGAGGCACCAAGGACACCTGGGTGCTGCATGAGGGCCCGGCGCGATCGGCCCGGCGCGAACCTGACCAAGACGGCCGCGGGGAGGCCTGAGATGCTCAGCCGGGTCGCCGAAAATCTCTTCTGGATGAGCCGTTATCTCGAGCGGGCCGAGAACGTCGCGCGGTTGCTCGATATCGGACTTTACCTCGAACTTGACTCACCAGCTCCGCGTACCGATGACGGCTCGGCGCCGATCGAGATCGCGCTTTACATCCTTGCGTGCCGCGACGCCTTTCACGGGGCGCACCCGTTCGCCGAGCGGAGCGCGATCTTGCGGTTCCTCACATTCGACCGGAGCAACCCGCAGTCGATCCTGAGCATGATCGCACTGGCTCGCGAAAACGCCCGCGGCACCCAGGAGAGCCTCGATGTCGACGCCTGGAGCGAGGTCAACCGCCTTTACCTTTATCTCTCAGGCCCGCGCTCCCAGCGGCGGTTTGGAGCGAGCCCATCCGGGTTTTACGCCGCGATCAAGAAGTCGTGCATCTTGTTCGACGGCCTCGTGCAGAACACCCTGCCGCGCGACGAGGTCTATCATTTCCTCGAGCTCGGCCGCTACCTCGAGCGGGTGGGAGTAATCGGCCGCATTCTGCACGCCAAGTGTCAAAGCCGGTTTGAGCCCGCCCCCAGCGGCGACCCGGCGATGGAGCTGGTGCGCTGGACCGGCCTTTTGCGGAGCTGCTCGGCCTACGGCGCCTATCTCCGCGTCGAGCGCGACCGCGTCGAGCCCGCCGCCGTGATCCGGTTCCTGGTCTTGAACCCCGACTTCCCCCGCGCGATCCGCTTCAGCGTCGCGCGCTGCCGGCGAGCGCTGCAGGAAATCGCGGGGGGCGACGACGACGAATACGCCAGCGAAGCCCAGCGACTCCTGGGCCGCCTCGACAGCGAGCTGCGTTACATCGACGTCGGCGAGATCCTCGAGCGCGGCCTGCTCGCGTTTCTTGACGGCATTCAAACCACCACCACCCGCGCCGCCGATGAGATCCAAAGGTCGTACTTCTTGACTTGAAGCTTCGCGGCCGCTCGCGCGGCCGTGGCGCGCCGGCCGCAATCGCAGACGAATATAGGGGTCCCGATCCATGCTCCTTCGCATTCAACACGAAACCAAGCTCAGCTACTCCGATGCGGTCACCGAGACGGTCTTCGAAGTGCGGATGTCGCCCCCCTCCGACGAGGACCAGACCAACCTCGGCTATTCGCTTCGAATCACGCCCTCAGCGCCGGTAACGATCTACCGGGACGGCTTCGGCAATCGCGTCGACCTCTTCAACACGCTCTCGTCGTACCGCGAGCTGATCATTCGGGCCACGTCGATCGTGCGCACCCACCGGGCAGGCACTCCCGAGTCGCGATTCGGCGACGCTGTCTCGGTCCGCCGATCCGTCCGACTCGGTCTCGATCGAGGCTATTGAGTATCTCCAGCCGAGCCCACTGATTCGGCGTTCGCCTGAGATCGACGAATTCGTCGCGGGCTTGCCGCGGCCGGAAGGCCATAGACTCGTCGACGTGATCGCGCTTTTAACTGACGCGGTGCGCTCGCGCTTGACCTACGAAAAGAAGGTGACCACCGCGCGCACGCCGCTTGCGGAAGCTCTGCGCCTCGGGTGCGGCGTGTGCCAGGACTTCGCGCACTTGTTTCTGGGGGCTTGCCGCGGGATCGGCGTGCCGGCGCGCTACGTCAGCGGTTACATTCATCAGCCGGGCGAGGTGGCCACCCACGCCTGGTGCCAGGTCTGGACCGGCGGCGGCTGGATCGACGTCGACCCGACGCGCGGCTCGTTTGCCGGCGACGACTACATCAAGATCGCGATCGGCCGCGACTACTCCGACGTCCCGCCGAACCGCGGCGTGTGGAAAGGCCGGGCCGACGAGACGATCGCGGTGAGCGTGAAGGTCGAGCCCATCGACCGCGTGCCGACCGACTGGAGCGACTGGTCGGCCATCCAATCGCCGTGGTCGCCGGCTTCGTGGATCCAATCGCAGTCGCGGCGCGAGCGCATCAAGCTCAGCCCCCAAGTCGGCTACCGCCAGCAACAGGGGCAGCAGCAGCAAGCGTTGGAAGTTCGCTGATTGACCGGCCGACTTTGGCCTGTCATTATCAATGCGTTTGCGTGACAGAATCACAAGTTCGGAGGCGCGAAGAAAAGGGGTTTGCATGGAAAAGGTAATTGGAATTGGCGGTATATTCTTCAAAGCGCGCGATCCCAAGGCGCTCGCCGCCTGGTATCGCGAACACTTGGGCGTGCCGGTCGAACCAGAGCAAACCTACGGGGCTTTCACGTCTGCCGCGGCCGGAGAGCAGGCGGTTTGGTCTGCGTTCCCTGCGAACACCTCCTACTTCGGTTCGGGCCCGGCACCGTTCATGGTCAATTATCGCGTCCGGAACCTCGACGCCATGTTGGCCCAACTCCGAGCTGCCGGGCGCAGGTAGACGACCGAGTCGAGGACTACGACTATGGCCGGTTCGGCTGGGCGACCGACCCGGAGGGCAACCGATTCGAGCTATGGGAGCCGCGCCCACCCGGACAGGGGTAAGCGTACCGCGCCGAACCAATGGCTGTTTTTCCATTGCACCCTGATGCTGTTGACTGTTGTTTGGGAGGGCGGTGCGGCTGGTGGTGGTCTACGTTGGACCGCTTGGCTTGCGCCACGATCTCGGAGGCGATCATGAAGGCGATTCTCTCAATGGCGTTGGTCCTCGGGGTATGCGGCCTGGCGGGCGCGGCGGACGACAAGGTGGTAGATCCGATCGGGACATGGAAGTGCGAGTATGAGATCGGCGGACAGCAGCGGACATCCACCTTGAAGATCAAGAAGGACGGGGACAACCTCGCCGGGACGATGAGCTGGCCGGACCAGGACGAGACGAAGCTCAAGGACCTGAAGCTGAAGGACGGTACGCTGACATTCTCCGCCGTGCGGAAGTTGGCGGGGATGGATGACGGCATCACCGTCGAGTACAAGCTGAAGATCGACGAGGATAAGCTCAAGGGGAAGGGCGCGGCGGAATTCGGAGGCGAGAAGCAGGAATGGGATATCGAGGGCAAGAGGCAGAAGAACGATAAGTAGTCGTCGCGCAGTCTTGAAGGTTCCGACGGCGGATGGACGAGGCGGGCCAAGGTAACGTCCTTTCTTCGCCCCCGAAATGCGAGCTCGCCGTTGCGCGCGTCGGTCTGATCGACCAATGCGCCCAGCGGCCGAGTGATTCCACAACGCGTCCGGCAATCGATTCACGCCGTATCCTCATGGACGCACGCCAGGACGCCTTCGCCTATTTCACGTCTGTCGGAGGTGATCCGGCGAGGATTCCTCCTCGTGGACCATGCGGCGCACGGGCCACGCGAACGGCGTGAAACATGAGGTCGAGGCGTCGTCGGTTCAGAAATCAACAGCCACGACCTCGTGGTCGCGGATCGACGGCACCACCACAGCGAGCCGCCCGCCCGCCTGCTCGACAGGTAGGTCTCGCCCCGCGACAAGCAGGTGAACCTTATGGGCCATCGCGCCCGTGCGGCAGCTTGATGACCACGCGCTGCTCACCAACGGGAATCAACTCTCGAAACGGGCCCTTCATCATCATCGGGTTTGTCAGGTTGACCAGATGCACCGTCATCGAAGCCGCCTGGCGCCAGGCGGTCACGTCGAGCACGCCTGGCCCCGTCACTCGCACCGGCGGCTCTTCGTTCGTCGCCCAGTTCACTGCGTTGCGGAGCAAGATGCCGTGGTCGACGCCGAGGATCTCCCAGAAGATTCGGTCGATGTCCCAAGGAAAATAGACGACGCGTCCGCTCCCGACGCTCGCGCAGGTAAAGCTCAGCGATATCGGTCTTCGGGACGCGCGGGTAGACCATCTCCATCGGCAGATCAGGATAGCTGGGGATGAGCGTGAGCGGCGGGCTGGGGAGCTCGAGGTTGGGCGCGACGTCCAGCCGGTACGTCCCGTGAATAATGCGCGGCGCGTCGTCGAGGTCCGCCAGGATCGGATGACGCCGGCCCGTACGCGGATCGTCCTCCAAGCGCAAGTATGCGTTGTGCATCGGCCCCGGGGCGCGTCCGCGAAACGATGCGCCGAAGAGATTTGCCAGGCCGAAGTCGTTTCGGCGGGCACCCCACTCGTTGTAGAGCGACGTTTCGTAGGTCGCCACGAGGCTGCCGCCTCGCTCGACAAACGCGGTCAACTGCCGACACTGCTCGTCCGATAGGGCGGCGATGTTGGGCAGGATCAGGGTCTTGAAGCGGTCCAATCGCTCAGCGTCGAGCAGCCGGTCATGGACCATTTCAAAGGGTATCCTCGCCTCGATCGAGCGCCTGGTACCAGCCCAGAGCGTGGTCCTCGACCTTCTGTCGGGCCGCCGGGCCGCCGTAAAACCAGGCGGTCTGCTGTGAATAAACCACGCGCGACCCGCGCCAGGGGCTCCTCGTTCCGCAGGTAACGCTCGGCCTGGTGGTGCCAGCGGTACAAGTCTTCGATGACGGCGCAGCCAGCGCCGGTCGCGGAGCGTGCCGGAGAACTTGGTGAACCAGGGACGCAGCCCGTTGGCGACTCCGTCGGCGAACCAGATGCGGATCTCGGCCTCGGTCTGCACCGAGTCTTTCCAGCGGTAGGCCTCCTCCACGCCCATGCTGAAGATGCCGCCAACCGGCTTGCGGCCCATCGTGGCGCGGTACTCCTTGGCCGCCTTCCCATTGGCCCAGGGGGGCATCAGCCCGCTCCGCGCCTGCCGGTCGGCGAACAGTGTCGGGGCCAGCTCGCCGATCACCTTCATGTCGAGCGGGCTGGTCGCGCCGCCGCCGGTGTTCGGGATCACGCGACAGTCGGGGTTGATCTTGCGCACCTCCGCGTCCCAGAGCCGCCACAGCTCGAAGAGACGGTCTTGCTGCCAAAGGATGTACGCCCGCCGCGCTGGGTTCTGGGGATCGTCCGTCCGCGGCAGGTCCAGCCCGGTCGCCGCGTGGAAGTTCGTCCGGCAATGCTCGCAATAGCACATGCCCGAACCAGCCCAACGATTGATGAAAATCCCATCGACGCGGTAGCGCGTGACGATCTCCTTGTGGACTGCGGTCATGAATTCAAAATTGTACGGGCCTAATGCGCACGTGACCCACATCTCCGGCGAGGCCCAGTGTCGCCGCGAACGGCCGCTCGGCGTCGACGGCGATCCAGTCGGGATGAGCCTTGCGAACATCATCGTAGGTCGCGTGCGGGTCCGTCCGTGCCAGGACGACCATGCCAAGCTTCCGGCAGCCCGCGACGAGCTCGCCGAACGGATCGCGGTCGGCCAACCACCGACTACGGTGATGGAACGGGACATCGGTCGGGTAATAGGCGACGCAGCCGCCGGCGCTCAAGCAGGCTGCGTCGCTGTGCGTGCGGCGGAAGTAGTCGAGCCAGAATGCGAGGTCGAACGTGCCCGGATCGTCCTCGACCAAGGTCAATTGAGCCCAGCGCATGGGACGGTCGACCCAGGTCGGCGTAGCGGCGGCTCCGCGCGCGTCCACGGTCAGGCCATCAGCAAGCATCGCGGCGGCACCGGTCGCGCTACAGCCGCGCAGAAACGATCGGCGCGATATGTCGTTTGGCATGGGTACAATAGCAAGCGTTTGTCGGGCATCGCATGGAGCCACCCTAACGACTGAGATTAGCGGCCCGCGCAGCGGGTCCGCCGCATCGCAAGGTTAGACGGCCCGCCCGCTCTCGCCCACGGCCCGAATATCCGCAATTCTCTGAGAACATCACCATCGCGTTTGTCGACGGTATACATAAATAGCCACTCCGAGGGCGTCCCCGATCTTCAGATCGGCCTGCCGTCCCACGCCAGGCTGCCGGTAGTTGGGCGTGCCCTCCGCTGTATGACACTCGAAGCACGCCGCTCGATTCGCGCGAATCGGCCGGACATCGACGGACCATCGGCCGAGGGACGCCTTGTAACGATCGCTCCCGGCGGAGGCTTCCAGCGCCTTGCGGCCGATCGCCTGGAGTTCCCACGGCTTCGGCAGGCCCTCCGGTGTCGTCTGGCCCGAGATGACGAGGGGCGGACTGATCGCCCTGCGAGTGCTGTGCTTACCCGCGCCCTCCCATTCGGACTCGCTCAAGGGCGGTCTTAGGAGCCCGCGCCCTCCAAGATACAGGCCCACCGTCCAGCCGTGTTTCCGAAGGTCTTCGACCGCCGCTTTCTCGTCGGGGGTCTCCGGATCGAACTGATAAACGTGCTGCGGCACCGCCGGGATGCGTGCCATCCCAAAGCCGTCGAGGGTGCGGAACCGCTCCTGGAGAGTGTAATTGAGACCTTCGACGGGGCTCCTTCCAGATGACGACACCGCAAGCACCGCGGTTGCCGACACGATTGCGAGGAGCGGGATTCGCCGTTGCATTTTGGGCCCTACTTGTCGCGCCGTGCGATCGATTCTAAGCCGTCTAACCATTGTTGAGGCAGAAATCATCCTGCCTAACATCACCGGGATATCTGCCTCACGCCGGTCGACGCCTCGAAGGATTAACGCCGACTTCGAGCACGAGACGCACTGTAACACCGCGAAACCGGGATTGCCATCGGCGTGGCCGACTCGGCGGCCCAACCCGGACTGGCTGAGGATACGGAACCGCCTTCCCCTTGCTTTCCGGCTCCAGTCTGTACGCCAGGCCGCAAGATGCGTCGGCTCCGACACACCGACGCATTTTCGAGCGTAGCCCGATCCGCGCGGCGAAGAAGGTACTCCTCGACTTCATTTGGCAACAATGTTGGCCACGTCAGACCAATGCCGCGTCAATGTGACTCTGGACGGACGAAGAGGTAACTGGTTTTCCGGCGACGAATTCCAACGGCATTCCAACGTGTGTCCGATGTCACATCTGTGGCAGACCACGAGGACTCAAAATCCTCTGTGGGTAACCTCGTGTGGGTTCGATTCCCACCGCCGGTATTCGACCGGGACGGAGCGGGAATGCGCCCGGCCGCATCTGGCCCCAATGGCGAGCCGCTCCGGGGCGGGCTCGCCACTGGCTGGTGCTCCGCCTGATCCGTCGTTTCTGTCTCCAGAACGCCGCCGTGCGCATCATGGTCCCAACTGATGGCCGATTGAGCCAGCAACGCGATGCTTCGCCTGCGCGCGAACTGTGCCGGACCCAGTCCGCGGCGGGCTTAGATAAAAACTATAAACTAGGTCTGACCCCGAGTGGCGAGCCCGTCGTTGACGGGCTCGCCACGAAGCCGCGCTCCCCCTCATCCCGCGGCGAAGCCGCTTCGTCCAAACCAATTCCAAAGCAGGTACATTTTTCACAAGTCCATTCAGCGGAATCTGTTTGCGGAATCGCGGGGCTGCCAAAGTGCCTGTTTTTACAACCAGATGGTTCTAACCGGTGCGGTTGGGGAGGATAATGGGGCGCTCCGAGTCAGGTCCGGCCTGCGCGAGGTTCCGACGCTTGGACGACGCGACGCAGCACACCGAATCGATCGCTCAAAAAGGCCCCGTCCCAGGGACGACGAACACGGGCTCGTCGGGCACGGGCGGTTCCTCGGTCGACAACACTGCACTCGACACGCTGACTCAGAATTGGACGAGCCCGCTGCCGGAGGCCCCCCCGGCGCCGGCCCGCTTCCACCGGATCCGGTTGTTATTGGCCGCTATCGGCTGCTTCGCCTGCTGGGCGCGGGGAACTTTGGCCGGGTCTATCTCGCGCATGACGCGGACCTCGATCGGCGCGTGGCGATCAAGGTTCCCGCTCCGGAACGCATCACCGGCCCCGAAGATGCCGAGGCGTATCTGACCGAAGCGCGGATGCTCGCCAAGCTCGACCACCCGAACATTGTTCCAGTTTATGATGTTGGCCGCACCGAGGACGCGACCTGCTACGTGGTCTCGAAGTACATCGAGGGGACAGACCTCGCGGCGCGGCTCAAGCAGGGGCGGCCCTCGGTGCGCGAGGCCGCGCAATGGACGGCGGCGGTTGCCGAGGCGCTTCACCATGCGCACGCTGCGCGGGCTGGTCCATCGGGACATCAAGCCTGCGAACATCCTGATCGACAGCGGGGGACGGCCGTGCGTGGCCGATTTTGGCCTCGCGCTCCGCGACGAGGATTTCGGCACAGGTGCTAAGATCGCCGGCACGCCGGCGTACATGAGTCCGGAGCAGGCACGCGGCGAAGGGCATCGGGTCGACGGGAGGTCCGACGTCTTCAGCCTGGGCGTTGTTCTTTATGAGTTGCTCACCGGCCGAAGGCCGTTTCGGTCTGATTCACGTTCGGCGCTGCTGAACCTGATCATCGCCGCCGATCCGCGCCCGCCGCGCCAGGTCGATGACGCCGTTCCCAGGGAGCTCGAGCGGATTTGCCTTAAGGCAATGGCCCAACGCGCGTCCGACCGCTACAGCACAGCGGGCGACCTGGCGGAGGATCTGCGGCACTTAGTCGAACAGGACGTCACGGCAAGCCCAAGCCGGCCAGCGCTGGAGCGTCCGACTGGATGCGCTTCGGACCTCGCGCAGTTCCGCGTCCTCCTTGGGCTCCGCGCGCAGTGGGACGGTGATCCGGGTCGTGCCCAAGGGGCTGCGATCGTTCGACCAGCACGACGCTGAGTTCTTCCTCGAGCTTCTGCCCGGCCCGCGCGACCGCGACGGGCTGCCCGAGTCGCTGCGATTCTGGAAGGTACATATCGAAGCGACCGATGTCTCCGCACGTTTTGGCGTCGGGTTGATTTACGGTCCCTCCGGCTGCGGCAAGTCGTCGCTGGTGAAAGCGGGCCTCCTGCCTCGGCTGGCTCGCAACGTGACTCCGATTTATGTGGAGGCGACTGCCGGGGAGACCGAGCGCCGCGTTCTGCGCGGGCTCAAAGCGGTCTGCCCTGACCTTCCCGCCGAGCGCGGGCTGGCCGACTGCGTTGCGTCCCTGCGCAGAGGCCGGGTGCTCCGTTCGGGCCAGAAAGTCCTGCTGATCCTCGATCAATTCGAGCAGTGGCTCTTCGGTCGCGGTGAGACTGCCGATGACGAGCTGGTCGCCGCGATGCGGCAATGCGACGGCGAGCATGTACTGGCCATCGTCATGGTCCGCGATGAGTTCTGGATGGCGGCGACCCGCTTCATGCGCGAGCTCGAAATCCGGCTGGTCGAGGGGGAAAATTCGGCGGCGGTCGACCTCTTCGACCTGAACCACGCGCGACGCGTCCTTACCGCCTTCGGCCGTGCCTACGGCGCCCTGCCCGAGAAGGCGGCCGAGATCACGTCCGAACAGAAGGCGTTCCTCGATCAAGCCCTCGCCGGTCTAGCTCACGACGGCAAGATCATCCCGGTTCGACTCGCGTTGTTCGCAGAGATGGTCAAGGGAAAGCCCTGGACGCCTTCGAGCCTGAGGGCGCTGGGGGGCACCGAGGGGGTCGGCGTGACCTATCTGGAAGAGACCTTCTACGCGGCCCACGCGCCCCCGGAGCACCGGCTGCACCAGAAGGCAGCGCAGGCCGTTCTCCAAGCCCTGCTGCCTCAAAGCGGCACCGACATCAAAGGGCAGATGCGGTCCGCCGCGGAGCTCCAGGGCGCCTCCGGCTACGCCAATCGGTCGGATGATTTCGCCGACTTGATCCATCTGCTCGACGCGGAATTGCGACTCGTCACGCCGACCGAGCGCGAGCCCGCGCGGCGCCGCCAGCGGGCCCCCAGGAGCGCCGGCGAGGCACCCGAATCACAGGAATGCGAGCCGAAGTGTTATCAGCTCACGCATGACTACCTGGTCCACTCGATCCGGCAGTGGTTGAATCGCAAGCAGCGCGAGTCGCGCGGGGGCGCGCGGTGCTTGCCCTCTCGGATCAGGCCGCGCTCTGGGCTGCGCATCCCCGGCGCAAGCTGCTGCCGTCGTGGTCCGAGTTCCTCAGGATGCGACTACTGACCCGGCGAGCCGACCGGACCGCACAGCAGGCGAGCTTCCTGCACGCGGCCACGCGTTATCACGCCACGCGCAGTGTGATTGTGGGCGCATCGCTGCTTTGTCGTGACTCTGGCGGGTCTTGAGCTTTCTGGCTGGTTCCGCGCAGCGGAGTTGCACGATCGGTTGCTCGTCGCCCGCACGGCCCTTGTGCCCGCGGTGCTCGCTGAGATGGGACCGTATAGGCGCTGGCTGGACCCGATGCTGCGACGCGAGTCGCCTCGAGGGGCAAGCCAGAAGGATCGATCGCGTCGCTTGCGCCTGGCGCTGGCGCTCTTACCTCGCGATCAACAGCAAGTGCCGGCCTTGCTCGAGCTGATGTTGACCGCGGACCCGGAGGAACTGACCCTCATCCGCGATGCGCTGCGCCCGTTCGCGCCGCGGCTGACGGCGGATCTCTGGGGACTCCTGAGTGATCCGGCGGTCGCGCGTGCGCGGCGGCTTCGCGCGGCTGGCGCATTGGCAGATTACGATCCGACGAACCCCGGCTGGCGTGCGATCGCGCCGGACCTCGCCGCGACGCTCGGCGCGGAGGGCCCTCTGACGGTCGCGGGATGGATCGACGTGCTGGTGAATGTGCGCAAAGCGATGGTACCCGCGCTGCGGACGGCGTTCGAGGACGGCGAGCGGTCGGCGCACGAGCGGTCGGTCGCGGCTCGGTGCGCTGGCAGTCTATCTGAGTGACGATCTGGATTCGCTGTTCCCCCTGGTTCTAGCGGCGGATGCGCAACAGTCGCGCGCCTTTCTGGCGCCCCTGCGCCGCCGTGCCGACGAGGTTCGAGGAGCGTTGCGCGGCGGTGCTTGCCGCTCCGGTGCCGACGAGCTCCGCCGATCGGCCCACGCGGTTCGCCGACTCGCGTCGGCGGGCGGCGGCGGCCGCGATCCTCATCGGCCTCGGGCGGGGCGCATCCGCATGGGCCCTGCTCTCGCAGAGCGCCGGCGGATCGGTGCGCGAATACCTCATCGACCGGCTCGAACCCTCCGGGGTTGATCCGCTGACGCTCATGAACCAGGTCGCCGCCGAGCGCGAACCGTCAGTGCGCGCGGCCCTGGTCCGCGCTCTGAGCCAGTACCGGGCGGAGGAAGTCCCGGCCGCGCAGGCGGACCGGTTCACGGCGGTGCTGCTTGCCACTTACCTTGACGATCCCGATCCGGCCACCCATTCCGCGATCGACTTGCTGCTCCGCCGTTGGGGCCGTGGCGCGGCGGTCGACGCTGTGGACGCGCGGCTCGCTGCGCGGGATCCGCGGCCCGACCGTGGCTGGTTCACCAACGGCCAGCGCCAGACCTTCGCGGTGATTCGCGGGCCGATCACCTTCCCGATGGGCGATTCCGAAGCGGAACAGCACTGGACCGTGCAAATACCGCGAAGCTTCGCGCTCGGGACCAAGGAAGTCACGCGCGAACAGTTCGCTCGTTTCCTCGGCGCGATGGGAGGGCCCCGCGGCCAGGATGCGGTCGAGCCCGTCTCGAACGTCTCATGGTACGAAGCGGCGTGTTACTGCCGCTGGCTCAGCGAGCAAGAACAGATTCCCGAGTCGCAGATGTGCTACCCGCCAATCGACCAGATCCGTTCGGGGATAAGGCTCGCGGACAACTACCTCGAGCGGACCGGCTACCGCCTGCCGACCGAGGCCGAGTGGGAATATGGCTGCGGCGCCGGCGCGACGACGATCTGGCCGTTCGGAGACGACGATGCCTTGCTCTCGCGCTTTGCCTGGTGGCTGAACAACGCACAGGGCCACGCGCACCCGGTCGGTCGGCTCCAACCGAATGACCTGGGCCTCTTCGACGCCCTGGGAAATGTCTACGAGTGGTGCCATTTACGCCCATGGACGCCGACGTCAAGCGCCGCGGTCGACCGGGCGGAACCATTCGTCGTTCAGGACGGCACTGCTGCCGCCGACGGCGATGCTCCGTAGCGGCTTCTACGGCGGCCATCCCCGCACGGTCCGCACCTGGTATCGCAACCAGAACCACCCGGAGCTCCGCGAGCCATCCATCGGTTTCCGGGTAGCAAGGACTTGCCGGTAGCCGCCGGTTCTGGGCGAGCGTACCGTCGACCCGGAAAGGTCCTATCACCGAGACACCAAGCAGTAGCCGACGATGAATGCTGCATACCAGGACATGCAATGTAACGGCGGCTGGACGAGGGGATGGAGACGGCATGCCTGATCGGACGGACCAAGCAGGGCGCCGTGTAACGGCTCGGCTTGCTCAGCCTTCCGAGCACAGCCGGCCTGGCGGAACGGCAGACGCTGCGGACTTAAAATCCTCTGTGGGTAACCCCGTGTGGGTTCGATTCCCACCGCCGGTATTCGACTGGGACGGAGCGGGAATGTGCCCAGCCGCATCTGGCCCCAATGGCGAGCCGCTCCGGGGCGGGCTCGCCACTGGCTGGTGCTCCGCCTGATCCGTCATTTCTGTCTCCAGAACGCCGCCGTGCGCATCATGGTCCCAACTGATGGCCGATTGAGCCAGCAACGCGATGCTTCGCCTGCGCACGAATGAAGAAAGTTGTATCTGCACGGCCGGCGCGCCTTTGACGCATGTGCAGGCCGTGCCGGCCGTGCAGATACAACCTCGTTGAACTGAGCCGCTTCGCGGTGGGCATTCACCCTTTGGTTTTTGAATCGCTCACTCGATCGTCTCAAGCGGTTTCGGTGATGCCCTGGACGTAACCCGCGAACGGCCGATGAGCCTTTTTACTCAGGCGATTCGATTGGCAGGTCGCCGTTGGGTTCGGTGACGGTCCTTCGAGGCCGTTTTTTCGAGGTGAGCGCGGGGATTATCCGGCCCACCTCACCCGTGGGGCGTCTTGGTGACTCGAGCTGGGCGGTTGCCTTGTTGCTCCCTCTCGGTCAGGAACTGTCCAGAACCACGCGGGCATCGGCGCGCGTGGCCGGTTCGACTGTGGCCGGTGACGGCGGAAACTCCTCGATCACGATCATGCGGGCCGCGCCACAGTTGGGGCACGACCGCACAGGAGTGACCAGGGCGAGAGTCTCCAAGGGTTCGGTGGGCTCGGCCGGCTTTGGTTGCTGCACCGTCTCGCCCGCCAAGAGTCGGCGACATAAGGCAAGGTCCTCATGCCGGCGGCGATTGGATAACAGCCCGTAATGGCGAATTCGGACCAAGCCCCGTGGCAGCACGTGCAGCATCAGACGCCGCACGAACTCCGGCGCGGGCAGCCTCATGACTCGCTGCTTGTTGCCGTGAGCGTAGTCCTTGAAGCGAAAGCGGACGATCCCATTCTCGAACCCGAGCAAGCGGCTGTTGCTGATCGCCACCCGGTGGCTGTACCGCGCCAGATACTTGAGCACCACCTCCGGGCCGGCAAAGGGACGCTTGCAGTAGACGACCCAATCCGTACGCGTGGCGGCCGAGAGAAGCTGCTCGAAGCGAGTGTCGGCCGTGGCCCGATCTGCGGACCAGCCGGCAACGCGCAACCTCCCGGCGGCGTGGGCCGCACGCAGCCCCGAGAGAAACTTGCCGCGGAAGACCCGGCTGAGGACGCGCACGGGCAGAAAGAACTTGCTCCCGGAGCCGACCCAACTGGTCCGATCCAGCGCCAGGCCGCCCCCCGGCACCACGCAGTGGACGTGGGGGTGAAACTGCATGGTTTGGCCCCAAGTATGCAGCACGGCCAACACACCCGTCCGGGCACCGAGCCGGTCCGGATTGGCTGCAACGTCGAGCACCGCCAAGGCCGCAGACCGCAACAGCAGGTCGTAGACAATTCGAGGATTCGAACGCGCGAGCGGGCCGAGAACATTCGGCAGCGTGAAGACGAGGTGGAAGTAGGGCACAGTGAGCAGATCAGCCGCGCGTGCTTCCAACCACCGCGCAGCCGCCGTAGCCCGGCAGGCCGGGCAGTGGCGGTTGCCGCAGGAGTTGTAAGCGATCTGTCGTTGCCCACACTGCGGGCATTCCAGAACATGACCGCCCAAGGCCGCGGTACGGCAGGCGGTCAGGTCCTCCAGTGCGCGGCGCTGCTCAGAGACAAGCTTGGCGCCACACTTTTCCAGGAACGCGTCAACACAGCTTCGAATGACCTCGGCCACGCTGGGCCGAGGTCGAGTCATGAGGGGCGACCTCCTCGCGGGTTGAGGTCGAGGCGGTCGAGCGGGCTCTTGGTCGAGGAGAGTGAGGCGGTGGCCACGTGAACGTAGCGGGCGGTGGTGCTGAAGCTCTGATGGCCCAGCAGGACCTGAATGGTCCGCAGATCGGTGCCGGCCTCGAGCAGGTGGGTCGCGAAACTATGGCGCAGCGTGTGGACTGTGACATGCTTGGCCAGGCCTGCGGCCTGGCGGGCACGGTGGCAGACCCGCTGGATGCACCCGGTGGTAATGGGCCGGTCGGCAACGGCGCCGGGGAAGAGGACGTCACGAGGGCGAACCGCCTTCCAGTAGGCGCGGAGAATTTCCAGGAGGCGCGGGGAGAGCATGACATCGCGATCCTTGCGCCCCTTGCCTTGGCGGACGTGGATGACCATCCGCTGGCTGTCGATGTCGGTGACGTGCAATCGGGTGACTTCGGAAACGCGCAAGCCGGCTGCATAGGCGGTCATGAGGATGGCGCGGTGCTTGATGTTGCGGAGGGCCGCAAAGAACCGGGCCAGCTCGCCGGGGCTGAGGACGACCGGAAGGGTGCGCGGCTGTTTGACCGGGGGGATGGTCCGGGTGACCTCGCCACGGCCGAGGGTCACGCCGTAGAGAAAGCGTAAGGCACAACGATTCTGGTTATAGTGGCTGAGCGAGGCGCGGCGCTCTTGGACGAGGTGGAGCAGAAAGGCGCGAACGTGCTCGGGACCGAGATGCTCGGGGGAACAATTGAAGTGGCGGGCAAAACGAGCGACGCATTGGACGTAGGACCGGACGGTCTGCGGGGTGAAGTTGCGGAGGACCATGTCGTCGATCATGCGGCGGCGCAAGGGTGTCATGTGCGGCTCCTTTGCGAGTGAACGGTGCTGGTAGAAAGCAACAACCCGTTCACGATGCCGCATCGGAGCAGAGAAGGGGCTTACAAAACCGGCGTGCGGAACACGAACGCCGGCTCAGCGGAGCACGTACACCCAGCGGCGGAGATGGATGCCGGAGAAACGCTGGCGCGAACGATCGTCGAGCGGGAGCTCGTTCTTGCCCGCCGCGAAGCGGGTTAGTTCAATTGTGCCGGACCCAATCCGCGGCAGGCTTAGAAAAAACTACAAACTAGGTCTGACCCCTTGTGGCGAGCCCGTCGTTGACGGGCTCGCCAGTCAGTCGACCAGGAGTCTGGCACAACGCAAACCAATGCGCAGCCAACCGAAAGAGCGATTCGCTGCCCTCGCCGGCAACAACCGGTCGCGACTGTAATGCACGTCCTAGCACCCCTCGCACGGCCGGCCGAAAGGAGGGTGTCTGGCGACCCGTCCGGCAGCCCGCATACGCCCGGCCAAAAGGAGGGTGTCTGGCAACCCCTGTATGAGATCGCCCCGAGCCGGGATGGTAGGGATAGAGTATCATCGGGCTCTTTCGGGGATCAGCCATGGCGAAGGCGCGATCGTCGGGTCTGCTGCATCAGGTCCGCACGCTCTTTGGCGCGGGGGTGGCCGGGGGGTTATCCGACGCGGAGTTGCTGGATCGGTTCCTGTCCCGGAGTGCCGCGGCGGAGGACGCCGCGCTCGCCGCCGAGGCGGCGTTCGCGGCCCTGGTGGCGCGGCATGGGCCGATGGTCCTGGGCGTCTGCCGGCGCGCCCTGGCCGACCCGAACGACGTTGACGACGCCTTTCAGGCGACGTTCCTCGTGCTGGTGCGCCGGGCTCGATCGGTCCGGGTGGGAGACTCGCTGGGCCGCTGGCTGTATGGCGTGGCCCGACGAGTCGCCGCCAAGGCCCAGGCGCGCTCCGAGCGCGCCCGGGTGCGGTCCGTACCGCTCGGACGCGAACCGGTCGCCTCGGAACCTCCCGCCGACCGGATCGAGCTGCTGGCGGCGCTGGACGAGGAAGTCAGCCGGCTGCCGGAGAAGTACCGGGCGCCGGTCGTCCTCTGCGATCTCGAGGGCCTGACCCACGCCCAGGCGGCCGCACGGCTGCGCTGGCCGGTCGGTACCGTCAGCGGACGGCTCTCGCGAGCCCGCGATCTGTTGAAAAACCGACTGGTCCGCCGCGGGATGGCCCCGACCGCCGGCTCGATGGTCGCGCTGCTGGCCACCGAGGGAGCCCGGGCGGCCGTTTCCGAACCGCTCGCCGCGGCGACCGTCCGGGCCGCCACGCGGCTCGCGATGGGCAGCGGCTCGCAAGCCGGGGTCGCATCAGTCTCGGCGTCGGCCCTCTCACTGATGAACGCGGTCCTGCGCACGGCGGTCATGGTCAAGCTGAAGGTTGCTGCCGCGGTCCTGCTGGTCGATCGCGGTGGCCGGGGCCGCGGTCGGAGCGGGGATCGGCGTCGGGGCCGGCGCGCCAGACCCGGCTCGAGATCAGGACGCCGGACGAGCGCCGGCGGTCGCGTCCGCACGCGGTCGCGCATCCAGCAGCCGAGCACCGTCCGGCCGATGAGATCGTCAAGGAGATCGAGGCGGCGCTCGCAACGGCCGCCGAACCCGGGCTTGGATACGCGGCCGACGGGCGAGCTCCGATTGATGCCGAATGTCAACGACCTGAATGCCCTCCCGTCGGCCGGCAAGCGCCTGTTCATCGTCGCCGACGTGAATCATGTGCTCCACCTGCGCATGTTCGACCTCGAGGGCAAGATGGTGCTGGACTCCGATGCGAAACGGTTCACGTCCACGTGGGTCGACTATCTCCAGCAGTTGGTCCCGACCTTATGGCCTCCCCACAAGCTCACGGAGATCGAAAAGATCTCGGTCATCAACGCGGTCAGAAAGCTCGCCGGCCGCAGCGTGTGGGATGAAATGCAGCGAGTTCACGGCCGGATCGCCGCACTCGTCGGCGAATTGCGAACGGTGTACCCCCACGATCCGCGCGTGGCCCATTACTTGCCCGAGCGCTGGGCCTCGCTCACCACGTTCGGCCAGGGGGGCGTGGTTTACCCCGAAATTCGCGAGGTCCTCGAGACGACCAAGGATCCCGAGCTGCGGAACAGTGCGCTCTACTTCGAAACGTCCCTCCGATTCCGGGAACCGATCGACGGTCCCACCGCGGTCTCCCTGGCCGAGTCGTTCGCCGGGCAAGCGCCGGGGACAAACGGGCCGGCGAACTGCTCCATTTGGCCGCGTACAGGCTCCGCGCCGACTGGTACACGCTCGTGGGCCTGGCCGCGGTCTTCGCGATGTTCGCCGGGTTGCTCGCGGCGACGATCGGCATGCGACGGTGGCTGAAGTACGTCCTTCGCGTGGGTGTGGTCCTGCTCGCCCTGTTCGCGGTCGCGCTCGCCGGCTTCTTCTTCCTGGCGAACGACACGCTGATCGCGACCATTCGATACTTGTATGAGAAGATCAGCGACGGCTCGCCGATGGTCCTGTCGCGATTGCTAACCGTCCTGGGGCTTGAACACGAGACCCTCCAGCAGGTCCGGGCCCTCGCGGGCACGATCCGAGCGGCCTTCGCCGTGATGCTGGCGGCGCTGTGTGCGGTGTTCCTGGTCGTCGCCCGGCGGCGTTTCGCCGAGCCGCCGACGCGATGGCCATCCGCCATCCGGCTGGGCATCCTGGTTTTTTTCGCGGTGCTGGCTGCGTCTTGCGGCGTCGATGCCTGTCTCATCGGCTTCCAGCGCAACGCGATTCGCGAGCGCATCGTCCGGGATTATCCCGACTCGTTCCGCGGTAAGTTGATTCAGCGAGAACGCCGGCAGCGCGAGCGGATCGAAGGACCGACGTTCGAGAATGTCTTCTTCGGCACACTCCGCTTCAGCCCAAATGGCACAGGGACTCTAGACACCCAGCAATTCGCCGCGTCCCCCTGGAGATCAAGACACCAGCATTTCATTGACTGGCTAAAGGTTGAGTGAATTACGGCGCACAGTCATTGCCATACGTTGGGCCGGAGGATCGGTAGGTGCGTCTCAGATTGCCTGCACGCACAGACCGCCAAAAAGAGGGTGTCTGTCAACCCCATGGGCGATTCAAGCCCCGGGAGACGGTTCTTAAGTCCTGAACACGGAGGCGGCGTCCTCGCCCAGCGGGCGGTTCCCACTCACTACCAAGCCAAGTGCAGACGTCGACGAGGTAAGCCCAGCGGTGCTGGCGGCGACGCCGCGGGTGTTCGGATTAACGCTGCCTCCGACGTACAGATCGGGGTTGGAAGCAGTACCGGCCATGCCGGACGGACTGCTGGCGCCGGCGCTTCCCGCCATACCGTCGGAGCCGGTCAATCCCGCCGGTCCAGGCGGACTGCCGGTACCGCCGGACCCGCCGGGCGCGCCAGCTCCCGCGCCGCCGCCGCCACCCCCAGCACCGCCCGCGCCGGCCTGCCCTCCCTGCACTACATCACCGCCAAACATATCGCGAACAAGGTCCACCGAACCGCCGGCGACGTACAACCCTCCGCCGCTCGCCTGACCGCCGTTGCCGCCGCCTCCGCCGCCACCACCAACGCCGCCATTGCCGCCGCCTCCGCCATTGCCCCCATCGCCACCCGGGCCGCTCATGCCATAAACAATGGAATAACCCTGTTCCGTTCGCTTAATCACAAAGCCGGGGGGTCCCCCGGCGCCGCCGTTGCCGCCGCCACCGCCGGTGCCGCCCCTAGCCCCGCTGCCGCCAATCCCGCCGGTGCCGCCAGCGCCACCCATCGCGGAGTTGCCGGTCACTGCGTCGCTGATCAAGCTTACCCTCCCACCTGAAACGAATAGCCCGCCGCCATAGCCGGGCCCGCCGCCCCCACCCGGTCCGCCACGGCCACCAGTACCGCCATTGCCACCGGCACCGCCAGTTCCGCCGCCACCTCCGTCCCCACCGTTGGGGGGCAGCCCATGTTCTGTAGCATAAGAGCCGCCCCCGGCGCCGCCGCCCCCGTTGCCACCCTGGCCACCCTCCGCTCCGTCGCCACCATTCCCTCCTCGACCTCCTGCGCCGCCGACGCCGCCCAGCGCGGTATTGGAGCCAAGGGCGGAGAGGGACAGTCCCACTGTCCCTGCCGCGACGTACAACCCTCCCCCGCTCGCCTGACCGCCGTTGCCGCCGCCTCCGCCGCCACCACCAGCGCCGCCATTGCCGCCGTCTCCGCCAGCGCCCCCGTGTCCACCTGGCCATGGTCTTCCGCTAGGGGTAAAGAATGATCCGTGACCGCCGCTGCCGCCGCTGCCGCCAGCACCGCCAGACCCTCCCTCTCCGCCGACGCCTCCAGGACCGCCCGCACCGGCGCGTGCGGCATTGAGCGTGATGGACGACAACACGATGTCCACCGCGCCGCCGCCAAGCCAAAGGCCGCCGCCCGCAGCCGCGCCCCCGGAGCCGCCATTGCCAGCGGGGCCGGCGGCACCGGCTGAGCCACCGCTACCCGCGTTCCCGCCAGCGAAGACATAGCCGTAACCGTGGCTGCCCCTGCCCCCCGCACCTCCGTTGCCGCCTTGGCCGCCGGTGCCCCCAGGCCCGCCGTCCCCGCCGTTCGCCGAGTTATTACTGACAATCGCCGT
Organism: uncultured Isosphaeraceae bacterium; assembly: GCA_963830625.1. Taxonomy (GTDB): domain Bacteria; phylum Planctomycetota; class Planctomycetia; order Isosphaerales; family Isosphaeraceae; genus CAWHMZ01. The sequence goes on along the minus strand of CAWHMZ010000013.1, from coordinate 242,533 downwards.
GACAACCTCAACCGTCCCGTCGACGATATAAACTCCGCCTCCAGCGCCGAAGCCTGCGTCGCCGCCTGCGCCGCCTGTCCCGCCCACGCCGCCCGGGCCACCGCGACCCGCGCTCCTGTCAGGCACCCCGTAATAAAGTGGCGGGGAGTACCAGCCCCCCTCACTTCCCTTGCCGCCTTTGCCGCCGGTGCCCCCGCGCCCACCGTCCCCGCCGTGCGCCGAGTTGTTGCTGACAACAGCCGCCACAACCTCAAGCGTCCCGTCGAAGATATAAACGCCGCCGCCCGCGCCGGGGCCGGCGTTGCCGCCACTGCCGCCCGGCCCGCCCACGCCGCCCGGACCACCGCGACCCCCTGCGATCGGACCTGACCCGCCTAGGCCGGCATTGCCGGCTCCCCCAGATCCTCCGCGGCCACCGTTGCCGCCGGCGCCACCTGTGGCGGCGTTGCCGGTCAATTGGGACGCGTGCAAGACGACGGATCCTTGGGCGACATAGATCCCACCGCCAGCCGCTTCATTTCCGGCCCCACCGGCCCCACCTGGCCCGCCGTCCCCGCCGGAGCCCCCACTGGCGGCTCTCGTCTTGGTCATCGGGCTAGCCCCGATACCACCGAAGCCGCCGCGGCCAGCGGGGCCACCGGCGCCGCCGGCGCCGCCCACGGCCTGATTCAGCGCAAATGAGTCATCGGTGAGGAGAAGTGTCCCGCTCGCCAGATAGGCGCCTCCGCCCAACGCGACGCCAGCGGCGCCGCCGGGCCCGCCAGCGCCGCCGGGCGCACCGGAGAACGCGGGGTCGTGGAACTCGAATACGGCGTTGTGACCGTTGCCGCCGATACCGCCAGTGCCGCCGGCTCCTCCTCGAGCGACGTCATCGCTGATGGCGTCGTTGTTGAGCCGGACGGTGCCGCCGTCGAGGTAGATGCCGCCACCGTAGGCATCACCGCCGCCGCCGCCCAGCCCGCCCGCGCCGCCGATGGCAGAACCCTGATTAGCCAGCCCGTGGCCACCGTTGCCGCCGCGGCCACCGGCGCCGCCGCCACCACCCACGGCCTGATTCAGCGCGAATGAGTCATCCGTGAGGAGAAGTGTTCCGCTCGCCAGATAGGCGCCCCCGCCGAACGCGACGCCGCCGGGCCCACCAGCGCCGCCGCGCCCACCGGGTAGAGTTTTGCTGCCGAAGCTATAGTTACTAGGCGTAGGACCGTTACCGCCGTTGCCGCCAGTGCCGCCGGCTCCTCCTCGAGCGGCGTTGTCGGTGATGACGTCGTCTTTGAGCGTGAGGGTGCCCCCGGCGAGGTAGATGCCGCCACCGTAGGCAGCGCCGCCACTGCCGCCCGGCCCGCCGGCGCCGCCCGTGTGCCCGCTCGAGCCGGCCGAACCGACGGCTCCGACGGCTCGGTTGTCGGAAACTGCGACGTTCGAGAGCGCAACCGTGCCGCCATCGACCAAGATTCCGCCACCCTCCGAGGCCAAACCACCGGCGATTGTGAGGCCGGAAAGCGTCACGTCGGTAGCCGCATCGAGCGTGAATATACGAAAGCCGGGCGTCCCTGGGGCGCTCGAGCGGGCCACGATCAGACTCGTCGCTCCGGGGCCTTCGATCCTGGTCATGCCCGTCGTGTTGGTCACGTCCGGCAGGGCGGATGTGAGCTCGATCGTGCCCGTGACCGAGAAGTTGATGACGTTGTTACCCTTGGTCCCGTCGGCCTGGGTGATGGCCCAAGGCAAGGTGCCGTTGGCCGAGGAATCGGCGAGGCTGCTGACGGTGAAGGTGGACAGGAGCGTGCGGTGCTCGAGTGTTTCGACGGTCGCGCGCCGACGACGGCTCAGTCGGATGCCCCGATCATGCCTCGCCCGGCGCGAACGCTGAGAGACCGGAAATCGACGAAGGTCGGACATTGGTGCGCTCCTTCTCTCGTGCGACCCTGCGATGGCGCCGGTCACGGAGCCGCGAGCCGACGACCGGGCGAAGCGGGCTGGCCATCAGGATGTTGACGACTCGGGAAATGCTCGCCTGTTGCACTCCTTATGCGTTCGAGGGAGCTGACTGTCAATACCCAAGTGGCGCGGCTGCGGCGACCACCCTTGGTCGTGCCGCGCTGCGAGAAGCCACACCCTCCTGCCGTTCGTCCGGAAGCTCTTCCGGCTCGTTGTGATGCCCGTCAGGTTTTGAGCCTCTTTCACCGCTTCGCCCCGGACAAAACGCCTGAGGGCGCGCCCCTCTGAGAGGCTGTTATCACGAGAAGTCGAGCTGGCCGGATTTCCACCACGGCATGCGTGTTGATTTTTCCCACCTTCGCTGCTGGATCGCGCCCTCAAGCCGTTGAGCAAGTCAAGGATGAGACCAAGGACGTCACGGCGAGAGGATGGTAAGCGCTCGGCCAAACCATACGACCCTCGTCGGGGCCGCGCTGAGCGCGTCGCCGAGCCAGCCGCGCGGCATGGCCGGACCGGCTCGGACCGGTTGAGGCGCATCACTGCTGTCGCCGAGTGTCAGTCCCTGGATGGGATTCCAGACACCCAGGGATTCGCCGCGTCGCCATGGGGATCAAGACACCCGCATTTCGTTGACTGGCTGAAGGTTGGCTGAATTGCGGCGCACGTTCAGGCAACCAATAGGTGCGTATCTGATTGCCCGCAAGCACGGCCGGCCGAAAGGAGGGTGTCTGGCAACCCGGGTTGATCTGCTCGGTAGGCGACGCACGCCGGTACGCGGCGGCTCGCTCCCCTTCCCGCGGGCCGCCCATGAACCGGGCGCACAGCTCGCGAAATGCCCCGCGCCGGTATTGTCGGCGAGTTCGATCGGTCCGCTGTCGCTGGCGACGGGTTGCACCAAGCCTCGACCGATGAATCGGCGTGACTGGTCTTGTAGGGTACAGATGGATATTATATGCTGCGGTCAGTCCGGTGAGGGCAGGAAGGACGGGGGATAATGCAGCTTGCGACAGGGTCAAAGCAACCGGCACTGCTGGACCACTCGGCAGCTCTTCAGGATCAGCACGAGGCGGCTACACCCGCAGATGAACGGAAAGACAAAGGGCAGGTTTTTACGCCGCCCGGAGTGTGTCGCTTCATGGCGAGCCGATTCGCGCGCGTGCCTGCGCACTTCCGGCTGCTCGATCCGGGGGCGGGTGTCGGATCTTTATCTGCGGCAGTCTGCGAACGTGTGATGGCGATTGGATCGCCCCGGCGAATCGAGATCGTTCTGTTTGAGAACGACGCACAGTTGTTGCCAATGCTCAAAGAGAACATGCGCCGTTGCCAGGGGGCCCTTCAGTCTGCGGGGCACGAGCTGAAGTATGCGATTCATCCCCAGGATTTTGTTCTGACAACCCGAGGGCGGCAATCGCAGCGCATGCTGTTCGGTGACGACGAAGAGCTGGAGGAATTTGACGCGGTCATTATGAACCCCCCGTATTTCAAGATCGCAGCCGACTCTGCGCACTCCCTGGCGATGGGGGATGTTTTCCAAGGGCACACGAACATTTACATGCTGTTCATGGCCAGAGCGGCGGAGCTGCTCCGACCGAACGGCGAGCTGATCGCCATCACGCCGCGCAGCTTTTGCAGCGGCCTCTATTTCAGGAACTTCAGGCGGTGGTTTTTCACCCGGATGGCGCTTCGGCACGTGCACCTGTTTGAATGTCGCCGCAGCACCTTCGATAACGTCCTGCAAGAAAGCGTCATTACGCATACACACCGACTGGGGGCCGCGGCCACCTCGACCACAATCACCACCAGCATGGGGCGAGACATTCCGCTCAAGCCGGAACAGCTGTCGCTGGACGCGAGCAAGGTTCTCGATGACTCGTCGGGCGACATGGTTCTGCGCATTCCGGCAACGGCAGAAGATGCAGCCATCATGGAGACAGTGGAATCGTGGCCCGACCGGTTCGCGGAGCTTGGCTTGCGAATATCGACCGGCCCGGTCGTGCTCTTCCGGGCTGGTGAGTTTCTCTTGGCGAAGGCGGACGGTGAGGATGCGGTTCCCCTAATCGAGCCGCATAATGTCAGGCCATTGGAGACCGTCTGGCCACTGGAAAGGAGAGGCAAGCCAACGGCGTTCCGCGTGTGCCCGGCGTCGGTGAAACACCTGGTGCCGCCACAGAATTACGTGCTGCTCCGGCGCTTCAGTGCGAAAGAGGAACGGCGTCGGTTGACAGCGAGCTGGTTCCTGCGCGGAGAGTAGATGGCCGTATCTCGCGCTGGAAAACCATATCAACTACGTCTATCATGCCAAACGCGAGCTGACAGTCAACGAGGTCTTCGGGCTGACGGCCCTGTTCAACTCGGCGCTCCTGGATCGATACTTCCGGACGATAAGCGGCAACACCCAGGTCAACGCCACGGAAATCAGGGCTATGAGGTGGCCGGCGCTCAGCGAGGTCGCAAGGATCGGCAAGCGGCTGAAGACGCTCGGCGGATATGAACCGGCTCAGGTTGAAGCGATCGTGCTGGAAGCCCTGGGGATAAGCGGCCGCCTCGGTGCTTACTTGGTGGAAGCGGCATCGTGAGCAAGATCGACGAAGCGGTCTCGATCCTTGCCTCTTTGGGCCTTCCAGCCGCTCAGCGAAACGAGCGCTCGGCCTTGACCCTTTTGGCGTTGGCGAAGCTGGGCCCAGATGACGGCTGGGACAAGGTCCAGCGTCCTTTGCTCCGCATCTGGGACATCATGGGTTTCATGCGCGATGTGCACGGGAAGGACTACGCTGCTAACAGCCGCGAAACGATCCGGCGGCAGACCATCCATCAGTTTGAACAGGCGCGGATCGTGGACCGGAATCCAGATGACCCCGACCGGCCGACCAACAGCGGCAAAACCGTGTACGTGCTGACCGAGGAGGCAGCCGAGGTGCTAAGAGCTTACGGAACGCGCGCCTTCGACAAGGCCATCAAACAATTCATCGAGCAGTTTGGCTCATTGAAAGTTGCGTATGACCGGGTGCGTGAAACGCACCGGATACCGCTCCGGTTGCCCGATGGCACGACCATGTACCTCTCTCCGGGCGAGCATAACGCACTACAGGTAGCGATTATTGAAGAGTTCGGTCCACGCTTCGCTCGCGGTGCCCAGGTGCTGTACGTCGGCGACACCGCCAAAAAGCACGTCATCTTTGAGCGCAACCAGCTTGCGAGGCTGGGCGTGCCGATCACGGAACATGACAAGCTGCCTGACATCGTACTCTACCGTCCGAAGAAGCGGTGGCTCTACATGATCGAAGCGGTAACGTCGCACGGGCCGGTGTCGCCGAAGAGGCATCGTGAGATCGAGTCGTTCCTTGGGAATTGCCCGGCTGAGCGGGTCTATGTGACGGCGTTTCTCGCGTTCAGCGACTTTCGGAAATATGCTGCTGATATCGCCTGGGAAACCGAGGTGTGGATCGCGGCAACTCCAGATCACATGATCCATTTTAACGGGCCGAAGTTCTTGGGGCCGCACAAGGCAGGAACGGCCTAAGCGCGCTTCCACCCTTCTTCCACCCCCGACCATGCAGCGCTCCGATCGGAGAGGATTCCAGACCCCCAGGGATTCGCCGCGTCCCCATGGGGATCAAGACACCGGCATTTCATTGACTGGCTAAAGGTTGGGTGAATTCCGGCGCACATTCAGGCAACCAATAGGTGCGTACCTGATTGCCTGCACAAACGGCCGGCCGAAAGGAGGGCGTCTGGCAACCCCGCGTACGCTGTGTTGGCATCGGCGCCGGACTGGTCTGACCAAGCAGGAGTTCAGCAGTACGGTTGAGATAATCGGGGGAGACACCACCCCAGGCATCGATCGCGCCGTCTTCTCGGATGCTCGCTCTTGAGGCCGTTTAGTTGTCCGTTTTCTTAACCCAGAGGCCGGATCGGCGCGTCCGATGATGCCACTCATGTTCGCTGAGACTCCGTTGTAGCTAACGCGCGAAGATGACAGCTTGGTTCCGGCCGCTGCTACTCACGGGCCCGATGTGGGACACATGCTTTGCCGCGACTCCGGAAAGGCCCAACCGTCGATGCTCAGTTCCGGTGGTGCGTCCAAATGCACGAGGCAACGACGCGGGCTTATGCGGACAGTCAGGTCCGAACAAGATTCCAGCGGGAGATTGATATGAGAGGCCAAAGTCCTTATCTTCAAGGCAGTTAGCACCAGCGTGTTAGGAACAGGATCGCGACCATGCCTATCCAAGAGCCTCGTTCCACGATCGACGACCCGACCGATGAGCACCAATCCATCGCCGATTCCCAGCCGCCTCGGGTGGCGATCAAGTTTGGTGGCTTGACCCACCCCGGCAAGGTCCGCGGCAGCAACGAGGATCATTTCCTGGTTGCTAGACTGTCGAAGTCGATGCGCGTGTGCAAAACCAGCCTGCCCGGAGAAGGCGAGACGCAGTTCTGCGACGAGGATGGCTACCTGATGGTCGTCGCCGACGGCATGGGCGGCGCCGCGGCCGGCGAACGCGCCAGCGCTCTGGCGGTCGGCAGCATCGAGGGGTTTGTCCTGAACACGCTCAAATGGTTCTTGCACCTGGGCGGCCACGACGAGCACGAGCTCCTGACCGAGCTTCGCCAGAGCCTCGAATGGGCCGATCGGACCGTCATCGAGCGCGCCCGCAGCGATCGCGCATTCCACGGGATGGGGACCACGCTGACGATGGCCTACAGCGTCGCCACCGACTTGTTCATCGTGCACGCCGGCGACTCGCGCGCTTACCTGTTCCGCAATGGCGAACTCGAGCAGTTGACCCGCGACCACACGCTCGTCCAGGTCCTGATCGACGGCGGCGCGATCTCTCCCGAGGACGCCAAGCGGCACAATCGGCGCCACGTCGTCACCAACGTCATCGGCGGCCCCCGCGAGGGCGTCTCTGCCGAGATCCACAAGCTCATCCTGCTCGACGGCGACACCCTGCTCTTCTGCACCGACGGCCTGACCGAGCCCGTCGACGACGACGCGATCGCCGAGGTCCTCAATCATCACCCCGACCCTGAGGACGCCTGCACTCGGTTGGTGGACCTGGCCCTCAGCCGAGGCGGGCCCGACAATGTGACCGTCGTTGTCGCCCGGTATCAGGTCGATAATTAATATACGAAAACATTCTTCTTCCGTATTTTAGAATTCGCCGCCAGCTCGGCCCCCTGCCCTTTGACCCAGGCCAGGAACCGCCGCACTGCCCGCAGGTAAACGTCCTGCGTGTGCGGGTTGTCGTGCTCGGCATAGAAGAATTCATCCCAGAAGCGTGCCGCTCCCCCTGCCCGCGCGACCAGCGACGGCGAAGCTGCCGACACAGCACGTGCTTGAACGATTACCGGCGACGCTTTGACCAGTTCGTGACCTCACTGACTATCTCCTGCCTTGACGCTTGGTGTTCCAACGTTTGAACGTTGAGATTGCAGTCCTTTTACTAGCTGCATGAGTCGTTCAATGGCCTCTCCTCTGCTATCCAACTTTGCTTTGAGTTCGGTCTCACGGCGAGCAGCTCGGCGATCTTGCACTATTAGCCCGGCACAAAGGGCCGCGATTACGATCAGCAGCATCAGCGTGCTCAGCCGGAACCGTTTCATGGCACCGCCTCGAATGGGACATGACTGCGTGCCTTTTCATCGCCCGTCACCCTATCACTTCCCTAGGCCGACGGCCATCGCCCGGTGGGCCGCCCTCAAGGAAGAATTCCTGGTCACCGGTAGATGCCGAGAGGGTCAGATCCCTTTAGACCGCCTGACGGTTGAGTCTCAGGCCGATCCGAGGCTCCGCGCGTGGGTGGAGGCGAATCGCCCGTCGCTCGAACTGTTTCAGCAAGGAGCCGATCGACCCGACGGAATCTGGCATCCCTCCGGCCTGCTCTACTGGCAGAACTACCCAATGCAGATTCACGGCAGCGTGATGTGGATCGCGCTCCTTGAGGGTGGAAAGCGCTCGGAGAGCGGTGACATGGCGGGCGCCTGGGACTGCTATCGGGCGGTTCTGCGCATGACGACCCATATTCGACGTCGAGGGGAACTGAACTGGCGGTTCGACGCGAATGGGGTGCACGCCGCTCTGCGGCAACGACTCGCGACCTGGGCTGCCGATTCGAGAACGACGATCCCACAGCTTCGCCGCGCCCTGGATGAAGCCATCATGAGCCGGCCAAAACCCGAGTGGGACGCCTTTTCACTCCAGCTTGAATATCTGGAGCTGAAGCGCCGTCTGGAGCAGAACGGTATCGTGGACAATGTGCCGAGCGCGGAATTGGTCGATAGCCTCGCCGGCTTCGAGGTCCCCAACAACCTGGCGGAGTGTCTCTGCGCGGGACAGCGTTTCCTCAAGCGCGAGCCCGAACGCAGCCAGCGGGCCCTCCGCCTGGTCTTTGCGAACTGGCTTGCGCATATCGAGATCCCCGAGTTGAGGCCACGACGACCAGCCGTCCGGGCCACGCTCTCTTTCGCGAGGAGCGCGAGCAGTATCCTGCTCTATCCCGTCAGTCCCGTGGCGCCGGCTGGCGCCCGATCGATCTCACCCCACGAGCTAGCAAGTTGGCTCGTCTCAACGAAGGACCTCAAGAGGCTCTTCGGCAATCTGGTATGGCCATATATTTTCAAACAGGAGCGTACCGGATATCGCGCTCTGGTTGTTGCGTTGGCCCAAGAGCTCTATCACCGTGAGCGCGGAGTGCTTCCTCCTGGGGAGGAAGCGTTGGTCGGGACGTATCTCCAGGAGTTACCTGACGACGGTTCAGCCGATGACGACGACGGAACAACGCCAACCGTAGTCGATACCCGCATCTCCGCCGGGACCCCACCGAATTGATTCCCGAACGGATCGCGCGTATCGAGCGGATTTCGATCGGGAATTTAAACCTTACCATTCTGCGCTGGCGCAACGCTCGGGCCGGCCTGCCATTCTGGCCATCTGTAGCGACTGTGCTCAAGGATCGGGCCCCGCATCCCGATTAATATCGCTATAAAAGGCTGTTATCCGCTTGGTCTGAACGTGGAGGCATGGCGACATGCACGCGAACCCGCTGTTCAATGTTGTGCACCGGCTCAAACAGATCGGGTGTGATCCGCGCAGGATCGGGGCCGACGTTTGGGAGGCGCACTGTCCCGCGTGCCGCGCACAGGGCGCACGCTGGTCCTCACCCGCGCGTCGCTGGTGGCCTGCGGCAGCGGAAAGGGATGTTACGAAGAGCGCATCCTCGCGGCGATGGGGCTCGGTAGACGACAGGCGTATGACCCGACCCCGCGCACGGTGTCTGCGGAAATCAGCGCGATGCCGATCGACGAGCCCCGAGAACCCGCGGCGCATCTCGCCAGCGCCGGGCGGCCCGAGCCGTGGCCAGACCCCGCAGAGCACGCCGCGGGCGTGCGGCCCCTGGCCGATGCCGACATCCCAAGACCCGCGGAATTGAGCGCAGGCGGGATGCCTGCACCACAACCACAAAGAACATTGAGCGCAGGCGAGACGCCTGCACCACAACCACCAAGCACGTTGAGCGCAGGCGGGACGCCTGCACCACAACCACAAAGCACAGGGAACGGCGCTGACGCCGAGCTCCCAGTGCCTGCGCTGTCGTGCGAGTCAGTTCGAAACGACGTCATCGGCGGCACGGGCGCGCAGCCCATGCCGCCGATCGAGAAACGTCTCAACGCACGCAAATCCTATGACTTGCTCACGCGATTGACGGCCCCGGTGCGGGCGATCCGCGCCGCCGATGGGCGGCATTACGCCGTCGTGCCCACCCAGGGGCGTGTCGAGTGTTACCGGCTCGGCTCTGACGAGTTCCGCCGGTTTTTGCTTCAGTCGCACCACGAGGAGACCGGGGCAGCGCCGCAGCAGGCGGCCATCGCCAACGTCGTGGCGACGCTCAAAGCGCGCGCCGAGATCAACAACGACTTCGAGCCCGTGTTCGTGCGAGTCGCGCCCGACGACGGTGCGAATGCCTATCTTCTTGACCTGGGCGACCGCAGCCGCCGCGCGGTCAAGATCACGAGCGACGGATGGGAGATTGTCGCGCGTCCCAGCGTCCCATTCTGGCGGCCGCCGGGCCAGCGCGCTTTGCCGGTGCCGGAGGACGGTGGCTCGATCGACGCCCTCCGAAAGTACGTTAACGTGACCACATCTCAGTGGCCGCTCTTTGTCGTCTGGCTGACCGCGGCCATTCGGCCTGTCGGACCGTACCCCGTTCTGGTCCTCACCGGCGAACAAGGGTCGGGCAAGACGACGCTGGTCGAGGTTTGCCGGCGCTTGATCGACCCCCACGAGACCTTACCCCGCGGCCTGCCCAGAAGCGAGCGCGACCTGATGGTCGCCGCTCATAATGCCTGGCTTCAGATCTACGACAACGCCAGCGCCATCACCAACTGGCAGTCCGACGCGCTCTGCCGGCTTTCGACCGGCGGCGCGTTTGCCTCGCGGACACTCTTTACCGACGATCGTGAGACGGTGATCAATGCCGAGCGGCCGATCGTCTTGAGCGGGATTGACGACTTCGCGATGCGCGGCGACCTGATCGATCGCAGCATTTTTCTCCACCTCGAAGAGATCTTGCCCGAAGAGCGCCGCGAGCGGCTGGAATTCTGGGCAGATTTTCGCCGCGAATATCCCCGGCTCCTCGGCTCACTTTTGAGCGCTGTCTCGGCCGGTCTCAGGTTCTGGCCCGAGGTCCGGCTGGGCGCACTCTCGCGCATGGCGGACCTCGACCGGTGGGGTGAGGCCGTGACACGCGGCCTGGGGTCGGAAGACGGGACATTTCTGTGCGCCTACCGGGCCAACCGCCGCGCGGCCTGCGAGCATTCGCTGGAAGAGTCGCCGCTCTTCACCGCGCTCACCACGGCCATCGAGTCCTACCGCTCTCTGCACTGCTCCGCCACCGAGCTGCTCACGATTCTCGCCCAGTTCAAACCGAACCACGCCTCCGCGGCCACCGACTGGCCGAAGTCACCACGGGCGCTGTCGGTCATGCTGCGGCGCCTGGCGACGCAACTGCGCGCCATGGGGATCTACTGCACAGTGTCACGGTCGAACACCACACGATTCTTCACGATCGCGCGGTCGCGGGACGAAAGCCCGACCGTGTGAGCCCGGAAAGCTCCGCCCACCCCGCGAACTCGGTGTAATCGGCACAGTCGCCACGCCGCCGGTGACGCAAGATGACGCAAGTGACGCAAACGGCCCCCAGGTCGGCGCTGAGCTCGAACGTCATAGCTGCTTGTCGCATAATGCGTTACATCGCGAAGGTGACGCAAGTGACGCAAGTGACGCAGCGGACGTGAACTTCATCCTCTTCTTAATCTGACCGCACGGGATCACTTCCGCTCGGCCAGCCACTTCTTGGCCAGCCGGTACGAGGAGGATGCATAGTAGGTGTCGACGACCTCCTTCGCCTTCTTGTATCCGTCATCGCGCTGGTTTCGCTGGAACATGCCGCGGGCCTCGCCCATGAGCTTGGCCGCCGGCTCGTCATGCCGGGCGCGAAGTTCGTTGAAGGCGGCCATCGCACGCGCCGCAGCATCAGCAAACTCGAACTCGTCGCGAAACGCGAGGAACCCGTCGACCCACGAGTTGTCCTTGCCGGCACGGATGGCCGCCAAGTAGGTCTTGGCCTTGGGAGCGACCGCGTTATCGATGGCCTTCACGAGTTTGTCGAGGCGTGCCTTGGCCTTTTCGTCAAGCGTCAGACCCCGGGCGCGGCGGACTGCGGCGATCGCATCGCGGTAGCCACGTTCTTTGAGCCGATTCTCGGCGAAGTCAAGAAGAGCACTCGGTTTTTCCGAGTTCATGACTTCCAGCCAGCGAATCGCCGGCCCCACGGGCAAGCGGGCGAACATGTGTCCGGCGGTCGCGTCGTCGAACAAGCGCACGGCCGGCCAGCCTGCATCGAGGAAGAGTCCATAAGCGTACGAGCCTCCGTCGAAGGCGACCATCGGGTCATTCTTGCCGTGCACGATCGCGAGCGGCACCGCCCGCTGCGCGGTCTTCAAGGCCGCGTCGGCGTAGGCGGATGGCTCGCACTGGAAGATCACCGCGGACGAGATCGGGAAGGCCCCCGCAATCGCCTCGGGACTGTTCATCAGCAGGCTGTAAGTGAGGAACCCGCCCTGCGAATGCCCGCCAACGAAATAATGCTTGATGGGATAAACACGCTTCAATTCTTCAAGGGCTTCGTGAACCAGCGCGGGGCTCTCGCGGTCGGTACCGGGAAAGCCGCCGAAGGTACTCCGGCCGACGTAATTGACGTAGGTGTAATTAAACACCGGCTCATCGCTCGCCAGGTTCGAGGGGGTCTCGCCGTTGATGCCCAGGATGAGATAGTCGCGGGCGATGTCAGGCCAGGCGACCGCAAGCGTATTCACGTAGGCTTTGGCGTTCATGTTCGAGCCGTGCAGAACGACGACCGCCGGCCATTTCTTGCCATCGCCGGCCTTGTAGCCCTCGGGGGCGCGAACCGAGTAGGTCAAGAGGCCGCTGGTCGATCCATCAATGATCTTGCCGGCGGCCAGGGGAGCATGGCGAACATACTCGGGGGCCTTGCGGCCTTTCCAGCCATACCAGCCGGGCATGCGGTCTGTGCCCCCCGCGCCGGCGATGCTGGTACCGGTTTCATCAAGATCAAACCAGCCGGGACCGGTGAGGAATGCCTTCACGTGGAACTCCAGGTGACGGCCCTTGGCCTCGCCCTCGATGCTCGAAGTGCCGCGAAAGGCATACCGGCCCTTCACTTTCGAGCCGTCGCGGGTCAATTCCATGAGACCCATATCGGTCAGCCACAGGCCCGAGAAATCAGCCGCCGCGGCCTTGCTCGCCTCGGGATCGGGTCGCCAGCCGTTCCAGACGCCGCGGTAGCCGTTCGCTGCCTTGAAGGTTCCCTTGAACTCGTTGCCCGACGGCTCGAGCTCCAGCGTGGCGTCGACATGACTCCCGCGCTCGTCGTAGCCGACCGACAGCGTCTTGTCCTTGATCGTCCCCTTCAGCGGCAGCCCGTAGAAGACGATCCGCCCGGTCACATTGTTGCCCGACTGCTCGAGCGTGACAGGGCCCATCGTCGTCTTCCACTCACCCGCAAACCCTTTGGGCTGCTCAGCCCCGCAGGCCGCCGCACCAAAGAAAACCGGTACCAGAACCGCGATGAACGGTTTCATGAAGGATCTCCTCGATTCAGGTCATTCGGAAGTGAAACGGGCCGTCACGAAATCGGGCTTCGCCTTGTCGACCTGCTCTCGATGCGCAAACGCGGCAGGTTCCCGGCCGGTGGCCGTCTCCCAAACCGCATGTCCCATGGTAACAAACCGAACAGCGGGTGAAAGGCAACGCCGTTAAGGATTTCATCCTGGGAAAGACTGCGATTACGATTACGATTACGATGATGACCAGGAAGAACACCGAGAGCAGGACCAAGACCGCAACCCCGATGACGCCGAACCGACGGGCGCGAGCCGTTCGGGTATGGTCGTAATCGTAATCGTAATCTTGCTGATCTTCTTCATCCTGGTCGTCCTCGCGGGCGCGCCCTGGCACCCGCCTCTTGATAATGCTTAACGGCGCTGGGTGAAAGGGTCGCCCGCTAGAACGGCGGTGTGTGCCGGCGGCCGCACCCGATCGGACCGATCCGACTGATCCGACCGATCCGTCCGCTCTATGCCGCGGCCGGTGCGATCGCGCGGGCCTAGGGCCTGCGCGAGAATACCTTGCGCGGTTGTGGTGCAGGCCTCTGGCCTGCACGCGAGAAAAGTGCAGGCGAGACGCCTGCACCACAAAGAAGAATTGATCAACTTATTTTGGCGCGGCGCCTGGTGGCCCGGACCCAGAAGGCAAGTTTTATCGCAGGCGTTCCTCTTGCCCGCAGCAACCGCTTCATGCATCCTATTAACTTAGGTTTTGGCGCGAAGATTCAGCGGAAGAGACACAGTTATAGGAGCAGAGTCTTGGCTTGCCATTCGATGTGGAAATTGAGTGTGCTCTTGCGGCGTCGCGGCCGTGGCGTCGAGCACGACGTTGGCGGCGGCCGAGAAGCCAGCGCCGACTTACCATAAAGACGTGGTACGTATCCTTCAAAAGAACTGCCAGGATTGCCACCGTCCCAATCAGGTGGCGCCGTTTTCTTTGCTCACGTATGAGCAGGCCCGCAAGCGCGCTCGGACCTGGCGCACGTGACCGGCGAGCGGATCATGCCCCCCTGGCCTGCCTCTTCGAGCTTCGGCGGCCCGTTCCGCGATGCGCGGGTGCTGACCGAGGACGAGATCGCCACGCTTCAGTCGTGGGTTGATGCCAATTGCCCCGAAGGCGATCCCAAAGACGCGCCCGAGCCACGGACGTTTTCTTCGGACTGGGCGCTCGGCGAGCCCGACGTCGATCCTGACGATGCCCGAGCCTTACCACGTGGCAGCCACGGGCAGCGACGACTTCCGCGTTTTCGTGCTCAAGACGAATTTTCCCGAGGATCGCTGGATTCGGGCCGTCGATTTTCATCCGGGCAATCGCTCGGTCGTGCATCACATTATCGCGGGGGTCGATCCGTCGGGCCGGGGTCGCGAGCTCGATGCGGCTGACCCTGGGCCCGGTTATTACGACCTGGGTGGATTCGGCGATGGAGTGCCCATCACCGCCTTCTTGCCGATCTGGACCCCGGGCGCCAAGTCCCGGTATTGTCCCGACGGCACCGGATACATGCTGCCCAAGGGGGCCGACATTTTGATCCAGGTCCACTACCACAAGACCGGTAAGCCCGAGACCGACGCGACCGGCGTGGGCCTCTATCTTTCCAAGAAGCCGTTGCCACGCCAGGTTCATACCGGCTTCGTTTTTCCCAACCTCATCGATGAGCCAGGCGCTGGCCGCCCAGGCCAAGGTTCAGGAAGCCCAGAAGGCGGGAAAGAGAATTGGAATCCTCGAGTTACTCCGCGCGGTGGACGCCATGGTGATTCCGGCCGGGTCGACTCACTATGAAGTCAAAGCATCGACCAAGCCCGGAGCCAGTATGATGGCCCGTCCGCTCGACCGTGACATTCTTGTCACTTCGGTGATGCCCCACATGCACTGGCTCGGCAAGGATTTCACCTTCACTGCTGTCCTGCCCGACGGCAAGACCCGCATCCCGCTGATCAAGATCGACCACTGGAACTTCAACTGGCAGGGGACCTACGCATTCAAGGAGCCGATCCGCATACCGAAGGGTTCGTGGTTCGAGGTGGAGGCGCATTTCGATAACTCCGACGCGAATCCAGCCAACCAAAACAAGCCTCCCAAGGTCGTCAGGTGGGGCGAGGGGACCAACGACGAGATGTGCATCGGCATCTTCGAGTGGGTCGTCATCGAGGGTGAACCGGAGCCGGAGCGCAGACGCGGCGGACGCTGACGCTAAGACGTGGCTCGTGATCGTTCTGCTCGGCGCTGTGCCAGGCTGCAGTCCTGACTCTGCGGCCAAGAATTCGCGGGACGTGAGCGCCGAGAACTTCAGTGTCTCGACCTCCAGCCGAGCACCCGCTCAGTCCACCGCGGTCGCGACGAGCACCGAAGAGATTGCCGTTCCGGACCCCTCGCCGAGTGAACCGGTCACGGCAGTCATGACCATCCGGCCGAAACGTGCTTCGGTCGGCGAAACCATCGAAGTGCTCGTCCACATCCGAATTGCCAGCGCACACTTCATTCACGCGAAAGACGATGCTGATGGGACTTTTATTCCCCTCGCCATGTGCTCAGCGTTACCGAAAGGGGTTGAGGCCATCGGCGACTGGCAGGCTCCCACGCCTGAAAAAGGGCGCGGCAACGCGCCGGTGTATCGCCATTCTGTCTTGCTGCGGCGTTCGTTGAGAGTTGTCTCGAGCTCCGCGCCGGATACTCTCACGGTGACTGGCGAGCTCCAGTACCAGGTGTGTACCGACGAACTCTGCTGGCCCAAGGGAAAGCTGGCACTTTCAGCTTCGCTCATGATCCAATCCCAACCGAGGTAACATGAAAATGTTTAAATCACTCTCCGCTACCCTGTTGCTCGGATTGTTTGCGACCGCGTCGGCCAGCGCCAAGGAGCTGCGGGAGCTCAAGGTGCTGTACGTCGGGTCCGAACGCTCCACGGCGTACGTTGATTTTCTGAGCGGGAAAGTTGCCCAAATCAAGGTCGAGAGCCGCAACGCCTTCGACGTCCGCGACGCGGCTGCGTTTGACGTCATCCTGCTCGATTGGCCGCAGGGGGAAGAAACCCGGGAAATGCGGAAACTCAGGTCCCCGCTCGGCAGGCGGGATGAATGGGAAAAGCCAACCGTGCTTCTGGGCAGCGCGGGACTCAATCTGGCGGTCGCCTGGCAACTCAAGGGGGGCTCCGGATGCACCTGCATGGATCCGTTGGCGTACGACCTGCGCGAGCACCGCATCTTCGACACGCCGTTCAAAATCGATCGAGGCAAACTGATTTCGATACCGACGCCCGCGGCATTCAAGGATGAGATCAAGGAGCCCACGATCATGGTGCTCCCGCTGGTCGCCGATCGAGGCCGTCAGTGGAGCGCAGGCTGGTGCACTCACGCGCGAGATTTCGAGGTGTATCCCGATGTGGAATTCCTCGCCGGCGGAGTCAATCATCAGACCCCGACGTCGGCAGGAATCTGGCGACAGGGGAACCTGCTGCACTTTGGTTTTGAGCAATCTCCGGCCGAAATGAACGACTCCGGCCGGCTTCTGCTGCTCAATTCGATTGCCTATATCAGTCACTTTACGGAAGACCGTCCGATCGCAATCACTCCGTCAGTATTTGCAGGCCCGGTGGCGCGCGGTCGCTCGACCCTGGCGCGCTGGCTGCGAAACGCTGGGTACTCTCTCGATCTTTGCAAGAGTCTGCTCGCTCCCGAGACCTGGAAAACGCTGTCCAAACGACCGGACCGCGAAGCGATAGCACAATGGGCCGACGCAAACGCAGGGTTCCTCCACCCCAATCACGACCAAGTCCTGGAGATTGACGATGACTTGGCGGCGCTAGGAGTGAAGTTTGACCAGCCCGAATTCTTCGACAAAGTGCTCGCCGACCTGCGTTCCGAAGACCGAGCGATCGCAGGGCGTGCCCAGCGACTGCTCGAACGCTATGTTCCCATTGGTCCAAGGGCCGGCGATTCCGATGCTTGGGCTTCGTGGTGGAAGGAAAATCAGCGATTCGCTTTCGCCTCCGACGCGGGTGACTACCGCTGGTACATCGATCCCCTTGCAAAGAAACGCGGCGTGCCCATCAGCGAAATGCGCGGCCCGAAGCGCGCCAGCCAGCCCTTCCTGGACGTCACGGCCGGCAAATGAAACCGTGACGTTCGCCGAGCAAGCCGGCAAGACGAGGCTGACGTTTCAGACGGGAGTGGTCAAATCAACCGACGCGGCCGCCCTGTACTTCCCCGGAATGGAGCCGAGCTTGAACGAAAGCCTGGAGCGCCTCGCGGAGTATGTCGCGAACGGCTAAAGCGCGGTCGCGGAAGTTATGCCGCGCTCGGCATAAGTTCCACAGGTGCGCACCTCCGCTGCGAGGGCAAAGGCAGGAACGAACGCTGCACTCCGCTCCGCCGGGCAGTTGTCGCAGTCCTGGCGGAATGGTTCCGAGCGTGTCCCGCTGAGGCGCCGACGCCGGCATTCCCGAGCAGTCGCGGCGGGCCGCTGAGCCGGGATGCCGTCGAGCGACTGGTCGCCCGCCACAACGAAGCGCCGAAGAGCTCGCCACTCGCATGCTTCTCGCCTTGGTGTTGGTGGCAGCCGGCTGCGAGCATCAAGACGATGCTGCGGCGGCTCTATCCGGTGTGCGGCGTCCCGTTCTCACCGATCTTGAGGCCAAGAACGCGCTGGTCGAGATGCTCAGACGCGAGTCGGTCCGCGACCCACAACAATGCCGGGCGGTGTGAGGCTCAACCGAGCCAGATCGTCAATTGGCAGCGGCACCTGTCCGGACGACCTCCGATGGCACACGCCAGATCGGCGGCTTCACCGTACGAGCGGACGGGCAAGGCTACCTCTTCTGGGATGGACGGCTCCTATTCGAGGGCGCGTTCGAGTGCGAGAATGGCGGATGGCGGGCGTCGGACTACCGAATGACGGGTTTTGGGTGCGTCATTGGGCAGGGCGTCCCAAGATGAACGAGCCCAGCCAGGCGATACGATGAATTCCTTCGTGCGCATGCCGTGATGCAGGGTCGGAGCGGACAGCCGGTTGCCTCATCGTCGGCCGGCGACGGTGAGGGCCCGGCTCGGCGAGTGGGTTCAGTCGCGGGACCACTGATCGGCTCGGTCGCGCGGCTGGGCGGTCGGCTCAGCGGGCTCGGCGAGAGGCGATGATCATGGAAACGGCCCGAGTCGTCACGATACGGAAGCAAGCGGTGGGGTCAATCGCTTTCGTCGCGATTGCGATGCTCGCGGGCATGGCGACGCGCGGCGCCCCGCGCGACGTCCAGGTCCCGCCTTCCACCCCGGGCCGGGGCTAGGACAGCCCGCCGAGGAGCCGGGGCATGAAGCTGTCCCGACCGCCACGCTGGTGGTGGTAGACCGAGACAGCAATTCGCCCTTGCCGGGCGCGACTGTCTGGGTCCGGGGCACAGGGGGCCCGATTTCCACCTGGGAGGCCACGACCGACGACCAGGGGCGCTACACGATCGTTCCGCCAAGCGAGGCCACCCGGTGGTTCGATGTCCTGATCGCCCCACCCGCCGGCTACGTGCCGGCCCCCGTCGCCACTACCGCGAACCCACACTCGCCGCCCTTTACCGTCCGGCTCCAGCGGGCGGAATCCATCGGTGGGATCGTCCGGGACGCAAGAGGACGGCCGATCGAGGGGGCTCGAGTCTTGCCGATGTTTTATCGCTTCACGGCGGTCTGGCCCGAGATCGAGGCGAGCCCCAATAGCGGGCGCGCCTTCGCAACGACCGACTCCCAGGGCCGCTGGCGGGCCGAAGCCCTACCGGTCGGCACCCCTCCGGACGCAACGCTCCGCATCCGGGTGACGCATCCCGATCATGCCACGGTCGAATCACCGGTCACAGCCTGGGCGGCTCGCGCGTCCTCCGTCGTGCAGGTGATGCGGCCGGGCGCGTCGGTCTCCGGCACAGTCCTCAGCCCGTTCGGCCGCCCGGTGCGCGAGGCGGCGGTCGCGATCGCGGCGTCGCCATGGGACGGGACAGCCCTCCGGCTCATGACAGACCAGGATGGCCGGTTCAGCTCCCGCCGCTGCCTCGACCCGAAATCGCCTGGATTGGTGTTGTTGGTCCAGGCGTGGGGGCTCGCCTGGGCCGTTCACCACGTGGCCATGGCGCCGGAGATCCCCGAACAGGTCATCCGCCTGAGCAGGCGCCGGCCGCTCGAGGGCCGCGTGAGCGACGCCCAGGGCCGGCCCGTCGAAGGGGCCGTCGTCACGTCGAGCCGGGAGGTCTTCGGCGGCCTGCTCGGCTGGGAGGCGAAGACCGATGCGTACGGCCGCTTCATCTGGTACGACGCCCCGACCACGGGCAAGGTCTACCTCGACGTTTTCAAACGGGCCTTCCCGCCGACAAGCCGGGCTATCGTCCGGCCCGAGGCGGATGTGGTCACGATCACCTTGCCTGATCGGTAACACCCGACGCACCGCTCGGACGTGTTCGGCGCCGTCGAGAGCGTAAAGTCCGGTTCATCATCCATCGTTTGCGCCCGAAGAAATTCATTCCAGCTCCGGCGGATCGGGCTCGACGGGGTGCCAGTGGCGCGGCTATCCGCCGAGGACGCGTCGCACCGCGCGCACGGCCCACACGGAGAGCACCATCCACGCCGCGATACCCAGCAGCCCGAGGGCCGTCAGCGCGTAGATCGGCCCCACCACCACGAGGCAAAGCGCCGTGCCGACCACCGAGAGCAGCGACATGCCGCGCCCGATCCGGAGGGCCAAGAAGATGCCGCCGATCCCCAGCCAGTGGCCGACGAACGCCGCGTAGACCAAGTCGAAGCGCGGGTGGCGCACTGCCAGCGCCGCCAGCGCCGCGACGCCGAGCGCGGTGGAGAGCGTCCCGATCGCCAGCGTGGCCAGCGATTCACGCCAGGACACCATGGCCCCGAGCGCCAGCCAGAGACCCTCGCGGACCCGGATCACAAGCTCCCGACACTCGCCGACCGGAAGCATGGCATCCCCCATCCGTCCCGCGCCCCAATCACCGCCGTCTCCGGGCAGTTCCCGGAACCCGACCGGCATTCTACTCCGGAGACACGTCTCTCGTCACTAGCCCGACGACCACCACCTCGACCATCCACCGCCGCGTCGTCATCGGGGGGAGGCGCATGGATTGGGCCTCGTGGGCTCAAAGTGTCCGTTTCATCTATCGTTGGCGCGGACAGCGGGGCGCGGGACGATGGCGGGACGTGGAAAAGGTGGACCAGAATCGAGCGTTAACCGCTCTTCGCTGGCGAGGACGATCGGGCGTAGTTATGCCCAAGAGGAATCATGGCCCGTTCATCGATCCGTGTCCTGATGATCGCCGTGCTCTTCTCCGCGGTCATCTTGGTGGCGCTCAGAGAGACGACCGACTTGTGGGCGGGCGCGATTTTGCTCGGCGTGCTAGCCGCTTCAGGAATCATTGGGATGTCGGCGCTCAACCTCCGGCGCAACGAACGGTATCGGAGGGTGGGCGACGCCTTATGCGCATTTGCCACCTATATCGCTTCGCTGGCCTTTCCGATCCCGTTCTTGGGTTTCGGCGCTTTTGCGTACGCGCTTGAGACGCTCGTGCGTTCGATTCGGTCCCCGGCCAGCGCTTTCGCCGGGGATTGGCTCGTCGGTCTCTCCTGGCTAGCCAATCCGGCTGTCTGGGCCGCGATGGTTTTCTTGCTCGTGGGCAAAGCAAGGCTCGCCGCCTGGTCTGGCGTAGCCGCGCTCTCGCTGGCCGCTTGCGCTCTGCGCCCGGTTATGTTGTGCCAGTACATCTGGCTCGCAAGCATGGCCTATGTTGTGTACGCGGCACTGCGTATCCCCGACGAAGCGTCGGCCGCCAACAATCGGATACGGGCCGCGCTACGGCTTCCGAAGATACGTCCGGTTTTTTACCCAGCCGTCGCGCTTCCCATGGTTTTCGGACTTCTGCTTCTGCTTTTAAGCGCGCGGGGCCTTATCAAGAGCGCGACCGACGATCCCGAATTTGACCCGAACAACAACGTCCATACGGGGGAGGACGCCAAGCTGAGAATTCTCGACTCGGCCGCACGTAGGACTCGGCCCGGAACAGACAAGCCCGAGGTGCCGGCTTCAGCGAGCAACTTCTGGCTGTATGAAAGCGGGTCCTTCTCCGGTTCCAGTACCTACTGGACGTTCGATTGCGGCAGCCAGGGTGACTGCCTGAAGGCCGTCGAAAACCTCGGCGGTCTGCGACGAGACGAGCTCTCACCGTGGCAACCGTCGCGTTATGCCGTGATCATGGAAGGTCCGGCGTTCTATTCAAGACGCGCGGATACCAGCAAAAAACTCCGCGCCAACCCTTGGGACGTTCGTGGGATCAAAGATGGCTTGCTGTACGAATTGGCCGTACGCGATGACAACCTGTACTATTACGCGATCGACCTCGACCGAAATCGGGTATACCACGCGTGCGAGCTGGGCGGCTTCCCTGCGAAGGAGTATCAACCAACAGGTCAGTAGGGAGAAGCCTGACCTTCGCGCGAACGACTTCAGGGCCGGGGACTACTCGCCCCGGGTCCGAAAAGGATGTAACGCCTGGATCATAATTCAAGCTTTGCGCCGTAGCCGAGAGTCCGTCGGTATTACTGATGCCCGTTGCCCTGGGATTCGGTCTATTCATCGTACACATCGATTTCCAGCTTGGGCAGCACTCGCTTCAGATTTGACCTCGCCTGCGCTGTGACGCGAGTGCCATTCAGGACCAGCAGCCGGAGTTGGCCCAGTCCGGCGAGATGAGCAAGACCCGCATCCGTAACTCTTGGCCCGGAGAGCGAGAGGTCATGGAGGTTAGGGAATCGTTCCATTCGCGGGGCGAGACTCGCGAGTTCCTGATCGCCGACGTTCTCGTGCAAGCGAATTGATCCGATGCCCTCTCGTCCTGCCGTGATGCCCATGTCGCCTCCCCCCGTGGCCGTCACGTACCCGCCTAATGCGCGGAACGGAGCCACCTCTCGCTTATACTCCAAGCTACCCTGAACCAACGGGTAGAGGACACTGCCACAGCCGCCGATCACGATAATGACGGCGGACCATGGAGCCAGCTTTTTCACCAACTTGGAGCTCATGGGGAAGCGTCGTTACATTGCATCTGGCGCGGCCTTATGATCGTTCCTTTCATGGGTAGTGTGGCAGATCTGATTTCTAGTTCAGCCGTTCCAGGTCCCCGCATGGTCCCGCGCCCGACTGTCCGGGCCAACTATACGTCAGCCGTTACAATCCCCGCGCTGTCACTGACCGGTGAGATGCCAGCCCACCGCCAGGAGCGAAGACATCCAGTAGAGCCCTAACAGACGACCGAGGCGGTCGATCCAGTCTGAGGCGTACCGAAACCCCCCGGTCGGTATCGACACTCCCCACACACCCGTCACCGCGCTTCCCGCCATGATGGGCAGAACCCCCATTATCATGGGCCTGGCTGATGAGAAGACTAACCCATTGCCCAGGATCGCGCGAATCACTAGGACAACTCCAAGAACCAATGCCGAAGTCGCGGCGGCGCAAGCCGCCGTTCCCGGTTGCCGGAGCAACCGTCGCAAGCGATTTCGTGGATGCCGGAGCGCGAGGGCGAGAGTGGTTACCGTCCACATCGCGGCTGGGGGCGCCGAGAGAACGAACCCGCGGCTTGCTAGATCGCGGAAATCCTTGGCGGTCCCATGTATCCAAACGTCGGTATCGAACCAAACGATGCAATCGAGGGCGAGTCCAGCGGCCGCGGCTGCGATCAAAGCCATCGCGTCGAGCAGGGAGAATCTCCGGCCCGAGTGCCGCGACGTTGCCGTATGCCGGCGCGTGGAGATAAAAGGCTCCATGGTCAATCCGCCGCCTAGCGGCCGCCTGTGTCCCTCTCATCTATGGATCACCCGTTACAGGCCCTGGCATCCTTCCGAGCCCGATCGTCCACTTCAACGGCTTTGCACTTCTTAGGCCTCTGAATTCTTATCAGGGGGCCTGCGCTCTTATTGGGAATGGATCGACGAACAATACTATATCCGGTTCTGGCGGATCGGGTTCAACGAGTAGCCAGGGATAACTGGCGGCGCGGCCGTACTTCCGGACCATCTCGGCGTGGTAATCGACCATGCTCGCCCAGCCGACCGGGTTACGGTCCCGCACCATGCGGAGCGTATCCATCTTGTAGAACTCTATCATGACGGGGTCTCTGAGCGACTCATGGCCTCTTGGCGGCCTCAGCGATCCATCTTCCAGTCGTGCGGCCTCGCGTAGGAAAGCTTCGGCGTTACGAAGGAACTCATTCATCTGGGCCTGGGTCCGGTGACGAGCCGAGAAGTAGTCATGCCGCCGCTTGAGCTGGCCAGCGCCCATCAGCGATCCCACGACCGCCACCGCGATCATCCACCGCCGAGTCGTCATCCGGGGCAGTCGCATGGCCCGATCCTCCCTGATGGTGTGGCAAGCCTCGTTTCTGGATCACCCTTTGCGCCTCCCTGCCGCGCCCAGTACCGGGCGTCAAGTCTCAACTATGATTGAAGCGTCACACGTTCAGCCGATCACGGGACGGCCTGGAGGCGTTTGGCCCGGAGCCTCTCCAAGAGAGCGTCCGCGTCCTCCGCCCGGTCGAAGGTCTGCACCAGCCGCAGGCCGCGCCGGGTCAGGGCGTTGGGACCGTCGCCGCAGGGGCAGTGGTAGTCGCCGGGCC
Organism: uncultured Isosphaeraceae bacterium; assembly: GCA_963830625.1. GTDB lineage: Bacteria > Planctomycetota > Planctomycetia > Isosphaerales > Isosphaeraceae > CAWHMZ01. Next base: position 218,768 of record CAWHMZ010000013.1, on the reverse strand, counting down.
AGGGCCGTCCAGTCAGCCGCCTGGCGTACCGCGCCCAGAACGTCGCGGGGTCGCACTGCGTAATGACGTTCATCTCGCCGGTAACCGGTGACCGGAACACGCAATAGAGCTCCCTTCCGTTCGGGTCCGTGGCGACTTGCACGGCCATGCTGACCAGCCAGGCCCCGAGCCCGGCGATCGCCACGAGGACCATCAGTTGTCGCACCGTAAACCGCACTCGGGGGAGCCTCATGGCCGGGGCCTCTCTGGGCTCGACTGGCAAATGTGTTCTCTAGTCCAGGCTTTACATTGGAAGTTTGACGTAAGTCCTTAACCCTCGTCTCGGATGGCGTTGATGCGAGGGGGACATTCACCCTTTACACATTGGACAACCGCACGAGCGGCCCCTGACTGACCGATTGGTGGTCAAAGTACCAGCACGCTCGGCCCTCCTGATGATAGCGTTCCGCGACGCTCTTTGCATCACTCACAATCCCGTGGATGGAACTACGTTGCTCCGGCTTTTCTTTCGTGCCACGGCCCACTATTCTGAACGTCGACGAGGTATGGATCCCCAACGGGTGAAAACTGGAACGCCATGATCCATTCTCTGTGCGAGACGTGCGCCAGGATGCGAGAAATCGTGACACGCAAGGGATCACGCTTTCTCCTTTGCCAGTTGTCGAAGAGCGACCCGGCTTACCCGAAGTATCCACCGCAGCCGATCCTCCGCTGTGGCGGTTACCATAGCAAAGACAAGAACGACGAACCGTTAAAGCCGTAATGCAGAGCGATGACACTTCGATTGAAATGGAGCCACCGATGGACTTGCAGCTAACGAACAAACATGCACTTGTCAGTGGATCGACGGCCGGCATCGGCTTCGCGATCGCGTCGCTCCTTGCTCGAGAGGGAGCGTCCGTGATCGTGAATGGGCGATCGCTGGGAAGGGTCGAGGAGGCTGTAGAGCACATCAAGCAAGAGAAAAGAGACACCCAGGTGACGGGAGTCGCGGCAGACCTCGGCACAAAACAGGGCGTGGACTTGCTGACTCGAAGCGTCCCGCGAGTGGACATACTCGTGAACAACCTCGGTATCTTCGAGCCGAAGCCGTTTGTTGAGGTTACCGACGACGACTGGCTGCGCTTCTTCGAGGTCAACGTCCTGAGCGGGGCCAGGTTGAGCCGGTACTTCCTGCCGCAGATGCTCAAGCAGAATTGGGGCAGGATCGTCTTCATCTCCAGCGAGTCGGGGCTGAACATCCCGGTCGAGATGATCCAGTACGGTGTCACCAAGACGGCGCAGCTCGCCTTGGCGCGTGGCCTGGCTGAGATGACGGCGGGAACAAACGTGACGGTCAACTCGGTGCTGCCTGGACCGACCCGCTCGGAAGGGGTCGAGCGGTTCGTCCAAGACCTGGCAAAATCACAAAACAGCGATGAGGCGAGCGTCGAGAAGGAGTTCTTTCGCTCGGTTCGGCCTTCCTCGCTGCTCAAGCGGTTTGCGACCGCGGAAGAAGTGGCGGCGATGGTTGTCTATGTATGCAGTCCTCTGGCCTCGGCCACGAACGGGGCGGCGCTCCGGGTGGATGGCGGCGTCGTCCGGTCCATCGTGTGAGTTGAAGAGCGACCGTGGGGCGTATGGCAGATTTGCGTTCCGAAATCGGCCGAAAATGCGCAGAAAGCCCGTCGATTGCCACAAGTCATGGCCGCGCACCCAACGAGCCACATGCGCCCGCGAAGGTTCCGGTTTGTTACCAAACAGCGACAGCTCTGCGACCTGGTTCCGAGGTTCGCACCACGTAGCGGGAGGGTGAAGCTCCCCCGAGCCGTGGGCGATGGCGTCGCGACACGGTTTCAAGGTCAGCAGCGCGCTATCGCGAGCAAATGGGCGCGACCGCAGCAGAAGGGCAGTGGATAGGTGCATCGCCGGGAGCGCGGTGCAATCGCCAAGCCCGCTATGAGCCGACGCGTCGTTGCCGGCGTGCGTATCCGCGCAATCTGTACGATCGCCGCAAACCGCGATTCGGCGACGCCGATTCCGGCCCTTATCAGCAAGAAAGTGGCATACTCCCGGTTTTTGGCAGGTCTTTTGCGGGCGATCGGGCAGCCCGACGCCTGCGCCGGAATGTCGCTCGACGCATGCGGTATTCTCCGGCATAAAGTCGCGTAGATCCGCGGCTTGCGATCGAGCCATCTTGGCCCGACCCACAGCCGGAAACCCGCCTTGCGGTACGCCTCTGGTGCGGTGATGTGGTGCTCGAGGGGGTTCCTAAAACCTGCCATCTACTGCCACAATCTGCCGGTTGTTCCCGACGCCCTTTTCCCCTTTTGCTCGCGCGCAAGACGTTTGCCGAGAGAGTGCCTATTACAGATACCTGAACCACTCGCGGCGGGGCGAGGGCACGGCATCGCGAGGAATTCGCTCGACTAAATTCGCGGTACTTTCGGGAGAATCGACTGATGGCCGCTGCTGCTGCCGACCGCAACCTGCTCTTCGGCTTGCTCGCGTTGCAGAACGATCTGATCGATCGAGACCAACTGGTCGATGCCTTCCGTGCGTGGTCGCGCGACAAGGCCCGGCCGCTGGCCGAGCACCTCGGCGAGCGGGGAGACCTTGACTCCGAACAGCGTGCCGCGGTCGTCGGCCCTCGTCGCGCTGCACGTCAAGAAGCATGGCGGCGACCCGGAGAAAAGCCTGGCATCCCTAGCGGTAGGCCACTCCATTCGCCAGAGTCTCGCCGCTGTCGACGACTTGGAAGTCAACGCCACGTTGGGTCACATCACGTCGGACCGCACCCAGAATGGCGATCCCGACCATACAACGACTCGCTCCGTCGGCGCCGCCACCTCCCTTGGCGAGCGGTTCCAGATCCTGCGGCCCCATGCGCGCGGCGGCTTGGGCGCGGTCTTCGTGGCACGCGACGCCGAGCTAAACCGCGAGGTCGCCCTCAAGCAGATCCTCGACAAACATGCCGACGATCCCGACCAGCCGCGCCCGGTTCCTGCTCGAGGCCGAGATCACCGGCGGCCTGGAACATCCAGGTATCGTGCCGGTGTACGGCCTGGGAACCTATCCGGACGGACGCCCCTATTACGCGATGCGGTTCATCCGAGGCGACAGCCTCAAGGAGACCATCGCTGCGTTCCATTCCGACCAGAGTCTGACCAGCGACCGCGGCCGGCGGTCGCTGGCGCTTGCGGAAGCTGCTGCGGACGTTCCTCGACGTCTGCAATGCGATCGACTACGCCCACAGTCGCGGCGTTCTTGCACCGCGACCTCAAGCCGAGCAACATCATTGTGGGCAATCACGGCGAGACGCTGGTGGTCGACTGGGGTTTGGCCAAGACGCTGGGACGGACCGAGCCCGCGATTGGCGTCCGCAGGAGCGACTGCTGGTCCCGTCGTTATCGAGCGGGAGTGCCGAGACGCTCCCGGGCAGTGCGCTGGGGACGCCGGCCTACATGAGTCCCGAGCAGGCCGTTGGCGACCTCGAGCACCTCGGTCCGCGGAGCGACGTTTACAGCCTGGGTGCGACCCTCTACTGCGTGCTGACCGGCAAGCCGCCGTTCGAGAATGACGATGTGGGCGCGGTGCTGCGCGCCGTCCAGAAGGGAGACTTTGCCCGGCCGCGCGCGATCGATCCCACCGATCGATCCCGCATTGGAGGCGGTCTGTCTGAAGGCGATGGCCTTGAATCCCGAGGACCGTTATCCCACGCCGCGGGCGCTGGCCGAGGACATCGAGCGGTGGACGGCCGACGAGCCGGTGACGGCCTGGCGTGAGCCGCTCGCGCGCCGAGCGCGGCGGTGGGCGCGGCGGAACCGCACGGCGGTGACAGCGGCGGCCGTGGCCGTACTGGTGGCGCTGGCCGGGATGACGTCGGTGCTGGCGGTGCAGGCCCGGGCCAACGCCGGGTTGAAGCTGTCCAACGACGCGCTGGTCGACGCCAACGCGCGCGTGAGAACGCGCCAACGCCGACCTGCTGGCGGCCAACGAGCGCGAGCGGGCGCGGTTCAACCTGGCGATGGACGCGGTCGGGCTGTTCCACGGCGAGGTCAGCGAGGACCTGCTCCTGAAGGAGAAGCCGTTCGAGGGGCTGCGGACCAAGCTGCTGCGCGGGGCGGCCGACTTCTACGGCAAGCTCGAGCGTCTGCTCGAGGGACAGACCGACCGCGCGTCGCGTGCGGCGTTGGGCAAAGCCTACGACGAGCTGGGCGAGTTGACCGACAAGATCGGCTCGAAGCCCGAGGCGCTGGCCGTGCACCGCAAGGCGCTGGCCGTGCGCCGGGAGCTGGCCGAGCGCGGCGGTGGCGGACGCAGCAACCCAGGCCGATGTCGCGCGGAGCCTGCTCGCGATCGGCTGGCTCCAGCAGCGGACCGGAGACATGTCCGGTGCGCTGGCGTCGTACGAAGAGACGCGGCGGCTGGCCGAGGGTCTGCTGGCGAACCTGAGCGAGGGCGATCCGCTCCAGGCCGTCCTGGGCTCGGCTCACCAGCGGATTGGTCAACTGCTTGCGGACACCGGCAAGCCGGCCGCGGCGCTGGCGTCATTCGAACGGGCGCTGGCGATCTGGCAGAAACTGGTCGACGCTCATCCCGACGTCACGCAGTTCCAGAGCGACCTGGGAACCGGCTATGTCAGTATCGGCAGCTTGCTCGACCAGACCGGCAAGCCGACCGAGGCGCTGAATGCGTCACGAACGGGCGCTGGCGATCCGGCAGAAGCTGGCCGACGCCAACCCCGGCATCATCCGGTTCCAGAGCGACCTGGCCTCGAGCCACCAGATGATCGGCTACGAGCTGCAGATCGCCGGCAAGCCAGCCGAGGCACTGGCCGCGTATCAGCGGGCGCTTTCGATCCGGCAGAAGCTCGCTGACGCCAACCCCAACGTGACTGACTTCCAGTCCAACCTGTCCAGTACCCACCAGGTCATGGGCTGGGCGCTGAACCAGACCGGCAAGACGGCCGAGGCGCTGGCGGCGTTCGAGCGGGCCATCGCGATCATGCAGAAGCTGGCCGACGCCAACCCCAACGTCATCGGAATGGCAGACCGAGCTGGCGAACAATCTCGGGTTCGTGGGAGGAATGCACAAGAAGGCCGGCCGAACCGCTCTCGCGGTTGCCTCTCTGCGCCGGGCCGTCGCAATTCTGGAGCGGCTGCCATCGCGAAGACCCGCGGACCTCTACAACCTGGCCTGTGGTCACGCCCTGCTCGCCGGCCTCGCGGCCGAGCCCGGCTCGGGGATGACGGCTAGCCGAGGGGCGGGCCGAGGCCGACCGGGCCATTGAATGGCTCCGCCGAGCCGTCGCCGCCGGATACCGAAAGCTGACCTTCATGCGGATCGACCCCGACCTCGACTCGCTGCGCATCGCGCCTCGACTTCCAGCTCCTGATGATGGACCTCGCGTTCCCCGCCGACCCGCTTTCTCGCTGAGGTCAACCGGTACGCGCTCACGCCGACCTGCTCACGTTGACAACCGGCTGAGTCCCGCGTTCGGAGCAGAGCACGACAAGAAGATTGCTGACCATCGCCGCCTTTTTTTCGTTGTCGAGCTCGACGATGTTTTCATGTGCGAGCTTCTGCAAGGCCATCTCGACCATGCCGACGGCCCCTTCGACGATTTTTTGTCGGGCCGCGATGACTGCGCTGGCCTGCTGACGTTGCAGCATGGCGTGGGCGATCTCGGGAGCGTAGGCCAGATGGCTGATCCGCGCCTCGAGCACTTCGACACCCGCTTGCGACAGCCGTTCCTGGATCTCGGTCTTCAAGTGTTCGGCAATCTGGGCCGTGTGACTCCGAAGCGCCACTTCGCCCTCGACGTGCGCATCATAGGGATAGCTCAGCGCCATGTTCCGCAGAGCGGACTCGCTTTGGACATGCACGAAGTTGTCGTAGTTGTCGACGTGGAACAAAGCCTCGGCCGTGTCGACGACCCGCCACACGACGACCGCGGCGATTTCGATCGGGTTGCCGGCCAGGTCGTTGACCTTCAGTCGCTCGCTTTCGAAGTTTCGCACCCGCAACGAAACGCCCCGCTTGGTGTAGAAGGGATTTACCCACCGTAGGCCCGGTTCCCGCACGGTGCCCGTGTAGTTGCCGAAGAACTGGAGCACCTTCGCCTCATTTGGACTTACGGTGAACAGCCCGAACAGGCCCACGAAGCTGACGACCGCAATCACGATCGTCAGGAAACCCCCCACGGCGTTTCCCGCCCCCGCAGCCACGGCAAACAGCAATCCGCCGAGGATCAGTCCGCCCAAGAACAGGGCCAGCATCCCCAGCCCCTGTTTTGGTGTGATCATGATCTCACGCATCACCTGTGATTGTTTCGTCGTCGTTTCCCAGTTCTCTTCCATCTTCGGAACCCTTTTCGTTCGCAAGTGCCGGATCGAATCAATCCTGAATGTGTATTCGCCAGGTCGTGCCCGGGATTCTCGAGATGCACAACGGCCCCGTTCGACGGCCGCACCGGGCTTGAATGTGCCAGTCTTGGCGGCAGGACCTGAAATCCGCGACGTCGAACGGCCGTCGCTCAGAGGCCTTCCCAACAACCCGGCAGCGTCGCCAGGGCGTCTTTGAGTCGCTTCAATGCGCGGAAATATCGCTTCGCTGCCGCCTCTTGACTGATGCCGAGAACCGCGGCGGTAAGGGCGCGGTCGAGCTGCTCAAAGTGCCGCAGCGCCAGCACTTCGCGGTCGATCGGGTCGACGCTATTGAGCGATTCCTGAACGCGCAGGAGCCGCTCGGCGCGCTGTGCCGCCTGTGTCGGCGAAGTCTGCCGGCCGAGTAGCATCGATGCCAGCGCTGCCGAGCTTGGCTGCGGCAGCGCGTCGGTGTAGACCGAGATTTCCAGGCCCGCATCTCGCATCCGTGCGCCCAGGTGCTTGCGATGCAGTGTCGTTAGCCGCCGGCCGTCCCGGTGCGCCGGAAGGTCGCGGCAGCCGGCATGCGCGACCTCGTCAGCGGCTTTTGCCAGCGGAGCGGTCCTTCTCGTGCGATTCCGTACGAGCCTGCTCTCGGCCAGTGCTCTGGCCTATCGATCGAGCACGACCGCCTACGAACCTGAATCCATGATGTCGCCTCGGTGCCGGCGTAGGAGTAGGCGTCGGAGTCGGTGTCGGAGCGGGCGCTGGTGTCGGCGCTGGTGTCGGAGTCGGCGTCGGTGTCGGCGTTGGTGTTGGAGTTGGCGTCGGCGTAGGTGTCGGAGTCGGAGTTGGCGTCGGCCACCACGGGGGCAGAGGCGGTGCCGGCCACCACGGAGGCGGCGTGGGTGACCGGAGTTGGCGTGGGGGTCGGCGTCGGAGTTGGAGTCGGGGTGGGCGTTGGTGTTGGTGTCGGCGTCGGGGTCGGAGTGGGTGTGGGAGTCGGCGTCGGAGCAGGCGTTGGCGTCGGAGTGGCGTGGCTTGAGTCGTTGCGGTCGGCACAAACGCTTGGATGAGTGCGATGCCGTTGGGCGTTCCGAGGCCGGTCTGTGTGTTATAGGTCGGCTGTATTGATCGCGGTGTTGGTGCTGCCGCCCGGCCACCGCCGCCGAAACCGCCGAAACCGCCAAACCCGCCGAAGCCGCCCTGAGAGGTTGTCTCGGCGACTTTGTTGAAAGCGGTCGACGGGGCTGAATAGAGCGTCGACAAGGTCTGCGAGGTGCTCAGGCTACCCTGGCCGGCCAGTGCGCGGCCCTGATCGATGATGGCGATGATTCCGGCCCAGGACGGGGCGCCGACGCTCGTGCCGCCGAACACTTCCCACTGTCCCTGGCCCGAGTTGCTGTTCGGCGAGACGACGTAGACGGAAACGCCGGTATTCGGGTCGGCATCGAACGAGACGTCGGGCGTGCTCCGGTAGCCCGTTGACTGGACCGTAGTCTTGATAGGCTCGGCTCGGTCTCGTACTGAGAGATGCCGCCGCCGGAGTCGATCCAGCCGCTCTCCGATTGATAAGCTCCCGAGCTAGCTCAGGTAAAGCGAGCGTGCCTCCAACCGCGAGGACATTCGGCGAGACTGACGGCCACTCGACAACGCCGCTGTCGCCGCTCGAGGCAATGTAGGTGATGCCCGGTGTCGTGAAGTACGAATCGTAGGAGGTCTCGTTGCTGAACTCGTTCAATCCCCAGCTCATCGATACAACCGTGACTCCCGGGGTCGTATTCGCCGTCTGCACGGCCGTGATCAAGTTGGCGAGGATCTGCGAATTGGTATTTCCGGGCGCGGCCTCGATGACGTCGATCGCCGCGCCGGGAGCCATGGCGTGGGCCTACTCAACGTCGAGCGACTCTTCCTCGGCCCAGTCGATGTTGGTTTGCGACCCGGCCTGGTTGATCACGTTGAGAGTGATATTCGGCAAGTCGTACTCCGCATCAAACGCGTTCAGCGAGGCTTGAATGTTGGGATCGCTGTACATCTCGATCAAGGCGATCGTCTGTCCCGAACCGTCGCCGGCGACCTTCGTTCCCGACGACGACGTGAACGTGATGCCACTGAGTCCATAGGCCGACGTGATCTGGGCCGGCGTGTATCCCGAAGGCAGGCAGCGATCGTCAAGCGTGTCCCAAAGCGGGCGAAGATTGCGACGGCGTCGCTTGCGCATGTTGCACCATCTCCAAAAGCTGCACAATCCATTGCGCAAGGCCAGGACCGCGAATCTGTTCCGTTACACCCGCGTCCGATCCGGAAACGGACTGTGATTTACAAGCGCCCGTTTCGCTGATGATTTAGAGGAAGAGGAGGCGGATCGCCGGTCCCAACAATCAAGGTTAGATTAACATTAGCAGCCGTCGAGCAAAACCACCCCTGCAGGTAGGTTTTGAGCGACGTTCGGCGCAAAGACACGACTCGTTTGCAAATCGCTACTATTAAGCTAATCGAAATTCCATCGCCGAAGGCGCGCTGATTTTCGTGAAGTCCGTATCGTCAATTCCGAGCGGACCTTCGGCGTCGCCGTTCCGTCCAAGCCGTCTCCACTCATTCGAGTTTTTTCAAGCGGATGTTGCGGAAGGCAACGGGGCCGTGGTCGCCCTGCAACAAGATCGGGCCGTGCGCGACCTCCTTGAAGCGCCAAGCGTGGCCGGTCGGCGTTTTGAGCTCGACGTCTTGGTGAATCACGCGGTCATTCAATACGACCTTTTCAAAGCGTGCGTTCCCGGTTTTCTTGCCGGCAGGGTCAAACCGAGGTGCGCGAAAGATCACCTCGAGCGTTTGCCACTCGCCGGCGGGGCGGGCTGCATTGACGCGGGGCGGCACGCCGCCGTCGAGGTAATGGTAACGGGGCAAGAGGTCGGCCCTGGGGTAGATGCCGCCGCAATGGCTGGCCGTGGGCTTGGCCACGCCGAAGCTGTCGAAGATCTGAATCTCGTAAAGGCCGTTGAACTTGACGCCCGAATTCGAGCCCTTCGGAATGAGGAATTCGACGTGGGCCTCGACATCGCCGAAGCTCTCGCTGGTCACGAGGTTCCTGGTCCTGCCGGTCTTGCCGTTAATGACTACGCGCGAACCGAGATCGGGGATGAGCCGCTTCGGGTTGGCGGGGTCGAGCGCGGCATCGGCCGCAATGAGCCAGTCGCCTGTCGGCTTGCGCCAGGCGTCGAAGCCGTGCTCGCCGATGAGTTCGACCCATTCCGAGTCGCCGGCGGCCATCGCCCCAAAAGGAACGGCAATCGCCAGCATGACTGTGCAGCTCACCGCTAGAGTCAGCGCCTGTCGGACAACGAGAAACCCGCTCATCGATGTCTCCGACTCGATGCGGCAAGCCCAAACCGTCAGGCAAAAGCCCGACCTACACCCGATCGTAAGCGCGTCTAAGCGGCACTGCAACGGTCGCGCCAGCGTTTGCGTGCGGCTGCGCCGGCTAGTAGACTGGTTCCGTACGATTCGCCGCGTTGCGTATCAGCCGTCGATCCCCCGCCCGGCTCGCGCGGTGGTTCGTTCCGGGCCGCCCGAGCCGGAGTTGCGCCGATGCCTGATATATTGACCGGACTGATTCCCGCGTGCCATACGCCGTTTCATCACGACGGCCGGCTTAACCTGGCAGTGGTCCAGGAACAGGCCGAGCTGTTCAAGGAATCGGGCCTGCGCAGCGTTTTCGTGGCGGGAACAACTGGCGAGTTTGCGTCGCTGAAGGTCGACGAGCGCAAGGCTCTGTGCGAGCGCTGGCTCGACGTCGCGGGCGATTCGATGCGGGTGGCGGTGCATGTGGGGCACAATTGCCAGGCCGACGCCGTCGCCCTGGCGGCGCACGCACGTCAGGCGGGCGCCGCCGCGATCGCGATCATGGCGCCCAGTTACTTCAAACCGGCAACGGTCGACGACCTCATCGAGTTTTGCCTGCCGATCGCCGCACAGGCCGAGCCGCTGCCTGTGTACTATTACCACATTCCGGCCATGACCGGCGTTCGTGTGCCGCCATCGGAGTTTCTGCGCGAGGCCCGGCAGCGGATTCCCAACCTGCGCGGCTTGAAGTTCTCGCCCGACGACTTGGTCGAGCTTCAGAGCTGCGTCGCGGTTGAAAAGGGGGCCTTTGACGTCCTCTTCGGCTGCGATGAAGCCTTGCTGGCCGGCTTATGCCTCGGTGTCAGCGGCGCAGTCGGGAGCACCTACAACTTCGCCGCACGCCATTATCTGCGCATGATCCGGGCCTTCGACTCGGGTGACCTTCCGGCCGCGCGGGCGGCTCAGCTCGAAGCTGCCGAGATGGTCAAGACCCTCGCGGAATTTGGCTTCATGGCGGCATCGAAGGCGGTCATGAGCTTGGTCGGAGTCGATTGCGGACCGGTCCGGCCGCCTCTTGCCAATCTCACGCCGATCCAGCTCGACGCTCTCGCGGGGAAGCTCACTTGGTTCGACACCTTCACGAGGGCCCCGAAGCTGCTGGCCTGATCGAAGGCGAGAGGTGGCGGCTCGGGAGACCTTACGGTCGGCCCCCTGTGCGGGGTCAGGAGACTCGCGCACAACCGCGTCGGCCACGGTGCGGGGTCAGTAGACCCGCGCACAACCACGTCGGCCACGGTGCGGGGTCAGGATATTCGCGCACAACCCGAGCTAATCGAGATAGCGCTCGGTCTCGAGCCCTTTGAGGTAGTCGAGCACCTCGTCGAGCGTGTCGACTTGCTCGCCGGGAATTCGTCCGGCGTCGTCGACTTCGCGGAGTAGGATCAGGTCATCGTAAAACTCCGACGACTCGATTTCGCGCTTGAGCGCTGCGGGCAACGATCGGTCGCGGCCGGCGAGCAAGTCCATGTGATGCTCGATCAGCCAGAGGGTGCGCTCGGTGACGGCGCCGCGCAGGGCCTCGACGCCGGCCTTGACGTGATCCTGCGGATCGATCGCCTTGCCGACGTCGTGCAACAGGGCGGCCAGCAGAAACTCTTCATCGTACGGGCGGGCCTCGCGCGCCAGGTGAAACACCTGCAGGCTGTGATAAAGCGCGTCGCCCTCGGGGTGGTACTTGGGGTTTTGCTTGACCGATTCGAGCGGCAGCAGCCGCATCTTGTAAATGGCGAACCGATCGAGATGATCGGCGAACGAAAGCGGGCAGGCGCTCGGGCTCGAGTTCCGGCAGTCGGCGTCGGGCGGAGCCGGCAACTCGCCGTCGGCGTCCCGTCAAGCGCGATCAGTTGCTCGCGGACCTCGGCGTCGGAAGGTAAATCGCCGGGCCGGATGCGGTGGCCGAGCACGGCCGCGGCCTTGCGCTTGGCCACGTACAGATCGCTCTGGGCTCGCCGCGTCGAGCCAGTCCCGCGGAGGCTCTTCTCCCTGGGGAACCAGCGTCCGTAAAGACGCCGGGCCGCCTCGAGCGCAATCTGCTGGCGCACTCGGTCCGACGCCGCCGCTAGACGATACCGATTGCGGTATCTGTCGTGCATGTGCCCAATACCTCTAAGAGTTATTCTATCCCGCGGCATGACCCAGGTTAACCCCAGCATCAGATGGCGCTCGCGGCAGACCACGTCGGTGAGCGTGAGCAGTGCGCCCAAACGGGCCCATTCGGTCAAGAGTTCGGCTTCCGCGCCGGCGTCGATCGCCCGGATGGCGTCGGTCACGACCGCGACGCGGCAGCGGCGAGCCAGAAGGCCCTCGACGGCCGCGCGGCACGCAATAATCGGTCGCTACGCCGTAGACGACGAAGATCGGCGTGGTCGCGGTTGTAGCGTGCGATCAAGATCGGAGGCGTCCGGGCGACTGAAAACGTCGAGCTCGCGATTTTTGCAGGGTCAAGTGCGGTGGTAATTCGTCTGGAAGTCGTTCGTTCGACCGAAAGCACGAGCGAGCCCGGCACTGCGGTCGCGGCGATCCGCTCTGTGCCCGCCGTGCCGGCCATGCAATGGGGCGGAAAGCGCTTGAGCTCGGGATCGTCGGCCCGGTGGGCGCAGGCCGTGGCGACAATCGGCACGTGATGGCGCAGGGCGAACCGGGTCAATCGCGCTAGGCTTGGGGACGATCTCCGCCGAGCCGGGCACGTAAAGCGCGCCGGTCAGCTCCAGAAAGTCGCGCTGGGTGTCGATGTCGACAAAGACCAGCGGGCCCTCGAGCATGGAAACCACCTCATCATCATTCACGGGTGCCAACCGCCCATCTCAATTGTACTGTATAATCGTTTGCTGGTTGCTCGCCACCCGAGGAATGATGGTTTCATGCGCGTTTTGATCACCGGCGGCGCGGGTTTTATCGGGTCGCATCTGGCCGACGCCTACGTCGGCCGCGGCGACGAGGTGTTCGTCCTCGACGACCTCTCGACCGGCAGCATCGACAACATCCGCCATCTGCGCGGGCGATCCGCGGTTCCACTATACGATCGAGAGCGTGCACCATGCGCCGACCGTCGCCGAGCTGGTCGACCAGTGCGACGTGGTGTTTCATCTGGCGGCGGCCGTCGGGGTGCGGCTTGATCGTCGACAGCCCGGTCCGCACCATCGAAACCAATGTCCACGGCACCGAGGTCGTGCTGGCCGCGGCGAACAAGAAGAAAAAGAAGGTCCTGATCGCGTCGACGTCGGAGGTCTACGGACTCTCCAACCAGGTGCCGTTTCGCGAAGACGGCAACCTCGTGCTCGGGCCGACGTCGAAGGGGCGCTGGAGCTACGCATGCTCGAAGGCGATCGACGAGTTCCTGGCGCTGGCCTACTGGCGCGAGCGCAAGCTGCCGACCGTGATCGTGCGCTTGTTCAACACGGTCGGCCCGCGACAGACCGGTCAATACGGCATGGTCGTGCCCACGTTCGTCAAGCAGGCGCTGACCGGCCGCCCGATCACGATCCATGGCGACGGCCGGCAGTCGCGCTGTTTCGCCGACGTGAGCGACGTGGTCGAGCGCGCTTGCTGGCCCTCATGGACCATCCCGGCGCGGTCGGCGAGGTGTTCAACATCGGCTCGAGCGAGGAGGTCACGATCGCCGAGCTCGCCGAGCGCGTGAAGGCCCTGACCGGGTCTGCTTCGGAGATCCTGTGCGTTCCGTACGAGCAAGCCTACGGCGAGGGATTCGAGGACATGCCGCGCAGGGTTCCCGACATCGGTAAGAGCCGCGAGACTGATCGGCTATCGGCCGACCAAATCGCTCGATCAGATCTTGCAAGGGGTCATCGACTACTTCCGCGACGCGTCGTAGGCGTTTGGGTGCGCTGAGCAGCATCGGGCGCGGCGGCGGCGCGTCGTTTCAGCTCGTCGACGACATAGGTTGGCCGCTTCTTGCTCTCAAGGAAGATCAGGCGAATGTATTCGCCGATGATCCCCAGGCAGAAGAGCTGGATCGCGCCCATGAACAGGACGACGACCACTGTCGACGCCCAACCGCGCGGGGCCGAATGGTGGCGGATGGCGTCGTTTATGGCCCAGGCCGCCAGCGCCAGCGCCAGCGCCCCCGAGCCGGCGCCCAGGTAGGTGACCAGCCGCAGTGGATAGCCGCTGAAGCTGACGAGTCCGTCGATCGCCAGGGCTGAAAGCTTGCGCAGGGTGTACTTGGGCCGGCCGGCTTCGCGCACCGGCCGGTCATAAGCCAGGCCCGCCTGGCGGAAGCCGAGAAAACTGCGCAGGCCGCGTACGAACCGGCATTTTTCCGGCAGCCGGTTGAGCGCACCGACGACTCGCCGGTCCATGAGACAGAAGTCGCCGGCATCGAGGGCGATCTCGATCTCGCTCACGAAGTTCAAGATTCGATAAAAGGCGCGATAAGCCAGCCTCTTGGCCGGTCCCTCGCCGCGGCGACGGCGGACGGCATACACGACGTCGTTGCCCTCGCGCCACAGACGCACGAGGTCGGGAATCAGCTCGGGCGGGTCTTGCAAGTCGCCGTCCATGACCACGACCGCGCGGCCGCGGGCATGCTCAAGTCCCGCCGAGATCGCGGCCTGATGACCGAAGTTGCGGCTCAGGCGAACCACGACGACCTGATGGTGCCGCGCGTGGAGCTCGTCGAGCATTTCGGCCGTGGCGTCGCGACTGCCGTCGTCGACGAACAGCACCTCATAGGTCGAAGGCATTGTTTCGAGCGCCGACTGGAGCCGCTCCCACAGCGCGGGGATGTTTTCGGCCTCGTCGTACAGTGGCACGACCACGCTGAGCTGCGGGCGGACCCGGCGCGGGCCGGCGCGAGACCGATCGTGGGCGAAATCGAGCTTGTTGTGCTTCACGACGCCATCCCTGCAGGGTGTGCGGTAGCCCGCTCCTCGGGCCGGGCCACTATAGCAAAAGCTCAACTTGGCGGAAGGCGGTTTCCGCCGTGGCTGCGCCGCGCAGGCCCACTCCTCTACCTCTAGGGCTTTCGCGGACCGGCGGCCTCGGCCAAAATGGTAGCCGGTGGCGCCGCGACTCGAATCTGAGATGGACGAGAGGCTTGCGTCGCGCGGACGGGGGTTTTAAAACGTCACTGGTCGATGACGGGCGCGGCAGGGCGGCATCTGCCGGGCAACATGAGGCCGCCGGCCTCAGGCCAAGGTACGCCGGGTGAATCAGCCGGCCCGTCTGGCGAGGCTTCAATCACGAGAGGGAAACGGATGAGCGGGCAAAACTCGGCTGCGCGAGTGCGCGCGGCACTCGATGCCGGTGAAGGGATCTTGAGGCTGGCCCCAACCTGGGTGCCGCGGTCGTTCTTGATGCCGGGCGGACGGCTCAAGCTGGCGCGCGAAGACCTCTACGCGCTGGGCACGCACCGGGGCGGGATCGACGAGCGCTGGTTCGCCTCGACGACCCCGGCCGCCAACGAGGGGCGCCCCCCGACGAGGGCCTGAGCTACGTCGTCTCCAACGGCGATCGGTTCACGCTCAAAGACGCCATCGACGCCTTCGGGACCGAGATCATCGGTGCCAAGCTGTGGAACACATACAAGCGCTGGCCGGTCTACAGCAAATTCTTCGATAATCTCGGGCCAATCCCCCACCACATGCACCAAAACCAGGCGCAGGCCGCCAAGCTCGGCCGCGAAGGCAAGCCCGAGAGCTACTACTTCCCACCCCAGCTCAACTGGACCGGCAACAATTTCCCGTACACCTTCTTCGGACTCGAGCCGGGCACAACCAAGAGCGACATCCATCGCTGTCTCGAGCGCTGGAACCAGGGCGACAACGGGATTCTCGACCTCTCCAAGGCGTATCGGCTCAAGCCGGGCACCGGCTGGCTGGTCCCTCCCTGCGTCTTGCACGCACCGGGCTCACTGGTAACCTACGAGCCCCAGTGGGGGTCCGACGTCTTCGGCATGTACCAATCGATGGTCGAAGGCCGCCGCGTACCCTGGGAGTTGCTCGTCAAGGACGTTCCCGAGGCCCATCACCACGACATCAACTACCTGGTCGAGCAGCTCGACTGGGAAAAGAACGTCGACCCCGAGTTCAAGAAGCACAACTATCTCGAGCCGATCGTGCGCTCGGGCGGCGCCGAAGCGGGTTACGTGGACAAGTGGATTGTCTACGGCACCGTCGACGGCAAACAGCTCTTCAGCGCCTGCGAGCTGACGGTCGCGCCGGGCCGGTCGGTCACGCTCAAAGACCCCGGGGCCTACGGGCTCGTCGTGGTTCAGGGAAGCGGACAGATCGGCAAGCTGGCGGTCGACAGCCCGAATTTCATCCGGTTCGGCGAGACGACGCACGACGAAGTTTTCGTGGCGGCCAAGCGGGCTGCCGAGGGCGTGCTGTTCCACAATACCGGCGCCGAGCCGTTTGTCAGCCTGCGCTACTTCGCGCCTGATACACACGCCGATCTGCCCAAGGTGGGCGACCACAACAAGCTCGGCAAGTGAGGTAACACCATGTCAACGACGCTCGCCTCCCCGCCTGCTGCAGAAACCGAGGGATCCGAACAGCGATTCGGGCTGCAGCACATCTCGTGGGATGCCTATCAGGCGATCAGCGATGCCCTCGTCGAGCAGCCCGGCGTCCGGCTCATTTACTGTGACGGGAGCTTACTTTTCATGGGAAAATCTCGCCGTCACGAGTGGTTGGCGGATTGCCTGGGGCATCTGGTGATGGGTATCGCCACGCGGTTGGGCATCCCTTGCGAGCCGGGGGGTGAGGCGACGTATCGCCGCCGCGAGGAGGACGCGGGACTGGAGGGTGACCGAACGTTTCACCTGGGCGCAACGCCGAGCGCATGCGCGGGGGCCTGAACTACGACTTCAGCTCAGACCCTCCGCCCGACCTGGCGATCGAAGTCGAGGTCAGCCACGCGGCCGATCTGGCAATTCAGGCATGGGGCAGAATGCGCGTGCCCGAGGTCTGGCGGTTCGACAATGAGCACTTCTCTTGCTCATTCTGGAAGCGCCGCGATGACGGCAGCTACGAGCCAATCAACCGGAGCATGTGCCTGCCCATGCTCGAGCCGGACGACATCGTGGCGCTCTTGCAGCAAGCCCAGTCATTCGGGACCGTCGCGTGCCTGGCCGAGCTGCCGGGCTGGGTGGACCGCGTGATCGGCCAGCGTATTTCCGGAGGGGCCTGATGGCAACCCAATCGCAGTGGAACCAGCGGGACGACTTTGACGATCCGTGGTACGGCAAATCGGACGCGGAACTCGACCTCGAGCAGTTCGCACGGCTCAAGGCCGAGCTCGACTCTGACGAAGCCGTGCTCTGGTCGCAGCGCGCCTGTTGCCGCCGCCGCCGACTGTCGCCGTTTTTCCGGCGGTGTTCACGGCGGTCTTGTGCGGGCTCAGCGGATTTGCCCTCATGGTGCTCTTCGGCATCTATGGTCTGGTCGCGCTCCGCCCGCATGAGATGCTGTTCTACGCCGGGTTTGCGCCGGCGGCGCTCGGCTCGGTGATCGCGATCGGCATGGTGGGCCGGTGGATGCACTTCCGTGAAGCTCGCTGGCGGCTGGCCCACACGTTCTACGCCCTGACGGGCGACAGGGCCTTGATCGCCACCGAGACAGCGTGGAACGAGCCGCTGTCGATCGCTTCGGTGACCGGCGAGATGTTTGACGACACCCTCTGCATCGAACAAGCCGGCGGCCAGGGAGACGTGTACTTCGTTGCCGGCGGCGCCGTCATCGAGCCGGAAATCGGGCTCGTCGGCCTGATCCAGCCGCACCGAGTGGAAGAGCTGGTGCGCAGCGTGCTCCTCGGGCTCGGCCCCAAGAGCGAATCGGCGCGGGGCCGACCAAGGCGAAGGAATCACCGTTCTGGGCGGGCGAGTGATCGCCCCCCGACCTCCTGGAGAAGGATTCATCATGGCTGCCGCCAACACATTCAATTATCCGAAACTGCACAACGCGATGTGGCCGGGACTGGTCGGCAAAGGGAGCCCGGGCGCCGAGCCGTCGATCGATCTCGACACCATGCTGGACCTCACCGCCGCGGCCGAGGTCGACGGCGTCAAGTTCGACGGCGTCGACATTTTTCTCTACGATCCGCATATCAATATCGACATCAGCGACGAAGACTTGAAGGCGGTTGCCGCCAAGATCGCCGCCAAGGGGTTTGTCGTCGGCTCGGTGGTCGCGCCGGTCTGGTTCGACGGATCGGCGATGGGCGACGAGCGCCAGCGCGGCAACTTCTTGACCGGCCGTCCGCAAGGCGTGCCGGATCGCCAAGAAGCTGCGCGAGCTGGGCGTTCGTCCTTACGGAATCGTCCGCATCGACTCGGCCGCATCGCCCGCCGACTGGGCCAAGGACCCCGAAGGCAATCAGAAGAAGATCGCCGAGACCTTCAAGCGGGCCGCCGCCGATCGCCCGCGATCACGGCGAGCGGCTGGCCGCCGAGGGCGAGATCTGCTGGGGCGGCATGCACTCCTGGCGGCACGATGGTCGACCTGCTCGAGCGAGTCGGCGAGCCCGAGACCGTCGGCTTCCAGGCCGACATGGCGCACACGCTGCTTTACACGCTGGGCGAAAATGCTCCCGAGGACCGGATCTTGCCCAAGGACTTCGACTGGAAGGACCGCGCGACCCTCGACGCGGCCCTCAAGACGCTGACGGCAGCGCTGCGGCCCTGGACGATCGACTTCCACGTCGCCCAGAACGACGCCACCGTCTTCGGCTCGGGCACGCACGACCACACCGGCCGCCACTGCCTGGCCGACGACCCCAGACGGCAAGCTCGACATCCCCCATCACGCCGGCTTCTGGCTCCGCGACGAGAACGGCAAGCTCACCAAGAAGCTCCGCCACATCTGCTGGGACGGCTGCATGTTCCCCAACGACGTCATGATGAAGCCCGCGACCTGGAACGACATCCTGCGCGGCCATGATCGCCGTGCGCGACGCACATGGGTGGAGCGAGTAACAACATCGGCCACGAAATACCATGGAGTCCAGCTCAAGAAACCACTTAACATCGGCCTCGTCGGCTACGGCTTCATGGGCCGCACCCATTCCAACGCCTACAAGCGGGTCAACGACTTCTTCGACGTGCCCGTACCGCCCGATCTTGAAGGCCGTCTGCGGGCGGACGGCCGAGGGGGCCAAGGCAGTTTGCCGAGCAGTGGGGCTACGAGTCGATCGAGACCGACTGGCGAAAACTGGTCGAGCGCAAAGATATCGACGCGATCGACATCTGCACGCCTAACAATACCCACGCCGAGATCGCCATGGCGGCCGCTGCCGCGGGCAAGATGGTCCTGTGCGAAAAGCCGCTGTCGATGAACCTGGTCGAAGGGCAGACGATGGTCGACGCGGTCGAGAAGGCCGGCGTGCCGAACACCGTCTGGTACAACTACCGCCGCGTGCCGGCCGTGACCCTGGCCAAGCAATTGATCGACGAGGGCCGGCTGGGCAAGATCTTTCACTACCGCGCCAATTTCCTTCAGGACTGGACGATCTCGGCCGACCTGCCCCAGGGGGGCACGGGCCTGTGGCGGCTCGACGTCGCCGCCGCCGGCTCGGGCGTCACCGGCGACCTGCTCGCTCATTGCATCGACACCGCACTCTGGCTCAACGGCTCGATCAGTTCGGTGTCTGCCATGACCGAGACATTCGTCAAGGAGCGCAAGCATAACTTGACCGGGAAGGTCGAGCCGGTCGGCATCGACGACGCCTGCGCGTTCCTGTGCCGGTTCGACAACGGCTCGCTCGGCCTCTTCGAGTCGACGCGGTACGCCCGCGGGCACAAGGCGCTTTACACCTTCGAGGTCAACGGCGAGAAGGCGTCGCTCAAGTGGGACCTGCACGACCTGCACCGGCTGCAATTACTTCGACCACCGCGACGATTCGCTGGTTCGCGGCTGGCACAACGTGCACGTCACCGACGGCGACATGCCCTACATGAAGCACTGGTGGGTGTCCGGGCTTGCAAATCGGCTACGAGCACACGTTCGTGCACCAGGTGGCCGACTTCCTCGAAAACCTGGCCAAGGGCCAGCCGACCGCGCCGACGTTTCGCGACGCCCTGGCGACGCAGGCCGTCTGCGACGCCGTGCTCGACTCGGCCGAGCACAACAAGTGGGAGTCGGTCGTGCCCGTGTAAGGAGCAGGCGACTTGGAGAATACAGCAGGCCTATCACCTGGCGGCGAGCCGCGATTTCATATCGCGACGGGGATGCTGCTCGTCGCGGGCATCGCCGTGGGCCTGGGTCTCTTCGCGGGGCTGAACCGATCGGGCGGTGGCGCAGTCGGTCCTGATCTGGGCGCGCCGGTCGTCGGACTGGTGTATTTACTCGGCGGTCTCGCGCTGGTCGGCCCGCCCGTGTTGCTCTGGACCGCACGGAAGCGGGCCTGGGGAGCGGGCCGATTCCTCTGGTTCGTGCAGGGCACAGCGACGTGGCTGCTCTGGCCGCCGGTCGTGTATCGCGTTGCCGCCGGGGCGCAGAGCAACAATACGAGCGCCGTGTGTTACTTCTTCGGGACGCCACCGATGGCCCTGTACGTCACGCTGACGCTTCTGGCGGGCGGGTACTTCAGGCGATCGCGCAGGCGGCGAATCCGCCGGTCGTGGCAAGAGACATTCGGCTTGATCCTGGGCCTGGTTTGGGCGTGCACCGGGCTCTATCTGATTTCACTTTTCTACCGTGACGACTTTTCGCGGCCATGATCGGAGCAGCGAGGAAACCAACGATGAAAACCGGCATGAACCTCCTCTTATGGACCACGCACGTCACCCACGAGCACGACGCGGTCCTGGAACAGTTGAAGGGACTGGGCTTCGACGCGGTCGAGGTGCCGATCTTCGACACGGCCGACCTGGCCCCTTTCGAGCGCCTCGGCAAGCGGTTGAAGGGGCTGGGCCTGAGCGCCACGGCCGTGACCGTGATGGGGCCCGAGGCCAATCCGATCTCGCCCGACGCCAAGGTCCGCGCCGCGGCGGTCGCCCACCTCGACCGCGTGATGGAGTGCGGGCAGGCCTTCGGCTGCGAGATCCTCTGCGGCCCGATCCACTCCGCCATCGGAGTATTTTCGGGCCAAGGGCCGACCGACGACGAATTCAAGTACGGCGTCGAAACCCTCCAGCGCGCCGCCGAGAAAGCGCAGGCCCGCGGCATCAAGCTGGCCGTGGAATACTTGAACCGGTTCGAGATTTACTTCCTGACCACGGCGGCGCAGACCGTCCGGTTCGTCAAGGCGGTGAATGACCCCTTTTGCAAGATGATGTACGACAGTTTCCACGCCCACATCGAAGAGAAGAGCCAGGCGCACGCGATCGCGGCGTGTGCCGGCGAAGCGATCCACGTGCACGTTTCGGAGAACGACCGCGGAATTCCCGGGACCGGCCAAGTCCAGTGGCAAGAGTTCTTTAGCGCGCTACAGCACAGCGGCTATCATGGCTACCTCACGATCGAGGCCTTCGGCCGGGCACTGCCCGCCCTGGCCGCCGCGACCAAGGTGTGGCGCGATCTTTTCCCGGACCCGATGGCGCTCTGCCGTCAGGGAATGGCGCACATCAAGTCGCACCTGTGATTTCTCACCAGTGATCGGGCCAGGCCGAACTCTCCGCGGCCGGCGTGTGTCTTTTCTCAAAATCGAGGTCGCACGATGAGTCGCATCGAGAATCGTATGCAGTGTGTCTTCCGAACGTTCGGCTGGATGACCGCGACGATGGGCGTGATCGCGATTGCGCTTGTGCACTCCCCTGCCCCGCGTGCCCAGGAGCCGCAAGCCAAGGCAGAGCGGCCGGCTCCCCAACCTCAGACGCGGCAACACGGCCAGCGCATCAAGGTCGACCCGGCCATGATCACCGTCGAAGACGGCGACGGTGTGGTCATTCGCTGGAACAAAGACGACACCGAGATCATCCGGATTCTGGGCATCGACACCCCCGAGATTCGCCGGCTCGAGCACAACCTTCCCTACGACCAGCCGTTCGGCCCTGAGGCCAAGGCCTTTGCACAAGGCGCGTTCGCGGCGGCAACCGACGTCGAATTGCTCCGTGCGGCGATGCTCGACCCCTACGAGCGTACCCTCGCTTATTTGTTTATCAACGGCAAGAACTTCTCGCTGCTGGCGATCAAGGCGCGCTATACCGACGAGACGATCAGCACGTACGGCGACAACGGCTTGCCGGGTGAAGCCGCCGAGGTCGCGGCCGTCTCGAAAGCAGCGAGTGCGATCCCGCTACCCTTCGAGCCGCCGGGCCAGTATCGATCGCGGATGCGCGCTCTCACGGCCGCCCTCAAAGCGAGCGGTCAATACCCCGGCCAGTAAGGCCATTTTCAACCTGTTCCGGAGGCCGAACGTGCAGATTGTCGGACTGAAAGGCCAGCGCGTTCGGCTTGTCCCGCCCGACCGGACGCTCCACCTCGAAAACGCGCTGGCATGGTTCAACGACCCCGAGGTCACCGCGACACTCAAGATCAACATGGGGATCACCCGCCGCCAGGAAGACGCGTTCTTCGACCAGATCGAGAGCAAGCGCGACAATGATCTCGTGTGGGCGATCCTCGACGAGCACGAGCGCCACATCGGGTTTATCGGTCTGCACGGAATCAACTGGCGCCATCGCTGGGCGACGGGTGGGCTCGTGATCGGCGAGCGGTCGGCCTGGGGCCGCGGCTACGCCTCGGATGCGGTCGCCGTGCGCATGAGATTTGCCTTCAATACGCTCAACCTCCATCGCATCGAGGGCCATACAATGAACCCCGCGATGCGGCGCGTCTACGAGAAATGCGGTTACCGGCATGAGGGGCTCGCTCGATGCAAATTCTGGTGCGACGGACAGTGGCGAGATGCCGACCTGTTCTCGATCCTTGATTCGGACTGGCGTGCTCTTTCGGCCGGATGATCGGACGGCGCGGGTAGGTCTAAGGTCAGGGCCCCTGACCCACGTCGTGCTGATCGGGTGCGGAATTCGATGCTTCGGCGCCGCCGGCGGTCGGATCGATAGCCCCTGACGTTCGGGCCTGGTGCCAAAACGACCGTTTTCGCGGAACGGCGTAGACCGGGTTTGCGTCCAACACGGCTGCCGGCAGCGTCTGTTGGTCGACAGGCCGGTTCTCGGGGTTATTTCGTGTGGGCGCTTTATGCAAGCGAAAATGAGAGCCTGTTGGAGCGCGTTGTTAATTTTTGGGCAGGGGTCGCCGGCGCACTTGCCGCCGATCTCCCCATTCCGATCACCCGCTTCGGTCGCGGCCCTCCTAAAGCGATGTTCCCAGCTTTTGAACCAGGCCCCGAATTATGATTATGAAGATGTCATCGAATGCGGCACCCGCGGCACCCGCGGCACCCGGTCGTTGTAATACCTTGCCGACAAGCGACTTCTGATGAACGAAGTGGGCGCCGCGATGCTACCTGATGCGGCACCCGTACCGCAGAGTGCGGCACCCGGAGCTTCACGATGCGGGTTACACGGAATTCACGGCGCGAACCGACTTTTCCATTACCCGGTCGGGCTCTCCGCGTCACACCTGGCGATCGTGATGAAACGTATGCCGTGTGAGCGTGAGGTTGTGCAGTGAACCTCAACCGCGCGCATTTGGCCGGCCAGGCGAAGCATGGTGGAAAGTGCCCAGGGTGACTTTGGCCAGCCGGTCGCCGCGGTGGCGTGCGCCGGCTGGTCATCTTGGGCGGTTGCCCGGCACGATAAGATAAGACGGTCGATCGCCAAGGTCCCGGCACGATCGCGGCGAGGTGCGACGTGTCTTGCCGCTACGCAGGCGATGACGCTCCGTGTGCATCCCGCACGCACGGGCACGGGGCGAGCGCGCACGGCGCAATTCCGTTCATTTCGCGGCAACTCAATCGGCCTGCGGGTATTGTGCCGAGGATCGCCGTCGGGGCCCGACGATCAGCCCGCACCTCGCTGTTGTGCATGTCGTTCGCGTTTGACAGCCAAATCCTCGGACGATTCATCGGCTGGGCCGTGAGAGAAGCGCTGGCTGCTCAATGATCACGGCCGTCGTTCATTTTGTCGGGCAGCTCGCTCGGGTCTAGGTTCTACCGTCTGTCCGTGCCTGTAATGCTGCCCATCCTTGCTGTTTTCGACGGCGGACGAAATCGCATCACCGTTGCGGGACGATGACAAGTCGCAGAGTTCGGCGGATACACGCACACCCAAATCGGACGATCCACTCCTCCTGTCATCAAGGATGCGTTCACCAAAAGAACACGGCTTAATCGAGAAGCCGTTCAGCAGTGAGCGGAATTGAGGATGAGTTCGGGAAGCCTTTGCTCTTCGAGCTTCGACTTGAGATCGAGAAGAACTGCTCTCAGGTCGCTTGCCGTAACCGGCTTGACCAGGTGCAGGTCGAATCCCATCTCACGTGATTGCCTGCGATCCTCCTCCTGCCCCCAACCGGTCACAGCCACGATCAGAGCCTTGGAGCAGTCGGGGCGCTCTCGCAACCGCATCGCCACCTCGTAACCATCCATACCCGCCATTTGGAGGTCCAGCAGAATCACGTCGGGGAGGAACGATTTCGCCGTTTCCAAGGCTTTCATGCCGTCGTAAACGACCCTAGCCTCCTGCCCGAACACTTCGGACATCAGTCTGCCCAGACTATCCGCAGCTTGGACGTTATCATCAACGATCAGGATGCGCCGCCTGGGCAAGGGCTCGGAGACATCCCCTTGGACCACCTGCGGTGGTGGCAGTCTCTCCGAACGCACCGTCGATATCACAGGTAACCTGACCACGAACTCACTTCCCATGTGCGGTCCAGGGCTGTGGGCTTTGATGGTCCCACCATGTAACTCGACAAGGTTCCTTGCCAAGCTCAACCCGATGCCGCCTCCTTCGTGGGATAGACCGATTCTTCGTTCGCCCTGCAAGAACAAATCGAAGACCTTCGGAAGCAAATCAGCTTCAATACCAATGCCCGTGTCTCGGACACGAATGACGACTTGGCTCTGGAACGGCTCAACTTCCAGCCAGACTTGACCACCTTGTGCTGTGTATTTTGCGGCATTCAACAACAGGTTGAAGAGAACCTGCTCGAACCGGGTTGGGTCAGCTTCGAGACAAATCGACTCCTCTGGAATAGACACATGGAGTTCCTGTCGATGCTCCTCAAACAACGGTCGGAGAGCTTCGACTGCCTGAGTGACCAAAGGAGCCAATTCCACGACACCTTTGTGAAGTTCGATCTTGCCACGACTGATGCGAGACACGTCCAGCAAATCATCAACCAGTCTCTTGAGGTTCTGGACCTGCCGCTTGATCGTCGCCAGCTCCCGCTCGGTGCCTGCCTCTCTCAGTCCCCTCCGCTCCAGCAAATCAACGGCTGTTTGGATCGGTGCCAAGGGGTTGCGGAGTTCGTGCGAAAGCACCGCCAGGAATTCCTCCTTGCGGCGGTCAGATTCCCTGACTTCGTCCTCCGTGCGCTTTCGGTCGGTGATGTCAATGCAAGACCCGATGTACCCGGAGAAAGTTCCGTCTGGTGTGAATCTCGGAACTCCGGTGTCCATGACCCAGCGGTATTCGCCATCACGCCGCTTTAGCCGGAACTCGATCGTAAAAGGGGTGCGAGCGTTGAATGCCGTGACATAGGTCGCCGAGCATCGCTCCCAGTCATCTGGGTGTACGCCCTCAGACCACCCGTCTCCGATCTCTTGCTCAATGGTCCGTCCCGTGAAATCGAGCCATTGTTTGTTGAAGTAATCGCATCCCTTATCTGTTCCAGAGCCCCAGATCAGAACTGGAGTGGCGTCGGCTAGTGTGCGAAACCGCTCCTCACTTTCCCGGAGTGCTTGCTCGACCCGCTTCCGCTCAGTAATGTCCTCGGCGATTCCGGCGACCCGAATAACCCTACCCCACGCATCTTTGATCGGAAAGCCCCGGTCCCAGACCCATCGGATTGTCCCATCGGGGCGCACAATGCGGTATTCTACTGCCGTTGCCTTGCCCCTTTCGAGCCTTTGATGAGCCTGCGATGCTCTCTCTAGGTCCTCGGCGTGGACAGCTTCAAGGTAAGACAGCGGTCGCTTGTAAAGGGACTGGCAAGATCGACCCCAGAGCGACTCATAGGCAGGGCTGATGTAGCCAATCTTGGAGCCGGTGAGTTCGTAAATCCAGAACACATCACTGATGTGATCTGCCATTTGGTGAAAGCGATCATCGCTTTCCTTGATCGCTTGCTCAGCACGATGGCGCTCAGTGATATCCCGGAAGACGACGACCATACCCTTGATATTGCCGTTCGAGTCCCTGATGGGAGCGGCATTATGCTCGATGGATCTCGCAGTCCCGTCCGTGGCAATGAGCAGCACCTCGTCGTCCGAGAGGATGACCTCACCGCTGCCGACCACCTTGGCAATCGGCAGATCATTAGTCCTCCGGGTGGTTTCTTGGACCGTCCGAAAGATCTCGTTCAGCGGGCGACCAACCGCCTGATCCAGACTCCATCCGGTGAGACGACAGGCGACAGGATTCAGGAAAATCACGAGCCCTTCGGGATCGGTCGTGATCACGGCATCAGCGATGCTCTCTAAGCTGATCTGATGCCAGTCTCGCTCTGCCTTCTGGACCTCGAATGCTTGTTGCAGCTCCAGGCTGCTGCACTTGGCACGTTCACGGGCTGATCGCCAGAATCCGCCGAGCACGGTGACCGTCAGCCCGACGAGAAAGAAGCCGAAAGCGATCTGTGATTTGGACTCGAAGGGACTTGGGTTAGCCGCCGAACTCAGGAATAGGGAATCGCCCGAGAGCCATGACAGAACAAGTGCTAGGAGGGATGGACCGTAGCCGCCGTAACCAGCGGCTAGAACAACGGCGACAAAGAACAAGAAAAAGGGATACCGATTGCCCAAGATAGGATACAGAGCCAAACGTGTAACGACGGCTAGCGCAACGAGTAGGATGGCGCAACCATAGCGTTTGAGCACATCAGGGGAAAAGCGAGGCATGTCATCGCCCTTCGCAGAAAGTTTTCCACTTCGATGGAGGAATTCAATCTAGCAAAAAATAGCAAGAAACTCCAGTTAAATAGAACACGCTCGCCTTGCAAGAACGCGAAGATGCTATGTGAGCCGGCCTATGAGCGACTTGTGGTGTGAGTCGCTGCGAGTAAGCTCGATTAGGGGTTTTCGACACTCTTATTCAAGGAGACTTACTCATGACAGCGACCCACAGCCTCAATAGAAGGGAATCAGCAATGTCATCGTTGATTCAGCGAGCATCCAGGTGAATCGTCGCGCTCGACGGGCCAAGTCCGACAGTTTGGACGCTGTGAGCCTGGTCGGACGTCAAGGACACGCATTGCATTGTAAGTGCGATTGCCCTCGTGCTGAGATCGTTCGACCGATTCGTCGGCGCGGTTTGGCCATAGCGCGGGTCACCGTACGGACGGGCGCACCCGAACGGATCGCAGACGTCGCGGCGACGTGCGACGTCTCTGGCCGTTGAGCAGGCGATGACGCTCCGTGTGCATCCCGCATGCACGTGCACGGGGCGAGCGCGCGCGACGCAATTCCGTTCATTTCGCGGCAACTCAATCGGCCTGTGGATATCGTGCTGAGGATCGCCGTCGGGGGCCCGACGATCAGCCCGCACCTCGCTGTTGTGTATGCCCTTGGCGCTGGGGGGCCCGACGATCAGCCCGTACCACGCTGTTCTGCATGTCCTTCGCGTTCCACGTTGTTGTGCGTGGCCTTCGCGCTGACACTGCTCGGTCCATAGAATAAGGACGTAAGCGTGTGATGATAGCGGCCTAGACTGAGTAGTCGAGATGTGGAAGTCGTGAGATGTCGGGCGTGGCCGTGTATGCTATGTAAAAAAGGTGATACCCTATCTTCTCGATCTCGTCGAGGTCGATCTGGTCGGCGGTGCAGTCATAGAGCCTTTGTTGAGGGAGATCAGTCCATGACTTGGGTGCCTCGCGTCTTCCCGGCATTCCTCGGCGGGCCGGGTGCCGTAGGGCTCTTGGTCCTCCGGTTCGTCGCCGGGACGGCGATGATGCTCCATGGTTGGCCCAAGATTCACCATGCGACCTCGTGGATGGGACCGGACGCCCCGGTGCCCGGCGTCTTCCAGACCGTCGCGGCCCTGACCGAGTTCGGCGGCGGCCTCTGCTGGGTGCTCGGCCTGCTGACACCACTGGCCGCGTGCTTGATTCTCGGCGAGATGGTGGTCGCACTCGGGATGGTCCATCTGCCCCAAGGCCATCCGTTCGTGGCGTCTCAGCCGGGCGGGCCGTCGTTTGAACCCGCTCTCGGGTATCTGGCCATCGCGGTGGCTCTGCTGTCGATCGGGCCGGGCCAGTTTTCCCTCGATGCGTGGCTGTTCGGGCGCGGCAGGAGGGGAGCGGACGAGTCGCCCGTCCCGCTTCGCGGCGGCTCTTGATCGCGAGCGAGTCATCTAGGGGCGGCATGTCGCCTAGCTCGCGGCGAAAATCTCGGCACCGTCGTGCCGCCGGATCAACGAGGAGGGCCGGATGGAATTGTCCCCGGCAACTCTTTGACACGAACACAGGAGTCCCACAATGAAGATCCTCATGGTTCTCACCTCCCACGACAAGCTCGGCAACACGGGCCGCAAGACCGGCTTCTGGCTCGAGGAGTTCGCCGCGCCCTACTTCACGTTTCTCGATGCCGGAGCGACCGTGACCGTCGCTTCACCCAAAGGGGGGCAGCCGCCTCTTGACCCGGTCAGCGACACGCCTGAGGGCCAAACCGAATCGACGCGGCGTTTCAAGCAAGATTCCGCAGCCCAGGAGGTGCTGGCAAACACCTTGCGGCTGAGCGACGTCAAATCCTCGGATTACGACGCGGTCTTCTATCCCGGCGGCCACGGCCCGATGTGGGACTTGGCTGAGGATCCGCGTTCAATCGCCCTCATCGAGGCCTTCTACAGTTCCGGCAAACCGGTCGCTGCGGTCTGCCATGCGCCCGGCGTGCTCCATCGTGTCAAGTTACAGGGCCAGCCGCTCGTGCAGGGCAAGCGGGTGACGGGCTTCACCAATGGCGAGGAGGAGGCAGTACACCTCACCAAGGTCGTGCCGTTCCTCGTAGAGGACGAGTTGAAGCGCCTCGGTGGGCTCTATGAAAAGGTAGAGAACTGGAAAGCCTTCGTCGTCAGCGACGGGAGGCTTGTCACCGGCCAGAATCCGGCATCGTCCAAGCCTGCAGCCGAGGCGCTGCTAAGCCTTCTGGCCTGATTGCCGTGCCGAAAACGTCCGGGACATGTGACCACGTGGATGTTACAATCCTTGATCACCTCCTCGATTGCGGAAAGCACCAGGCACGTCAACAGGTGAGACGCATCGGCCGGTTAACGGTGTCGGGCCGGGCTCCCGGGGGTTGCGATAGGTTGGTCCACTCAGACTTTCGCCCCTTTGGTGTGGCCGATGAGCGATGTTACCCGCATCCTGTCTGCGATCGAGCAGGGCGACCCGCTCGCCGCCGAGCAGCTCTTGCCGCTGGTGTACGACGAGCTGCGCAAGCTGGCCGCCTTCAAGCTGACGCAGGAGAAGCCGGGGCAGACGCTCCAGGCCACCGCCCTGGTCCACGACGCGTATCTCCGGCTGGTCGACGCGGCCAAAATCCAGCGCTGGGACAGTCGGGGCCATTTCTTCGCGGCGGCGGCTGAAGCGATGCGGCGGATTCTTCTCAATCGCGCCCGCGACAAGAAGCGTGCCAAACGAGGGGGTGGACGCCACCGTGTCGATCTTGACCAGATCGAAATCGCCCTGGACACCAATCACGAAGAGCTGATCGCGCTGGACGACGCGCTCACCCAGCTTGCCGAGGAGGATCCCGACGCCGCCCGACTGGTGAACTTGCGCTTCTTCGCGGGGCTCACCTTGCGCGATGCCGCCGTCTTCCTCGGGCTGTCTCAGCGGACTGCAGAGCGTCAATGGTCCTATGCTCGCGCCTGGCTTTATGCCCGTCTCAGTCAGGACGCCGGACCAACCGCCGATTGACAATTCCGAGATTTCCTGGCGGGTTTCGCCGGAAACGGGGCATTGAGTAACGGACTATGATCGGGGACCATCCATGAGCGACGCCAAGACCGATGCCAAGGCGATCTTCCTCGAAGCTCTGGACTGCAAGGGCGCCGACGAGGTCAGGCGCTTTCTCGACCAAGCATGTGGGACCGACCCGGCCTTGCGTGCACGCGTGGAGGAACTGCTGTGGGCAAATCAGGATGCGGGCGCTTTCCTGGGCGGGCCCGAGCAGCACGACGTGACTCGAGACCAGCCCGCTGCCGAACGCCCCGGCACGATCATCGGCCCCTACAAGCTGCTGGAACAGATCGGCGAGGGGGGCTTCGGCCTGGTGTTCATGGCCGAGCAGCAGCAGCCGGTCCGCCGCAAGGTGGCCCTGAAAGTCCTCAAACCGGGCATGGACACCCGCCAGGTAATCGCCCGCTTCGAGGCCGAGCGCCAGGCCCTGGCACTCATGGACCATCCGAACATCGCCAGGGTGCTCGATGCCGGCGAGACTGCCTCGGGCCGCCCTCATTTCGTCATGGAACTGGTCAAGGGCGTGCCGATCACCGACTACTGCAATCAGAGCCGCCTGACCACTCGAGAGCGCCTCGAACTGTTCACGCACGTCTGCCATGCCGTGCAGCACGCGCACCACAAGGGCATCATTCACCGCGACTTGAAGCCCTCGAACGTCATGGTGACGCTGCACGACGGCGTGCCGGTCGTCAAGGTGATCGACTTCGGCATCGCCAAGGCACTGGGGCAGCAGCTCACTGACAAGACGCTCTTTACCTGCTTCGCGCAGATGGTCGGCACGCCGATGTACATGAGCCCCGAGCAGGCCCAGTTGAGCGGCCTGGACATCGACACGCGCAGCGACATCTACTCGCTGGGCGTGCTGCTGTATGAGCTGCTCGCGGGGGTTACGCCGTTTGACGGGGAACGGATGCGCACGGTGGGCTACGACGAGATGCGGCGCATCATCCGGGAAGAGGATCCGCCCAGCCCGAGCACCCGTCTGAGCACGCTGGGCCAGTCAGCGGTGACGGTCTCGGCCGAGCGGCAGAGCGATCCCAAGCGGCTCTGCCGGCTCTTGCGCGGCGAGCTGGACTGGATCGTGATGAAGGCGCTCGAGAAGGACCGCAACCGCCGCTACGAGACAGCCAACGAGCTGGCGCGGGACGTCGAACGCTACTTGCATGACGAGCCGGTTCTGGCCTGCCCGCCGTCGAGCTGGTATCGCTTCTGCAAGTTCACGCGGCGGCACAGGGCGGGGGTGCGGGTCACGGCGGCGGTGGCCCTGGTGTTGCTGGTAGCGGGCGCGGCTGTGAGCTGGGCGGTCCTGGACCAGGCAGCGCGTCGCAGAGAGCTGACCGGTCGCAAGGCCGAGACGGAACAAACCGTGAGCGCGGTCTTGATCAAGACGGAGCAGTTGCGAAAGCAGGCAGCTGAGGCGTCGAGGGTGACGAGCCAGGAGGCAGACGCCGCGCTGGCATTGTGGCGCCAGGCGGAAACGTCGCTGGACCAGGCGGAGACCGCTTTGAGAACCGGAACGGCCGACGACCGTCTCCGCGAGCGGGTACTGGACGTGCGAGAGCGGATCGGCCAGCAACGATCGCTGGCACAGCGGACGGCAAAGCTGCTGCGCGACCTGGATGAGGCTCGCCTAGCGCGATCGAGCTGGATCGAAACACCGGGTAGCGCATCATCCCTCCATGTAGGGGATCGGTCCGAGGGTCGCCTAGCGCGATCGAGCTGGATCGAAACCCATTTCGACGATGCCGGCGCGGTCAAGAAGTATGCCGCGGCGTGCGCAGCCTACGGTTTGGAACCGGCGCCGGGACGAACCGAAGAGCTGGCGCGGCGCATCCGCGCGGAACAACCCGCCATCCGCGAGGCCCTGATCGTGGCACTTGACAATTGGCACGCCAGCGCCCTAGCGGTGCAGGAATTGGAGCAGGCGAAGATGGTGGAGGCGATCGCGACGGCGGCAGATGACGATCCGTGGCGGCAGCAGTTTCGGGTCGCGGCCATCGCCAGGGATGCCGCGGCACTGCGGGCCTTGAGCGGCCAAGCACGGCGGCTTTCCCTGCCACCTTCCAGTCTCGTGCTGCTGTCCTCGCATCTTCTTCTCCAAGGCGAAGGAGACGAAGCCCTGGCCCTGCTGCGCTGGCGCACGGCCATCACGTGACGGATTTTTGGATTCATTTTCTTCTGGGACGCGTCCTCTATGATGTCAAGGATCCATCCCCGGCGATCCTGGAAGAAACAATCGGCTGTTATCGAACAGCCTTGGCGCTACGTCCGGCTACCGGCGCTACCCGCGTCAGCCTCGGCCTCGCACTGCAAGCCAAGGGCCAGTCGGACGAGGCCATCGCCGAATACAGGAAGGCAACCGAAGTCGATCCCAAGCTCGCGATGGCCCACGACAACCTCGGCTGGGAATTGGGCGCCAGGAAACAGTTCGATGAGGCCATCGCCGAACTCCGCAAGGCCATCGAACTCGATCCCAAGTTCGCAAGGGCCCGCGGTCACCTCGGCAACGCACTTCTGGACAAGAACCAGGTGGACCAGGCCATCGCCGAACTCCGCAAGGCCGTCGAGCTCGACCCCAAGTCCGCATATGCCCACAACTACCTCGGCAACGCGCTGCTGGCCAAGAACCAGGTGGACGAGGCCATCGGCGAATTCAGGAAGGCCATCGAACTCGACCCCAAGCTCGCACTGTTCCACTACACCCTCGGCGACGCACTGTGGTCCAAGAACCAGTTGGAAGAGGCCATCGCCGAATTCCGCAAGTCCATCGAACTGGCACCCAAGTTCGCAGCGGCCCACCACAAACTCGGCAACGCACTGTTGGCCAAGAACCAGGTGGAAGAGGCCATCGGCGAATACAGGAAGGTCATCGAACTCGCCCCGAAGTTCGCGTTGGCCCAACGGGTAGCAACCGCGGAACGGCTGGCGTCGTTGGAGGCAAAGCTCGCCGACGTTCTCGAAGGGAAAGCCACGGCCACCGACAACGGCGAGCGGCTCGGCCTCGCGGAAGTATGCTGGCTGACGAAACGGTACGTCGCCGCCGCCCGGCTCTACGCCGACGCCGTCACCGCCGACCCGGCACTGACGGACGACTTGAAACCTTACGATCGTTATAACGCCGCCAGCTCCGCCGCTCTCGCCGCGTCGGGCCAAGGGACGGACGCCCACAAGCTCGACGACCAGGAGCCCCGCCGGCTGCGCCAGCAGGCGCTCGCCTGGCTGCGGGCCGACCTGAAGCAGTGGGCTAAACGGCCGGAAGCCGGCAAGCCACAAGATCGCCAAGTCATGCGGGCCACGCTCGAGCACTGGCAGCGCGACACCGACCTGGCCAGTGTTCGTGACGCGGAGGCGCTCCAAAAACTGACGGCCCAGGAGCAGGAGGTGTGGCGGAAACTGTGGGCCGATGTGGTGGAATTGCTGAAGAAGGCCGGAGACGCCAAGAGCTAGGACGCTCACGACAACCTGAATACGTCCACAAAGAAAGCGGCGGGTGAGCCTCACCGCCAAACAGGAGTTTGACCGGATCGGCAAAGCCGGGCGCTCGGTTGCGCGCGGGGCGCATGCTCAGCCATATGATCGCAGACCGCATCGAAACGGGGACCACACCGGGCGGAGGGCCCAACAACGATGGCACGGTTTGACACCAGTGTCGACACCATTTCTTACAGCCGGACCTGGCGCGGAACGGCAACCGGAACACGCGTGGTCGTGTAGGGCAACAGATCCGTTTGGCGGTTTTGAGTCGAAGGATTAACCGACATCCAGATCTGAGCTCATCAATGTGGCAGCAGTTTGATTCTTTAGCAACGAGAGGTCATTGATCATGAGATTTGCGAACAGACGGTGGTTTCACCGGGCGACGGCGGCGGCACTACTGCTGGCGCTTGGCGTGACAGCGGCGGCGAGGGCGGACAGCGTGGTGTACGCCACCGCCGACAACGGCATAACGAACTTGTTCGGCACGATGGACCTGACGACCGGTCAGTTCACCCAGATTGCAACGACGACCCCACTATTCGGCTCACTGACCCAGGGTCAGGGCGGAACCCTCTACGGCGGGGCGGGCAACCTCAACCTCAACCTCTATTCAATCAGTCCATCTGGCACGCCGTCCCAGTTTGGCACGGTCACTGCGCCCAACAATTCCTATGGTTTCACTGGCCTCGCATCCGAGGGAGCGGCAGGCTTCTTCGGCGTGGCCCAGGTTGGAAACATACCAGGACCGTTCTCGGCCACCTTGGAGCACATTTCCGCCGACGGCACCAGTTTTAGTGTCGTCGGGACCATGGGCTTGTTCGGCAGCTTCAACAGCGGCAACCTGGCCTTCGGGCCGAATGGGACTCTCTACTTCGACGCCTGGAACGCGAGCTTCGTCTCCGTTCTTTATGCACTGAATACGACCACAGGACTCGCGACCGCTGTTGGCTCCGGCGTGGGCTCGACCGATCCTCTGGCATTGGTTTCCGTCGGGACAACCCTCTACGGAATCGACACATTTGCACCAACCAACCGGGAAATCTATACAATCAACACCACAACAGGAGCCGCAACCGAAATCGGCACAGTCTCCGGCCTATTGGCCGGATACACCCTCGACACGCTGGGTGGCAGCGTACCAGAGCCTTCGTCGATATTCCTGCTCGGAACCGGCACATTGGTCTGCCTGGTTCTCCGTCGATGCGCCCGCCGCCGATCATCCCAGCCGATCGTTGCGGTATCCCGTTCCCATTGAATTCGGCTCAAGAATTCAAGACACCAAGAAGCCGGCGGGAGCGAATTACACCATAACGTGAGCATCGCGATTTACGATGGGTTGTGGCCGGCAGTGTCACAGGAAAAGAAGGCGGCCGGCGAGCCCACGCCGGCCGCCAGCAACCCCCCTAACCTTGAACCGGATCGAGGCAGTTCCATTTGAGGAGATCAAACCTCGGTGCGAAGACGTCCAGAACTTGTGGCCAGGCGTATGGTACGATCATCGGTTACCTCCTCGATTGCGGAAAGGACCAGGCGCGTCAACAGGCGAGACGCATCGAGCGGAGAGCGGTGTCGGGCCTGGCTCCGGGCGGTTGCGATAGGTTGGTCCACTGAGACTTTCGCCCCTCTGGTGCGGCCGATGAGCGATGTTCCAGCTTGCTGAGGAGGATCCCGACGCCGCCCGACTGGTGAACCTGCGCTTCTTCGCGGGGCTCACCTTGCGCGATGCCGCCGTCTCCCTCGGGCTGTCTCAGCGGACCGCGGAGCGTCAATGGTCCTATGCTCGCGCCTGGCTTTATGACCGTCTCAGTGAGGACGCCGGCCCAAACGCCGATTGACAATTCCGGTATTTTTTTTGGCGGGTTTCGCCGGAAACGGGGCATTGAGTAACGGACTATGATCGGGGACCATCCATGAGCGACGCAAAGACTGATGCCAAGGCGATCTTCTTCGAAGCCCTGGACTGCAAGGGCGCCGACGAGCTCAGGCGCTTTCTCGACCAAGCCTGCGGGACCGACCCGTTGTTGCATGGACGCGTCGAGGAGCTGCTGCGGGCACATCAGGATGCGGGCACTTTCCTGGGCGGGCCCGAGCAGCACGACGTGACTCGAGACCAGCCCGCTGCCGAACGCCCCGGCACGATCATCGGCCCCTACAAGCTGCTGGAACAGATCGGCGAGGGGGGCTTCGGCTTGGTGTTCATGGCCGAGCAGCAGCAGCCGGTCCGCCGCAAGGTGGCCCTGAAAGTCCTCAAACCGGGCATGGACACCCGCCAGGTAATCGCCCGCTTCGAGGCCGAGCGCCAGGCCCTGGCACTCATGGACCATCCGAACATCGCCAGGGTGCTCGATGCCGGCGAGACTGCCTCGGGCCGCCCTCATTTCGTCATGGAACTGGTCAAGGGCGTGCCGATCACCGACTACTGCGATCAGAGCCGCCTGACCACTCGAGAGCGCCTCGAACTGTTCACGCACGTCTGCCATGCCGTGCAGCACGCCCACCACAAGGGCATCATTCACCGCGACATCAAGCCCTCGAACGTCATGGTGACGCTGCACGACGGCGTGCCGGTCGTCAAGGTGATCGACTTCGGCATCGCCAAGGCACTGGGGCAGCAGCTCACCGACAAGACGCTCTTTACCTGCTTCGCGCAGATGGTCGGCACGCCGATGTACATGAGCCCCGAGCAGGCCGCAGTTGAGCGGCCTGGACATCGACACGCGCAGCGACATCTACTCGCTGGGCGTGCTGCTGTACGAGCTGCTCGCGGGGGTGACGCCGTTTGACGGGGAACGGCTGCGCACGGTGGGCTACGACGAGATGCGGCGGATCATCCGCGAAGAGGATCCGCCCAGCCCGAGCACCCGTCTGAGCACGCTGGGCCAGTCAGCGGTGACGGTCTCGGCCGAGCGGCAGAGCGATCCGAAGCGGCTCTGCCGGCTCTTGCGCGGCGAGCTGGACTGGATCGTGATGAAGGCGCTCGAGAAGGACCGCAACCGCCGCTACGAGACGGCCAACGAGTTGGCTCGGGACGTCGATCGCTACTTGCACGACGAGCCGGTTCTGGCCTGCCCGCCGTCAAGCTGGTATCGCTTCTGCAAGTTCACGCGGCGGAATCGCGGTCCGCTCGCCATGGCGGCGGTGGTAACCGCGGCGCTCGTGCTGGTAGCGGGAAGCATTGGTTGGCTCGCCCGTGAGCGAGCGGCGGAGCAAGCGGATATCGCCCACCAGGCCGAGAATTCCCTGACCGTCGCTCGGACGCTGCTGGGCGACAACAAACCCGCACTCGCCCGCCAGAAACTGGCCGAGGCCCGAGGGCAAATCGCAGGCGGCCGCGCGGCCTTCGGGAGCCTCGCCGCCCAGATCGAGGCCCTTGAGGCCGAACTCGAGCGCCGGCAAAGCTTCCTCAACCTTCTCGATCGCGCGCATGATGAGGAAATCGACGTTGGGCAGTGGCAACCCAGCAAGGCGGCTCCCTTCACCATCGACGCTTTGGCCCAGTACGAGGTGCTGGAGCGCGACGACTGGCGTGCCCGGCTGGAGCAGGGCGTGCTGGGAAAGGATCAGGTCGAGGAGGTTCGCCGGCTTGGCTACGAGCAGCTTCTCTGGCTGGCCGACGACATGCTGCGGCGCAGGCAAGACCAGCGCTCGGGGCAGCCCCTGTCCCCGGGGGCAGCGGCTCAAGCGGCCGCCGCTTATTTGCAGAAGGCCGAGACAGCTTGGCCGCCTACCCAGGCCTTCTACCGCCTGCGCGCCAGGCCCGCCAGGGCCTGGGACAGAACGAGCTGGTCCGCGCCGATCTCGAGCTGGCGGACAAGACTCGTCCGACGATGGCCTGGGACTATTACCTCCAGGGTCAGGCGGCGTATGGCGCCCGGGACAGGGACAAGGGTATTGAGGCGTTCGAGGCTGCTCTGCGCCTGGAGCCAAGGCACTTCTTCTCGCTATTCCGGCTGGGCCTTTGCCTCTGCGACCTCGGCCGTGGTCCGGAGGATTTCACCGCGGCCGAGAGAGTCTACACCGGCTGCATCATGGTGCGACCCGACTACGCCAATGTCCACGATTGCCGGGGCCTCGCCTTCATAAAGCTGAAGCAATGGGACAAGGCGATTGCCGATTACTCCAGGGCCATCGAGCTGGATCCCAAGCTCGCGGGCGCGTGGAACAACCGGGGATGGGCCTACGCCAGTTTGAAGCAATGGGACAAGGCGCTAGCGGATTACTCCAGGGCCATCGAGCTCAATCCCAAGTTCGCGCTCGCGTGGACTAACCGGGGGTCAGCCTACGTCGCGCTGAAGCAATGGGACAAGGCGCCAGCGGATTTCTCCAAGGCCATTGATCTAGAACCGCAAGGCGCCTACCCGCGCAACAACCTGGCGTGGGCGCTGGCCAACGATCCCAATCCTGAAGTTCGTGACCCAGCCGGGGCGGTCAATCTGGCCAAGAAAGCCGTCGCGCTCGCGCCGAAGGAAGGAGCGTACTGGAATACCCTGGGTGTGGCTCACTACCGCGCCGGCGATTGGAAAGCCGCGATCGCGGCGCTCCAGAAAAGCATGGAGCTCCAAAAGGGGGGGACCAGTTGGGACTGGTTCTTCTTGGCCATGGCCCACGAAAAGCTCGGCGACAAGGACCAGGCTCGGAAATGGCACGACCGGGCCATGCAATGGATGGAGAAAAACAAGGTCGAGGATCAGGAGTTGTCCGCCTTTCGAGCTGAAGCCGCCCAGATGCTGGGTGTGGGAGGCAGAAAGAAATAACTTCTTTCCCGAGATTTCCTGGCGGGTTTCGCCGGAAACGGGGCATTGAGTAACGGAACCATTGCTGAAGAAGGCCGGCAACGCCAAGGGACGGCATTCTGACGGCGACCTGAACACGTCAACAAATGAAGCGCCGGGTTAGTCCCGCCGCCAAGCAGGAGTTTGACCGGATCGGCAAAGCCCGGGCGCTGGGTCTGCGCACCGGGAGCACGTAGGACGGATTGGCAATCCGTCCCACAGCAGTTGCATTAAATCGCGGACCGCATCGAAAAAAGGAGCTTCACCATGTCTCTTTCCACCTGGCTTTCGGGGACTTTTTCGCACAGCCAGGGCCGGCGCGGCAAGCGCCGTAACCCGGCGACAACGTCGCCCCAGCGCCGGCACACCTTCCGGCCCAGGTCTGGAAGCACTCGAGATCCGGCTTACATTGAGCCTGACCACGCTGGCCTCGTTCGGACCGACCGTCTACGGTTCAGATCCGGCTGCCGCCCTGATCATGGACTCGAGCGGCAACCTGTACGGCACAGCGTGCACGGGAGGCGCCTACGACTATGGCGCGGTGTTCGAGCTGGCCGATGGCAGCGGCACGATCACGCCACTGGCCTCGTTCAACGGCACCGACGGTGCAAGGCCGGATGGCGCCCTGATCATGGACTCGAGCGGCAATCTGTACGGCACAACGACGTATGGAGGTGCCAGCAGCGACGGCACGGTCTTCGAGCTGGCCAAGGGCAGCGGCACGATCACCACGCTGGCCTCGTTCAACGGCACCGACGGCGCGAACCCGTACGCCACCCTGGTCATGGACTCGAGCGGCAACCTGTACGGCACAACGGCCGGAGGAGGCGCCTCGAACGACGGCACGGTTTTCGAGCTGGCCAGCGGCAGCGGCACGATCACCACGCTGGCCTCGTTCAACGGCACCAACGGTGCAAACCCGCTTGCCGGCCTGATCATGGACAGCAGCGGCAACCTGTACGGCACAACAGAGTCGGGTGGCGCCTCCAGTGACGGGACGGTTTTCGAGCTGGCCAAGGGCAGCAGCACGATCACCACGCTGGCCTCGTTCAACAACGCGACGGTGTAAACCCAGAAGCCGCCCTGATCATGGACAGCAGCGGCAATCTCTATGGCACGACCTCGAGTGGAGGCGCCGACGGCGACGGTACCGTTTTCGAACTGGCCCAGGGCAGCGGCACGATCACCACGCTGGCTGTTTTAACAGCACCGCCGACGGTGCAGGCCCGACTGGGCGGTCTGGTCATGGACTCGAGCGGCAACCTGTACGGCACAGCGTCACAGCTCGGCGCCTCGAACGACGGCACGGTTTTCGAGCTGGCCCAGGGCAGCGGCACGATCACCTCGCTGGCTTCGTTCAACGGCACCGACGGTGCCTACCCGGTCGCTGGCCTGATCATGGACAGCAGCGGCAACCTGTACGGCACAACTTATTACGGAGGCGCGTCTGGTGATCGGCACGGTTTTCAAGATGGCCCAGGGCAGCGGCAAGATCACCACGCTGGCCTCGTTCAACGGCACGGCAAGTAGACAGCCGTCGGGCGGTCTGATCATGGACTCGAGCGGCAACCTGTACGGCACAACCGAGACGGGCGGCGCCTCGAACGACGGCACGGTTTTCGAGCTGGCCCAGGCCAGCGGCACTGCCACCACCCTGGCGTCGTTCAACGGCACAGACGGCGAAACCCCGCTTGCCGGTCTGATCATGGACAGCAGCGGCAACCTGTACGGCACCGCGGAGGTTGGAGGCAAGTCCGACGACGGCACGGTTTTCGAGCTGGCCAAGGCGAGCGGCACGATCACCACGCTGGCCTCGTTCAACGGCACCGACGGCGCAAACCCGTACGCCGCCCTGGTCATGGACTCGAGCGGCAACCTG
Source organism: uncultured Isosphaeraceae bacterium (assembly GCA_963830625.1). Taxonomy (GTDB): domain Bacteria; phylum Planctomycetota; class Planctomycetia; order Isosphaerales; family Isosphaeraceae; genus CAWHMZ01. The sequence goes on along the minus strand of CAWHMZ010000013.1, from coordinate 178,915 downwards.
TACGGCACAGCGTCAGCGGGCGGTGCCTCGACGGACGGCACGGTTTTCGAGCTGGCCAAGGGGAGCGGCACGATCACCACGCTGGCGTCGTTCAACGGCACCGACGGTCAGGGCCCGTCTGGCGGCGTGATCATGGACGAGAGCGGCAACCTGTACGGCACAACAGAGTCGGGTGGCGCCTCCAGTGACGGGACGGTTTTCGAGCTGGCCCACGGCAGCGGCACGATCACCACGCTGGCCTCGTTCAACGGCACCGTCGGCGAATTCCCGCGTGCCGGTCTGACCATGGACACGAGCGGCAACCTGTACGGCGCAACGACGTGGGGAGGCGCCTCGAACGATGGCACGGTTTTCGAGCTGGCCAAGGGCAGCGGCGCGATCACCACGCTGGCTTCGTTCAACGGCGACAACGGCGAAGAAGCGAGTTACTCGCTGATCATGGACGGCAGCGGCAATCTGTACGGCACATCATTCGCGGGGCGCCGGTGATGGCACGGTTTACGAGCTGGCCAAGGGCAGCGGCGCGATCACCGCGCTGGTCGCGTTCGGCGGCGCCGACGGTGCTTTCCCGGATGGCCCCCTGATCATGGACAGCGAGCGGCAACCTGTACGGCACAACGTATTGGTGTGAGGGCGTTGGTTCGGTCAGTGGAGACGGCACCGTTTTCGAGCTGCCAGGGGCCACTGCCCAGCCGTCCATCCAGATCAGCGGTTTTCCTTCCTCTACCACCGCCGGCACGTCTCAGACATTCACCGTCACGGTCCAGAATCCCGACGGCACCACCGACACCGGTTATACCGGCACGGTCCAGTTCACGAGTACCGACCCCCAGGCCGTGCTGCCGGCCGACTATACCTTTACCACCACCGACGCGGGCGTATCCACTCGTTCACAGCGACGCTCGAGACCGCGGGCACGCAATCGATCACGGCTACCGACACAAGGACGTCGAGCATCACCGGCACCGAATCGGGCATCGAGGTTCAGGCAGCGGCGGCCCATTCTTTCACGATCACGGGATTACCCGCCTCGGTTTCGGGGGGCACTCCGACTAACTTCACGCTGACTGCCTTTGACGCGTACGGCAACATCGCGACCGGGTATACGGGTACTGTTCAGTTCACCAGTTCCGACAGCCTGGCTAGCCCGCCGGCCAATCACACTTTCACAACTGCCAATGCCGGCACAGAGATGTTCTCGGTCACGTTCGCGATCAACGGAACCCAGTTCATCACCGCTACCGACACGGTCACGACAGCGATCAGTGGAAGCGCCTCGACGAACGTCACAAGCGCGATACTTTTCCATGATTCGTTCACCGAGAGCACAATCAGCTCGGCCTGGTCGTTCGTGGGTGGAACCTGGCAGCTCAACAATGATGCCTTGAGCCAAACCAGCACGGCCCCGGCCGATCCCAAGAAGGCCATGGTCACCAACCAGACCTTCCCGTCGAACGTCATGATCACGGCCGAGGTCGAGGTCGATACCTGGAACGCGGGAGATTTGGCTCGTGCCGGCGTGGGCCTGTATACCAACACGAGCAACGGCGACGGCTACAACCTCGTCTTTCATGGGACCAACCAGGTTCAGTTCCTGGACGACGGAGTGAAGTGGGGCAACGCCTACACGTTCAACTGGCAGGTCGGGACCTGGTACTGGTTTCAGCTTGAGGAAAACAACGGGACGTTGTACGGCAAGGTGTGGGCGGCCGGGACGGCCGAGCCGCAGAGCTGGATGTACGAGCAAACGGGCTGGACCGACCGCACCGGCGGGGCGCCGGCGCTCAACGGCAGCTCGGCCAGCAGCACGGGAGGCAGCGCCACGGTCTCGTTCACGTCGGTTTCGGTGACGACAACGAGCGTCCAGCCCGATACCGCGAGCGCGGGCTCGGCGCTGACAACAAGTGCAGGCTCGCCGCTCACCTTCAGCCAGGCGACAGCGTCGGGAACGGCGCCGCTGTCCTACGCCTGGAATTTCGGCGACGGCACCACGTCCACCGGCACGCTCAACCCCACTCACACCTACCAGAGCGCCGGTACTTACACCGCAACGTTGACGGTCACCGATGCCCTGGGAATTCCAGCAGTGAGCACGGTCAGTGTCACCGTAAGCACTTCGTCGACCTCGCCGATCCTGTTCCAAGACTTCTTCACCGAGAGCACAATCAGCTCGGCCTGGTCGTTCGTGGGTGGAACCTGGCAGCTCAACAATGATGCCTTGAGCCAAACCAGCACGGCCCCGGCCGATCCCAAGAAGGCCATGGTCACCAACCAGACCTTCCCGTCGAACGTCATGATCACGGCCGAGGTCGAGGTCGATACCTGGAACGCGGGAGATTTGGCTCGTGCCGGCGTGGGCCTGTATACCAACACGAGCAACGGCGACGGCTACAACCTCGTCTTTCATGGGACCAACCAGGTTCAGTTCCTGGACGACGGAGTGAAGTGGGGCAACGCCTACACGTTCAACTGGCAGGTCGGGACCTGGTACTGGTTTCAGCTTGAGGAAAACAACGGGACGTTGTACGGCAAGGTGTGGGCGGCCGGGACGGCCGAGCCCCAGAGCTGGATGTACGAGCAAACGGGCTGGACCGACCGCACCGGCGGGGCGCCGGCGCTCAACGGCAGCTCGGCCAGCAGCACGGGAGGCAGCGCCACGGTCTCGTTCACGTCGGTTTCGGTGACGACAACGAGCGTCCAGCCCGATACCGCGAGCGCGGGCTCGGCGCTGACAACAAGTGCAGGCTCGCCGCTCACCTTCAGCCAGGCGACAGCGTCGGGAACGGCGCCGCTGTCCTACGCCTGGAATTTCGGCGACGGCACCACGTCCACCGGCACGCTCGACGCCACGCATACCTACGCTAATCCGGGCACGTATACGGCCGAGCTGACGGTCACCGACGCCCTGGGGATTGGGGCGTACAGCACGGTGACCGTTACCGTAAACGACGTGGCGCCGACCGTAAGCCTGAGCGCTCCATCGACCTGGGTTACGGGGGCATCGATCAGCTTCTTGGCCACCGCCACCGACATCAGCCCTGCCGATCAAGCGGCCGGATTCACCTACGCGTGGACCTTCGGCGACGGTGGCACGGCGACCGGCGCCAGCCCAAGCCACACGTACGCGTCGGTCGGAACGTACACCGTGGAGGTCACGGCCACTGACGAGTATGGCCTGTCGGGTATGGCCAGCGGCACGATCGTCATCAGCACGTCCCCGATCCTGTTCCAAGACATGTTTACCGAGAGCACGATCAGCTCGGCCTGGTCGTTCGTGGGAGGAAACTGGCAGCTCAACAACGACGCCTTGAGCCAAACCAGCACGGCCCCGGCCGATCCCACAAAGGCCATGGTGACCAACCAGACCTTCCCCTCGAACGTCATGATCACGGCTGAAGTTCAGGTCAATTCGTGGACCGCGGGTGCTTATGCTCGCGCCGGCGTCGGTCTCTATACCAACACGAGCAACGGCGCCGGCTACAACCTCGTCTTTCACGGGACCGACCAGGTTCAGTTCCTCGACGACAAGGTGGCCTGGGGCAACGCCTACACGTTCGACTGGTCGGTCGGCACCTGGTACTGGTTTCAGCTCGAGGAAAACAACGGGACGTTGTACGGTAAGGTGTGGGCGGCCGGGACGGCCGAGCCGCAGAGCTGGATGTACGAGCAAACGGGCTGGACCGACCGCACCGGCGGCGCACGGCGCTCAACGGCAGCTCGTCTGCCAGCGGTTCAGGCAATGCGACGGTCTCATTCACCTCGGTTTCGGTGACGACGACCAATGTCCAGCCCGTTACCGCCAATGCGGGCCCGGCGCAGACAACGAGCGCAGGCTCGCCATTGACTTTCAGCCAGGCAACCGCGACGGGGACGGCGCCGCTGGCTTATGCCTGGAATTTCGGCGACGGCACCACATCCACCGGCACGCTCTACCCCACGCATTCTTACCAGACTGCCGGCACTTACACGGCAACGTTGACGGTCACCGACGCCCTCGGAATTCCAGCCACGAGCACGGTCACGGTTACCGTCGACGCGACCGGCGGCCCAGCGTCGGTGTTGCTTGGCGACGGTAGGCCCGAGAGAGCCAACGCGGGATCGCTGTTCGAGATTGACGAGGCGGCTCTAAACGAACTTGCAGCAAGTGACGCCGACTCGGCCGCGGCCGAACTTAACGATGCAGGCAATCGCATTGGTGCTCTCGACTTCGGCGACGACAACCGGCCAGTCGTTACGCTCGTGCTCGGGGAGACGTCCACCAATTCCAACGCGCTCGACCGATACACCCGACAGCGGCCGCTTTGAGCCGGCGCTTGCGCTAGCCCAACTTGGCGCCGGAAAAGGTGTCGGGAACCGTTCTTAACCCGTCGTCCGCCGACTGGCCCCGGAATGGACTCTTCGTCAGTGGGGGGCCCGCCGAAAAAGCCTGGAAAGGGTTCTCGACACCTTTGCTCTGGCCGAAACACCCTGGGCGTAGCTCATTACCGCGCCGGCGATTGGAAAGCGGCGCTCGCGGCTCTGGAGAAATCCATGGAGCTCCGCGAAGGCGGCGACAGTTTCGACTGGTTCTTTCTGGCCATGGCCCACGAAAAGCTCGGCGACAAGGAGCAGGCTCGGAAATGGCGCGACCGGGCCATCCAGTGGATGGAGAAAAACAACGCCAGGAATCGGGAGTTGTCCGCCTTTCGAGCCGAAGCCGCCCAGTTGCTGGGTGTCGAAGGAACAAAGAAGTGACTTCTTTCCCGAGATTTCCTGGCGGGTTTCGCCGGAAACGGGGCATTGAGTAACGGAACAATTGCTGAAGCAGGTCGGCAACCCCATCGGCGGCGGCCTCTACATCGACACCGGTGCCGACGTAACGCTCGACACGTCGAGCGTGGTCATTTTCAACTTCGCGTCGACCGGCGATGACAACATCTTCGGAAGTTACACCATAAGTCGAGCATTGCGCTTGATGACAAATGGTGACGGTGTCCCTGGCCGGCCGGCGAGTGATGCTTGGCCGGCCAGGGTCGCATTGACATAGAGGGGATCGCGTGACGCCGCTTCGGACTACCCTCCTCAGCTTCGCTCTTGAGTACCGAAGGTGGGACTTGAACCCCCACCCCCTTGCGCGGACCGGACGTCGAGGACATGCATTGCATTGTAAGTGCGATTGCCCTCGGGATGGACGTCGAGGACATGCATTGCATGACGTCGAGGACACGCATTGCATTCTAAGTGCGATTGCCCTCGGGATGAGAGCCGTTGACCGATTCGTCGGCCCGGTTTGGCCAGTGCGCGGGTCACCGCACGCACGGGCGCACCCGAACGGATCGCAGACGTCGCGGCGAGGTGCGACGTGTCTTGCCGTCGAGCAGGCGATGACGCTCCGTGTGCATCCCGCATGCACGGGCACGGGGCGAGCGCGCACGGCGCAATTCCGTTCATTTCGCGGCAACTCAGTCGGCCTGTGGAAATCGTGCCGAGGATCGCCGTCGGGGGGCCCGACGATCAGGCCGCACCTCGCTGTTGTGCATGTCGTTCGCGTTATATCCCAGGTCCGCATTGTGACATTTCCAGGAATTGGCTAGGATTCGCATCTCACCTCGACGTCGCTTTCCGGCAGAGCCAGGCGGACATCAGTTGGGCCACAATCGTCCCAGGTCTGACTGACGTCTTTTCGACCACCTGAGGGCCATCGGGCGGGAGCGCGTACGTCTCCTCTGTGGCAGGCGGCGCACCACGGCGTGGAACCCCCGATCCGGCCCACCGCGCGAGGTAACCATGAACGTTCGGCGGTGCGCCTTTCGTCCTGATGTCGTCGGCGTCCTGGAGTCACGGCTGGTTCTGAGCCACGTCGCGGTCCCTGCCGACGTCCACCCAGCCCACCATACCGCGGAGCGTGTCGATTTTGCCTCGGTGACGGACCCGGAATTCACTGTGACCTGCAAGGGATCTGATGCCACTCATGTGCTGAAGCGGACTGGACGTGTCGGCGATGGCCAACTCGTCTCCACCGTGGAAACCCAGTTGCCGACCGCGGAGATGGTTTCCATCGGCGTCCCGCCCAACGAGGCCACGATCTGGATCGATTATAATAATGACTCACAGACTGCGCATCACCTCAGCGACAATCTCCGACACGCTCGACACCGACTTGACCTATGTCCCGGGAAGTGCTTCTAGCACCGCCGGCGGCCAGGTCACCATCACGACAGGCGCCGACAACGTTCAAACGGTGCAACTGAGTCTCCCGAGCGGCATCGCCCCCAATGCCCGAGGCTACCTGGAGTTTCAGGTGACAAAGAGCGGCTTGCCTTCCAGTGTGATTTGAACACTTCCCATCTCAGGCGGACGATAAGCTTCTACGAATTTGAAAACATCGCCAGAGCGAGCTGGGTCCGAGCGGGTATCGACCCCGTTCGCGACCGGCCGTGCCGAGGTGGTTCGAGACCTCTGAGCGTTCCTCGCGTTGTCAACGCGAAGCCTCGAGGGCGAACGGTCCCGGTGGTGCGGTCGACTTGGCGTTGGAGAGCCGAGCCGTTGTTCGCTACGATGGCGGGGTGGATTTAACGGCACAAATGAATATGGAACTTTCTGTTGCGCCGAGGGCAACTTGGTCGGCCCAAGCGGCAGATCGCTGGCCGTCGCGACGATCTGGATCCGGTGCGGGCGTGGTCGCGGGAGCCGACGACGTGGGCGGTCGGTACTGCGAGAACTGTCACGTCGGCTTCATCGTGCCCGACGATCGCAAGATCAGCGCCATCAGCGAAGGGGTGCGTAGTTACGCGCTCGATCCCAAGCGTGCCAAGGCGCTGTGGGCGAAGAGCGAAGAGATGGTCGCGGAAGGGTTCTGATACTCACTGTTCCGACTGTTCACCAGAACGGGGGTGATACGATGGGCAAGTTGAGCGACAGGGTAGCCGTGATCACGGGTGCGACTTCGGGCATGGCCTTGGCCACGGCCAAGCTCTTCGTGGACGAAGGGGCCTACGTCTTCATCACCGGCCGACGCCGGGAGAAGTTGGACGAGGCGGTGAAGGCGATCGGCCGGAACGTCACCGGGGTCCAGGGCGACGCCGCCAATCTCGCCGACCTCGATCGGCTGTACGAGACCGTGAGGAAGGAGAAAGGCCGGATCGATGTCCTCTTCGCCAGCGCCGGGACCGGGGAGTTCGTGCCGATCGGCGAGGTGACGGAGGAGCAGTTCGAAAGGACCTTCGGCCTCAACGTCCGGGGGACGCTCTTCACGGTGCAGAAGGTGCTGCCGCTCTTCGCCGACGGCGGCTCGATTATCATGAATGGGTCGATCGCCGGCTCGATGGGCTTCCCGGCGTTTGGCGTCTATAGCGCGAGCAAGGCTGCGCTCCGGTCGTTCGCGAGGACGTGGACGTTGGACCTGAAGGCCCGCAACATCCGGGTGAACGTCCTGAGTCCCGGCACCATCGATACGCCCATCCTCGAAGGCGTGCCGAAGGACGCCATCGACGGGTTCGTCGCGCTCATTCCCCGGGGCACGATGGGACGCCCCGAAGAGATCGCGACCGCTGCGCCGTTCCTGGCTTCGAGCGATTCCAGCTTCGTCACGGGGAGCGAGCTCTTCGTCGACGGCGGTGTCGCCCAGATCTGATCGCAGCCGGCCGCGGACCCGACGATCAAATAGACGACGTTCAAGGACGTCAAGGATATGCGTAGCAAATCACCGCTTCGCATCCTTACTCGATTGACCAGTGATGTCGGCCGCGATGATCCTCAGCCATTCGTAGGTCTGTGCTGAGGCCGCGCTGCGCTTCAAGTAAGCCCGGCCCGCGTCGGGCTGGCCGTGCGTCAAGAGAATCCGGCCGACGAAGAACTCGAGGTTGCCGCGACTCTCCGCCGGGAGGCTCGCGATCACGCGGTCCGCGGCTGCCAGGTCGAGCGGGCCCTTGCACCCGCCGGCGAGCCAGCCGCGGAAGACCTCCGCAAGCTGCACTGTCTTCGGGGCCTTGTCCTTGTACTGGGTGCACAAACGCGTCAAGAGCTCGTCGCGCCGGGCCACGTCACCGAGCTCGTCGGCGACGAGCGCCATGTGGGCGATGCCCATCGTCTCGGCCGGGTTGGCCTCGATCGCTCTGGCGAATGAATCCACCGCCTTTTTCAGCGCCCCGGTCGTCCAGTAGAAGTAGGCCGCCACGAGCGGAGGGGGCAGGTCGCGGCGGCTGTAGGTGGCAGCCAGATACTCTTCGGTCCAGGCCTGGGCCGCCTTGACATCACCGTGGCCGGTCCGCTTGCAGAAACGGTACCAGGCGGTCCACGCGGATGGGGCGTAACGCTCAGTCGCCGCCCGTACCCACGATTCGGTGCGCTCCCAATCCTCCATCCCTTCGGCACAACGGCCGGCACTCTCCATGGCCCACTCGGCCCAGGTCTGCGCGGCCGCCTCGGCATACGGCCGCGCGTCCTTCCAGCGCTCTTGCGCCATGAAATGGTTGGCGATCTCGACCTGGACGTGGGCGTGATGCAGGCCATGGTCTTCGACGCGCGCCAGGTAGTCGTCGAGCGTCTCTTTCCAGCGGGCAAGGTCGCCCTGGGCCTTGTAGTTTTCGGCGATCATCTCGTAGGCCCAGCCCTCGGGGGATTGCTGGATGAAACGAGTGAGGACCTTCCGCGCGAGGTCGTACTGCTTGGCCTTGCTGTAATGCTTCCCGAGATGCCCAAGAGCGCTGGCGCCTCGCCGACCTCCTTCTCCCAGGCGGGGACCTTGTTCTTGACGCCGTCCCAGTCGTGGTCGATCAAGGTGGCCATGGCGAGATCCGAGCGGGGATTGATCGCGAGCAAAGTTCGGGCCAGCACCGGATGGGTCTTGGGGTCGGAATTCTCGATCGCGAGGGAATAGTCGTGGACCGTCGCATCGTTGTGCATCCAGGCGAACTGCCAGGGTTCGACTCCCAGCGGCGGCTTCAAGCGCATCAGCGTGTGAAACACGGGTGCCGCCGAGAACTCGATGTCGGTGCGATCGAGCCGGCCGGCGAAATCGGCCAGGATGCGGTCGGCCTCCTTGGATGGCAGGGCCAGGCTCTGCAGGAACGGCCGGAAGCGATGCCCGACGACGACCGGGCCCGCGTTCGTCCAGAAGTCGTCAACCGGCACGCTCAACCACTCCTTCAAGAAATCCAGCCGGCGGTAGGTTTGAACGAACAGGGTTTCCCGGACCAGATGAGCCAGGACGCACCAGGACGGCTCTCCCCGGTCGGCGGCCGGCGTGCTGGCGCGTTCCAGGGCATCGGCCAGCCCGCGTGTGTCCCCCTCCCGGCCGATCGCCTCGCGGACGCCAACGGGAATCGCATCGGCTGCAGCCAACTTGGTGGGAAAAACTCGGGCGAGTGCTTCAGGACCGGCGGTGGTCGCGCCATGCAGGTTGGAGACGCCGCCCACCCGGCACAAGGCGTCATAGGCGCGGAAGCAGTCGGGTTCCGCGGAAATCGCGTCCCCGGCCGCGGCGAGGGCCAGCGCAGAGTGGGATGGGTACTCCACGAGCATCAAGCGAAGGAGCGCGGCGAGCCTTGCGTGCAGGCCGTCCTTGATGCTCAGCCGCTCTCGGTCGTTGGCGACGAAAGCGTCGATGATCGGCTCCCAGGCCGGAGCGTTTGCGTCGGCCTTTCCGGCAGCGACGTGTTTCCGCGCCTCGTCGAGGTCGACTCGTGCGAAGCCGGGCATCCCCACGACTCGCCTTCACAAATGCTCGATGCCAGAAGCTCGAGGGAGATTTGGGCTCGCGCGCGACGAGCCGCTCGGCATACAAGAGTGCGCGGGCCTTGAACGCCTTGTGCGCCGGATGCCAGTGGAACTCCGACAGTACGCCGAGCTGAGCATATCCGCGGGCGAGTGCGCCAAGGCGCGAGGGCGACTCGCCGTCGGTCCGGATCGATTCGTGCAGGTCGCGGACGGCGGTGAGGTTCTCCACGAACCCGAGGTGCGAGAGGCGATCCTCGACGTTTGCCGGCAGCGGGGCGTCGGCTTTGTACGCGTTCGGCTCACCTTTGAGCCCGAGTGTCTTGAGTGCTGCGGGAAATGCGGTCCGCGACAGGGTCTCACCCAAGGCGGTGAGCTTGAGCAGATAGTCGAATTCGGCAGCCGAATTCGGCAGCAGGTCGTGCTTGAGCAGGGTCTCCGCCGGTCCATCGCCATCGCCGCGGAGGACGAACACCCGGCTCGCGCCCGGCTCCATCCGGAAGTTGCTCACGACGACGGCCGCACCGCCGCCGGTCGGTTCCGGCGGCGGGTCGCCGAGGACTTCATCTCGCGTCCGCAACCCGAGGCCGTCGCGCGCTGCGATCAAGACCGCCTGGCGGATGACCTCCCGGTGAAGCAAAAGCTGCACTGATCCCTTGACGTCGTCCATGTTGCTGGAGCTTGCCGGCCGTCCGAGTGCGATCACGGGCCGCGAATCGCCGTCACTCGTTTCCCGGAGCACGAACAATCGGCTGCGGACTGCATCCTTGGTGTGTGTTAGACGATCGGGGTCGGGCTCGTCGCCGTCGGAAACGCGACATGTCACGAGGCCCAAGGCGATTGCCAGGAAGGCGGGTGCGATCGTTCGAGCACGTTGGGTAATCATGGTGTTACTCCACTCCCTTCGTGCAAGAGATTTGCCGCGACTCCATTTTCCTCGTGGCTAGTGGCTAGTGGCTAGTGGCTTGTGGTGAGTCCGCCAGAGGCGGATCTTCGATGGTGAGTCCGCCAGAGGCGAACTGCATACTGCCCAATCCTGAATGGGCCTTCTTGTCGGACAGGTTCAAAGGCGAGGACACGGCGAGCTGGAAGGAGCGACGCGAGCTCAAGGCGAAGCGCGTACTCAGTGTCTTGGATAAGCTGGCGGTTCCGTGAGTCGTTCCAACGCCTCGCTCCGATTCCGGGCTCGTTAGGCCCGTGGCGAGGGCCTACGGCGTACGACGCGCGTTGCCCACAAACGCCACCCTCCAGACGGTCCCTGAACCATCATCGGTCACCATCAGCGATCCGTCCTTGGCCACGGCGACGCCCACCGGCCGGCCCCAGACGTCCCCATCGGGTGTCACGAAGCCGACCAGGAAATCCTCGTACTCGCCGGTCGCCTTGCCGCCCTTCATCGGTCGCGAATCACCTTGTAGCCGGTGCGGCGCGCCCGGTTCCACGAGCCGTGCTCCGAGGCAAAGATGTCATTCCGATACGCCCGGGGGAACTGCTCGCCGTCGTAGAACGTCAGGTCGAGCGAGGCCGAGTGCGACTGGACCAGCACGTCGGGCACGATCGTTTTGTCCTTCAGCTCCGGATGCTTTCCCTTGTGTCGGGGGTCTTGGTTCGGGCCGATGTAGTACCACGGCCAGCCGTAGAAGCCCCCTTCCTCAACGTGCGTGATGTAGTCGGGAACGAGGTGGTCGCCCAGCAGGTCGCGCTCGTTGACCGAGGTCCATAGCTGCCCGGTCTCGGGGTGCTTCGCCAGGCCGACCGGGTTGCGGATGCCCCAGGCGTAGACTCCGCTCGTTCGTTCCGTCGGGGTCGAACGCCAGGATGTCGGCACGCCGTTTCTCGCTGTCATCGTCGGAGACGTTCGACCGCGACCCGACGGCGACAAGCAGGGTCTTGCCGTCGGCTGTGAATTCCAGGTCGCGCGTCCAGTGGCCCCCGCCGCCGACCTGCTCGCGTCCGCTGGGAATGTTGTTGACGATCATCTCCGCAGCGCCTGTCGCCTTCACGTCGCCGTTGCGGTACGGGAAGCGGACGACCGATCCGGTGTTGCCCACATACAGATATTTCGGTTCGGGGCCGGGGGGATAGAACACGATCCCGAAGGGCCGCGACAGCCCGGTGGCGAAGACCTCGTTGACCTCCGGTTTCCCGTCGCCGTCGGCGTCACGGAAAACGCGGACGCGATTGGCCCGGCTCTCGGCCAGGAACAGGTCGCTGTTGGGGCGCGCACGATCACACGCGGCTCGGTCAGCCCGGTGGCGAACTCGGTGACCTCAAAGCCCGCGGGGGCCTTGGGCCAGGCTCCCTCGGGTCGTCTGACCACCCGCGGGTGGTTCGCGCACCGACGGCGTCTCGTATGGGGACGCCAGGTCCGCGAGCGTGAGCTTGCGACGAACGCCGGGGGCATCGGTGGTCCAGTCGCCCAGAGCGTCCTTGCCCGTGAGCGTCTTGCCGGCGTCGTCGGCAGCCAGTGCCGGCCTCCCGTCGACGATCGTCACGGCCAAGAGACCGAGGGCCAGAGGTGCCCAACCGTTGCGGATTCTTCGGGTCATTGGCTTGCTCCAAAGCCCTTACAGTCGCGGCGATGATCCGATTGGACTCGTTGTCACTAAGCTCTACGAGCGACTCCGGGGCATCGGCCCAGCCCCTTCTGGGTCCAACGGCATGAGACCCAATGGGCGCGGAGATCGTCCTCGAACCGGTCGTGCGTGAACCATGATCGTATCACTCTACGCCGTGATTGTGGCGCCCCGCAACCTCCTGGTATAAGAGTCGCTTCTCGCGTGGTCGCGGCAGAACCCCATCCCACTACGTAAGAAAATTAGTACGAATCGGAGCTGACCACCTCGCCGCCGGCGATGGTCCCGAGGCCGCGCCAAATCATGCCGTCGACGGTTGACTTGATGAACTTGACGCTGCCGTCGCCGAAGAGGGTGTTGACGCCGCCCGGGTGATAACTCCGCGAGGTGACCGCGGCGAAGGTTGGGCCGCCGGAACGCTCGCGTTCGCCGTTGAGGTCGACGTCGGGATAGCCGGAGCTCGGACCGCCGGGCGTCTGTTTGTTGGGGGGCCAGGCGGTGGTCATTCCTATGTGGTGGACGGCGATCTCGGACCAGCGCAGATCATTCGGCCGCGGTCGAGTCGTAGGGGCGTGGCGCCTGTCGCGATGGACCGTCTTCCGTTCGGGAGGGATTGCGTTACACCCCGACCTTCTTTCCGCCCGTTCGCTCGTGCGCCGGCGGCGCTCTTCGGTCAAGACCTTCTTGCGCAGGCGGATTGTCGAGGGCGTAATCTCGACCAGCTCGTCGTCTTCAATGTATTCCAGCGCCAGCTCGAGCGTGAGCTCGCGCGGGGGTTTCAAGAGGATGTTCTTGTCAGAGCCCGAGGCGCGCATGTTGGTGAGCTTCTTTTCCTTGCAGGGGTTCACCGCCATGTCTTCGTTGCGGGCGTTTTCGGCGATGATCATACCCTCGTAGATGGCGTCACCGGGCTTCACAAACATGGTTCCGCGCTGCTGGAGGTTGTCAAGGGCAAATGCGACGGCACTACCGCGGACCATGCTCACCATCACTCCATTGGCTCGGCGAGGGACATCGCCCTTGGTCGGCCGGTAGTCGTGGAAGTTGTGGTGCATGATGGCCTCGCCCTGGGTTGCGCTCATGAGCCGGCTGCGCAGGCCGATCAAGCCCCGCGCCGGGATCAAGAACTCGAGGTGCGCGTAGGCCCCTTTCACGTCCATCTTGGTCATCTCGCCGCGGCGCGAGCCGGAGAGCTCGATCACCGGGCCGACGTGCGAGTGCGGTACGTCGACCACCAAGAATTCGTAAGGCTCGCAAGTCTGGCCGCCGATCGTGCGGAAAATCACCTCGGGCTTGCCCACGGCCAGCTCATAGCCTTCGCGGCGCATGGTTTCAATCAAGACCGAGAGATGCAACAGCCCGCGGCCCGAGACGATGAACGCGTCGCGATCGTCGCTGGGCTCGACCTCCAGCGCCACGTTCGATTTGAGTTCCCGCTCGAGCCGTTCCTCGAGATGCCGTGACGTGAGATATTGCCCCTCGCCCGCCAGCGGTGAATCGTTGACCGTGAAGAGCATGCTCAAGGTGGGCTGGTCGACCTCGATGCGCGGCAAGGCGATCGGATGGTCGGGGTCGGCGATCGTGTCGCCGATATCGACCGCGCCCAAGCCGACGATCGCCACGATGTCGCCCGCCTCGGCCGTTTCGGTCTCGACGCGCCCGAGCTTGTCGAAGACCAGCACGCGATCGATCGAGCCGCTCACCATCTCGTTGCCGGCCTTCAACAGCACGGCCCGCTGCGCCCGCGTGACGCGGCCGGCGAAGATCCGGCCGATGGCGATCCGGCCCACGTATTCCGAGAAGTCGAGCGTCGTGCACAGCATTCGGAACGGCCCGTCGAGGTCGACCAAGGGGCCGGGCACATGCGCGACGATCATGTCAAAAAGCGGCTTGACGTCGCCTGCGGCCGCGTGCGGATCGTGCGAGGCAAAGCCCGCCTTGCCCGACGCGAAGATGTAGGGAAAGTCAAGCTGCGCTTCACTGGCCCCCTGCTCGACGAACGTGTCGAAGATTTCGTTCAAAACTTCGTTGGGCCGCGCGTCCGGGCGATCGATCTTGTTGATCACCACGATCGGTCGAATATTGCAGGCGAAGGCCTTGCGCAGCACGAACTTGGTTTGCGGCATCGGGCCTTCGAATGCGTCGACCAAGACGAGCGCGCCGTTGGCCATCTGAAGCGTGCGTTCGACTTCGCCCCCGAAATCGGCGTGGCCCGGCGTATCGATCAGGTTGATCTTGATCTCGCCGTACTGGATCGCAATGTTCTTGGCCAGGATGGTAATGCCCCGCTCGCGTTCCAAATCGTTGGAATCGAGTATCCGCTCCCCCTGAAGCTGCGAGGCCCGAAACTGGCCGCTTTGGCGCAGCATGGCGTCGACCAACGTCGTCTTACCGTGGTCGACGTGAGCTATAATGGCCACATTCCTGATATCTTCGCGTCGCTTCATGGAGTTTTCGTCCGCCGTGTGAGAGGCGGGCCTGTGGGGGAATGAGACCGTGGACGTGCAGCAGGGGGCGAGCAGAATCCCGGTTCGCTAAGAGCCCAACTATTATATGCTTTTTCGGCCCTCGGAGACAAGTGCGCCTGCCATGGCGCCATGCATCATGGGACACCTGGAAACTTCACAATTCTTGGGAATGCTGGTGGTGATGCTGGGCGTTGCCAAGCTCGCCGGTTACCTCGCGCAGCGAGTCGGCCAGCCGGCGGTACTGGGCGAGCTCGTCGGCGGCGTGCTTGCGGGCGGGTCGTGCGCTGCGAATGGTGAAACCCGAATACGAGACGATTCACCTCGTCTCCGAGCTGGGCGTGGTCATCCTGCTGTTTGCCATCGGGCTGGAGACGGACCTGGGCGAATTGCTGAAGGTCGGGCCCACGTCGTTCACCGTGGCCGTCGTCGGGGTCGTGCTGCCCTTTGCGCTGGGTTTCGTCATTTGCAGACTGCTGGGATTCGACAACCTGGTCGCGATCATGGCGGGCGCAACCCTCACGGCCACAAGCGTGGGGATCACCGCGCGCGTGCTTTCGGACCTGGGACGGCTGCGCGACCCCGAAGGGCAAATCATCCTGGGCGCGGCCGTGATCGACGATATCCTGGGGCTGGTCATCCTCACGATCGTCGCCGAGCTGACCGAGGGACGCGAGATTACCTTGCGCGGAGTTTTCCAGTCGTCGGCGAGCGCGCTCTTGTTCCTCGGCGGCGCGATCGTGATCGGCAAGCTGGTCATGCCGACGTTGTTTCGGTGGGTCAGCAAGATCGACGTGCCGGGCACGGCCACGACGCTCGCCTTGATCACCGCGTTCGGGCTGGCGTGGCTCGCCGAGCAGTGCGGCTCGCAGATGATCATCGGCGCGTTTGCCGCGGGATTGATCATGGTGCCGGCCCCGCAGTCTCACGAGATCGAGCGGGGAATCACCGAACTGGGCCGTTTCTTCGTCCCGCTCTTCTTCGTGGCGGTCGGGGCGTCGGTCGACTTGAGTGCGTTGAATCCCGCCCTACCGGCGAGCCGCTTCGCATTGATGACGGGCGGTTTGCTGATCGTGGCGGGCGTCGTGGGCAAGCTGGCCGCCGGCTACGCGCCCTTCTGGTTCCGGGGTAACAAGACCGTGATCGGCGTCGGCATGGTTCCCCGCGGCGAGGTCGGCCTCATCTTCGCGCAGATGGGCCTCTCGACCCATGTCTTCGACGCCGGACTCTTCGGCGGCGTTACGCTCATGGTCATCGTCACGACGCTCCTGGCCCCGCCATGCTTGAAGCTCTTGCTCGGACCGACGGTCGAATCAGCCGAAGACCCGGAACCGGAAGCCGAGCCGATCGAAGACCTCGTGACCGAAGCATGAGCACCCGTCACCGCGCACGCGACCTCTCATCGCGCCCTCCAGCGAGCCACGCTTGCTTGCCGCCGCCGGAATGGTATCGAAGTTGCATATTAACAGGAAATGCCAAGCGGCGTGTCGGCGCGTAAATGGATTTGGTCGCCGGAATTCATGGGCGCTGCGCCACCCGCCACGTCTCTGCCCCAATTGCAAGTCTTGCAGAAAGGGTAAATGATGTGGAACAAAGCAGCGCTACATGACCTCATTGAGACAAGATTGACTGATTATCAAATTATTGTCGTCGCCAATCGCGAGCCATACATTCACCGCTACCATGGCGACGGCAACGCGATCGAGTGCTTGCGGCCTGCGAGCGGCATGGCGGCTGCGCTCGATCCGGTAATGCGGGCCGCGGGCGGCGTGTGGGTCGGCCACGGATCGGGAGACGCCGATCGCGCGACCGTCGACAGTTCAGACCGGGTCCAGGTGCCGCCCGACGATCCCGGTTACACCCTGCGCAGGGTCTGGCTGACCAAAGAGGAAGAGGAAGGCTATTACCACGGCCTGGCCAATGGAGGGCTCTGGCCGCTCTGCCACGTCACGTTCACCCGGCCGTCGTTTCAGCTCAAGCACTGGGAGATGTACCGGCGCGTGAACGCGCTGTTCGGCGACGCCGTTCTGGAAGAGGCCGACGATCGGCCGACGTTCGTCTTCATTCAGGACTACCATTTCGCTCTCTTGCCCCGTTACTTGAAGGAGCGCAATCCCAATTTGATCGTGGCGCAGTTCTGGCACATTCCGTGGCCCAACCGCGAGACGTTCCGGGTGTTTCCCTGGAAAGAAGAGCTGCTTGACGGCCTTCTGGGCAACGACCTCCTGGGCTTTCACATCCGGTACCACTGCCAGAATTTTCTCGAGGCCGTCGACCGCACCCTCGAAGCGAGAATCGACCACGAGAACAGCGAGATCTTCCGTAACAACAAAGCCACGCTGGTCCGTCCGTTCCCGATCAGCATCGATTTCGATCGCCAGAACGCGGCGGCCGCGTCGACCGACGTGGAACACGAGATCAAGAAACTGAAGCGCCAGGTCGCTCGCCCGGGGACCATGCTGGGGATCGGCATCGAACGTATCGATTACACCAAGGGCATACCCGAGCGACTCAGCGCGCTTGATCGGTTCTGGGAGCGATATCCCGCGTATCGCGAACGCGTGACCTACGTTCAAGTCGGCGTGCCGAGCCGGAGCAACGTGCCGCAGTACCAGCAGTTGGACAAGGAAATCGACTCCTTGGTCGAACACATCAACTGGAAGTGGAGCACGCCTTCGTGGCGGCCGATCATCTATTTCAAGCGGCATTTTTCGATGATCGAGATGACTGCTCTGCATCGCCTTGCCGATTTTTGCATCGTGAGCTCACTACACGACGGCATGAATCTGGTAGCCAAGGAGTTCGTCGCCAGCCGGTTCGACGAAGATGGCGTGTTGCTGCTGTCGCAATTCGCGGGATCGGCGCTCGAATTGACCGACGCCATCTTGTTCAATCCGTTCGCGATTGACGAACTGGCCGACGCCATTTGCCAGGCGGTCGAAATGGCCCCGGCCGAACGAAACCGGCGGATGCAGCGGATGCGGTCGGCTGTGGCCGACAACAACGTCTATCGCTGGGCCGGCAAGATTCTCTCGGCCCTGCTCAAGTTCGAGATTCCCGAATCACCATGAAATCGAAGCGGCAACCCACCGGTGAAGAAGCTCCGCCGGAGTGGGTGCGCCGCGAGCTCGCGCCGGCGCTCGAGTGCCTGGCTGATCTGCAGCCTCGCGTTGCGCAAGCCCCGCACGTCTTGCTGCTTTTGGATTTCGACGGCACGCTCGCTCCCATCGTCGACGAACCAGCGCTGCGCCGCGCTGGGCGCGCCTGCGCGCGACGCTCAGGCGGTTGTCGCGCAGGGGCGACGTCACGATCGCGATCTTGAGCGGCCGTTCGCTGGCCGACATCAAAGAGCGCGTCGGCATCGACGGACTCATCTACAGCGGCAACCACGGCCTCGAGATCGAGGGCCAAGGGCTCGCCTTCGAACACCCTGGCGCCTCGCTTTATTGTGAAGCCATCGCGCGAACGGCGGCCCGAATTGCCCGGCGGACGGCGCCATTGCACGGGGTCGAGGCCGAATGGAAGGGCTTCACGGCGTCGATTCATTTCCGCCGCGCTTCTCAGTGCGCCGAAGCAACGGTCTGCCGGCTCGTCCACGAGATCATCCCGGCCGAGCATCCCCGCATCGAAGCCAGACAGGGGAAAATGGTCTGGGAAATCCGGCCTCGCATCGACTGGAACAAGGGCCGTGCCGTGAGCTATGTGCGGCATCAGCTCGCACACCGCCAATCGCTGCCGGTCGCCGTGGGCGACGATGTGACCGACGAAGATACGTTCTCGGCCTGCCAGGACGGAATCACCATTCGCGTCGGCGTCGACGGGCCGACCGGCGCGGTACAGCCTGGCGGATCCCGCCGCCGTTCGAGAATGGCTAGACTGGATCGCCGACGTCCGACGCGGGCGCGATCGCGAGCCCGACGGCCGGTTGGCCGGCCCGGCGCGCCCTCGCGCGCGATAAAGAGCCTCGTCAGGCAAGCGGTTTTTCCAGCCGAAACCAGTAAAAACCGTGCGGCCCGAGCGTGATCACGTAGGGAAGCTCGCCGATCGTCGGGAACGGGACATTGCCCAGCATCTCGATGGGCGCGCATTCCGCTGGTAGCGGCTCAGGTCGAGCTCGACGGGCTGCGCGAACCGCGACAGGTTGTTGACGACGAGCACATGATCGTCTTCGATGTGCGCGTACGTAGGCGACGACATGGCGATTGTGGCAAGGAACGAACTCGAGGCTGCCGCGGCCGAATACCTTGTGCTCGCGGCGGACCCGGATCAGCCGGCGCAGCCAGTTGAGCAGCGACGTCGACGACGCGAGCTGGGCCTCGACGTTGACCGCCTGGTAGTGATAGATCGGGTCGAGGATGACCGGCTGGTAGAGGGCCGACGGGTTGGCCGCGAGAAACCGGCGTTGCGGTCGCCCGTCCACTGCATCGGGCGTGCGCACGCCGCTGCGGTCGCCCAGGTGGATGTTGTCGCCCATGCCGATCTCGTCGCCGTAATAGAGCACCGGGCTGCCGGGAAGCGTGAACAGCAGGCTGTGCAAGAGCTCGATCTGGCGGCGGCCGTTGTCCATCAAGGGTGCCAGCCGGCGGCGAATCCCCAGGTTGAGCCGCATCCGCGGATCTTTGGCATATTCGGTGTACATGTAATCGCGCTCTTCATCGGTCACCATCTCGAGAGTCAGCTCGTCGTGGTTGCGCAGGAAGAGCGCCCACTGGCAAGAAGCGGGAATCTCGGGCATCTGGTTCATGATCTCGATGATCGGCCGCTGGTCTTCGCGGCGGATGGCCATGAACAGGCGCGGCATGAGCGGGAAGTTGAAGGCCATGTGAAACTCGTCGCCGCTGCCGAAATAGGGCAAGCAGGTCGCTCGGCCACTGGTTGGCCTCGGCCAGGAGCAGGGTCCCGGGGTAGCGCGAGTCGACGAACTGGCGCATTTCCTTGAAGAATTCGTGCGTCTCGGGCAGGTTCTCGCAGTTTGTCCCCTCGCGCTCGATCAAGATAGGGCACGGCATCGACGCGGAAGCCGTCGATCCCGCGGTCGAGCCAGAACGCCATGACGTCGAGCATCTCCTGCTGGACCAGCGGGTTGTCGAAATTGAGGTCGGGCTGATGGCTGTAGAAGCGGTGCCAGAAGTACTGCCGGGCGACCGGGTCCCAGGTCCAGTTGGAGGTCTCGGTGTCGCGGAAGATGATCCGCGTGCCCCTTGTAGCATCTGGTCGGTGTCGCTCCAGACGTAGTAGTTGCGCCTGGGCGAGGTGGGATCGCGCCGCGCCTCCTGGAACCAGGGATGCTGGTCGGACGTGTGGTTGATCACCAGGTCGGCGATGATGCGGATGCCGCGGGCGTGGGCGGCCTTGGTCAGCGCCTCGAAGTCGGCGACCGTGCCGATCGTGGGGTGGATCTGGCGGAAGTCGGCGATGTCGTAGCCGTCGTCCTTGAGCGGCGAGGCGTAGATCGGCATGAGCCAGAGGCAATCGACGCCCAGCTCCTGAAGATAGTCGAGCTTCGACGTCAGCCCGACCAGGTCGCCGTCGCCGTCGCCGTTGGCGTCGAAGAAGCCGCGGACGTAGACCTCGTAAAAGATGGCGTCCTTGTACCAGAGGCTTTCGGTTCCGGACATGATCGCGGGACCTCATACAGTTGACTTTACAAAAGAGGCGACAAGAGCCGCACGACGTTTTCGGCGAGCTCGCGCAGCCAGTCGGGCGGCGGCAGCTCGGGCTTGCAGTCGGCCATGAGCCCGCGGGCCCAGTCGGCGACCTGCGCCGACCTGGGTCGGCGACGAGACGAAACAGCGCCACCTCGTAATTGAAGAAAAGGCTGCGCATGTCCATGTTGGCCGAGCCGATGACCGCGAGCTGATCGTCGAAGACGACCGCCTTGGCATGAAGCATGATCGGGCGTATAGAGGAGCACGTGCGCCGCCGGCGTTGTGCAGGTCGCGCAGGTAGCTGGCGCGGGCGAGGTCGGCGGTGATGTGATTCGACTTGCAGCGGCAAGATCACGCGCACGTCGACTCCGCGGCGGGCCGCCAGGGTCAAGGCCCGTGACAGCATCTCGTCGGGAACGAAGTAAGGCGTCACGATCCAGATCCGGTCGCTGGCCGCGAAGATCAGCGCCAGGAGCGACTCGTAGAGCGGGTCGCCAGCGACGTCGGGACCGCTGGCCACGACTTGAACGACGCACGATTCCATGGTGACCGCACTCGGCTCGGGATCGGTGCGGTTGGGCTTCTCCCGGATCGTTCTCCGGTGGCGAACCGCCAGTCCGAAGCGAACAGCGCCTCGAGATCGGCGACGGCCGGTCCCTCGACGATCACCGAGAGATCGCGCCACAGGTCCTCGAGCCTCGGGCGGGCCGATGTAGGGCCACGCAAGGTTCATGCCGCCGGCGAGCGCGACTCTTGCCGTCGACCACGACCAGCTTGCGGTGGTTTCTCAGGTTGGCGCGGCCGCGAAACGGGCATGGAACACCGGCATGAAGTAGGCGACCTGGCCGCCGGCCTCGATCAGGGGCTCGAGAAACGGCCGCCGCACGCGCCACGAGCCGAAGTCGTCGATCGAGCAAGCGCACCGCCACGCCTTCACGTGCGCGGCGCGTCAAGCAGTCGACCAGGGCGCGGCTGCCCTCGTCGCGGCCCAGGATGTATGTCGTGATGTGAATGGTCGACGCGTGCTGCGCTCGAGCAGCTCGACGACTCGCGCTGAAAAGCGTCATCGCCCGTCGGTAACCAGCTCCGAGCGATTGCCGGCGCGCGCCGGCGGCACGCCGTACGACGGCCAGCAGCCGTTCGACGGCCCCCACTGTGATCGCCGTCGTGGGCCGGCTGCGGCGGGTGGATAGATCGGCGCCTTGCGCCGCGCGATCCGGCGAATCTTCCGCCCGCCGAGCATGAGTAAAGCGGCACGCCGATGTAGGGCAGGAGCAAGATCACCAGGAGCCATGCGATCGTGCTACTCGGCGAGCGACGCTGTCGCAGCAGGTCGGCCATGAGCACGAAGGCCAGCAGGAACCCAAGATGCGTGCCAGAACTCCGAAAAGAGCCAGTTGTAGCCCAGGTAGAACCAGTACGACACGATTCAGCCGACTCCGAGTCAAACGACCAGACGGGTTCCGGCACGCCGCTCTCGAGTGCCGCCGGCGATCTTAGCAGATTTCGCACTCAAGGGCATCGTCGACAGCTTGCTCGCTCCCGGCAACTTTTGGCGCACCCGACCTCCCGTCCACAGGCAGTGTTCTTCCCAAGGTCCGCTCCGAAAGACGCCCGTGCGGCCCTGAGGTCATGAAAAGCGGGTCTCGGCGCCACGGGCGGTCCCCTCCGGAGGCGGTGGCCTTGAACTTGCATGGAGTGATAAAGATCGAAAAAAGTGATGCTCAGGAGACGTCCCTTCGGTACCGGTTTCCCCAGAGGAGGCATACCATGAAGATCAGAGACCTCATGACTCCGGACGTGGAGACCGTCTGGCCTGATGACACGCTGCAAGATGCGGCCATGAAGATGAAAGATCGAGACGTCGGTCCGCTGCCGGTTTGCGACCGCGATCGCATCGTCGGCATCGTCACGGACCGCGATATCACCGTGCGCGGCGTGGCCAAGGGATTTGACCCCAAATCCGCGCGGGTGCGCGAGGTGATGTCGCACCCCGTCGTCTTTTGTTACGAAGACGATGACGAGGAAGACGCCGCCAGGCTGATGCAGGAACAGCAGGTGCGCCGGATCGTGGTCGTCGACGACGGCGAACGGCTGGTGGGCATCGTGTCGCTGGGAGACCTGGCGGCAGAAACCGTCGATCCGCTCCGGATCGCGGAAGTCCTTCAAGAGGTTTCCGAGCCGCAGTACCCGCTGCGCTAGCCGCGCTGCGCGGTCGTTTCGAGGCAAAGGCCGGCGGGAGCACATTTGCTTCAGTCGCGGTGATCAAGTGCCGCGGGGGATCGCACGCAGCGAAAGCCGACGTGCGAGGCGCCGCTCTTGGGCTCGCCCTTGCCGCGCGACCGGGTAGGTAGCGAGTGCAGTACTGATCGCTGCAAAGGAACGACCCGCCGCGCTGAACTCGCTTGGGGACTCCCGGTTCGCTGGGATCGAAGCTCGATACAGGCCCGACCGGATCGGCGCACGGCTCGGTCTGATACTCGGGCCGGTACCAATCGGAGCACCATTCCCAGACATTCCCCGCCATGTCAAAGAGGCCCAGCGCATTTGCCGCGTAGCGCAGACCGGAGCGGTCCGTACAATGAAGAAAGTTGTATCTGCACGGCCGCGCGCAGCTTTGACGCATGTGCAGGCCGTGCCGGCCGTGCAGATACAACCTCGTTGAACTGAGCCGCTTCGCGGTGGGCATTCACCCTTTGGTTTTTGAATCGCTCACTCGATCGTCTCAAGCGGTTTCGGTGATGCCCTGGACGTAACCCGCGAACGGCCGATGAGCCTTTTTACTCAGGCGATTCGATTGGCAGGTCGCCGTTGGGTTCGGTGACGGTCCTTCGAGGCCGTTTTTTCGAGGTGAGCGCGGGGATTATCCGGCCCACCTCACCCGTGGGGCGTCTTGGTGACTCGAGCTGGGCGGTTGCCTTGTTGCTCCCTCTCGGTCAGGAACTGTCCAGAACCACGCGGGCATCGGTGCGCGTGGCCGGTTCGACTGTGGCCGGTGACGGCGGAAACTCCTCGATCACGATCATGCGGGCCGCGCCACAGTTGGGGCACGACCGCACAGGAGTGACCAGGGCGAGAGTCTCCAAGGGTTCGGTGGGCTCGGCCGGCTTTGGTTGCTGCACCGTCTCGCCCGCCAAGAGTCGGCGACATAAGGCAAGGTCCTCATGCCGGCGGCGATTGGATAACAGCCCGTAATGGCGAATTCGGACCAAGCCCCGTGGCAGCACGTGCAGCATCAGACGCCGCACGAACTCCGGCGCGGGCAGCCTCATGACTCGCTGCTTGTTGCCGTGAGCGTAGTCCTTGAAGCGAAAGCGGACGATCCCATTCTCGAACCCGAGCAAGCGGCTGTTGCTGATCGCCACCCGGTGGCTGTACCGCGCCAGATACTTGAGCACCACCTCCGGGCCGGCAAAGGGACGCTTGCAGTAGACGACCCAATCCGTACGCGTGGCGGCCGAGAGAAGCTGCTCGAAGCGAGTGTCGGCCGTGGCCCGATCTGCGGACCAGCCGGCAACGCGCAACCTCCCGGCGGCGTGGGCCGCACGCAGCCCCGAGAGAAACTTGCCGCGGAAGACCCGGCTGAGGACGCGCACGGGCAGAAAGAACTTGCTCCCGGAGCCGACCCAACTGGTCCGATCCAGCGCCAGGCCGCCCCCCGGCACCACGCAGTGGACGTGGGGGTGAAACTGCATGGTTTGGCCCCAAGTATGCAGCACGGCCAACACACCCGTCCGGGCACCGAGCCGGTCCGGATTGGCTGCAACGTCGAGCACCGCCAAGGCCGCAGACCGCAACAGCAGGTCGTAGACAATTCGAGGATTCGAACGCGCGAGCGGGCCGAGAACATTCGGCAGCGTGAAGACGAGGTGGAAGTAGGGCACAGTGAGCAGATCAGCCGCGCGTGCTTCCAACCACCGCGCAGCCGCCGTAGCCCGGCAGGCCGGGCAGTGGCGGTTGCCGCAGGAGTTGTAAGCGATCTGTCGTTGCCCACACTGCGGGCATTCCAGAACATGACCGCCCAAGGCCGCGGTACGGCAGGCGGTCAGGTCCTCCAGTGCGCGGCGCTGCTCAGAGACAAGCTTGGCGCCACACTTTTCCAGGAACGCGTCAACACAGCTTCGAATGACCTCGGCCACGCTGGGCCGAGGTCGAGTCATGAGGGGCGACCTCCTCGCGGGTTGAGGTCGAGGCGGTCGAGCGGGCTCTTGGTCGAGGAGAGTGAGGCGGTGGCCACGTGAACGTAGCGGGCGGTGGTGCTGAAGCTCTGATGGCCCAGCAGGACCTGAATGGTCCGCAGATCGGTGCCGGCCTCGAGCAGGTGGGTCGCGAAACTATGGCGCAGCGTGTGGACTGTGACATGCTTGGCCAGGCCTGCGGCCTGGCGGGCACGGTGGCAGACCCGCTGGATGCACCCGGTGGTAATGGGCCGGTCGGCAACGGCGCCGGGGAAGAGGACGTCACGAGGGCGAACCGCCTTCCAGTAGGCGCGGAGAATTTCCAGGAGGCGCGGGGAGAGCATGACATCGCGATCCTTGCGCCCCTTGCCTTGGCGGACGTGGATGACCATCCGCTGGCTGTCGATGTCGGTGACGTGCAATCGGGTGACTTCGGAAACGCGCAAGCCGGCTGCATAGGCGGTCATGAGGATGGCGCGGTGCTTGATGTTGCGGAGGGCCGCAAAGAACCGGGCCAGCTCGCCGGGGCTGAGGACGACCGGAAGGGTGCGCGGCTGTTTGACCGGGGGGATGGTCCGGGTGACCTCGCCACGGCCGAGGGTCACGCCGTAGAGAAAGCGTAAGGCACAACGATTCTGGTTATAGTGGCTGAGCGAGGCGCGGCGCTCTTGGACGAGGTGGAGCAGAAAGGCGCGAACGTGCTCGGGACCGAGATGCTCGGGGGAACAATTGAAGTGGCGGGCAAAACGAGCGACGCATTGGACGTAGGACCGGACGGTCTGCGGGGTGAAGTTGCGGAGGACCATGTCGTCGATCATGCGGCGGCGCAAGGGTGTCATGTGCGGCTCCTTTGCGAGTGAACGGTGCTGGTAGAAAGCAACAACCCGTTCACGATGCCGCATCGGAGCAGAGAAGGGGCTTACAAAACCGGCGTGCGGAACACGAACGCCGGCTCAGCGGAGCACGTACACCCAGCGGCGGAGATGGATGCCGGAGAAACGCTGGCGCGAACGATCGTCGAGCGGGAGCTCGTTCTTGCCCGCCGCGAAGCGGGTTAGTTCAAAGCCGTCATCGCCGGTGTTCCGATCGGGAAAATGCCCCTGCCAGACATTGGTCTGCCATTTTCCTTGCGGGCGAAGCTCGTCGCCCCAGACGTAACGGGTACGGCTATTCCCCCCGCGCGCCGCATATTCCCACTCGGCCTCGGTCGGCAGCCGCTTGCCGGCCCATTCGGCATAGGCGACTGCGTCGACCCAGGCGATGTGAACAACCGGGTGGTTGTCGCGACCTTCGATCGAGCTCTCTGGTCCGTCGGGATGGCGCCAGTTGGCGCCGGGGACATAGCGCCACCAGACCAGAGGATTGTCGAGCGAGACTTGGCCCCGCGGCGGCGTGAAGACAATCGAGCCGGGCACCAGCGACTCGGGAGGGGCGCCGGGAATATCGGCCGCGTCGGGCTTGCGCTCCGCCACCGTCACGTAGCCGGTCTCGGTCACGAACCGGGTGAACTGATGGTTGGTGACCTCGTTACGATCCATCCAGAATGCCGAGACGCGGACCTGGTGAACCGGCCGCGCGTCGGCCATAGACGAGTCGTCGCCGCCCATCCAGAACATGCCGCCCGGTATCCAGACCATGCCGTCGGGCGGTGGACCATCGGCCTCTTGGTCGGGCAGAATCTCGGAACGCGCTAGCGCACTCGCGACCTGCGCTTTAGTCGCTGCCGCATCGCTCGGAGCGACTGCGACCTTGCCGGCCGTCGGTGCGCTTGACTTTCCGTGCGGGAGCACGCCGGCAGAACCGCAAGCTGCAAGGCTGTGGCCAAAGCGACGCGGCCCCACCCTACCGCTCTGCCGATTCGGGTCAGCGTGTGATGCGTGCGTTTCGGTTCGGTGCTCTTCATGGCGAGGCGCGATACAAAGACACGTCGAGGACTCCTGCGGCTGCCTTGTTGCCTTCGACCCAAGCCTCGAATCGGGCGGGGCCGGCCTCAAGCTCCAAGGCCTGGAACGAGCATTCGGACTGCTCGGGCTTGAGCGACTGCTCGACTGCGGTGTGCCCGCATGAAACGCGAAGCTTGGTCCGAAATCGCCTCGGCTTGACGTGTACCGTCACATCGAACCGTCCGGCGCGGAACCGAGAGTTCCCAGTAGCCGAGGTCGTTGGGCTCCCAGCCGGCGCGCGGACCGCGCCAGTCTTGGCGGGTAAGAATCGTCGGATCGTCGCGCGTGCCGCGCACTTCGATGCGTACCGGGTCGAAGCCGCGCGTTGCGCTCACGTCCTTGAACCAGGCTGTATAACTCGCGTAGAGCTTGGAGACGATTTCTGGGTGCGACGCCGCCACGTTCTGCAGCTCGAGCGGGTCGTGCACCATGTCGTAGAGCTCGAGCGGCGGCTGCTTGCGCGCGTCGGGCAAGGGTTCGGGGCGCACCAGCTTGTAAGCCTGCGAGCGAGCCGCGAAGGCGCGGCCGAGCTCGGGCCGGTCGCCGCGATGCCACTGGAAGTAGAGCGTGCGGTCGGGCCACCCGGCCGTCTGTTCGCCGGTCAGGAGCGGCAGCAGGCTCTTGCCGTCGAGCTTGACTCTCTCGGGTGGCTTGCCGCCGCACACGTCGAGCAACGTGGGCACCAGGTCGATGTGGGCCGCGATCGGATCGACTGCGAGGCCGGCAGGGAACCGCCCCGGCCAGCGCACGTAGCAAGGTACGTGGATGCCGCCGTCGTACACCGACCCCTTCGCACCGCGCAAGCCCGCGTTGAAGCGGAATTTCGCCGGACCGTTGTCGGTCATGAATATCACGATCGTGCTGGCGGCGAGCCCACCGGCGTCGAGCGCCTTCAAGACCTTGCCGACGTTGGCATCGATGTTGGTAATCATCGCGTAGACGCGCGAAATCGCGTCGGCCGTAGGCGCGAAGGCGGGCGGAATCGGCTTGGCGAGCTTGGGGAACTCGGAAAGCGCCAGGTTCATTTTCTGATATTCGGCCAGCTCGCGCGGCGGCGCCTCGAGCGGTTCGTGCGCACAGTTGAACGCGAGATAGGCAAAGAACGGCCGGTCGCCGGTGGTCGTGCAAAAATCAATTGCGGCCTGCGCAAAGATGTCGCTGCAATAGCCCTGGCGGCGTTCCGGGCGGCCGTTGTGCTGCAAGATGGGGTCGAAGTAGCTGCCGCCGCCGGGTGGGTCGGTGGGCTGGCCAAGCCCTCCCCCCTTGATCACCAGCGACTCCTGGAAGCCCCGGTCGCAGGCGCAGAGGCGGGGTGTCGCCCATGTGCCACTTCCCGAATATTCCGGTGCGGTACCCGGCGGCGCCGAACATCTCGGCAACGGTCACCTCGCCGGGGTGCAACAGCGACCGGCCCAGGTACGTGTCAATCACGCCGGTGCGGTAGTTGTACCGTCCCGTCAGCAGGCTCGCGCGGGTCGGTGAGCAGACCGGTGAGACGTAGAAGTTCTTGAGCCGCACGCTCTCGCCGGCGAACTTGTCGATGTGAGGAGTCTTGATCTTGGGGTTGCCGTGCACCGCCAGATCGCCATAGCCCACGTCATCGGCGACGATCAGAACGATATTGGGACGCTGGGTGTCGGGCGCACCGTGCACTGCGGCCAAGGGCACGCAACAAAACAAAAACGCCAAGAGCGCAACGCGGCTGCCGTTCATCGAGAACCTCATCGCGCACAAAGCGGAGCCGCCTCCGATTCAGGTCAATCCATTCTCTTGGGCAAACGCCGCCAACGGGGCTCAGCATACCGCCGCGCGGCCAATGTGACCAGAAGAACTCGAGTGGCCGCGCGGTCGGGGGCGCACGACATGGTTTGCACGGCCGAGGGGGTGCGATGCCATTGTTTAATGGAGCACCCTCCCCGCATGGACCCGCGGGATGTAGGGGGCGAGCGCATTGCCCTGTGGCAGCGCGTCGCGCACCCCGCCGCGGAGCGCGTCGATTAAATCCTCTTCTGGATGGCCGTCGGCCGGGAAGTCGATCCATTGCCCGCCCCGGCGCTGCCGGCGGTAGTTTTGGAACGCTTCCTTGAGCAGCTTGCAGCGCGGGTGGATGAGCAGGTTGCCACCTTCTAGAAGCAACTCGAGCGTGTCGAGCCCGTCCAGGACCATGTGTTGCGGCCACCGCGCGATGAGACGCGTGCCGAACATGCGCTCGTACTCGCTGTAAGCGGCCGGCCCGAGCGACGAGCGTGCCGTCGCCGCCGGGTCGACGCGAACCATGTCGATCCGGCCGTGACAGGGAAGCTGGTCGGCCAGACTCTTGATGGCCCGGGCGTTCTTCTGGCTCACGACATCGAGCGCGTGGTAATCGCCGAAGACGGTCATGCGCGGCCGCTCGCTCGCCGGATCGTTCCGGACCTGGAAGAACACCGCGGCGGTGTGACGCGACGTGCCGGCGTCGATCGCGCAGCGGACGAACCACGAGCGGTCGTACTCAGCCTCGAGGGAGACGTGGCGGGCCGGGTCGAAGTTGGCAAACCAGACGCCCTCGGTCGTGTCCAGAAACTCGGCGTGGATCTCCTGGCGCCCCAGCCGGGTGTTCTCGTACAAGGCGACGATCTGAGCGAGAAACTCGGGCGGGAGATGGGCTTTGTTTTCGTAGGTCGTGTCGGTCGTTTTAACGGTGGTCGGCTCGACCATGATGCGCCTCAGGACCGGCAGCCGGCGCGGGGTGGTCGTGATCATGGCCCGGGGATTGGTACCGGCCCGCAGCGCCAGGAGTGCCAGGTCCCAGGTGGCTTCAGCTCTCTGCCAGCAAGCAAGCTCATCGGCCCAGAGGGTGTCGACGTTGAATCCGCGGGCGCGCTCGGGCTCCTCGCCGCTCAAGCAGACGGCGCGGGTGCCGTTGGGCCAGGTGATGCGGCGTTTTGACGGTTCATATCGCGGCCGGCACCACGGCGGCGCCACGGCCAAGAGCCCGGAAGGGCCATCGACCATCACGTCGCGGATGTCGGCCGCGGTGGGGGCGATCAGGCAGCCGAACCTCATGGCGCCGCTCTCGACGCGATGCTGGATCCAGCAGTGCCGGCCCGCGTTTTGCCGGCGCCGCGGCCGGCAATGTAGGCCCACACCCGCCAGTCGCCTTCAGGCGGCCGCTGGGTCGGCCGAGCCCGGGGGTGCGTGCTGCACTCGCCGGGCCGAACGCCGCACGGACATGAGTCGCCGTACCAATCCCACGCGGAGCGGTCGGTTGCGCCCCTGAGTCGTTGTCAACGTGGCTCTCGAGCCAGTCAACTCGGGTTGCCAGTGTGCTCATGGAGTCGTGGCTACTCTCGGCTCGGCAGGAGCCTCGCCCTCCCCGGCAGGAGCCTCGCCCTCCCAGGCGGGAGCCTCGCCCTCCCCGGCGGGCGACTGCCGGCGGCTGCGCCTTGCTAGCGTGCCCATGGAACCGCCGCTCCAGCTCGGCCACGCGCGTTTCGAGTCCCGAGTAGTTGGAAATGGAGATGAACTGCGAGAGCATGGCCCGCAGCGCCGACAACCTGACCGATTCGGAATCGGCGTCGTCGCCAAGCTTGACGATTCCCTCGACGGCCCACGTGGCGCAACTGGCCATGCGGCTGATCGCCTGGTCAAGGGCGCGGCGGCGGATCGTCTCGACATCGGCCCGGACATCGGGCTGGGCCGCCCAGAAGTAGGCGGTGCTGTCCGGCACACCGTTCTTCGCGGCCCAGCCGCCGATGGACATGCCCTCGGCCATCGCCGTGGCAAGGCGCAGTTTGTTGCTCTTGGTGCATTCTCCGCTCATGGCAGAAATGAGACTCGGCAGCCGTGTGGCACCGAGGTTCCTCGTGGCCCCGCTCACGGTTCTCAGCCCGGGGCCCAGGCTGGCCGGCAGACCCTCCTTGGTCCTTAGTTATTGGTCATTGGTCATTGGTCATTGACACGGTTGAAGCGGTCGTAACGGTTCCGCGGCAAAGACGGTTGCCAGCAACGCCTGCCGGCGAACCAGCCAGTTGTAGGGAGTTTTTCGTGCGTGCGCTTTATCCGGTCCAAGCTGGAGCCGGTTGGAGCTCATTATTAATTTTTGGGCCCGCTTCAGCCGTGTCCGCCTCAGTCCTTTCTCCGCTCTGGTGCTCTATTGCCGCGAAGCGGCAATGGCTGTTCCTTCAAGAAAGTGGTGAGTAGAAAGTAGACCGCAGCAGAGCGGGCGATGGTCTCGGCCAGGAAAGTAGAAAGGAGTGAGTAGACCGCACCAGAGCGGCCGACGGCTTGCCTGGTCTCCTCACTACTTTCTCCGCTCTCCTGCTCTATTGCCGCGAAGCGGCAATTGTCAAGTTCGAAAATGGCGACGGAATCTGCCGTAAATTGAATCGATTCTTGTACTTCTGTGCTCCTATTGGTTTCATCGAAATTGGCTTCGGTCGTTGCATTTTCGTCGCTTGCGGCGATCGCGATCATGTCTCGCGGTGCTGCTGCACCCTGTCTGCATCGATGACGTCGGCGCGCCGGAACGAACGTGGTGGCCATCGCCCGACTCGAACGAGTCAGGGGCGGGGAGCTTTAAGCGGTCGCTTTGTTGGTCCACGTGTCCTGGGTCTTGTGACATTTCTACGATTCCTCGCGCAAGAGCGCCAGCTTCTGGGAGTGATTTCCATGCTTGAGTGCGTTCATAGATGACCTCGCCCGGCCTGGGCTGATGAAAACCTGGCGCTGCCAGCACTTCGCGCTTCCCACCAGTTTTGTTGCGCGAATCCCTTCTCTTTAAAGGTTAGATAAGGAACGCAGGAAAGCAGGAGGCCAGAAAATCCGGAAATTGGGTAACACTTCGGCCGTTTTCAGTGATCGCCTTTAGGGGCGAGACCCGCAGGCCGTTCTCGCCGACATTCAGACTCTCCGTGACTTGTCTAGCTACTGCATGAGGCTGGTGTATTTTTCTTCGTGCCCTTCGTTTACTTCTGTTCAAAGTGCGTTTACAGCGCGGCGAATCGCGGGCGCATGGTGCAGGTCGGATCTTGGAACATAAGCAAACGAAGGAAACGAAGATTTCGGTGGGGCTTCAACAGCTCCAATGCGTCTTGGGGCTATTCCTGCTTTCATGCCTTCCTTATGCCGTTTGAGCGGACGCTTCTGACCGAGAGCGCACCAGATTCCACCAGCACGCGCAATCCGAAAACGTCAGTATTACCCCCGGTTTTCATCAGCCCTTGCCCGGCTTCCCGGTGTGCTCGGGCCAGTCGATTTACGGCTGTTGAGCCGGTTCGCCGCGATCTGAGCCGCAGAAGCCACGAGTTGATCTCCGCTTTAGTCATCGACGTTCCCGGTCCGAACTCTGATTTGGTCTAAATTCGCGACCCGGCCAACGGGGGAATGCAAGTGAATGACAGACGCCCTTCGTTTGCACGTTGGAAGCCGCGGGAGCGCGTGGTTTGTAGGGCCGTCTATACCGTTGATGGCCGCCGGCAAACGCCGCCAAGCGATGGGTCTGTGAAACTCTGCTCGATTGGAGCTGCTCGATTGCTGATGTGGCTGTTCAAGGGCTCGGCCGTTCGTCGGCAGGTCGCGGCTGGCGTCGGCGCAGGTACTCTGCTTTATACATACAATATGCGGCCTTTTCCGATTTTCTCTAACGCGTCACCGCCGAAAAGTGTGCAAAACGAACGCGGATCGTGTTGGCCGCTAACGGGATACTTTTTTTTGAATAAAAATAGTAGAGGACCATTTTCGCGCTGCATGTCGCGTCCTAGAACTCACCGTGATCTCGGGTTTGCCAAGCAGCCAATTCCGTTTTGAGATCCGCACAACCGGCAAGTCCACCTGTGGCGGTTCAGCGGGCCGCGCCCCCGTCGCTGCTCAATCCACTACCTGCCAAACGCACCGATCTTTCAACTCCATGCCTTGCCGTTCTTTGCGTCCGGCTGTAAACGTATGGCTTAAACGCTACGGGCCTGTTGGGCGATCGCCGGGGATCCGCGCACGTTCACCAGCTCGACCGCTTGCCTTTGTTGCTTTGAGCGCCCTCAGAGTTGACTTGACCCACCGCTCGCCTTAGTGTCTTAAAGGGGGAACTTCATCTCGTAGAGAACGACTGAACACTACGGTGCCAAGATGTCCAAAGAACCGTCGCCGTTCATGCCGGTCGCTCTTCCCCTTGATTTTCATACTCCCGATGCGGTGATCACTCGCGTCGCAACGCACGTAACCGTTCAAGTCGATCAAGATGGGCTCATCGTTTCTTTCTTTGAGACACTGCCGCCAATCCTTCTAGGGAGTCGCGAGGAAGTAGAGAAGCGATTGTCTGAGATTCAATCCTTGCGTGCCGAGTGTGTCGGGCGAGTCTATCTTTCGTTCACGCGGTCCAAGGAGCTTCTTGATCTTCTTCAAATGGTTCACTCCAAACTGCCGCTGCCACCGCCCCAATCGGCGAGCGGCCCAGTTGACTCAGAGGGATCTCTCTCATGAGCACCTTCGCTTCGCCAATTCGATATGTCGGCCAGCACTCCTCAAGGACTTGGCTGTATGCTCAGTCGTATTCGTCAAGTTCCGAGAGCATGCTATTCGGCTCCTCGGTGAACTCCGCCATGGCGACCTTCTACGTGTACGGCCCGCCCGTCCAAGATCGATCGCCAGAGCAAACGAGTCGTGAGCTTTTGCAGCGTCGCATGCCGCCGCGGAGTCGCATCGAGGCGATCGTCGATCGAACTCCGGCTCATGACCCCTGGCTGGACGATGAATACGATTGGCGGCCATGAGCCCGACCCGGCGGGGAGGGGCTCGTGGGGCGTTTTCAATTCGGGCAGATCGTCGAGGCATACATCCAGGACGGCACTCGCCGAACGAAGGAACGCCCGTGCCTGATCATCTCGAAAGATCGAGACAACGACCAAGGTGACGATCTGCTGGTAATCGCGATTACCCGGAAAATTGAGATCGACTGCCCTGATTTTCACGTCGTCGTCCATTGGGACCACACGAAAGATCCTGTGACCGGACTAACTGCGCTTGTGTTGCTAAGTGCAATTGGGTTCGATCGGTGAAACAACACAGCGTCATCCGATCGCTTGGGCGCATGCATGAGCATTTGCTGGAGACTATCGTCGATGCGTTCGACAGAATCCAGGCCGACGAAAACTTCGACGATTGGATTTGACATCCGTTGCCGATCTTTCGCTGCTTCAATGAATCGTCGTCGTTTTCATGGCGTCGGCATCTTGAACGTTCACGCCATCCGTTGCTGGATTGCGGCAATGCTACTCATGTCTTAATGTTCCGTCTCGCCGCTCGCCGCCAGGTAGTGACTTAGGTAGTGTTCAAGCCCGTGGCCCCTTTGTCGTCGGTGCCAGAATTTGCCGATAACATCCGCGCTGTGCTGGGGTGATGGTGCCGGCTCGGTCCAATACCTCAAGCTGCCGGGTAATCATCATGGGAGCGGCGTTGTCGGCAATGCCCAGCTTGGCGCGCATCGCCCGGACCGATTGAGACCGACGATTGAATGGGTGCAGTGCAGGTCGCTGTGGCTTGGTTCATCCCTGGCTTGCCAGGTATCCACGGGCGGCTTGGCGGGCACGGCGTTTGGGCGGCTTCCGGCTGTCGATGGATGTGTGTGCCTGTGTCCGCGCGTGCATCGAGAAGTAACTGCAGCCAATGGGTGTCTAACTTTCCTCAATTCAACGACGGGGCAATCCTTTGGCGCCGGCTAGAGCCGCTCGACCACCGCCTCAATCGTCGAAGGCGCATTCCCCTCGAGCCTGTTGTTCACGAACAGCCACGCCGGCTGCCCTGCTTCTCGCGCTTTCCTAGCAATCTCGGCCAACGCTTCGCGGGTCATGGGATCAGGCTCTTCGACGCGATCGTACGGCTCAAACATGCTAACGGCCTGCTCGTAGGTGCGTCCACAGCCTAGCAAAGCACGCGCGACGCTGAAGTCGGCCGTGAATGCACCAGGCGTGCTGATCTGGTTACCCAAGTCTGGCATGCGAGTCCAGGCATTGAACACGTGGGCGACGTTGTGGTCTGCGAGGACCTCGAAGTACTCGGGCTTGAGATACTCACGGTTCCGAATCTCGACTGCATAACGGAACCCGGTAGGCAACGCGGCGAGGAACGCGTCAAGGCGACCCAAAAAGTCATTCAACGTTGGAAACGTCGATTTGTTGAACGTGCCGAACTCAAAGATCAGCGGCCCGACCTGCACCCATACGCCTCCAGCCGTTTGGTGAAGAACTGCTCAAACGGCGTGGGGTTCAAGAAGTGTTCGTTTGGCAGTCCAGCCCTGCGCCCGTATCTAGCGTGTATCGGCCAGACGGCGACCGTGATGTCTTCCGGCACTTTAAACGAGAACACGAACGAAGCCGGCACCGCACCGAACAGCCGTTGCCAGTACTCGTGGCTGGGGAACTGATAGAAGGCGAAATCGCCGCACACCGTCGGAAATGTTCCGGCGTACTCGGATAGGCAGGTCTCCTCGAACTTCTTCATCGAGAACTTGCCGCGCGTGATGTAGCGGTCTTGGCTGTAGATGCTCCCAACCCAGCCCTCATACTTCCACGAGCTGGTTCCGAAGTAGATACCGCGGTCAGCCAGCGCACGCAGCTTCGGAGCCAGGCGAGCGGCTTGTGGCGATAGGTCGTCGGTGCCGGAATCCATAGGCGGTATTCTTGCACAACGCCCTGGTCGAACACCATCGCTCAGCGTCCGCGGCGCGCATCACAACCAGCCACTTGCCCGCCTTGCGTTTGCGGGTCAAACTGGAAATCGTCCAGCCGAAAACGATGAGGCGGAAGTGTTCGGGCTGGGCTGGAAGCCGATGCCGGCAAGCCAGCTAGAAACGGCGTCGGAGGCATCTTCACTCCGTCCGCGGCGGCGGTCAGTACCTCGGCCGACCGCGCCATTCTTGTTTCGCGCGACCCAATGCCTTCAATATGGCTATCGCGATCGCATACGTAGACGCAAAGCCCGGGAATTGCTGCAATCATGTTGTGGCTGCTGAGCGGTCTCAACTAATTGCACATGGCAACGCCGCTGATGGGTACACCGGATTTACCGAGCGAGGTCACCGGGCTGCTGGAAGCCATCAACAGGGGAGAACCCCAGGCGGCCAGGCAGTTACTGCCGCTCGTCTACGACGAGCTCAGGCGATTGGCTCGGAGCCGCCTCGCGCGGGAAGCGCCGGGGCAAACGCTGGACGCGACCGCCCTGGTGCACGAAGCCTACCTCCGGCTGGTCTGCAAGGACCCAGACCAGCCCTGGGACGGCCGCGGACATTTCTTCGCGGCGGCGGCCGAGGCGATGCGCCGGATCTTAGTCGAAAACGCCCGCCGCAAAAGCCGGAGCAAGCATGGTGGCGACCTTGCGCGCCGCGAGCTCGATGCTAACCAGGTCGCCGAACCCGAGGCTAATGACGATGTCATGGCGATCGACCAATCCCTCGACCGCCTTGCTGAGGTCGAGCCGCAGGCTGCCGAAGTCGTCAAGCTCCGCTATTTTGCGGGCCTGACAAATCTGGAGGCGGCCGCGATCATGCGTATCTCGCCGCGCTCCGCCGATCGGCTGTGGGCCTACGCCCGGGCTTGGCTGCGGAAGGAAATTCGTGGCTAAGCAAGAAACATTTTGGCGTAACCTCACGGCGCACGTCGCATTGACCGGTGAGCCAGCCGCTTGTTGCGTTCGACGGACCAATTACCAATGACTTGGGGCCCTACCCATGACCGAGCGCAAGATCTTCGAGGCCGCGCTCGACCGAACTGACCCGGCCGAGCGGGCAGCATATCTGGACGAGGCTTGTGCAGGCGACACTGAGCTGCGTCAGCGCGTCGAGGGACTCCTGGCGGCTCACTTCGCGCCCGAGACGTTCATGGACGAACCGGTCTTAGTCGAGTACGCGACACCAAAAGAAGGCGAGAATCTCGAGGCGGCGACCGATTCAATCGCATCGATCGCCATCTTCGAGGGTCCAGGCTCACGCATCGGCCCGCATAAGCTGCTCCAGAAGGTCGGCGAAGGGGGCATGGGCGTCGTCTACATGGCCGAGCAGGAAACGCCGGTCCGACGCAAGGTCGCGCTCAAAATTATCAAGCCGGGAATGGACAGTGCCCAGGTGATCGCCCGCTTCGAGGCCGAGCGTCAGGCCCTGGCGTTGATGGAGCACCCTAATATCGCCAAAGTCCTCGACGCCGGGGCAACCGACACCGGCCGCCCTTACTTTGTGATGGACCTGGTGAAGGGGATTCCAATCACTGAGTATTGCGACGAAGCCAAGCTCAGCCCGAGCGAACGATTGACCCTTTTCATTCCGGTATGCCAGGCGATCCAACATGCACATCAGAAAGGGATCATCCACCGCGACATCAAGCCGTCTAACGTGATGGTGACGCTGCACGACGGCCAGCCCGTGGCCAAGATCATCGATTTCGGCGTGGCCAAGGCGATCGACCAGCGGCTCACAGAGCGCACATTGTTTACCCAATACGGCGCGTTGATCGGCACACCTGAGTACATGAGCCCCGAGCAGGCCAATCTGAGCGGGCTGGACGTCGATACGCGATCGGACATCTATTCGCTGGGTGTGTTGCTTTATGAGCTCCTGACCGGCACCACGCCGCTCGAACGGCAGAAGCTGCGCGATGCCGGGTATGCGGAAGTCCTGAGGCGGATCAAGGAGGAGGAGCCGCCCAAGCCGAGCACGCGGCTGAGCCATTCGGGCGACCGGCTGGCCTCGATTGCGGCGACGCGGCGGACTGAGCCCGCACGGCTGACGAAGCTTGTGCGCGGCGAGCTCGACTGGATCGTGATGAAGGCGCTCGAGAAAGAACGCACCCGGCGCTACGAGACCGCGAACGGCCTGGCACGCGACATCCAGCGCTATCTGGACGGTGATCCGGTGGAGGCCGGGCCGCCGTCGGCTTCGTACAAGCTGAGGAAGTTTGCCGCGGAAACACCGGGAGGCGCTCGTGGCCACCGGGGCATTCGCGCTGCTCTTGATCACGTCCAGCGTCGTGAGCACCTACCTGGCGATTCGCGCCATGCGCGCCGAGCGCGCGGCCCGCGACCAGGCAGAGATCGCCGAGGCGGTCAGCGGTTTTCTCCAGCGAGACCTACTCGGTCAGGCCGACGTGGACAACCAGTCGATGTTGGGCATGAAGCCCGATCCGGACGTCAAGGTACGGACGCTCCTCGACCGAGCGTCGGAGCGGATCGCGGGTAAGTTCGGCGACAAGCCCCAGGTTGAGGCGGCTGTTCGGCGCATGATCGGGGAGACTTATTGCGCCTGGGGTCGCGAGCTCGAGCGGAGGAGCACCTCGCGCGGTCACTCGGACTGTACCGTCGCGAACTCGGGGACAAACATCCCGACACGCTGAACACGATGGCCAGCCTGGCGTGGCTCGGGCTTGGACAGGGGCGGTATGCAGAAGCCGAACGGCTCGCGAACGTGGCGCTCGAAGAACTTCGTCGCGTCCAGGGCGAGGAGCACCCCGATACTCTCAAAGCGATGTATCGGCTCGCACAACTTCAACTTTGGGGCGGGGACCTTGCAAAGGCCGAGTCGCTCTTACTTGCGATCCTGGATCTCTCGCGCAAAGCCCTCGGCGAGTCCCACGAGAATACGCTCAGAGCAATGGTTGACCTGGCCGCAGTGCACCTTATGGAGGGCAAGGTCGCTGACAGTGAAAGGCTGACAGACGAAGCCCTCGGTCATTGTCGCCGCTTGCGCGGTGAAGACTACACTGGGACGCTGCTGTTGATGGGCATCCGCGCAAAACTCTACCAGGTGCGAGGGCTGTACACACAGGCTGAAGAATTGTACCTCCGGGCACTGGAAGGATTTCGTCGGACGCACGGTAATGACGACGATTTCACACTACGCTGCCTAACGTGGCTGGCGTCATTGTACAGCTACGAAGGGAGGGCAACACAGGCCGAGGAAATGTCGACCGAGGCACTCCGCGGTTTTCGACTCAGCCCGGGGAACGTCCAAGTGTTTATCTCTGAGGCAATGGACGTGCTGGCTGAAAGCCACCTAATACGAGGACGAATCGACGAGGCGGAGAGGCTGCTCAGCGAGGCGCTCGTTGGCTCACGCCGTGCTTACGGCGACGAGCATCCCGAGACGCTTCAAATGATGATCGACCTTGCGAAGGTCTACATTGACACGGGCCGACTCGAAAAGGCCGAACCGCTTCTCCTTGAAGTTGGAAAGGTCGCTGCCAAGCGGCGCTACGAGTACCCCCTCGTCGCCAGCGCGGCCGCGGGACTGGCCCGCCTCCGCCTCATGCAGCGCAGGGGAGCCGAGGCCGAGACTTCGGCCCGTCGCGCACTCGCTATCGCCGATGAGCGTTATCCCGACCTCTGGATGCGGTGCGATGCTTTGAGCCTCGTCGGTGCTGCCGTCGCCGGCCAGAAGAAATACGCCGAAGCCGAGCCGGTCTTGATCGAGGCCTACGAGCAGGGCCAGCACCACTAAAGCGTTGCTCCAGTAATGACTTTCAGCAGGTAGTTATCGCTCCAACCACAACTGCGGCGTTTCATGACGAGACTTGTGCGATCGGGATGTTGCTTCAGGAGTGACAACGTGAACCGATTGAGCCATGCAAAATTCTCCCGTAGGGCCTCATCTCGGATTCGCGACTCGTCCTCGTGAAGTGGACCCCAAAAACTGGACAGCAAACGAGGTAAGTTTCGCTAGACGTGGACAGTATGCGCGAACCCCCTGCGGTTGGTGGACCGTGAGTTTTCGAGGCTCTCCTGGAACACCTCCCACGGCGTTCGGTATCCCAGGCCTTGATGCTTGCGCTCGTACGTGTAGAAGTCGAAGTACTGTGTGAGGCCCGTTTCCAGATCGGCGACAAGGTCGTACACCTTGAGGTAAATCTCCTCGTACTTCACGCTACGCCAGAGGCGCTCAATAAACGCGTTGTCCAACGCGCGTCCGCGTCCGTCCATGCTGATTGCCACACCGTGGCTCTGCAGGCGCATCGTGCACGCTTCGCTGGTGTACTGGCTTCCTTGGTCGCTGTTGAAGATATCGGGCCGGTATTGGTCCAGAGCTTCGTCCAGGGCTTCCACGCAGAACGACGTGTCCATCGTGTTGGACAATCGCCAAGCCAGGACATGCCGACTGTACCAATCCATGATCGCCACCAGATACATGAATCCGTTCCTCATCGGCACGTAGGTGATGTCGCTGCACCAGACCTGGTTCGCCCGATCGATTGTCAAGCCGCGCAGCAGGTATGGATACACCTTATGGCCCGGGGCGGGAATCGTCGTTTTTCGCGGGTAAATGGCCTCGATGCCCATCAGCCTCATGAGCCGCTGGATGCGCTTGCGGTTGATGGGACTTCCCTCCTCTCCCAAATGCAGAGCCATCCGCCGGCTGCCATAGAATGGCGTTCGGAGGTGCTGCTCGTCGATCCGACGCATCAGCATCAGGTCCTCTTCAGTCGCCGCGGCCGGCGAGTAGTAGTACGTGCTCCGCGGCAGGCCCAGCAGCTCGCACTGTCGTGCGATGCTGATCCGCGGCTCGGCCGGATCGATCCAGCGGCGTAACTCAGATGCCCCCCTTGGCAAATTTTTTTTTGAGCCAATCCAGCTCGACGTTTAGCCGGCCAATCTGCTCGTAGAGTTCTGCCTGCGAAACAATCTCCTCGGTTCGCCGCTCCGCCCCGTCGAAGACGGTTCCTGCTTCCTCGACGAGTCGCTTCTTCCACTGATGAACCAGCGTGGAATGAATCCCGAACCGCTTAGAGATTTGCCCAAGCGTCTCCCGCTCCTTGATTGCTTCCAGTGCGACGCGCGCCTTGAATCCCGACTCGTACCGCTTCTTGCGCTTGGCCATTGCGTGCCTCCATGCACACGGGTCCTGCCACTGCCAAGCTCTAGCTTAACCTGCTGTCCAGTTTTTGGGGTCCATTTCACTCGCGATACGTCATATCGAGAACCCAGTGGCAGGAATTTTCGATACTCCAATGACCCCGGACGGCTCTTGCGAATCGCTTCACGCCCATGGCCAGACTGCTGATGTAGTAGCGGATCTCGATCGTCTCGTTCCCGTTACGAAAGCACTGCGACGTCACGATCCCGATCGACTTCAAACCCTTCCAGAGCGCGAAACCTGGCAGGTCCTTGGGGGCCGGAAATTGAAGGTAGGTTCGCGCCTCTTCACGTCCATGGCCCGTCTCAGTAGTCACATGCTCACGCCCGTTGCCAAGGTCGCCGTCCAGCTTTTCGTCGATGTAGTCAATGACCGCCTGGTGCAGCGTGTCCTGATTCCCCTTGAGCGCCAGGAACATAGTCGGCCTCCCCCTCGATGATCTCGGCTGCGATCGCCTTTTGAGTTCCCATCGCGTCGATGGTGATGATTGCCCCTTTGATGTCCACCAACCTCAGAAGCTCGGGAATTGCCGTGATTTCGTTAGATTTCTCGGCGCACGCAACTTGCCCGAGCGACAAGCCGAACTCGCTGGCCCAGACGCTAACCGAATGCAAGGCGCCCAAGCCATTCTTGCGATCGTGGCTTCGTCGTGCCGTCTTGCCGTCGACTGCCAGAATGGGTTGGTCCACGCCCGTGGCCTCGGCCGCTGTCGCTCGCAACGAATTCAGCCAGTTCGCAAAACAAGCTTGAAAGGCACCCGGGCGCAGCGCCATCAGCACGCGACGAAAGACGTCCTTACGCGGCACTCCGTTGGGCAAGTCCAGCGTGTTCAAAAGGAACTCCTCTTTCATGGCAGCCCACTTTCCAATCGCCGTTGGCCCGCTCGCGCCGGCCAGCACTGCCATCAAAGCGATGACGACCACGCTGACCAACGGATGTTGAAGATTGACGGTGGAGCGAGGATCCTCCAACGCGGCAAAATGCACCACAACTTCATCCAACGAAATATGCCGACTATCCGCCATCGGTTCTTCTCCGTGCGCCCTCGTGAATGTAGCAACACGGAGAACGGTATACAAAGAAACGGATCAGGGCGCGAGCACCCCAGATTGCCAAGACTGCTTAAAGTGCGCGCTGGCCCTGGGCCTACGAGGGCTTGAAGGAGCGACAGGAGCGGATTCCGTTTCTGTGGAGGCAGAAGCGTCCGGCGGAGGCGGGTGCCCGGATCGCCGAGCTATACGACGCCTGGGGCAAGAAGGACAAGGCGAACGAATGGCGGAAGCGTTTGGCAGCGGAGCAGAGCGAACCACCGACGAAGAAAAAAGCTTGAGCCCTGATCTAGGTATTGAGCTGTTCTGAGCACGGCGAGGCACGACTGTGCGAGCGATGCATCGATTGAGGTAAGGACATTCCGGTCGGTCGCCGGTACGGTTGCGCTCGCTCTAACTGTTCGCGGGACCTTACTCTCGTCGGCCTGCCCCTCGTATCGCTTGCCCTGACTGGCACACTGAACAATGCCCGGTCGCGACAAGACGGGGGTGTCTGGCCGGGGTGACACGCCGACGATCCTTCCAGCGAACGTCATGAGAGATCCCGGCGGTGTCTTAGCTCTGTCAGCCGAGGACGGGCAACCCGGCCGTCAGGTGCTCGAGATGGTACCGATCGGGACCGGGGCGGGGGCCTTCATCGGTGGGAAAATCTGGACCGGTACCTCGGTCTCCACCCAGGGGATCATCGGGCCGAGCACGACGATGATCGGCTCGGTCGAGCTTCCCGCAGGTGGGACGCTCGACGACGCGGCGCCCGCGCTCGCGGTGCTCGAGGCGGCCACGGCGGCGGGTGCGTGGACTCGGGCCGCCTGCACGTGGTGGTGGGCCGCCTTGTGGACCTCTGCCCGAGCCAGCGGCCGGAGCAGCTCGGCATGTGGGCTCACGACCGAGGGCACGTCCCGGGCCTCGAGCGGCTCGAGCTGAAGCCGGTGGATGCGATTGCGTCGCTGGATCGTCATCGGGTCACCTCCCGGTTTTGGTCGCGCGAGACGGGCATTCCCATTCGCCTCTGGGGCCTGCCCGACGGTGTGCGGAGCACGGGCACGGCCCGCGCCGGGGACTCGAGCGCCACCGGACGTCGGGAGCGGCAAGATCGCGGCGGCCGTTCATCGGATCGGCATCACCAGTATAGACGGCCTCGATCGTTTTTGCAGTACCTGACGGGCGCTGGCGACGGCGAGCTGCCCGGCGCCGTGATCGCGGCGCGGACCAACCGGGGACTGACGGGTCCCCGAAGCCGGACCACGCAGGCGTAAGCGAGTTCGATCTCCAGGTGAGTGCCTGCGTCGGGATCAACGATCAACACTGGCACGAAGGGGGCGGCTGCCGTTGTCGGCGGTCGCGACAGAGACGTCTCGGCAACAGGCTCCGAGGG
Organism: uncultured Isosphaeraceae bacterium; assembly: GCA_963830625.1. Classification (GTDB taxonomy): domain Bacteria; phylum Planctomycetota; class Planctomycetia; order Isosphaerales; family Isosphaeraceae; genus CAWHMZ01. Next base: position 136,124 of record CAWHMZ010000013.1, on the reverse strand, counting down.
GGTCCGAAGCCCCGCCTGGAACCGCCGCTTCCAGTAATGGAACGTCGGGACGCAGACGCCGAGCTGGCGGCAAAACTCGGCGATGGCCAACTTGGTCTTGGTCTGTCATTGGATCTGCCTGCGCCACCAGTCGAGCCGCGATTGGTGGTCCATGTTAGGTCTCATCCCAGTCATCGAGGATTCTCCAGGTACCGCGTCAAATGCGGTCCAGGAGCCAGGCTGCCACGCGCGCCAAGGATGGTTCGGCCGAACGCTTACGCGGCGTTCCGGTTCCTCGTGATTCGCCGCGGCATTCTTCCACTCACCGGAGCGCGTGGTTACAGTGTGTACATGCGCATCCTAGTGGCCGGCGATCGCAATTGGGTCTGTCGGGACCTCGCGAAGAGCGTGATAGAACGTCTCATCGCCAGGTACGGCAGAGACCTCGTGATCGTGCACGGAGCGGCTACGGGCGTTGATACTGCATTCAGCGATGCAGCCCGAGACGCTGGCCTCAACGTCGAGCCGCACGAGGTCACTGGCGTCGATTGGAACTATTACGGCGAAAGGGCCGGACCACTGCGGAATGCCAAGATGGTCCAGCTCGGTGCGGATCTATGCATTGCTGTGCACCGTAACCTACGCGCGAGCCATGGCACCAAGGATTGCGCCACGCGAGCGATCGCAGCAGGCATCCCGACATTCATAGTCGGGTCTGACGATGGTGCGCCGGTCAGACTGGACGCGAATGACTCGAGACTAGCTCAGCGCCGCCACGGACGCTAACGTTGATAACGACGACCTCGTTGCCGCGGCCGCGCAGTTCTCGACGCTGGACCCACGCCCATGTTTCGCATCAGCCAGAATGGCCAAGAGCCGATCGTTGACCTTGACTCGATCGAGCAGATTGAGCCCGCCATTCAGTCGAGCCCGCCGGGTCGTTATCACGTTGACGAGATCAGCGCCGATCCGCTGCCATTCGGTCACACGTCGCGACGATGGGGCGTCGGGATCAAGAGGGCTGCTGCGATGCCATGGTGCAGGGCCGGGTCGAATCGCCGGGAGGACTATGGGCAAAACATTCGAGGTCTTGCGACGACGACTCTAGGTCACCCCACTCGACGCATTTACACGTCTCGCATTGCACGTCACATCATCGCGCTAACAACACGCAACCATCATGACGAAATGGTACGCTCCGGGCTTGCAACTCAACGAACCGCACAGCCGTCACAGCCCCGACACCACAAACCGCCAGGGAGCACGACAATGAAGTTAGCCAACGGCAAGCCGAACGATCGCGGTTACTGGCTGACGATCTTCACGTCGAAGACGACAAGCGAGCTGATCGACTGGCGCGAGCAGCTTGAAGCGAAAGCCAGCGACTTGGATCGCACCTCGATTCGTTACGACGTGATCCGGCAGCAAATTGAGAGCATCGATGCCGAATTGGCGATCCGAGACGACGTTGACTAACTGTCCGGACCAACCCCTACGCTCGCCCCTGGTGCGACGAGCAGTCCGCCCGATCTGGACGTGACCTACTCTGTCAATCGCCCCGTGGTGGCAAACGTAGGCAGTCGCCGGGCCTTCCGATACAATCGCCCCAAGAGGCTCGCCGCCATGCACGACGACAGGCTGTTGGGCTACTGGTGGAGCTTGGCTGAAGCCGACTCTCGCGACCAGCTCGAAGTGCTCGTGTCTCAACTCCACATCCGTTGTCGCGAGCTTGTGAGCGCGGCTGGCCCTGACTGGCGCAAGGTGCTCGTGCACCTATCGCGTGGCCTCGAAGAATCGCCCCTGCTCAAGCGTGCCGAGCATCGGGACGTGAAGCTAACGGCGATTGCCGCTATCGATGCCGCGCTGGCTCGCTGCCCGCGTTGACGCCAGCCGTAAGATTGGAGCGTGGTAGAGCTCGGGGCGGCGCAACTCGTGGTTGCCCGCCCCATTTTCATGCGCGCGAGCCGCTCGACCGATCAGACAGCAACCGACTCGCCCGCATAGTCGCGGCTCCTCCGTGGATGTACAGGTTGTCCCTGCCCGGTCGCGATAACCACCATGTCCCTCCCGCCGAGCGCACCGGCCGTGAGGAGCTGGCCCGACCGTCGGAAAATAATTTGAAAGGCCAAGTCAGGTTTACGCCGATAGGCCGATAAGAGATATTGTGCGATGCGGCATGGACCTGTCGCCGATGTAGACGGGACGGTCTTCGAGGACGGTCGGTTTCTAAGCCGTGTCTTGAAGACTGCCTGAATCCTGATAGTTCCTTTTTGAGGAGTTCCGACCTTGACCACCCAGAAACAGTTCGACGAGAACGCCAAGGATTCGATCACTCTCAACGACGATGCCCCCGAGTCGTCTGAGAACAGGCAATTGACCGATGACGAGCTGGCTTCGGTCCGTGGAGGCTTGACCCCTCAGTCCGCGGGCGGAATCACAACGATGTCGTCACAGTGATCGCGGGCAGCGTCACGACGTATAACAACACTCCCCGTAGTATGTAATGCGGTTCCCAGTGTGAGCCGTTCTTAACCAATCGATTCACTCCGGATCGGCCACCGAGTGCCGTCGCTTGCGGCACAGGCAATCGCGGCCGTGCGGATAGCATCTCGTTGAACTGAGCCGCGGCGGTCCGGTTCCTCGTGATCGGCCGCGGCATTCATCCACCCACTGGGATGCGCTGCTATAGTCTGTACATGCGCATCCCAGTGGCTGGTGACCGCAATTGGGCCTGCCGCGACCTCGCTAAGAGCATGATAGAACGTCTCATCGCCAGGTACGGCAGAAACCTCGTGATCGTGCACGGAGCCGCTACGGGCGTTGATACCGCGGTTCTCTGGCGTGTCCGGGGCCGCGAAATCCGCCAGCCAGAACTCCTCCCGGCCTCCCTCGTGCTCGATCATGTCGCTGTCCCACAGCCGATTCATGTTGGTGCCCTTGTCGAAGAACCGCACCTGCGTCCGATTGCCACCCTTGTCCTAGCCCGGATTTCTCACCGGGGGGGTAGACACCGGGTGCCCTCTGGAACGTAGATACTTGTGGTGCAGGAATCTACGGCTCCAAGGGAGGGACACCCGATGTCAACACAGTGTAACACCGAGAGGGCGCGCAAATCGACCCGCCGCCGACTGCGCCGGCGAGCTCGTGGTGAGTTGATTCAGTCGCTGGAGGAAACCGTGGCAAACGGCCAAGACCGGGATACCTACCTGGGTTTCCCGGATCTGGGCGCGCGCAAGTCCTGGCCTCCTTCGACGGTGGTGATATCAGTTCAGACGGCGGCGCGCTGCTCCTGCGCAAGGTCGAGGACCTTACTGGGATCATTCAGCAGTTCGCGGCTTGCTTCACCGATCACCGCAATCCCGAGCTGATCGAGCACGACGCTTTTCACCTGATCGCCCAGCGAGTCTACGGCTTGGCCCTGGGTTACGAGGACCTCAACGATCATGATGACCTGCGCCGTGATCCCTTGCTGGCGACTGTCGTCGGCAAAGACGATCCCACCGGGCAATCACGACAACGCAAGCGCGACCGAGGCAAAGCGCTCGCTGGCAAGAGCACGCTCAACCGCCTGGAGCGGACGCCGGTTGGAGCGGACAAGGACGACCGATACAAGAAAATCACTTGTCAGCTCCACTCCGTCGATGACCTTCTCGTCAATTTGTTCGTTGAGGCGCACCCACACCCGCCCGAAAAGATCGTGTTGGACGTTGACGCCACTGACGATCCGACTCACGGCCATCAACTGGGACGCTTTTTCCACGGCTACTACAAGAACTACTGTTATCTGCCGCTTTACATCTTCTGCGGCGATGACCTGCTTCTCGCCCGGTTGCGGCCCTCGGACATCGACGCGAGCGCAGGGGCCTTGAAACAACTCGTGCGGGTCATCGCCAAGATCCGCGAGGCTTGGCCTCAAGTGCGAGTTGTGATTCGTGGAGACAGTGGATTCTGCCGTGAGCCCATCATGGCCTGGTGCGAGAAAAACGGCGTGGACTACATCTTCGGGCTCGCCCAGAACCAGCGTTTGCTCAAACTGATTGCTGAGCCGATGGCACAAGCCTCCCGAGAGTTCCAGGCGACCAAGCAGCCGGTTCGCGTGTTTGCGGAGCTGACCTACAAGACCTTGGATACCTGGAGCCGGGAGCGAAGGGTGGTCGCCAAAGCCGAGCATTTGCAAAAGGGCGCCAACCCCCGCTTCGTCGTGACTTCGCTCAGCATCGAGGGGCGCACTGCCCAAGTGCTGTACGAGGAAGATTACTGCGCCCGAGGCGAGATGGAAAACCGGATCAAGGAACAGCAACGTCACCTCTTCGCTGATCGGACCAGCGCCGCGACAATGCGGGCCAATCAGATTCGGTTGTTCTTCTCGTCAATCGCCTACGTGCTGCTCAATGCTCTACGCCGGCTTGGACTTTCAGGGACCGAGATGGCGCAGGCTCAATGTGAGACGATCCGGCTGAAGCTGTTGAAAATCGGCGCATTGGTGCAAGTGACGGTCCGCAAGGTGTGGGTGCGATTGGCCAGCAGTTGTCCCTACGCGGAGGTTTTCCGGAAAGCTCACGCAAAGCTGACCGGGCTACCGCCCCTGGTGCTCGATTCCTAAGGTAAGAATCGCCAAGCTCAGCGAGACTCAAGGGGCCCGCGGCGCAGGGCTACGATCGGGGTGCGACTGGAGGCCAGAGTTTTGATCGACCTTTAGTGGCCGAGTGCGGCGACCAACGGTGCCGTGAGAACCTGCGGTAATCAGAGAACGACCTCCCCGGAAGCCAACAGCACAGCCGATCGGGCCGGAGACGTTGGCGTGCCAACGAGCCGTGCTCCGAAATATATGGGTGAGAAATGCGGGCTAGTTGTCGCCGACGTGCATCGGCATGCGCATGTCCTCGATGCAGTGGATCAGGAAGCGCAGCGCGGACCGCTGCTCGTCGCCCGTCTTGGTTTGGTCCCTGATCACGAGCCGGAACTCGTTGATCTTGTCGACCACGCAGCCTTTGTCCGGAACGTCACCCGAGAACCGAGCGTTGTACTTGGGCACGTCTAGGGGCACGTCAACGTGGTGCCACGGGGCTGCGTTGGGCAGCTCTCGGCGGTGCTCGTCGGCCCAAGTCGAGGCGTCGGCCAGCGACTCACCTTCGTCGAGCAGGGCCTTAACGGCTTCTTTCGCCTTGGGGTCAGGTTCTTCTCGGCGATCCGGCTGATGACCCGGTGGCCGAGGCGGTCCCAGGCCCAGGCTGGTGTGGCGGACTGAAGAGCGACCGCAAGGGTAAAAGCGAAGGTGAACCATGACTGGCGGGGCGTTCGGGTCAACATGAACGGCTCCCGCGTTCGGCGATGATGATTTCCGAAAGTCGGTGGATTATCATCGGAAGAAATTGAAGGATCAATCCGACAGATGTTGGTTGGAAGATCGAACCCGCGCAGACCTGTTTCGCGGTTCGGGTAGGATCGCCGCCAATACCGAGCCGCACCGAAGCCTGAGCTCTGTCGTTGGGCTCATCCAGGTATGGAGTGCATGAAGTCGTCGGAGCACAGGAGACAGCCAATGGCGACCTCCGTTGCGTGCAACCAGTGTGGCAGAGCGATTGATGAAGACCCCGGCCTCGAATCCGAAAGGCTCACGCCCTGTCCCGTGTGCGGGTCCATGGCGAGGCGGTTCTCGCTCGAGGCCGAACCGGGGCACTTTGTTGTCCAAGGATTGCCGGCAGCATTCGCTGTAGGGCGCTCTACTACGAGTCTGCTCATGCAGGCGGTCATCGTTCCCGGACCCAAGACTGACGAAGGACAGTTGATCGAGGCGGTGGCGCTGCCGTGGTTCGAAATCATCGAGTTGTTGAAAAAGGACCCGTCCCTCGTGCACCAGATTCAAGACCGAAAGTGGGAGGAGATAATTGCCGGGGCCTACCAGAAAGCCGGCTTCGACGAAGTGACTTTGACTCCACACAGCGGAGACTTCGGGAGAGACGTCATTGCAGTTAAGCGCGGGCTGGGAACAGTGAGGATTATCGATCAGGTGAAAGCATACGGCCCCGGCCACCTTGTCACAGCAGACGATGTGCGGGCACTATTGGGTGTACTGATGGGGGACAGAGCCTCGAAGGGGTTCTTGACTACAACCTCCGACTTCGCCCCGAAGCTTCGCGACGACATCCTGCTTAAGCCATTCATGCCTGCCCAGCTCGAACTTATTAACGGCACGATGCTCTTGGCTCGGCTTGAGGAGTTAGCAAAAAAGAGGCCATGACCAATCGCTGCTATGCCGTCGGTCCGCGGCTATGACTTCTGCTTCAGGGGCGAGACCTTGACCCACTTTTACCGCATCTCCAAAGGCTGCCGCGTCAGCTAGATCGCCAACTCAACCGAACCGTTTCAAGCGTTCACCCGCGACAACGGTCCGGGCCGCTACGACGTCGACGAGCACTCACTCGACCCATTTCCAGGCACGACGGTCTTCGCTAGGGCGTGGGGCAAGGTGAGCCATCACAAGGACGGCCAGGTCGTCCTCGACCCGACTCCCGGGCCAGTATCGTGACCGGCGCCATATTCGCGCGAGCCGTCCGCTCTGGCAAACTGACGAATGCCCAGCTGTGCGATGAGGCGGAAGTGTCGGGCTGGGGTGGCTCGCCGGTGGCCCACTGAGATCGGTTCCTGCCATTGTTGGCCTTCCCGTAGCAAACGGACAAAAAACAACGCTAAGGCCAGTGAGTACCGAAGCTCAGCCTTCCGGTGGAGTACCAGGACTTTGATTTCGGTATGGGTATCGGGACGGTTCCTCGCCCTTCTCGCGGCCCTACGAGCGGCTGGCCGGGCGGGTGCCGAAAAGGGACGTTTTCGGGATGGATACTTCGGCCGGATGGAAAGGGAATTATCTCTGACTAACCGGGGCCGTCACTGGCGGGGGCTCCCTCGTCGCGTGGCGTGCCGACCCATCCTCAACGACCGATGATGTAGAGGGCGATGCACGGGATGATGAAGAACATCCAGATCCATATCTTGTAGAGGAGAATCCCGCCGAACTGGAAGGCGTCGGACTGCTCCGGAGACAGGCGCCACCACCGGGCCAGGCGATGCATCAGGTCACGCGCGAAGAGGTACAGCAGGCCCCACAGGGCGAGGAAGACGTAGTTGATGATGGCGCTCCAGAGGAGCATGCCGCGCACCTGCTCGATGTTCATGTCCGGTCCCCCCATGACGTCGAAGGATCAACCGCCCCGCCAGCATACCCGCCCCGTGAGTAGCAACGGAACAGAAAACCGGCGTAAGGGCCTTGGAGCCGCCCAGCGACAGAGAGGGCGTACGCTACCTGGCTTGGCGGTCATAAGCGGCCTGGCGGGGCCGCATTCCGCCGGTCGGATGGGTCGCGTATCATGCAGGGGGTGGGTCGCAAGTCGCAACACCGACCGAAACATCGCGTTTCATTCGAGGTGGTCTCCATGAGAACGAGCACGTCACATCCCCGCATTGAACAGAAGACCCGCTTCATTTTTCGGGTCTTGGCTGGCGTCCTCGCGTTGTTCCTGCTGCTGGTTGGGTTGCCCCTGGAGGTTCTTGAGGTTCGAGACGGTAGATGGTGGGCATGGTTTGGCGCGGTGTGCTGTTACTTTGCTGGCATCGGGTTGGCTGTGGGAGCGAGGACCGGGCGTTGGCCCTTTACATTCGGGGCGCCTGGTTAGGGACGACGAACTGGGGTACCTCGACGAATCGCCGCCCCATCGAACCGACGGATGCCGCGACGACTCCGCCAGACCCATGACGATACAGCAAATCATCGCAGCGACCCTCGTGTACTCCGTCGCACTGGCCGCCATCGTCTACTTCACGCGGCCGACCGGGCGACGCTTCGCGGGGGCCGCGGTTGGGGCGGTAGCCATCGTCGTGGTGGGGCTGTGGGCCTTGATACCCTTCGGCGAAGTGCAGGGCTGGTGGCGCGTCCGGCTCAACCCGTCGCCATCGTACAGGGCGCTGTTCTACCTCGGGACGACCGTCTCGACCGTCCCGATTTTCCTGGTCACCTGGCGGATTGCCCGCCGGTTCGGCTGGCGGGGGTTGGCGGTGACCTTCGCGGTCGTGGCGGTCGGCGGCCCGCCCCGGGAAATCGCCGTTGCGTCCAAGTTCCCGGAGTTGGTCACCGTCACACCGGGCATCGCCATGGTCTTGGCCCTTAGCGTGGGCTACGTCGGCGCATTCGCCGTGGGGCACGGGGTGATGCGCCTGGTCGCCGGCCCCGCGAAGGGGAGCCGTCTGGCACGGTGGCCGTGGGAGGCCGCCCAACCAGGCGCTGCACCTGGCCAGGGCCGCTTGTAGGCGTTCCCAGGTTCGTCGCTCACCGAGCGGCCCCGACAGGTGAGCGCTATCGAAGCAGGGGAAGTTGAGCCCGTCATGACCCCGCGCGCTTGGTATGGTTCCACAGAGCGCTTACCCGTCAGCCGCGGCGACACTCCCTCAATTGGGTCGGCCGCGGCATTCTTCCACGCACTGGGATGCGCTGCTATCATCTGTACATGCGCATCCTAGTGACCGGCGATCGCAATTGGGCCTGTCGTGAGCTCGCTAAGAGCGTGATCGAACGTCTCATCGCCAGGTACGGCAGAGACCTCGTGATCGTGCACGGAGCCGCTACGGGCGTTGATACTGCATTCAGCGATGCTGCCCGAGACGCACGCCTCAAAGTCGAGCCGAACGAGGTCACTGGCGTCGATTGGAGCTATTACGGCAAAAGGGCCGGAGCACTGCGGAATGCGAAGATGGTCCAGCTCGGTGCGGATCTGTGCATTGCTGTGCACCGTAATCTACGCGCGAGCCTTGGCACCACGGATTGCGCCACGCGAGCGATCGCAGCAGGCATCCCGTCATACATAGTCGAGTCTGATGACGGTGCGCCGGTCAGACTGGAAGCGAATGACTCAAGACTAGCTCAGCGCCGCCACGGACGTTAATGTTGAGAACGATCTCGCCCCCGCGGCCGCGCAGTTCTCGACGGTGGACCCATGCCAATGTTCCGCATCAGCTACAACTGCCAAGAGCCGGTCGTTGACGTTGACTCGATCGAGCAGATTGAGCCCGCTATTGCTTCGCGCAAACCCGGCCGTTACCACGTTGACGAGATCAGCGCCGATCCGCTGCCGCGTCGCCACACGTCGCGGCGTTGGGGCGTTGGAATCAAGAGGGCAGACTGGCTGGCGTCGATTGACCCCGACCCGTGGCAATGATGACCCTAAGGAACACGCACCGGCGGATACCAGAGTCAGGATTTGGCCGCGGGTCCGGCGGCCGCACGAGGCGAGTACAAGTCCGGCAGCTCACCCCTCTTCCTTCGCTCGAAGTGGCTCATCGCGATTCCTTCGGGCTTGGAGTTATTCGGCGGGCGTAACTGGCTCAAATCGGGTAGATCGCCCGGATAGCCCATCAAATCGCGAAGTTCTTGCGCGAGTTGCCCGTCCGGCACCCGCACCGCACATTGAACGAATCTATTCATCACCCTTCGAAATCTGACCCTGTCCGGATCGTTTAGCTTCAGCCCCCTGACTATCTTCTGGCCCTCCGTTGTCAGCCACCCAACTTCACCGCTGTCTCCCATGCTCAGGTGCTTACCAAGTGCTTCGCGACAAGGATCAAACAACTCCCCTAGCAGTTTCGCAGAATTACAGCGGTTGCAACAGTACACAAGATTCGTATATTCACACTCAAGACTTTTATGGGTCGCCTTTGGCAACACATGATCAACGCCGAACATTTGGTGCCCAGCGTCACTCCACTTCTCTCGAGTCAGGCAGTAGACGCAGCGAAATTCGAACTCATCCCGGAGCCACTCTTTAAAGGTTGTATAGTCGCTATAACCCCCTGGCCCGTGGATTCGCTCGTGCGCAATTGAGGGGTAGTCATACGACATCGGCGTTCTACGCAACCAGCTCAATCAATGCTGACGTTCAGCCCGTCTTTAACAGCGCACGCTTTGAGCCTCTCGATGATTCCGAAAGGCACGGGAGCGACTCTATTCATGTACTCTTCGGCCCTCTTCTCGAGATCATCGAGTTCTACTTTCTCCGCCGCCGACAGCCCTCGTTCTATGTCCTTACCGATCAACGTCAACCGACGCTGGTTTAATTTCTCCCACGACGCCTTTGCGTCGAGGCGAGAAACACTCAACGCTGCCACCCGGTAGCGGTACGTGAGTTGGTCGAGATACCCTCGAAGGCTCGCGTCCACGGACTCTGAAGGTGTTGGTGGTCCCTCTGACAAATGCTTGACTTGTGTGAACATACAAGGCTCATCGGCCGAAGGTCCAAGAAAAGCCCCGCGCGACTCTCCCAAGCGGTTGGCCGGCGGGTTTGAGCCTCGAATTCCCACCGGCAACTGTTCTGTTGGAATGCCGTAGACTGCTAGAAGGTTCTCTGACTCGCCCCCGAGCACAATTAGAGCCGCCTGGTAGTGCTCGATTGCCATCCAGAAATGTTCGCGCTGGTGTTGTTCCTCATGCGCCCCCAAGACCCGATGCCGCAGGAGGTCGAGTGCTTTTAGAGCCGCCTCGTGCTCGATTGCCATCGAGAACGGCTCGTACGCGTGCACTTCCCAGAACGTCGGCGGATTCATCCGACCCCCGAACACCTCGAACTGGTCGCGTTCCCCCTCCGTCACTTGCGAGTCCGCCGACGCGTCGCCTTTGACCCTCCAGAGATACACGGAACGCTTCAACTCAGTCGACATCGAATGCCCTCCGCGCTTCGTCGGTGACCGAGCTCTCAAATGCAACCGAAACCTTTTCCTTCAGGTCCTCGATTTTCGGAAGAGCTGCGGCAATAGCCAGAGGTTCTAGGCTGTTCGCCCACGCGACTTCGACGTCAAGCAAGAACGTAGGCGACTCAATCCGCTTCGGCCCAACGTCTCCGATCAGTATCACCAGCCGAATCGAATCGTCCGGGTATTCACATTCGACCCTGCTGAAGAAATTCGTCATCCCCACCACCGGGACCCCATCCGGGTATTCCGGTGCCTTCGTGAAGTATGTATTCAAAGGAACATTATATGCTGGAAAGGACACTCGATTGGTATAACGAACCGCGATTCGTTGAGCCCTCCCAAGAGGATGCACGTCCCGGCACGCGTGAATAGCCCCTGCAATCCTCTCCCGGAAAGGGTCCCACCCGTCGTACGGACTCAGCGTGTGGATGCTAAGCTCGTTCGCGCTAACAGCCACGAATCTTGTGCCGTCCTCAGACGGGAACAGAGTTTTCCGGACAATCTTAAAATGAGATCGTAGTTCCGCAGCCCCGTCTTCTGAGAATCCACCCGAAAAGTCACCTTGCGCAGTTTGCTGCTCCTTCGGTTTTCCGGGATACATCGCCGAAAAGCTCGCAGGCAGGTGCGCCAGTTGAAGGATACTAAACCCGTCGGTAGGAGCGAGTTGAATCTGACATATAGCTTCCGCGACAGGCGGTCTTTTGTACTGGTGTCGAGGCATGAGAACATCTGCTCAGTATTATGCAACGGACTTCGTACCAATTGCAGTATAACCTTTCTTTTCCGCGAAGTGAGTAGCGCACGCCACCTCGATGTCCCCTAACTTACCTAATCCTGCTGTTGACTCGCCTTCTATCACAAGCATAATTATGACCATACATTCCACGCGCCACGAGGTGACCAATGCGACGCAAACGGGTGGTCGAATCCTCCGAGAGCGCAGCCAATTGCATCGGCCCCATCGAGCAGGACATGAGCCTCTTTGCCATCACCCGTGGCCAGTTCCGCATGATCGACGCCATCTTCCACGTCCTGCACGAGGCCGGGCCCGCCGCAAGACCATTGCCGATCAGCCGCCTTCGCCTCACACCTCGCGCCGCTGGTGAGTCGCGGTCAAGCGCCCAGACGGCTTGGTGGATCTTGAACCTGATCCGTGGGAGGCGTGACGCCCGGATGCTCATCGCTTGGTCTCCCGACTCCGCGAGCGCATGACTCGTAATGGAGGCTCATGTGCAGCTCGTGCATCGCGCAGTAAGCTTTGTCGAACTCGGTAGATCGGGCAGGGACCGATCGGATTTAAGCCCCATTCCTGGCTTCGATCGAGCAACTAAGACGCCGGGTCTAGAACCGTCTTCCTTGGCTGGCTGACATCAGCTCGCGTGGGCTGCTCCCTGTCGGTTCCTTGCGAGCCCTGGCTGTGGTGCGCGTCAGTGTCGTCGGACCGAGGCGCGCTACGACTTGATTGCCGTCGAGCGCAACCAGCCGGTGGCCAGAGGGTCGCCGCGGCCAGAAGTGGGAAAACTAACAGCGCTCTTGTTTTTTCACGACCATCTGCCTAGGCTTTATTTCGACCGCGACACGGAAACCCGTGTCACTTCACCCACCGCGCAAAAACGGTAGGGGCGATCACGCGGATGATTCCAGCTATAAACTGGACCGTCCGTACGTCTCGGAGGTGACCAACGGTTCCGGTGCCGCCCCTGGCAACGCCGAGTTCGACTCGGTAAGCGGGGGGAGGAAACGCAAGGGTCGTGCCCTCGCTACCTCGGTTTGTCTCAACCCAATGGTTGCGGCCGAGGGGTTCCCGATGGGATCTTTCCATCGGCCGCCAAAGCGAGGACTACAATGAAGAAGTTTTTCAGCTCCAACGAACAGATCCTTCCCCGTCCGCCGGAAAAGCTCCCCAACTACGCGGACGTCAGGGCGCGGCGTAATCTGGCGGAGAAACTCGTCTCCGCGTTCAAGCTGTCGGAGGCCGCCGCCGAATCCTTCGCCAACGCGGTAGTCGATCCGTCCGCGGTTCGCCGGGCGATTGGTGACATCTCTGAAGGACCGAACGTCGAACGGATTGCCGTCCCCGGCGGGAAGTTACTCGGTCTCCGGGCCGAGGTCTGGTCACGTCGGATCATGCCGAACCCCGGCAATCCCCGGACCCTCCCGAACCGTCGGCACCCGTTCGCCGTGGACCCGGGCAGCGCCGGAGAGGATTCGCGGTTCCGGCCGATGCCCGACCCCCGCTCGCCACCGGACCAGCCTGAGACGTCACCGGAGCTCGTGGTGGAGATCGAAAGCCGTCTCCACCTTGAGTGGGCATCCGACCACGCGGCCACCTACGTGCTCGGTGATAACGACTGGCGCAAGTCCATCAAGGCACAGGGCGTGATGGAGGGCGTTTGGGTCGCCGCCTGCACCTTCGTCCACGGTGACGGCTCGGCCTCGGCGACCGTGCCAATATCTGTCGAGGGTTCGTCGCGCACCACGGCCGTGCACAACATCCTGGGGTTCCGCTCCTCGAACGTGCCGTACGAGGATGTCGATCGAGAGTGCCGGGCGCATTACAAACGCCTCAACGACGTCTTTGAGCGCGGGACAGAATCGCCCGAAGACACGATCATGCTGCGCTGCGAGCGGATGCCGGCGCTGCTGCTCGTGGGTTTCGAGAAGAACGGGACCAGCACGGTCGGGTTCACAACGGCCGTCAAGTCGCTCGTCGCGTTGCGTCACGTCGATCACCCCAAGGCGTGGGGCGACGGCCCGGAACACGAGGCGCTTGCCGACGAGGTCCTGGACGAGCTGCAACGGCGGAGCCTGATCTCCCCGACCGAGCGAGCCTACTACGCCGGGTCCCTCACGAGGGCTCAGGCGAGAGAGGCACACCTGTCGGACGATGCCGCGGTGCGCGCTGCGAAGATCGTCGGCCTGCTCGCCTTGGCTGACGACACGAGGGGCGAGGCGATCCGCATCGCGGTGACCAGCCAGTCGACGCGGCGGCGGATCAGCCGGAGGATGTGCAACGAACTCGCCACCGCACTCATCGTGCGGGCGGTTCCGCTCCCGAGCACCAAAGTCGACCAGGTGCGTCGCTACCTTTGGAACGCCTTCGGCGACGCGGTCTACAAGGAGGAGTGGGAGGCCACCAACAGAAGCACCGCGGCGCTCAAGAAGGATGCTCTTGAGGACGTGCTCCAGGCGATCACGGACGAGAATATCGCCGAGCCGGGCCCGGCGTCGCTGGAGCTGATGGTGCGAGCGGCCTACCCCCTGGTCGTCACCGGAAGCCTCAACGACGACCGGGGGTCCAAAAACAACGACCAGCCCGACCGGCGGATTCTCTGGGAAGTGCTCGACCGATTGCGGTTCAGCAATCAGGGCATCCATCAGTTGGCTCGGGCGCTCACGGACTTCGCCGCTGGCGAGCCGATTCGCGCCGTCGACGAGAACGGGGCCGTGAAGCAGCGACCCAACGGGCTCGGCGACCTGATCGTAAGCGACCTCTATCTGCGCGAGCAGTTCCCAGCTAAGGGGAAGGCTTCCGCACGGAGCGGCGGCGCCACGGCCGGCGAGCAACTGAAGGACCGGATCGCGGACATGAGTGACGCGATGGACAAGCTGGAGGACGCGTTCAAGGCCGTCGTCGCGGTTACTGGCCTCGACGGCGGGCCGCTGGTCGCCGAGCTCGGGGTGGACCCCCAGTTCGCCACCGAGCGGCGGAAGCTCCTCAGCCTCATTGGCGATGAGCTGAACATCTGGAGCCGGACGTTCCGTCAGCGGCACGGCGTTGTCACAATGCCGACTCTCAATCAGGACTCAGAGGATTCAGAGGACGAGGATGACTACGACGGCGAGGCTGAAGACGCCGAAGTCGTTGATCGTGACGAAGCGATGGCATGACGCCTGACTGCTAACTACAGCATCACGGCCCCGGCCTGTCTACAAGCAGGCCGGGGCGTTTCTTTGCTGGGTCTGGGGCAGTCTCGGCCCCCTAACAGAGTGAACGCACGGTTAGATCACAGAAGTCGTAGATCGTGCAGAAAAAGTCAACGCTGAGGACCCGACCCACCAAGTGTCGCGCTCGCCGCAAGCGCCTTTCTGCTAAGCATCCCTTGGCGTCATCGCATGATGGCAAATTCGTGCGGGTTGATGCGCTCGTCCTTATCCATTCGTCCGCCTCGGGTGCTGGATAGGCTACGCGTTGCGCGCGTCGGTCGGATCCACCGAAGATGGCTTTCCGAAAGGTGCTCTTGTGCGGCGGTCATCGCCCTGACGGGCGTTACCTCGAAATCAGTGCGTCTTCCTGTGCGGAAGGTGCAATACTCGACTGCGCCCGCCGGCGACCGATCGTTCTCGTCTGTTTGCTCAGGCAACACGTTGTACCGATGTGCCCTGGCGTCATTCTGGACCGAGCAGGTTCAAGATCGGCCAAGCCAGCCTCCCTACAGCGACAAGATCCCCCGTTTCTCGTACACACTCGGTTGTTCCGGCGGATTGTTGATAGCTCCCGCCACGGCGTTCACCAGCGCCGCCATGCCGTCGATCTTCTTCCTTGACTTCTCCTTATCGAGCTTGATGTTGCCGGCAGCATCTCTGCGGACCACCGCGTTGCTCGCGTGCCATCGAAGGATCGGATGCCCGCCGTGCCGGATCTTGCGAGCCATGATGAGCTCGTGCAGCGTCTTGGTTGGATCGGAAAGTCACAGATATCCCTGGCGGACATACTCGACGGGAAGCCCGTGCAGATTGAGCAAGTCCTCCGCGAGCTTCTTCGCGTTGTATGGATCGGTCATTAGCTTGATCAGATTGCGCCGCGAAGCACGCTCAAAGATGTCTTGCTGGGCTTGCCAGACACCTAGGTTTGTGCTGGCGTCTGCTGCCCGTGGGTTGGTTACCTCCCGCCCGCGCGTGCCTCAGGAGGTGCGGCAACCGACGGGCGTATGGCCTGGCTCCATGGACGCCCGCTGGCCCAAACCCTGTCGTGCGCCCCGCGGCCGGGCATTCAGGCCAGGATGCTCTCGATCACGTGTCCATGCACGTCGGTCAAGCGGCGGTCGATGCCGTTGTGGCGGAAGGTAAGCCGGGTGTGGTCGATTCCCATCAAGTGAAGGATCGTCGCGTGCAGGTCGTAGCAGTAGGTCTGGCCGGCGGCGGCCCGCCAGGCCCAGGGGTCGCTCTCGCCGTAGGCGGCGCCTCCCTTGACTGCCGGCGCCGGCGCAGCCACGCGACCGACGTGCCGCCGTTGTGGTCGCGGCCGGTGGCCCCTTGCGTGAACGGCTGGCGGCCGAACTCGGTGCTCCAGACGACGAGCGTGTCGTCGAGAAGACCGCGGGCCTTCAAGTCCGTGAGCAACCCAGCGGTCGGCCGGTCGACGCTGCGGGCCATCGGGCGGAGCTCGCTGACGATGTCGCTGTGATTGTCCCAGTTGTTCTTGGGCCCGCCGGCTCCGCTCCAGACCTGGACGAACCGCATGCCGCGCTCCAGCAGCCGGCGCGCCAGCAGGCAGCGGCGGCCGAAGTCGGCGGTCGTCGGATCGTCGAGGCCGTAGAGCGCTCGCGTGGCCGCGGATTCGCCGGCCAGGTCGAGCGCCTCGGGTGCGGTTTGCTGCATTCGCGCGGCCAGCTCGTACGCGGCGATCCGCGACTCCAGCCGCGAGTCGCCCTCGTTTTGCGCGGCATGGCGGCGATTGAGCCGCTCGAGGACTGCGCGGCCCGTCGCGCTCGCTTTCGGGCGTGAGGAACCGGGCCGACGACGGCGGAAACAAGTCCGGAATCGGCCGCGGCGAGCCCGCATCCAGAATCGTCCCCTGGTGCGACTGCGGCAAGAAGCCCGAGGTGAAGTTACCCTTGGCGTTGTACGGCAGGCCCTTGGGATCGGGCAGCACGACAAAGGTCGGCAGGTTGTCGGAGAGCGAGCCCAGGCCATACGACAGCCACGCCCCCATGCTGGGAAAACCCGGCATGAGAAAGCCGGTATTCATCATGTAGCTCGCCGGCCCGTGCACGTTGGTCTTCGAGGAGAGGGCCATCAGGAACGCCATGTCGTCGACGCACGCGGCGATTTGGGGAAACACGCTGCTGACCCAGCGCCCGCACTCGCCGTGCTGGCGGAACGTGAACGGGCACTTCATCAGGTTGCCGGGAGCGCTCGTCGGCGCCTCGACCTTGGCTGCCGGGGTCAAACGGCTGGCCGTGGCGGCGATCGAGCTCGGGCTTGTAGTCGAACGTGTCGATCTGGCTGACGCCGCCGTTCATGAAGAGCTGAACCACCCGGCGCACCTTGGCGCGGTGATGCAGCCCGCCGTTCAAATCGGCCCCGGGCCGGGGCCCCGGCGCGGCAAGGCCGTCGCCCGCGAGCAGACCCTTCACGCCCCAGCATCTGCGGCCAGGGCGATGCCGCCCAGGCCCCCGCCCACCTGCCAGAGAAAATCGCGCCGCGGAATCGCTCGATCATGCGCGCGGTCTTCGCCAGTTCAGTTCACGTACAAAAACTCATTGCTATTTATGATCAATCGGCAGACGTTCGCCAGGCCGTGGCGAGCGCGTAGTCCGACAGCAGCGTCCAGCTCGTCGGTCGCCGGTGGGCGGCCGTAGGCCAGCTCGAAGCCCGCCGCGACCTGCTGGTCGAGTTGCGGCGCGGTTCGCGCGAGCCGCTCGGCAAACGCCCCGCACTGGCGGAGCACGAACGGGTGATTGAGCAGCTCGAGCGCCTGCAGGGGCGTGGTCGACTCGTTGCGCACTGCGGTCGAGCTGCGAGGCGTCGGCACCATCGAGCGCATCGAAGAACGGATCGGGCAGCGTCCGGAACAGAAACCGATAAACGCTGCGCCGGCAGGCGCCGGGGCTGTCCCAGTCGTACGCGCGTGTAGTCGACGACCGGGGTCACGTGCACGCCGGGACGAGAGCGAGAACTGCTGGACCGACGGGCCTCCCATCGCCGGGTCGAGCCGGCCGGATGCGGCGAGGATCGCGTCGTGCACGCTTTCGGCGTCGAGCCGGCGGCGGTTTTGACGCCAGAGCCACTGGTTGTCGCCGTCGACGGCCGCGATCGCCGAATCGTGCCGTGCGCTCTGGCGATAGACAGCGCTGGTCACGATCAGCCGATGGAGCGTCTTGAGCGACCCGCCCGAATCGCGAAACGTCGCCGCCAGCCAGTCGAGCAGGTCGGGATGCGAGGGCAGCGAGCCCATCCGGCCGAAATCATTGGGCGTCGCGACCAGTCCCCGGCCGAAGTGCCAGTGCCAAACGCGGTTGACGATCGAGCGCCAGATAAGCGGGTTACGCGGAGTCGTGATCCATCGCGCGAGGGCGACCCGCCGACGCGTCTCGTCGTCGCCCGCATTCGAGGCAAACCGCGCCGGCAGACCGACCACGCAGCTCAAGCTGCCGGGTACGGCCGAGCTTGCCGGGCTGGTTGATATCGCCGCGCTTGAGCACAATGACCGGCCGCGGCGCGCCGGGCGGCACGTGACTGGCATCGGGAGCGAAATCGCTCGCCGCGGCGTACACCAACTGTTGCGGCGGCAAAGCCGCCAGCTCGGCCGTGAGCCATGCGCGCCAGATGCGGATTGCGTCGCGTTTGGCCGCCTTGCCAGATCGGCTTTGAGCTCGAGCCTCATCTTGGACAGGGCTGGCTCGACGTCGTAGCCGCGCTCGGCCTTGTCGACCCCCGCAAACACCGCTTGAAGGCCGTAATAGTCCTCCTGCGTGATCGGGTCGAACTTGTGGTCGTGGCAGCGGCGCAGTGGACCGTCGTGCTGGTAAACGTCGACATGACAGTCGTGACCATGTCATCGCGATCGATGTAATAGCCGATCAGCCGGTCGATGCTGTCGTCGCGAATGTCGCGCAGCGAGCTCTCATCCCATGGCCCGGCCGCGAGCATCCCTTGTGCAACCGCCAGCCGCAGGCTCGTCGGGAAACAGGGCGTCGGCCGCGATCTGTTCCTGCGCGAACCGCGCGTAGGGCGTGTCGCGATTGAACGAAGCGATCAGATAGTCGCGATAGGGCCACGCATTGGGCCGGATCGCGGTCCTGGTCGTGGCCGTGCGTCTCGGCGAAATGAACCAGATCCATCCAGTGCCGCGCCAGGCGCTCTCCGTAATGCGGGCTGGCCAGCAGGCGGTCGACGAGACGTTCGTAAGCATCGGGTGCGGGGTCGCTCAGGAACCGCGCGATCTCGTCGGGCGCCGGCGGCAAGCCGAGCAAATCAAACGACAGCCTGCGAATCAAGGTGCGCCGGTCGGCCTCGAGCGCGGGCTCCAGACCGTGTTCCACGAGTTGGGCTAAGACAAAGGCGTCGATCGGTGTTTTCGCCCAAGCCGCCAGGCCGCCCGACACCGGAGGAACAACCGGGCGACGTATCGGCAAGAGCGACCACCAGTCGCTAGCTCGCGCACTGGCCTGCGCTGGGCTCGTGCTCTGTGCCGCCTCGCGCGGGTCGGGCGCACCCATCTTGATCCATTGGCGGAAGTCGGCCACGACCACAGCCGGCAACCGGCCCTTCGGTGGCATCGGGTCGACTCCGTCGGCGCCGGCTATTGCCTGGTAAAGGACGCTCGCGTCGAGATCGCCCGGGACCACCGCGGGGCCCGAAGTTCCCCCGTGCGCAGATTCGCTCTGCTGTCGACGCGCAGGCCTCCCTTGGGCTTCTTGGCCGCAGCCGAATGGCACTCGTAGCACCGCTCGACCAGCACCGGACGGATCTTACTCTCAAAAAACCCGACGCCGCTCGAGTCGTCGACCGCCATCGCCTGCGACGACAGCGCCGCCAGGAGCACACTCACAGAACCGGCTCGGACAGTGATCGCACGAGATGACATCCGCCCGTGTCCCCTCGCATCGGCCTAAAGCAATTGTCCGACTTCTTTCAGCCAAGTATTCAACAAGAGTATAACACGATGACGGCACGGGGTCACCACTATGTGGGGATCAGCAGGGCAAGCCGCCAATCGTCGAGTAGCCTCCAACACCAACGCCGTGGTACAAGGGACACATCTCGAATCGCCACAATTTCGGCGATCCATGGGGGAAGACGGTGTACATCGACCGGCTCGATCTTGAGAACCTTCGCACCTTCGCGGATGTGTCGCGGAGGAGGCTTCAGTTCGTTCATCCCGACGGCGACTTTCGACCACCCAAGACGGCGCCGACGGCCGCGGAGAATCGCCTCCCACGTCCCCGGCTGCCGAATGTCACGTTACTACTGGGCGAAAATGGCTCGGGCAAAACGACGGTACTGCGGGCGATCGCGGCGGCAGCCTTCGGACCGGCCGCCAAGGACCTGTTGCGCGATGGCACGATGGTGCGCCACGGAGAGGAGACAGCCAGGATCTTCGCCGACCTGCGCTCCACGAGCAGGACGGGGCTCCGGGCAAGTCAATCCAAGCCGATATCGAATTGCACCGTCGAGGCGAGCGGCTCGAGGTTCAGTTGGGCTCGCCCATGTTCGAACAGTTCTGGGGACCTGTTTACGAATCCGAGAACGACGCTTTCTTCGTGGTCGGCTACGGGGCGACCCGTCGAGTGGAGCGCCTCGATAGCTATGAATCGGGCGCTCGAGCGCGCTCCAGAGCCGCTCGCGACCTGCGGGTTCAGGGCCTGTTTGAAGACTCGTTCTCGCTGATTCCCCTGGGAAGCTGGCTGCCGCTCTTGAAGTCGCAAAACCCGGGACGCTACCGTCAGGTCGAGCACCTTCTCAGCGCGCTGCTTGCCCCTGGCCACTATCGCTTCTCGGGAAGGCTAGCCAAGAACGGAGATTACTTATTTTACCGCGGTGCTATGCCGGTCCCGTTTCAGGCGCTTTCCGACGGCTACCGGGCGTTCGTGGGCTGGGTCGCTGACCTGCTTTACCACGTGTGCTTCGGCTGCCCACCCGGGAAGAAGCTGGTCGAGAACCGCGGAGTCGTATTGGTGGACGAGATCGACCTCCACCTTCATCCCCGCTGGCAGATGCGGGTCATTCGCACGGTGGCGAAGACGTTTCCAAAGATGCAGTTTGTCTTCACGTCCCACAGTCCCTTGGTCGTCGGCAGCCTGGAGTGGATGAACATCATCACGTTGAAAGTGGGGGCGAAGTCGAACCGAACGGTAGCGACGCGTCTGAAACAGAGCGTTCACGGCCTGGATGCCGATCAGATTCTCGTGAGCGAGTTCTTTGGGCTCAAGACGACTATGGCATCTGCGAAGCGCCGACAGCTCGACAGCATCACGGCGCGGATCCGTTCCGGTGACAAGGACGCACCCTTGCAACTGATCCGGGAGCTCAGTACCGGAACGGAGGCGGAGGAGTGATCAGGTACACGATTTCCGCCGCGAAGCTGCGCCG
Organism: uncultured Isosphaeraceae bacterium; assembly: GCA_963830625.1. Taxonomy (GTDB): domain Bacteria; phylum Planctomycetota; class Planctomycetia; order Isosphaerales; family Isosphaeraceae; genus CAWHMZ01. The sequence continues at coordinate 115,094 of CAWHMZ010000013.1, read as the reverse complement.
GGCGATCGAGATAGCCGCCGCAAACTGGTTTGCCGATGCCGACGCCGCGCTCGGCTGCCTGCCGGCGTCGCCGAAGAGCTCCGATTTCAAACCGATCTGGACCAGGATCAAGAGCGTCTTCATCGATTTGCAACACTTGAAGTGCTGCTTCTGTGAAAAACCGCTTGAGGGAACGATCGAGCAGGACGTCGAGCATTTTCGACCCAAAGCGGAGGTGAAACCGTGGGAGGTTCCCAGCCGGCTCGTGGCCGAAGGAGTAACCGCCCAGCAGCCCACCGACGGCAAATCGGAGCCCGGCTATCCGCGGTTGGCCTATGTGCCGTTCAACTACGCGATGGCCTGCAAGACATGCAACTCGACCCTAAAGAGGAACACGACGAGCAACCTGACCCGCGGCAGCGATCTTGATGGACTACACCGATGACCCATGAGACCACTGAACCCATCACGTTTAAGAGCCGGGTAGGCCGGTCGATGGGGCTCTTGGTCGCGCTGGCCGTCATGAGCGCCGCTGCTTGCGCACGGGCGGACGACGAGGCCGTGATTATCACACCGCCCGGATTCAGCAAGCCCGGCGCGGCGACGACGGCGTCTGGTGCGAATACGGCGCTCGTGCGAATCGCCGTTCGCGACCGCGCCACCGGCCGGCCGACGCCGTGCCGGCTCAACGTGGTTGGGCCCGACGGCAACTTCTATCAGCCGGCGCCCAATCCACTCTCGGCCTACGGACTGACCGGCCAGTGGCCCAAGACCGGCAAGGGCGACCGCGAGGGCAAGGCACCGATCCGCTACTTCGGACGGTTCTTCTACACGACCGGCGCGATCGACGTTGCCGTACCCGCAGGACGCGTGCGCATTGAAGGCTGGAAGGGATTTGAGTACCGGTCGATAGAGCGGAGCGTCATGGCGGCCGCAGGTCAGACGATCTCAGTTGAACTCGTGTTTGAGCGATCTCTCGAAATGGCAAAGTTCGGCTATTACTCTGGCGACTCTCACCTTCACTTCGACCGCAGGACCGAGGCCGACAACCGCGTCATTTTCGATTTGCTCGAAGCCGAGGGCATCGGGTTCGGGGCGATCCTCGCTTATAACGAGCCGGCCGGCCCGTACAAGGGTGCCATGGAGGCCATGGCATCGCCCCAACTTTGCGGGCTCGGCCAAACGTCGGTCAAGCATCGAGGCGAGACCTGGATCGCTTCGGGCCAGGAGTATCGAAGTTCAACTTACGGACACCTCAACCTCTACGGGCGCGACGACCTTGTGCTGGCTGGACAGTCGGTAAACGCCGACAACTTTCCGTTCTTCGGCGCGCTCGGCCGCGAGACGAGGCGACGGGGCGGCTGCGCCATCTCTGCGCACGGTGGCAATGCGCAGGCGATCTACGCCGACTTCGTGCAGCAAAACGTCGACGCCGTTGAGCTCTTGCAGTTCGGTGTCTACCGAGGGATCGGGCTGGCCGACTGGTATGACATCCTTAATATCGGCTATCCGTTTCCCTGCGTCGGGGCAAGCGACTATCCCGCGTGCCGCAAGCTGGGTGATTGCCAGACCTATGTTCATTCAGGGCGCGAGCCCGATTTCGCCCGCTGGCTCACAGGCGCGGCCGCGGGCCGGAGCTTCGTCACAAGCGGGCCGGTGCTCTTGCTCGACGTCGACGGCGAGGGCCCGGGCGCAATGCTTAAACGAAATGGCACTGGCCCGCATTCCCTGCGGGTTCGCGCTGCGCAGCGTGCGGGGTCGCGCCGATCCAAACTTTGCAGATCATCGTCAATGGCCAGATCGTCCACGAGCAATCCGTGCCGGCTGGGAACGCGCAGGGAACCTGGACCGACGTGACCCGTCCGGTCGAACTGGCCCGATCGGCGTGGATCGCGGCGCGGGCGTTCTCGAAGGCACCTTCCGGCGCGCCTGACGCCGAGGCGCACACCAACCCCATATACGTGTACCTGGACGGCAAGGCACCCTACAACCGCGACGCGCTCGACCGCCTGGTTGGGCGGATCGATGCGCAGATAGCCGTGCATCGCCGCCGGCAGTTCAAGGAGAAGGCGAGGGTTCTGGACTACTTCCAGAAATCGCGCGACATCTTGCTGTTGATCCGCCGCGACGCGGGTTTGCCGGCCGGTGGAATTCCCGACGCCCGGATCGACCAAGGCGACACCGCGGTGGACGCCAGCCGGCGGACGATTCCCGACCCCGTCCTCGATAAGTTCCTCCAGCCGGTTCCCGGCCTCACACCAGTCGAGGCACTCAAAACATTCGAGACGGTTGACGGATTTCGGATGGAGCTGGTGGCGGCCGAGCCGATGGTGCAGAGCCCGGTGGCCGCGGCCTTTGATGCTGACGGGAACCTGTTTGTCGCTGAGATGCGCGACTATCCTTACAAACCCAAGCCCGGCAATGCACCCCTGGGCTGCGTGCGGCTCTTGCGCGACACCGACGGCGATGGGCTTTTCGATCAGAGCCACGTATTCGCCGACGGCCTGCTCTGGGCCGCCGGCATCGCGCCGTGGAAGGGCGGTGTGTTCGTCACCGCGCCACCCGATATCTGGTACTTGAAAGACACCGACGGAGATTTCCGAGCCGACGTGCGGCGCAAGATCTACACCGGCTTCGGCACCCAGAATCAGCAGGAGATGGTCAACAACCTGGCGTGGGGCCTCGACCACTTTATCTACGGCGCAGCCTCGGGCAACGGCGGGATGATTCGGCCAAGCGATGATCCCCGTGCGGCGGGCGTCTCGGTCGAGCACAGCGACTTTCGCTTCGACCCAGAGACCGGGGCCTTCGAGCTGGTTTCCGGCAACGACCAGTTCGGCAATACGTTCGATGACTGGGGGAACCGGTTCACCTGCGACGAGTCGCACCCGCTCTCGCAACCGGTCCTGCCGCGCCGCGAGCTGGCGCAATCCATACCTGGCGATCCCCTCGGTGGTCGAGGACATCGCCGGCGGCTCGGTGCCGATCTTCCGGATCAGCCCCGTCGAGGCGTGGCGCCAGATTCGCTCCAGTCGCCGGATCGCTTTCGGCGTGCGGACGCCGGAATCGGCCGGCGTGAGCCACCACGTCGTCGACGCCGGTGCGGGCACCACGGTGTACCGCGGCACGGCCTATCCGCCGGAGTTTTACGGCAATGTGTTCGTCGGCGACGCCCAGAACAACCTGGTGCACCGGCGGGTTCTCGTTCCCGACGGCCCTACGTTCAAGGCGATTCGCGGTCCGCGCGAACAGGCAACGGAGTTCGTCCGCTCGTCGGACAACTGGTTCCGGCCGGTGAACTTCGTGAATGCGCCGGATGGCACGCTTTACGTGCTGGATATGAGTCGAGCTGTGATCGAGGCCATTCATATCCCGCTCGACGTGGTCAAGCACCTCGACTTGAAGCGCGGGCGTGACCAAGGACGGATCTACCGGATCGCGCCGCCCGGGTTCCGCGTTTCGCGCCCGCCGCGGCTGAGCCGCGCAACCACGGCCGAGCTTGTCGCCGCGCTGGCGCGTCCGGACGCGTGGTACCGCGACACGGCCCATCGGCTGATTCGCGAGCGGCGCGACCCGGCGGCCGTCGAGCCGCTGCGAAAAATGATCGCTCCAGCCGCAACGCCATTCGCGCCGGCGCGTGTGAACGCCCTTTGGTCGCTCGAAGGCCTGGGTGCCCTTGAAGACGCCGACCTCGCGGTCGCCCTATCCGACCCAGCACCGGAAGTTCGTGCCCAGGCAGTCGCACTCGTCGCGCAGCGGCTGAATCGGTCGCAAGACCTGCTCGCGCGAGTCCTGAGTCTCGCAATCGATGGCGATTCGCGCGTACGCTTCCGCGTGGCCCTGGCGCTGGGCGATACGAGCGACGAGCGTGCCGTCGCCCCGCTGGCAGCGATCGCCCGCCGGGACGTCGCGAACCGATGGATGCGTGGGGCAGTGCTCAGCTCGTGCGCCGCCACGGCCGATCGGCTTTTCGCAGAGCTCGTTTCGGGCACGCAGTCAGCGGGTATCGAGACACTCTTGGAGGAAATCGTGGCCATCGTGGAGCGCGGAGCCGCCCTGCGGAGGTCAAGCGTGTTCTCGATGCTTTCGCGGCCCGTAATGAGGCGATTGCCGAAGGTCCGCGTGATCGCCTGGTTCTCGCGCTCGCACGGGCCGCTCGCCGCTCCGGCGGCCGGTTGGCGATCGCGCACGATGCTGCGAGCCCCGGCGATGCGCTTGTCGCGCGGCTGCTCGGGCAGGCCAAGGCGCGCGCACTCGACCCGCACGCGAGTGAGCCCACGGTCGTCGATGCGATCGAAATTCTGGGAACCATTGATCCCGATGGATCGCGTGCCATTTTCGTTGAGCGGCTCGCGCCCCAGCAACCGCCGGCCGTGCAGCGCGCCGCAGTGCGGGCGATGGCCGAGGACCACACAGCGGGGGTTCCCGAGGTCTTGCTGCCGCGTTTGCGTGGGCTCGGTCCTTCAGTGCAGGCGGCCGCGATCCGAACACTTCTCGGGCGCACCGACTGGACGAGAGCACTGCTGCGAGCCATGACGAGCGGCGCGGCGAGCGCGATCGTCCCGAGCGCGATCGAGCCCGCCGACCGTGCCCCCCTGTTGACCCACCGCGACCCTGAGATCGCCCGACTGGCGCAGTCGCTCTTCGGCCGGGCGCCCAAGGGATCGCGCGCTTCGCAAATCGCCGAGTATGCCGCAGCACTGCGCTCGAGCGGAGACGCGTCGCGCGGGGCACGCGTCTTCGAGCGCGAGTGCAAGGCCTGCCACAAGGTCGGCGATCGCGGGTTTGCGCTCGGGCCCGACCTCACCGCCTCGCCCTCGGCCGACCCGGCCGCGCTCCTCGCCAACATTCTCGACCCAAACGCAAACGTTTCGCCCAGCTATTTGCAGTACGTGGTCGTCGACCAGGACGGTCGAACTGTCTCGGGGATCATCGCCGCTGAGACCGCGACGAGCTTGACACTCCGCCGCGGAGAGGGCGCCCAGGACACGATTCTCCGCGCCCAGGTCGCGGAAATCGCCAGCACGGGGCTATCGATCATGCCGGAGGGTTTCGAGAAGACGATCACCAAACCGGAGATGGCCGATCTCTTGGCCTTCCTTCGCGCTGCGCACCGCGGCGAAGAGCGCGACCGATCCGACGCCGACGACCGTTCGCGGCCGCTCGATATCGGCACGCTACCGGGATTGATCGAGCCGTAGGTCAGCCCGCCGCGCCGGCGCAACGACCTTATCCAGGGCCTCGGCGGCCCACAGGCGGACGGACGGGTTCGAGTGCGTGCGCAACTCCTCGAGTCGCGGGATCGCCACCCGCGCCGCCGGGCCGAACAGGCCGAAGACATCGGGCAACTCCTGCGTAACCGAGCACGGACCTCCATCTTCCCGATCGGCTGGCGCAAGCTCTGCATCGAGCCGCTCCAGATAAACGCGGGTCAGCCAGTCCGTCTCGAAGCTTGCGCGGCCCATCGCCCCAAGCACCATGGCCCGTCCTGCAAGGCCCACGCGCATCCAGGGGGGCGCGCGGTCAGTTTCCGTGCGATTGGCGAGCCAAGTCTCCGCGAGTTCTTTGCCTCGCGGGTCCAATTGAGAGAGCGCGACCAGGATCTCGGGCACGTACCCGCCGAACTTTTCCTGCTCCTTGAGCAAATTCCGCAGCACCGGAACCGCTGCGCTTGCGTCGGGCCCGATCTGTCCGAGGGCCAAGATCGCTTGCTGGCGAACGCTCCAGCTCGCGTCCTCTTTCTCGCGCTTGCGGACAGCCTCAATCAAGGCAGGCACGGCGGCCTTGGCTTCCGCCCGGAACGAGCCCAGGGCTTGGGCGGCGGCGGCCGCGAGCGAGTAATCGGGGCAGCCAAGTTCATCATCGGGCTTATCCTCAGGGACACCGCGGCGGTACTTGAGAGCACCAATAAGGATGGGAATGGCCGGCTTCGCTGCTGGGCCGATCCGCCGAAGCGCGTCGACCGCGCTGGCTTGCGGATCGGCCGCATCTAGGTCCTTTTCCTTGAACTCGCGTGTCACGACCCGGGCAAGCGCCGGCAGGGCGACTTTCGCACGCGGGCCCAGCAGACCGAGGCCGATGGCAGCGATCGTGACGACGCCGGAATCGTCGTCGTCCAGTGCCGAGATCAGCGCGGGCACACTCTCTTTGCCGTCGGGATCAATCTGCACCAGCGCTTCAACGAGGCCTGGGTCGGTGGACCCTTTCCGTACGAGCTCTGCGAGCTTGGGAACCGCTGCTCTTGCTTTCGGACCGAAGCGAGCGAGCGCCGCAGGGGCGTCGGAAACCTCGAGCTCTCTGTCGTCGAGATGATTGAGCGCATCGACCAGAACGGGGATTGACTCCGTGGCAGCCGGCTCAATGAACGCGAGGGCCGCGGCCGAGGAGAAACGAACCTGCGGCCGCTTGTCGGCAAGAGCTTTTTTCAGTGCGGGGATCGCCTCGTGCGCTTTCGGACCCAGCCAGGCCAGGTCGTGTGCCGCGCGGAAATCCGCGTCGAGAAGGAAGGCGTCGACCAGCTTCCAGACGGGGGGCGCGCCGATCCCGTTTAGCGCCACCACGATCTCGCACTGATCGACCCCGTCCTCGCCGAACAAACGATTCAAGGACGGGATGGCAGCCGCAGCGTCCGGCCCGATCCGGCCCAGGGCCCGCACTGAGCGGATCTTCAAGGTCTCAGCGACGTCCGTCGGTTCTGGGTGATCGATCGCGCGGATGAGCGAAGGCACGGCCGCCCGCGCGGCCGGGCCGATGCGTGCAAGAACGTCTGCCGCGCTCAGACGCATCTCGCGGTTGGGGCCGTTCAAGAGATTGATCAGCGCCGGCACCGCCGCTCCACCGAATCGGACCAGATTGTCTTCGACGAACGCGTGGTATCCGAAAATGGCCTGCCCCGTAAGATGCGCACACCCTTCGTTGATGAATTGCTCAATCAAGATTGGGACTGTGTGCTCGGCACCGCAGCCGATTCGAGATAGTGCCCCGATGGCCGCGTCTTTCAATTCTTTTTCGGGCAGCAGGGCGATCAGGTCCGGCGCGGCCGCCTTGGCTTCCGGACCAAATGCGGCGAGGGCTTCGGCGGCCTTGCGGCGCTCGTTTAATGTACTCTTTTTGTCACGTAGGACGGCAATCCATCCCTCGACTGTCTTGCCGTAAAATGTCCGGGGTTCCTCGGCGCGGGCAGGCGCGAGCCAACTGACCACAACGACAATCACCGCGAGGATGATTCGCATCAGATCTGCCTGCTCACTTCTGAAACAGTGCGTTCATCCGCTCCAGTCCTGTCTTCGCAACCGTGAGAGGATCCTGGCTCCAGAGCTTCCTGTTGAAGAGCTCAAGCGACAAGGTCACCTGAAAGCCGCCCGCGGACAAGATGCCGAGCAGTTCCTTGAGCGGAGCGATGCCATCACCGGGATAGACGCGGTCGGCGTCGGTGATATTCGTGCGCGGCGGATCGGCCGGATAGTCGTTCCAGTGAAAGACGTGAATGGCACTTGGGCTTAACAGCCTGATACTGCCCAAATCGGAGCCGCCTTTGTACAGATGGTACACATCGGGCAGGATGCACGCCTTGGGGTGCGCCGACTCGATCGCGACGAAGGCCGCCTCACCCAGCCGGCCCAAGGTTCGCGACGGTCCCCACACCTCGACCTCGGGAACCACGCCGATCTGGTCGCCCAGCTCGAGGATTGCGCGATAGCGCTCCGCCACGCGCAGCAGGTCGCCGATCGGCCGGTCGGTGGCGCCGACCGGCGGAGCAGCCAGCCGCTTGCCGCCGATGCGGCGTACGATTTCCATGCTCCGGCGGACCGATTCCACGCCCTTCTTGCGCCGCTCGGGATCGTCGACGATCCACTCGGGGAAGGCGATCGCGCTTTCGACAGTGATGCCCGCGTCATCGAGGCGTTTGCGCACGTCGTCGAGCGAGCCGCCTGATTGAGTGTAGCGCTCGAGCTCGTCGAGCCAAGGCTCGATCGCCTGGTAACCCGCCTTGGCGGCGATCGCGACCACCTCGGCGAAGGGAAGCTTTTGCCCGCGAATGGTACTCGTGTTCAAGCCCAGCCGGAATTGCTCGCGTCGCAACGGAGGCTTGGGCGGAGCGCTCGGTGAATGAGCGTCCGCAGGAAGCGCAGTCGCAATTATCCCTCCCGCCATGGCCATGCCACCTTTCAGGAGGTCGCGCCGTCGGAAGTTGCTCGTCATTGGTCTATCCTCGCTCACGAGTTCGCGCCCATCACTCAGTAGGTTAAGTCGCGCTCGAGGGCGCGGCAGGCTTCTTCGTGACTCAGTCGCATGCGATCGCGAATCAACTCGGTGGCGGCCCCTGTGTCAAGACCGGCCAACTCAGCGGGAAGGATCGGCGGGCCGTAGTGGATCCGGACGGGATGGGGAATCGGCAGCGCGCGCGACCGCGGCCAGACCTCGAACATCCCGGCCAAGCCGGCCGGCACGATCGGCACACGCAGACCGGCTGCCAAGGCGGCCACTCCAGGCTTGAGCTTGGCCAGCCGGCCGTCACGGCTGCGCGTGCCCTCGGGAAAGAGAACCACGACCCCCCCCGCTCTGACCCGCCGCAATGTCTCTTTCATTCCTGAGACGCCGATTCCCTCGCGCTGAATCGGAAAGCCCCCGACCGACCGCATGAACTGGGCCAGCACCGGCACAAACAGCGTTGACCGCGCAAGGTAATTGAGGGGCCGGCGCAGCGGGATCGCTACAAAGACCACATCCAGGAAGCTCACGTGATTGCAAATCAAAAGCGCCCCGCCTGACGTGGGGAGATTGGCCTGGCCGCTGGCCCGCCATTGGAACAGCACGGCCGACAGGATTGCGCACAGATATCGCACGAACTGGTACCAGAGCCAAGAGGGCAGCGGGCGCTCGCGAACCTGCCGCTTTTCGGCAGGCGCGCCCGCTGGTGCTGCGGGCTGCCGCTCGGCCGTGTCTGGTGGGGCGCCGACCGCGCCGCCTTCCGACGCCGGTTCGATCACGGGCACCCCCCCTTCCTGCGGATCACGGTTGCGAAATCGCCGTCAAGCGTTCCCCGATGTCGCTCGCGAGGTGGTCAATAACCTCGTCGACAGACATCCCGGTTGAGTCGACCACCACCGCGTCGGGCGCCGGTCTCATCGGGGCAATCGAGCGAGTGGCGTCGCGGGCGTCGCGCTCGCGCTGGTCGTTCAAGACCGATTCCAGGGTGACCGTTTCGCCCCGCGCCTGGAGATCGAGCAGCCGCCGCCGCGCCCGTACTTCGGGGGTCGCCGTCAGGAAATACTTGCGAAGTGCGTCGGGGAACACCAGCGTGCCCTGGTCGCGGCCCTCGGTCACGACGTTATGCTCGTCGGCGAATGCCCGCTGCCAGGCCATCAGCTTGCGACGGACGCTCGGGCTGTCAGCGACGAACCGCGACGCTCGCGTCACTTCGGTTCCGCGGATGAGCTCGGTGACGTCCTCGTCTTTGAGGAAGATGCGTCCGGGTGGAATCGCCACCGACAGCGTTCTCGACCAGGGCGGCCAGCGCCGCATCGTTCGTCAGATCGACCTGGGCGCGAACGGCTACCACGGTGGCTGCGCGATACATGGCCCCGGTATCGAGATACCGCCAGCCCAGCCGGTCGGCCAGCCCTCGGGCGACCGTGCTCTTGCCTGCCCCCGCTGGTCCATCGATCGTGACTACGTGCTGCATCTCAGAACGAGCGGTCGCGCACGGACGAGCGGGCGAGCTCCGCCAGCGGCTGCCGGCCGGCGAAGCCGGCGTCGAGATCGTGCCAGTACGACACCTCGGGCTCGCCCAGCCGCCAGCAGAGGAACACCTCCCGGCCGTCCATGAGGCTGTAAAAGTCGCAGAGCCCGTCGGGGCCCTTGAACTCGACGCCCAGACGCTTCAGCTCCTCGATGTACGAATCGAGCTTGGCTTCCTCGGCCTCGAGCTCCGCCTGGCTCTGGGCCAGTTCCTCCGAATAGAGGTCGTTCGACGGCTTGCGCTGATCCCGCGAAACCCGCGAGAGCCGCTGCTGCAGGTCCTCGACGACGCGGTACTGACGAACGATGTCGCTGACGATCATGCTGACAAGCGGCAACGCCTTGTTCGCCTCCTCGACGGTGAAGTACTTGCGTTTCTTCCCAACGATCGGCTTGGCTGGGGCCATGTGTCTTACCCTGAGTTTCGATTAAGTCGATAATTCCGATCCGATACGACTGAACACAAAGCCATGCCCCGCACTCGTCGCGTCTGAGGCGACCCAACAAAGCGATCGCCGAGCCAAGGCGCAGGATTGTCGGCACGAATGCACCTTCTCGTCAAGATGGAAGAATCGGCCGATCCAGCCCCTGGAGCCGGGAGACTGGACGCGATCCAAGCACCCATCCCTGTTCGCTTCATTTTCATTATAGGAGCAGAGCCACCCCCCGCAAGGGCCAGACGCAGCACGAAACCGGCGAATTGTGATAACCGGAAGGGTCACCGCGCCCGCTTGCCGGCATCAGCGAGCCGGTGAACCATCGTGGGCAAGGAGCCCGTGTTCCAGACGTCGCCCTTGGTCAGCCAGGCTCGGCGGGCGACCGAGACTCCATATTCTAGATCGTCCAAACCGCCCACCGAATGTGCGTCGGGATTGATCACAATCGTCACACCCTTCTGCGCGGCCCGTCGGCAATGGACGGCGTCGAGGTCGAGCCGGTGGGGATTGGCGTTGATTTCGATCATCGTGCCGGCCGCCGCGGCCGCGTCGATGACCGCGTCGAGGTCGACGGCGTAGCCGTCGCGAGCCAGGAGCAGCCGGCCGGTCGGGTGGCCGAGCATCGTGACCCGCGGGTTGGACGCCGCCCTCACCAGCCGCTTGGTCATCTCGTCGCGCGGCAGGTTGAAACTCGAGTGGACGCTCGCCACCACGTAGTCGAAGCCCGTCGAGCAGCTCGTCGGGATAATCGAGCGAGCCGTCGGCCAGGATGTCGCACTCGGTCCCTTTGAAGAGGTGAAACTTGCCGCCGAACGTCTTGTTGAGTGCGTCGATCTCCGCCCACTGTTCGTGGACGCGCTCGATCGTCAGCCCGCCGGCATACCGCGCCGAGCGGGAGTGATCGGCGATCCCCAGGTAGTGCATGCCCCGGGCCGCGCGGCCTCGGCCATCTCGGCCAGCGTGGCGCTGCCGTCGCTCCAGTCGGTGTGGCAATGAAACGTGCCGGTCAGGTCGGTCGGCTCGATCAGATCGGGGAGCTTGCCGGCCTCGGCGGCCTCGATCTCGCCGGTATCCTCGCGCAGCTCGGGCGGGATGTCGGCCAGGCCGAGCGCCGCGAAGAGGTCGGCCTCGGTCTGGCACGGGACCGGTCCCTTGGGGCCCGACAGGGCGTATTCGTTCAAGCGTCGAGCCCGCGGGCCAGTGCCCGCTCGTCGCATCGCGATATTGTGGGCCTTCGAGCCCGTGAAATAATGAAGGGCGAACGGAAACTGCGTCGTCGTCGACGCCGCGCAGATCGCACTGCACGCCGTCGGCCAGCCGGACGCTCGCCTTGGTCGGCCCGTGGGCCAGCACCGTGGCGACCTGGGGCAGCTTGACGAACGCATCGAGCACCGCGGTGGCGTGCTTCGAGCTGAACAGAATGTCGAGATCGCCGATCGTCTCGGCCCGCCGGCGCAGGCTGCCGCAGACCTCGGCGCGAATCACCTGGGGATGGGCGCGCACCGCCGCGAGGATCGGGGCGACCAGCCGAAGCGCGTCGCTCTGGAGGATCCGCTCGCCGGCCTTCTCGACGAAGGCGATCCCCTCGAGGATCTTGGCCTCGGTCTTTGCGCCAAAGCCCTTGAGCTCGGCGATCTTGCCGGCCTCGGCCGCCGCCCGCAAGTCGGCCAGGCTCTCGATCTTGAGCGTCTCGTGCAGCGCCTTGATCTTCTTCGGGCCCAGGCCCGGAATGCGCAAGAGTGCGACCAGGCCCGGCGGCGTGCTCCGCCGCAGCTCGTCGTAAGACGGCAAGTGCCCCGTCGTGGCGAGCTGCACGATCTTGGCGTGCATCGTGTCGCCGATGCCGGGCACCTCTTTCAAGCGGCCGTCGGCGATCATCTCGCGCAGATCGCCGGGCAAATTGACGAGCGCCTGGGCCGCCGTGTGGTAGGCGCGGACAGCGGAACGGGTTCTCGCCGCGCAGCTCCAGCAGCGTCCCCATCTCGTCGATGATCTGGGCGATCTGGGCGGTTTCCATCGCGGGCACCTCGGCTCTCTGACGGTTCACATCGGCCGCGGAACGATCCCCAGCAGCGATCTGCGGGCTCTCAAACAGGATCGCACGGGCGAATTCCAGCGCGGCCGGATGGTCGAACTGGCCGAGCTCGATCCGCTCGGCCAGGACTCGCGCCAGGATCTTGCGCACCAGGACCGCCTTGGCATAACGACCATTCGACGCAATAGGCGTCGGAAAAGAACCCGACCTGCTTGTTGGCCGGCACCATTTCGAGCCGCTCGCGCATGACCTGGGCGATCGTGTCGGGAAAGAAGTTGTGCCACCAGTAGCCCGCCAGGCTGAAGTTCGGCAACTCGCGCGCCAGCGTGCACATCGACTGGTTGGCGTGCCGGCTGGCCAGAAAGCACTGAAACCGGAGCTTGGGATGCCGGCCGATCATGCTCGGCGACCTGGCCGATCGTCCGCTGCGACAGCCGGCTGGCCGTCTCGAACGGCAACGGCTCGGCGCCGAAGCTGAACTGAAAGACGATCTCGTCGGCCATGGGCCGCCAGCGCCGTCAGGAACGCCTCGTTGACATACGACGCGTAGCAATCGCGCTCGGCCGGCCCGGCGTGCAGTCGCGCCGCGCGAGCGCCCTGGCCATCTCGTCGTCGGAGACCGGCCGATAGTCGATGTCGGTCGAGAGATGCGTGGCCGTCGAGACGATCTGGCCGTACGGGATGCTGCTCACATAATGAGCGATCGGCGGCGTGGACGTCGTCGAGCGTCTCGGATCTGCCGCTCGGTGGCGGGCCGGGCCCGCCGCCGATCGGCGCCGGGCTCTCGGGCGACTTGCCCCAGCACCGCTCCAGCTCGTAGAGCGCCGTGTCGAACTCGCCCCACTGGCAGCGCGTGAAGAAGCCCCACTCGAGGGCGTACTGCAGCCGGTCGTCGTCCTCGCCGCCGCCGCGCCGGGCCAGCTCGGTCCCGGTGCGCTGAATCCGTGCGCGGTCGAGTACCGAATGCGCCCAGGCCCGGTCATCGGCCCGCTCGCGGATCAGCGCGTCGAGCTTCTTCCAGTTGCGCTCGTCGATCGGCTCGGTCCAGCCGTAGAGGTCGCGGAGGATGATCCGCACGCCCCAGAACGAGCTGGTGTTCTGGATGTGCTGCAGATAAGGAAGGGCCTCCTTGATCCGGGCGTGGGCCTCGTCCGTGCTCGGCCAGCCGGGAAACTGGGTCAACCGCGCCCCGGAGGGACAGCCCGCCGCGTACAGGTCGCTGACGACCATGTGATAAAGCAAGATGTCGTGCAGCCCGCGCGCAGCCAGCTTGCCGCCCACCAGGTGCGTGTGGATGTCGAGGATCGGCACGCTCCGCCAGCGCGGCTTCCAGCTTCGTTGTCATTGCATAACGCACCTCGGTCCTGACGTCTGCGGCTCAAAGCGATCGCCAGCCATTGCCGCATCGCCGCCGGGTCTTCGCCGAACATGAGCGAGCCCGGCACGATCCAGTCGGCACCGGCCTGCGTGGATCTGCGGCACGGTGTTGCGCCGGATGCCGCCGTCGATCTGGATCTCGACCTGGGCCGAATACTTCTCGATCTCGGCGCGGGCCTCGCGGATCTTGTCGAAGATCGAGTGGCTCCATCGACGTCCCCTTGGTCCCCATCGGCGTGCCGACGATCGTCACCTGATCGATCGTGTTCCAGTACGGCCGAGCAGGCTCGACCGGCTCGGTCACCAGGAGCGAGATCCCGACGAACTTGCCCAGGTCCTTCACTTGCTTGATGGCGGCGCCGGGATCGGTCAGCGAATCGAAGCAGAAGATCACGCCGTCGGCGCCGGCCTCGACAAACGGCTCGACCCAGGCGATCGGGTCGGTCGTCATCAGGTGCACCTCGAACGGCTTGCTCGTGTGCTTGCGGAGTGCCTTCACCAGGTCGGGGAAGAAGAGCAGGCTGGGCACGTAATGGCCGTCGGCGACATCGAGGTGAAACCGCTCGGTATACGGGTCGACGCGGCGGATCTCGGCGGCCAGATTGGCCAGGTCGGCCGACCAGAGCGACGTGGAACATTTCAGCATCGGTGTCACCTCGAGTTCGCGAAAGTGCCGGTCAAGGAAGTCGTCGATCGCCTGCTGCACGTCGGCGGCGTGGCGGTCGAGACTCACCGATTTCGGCGTGACCTCGCGCAGCTCGGCGCCGGGGATGAGCTCGCGACAGCGTCTTCGGCGAACGGCCAGGGATGGATCGGATCCTGGCGATTGCCCAGGATCAGGGTCGGTACGTCAGATATTGCCGATAGAGGGCGCGATCACGGACAAGGGGTATCGGCGGCGAGTCGCTCGAGCCGGGCGACGCACTCCGCCGCTCGCGGCTGCTCAAACTGGCCGACGAGCGAACGGGCACAGTCCGGCGACTCGCGCTCCATGGCCTGAAACTCCGGCGATCGTGCGAAACTGCTCGAGCCCATCCTCCGGACCCAATTCGCGAATCAAGCGGGCGATCGTCGCGTAGAGATGCACATTCTCGGGCAGCGGTCGATCGATCCACGCCGGCCGAACGAGCATCAGGCCGAGCACTCGCTCGGGATACCGAATGGCCACGTTGACGGCCACCGCCGCGCCCAGCGAGATCCCGCCGACCACAGCTCTGCTCGATCTCGAGATGATCGAGCAAGACCGATCAGGTCGTCGGCCAGCGTCGCGATCGTCAGCTTGTCGACATCGCCCAGCGGTCGGGTCTCGCCGTGTCCGCGCATGTCGAATGCGATCAGCCGAACGCCCGCGGGCGGTCGATAGAGGCCAAACGGCTGGTTGACGTCGCCGCCCAGGCCGTGCTGGAACACGAACGGCAGGCCGTGGCCTTCGTCGCGATAGTGAAACTCGATGCCGTCGCGGTTCGAATGAATGGCATGACTTCAGTCTCGAAGCCGACACGGCTTCTGACCAGTGCTCGCGAGGAACGACGGCCACCGTGGCGCGACGTCGCTTCTCCGGCAATCCGTGCATGATGAGGGCGCCCGTGAAGCCGATCGCTCATGAGTCCGGTGAGGTAACGGCGATAAAACGGCAACCGAGTCGCAGACATCGGCCGACGAACAGCTTGTTCGATTCTCGCGAGGCTCCTCGCCGGTCCCCGGCAGCCGTTGTCCCGACAGCCGATTCCGAGCAATGACTCGAATTCGTGCGAGTTCCAGTTGTCAGGCAGCTTCTCCAATGCCCGGTGGATTCTTGGCGTGTGCCAGGACGATATCCGGGCCGAGCCAATCGAACGCTTCGTCCAGGAGCTTCGTGCAGTCCGGTGCAGATCGCCCGGCGCGAAACAGGTTCGCCGGATCGATCACGACCTTGAGCCAGGGCGAATCGATCTCATCGAGCAGCCTTCGCGCCTTGCATCACCGAGTTGACGACGTTGTTGATCTCCGGCTCGAAGGCCAGCGTCACCTCGTGGCGATCGGCGATCTTGACGGCCTCGCGCATCGACTCGACCAGGCATCTCCCAGGACGCTTCGCCGCACGTTGTCCGGATGCCATTTCCACATGTCGTCGCGGGTCGCGCGTGCCGGTGCAGAGCGTGATGATCCGCGTATCGAGCCAGCGGCAGGCCGCGGCCAGCACGTCGAGCCGCTGCAGGTTGTCTGAATCGAGCCGCGATCGCGGATCGCACAGGTTGAACGTGCCCGAGATCGCCGCCATCGTCAGCCCGCGCTCGCGCAGCGACTGGGCGATCCAGACGCACGACGTCCTCGTCGATCCGGTCGGGCAATGTCGGCAGGCCCGTGCACGACATGTTGAACTGAACGTGCGTCAGGCCGTGGTCGCACGACCGCGTCGAGCGTCTCCTCGAGCGTCGGCCGCGGAAACGTCTTGGCGAAGATCCCCAGGTGCATCACACACCTCCACTCACGTCGTCGAGCCGGACGTGCTCGCCCGTCTCGACCGACCGCGCGATCGCGACCATCGCCTGCACGGCCGCCAGGCCGTCGTCGAGGCTCGCGCCGGCCTGGGGAACGCCATCGAGGATCGTCGCCGCGAACGCCTCGATCTGCAGCTTGTAGGTGATAGGCGTCCTCGCCCAGGACGCGGTGGAACTGCCGGTCGCGCGTCGAAAAACACTCGACGTCGCTCGACTTGTGAAACCAGGGCAGATGCACGCGGCCGGTCACGCTGCCGTGCTCGCCTTGAACCTGAAACCCTTCCTGAAAATCGCCGCGAACCGGGATCTGGAGGTCGAGATGTCCGAGCGAGCCATCGGCGAAGTCGACCGAGATGAACCAGCAATACGCGCCGAAACGCTCGAGCAGCCGGGCGCGCACGCCCGACGATCGGCCCGCCCAGAAACCGCGCCGTGTCGACGAGGTGGCTGCCGTGCGTCAGAAGATAATACCGCCGCCGGTCGGCCTTGGGATCGCCTTCCGGCCGATGCGCCTTCGCGCTCGTGATCGGGATCGGCTGCAGGTTGTCGGTCATCGTGTACCGATAGACCGAGTCGTAATACCACGATTTGAGCGCCATCCGCTGGCCCATCTCGCCGGCGATGAAGTCGCGCGCGAAGGCGATGCCAGGGTCGAACCGGCGGTTGTTGCCGACCTGCACGACCAGCCTGGCCGCCGCCGCCCGATCGCGCAGCTCGCGGCACGACTCGACCGTCGTTCCCAGCGGTTTCTCGACCAGCACGTGCTTGCCGGCCGCGATCGCCTTGAGCGCGGCCGGCACGTGGAACTGGTCGGCGATGGCGATGATGACCGCCTCGACCTGCGGGTCGGCCAGCATCGCGTCGTAGTCGGCATAGGCGACCTTCGGCTGGTGGACCTGCGCCATCCGCTCGCGCAGGTCGTCGGCCAGGTCGCAGATCGCGTAGAGCTCGGCGTTCCTGGCCTTGCGGCAGGCGTCGAAGTGAGCGAACTGCGCGATCGGACCACAGCCCAGGACGCCGATCCGCAGGCAGCGCTTCGTCCTTGGCGATCATGCGACTTTCCCCGGATAGCGCTGCCGGAGCGCCTCGCGCAAGCGCGGTCAGGTTCTTGCGCTCGGCCAGGGCCGCCAGAGCGGCCAGGTGCTCGTCCATCGGCGTGTCCTTCAACTCGCCCGAGCGGTGGACCTCGATCGCCTGAAGCATCGCCTCCAGCCCGATCCGCGGGTCGGGCTTGCCGCTCTTGTCCTTGATCGTGTTGATCGCCGAGCCGGCGAGAAACAGCACGTTCTGGGCGATCCCCTTCGCTTCGAGGTCCTGGAGGTTCAGGATCAGGTTGCCCTGGTCGAGCGCGCCGGCGCGGGTGATCATCGTGGGGTTGATGCCGGCGATCGGTCGCGTGAGTGCCTCTTCCGAGGCACGCCACTCGGCGCCATACGGGCGGATGTACGGCGAGCCGGGCCGCACCGGGGCCGTCTGGCGGAAATCGATGCCGTCGAGCCGCGCCAGGAAGTCGATCACCTCGCGCCAGATCGCCGCGCGTCTTGATGCCGATGCCGGCGTTATGGCCGTAGATGGCCGGCGGATTGGCGCAGCTTCTTGGTCGCCTCGCGGACCATCCGGACCGTTCCGCCGGCGTAGGTCTCGCTGAACATCACGCCCGAGGCGCCCGGCGTCGACGACCGCCATGGACCAGGTCGACGATCTGGTCCGGCCCGGCGGAGACATGCGGCGAATAGACCAGGCCCAGCCCGCCGCGCTGGTCGCGCACCCGCTCGATGGCCGCGATCGCGCGCCTGGTCCGCTCGGCGACCGGCGAGTAATCGAGGTCGGGATAGAGGTCTTCGTCTTCCTTGATGAACATCAAGAGCGGGCTGCCGGCCACTTCGCCGACCAGCCGCTCGACGTCGTCGGGCGTGATCCCGGCCGTCGGCTTCAAGATCGTGCCGAACGCCGGCTGATCGAGCGCGAACCCCGTCTTCTTGCGGATGTTGATCGGTCCGTACGCCGGGCCGGGGAACGTCGCGGAGCAGCTCGTCGGGGATCTGGATCGAGATCAAGCGGGCGTCCTGGTTCTCGTACATGTCGAAGATGACCGCGCCGGCCAGCGTGTGCAGCAGGTCGCACGACGTGACGCGCCCGTCGGGGTGCCGCATCATCTTGAGCGGAAACGCGACGTGCAAGAGGCCGATCCGGCCCGACGCGTCGAACGCATCGACGCCGGCCTGCCGCGCCGAGCATTGCTCGAGCAGCGAGCCCTTGGGAGGGTTCTTGATCCCGCTCGTGGCGTGATAGCTGATCTCCTCGACCGCGTGGGCGAGCGTGCCGGTACCGAAAGGCGAAGTAATAGGTCGCCACCACGTGGTCGGGCACGATCGCCGGCGGGTTCGCCGCGAGCCGGTCGGCGACGATCTGCCGGAGCAATTCCTCGCGCGCGTCGAAATCGTCCCAGAGCTGATCGAGCGTCTCCGACTTCAGATAGCTCATGGCTCTCCCTGTTGGCGAACCTGACTGACGAACATTTCCGGCATCTTACAGCAATTCGGCCGCCGCTTCATGCCCGCGCCAAGATCGGACGGGCGGATCGACTACGTTGTCGCGGCGGTACTTCCGTGTGACAATCGTGGCCTCGCGAGCAGGAGCATGATACGCATCTCGCGCCGGCGCCCAGGGTCTTAGGATGAACCAACCAGATTCGCACAGTGACCCGGCCGTAGCGCCCCGAACCTGCGCCAAGCGATCATCCGCCTGATCCGGCCCCGTATCCGCCGCCCAGGTATGCGTGGTACGTAATTAGTGTGCTCACCCTCGCGTACGTCTTCTCGTTCATTGATCGGCAAATCCTGAGCCTGATGGTCGGGCCGATTCAGCACGACCTGCAAATCGGCGAAAAGCAGATGAGCCTGCTCATGGGGGCAAGCTTCGCAGTGTTCTACACGTTCTTCGGCATCCCCTTGGGCCGGCTCGCCGACACGCGCAGCCGCCGGGTTTTGATCGCCGTGGGCGTCGGGATCTGGAGCGTGATGACCGCTGGTTGCGGGTTAGCTGCAACATTCTGGCAACTGGCTGTGATGAGGATGGGCGTCGGCGTGGGCGAGGCAAGTCTTTCGCCGTCGGCCTACTCGCTGATTGCCGACTATTTCCCGCCCCAGCGCCGAACGACCGCCATGAGCGTCTATTCGATGGGCATCTACCTCGGCTCGGGGCTCGCATTCATCCTGGGCGGGTTCATCACGTTCTTGGTTTCGGGCCGGGACACGATAGGCCTGCCCTGGATCGCAGCGCTGCGCCCGTGGCAGTGCGTCTTTTTCGCGGTCGGTTTGCCGGGGCTGCTGGTCGCACTCCTGGTTCTAACAGTCCGTGAGCCGGTGCGTAGAGGCACCCGTCTCGCCACTGATGGCAAGGCGACGGAAGCACCGGCGTCGTTTGCCGCGGTGTCTGCCTACATTCGTGCGAACGCACGGACGTTCCTTTGCCTCACGCTCGGGACAGGACTGGTCGCGCTCTACGGTTACGGGGCCTATTCGTGGACGCCGGCGCTCTTGATCCGCCGCTTCGGGTGGAGCACGAGCCAGACAGGGCTGGTCTTCGGCCTCATCGTTGCCGTCGGCGGCGCGCTGGGCATTGTCTCGGGGGGCCGGCTGGCCGACTGGCTGCGCCACCGCGGTCGTGTCGATGCCGACCTGCGCGTCGCCCTGGCGGCAACAGCGCTTGGCCTGCCGTTTCTCGTACTCTTTCCGCTGGCAACGTCGGGGCCCATGGCTGCGTTTCTGCTCGTGCCGGTCGTCAGCTTGATGAGCGTTCCCTTCGGCGTCGCCCCGGCTGCGATCGGCCAGATGATGCCCAACACGATGTGCACCCAGGCGACGGCCCTCTACCTGTTTGTCATCAACCTGCTCGGACTCGGACTCGGTCCGACGATCGTGGCGGCGCTGACCGAAGATGTCTTCCGCGATAAGAATGCCGTGCATCTTTCACTTTTGGTCGTGGGCGTCGTGGCGTATACATCCGCGATAATCTTGCTTTGGCTCGGGCTACGGCCTTATCGGGCGAGTCTCGAGTACGCCAAGGGCCATCAGCGGGGGAATCCACCGGAGTTAGTGAAGGGGTCGGCGCTGCGATGACGCTTGTACAAACTGTGTGCGACTCCCATGAGCTGTGGGCCGAATAGCGGAGAAGGCCTGCAAATCACTTGAGTTTCACGTCTCCTTGAGAGCGAGGCACGAATCATGAGCACGGTCAGAGGCGCGGCGAGGGGACTCGGCGTTTCGTTCGACGCACTCGACAAGTATCCGACGGGTCCCCAGAACGCGATCATCGACGTCAATAAGGTTTGCGTGGGTCACAGTAAGCCGAGCGCAGCGAGCCCGTTCACTGGAGTGACGGCGATTCTGCCGATCGGCAATCTCCCCACCAACGTGAATACACGAAAATCCGCTGGCCAGGGCGTGGGCATCGACACCTACGTGATGGCCGCCTGGTTCACGGTCAACGGCAACGGCGAAATGACCGGCACCCACTTGATCGATGAAACCGGGTTTCTGGAAGGGCCAATCCTGCTCACGAATACCGCGGCCGTCGGGACGGTTCGTAACTCGGTCATCGCGTATTCCAAGACCCAGCAGCCGGGCGTCGACCCCGATGACTTTGGACTCTATCTCCCGGTCGTCGCCGAAACCTACGACGGGTGGCTGAACGACATACTCGCGGACGGCAACGTGACGGACCAAATGGTCCAGGATGCGATCAACGGCGCGGGGCCTG
Source organism: uncultured Isosphaeraceae bacterium (assembly GCA_963830625.1). GTDB lineage: Bacteria > Planctomycetota > Planctomycetia > Isosphaerales > Isosphaeraceae > CAWHMZ01. Next base: position 94,284 of record CAWHMZ010000013.1, on the reverse strand, counting down.
GCGTTACCGCCGAGGGCAGCGTGGGCGCCGGCACGGGCACGACCTGCTATAGCTGGAAAGGCGGGATCGGCACGTCGTCGCGACGGGCAACGGTGTACGGAGCCGATGGCAACATCATCAAGAACCCGGATAAGACCTCGTTTTTCACGGTGGGCGTCCTGGTGCAGGCGAACCAGGGCGTTTACTGGGACCTCGTCGTTCGCGGCGCTCCCGTGGGCCAGGATCCCGAATTCGCCGCGCCGCCGGACAGCCCCGATCAGCCTCCCGGCGCGAGCTCCAAGAACGTGGCCAGGAGCCGGCCCAAGCCCGCGAAAAAGAGCTCGATCATCGTCGTCATCGCGACCGACGCGCCGCTTTTGCCCAATCAACTCAAGCGCCTGGCCCGGCGCGCGACTCACGGAGTCGCCCGGACCGGCACCGTTACCGACGACGACTCGGGCGAGATCTTCATCGCCTTCAGCACGGCGAACCTCAATGCCGCGGCCGACGATCAGATCGTGGACGTCACTTTGATCCCGAACGACAGCATGGACACGTTGTTCGAGGCCACGGTGCAGGCGACCGAGGAGGCGATCCTCAATGCCCTGATCGCGCCAGACACCGCAGTCACGGGACGCCTGACTCGTACCGCGTACGCGATCAAGCTCATGCCGCCCGCGAACACGACGGGCTATAAGTCGCTTGTGCAAATCTTGCAGAAATACAACAGGTACGAGCCGCCATCAAGTCCCCCATCGAGTCGCCAGCGAACACGATAGCGGGGCGCGTTGCGACGAGTTGCTAAATGATACAGAGGGCTCCGCGAGCGACCGTCGCGGCATCAGGCGTCGGCCCCGTCAGGCCGAATCCACCTGCATCTTGTTCGCGAGCTCGTTCGAGAAGCCGATCAAACAGACCGTGCTCCGTCTCCACATCTCGCTCGGCGAACCGAATAATGTCGTCTCAATCTGCCCCCACGCGCACTCTCCCGCAGAAGCCAAGACTTGCCCAGCTCCGAAAGCAGGCGAAAGAACTCCTCAATTCCTACAAGGCCGGCAACGATGCAGCCGTCGCCGAGGTCGAGCGCTTCGAACGGAGCCCCGATCCAGCGCATTTCGCTGGGAGCTGTTCCCGCAGCACGTTGTACGGACGAACGACCTGAGGCGGTTCCATCATTCCCCGAGTTTGCACGTCCGGCCCGCGTTCCGTTTCTTGGCTCTGAGCCCGACGTGGGAGTTGCCGCAAGCGTCGGCAGCAAAGTCGCCGCGACAATCAGCGGAGACCTGAACGCGTGCAGAAGACCAAGAGATCGAGTGCTCATGGCACGGTTTTCCGACAACCGCTTAGCGCGGGCGAGCCGCCGGTTGAACGCCTCCGGGGTTCGCAGCTTCTGGTCGGCCCGGCGAATGCTGGCCGATGCCATAGCCCAGCAAATTTAACAATCGTGCGACCCGCGTGGGCCTGATTCCGTTCAGCCGCGCTTCAAAGATGACCTCACGCACGCGCTTCTCGAACTGGCTCGGCGGGCTCGGGCTTCGCCCCGATTTTGAGAGATCAGCTTGTGGCGACGGAAGAACAGGCTCATCGAAGACATACCAATCGATCCGCGGTGAAATGATCCCGGTCTCCGTGCCCACGTCCGGCGGCGGCAAGTCGAAGTCGACCCGGCCGCCTGCTTCTTTAATCAAACGCTTGAGCTCGTCGCGATCGTCCTGAGCGTCATGGTTGAAGTCAATCTTGCCGACCAACGCGAACAGCATGGGCTGGTTGGGCGACCAGGCCACCGAATCGACGGCATCGCCGACGCGGATGGGCTCGCTGGGCCGGTTTGTCTGGATCATGCGCGCGGTCGAGAACTTCTCGCCGGTTTCGATGAGCTCGATCATCGCTTTCGGCTCATCGATGAAAATGCCTGGGGACTTCGGGTCGAAAACCCCCATCTTCATCCCGGGCCGCGCACCGTGGCGACGCATGACGCTGACGCGAGCCGTCGCCCGCTTGGAATCGACGTCCGTTACGTAGCCGTCGGGACGGTAGACCACTCTGCATATAGACCCCTCGAACCGTTCGCGCGGCTCCTGGGCGATGTTCCTCAGAGCCGCGCTACCTACGCCGACGACGAGGACGACAGCCATCAAGTGCGCGATCGTAACGCGGGGTCGAGTCATCGGGCTGTCCTTAACGTGAAGGGAGGGGCGGGAGCGTCGTCTGCAGTCATTATAATCGGAAGGCCCCGTGTCATTGACAGGCCCCTTTCCCGCGAGGGGCTTCATGCTGACAGAAGATCGAGACGGTGAGTTGGCCTCGTCTCCGATAGCCGCGATGGCATCGAGCGCCGCCAAGGCGTGTGCGTTCTTCTCTCGGATCTCGGAACCACGAAGCAAAACAAGACTCAGGCAAAGTCTGGACTTTGTCTGGGTCTGGATCTAGTATGGAATCGTGCTTAATCACCCTGCTTCGTTGCTTCGCAAACACGGCATTCAGATAACGGCTCAGCGCTTGGCTGTGCTGCGGGTCGTGTCCAAATATCCGCACAGCACAGCGGACGAAGTCGCTGAGCGGGTGCGTGCCGAGATTGGCACGATTTCGCGTCAGGCGGTGTACGACGCCCTCGGTGTCCTTGCCGACAACGGCCTCATTCGCCGGATTCAACCTGCCGGATCGCCAGCCCGATACGAGGCCCGGGTCGGCGACAACCACCATCATCTGATCTGTCGTACCTGCGGAAAAACGGTAGACGTCGAGTGCGCCATCGGAGAGGCGCCCTGCTTGACTCCAGCCAGCAACGCTGGTTATCAGATTGACGAGGCGGAGGTGATTTTCTGGGGTACGTGCCCCAAGTGTCTCGCGGCATCTCGGCGCTCGGCCAAGGACCGAACATGAAGCGATCCGCGTGTCCAAAACAGCCCAACCAGCACAGAGGAGAATCCCATGCCAGAGAATAACACCGCAACATGCCCCTTCGCGGGCGCGGCTCCCAAACACGCGGCCGGCGGCGGTACCGCCAACCGCGACTGGTGGCCGAACCAGTTGAGGCTCGACCTCCTGAGCCAGCATTCGTCAAAGTCCAACCCCATGGGCGAGGAGTTCAACTACGCCAAGGAATTCAAGAGTCTCGACCTGGCCGCGGTGAAGAAAGACCTTGCCGCGCTGATGACCGACTCGCAGGAGTGGTGGCCGGCCGACTTTGGCCACTACGGTCCGCTGTTTATCCGCATGGCCTGGCACAGCGCAGGGACTTACCGCATCGGCGACGGCCGGGGTGGTGCCGGCCGGGGCCAGCAGCGATTTGCCCCGCTCAACAGTTGGCCCGACAACGTCAGCCTCGACAAGGCCCGGCGCTTGCTGTGGCCGATCAAACAGAAATACGGCCGGAAGATTTCGTGGGCCGACCTGATGATCCTCGCCGGGAACGTCGCGCTGGAGACGATGGGGTTCAAGACGTTCGGCTTCGCCGGCGGCCGGGAGGACGTGTGGGAGCCCGATCAAGACGTCTACTGGGGAGCGGAGACCACCTGGCTGGGCGGAGACGTCCGCTACAAGCACGGGTCGGAAGGGGTCGAGAAAAACGGCAGCGTGCTGGTAACCGACGATGATGCGAATGGAAGCACGCACAGCCGCAAGCTGGAGAACCCGCTGGCGGCAGTGCAAATGGGCCTCATCTACGTCAATCCCGAAGGACCGGACGGCAATCCCGACCCCGCCGCGGCGGCCCACGACATTCGCGACACGTTCGGCCGCATGGCCATGAACGACGAAGAAACCGTCGCCCTGATCGCGGGCGGACACACTTTCGGCAAGACGCACGGCGCTGCCCCCGCGTCCCATGTTGCGGTCGATCCGGAAGCGGCCGGCTTGGAACTACAGGGCCTCGGCTGGAAGAACAGCTTCGGCACTGGCACGGGCCGCGACGCGATCACCAGCGGCCTGGAAGTAACTTGGACCAGCACGCCCACGAAGTGGAGCAACAACTTCCTCGAAAACCTGTTCCGCTACGAATGGGAGCTCACCAAGAGCCCGGCCGTGCCCACCAGTGGAAACCGAAGAATGGTGACGCCACGGGCACAGTCCCGGACGCCTTTGACCCATCGAAGCGCCGCGCGCCGTCGATGCTGACAACCGACATCTCCCTGCGTGTCGACCCCACCTACGAGAAAATCGCGCGGCGATTCCTGGAGCATCCCGACGAACTGGCGGACGCGTTTGCCCGCGCCTGGTTCAAGCTGACCCACCGCGACATGGGACCCAGAGCCCGCTATCTCGGACCCGAGGTTCCTGCCGAGGAGCTCATCTGGCAGGACCCCATTCCAGCGGTCGATCATCGGTTGATCGATGCTCAGGATGTTGCTGCCCTCAAGGGCAAAATTCTGGCTTCGGGGCTGTCTGTTTCCGAGCTGGTTTCCACCGCCTGGGCTGCGGCATCCACGTTCCGTGGCTCCGACAAGCGCGGCGGCGCCAACGGCGCCCGCATTCGGTTGGCGCCGCAGAAGGACTGGGAAGTTAACCAACCCACCCAACTGGCCAAGGTGCTGAAAACGCTGGAAGGCATTCAAAGTGCCTTCAATAAAGCTTCCTCCGGCGGCAAGAAGGTATCGCTTGCGGATTTGATCGTGCTGGCGGGTTGCGCGGCGGTCGAGCGAGCGGCGAAAAATGCCGGACACGAGGTCAGCGTTCCGTTCACGCCGGGTCGCACGGACGCCTCGCCTCAGCAGACGGACGTGGAATCGATCGCCTTGCTCGAGCCGATCGCGGACGGTTTCCGAAACTACCTCAAGGGCAAGTTCTCCATCCCGGCCGAAGCCCTGCTCATTGACAAGGCGCAATTGCTCACACTGACCGCGCCCGAGTTGACGGTACTCATCGGCGGCCTGCGCGTCCTGAAGACCAACGTCGGCGACAGCCGGCACGGCGTCTTTACGAACCGACCGGAGTCGCTGACCAACGACTTCTTCGTGAACCTGCTCGACATGGGCATCGAATGGAAGCAGGCCTCCCCCTGCGGCAACGCTTTTGCAGGCTCGGACCGCAAGACCGGCAATCCCAAGTGGACGGCCACGCGCGTCGACCTCGTCTTCGGCTCCAACGCCCAACTCCGCGCCTGGCGGAAGTCTACGGCAGTTCGGACGGGCAAGAGAAGTTCGTCCGTGACTTCGTCGCCGCCTGGACCAAGGTGATGAACCTCGATCGCTTCGATCTCGCCTGATGATCGACTTCTCACGCGGCACTCGGGTGACTTGATAGCGGGGGCCGGGCTTGGAACCCACCGGGCCCGGCTCCTCGCGCATCAGTCCCCGGGTATCCGATTTCTGCGCACCGCTACGATCGACCGCTGTCGACCGCTCCATCTAGTTCCGAGGCTGGCCGCGAGAACGCATTCGACGAATCCGGCGAGGCGGGGCCGAGCTCTTGCAAACCGCTCGGGAAGATTTGAGACGCCCAGTTTCCCTGGGGTACTGGCCACACACCCATTCATCCATCTGGATTGATGAAAATTGTCTTCAGTTTTCTCAATTTTCACACTTAAGTTGTTATGCCACAAGGCTGTGACAGCGTGACAGCTCTTTTGGCCACCGCTTAAAATGTTGTCACATAAGCCTATGACGCTCGTGACGCTGTTTTGGCCCTCGTGAGAATGCGCGCCACATCGCGACTCGCGTGCGAATGCTCAAAACCACCGAAAATGGCGTGCGCGACGTCGAGCTTAAAAGCTCGTTCAATAGGAACTTGCGACTTGGGCTACTTCGAAACCGAACGAACCTGGGCGTGCAATTCGGGGCTGCTCAGTGCAGACACACCACCCCTCCGCCACACAACGCGCGACCGATGGACCGATCGGGCCGCGCGAATCCGGTCGCATGTGGACCCGGCAGACCCCAGTCTGCTTCAACCACGGTTTGAATTGTGTTTGAACATAAGATAACAAAGTTAACGAAGATCCGGATCGTGCTTGAGATGCCAAAACGATCCGGTGGTAGTACACTCGCGGACGAAGCGTTTGTGTCTGAGTACGCTGATTGAAGCTTTGAATTTACTCATATCTCGAATCTCATTACTGAGTTATGCCTTTGTCAAGACTCCGCGAAACGAAGCTGGCGCGCACCGTTCGACTACGAGGCGACCGTGCTCCGCTCTCCCCCCTCACCCGCCCTTCGGGCACCCTCTCCCCGTCGGGGCGAGGGAATTCAAGGCCGCGGCGTTGTGGGGGTGATCGTGAGAAAAACACAGCCGTTGCCGGCGACTTGGGTCGTTAGTTGGATTCGGCCGTCGGACATGCGCGGGAGGATTCTCGGCTCCGCCGGGTGACATTCGCACGCGTGCTGAATCTGCGCGATTTCCGCCGGCGGATAAGCGGCCGGAGGATCGAAGAGCCCGCGCGGCGGGCGCTGCGCCTCGCGGTCGCGAAGAGAACGCCCGATCCGGTAAGGACTGTTGTGGTCGCGATCGAAGCGCCACTCAGTGACTGCGACCCTGCCGTTCCCATCGAGGCCGGCAAGCGCGAGCGAAACGTCGACGAGCGCCTCGGAACGCGACTGGGTATCTTGGGTGTCGTGGCTGTAGAGCAGAACTCTGACCGTGCCTTTGACGTCGCGCGAGGCAAAGCCGCACACCCTGTGGCCGCCGAGCATGCGCTCGGGCAAAACCCAGTAGCGGTCGCCCATGTCCCCGAGCAGACCGAGCACGTGGAAGATCGGCATCGGCACGGTGACGGTGCGGTCGCTGCGGCCGTCGCCGGTGTCGTCGACGTGGATCATGCGCGTGACGGCATTGAGCCCGGCGAAGTTTCCGGGCGTGGGCCAAACGGTCAGGATCGTCTCACCGAAAGCGAATCTCGGGTCGCGCGCGGCCCGGTCGAGCTGGCGATGCACGACGTCAAGGCACCAGGTCTCGAAGTAGCCGTTGCCGAGGTAGGCATCGGCAGCCGCTTCATCTGGAGGCGGCAGCCAGTCGGGGCACGCTTCGTGCGAGTTGACCCAGAGAGACTGATAATAATCCGGGTCGACCGCCAGCGCGATTTCCTTGGCCTTCTCAAGCTTGGCGGCCATTAATTCGGCGCGGTCGTAGGAGTGGATCGAGATAAAGTCGCACGGGCTGCCCTTGCCTTCGTGGGCGCGGCACAACGCCTCGACTCTGCGCGAGTGCCGACGGTCAAGCCGCTGGTCGGAGAACGCGGCGTTCTTCAAGAGCGAGCCTTCGGCGTGTGCTGTCGGCGAGCAATGCGCTAGGAATTCCTTCAGTCTCAAGTTTGTCCCGAAGATCGCCCCCAGCTCGAGTCCGCCGATAAAGACCTTGCTCGAATCATGGCCCCGGTCTTCAAAGGCGCGGAGGATCGCGTCGGTGGTGTAGTCATAGAACGTCTGCAGCTCGTTCCAATCGGCGCACCAGAAGAACGGGCCGAGGTCGGGCTCATTGAAAACGTTCCAGGTGAATGTGAGCGCGGCCGGGCCATAGCGGTCGATGATGTGGCCCGCGATCGTGCGGGCGGCCTCGTGCCACTGGGCGTAGTCCTTGACCGTCGTCCAGCTCCGTCCGTCGCGTGCCAGGTCGCCGGCGGCGTCGGCGAAGTTGGCCATCACGCGGCGGCCGTAACGGCGGTGCGCCAGGTCCCACTCTTTGTCGAGCCGGCCCCAGTAGTAAGCGAGCGTACCGGGCGGATTGAACTTGCGCAGGAAGCACCCGCCACGCGGAAACAACCCGGGTGCGTCCGGATCTTCCTTTTTGGGCAGCGATCCGTCGTAGGCGATCTTCCAGCCCCCCGACGGTGCGGCGATCGGGCGCACGGTGACGGTGCGCGCGGCACTCGCGGCCGCCACGACCTTGGTGCGTGCGTCGTGAACCCCGTCGGCGATCAGGACCTCGTCGCCGGGATGGTAGTCGTCGCCAACCGGCCGATCGGCGGGAACGCCGAACTGCTCGCGGCCGACCACGTCCTCCACGTGGAGCACGATGTTCCCGTCATGGTCTTCCATCTTGGTGATGCGCCGACTTTCGCGCTCGCGGACGATGTTGGGCAGGTTGACCGGCACGAACGAGCCTGGTCGATATTCGGTCCCCGTCAGCCAGAAGTGGCGCTCGAGGCTCCATGCGCGGGTGCTCTTTGCGTGCCTGGGCCATCAGCTCGTACGTTGGGCCGTAGCTGGCCGCCTGCGTGCAGAACACGACGTTGCAAATCCCCGAGAAGAAGCTGCCGTGCCACGCGACCGGCTCGCGCTTCAGGTCCAGAGCAAACTCCGCTTCGCGCCGCGCGGGGCTGGCTTCGGTGGTGAAGCTCCATGAGATCGTCTCGGCAGCCGTTTTGGCATCGCGCTCTCGATTGGCTGACGCGCGGATCGTGTAGGTCGTCATTGGTTTGAGCGGTTCACCCAACTCGAGATACACGGCCAGTGCTTGGTTGCCTCCGATGTCTCCTTTCGGCCGGAGCCAGCCCGAGACGCCGCGCGCGAATCGGCGGTCGGGGCTCAGCAGTTTGACAGCCGTGCTCCCTTCGGCTTGAAGGTTGACGGTCACGGTTTCGGGCCGCACGCCGCCGCTCTGGGCCTTGGGCGACGCCGTCAACTCGAAGTAGATGCTGGTGCGTAGGGGCACGTCGCGCGCCGCGCACCGGTCGCGGCGAGCCGTGCGGATTGAGCTCGCGGTCGACAAGCTTGACGCTCTGGGCAACGGAGGGCACCGAAACGCTCAGGGCGATGCCGGTCAGAATTCCCCTCGCCACGAGAGGGTTGAGCATTGCCATCGTCGCTCACCTCCCAGAATCCGGAACAGTTTCGGGTCATTATACTGGCGCCTTCACTCGCAGCGAGTCGGCCGGCATAACTCACCGGAACGCTTTGATCAGGTTGTTGAGCGCCATCCTGATCATGCCATCGTTGTCGCGCAGGCTGATCTCGTCGAGCAAAAGTCTTGCCCAGACCGCCGCTGGAAGGTGGGGGACATCGGCGCGAGCTTTACCGTTGTTGGGAAAGCGAAGGTAGCCGACATAGCGCTCACCCCGCAGTCTTCATGCCAAGCGTGGGGCGAGCGCGAAGCGGCAGAATCGATCGAGCTCGGCTGCCGTGTTGCTGCACAAATACATTTCGTCTCCCCAGCGGATCATTCGATATCCTGCGTTGACCGGCAAACAGGTTGGCGAACCCGCCTGCGGAATGGACGCAAGCTCCATCACGTCCCCGCGCCGCTTGACGTATCCGTATTCTTCGACGTAGTAATGCCGGCGTCCCCATACGCCCCAGGCAAACCGTCCGTCGGGCCAAATCTCAAACGACTCGCCCAGGCTGTCGCTGACGTACGTCCCGGCGAGTGTTGCCGTATTGGGCGCGAAGGACCGCAAGATCCACGGCGCAGATCGCCACGCACAAGACGAGGCCGCCCACCGTGAATCGAATCCGGGGCAGGCGCATGGCCGAAAGCTCCTTGCCTTTATCCGTTTCTCGGCGGAGCCGGAAACCTCCAGAATTCGTGCGGCCAGGTCGGCTGGCACCTTCCCAGTCCATGAGACCGCGCCAGATACTATGACGGAATGCCGGGATGGAGAGAATTCCAGTCGTCTGCGGAGATTCGTAAACATGGCCCGCCGTCTGAGCCAATTCGTGATCGCCGCTTGGCTGTCCACCGCTATCACCGGAATTTGTCCGGCACCGATCGTCGCACAACAGTCGTCCCCGGCAAAACGACATGCTCCCGCGCATCCTCGCCCACTATATGCCCTGGTACGAGGCCAAGCCTCACAGCCGCGCGTGGGGATGGCACTGGACGATGAACACCTTCGACCCCGAGGGCAAAAAGACTGGGAAGCCCGAGATCGCTTCGCACTACCACCCGCTGATCGGCCCCTATGACTCGGGCGATCCCGCCGTGCTGGAATACCACGCCCTCTTGATGAAGCTCGCCGGCATCGACGGCGTCATTTTTGACTGGTACGGCACGGTTGATCTCTTCGATTATGCGCTCAATCATCGCAACGCCTCGGCGTTCGCCGATACGGTCTCGAAGGCCGGGCTCGCATTCGTTGTGTGCTACGAAGACCAAACGATTCCCAAGCTCGTCGAGCGCGGACGAATCAGCGCCGACGACCGGGTGAAGCATGCCCGGCGCGAGCTCGAATGGCTGCGCGCGAACTGGTTCGTCAGGCCGTCGTATCTGAAGCTCGACGGCGCACCCGTGCTGCTCTCGTTCGGCCGCAGCGGTTTGACCGACGGCGAGTGGCAAATGGCACTCGCCGGCAGAAATGGGGCGCTGACTTATCTGAGCGAGCACGACCGCCGCGCGAGCGCTGGCGGCGCTTTTGACTGGCCGGTTCCGCAGGCCGGTCTGAGCGCTCAGGAATCGTTCTACAAGAAGGCCGCGCAGTGGCCCGCCGCCATGGCGGTTGCTTTCCCTCGATTCCACGATATCTACGAAGAAGCCAAGGTGCATAAGAGCTGGGGCAAAATCGACGACAACGGCGGCAAGACCTTTGCCAGCACGCTCGAGAAGGCACTGGAGAGCCGCTTGCCGCTTGTTCAAATTGCGACCTGGAACGACTGGGGTGAAGGGACCGTGATCGAGCCGACTGTCGAATATCAGTACCGCGACCTGGAAGTCGTTCAGCGCGCTGCGGCGCCGGTTCGTCGAGCCCGCGTTTTCGGGCCAGCCCGAGGACCTCCGGTTGCCGCCTCGACTCTTCAAACTGAGGAAAGCCGCGGCGAAAACCTCGAAGTCCGATCGTGAGCTCGACGAGATCGCGATGCTCTTGTCGAATCACTCGATCGGCCCCGCGCGGTCAAAGCTCGACTCGATGGAAAAGTGACACCGCCGACCGGATGAATAGAGTCGAAGCATTTTTTTTTGCCGAATGCGGCGATCGACGGCGTGGCGATGCGCGCTCGATTGGTCGCGGACGACCGGTTACTCTTGCCAAGCACCCGGCCTACTGGAGCCCCGTGGGGACACTCCACGACGTGGTTCGAGCCCGACTAGCCAAACTTTTCACTTGCTATTGCCGAAGGGCGCGAGACAATGGGATGTATAAGGAGCTGGTTGGCAATGCCAGCCGGCTCTGATCAAAACTTGAATGTAAATCGTCGGAAGACGAGATGAAGAGCGACCCGGTTCTGACCGGGGGGCTCGTTGAAGAGTAAGCCGACGTGGTCGAATGCCCCAGGGTGTTCCGCCACGTCGGCTTTTTTTTGGTAAGAGTCCGTCGACTCCCGAACTCACAATCGCCGATGAATCTCGGCCGGCTACCTCAGCATGACAACGACGAAATCTTGGCCTTCCGCCTCGCCCATCGCCTGGCCCTCCTTGCTCTGGATCGGCGCCCTCCATCTGGGGGCCCTGCTGGCGGTGGTGCCGTCCTACTTCTCATGGAGCGCGCTCGGCGTCTGCCTCGTCCTCCACTGGCTGACAGGTGGCATCGGCATCTGCATGACATATCATCGCTTGCTGACCCATCGCAGCTTCGCCACCCGGCCCCGGTGGCTCGAATACGTTCTGACCGCGATGGGCTGCTGTGCCTCCGAGGGAGGGCCGATAGGCTGGGTGGCCGATCACAGGAATCACCACGCCAACTCCGACCTTGAGCATGACGTCCACAGCCCCAAACGCGGCTTTGCCTGGGCCCATATGTTCTGGTGGATGACGCCCGATGTCACCACGTGTCACACCGTCGAGTATTACAAGAAGTGGGCTCCCGACCTGTACAAGGATCGCGTTTACAGGTGGATCGACAGTTATCAGATCGTGTTTCCCGTCCTGCTGTTCGGAGCGCTTTACGCCCTCGGCGGGATGAGCTGGCTAGTCTGGGGTGGATTCGTCCGGACGATCTTCGTGCTCCATACGACCTGGTTGGTCAACTCAGCCACCCACGTCTGGGGCTATCGCACCCACGAGACCCGCGACTCGTCGACGAACCTCTGGTGGGTCGCCCTGCTGACCTACGGCGAGGGCTGGCACAACAACCATCACGCCTTCCAGACCTCCGCGCGCCACGGTCTGCGGTGGTGGGAAGTGGATATGACCTACGTGGCCATCCGCGTCTTGTCGTCCCTTGGGCTCGCTCATAGTGTTAAGCTTCCCAAGCCTGCGCCCGCATCGTTGCTGCCGAAGGGTGCCGGCGGGCCGAAGGGAGCGCCCACCGAACGTGGACACGAACTGGTCGGCGCCAGTCGCTGAAACGCGGCCCGACCAATCGATTCAATGAAATACTTCAGTCCAAACACATTTCGGAGCGTCATCTGTGTGGATAATCGAGACCGCTACTGCTTTGGGGATCGTCCTGGTACTGGTCGCCCTGTACCTGTCGAGTTGCATCCGCGTCCTGAACGAATACGAGCGCGGGGTTGTCTTCCGCCTGGGCCGGGCCATGCCCGAGCCCAGGGGACCGGGGCTGATCAGGGTCTTCTGGCCGGTCGACAGCATGATGCGCGTGGACTTACGGACCATCACGAGAAAGGAAAACAGCCGGTAGCATGCTCGTGCCCGGCGGCTGAACTCGGCGACTACCGGCTTTCCAAAACTCTAGCTTCAGAACGAAGGGACGCCCGATGCCGTACAACAAGGTCCAGGCCGCGCAGGAGTTCGGCCGCTGGAGCCAGGGCTATGACCGCTGCGTTCTCCAGCGGCTGCTGTTCGGGCCGTCACACCGGGCGATCATCGCTCGGGTCACGGCTCGATCGGTGCGCGGCCTTTGGCGATCCTGGACGTCGGCTGCGGCACCGGGGTTTTCGCCTCCCGGATCAGGGCGGCCTCGCCGCAGTCTACGGTTTGGGGAGTCGACCTCGTCTCGGCAATGCTGGCCCAGGGCGAAGCGCGCTGGCGATCGGACCCGGAGCACGTCGCGGCGGTCCAGGGGGACAGTGAGCGTCTCCCCTTCCCAGCCGGCGCCTTCGACGTGGTGACGTGTGCCAACAGCTTCCACCACTATCCTCACCAGGATCGCGCCGTCGCCGAGATGTACCGCGTTCTTAAACCTGGGGGGCGGTTGTTCCTGGTCGACGGCTGCCGCGATGGCCTCTGGGGATGGTTCATCTATGACGTCTGCGTCGCTGGCGTGGAGGGGGACGTTCTGCACGCCTCGGCCCGCAGGGTCCGCAACCTGTTCGGCCGGGCTGGGTTCGTCGAGACGAGCCAGAAAGTCTATCACGGGCTGGCCCCTTTTCTACTGACCGAGGGCGTGACCTGCTCGCGCGCGACGCCCAGGCTTCGCTCGGGCGCCCTTAGCTTCGCGGCCTCCCGAACGGGAGCCGGACTGAGTTGAAGATCCTGGTCGCCGCAGTGCAGATGCTGGCTGAGTTGTCGCAGGTCGCCGCCAACCTCGAGCGAGCCGATGCTGTTCTGGGCGAGGCGAGTCAGGCGGGCGCCCTGCTGGCGGTCCTGCCCGAGATGTTCAACACGGGCTACGGCCTGCTCCCCGATTTCGGCCCCAGCGCCGAAGGAGCCGATGGGCCGACACTGCGGCACTTGAGCGGTCGCAGCCGCCAGTGGCGGATGGGGATCGCAGCGGGGTTCGTCGAGCGCGCCCACCGGCACCTCTACGACGCGCTGGCCCTTTGCCTGCCCGATGGCTCGATCCACATCTATCGTAAGCGGCACCTGGTTTTCTGGGAGCGGTTCCGCTTCTGCCCCGGGCGAAGCCCGCTGGTTGTCTCCACGCCGTGGGGCCGGATCGGCCTGGGAATCTGTGCCGACATGATTTATTGCAATGTCTGGGACCGCTATCGTGGCCAGATCGACCTGGGTGTGATCGCGTCGGCCTGGCCCGAGTTCGCTTCTCGCCACAGCGGACGCAAGCACTGGCTGTTCGGCCACCTCGGCCCCTTATTGGCCGAGATTCCGGTCAAGGTCGCACGGGACCTCGACGTTCCGGTCATCTGTGTCAATCAGTGCGGGGCGACCCGCACGACGATCCCGCTACTCGGCCTGAGGCTCTGCCAGCACATCGACGATCGGTTTGCCGGTCGCAGCAGCATCTGCGACGGGAGACGCGCTCCGCCGGTCATCGCCGGGGTCGAGGCGCAGCTCGTCCTTTCCGAAGTCACCGTCCACAATCCCCGAGGGCTACGCGCATGCCGTTCTATGTCCCCGTCGGTCCCCGCGGCATCCTCTTCCGCGTCGGAACGATCTGCACCGGTGTGATGGGGTCGCTGACCTACTGGTGGACGAACCGCCGCCGCCCCGTGATCCCCGGCCCGCGGTCTTTGCCCCGGTCGTCCGGTCGGTCAAAGCATTCAATGATTCGCCGGTCCGACAAGTTCTCCACCATAAAATGGCTGTTCCTGGGTCTCCTGAGCGCCGTCGTGGCGACCTGTACCACGTGGGTGCACGTCAGGAAGAGTGCGTTGTCGCTGCGCGGCCTGACGGACGAGAGTGGCCAGAGCCTTCGTGCGGCCGAGAGCTTCGCCTCGCTTGGACGATCTGCACGAGACGACCGAGACTCGGAGACCGGCGTGGCGGTCGCGGCGTTGAAGCCGGATCGGGCCGATGCGGGATCGATTGGGTCGCACGTCGCTCTCAAACCCGTCGCCGGCATGGCAGCCGGCACCGACTCTCGCGAGGCTAAGCGACAGACTCTCATCGCCCGTGCGCTCGCGTCCATCGAAGAGTGCCAGCATCGGTACCGTGACATTCGCGACTACACTTGCACATTCTCCAAGCGGGAGCGGATCAAAGGAAAACTGACGCCGCGGCACGTGCTCATGATGAAGGTGCGGGCCCAACCCAGGAGCATTTACCTCAAGTTCCGCCAGCCTTTCCCCGGGCGCGAAGTCATTTACATCGTCGGGCGCAACAACGGCAAGGTCATGGCCCATGATGTGGGGCTGAACAAGCTACTGGCCGGGACAGTCCGCCTCGAGCCCAGCGATGGCCGCGCCATGAAGGACTGTCGCCATCCGATCTCCGAGGCCGGCATCGGGCCGCTGCTCGACACCTTGCACACTCGCTGGTCGTTCGAGCTGGACCCGTCCGAATGCGTCGTAGTCTTTCGCGACCACCAGACACTCGGCACGCGACATTGCACGATGATCGAAACGACTCATCCCCGCCAACAGCCCGAGCTCATGTTCTATCGGGTCCGCCTCTTCATCGACGACGAGCTCGGACTGCCGATCCGCTTCGAAGCCTATGACTGGCCGAGCTCCGGCCAGGCCCCGGCGGAGCTCGTCGAGGAATACACCTACAACGACCTGCGTCTCAACGTGGGTCTGAGCGACCTCGATTTCGACGTCTCGAACGGCCATTACGCCTTCGGCCGATTTTGATCCCGATCACTCCGTGCTCGGATGCCGCGGCTCGTCGCGCCGCTCGGTTCCCGTCGCGACGAGATCGGAGCGAGCCCGGTTTCCAAAGCCGGCGCTCTAACCGCTCGAGTCGCTGTTGAGCGCGGCCGTGGCCATACTTGAGTCAGGGTGACCACGACCATCGATCGAGCATCTCGCGCAACCGACTAGCGGGCTGGTTAGGGCTTTCAACCGTTCAAATCGGTTTCCCGGCGATGCTGAACGGGCCGGTATCAGCGACCGGCGCCGCCTGGTTGTGCGCAATGTAAGCCCCTACCACGTCCCTCGCGATCCAGTGGTTCTTCAGCGTGAACGATTCGCCGGGCAGCAAGCGTTCACGGAGAATGTCCTGCGGTATGGGTCGGAGTCGCGAGTTCGACCGCCAGATCGTCTTGCCGCCGTATGTGATCGAGAAACCGTTGACGCTTGGCCCGACTTCGATGAAAACATCGTGTCCGGACTTGTTCGTCTCGGTGAGGGTCATCTCGACGAGCTCGCCGGGCGTATACGACGCAAGATTGGTCGTCACGGTCACATCGAGGTGCGTGCCCAGAGGCTTTAAGATCGCGGCGGGCACGGATTTCCCAGCATGCGAGCCGGTAAGCGCCAGAGCGATGTGCGACAGGAGAGCCTTGGTCTCCAGTGACTCGATGCCTGGTCTTTGTTGGTGTTTCATCTTCGTCTTCTCCTGGTTGAGTGTAATCATCCGTCGGCAACGCACGCAAAAAAACCGGCGTGGCCGAACACCCTGAGGTATTCGACCACGCCGGCTTACTCGTCAACGAGCTCCCCGCCACAGGCGAGTCGCCCTTTATCTAGTCGTCCGACGATACAAACTTCACGTTTTTATGGGACCTGCCTGTGACCTTGCACAGTCCCCAAGCAGAGCGCATTATGCCACGCTGTGCATAAATATCAAGGAGTTTCTTTTATTTTTTGCATAATAATAACAATATGACTGGAAATCGGGCATCATCCGCCACTTTCGACATCCCCTGCCCGATTCCCTCGAGTTCTCGCCTTTCCGCTGGCGCTTTGGGGGCTCTACCTGTTCTTCGGTTCGCGGGCCTGCGGCGCTTCGGCCAAGGTGAAGACCACGACCTCCTCGCCGGTGACGGTGCTAATGTCGTGGTGCATGCTCATGACCTTGATGCCGGCGACTTCATGGATCATCGCCTCCATGAGCGGTCGCGCGGTCTCGAGGAGATGTTGACGCACCTGCTTGAGCAGATCTCTCCCCTTTTCGGCCGGCAACGACTTGACCAGGTGCTGTTCGGCGGCGGTCAAGACGCCCTGGAGGCGCACCACGAGAAGATCACCGAGCAAGTGCGCACGGATGTCCTTCGGACCCCGGCCCATGAATTCCTGCTCAAAGCGAGTGATTCCTTCGCAGATGGCGGCTTCGATTTCACCTTGCGTTCTCATGGTGGCCTCGGAACCGTTCCGACAATCCGTTCGCGAGCCATGGTCTGGGTTTGCCCAAGAGATTGTCCCCCCGGTTTGTCCGAATTCCATTTTACAGAAGATCATAATGCCAAAACAAAAAGAATTCTTCTTGCAACTCGCGCTCAGCGCGGCACAATAAGTGACACGGGGGGCGTGTGCAAGCTCAGAGACAGGCCCCAAAACTACTTGAGTTGAAGTCGTCGGAAGACTAGATAAAGGGCACCTCGCCTGCGGCGGGGGGCTCGTTGAAGAGTAAGCCGGCGCGATGGAGACCTCGGGGTCATCCACCGCGCCGGATTTTTTTTGCTGGCGGCGCACGGTGGTCTCAATCGCCAGGGTTGAGCTCGGTGCAGAGGACCAAAGGGCCTACGGTGCAACCAATGAAAACAACTGCGACCGCATCATGTCTGCCCTGTGAAGAGGGGCACAGACCGGCGGCGGCCTGTGAGATTCACGTGCCGAGCTCGAGCCTTGGTCGGAATGGTGGCGCGCGGTTCCGCGATACGGGGACGGCTGCAACCGACCGCGAGCAATCAGACAACGCGCGACGCTTTTTCCTGGAGATCAGCAAAGACAAGTTTCTGGCTACGCTGGGCCATGAGCTGCGCGGCCCGCTCGCCCCGATCCGCAATGCCATGCAAATCTTTCGGCTGAAAAGTGCCGCCGATCCTGAGCTTCAACAACTCGCCCTGATGGTCGAGCGTCAGGTCCAGCAACTGAGCCGGCTGATCGACGACTTGCTCGACGTATCGCGAATCGGCCAAGGCAAGATGAACCTCCAGATGAAACCGGTTGACCTGAAGCGCGTGGTGCATCTGGCCATCGAAATCAGCCGTCCCCTGATCGACGCTCGAAACCTTGTCCTGAAGGTTTCGCTTCCTCGGCAGGCGGTCGAGGTGGAAGGAGACGCAGACTGGCTGGCTCAGGTCGTGTCAAACCTGCTGAACAACAGCGCCAAGTATTCGGAAGATGGGGGCCGCATCGAACTGAACGTGGAGGCAACCGGCGATGAGGCCGTGCTGCGCATGCGCAACACGGGCATCGGGATCGAGCCGGCCATGCTGCCGAGAATCTTCGACCTCTTTACCCAGGTGCCAGGTTCGATGAGCCGGTCCGAGAACGGGCTGGGAATTGGACTGGCCCTGGTGCGCAACATGATCGATTTGCACGGGGGCTGCGTGCAAGCCGCGAGTGCTGGACTTGGCCACGGAACCGAGTTCACCGTCCGTCTGCCGCTTCTCTTGAGAATGGCTCCGCGAGATCACGCGGCGCACGACACGCCCGCCTCAGCCATGAGTGCACCCGCGCGACGAATCCTCCTCGTTGACGACAACCGGGATGCGACCGACAGCATGGCGATGCTGCTTCGATCCGCCGGCCACGAGGTAAGCACCGCGTACGACGGCCTGACAGCTCTGGCCATCGCCCGGTTGCAACCGCCCGAAGTGGTGATATGCGACATCATGATGCCGGCCATGTGCGGCTTTGATCTTGGCCGCCATCTTCGCCAGGATCTTGGCCTCATAGACACTCTGCTGGTGGCAGTGTCGGGATATGCTGAGGAAGAAGATCGCTACCGCTCCCAAGAAGCCGGCTTCAACGCCCACCTCGCCAAGCCGGTGTGCCTGGACAGCTTGAATGCACTGATGGCGAACATGGATCTCCTGACGACCGGCTCGCCCCGCGTATACAAAAACGCGATCTCGGCTCCGTGAGTTCCAGTTACGTCGATCCCGCAGGAGCCGCTGATGCCCGACGGCCTCCACCCGCGCACGCCCATGAGTCTCGGCGGCCTATCCCTGCTTCAGATCGCCGTAGGCGTATGGAAACGGATGCTGGAACACGATGCGATGACCTTGGCGGCGGCCGTCGGTTTCTACGCGATGCTCGCCACCGTCCCGTTCCTGGCCCTCGTTCTGGTCGTCGTGGTCTTGCGACTACCAGACCTCTCGGGCGCAGGCCGCCGGACGACCGGCCTCGGTAACCTGACGGTCGAGCAGCTCGACGCGACCCTGAGGTCACTCTTCCCGAACGAAGCCTACGTCCTGGTCAGGGACCAGATCGCACGCATCCAGGGTGAGCCTCCCTTGGCTCTGCTCTCCCTGGGCGTGGTGATCGCACTTTGGAGTGCGTCGAACCTGTTCCTGGTCGTCATCGACGCGCTCAATCGGACCTACGGCGTCAAGGAAACGCGATCGTACGTGAGGCTGCGGCTCACGGCGATGGCCATGACGCTCCTGCAGGCGGCGTGCCTGCTCGGGTCGCTCGTGGCAATCGTCGCCTGGCCGCAGATTCTCAAGGCCCTCGGCTTGGGCCCCAATGATGCGGTGGCATCGATGGCGGCGGCTGGCCGATGGACTGCCGTTTTCGTGATGGTACTCTTGAGCTTCGCGCTGACGTTTTATGTCGGCCCCGACGTTCGGCATCGCTGGGCCTGGCTCACACCGGGGAGCCTGGTGGGAACCTTTGCCTTCCTGACCTTTTGCAACCTGTTCCGGCTCTACGTCCAGAACTTCGGTAGTTACAACAAGTCGTTGGGAGCGATCGGAGGGGTCATGGTGCTGTTGTTCTGGTTCTGGGTCGTGGCCTTGGTGCTCCTGGGCGCCGCCGAAATGGACAGGGTGATCGACGCCGGCTCAACGAACGGCATGTCCGCGGCTAGATGACCGGACCGAATCCGAAACACGAACCGACGTTAATTCTTCCCGAGGGTCAGAGGGCACTTCGCCCTTGCAGCAGCCTGATCACCACGACCACCAAGATCACGACCAACAGCAGGTGGATCAGGCTTCCGGCGATCGGTATCACGAGCCAGCCCAGCAGCCACAGAATGATAAGAATGATGACGATCGTTTCAAGCGAATAACGAGGCATGATCGAGAACCTCCTTCGATTTCTGGTCGTCAGATGACGACTGGATCACTGATAGAGTGAGGGACTGGTCGCGCGCGGCAAATTCGCCCGCACATTCGAATTGATGACTCGGTTTAGCAAGCTATCCGCCGCCGACAATTGCAGGCTGCGGGGCAGCGGAATCAGCTCGAAACCAAATACTTCCTTGCGCAGCGCGAGGTAGTCGTCCACGCGGTCGCGCCACACGCGCATGACCCCGCCGGACATGGGGTGCCTCTGCCGCCACGCGCAATATCGATTGAACAGCGACATGGCCGTGATCCCCGTCGAGCACGCCAGCAAACCACTCCTGAGCCAGTGTCTTCACCCCGGCCGCCTTGGCGGCGCAGAGACTGGCCAGAGTGGTTTCAATGTTCTGGCTGCGGATTTGCCGCCCGGCGATCTTGACGGTGCTGTTGGGCATGAATCCCCACCGAAAGCGCTCGACGTAGCCGTCCGCCGTGTACTTGCTGGGCTTGAGAATCACGACTCGGAGTGGATCAGTCATGCGTGTATTGGAATGGTTGGGACATCCGAATGCAACGCACTACTCCCCCCAATCGAGCATCTCGCGAAAGGTACAGAGGCAATGGACGCCGCGCACACCGTTGCCGAGAAGACCAAGGATGTCGTGCAGAACGTCGGCGAGAAGATCAAGGACGCAGGCCGCTGAACGCCGTTATCTCGAAGAAACGAGGATCTCATACATCGATGGCACAATAAATCGCAAAAGAATTCACTTGCTTTAATCTTCTCAAGCGGGAGAATGAAGGAAGTCACGGAGCGCGCGTGAACGTACGTCGGCTCCGATGAAAACCTGAATCAAAGTTGTCGGATGACTAGACAAAGGGCAACCCGGCTGGTCCGAGGTGGCTCATTGACGAGTAAGCCAACGTGGTCGAATGCCCCAGGGTGTTCCGCCACGTCGGCTTTTCTGTTGGATTCGCGGAGAAGGGAACACGCTGATGAGAAGGTTTCTTTTGATGCTCGCGGTCGCGACCGGCGCGTCCGGCTCGGGCCTGAAAGCTCAGCAGTCGACGAAAAGCCAGCCGGCGAGTGGGGCGACCAAGCAGACTCCAGCTCCGGAGACGGCGGCCGTGACAGTGACGCCTCCGGCCGCTCGGGGCGAGGACGAGAAAGCGATCAAGGCGCTTCTTGATGCGTTCGTCAAGGCCTTCAACGCCGGCAACGCCGAGGCCGCCGCCGCCACATACACGGAGACAGCGGTTGTCGTCGACGAGGAAGGCGAACGAATCGAGGGACGCGCCGCCATTCACGACCGGTACAACGCGTCGTTCGCCGACAACCCCGGGAGCACAATCGCAATCAAGGTCGACTCGCTTCGCTTCCTCGGCCCGGAGACGGCCCTCGAGGAAGGCCGCGCGACGATCACGCCGGCTGCGGGTGCCGGGGCGCCCGAGATCGCCCGCTTCGTAGCCGTGTACGTCAAACACGGCGGCGAGTGGCGGCAGGGCACGGTGCGCGACGAGTTCGCGCACGACCTAACCCCCCACGACCGCTTGAAAGAACTGGAGTGGCTCGTGGGCGACTGGGTCAACGAGAGCGAGGACGCCGTCGTCTTCACCACTTGCGCTTGGGCCAAAGACGGCAACTTCCTTGATCGTGAGTTCACGATGAAGACCCAGGGCCGGCCCGTACTTTCGGGAACCCAGAAGATCGGCTGGGACCCACTGAAGCGGCAATTCAAGATTTGGATCTTCGACTCCGAGGGGGGCCACGGCGAAGGCTACTTCACGCGCACCGGCAACGAGTGGGTGATCAAGGTCGAAGGCGTCCGCCAGGACGGGCAACCTGCGTCGGCCACGCAAATCATCACGCGCCTGGGCAAGGACCGCATGGGCTGGCAGTCGACGGCACGGACCCTGGGAGGCTCCGCGGTCCCCGGCATCGACGAGTTCGTCGTGGTTCGCAAGCCACCCGAGGCGGGCAAGTAAGACCCTCGGTCCCATACGCATTTTTCCTTCCCTTAATCCAGGATCTCCTCTCATGATGCGCAAACTTCTGAAACTAGCTCTGGGCGCCTCGATGGCGATACTCTCCAGCTCGTCGGACGTTTTCGCCGGTCACGGCGGCGGCCGCGGGGGTGGCGCTGGCCGAGGTGGGGCGCAAGGAGGCGGAGCCGCCATGGGCCGGGCGCCCTCGTTCAGCCAGCCACGCCCCGCGATGAATACTGCACCGCCTCAGGGCAACGCCGGGGCAGCCGCCGGCGGCGCGGCGTATGCCAATCGCAACCAGACTGCGGCTCACCCCGCCGGTGCTGCCGCCGCCGGCGCGGCTATGCCAACCGCAACCTGACTGCGGCTCATCCTGCCGGTGCTGCTGCCGCCGGCGCAGGCTATGCCAATCGCAACCAGACTGCGTCTCATCCTGCCGGTGCTGCTGCCGCCGGCGCGGGCTATGCCAACCGCAACCAGGGGCTGGCTCACCCCGCTGCTGCCGCCGCCGCCGGCGGAGGCTATGCCAACCGGAACCAGTACGACCAGTACCATCCCGGCATGACCAATGGCTACTGGAACGGCAACTACGGTTATGGTGCGTGGGGCGTAGGCGCGGGTCTCATGGCCGGAGTCGGGATGTGGGGCATGGGCTCGGCGCTGTACGGCTACGGCTACTCGGGGTACAACAACCCCTACTATGGCGCCGGTGTGGGGCAGGCCGGCCTTTATGCACAATCTACGGGGGGTCCCGCTTACGACTACTCTCAACCGATTAACACACAGGCGGGGCCGCCCGAGCAGACCACGATCGACCAGGCGACCGCGGTCTTCGACCAGGCTCGTGAGGCCTTCAGATCGAACGACTATCCGACCGCGCTAGCGCGCGACGAGCAGGCGCTCGGGCAGATGCCGAATGACGCCACGCTGCATGAATTCCTCTCGCTGGTCCTCTTCGCCCAGGGCAAGTACGAGCCAGCCGCGGCGCCCCTCTATGCGGTCCTCACCGTCGGCCCGGGTTGGGATTGGACCACGCTGATCGGGAATTACGCCGATGCGAATCTCTACACCACGCAGCTTCGGGCCCTGGAAGCCTACGTGAAGGCGAACCCCAAGGCGGCGCAGGCCCGATTCGTGCTGGCGTACCACTACATCACGCAAGGGCACGGAGACTCCGCCGCAGACCAGTTGAAGGAAGTGGTCGCGATCCAGCCCGACGACACGCTCTCGGCGCAGCTCCTTGGCAAGCTGCAGCCCTCCGCCGGCACGGCTGCGGCTCCCACGTCCCCACCGCAATCGGCGCAATTCGACGCAGCCAAGCTGATCGGCAACTGGAGTGCTCAGAGTCCGCAGAACGCGAAGATCACCCTCTCGATCCAGGACGGCGGCGGCTTCACGTGGGCTTTCACAATTCCGGGCAAGCCCCCCACGTCGATCACGGGTACATCAAGCGTCGCCGGCGATGTACTCAGCCTCGCCAGCGCGAATTCGCAGGTGGGGCCACTGACCGGCCAGGTCGCCTGGCAGGATGACGCTCACTTCGTCTTCAAGGCCACCGGTGCTCCGGCAGATGACCCCGGGTTGAAGTTCGCGCGCTGACTTGCGCACTGAATGCGTGCAGCGACCCGGCTACCCGACTTCAACTTCGACGAAGTGCTCGCGGCGGTCGTCTGCCAGACGGATCGTCTTGTCAGATTGGTCCACGCCGTCCATGGTCAAGCGCGTCACGGTGCGCCCTGCACCGGTTTGCGTGACAGTGATGTGGTGGATGGTCTCCCGATGGCGGTAGTGGACCTTGTACGACGACCAGTTGGCGGGGAAGCACGGTTCCAATCGCAGTTTGTCGACGTCGAGCCGGACGCCCAGGAGGGACTCGATGATGAGACGGTACATCCAGCCGGCCGAACCGGTATACCACGTCCAGCCGCCCCGCCCGGTGTGCGGCGGCAGGGCGTAAACATCGGCGGCGACGACGTAAGGCTCGACACGATAGGTCGCGATCCCTTCGGAGGTCGAGCCGTGACGGACCGGGTTGATCAGCGAGAACAGCTCCCAGGCACGGCGGTGGTCGCCGAGCCTGGCCAGCGCCATGACCGCCCAGACGGCCGCGTGGGTGTACTGACCGCCGTTCTCGCGCACGCCGGGGACGTAACCTTTGATGTAACCCGGGTTCAGCAGAGATTTGTCGAACGGCGGGTCGAAGAGCTGGATCAGGCCGTCGTTCTTGCGGACAAGCCGGCGCTCGACGGCGTCCATCGCGGTGCGCGACCGCTCTGGGTCGCCCGCGCCCGAGAGGACGGACCAGCTCTGCGGGATCGAATCGATCTGGCATTCGGCGTTGGTCGCCGACCCGAGGGGCGTGCCATCGTCGAAGTAGGCACGGCGATACCACTGGCCGTCCCACGCGTTGGCCTCGATCGAGAGGCGCAGCCGCTCGGCCTCAAGGATGCAGTGTTCCGCGAAGGCCGCGTCGCCGCGATCGCGGGCGATCTTCGCGAACTCTTGGAGAACGTCGAACAGGAAGAATGCCAGCCAGACGCTCTCGCCCTGGCCGTGCTGGCCGACAAGGTTCATGCCGTCGTTCCAATCACCGCAGCCGATGAGAGGCAGGCCGTGCTTGCCGAACCTCAGTCCGTTCGTGATCGACCGTTTGCAGTGATCGTATAACGTCGCGATCTCGTCGGAGCGAGAGGGAAGGTCGTAGATAGGCTTCCTCGTCGGGCTTCACCGGGCGCCCGAAAAGGAACGGGATGGGTTCATCGAGCACCCCGGTATCGCCGGTGCCGGCGACGTACCGGCAGGTCGCCAGGGGCAGCCACAAGTAGTCGTCGGAGAAATGCGTGCGCACGCCACGTCCGGTGGGCGGGTGCCACCAGTGCTGCACGTCGCCCTCGCGGAACTGGTGGGACGCGCACCGAAGCAGATGCTCTCGCAGCAGGCGCGGCTCGGCGTGCAAGAGCGCCATCACGTCCTGGAGCTGGTCTCGGAAGCCGAAGGCCCCGCCCGACTGGTAAAAGCCACTGCGCCCCCAGACGCGGCACGCCAGGGTTTGGTACAGAAGCCAGCCGTTTGCCAGGAAATTCACCGAGGCGTCGGGCGTGTCGACGTTGATCGCACCCAGGGTGTGGTTCCAGTACTGCCATACCGACTCGAGCGCGCTCCGCGCCGGGGCCGATCCCCGAAATCGCTGGATCAGGTTGCGGGCGTCGTCGGCGTCGCGACCGATCCCGAGGGTGAAGCAAACTTCTTGTTCCTGACCTGCGGCCAGATCAAGCGTGACCTGCATCGCGGCGCACGGGTCGAGCGCGGCGCCGACGCGGCCGGAGAGGCGGGTCCGCGTCATGGCGGCGGGGCTCGCAGTCGTGCCGTTGCGGCCGAGAAACTCGGTCCGGTCGCCGGTTACGCTCCGTGCGGCATCGTTCGCGTCGAGGAATGCGACGCGGCCGGCGAAGTCCGTGGCGTTCGGGTTGCGAGCGAAGACGGCGCCGGTCCTGGGGTCGACCTCCGTCGTGACATACATGAGCGATCTGGGGCGAAGATCTCCCAGCACCCACTCGCAGTAAGCGGTCGCGGAGAGACGTCGCGGTACGCCCCGAATGATTGCGGAGCTTGAGCACCGCGAACTTCACCGGCGCGTCGGTCGCCACGTAAACCCATAGTTCCGTACCGATGCCGCGCTCGGCATGCTCGAAGACGCTGTAGCCGAAACCGTGCCGGCTGACGTAAGGCGTCTCCCCGCGCGCTGGCAGCGGTGTCGGCGACCAGAACCGGCCGGACTCTTCGTCGCGGACGTAGAGGGCCTCGCCGCTCGAGTCGCTCACGGGGTCGTTATACCAGGGCGTCAGCCGAAACTCGTGGGCATTCTCGCACCAGGTGTATGCCCCGCCGCTCTCCGAGACGACCGTACCGAAGTAGGGATTCGCCAGCACATTGACCCACGGCGCGGGCGTTACCTTCCCCGTAGATGTCGTGATCACATATTCATGGCCATCGCGCGTAAAACCCCCGAACCCGTTGAAGTACAACAAGTCGCGCCGCGGGGCGAACGCGGCGACGGCGGTTTCGGCGCGGTCGTTTCGTGGCTCGAGGATCCGGGGGGCACGCAGCTCCACACGACCGCGCAGCTCGAGATGGTCGGCGAGTGTTCCTCCCCTGTCGTCGACGATGACACGGGCGACGGTTTGCAACAGGGTGCGATCCTCTTCCGACATTTGATCCGGGCGGCGGACGAAGATGCCGCCCAGCCGGTCGACGATCTGGGCCTCGGAGCCGGCGGCGATCAGGCCTATGATCTGGTCCTGGAGGTTCTGGCGATAGCCCGACGGGTCCTCGTTCCAGATCACCAGATCGACCATGAGCCCCTTGATTCGCCAGTAGGCGTGGGCCTGCACGAGCTGTCGGACGAGCTCGATGTTTTCCTGGTCGTCGATCCGCAAGAGAACGATCGGCAGGTCGCCGGAGATCCCTTGGCCCCACAGACCGGATTGCCCCCGGCTGTTCTTCATCAAGAGGCTCGGGCTGGCCCGATGCGCGGGGTTGGCGTAGAGGATCGCGCTTTCGAGTCGCCCGTAGAGCTGTGCGTCGGCCTCGGTGACGTTGAGCTGGCGCAGGATCACCTGGCCGTGAGACCACGCAAGGTCGAACACGCGGTCGGCCAGGCTCTTGTCGCGATACTTTCTCGATCAGCAAGAGCACGTCGTCCCGAGTCGCGGCAACGCCGGTGACGAGGTCGATCCGCGCGGACTCATCGGCATCGATGGTGATCGATTGTCGGATCGCGACGATCGGGTCCAGGACGGAGCCCTCGCTGTCAGATAGCTCGGAGGAACGCTCGAGCGCCTCGGGGTCGGCGACCGTACGACCGCGTCCCAGGAATTTCAGCCGATCGGTTTCGTAGGACATCGCGCTCGTCGCGTTGCCGTGCACCACCATGAGGTGGAACAAGAGCGGCGTCTTGTCTTCTTCCGACCGGGGCCGCCTCGTGCACAGGATCGCCTGGCGGGTGCGCAGGATTTCGGTCTGAACGAACAGGTTGCTGAAGGCCGGGTGCGCCGCGTCGGCCGCGGCGGGGGCGAGAACAACTTCCGCGTAGCTCGTGATCTCGATCGTCCGAGACTCACGCGACTGGTTGCTGACCGTGATGCGGCGCAGGTCGATGTCGTCCTCGGGCGAGACGGCAATCTCCGTGTGCGTATCGAAGTCGCCGTCGCGGCGGCGAAACTCGGCGCGGGATTGCGAGAAGATCGCCTCGTAACTCTTCGCGCGTCGGAGCGTCGGCTGGTAACCGGCGGACCAGACCTGGCCGGTCGACGCTTCGCGGAGATAACAAAACGAGCCGAAGTTGTCCTGGGTTGCGTCCTCACGCCAGCGTGTGACGGCCAGGTCTTTCCAGTGGCTGTAGCCCCCGCCCGCGTCGGTGACCATTACCGTGTACCGGCCGTTCGAGAGGAGCTGCACTTCCGGGGTCGGCGTGTTCGAATCGTTGTAGACCCGCAGGAGTCCCTCGTCACCGCCCCCGGCCCGCTGCTGCAACCGACTTCTCGACGGCGTGCGGATAGAACGCGTCTGGCGACCGGAATGCGCTCCTGAAGAAGCAGCTCCGTTGCCTGGAACGAGGGGTCCGATTCGAACCGCCGTTGCATCGGCCGATCAAGCAGCACATGCGCCAGCGAAAGAAAACTCATCCCCTGGTGGTGCGCCATGAACGAGCGAATGACCGCGCTCGACTGCCCTCGCGGCAGCCGCGAGGGGGTGTAGTCGATGGCCTCGTAGAACCCGTAGCGTCCCTGGAAGCCCGCCCCGGCCATCCGCCGCAGGTTGGCATAGGCCATCCGCTGGCGCCACCATGAGCGCCATGACCGCGGCATAAGGCGCGATGACCAGGTCGTCGACCAGGCCGCGCTTCAATCCCAGACCCGGCACGCCGAACGCGCGGTACTGGTAGTTCAAGTGGACGTCGGTCGTGTTGAAGCCCGACTCCGAGATGCCCCACGGCACGCCGCGCCGGCGCCGTACTCGGCCTGACGTGCGACGACCGCCCGGCACGTCTGGTCGAGCAGAGTGCCCTCATACGTCGGCATCACGAGCTGCGGCATCAAGTACTCGAACATCGAGCCGCTCCACGAGATCAGCGCCGGCCCGGCCCGGGTGGTCGTCAGTAGTCTCCCCAGAGCGAACCAATGCTCCTGGGGCAGACGGCCCTGAGCGATCCCGACAAAGCTGGCCAGACGAGCTTCCGACGCGAGTAAATCATAGAAGCTCGCGTCCAGTCGCCGGTCATCGACGTTGTAGCCGATCGCCAGCAGGTGGCGCGACCGGTCGTACAGGAACTGGAGATTCAGATCCGCCAGCTCGCCGCAACGGAGCGAGAGCTTGACGACGGCCGTGATCCTCTCGGCGGCCCGCGCGCTCGCTCCGGCGATTGCCTCGCTGAGTTTCGCGCCCTCGTCGCCTTCGCCCTTTCCGGCGTCGACCGACCTCTGCGCCAAGCTGAGCCGTGCCACCTCGCGCAGCGTCGGAATCTCGCCCCGCCCTGACCGCAGGGCGACCGCCGCGCAATGCCGGACGTCGTCCGGCGGAAGGAGCAGCCAGGGGGCCAGCAAGTTGAGAGTCGTGAGGTGATCGCGACATTGCCGGTCGAGGGCTCGGGCCCACCACGCGACGTCTTCATCTGGGCTGGTGCCCAGGCCGGCGGCCAGTTCGGTCGCCTGGGCCGCCAGCGCCGGCAGCCGGTGCAGCGAATGCCCGCCGGCAAGAGATTCGAGCCCGCTTTGCAGCCTCTTGAATAGCGAACTCATCTCGGTCGAGGCACGATCGCGACCGCGCGCCCCGTCTTTTCCGGTGGCATCGATCAAAGCGTGCAGGGTCGTCCTGAGCCCCTCGATCGCTCGCGCGGGCAGGATCGGGCCGTCGGGGAGCTCGTCCAGCCCCGCGCGCAAACACAGCAGGTGGCCCGCGAGGTTCCCGCTGTCTACCGTCGAGACGTACCGCGGCGGCAATGGCCGGAGCGTCAGCGTGTCGTACCAGTTGAAGAAGTGACCCTGGAATCGCTCCAGGCCCTCCATCGTCTCCAACGTCCGCGACGTGCCGCTCGATGAGTCCGTCCGCCGAGATGTAGCCAAAGTCGTACGCCGCCAGGTTTGCAAGCAGCGCGAGCCCCATGTTCGTCGGCGACGTACGGTGCGCGATCACGGCGACAGGGTGCTCTTGAAAGTTGTCCGGCGGCAGCCAGTGGTCTTCGGGCCCGACAAACGTTTCGAAGAAACGCCAGGTCCTTCCCGCCAGGTCGTTCAGGAATTCCGTCTGATCGAGAGTCAGCTCTGCCGCTTCTCGGGCTGCTGGCCGGCTTATCCACCATGCGAAGAGCGGCGAGACCAACCACAGGACGAGCCAGGGCGTTGCCGTGGCCAGTGCCTCCGGCCTCGAAGATTCCGAGCCCGAGGGCGAGCACGGCCGCGAGCGCCGGTGCGATCGCCATCGCCCGGACGATGTCGACGAGCCGGTCCGCTCGCGAGTTCCGCGCCGACTCGCTCGAGGTCGTCCATTCCAGAAGGTGGGTGCGCGTCAGACTCATCCGCGCGACCGTCCGCACCACGGCATCCAGGTTCGAGTAGGCCTCGTACGGCAGGAAGATCAGCATCAGCCCGGTCTGGGCCAGGTCTCGTCCGATCGAGTGCGACGCTGCGCGGAGGTGCAAGCCCATCGTAAGGTCTGGCCGGCCAGCGCAAGACCGCCGTCACCGACCGCAAGAGCGACGGGAACAGGCTGATCCCGGCCACGACGAGAGTCCAGAACCAGGGCGGGCTCAAGATCGACCAACCCGCGACCAGCACCACGAGCAGCGCCGGCGCCACCATGCTGCGCCTGAGGTTGTCGAGGATCTTCCAGCGCGAGAGCGCCGAGATCGGGTTATCCAGTCGCCGCCCGGACGGTCCGGGTACCCGCGGCAGCAACCACGGCGAGATCTGCCAGTCACCTCGCACCCAGCGATGCCGCCGGCTCACGTCCGCGAGGTAGCGCTGCGGCGAGCTCTCGTAGAGCTGGACGTCGCTCGCGAGGGCCGTCCGCGCGTAGCACCCCTCGAGCAAGTCGTGGCTGAGGATCAAGTTCTCAGGAAATCGATCGCCGGCGACTCGATTGAACGCGTCGACGTCGTAAATACCCTTGCCGATGAACGACCCTTCGCCGAAGGCATCCTGGTACACGTCCGAGACGGTTCGTGTGTACGGGTCCACACCCGACTCGCCCCCGAAAA
This sequence comes from uncultured Isosphaeraceae bacterium, assembly GCA_963830625.1. Taxonomy (GTDB): domain Bacteria; phylum Planctomycetota; class Planctomycetia; order Isosphaerales; family Isosphaeraceae; genus CAWHMZ01. The sequence goes on along the minus strand of CAWHMZ010000013.1, from coordinate 64,507 downwards.
GTCGCAGAAACACCGACCGGCCGCCCACCGGCATGCTCTCCGCCACGCGCGGCTGGAGAACCCCGTACCCTTCGCACACGCGCCGCGACCCTTGGTCGAAACGCGCACGGTTCAGCGGGTGCGCGATCGTCCCGATCAGTTGTTGTGCCACGTCGCGGGGGAGCTGGGTGTCGGTGTCGAGCGTGATGACGTACCGCACGCTCGGCAAGACGGATGTCTCGCCCACGATCAGCGAAAAAGAGTCTCCCGGCTTGCCCCGTAACAGCGAATTCAGGGCGGCCAGCTTGCCGCGCTTGCGCTCGTAGCCCATCCACACCCGCTCGTGCGAGTCCCAGCGCCGGGGACGATGGAAGAGGAAAAACCGGTCGCCGCGGTCACCCTTGTACTTCACGTTGAGGGCGTCAATCCCCTCCTTCGCCTGCTGCAAGAGTGCCGCGTCCCCTGGCGTCGTCTCCGTTTGCGCGTCCTGGAAATCCGTCACAAGCGCGAAGTGCACGTGGTCGTCTCGATTGGCCAGGTAGCGCACCTCCAGCCCTTCGAGCAGATCGCTCGACGCTTCGTTCGCTCACAAGCATCGTCGGCACCGCAACCAAGGTCCGCATCACCTCGGGCACGCCTCGGGAGAAATCCAGCTTCGGCAGCGGTTTGGGCACGATCAGCATCGTCACCAGCCAGTTCACCAGGGTGACGGCGAGCTGGCTCGCGCCCAGCACGAGCGGGATCGCGGCCAGCGCCATGGCCCATCGCGCCGACCCCGAGGCTCGCCCCTGCGCGATGACGCCCGTCGCGATCGCAGCCGCCAGCGCGACGATCGTGCCGAGATACAGCCCGAGCGGGAACCGGCGGCCAACCTCTCGAATCCAGGCGCTGTGCGCTCGACGATACTCCGCCGCGCGCTCGAACTGAGGTCGACCCTTGCCGATCAGGTAGAACCCCACATGCACCGCGCGGTCGTCGCCGTCGGCCGTGGCGCTGCCCGCGCGCGCAGCGCGACCGCGCACTCGGCGACTTCGGTCTGCGAAAGCGGGCTGCGCCTGGCGACCTCTTCGACGGCGTGGCGATACAGGTCGCGCGTGGCGAAATCCATCGCCGTGAAGATGCCCGCCGGATCCTTGCGCAGCACATGGTCGACTTCGCTGATCGCCTCGACGAATTCGCGCCAGTCGGTCGCTCCCAGGATGCGGAGGCTGCCGATGCTGTTGCCGATGGAGACCTGGTCGGCGGCCTGCCGCTGGCCTTCCGCTTGCACTAGCCGTTCGATCGTCTGACCTTCTTCAGACAGGCGTTGCTCGACCCAGGTGAGCGGGAACGCCAGGGCCGGTCCTTGACCCTGCAAACGCCGCGCCAGCTCTGCGATGAACGCACTTGACGTGGGCGGTTGTGATCTCGCCATGTCGGCGAGTACGAGGATCAGGCTTCTCGGATCTTCTTCCGCGACCTTGGTCAGCCGGTCTGCCCAGTGATTCGCGTTGTTGCGGTCGCGCTTGTCGGCGGCGATGCGGACGGCGATGCGCCGCAGGTTCTCGATGAGCGCCATGCGGAGCATGATCGGAATCGCCCACAGCTCGCCCAGCACCAGCGGAGCGACGGTCTGGTAGGCGGCCACGAAACTGCAGAGTCCCGCCACGTCCACGCGTCCGTCGACGTGCGCGATCAGCTCGAGCACGATGTCATAACTGCGCGGGTATCCCGCCGACGGCCCGTTCAGGAGACGGGGCAGTTCCCGGCTGTAAGCCTTGGGCAGATGCCGGCGGGCCGTTTGAATCTGTTCCTCGATCAGATAAAAATTGTCGAGGAGCCACTCGCTGGCCGGTGCGATCCGTCGTTTTGCCACGACGGCCGCCGTGACGAGCTCATACGTCTGCACCAGAACGGTCTCGTTGTCCTCGAGCCGCGGCAAGAGACGGTCCGGGCCTCCCTTACCATCAACCTGATGCCACCCCGCGATGCGTTTGGCGTGCAGCTCCAGTTGATCGACGCTCAGGAGCTCCGATCGGAGCGGCTGCTCGTCACTCACCGCCCGCGGCAAGACGCCGCCGCGCGCTGCTCTCTGGGAAAGATTGCTTTCGCTCGAAGGATCACTTCGTTCAGCGCCATTCCCAAGATCCTACCAACGTGCGGCGGACGGCGTCAGCCGCGACACCACCGCGCTTCAATCGAGCGCCTCAACTGCCGCCGTCACACGCTTCGCTTCTCAGACGGAAGGCGGCCGGCCGCCGAGTCGCCGCAGTGCCCTGCTCAGCCAGCCCTCCTTTCGAGTCAGAGCCGCGGGCAAGTTGATCGTCCGCGGAGTCAGGTGTTGCCCGGTGCCCCGTGACCCGGTCCACGCGGACCCGGTAGTACAGGGGGACGAACGCCTCCACCGGATCGCGGTGGGCGCGGGCGGCGGCAACGGTGCAGGCTGGTTCCCACCACATGGCCTGGGCGTGGAGGACCTGGTGGGCGACGACCCGCTGGTCGTCGCTCCTCGGGGCATCGGTACCCTCATAGCGGCCGATCTGCAACAACTGGTCGGCTGGTCGCCGCGGAGTCGTCGCCTCCGGAGGTATCGGGCAGCTCCTCGTAGCGGCCGAACGCGATGACGCTCATCCACTCGTCGTGAGCCGCGACGTCGTCCACCTCGACGCATACGAGCGGGTTGCTCCGCATCCACTCGACCTTCTGCCCGGCGGTCGTGAAGCCGTAGAGGCACGGCTCGCCGCCGGGCAGCACGTCGTAGGTGAGGTAGACAGGGACGACATAGGGCTGGTTCTCGTGCGCACAACCCAACCTGGCCAGCCTCGTGCCGGCCAGCACCCGGATGCAATCATCTCGACTCATCTCGTGGATCACCATGACTCACCGAATCCAACAATCGGCCCGCGCCCGAGGTCCGCGGCAAGAGCAACGGCGGGGAGTCGCCGCGATTGCCGTCCGGCTCAGCCTCTCGGGGTTGCCGTCATCACCGTCGCCGCTGAAACCGGAACGGCGGCAGCGGACCTGGCCAGGATCTGGTCTCGGGCATCGGCCAACGTGAAGGCCACGTGTGTGGCTCCGACTCCCGAAAGCCCTTGGGACGCCGCTTCGCTGGCGGCCTCCCCCCAGCGCCCCACCACGATCGGCAGTCCGTTGAACCGCGCCCGGAGCCGCCGGACCTGGTAGCGGGCCTGCGCAAGGGCCTCCGGAGGCAGGTGCGACAGAATGACCATCGTTGGCGACACGGCCGCCACGCGCTCGGCGAGCTGCATCGCCGAGCCGGCGCCCTCGACATTCACGAGTACACAATTCGAGGGGACGAGGATCTGTCCCAGCATCCGCAGGGCAAGCGCGTCGGAAGTGCCGGTCGCCGCCACCGCCGCGACCTCGTACGGCGGCGACGCCGGTTTCCCGTTGGCCCGCCCCGGCTCGCTTGCGACCGAAGGGACGTGGGTCTTCAAGCTGATATCTTCTGTGCCATCGAGGTCGTCGAGGATTTCGCCGATCACTCGCCGGATGAAGACCATGTCGCTCTCCTCCAGCTCCCCCCGCGCCGCGTCGCGCCCGGCAGCGCGAGAGGGCCGGCACCAGGATCTGATCGAAGACCTCGGCACGCGGGCGTTCTTTCAGGGCGGCTTCGACGACCGCGGCGGCACCGTCCTGGTCGAGAGAGACGAGCCGCTGGTAAAACCTGATGTTCTGGTCCAGCTCGGCCTCTACGCCCAGGAGCGTCGCGAAGATGCTCAGGCTCGGAACGTACTTGCCGAGTACGGCCAGGCAGAGCGTCAGCGGCGTCGATAGCAGGGTGCCGAGCAGCCCCCAGAGCCACGTCCAGAACACGGCCGCGACCAGGAGCCCAAGGGCCGACACCCCGGTCGTCTTGCCGTAGACGACCGGCTCGAGATAGGTCAGCGCGATCTCGACGGCCCCGAAGAATGCGGCCACTTCCAGCGGCTGCCTCCAGCCGGGAAAGTGCGCGACCGAGAAGACCAAGGGCAGCAGGAACGCCACCGCCGCCCCGACGTAGGGGATGAAGCCGCATCATCGCCGCGAGACAACCCCAGAGCACGGCGTACGGCACGCCGATCGCCCAGAGGCCTACGGCGACAACCAGCCCGAACCCCGAGTTGACCAGTGTGATCATCGCCAGGTAGCGGCTGATCCGCTGGCCTATCTCGGCCATGGTCCGTGTCGTGAGGTTGATCTGGCGCTGGCCGAAGAGCTGGACGATCCGGTCTCCCAGGGCCTCCCGTTTCATGAGGATAAACAGCACCAGGATCAGCACGAAACAACCGACGCCGACAAACTCCAGGTAGGGCCCGACGGCCGACTGGAGGCGCTGGCGGAACGTGGGCTCCTCGACGACCCGCACGTCCATCGCCTCGTGGCCCTTGACGACCGGCGTGTCGAACGACTTGGCCACGTCGCCGGCGACTTGCTGAGCCCGGCGCAGCGCCGTGTCGTCGGCTGGCTTCAGGAAGTTGACCTTCTTCTGGATTTCCTGCTGATAGCTCGGCAGTTCGTAGGCCAGCGCGGCAAGCTGCCGCACGACGACATAGCCGATCCCGCTTACGGACCCGAGCGCGAGCGCCACCGTGAGGACGACCGCGATCGCCCGCGGCACCCGACGCCGCTCCAAGATCCCGGCGAGCGGCGCCAGCGCGAAGCCGAGGAGCACCGCCAGAGCCAGGGGCTTGAGCACCTCGGCCGCGAGCGACATGGCGCCGATGACCGCCAGAACGAGGAAGGTCACGACGACCGGATGGTCCATCGGCGACTTGCGTTGACTGGCCACGGCCGTGTTCCTTTGCGGCTGACCCACACGTTCAGCCAGAGATCAACGGGCTCGCATCGCCAGGCCGCCGATCAGGCCGGCCACCAGTCCGATGCCGAAGGCCGCGATCACTGTCTCTGTTGGGTGGTGGCGGACCACACTCTCGGCATTGTCGTAACGCTGGCGGATCTGGTCGCTCACCTGATGGGCGTACCGGCCGGCCGAATCGGCCGCATGCGCGACCGCCGCTCCTCCGCGCGAAGCCGCATCGGCAAAGAACTTCTCAATCGCCTCGCGTCCCTCGCCGGTTTTCTGCTGGATCCGGCCGATGAGCTTCTCGATATTGCCCTCGAGCACGCCGAAGTCGTCGTCGGTCAACTGACTCCAGCGCTGCTTTGCCAGACCGCAGAGGTAAGTCCACTCTCCTTGAATCGTCTGCACGTTCGTCGCCATAGTCGCTTCACTCCTTGTTGCGGGATCTGCCGGTGTGATTCCGGCTCCCTTGGTGGATTTCGCTAAAACCTCAATGAGCCACTCGGAAACACGCGCGCCCTGCGTGCGGCAGTGATCACAGATCACAGACGACGCCGGGCGTGCGGGCGGGCGCTGGTGACAAGGACGTTCCGCACCCATGCCAGATTGAGCATGAGTTGCTTGTGAGAACGCCGGAAGCAGCCGCAACTGTGGCGCAGCCGTCTCGCGCCCAAGAACGCCAGCAGTCCTCCGAGGGCGGTTGCCACTCCGGCTGTCAGGAGCATCGCCGCACCCTCGTGGATCTTCAGTGCCGAGGCCAAGAGCCAGCCTGCGCCAACGAGGGCCACCGGCACGCTGGCGACCATCACGGCGAGGCCCGCCACGGTCAGCACGGCGGGAATCGCCGACTTGCGGGCGGCCTCTCTGCAGTCGACGGCCGCGAGCTTGGCCTGGAGCTCGGTAAGAGACGCGAGGTCGTCGACGAACTCGGCGACACCCTCGAATTCAGCCGAACCGCAACCGGGCGCACGAGCTGTCCCGCGACCGTTCACGGACGCTTGATCAACCATCCCAGGACGACTCCTACGAAAAGTGCGATGCCCAAAGCCTTCACGGGCTCTCTGGTCACATAGTCCGTCACGATGGCTCTCCCATCGGCCAGCCGCTCACGGGCGACCGCCACGTCCTGGCGCGCCATCGCCTTGATCTCGTCGAGTTGGGGAGCAAACTCCGTTCTCATGCCTTGAACACGGTCGTTCATTGTCATAGCCTCCAAAAAGTTGAATTCGATCGAAGTCGTTGCTGCGGCTCAACGTCCTAGCGCTTCACCGGGCCCATCCAGCCGCTCGGCTCCGCGGCCGGCAGCGAGGGAGCGGACCGCTCGAAGGTCCGTGACGGGTATTGTTGTTCGAGCCACTGCAGCATGTAGTTCTGCCCCGCGCGGACGGCCACGGGGAACAAGATATCCCATGCAACTCCCAAGAGACTCCTCCCGGTCCACGAGCGCTGCGGAACCTTGGCCGTTGCTCCCGCGACCGGTTCAACGGCCGTGGCTCCATCGGCCAGGCTTGCGGTGCCGGCCGCGACCTTCTGATGGCTGCCGGTGTAGATCAGGTAGCCGGCCGCGGCCGCCGCGCCCAGGGCGATCCAGGGATACGTCCACATGTACCGTCCCCAGTCCACGGCAGCCTCGGCACCGGCGACTGACTCGCGCACGTTGGTGTGGAGCTCGCGGCGGATCACCGCCATCCGGTGGTAGATCTCATCGACGTCACTCACCGTTTTCACCTGCCGGTCTTGCCGGTCTCGCCCGCAGAGTTCGGCGGCGGGTTATCGCCGGTTGACTTGACCTTGGTCTCCGTGCTCGTGGTGGTCGTTCCACCCGGCGTCGAGATCGTTTCCTTCCGCTCGGTCTTCGACTCTTCGCCGCAGCCGACCAAGCCGACAGCGGAGAACAAGAGAAGGCCGAGAATCAGGCTTGATGACAGCATACGTTTCATGGGTTTCACTCTCCTGGAGCAACGAAACATTGAAACATCGGTGTCCGGCGGCCTCACGATGAGCTTGCCGCCCGAACGACGATTAAACAGTGACCCCGCGCCGCCGGCCAAAGAACAGCGAGATCACGAAGAAGGCCAGGAAAACGAACAGCAAAATCTTGGCGATCAACGCGAGGCTGCCTTCAAGGGCCATGAAGCCGAAGAGGCCGGCTAGCAGAGCGAGGATCGCAAATGTGATGGCCCAACCGAGCATGGGACACTCCCCTTTCATGGAAAAGACTGGTTCTCACCGCGAGTGAGGTCCGCCCCCGGGCTACGCATTGAGAACGATTCGGATTGTCACAACCGGACCGGGACCAACTCCCGTCAGATGCGCCCGAGACAAACGAGTACCAGTATGACCACCAGTACCAAACCCAGGCCGCCGCTGGGGCCGTAGCCCCAATTCCGGCTGTATCCCCATCTGGGAAAGGCGCCCAAAAACAGCAGGAGCAAGACAATCAACAGGATCAAACCGAGACTCATTGATGACCCCTTTCGATGGTGAGAGACCTCGTGAAGGCCGCGGCCTGAAACGCCTCGGCCAGCGAAATAAAAAAGCCGACGTGGGGGAACACCCAGAGGTGTTCGGCCACGTCGGCTTACTCGCGAACGAGCCCCCCGGCCCAGCCGGGTTGCCCTTTATCTAGTCGTCCGACAACTTCGATTCAGCTTGAGATCGGAGCCGAGTGTCAATCCACGCGGGCTCCGTCACTACGCTCATTGTCTCGCGCGGCCAGAGGAAAGCAAGTGAATTCTTTTGTAATCGCTTGTTCCATGGATCTGTCCGATCAGCGTCACTGCGTAAGAAGGGCGTTCAGCGGCCAGCATCCTTGATCTTGGCGCCGACGTCGTGCACGGCGTCCTTGGTCTTCTCGGCAACGTTGTGCGCGGCGTCCTTCACCTTCACGCCGGCATCGTGTGCGACGTCCTTGGTCTTTTCGGCTACATCGTGCGCGGCGTCCTTGACCTTGGTGGCCGCCTCGTGCATTCCTTCCTTCATCTTGTCAGTCGTGTTCGCCATGGTCTGCCTCCTCTTTCGATGTGGAACCCGTCAAAAAGGCCCTGCCGCACGCATACTCGTGCGCAGGGCCACCGTGACCTCCAGCTCCCCCACCCAATCCCAAGTGAGGCAGCTCTACTTGCATTAGAAATCAAACAATTCCAGATGTCAATAGGCTTCTCTGTAATTTCGGCAGAGTTCGTCGGTCTCGCGCGGCCAGGCTGGGGGTCCCTTCGCAGCAGTGGTGGCGGCCACGTCCCTTCGGGGTGCGCTCACGCGTCAATCATGCCAGTCGGAACACAAATAAACTTGCTTTTCGCCCGGCGCGGGGCGTACGATGACGGGTGGTCTGCGGGAGTCGACATGAGACAAGTGCCCGTCGGCTCCCGCAAATGAGTTCGAAACGTTGTCGGATGACTAGATGAAGGGCAACCCGCGATAAGCTGGGGGGCTCGTCGACGAGTAAGCCGGCGTGGTCGAATGCCTGAGGGTGTTCGACCACGCCGGTTTTTTTTGCGGATTCGATCCGATCTGGATCGACAGAGGGCGCAGTCTTTCGATTCCAGAAGTGAGACTGAAAACGCTGACAGCGAGACCGAGCACATTGACATCAAAGTGTCGCCTGGTGTCAGGCGATGACAGCGGCTTTCACTGCCCCGAGCGGGCGCAAGAAGGAGGACGGCGATGGGTAACATGCTTTTCGCGATCGTACTTTCACCGGGCGGGATCATCGCCTGGCTCGTGGTGGGGCTGATCGCTGGCTGGCTGGCCGGTTTGATGATGAAGGGAAGCGGTTACGGCGTCATCGGCGACATCATCGTCGGCTTGATCGGCTCGTTCCTCGGCGGGCTCATCGTGAGCTTCTTCGTCGAGGGGGCGGCCGGTTTCTGGGGGAGCATCTTCGTTGCTTTCATCGGCGCCTGTGCCCTGATTTTCTTGGTGCGGGCGATCAGCGGGCGCCAGGCGGCCTTTCGACCGTAATCTCAATCGCGACATATCTTCGAGGAGGTTTTTCGATGATCAAGAATCGAGTCGCTTCGTTCGCCGTATCGTTTCTGACGCTCGGAGCGCTGTTGGCATTCGCCGGCTGCGAGTCCAAGGGGCCTGCCGAGAAGGCCGGTGAGTCGATCGACAAGGGAATCCAGAACGCGAAAGACGTCGTCAATCCGCCTGGGCCTTTGGAAAAGGCGGGGCGGAACGTCGACAAGGCCCTCAAACCCGCAGATTGATGGCGATCCGCGAGGCGATCCGGCGTGTTCCCACCTTTCCCTGCGCCGGATCGTCTTCGTTTCCATGGGAACGACGTGGATTTCGATCTTGTCTTGTGTCTTTTCTGGAGTGGACTGGTCGTCGCATCGACCTTTTTAGATCAGGGTGTTGCAATGCGATACATCCAAGCTTTTGTCTTCCTGGCCTTCCTGGTGGCAATCGGCGTTTTCGCGGCTCAAAACACGGATGTCATCACCGTCAATTTCTTGAACTGGAACCTCGCGCAACCCGTGGCGCTATTGACCGTCGCGGTCTACGTCCTGGGAATGCTGAGTGGCTGGACCGTCCTGGCATTCATGAGAGGATCTTTGCGCCAGGTAACCCAGCGTTCCGGCCATTAATTCTCCTCGCTGCCACGCTCTGCGTGGGAATGCTCTCCCCGACGCTCGGCTTCGTCGGGGCCGGACTGCGACTTCTCCCATGGCCACGTTGATGGATACCTCCTCCTGGTTCGTCAGGCTGGAACAAACTCAAACATCGTATCTGCTCCTGGCGACACTGGCGGGGATCGTGGCGGCGGCCGTGATCCTCTACCAGGTCGGGGTCATGGGCTGGGTCTTGCGTGGCTCTGGGCCTGGTCGTGCGGGTAGGGATCGGCAAAGGCTTCTTGCTCTGGGAGCGATCGTTCGCGTGGGCTTCGTGGCAGGAATTCCTGGTGATCGTCTGCGGAGTTTTCCTCCTGGGCGGGGTGGCCGGTGGTCCATTGCCTGGATTGAGGGTCGTTTGCGGTCTCGCGACACTGGGCATGGGAGCCGTCGCCTGCCTGGCCTACATGTGCATCGACCTGGAACGAAATGAAGTCGAGCGGGGCCACAAGGTTGTCCATAATCCGCTGAAAGGCCAGATACTGGCGTGGAATCTCGAGCGGTACGGCAAGCAGGTCGGCATCCCCCTCTTGATCGCCGCCGCCATCGCCTTGATCGGCGGGTTCGCTTTCCTCAACCAGGGCCTCTATGCAGACGATCGGTAAACACTGGTATCAGATCGCCGACGAGCGCAGGCAGCCGATCTACGCCGATTTCCTGGCATATGCCCTCACGAAGATTCTGGGCCTGATCGATGTGCTGGACCTGGCCAAATCGCACCATATCCTGGGGACTGCGTTCGTTCGTCCAGCCGCGTGGCCGGCCTGCGCGCTGCTGGCCGGGTTCAAGGTGTTCTTCACCCTCGTGTTGCTCCATCAGATCTTTGCCTCGCTGCGACAGGGCAAACTGCTGGCGGAGACGATCGCCGATTTTTGGAGCCCGCACGAGCCGATCCACGACCGTGCCTGTAGTGCGCTGCCGATCTACGGGACCGTGGCCATCGGACCGCTCTTGGGGTCGCTGCGCCTGGTTACATCGCTGACCAAGGAGCAACGGACCGAGATCCCGCTGATCCTGGAAACGATCGGCCCGTCGATCATACCGGCCCTGGTCCGTCATCTCCGCGACCCTAACGACGACGTGCGGGCGATCGTCGCCGCCGCGCTGGGCCACCTCCACGCCCTGGAGACGGTACCCGCGTTGGCCGCGCTCGCTGACAGACCCTAGCGACGTGGTGCGGCAGAGCGTCGTCGCGGCGATGGGCTCCCTGGGCAGTTCCAGCACGGGCTCCGCGCGCACCGAGCGCGGCCGTGGCCGGAGGCGCGGCTTCCGCGGCCGAGCGATCTGGCGGTCTGTCTGGTGGAAAAAGCGACCAGCCCCCTCACCCGCCTCCTGACCCGATCGAGCTGGCCGTGGCGACGCTCGAGTCTGCCCTGGGAGACCCGTGCTGCGGCCGTGCGGGCCCAGGCGGCCCTGGCACTGGGCCGAATCGGTCCTGACGCCGCGGCGGTCGCCCCCAGACTGATCGGTTTGCTGCAGGAGGGGGACGAAACGGTGCGCTGCCAGGCGGCCCAGGCCCTGGGCGAGATCGGCGGGGAAGACGGGGCCACGGTGGCCGCACTGGTGGACCTGCTGCGCGACGCGAGTGCCGCGGTCAAGGTGTCGGCCGCGCGGGCGCTGGGTGCTCTGAGAAAGGCGGCCGCGCCGTCGGTGTCGGCGCTCGTCCCGCTCTTGCAGGACCGGGATGAGTCGGTGCGCACGGCCGCGGCCGAGGCCATCGCTCAGGTCGGTCCGCTCGACCAGGCCGCCACCGACAATCTGTCCCTGGGGCTGGGCAGCCGGGACAATGTCGTGCGCGCCCAGACGGCCGAGGCCCTTGGGACCATCGGCGCGGCGGCCGAGGAGGCCGCCCCGGCCCTGGTCCAGGCGACGACCGACGGCAATGACCGGGTCCGCGCCAAGGCCGTGGAAGCGCTGGGCAAGATCGGCGAGCCCGCCGCGGCCATCGCCGTTCCCGGCCTGGTTCGGGCGCCTGCGGGATCGAGACAACTGGGTCAGCGCCCTGGCCGCTGAAGCCCTGGGCCAGATGGGCGATTCGGCCGACGGCGCTATCCCCGCCCTGGTCCGTTCTCTGCGTCATCGTAACTCGGAAGTTCGCCGCAACTCAGCCGAGGCGCTCGGCAAGATGAGTGGGGCGGCCGTCGGCGCCCGGCCGTCGCTCGAAAAGGCGGCGCGGGACGAGGATGGGGGAGTCCGCGGCCAGGCCATCCGTGCCTTGGGCGCGATCGGCGTCCCGACGCCGGCCTCGACGCAAGCGGTCCTGGCGGGATTACAAGACCCCGATCCGCAGGTACGTGCCGCCGCCGTCGAGTCCGTGGGCCAGTGGGGCGAAACCGAGCGCGGCGGTCCTCTCCACCGTGTTACTTCTCCTTGATGACGCGAATGACCAGGTGAAGGTTCAAGTGACCAAGGTTCTGCCCAAGCTGGCCGGCGCCACGCCGGAGGTGATCGACGGCTTGTGCCGCCGCTTGCTCGAGGATGACAGCGACTGGGTTCAGGTCTACGCCGCACTGGCGCTGGGCAAGCTCGGCGCCGCCGCGGCGGCAGCCGGTGCTTCACTGCTCCGCGCCGCCCAGACCGGGGAAGTGAGCGTACGCGAACAAGCGATGCGAGCGATCGCCATGATCCAACCACCCGAAACGACCGAAGCTCTTGCCGCCGGTCTCAAGGATGCCTGCGGCGATATTCGCAGGGTGGCCTCGGCGGGCTGGATGAACGCGACGGCCATCTCGGAAGAAGCCATCCCCGCCCTGGTCGAAGCCCTGCGCGACCCGGAAGTTCAGGTCCGGGCGAACTGCGCACGCGCTGGCTCGGCTCGACGTCATCCCGGCCGCGGCCATCCCGCTTCTGATCGAGTGTACGGCCGACGCCAACGACGGCCTGCGCATGAACGCGGCCAGGGCACTCAAACTGGCCCCCGCCGAAGCGGTCATCGATGTGATGCAACATCTGGTCGCAGACCCGAACTCGCGGGTCCGTCTGATCGCGGCCAGCTCGCTTCTCGTCGCGGAACCAGGCAACACCCTGGCAGGCGCCGTCCTGGTGGAGTCTTTGGAAGACCCGGTCCTCCGGGTCCGAGAGGCGGCCGCTGGTCTTGCTCGATTCCCTGGGTGAGGGAGGCATGGCGCTCCTCGAAGAACTGAAGGAAACGAACGGGCATAACCGGGAACTTGAGCTCACTGGAATCTCCTGATGCGATGGCCAGTCGATCCCTTCGCTGTTCCCGGTGACTGGACCGGCGATCAAAGGCGATTCAATTCAGCGAAGTCGTTGGGTGACCGCCTGCCTCGAAATCTGCCCAAGAGGCTTCGGAACGCCCGCAAGGAGAGACAGGCAGCACTCAGGCCGCGAATTCTGCGCGGCGTCCGCCGAGGCGACACGGTGTCAAGAAAATGCCGGTCTGAACACGAAATAACTTGCTTTTGTCTCGCTGCAACGCGTACGATGATGAATGTTCTACGGGAATCGAGCTGAAACAAGCGGCCGTCGGCTCCCGGAAACGAATGGAATTCTGTCGGATGACTAAACGAAGGGCAGCCCGGTGATTCCGGGCGGTCCGTCGATGAGTAAGCCGGCGTGGTCGGGGACACAGGTCCTCGACCACGCCGGCTTTTTTTCAAGGATCCAGAACCAGCCGCATGACCCGCGTGCAAGAATCGAGGCTTACAACTCATGACTGGAATCCTCTTTTGGTTTGTTTCCTTGGTGTTGTTCCACCCCGAAGAACGGGAATTGAGCGAGAGGCTGGCGCCGCCCGGCTTCGAAGGCAATTACTGGGGACCGCAGGCCACCACGGCCCGCGACCTTGGGAATTTGCCGCCAATCGTCATGACACCTCACATGGCCCGCTGGGACCGCTGGGGCCGCCAGGTGCTCCGCGACGGCGACATCGTGTTCCGCATGGGCGATGCCCGATTGCTCCACGGCTACTTTCCCTTTAGCCGGTACCTCGCGAATTGCAGCAACAGCCAGTTCTCGCACACCGGCATCATCGCGATCGAGAAGGAAATTCCGATCGTCTACGATACGACGCGCCCGGCCGCCGCCCGAGTGCCGTTCTGCGTCTGGGTCCTTGACAACGTGGGCTGCATCGGAGTCAAGCGCCCGAGGCCCGAGTTCCGCAGCGCGATCCCCCAGGTCCTGGCCTACTGTCGCAAGGTCCACCACGACCAGGTTCCCTTCGACTACGAGTTCTCCCTCGATGACTCGGCCCTCTACTGCGTCGAAATGACCCAGAAGGCCTTCATGGCGGCCGGCATCGAGCTCTCGAAGCCGATCCGCTTGGGCGACATGGAACGTGCCGCTGATTACCCAATGTGCATGTTCGGCCTGAAGCTCGGCTCGCAGTTCGTGCTGAAGCATCCCCTCACCTTCGACACGCTCGTCTACTTCCCGGGTAACGAGCGGCACGGGATCTGGTCGGCGAAGCAGCTCATGACCGTCGTCCCGCCGACCTTCGCGCCCGGATACCCCGAGCCCGGCACCGGCATCACGCCAACGGTCCGTGTCACCGCGGAAGCAAGTGAGCCGCGGCGCCAGAAGGTGTCGAACCCGCCGCAGGTCCAGCAACCAACGAGCGAGCCGCAGCAAAGCGGGCAGTGAGCGGCCTCGGCTGGGTCACCCAGCGCCGGCCGGAAGCGCACCGGGTTCGGAACCACAACTCTTAGGTGCGTGGCAACGCAGCATCGCACCGTTCAAAGCGCTAACTGGCAGGTCAAACCCTCATGAGACTCTCGCGCACGCCTGACAACCCGACAGCCGAACCGGCAGGGAACGCGGTTATCAACGGGCGTGAGTGGTTCCAAATTACCCTCTCTTGCATCGGCGACGGCGTGATTGCCGCTGACCGAGAGGGTCGCGTGGACTATCTCAATCCCGTCGCGGAGATGCTGACCGGGTGGACGCTCGCCGACGCGGCCGGAGAGGAGATCGAGAAGGTCTTTTGCATCGTCGACGAGGCAACGGGAAAGCCGGTCCAACATCCGTTCCGGAAAGTCGTCGAGCAAGGGCTAACCGTCGGGCTCGGGAACCAAACTCTCTTGATCGCCAGAGACGGCAGCGAGCGAAGCATCGACGACTGCGCAGCGGCCATCAAAGATGACCGAGGGAATCTCGTCGGGGTGGTACTCATCTTTCGGGACATCACCGAACGGAGACAGGCCGAGCAAATCATCGAGTCGGCCAGGGAATATGCCGAGAACATTGTGGAGACGGTGCGAGAGCCCCTGCTGATCCTCGACACCACGCTGCGCGTCCGGTCCGCCAACCGCGCCTTCTACCAGACGTTCCACGTCTCGCCCGGGGAGACCGAGGGCCGCCTCATCTACGAGCTGGGCAACGGCCAGTGGGACATCCCCGACCTGCGGACCCTGCTCGAGGACATCGTCCCCAAGAGCTCCGTCTTCGACGACTTCGAGCTCGAGCACACCTTCCCGGCCATCGGCCGCAGGGTGATGCTCTTGAACGCCCGCAAGCTCCAGGCGGGCCACCACGGCGAGCTGCTGGTCCTGGCCATGGAAGACGTGACCGAGCGCCGGCGCTCCGAGGCGGACCTTGAAGGCCATCGAAACCTACGCCCAGAACATCGTCGACACGGTGCGCGAGCCCCTGCTGATCCTCGACGCCACGCTGCGCGTCCGGTCCGCCAACCGCGCCTTCTACCAGACGTTCCACGTCTCGCCCGGGGAGACCGAGGGCCGCCTCATCTACGAGCTGGGCAACGGCCAGTGGGACATCCCCGACCTGCGGACCCTGCTCGAGGACATCGTCCCCAAGAGCTCCGTCTTCGACGACTTCGAGCTCGAGCACACCTTCCCGGCCATCGGCCGCAGGGTGATGCTCTTGAACGCCCGCAAGCTCCAGGCGGGCCACCACGGCGAGCTGCTGGTCCTGGCGATGGAAGACGTGACCGAGCGCAAGCAGGCGGAAGAGGCGTTGCTCAAGGCCGGCGCCTTGCAGAACGCGATCTTCAACAGCGCCAACTTCTCGAGCATCGCCACCGACGAGAAGGGCGTCATTCAGATCTTCAACGTCGGCGCCGAGCGCATGCTGGGCTACGCGGCCGCCGAAGTGATGAACAAGATCACCCCGGCCGACATTTCCGATCCGCAGGAAGTGATTGCGCGCGCCAAAGCCTTGAGCGCCGAGCTCGGGACCACGATCACGCCGGGCTTCGAGGCACTGGTCTTCAAGGCCTCGCGCGGGATCGAGGACATCTACGAACTGACCTACATCCGCAAGGACGGCAGCCGCTTTCCGGCCGTCGTGTCGGTCACGGCGCTGCGCGACGCATCAAGGCGCAATCATCGGCTATCTGTTGATCGGCACCGATAATACCGCACGTAAGCAGGTGGAAGCCGAGCGAATGCTGCTCGATCAGCGCGTGCGCGATCAACAATTCTACACGCGATCGCTTATTGAATCTAACATTGATGCACTGATAACCACCGATCCGCGCGGCATCATTACCGACGTGAACAAGCAGATGGAGGCGCTCACCGGATGCACGCGCGACGAGCTGATCGGCGCGCCGTTCAAGGACTACTTCACCGACCCGGAGCGAGCCGAGGCCGGCATCAAGCTGGTGCTGGGCGAAAGCAAACTCACCGACTACGAGCTCACCGCGCGCGCCAGGGACGGCAAGGAAACCGTGGTGTCCTACAACGCGACGACCTTCCACGACCGCGACCGGAAGCTGCAGGGAGTGTTCGCCGCCGCCCGCGATGTCACCGAACGCAAACGCTACGAGCAATCGTTGCAGCAAGCCAACCGCGCCAAGAGCGTCTTCCTGGCCAACATGTCGCACGAAATCCGCACCCCCATGAACGCCATCCTCGGGTTCTCCCAGCTGATGCTCCGCGACCAGGACCTCACCCCCCGACAATGCCAGTACCTGGGAACCATCAACCGCAGCGGCGAGCATCTGCTTGCCCTGATCAACGACATCCTGGAGATGTCCAAGATCGAAGCGGGCCGCACGACCCTGAACCCCTCCACGTTCGACCTGCCCGTCCTGCTCAAAGACCTGGAGATGATGTTCCGCGTCCGCACGGATGAGAAAAAGTTATCGTTCTCGGTGGAGATGATCGGCGATGTCCCCCAATACATCGTGACCGATATCAACAAGCTGCGTCAGGTGTTCATCAACGTGCTGGGCAACGCCGTCAAGTTTACCGAGCAGGGCGGCATCGGCTTGCGCGTGCGCGCGGACCGCGAGGGCGCGACGGGACCTTTTCTCCGGGTCGAAATCGAGGACACGGGCCCGGGCATTTCGCCAGACGACCAAGACAAGCTGTTCCGGCATTTCGAGCAGACCAAGACCGGGCAACAGGCGGGGACCGGTACGGGGCTGGGCCTGGCGATCAGCCGGGAGTTTGTTCGCCTGATGGGCGGAGACATCACGGTGAGCAGCCAGGTCGGCAAAGGCAGCGTCTTCGTGATTCACCTGCCTTTGAAGGAGGGGGAGGCGCAGGCGGTTCAAGCGAAAGACAAGCCCCGGCATGTCCTGAGGCTCCAGCCCGGGCAGGCGACGTGCCGGGTGCTGATCGCCGACGACGTCGAGGATAACCGCCAGCTGCTGGCGCAGCTTCTTGGCCCCCGTCGGTTTCGAGATCCGGCTGGCGACCAACGGAGCGGAAGCCGTCCAGGAGTTTGAGGAATGGCGGCCCCATCTGATCCTGATGGATTTCCGCATGCCGGTGATGGACGGCCATGAGGCGATCCGCCGGATCCGGGCCATGGCCGGCGGCGAGGAACCCAAGATTATCGCTGTGACTGCCAGTGCGATGGACGAAAACCGCCAGGAGCTGCTGGCGATCGGCGCCGACGATTTTATCAGCAAGCCGTTCAGGGAAGTGGAGCTATTCCAGAAGATTCACGCCCACGTGGGGGTGGAGTACGTTTACGCCGAGGAGCCCGACGGCCGCGGCCCAGGAGGAAGCGGCCGAGCTCACACCCGAGTCCCTGGCGGGCTGGCCGCAAGACCTCATCCACCCGATGCGTGAAGCCGTCATCACGGCGGATCTGGACCAACTGCTGGCAAAGATCCAGGAGGTTGAAGCCCGCGATCCCCGCATTGCTCAGGGGCTGCGCCGCCTGGCCGAAGGCTTCGAATACCAGAAACTTCTTGATTTATTCAGCACGGAGGGCCTCCATTGAATCCGGAGAAGCCTCAACAGTGGCGCCGGGCAACCCGCCAGCATCTTGGTGGTGGACGACATCTCCGCCAATCTCCAGGTGCTGGCCGGCATGCTCAAGGATCGCGGGTATAAAGTCCGCCCGGTTCCCGAGCGGCAAGCTGGCGCTGCTGGCGGCGCGGACGCGATCCCCCGGACCTGATCCTGCTGGACATCAATATGCCGGAGATGAACGGCTACGAAGTGTGCGAACACCTCAAAGCCGATGACAAGCTCAAGGGGATTCCCGTCATCTTCATCAGCGCCCTCAACGAGCACCTGGACAAGGTGAAGGCGTTTGCCATCGGCGGGGTGGATTACATCACCAAGCCGTTTCAAATGGAAGAATTGCACGCGCGTGTCGAGACTCACCTGAAGCTCCGCCGCCTGCAAATCGAGCTGGAGGAGACCAACGCGCGACTGGCGAAGGCCAACGGCCGGATGTCCCGCGACCTGAAGGCGGCGGCAAAGATCCAGGAGACGTTCCTACCCCGCGAGGTACCTCGCGTCCCGGGCACGGACTTCGCCTGGATCTACCAGCCCTGCGACGAACTGGCCGGCGATGGCCTGAACGTCATCCCGCTCGGCGATGGCAAGGTCGGGCTTTACATCCTGGACGTCAGCGGCCATGGCGTCGCGTCGGCCCTGCTGTCGGTGACGCTCTGCCGTCTCCTCTCGCCGCCGTCGGAGCCGTCCTCGATTCTGATCCGGAATGGAGACGTTCGGGATCGGTTCGACATCACGCCGCCCGCTGAGGTCGCCGCCCGCTTGAACCGGCTCTTCCCGTTCGACTCGGCGACCGAGCAGTTCGCCACGATGGTCTACGGGATCCTGAACGCCGCGACCGGGGAGTTTCGCTACGTCTCCGCCGGGCACCCCGGCCCGGTGCATCTGCCCTCCGGCGCCGATCCGGTGATTTTGGAGAGCCAGGGGTTCCCGATCGGCCTGGCCGACGACGCCTACGAGGAGCGGTCGGTCCGCCTGGGGGCGGGAGACCGCCTGTACCTCTACTCCGATGGCGTCCCCGAGGCGATGGACCCCGCCGGCAAGCAGTTTGGCGACGCCCGGCTCCTGGAGGCGATCGGCCGGGGCCGGTTCCTGCCCCTGCAGGAGAGCGTCGCCGCCGTGGCCGGCGCGCTCGAGCGCTGGCGCGGCGCTGCGGGTGCTCACGACGACATCTCCATCGTGGCGGTCGAGGTCTCGCTTGCGTCGGTCCCGGGTGAGTCCGGCGCCGACACCCTCCCGAATTCGAGTGAAATCGTGAGTGTGCGATGATCGGATATACGGAAGACATTTCACTTCCGATCCGCGCGAGGCTACGAGAGGTGTGATGGAGCCGGTTGGCAATGGCAGCCGGTTCCGGTGAAAACTTGAATGCAAATCGCCGGATGACGAGATGAAGCGCGCGACACAGCCTGCCCGGGGGCTCGTTGACCTGTAGGCCGACGTGGTCGAATGCCCGAGGGTGTTCAACCACGTCGGTTTTTTTTAGTGAGAATGCGTTGATTCCCGAGCTAGAACCCCGTCGTCCGATCCCATCGGCCAGAAGGTCAGAACGGCCAGAACGGGCAGGAATAAAATTGCATTCTCTCGCCGCAACGTGTATCCTGATGAGTGTTCTGCGGGAGTCGACATGGGACAAGCGCCCGTCGGCTCGCGCACATGACTTTGAATGTTGTCGGATGACTAGACGAAGGGCAACCCGGTTATTCCGGGCGGTCCGTCGATGAGTAAGCCGGCGTGGTCGGGGACCTGGGGTCCTCGACCACGCCGGTTTTTTTTCGCTCTTTCACACTTGAGGAATCAGATCATGTCAGACAAGAACTCCGTTGTTGCGATCTTCGACTCCCACGACCGTGCCGAAGACGCGATCCGCGAACTGCAGAGGGGCGGCTTCGACATGAAGAAGCTGTCGATCATCGGCAAGGATGTTCACACGGAAGAGAACGTCGTCGGCTACTACACCACCGGCGAGCGCATGAAGTACTGGGGCAAGCTGGGGGCGTTCTGGGGCGGTTTCTGGGGAATTCTGTTCGGTTCCGCGTTTTTCTGGTTGCCCCCCATCGGGACAGTGCTCGTGGCCGGACCGCTCGTGGCCTGGATCGTGGGCGCGCTCGAGAGCGCGGCGGTGGTGGGCGGTGTTCAGCGCCTTGGGGGCCGCGCTGTACAGCGCCGGCATTCCGAAGAACAGCGTCGTGCAATACGAAACCCACGTGAAGAACGGCAAACTCCTCTTGCTCCTCCACGGAACGCCCGAGGAAGTGGAACGCGCCAAGGACGTGCTCGATCAGACCGAGGCGCATTCAGCGACGGTCCATGGCGAGCAACCGGCCGCCGTGAGTGCGTAGTTTACTGAGATCCGTGTGACCGAGGGTTTCGGTCGGGCTTCGACCGGAACCTTCGAATCATTCGCCAGGCGCTGACAGGAGGAGCGAATGAACTACGTGGAGCGCTTCAGAGTGCAGCCCGGCACCACCGTCAAGCTTGAAAACATCGACCCGAGGTTCAAGAACCATCACGAAGGCCACAAAGAGGCGGCCAAGGACATCGAGCACTACCAGCAGCGGCTGAGAGAACTGCAAGAGTTGCTCTATGCCGACGGACGGCGATCGCTCCTGATCTGCCTGCAAGCGCTCGACACGGGAGGCAAGGACGGAACGATCAATCACATCCTGGGCTCGATGAATCCACAAGGCTGTAAAGTGGTCGGTTTCAAGCAGCCTTCCGACGTTGAGCGCGCGCACGATTTCCTCTGGCGGATCCACCGTGCCGCGCGGCCCGGGGCGAAGTGGCCATCTTCAACCGTTCACACTACGAGGACGTCTTGATCGCTCGCGTTCACAATCTGGTCCCCAAGGAGATTTGGTCCCGCCGTTACGATCGAATCAACGCTTTCGAGAGTGGCCTCATTGAGGACGACACCCATATCCTCAAGTTCTACCTACACATTTCCAAAGGGGAACAACTGAAGCGCTTCAAGGATCGGCTCGACGACCCCGCCAAACAATGGAAGATCAGCGAGGCCGATTACAAGGAGCGAACCTACTGGGACGCCTACACGGCGGCTTACGAGGAAGCACTCTCCCGTTGCAGCACCGAGCAGGCGCCTTGGTTTATCATCCCTGCCGACCACAAGTGGTTCAGGAACCTCGCCGTCGCGCGGATCGTCGTGGAGCATCTGGAAGGGCTCAAGATGACGTTTCCACCGCCTTCGGTGGATATCGAGCACATTCGCAAAGAGTATCACTCAGCGAAAAAGCATGGCCATTGACGTGAAAGGGATCGCTTCGGAGGAATGCCCCCGGCGGCTCTGCCGGGCTTCAAGCGGAGACATGACATGATCAAAGTGCCCATGTATCCGTTGCGATTCGAACCGATCTACCAGTATCGGCTTTGGGGCGGCCGGCGCCTGGCCGAACTGCTCACGGCACCGCTGCCGGGCGACGGACCGATCGGCGAAGCCTGGCTACTGAGCGACCGCGATGACCATTCCAGCAAGGTCGCCGCCGGACCGCTCAAAGGATCGACCATCCGGCAACTGATGGAGCAGTCGCCGGACCAGTTGCTGGGAAGACTGGCGGGACGTTTCCGACGGTTCCCCGTGCTCCTCAAATTCCTCGACGCACACGAAAAGCTCTCGGTTCAGGTGCACCCCCAGGATGGGCAGACGGACTATATCCCGGCCGGCGAGAGCGGCAAGACCGAAGCATGGGTTGTGCTGGAGGCGGCAAGGGACAGCACTATTTACGCCGGATTGAAGCGAGGCACTACCCATGACGATCTCGAGCTAGCGCTCAAGAACCGGGCGGTGGCGGACCTGCTGGCAGGCTTCACGCCGACGGTCGGCGACGCCGTCTTCATCCGCGCTGGGACCGTGCACTCTCTACGTGACGTGGTGGTTTTCGAAGTGCAGGAAAATAGCGACGTGACATTTCGTCTGTACGACTGGGATCGGGTCGACCCCAAGACAGGCAAGCCTCGGCCCTTGCAGGTCGAGCGAGCGATTGCCTGCATCGATTTCGATCAGGTCGCGATCGGTCCGGTGGCGCCCGTGCTCGAGACGGCGGCGCCGGTACGGCGCGAGCGGCTCTTTCAGTGTGAACATTTCTCGGTGTGGAGGCACATCGGACAATCGCCATTCTCAGTCGGCGCGGCGAGCACGCCGCGAGTGCTGGTTTGCATCGCCGGCCAAGGGGAGCTGGAGCACGGCGGCACCGATTATCCCGTCGGACGCGGCGACGTCGTGCTTTTGCCGGCGGAGGTCGGCGCATGTCTTTACCGGCCACGCGATGCAGTCAGCTTGCTGGAGGTCGCACTGCCGGAATAGTTCCGGCGGAGGACAAAATGAAAAAGCTCGTCGTTTTCGACCTGGACGGAACACTTGCCCAGAGCAAGTCATCGATTGATGCTGAGATGGCGACACTTCTCAATAAGCTGCTTGGTGTTATCAAGGTCGCTGTGATATCCGGTGGCAACTGGCCGCAATTCCAAAAACAAGTGCTGTCTCACCTTACCAGTGATGAACGATTGAAAAACCTCTCGCTTCTTCCAACCTGTGGAACACAGTTTTACGAATATGAATCAGAGTGGAAAAAGATCTATGCGGAAGATTTCACTAGTGATCAGAAAAAGAAGATTATCAGCTCACTGAAGAAGGCGATCGAGCAATCGGGCCTGCAGACCAAAAAGGTCTGGGGCGAGGTCATCGAAGACCGGGGAAGTCAAATCACCTTTTCCGCATTAGGTCAAGAGGCTCCCCTGAAGGAAAAGGTGAAATGGGACCCTGATTTCACCAAGCGCAAGAAGATGAAAACCATCCTGGACGCGTCGATTCCCGAGTTTTCCGTCCGATTGGGCGGCTCGACGTCCATTGATGTCACGAAGCCGGGTATCGACAAAGCCTATGGGATCAGAAAGTTACGAGACGTTCTGGGCATCGCGATTGAAGAGATGATCTTTGTCGGCGATGCGTTGTTTCCCGGCGGCAACGACTATCCGGCCGAGCAAGCCGGCGTCGTTTCGATTCGAGTCAGAGACCCGCATGAGACGAAACGCGTGATCGAAACAATCATCGCTTGTCTCGGTTGAGTCTGGCAGGCGTGGCCTTGCAAGGAGAGACGATGGCAGGATTTCAAATGAAGCGTCTGGGGATGGTGATGGAGCCGGAGCCGGGCAATCCATTCGAGGTCGAAGGGGTGTTGAACCCGGCCGGGGTTCGCTGTCCTGATGGCCACTTCTACCTCTTCCCGCGTCTGGTCGCGCAGGGAAACTACTCGCGCATCGGCATCGCACGAGTGAAGTTCAATGAGGCCGGCGACCCGGTGGACGTTGAGCGGCTTGGTATCGCACTGGAGCCAGAAACGGATTATGAACTGCGGCCTGACGGCAGCGGAGGCTGCGAGGACCCGCGGATTACTTTTGGCGAAGACCTCAAACGCTATGTGATGACCTACACGGCGCTTTCGCCCGAAGGCCCACGGATCGCCCTGGCCCTCTCGGAGGACCTGTTTCACTGGCAGCGTTTGGGCCTGGCGACCTTCCGCCCGTATGAGGGCATCGAGTTCGACGGCGTGGACAACAAAGATGCCAGCATCTTTCCCGTCGCGATTCCCGATCCTACAGGGCAACCGGCGATGGCCATCCTCCACCGGCCACTCTTTCCCGGCACTCGTCCTGAGGAGACGGTGAGCGAATCGGCGTCCCGCGTGGTGGATCTTCAGCGAGAGAGCATCTGGATTTCCTACTGTCCACTGGGCGCGGTTGGTGATGAGCCCTATCACCTCTGCCACTTCACCTTGCATAACCGGCTAGCCAGCCCGGTGGCGCCGTGGGAACGGCTCAAGATCGGCGGCGGCACTCCTCCGATTTTGACCCGGCACGGATGGCTGGTCGTTTACCACGGCGTCCACGAACTGGCAGGCCCGAGCGCGTCCGCCCACAGGTTGTGTTACTCCGCCGGCGTGCTGGTGCTCTCCGACGAGCATCCTCGACAGATCCGTTATCGTTCGCCGGAGCCGGTGCTGACTCCAAGCTTACCGCAGGAACGTATCGGCACCGTAGCCAACGTCGTCTTTCCTACGGCCATCGACCGGCGCGACGATCTCGGTTTGCCGGACCGATTTGACGTCTATTACGGGATGGCCGACAACCGCATCGGAGCGGCGCGGTTGGACGTGCCGGAACTCCTGCCGCCAGGGGCGCTCGCCGATCCGACGCAATCCAAGCGCTCGCTTCACAGCCACGGTCAATCGGAACGAAAGGGACGTCGCAAGGTCCCGATCACGATCAGGAGAGGTTCATCGACATCATGACACACTCAGCCACCATCGCTCCGCCTGAACTGGACGAACTCTGTGTCAACACACTGCGCTTCCTGGCCGTGGACGCCGTGCAGAAGGCCAAGTCGGGGCACCCCGGTCTGCCTCTGGGTTCGGCGGCCATGGCCTACGCGCTCTGGGACCGCTTTCTCAAGTTCAACCCGTGCGATCCGATCTGGCCCGACCGCGACCGCTTTGTGCTCTCGGCCGGCCATGGATGCGCGCTTTTGTACGCTCTGCTTCATGTCACGGGCTACGACTTGCCGCTGGAGGAACTCAAGAGGTTCCGCCAGTGGGGAAGCCGCACCCCAGGCCATCCGGAATACGGCAAGACCGAAGGGGTCGAGGCCACCACCGGTCCCCTGGGGCAAGGCCTGGCCAACGCCGTCGGCATGGCCATCGCCGAGGTAGCCCTCGCAGCGCGCTTCAACCGACCCGGTCACCAGATCGTGGACCACTACACCTACGTTCTGGCCAGCGACGGCGACCTGGAGGAAGGCATCTCTTCCGAGGCCGGATCAGAGGCCGGTCACCTGCAACTGGGCAAGCTGATCGTCCTCTATGCCGATAACCACATCACGATCGAAGGCAGCACCGCGCTGGCCTTTACCGAAGACCGGATGGCCCGTTTCGCCGCGCTGGGCTGGCACGTCCGGCGGATCGAAGACAGCAACGACGTCGACGCCGTCGCCGCAGCGATCGAGGCCGCCCGGGCAGAGAAACGCCGGCCTTCGTTGATTCAAGTTCGCACCCACATCGGCTTCGGCAGTCCCCACAAGCAGGACACTGCGGCCGCCCACGGCGAGCCGCTCGGTTTGGAGGAGGTCCGTCTGACTAAGGAGGGGCTGGGCTGGCCGGTGGAACCGCCCTTTTATATTCCCGAGGCGGCCCTGGAGCATTTCCGAGAAGCGGTCGCGCGGGGAAGCACCGCGCAGGCGGAATGGGAGTTGCGTCTCGCGGAGTATGCGGAGGAAAACCCTGAGCTGGCCGCGGAATTTGAGCGGGTCACCCTGCGGCAGTTTCCCAAGGGATGGGATGCCGACCTTCCGACATTCGCCGCGGCGGACGGCCCGATGGCAACCCGCATCGCTTCGGGAAAGACGATCGCCGTGCTGGGCCCTCGGCTGCCCGAGCTGATCGGAGGCTCGGCCGATCTTGCTCCGAGCACCCACACGCACATGGACGGGGCCGGGAACTTCGAGCCTGAGAACCGGGCGGGGCGCAACATGCACTTCGGCATCCGGGAGCACGCCATGGGCGCCATCTTGAACGGCATGGCGCTGCACCGCGGCCTCATCACCTATGGAGCGACGTTCCTGGTCTTCAGCGACTACATGCGTCCGCCGATGCGCCTGGCGGCCATGAACGGCCTGCCGGTGATCTATGTCTTCACGCACGACAGTATCGCCATGGGAGAAGACGGCCCGACCCATCAGCCGGTCGAACAATTGCTGGGATTGAGATCCATCCCCGGCATGGTTGTCATCCGGCCCGCGGATGCCAACGAAACCGTTGCCGCCTGGCGTATCGCCATCGAACACAGAGAAGGTCCAGTCGCCCTGGTATTGACGCGACAGGGACTCCCCGTGCTCGACCTGGCCCGCTATCCGGGCGTACGCGCGGGAGTGCCGGTGGGTGGCTATGTCCTCGCGGACTCTCCGACCGCTTCGCAACCCGACATCATTCTGATCGCGACCGGCTCGGAAGTGCATCTGGCGCTGGAGAGCCGTGATCGGTTGGCAACCGAGAGCGTCCAGGCCAGGGTGGTGAGTCTGCCCAGCACCGACCTCTTCTCAATACAGTCGGAAAACTATCGGAACAAGGTCTTGCTCCCGGGCGTGCCCCTCCTGGCCATCGAGGCCGGCGCGTCACTCGGCTGGAATTCCTATGTCGGTCCCCAGATCGCGGTGATCGGGGTGGACACCTTCGGGGCATCGGCCCCTGGGCCGGTCGTGATGCAGCACTACGGCTTCACCGTGGAGAATGTCTGCGAGCACGCGCATGACGTGCTCCGCCAAGTCAAGGAGAAACCGTGATGCGCGTGGGAATCGCCGCGGACCATGGAGGGTTTGCGCTCAAGGCGGAAATAGCTGAGGCCCTTCGGACCGGCGGGCATGAAGTGGTCGATTTCGGCGCACGCGTCCTGACGCCCGGGGATGACTACCCCGATTACGTTGTACCCCTGGCACAGTCGGTGGCAAAGGAGGAAGTCGAACGGGGCCTGGCCTTCTGCGGGAGTGGCGTGGGGGCGTCGGTCGCCGCCAACAAGGTGCCCGGCGTTCGCGCCGGTCTGATCCACGACGTTTACTCAGCGCACCAGGGAAAGGGACCGTGATGAGAGACCTCTGCCCGATCACGAACGCGCGGCGGAACCCGGACGGAAATACGAACGGGCACGCTCGTGCAAAACCGCTGGGGTCTTGAGCGGCAGGGTCAGGACTCAAGACGCCGGTGGCTCGTAGACATCGATGTGGTCCGGCCCATGGGCGGCGAGCAGGCTGTGGGCGCGGGCGACGACCTCCGGCACGGACCGGACGACGATGAGAAACTTGCCCCCCTTGACGTGATTCTCATATTTGATCGCCCGGTCCTTCGGAACACCCCAGCCGACGAGCGCGCCCGCCAGGCTGCCGAGAGCGGTTCCCGCCAGCGCCCCTTCGATGCCCGCCAAAAGCGCCGCCGCGATCGGACCGGCGACCACGACGAGGCCGAGTCCGGGCAGCACGAGGAATCCCGCTCCAATGCACAGGCCGGACAGCCCCCCGAACAACGACCCGCTCTCCGCCCCGGCCTTGACATAGTCGCCGCGGCTGACGAAGCCGCACGGCTCCTCGGTCACCTCAGAGCCGCGGCCCACAATCGAGAGTTTGTCGAGCGCGAACCCGGCCACGTGGAGCTGCCGCACCGCGCGCTCGGCCGCAACGTGGTCGGGATAAACCGCCACGACGCTGGAAACAACCGCAGTTTCTGCCTGGCTCATGATCGTTCCCTCTGATGGCAATTATTGTCCGGTTGGGCGCCCGTGAAGGTCAGCAGGGGGTCACTTCAAAGTCTCCACACGATTGTACGCCAAGCGAATTCACCTGACTTGAAAGTGGGTCGCGGTGATCCTGCCCGTAAATGTTAAACCAAGATGACCAGCTAATTCTGCGACAACTCCTTTTCGTTGGTCTTGGTGATCGCTTTCGCTTCCGTCACGGGACCACCTTCAGTGAGGATCGACAGGTTGCCCAGGATCATTTGCTCCGTGCCGTCGATCCGCGTCCAGGGCTTATCGCCGGTGGACGCCGCGTTGGAGACTGGAGCGCGGCGATTGGTGACCTCGATCCACTCTCCGTCGCTCACCCCGGTCTCCACCTCGATCCGTTTCGCGTGGCCGTTCTCGTACATCCAGCAGAACGACCTGTCGCCGACCTGCAATACAGTCTTGTCGCCGAGGTGCATGAGCGCCGACACCGGCAGGGCCCACACGCCGGGCCGCTCGATGGTCACCTTGCCGTAAGCGTACATCCCAGGTAAGAGCTGGCTTTCGGGGTTGAGCAGGTCGATCTCGGCGCGGAGGGTGCGGCTCTGGATGTCTAGTGCCCACGAGGTGCGCGTGACGGTACCGGGGATCGGATGGTCGCCGAATGCCCTGACGAGCACGGTGGCCTTGGAGCCAATGTGGACGTAATTGGCGTAATGCTCAGGGATGTCGACGAAGATTCGGACGATGTCGATGCGGTCGACCACGTAGATCGGCGCAGCGGCGCCGCCAGGCGAAAGGTAGGGACCCCGGCGGTGGGCCGAGGGGTCGCCCGTGGTGGGCAACACGAAATCGAAGGTATTGGCGTTGCGGGCCACGATGACGCCGTCAAAGGGCGCGGGCAGTACGAGGTAGTCCACCCAGGCCTGGAGCCGCTTCTCCTCGCTCTCGGCGACTTTCAGGTCAGCTTCGGCGACCGTGACGTCGACCTTGGCCTGAGATAGCGCGGCCCGCCGGGATAGCAGTTCTGCGTCGGACTTCAGGACGTTCGCCGCTGCCGCGTCGCGGAATGCGACGCACGCCTTCCACCGGTTGGTGGTCTGGAGGACATCCTGGGGATTGACCACGCCCCTCTTGAGCTCCTTGTCGAGCCGCTTGGTCTCCGAGTCCCAGCGTTCGGCCTCGGCCTGGTAGCCGGCGAGTTCCGCGCGGGCCTCCTCGAGCCGCGCCTCGGCCGCCATGACGTCGGTCGCGGCCACTTTTACGACCGCCTTGGCCAGCGCGATCCGCTCCTGGTCGAGCACGACCGTCGCCTTCTTCGTACCGTGGTCCTCAACCAGCTCGGGCACGAAGAGGTTGGCGAGCGCATCGCCTTTCTTAACCTTGTCACCGATGTCGACGATCCAATTCAGGATGTAAGCGTTCATTTTCGGATAGACACTCGAGCGCTCGTAGCTCTGGGTGAAGCTGGGCTGCCCGACGACCCGGACGATGTCCCGGACCTGCGGCTGGACCAGCCGCACGGTTGGAGGATTTCCGACGCTCTTATAGTGGTTCTCCTCGTGGTGGCACCCTGGCGCCGCCAGGGCGGCCAGCGGAAAGAACAGAAGCCGGACCATTGTCCGGCGGAAATGCCACGGTCGAGCCGCCAGGGCGGACAAGTTGATTTGATCCATCACTGACCCCCATCAAGGTCGGCGCCTTGCCGGGCGCGAAGTGTCCGGAAGCCGGGCATCGCCCAGCAACCGGCGCGTGTTTGGCTTCAGATCGGGGGCGGGCACCTCGCTCGCAATTCTCGTCTCAGCCGTTGCCGGGGTGACCCGCACTGTGGCACCATCGGCGAGGCCTGACAGATCGCCGAGATCACCTGTTCCGTGCCGTCGATCGGTGTCCAGGGTACCGAGTCGCTGGGTGCCTCCGGGGGAACCGGGGGCCGGCGATTGGTGACCTCGATCCACTTGTCGTCGCTGACGCCCGTCTCGACTTCGGTCCGCACTGCCTTGCCGCTCTCGTAGAGCCAGCAGAAGGTCTGCTCGCCGCTATGGACGAGTGCCTTGAGCGGCAGCGCCTGGACGTCCGGACGCTCAATGATCACCTTGACGTAGGCGTACATCCCGGGTAAGAGCTGGCTCTCAGGGTTGCTAAGGTCGACCTCGGCGCGGAGCGTGCGGCTCTTCATGTTCAGCGCCCAGGCGGTTCGCGTGACGGTGGCCGGCAGCTCCGTGTCGCGAAACGCCCGGGCAAGCACGCTCGCCTTTGTCCCGATCTTCACGAAGTTGGCGTCCCGTTCCGGGATATCGAGAAAGATCCGGACGATGTCGAGACGGTCGACCACGTAAATGGGCGCGGCGGCGCCGCTGGGCGAGACGTCGGGGGAGAGGTAGTAGGCCGTGGGATCGCCGGTGGTGGGTTGGACAAAGTCGAACGTGTTGGCGTTGCGGGCCGAGATCACGCCGGGGAAGGGGGCGTTGAGCGTGAGATAGTCCACCCAGGCCTTTGCATATCTTTCCTCGCTCTCGGCCACCTTCAGGGTGGCTTCGGCGACCCTGACGTCCACCTGGGACTTTTCGAGCCTGGCCCGCGCGCCGAGCAGTTCCGCCTTCGCCCTCTTGATGGTCGCCTTCGCCTTGTCGAGCGCCGCGATGCTCGACTTGAGCTGATTGGTCGACTCGAAGAGGACCAGGGGATTGATCACGACCCGGGCGACCTGGCGCTCTAGCCGATTGACCTCCGTGTCCCAGCGGTCAACCTCGGCCTCGTACTTGTCCAGGATCGCCTCGGCCTCTGCAAGGCGCGCCTCGGCCGCCTCGACATCGGCCTTGGCCACCTCGACTGCCTCTTTGGCCAGCGCGATCCGCCGCCGGTCGAGCACGACGGCCGCCTTCTTCGTCCCGAGCTGCTCGACCAGCTCGGGCGCGAAGAGGGTGGCGAGCACGTCGCTTTTCTTCACCTTGTCGCCGATGTCGACGATCCATTTCTGGATGTAGGCGGTCGGCTTGGGATAGATCGACGTGCGCTCGTAGCTCTCGATGAAGCTGGGCTGGCCCACCACCCGCACGATGTTCCGGGCCCGCGGCTGGATCAGCCGCAACGTCGGGGGCTTCGTGTTGCTTGTGAATTCGATCGCGGGCTCGTGGCGGCAGCCCGACGCCGCGAGGACGGCCATGAGCCAGAGCACCAGCGGCGGCCGACGGCGGCGCGATCCGAAATCGTGGCCGAAAGAACACGGCGCATCAAGGACCTCCGGGCGAGAAAGGTGCGGGCCCCGGCGCATGTCCGCCATCAGGGGACTGGCGGTGTTCGTCCGTTTGCGGCTGAGACGAGGCCGAATCGGAAGCGTCTTCTTCGTCGGACGTGCTCTCGTCGGCGGCGGCCGGCGGGACGAAGTGCTCGCTGTCGGGATCGTCCGGATGAATCGACGACGAGACGGCCTTCTTCTTGCCGATCACGATCGCAAAGATTGACGGGACGATTAGCAAGGTGGCCACCGTCGACATCACCAGCCCGCCGATCACCGCGCGGCCAAGCGGGGCCTGCATCTGGCTCCCTCGCTCCAGGGCCAGCGCCATCGGCACCATGCCTGTGGTCATCGCGCAGGCCGTCATCAAGATCGGCCGCATACGCTCGCTGGCACCGAGCACCGCCGCCTCCGCTGACGTCTTTCCGGCCTTCCAGTGATCGTTGGTAAAAGCCACGAGCATGACCGAGTTCGAGACCGAGACGCCCAGGCTCATGATCGCGCCCATGAACGACTCGATGTTCAGAGAGGTGTTGGTCACGTAGAGGATGATCGCGATGCCGGCCAAGACTCCCGGCACGGCGCTGATCGATATCAGGGCCAGGCGCAGCGACTGGAAATAGGCGGTCAAGAGCACGAGGATCACGAACACAGCGACCCCCAGCCCGATCCCGAGCGACTCGAACATCTCGTCCATCGGCGGGAGCTGGCCCATGGTCTCGACCCGCACGCCGCGGGGCGGATCACCGACGGCGGCGAGCGCCTGGGCGACCTGCCGCGACGCCCGGCCCATGTCCTCGCCCTCGACATTCGCGGTCAGCGTCAGGTAGCGCTGTGACATGTCGCGGTCGATCTCGCCGGGCCGCACGCCCCTCTGGACCGTCGCCACGTCGCGGATCATCAGGTTGACCAGCGGGTTGATCGATTCCAGCGGCAAGGTCTCGATGCCTTCCGGTTTGTCGATCCGCAACGGCGGTATCTGGAGCTGCACCAGGTAGTCGAAGCCCGTCTTCTCGTCGATCCAGTAGTTGAGCGAGGCGAAGCGGGTCGACGCCGTCGCCATGACGATGGCATGGGCCACGTCCGAGACCTTGGCTCCGGAGAGCCCCGCCTTTTCGCGGTCGATGGTGACCTCGACCGTCGGGTAGTCGAGCGACTGCACGAACTCGACGTCGCGGAGGAACGGGATGCGCCTCATGTTGGTCGCGATCTTTTCCGCGTGCTGCCGCACCAGCTTCAGATCGGTGCCGACAATCCGGACCGCGATCGGCGTCAGCGAGCCGAAGCTCATGACCTTGGTCACCATATCGCCCGGCTCGAAACCGAAGGTCGACAACTTCGCTTGCTTCTCCGCCTCCTCCTCGGCCAGGCCACCCTGCTCGAGCCGCTTGGCCAGCCAGGGAATCACCCGCTCGGGCAGGACCTTGCGCAGCCGCTCGCGGAACTGGTCGAGCTTGATCCCGCTGTCCTCGGTGAGCGCGATCCGCAACTGGCCGTCGTCGGGCCCGCGCATGAAGAGGACCATGTTGTCGATGCCGAAGTTCGTAGCGACCTGGCCGACGTAGCCCATCGTGATCTTCATATGCTCGGGCGTTGCCTCGCGCTCGATCTCCTCCAAGCACTTGATCGCCATCTGCCGCGTCAACTCGAAGTTCGAGCCGGGCGGCGGCCGGAACCGCAGCACGAATTCCCCCGAATCGATCTGCGGGAACAGCTCGGTGCCAACCTGCAACCCGACCAGCCAGAGGACCAGGCCGCACGCCCCGAGATATCCCGGCACCACAAGCCAGCGCAGGCGAACGAGCCAGGTCACAACCTTGGTATAAACATCGAGAAACCGATCGAACAGCCCGCGCTTCTTGCCATGCCCCTTGTTCTTGACCATGTGCACGCACAGGATCGGTACCAACATGATCGTGAGCAGATACGCCGAGATCATGGCGAACCCGACCGCCAGTGTCAGTGGCATGAACAGCGAGCGGAGCGGGTCCTTCATGATGAGCGCCGGGGTGAATACGGACAGGATGCATAATAGTGCCAGCAGGATCGGCACGGCCGTGGCGTTGGCCGCGCCCAGCACCGCCCTGGCGATCTTTGGCGTTTGCCCCATCTGCACATGCAAGTTCTCGATGTTCACCGTCGACATATCGACGAGGATGCCGATCGACAGCGCCATGCCGCCCAGCGACATGATGTTGATCGTGTTGCCCGTCAGCCAGAGTCCGACGAACGACCCCATGAGCGCGAGCGGGATGGTGGCCACGACGACGAGCATGCTCCTCAAGTCGCCGAGGAACAGGAGGATCATGAGTCCGGTCAAGCCCGCGCCAATCAAACCTTCTGTAGCCACGCTCTCGACGGCCGCCACCACGGCGGGCGACTCGTCGAACTCGAAGTTGATCGAGACGTCCTTGGGGACGGCGTCGCGGAACATCTTCATCGACTTGTGGACGTCGGCCACCACGGTCAACGTCGATCCCGTGTCTTTCTTGATGACCGGCAGATAGACCGCGTTCTTGCCGTTAACGAGCGCGTATCCATACGTGATGTCGACGTAGTCCTGGATGGTCGCCACGTCGCGGAGGTAGACGTTCCTCTCCAGCCGGAGCGGAATATCGCCCAGCTTCTGGATGTCGACCACCGTCGCGTTGTTGGCGACCATCGGCATCGAGTCGTTGATGTAGACGTTCCCCGCGGGGATGACGGTGTTCCCCGTCGCCAGGGCATCAATGACCTGCTGCGGCGTCAGGTTGTAGTCCAGGAGCTTGTGCGGGTCGACGTTGACGACGATCGACCGCATGTTCGGGCCGAACGGCGAGATCGCCACCGTGCCGGGGACGTTCTTTTGCACCAGCGGCCGGATGACATTATTGGCCAGGTCCCCCATCGCCCCCAGCGAGGTGACGTCGCTCTCGAACACCAGGTAGCCGACCGGGACGCTGCCGGAGTCCATCCGCATGATCATCGGCGGCAAGGTCCCCTTGGGCATCCACGACATCGCCCGGTCGGACATCGCCACGACCTGGGCCATCGCCTGGCCCATGTCGGTGCCGGGGAAGAACGAGAGCTCGCACAAGGCCACCTGCTGGATGTTCCGCGTATCGATATCCTTGATGCCATCAACGTACTGGAAATACAACTCGAGCTCATTGACGATGAAGCCCTCCATCTGGTCGGGGCTCATGCCGATGTAATCGAGGAAGACGTAAATCTTCGGGACGTTCAGCGACGGGAAGATATCCACCCGCATCCTGGTGAAGCCCAGAAGGCCGCCGCTGATCAGGGCCACGACCAGCATCATGATCGTGATCGGGCGCCTCATGGCGAAGTCGGTCGGATTCACAGTCCACACTCCCTGTCTGCTGCCCAACCCCGGTATTATTGTTCGGGCCGGCTCGGCCCTTGGTCTTTCGGGCTGCTTGCTTTGCTACCGCACGGCGAAGAGGTGGGCGCGGCGATCCCGGCTGGAGGGGCGAGAACGGGGATCCGGCCGCCAATCGAGTCAGCTTGCGCCGCGTCAATGCGTTCCCGCAGGGTCTGGAGTTCGTCGCTAACGGTCTTCAGTCGATTGTCGTATTGCCGGTACGCCGCCGGCAGCGCGGCGACGTCGGCCATCGCATGAGTCAACTCGCTTATCTTGATCTGCATTCTTCGCAGCGCCAGAGGCGTCGCGTCCGTGGGCTGGGTCACGCCGTCCACCCGTTCGCGCAAGTGGTCGACCCGCTGCGACAATTCTTTGATCTGCTGCTTGAGCATATCCCCATCCTTGGACGACGAGACGCCGGGGATCGAGTTCGTGGTCGACGCCTGGGCTTCCGACTCCTTGCCCGACTGCTTACCTTCCCCACCGCCGGACTTCCCTTTCGAGCCCGACTCCTTCTTCGAGCGCGAGTCGCTCTTGCCCTGGGACCCTTCCGACCCGGGGCCCCTGGACTCCGGGCCGAAAAAGTACGCAGTAGCCCATCGCGCCAATCACACCGCAGACCAAGGCAACGCCAGCCGTGATCAGAAGGTTTTTCATCCTCGAAGGCTGCTGTTGCCGAGATCCGTCTTCGCCAAGGTCTTGTTGATCCTGCACTCGATGTGCGCCATGTTGGCGAGCCTGCTGACCGCCTCGATTCTTACTTTGGCCGTTTTGATCCTGAGGGCGGCGTTGTGAATTGCCCTGTTTCTTGTCAGCGAAGACCGTCCGGACTCCCGTGGCGGCGAGCAGGTCCGACTCGCTCACCTCGGTCGTCTCGACGCTGATGGTGGCGTCCGGGTGTAGCTTCCGGTCCGACGGGTGCTCGACCACCTCGTCAATGACCGGATCAGCGGTGTCGATGGTGATCGGCGCGTGGGCCTCGTGAGGAAGCTCACCCGTCTCTGAATGCTCGGCATCCCGGTGTCGGGATTCGTCGGTCGAATCGGATTTGTCCATCGGATCGTCCCTCGTGAGTGTCATCACCCGTCGCCGACGCAAACAAAAAAACCGGCGTGGTGGAACACCCTGGGGTATTCGACCACGCCGGCTTACTCGTCAACAGGCCCCCCGGCGAAGCCGAAGTGCCCTTTATCTAGTCGTCCGACGAAATCCGCTCATGTCTTGGTGGGATTTGCCTGCTCGCTCATACAGACTATCCAGTTGCTATTGTCCTATTTGGAGCGTAAATAGCAAGGGGAATTTTTCTTCTTCTCACATGAAAATCCCCAGATCGAATGTTGAGAATCGTGACCGGAATGATCGGCTTTTTGACTTACCTGCGGACCACCCGAGATTGTGCAGCCGCACTTCCGATGGAACTTTCTTCGCCCGCGGCTGATCCTGCGTCGGTCAATGGTCGGCGTGAGACACAGGCGGCATCGCCGTGGGTTCGAGCCCCGGGCAAGCGGCGAGCGCGGGCGTGGCCGTCGCGGGGATTGACCGCTTAAGCCACTCGCCGGGGCGCTTCATCAGCCAGTGACCACACGGGACCAGTAGAGGGCGGACGATCAGTGCGTCGATCGTGATTCCGACAACGAGCGCGAATCCAAGCTGTCGGAGGGAGCCCAGCGGGCTGAACAAGAACGACGCGAAGCTACAAGCGGTAATCGCCGCGGCCGAAGTGATCAGCCCGCCTGTGTGCCCGACCGCGCGGATCATCGCCCCCCGGAGCTCGCAGCGGCGCGACTCCTCGCGGAGGCGGGCCATCAGGAACACGTTGTAATCAACGCCGACGGCCACGAGGAGGACGAACAGGAAATACGGCACCTTCCAGTCGATCCCGGCGGCGCCAAGGACTGTGACGAATAGCAAATGGGTCGCCCCCAGGGCGAACGCATAAGTCAAGACCATGGTGGCGACCAGATTGAGGCTGGCCATCGGGTCGCGGAGGGTCAGGAGCAGGACCATGAAGACACCGAGTGGTACAACATACCAGCTCTGAATCTGGTCCGATCGGATCAGGGCTCTGATGTCAGCCGACTCGGAGTTCTCGCCGGCGATCGTGGCGGTCACCTGGAGGCCCTCGAAGTCACCGAGGAATTCGTCGGTACGGCGGCGGAGCGTCTCCACTTGGTCCATGGCGGCGGCCGAGTAGATCCGGTCGGCCTGGGTCACGTCGATCCGGGAGCGGTGGCCGTCCGGCGTGATATAGGCACCCAGGCTCCGGCGCAGCTCGGGATGATCGCGGACGGTCTGCTCGTTGATCATGAGCCGGTTCAATGCGCGGCGTCCCACGGGATTCTCGAGGATTGACGAAACTTCCCGTCGAGCTTGAGCGGCGCCTACCGCGATCCGCCCCGCACCGTCGGCAGCGCGCGTCAACTCGTCGACGAGCACGTTGCGCGGGTCGTTCGACGGCGCCGTCCCCTTCGCTTTGGGCGACTTCCCACGCCCGGCCAGCAGGACTCCCCAAGCCTGCCGCAGGCTCGACGCGAGCGCCCCTCGGGTTGTGTCCGGCGACCCGGTTAGCGGTATCCCGGTCCGCTCTTCGAGCCACAGCACCGCGCGGAGTTTGGCAGTCCCCTCGTTCAACCCATTCTCCAGCCGGCGCGACCCCGACTCCATCAGCGATTGTGCCTTGCTTACCGCGCGGAGCCGCTCCGACAGTCGCGCGGCATCCAGCGGCGCAGTGCTCCCGAGCGGCTGAGTCGCAGAGCGAACTTCAAGGATCCGTCGCTGACGAGCCAGAAACCGGCTGACGTCATCGATGAGCGCCAGGCCCTCTGAGCTTTTCAAGTCGGAGTCCGAATCCAGCACGACCGTCAGCGGCGCCAGCGAACCCGCATCGAACTTGGTGCCAAGCCACCGGAGATTCTTCACCGAGGTCATGTCACTGGGCATCTCGGTCATCACGTCCTGGACGAAACTCGATCGGAGACCCAGGACCACCAGGGGGGCCATGATCACGACCGTCGCCAACCAGCTCACGATCGGCCTCCTCAGCGCCGCGCCGGAGATACGTTCCCACCATCCCGACGGTGGCGCCGTCAGACCCGTGAAGGCGCGAGGTACGAATCTGGCTAGGATGACCACCAGCGCAGGCATCAGCGTCAGGCTCACTACCAGGGTGATCGCCAGCCCGATCGCGACGCTCGGTCCGGTGGTCGAGAGCAGCTTGAACCGCGTCGTCCCCATCAGCGAGAGCCCGACGATCACCGTCCCGGCGCTGGTCAAAAGTGTTGACGACGACCGTTCCAGCGCGACCCCCATCGCGCGGGCGGCGTCGCCGTCACGCCAATGCTCGCCAATACGCCACGAGACGAACAGACAGAAATCTGTCCCACACCCAAAAAGGAGAGCGACCAGGAACAACTCAACGAGCGGCGAGACCCTCCACCCGGCGAGGGTCATCCACGCCAGGACGCTTCGAGAGATCACCAGGCTGATCCCGATTGTCGCCATGGGGATTACGGCCAGCCAGACGGAGTGGTAGACGACGAACAGGACGCCGAGTAGCAACACGACGGTGGCGACCGCTGCGCGATGAAGAGAGATCTGGACGTTGCTCATGTAGTCGCGCCCGATGAGGGCATCGCCCGTCCAGCGCACCTCCAGCCCTTCGGGCAGCTCGAGCTCGGCTGCTCGGGTCTGCGACTGTAGCCAGGCGATCGCCTCGCGAGTCGCCGGGGCGACGAACGAAGTGGACAGAGGCACGGCAACAAGCGTAACCGTCCTGTCCTCGCTGATCAGCCGGCCGGCGACCTCCGGCGGAGAGGCGGGCCCGAGCACGCGAAGTATCGCCTTCGGCCGATCGACGCTCTCGAACCGCTTGGCCAGACGCGTCACATAGCCGAGGTCGACCGTCGCCAGTCCGCCAGAGCGGTGGACGGCGGTGACCACGAGCGACTCATAGGCCTGGTCCGGCCACGCCGTGCGTAGCGCCTCGCCCGCGGCCTCGCTCTCGGCATCCTCCCCCAGCAAATTCGCGTGACTCTGGGCCGCGAGTCTCGTCAGATTGGGAGCGAAGAAGCCCATCGCCCCGGCAGCCGCGACCCAGAACACGACTACCCAGACCGGCCGGCGAATCACCAACGATCGTAAGAACAGAATCCGCATCACTGGGAATTCCACCGATCAGCAGTTGCCGCTCAGTCGTCGTGCACGACCGTGCCCATCTTGTTCTCGACTTCGGCCGCCGCACGATCGAACGCACCGGCGCTCCCGGCCCCGACCAGCGTGCTCGCGGTTATCGCGCCGACCGCCTCGCGATGCGAGCAAAACGCGCGCTCCTCGTTTTCGTTGAAGATGGCCTCCCAAATTGCCAGCTTGCACTGCACGTAGCCGCGCAGGTCGTCTCCATTGGCCACCATGACGTCCAGGAGGGTCCGATCGTGGCGGTGCGATGCCAGTACGAGCTCGGTCATCTCTTGCTCGGCGCCCAGTTCCACACATGCTCTGCGGATCCGCTTGAGCTCGCCTTTGATTGCACGGTCTTTGGTCACTGCTCGGATCGCGGGGTGATGGCGGTTCGCCCAGCGGTAGGCCAGCGAGCCCAACACGTCGGTCCAGATCATTCCGACGTGGAAGAGGATGCCGCGGGAACCGACGTTGACATAGAACGGCATGAGCGTTGCCCTCGGAGATTGTGGAGGGTGACTTCGGAGAGGACGAGCTGCGCCTCGACCCCGGCGACGACCGGCGGCGTACGTCGCCCGTCGCAGATGCTGCTGCGCCCGGCGAATCGATCCTCGATCTGCTGAGTCAGCCCCAGACCGAGCATCGGGATCGTCGTGCGGGTCGGGCCGCATTGATTGACGCAGATGACCGGAACGCCCAGGTCGCGTGCGACCTTGACTGGGATCTCGGCCGACAAGGGCCCGAGGCGACCGAACAGCCAGTGCTTGCGTCCGCTGAGACGACAGGCGAACTCGGGCCACGCGGAGGCGATCACCCCCAGATCGATCTGGCCGCGGTAGCCATCCCAGACATTGCGATAAATCATGTCAGCACAGATGGCCAAGCCGATCCGTCCCCACGGTGTTGGGACAATCAGCGGGGATCGCCCCGGATGGAAGCGGAATCGCTCCCAGAAGACCAGGTGCCTCTTGCGGTAGATCTGGATCGAGTCATCGGGTAGGCACAGCGCCACCGCGTCGTAGAGGTGACCGTCACCGCGTTCGACGAACCCGGCTACGATCCCCATTCGCCATTGGCGGCTGCGATGACACAGGTGCCGTAGCGTCGGCCCGTCGGTACCCTCGGCGATGTGCCCGAAATCGGGGAGCAGACCGTAGCCCGTGTTGAACATCTCGGGCAAGACCGCCAACTCGGCGCCCGCATGACTCGCTTCGCTCAGAAGAGCGTCCGCACGCTCGAGGTTCGCGGCGACCTTTGACAACTCAGCCGGCATCTGCACCGCGGCGACTAGCATCTTCACAAGAGCTCGCTTCCTTTCCGGGAAGCCGCGATGCTCGCCGCGTTCGAGCGAAGCCTTGGCGTCCGGTGCGAGTGGGCCACTCCTTCAGTCAGAAGGAAAGGGGCCAGGCCGTGATAGACCTTCTGGCTCATCTCGACGAACCCAGCCTGGCCGAACAGGTTGCGAATCCTGCGGGCCGAGGCGTGCAGAACGTCCCCCTCCACGCCGGCGACACAGACGTCGTAGATGAACCATCCCCAAAGGCCATCGCGACAGCCGTCGACAAGGAACAGCCGCCCGCCGGGTTTGAGCACCCGGTGCATCTCGGCGACGGCAACTTCCTGGCGCGGATAGTGGTGGAAACTATTGGCGCACGTCACCACGTCGAAGGAACCGGTTGCGAAGGGCAAGCGCTCGCTGTCCCCCTGGACCGCGGCGACGTGCTCCGGATCCGATCGCCAGCGCGCTCGGCCCCGGACCAGCATCGCCGAGACGAGGTCGACCCCCCAGACCGTCGACCGCGGCGACGCCGCGCGGATCCGGGAGGCGAAGACTCCGGTGCCGCAGCCTACGTCCAGGATCGCCAGAGTCCCGTCGCCGGTTCGAGCCCTGACCCGAGCGATGATCGCCCGGTGTGACGGCCCGAAGAGTAGCCGCTGGAGAATACAGCGGTCATAGCCCTGGCTCCAGCGGCCGAACTCCCCGACAGCTTGGACCTTGTTGTACGACATCGAACGCTCCTTGGATCCGCGGCCTAGAGGTCAGGAAAGCCAGCAATCACCTACAGACTCCCCCGCAAATCACGTTCCAAAACATAAAGTATTGATTTAACAAATGAATTTTGACGCCGAGTGTGTTTTAGGCCTTCTGCAATCTCCGCCCGCGGTACGATCCTGCGGTGTCGACTCCGCACCAGATTTGCCCCCATCCGTCCCAGGCCGATCATTCCGGGCTGCAGGGCAGCCCTCTTCTTTCCTTGGTTGTCGGTGGTCACGATGACATCGATTTGAGACGTCGGTAGCGTCGAATCAGTGCATTGGTGGAGCTGTCGTGCGCGAGGCCGGGCTCGTCCGCGTTGGTGATTTCGGGGATGATCCGCTTGGCCAGCACCTTGCCCAGCTCGACGCCCCACTGGTCGAAGGAGTCGATGCCCCAGACCGTGCCCTGCGTGAAGACGCTGTGCTCGTAAAGGGCCACGAGCTTGCCGAGGGTCGCGGGCGTCATCCGCTCGGCCAACAGGACGTTGCTCGGGCGATTTCCTTCAAACGTGCGGTGCGGTACCAGCCAATCCGGCGTTCCTTCGGCCGTGACCTCCTCGGCCGTCTTGCCGAATGCCAGCGCCTGGGCCTGCGCGAAGACGTTGGACATCAGCAAGTCGTGCTGGTTGCCCAGCGGGTTGAGCGTTCGACAAAACCCAATCAGGTCGCACGGGATCAGCCGGGTCCCCTGGTGGATCAGTTGGTAGAACGAGTGCTGGCCGTTGGTCCCGGGCTCGCCCCAGTAGACCGCGCCGGTCGGGTAGGAGGCCAGCGCGCCATCGAGCGTGACATGTTTCCCGTTGCTCTCCATCGTCAACTGCTGGAGATAAGCGGGAAAGCGTTTCAGGTACTGGTCGTAAGGCAGGACAGCGACCGTTTCTGCGCCGAAGAAGTCAGCGTACCAGACGGCCAGGAGACCCAGAAGGACCGGCAGATTGCGCTCGAACGGGGTTGTCCGGAAGTGCTCGTCCATCGCGTGGAAGCCGGCGAGCATCTCGCGGAACCGCCCGGGGCCGACGGCGATCATCGTCGAGAGGCCGATAGCCGAGTCCATCGAATAGCGGCCACCGACCCAGTCCCAGAACTCGAACATGTTCGCGGCGTCGATGCCGAACTTCTTCACCCCGCGGGCGTTCGTCGACACCGCGACGAAGTGCCTGGCGACCGCCGCCTCGTCGCTGAGGGCGGACAGACACCAAGCCCGTGCCGTGTGGGCGTTGGTCATCGTCTCAAGGGTCGTGAAGGTCTTTGAGCAGACGATGAACAGCGTCTCCGCCGGGTCGAGGTCGCGGGTGGCTTCGACGAAGTCGGTGCCGTCGACGTTGGAGACGAAGCGGAAGCTCAAGCTCCGGTCGCTATAGAACCTGAGGGCCTCGTAGGCCATTACGGGGCCGAGGTCCGAGCCACCGATACCGATGTTGACGACATTGCGGATGCGCTTGCCGGTGTGGCCTAGCCACGCCCCGCTCCGCACCCCTTCGGAGAAGTCGGCCATCCGGTTCAGCACGGCGTGGACGCCCGGCACGACGTCCTCGCCGTCCACGACGATGGACTCCCCTTTCGGGGCGCGCAGGGCCACGTGCAGGACGGCGCGCTTCTCGGTGACGTTGATCTTCTCCCCCCGGAACATGGCGTCGATGCGGGCCCGTAGGCCGGATTCCTCTGCAAGTTGAACCAGTAGCCTCACCGTCTCGTCGGTGATCCGGTTCTTCGAGTAATCGAAGTAGATGCCGACGCCCTCGGCGGTCATGCGCTCACCGCGTTTGGCGTCGTCCGCGAAGAGCTCCCGGAGGTGCAGTTCCCGGATCTTCGGGTAATGGCCTTCGAGAGCCTTCCATGCCGCGCGTCGAGTGAGAGGTGCGGTGATTTCTGTCATGTTCGTTCCACTCCCGATGCAGGTTTGTACTTCAGTTGCCGCTCGCCGCCTGGGGGAACAGAGCCTCGTATTGCGCGCCTGGCACGAGCATGCTACCGGCCGTTCCCTCTCGTCGTTCCCGGAGTTGTTTCGACTACCGCGATCTTCTCGGATTGCGGCGGATCCGTCACCCCCGGGCACGCGTCCGCGGGTCGCCCTTCGTGCAAGGGACCGGCGCCGTTCCCGCCGCTCTTCAGGAACGACCCCAACAGTTCCAGCGGCAACGGGAAGATGATCGTGGAATTCTCGTCCGAAGCCACGTCCGCGAGGGCCTGGAGGTAGCGCATCTGCATCGCCATGGGATAGGGAGTCATGATCTGCGCGGCTTGCCGGAGCTTGTCGGCGGCCTGGAACTCACCCTCGGCGTTGATGACCTTGGCGCGCCGTTCGCGTTCGGCCTCCGCCTGTCGGGCCATCGACCGCTTCATCGCCTCGGGGAGGTCCACGTCCTTGACTTCCACGACGGAGACTTTCACCCCCCACGGCTCGGTGTGCCCATCGATGATCTCTTGCAAGCGGCGGTTCACTTTATCGCGCTCCGTCAAAAGGTCGTCGAGTTCCGCCTGACCCAGCGTGCTGCGCAACGTCGTCAACGCCACCTGCGAGGTGGCGAACAAGAAGTCGGCCACTTCCAGAACCGATCGCATCGGATCCACCACCCGGAAATAGAGCACGGCGTTGACACGGACCGAGACGTTATCCCGCGTGATGATGTCCTGGGGCTCGATGACTCTCGTGATGGTCCGCAAGTCCACGCGCATCATGCGATCGACCGGCCAGAAGACCATGATCAGCCCCGGTCCCTTGGGCTCGTGCATGGCCCGGCCCAGGCGGAAGACTACCCCGCGCTCGTATTCATTCAGGACGCGAACGCACGACAACAGGTACAGAGCGGCGAATGCCAGGCGCACCCCACGGCCATTGCGGTCTCGATGATCAACATGGCTAAACCTCCCAACAGTGGTAGCTCGTGCGCAGTTGCTCACGAGAGCTTGCCCATTCGGCGATGTGTTGCGCCCGGGCCGAGCTGGATTTGTCCATCGGTTCGGTTCTCGTGAATTCGATCATCTGCGGCCCACGCAAAAAAAAAGCCGGCGTGGTCGAACACGCTCAGGTATTCGACCACGCCGGCTTACTCGTCAACGGGCCTCCCGGCAATGCCAGGCTGCCCTTTACTTAGTCGACCGACGAAACTTACTCATGTTTTGGTGGGATTTGCCTGCTCGTTCAGGCAGGCGACCCACTCCCTTTTTATTGTCCGATTCGGAGAGTAAATAGCAAGGAAAACTTTTCTATTTCTCACATGAAAAGCCGCGGATAGAATGTTGATTATCGATTGAGTCTCGATCGAGATCGCACGCACGCACTGGTGGCGGCCGCAGACCAAGAAAGCAGGCGCGCACGTCGTCGCAGTGCGAGTTCTTGGTCGGTCAGCATTCCCCGTGGCGATCCGGTGTCAATATCTCCGGCCGGAAAAAAGAATCAACTTGCTTTCGTCTCCGCGGCGCGGCTAACATGACCATCATTCAGGGGGGGATTGGGCATGGAGCAATCGCCCGCCGGCCCGGTAATGATTTGAATCTGTCGGATGACTGGACGAAGGGCAGCCCCGCGATTCCGGGTGGCCCGTCGAAAAGTAAGCCGGCTTGGTCGAGGACCCGAGGGTTCTCGACCAAGCCGGTTTTTTTTGGTGGCGCTCACGTGGGTCGGGAGCGAGCACAAACGACCAACCCGATGGACCACCCCGAAACCCACGTGAAGCACGGCAAGAGTGAAGCGAACAATGAAAAATCGCCTGCTGATTGCCGATCGCAATGCCGAGCCGTGCGAGGTGTACCGAAGGTTTCTCACAGAGCGGGGCTACGAGGTGGAGACCTCCACGGACGGACTGGACTGCCTGGCGAAACTGCGTCAGGTAAGGCCGGTCGTCGAACGCGCCCTTTGTGCGACCGGCCACGGGGCACTGCGCGCCGTCTCGGTCTCCATCGACGCTAGGATCGTCGTCCTCAGGGGTCGAGTCGCCAGTTATTACCTGAAGCAGGTCGCGCAGACGGCCGTCTTGGCAGTTACCGGAGCGCACCAGGTCCGCAACAGCGTTGATGTCGTCCGACCGAACTCAAACCAACAAGTTGAGAAGGCAGGTTCACGACTTCCGATCGTTGTTCCGCAAGGACAGGCTGATCTTGATGAACCACGCGGATGACCACCATTTGGGAGCGTTCTGCGCTCGCCTGGGAACTGATCGAGACCCTTTGGCCGCTCACTCCAGCGGCGCCACACGCCACCAACGCCGTCAGGCTAAACTGCTGGCCATGGTGAACGAGAACGTGGAACAATGAAGTGTTCATTCGAAAACACGAACGCCTTCGAGACAGTGACTCTCTACAAACGCTTCAACCCCCTTGCGCGGACAACTTTGCCGACAAGGTGTTGTCCGCCGTTCGTTGCGAGTTCGGCGGCCATGAGGAACGGGCCATCGCCATGAAGGGAAGTGCCTGATGACCGCCTCCCATTCAGACGCACTGGTGCTTTTCGGCGCGACGGGCGATCTCGCTCACAAGAAGACCTTCCCGGCGCTGTATGCGCTGGCGAAGCGAGGCGGCCTGAACGTCCCTGTCATCGGCGTCGCCTCCCCGAACTGGAGCCGGGCGGACCTGCGCAATCACGTGAAGGACAGCATC
Source organism: uncultured Isosphaeraceae bacterium (assembly GCA_963830625.1). Lineage (GTDB taxonomy): Bacteria > Planctomycetota > Planctomycetia > Isosphaerales > Isosphaeraceae > CAWHMZ01. Next base: position 20,262 of record CAWHMZ010000013.1, on the reverse strand, counting down.
ACGCGATCGGGTAAGATCGATGATCAACCCGCTCTCGATCACCTGATGTCCTTGCTCAGTTACGTGAGCGGGGACTACAACAACCCAGGGACGTTCACGGCGATCAAGAAAGCGTTGGGTAACGTTTCGCGTCCCGCGCACTACCTCGCCATCCCGCCCTCGCTCTTCCCGACGGTGATCAAAGCGCTTGGTGCCGCAAAATTGGCCGAGGATGCGCGCGTCATCGTCGAAAAGCCTTTCGGCCGCGACCTGGCCTCGGCGCGTGAGCTTAACCGTGTCGCGAGGTCGGTGTTCCCGGAAGACTCGATCTTCCGCATCGACCACTTTCTTGGCAAGGAAGCGATCATGAATATCCTCTATTTCCGCTTCGCCAATGGGTTCCTGGAGCCGATCTGGAATCGCAACTACGTGGCCAGCGTCCAGGTAACCCTGTCCGAGGATTTCGGCGTGGAGGACCGCGGCGCGTTTTACGAATCCGCCGGATGTCTGCGCGACGTGATCCAGAACCACCTCTTCCAGATCGTCGCGCTACTTGCGATGGAGCCGCCGGCCGGCAGGGACTTTGGGGACGTGCACACCGAGAAAGCCAAGGTCTTCGAAGCCACACGCCCTCTGAAGCCCGACGACCTGGTGCGCGGCCAGTACGCGGGCTATCGCGAGGAGCGAAACGTGGCCAGGAACTCCGACGTCGAGACCTTCTGCGCCCTGCGGCTTTTTATCGACTCGTGGCGCTGGGAGGGGGTGCCGTGGTACCTGCGCTCCGGCAAATACATGGCCGAAACGGCGACCGAGGTTCTGGTGCAACTGAAGCCGCCGCCGCAGCGGCTTTTCGCCGACTCAGCGCCGACGACCGGCCGGGCCAACTATCTGCGATTCCGGCTCTCCCCCAATTCCGCCATCGCCCTCGCCGCTCGCGTCAAGCGCGCGGGCAAGGAGTTCGTCGGCGACCAGCGAGAACTCTACCTGTTGGAAGAACAGCCGGGAGCTGAACCGCCCTACGAGCGGCTCTTGGCCGACGCCATGGCCGGCGACGGCGCCTCTTCACCCGTGAGGACGCGGTTGAGGCCGCATGGGCGGTGGTCGAGCCAGTTCTCGAGACCCACCAACCTGCCCGGATCTATGAGCACGGCAGTTGGGGGCCGAAAGAAGCTGACGTCCTGATCGCGGCAGACGGATGCTGGTATAACCCCAAGCCCAACGAGACATCCGGATGACGACTACACCGACTTCACCGAGAAGACCCGCGAGACCAACTGATGCAACGGGAGAAATCATGAAAACAGCGATCAGAGCGACCGAGAGACTGCACGACATGGGACAGAGCCTGTGGTTGGATAACATCACCCGAGGCCTGTTAACCAGCGGGACGTTGAATCACTACATTCAGGAGTTTTCAGTAACCGGCCTCACCTCGAACCCCACGATCTTCGACCACGCGATCAAGAATAGCCACGACTACGACGACGCCATCCGCCGGAAATCGAAGGAAGGCAAGTCGGGCGAGGCGCTCTTCTTCGAGCTGGGGCTGGAAGACCTGAGACAGGCCGCCGATCTGTTTCGGCCAATCCACGACCAGACCAAAGGAGTCGACGGTTGGGTGTCGTTGGAGGTCTCGCCCCTGCTGGCCCATGACACGGCCGGCACCATCGCCGCGGCCAGGGCCCTCCACGCCCGGGCGGGACGCCCGAATCTCTTCATCAAGATCCCGGGTACCAAGGAGGGCCTGCCCGCGATCGAGGAAGCCATCTTCGCGGGCGTGCCGGTCAACGTGACCTTGCTGTTCTCGCGCGAGCAATACGTGGCCGCCGCCGAGGCGTATCTGCGAGGCATCGAGCAGCGGATTGCCGCCGGGCTGGCACCCGACGTCGGGTCTGTGGCTTCGATGTTCATCAGTCGTTGGGACGTCGCGGTCACGGGGAAGTGCCCGAGAGATTGCGTGACCAGCTCGGAATCGCTATCGCCAAACGCACCTACAAGGCGTATCGCACTCTGATCGACTCCCCGCGTTGCCAGCGGATCTTGAACGCAGGCGCCCGACCGCAGCGCCTTCTGTGGGCCAGCACGGGAACAAAGGACCCCTCGGCCTCCGATGTGCTCTACATCAATGCCCTCGCGGCGCCGTTCACGGTGAATACCATGCCCGAGGGCACGTTGAAGGCCCTGGCGGAGCATGCAAAGGTCGAGGGCATTCTCCCAGCGGACGGCGGGGACTGCGAGGAAGTGCTCACCAGGTTCGCCAACGCCGGTATCGACATCGATGCCCTGGCCGCTCGACTCCAGGATCAAGGGGCCAGATCGTTCGTCAAGTCCTGGGAAGAGCTGATGGCCTGCATCGCATCCAAGAGCGAGGCGCTGAAATGAGCCATACGGCGATGTCAGCTCAAGCAGGCGAGCACTCGAATCGCGGCGTAGTCACGTCGGTGCGGGGAAGCGTGGTCGATGTGCGGTTCGAAGACCGCTTGCCGCCCATCTATTCGTTACTCCGCGCGGGGAAGGACGCGCGCGTCGATATCGAAGTGCTGATGCAGCTCGATGTCCATCATGTCCGCGGGATTTCGCTGAATCCGACGCAGGGCCTCGCTCGCGGCATGGTCGTCGAAGACACCGGCGGGCCACTCAAGGTGCCGGTCGGCAAGGAGATTCTTTCGCGAATGTTCGACGTTTTCGGCAACCCAATTGACCGCCGGCCGGCCCCGTCCAATGTGGAATGGCGTACCATCCATCGCGACCCTCCGCCATTGGCCAGTCGTTCCACCAAGTCCGAAGTCTTTGAAACGGGTATCAAGGCGATCGATGTGCTGGTGCCGCTTGAGCGCGGCGGCAAGGCCGGACTGTTCGGCGGCGCCGGCGTGGGCAAGACGGTGTTGCTCACCGAAATGATCCACAACATGGTCGGGCATCAGAAGGGGGTCAGCATGTTTTGCGGCATCGGCGAACGCTGCCGCGAAGGGGAAGAGCTCTACCATGATATGAAAGCAGCCGGTGTGCTCCCGCACATGGTCATGATGTTCGGCCAGATGAACGAGCCGCCCGGCGCCCGGTTCCGCGTGGGCCTGGCGGCCGTCACTATGGCGGAGTATTTCCGAGATGATGAACATCGCGACGTGCTGCTATTGATCGATAACATTTTTCGCTTCATCCAGGCTGGAATGGAGGTGTCCGGCTTGATGGGGCAGATGCCGTCGCGCCTGGGCTATCAACCGACGATGGGCACCGAGTTATCAGGGCTGGAGGAGCGCATCGCCAACACGGACACGGGCGCCATCACGTCCATCCAAGCAGTCTATGTACCCGCGGACGACCTGACCGACCCGGCGGCGGTGCACACGTTCTCGCATCTTTCCGCGTCGCTAGTTCTCTCCCGCAAGCGGGCCAGCGAGGGACTGTACCCGGCCATCGATCTACTGCAATCCAACTCCAAGATGGCCACACCGGCCATCATCGGCCAGCGGCATTATCTCCTGGCGCAGGAAATCCGCAAGACACTGGCGCAGTACGAGGAACTCAAGGACATCATCGCCATGCTTGGAATGGAGCAACTCTCTCCGGATGATCGTAACGTGGTCGGTCGCGCCCGCAGGCTGGAGCGATTCCTGACCCAGCCGTTTTTCGCAACCGAGCAGTTCAGCGGCATCAAGGGAAAGGACGTCAGCCTGCAGGACGCGATCGACGGCTGTGAGCGTATCCTGAAGGACGAGTTCAAGGACTATCCCGAGAGCGCCTTTTACATGATCGGGTCGATCGACGAGGCCAAGGAAAAAGCAACGGCTGCCAAGCCAGCAACACCTGTCGACTCCGGCCCCAAACCCAATGGTCACGTCAAACCCCGGGCAACAGAAAAACCAAAGCCCACGGCCGAACAGGGAGCCAACGCCCATTAATCTCAAGGTTCTCCTCCCCTTTCAGATCTTCGTCGAGAAGAAGGATGTGAAACGGATCGTGGCCCGGACACCGCAGGGTTCCTTTGGAATCTTGCCACACCGACTCGACTGCGCGGCAGCCCTGGCGCCGGGGATTCTGACCTATGAAACCGAGGCGGAAGGTGAGGTCTATCTCGCCGTCGATCAAGGAGTGCTGGTCAAGGCGGGCATGGATGTTCTGGTCTCGGTGCGTAACGCGATCGGCGGAACCGACCTCGACGAACTCCACGAGGCGGTGAAGCGAGAGTTTCTCGACGTCGACGAGCAGGAGAAGAGCATGCGCTTGGTGTTGGCGAAGATGGAGAGCGGATTCATTCGCCGCTTCATGGAATTTCAACATGAATGAAGAACCCAAAGCGGAAGCGGCGAACGAGGAGACGACCTTCAGCCGGCAAGTCGGCGCACAGGCGAAGCGCAAGCTGAAGGCGCAGCGCGGCGCGTCGACGAGCATCTGGTTCGGTCTGGGCATGTCGGGGTTGATCGGCTGGTCGGTGACGGTTCCGACCCTGATCGGCGCGGCGCTCGGCATCTGGGTGGACAAGCACTATCCGAGTTCCTATTCATGGACGCTGATGCTGCTTCTGATTGGTTTGATCATCGGCTGTTTGAATGCCTGGCATTGGGTCGACTCGGAATACAAGGAAATGCAGGAGGACACGGATGAGTGACTTCCTGCCTCTTGCCCTGGCGCTGCTTGCCGGCGCTTTTGCTCGGGGCGGTTTTCTTCGGCGGCCTTTGGTGGACGGTCCATAAGGGCGTGACCTCCGAGACGCCAGCGCTTTGGTTCCTCGGCAGCCTGCTGCTGCGAACCGGTGCCGATTCTGGCCGGCTTTTATTTTGTTTCGCAGGGTCACTGGTCGAGGCTCGTGGCGTGCCTCCTTGGATTTCTGATCGCGCGCGTCATTGTCGTGAAGCGGCTCGCTCGAGCGCCAGAGGAAGAGCAGACTCCACTGGAAAAGGAGACCGGCATTGCGCCTTAGTCCCGATGAGCTGGTTTTCTGGCAGTATGGCTTTGTCGAGCTCAATAGCACGATCGTCACGACCTGGGTGTTGATGCTCGTGATGACCGTTGGCGCGATGGCTGATCACGCGCAAGCTCGCGACCGAAGGTGCATATCTCGCGCTGGCAAGGCTTCCTCGAAATCGTCGTCACCACGCATTCAAGAACAGATCCAAGAGGTGGGCCTGCACCATCCGGAGAAATATCTCGGCTTTATCGGCACCTTGTTCCTGTTCATCGCGGTGTCCAACCTCTGCGCGATCATCCCTGGGTACGAACCACCGACCGGTTCGCTCTCGACCACGTCGGCGCTGGCGATCTCCGTGTTTGTCGCCGTTCTGCTCTTCGGCATCGAGGAGCAAGGCTTGGGCGGTTACCTCAAGTCCTACCTGAAGCCGACGTTCATCATGCTGCCGTTTAACATCATCAGCGAGCTCTCGCGCACGTTTGCCCTGGCCATCCGTCTGTTCGGCAACATCATGAGCGGGACGATGATCGTCGGCATCTTGCTGACGATCACGCCCCTCATCTTCCCGATCTTCATGAACCTGCTCGGTCTGCTCACCGGCATGGTGCAGGCTTACATTTTCAGCATCCTCGCCACCGTTTACATCGCGGCCGCCACGCGAACCCGCGAAGAATGAAGCACGAACGACAAGCAACGAAAGGACACGTATGGACAGCATGACTCTTATCGCGATCGTTTCGATCATTACCGCCGGCGTCACGATCGCACTGGGGAGCATCGCGCCCGCGCTCGGCGAAGGGCGGGCGGTCTCGACGGCCTTGAGCTCGCTGGCACAACAGCCCGATGCCGCGAACACCATCACGCGAACCTTGTTCGTGGGCCTGGCGATGATCGAATCCATTGCCATCTATTGTCTCGTGATCTCGATGATTCTGATCTTCGCCAACCCGTTCTGGAACCACGTCATTGCCCAAGCCACAGGAAAGTGAGCCATGCTGATCAATTGGTTCACCGTCGTCGCCCAGGCAATCAACTTCCTCATCCTGGTGTGGTTGTTGAAGCGATTCCTCTACAAACCCATCCTCCACGCCATCGACGAACGGGAGAAAGGGATCGCCGCCCAACTCGCGGAGGCCGAGGCGAAGAAGGCTGAAGCGCAAAAGGAACGCGACGACTTTCAGCACAAGAACGAGGCCTTCGACCAAGAGCGTGCAGCGCTCTTGAAAAAGGCCACGGACGAGGCCAAGGCCGAACGTCAGCGGCTGCTCGACGAGGCACGAAAGGATGCCGACGCGTTGCGTGCCAAACGCCAGGACGCGTTGCGAAACGAACAACGGAACCTGAGTCAAGAAATCATCCGCTGGACCCAGAAGGAAGTCTTTGCCATCACGCGAAAGACGCTGGCGGACCTCGCCAGCACGAGCCTCGAGGAACGCATGGGCGACGTATTCGTCCGGCGCCTGCGTGCGCTCGACGGCGCGGCCAAGGAGCAGTTGGCGACCGCCTTCAAGACGTCGAACCACACGGTGAGCGTGCGCAGCGCGTTCGATCTGCCGCCGGCACAGCGCGCCGCGATCGAAAGTGCGGTGAAGGAAACTTTCGCCCCGGACGCTCAAGTCCAGTTCGAGACCGCGCCGGAGCTGGTCAGCGGCATCGAACTCTCCACCAACGGACAGAAGGTGGCCTGGAGCATCGCGGATTATCTCGCGACGCTGGAAAAGAGCGCCGGCGAACTTCTGCACGAGGATGCCAAGCCCGAATCCAAGCCCGACGCAAAGTCCAAGCCCGAGCCGACGGTCGAGTCCAAGCCCGAGCCGACGGTCGAGGCCAAGCCCGAGCCGAAGGCCGATCCAAGCCCGAACCGAAGGCTGAAGCCAAACCCGCGCCAAACGGTGAAGCCAAGCCCGAGTCAAAGGCTGAAGCCAAGCCCGACCCAAAAGCCGAAGCCAAGCCCGATCCAAAGGCTGAAGCCAAGCCCGTGCCGAAGCTTGAACCGGTGCCATCGGCCCCAAAGGCGGACCATTGAATAACTCGCCTGATAGCCTGCATACCGTCTTCGACCAGGCGTTCGCGGGGATCAGCCGGACGCTTGAAGCCTTCACGCCGCAATTGACGCCGCGTGAGGTGGGCACGATCACGAGCGTCTCCATCGGCATCGCCAAGGTCTCGGGCCTTCCGGGCGTGGGCTTTGATGAGCTGGTGAAGTTTCCCGGCGATCTGTACGGCATCGCGTTCAACGTCGATGAGGACGAAATCGGCGTCGTGCTTCTTGGCGAATGCGAGCATCTGCACGCGGGCGACGAGGTCGAGCGCACGGGTCGTGTGATGGACGTGCCGGTGGGCGATGGACTGATCGGGCGCGTCATCGACCCGTTGGGCGGGCCGCTCGACGGCAAGGGGCCGGTCGCCTCCAGCCAGCGTTTGCCCATCGAACGCCCCGCCCGGCCCATCATGGACCGCGCTCCGGTCACCGTGCCTCTGCAGACCGGCCTCATCGTCATCGATGCGCTCATTCCGATCGGCCGCGGCCAGCGCGAACTGATCCTCGGCGACCGGCAAACCGGCAAGTCCGCCATCGCGATCGACACCATTCTGAACCAGCGCGACCAGAATGTGCTGTGCGTCTATTGCGCCATCGGCCAGCGTGCGTCCGCCGTCGCCAAGGTCGTCGCCAACCTGCGCGAAAAAGGCGCGATGGATTACACCGTCGTCGTCGTGACCGAAGGCAACGACCCGCCCGGGCTCGCCTACATCGCCCCCTACGCCGCGACCAGCATCGCGGAGCATTTCATGGAAGCGGGCCGGGACGTGCTCATCGTTTACGACGACCTCACCCACCATGCCCGTGCCTATCGCGAGCTTTCGCTGCTGCTGCGCCGTCCGCCCGGTCGCGAAGCGTTTCCCGGCGATATCTTTTACATCCACTCGCGGCTGCTGGAGCGTGCCACGCATCTTGCGCGACGACCTTCACGGCGGCTCGCTCACCGCTCTGCCCATCATCGAGACCGAGGCGCAGAACATCTCCGCGTACATTCCGACGAATCTCATCTCCATCACGGACGGCCAGATCTACCTCTCGCCGACGCTGTTCGAGCTGGGCGTTCTTCCCGCCGTCGATGTCGGCAAGTCCGTTTCACGCGTCGGCGGCAAGGCACAACGGGCGGCCTACCGAGCGGTGGCGGGCGATCTCAAGCTCGCGTACGCGCAGTTCACCGAGCTGGAATCCTTCGCCAAGTTCGGCACCCGGCTCGATGAACACACCCGCAAGATCATCGACCATGGCCAGCGAATCCGGGCCATCCTCAAACAACCGGAGCTCGAACCGGCGTCCGTCCCCGAACAAATCGTCATCCTCGTGGCGTTGACCGGCGGTCTGCTGGACAGTGTGCCGATCGACAAGGTGCGGGATGCCGAGCAAGCTCTGAGAAAGGCGGCGGCGGACATCCCGGCTGAGGTTCGCCAGCGCTTTTCCTCGAATGACAAGTTGAGCGACGAGGACCGCAAAGCGATTCTGCAAGTCGTCGGCAAAGCGATCGCGCCGTTCCAGCCAAAACCCGATCCCGAACCCAAGAAGAAGCCATGAGCGATACCCTGGCGAGCTTGCGCCGCAAGATCAGCGGAGCGGGCGATCTGAAATCCGTGGTCCGCTCGATGAAGGCCCTGGCAGCCTCGAGCATCGGACAATATGAGAAGTCGGTGCTGGCGCTGGCGGACTATGATCGCACCGTGGAGCTGGGCCTGGCTGTCTGCTTGAGGAAGCGGGAGGCCGCCGCCGAGCAAGCCGGGCGGCCGAGCGCGGCGTGCGAAGACGGTGACCGCCATCGTCTTCGGCTCGGATCAGGGACTCGTCGGCCAGTTCAATGATGTGCTGGCGGATTTTGTCGCCAAAGCGCTCGATCCTCTGCCCGGCGAAAAGAAAGTCTGGGCCGTCGGCGAGCGCATTCACTCGCGGCTGGCGGATGCCGGTCTGCACGCCGGTGGGACTTTTCGCCGTTCCGACTTCCGTCAACGCCATCACGCCGCTCGTCGGGCAGATTCTCGTGGAAAGTGAAGCGCATCACGGCAAGGGACGAGATCGTTCAACTTTACCTCTTCCACAACCGCCCCACGGTCCGGGGCGGCTTATGAACCCGTCAGTCAACACCTGCTGCCCCTGGATGCACAATGGGGACTCAGGCTGGCCCATCTCCCCTGGCCGACCAAAAACCTGCCCGAGGTCATCGGTGGCCAGGAGCAGACGCTGCGGGCACTCGTCCGGGAGTATCTTTTTGTCTCGCTCTTCAAGGCGTGCGCCGAATCGTTGGCCAGCGAAAACGCGAGCCGCCTGGCCGCCATGCAGCGAGCCGAGAAAAACATCGACGAACTGGTGGAAGACCTGAATCAGACGTTCCGCCGCCTGCGACAGACTTCCATTGATGAGGAATTATTCGACGTCCTATCCGGCTACGAATCATTGTCCAAAGAAAAGACGCGCTGAGGTGCGAAATCACGACAAATATCCTGACGATCAACGGTGGATCATCGAGCCTCAAGTTCGCGCTCTTTGAGCGGACCGATCCGTCCGCGCGGCTCCTGTCCGGTCGGGTCGATCGGATCGGGCTGGAGGATGCCCGGTGGGTCGTGGCCCATCCGGCGGCGGTCGCGAGGAGGATCGCCGGGTCGATGCCCCGGACCAGAAGGCGGCCGTCCGCCTGCTGATCGATTGGCTCGAACGCGCAGTCGGGTTCGCGGAGATCGCCGCCGTCGGGCATCGTGTCGTTCACGGGGGGAGTCGCTACCATCAGCCCGAACGCGTCACGGCCGAGCTGATCGAGGAACTGCGCAAGATCAGCCCGTACGACCCGGATCACTTGCCGGGTGAGATCGAGCTGATCGAGGCGTTCCGAAACCGTGATCCCGACTTACCCCAGGTTGCGTGCTTCGACACCGCATTTCATCACGACATGCCCCGCGTCGCCCAGATCGTGCCGATCCCCCGGCGGTTCGAGGCCGCCGGGGTCCGGCGCTACGGCTTCCACGGCCTGTCGTATGCGTATCTGATGGAGGAACTGGCCCGGTCGCCGGCCCGGAGGAAGCGCGAGGCCGTGTCATCCTGGCGCACCTCGGCGCCGGGGCGAGCCTGGCGGCGGTCCAGGGTGGCCAATCCCTCGACACGACCATGGGCTTCACGCCGGCCTCCGGGCTGGTCATGGGCGACGCGCACCGGCGACCTCGATCCGGGCCTGGTCCGGTTCCTGTCGCGGACCGAGGGGATGACGGCCGACCAGTTCGACAACCTCGTGAACCACGAGTCCGGCCTGCTCGGCGTCTCGGAGACCAGCTCCGATGTCCGCGATCTCCTGGCACGGCAGAATGTCGATGTCCGGGCGGCCGAGGCGATCGAGCTGTTTTGCTACCAGGCGAAGAAATGGATCGGCGCCTTCGCCGCCGCACTCGGCGGGATGGACACCCTGGTGTTCGCCGGGGGGATCGGTGAGAACGCTCCCGAGATCCGCCGCCGGATCTGCGAGGGCCTGGCATTCCTCGGAATCGCCCTGGACGAAGGCCGAAACGCATCCAGCGCCCTCCTGATCTCGACCGACCAAGGGCCGGTCAAGGTCCGGGTCATCCGCACCGACGAAGAGTTGATGATCGCCAAGGCCGCGGCTCGTCTCACGCCGCGGCCATCATGATTACTGATCAGCAGCAAATTCACACCAACAGAACCTGATGAAGGAGACAGCCGATGTCAAGACTCGAAGTCAAGAAGAGCACCGTTGCACCCGGACAAACCCGCACGAGCCCGTCCGCAGACCGGACTGGGTTCGCGATCCACGGACACAGAAGGGTCCGCTCGATCCTGAAGAACTCCGCAAGATCCATGCCTACTGGCGGGCCGCCAATTACCTGTCCGTGGGCCAGATCTATCTCTACGACAACCCTTTGCTGCGAGAGCCGCTCAAGCTGTCGCACGTGAAGCCGCTGGTGGTCGGACACTGGGGCACGACGCCGGGGCAGAACTTCATCTATGTGCACTTGAACCGGGTCATCAAAAAGTATGACCTGGATATGTTCTACGTCGCCGGTCCCGGTCACGGTGGCCCGGCGATCGTGGGCAACGTTTACCTCGAAGGCACGTGGAGCGAGGTGTATCCGAACGTCAGCCAGGACGAAGCCGGGCTGAAAAAGCTGTTCAAGCAGTTCTCGTTTCCCGGCGGGATTTCCAGTCACGTTGCTCCGACGACGCCGGGGTCGATTCACGAAGGTGGCGAGCTGGGCTATTCGCTCAGCCATGCCTTCGGGGCCGCGTTCGACAATCCCGGTCTGATCGTCGCGTGCGTCGTCGGCGACGGTGAAGCGGAAACGGGCCCCCTGGCGACCGCCTGGCAGTCCAACAAGCTGCTGAACCCAATTACCGACGGAGCCGTGCTGCCGATCCTGCACTTGAACGGCTACAAGATCAGCAACCCGACCGTGCTGGCCCGCATCGAGCACGAGGAACTGGAGCAATTCTTCCGAGGCTGCGGCTGGACGCCCTACTTTGTGGAAGGTGATGAGCCGGAAAAGATGCATCAGCTCATGGCCACAATCTTGGAAAAGGCCATCGAGGACATCCGGCAAATCCAGAGCGATGCGCGGAACAAGAACGACGCCTCTCGGCCGCGCTGGCCGATGATCGTCCTCAGGTCACCCAAGGGCTGGACGGGACCGAAGGTCGTCGATGGTCTGCAAATCGAGGGCACCTTCCGGGCGCACCAGGTTCCGATCCTGGTGGATTCCGAGCATCCCGATCATGTCAAGCAGCTCGAGAGCTGGATGAAAAGCTACAAGGCCGAGGAGCTCTTCGATGAAAACGGCCGGCTCATGCCGGAACTGGCCGAGCTGGCGCCGAAGGGCGACCGACGGATGGGCGCCAATCCGCACGCCAACGGCGGACTTCTGCTGCGCGACCTGCGCATGCCGGACTTCCACGTTCACGCGGTGAATGTGCCTTCGCCGGGTGCCGTTGACGGCCAGGACACGCTCGTGCTGGGTAATTTCCTGCGCGACGTGGCCAAGCTGAATCAGGATCAGCGTAATTTCCGCATCTTCGGTCCCGATGAGACGCTCTCGAATCTTCTGGGCGCGGTCTTTGAAGTCACGAATCGTCAGTGGGACGCCCGAGAAGTGAAGAATGATGAATTCCTCGCGCCCGCCGGACGCGTGCTGGACTCGATGCTCAGCGAGCACCAGTGCGAGGGTTGGCTGGAAGGATATCTGCTGACCGGGCGGCACGGGCTGTTCAACAGCTATGAGGCCTTCATTCGCATCGTCGACTCGATGTTCAGTCAGCACGCCAAGTGGCTGAAGGTCACGTCGGAACTGCCCTGGCGTCGGAAGATCGCGTCGCTGAACTATCTGCTCGCCTCCCACGTCTGGCAGCAGGACCACAACGGCTTCACGCACCAGGATCCCGGTTTCCTCGACCACGTCATCAACAAGAAGGCCGACATCGTGCGCGTTTACCTGCCGCCCGATGCCAACTGTCTGCTGTCGGTCTTTGATCACTGCCTGCGCAGCCGGCATTACGTCAACGTCGTGGTGGCCGGCAAACACGCCCTCCCGCAATGGCTGACCATGGACGCCGCCGTTGTGCATTGCACGGAAGGAATTGGCATCTGGCAATGGGCCAGCAACGACCAGGACGCCGAGCCGGACGTCGTGATGGCCTGCTGCGGAGACACGCCCACGCTGGAGATTCTGGCCGCCGTTTCGATTCTTCGCCAGCATCTGCCCGATCTGAAAATCCGGGTGATCAATGTTGTCGATCTGATGAAGCTGCAGCCCAAGAGCGAGCACCCGCACGGACTCTCCGACACGGATTACGATTCGCTTTTCACCAAGGACAAGCACATCATCTTCGGCTTCCACGGATACCCCTGGCTGATCCACCGGCTGACCTACCGCCGGACCAACCGCAACCTCCATGTCCGGGGCTACAAGGAAGAGGGCACGATCACGACGGCCTTCGACATGAGGGTGCAGAATGACCTGGACCGCTTTCATCTGGTGCAAGACGTGGTGGATCGCCTGCCGCATTTGGGTTCCCAGGGAGCCTATCTGAAGCAGATGGTCAAGGACAAGCTCATCGAGCACAAGCATTACATTGATCAACACGGCCAAGACTTGCCGGAGATCCGCAACTGGAAATGGAGCAAATCCAAATGAATACGCAAGAGCTTACAGGACACTGCGAGGACGTTGATCGCCGACGACAAGGGCCTGCTGGCGATGGATGAAAGCAATCCAACGTGCAACAAACGATTTGCCAAGCTGGGGATTCCCCAGACCGAGGAGGCCCGGCGCGCCTATCGCGAGTTGCTCGTGACCACGCCCGGGCTCGGTGAGTGGATCAGTGGGGCGATCCTCTACGACGAGACGATCCGCCAGCAGAAGAAGGATGGCACTCCCTTTGTCAAAGTTCATCATCGATGCGGGAATCATTCCCGGCATCAAGGTTGACATCGGTGCCAAGGACATGGCAGGTCACCCGGGTGAGACGAGTCACCGAGGGTCTGGACGGATTGCGTGTCCGCCTCAGGGAGTACGTTCAAATGGGTGCCCGTTTTGCGAAGTGGCGCGCGGTGATTGCCCTGGGCGACGGCATTCCCAGCCGGGGTTGCATCGAGGCCAACGCGCAGGCGCTGGCTCGCTATGCCGCCTTGTGCCAGGAAGCGGGACTGGTGCCCGTCGTCGAGCCGGAAGTGCTCATGGACGGCGAGCATACCCTGGAGCGTTGCCGCGAGGTAACGGAGGAAGTCCTCCGAACGGTTTTCAACCAGCTTTGCACTCAACGGGTGATGCTCGAGGGGATGATCCTGAAGCCCAACATGGTGCTTCCGGGATTGACCTGCCCCAAGCAAGAAGCGGTGGACGAGGTGGCCGACGCCACGGTGAGGTGTCTCTTGCGAGCCGTCCCCGCTGCCGTTCCGGGGATTGCGTTTCTGTCGGGCGGCCAATCCGCCGAACTGGCCTCGGCCCGTTTGAATGCCATGAATGTTCAATTCAAGTCGCGACTGCCCTGGGCTCTGCGTTTTCGTTTGGCCGGGCCATCCAGCAGCCGGCACTGGAGATTTGGCGAGGCGACGAGGCCCACGTGCTGTCGGCACAGCAAGCCCTGTGTCATCGAGCCAGGTGCAACCAGGCGCGCGCCGCGGCAAGTACGATGCCGCGATGGAGGCGCGTGGCTAGGGAGAGTGGCCCACGTCGCAAACCGAAGGCAAAAGGTGAAGGACCGAATGAGCAAACAACCACGTACCAGCCGCCCAAATTACGGCCTTCTACCCTCGGAAGTCGAGGGGTTCGGTCCCCTGGCCGAGCTTGCCCTGGACCTACGCTGGTCCTGGAATCATTACGCCGACAATGTGTGGCGGCAGCTTGATCCTGCTCTTTGGGAACGCACCCAAAACCCCTGGGTTGTTCTTCAAACTGTCTCGCGGGACAAGCTCCAGCACATGTTAGCCGACCCTGCATTTCGCACGAAAGTCGATTCTCTGGTGGAAACCAGACGTCAAGCGGCGGAGACGCCCGCATGGTTTCAGCAGACCTACTCGCAATCTCCCCTGACCTGTGTCGTGTATTTCAGCATGGAATTCATGTTAAGTGAAGCTCTCCCGATTTATTCCGGCGGCCTTGGCAATGTGGCCGGTGACCAGCTCAAAGCCGCCAGTGATCTTGGGGTGCCAGTGGTTGCCGTGGGGCTGCTCTACCAGCAAGGCTATTTTCGCCAGGTGATTGACAAGGATGGAGAGCAGCAGGCCCTTTTCCCGTACAACGATCCCGGACAGTTACCGATCACGCCGTTGCGCCAGCCGAACGGGGATTGGTTGCGGCTAGAGCTCGATTTACCTGGTTACCCGGTCTGGCTCCGCGCCTGGCAGGTCCAGGTTGGCAGAGTCAAGCTTTACCTTTTGGACAGCAATGACCTCGCGAACTTCCCGGCCCACAGAGGCATTACCAGCGAGCTTTACGGGGGCGGGCCGGAGTTGCGGCTGCAACAGGAAATAGTGTTGGGAATCGGCGGATGGCGGTTGCTCCTCGCGCTCGGCATCCAGCCCGAAGTCTGCCACCTGAACGAAGGGCACGCGGCGTTCGCCATTTTGGAACGAGCCCGGACTTTCATGAACGAGACCGGGCAGCCTTTTGAAGTCGCGCTGGCCGTCACCCGAGCGGGGAACCTTTTCACCACCCACACGGCAGTGGCCGCGGGCTTCGACCGCTTTGCTCCGGCTCTGATCGAGCAATACCTTGGCCGGTACGCCCAAGACCAGCTTGGCATGACCGTGCACGACTTGCTGGCCTTGGGCCGCCAGAACGCAAACGATTCGTCGGAGAGTTTCAATATGGCCTATCTGGCAATCCGCGGGAGCGGCGCGGTCAACGGCGTGAGTCGCTTGCACGGGAAGGTGAGCCGGCACCTTTTCGAGCCGCTCTTTCCGCATTGGCCGGAGGATGAAGTGCCGGTCGGTCACGTGACCAATGGAGTCCACATGCCGAGCTGGGACTCGGCGCCAGCCGATGATCTTTGGACGGAAGCCTGTGGAAAGGACCGCTGGCTGGGGACGACGGAAACCCTGGAGCAGGACATTCGCCGCGTCTCCGACGCCAGGCTCTGGCACTTTCGTAACGCCGCCAGCAAGGCCCTTGTTGAATACGCCCGCGAGCGATTGTCCAGGCAACTGACCTCCTCGGGCGCGTTGCGCGAGGCGATCGACGGGGCGAAACATCTGTTTGATCCCAACGCATTGACACTGGGCTTTGCGCGCCGCTTCGCGACCTACAAGAGACCAAACCTGCTGCTGCACAATCCGGCGCGATTGCTGCGCCTTCTGGCCAATCCCGCGCGCCCGGTGCAACTCATCATCGCCGGCAAGGCCCATCCGCAGGACGAAGCGGGACAGGCCCTGATCCATGAATGGATCAATTTCATCCGGCAGCCGGAGGTTCGACCCTACATCGTCTTCCTGAGCGACTACGACATGCTGTTAACGGAGCACCTGGTGCAGGGGGTGGACGTCTGGATCAACACGCCGAGGCGACCCTGGGAGGCAAGCGGAACGAGCGGTATGAAGGTGCTCGTCAATGGAGGAATCAATCTCTCGGAATTGGATGGCTGGTGGGCCGAAGCATACACACCTGAAGTGGGATGGGCGTTGGGGGACGGCCGAGAGCATAGCGACGATGCCGCTTGGGACGCCGTCGAAGCCGACGCGCTCTACGACCTGCTCGAGCGGGAGGTGATCGCCGAGTTTTATGCCCGAGATGAGAGCGGCACTCCCAGCGCATGGGTCAAGCGGATCCGGGAAAGCATGGCGAGGTTGACACCGCAATTCTCCGCCAACCGCGCAGTGCGCGAATACACCGAGCAACGCTACCTCCCGGCTGCGGCCGCCTACCGTGAGCGGGCGGCGAACAAAGGCGCGATAGGCAGGCACGTCGTCGATTGGCAGCATGCGTTGGATCGGAATTGGGGCTCGCTGCGCTTCGGAGACTTACGGGTCACAACCAACGCGGACGAACACGAGTTTGACGTCGAAATCTCTCTGAACGATCTAGACCCGAACGCCGTGCGAGTTGAGCTTTATGCGGACGGCCTCAATGGCGGCGATCCAATACGAGAGGAATTGAGGTGCTCGCGACTGCCATCTGACGCATCCTGCCGCTACGTCTATCACGCAACCGCACCCACTACACGTCCAGCGCGAGACTACACGGCGCGAGTGATGCCCCAGCGCACCGGGGTGGCAGTTCCGTTGGAATCCGCTCAAATCTTATGGCAACGATGAAAACAACTCCCCAACGCGACTTGGATGATTATATTTCGGACATCGCCGAGCGAGCTGATGTTCGGGCGGGCTCTCCACTGCCTTTCGGAACTCAGGAAACGGCAGGCGGGGTAAATTTCGCCATCATCAGCCGCAACGCCAGCCGCGTTCGGCTCGAGTTGTTTGACCATCCCGCAGACGCGGTGCCCGCCCGTGTAATCGATCTGGATCGAGCGCGCAACCGCACCGGCGACGTATGGCACGTTTGGGTGAAGGGGATCGGTCCCGGTCAACTCTACTCTTACCGCGTGGATGGCCCTTACGAACCGGGCGACGGACATCGTTTCAATTTCAACAGGCTTCTCCTCGATCCGTTCGCGACCGCGATTTCGCGGCTGCCTCCGTGGGATTTTGCAGCGGCACGCGGATACGACGCGTCGGTGCCGGAGAAAGACCTGGCTCTCTCGACCGTGGACGATTCCACGTCGATGCCGAAATGTGTATTTGTCAACGATCCATTCGACTGGGAAGGAGACCAGCCACCCCGGCATCCGTGGTCGGAGACCGTCATTTACGAAACGCATGTTCGCGGCTTCACCATTCATCCCCGGTCGGGCGTGGCCCATCCGGGAACCTTCCGCGGCCTGATGGAAAAGATTCCCTATCTCAAGACCCTGGGAGTGACCGCCGTGGAACTGATGCCCGTGCAGGAGTTCAATGAAACTTCCGTCATGCGCAGGAACCCGCAAACGAGTCAACCGCTCAGGAATTACTGGGGATACGATCCCGTGGTTTTCTTTGCGCCCAAAGCTACCTACAGCAGTTCAGGAGGTCTGGGCCAGCAGAAGCTTGAGTTCAAGGAGATGGTCCGGGCCTTTCACGTTGCCGGCATCGAAGTGATTCTGGACGTCGTGTTCAATCACACGGCGGAGGGAAACGAGCTGGGCCCGACGCTTTGCTTCCGCGGGATCGATAACGCGATCTTTTACACTCTGGCGGGCGACAAACGCTATTACAAGGACTACACGGGCACAGGCAACACGATCAACGCCAACCACCCCGTAGTGCGGGACCACATCTTGGCCGCGCTCCGTTATTGGGTGGTCGAGATGCATGTGGATGGTTTCCGGTTTGACCTGGCGTCGGTTCTCGGCCGCGACGGTACCGGCAAGTTGCTAGCCAATGCCCCGCTTCTCGAGCGGATCGCCGAGGACCCGATTTTGAGAGATATCAAGATCATCGCCGAGGCGTGGGACGTCCGCCGGTGCAGTACGAGGTAGGCAGTTTTTCGAAGCGGCGCTGGGCGGAGTGGAACGGCCGGTATCGAGATGATGTCCGGCGTTTCTGGCGCGGCGATGACGGGATGCTCGGCTTGTTCGCCAGCCGCATCTGCGGCAGTGCCGACATCTACACCAGGTCCGGCAAAGGCCCAGAGGGCAGCATCAATTACGTCACCTGTCACGACGGCTTCACTCTGAACGACCTGGTGAGCTATCGCTGACAAGCACAATCTAGCAAACGGAGAAAACAACCATGACGGGACCGACGCCAACTTCAGCGAGAACTACGGGGCTGAAGGCGAGACAACGGATGCCGGGATCGAGAACCTGCGGAAAGCGCCAGATCAAGAACTTCCTTTTGACCCTGCTGATCTCGCGGCGTGCCGATGCTGCTCGGCGGCGACGAGTTTCGCCGCACGCAAGGCGGCAACAACAACCCCTACTGCCAGGACAACGAAACGAGCTGGCTTGACTGGAGCCGTCTGGAACAGCACAGAGAGATTTTCCGGTTTACGTGCGGCATGATCGCCTTTCGCCGTGCCCATCCGATTTTGAGTAAAGAGCAATTCTACACGGACGCCGAGATCCATTGGTTTGGCCCGCACGGAGGATTGCCTGGCTGGACCGACCCGAAAGCGAAACAGTTTGCCTGTTTGATCGACGAAGATGAGCAGCACGCACTTTGCCTGATGTTCAATGCCGGCCCTGATGCGGTCGATTTCGGTTTGCCCGCCGTACCGCCGGGGGCTCGGTGGCACCTGGCCGCTGACACGTCCCGCGAAGTGCCAGGAGATCTCTTTGCCGCAGGAGAAGAACCCCTTTCGGAAGATCCACACACTTACCATATGCAGCCCCCGGTCTAGCGCCATATTTCTGGCTCGACGAACGGACTGACAAACTTGGCGGACGGCGTCGAGGACGGCCAGATGACGAGAACGATCCCGAACACGACGAGGAACACGCCATGAACCAATCGCTCCCCGATGTTTATTTGGCCCGTCACGGCGAGACGGCATGGTCGCTGTCGGGCCGACACACGGGACGGACCGACATCCCCCTGACCACACGCGGCGAGGACAACGCACGGAGGCTGCGAGGACGGCTCGAGGGGGATCACGTTCACGGAGGTCCTGGTCAGCCCGCTCCAGAGGGCGCGGCGTACCTGCGAGCTTGCGGGCTTCGCCGCGGTCGCCAGGGTCACCCCGGACCTCGTCGAGTGGGACTATGGTGATTATGACGGCCGGCTCACCTCCGACATCCGCCGTGAGCGGCCAGGCTGGTACCTCTTCCGCGACGGCTGCCCGGGGGGTGAGTCGCTCGCGGAGGTGGGTGCCCGCGCCAACCGCGTGGTCGCCCGCTTACGGGCGGATGGCGGTCGCATCCTCCTCTTCGGACACGGCCATTTCTCGCCGCATCCTCGCTGCGCGCTGGATGGACCTGCCTGTGGAGGACGCGAGGCACCTTCTGCTCAGTACCGCATCGCTGAGCATCGTGGGCTACGAGCACACCCTGGCCGACCCGGCCATCATCCTCTGGAACGACGACCACCACGTGAAACCCGCGCGTGAGTCGTTTGTTCGAGCCCACTGGGCTCCCTCCGGCAACTCGGCTTCGCACTCGTGGTCGGTATTATGATCGACGCCCTGATCGTCCGACCTCTGCTGGTCCCGGTGTGGTCACGGGCTGACTCGCGGCTGGCAAACTCACGGAGCTTGGTCTGCGCGCGGACCTCGATCTGGCGAACGCGTTCCTTGCTGATCGCCAGCTCCCGGCCGAGCTGTGCCAGCGTCTGCACGGGGGCGCCGCCGAGCCCGTATCGGTTGACGAGGATCCGCCGCTCACGCTTGTCGAGCCGCCCGAGCCAGCGATTGAGCACTTTCCGCCGCTCGTTCTGGGCCTCTTCGCGCTCGCACTCAAGGGCGTCGGAGTCGGCGCGAAGCGACGAACTCCTCGTTGAGGGCGAACTGGTGGACGCGGCGACGCATGAATCTCCATTCGTTCCGCGCGAGCACGTTGTGGATCACCCTGGTGGCGTAGGTGCTGAAACGATTGCCCTTGGCGAAATCGAAGCAATCTACTGCCCGAATCAGCGCGAGATTCCCGTCGCTGACACATTCGCACAAGTCGTAACCGACCCTGGCACGCCGGTTGGCGATAGAGACGACCAGCCGCACGTACATCTCGACGAGCCGGTTCTGCACCGTCAGCGCCTCGCGCTGGAGCAGCTCGATTTCGTCGAGGTCGGCCGGGTTGGGCCGATCCGGATCGAGCTGCTCGCCGAGCTGGTTGGCGCGGCATTTCAGATAGTTCA
>CAWHMZ010000012.1:0-717109 GCA_963830625.1 uncultured Isosphaeraceae bacterium | reverse complement strand
GCGAGCTTCGGCTGGGCGGCCTTCTCGTCTTTTCCCGAGCGATGATGTCGATCAGCCGCTTCTGCGCCTCGCTGGAGTTTCATCAGCGATTCCGAGGCCCCGTTGGCCTTGAGAATGAGCTGGCCTTGCGCCTCGAGAATCTGGCGCCGGGCAAGCCGGTGCCGGCCATGAGCACAATGAACGCCACGTCTTTGACCGCGGCCGCGATCGGCGCGATGATCCCACCCTCGCTATGGCCGACGAGGCCGATCTTCTGCGCGTCGATTTCCTTTCGTTCCTTCAGGAATCCGAGGCCCGTCAGCGCGTCGCCGGCGAAGTCCTCACTCGTCGAGTTCATGGTCTTGCCGGTCGAACCGCCGACTCCGCGGTCGTCGACTCGGAGGACCGCAATACCGCGCCGGGTGAGGTAATCAGCCAGTACGAGGAAGGGCTTGTGGCCCAGAAGGCTTTCGTCGCGATCTTGGGCTCCCGAGCCGGTGATCAGGATCACGGCGGGAAAAGGACCCGATCCGGACGGTAGGGTCAGCGTGCCCGCCAGATGCACTCCGCCCGCCTTGTTCTCGTAGGTGACGTCTTCCACGCGATAGGGGTACGGCGGCTTCGGCATTTGCGGGCGGGCTGACTGGCTGATCTTGTCGGTCTTGGTGAGCTTGAGCGGCAACTTGGCGCCGCCCTGGCTAAACTCACCTTCGAAGGCGGTCCCTTTCTCGTTTTTCTTACCGGCGAACTTCGCCCCGATCGCCTTACTTGCGAAGGTCAGCTCGTTGTCCTTGAGGTTGATCG
Organism: uncultured Isosphaeraceae bacterium; assembly: GCA_963830625.1. Classification (GTDB taxonomy): domain Bacteria; phylum Planctomycetota; class Planctomycetia; order Isosphaerales; family Isosphaeraceae; genus CAWHMZ01. The sequence goes on along the minus strand of CAWHMZ010000012.1, from coordinate 716,326 downwards.
AGCTGATGGCGATGTCGTTGGCGCCCTGGTCAGGGCTGGCAAGTGTCGCCTTGAACGCGCCATCTTTCCCTTTCTCTACCTTCAGGGCCAGCCGGAGCTCGATGCCGCCACTTACCTTCAACTTCCCTTCCCAGATACCTTCCAGCTCTTTGGGAACTGCCATGGCAACGACCTTGGATGGGTCGAACCGCTTCAAGGCAAGCGGAAACGTCTTGCCGCCCTGAGCCCATTCTCCGACGATCTCCGTCCCTTTTTCATTCAGTTTTCCCTTGTATGTTGCTCCCGCGTTCGCGAGGGTGAAGCTGAGGACGCGGTCCTCGAGTGCGATCGATTCGAGGGGCAGGTCTTTCTGGCCTTGGTCGGGACTGCCCAATTTGCCGCTCAACGATCCATCCTTCCCTTTCGTCACATCGAGTGTGATCCGCAACTGGATCTGGGGCGTCACCGCCAGTTCCCCTTGCCAGCTCCCTTCCACTCCTTTGTCCGCGGAGGCTTTCTCGTCGGCCCGTGCTATCACAGCGGGCGCCAAACCGATCGTCATCAGCGTTGCCAACAGTGTGAGAAACTTCATCTCGCGAAACCCCGGCCCTGGCCGGCTCCTATGGAATTGATGCAAAGTCGTTTAGTTAGACAATCGTCTAATTGCTGGACGCTGTCACTACCGTCAAGCGTCGCAATTCTGCAATGCCGACGGTTGGACTTGGCGTGCCAGAATGAAGTTCGTCGCCGGTGCCCGATTATTGATTTGTCGGCCGCTGTGTGGCGGGTCGTTGCGAACGCACGCTTCGCGCGGGCATTTCGAGATGCGGTAAACGCGGGTCACGGTCTTCCCGATGCCGTCGCGGCGTCCTTGGCCGCAAGTTGAGCGTTCTGCTTTTTGGTCAAGTCCAGGATCTGCAGTTTGAACTCCACAGCCTGTGCTATAAGTTGCGCATCGTGACGGCGGGCTTCCTCAGCAAGCTGAGCATTGAATTGCGCGGTCATGGCCTGAAGTTGGGCGTTGTGTCGGGCGGTCAGTAGTAAGAGCGACGATCGTGAGCGCGACCACCGCGACAAAAAGACAAAGCGTCGACAGTCGGAATCGAAGTTTCATGGGCAGTTTCCTCGCGGCGGTCACCGCCTTGGCGGCCAAGACGCTACTTCATGACGCGCGTTGGTGAGATTATGCCCCACCGCCGGCATTCCCGGTATCCGAAGAGAGAGAGGGGACGGCCGCGCGACGTGCCTGGGCCGACATCCAGTTGCGGCGGGCGAAGCTCGCCCGCGCCCGGAGCACGGTGCCGGGTCATCGGCAAAAACCAATGTCCGAGGTGAGATGTCGAGCCGCTATGCTTTTCGGCGGGGGCCGGCTAAGATGCATCCGAGCCGTACCTGCGGGCATGCCTGCCGGGACTCGGGCTCTCGGCGCGAAGCCGCCCGGGTCCGGTTCAAGGATGCCGCCGGGCGGCGACGGCAGACGGATCGATGAACGACGTGACGCGTATCCTTGCCGCCGTCGAGCAGGCGCCACCGGGCCGGCGGAGCAACTCCTGCCCCTGGTCTACGACGAGCTGCGCAAGCTCGCCGCCGCGCGGCTGGCCAACGAATCCCCCGGGCAGACGCTCGACGCCACGGCCCTGGTACACGAGGCCTACATGCGGCTCGTCGGCCCGACCACCGATCGCGCGTTCGCCAACCGCAAGCACTTCTTCGTGGCGGCTTCCGAAGCGATGCGGCGGATACTGGTTGAGAATGCCCGTCGGAAGCACCGCGCCAAACGCGGCGGCAAGCTGCGCCGTGTGGAGCTGGAGGGCGACGCCCTGGAGGCCCCCCCGCGCGACCAGCGCGTGCTCGCCCTCGATGAGGCCCTCGAGCGCTTTGCCGCGATCGAACCGGCCAAGGCGGAGCTGCTCAAGCTCCATTCGTTCGGCGGCCTCAGCCTCGCCGCGGCGGCGGAGCTCGTGGGCATCTCGCCGACGACAGCCGACCGCTGGTGGGCCTATGCGCGGGCCTGGCTCCGCGCGGAGATCTCGGCAGAAAAAGAGCCGTAAGCGTGGTGCTTTCGGCCAGCGGATGGCGCATTGACTGTTGAGACGGCCGCCGGTGCGCCGGTGCGCGGGGGTCCAGACCATGACCGAAGCCTCGATCTTCATGGCCGCCCTCGACAAGCCGACCGACGCCGAGGCGCCGCTTTCCTCGCCGAGGCCTGCGCCGGCGACGAGCGGCTGCGGCGCCGCGTTGAAGGCCTGTTGCGGGCCCATGCCGAGCCGGACGACATCCTCGATCCGGCCACCGATCGTCGCGACGCGCCGTGGTCGACGATCCACCCAGTCGCCGACAGCGATCCGGCCGGCGCGATCGTTACCGGCCGTTATAAGCTCCTCGAGCCGATCGGCGAAGGCGGCATGGGCACGGTCTGGATGGCCGAGCAGCGCGACCCCGTCGAGCGCCTGGTCGCCCTCAAGCTGATCAAGCCCGGGATGGACTCCAAGGCCGTCCTGGCCAGGTTCGAGGCCGAGCGCCAGGCACTGGCGTTGATGGACCACCCCAACATCGCCAGGATCTTCGACGGCGGCACGACCCAGGACGAGCCGGGCGGAGTCGGCCGCGGCCGCCCTTATTTCGTCATGGAGCTCGTGAAGGGCCGGCCGCTGACTGAATACTGCGACGCACGCCGGCTGAGCATCAAAGCCCGGCTCGAGCTCTTCGTGCGGATCTGCTCTGCCGTCCAGCACGCGCATCAAAAAGGGATCATTCACCGCGACTTGAAGCCCAGCAACCTGCTGGTCACTGAACACGACGGCGAGCCGGTGCCCAAGGTCATTGACTTCGGCCTGGCCAAGGCATTGAACACGGCCGCCGCGCTGACCGATCGAACTCTTTACACGGCTTTCGGTACGGTCGTGGGCAGCCCACTCTACATGGCACCCGAGCAGGTTAGCGTCAACGCGCTCGACGTCGACACCCGAAGCGACATCTACGCGCTGGGAGTCGTTCTCTACGAGGTGCTCACGGGTTCGACGCCACTGGAGAAGGAGCGGATCAGGCAGTCGCCCTGGGAGGAGGTTCGGCGCGTAATCCAGGAAGAAGAACCACCGCGGCCGAGCATCCGGCTCTCGTCGAGTCATGCCCTACCAAGCTTGGCGGCGACGAGGCAGACCGAGCCACTGAGACTTGCCCGGCTGGTCCGAGGCGACCTCGACTGGATCGTCATGAAATGCCTGGAAAAGGATCGAGCCCGCCGCTACGAGACGGCGAGCGCACTGGCGGCGACATCGAGCGCGACGTGCACGACGAGCCGGTGGAGGCGTCGCCGCCGTCGCGACGGTATCGCCTGCGGAAATTTGCGCAAGCACCGGAGACTGCTCGCCTCGGCCGCGGCATTTGTTTTGCTTGTGGTGGCAGGAGCCGGCGTGACCACCTGGCAAGCGATGAGGGCTCGCCGGGCCGAGCGCGCGGCGATCGCGGCGCGGGATGACGCGGCCGAGCAGCTCCAGCAGGCGAAACGGTCGGAGGCGCGGGCGAACGCCGTGCTCAAGTTTTTCGAGAGCAAGGTGCTTTCGGCCGCCCGGCCCAAGGATCAGGAGGGGGGAATCAGCCGCGACGCGACGGTCCGCGAGGCACTCGATCGCGCCGAGCCCGAGATCGCCACGTCGTTCGCCGGCGAGCCCCTCGTGGAGGCGTCGATCCGAAACACCCTCGGGGTGAGCTACTGGTACTTGGGCGACGACAAGAAGGCACTCGAGCAGCAAGCGGCGCGCTGGCGCTCCGCCGGCAAGAGCTTGGTCCCGACCACCCGGAGACCGTCGGGGTGATGAACGACCTCGCCATCATCTACGACCGCATCGGAAGGACCGCTGAGGCCCTGAAACTGATGGAGGAGGTGGTTGCCGTGAAGCGACGGACCCTCGGGCCTTTACACCAGTCCACGCTCAAGTCGGTAAACAACCTGGCGCTTGCACTTGCCGTGCAAGGCCAGCTCGAAGACGCGGTCACGCTCCTTGAGGAACTCCTGGAAAGCCAGCGCAAGATCGAGGGTCCCGAGTCAATCTTCACGCTGCGATCGGAGTACAACCTGGCGATCATGCGCCGGTACCTGGGGCGGTGGGATCTGGCTCGGCCTCTATTCGACGACTCACTCGAGATCCTCAGGCGCGTCCACGGCTCCGATCACCAGGACACACTCCGCGTGATCGCCAGCTTGGGCGAGCTCTTGCTCGACCAGCGCCGGCCGGCCGAAGCCCGTGGCGCTCTTCGAGGAGGCCCTCACCGGACAGAAGCGCGTCCTCGGCCCCGAGCGGGACGAGACGGCCGTGACCATGATCGACCTCGCCGACACCGCACGCCTCCAGGGTCGGATCGACGAGGCGCGAAAGCTGGCCCTCGAGGCCGACGCAATCAACCGGCGCATCTTTGGGCCCGAGCACTCGCAGACGCTCTACGGGCTCACCGTTCTCGCGAGCATCGCTCGCGACCAGGGCCGCTTCGACGACGCCCGCAAGCGATACGAGGAATCCCTCGCCGCACTCAAGCGCGCCCTCCCGCGCGGGTCATCGAACTTCAGAGGTGCATGGCCGATTACGCCTGGATGCTCGCTACGGCACTTGACAAGGGCTACCGCGACCCACGCCGCGCGATCGAGCTGGCGAACGATGTGATTCAAAACTCGCCCAAGGTCCGCGACGTCTGGACGACCCTGGGTGCGGCGCATTACCGCGCCGCGCCTGGAACGATGCGATTGCCGCACTCGAGAAATCCGAGAGCGTTGTCCCCGGCGTATTCACGGCCGCCAACGGCTTCTTCCTCGCGATGGCTTATTGGCAACGCGGAGAGAAGGAGCAGGCGCGCAAGTGGTACGCGAAAGGCACGCAAGCGATGGAGACAGCCATTCAACCGACCAGGCGAGAACTCGAAGTCTTGCGCAAAGAGGCATCCGGCCTACTGGGCCTTTCGGGGGGGCCGGAGTCGTCCTCGAAGGATAACGACTGATGCTCAACCGGGCGTGATCGCGTCGCCCGATGGGAGCGGCATCGGCAACAAGCTGGGGCCGGACGTCCGCGAGCCGCGCCAACTGGCCGCGGCGGCTGCGCGCCGAGCTCGCGCGGAGATCCCGGAAGAAAAAGAGGTCATAGCGCGGTGCTTTTCGCCGGCGAAGGGCGCATTGATTTGCGGGACGAGCGAGTGTGCGGGGCCGCGAGGGCGCCGAGGTCATCAGCGAGGCCACCATGCTCATCGCCTCGGACAAGTGGCTGAGGCAAAAGCGCCCGGATGAAGCACTGTGGCAGAGCAAGTTCCCAGATCCACCTGCAAGGCCTGGCCCTTGTTGGAGCCCGGGCCATTCACGGTTGACCCTCAACTTCAAGGAGCATCCGATGTTTGCTTTCAAAAAGCGGCGACCCAAGAGCAGGCACTTGACGGCGCGGCTGCGTCCGCGCCTCGAAGCGCTCGAAGGACGCGTGGTTCTTTCTACGCTGAAGGTCAACACATTCTTGGACACGGTGGCGGTGAATCCGACGGTCAGCCCGAAGGATTCCTCGGGACACATCTCGTTGCGGTCGGCCATCCAGTTTGCCGACGCCAATCCCAGGTCATCCGACACGATCGTTTTGCAGTCGGGTACGTACACGCTGACGATACCCCCCACCGGTGACGACGGGCCGCAAGACGGCGATCTCGACATTCTGGTGGACAACAAACTCACGATCAAAGGCAGCACGAAAGGCGGCCAGACGATCATTAATGGCAACAACCTGGACCGGGTGTTCCTCACCTTGAGCGGCAAAGTGTCCATGTCGAATCTTGTGATCGAGCATGGTTCGGTGCACGGCCAAGGCATCGCGCAAGGAGGCGGACTATGGAATGACGGCGCGACCGACACGCTTACCTCTGTGCAGTTCTTGGACGATTTCGCGGTCGGCCAGAATGGGGCCGCGGGCGCCGTTGGCACAACGGACGGGGGTGTGGGCACGGGCGGCCAGCCCGGCAGCGCGGGAGGCCTCGCCGAGGGTGGGGCGATTTGCAATTTTGGCGATGGCTCGTCGCTGACGCTCACGAAGTGCTCTCTGGCCGGCAACGAGGCGATCGGCGGCGACGGTGGCCCTGGCGGCGCGGGCGGCGCCGGCAGCGGTGGTACTTTCGACAAGGTTGGCCTTGCCGGCGACGGAGGCGCAGGTGGCGCCGGCGGTGCCGCGGGCGCAGGCGAAGGGGGCGGCATCTTCAACGGGTCGAATGCGACTCTGATCCTTTCCGGAGATACGTTCTCCAAGAACGAAGCGTTTGGCGGAAGCGGCGGAATCGGTGGAGCAGGAGGCAACGGACGCGGCGGCGCAGGCGGCAACGGCACCACCGGCAGCGGTTCCGGCGGCAATGGCGGCAGTGCGGAAGGTGGGCCAGGCGGCGCTGGCGGCAGAGGTGGCCTGGCCGCTGGGGGCGGGATCTACAACGGTGGCGGCCAGATCACGCTCGTGGGCTCGACGACCAGCTTCACCTCGAACGAGGCAGGCGGTGGGAGTGGCGGACCCGGCGGACCCGGCGGCAACGGCAACGGTGGCTCCGGCGGTTTCGGGTTCGGTGGCGGCGCCAAGGGCGGGAGCGAAGGTGATGCCGGCACCGGTGGCGGCGCGGGAGCGCGGGCGCCCTGGGCGGCAACGGCGAAGGCGGTGCCATCTTCAACGCCCAGAATGGCTCGATCTCCAGCACTGCGGCAGTCGTGGTCTCCTCGAATTCCGCTCGTGGCGCTTTGGGTGGCTTCGGGGGCAACGGCGGGAATGCCGTTGGCGGCTCGGGCGGGCACGGTGGGAACGGCACCGACATTCGGAGTGGCACCGAAGGGCCGGGCGGACCGGGCGGAGCGGGTGCTGCTGCCGTCGGCGGCAACGGCGGCCTTGCGGGACTTGGTGGCCTTGGAGAAGGCGGTGGGTTCTTCAATTCCGCCGGGGCTACCATCACTTTCACCGGAGGCAAGAATACCTCAAACCCACCCGCGAGTACCTTCTCAGGGAACAACGCCGTGGGGGGATCCGGCGGCAACGGCGGAGCCGGTGGAAGCGCCACCGGTGGCAACGGTGGCAATGGCGGCACCGGCGTATCTTCCTCTCCCTCCTCCGGTGGCGATGCGGGATCGGCCACGGCGGGCTCGGGCGGCACCGGTGGAGGCGGCGGCCTCGCGCAGGGAGGAGGCTTCTACGACGACGGTGCAGCTTCCTTCGACGGCGTCACCGTCAATTTCACGAACAACCAGGCTGTCGGTGGATCGGCGGGCAACGGCGGCGCTGGCGGGACTGATGCTTTCGGTGGGTTTGCCGGCAGCGGCGTGAACGGACCCGGGGGCAACGGTGGTAACGCCACCGGCGGCGACAGCGGTGGCGCCAATGCCAGCGGCTACGCCAGCGGCGGTGGCATCACCGTCGACTCGGCCGGCACCCTGTTCCTGGAGCCACGGCAGGGCGCCAAGAAGGGACACAAGCAGTTCGGTGCCACCGACCTGATCACCGGAAACTCGGCCACGCCCGGCGCGGCCGGGACCGCGGGCACGCCCACTGGCAACATAGCCCCTGGCACCAGCGGCGGTACCAACCCGCCAGGCCACAACGGAATACTCACCCCGGGCCAACCCGGTCAGGTCTCGATGGTGAAAAGCAGCGTTGGGGGCGGCATCGCAATATCCGGCACCGCCCACGGTGCGACCCACACGTCGGTCACCGGCAATTCCGCGTTCAGGTTCCCCGACATCGAGGGGACGTTTTCACCGTAAACGCGGTCGCCCAAACCCGCGCGGTGCAGATCAGGCCCCGCGCGGGTTTTTTCGCGCTTGATGCAGACAGATGAGTACACGATCGCAGTCTGCCTTTCACGCTTCTTTCTTTAGCCTGGCCGACGGCCAAGAAGAGAAAGGACCAGCGCGACGGAGTTTCATCGACAGAAGAGTGGCCCATGACTCTCGCATCCTGGTTCTCTTGCCTGCGGCACTCGCGCCGTCGCCTTGCCCAGAACGGCGCTCGCCGTAGCTGCTCCCGTGCGTTTCGTCGAACGGCGTCGCTTGAAGTTTTGGAGGACCGCCTCCTGTTGTCATCCGTGAGTTTCGCAAGTGACGGCGAGACTTACGAGAACTCCGGTACGTTCACCGTCGGGGTGACGCTCTCGAATCCGCCGAGCGGTACCCCCGCGGTCTCCACCTTCGCGTCTGTGGACCTGCCGGCTCTTCTGGGTAACCTCTCCGCGCTCAAGTTGCGCATTTCATCGGCCTTGATCGCCGGAGAAGACCGCCTCTCGTCCGATCAGCCATCCGCGGCGCGGATTCCAATTGCGCCGGGTGTCCCCACCGATGGTGCAGCCTCCCACACCCGATCATCCCACCCGCAGGATACTCATTGCGTATCCTCTCGGCTCCTTCCAGATACGCCACTCGTCCGCCACGGTTGGCCCGGTTCAGCCGAGTCTTCGCCGCGGCGGCCGTAATGAGGGTACCGGTTCTCCTGATCCTAGCGCGCGCGGACCACGAAAATCACGAAAATAGGCCCGCACGACCTCGTTCCGGGTGCCATCTTATCTCTCAAGAGAGGTTGCCGCATCCGGTACACCTCTCTCGAATTCAGCATTGCCCGCAACCAAACAAATTTGTGCAAACGGAAAACAGAGGTACCAAGCCAATCACCGCCGGGGGTCGAAGAGCCGCGAGTCGTCGAGCCCACCGGCGATCGTCGGCCGGAACCACCAGAGCGGAGCCACGAAAATGATTGCCACGCACAGCACTAATGGCCACGTGAAAGCCGAAAGCGGGCGCGGACGCGCGAGCGCCTGCTCACGCCAGCCCCACTGCCGCCAGGCCGCGGCTCAGCCGCGCCGAGAGCAATCGGCTCAACGCCCAGAAGAGCACCGGCCCGCGCACCGAGGCCGGTAAGGCCAAGAGCCGCTTCAACTCGCTCAAGCACGGCATGACCGCCGAATCGAGCCTTCTGCCTGGAGAAAATGCCGCCGAATTCGAGGCCCTGCGCACGCCAACTGCACGCTGACATCGGCCCGTGCAACGCCATCGAGGCGGTCCTTCTCGATGGCGTCGCTCGCGCCGAGTGCATGGCTGTCCGCGCCGAGCACGCCGCCAGCGCATGGCGATCCCACCGCCTGCGGCACGAGCCGCTCGAGCAAAACCAGGCCGAAAGAGAACGAGCCACCGTGCTCGGCCAAACCCTGCTGGATCGGCCGCACAAAGCCCGGCCCTCGAGCCCCGATGAAGGCACCGGCGGCCCCGCTCACCCCGCCCGCCTAGTGCTGAACCTGGAGAAGTCCGCTCCCGGCTGCGACTGGATGATCGGGCGATTTCGCCAGCTTGAAAGCCGCATCAGCGCCCCGGCGCGTGGACAATCCATGACGGCTATGAGCTGGTCAGGCTGCTGGGAAACGACCTGGCCGACGCGATCACCGAATATCCGATCGCGTACGTCCTGCTGGCGAGCCACTACGTCGCCCAAGAGTCCCAATCCAGGACCAATGCCCATCTCATGGATCAAGCTATGAAAATCACGGAATACTACGGCGAGATGGAGGCCTCACTGAAATATCCGCTGAAAGAACCTCCCAAAGTGTCCCCGGAACAGGAAGCCCGGGAGCGAGAGCTCCAGGAGCAGGACGAGCGCGAGGCCGAAGAAGCCGGCGAGTTCGACCCCAGAGTGCAGGCGCTGCGGCACGTGATCGAACTCTGCAAGCCAGATAGAGAGCGGCTCAGATACTTGCCGCTGGAGCGTCTGCTTCCTGCAAGCGCCGCCGAAGCGAGCCAGAGGTTGTCTGCGGTGATCGACGAGCAGATGAGGCGACTCGAGCAAATCCGCGCGCTGCACGCGCAAATCGCCGAGGACGACGCTGCCGACGCCCCCATCCGTCTGGCGTTCGAGCCCGGGCATGAGGGCGAAAAGAAGTCGCCGCTACCTCCTGGCCGAGCGACTCTTGTGCCGGAACATCGATACTTTCCTGAAGGTCCGCCAAGCCACGCTCAACGGCACGCTCGCCCAGGTCGAGATCGGGCCCGGCGATCGGCCCGACGTCGAGGATCCGTGCCAATCGCGCGAACCCTCGCTCGCGCTTCGGGCCGTCCTGAGCGCAGCCGAAGGGGCTGGTATGATGGCCTCCGCCCCGGCCGGTGACGAGCGCCCCGGAACGCCGCCAGCGCACGCCTCGTTCCATCCCAGCCGGAAGCGCGAGCGAGGGACGCTCGAGTTGGCCGAAACCGTCGCAGAACTCATCTCCGCAACACCCGACGAGCAAACGCCTAACGTCGACAGAGAGTTCTTGCGAAACGAACCCAACGCTTATTGCGAGCCACCGCCCTCCACCCCGCCGCCGATTGTTGCAGGCACGGTCCCTTCGACAGAACTCAGGGCAGGCCCTTCGACACAGCTCAGGGCAGGCCCTTCGACAGAACTCAGGGCAGGCCCTTCGACACAGCTCAGGGCAGGCCCCGTGCCGTCAAGCATGTCGCCAGCCCCGCCGCCGTCCGAATGGCCTGCCCTGAGCTGTGCCGAAGGGGCCACGAATCTCGCAAACGAACCGCCCGGCGCCTGACGCCACGCGAAGCCAAAAGTGTCATTCTTCACGCTTGGTTGGGGACCGACCGTTGCAAAATGCGAATTGCGAGATGAAGAGTGGGCCGGCAGGGCGCTCCGACCGCGCGGCGCCGGGACAGCGCATTGCGACACCGGTGTCGGTCGACCAGAATGATCAATAGGTCCCACCCGCAAAGCCCAACGTGAGGAGCGCCGGCAATATGCCATCGAGCGGAAGAAGACGCCAATACCTTCGCGTTGCGGTGGCGATAGCAATCTCGCTGGCCGGCGTGTGGTCGGGCGCTGGCTGGTTAAGAGCGGCGGTGCGCGCGCAGGAAACCGGCGCGGTCTCGTCCGAATCGCACTCTCGTCGGCGAGCGCCGGCCGGGAGGGCGAGGCTCCCGCCGAGCCGACCGCGTCCGACTTGCGCGTGAAAGCAAAAGCGCATGCTCAAAGCCTGGCGGTCGCAGCCGGCCAGGAGCAAACTCTGGCGCTGGGCGACATCGAGGCGGACGGCACGTACCGGCTGCTGGTCACACTCGAAAGGGCGCAATTGATCCTGCGGCTCGGCTCGTCGTCGAGCTCGAGGGCGCTGGCGGCGATCGGCTGGGCAAGACGCTCCACGCCGGCGACCCCGATCTCTATCTGCCCTACCGGCCGGCGCGCGCGGCCACGCTCAGCTCAAACTCAAGCGGGCCCCGGCCGCCAGTACGGCGCCGCTCGCGGTGCGCGTCGAATGGACGCGGCTGTTGCTGCCCGACTCCGACCGCGCGGCCATCGAGGCCGAGCCCAACGATTCGTGGCAGACGGCCAACGAACTGATGCTGGGACGCGACGTCTACGGCACGGCCGACGACGTCGACTACCTCGACAACCAGAGTGAAGGCAAGTCGGGCCTCGACTGGTTCCGGTTCGCGGTGACCGGCGACAAGCCGGTCCTGGTCTACTTTCAGCTCGACTTGCTCGATCGCGACGTGTCGGTCAACCTCAGAGTGTACGCGATCGAGCCGAAGACGGGGCGGCCCGAGCCCTACCTTGCCGGCAAAGACCCCATGGAGATCGTCCACGACCGCGAGCGCGAGCGCTATTCCAAACACATCAGCCGGACTTTCATCAAGGGAACCTATTATCTCGAGGTCAACGCCAACCATCCCGACTACATCTTGCGCACGCGAGTCTTGCCCGTGCCGCCGTACCGACGAGCCGTCGCAGGCCGTCGAGGCGGGATGCACTACATCATCAACGTCGGCGACGCGTGGTTCGCCCAGGTCCCGCGCGAGGGAAATATCTACGTCCGCGCCGCCAACATGCACGACACGGCCACGCGCTGCACGGCCTGCCACCCGTCGAGCTTCTCGACCGAGGCCAACCTGGTCGCCCATCGCAACGGCTATCCGATCCGCTCCAAGTCCAACTTTCAGTACGTGATCGACCGGCTGTACAACTCGATCACGCCGCTCTACGGCAACGACGGGCTCTACTGGCAGCGATTCATCGGCGATCCCGCTCCAGGCCCAGGGGAAGCAAGGGGGCATTCTGCTCGATTTCGAGCGGCAGGTGTCGGCCGAGCCAACCAGACGGTCGAGCGATTCGGGCCGTTCCTGGCGCGAAGCGTGGGAATCGCGCACCGATCTGCCGCCGGACGAGCTCAACGGCGTCGTGCCGCTCGATAGCAAGTTTGGGTTCGCCTGGCGCGACTGGCGCGTGCTTTTCGAGCTGGCGCAGCGGACCGGCCGCGCCGATTTCGCCAAGGCCGCGGCCGGCATCGCCGCGATCCTGAGCGAGCGGGTCGCCGACCGGCAGGTCGAGACGCTCCAGGATCGAATCCATCGGCTCTACGCCTGGTGGTTGATCGACAAGACCAAGTTCGCCGCCAAGATCAAGCGCGAGACCGGCCGGCTCTTGCTCGCTTCAGAACGCCGACGGCGGCTGGTATGAGCTCGATTGCGGGCCGGGTGCAAGTGCCGTCTACACGACCGGCCAGCTCATCTGGACGCTGCTCAAGATCGGCGTGCCGCGCGACCATCCGGCCATTGCCAAGGCACTCGACTACCTCCTGGCCCAGCAGCAAGATTTCGGCGGCTGGTTCCAGACCACCACGCACGAAAACTTTCGCACGCCGATGCGCGAGACCCGCTACGCCGTGATGGCGCTGGCCGAAGCGTTCCCGCGGCCCGGCGGGCCGCTTGCGGGGATGGGGCAACCGCGACCTCGGTCCGGCACGCCTGCCGCGCACCGACACGCTGGTCCACTCCGCTCGACGACCTCGAAAACCTCTGGGACGTGCCGGGAGGCGGATCGTGCGCGATTCGCCCGCGAAATCGCTCCCGCTGCTCCGCCACGACGAGCCGCTCGTCCGCGCCGCGGCCGCGGCCTGCCTGGGCCGGCTGCGCCAGCCCGAATCGGTCGGGCCCCTGGTCGCTCTCCTCAATGACGACTCCAAGATCGTCTGGCGCGCGGCGGCCTGGGCCCTGCGGCAGGCTCGGCAACGATGGAGTCGGCGTAGACGCGATCGCCGCGGCGCTCAAAGCCCCGATCCCAGAACGTCCGGCGCGGGGCCGCGCGGATTTTCGCGTACCAGTTCTACGGGATGGACACGCGGCCCGAGCTGGCCGAACGCCTGCTCGAGCTGGCCGGCGACCCGGACCTGTGGGTGCGCCTCCAGGCGATCAAGACCTTGCGCCAGTGGTTCTATCGCACGAAAGACACAGGGCTGGCGCGGCGGATCATCGACACGTACCTCGCGCGGATGGCCGAGCCCGACACGGCCGGTGGTGCAGCAGGAACTTGAGCGAAGGGCTCTACATCATGCTCGACGAAAACCTGGGGGGCGGCGTCAGCCTCCAGAAGAACATCGAGTCGCTGCCGCAGCCGATTCGTCCGCAGATTCTCGAAGCGCGCCGCGCGCTCGAGCGCGACGTGTTGCTCAACGCCGGTGCTGGCCGTGCTCGAGCGCGGAATCGACGCTGGAGCGGGCCGGCGTGCTCGAGGCGTTCGACGGCTCGTTCTTCAAGGGGCGGTCGTTTGCGCGCCAGCCCGAGGCGATGATCGACGTCGGCAACGATCGCGAGTTCGGATTCCTCTATGAGCCGAGCCTCGAGCAGCTCGAGGCGACCTTCGAGCCCTTGCTCACGGCGGCGCTGCCCGCCGAGCCGCGCCGGCAGGCGCTGGCCCTCGCCGCATTTTTCCGAGTGACGAGCCGAAGCCATCGCGCTTCGATCCAGACCGCCGTCTTGCAGCGCCTCTCCGACCCCGACCCCGGTGTGCGCGCCGCCGCTCGCGACGTGGTCTCGCAAGAATTCGACTCGCGCGGGGCTGAGGACGATCAACAGCGCGTCGCGCTGGTTCTGGCAGCCCTCGACGGGTCCGATGCCGATCGTCAGGCCGCCCTTAAACTGATCGGCGGCAACGAGCGCCTGCTGGCGCGGCCCGAGGTGCTGGCGGCCATTCGCAGGCTCATGAACCGCGACGAAGCCGCGGCCAGCCTGCTTCCGGTGCTGCGCTGGCCGGTCATTCGCGACGCCGAAGTGCTCGCCATCGTCCTGCACGGCTGGGCCAAGCTCACCGCGCCAGAGAGGCTGCAAGCCATTGAAGCCCTGCTCAGCCGGCCCGCCCTGCTCGACGAAGCCGAGCCGCGCGAGCCGGTGATGGAGGCCCTGCGCCGCGCGATCAACGACCCCTCGGCGGAAGTGCGCGACCGCACCTTGCGCGGCATCAACGCCATGCCCGCACTGTGGGCCGGCAAGGGCTCGAACAAGCTGCTGATTTCGGCGTTGGCCGACGACGAGCCCGCGCTGCGGCGGCGCGGTTTGGTGCTCGCATCGACCAAGGCCGGCTTCTGGAACCGCACTGATACCGACGAGTACCTGAAGCGCCTGCTGGTCGATCCCGACGCTCAGGTACGCCGTCTCGCCCTGGCGACCGTTGAAGAGCACGGGCTCATCCGCCGCCAGCCGGCCTTGGCCCGGCGCGTCAAGGCGCTCTTCGCCGATCCGGCGCTGCGCGAGCGCGCGCGACAAGCGCTCGTCGCTCAGGGTGCCGATCCCGGGGCCGTCACGGCCGACGTGACCTTGAGCCGTCCGCGCCTGCTTTCGTTTTCGACCTTTCGAGAGAAGGTCAACCCTATCTTCTACCAGGCCGGCGACGACAAGTACGCGTGCGCCAATTGCCACGCCAACCACACGATTCTCCGCATCGCCGAGCCCGACGCGGCCAAGGGATTGACCGACAAGCAGCTCATGATCAACTACAACTCGGTGCTCAAGGTCGTCAACCTGGGCGAGCCCGAGTCGAGCCTGATCCTGCGCAAGCCACGCAGTCCGCATGGCCAGGGGGGAACCGATCCATCGAGCCCGACCGGGCTGACACACGTCGGCGGCCCGCGCTGGGAGGGCACCGAGCACACAGCTTACCGCGCGATCCTTGACTGGGTGCGCCAGGCGTCGAGCGCGGCCTCGGTGAAGGGCGGGACCGAAGTCTTCTCGGCCGACAGTTATTCGCCCGGATACGAGCCGGCCCGGGCCGGCGACGGCGATCTGGAAACGATCTGGCACACCGAGTTCGTTGGTGCCACCCCCGGTTACCCGCACGAGCTCGTGGTCGACCTCGGCGGGCCGCACGACGTCGCCGGACTGCTCTACGTTCCCCGCCAGGACACGTCCAACGGCCGCGTGAAGGACTTTGAGGTCCGAGTTTCGTCTGACGGCAAGACCTGGAGCGGTCCGGTCGCGTCCGGGCGGTTCGACAACGACGCGACGTTCAAGTACGTCGCCTTGCCGGGCTCGCGTGCGCGCTATGTTCAGCTTCGCGGTCTGAGCGAGGTCGAGGGGCGGCCGTTCATGAGCGCGGCCGAGCTGTCGGTCGATGTCGCCGGAGGGATGTGAATGAAGATCACGCGCATCCGCGCCTACCGTGTCGAGCTGCCGCTTGCACGAAGGGAGCTACAAGTGGTCCGGCGGCAAGTCGGTCTCGGTGTTCGACAGCACGATCGTGGCGGTCGAGACCGACGAGGGCGTCACCGGCTACGGCGAGGTCTGTCCGCTCGGGCCGTTCTACCTGCCGGCCTATGCCGAGGGGTGCGCGCCGGCATCGCCGAGCTGGGGCCGCACCTGCTCGGCGAAGACCCGACGGCAGCTCGGCAAGCTCAACCGCCGCATGGACGCCGCCCTCCAGGGCCATCCCTACGTGAAGTCGGCGATCGACATGGCCTGCTGGGACATCCTCGGCAAGGCGACCGGCCAGCCGGTGTGCGTGCTCCTGGGCGGCCGTTACGGCGACGACTTCGTCCTCTATCGCGCCATCTCGCAAGAATCGCCCGAGGCGATGGCCGAGCGCGTGGCCGGCTATCGCGCCGAGGGCTATCGCCGGTTTCAGCTCAAGGTCGGCGGCGATCCCGATGGTCGACATCGACCGCATTCGCGCGGTCGCCGCCGAGCTCGAGCCCGGCGATCGCCTGATCGCCGACGCCAACACCGGCTGGCTGATGCACGACGCCCTGCGCGTGGTCCGCGCGGTGCGCGACGTCGACGTCTACATCGAACAGCCGTGCCGCAGCTACGACGAATGCTTGACGGTCCGCCGCCACTGCGACCATCCGTTCGTGCTCGACGAGGTGATCGACTCGATCGACCCGCTGCTCCGCGGCCACGCCGATCGGGCCATGGACGTGGTCAACATCAAGATCAGCAAGTTCGGCGGCCTGACCAAGGCCCGCCAGGCGCGCGACCTGTGCGTGTCGCTCGGCATCGCCATGACGATCGAAGATAGCTGGGGCGGCGACATCACCACCGCGGCGATCGCCCATCTGGCCCACAGCACGCCGACCGAGTATCTTGTTCACGGCCACCGACTTCAACAGCTACGTGACCGTCAGCACGGCCGAGGGCGCCCCGCAGCGGGTCGACGGCCGGATGGCGGCCTCGCTGCGCCCGGGGCTGGGTATCGAGCCGCGGCTGGACGTGCTGGGCGAACCGCGCGTCGTGGTCGAGTGAATAGCACTTGATATTGTCGAGCACTTTCAGGAATCGCTTGCATGGAAAGCCCGTGCCGACGAACCGGAGCGACGATGTCGCGCTCGATGGCCGCATCTTGCGTGCTCGCGATCGTCCTGCCTGTGCTCTTCCGATCGCCGGCGAGAGCAAGATCCCTCGCGGCTGACCGTCCAGCGGATCTTCGGCGCGCATGAATTCGAGCCCGAGCACGTCTCGGTTCAGCTGGCTGGAGGACGGGCACGGCTACACGACGCTCGAGCCGTCGAGCGGCCCGTCGGGCGGCCGGGACATCGTGCGCCATGATCCCAAGACCGGCGCGAAGCAGGTCCTGGTCGCCGCGGCCGAGCTTGGTCCCGCCCGGCGAGTCGGCGCCGCTGGCCATCGACGATTATGCGTTCTCGGCCGACCGATGCGCGGCTCTTGATCTTCACCAACTCCAAGCGCGTCTGGCGCACGCAACACCCGCGGCGACTACTGGGTGCTCGACCGCAGCCAGCCACGAGCTGCGGAAGCTCGGCGGCGATGCCCCCCCTGCCTCGCTCATGCACGCGAAGTTCGCCCCGACGGATTGCAGGTTGCCTACGTGCGCTCCAACAACATCTACGTGGAAGACCTCCGCGACCACCGGATCACCCGGCTCACCAACTCGACCTCGCCCGACGAGATCAACGGCACGTTCGACTGGGTCTACGAGGAAGAGTTCGGCCTGCGCGACGGCTTTCGCTGGAGCCCCGACGGCAACTGCGATCGCCTACTGGCAACTCAATACCAAGGGCGTTCGCGAGTTTCCGCTGGTCAACAACACCGATTCGCTCTATCCCCGGATCAAGCCCGATCAAGTATCCCAAGGTGGGCGAGACGAACGCCGCGTGCCGGGTCGGTGTCGTCGCCGCCGACGGGCGGAGAAACGCGCTGGCTGAACGTGCCCGGCGACCCGCGCAACCACTACATCGCGTTCATGGAATGGGCGCGGCAACTCCGAGCGAGATCGTCCTGCAGCAATTCAACCGGCATCAGAACACCGTTCAGTGTCATGCTGGCCGATGCCCGCGACGGGCAAGGTCACGCACGATCCTGACCGAGCACGACGACGCCTGGGTCGATCTTCAGGACAAGCTGCACTGGATCGACGACGACAAGGAGTTCCTCTGGCTCAGCGAGCGCGACGGCTGGCGGCACGTCTACCGCGTCGGGCGCGGCGGTGGAAAGCCGGCGCTGATCACGCCCGGCGATTTCGATGTGATCGAGCTGCTCGCGGTCGACGAGAAGTCGAGCTGGGTCTACTTCATCGCCTCGCCCGACAACCCGACCCAGCGCTATCTCTATCGCGTCCATCTCGACGGCACGGGCCGCGAGCGTGTCACGCCCGCGGCCGAGCCGGGCACGCACGACTACGAGATCTCCCCCGACGCGCAGCTGGGCGATCCACGCGTATTCGGCCTTTGACACGGTCCCGACGACCACGCTCGTCAGCCTGCCCGCGCATGAGAGGTGCGGACGTTCTCGCCGACAACAAGGCGCTCAAGAGCAAGATCGACGCGCTCAAGAAGAGGCCGACCGAATTCTTCCGGGTCGACATCGGCGACGGGATCGCTCTCGATGGCTGGTGCATCCTGCCGCCCGATTTCGACCCGAACGGCGAAGTATCCGCTCCTGGTGCACGTCTACGGCGAGCCGGCCGGCCAGACCGTCCTCGATCGCTGGGGCGGCGGTAATCACCTCTGGCACCGGATGCTCGCCCAGAAGGCTACGTCGTCATGAGCTTCGACAACCGAGGCACGCCCGCCCCGCGCGGCCGGGCCTGGCGCAAGTCGGTCTACCATCAGGTCGGCGTCCTGGCCCCGAAAGACCAGGCGGCGGCCGTCAAGGAAGTCTTGCGCAAGCGCCCGTACATCGACCCGAGCGCATCGGCATCTGGGGCTGGAGCGGCGGCGGCTCGATGAGCTTGAACGCCATCTTCAAGTTTCCCGACCTCTACAAGACGGCCATCGCCGTCGCGCCGGTCAGCAATCAGCGCTACTACGACACGATCTATCAAGAGCGCTACATGGGCTTGCCCGGCGACAACGTCGACGGCTTCATCCAGGGCTCGCCGATCAACTTCGCCCACCAGCTCAAGGGCAACCTGCTCTTGATCCACGGCACCGGCGACGACAACTGCCACTACCAGGCGACCGAGGCCCTGATCAACGAGCTGATCCGCCACAACAAGCCGTTCACCATGATGGCCTATCCCAACCGGTCGCATTCCATCAGCGAGGGCCCCAATACGACGCTGCATCTCCGCGAGCTGATGACGCGCTACCTGAAAGAGAAACTTCCGCCCGGGCCGATTCGCACGGGCACCCACAAAGAGGCGACGACCTCGCGGCAATGACCGCGATCAAAGTGACCCGACGACACAGAGCGAATCCAACCATGACAAATCTCGGGACATCTTCTCACTGGCCGTTAAGCGCGATCCTCGACTCGCCTGACCGCGCCGTCTACGACGTGACGACCAAGGCCGACGGCCCGGCCGGCTCGCTGCCGCTGACCGACGAGATGCTCAAGGAATGGCCGTCGGGCGACCTGTTCGGCCTGACCCAGAACGCCGGCATGGGCTGGACGGCCACCGAGGTCGCGCGCGATCCGTACCTGATCCTGAGCACGCAGGGCGGGCTGCGCGCCGCGGATGGCCAGCCGATCGCGCTGGGCTATCACACGGGGCACTGGGAGATCGGCATGCTGGTGCAAGAGGCGGCCGAGGAACTGCGGCGGCTCGACGTCGTGCCGTTTGCCGGCATGGTTTCCGACCCGTGCGACGGCCGCACGCAGGGGACGGCCGGGATGATGGACAGCCTGCCGTATCGCAACGATGCCGCGATCGTCTTCCGGCGGCTGATCCGATCGCTGCCGCGCCGCAAGGGAGTGCTCGGCGTCGCCACCTGCGACAAGGGGCTGCCCGCGATGATGATGGCCCTGGCGGGCTCGAAGCACCTGGCCGGCGTGCTCGTTCCCGGCGGCGTGACGCTGCCGCCGCGCGACGGCGAAGACGCCGGCAAGATCCAGTCGATCGGCGCCCGCTTCGCTCATGGCGAGCTCACGCTTGCCCGAGGCCGCCGAGCTGGGCTGCCGGGCCTGCGCCAGCCCCGGCGGCGGCTGCCAGTTTCTGGGCACGGCCGCCACGTCGCAGGTCGTCGCCGAGGCGCTCGGGATGACGCTGCCGCACGCGGCGCTGGCGCCCTCCGGTCAGCCGATCTGGCGCGACATGGCCCGCCGGTCGGCCCGCGCGCTGGTCGCCCTGGCCGCGCGCGGGCTCACCCTCGGCGACATCCTCACCGAGCCGGCCATTCGCAATGCGATGGTCGTCCACGCCGCGTTCGGCGGCTCGACGAACCTGCTGCTGCACATTCCGGCCATCGCCTTCGCCGCCGGGCTCGCGCGCCCCACGGTCGACGACTGGCACGACGTCAACGTCAAGGTCCCCCGGCTGGTCAGCGTCCTGCCCAACGGGCCGTTCTATCATCCGACCGTGCGCGCCTTTCTCGCCGGCGGCGTGCCCGAAGTCATGCTCCACCTGCGAGCGCTCGGCTTGCTCGACCTCTCGGTCCTCACCGTCGCCGGCGAGCCGCTCGAGCAGGTGCTCGCCTGGTGGGAAACGAGCGAGCGGCGGCAGCGGCTGCGCGAGCGCCTGTTCGAGCAGGACGGCGTCGATCCCGACGACGTGATCATGAGCCCGAGCCGAGCCAGCGAGCACGGGCTCACGAGCACGGTCACGTTCCCGCGCGGCAACCTTGCTCCGAGGGCTCGGTGATCAAGAGCACGGCGATCGACCCGAGCGTGGTCGACGCCGACGGCGTCTATCGCAAGACCGGGCCCGGCGCGCGTCTTCACGCGAGAGCGCGACGCGATCGCCGCGATCAAGGGCCAGGGCGAGCGACCGATCCGGCCGGGCGACGTCCTGGTCCTGATGGGCCGAGGGCCGGCGGGCGCGGGCATGGAAGAGATCTACCAGATCACGGCGGCGCTGCGGTACCTGTCGTTCGGCAAGCACGTGGCGGTCTTGACCGACGCCCGGTTCTCGGGCGTTTCGACCGGCGCCTGCATCGGCCACGTCAGCCCCGAGGCACTCGCCGGCGGGCCGATCGGCAAGCTGCGCGACGGCGACCTGATCCGGATCGTCGATCGACCGCGTTCAGCTCGAAGGGTCGCTCGACCTGGTCGGTGCCGACGGCGTCGAATTCGGCGCCGGAAGAAGGCACGCGCGTGCTCGCCGGCCGGTCGCCGCACCCACTCCTCTCGCCCGATCCCGACCTGCCCGACGACACGCGGCTCTGGGCGGCCTTCAGACGTCGGTGGCGGCGCCTGGGGCGGCTGCGTCTACGACACCGACGCGATCATCAGCGCCTTGGCGCGCGCAAGCGCGCACAAGCGACGCTGCTGGCGCCGACGTCGCTCGGGTTTGATCGACGGTTTGTTCCTGGTCACACGACTCTAGACGGTTTCGTAGATGACGTGATGATGATGTCAACGATCACTTGTGCGAACATCTCCCGCGGCGGTACGGCTCACTTGGCCGCCGCCGCGCCGACGGTCGAACGTGGGGCGCGATTGCAGGTGCTCGCCGATCGCGCGCGCGGCCACTTTGTGCCCTTCGCTCGTCCAGTGAGTGTCGTCCGGCAAGTAGACCAGAACGCCGCGAGCAGCCTCTCTTTGCAGCCGCGGTGTCAGGTCGACGTAACCGATCTCCGGGGAAACCTGCTCGACGATTTGCTCGAGCGCCCGCGGCAGACTGTCGGCGGGCCAAGCCGGGCAAGGGCTCGCAGGGTCGAAAGTGCACAACTCGCGATAAACGCGGAATTTCGTGGGAATGAATACAAACACAAGGTCGATCCCGTGGTCGCGGCACAGCGCGTGGGCCTCGGCCAAGACGGCCCGCACGCGGTACAAGTCCGGCGAATGCTCGCGCGCGCTGCCGGGGGCGGAGTCGTCGAAGTGGTCGGTGCTGCCGAATGTCATGTCGATCGGTGCACCCGACCCCGCAACCACACGGCCGGTGTAGAGTCGCGCCGGTTGTCGCGGCAGCGGGTTGAGCCAGTTGCGAATCAGGTAGTTGAGAGCATTGCGCGCCAAGCTCCGCTCGGCGACGGATTGCAGACGGCTTTGGGCGGCGTACCGCCGCGCACTCTCCTGGTCGCGCTCGTAGCTTCCTGCGTCTCTCAAGTCATTGCCGTCGTAGAAGGCCCAGACGCAGGCGCGCGGGCCCAGGCCAAGACCGTAGCGCTTCAGGACTCCAAGCTCTTGCTGCGGGCCGTCTCCGACCCGTCCCAGGTTGGCGACGCCGCAGTGAAGCACTTCCGCGAGCCGCGACGTGACCAGCTCGGGTTGCGGCGTGATCGGGCCTTCGATGAACGAGTCGCCGACGACGATGACGTCGGCCGAATTCAGGTCGGAGGGGTTTCGAAATCCGTTGCGATCGTACTGGACCTCGCACTCATAGATTTGCCAGGAACGTGCCCCCCCGAGAGTAGCAATGTCATTGCCGGTAAGTCGCTTGCGGAAGTACTGGCCGCCGGCCCGGACGTACAGAAGGTCTGGATCGGGTCGGTTGCCGCGACGCTTCCATGGCTCGGCCGGGGTCTGGAAAACCAAACGGTAATCGACGCGCTTGCAGAGCGCGAGGGCTTCGAACGCGCCGACAACAACGGCGATCGAAAGCGTGCAAACCAAGAACCGCGCAGCCTTGCCGGCTGGCCCATGTTTCGCTCGGAAGAAGTAGAGGCCCCACAATCCGAGGTATGTGGCCAGGAACAGTCCGCAAAGCTGTTGTGGGTTGATGTCATCGCTCGTGCAGCCCAGAACGAGAGCTACGAGAATCGCAGTGAGCCAGCCCAATGTGATGATCATCTTGACCACACGGTGGCGCCGCTCAGACATTGGTGCCTCCTTTCACCTCACGATTACAGCGCGGGCGCGCACTTGGCAGCAAATGGCTCTGCGCGCGGCAATCGCGATCGACCGTGCGCGGAGGGCCAAGCACTCGCACGATCCAGCGAAGATTAAACATTGAGCCCATTTCTGACAATCGCTGCCGGGCGGCCATTCGGGAAGAACTCCCGCAAATGGCGCCAGCAGTCGGCGTGGTCCACAATTTGCATGAGCTCGGAGTGCGCTAGAGGACGGGGGAACCGAGGGCTGGCGGCGGCGGCGCGCAATGACCATGCTATGTCAACGGTATCGCGCGAACCATAGTGCGAGCGATCCGCTCGGAAACCTGGAAGGAGATATGATCTTGCCGAGTCGCGTCGAATCAGAAAAAGTAGGTCGCGATTCGCCGCTTGGAGCGGCCGGCCGGCGAGCGTTTAGGCCCACGGTACCGGGCTGTCCGCGCGGTGACCGAGCGGCTCGCCGAGCCCTTGAGCCCCGAGGACTGCCAGGTCCAGTCGATGCCCGACGCCAGCCCGGTGAAATGGCACCTGGCGCACACGACCTGGTTCTTCGAGACATTCGTGCTGGCCGACGTCTGCGCCGGGCTATCGAGCCGTTTCATCCGGCGTTCGGCTATCTCTTCAATTCCTACTACAACGCCGTCGGCGACCGTTGGCCCGTCGCCGGCGCGGGCTGATCACGCGGCCCGACCTTGAGTGAGGTGTATCGCGTATCGCGCGAGCGTCGATGAGGCCGATCGAGGCGTTCCTCGAGTCGGCCGGCGACGGCACTGCCGCCGGACGTCGCGGCCGTGATCGAGCTGGGAATCAATCACGAGCAGCAGCATCAGGAGCTGATCCTCACCGACATCAAGCATGCGCTGGCCCAGAACCCGCTCCGTCCGGCGTATCGGCCGGCCGCGGCGAGCACCGCGCCGATCTCGTCCTCGCCATTGGCGTGGTTGTCGCTTGCCGGCGGCATTGAATGGATCGGTCACGACGGGCCTCGTTTCGCCTTTGACAACGAAGGGCCGCGGCATCGCGTTTACCTCGAGCCGTTTCAACTTGGCAACGCGGCTGGTGACGTGCGGCGAGTATCTTGCGTTCATCGACGACGGCGGCTATCGACGGCCGGAGCTGTGGCTCTCGGACGGCTGGAACGTCGTCGACTGCACACGGTTGGGCGGCGCCGCTGTACTGGGAACGAGAAGGGAACGGTGGTGGTCTGATGACGCTCTGGGGCTTCCGCCCGTTGGCGGAGGCCGAGCCGGTCTGCCACGTGAGCTTTTACGAGGCCGACGCCTTCGCCCGGTGGGCCGGTGCTCGCTTGCCGACCGAGGCGGAATGGGAGATCGGCGGCCGCGATTGCAGCCGCGAGCGGGAACTTCCTCGAGAGGGACACTTTCATCCTCGGCCGGGCCGCGGCCGGCGGACGAGCTCGCTCAGTTGTTCGGCGACGTCTGGGAGTGGACGCAGAGTCCGTACACGCCTTATCCCGGCTCGCGGCCGGCCGCAGGGCGCACTCGGCGAGTACAACGCCAAGTTCATGTGCAACCAGCTTGTGCTGAGGGGCGGCTCGTGCGCGACCCCGGCGTCGCACATCCGGGCGACGCTATCGCAATTTCTTTCCCCCGGATGCGCGCTGGCAGTTCACCGGCATTCGCCTGGCGAAGGACGTCATGACCACGACATTCGCCCCGTGCGGGCGCCACGACGAGACGATCGCGCGGCGCGGGCAGTTCCTGAGAGACGTCCTGCACGGGCTGGCACGGCCTCAGAAAGAGATCCCGTGCAAGTACTTCTACGATGAGCGCGGCTCGGAGCTCTTCGACCGGATCTGCGAGCTCGACGAGTATTATCTCACGCGCGCCGAGCTGGCGATCCTGGCGCGCGCACGCCGCCGAGATGGCGGCCATGATCGGCGAAGATTGCGAGCTGATCGAGTTCGGCAGCGGCAGCGCGACCAAGACGCGGCTGCTCCTGGAACACCTGCGCGCCCCGCGCCTATCTGCCGGTCGACATCGCCAAGGAACACCTCGAGCGATCGTCGCGCGCGCTGGCGGATCGCTTTCCGGGCGTGCCGGTCGTTCCCGTCGCAGCGGATTTCACCGCTCCGCTCGCGACTCCCAGAGACCGGCAGCCCCAGCCGCGCCGGGTCGTCTATTTTCCGGGGTCGACGATCGGCAACTTCAGTCCCCAGCGCCGCCGTGCAGCTCTGGGCGACGATCGCCCGGCTCGTCGGCGCCGGCGGCGGCCTCTTGATCGGTTTCGACCTCGACAAGGACGAATCGATCGTCTGGCCGGCCTACAACGATCGACGTGGCGTGACCGCGGCGTTCAATCTTGAACCTGCTCGTGCGCGATCAATCGCGAGCTGGGCGCCGATTTTGACCTGGCGTCGTTTTGCCACCGGGCCGACTACGTTCGCGCGCAAGAGCGCGTCGAGATGCATCTGGTCAGCCGCGAGGCCGCAGATCGTCACGATCGCCGGCAACGAGTTTTCCTTCGCATCGAGGCGAGACGATTCATACCGAGTGTTCATACAAGTATTCGCTCGCTCATTTCGGTCGGTTGACCGCAGTGGCGGGTTTTGCCCTCGGCCGGCGAGTGGCTGGACCCGCGCCGGTATTTTGCCGTGCAGTATCTGACTGTGGGGTGACTCGGCGCCGCACGCGCAAGCGTCATTCTCGATCTTGGTCGGCGGCCTCGAGCGCCTCGACAAGCCGGACAAGCTCGTCGCGCACGGGTTGAAGGCCATCGCCTTGTCGGAGGAAAACGGCCTGTCGATCCATTCGCACGCCCAAGAAACGGCTCGTATAACACCGTTGGTCGCCGACGGCCGGCGATTGTTACGCCGGCAATCGCGGTCGAGGCGAATTCAGGAGAGGGTGATGCGATCAGAGCCAGAGTCCTCGAGGAACGAGCAATCGCTCGGCCAGGTCGAAAGCCCCCTGGACGGCCAGTGCGAGCACGCGCGGCGGGAATGGCGCCTTCGAAGAGGATCGTCGAGACGTCGTCGCGGCGGATGCCGGTCAAGATCGGCTGGCCGAAGCCGCCGGCGCCGATCAGTGCGCCGATCGTGGCGGTGCCGACGTTGATCACCGCCGCCGTCTTGATCCCCGCGAGGATCGCGCGCGAGGCCATCGGCAGTTCGATCCGGAGCAACCGGGCGGGCGCTGGGAAGCCCGAGGGCCTCGGCCGATTCGCGGAGCGACGCGGGGATGTCCTTGAGGCCCGGTGGCCGTGTTGCGCACGATCGGCAGCAGGCTATAGAGAAACAGTGCGGCCAGCGCGGGTTTCGCGCCGATGCCGAGCCAGGGGATCATGAAGACCAAAAGCGCCAGCGACGGGATCGTCTGGATGAGCCCGGTGGCAGACAGGATGAGGGGCCCAGATCGAGGGCCGGCGGGCAGCCACGACGCCCAGCGGGATCGACACGACAGATCGCCGCCGCAAGCGAGATCGCCACCAGCGTCAGGTGCTCTCCGAGCCGGCGCAGCAGCCGCGGGCAAACGAGTCTCGGCGGCCGACCTGGCGCTCGATCGCCGAACTTCGCGGCGAGGAAATCGGCCGCCACGCGGTCTTCGGGCACGTGGTCGAGCTTGGCGCGTGCGTTCATCGCGGCCATCTCGGGCTCGGTGATCTTGCCCTCCAGACGGGCAAGGGCCGTCATGGCCGCCGGCGAGCGCGTACGGCAGATCGGTGCGATAGAGCCAGACGCACTCATAGACCGGAAAGAAAGCGAGATCGTCGACGAGCACGCGCAGGTTGCGTGCTTTGATCTCGGCGTCGGTCGAGTAGAGATCGGTGGCCTGGATCTCGTCGCGGTCGAGCGCGGTAGGCCAGGTCGTGGTCGAGCCCCCGGACGTCGCGCTGGGGAAGACCGTAGCGGTCGCGCATGCCGGGCCAGCCGTCGGCCCGTTCGATGAACTCGTTGCTAAACCCGAATTTGAGCTCGGGGAATCGTTTCAGGTCCGAGAGGCTCACGACGCCAAGCCGGCTGGCGACCGGCTCGCGCATGCCGATGGCGATAGGTGTCGTTGAATCCGAGCGGCCGGCTCATGCCGACGCCGCGTTTTGCCAGAGCCGCCCGCAAAGCGGTCTCGTCGGCAATCGTGCGCCCGGCGAAGATCTCGCCGGTGATCGTGCCGGTGTACTCGGGATAAACGTCGAGCTCATCGGCCTCGAGTGCATGGAAAAGGACCTGCGTTCCCCCGAGCTCGCGGCGATGGACCGCCGGCACTCCGGCGTCGTCGATCAGCCGCCGGCCGATCTCGCCCAGAATGACCGACTCGGTGAAGACCTTCGAGCCGACGCGAACGGGGTGCGTCGGGCTCGTCGGCTCCGGTCGCCAGCGCGAGCAAGACGGCAGTCGCGGGCCAGAGCATCAGCGGTCTCCCTGCGAAACCAGCGCAGGGCCAGCACCTGCTTCTGGGCGCTGACGAACTGGGTGACGAACGGCTCGGCCGGGTGGTTGACGAGCTCGCGCCAGCTCCCGCGCTGGACGATCCGGCCGTCGCGCAAGAGCACGATCTCGTGGCCGAACCAGCCGGCCTCGGCGAGGTCGTGGGTGACCATGACGACGGTCTTCTCAAGCGAGCGAAAGATCGACCGCAGGTCGGTCTGGAGCTCGGCGCGAACCATCGGGTCGAGCGCAGCCAAGGGCTCGTCGAGCAAGACGACGTCGGGATCGAGCATCAAGGCGCGCATCAGGCTGACGCGCTGGCGCTGGCCGCCGGAAAGCTGGGCCGGGAAGCGGTCGAGGCCATCGCGCGGGAACCTGCGTCAGCTCGGCAAGCTCGGCGAGCCGGTCCGCTGATCCGGTCATGCGGCCAGCCCAGGTAGCGGGCCAGAGCACGGCGACGTTGTCGCGCGCGGTCAGGTGCGGAAAGAGGCCGCCGTCCTGGATCACGTAACCGATCCGCCGGCGCAGCTCCGAGCACCGTGGCGGCGTCAGCTCTGTCTCCCTCGATCAACACCGAGCCGGTGTCGGGCCGGACGAGGCCGATCATGAGTCGCAGCAGCGTCGACTTGCCGCAGCCGCTCGGGCCGATCAACACCGTCGTCCGTCCCGGCGCGATCGTGAGGTCGAGCTTGGGCAGAACCATCGAACCAGCGTATGACTTCGACACGCCCTTAAGCTCGATCATGATACCGGTCCCCAGCCACCCTGCAGCCGGCACGGCGAACCCATCGTCGCATTCCGCGCCCGGTCGCGAAAGGCCCGGCCGGTGTTCATGGCGCGTCACTGCGACCGCTCAAAAACGCGTTTGCCGTCGAGATAGGTCGCGAGGACCCTGGTCGACTTGATCTCGTCTTGCGGGCAGGTGAGGAGATCGCGATCGATCACGATGAAATCCGCCAGTTTGCCTTCCTCCAGCGACCCGATCCTATCCTCGAGGAAGAAAAGATGGGCGTTGTTGATCGTGTAAAAGCGGATTGCCTGTGCGCGGGTGAGGGCTTCTTCGGGATGGAGCCGGCTTGATCATATCCTTTGGCTCGGCGGCTGATCGCGACCTCCATCGCCAGGAACGGATGGTACGGGTTGATCGCGCGGAGCGAGCCGATCTTTTGCATGTGGTCGGAGCCGCCGCCGGCGATCACGCCGGCCTGGAACAAGCTCGCAAGCGGCTGAAAGTAACGCAGCCGGTCATAGCCGAAATGGGCGGCGAGCGTGCGCGTATCGAGGTAAAGCCACGCCGGCTGGATGTCGACCACAACTCCGAGCCGGGCCGCCCGCTCGATTGCCTCGCGACTCATGAAGTTCGAATGCGTGATGCACGGGCGTGTCGGGGCGACGGGCGCTTCTTTGTTGACCTCTTCATAGGCATCGAGCAGCGCGTGCACGGCCCCGTCGCCCACGCTGTGGGCAGTGAATTGTAGGCCCGACGCAACCGTCGCCCGCACGATGGGCACCAGGCGCTCGGGCGGAATGAAGAGCACGCCTCGGTAGTGGGGATCGTCAATGGAATAGATCTTGCTCACGCCCCAAGGCTCGAGCATGTAGGCGCTGCCCGTGAGCATTCCGCCATCGAGATAGGTCTTGATGCCCACGATCCGGAGCCTGGGACCGCCGCTCTTGAGCGGGTGAGCAGCGACGCGGCGAATTGCCTCGATCACCGCTTCGAGCGGCCCGTCGGTGTCGACGTGGTGCGAGATTCCGACTCGGAGTGTGATCAGTCCGGCGGCGTGCAATCGGCGGTAGCGCTCGATCGCGGGCGCCGAAGCGTCCCGGTCGATGATCGACGTGAGCCCAACCGAGTTGTAGTCGCTGAAGAGCTCGATCAGCCTGTGATCCGTCTCTTGCTCAGAAGGCTGTTTTTCCGCGGGCGTCGCCTTGATGTAGCGCGTGGCGCAGCGCAGGATGCCGGTCGGCTCGCCAGTGCGCGAGTCTTTTTCGATTTTTCCTGGTCCTTCTACCTTGAAATCCCTGTCGATCCCACTCAGCTTGAGCGCGAGCGAATTCACCGAGGCATCGGGGCCGGTGGCGAAGAGTACGGGGTTACTCGGGGCGGCGCGATCGAGCTCAAGCCGAGTCGGGTAGCGCTGTTCTTTGAGCCGGGTGATGAACACCTGCCGCACGACCACCCAGCGACCCGAGCCCAGGGCCGCTGCCCGCGCGCGAATGTACGCGAGCACGTCGTCGATCGTCTCGAGCTCGGGAATCGGATGGTCAAACTCGGTCAAGCACGCGTCGGTCGGATGGGCGTGCGAATCGATCAGACCCGGCAAGACCATTTTGCCCTCGAGGTCGATCACCTGGGTTTGCGGCCCGCGTGTGGCGTCGACCTCGTCGTCGGTGCCGACGCGAAGCAGGCGATCCCCCTTGATCGCAATCGCCTGACGGATCGAGAAACTCCGGTCCACGGTGACGATCTTGCCGTGGCGCAGGATCAGATCGCCCTGCTCGGCGGCACGCACACTGGCATGGCTGAGCTGAAGTCGCAAGCACAAACCCGATGAGCGCGAGGCGGCCCGGCGAGATCGCGATGGTGTGAGGTTGTTCCATGTGCGGTCGAGAAACTGCGTGGTCCGCTTGCCTTTGGCCATGGCTATTTATCCTCGAAGTTCATTGTACAAGAATTCTACCAGCCCGTGTCGACTCAGGCGTGGGACGCTCGACAATCTCGACGCGAGAGCCCTCAACCGAGCCGTTCGAGCAACCGCTCCGCGCGGCGCTCGATCCATCGGCGGCCGGTCTTCTGTGCCAGGTCGCGCGCGGTGTCCAGGAGCAATTCAGCCTCCTCTCGGTGGCCGTTGTCCAGCATGGTCAGCGCAGCGTCCAGGGCCGTGACGGCGCCGGCCGTGTCAGAGCCGATGAGGTCGCGATAGATGCGAAGCGCGGCTTGCGGCTCGCGCGCCCGAACGAGGATCTCGGCCCGCCAAACGTCGAAAGCGAGCGCCTGCTGTCCGTCGGCCATCGGTTTGGCGCGCTCGATCCAGCGGAGCGCCTGGTCGTGATCGCCTCGAGACAACGCCTGGCGAACCAGCGGCCCGACCGCCGCGGCCAGGTCGAGCTGGTCGACCGCCGCGGGCCCCCGCTCGAAGAGCGTGGCGACGAACCGAGCGGTCCTCGCATCGTCTCTCAGGCCGGCCGCCGAGGCCACCGCTTCGACCAGGCGCGCGTCGTCGAGGGCGGCGAGCTCGAGCCGGTCAAGCTCTACGGGACTGGCGCAGCCGAGCTCCTGGCGATCAACCGCCAAGGGATTGACAAGCTCCAGCCCAAGCCGGCGCCGCAGACGATCAAACGGATAGCCCTGATAGAGCCCGACAGCCGCGGGGCGGCTGCCGAGCTGCTCGCGCAGTCTCACCACGGCCGTCAACCGGACGCGCGCGACCGCGCTCGCGTCGCGCGCGGCTTCCAGCGGCGACCGGTCGTCCAACCCGTGCCGGCGATAGTGAATCCAGTCGTTCTCCATATATTGCTCGATCGATTCGCGGCGCAGTTGATCGGCCAGCGCAGGATCAACGCCGGCGGGCACCCGAAACGTCCAGGCCGCCGCATCGAGGAACGGCAGCGGGAGGGGCGTGGCCTCGCGATGGATCGATTCGCCACTGTCCTCGAGGCGTGGGAGCAGCCGCTCTTCGATGAGCACAAGCGTCTCGCGCCGCGGGCTCGAGAGCCGCAAGGTCTGGCGCCCGGCATAGACGCTCGCCAACACCTTGGGCAACCGGGCGGAGTTCAGGTTCAATTCGCCCGGGCCGGGCGCGGGGTGGTCGAGCCATTCGAATACCTCGATCTCGCGGGATTCATGGTCCTTTGCCCCGGGGATCTGCGGCACCGAAACCGGTTGGATCTCGGGAAACTCGGCGAGCAGCCAGCTCGTCTTCTCCGGAGCCCAGGCAATCGTGAAGGCATAGCGCCGGTCGTCGGCCAGCGATTCGGCGCCAGCACCCGGGCGGAGCACCTCGGCCAGCGTCCAGGCATCGACGGCCTGATCAAAGGCATGCGCGGCCTCGAGGTTGACCACGCGGTCGAGGCAACCGATCGCCTCGCGGTTGTGCCCCAGCCACGCCAGTGCAAGTGCGCGGTTGTACCAGGCGGCCGCATCGAACGGGTCGTCGGCCGCCAACCTGCCGAACAGCTCGGCCGTCGCCGCCAGCTCATGAGTGGTGCGCTCCTCCATCGCTCGGTCCCAGACCTTGCGGCGCTCCGGGTCGGTGGGCTGGCGAAATCGATAGGTCAGGCGCGCCGTCAGCGGCAGGTCGGATGACGATTCCAGGGTCGCGAGCGCTTGCTTCGCCGCCGCCGAATCAGGTTCGGCCCGCAGCGCGCTGCCAACTTCCCCAGGCAGCCAGCGGCCGCTGGCTCTGCAGGTGGCTCCAGCCTTCGTGGATGAGGGCCGAGGCGACGGCCCCGTTCGATATCGTCGTCGCACCGCTCTTCGTGTCCGACAAGTCCCAAATCTCCCTGTTTGTTCGCTGGCGATCGCCGGTGGCGTGAATGCCGAACCGTGCGCAACCTCGAGAACATTATAACGAGCGGTGATCAAGCACTAGAGTGCGTGCCTGCGGCTCGGTCGTTCGCTTGACAGCGCCATGCGAAACAGCGATCGTACGCGCGGAGAGTCTCGCCCTGCGCGGGGCACGGGCCCTCACCACCGGCGATCGCCCTGGAGATTGAACCATGGGTCGATGGACGCATTTCGCGCGATTGATCGGTCGGCGTGCCGCCTTGCGAGTCCTCAGTTTGCCGCTCGCGTTCGGCACCTGGGCGGCCGTCGCGCACTCCGATGATCCGGCGACAACTGAAACCGCGGCCGCGGCGAAGGGCCAGCAGCGCGCCGCCGCACGGGGCTGGTTCGAGGATGCCAAGCTCGGCATGTTCATTCACTGGGGCGTCTACTCGTTGGTCGGCAAGGGCGACTGGGTGATGAACAACGACAAGCTGCCGATCGAGCAGTATGCCAAGCTCCCTCGTCGGTTCAACCCCACCAAGTTCGATGCCGAAGCCTGGGTTCAGCTCGCCACGTCGGCTGGCGCGCAGCTACATCACGGTGACGGCCAAGCACCACGACGGCTTTTGCATGTTCGCCTCGAATCTGACCGACTACGACGTCGTTGACGCGACTCCTTTTCAGGCAGAACCGCTCAAGGCCCTGGCCGACGCATGCCGGCGCCACAAGATCAAGCTGTTCTTCTATTATTCGCTGCTCGACTGGCATCACCCCGACTACTTCCCACGGGGCAAGACGGGCCAGTCAACCGGACGTCCCGCCAAGGGTGACTGGAAGCGATACGTCGCCTACTACCAGGGACAGATCCGCGAGCTGTGCACCACTACGGCGAGATCGGCGGGATCTGGTTCGACGGCTGGTGGGACCGGCCCGACGCCGACTGGGACCTCGCCGGAACGTACCGGATCGATCCACGAGCTCCAGCCCGCAGCCTTGATCGGCAACAACCATCATGTGGCACCCTTCGCCGGCGAAGACTTTCAAATCTTCGAGCAAGACCTGCCCGGTGAGAATCGCCGCCGGTTTCAACCAGGCCGCCATCGCCGCCAGGCTTGCCGCTGGAGACATGCCTGACGATCAACGATTCCTGGGGATACAACGCCCGCGACTCGAACTTAAAGAGCACCGAGCAGATCGTCCACGCCTTGGTCGGTGCGGCCGGGCGCGGTGCAAACCTGCTCGTGAACGTGGGCCCGCGCCCCGATGGAGAGATCGAAGTCGGATGCCGCCAAACGTCTGCAGGAGACCGGCAAGTGGCTCTCGACCCACGGCGAGTCGGTCTACGGCACCCGTCGCGGGTCCGTTCCCGCCCCAGGACTGGGGCGTGTCGACCATGACGGGTGCGGCCGAAAATCGCAAGATCTACCTGCACATTATCAGGCCCAAAGAGATCGCGTTGCGCCTTGAGCGTGCCCCCGATCGCGGGCCGATCGTTCTTGATCCGACGATCTCCTGGGTTCCTAGCCTGTTCGGCACGATGAAGCCATTGAAACTGCGCCAGACCGAGCGCGGGCTGGTGCTCGACCTGCCCGCCGAGGTGCGCACGCCGTATGACACGATTGTCGTTTTGAATCCGAAGGCGGTGGGCCGCTGAAGTGAGACCTGCCGCGTTTCGCAACCACGGTCTATGGCCGAACGGGATGCCTTGCGGGTGAAGTGGCCAATGCGCCCTTGCGAAGCCGCGACGAATGTGATCGACTGAACCAAAGGAGGGTAGGCTGACCCTGCGACTCCGAACGCTTTCAAACTTCGTTCCCGGCCAGGCAACGTGGTGGTTTCGCCTGGCGGGACTCGGGTCAGGCCGCCCTCGTTGCGAGGAACATCATGCCATCCAGCCTTTCCGTGGTCGAAGAAGCCCCGGCACGCGCCGGGCAGGCGACGATCGCTCCCACGATCAACGATCTGGCGATCCGGGTCGGGACCGTCAACGGCTCGGGGAGCCAGTCCGCCAACCTGGTCATCTTGCGTGCCTTGTACGCGATGGGGATTCCCTGTAGCGGCAAGAACGTGTTTCCCTCGAACATCGAGGGCTTGCCGACCTGGTTCCACATCCGCGCCAGCGCCAAGGGATACATCTGTCACGTCCTGGACCCGCAGATCCTCGTCTGCATGAACGAGCAGACCGCCAAGGACGACGCCCTCGCAGCTCAAGCCGGGCGCGATCTGCATCTATCGCGACGATTTCGACGTCGATCTGAGCCAGCTTCGCAACGACGTCCAGTTCTTCCCGGTGCCGTTCCAGAAGCTGGTGGAGCAGGCCTATCCCCCGGACAAGACCGACAAGTCGTATCGCGACAAGCTCCGCAAGGTCATCAACATGGTCTACGTGGGGGTCGCTGGCGGCGGTGTGCAAGATCGAGTTCGAGGCGGTCGAGTCGGGCATCCGCCGCGAGTTTCCCGGCCGCAAGGCCAAGGCCGCCGAGATCAACATCAACGCCGCGCGGACGGGCTTTGAGTGGGCCAGCGCCAACCTGCCCGCCGACCTGCCGTTCCAGGTCGAGCGCATGGAGTCGGCCGGCGACAAGATCTTGATCGAGGGCAACAAGGCGGCGGCCCTGGGCGTGCTCTTCGGCGGCGCCAGCGTCCTGACCTGGTACCCGATCACGCCGTCGAGCAGCCTGGCCGAATACGCCGAGGAGTTCCTCAAGAAGCACCGCGTCAACCCGGACGGCACAGCGGACCGTTCGCCATCGTCCAGGCCGAAGACGAGCTGGCGGCCGTCGGCATGGCCATCGGCGCGGGCTGGGCCGGCGCCCGGGCGCTGACGGCGACCTCCGGGCCGGGCATCTCGCTCATGTCCGAGTTCGTCGGCATGGCCTACTTCGCCGAGATCCCGGTCGTGATCATCGACGTCCAGCGGATGGGGCCCAGCACCGGCCTGCCCACCCGCACCAGCCAGGGCGACATCCTCAAGCTCCACCTCCTGGGCCACGGCGACTCCCGGCACATCGTCCTGATCCCCGGCTCGGTCGAGGAATGCTACTCGCTGACCATCGAGGCGCTCGACCTGGCCCAGCAGTTCCAGACGCCCGTCTTCGTGGCGACCGACCTCGACCTGGGGATGAACCTCTGGCTCAGCGAGCCGTTTCCGTACCCCACCAAGCCGATCCAGCGCGGCAAGGTCTTGAACGCCGACGACCTCGAGCGGCTGGGCCAGTTCGAGCGGTACAAGGACGTCGACGGCGACGGCGTCTGCTACCGCACGATACCCGGCACCGAGCACCCGCTGGCGGCTTACTTCACCCGCGGCACCGGCCACAACGAGAAATCGGGCTACAGCGAGCGGCCCGAGGACTGGAAGAAGAACCTCGACCGGCTGGTGCGCAAGCTCGAGACCGCCCGCGGCGGCCCTGCCGCCGCCGGTCATCGAGGGCGAGCCCGGCACCAAGGTCGGGCTGATCGCCTACGGCGGCACGCACTGGGCGATGGTCGAGGCCCGCGACCTGCTCCGCGACGAAGGGATCCCCACCGAGTACTGCCGCATCCGCGCCTTGCCCGTCTCCGACGAGGTCCAGCATTTCATCGAGCGGCACCTGCGGGTCTACGTGATCGAGCAAAACCGCGACGCCCAGGTCACGTCGATCTTGAAGTCGACCTTGAGCGGGGCGCTGGCCGATCGGCTGTTCCCGATCACGCACTACAACGGCACGCCGATCGCCGCCGAGAACATCGTCCGGCCCATCCTCGGCTGGGAGAAGAACCCCTCCGGCCCCGGCTGGCCCACCGGCAACGTCGAGCGCGACAATCCGCCGGTTCCCCACGACGAGCAAGACTCGCCCGAATAACCGCGAGCTCGCCCGCGAGCCAGTCGGCCCCGAATCGCGAGCCACGTGACTTCCATCGACTCTATCGATTTCACGAGGCGATGAAACCATGGCCAGCGAAGCGATGATCCTGATCCAGAGCAACGGTCACACGTTCACGCTGCCGACCGTGGCCTTTCAGGGGTTGCCGTCGACCCTGTGCAAGGGCTGCGGCCACAACAGCATCACCAGCTACCTGATCGAGGCGTGCAAGTCGATCGGGCGTCAATCCGTATGCGACGATCAAGCTCAGCGGCATCGGCTGCTCGAGCAAGACGCCGGCCTACTTCCTGCAGGACAGCCACGGCTTCAATGCGCTGCACGGCCGCATGCCGTCGGTGGCGACCGGGGCCGTGGTGGCCAACTCCAAGCTGCTCTGCATCGGCGTCAGCGGCGACGGCGACACGGCCAATATCGGCATGGGGCAGTTCAAGCACGTCTGCCGCCGCAACGTGCCGATCGTCTACATCATCGAGAACAACGGCTGCTACGGCCTGACCAAGGGCCAGTTCTCGGCGACGGCCGACCTGAACCAGCACCTGCGGCGGCCGACCGGCGAGACCAACGACATGCCTCCCGTTCGACCTGTGCGACGAGGCGATCGTCGGCGGGGCGACCTTCGTGGCGCGGTCGTTCGCCGGCGACAAGAAGCAGATGGTCCCGCTGCTCAAGGCCGCCCTCAAGCACAAGGGGACCGCCGTGCTCGACATCATCAGCCCGTGCGTCACCTTCAACGACTTCGACGGCTCGACCAAGAGCTGGGACTGGGCCAAGGAGCACGAAGAGCCGCTCCACGAGGTCGGCTTCGTCCCCCGGCTGCCCGAGATCGAGGTCGAGCAAAAGGCCGGCCAGACGACCCGCGTGCAGCTTCACGACGGCTCGTGGATCACGCTCAAGGCCCTGCACCACGAGGAGCACGACGTCACCGACCGGGTCTCGGCCCTGCGGCTGCTCGAGGAGAGCCAGCGCAAGGACGAGTTCCTCACCGGCCTGATCTACGTCGATGCCAAGCGGAAAGACTTCGTGACGCATGCAGAACATGACCGACACCCCGCTGGCCCTCTCTGCCCGAGAAGACTGGACGCTGCGGCCCCGCGACCAGGAGACGTCCTCGAAGAAGATCATGGAGACGATCTGATCGAGCGAGTCTCGCGCAGCTCACAGCTCCCAGACCCGCCGGCCCTTGAGGAACATGGTCAGGTAGCCGTCCTCGCTCACCTTGAGTACCGGGCCATGCAGCGAGGCGGCCAGGCCGGCGAGGGTGCGCGCACCCTGGACGGCGCGGCCCAGCTCGAGGGTCTCGGGTGCGATCCGCAGGATCGCGCCGAAGGTGAGCAAGCGGCCGTCGTGGTCGGTCACGACGGCGCCGTCGAGGCAGGCGATCGCCTCCAGGACCGAGGGCTCGAGATCGGCCAGGTTCATCCCCCGCACGACGTGATGGAGCGCTCGCTTGGCGTGCCTGGGCGAGAGGTTCTCGGGGTCCTGGGGATCGTCGGCGACGATCTCGGCGGTGATCTGGTCGGGGGGCGCGATCAGCTGCGGGATCGAGTGCTCCGGATCGCGCAGGACGACGAAAAGTGCCCCGAGCCGCGACTCGCTCAGGTTGAGGGCGGCCTGAAAGATCGCCGCGGCCAGGTCGCGGCCATCCCGAGCGGCCGACCGCCTCGCACCAGACCGCGAACTTGGTGGGGATATCCAGCAGCCGCCACCGCGCGTCGCTGAAGCTGAACATCAGCGTTCCCTCGGCGAAGACCTTGATCTCCTGCGAGGGGGTCAGGACCAGGCAGACGTGCCCGCCGGATCGCGTGGCCTTGGCATGGCTCACGTACGGCCGCGGGCAGGGATGCACGAGCGGCTCGTCGCCCTGCGCGGCGTCGGCCCAGTGCTCGATATCGATCATCCGCGCCAGGTCGCCCTGGCGATCGACCAGGAAGACCGTCTGCACGCCGTCGCAGAGCCGGTGAAATCCCTTGATCGCCGTCAGCCGGGCGTTGAAGCTCGGTGCCCCTGCCACGTTCTTGTACGCCGGGGCGGCCGGATCGTTGCTCGGTGCCCAGCAAGAGCGCCCCGGTCGAGACTCGCCGGTTCTCGTACGTCGACAGCGCGGCCACCCGCAGCGCCTCGAGCGCCGCCGGAATGCGGTGGGAGTCGATCGCGTTCGAGATAGTCGGCGACGATCAGGTCTTCGGTCTGGTACTGAAACCGATCGAGGCGGTGGGAGAGCTCCTGGTTGAACAGCCCGCGAAACCGAAGGTCGATCGCCTCGACGATCACCTCGACCATGTGGCGCTCGGTCGCCAAGAGCGGCGACGGGTTGCCCGGCTGAAACGCGAGATGCGTTCCCAGCCACTCGATCTCGACGCCCAGGCCGTCGGGGTCGTCGTGGAGCCGGTAATAGGTCTCATCGGGCGAGCCATCCCAGTCGATGATGCTGCGATCGCCCGACACCTCGAGCTGAGCATCGGGGAAGAAGTGCTCGAGCGTGCGCCTGAGCACCATCTGGTACAGGCCGACGATTCGTGAAATCGGCCCGCCGGACGATCGCCGCGCATGGATGAAGCTGGCTCCGGAGTTCTGACGGGTCCGGATTGCCGCCATCGGCCAGAGGTCCATCATAATCGAACCGAACGAGCTCCGGTCGCCCTGCCATCATGAGCAGCTCCTTTCCCGATCGGGTTGTTAATGGACGCGATCGATCGGCTCCGGCCGATCGCCTCCAGCGGATCTCGCGACGATGAAGACCGCCCGCGGCCTGAATCGCGATGCAGAGTGGCACGGTCACGTCTTCGGATCGCGGCAGTCACGAATCTTGACGATTTGCGTGGATCTTGCCGATGGATGACCCGTACGCACGGCGACAAACGACTCAAGAAACGACCGCCCGCGGACCGATGAATCAAGATCGACAACGCTGAATCGCACTATGATGTACCGCCGATCGGACTTGCCGTCGATCTTTCTCCTGCTACGATCCGCCGCCGCCTACCGGAGCGGGTCTGGCAGGCTACGCGCAAGAGACCGAATCCAGGCGACGAGCACGAAGGTCTCGTTTACAGGGAGATCGGCGCGATGATCAACCGACGTACCTGGATCCGCGGAGCACTTGGCATCGGAACGGCCGGGATCGCCGTGCAACAACTCTGGCGGCACGGTCACGACTACGTTCTTCCCAGCGAGTTCGTGGTCGTCGAGCCCGGCAAGATCTACCGCGGCGCCTGGCAGAAGCCGTGGCCGATGCGCCGGATCGTGCGCGACTACAAGATCAAGACCATCCTTGCCCTGGCGCATCCGCCTGATCACCATCTTTCGGTCCAGGAACGCGAGCTGGCGGCGCGAGCTGGGAGTCAACTGGATTCACATCCCGATCGTCGACAACCGCGGCACCAACGACCGCGCCGCCGAGGAGGGCATCTCCGACCTGCTCGACCAGGCCGCCGCCGTGCTGGCCGACCCAGCGAACTATCCGGTTTTCTTCCACTGCCACCACGGGCTCAACCGCACGTCGATGGTTCAGATCGCCTACCGGACCAAGTACTGCGGGTGGACGCTCACCCAGGCCGCCGACGAAATCGAGCGGACGGTCGGGCTGGTCAAGGTCAACCACGGGCCCGATTACCGCCACATGGTGAACTATTACCAAACGCGTGTCTTGCCCTTCCGGCAAAAGCCGGCGCAGGCACAGGGTGAGGCAAAAACCGCGCTAACAGCCCATCTCGAGGAACCGGTTGCTGCCTCGGCTCGAAAATAGGCCGGAAAAAATGGCAGAAAGTGGCACAAAGTGGCAGGTTTTTCCAATGGTTTGGCTGCCAAATCAACGTCCGGCAACTTGAAGCAAGAACTTGGCCACCGGCGGTTTACGGAACGATTGCCGCTCAAGATCAGAGTGGCGCTCGCGGGTGATGTCTGCCAATT
Source organism: uncultured Isosphaeraceae bacterium (assembly GCA_963830625.1). Taxonomy (GTDB): domain Bacteria; phylum Planctomycetota; class Planctomycetia; order Isosphaerales; family Isosphaeraceae; genus CAWHMZ01. The sequence continues at coordinate 677,241 of CAWHMZ010000012.1, read as the reverse complement.
CGCGTTCGCGGTGCAGGTGCCGGCCGCGCTTGGCCGTCGTCGCGCGGACCTTTTCTTTATGTTTTTTTAACGACTTTCTATACCGCTCTGCCGCTTTGAGTGATCTTATTAAGCGTGATTGGTCGATAAGCACCGTAGACCCCTACGGTTGATGTGATCGAGCGGGCGGGTCAGGCAGCCGACGGAACGATATCGGCTGGCGCGCTCGCTCGTGCTCGCCGGGGGTCTTGCGATCGTCAGGCGCTGGGCCTGGCTCAAAAGAAAGCGATCGTTCAGCATGGCTGCGGGCGACGCCGCTTTGTCGGCTTTCGCTCCCCCGAAAGCACTGCCTTTCGCGGGAGCGACAGGCACTAAGCACTGACTGTTACCGGTACTTCGCATGTTTGGTGCAGACGCATTCTTATTGGCCAAGCTCGCCGGTTGCGGCACGACGGCTCCGGGCGCAGGGACGGACCTGAGCCGCGCCTCTCCCGCCCTCCGCCCGTTGGCCGAGCGACTGCTCGGTGCGAGCGTTTCCGAGCGGCAGGCCATCTGGAACGAGTTCCTGGCGGAACGCATCGGACAATGCAGTGCCGCTGCGGCCAGGTCTGACTCCGAGTTGGGGCCTGTGCAACAGAGCACCATCGTCGGCTCGGCAGGTGCCTCGCCCTCACAGGCCCAGACAGCCGGCCTGGCCGAAGCCTCGCCCTGCCGGGCCGAGCCGGCGGAGCGGGCCGTCGCGGAATCGGGCGTGAGAATGAGGTGCGTTGGTCAATTCGAGCCGCGCGAGGTCGAGTGGCTCTGGGCGGACCGCGTGCCGCTGGGAATGATCACGTTGTTTGCGGGCGACCCCAAACTGGGCAAAAGCTTTGTCTCGCTGGCGATGGCGGCGGCGGTGTCGCGCGGGCGGGCCCTGCCGGGAAGCGACCGGCCCAGTCGGCCTGCAAGCACGATTTTGATGTCCGCCGAGGACGACCCGGCGCGGACGATCACCCCGCGGCTCATGGCGGCCGGCGCCGACCTGGCCAAGATCCATGTGATCGAATCGGTCGTCCTTGGCAACGGTTGCGAGACGCTCCCCAGCCTGCGGGCCGACGTGGGTGCCATCAGCGCCGCCGCCGCTCGCCTGGGCGATTGCCGGCTCATCGTAATCGACCCCGTACAGGCCTATCTCAAAGGCGTCGACGACAATCGCAACGCCGTGCTGCGTGGTGTGCTCACTCCCTTGAAGAACTTGGCCGAGCGCTCGGCGCCGCCGTGGTGCTCGTCAGCCATCTGACAAAAGGGGGCTCGGCCAACCCCAAGCATCGCGTCTTGGGCTCGATCGCCTACGTCGGCGCCTGCCGCGCCAACTTTCTGTTCCTGCCCGACCCGCGCGACCCTGCTGGCCGGCGCGTGCTCATGTTCGATAACGGCGGCAACACGGCGCCACTCGCCCCGCCCCTGGCCTACACGATCGCCGATCAAACCGGCCGAGGCCCCCAAGTCGTTTGGTACGACGGGCCGGTGACCACAACCTTCGAGGAGGCGCTGCGACCAACGGTGGAAGCGCCCCAAGGGACCGGTGAATCCGAACTGAGCGACTGCGAGGAGTGGCTCAAAGAGATGCTCGCGGGCGGTCGAGTCCTGGCTGCTGAGCTCCGCCGCGCCTGCCAGGAAGCGGGCTTCGCCTGGAGGACCGTTCATCGCGCCCGGTGGCGTATCGGCGCCGTCATACGCAGGGAAGGATTCGGGCCCGGCTCGAAGGTTTACTGGCAATCGAGCGATGCTTGCAACGACGGAGGCATCTGCACCATAGATGCCACGTCCACTCCATAGGTGCCATAGATGCCAAACGTTGCGGGTGTTCAAATCGATGGCATCTATGGGCGCGAAACGCGATGTCCCCGGAACGACGCACACAGCCGACACACACCGTTAAATCGCTCGCGCCGTCAAAATGCGCACAACCCGCCGTTGACCGGCGGGGTAGATTAAGCGATCGCACCCAACCAACGACCCAATGTTGGGTCGGGTGCTTGTTTCTTTTCGAAACGGTGGCATAAGTCCGGATAATGGGTTATGAGGTCGTCCGCACGCGCGGCCCAGTCTACCCGACGGTTGTTGTTCCTGAGGATTGGAGCGCAGACTCGGCGAGGGCGCTTGCTCGTATCTTCCGGCATGCGGCCAACGCGGCACCGAAAAAGCGGTCGTGAGCATGAAAACGATTTTCGCCGATTACAACGCGATAACCGAGGCCGGCCACCTCTGTCTGACAACACGCGGTTCGCAGGAGGCCATCGCCCGGGCCGGAGCGCGACCCGGCGACTGGGCCTGGTTCAGCGACGGTGAAGTCGTTGTCGGCGCGCAGCTCGCGATCGACGACCGCTACGGGCTGGTTGGCGAGCCCGACTGGGACACGCTGGTCCATCTGGATGACGAGGACGCCGCGGATATCGAGTCCAGGAAGGACGAGCTCACGCAGCTAATGAGAAAGGAACCAACTTCGATCGAAGACGAGCCTCGGGTCCTTCAGTTGCTCGTTCAGGTTGAGCTCTTGGCACCGGCCGACAGCGAGACATTGCCAGGGCTCTTTGCGTTTCGGCGCGCCCTTGCGCTGCGCTCGATGGACAGCCCGGGTCTGGCACTGGTGGAAGCAACGGAAGCCTATCGTGCCCGACCAAACGACGCCGAAGTCGCGTTCTTTTACCTCGAATTGCTGGGCCGCCAAGACCTCCCTTCCGCGGTCGACGAAGCCGAACGTATCGCCGCATCGCCTGAAGTTCCCGCGCTCGTCCTCTCGGCTTGCATCAACATCCTTGCGGCGCATGCCGAGCAGGTCTCCGATCGCGAGCTCGGGACGATCGCCGAGCGCGTCTTTGCCCTCTGTCGCCGATTCGATCGGTCCTCTGATCTCGATCAGGCGGGCGATTCGCTCAGGGCTCTGTCTTACGTCAACCGCGGCATGGTGCTGCTTCGAGGAGGCCGAACTTCCGAAGCTCGTCAGGCGTTCGAAGTAGCCCAGACGATCTATCCCACGGCACCGCTGATCGACCAGCTCGCGAGGCTGCAAGGTTTTGATGAACGCGCGAGCGAGATCGCCAGAAAATGGCGCACGATCGCTGAGGACTGGGTCCCGCACGGAGAAGTCGCGGCGTAACGTACGCGATTATGCGGCAGTCATGAGTCGGTGCCGACAATACAACGACCTCACGGAGGAGGCGCAAGCAACGCCCCCTACCGACGCGCATGGAGCTCTTGTGGTGCAGGCCATTGGCCTGCCCCAGCGCGCTCGGTCGGCAGGTATGGCTGCGCCGAGGCGCCACCGACGTTCGAGTTCATCGACCCACGAACAACGCCGTTTGCCGATCTCAAATCACGCGGCCACTTGCCGCATCTGTACAAGGAGGGTGGCAGTTATTTCGTCACGTTCCGATGCTGGGACGCCGTGGTGCCGGCGGGGGAGCGCAATTCTGTTGTGGTGCAGGCGTCCCGCCTGCCTCCCCAATGCCAGAGCTGGGCAGGCGGGACGCCCAATGTCACTTAGTATTTATGTTCACCAGTTTTCGCTTGCGCTCCGGGAATCGGCGCCGTCGCGCTATCACTTGCCGTGGATAGCTTCGGAACTTCTTGCGGTTGGGCAGGCGGCACTGTGCCGCCGCCCTGAGCAATTTCTCGAATCGCGCCTCAATTTCTTCGGGAGTCCTCACCGAAGCCAACCCAGTTGAAAAGGCCTGAACGAGATGCATGATGCGCGTGAAACTCAACTGACGGGGTTTGACCCCGGCGCGGCGCACTGCGAGCCGCCGCACCTGGATCACGAGATTATAAGCCACGATCCCGAGCAGAAGCTCTTTCTCAACCATGTCCACGGTCCGCGACGAGAGGCGGTCCATGGCCAAGGTCTGTTTCACGCTCTTGATATCGCCCTCGACCGACCAGCGCAGCCCGTAAAACGTTGCCAGCTCCTCGGGTGTGGATCCCATGTCGGTGGTGAAGAGTCGAAGGACAACCGTCTTGCCCTCGCGTTCGACGGACACCTCGATCAAGCGCCCGCGAACCACGGCGTCCGCCGGAAGATCGGGATTGTTCCGGCGATCCCAGCGGGTCGGGCGCCATTCAACAGTCCACTCGCCTGGTCCGACAGGTGCCGCTTGGGAAACCAGCGCCCGAAATCGCGCATCGGTCATCCGCACCAACACGTCGTGTCCGGCTTCGATGGCGGCGTGGGTCATGGAGAAGATCCCGAAATTGCGATCGTAGACGATCATGGCCGGCCCACCCAACTCACCCAGGATCTGCCGGGCCAAGTCCGTTTCGCTGACCGCATCGGGACCATACATGGCACCGTAGTACGGTCGTGTGGCCAAGCCGCTGCCCAATTCGTATGCCATGACCTTGCGGATTACGGGCCAGTGCGACGAGCCGTGCTGGTTCGTCGCTGGGGGAAAGCGGTGAACCAGTTCGGGATAGTGACCCGTCGTGACCGACGTGCCATCGATGAGGAAAGCGCGGCGCCCATTCCAAAGAGGTGGTTCGCCTTCGATCATGGTTCGAGCGGTGACTTTGATGGCCCGATCCGCCGCCTCAACGGGGAGGTCCGAGCGAGCTTGACTGTACCCGCCAGTGTTAGCGGAGATGTCCCCATCGCGGGCGCGTTTACACTCCGGCAGCCTGCACGAAGTGGCTCCCAAGATCATCTCGGCAACGGCCGCTGCCATCGATTCGCCTTGCCGGGTACGTTGATAAACCATGAGCCAAACCACCATCCAGGTCGTGAACACACGGGCGTGCCCGATGTCAAATTGTTCGAGCTCCGATCGAGGCAACAGTTGTCCGAAGAGGTCGAGGAGGTCAGCGGTTTTGTAATCGGGGGATGGAACGGCCATGGCGAGAAATCCTTTCCGAATGGCCAGTTATGTACCAGGCGAGCCATTCCTGTAGCTCAGCCCTACCAGCTTGCTGTATCGGCCAAAAACACTGTTCAGAAATACTAAGTGACATTGGGCGGGACGCCTGCACCACAAAACAAGCAGCAGACTCGCGAGGAAATCGCTGCCGAATCGGAACCGCCTCTGCAGCTCGGCTCGTGCACGCTCGCCAAGACCGAGATCGCCCAGATGGTGCAGAGCTCGATCCGGCATTTTCCCGGCGATCGTTACTACTTGCACGCTTGGTCCGTGATGCCGAACCATCTTCATGTGGTGTATACGGCGCTGGGTGAGCACACGCCGAAGGACATTCACCACTCCTGGAAGTCCTACACCGCCCACGAGGCGAACAAGCTCCTGAAGCGTGGCGGCGCCTTTTGGGAGAGTGAGGGATTTGACCATTTGATTCGCAGCGTCGAAGACTTGGAGTGGTTTATCGGTTACGTAGAAAGCAATCCCGTGCAAGCGGGCTTTTGCAAGACGAAACAAGACTGGCGCTGGGGCAGTGCGTATGCCGGCTAGAAGGCCGGCGGTCTTGTGGTGCAGCCGTCCCGGCTGCGGCTTGATGCACGCCAGCGGCCCAAATCACAGGGAGGGCACATTTTGTGGTGCAGCCGTCTCGCCTGCGATTCGATCGGGTGCAGGCCAGAGGCCCGCACCACAAGTGCTCGCGTTGATGCTTCGCTGCGCATAACCGCCAGCAGTCTGCGTCGTTGTACACGTATATGCGTTCGCGCTCGAGGAGCCGCGAGCACCCGGCAGCGGGTGCACGCAGCATGCAACGCTCGGGCGCGGCGCGGTCGGAACGATCGTCGCGGTGACCTCGCAAGAACCACCGCACAGATCCGATCGAAGCGGAAATCTGGGCGACCTACCTCGGCGCTTAGTATTTAAACAAGATCGGGCGTCAACCCGACCGATTTGCCTGAACAACGCATCTATCCCAAGCTCGCGCCATTTGTTAAGATACGTGTTCTGCATCTCAACGCGCCTTCGGCTGACGACGCTCAGGGCCAGAAAGGTGATGTGCTCGATGAGCTCCCAATCGGCGATCGGGATGCGCGAGGACGGCACCCCCTGTTCGAATCTGATGGACTTTGGTGACGCCCCGCGGAGCCTACACCAAGCCCCGCGCGAGCACGGCGCACCTTCCAACAAAGCCACGGTCGAGTCGGGGATGCGATTCGCCTTCTTGATCCACCCGATCTCCGAGCAGACCAAGAATCTGATGGATCTGGACAGAGACGGCCGGCTTCGGACGACCTGGGGCCAGGCCGACCTGCTCCGGTTCTGCATGCCGAGGCCCATGCGTGCGTTCGAGCGCCCGTTCCCGGCCGACGCGCGGACGGGCAACCCGACGGTCCGCGGATCTGTCGACACGTTCGCCGGGCTGGTCTCGTCGACCGGCGCCCGGGCCGAAGGGCGGCTCTACGAGATCCCGATGGATGCGCGGTCGATCTTGACCGACCCCGACCGGGCGCTCGAGCACATGGAGCGGGCTCGTCGAGGATGCCATCGGCTGGGGGGCGCGGATCGTCGGGCTCGGCTCGATGACCGGCATCATCGGCAACCACGGTGGCGTACCTGGCCGAGCGCCAGCCCGATCGCCGTGACGACGGGCAACAGCTTGACGGTCTACGCGACCCTGCGGAACCTCGAGCATTATTGCGAGGCGCTGGGGATCGACCTGGCCGACGAGGAGATCGCGGTCGTGGGGATCCCGGGCAGCATCGCGACGGCCGTGGCCGCGCTGCTGGCGCCCCGGTGTCGTCGGCTGGTCCTGGGGGCGAGGCAGGCTTCGCCCCGGGCGATCCAGTTGGCCGACCGGCTGGGCGCGCGGCTGGAGGTTGAGCTACCCAAAGCCCTGGCCGAGGCCTCGCTCGTGGTGACAGCGACATCGTCGGGCGATTGTATCGAGCCGAGCTGGCTCCGCCCGGGCTGCCTGGTGCTCGACGTCGGCGTGCCCAGCGACGTCCGCCGGGTCACGCCGGCCCGCGACGACGTGCTGATCCTCTCCGCCGGCTATGCCCGCGTGCCCGCGGCGATGCCCCGCGACTCGTTCTTCCTCCGGTTCTATCACGGGATCGTGCCTTCCTGCCTGGGCGAGACGATGGTCCTGGCGCTGGAGAATCGCGCCGATTCGTTCTCGATCGGGCGGGAGCTCGACCTCGACCGGGTCCGCGAGATCGGGCGGCTGGCCGAGGCGCACGGCTTCGCTTTCTCGGAGGCGCTGGCGTGCGGCCTGCCGCTGAGCCCGGAGGCCCGATCTCAGTTCCTCAAGGTGCTCTCGAAGACCCGCCCGGCGCGGTCGCACCGATCGCGCCTGCCGATGCCGGCGGCCGACGGCCGCCGCTGCGATCGCGGCCGGCGGCGAGTGCGATCGACCTCGCCGGCCTGGCCGAGCACGCGGCCGAGCGGCATGCGCGGCACATCAACCCCGTCCTGATCGGCGTGGGCGGACCGAGCGGGCTGGCGCGCACCTTCGTCCGGGGCGAGGGGGCGGAGCTGTTCGACGAGTCGGGGCGGGCCTACCTCGACTTCGTGGCGGGCTTCGGCTCGCTCAACCTGGGGCACAACCACCCCGATGTGGTCGCGGCGGTCGCGTCGGCCCTGAGCCAGCAAGCCCCCGGATTCTCGCCGGGGTCGGTCAACCCCTTGGCCGCCGCGCTGGCCGAGCAGTTGGTGGCCATCACTCCGCGCGGCCTGGAGATCGTCTTCTTCACCAACAGCGGGGCCGAGTCGATCGAAGCCGCCTTGAAGCTGGCGCGGGCGGCGACCGGCCGCAGCGGCTTGCTGTCGTGCCTGGGCTCATTTCACGGCAAGACCTTCGGGGCCCTCTCGGTCACCGGCAACCGGACCTATCAGAGCACCGTTCGGGCCGCTGGTCCCCGACTGCCAGGCGATCCCTTACGGCGACTTGAAGGCCCTCGAGCTGGCCCTGGCCACGCGCCAATATGCCGCGTTCGTGGTCGAGCCGATCCAGGGCGAAGGGGGAATGGTCACGCCACCGCCGGGGTATCTGGCCGAGGCCCACCGGCTCTGCCGCGAGGCCGGCACGCTCTTCATCGCCGACGAGGTGCAGACCGGCCTGGGGAGGACGGGGCCGCTCTTCGCCGTCGAGCGCGACGGAATCGAGCCCGACATCCTGACCCTGGCCAAGTCGCTGGGCGGCGGCCTCATGCCCCTGGGGGCCATGATCACCCGCCGCGACCTCTGGTTGAAGGCGTACGGCTCGTACCAGACCTTCGCCCTGCATTCGAGCACCTTCTCGGGCGGCAGCCTGGCCTGCGCCGCGGGCCTGGCGACGCTTCGGGTCCTGCGCGACAGCCCGCTGCTGCGGCACGCCGCCGACCGTGGCAGCCAGCTTCGCGACGGGCTCGAGGCGATCGCCCGCGCCTGCCCGATCATCCGCGCGGTCCGGGGCCACGGCCTGATGCTCGGCCTGGAATTCCACGAGCTGTCCCCGGCGCTGCTTGACGAACTTCAAGGGGTTCGACCCGTCGGGGGCAAGCTGGTGGTTGGTGCCCGGTCACGAGGACCTCCTGCGCACGATTCCGGCGCTTTACGTCCAATCGAACCTGCTCCACGAACACGCGATCTACACCCAGGTCGCCCGCTCGAACCCCCGCGTCTTGAGGGTCCAGCCTCCCTTGATCGTGAGCGCGGCCCAGGTGGAGCGATTCCTCGAGGCGCTCGGGTCGACCTGTGCCGAGTGGGCACTGATCAGCGAGTGCGCCGAAGTGATCCTGAGCAAGTCGGCCGGTGAGATGGGGCCGAGATGATGCCGATCTGGGAGGGCATTCATGACGGCAACAGTCTGTTCGATCTACGAAAAGATCAGCCAGTGCGACGCCGGACGAGTGGGATGAGATCGTCCGCGCGAGCGGCTCCGGCATCCTCATGAGCCATGCGTTCGTCGCCGCGGTCGAAGAAGCCTTTGAAAATCAGGCCCGCTTTGCGCACGCGGTCGTGTACGACGATGGGCAGGCCGTGGCCTGCGGGAGCTTTTGCGCCTTCCCGATCGACCTCAACCTGCTCGCCGACGGGCTTCGCGCGACGGATCACCGAGATCACTCAGCAAGCGAGTGCCGTCCCTGATGCGGCAGAAGATCGTTTTCTGCGGCCTCCCGGTTTCGGTCGGTGCCAAGCACCTGGCGATCGCGCCGGGGGCCCGGCATGAAGACGTCCTGCGAACGCATGCACGAGATCGCCGTGTCGCTTGCGCGGCGTGAACACGCCCCGTACATCGTCTTCAAGGAATTCCCAGCCGGCGATTGCCCGAAGATGGACTTCTTGCAACAGCTCGGGTACCGGCGTTTCTCGTCCCCCGCCATGAACACCTTCGGTCGCCGGTTCGCCGGACATCGACTCCTACGTCGCCGCCCTCCGGAGCCGGTATCGGCAGTGTGTGCGCAAGTCGCTGGAGAAGTCTCGTGCCGCCGACCTGCGATACGAACGGCTGACCGACACGGGCGCGATCCTGCGCCTGTACGGCCCGTCTCTCCATCGGCTTTACGAGGCGGTCGCCCTTTCCTCGGAGCACCGCCTCGAGCTCCTGCCGCTCTCGTTCTTCCACAGCCTGGCACGGCACCTACCCGGTCTGGTCGGCCTCACGCTCGTGTACGCCGGCGATCGCGTCGCCGCGTTCAACTGGAACCTCCTCCACGAGGGGGTCTATCACTTGCTCTTCGCCGGGCTGGACTACGACTTGAACCCGAAGCCTGGACCTCTACTTCAACCTGATGTACGCCGAGATGGACTATGCCTTTCGCGCCGGCGCCGAATCGCTGGTTTTCGGCCAGACAGCGGATGACTTCAAAATGCGGCTCGGGTGCAGCCAAGAGCCGCGATCGTTCTATGTCGCATCGTCGGGCCGCGTCGCGTCGCTGATCCTTGAGGCCGCCGGGAATCTCCTGCTTCCCGAGCCGCCGCCGCCACCACGCCACCACGTGTTCCGTGAGCCCGAGCTCGTCCTCTCGTCCCTTGCAATCGCAATGTCAGCAGCTCGTCGCCGGGTCATGAACACCCAACTGAGAATCGTCGGACTTGTCTTCATGTTCTCGCTCGTATCGAATCTCGTGATCCGCCACCCTCGGACCGTCGTCTTGGGATGGCTCGTCGCTGGCCGCCGGCCTGCACTATCTCGCCCCGCCGTGGGACCGGGTCATCAAGGACGATGATGTTCGGACTCTTCCCGGCGGATTCTCCGAGCGTGATCGGGCAAGAGTTGCTGGAGCGAGGCTTTCCCCAGGATGCCTCGAGCTCCGAGCTCGTGCTGATTTACGAACGCAAGAATGGTCGCTTGACTCCCGAGCGACCTCCGTTTCGTGGACGGCGAGGCCGTCGAGCCTCTCCCAGTTCGCCCGGGAGCATCCGGAGCTCGGGGTCAAGAAGATCGACACGTACCGCTCGCCGGTGATCGGTCCGCGGTTGATCGGTTCCAGTGCCGATGGTCGCGATCAGGCGGTGCTTGTCGATCGTCTCGCTCGACAGCACCTATCTCTCCCGGAAGACGCAGGTCGCGGTCGACCAGATCCTGGAATGGCTCAACACCGGCAAACGCTCGCGCCCCCGCCGGGACTCGGTCGGGTGGTCACCGGCTCGGCGGCCGTCGGGCATGACACCAACGCGGCGACCAACGAGAGCATCCAGAACACGACGAACACCACGATCGCCCTGGTGATCCTGATTCTGCTGGTCGTTTACCGTTCACCGCTCCTGGCGATGGTGCCCCTGGTCACGATCGCCCTCTCGGTGTTTGCCTCGCTCAGGCTGATCGCGCTGCTCGCGGCAGTTCCGGGCCTGGGATTTCAGGTGATCGACATCACGCAGATCTTCGTCGTGGTCGTGTTATTCGGCGCAGGGACCGATTACTGTCTCTTCCTGGTCGCGCGGTATCGCGAGGAGCTGGGGCGCGGGAGATCGCCGGTCGAGGCACTCCGCGAAGCGATCGGGCAGGTGGGTGCGGCGCTGGTCGCCAGCGCCGCGACGGTGATCGTCGGGCTGGGGATGCTCGGTTTCTCGAGCTTCGCCACGATCCAGTACACCGGGCCGACGATCGCGCTGAGCCTTGCGGTGGCGCTGGTCGCGGCCTTGACGCTGGCGCCCGCGATGCTGGTCTGGCTTCGCGCCGCGCTCTTCTGGCCGTTCCGGGCTCCCCGATCACGAGGCCGGTCAGAATCGCGAGACCGAGAGTCGAGAGGCGCTCCCCCTGACGGGCTTCTGGGTCAGGGTCGCTGACCTGGTGGTCAAGCCATCCCCTGACGATCTTGGTGGTCTGCCTGGCGGTCCTGGCTCCCCTGGCCGTGGTCGGTGCCCGCACCAGGTCGAATTACAGCCAGCTCGCCGACCTCGACCCGGATCGGCCGAGCGTGGTCGGTGCCAATGTCGTCCGGCCGCTACTTCGCCGTCGGCGAGCTGAGTCCGACCGTGGCCCTGATCGAGAACCCCACTCTCGATTTCCGCTCGCCGCGAGGCAGGGCTGCGATCGAGGAGATCAGCCGCCGGCTGGCGGCGCTTGGCGGCGTCGCCGAGGTCCGCTCGGTGACGCGGCCCGTGGGCAAGCCGGAGGGATCGGCCAGCCGGCAAGAGCCTGCTCGAGCGGTTGGCCGACCAGGCCGTGCGCATTGCGGCCGAGGCTCGATATGTCAGCATCAAGCCGAGGCAAGCGGCCGATGTCAATCACATCACCCGCCTCGAAATCGTCTTCAAGACCGATCCCTTCTCGGAATCGAGCCTCCGAACGCTGGAAGACGTCCGCGCGACGTTGCGACGCGCCACCGCGGCGCGGCCAGCCCCTGCAAGGGACCAACGCGATCGGGCTTGCGGGTGCCACCTCGGCGGTCAACGACCTGAAGCGCGTGACCACCAGCGACCAGCGCCGCATGTACGTCCTGGTGACGCTCGGGGTTTACGCCATCCTGGTCGCGTTGCTGCGCCGGCCTGGAATCAGCCTGTATCTCATCGCCACGGTGGTGCTCGGGCTACCTGGCCTCACTGGGACTGACCGACTTGTTGTTTCACGCCCTGCACCGTGGTCCCGGGCCCTGGGAGGGCCTCGACTGGACCGTGGGCTTCTTTCTGTTCGTGATCCTGGTGGCGGTGGGCGAGGATTACAACATCCTGCTCATGGCCCGCGTGATCGAGGAAGAGCGAAAGCTACGGCGTCACCGAGGGAACGCGCAGGGCCGTCGCCCATACCGGCGGCATCATCAGCTCGTGCGGCCTGATCATGGCCGGGACGTTTGGATCGATGCTGACGGGAAGTCTGACCTCGCTCCGCGAGCTGGGCTTTGCGCTGGGGCTGGGCGTCCTGCTCGACACGTTCCTCGTCCGGCCGATCCTGGTTCCGGCCTTCGTCATTCTGATCGATCGAGCCCGGACCAGGAATCGGCAGTGCGCTCTTTCCTTGGCAACTGCCTGGTTCGGACGCGAACCGGTGACGTGATGTCAGCCGGCGTTCGATCCGCGAGATTAAGGCCTCAGGCAGCTCGATGTGGGCGGCGCTAAGTGGACCCGCTGAAGTCGTCGCGCGGTGTAGGACAGGCTTTCCAGCCTGACGGCAGGGCACCATGGCCAGTTCGCGTCAGGCTGGAAAGCCTGACCTACAAAGGCCAGCTTCTTGCGGGAGCCTGCGGCGCGGCTAATCTGACGGTGCGCGACGGTCGTGCCAATGCGCAAGTTCGCTCGAAGAGTGATCAAATTTCTCTCTTTTGCCAGTGGGAGAGCGACCATGTCGACTTACGTCAGCCTGCTGAGCTACACCGACCAGGGGATCCGCAACATCAAGGACGCGCCCAAGCGGCTGGAGGCAACCAAGAAAGCGCTCAAGGAACTGGGCGGCTCGCTCAAGGCTTATTACATGACCCAGGGGAGCTATGACGGCGTCGTGATCTTTGAAGTGCCAGACGACATCGCCCTCACGACGTTCTTGCTCAACGTCGGCGCGGCCGGCAACGTGCGGACCACCAGCCTGCGGGCGTTCCCCGAAGAGGAGTTCAAAAAGCACATCGCGGCGCTCACCAAGAAATGAATCGCCGCGAAGCGGCAATAGAGCAGGAGAGCGGAGAAAGTAGTGAGGAGACCAAGAAGGCCCCTGCCTGCTCGACTGCGGTCTACTCACGCCTTTCTACTTTGTTCGCCGAGACCCACGCCCGCTCGCCTGCGGTCTGCGCACTACTTTCTACTGTGCAGCGTGAAACAGGGAAGGGCCGTCATGGTCGCAGGTCGCAGCGCTCACGCGAACCCAAACTTCGAAGAGGGGCGGTTCGGTCCGCTTCGGAGGCCAGACGAAGCGGAAAGAATGGCTATCGCGTATGTCACTGCTTCCTTCGCCGCAAGGCGGCTCTGGGGAGCAACCGGCGTACCTCGCGGCGAATACGGCGAGCAACGGCCACGGCCTTGCGTGCCTCGACCAAGGATGGAGATGGCGATTCGGGGTAGCGCAGTGCCACGGCATAACTCGTGAGCCTGCCTTGTTCTTCCGCCGACATGCTCAGCGCTCTTCCAGGGGGCAACAGGTCAACGAGGCTCTCGATTTCATGGGTCTTGGGGAAGTTGACGTCACAATCGACCAGCAGCCCCTTTAGGTATTTCTCCACGCACTGTTGTGCGTGAAAACGCACGGTGTCCGTCGGACACCGTTCGCGAAGTTTCAAGGTGTGAGCAGCGGCCGTCAAATCGTTTTCCGCCTTGAGCACCCATTCCGCCACGACGGCATTCACGCGATCAGGATCGCGCATAGAGCACCTTGCCCTCGTGAGCGGCTGGGTATTCGATGGTGCCCACAGTCTCCTTTCGCCAAGCAAAATCCTCCGGACGGCTCAGAATAACGTCCGTGGGAACCGCGTGGTTGCCCAGGGCGACACGAACTTCCACGGTCTTATCCAGCTTTGAGCCCTCGAAGTCCATGACCACGAGCAAGTCCACGTCGCTATCCGGGCCCGCATCTCCGCGGGCCTGCGAGCCGAGCAGGATGATCTTTTCAGGGTGAAATTTCTTCACGATCCGGTCAACCATTCGGTCGATTTGCTCTTGTACGCTCAGGGTTTTTCGTTTGGCCCTTGGCACGATGAACGTCCTCACTTTCGAAGTGCCACCTGCATCGTGTGGAGCAACCCCTTTTCATTGTAGCGGATCGCGCACCCGGCGCCATTCTTGCGAATGAAGAGCGTCGAATCCTTTGCAACTGAGCTGTAACGGATGCGGCATCCCGCCGATCATGGGTGTTCTGGAACCCGCGCGGGAACCAAGGACATTGACCGGCTCGGACACAGCGGCAAACATGGATACGTCGGTGAGACGACGAAGCCTGCAGGCACCATGACCGAACCCCCGGCCAGCGAGGTCGCAATGCCGGCCGACGATCGGTGACGTCATGTACCTGTACCAAAAACTAAATGGGCCGCCGCGATGATGCCTCCACAATGCTTCGACTGCAAACACTTCGGCGAGCAAGAGGCTGATAAACCGCTGCGGTGTACGGCCTTCCCCGACGGCATTCCGCCAGCCATCCTGCGCAACATTCACAATCACCTTGAGCCTTATCCCGGCGACCACGGCATTCGCTTCGAACCGAGCGAATCGGCCTTTAGATTGGGCCTCCGATTGCCATCAGGCGAATTGCCGCAAAGCGGCAATAGAGCAGGAGAGCGGAGAAAGTAGTGAGTAGACCAGAAAAAACCGTCGCCCGCTCGACTGCGGTCTCCTCACTACTATCTACTTTCTTGCGTGGATCAAGCAGGGGCGGCGATGCTCCCCGCTTCGAACGCTAACGTACCGCGCAGGAATGGCTATCTGGGCCGTTTGCTCGGGAATTGGGAGGACCAGCCTCCACTTCTGTTCCAATATCATATCTAAAGATCAGAATTTGGGCGAGAATTGCCTGCCGGTCTCGTCGCCCTTGAGGTAAAAACTGTCCGCCTCATGCCGGGCTGGGCGGGAGGCCAATGGGCGTTCGGGAGGCGAACGGTTCTGTGAGATTTTTCGGACGCACTGGCGCAAAGTGGTCCAGTCGCGGGTGGAAAGTTGCCTTTGTGTAGACATGCTGCATAATCTGGCGAGCGACCTCGCCGGGTGTGGTCACCAGCCGTTGGCTCAGTTTGTGGAGATGGCTGCCTTCCAGAACGTGTGGATATGGCCCGAGCCTCTGCCGCCGACTGAGACATATGCCGTTCGACAGGTTCCAGGGCCTGTCAACGAAGCAAGAACCGGCAGAATTCCTCCGATCGGATTCATTCCGCGAACCGGCCCGGATTGTTTGGCAAATTCGTGCACGCAAGCGTCTGGGAAGGCCGAGTGCCGAGTCAGCGAGAAGCGCGACGGTCTCTTCCGAAGGGAGACGAGCCATGCCAGCCGCCAGGGCCCGCGTTCGCCGGGATGCGCCGACCAGCGACCGAGTGGCGGCGCTCGATGCCCTGCGCGTGGTCTCGATGGCTGCCGTCGTCGCCCTCCATGCCTCGGCCGCATACATGACGGTTCGGATTCCGGGACTGATCTGGCTGGTGAACGAACCGGCGGGTTCCGAATTCGTCCAGCAATTCGCATGGTGGTCTTACGGTGCCACCATGCCCGCATTCTTCGCGCTGGCCGGCTATGCGGCGGCGGCGGTGCTTGAAGTCAAGGGAACGCGCGGCTATGCGCTGGATCGCGCGCGCCGGATCGGCCTACCCTTCCTGGCGGCGATTCCGGCGGTCCTGATTCCCACGGTGCTCATCTGGATGCTTGGCCTCTACCTCGCCGGCCGTTGTGAGGTTGCCGAATTGCTCGCGCTGAGCTTCGCCGACGGTCAGATTCAGGCCAATCGGTTCGGCCCGGCCCATCTCTGGTTCCTGGCCTACCTGATTCCGATGCTGGCCCTTCTGGGCGTCGTTCAATCCTGGTGCCGGGAACGGCCACGCAGCTTGCATGGCGTGCTGAGCCATTTCTGTTCGCCCCTGACCCCCTTGATGCTGGCGATACCCACCACGCTGATCCTCTGGCTGGGGCACTGGTGGAACGGCGTCGACCCCATCCTGGACCTGCGGAACAGCTTCCTGATCAACCCGATCCGCTGGCTCCATCACAGCCTGTTCTTCATCGCGGGACTGGGCTGGCACTCGGGCCGGACTCGTTTGCCCGCGCTGACCCGGGGGCCTCTGCCCTGGCTGTTCCTCGCGGGCTCGGCCGTCGCGCTCTTGGTCCGGGTAAGATGGCTGCCTCTCGACCTCGCGGCCTCCTTGACGGGATCGGCCGCCTGGGTGTCGGTCGCCTCGGCGTCGCTCTTCGGCTGGCTGACGCTTTATGGGTCGCTAGGCGTGTGCGCGCACCTGGCACGATATGGCGGCCGAGCGATCAAGTACCTCTCCGACTCCTCCTACTGGGTGTACCTGGCTCACTTCCCGGTCGTGGGGCTCGTTCAGGCGGACCTCTTCCTGGTCGCGCTTCCCAGTCCCGTCAAGTTCCTGCTCGCGCTTGCGATCGGCCTGGCCTGGAGCCTTCTCACCTACGAGGCCTGCGTTCGCCGCACTTGGATTGGCCGGTGGCTGCGTGGTGGCGCCCCGCGAGTCCCCTCGGTTCCGAGGCCCGTGTACCTCGATCGCGACGAGGTCCCCAGTGACAACCTAGCGATCGGCCGGGACACTGTTGTATCTTCGAGGTGATTCACCAACGTCGCGGGCGCGGTCGATATTGGGGCCAATCAGAATGAGCACGATAGAGCGCACGAAGAGGAAGACGAGCCGCTTCCGCTGGAACCCCGAGCAGTTCCAGAAGGCTGCCGACGACGGCTGGTTTGGTGACCGCAAGGTCGAGCTGCTTGATGGAGACGTTTACTACATGGTCCGCAACCCGCTGCATCGCAACTGTGTGTGGAAGCTGCACGAGCTGCTCAGTGCCCTGCTCGACAGGCAGCAGTGGACGATCACTCGCGAAGACGACGTTGAGATGGGGGACGACTGGGTTCCATCCCCAGACGTCGCGGTCCTTCGGGGGAATTTCGACCGCCTCAAGGACGACTTGCTCAAGGGCATGGACGTCGCCCTGCTGGTCGAAGTGTCGGACAAGACCTACGCGCGCGATCGTGGTGTGAAGCTGCCTCGCTACGCTCACAACAAGATCCCCGTCTACTGGATCGTGAGCATTGAGCGACGGACCGTCGAGGTGTTCACGGACCCGGTTGGCCAAGGCGACCTGGCGACCTACGCCGGCACCCCGCGCACGTTTCACGAAGGCGACGCCGTGCCAGTGGAGCTGGACGGTTCCGTGGTTGGCCACCTTGACGTCAAGGAGATCTTCGCCTGACCAGGTGTGCGTTCAAAGTGAAACTCGGGCTCGCTACCCGGCAATCCAGAGCCGAGGGCAATGATCAAGCAATGGGTGATCGACCGACTCAATCGCCAGAGCGGCGAGAAACTCGTCATCCCAAGCGGACGCGCTGAAGTCGTCGCGCGGTGTAGTTGGCTATAGAAGAAGTGGTGGGGATGCCTCGATAGGCGGTAAAACGCGAAAGTCGTTAGATTTCGCCACCGCGTTTGTTGGAGGTCATCCCCATGATTAGCAGAGCATACCGGGCTACGCGCGTCAATGACGTCAAGTGGGAGGAGATCGCACAGGGTCGAGAGGGCCTGGGCATCACGCTGGGAGTCGACGTGGGCAAGCAGAGTCTCTGGGCAGTGTGTCGTTGGGAGGACGGTCGCTTCGAGCGCCCTTGGCGCACCCGACAACCCCACGGAGATTCCGATCTTGGTCGCGCTGCTCTTGCGCGTCAGCGCGGGTCGGAAGTTCGTGGTGGCGATGGAGTCGTCGGGGACGTACGGGGACCCGTTGCGGCAAGCACTGGCCGACAACGAGCTCAAACTGGTCCGCGTGGGCAACAAGGCGTCGCACGACTATGCCGAGGTGTTTGACGGGGTGCCTTCGCAGCACGACGGCAAGGACGCCGCGGTGGTGGCCGAGCTGGCGGCGTTGGGCAAGGCGACGCCGTGGGATTACCGTCCGGCGAATGACTGGGACCAGGAACTGACGTACTGGGTGGAATGGATGGTGGCGCAGCGACAGGCGTTGACGATTTGGCAGGGACGCTTGGAGGCATTGTTGGCGCGTTACTGGCCGGAAGCGACGCAGGTGTTAAAAATTAGGTCGGCGACGCTGTTGCGGGCGCTGAAACATTACGGGAGCCCGCAGGCACTGGCGGCCGACCCGCAAGCGGCGCAGCGGCTGGCGGGCTGGGGAAAGGGTTCACTCGAGCCGAAGAAGATCAAGCAGGTGTTGATGGGTGCGGGTTCGAGCGCGGGTGTTCGTGCAGGGGAATGGCAACGGGGTCAAATCCAGGACTACGCGCGTCAGGCGCTGGAGGCCCGAGCGAGTGGGAAGCGGGCGGAGCGGCAGTTGCGCCGCCTGGCCGCTGGTCACGCGGTGCTCCAGGCCCAGGGCAAGGTGGTCGGCGTTCCCACTGCGTGTGTGTTGTGGACGAGCACGGGGGATCCGCGGAACTTTCACGCCGCGGCCGCCTATCGCAAGGCGCTGGGTTTGAACCTCAAGGAGCGGAGCAGTGGCAAGTACCAGGGGCGATTGCGGCTTACCAAGCGCGGTAGCCCGCGAGCGCGGCAGTGGCTCTATTTTGCGGTGTTGCGTCTGGTGCAGCGCTGCGGTGTGCGTCCCTGGTACGAAGCCAAGAAGGCTCGCGACCCGGATCATGCCCGCAAGGCGTTGGTGGCCGTGATGCGTAAGCTGGTGCTGGCGCTGTACCACGTTGCTGTCAACAACGAGGAGTTCAAACCTCGGCGGTTGTTTGGTCGGATTGACGGCCGGATCAAGCGGGTGTCCCGAACCAGGAGCGCACGTCA
The DNA here is from genome assembly GCA_963830625.1 of uncultured Isosphaeraceae bacterium. Classification (GTDB taxonomy): domain Bacteria; phylum Planctomycetota; class Planctomycetia; order Isosphaerales; family Isosphaeraceae; genus CAWHMZ01. Next base: position 658,529 of record CAWHMZ010000012.1, on the reverse strand, counting down.
AGGAGGGGAGGTGGTGGCGTGACGTTGGGATGGATTTATCGCTTTTGGGCCAATCCCGGCAGGCCGTGGGGCGGCATCCTGCCGCCCGCTGCGGTCTTGGCCCCTGGGTCGGCGCTCGGGTCGCGTCCCCGCGTTGCCCTATCCTCCGCCCAGGTCGCTCGAGTGTACCCTTTGCGAGCCAAGCTGGAAATCGTCGTGCGCCGTCCGCCGCAGAGCGGTCGGCGCGCTGTGTGACGAACAGAGATTACGCATGTTCACAGTTAAACTCTTTCAAAAGGAGACTTGTCCGGCTCAACGGATCGCTCTGATCTGAGGCCACCGATCTGTCCTGCCACCTTTTGCAACTGACGTTCGCGCCCAATCAAGGAGCGCCTGGTGTAGTCTCGAGGGGCACGGACAGAGGTGATCGGTAAAATCTCCGATAAGGCCAATTCGGCGGTCGTGCTCTAGGGTGCGACACGCTTTAAGTGACAGGCTCGAGTTACCCGATTGAACCCTGTCCCAGATCGACCCTCAAGAGCGGTGCGATCCACACGTGAACGGCTCGACCTGACAGCAGTTGAGCAGGACCGCTTGTACTGTTCAAGCGGTCACGGATCGCGCTGTCAAAAGTGACCGCCTGCATCCTCAAGAAAAATCGAAAAAACTGCCCTTGAAATGGTGAAGGACAGGTCGGGCTTTCGAGCCTGACGTCAGGGCATCGGGGCCAATACGCGTCAGGCTGGAAAGCCTGACCTACACCGCCGGCCCGCCGCCGCGAACGATTAGACCGATCGGACCGCTCCGACGGATCCGACGCGGCGGCCGGGGCGGTTCTCCGGGCTGGAAGCCCCAACCCTCGACCCGAGCCGTTGGGGCCGTGCCGCTGAGCTTTGGGCTCATTTAAAGGCTTTGCGTACGCTGTCGCCCAAGCGCGACAATACCTTGGAAACAAGCCCGTCCGGCACGCGCGACTTTACCCGTCGCGCGAAGACGAATAACATCAAACTGGACACGTCAGAGCGCAGGGTCGCGTGGTCCGCAAAACCTGGCGTGGGGCTGCCGGCTCGTGTGCGTCTCCCGTTTTCCCTGTCCGTCCACGTCGCGGAAGCGAGGCCTGGAATGTCTCAAGCCATCGTCAACCTCGAGGAACTCCGCCGGTTCGCCGCGCGGCTCAAACAGTTCAATAACGAAATGATCGGCCGGCTCACCACCCTGCACGTTCGACTGGCTGGCCTCATCCAGACCTGGCGCGACCGCAAGCACGATAAGTCGGATCATGACCAGGGTCGGCAAGATCAGGATACATAAACCGACCGCGCCGAGCTGAGAATCTGCTCGCACCAAGGCGATGCGGTAACTGCTCTATTCCGGCCCGCGAAGCGACGCACACCTTGCGATGAGCAGAACCGTTGGGGTCGTGCCACTTCGCTCTGGGTTCAGTTACTGGTTTTAAGTACACTGTCTCCCAATCGCGACAATACCTTGGAAACAAGCCCGTCGGGCACCCGCGACTTTACAGGTCGCGAGAAGACGAATAACATCAAACTGGACAGATCGCAGCGCAGGGTCGCGTGGTCCGGAAACGTGGCGTCGGACTGCCGGCTCGTCGGCACTTCCTGTTTCCCTATCCGTCCACGTCGCGGAAGCGAGGCCTGGAATGTCTCAAGCCATCGTCAACCCGGAAGAACTTCGCAGGTTCGCCGCGCGGCTCAAGCAGTTCAACAACGAAATGATCGGCCAGTTGACCACCCTGCACGGTCAGTTGGCGGGCCTCAGTCAGACCTGGCGCGACCGCGAGCACGATAAGTTCGTCGAGGAGTTCGAGCAGACCCTTCAGGTCGTCAAGCGGTTCACCGAGTCGACCAACCAGCACATTCCGTTCTTGCTACGCAAGGCCGAGCGGATCGAAGAATACCTGCAACAGCGCTAGGACAGGACTCCGCCATGAGCAAATCCGCCAATGTCAGGTCGGTCCAGACGCTCAAAGACTTCAAGCTGGTGATGTGCAACTTCGCCGAGGAGGGGCGCAACTCGCTCTCCGGCGTCGACATGGAGCTGCGCCGCATGCGCGACTGGCTCGAGCGCGACCAGCTTGGGTACTGGCAGGCACAGGTCAAGATGCGCAACGAAGACCTGATGCAGGCGCGGGCCGACCTGCACCGCCGCAAAATCTCGCAGCAGGGAAGCGACGCCGTCTCCGACGCCGAGCAAAAGGAAAATCTGCGGGAAGCCCAGCGCCGGGTGAGGGTCGCCGAAGAAAAGGTCTCGATCGTCCGAAAGCTGATTCCGCTCTTGCACCACGCGATCGACGAGTATCACTCGCATTCTCAGCCGCTGGGCGATCATCTGGCAGGCGGTTTCGAGAAAAGCGTGATGGGCCTCGAGAAGATGATCGGCGCCCTCGATGCCTACCTGGCGCTCCGGCGCCCACGGCGCCGAAGCTCGAGCCGGCGACCGCATCGGGGCCAACGACGGCGGCGAGCGGAGCGACCACCACGGCCGAGTCGGCGACCGCGACGGCCGAAACACCACCAGCCGCTACTGATAAAGCCGCTGGCAACGGCAGCTCCGGCCAGAGCACCGGGCTCGGCCGAGGCCGCCGAACCGCCGGCGGCGGGGAGGGTCTCATGAGCGCTCATTCGGGTCGGCTTCATCACGCGATTCGACACCTGCGCGAGCAGTGGGACATCGCCCCCGATACGTGGGACGACCCGGTCTCGCGCGATTTTGAGAAGAACTACATCATCCCGCTCGAGCAACACTGCAAGAGCGCGATCACCGGCATGGAAAAGTTGTCGGAGGTTCTGGGAAGGATCCGGAGCCAGTGCAAGGAGGACTGAGTGCCAACAAAGCCGCGGTTCTGGCTGCGCGGGCGACGCCGGCAAAGAATTCGTTGCCGAATCTGTTGGGTCGGTCTGCGCAAGTCTCTTTATCATTACGGATCGCTCTACCATGCCTGAGTCGCCCCTTGTGCAACTGGAAACGACGTCGCTCGCCGACCTCGAGGCCCTGATCGCGACGCGCTCCAAACGGAATCGGACATCGAGCTGGGCTTCAAAAAGCGCGTCGACCACGAAGAAGCCGACCTACCGCGACGATGCGCGCCATCTTGCCGCCAAGTTCAAGATCGACAAAGAAGCCATGGAGGCCGAGTATGCCCGGCGCGCGCACAGGTGATGCAGACGTTTCAGCGCGATACGCAGGCGACACAGGAAGAATATGCCGCAGTCAAGAAACAACATGACGAGCAACTGAAAAAAGACCAGCGGAGCGCCAAGAAGGTCAAGGAAGAGACCGGGTGGCAGGCGCTGGCGTTCTTCGAAGGGTCGCGCGACGAGGGTGTGAAATGGCGCCGGGGTACCGACGCCGACTGGGCGACCAAGATCAGTGAGTTTCACCTGACGCAGGAAACGACCAACTTCGTCCTGAAGCGGTGCGGCAAGCTCGCGGCGGCCCCGGCCGAGGCGCCCGCGGCCGTGCCGGCCGCCGACGCGCCAGCGCCGATCGAAACGCCGGCTGCGACCGCCGCGACCGAAGCCACCGACGCGGCCAAACCCGACGAAGCCGCGGTCGAAGAAACGCCCCTCGTCAAGCTTCAGAACCTCTGCACCAAGATCGACGAAGAGCTGGTGGCGCTCGCAGGGCTCTGGCTCCCCAAGTTCCTCCGGATCGACGTCTTCATCTGGCCCTTCCTGCTCCTGGCGGGAGGGCTGACCGCCGGGTTGGGAATGGTCGTCGGCTGGACGACTGCGGCGATCATCGGAGTCGTGGTCGCGCTGGCGGCCGGTATCGGAGCGTATATCGCACTGGCCAAGCTGGCGCGCCCGAGCGCCTCGAAGCACGGTGCCGCGCTGCGCCAGGCGCTCACCGACGGCGAGCAACTGATCGAGCAGAGCAAGGACTGGGTGAAGAACATCTTCGAAACGAAGATGAAGGAGCTCGAGAAGAAGCGCGAGACAACCGTGCGCGACGCCGAAGCGGTGATGGCCCGGCGATACGCCGAGTTCCAGGAGCGGCATGCCAAGCAGATCGCCGAGGCCGACGTCGAATATCCCGCGCGGCTGGAAGCGATCCGCCGCCGCCACGACGAGGGCCTCAAGCAAGCCGACGAGAAGTACCCGCCGCGCATGAAGGCGATCAAGGACAAGTACCAGGCCGACAAGAAAGAGCTCGACGAAACCTATCAGCGCACCAAGGCGACCACCAAGGAGCAGTACGACCAGGCCTGGGCCACGCTGATCAAGGACTGGACCGAAGGGATGGCGCGGATCAACGGCACGCTCACGGACGTGTGCGCGACGAAGGGGAGCGCAGATTCCTCGACTGGGGGCGTCCGGAGCTCGATGGCTGGAAGACCCCGACCGAGGTCCCGCCCGGCATGCGGTTCGGCGCGTTCGACGTCGATCTGGATCAGTTCCCCAACGGCGTCCCCCGCGATCCGCGGCTCAAGAACGTGCCGACCCAGTTCCAGCTTGCCCGCTCTCTTGCCGTTTCCCATCCAGGGCTCGCTGCTCGATCAAGGCAGCCGACGCCGGCAAGGACGAGGCGATCACGCTGCTGCAGGCGCTCATGCTCCGCTACCTGACCTCGGTCCCCGCGGGCAAGGTCCGATTCACGATCGTCGACCCGGTCGGCCTGGGCGAAAATTTCGCCGCGTTCATGCACCTGGGCGACTACCACGAGCTTTTGGTCACCAACCGCATCTGGACCGAGGCGCCGCACATCGAGCAGCAGCTGACCGACCTGACCGAGCACATGGAGAACGTGATCCAGAAATACCTGCGCAACGAGTTCGAGACGATCGAAGAATACAACACCATGGCCGGCGAGGTCGCCGAGCCGTTCCGCATCTTGGTCGTCGCCAACTTCCCGACCAACTTCAACGATGCCGCGCTGCGGCGCTTGATCAGCATCGTCAACAGCGGCGCGCGGTGCGGGGTCTACGCGCTGGTCCTGTACGACACCAAGCTCGGTCTGCCATCGGGCTTCCAGCTCAAGGAGCTCGAGGCTCCGTGCGTGAACATGATCTGGAAGGAAAACCGGCTGCAGTGGAAAGAGCCGAACTTCGGCCGGTATCCGCTCTCGCTGGACGTGCCGCCCGATCAGGCGCGGTTCTCCGAGCTGCTTGCACAAGGTCGGCAACGCGGCCCGCGACGCCAACCGCGTCGAGGTGCCGTTCGAGTTCATCGCTCCCAAGGCCGGCGAGTTCTGGAGCGTTCGACAGCAGCAAGGGCGTCGACATCCCGCTCGGGCCGCGCCGGCGCCACCAAGCTCCAGCATCTCAAGCTGGGCAAGGGCACCTCGCAGCACGCCCTGACCTCCGGCAAGACCGGCTCGGGCAAGTCGACCATGCTGCACGCGCTCATCACCAACGGTGCGCTGCGGTACAGCCCCGACGAGCTCGAGCTCTATCTGATCGACTTCAAGAAAGGCGTCGAGTTCAAGGTCTACGCCGCGATGGAGCTGCCGCATGCGCGCGTGATCGCCGTCGAGAGCGAGCGCGAGTTTGGCCTGAGCGTGCTCCAGCGGCTGGACGTCGAGCTCAAACAGCGCGGCGAGATCTATCGCGAGCTCGGCTGCCAGGACCTCGCCGGTTACCGCGAGGCGCGGCCCGAAGTGCCGTTGCCGCGCATCTTGCTGATCATCGACGAGTTCCAGGAGTTCTTCATCGAGGACGACAAGATCGCGCAGGAGGTCTCGCTGCTGCTCGATCGTCTGGTGCGGCAGGGCCGTGCCTTTGGCATGCACGTGATCCTGGGCTCGCAGACCCTGGGCGGGCAGTACTCGCTGCCCAAGGCCACGCTGGGTCAGATGGCCGTGCGGATCGCGCTGCAATGCAGCGAGGCCGACGCGCACCTGATCTTGAGCGAAGACAACACGGCCGCGCGGCTGCTGACCCGGCCGGGCGAGGCGATCTATAACGACGCCAACGGCATGATCGAGGGCAATAACCTCTTCCAGGTCGTCTGGCTCTCGGACGAGCGCCGCGAAGAGCTACCTGGAGAAGATCCAGCAGATGGCTCGCGATCGCAATATCCAGAAGCCGCCGCCGATCGTCTTCGAGGGCAACCTGCCGGCCGACGTGACCAAGAACCCGCTCTTCAATCGGCTGCTCGAGGCGACCGAATGGACCGAGGCCCCCGCAGCCGATTATGCCTGGCTGGGCGACGCGATCGCGATCAAGGACCCGACCAGCGTCGTCTTCCGGCCGCAGAGCGGCAGCAACGTCCTGATCGTCGGCCAGAACGACGAGGCCGCCCTGGCGATGCTGATCATGGCGGCCCTGAGCATCGCCGCCCAGCATCCGCCCGTCGGCCCGCAGGCGTCGCGGTTCTACCTCCTGGACGGCAGCCCGGTCGATTCGGCGCTGGCCGGCCAGCTCGGCAAGCTCAAGGACGTCTTGCCCCATCCCGGTCACCAACGTCACCTGGCGCGAGCTCGGCGACGACGTTCGGCGCCTGGCCGAGGAAGTCAAGCGCCGCCAGGAGTCCGCGTCCGACGATCAGGGGCCAATTTATATCTTGATCTACGATATTCAGCGGTTCCGCGACCTGCGCAAGTCGGACGACGACTTCGGCTACTCGCGCTACGACGAAGACAAGCCCGCGCCTCCGTCGAAGCTCTTCGGCGACGTGCTCCGCGACGGCCCCCCGGTCGGCATTCACACCATCGTCTGGTGCGACAGCGTCAACAACTTGAACCGGACGCTCGATCGCCAGGGCTTGAAGGAATTCGAAAATCGCATCCTGTTCCAGATGAGCTCCAACGACTCGAGCACGTTGATCGACAACCCGGCCGCCAGCAAGCTCGGCGAAAACCGGGCCTTGTACTTCAGCGAAGAAGAAAACCGGGTCGAGAAGTTCCGGCCGTACGGGCTATCCGGAGCCGTCGTGGTTCGAGGGCGTGCAGGCGACAGTTTCGCCGCGCGGCCGCGGCCGCGAGCTGGAACGGTCAGGCCGACGGCAACGGCGACTGGCGCCGGTCACGCTCGCCGAGTCGCAACTGCGGCGGCCGCGCCGTCCGATCGAAGAACCGGTCGACCCGCCCGTCGAGGTCCTCTGAGCCAGGACCGCTTGGGCACGGCTTCAGACCCCCGAACACCAGCAGAGTTGCCCCACGGGTGCCCGCGCGGGCTGAGCTCGCCGCGTAGCTGTTCGGGCGTGACTCGCACGCCTCGCACTTTGATTTCCAGTGTGCCCGATGTCGTGCTTGGCGATCATCCGTCGCAGTCGCTTGAGATCGAGCGGACAGACATCCCGCATCTCGAAGGCCGTCAGAAACGGGCGTCGAGACCAGTTGGTCGCCGGTCAGGTAATCGACCCCATGCCCGACCCGAGCGAGCCGGTGCGCCAGCGCAAATCCATCGAGCAGTCCGGCCCGAAGCAGCGCGGGGTCGGGATCATAGATCAAGTTTGACAGAGGCGAGACGCCGGCACGCGCTCGGTAGTCGGCGCATCGCGGTCGGTCCAGGTGACGTTCTCGGGAAGACGGGTCGCTCGACGGAGGCATGAGACGGGCTCGCCGAACCAGACGGTCGCTTCCTTGCACTCGCCGCGCAGGCTGACCAGCTCGATCTCGTATTGCGAGTCGGCGAAGATGTTCCGCGAAATCGCTGGCTGGACTGAGCTTGATCGCCCCGCCTTGACCTGCCGCATGGGCCGTTTTCCAGAACTCGGGGCCGGGAGCGTAATCGGCGAAGCCGAGATGCGCGTTCTTGATCGCAGAAGCCCGACGGTCCGGATCGAGATGCAGCCATGCGCCGCTGGGAATCGCGAATGTTTCGGCCCGAGCTTGGACCGGCAGCACTCGTTGTGAGCACGTCGTAAACCGCCGCGTTGAACTGGAGTCGACGGCACATGCCCGGGTCGAGATCGACGGCCATGACGTCGCTCCGCGCGGCGAGGGCCAGCGTATCGCCGCCGATGCCCGCACAGAGATCGACGACCAGCGGACAGGCGAAAGCGAGCGGCCTTGTGCCGGGCGACCGGTTCGGACGTGGCCTGCTCGACGGCGGTCGGCTCGACCCACATGAGCGCGCCGCGCTCGAATTTGAGCGGCGGCTTTGGCCGGGCACGGGCGAGCCGAATCGCGGCCGAGACAGCCGGCGGCGGAGCCAGCTTCCGCAAGCGAGTCAGGTCGGCGGGACCGATCGATCGCATTCGCGTCACCTCGTCGAGCAACGAGAGCCCGGCCTCGGTGAAGAGCACCCAGGCTTCGGCTGGTCGATGCGTTGCCGACGTCGTCCGGACGGGCTTGGCGTGATCTGGACTCGAGCGCAGCTCTCGATCCGAACTACAATCAGCGGACGTGGTCCATCGTGGGCGGTGGAGAGAGGAGACGGCCTTGTCGGAACATCGTGAGCGGGTGATGCCACCGGTACCACCCATTGTGCGCGAGCCGCTCCGGCTCGGCCAGGTCTCGATTCCCTCGCGCTTCTGCCTGGCACCGCTCGCCGGCTACACCAGTCTGGCGTTCCGGCTGGCCGTGCGCGACTGCGGCGGCCTCGGCCTGGCGACGACCGACCTGGTCAATGCGCGGTCGCTGATCGAAAAGCGCCGCCGGGCCTTCGAGCTGGCCGAAACCTGCGAGCAAGACCGCCCGCTCGCGATCCAGATCTACGGCAGCGTCATCGCCGAGATGGAGCAGGCCGCCCGATGGGTCGAGCAGCAAGGGGCATCGGCGGTCGATATCAACATGGGCTGCCCGGTCAGGAAAGTGGTCAAGACCGGCGGCGGGTCGGCACTCATGTGCCAGATCGATCGCGCGGTCGAGCTCGTCGCCGCGATCGTCGAGGCGGTGAACATTCCGGTGACGGTCAAGATGAGGCTCGGCTGGGACGACGAGTCGCTGACCGCCCCGGCCCTGGCGCGGGCCTTCGAGCAGGTCGGCGTGGCCGCGGTGATCGTCCACGGCCGCACGCGCCAGCAGGGGTTCACCGGCAAGCGTCAATCGCGTCGGGCATCCGCGCGGTGGTGGAAGCCGTCGACAAGATTCCGGTCATCGCCAACGGCGACGTCCGCACGATCGCCGACGCCGCCGCGACCTTTGAAGAAACCGGCTGCGCGGCCGTCTCGATCGGCCGTGGCGCACTGGCCAATCCGTTTATCTTTCGTCAGCTCGACTGCTGGAGCTCGAACCGGCGCAGCCGGGTCCCGTGCCGAGCTTCGAAGAACGGCTGGAACTGATGCGGCGGCACTTCCACGGGCTCGTCGCGCGGCGCGGCGAGCACTACGGCTGCCTGCAGTTCCGCAAGACGCTCAAGTGGTATTACCATTTCACGCGGATGGCGAAATCGTTCTATCTCCGGCTCATCAACCTCTCGAGCCCGGCCGTCTTTGACGAAGTCATGGCGGACATCGAGGCCGCCGGGCCCGGTTCGCCGCTGCCGGGCCACCATGAGTTTCACGTGCCGGTGCCGTCGGGGGCGATCGACAAGTGGTGAGGCGCTGACTTTTCGTCACCCCACCCTCGTCCCAGGGGCGTGTGCGGGTTATAACGGCGGTATGACGTAGCGGGCAGCAGGCCGAATCGACAAGGAGCACCTCCGATGCTGGGCGCGTACTTTATTTCCCTGGCAATGCTGGGCCAAACGCCAGAACCTGCGCGACCCGGCGGCGCTGATCGAAAAGATGGGCTCGGCGAGCTACGCCGAGCGCGAAGCCGCGAAATCGCTGGAAAGCCTGGGCAGCAAGGCCCTGCCGGCCCTGCGCCGGCGCTCAAATCCAAAGATGCCGAGGTCCGCTCGCGGGCCAAAGCCATGATCAACAAGATCGAAGGCAACCTCCTGATCGAGCCGACGACCGTTCGACTCGACTACAACGATGCGCCTCTGGACGACGTTCTCAAGTCGCTGAGCAAACAAGCCGGGTTCGAGATTGGACTTGGACGCGCGATGCCCATTTCCGAGTCTCGACGCGTCACGCTGCGCGAGCCCGAGCCGGTTCCATTCTGGAAGGCGATCGACCGGCTTTGTGAGGTTGGCCAGCTTACCTATCATGTTCCACCGATGCCGTTCCAGATTCAGGGCGCATCGCAGCCGGCGCTAACGCTGTCATACCAGACCGACTCCTGGACGCAGCCCAGTTATAACCACGGCCCGTTCCACGTGATGGCGGTCTCGGTGTACTATCAGAGCCAAATTTCCTTGAACGTGCCGCGCGAAGGTTCGGTCAGTTCGGCGGTGCGGCCCGCGGCATTGGCAAAATGGCCAAGAAAGCCGCACGCCCACCCGCCGAGCCAGCGCTCAAAGGTGTCGCCGTTGCGGGTGCGGTCGAAAAAGCCGGTGATGGCCCGGCGCGAACCGTCCAGTTCCAGGTAAGCTTGCAAATCGTGCCCGAGCCGCGCATGACGCTCGCTCAGGGCGGCCTTCCCCAGCTTATCGAAGCTGTCGACGACCTGGGCAACTCGCTCGTGCCAGCCTCTCTCGACGATCAGCGAGGGCCAACCCCCGCGATCATGATGGGAGCGTCCATGGGCGGAGGCGCGACGGTTCTGACCATACCCCTGCAGCGGCCCGATAGGCCAGGCAAGGTCATCAAGAAACTGCGCGGCACGGTCGAGGCCCTGGTGTCGGCGCCGCGATCGAATCCCCTCGTCATCCCCTTGCAGGGCGCCGCGGGCAAGACCTTTCAGAACGACGAACGGCGCGTCGTCGTCAACTCGATTGACACCAATCCGGCGGGTAGTCAAGACGTCATCGAGCTCTCGATCGACGACATCGATGAGCTTTTTCCCACGGAACCGATGCCCGGCCCGGGCTTCGGGGCACGCCGTGGAATGATGGGAGGAATGGGCATGGGCATGGGCATGGGTATGGGCGCTCGCTTCGCATCGGGCGGCTTACAGGGCCCGATCCAGGTGATTACCTCGAAGGGCCAGAATGCGTTTTACCAGATGTCAATGGTCGGGGATTCGGGCCGCATCACCCTGAGGGTCAACCACATGCTCCAGATGGGCGAGAGCAAGGAAATCCGCATCGCGACCATGGTGTGCGCCACGACAAAGGTCCCGTTTGAGTTTCAGGACCTTCCCATGCCGTGAGGGCAGAGTCCACGGCTTGAGTCTGGGGGGCACGATTCATAAGATGACGCTGGGTCGGCAAGGACGAATCGGACAACTCACACCCAGGACGACTTGGGTTCCACAGCAAGGGAGAACGATCGATGACCACCGCAACCAAACCGCGCAAAAAGTCGCGCCACTCGTATCAGACCAAGATCTTGATCGACGGCAAGTGGCGCGAAAGCGCCAGCGGCAAGACGTTCGAGACGATCAATCCGGCGACCGAGGAGGTCATCACCGAAGTCGCCGAGGGCGACGCCGCCGACATCGACCTCGCGGTCAAGGCCGCCCGCAAGGCGTTTGACTCCGGCCCCTGGCGCAAGATCGACGCCCGCGACCGCGGCCGGCTGATGAACAAGCTCGCCGACCTGATCGAGTCGCACATCGACGAGCTGGCCGAGCTCGAAACGCTCGACAACGGCAAGCCGATCAACGAGAGCCGCCAGGCCGACCTGCCGCTGGTGATCGACTGCCTGCGCTACTACGCCGGCTGGGCCGACAAGATCCACGGCCAGACCATCCCGGTCCGCGGCCGCTACTTCTGCTACACCCGCCGCGAGCCGGTCGGCGTCGTCGGCCAGATCATCCCGTGGAACTTCCCGATGCTGATGGTCGCCTGGAAGTGGGGCCCGGCGCTGGCCGCCGGGTGCACCGTCGTCATGAAGCCCGCCGAACAGACCCCGCTGTACCTGCCTGCGGATGGGCGAGCTGGCCCTCGAGGCGGGATTCCCGGCCGGCGTGATCAACATCGTGCCCGGCTTACGGCGAGACCGCCGGCGACGCCTTGGTCAAGCACCCGGGCGTCGACAAGATCGCGTTCACCGGTTCGACCGAGGTCGGCCGGATCATCATGCGAAACGCCGCCGGCACGTTCAAGCGCGTCACCCTCGAGCTGGGCGGCAAGAGCCCGAACATCGTCTTCGCCGACGCCGACCTCGACTCGGCCGTCAAGCGGCGCCATGCTCGGCCTGTTCCTCAACCAGGGCCAGTGCTGCTGCGCCGGCAGCCGGCTGCTGGTCGAAGACAAGGTCTACGACGCGATGGTCGAGCGGCTCGCGGCCGCGACCAAGAACCGCAAGCTCGGCGACCCGTTCGACACCGCGACCGAGCAGGGCCCGCAGGTCGACAAGACCCAGTTCGACAAGGTGCTCGGCTACATCGAGTCGGGCAAGCAGCAGGGCGCCCGGTGCGTCACCGGCGGCGAGCGGTTCGGCGGCAAGGGCTACTTCATCAAGCCGACCGTCTTCGCCGACGTCAAGGACGACATGAAGATCGCCACGGAAGAGATCTTCGGGCCGGTGATGCAGGTGCTGAAGTTCAAGGACGTCGACGAGGTGGTCGAGCGCGCCAACACGACCGACTACGGCCTCGCCGCGGCCGTCTGGACTCGCGACATCAAGAAGGCCCACACGATCGCCGAACGCCTGCGGGCCGGCACGGTGTGGATCAACTGCTACGACGTCTTCGACGCGGCCGCTCCGTTCGGCGGCTTCAAGGCCAGCGGCATCGGCCGCGAGCTCGGCGAGAAGTCCCTCGACAACTACACCGAGCTCAAGACCGTGACCGTCGCCTTGGAGTAGGCGCAAGATGTCGATCACGTATGGCGAGCTCATCATTCGGTTGGCCGTGTCGGCCGTTCTGGGCAGCATGATCGGCTACGAGCGTGAGCGTCGCGAGCGGCCGGCGGGGTTGCGCACGCACTTCCTCGTGTCGCTGGCCTCGGCGACGTTCATGCTCGTTTCGTCGCAGTTTCCGTTCCCGCAGCATTATCAGACGGTGGTTTCCGAGGGTTTTCTGCGGGCCGACGTGGGCCGGATCGCGTCGAACGTCGTCGTCGGCATCGGCTTTCTGGGGGGCGGCGCCATTCTGCACGCGGGACTGCGGGTCGAGGGGCTGACCACGGCCGCGAGCTTGTGGATGGTCGCCGCCCTGGGCCTGGCTTCCGGCGCCGGCCTGTACGGCCTCGCGGTCACTTCGGCCGTGATCGCGCTGGCCGCACTCGTCGGTCTGCATTACCTCGAGCGTGCCTTCAAGAGCGTGCTCCACCTTCGCGTGCGCATCGACGCGGCCGGCGAGTTTCTCTCACGGGCCCAGTTGCAGCAAGTTCTCGCACCGGTCGGGGCCACTGTGCAGGATGTCGACTACGCGCGCGACCGCGCCGCCAACCGGTCGAGAATGAACGTCGACGTGCGACTGCCGCGGCACGAGCTCGAGGAGGCGATGGTCAAGATCCTCGAAGAACTGCCCAACGTACAGCGGGTGCGCGTGCCCGCCGGCCGGGGGGCTGAGAGCCTGCGCGCTGGAAGAGTCGTCTTTCGCTCTGCGAAAGAACGGCCTTTCGCGGAGCGAAAGGAGACTCTCGGCGCCTTGAGCAATCGACTTCGACCGCTCTTGCGGAACCGAAAAATCAGGAAACTCGGTCAGTCCGCCAGCCGGGAGCGTTCGTCTCCGGGTCGCATGCCGCGGAAAACAGCGTAAGCGCGGCACGGTGCAAGCGCAAATCGTCATAATGCAGTGGGAGCTAAGGTGTGATCGGAACGCGATGGGCGACATCAATTACCACCTTGCCTGGATTGCGATTCTCACCGGGCTCGTCACGGGCACCGGGATGGGGTTGTTTATTCACAACGAGAACTGGCTCGGTGGCTACGGCTGCTGGCGACGGCGGATGCTCCGACTTGGGCACATCTCGTTCTTCGGAACCGGCTTCCTCAATCTGGCGTTTGCCTTGTCGGTGCGGCACCTGGGTCTCGAGCGAGCTCCGATTGTGGCATCAGTGGGTTTTGTCGTCGGTGCGCTCGCGATGCCGACTGTGTGTTTTCTGTCCGCCTGGCGACAATCCTGCCGGCACCTGTTCGCGATCCCGGTAGGCAGTCTGATCGTGGCGGTGGCCGATTTCCTTTTTCGGGGGCTCGCACGATGAGAATCGGCTTCATCGCCATGAGCGGAGTGCGAGCGTGCGACCCGGAGCTCGTTCGCCTGGGGATGACGCTGCCGGGATTCGTGGAACGGGGACGGGTCGTGGCGTCTTTGCCGACCCTGGGTCTCTTGACCCTCGCGGGAATGACCCCGGCGCAACACCACCGCGAGTATATCGAAGTGAAAGAGCTCGCCGAGCTTGGCACGCTTCCCGACCACTACGATCTCGTGGCGATTTCCAGCCTGAGTGCTCAGATCAAGGAAGCTTATGAACTCGCGCACGATACCGAGAGCTTGGTGTGCCGGTCGTGATGGGAGGCCTGCACGTCACCGCGGTTCAAGAAGAGGCCGGCTGCTACGCCGACGCGGTAGTGGTCGGCGAAGGGGAATCGGTCTGGCTGGATCTTCTGGACGACGCCGAAAACGGCTGCCTGCGCGCCTGCTACAAGGCACAAGGCGGTTTCGCGCTCGCCGATGCGCCGCTGCCGGCGTTCGAGCTGCTCGATGTATCGAAGTATAACCGACTGATCGTGCAGACGAGCCGCGGGTGCCCGTTTCAGTGCGAGTTCTGCGCGAGCTCGATTTTGCTCACTCGCCATTACAAACAGAAACCAATCGCCAAGGTGCTCGCAGAGATCGACCACATCCGGTCACTGTGGCGCCGGCCATTCATCGAATTTGCCGATGACAATGCCTTCGTGAACCGGCGCTACTGGAAGCAATTGCTGCCCGAATTGAAAAAGCGGAAGATTCGCTGGTTCGCCGAGACCGATTTGTCCATTCACGAAGACACCGAGTTACTGGAGCTGATGCGCCAGAGCGGTTGTGCGGAAGTGTTGATCGGCTTCGAGAGCCCGGGTTCTTGGGGGCTCGAGGGGCTGGAGCTGAAGAGCGACTGGAAACTGAAGAGGTGGCGCGAGTCAAAAACAGCCGTAGAGCGCATCCAAGAAGCCGGCATCCGTGTCAATGGATGCTTCATCCTGGGTCTTGACGGCCAGGGCCCCGACATTTTCGGCCGGGTGCTGGAATTCGCCATGGAGACCGAGTTGTTCGATGTCCAGATCACGGTGCAGACACCGTTTCCGGGAACGACGCTCTATTCGCGGCTGAAGCGCGAGGGGCGGTTGTTGCGTGATGACGCCTGGGAAACATGCACCCTCTTTGACATCAATTTTCGCCCAGAGCAGATGTCGCCGGAGGAGCTCAGGCGGGGTTTCATCGATCTGGGCACGCAGCTCTACAGCCACGAATTGACCGAACGGCGGCGCGCGCGCTTCGAGGAAACCTACCGCCGTGCCGCCGTGATGTGGGAGGATGGAAACTGATGCGAACAACCCAGCTCGTCACGATCTTATTGATCTAGCACTGGTTCGCGGCAGGGATTCCCGGATTGTGGAAGCCGTTCGCCGTGATCGATGCGATTTTCGCGATCTTGTTTGCCTGGTCTTTTCGCGCGACGTCTCCCCACTCGGCGGTGCTGACGTAGGCAATCGCCGCAATCGATCAGCGGGCGCGCGATCAGCGCCGAGCCACGGCGGCCCGGCGCCCAGCGGCGGCAGCTTGATCACGCTCAGACTCAGGATGTGGGGGTTCTGCCGCACGGTTTCGAGGGCCTGGCTCGGAGGGCACGCTGTCGAGGTTGACCACGCCGATCGCCTCGCCCCCTTGGTCCTCGCGGCCGACGTTCATCTGGGCGATGTTGACTGCCTCGTCGCCCAGGGTCTTGCCGATGAAGCCGATCAGTCCGGGGCGGTCCATGTGGGTGAAGATCAAGAGCGTTCCATCGATGTGGGCGTCGAGCAAGTACGAGCCCCAGCCGGACCAGCCGGAGAAACTGCTTGCCGAAGAGGGTGCCCGAGGCGACATAGGTCTTGCGCTCGGTGGTGACCTCGGTCTGGATCAGCGTGGCGAAGTCGCCGGGTGCCTCGGCCGTTCGCTCCTCGATCACGATTCCGCGCTCGCGGGCCAAGGCCATCGCGTTGACCAGGTTGACCTGCTGTTCGAGGGCCGTTTCCATCAGCCCGGCGGCGAAGCTGGCCGTGATCAGCTTGGTGTTCTTGTGCGCGACCTCGCCGCGATAGGTGAGCTTGGCGTTCTTGAGCGTTCCGCGGTCCATCTGGGAATGGAGCATTCCCAGCCGCCAGGCCAGGTTCAAGTAGAGCCGCACGTCCTCGAGCTCGGCGCGATCGAGCGCGGGCATGTTGACGGCGAATCGGACCTGCCCGCGCGCCAGGAAGTCGGCCAAGAGCCGGGCGGCCTCGACGGCGACCGAGACCTGGGCCTCCTCGGTCGAGGCGCCCAGATGAGGCGTGACCACGACCAGCGGATGACGGACCAGGGGATGATCGGCCGGCGGCGGCTCGGGATCGAAGACGTCGATGGCCGCGCCGGCGACCTTGCCGCTGATTGAGGGCCTCGGCCAGGGCCGTCTCGTCGATCAGGCCGCCGCGGGCGCAGTTGATGATCCGGACCGAGGGTTTCATCAGCGCGATCTCGCGCGCGCCGATCAGGTTGCGCGTCTCGGCCGTCATCGGCGTGTGCAGCGTCAGGAAGTCGCAGCGGCCCCAGAGGTCGTCGAGCCGCACGACGCTCTCGACGCCGTATTCGAGCGCCTTGTCGGCGGCCAGGAATGGGTCGAAGCCGAGCACCGTCATGCCGAAGCCCTGCGCCCGCTTGGCCACCGCCAGCCCGACCCGGCCCAGGCCGATCACGCCCAGCGTCTTGCCCTCGAGCTGCGTGCCCGTGAACTTGGTTCGCTCCCACTTGCCCGACTTGAGGCTGTCGTTGGCCTTGGGCACGTTTCGCGCCAGCGACAGCAGCAAGGCCATCGTGTGCTCGGCCGTGGAGATCGTATTGCCCCCGGGCGTATTCATCACCACGATGCCGCGCCGGGTCGCGGCCGCGCACGTCGATGTTGTCGACGCCCACGCCCGCGCGGACGATCGCCTTCAACCGCGTCTGGCCGTCCAGCACCTCGGCCGTCAGTTGCGTGCCCGAGCGAATCGCGATCCCGTCGGCCTCGCGCAGCGCCTTGCGCAGCCCGGCCGGGTCTTGGGCCAGCTTGGTGTCGACCACGACCTCGATGCCCGGCTCGCTCGCGGAGCCGCGCGAGCCCCTCTTCGGCCAGCTTGTCGGTCACCAGCACGCGATGTGTCGTCATCCAAAGCTCCCCGATCGAGAGCGGGCAGACCAGTCGATCGACATTCGAGCGTTCACGATTCACTCTGCGCGTTGGCCCGGTCAGCCGACGGTGACGGCGCTTTTCTGGCCGATCAAGACCTGCTGCGCGGCGGTGACGGCCCGGCCGGGCTCGACGTCGTAGCCGAGCTCGGCCAGCGTCATCTCGAGCGCCGCCAGGGTGCCGATCACGTCGAGCTCGTCGGTGTAGCCCATGTGGCCGATCCGGATGATCTTTCCCTTGAGCTTGTCCTGGCCGCCGACGGTGTAGATGCCGAACCGCTCGTAGAGCTTGTTGCGGATCTGAGAATCCTTCAGACCGTCGGGAACGCGGAAGGCCGTCAGGCCCTCCGCCGGCCGGGCGCTGAAGAGCTCGAGGCCCAGGGCCTGCACGCCGGCCTGGCAGGCCTCGCTCATCCTGCGATGGCGCTGCCAGACGTTTTCGATTCCCTCTTCCTTGATCCGCCGCAGAGCGGCCGTGCGCAGAGCGAGGATCAGCGTGTGGGCCGGCGTGTACGGCGTGTCGAACTCCTTGATCTTCTTGCGCGCGGCCTTGAGGTTGAAGTAATAGCTGGGCGAGTCGAAGGTATCGATCTTGGCCCAGGCCTTGGGGCTGACCGACACGAACGCCAGGCCCGGCGGAAGCATCAGGGCCTTCTGCGAGCCGACGCACAGCAGGTCGATGCCCCATTGATCGGTCCGGCACTCCATGGCGCCGACGCCCGAGATCCCGTCGACGGCGAACAGGGCGGGCGTCTCGGCGACGATCCGGCCGATCGCCTCGACCGGATGGCCGGTCCCGGTCGATGTCTCGCTCAGGGTCCCCATCACGCAGACCGTGTCGGGATGTTGTTGCAGAGCCGCGGCGACCTGGTCGGGATCGACCGGCTGGCCCCACTCGGTCTCGAGCACGACGGCATTGATGCCGAACGCCTTGCAGATATTGGCCCAGCGCGCACCGAAGTAGCCGGCGCGAGAGCACGATGGCCTTGCCGCCGGGCGGCACCGCGTTGACCGCCGCCGCTTCCATCGCGCCCGTTCCCGATGCCGTCAGGATCAGGACATCGTTCTGCGTCTGGAAGACCTCCTTGAGCCCGGCGATCACTTCCGTGATCACCTGCTTGGCCTCGTCGGAGCGGTGGTGAATCACCGGCCGGGCCAGCTCCAGGAGCACGTCTTCGGGAACCATCGCGGGGCCGGGTGTCATCAATCGCGGTTTGCGCATCAGTGTTTTCCTTCGAGACGAGCCGTACACCGCATCTGGGTCGAAGAACGGTTCGCCTTCGCACACGAGCTGCCCTTCGGGGGCGATGCGACGAAAGAAGCACGAAGATATCCGTCGTGGCAGGCGCCGCCCACCTGGCGGGCCTTGATTAACAAGGTGTCGCCATCACAGTCGAGCCAGATCGACTCGACGTGTTGCACGTGGCCCGACGTCGCACCCTTGTGCCATGAGCCTGCGGCGCGACCGCGAAAAGAAATGCGTTTGTCCGGTGGCGAGCGTTTCTTTCAAAGCCGCTTCGTCCATCCAGGCCATCATCAGAACGTCTCCGTTCTCGGCATCCTGCACGATCGCCGGGATCAGTCCTTCATCGTTCCATTTCAGAGCGGACGAAAAACGGGAGAGGATCGAAAGCAGCTTCCACAACGATCTCGTCTTTTAAGCCACCGTTGCACACAATTGCAGGACATTCAGTCTAACAGGATGCCCTTCGATCGACCAATCCGAACCGGCGAGACACCTTCGGGCCGGAAGCAGTCGCCAGCTCACGAGTCGGCGCGCCGGCCAAGCTATCTGACCATAGTACGAAACGTCAAGTCTGCCAATTTGATCGGGCCGGGCCGTGCAGTCTCAGCCGAATTTGCCAGTGGCGCCAAAGCGAATCCCTAGTTGCGCAAGGCGCAAGTGTCGTAAAATCAGATGCTGTGGTTGCTTGCTCCCGTGACGGCCAGGCGCATCGGCCCGCCTTCGGGCATGCGCCGCGATGGAGGGGCGAACGTGTCATCTGACCCACCCGAACACGCCAAGACTGACGGATCGGCCGGCATTGACGAGTGGGAAGCCTTTGTGCGTGAGCGCTACCCCCGGCCCGAAGAGAAGTCGTCGTTCCGCGATTATGGGGCGAACGTTCGTCCGGCCGTCCGCGAGTTCTACCGTCTCAATCATCGCTTTCAGACCCTCGACTTTGTTCAGGCCAAGGAGCGGCAATACCTGGGCAAGAATCAGCGGCAGATGGGCATCTGGGAGGCGATGGAGTTCCTGAACACCTTGGTCGACGACAGCGACCCCGACACCGAGTTGACGCAGATCGAGCACCTGATGCAAACCTCCGAGGCGATCCGCGCCGACGGCCATCCACGGTGGTTCATCTTGACCGGATTGATCCACGACCTCGGCAAGATGCTCTGCCTGTATGGCGAGCCCCAATGGGCCGTCGTCGGCGACACGTTCCCGGTCGGCTGCCGCTACTCCGACAAGGTCGTCTTTCCCGAGTTCTTTGCCGACAACCCCGACCACTCCGTCGCCGCGTACCAGACCGACTGCGGCATCTACCGGCCGGGCTGCGGGCTCGATCGAGTGCACATGTCATGGGGACACGACGAGTACCTCTACCACATCGTCAAAGACTACCTGCCTGACGAAGCCCTCGCGATGATCCGGTATCACTCGTTCTATGCGGCGCACCGCGAGGGAGCCTATACCCAACTCATGAACGCCGACGACAAGCGCCGGATGGAGTGGGTGCGCAAGTTCAACCCCTACGACCTCTACTCCAAGGGGCACGAGCCGCCCGACGTCGAGAGCCTTCGGCCCTATTATGAAGACCTTATCGCCGAATTCTTCCCGCCGGTTCTCGCCTGGTGAGGGTCGTTCGGGTCGGCTGGCCTGAGCCGTGAACCGCCGCGCCCGGGTTGTGTCCTTGATTCTCCGGCGTCGCTTTTTACAATGGTGCATCGACTTCGGATCGCTTGGCGGTCCCAACGTCGGGCTTGGCTGGGTCTTACGGCACGTTTACTCCACTTGACACTCGGTTTTTTCACCGGGTTAGGGAGGTTCCTCGATTGACAATTCGCCCCGCGCGCGTTGGAGATGTTCCCGGAATTTACGAACTTATTGTGGTTTTTGCCGAGCGGAAACTGATGATTCGCCGGTCGATGGCCGAGTTGTACGAGTCGATTCGTGAGTTCACGGTCGCCGTCGATGATGAGAACCGGCTGCTGGGCTGTGTCGCGCTGCATGTATTCTGGGACGATCTCGCCGAGATCCGCTGCCTGGCGGTCGCGGAGCACGCACAAGGGCTGCGCCATTGGCCGCCAGCTTGTCGACGCTTGCTGGGAAATGGCCCGTGAGCTCGAGGTCAAGTCGGTCTTTGCGCTGACGACCGCCAGCGGGTTCTTCGAGCGCTGCGGCTACCATGCGATCGACAAATCAGAGCTGCCGCAACGAATCTGGAGCGAATGCGTCCGCTGTCCGGCATTTCCCAACTGCACCGAGGCTGCACTCGTTCGATCGGTCGAGCCCGAGCCGGCGCAGATCACGAGGGCGCCAAGCTGGCGACCGCCGAAATCTGACGGAGCATGCCCACGCCGCGGGTGAACGCACTGCTGGCCGGTCTTGGCATCGGTATCGCCACCGCGATCCTGATGCTGGCGACTGAGCCGTTCATGGCAATCGGCTGGGACGAGGGCTACACGCTGGGACGCGAAGCCCGGTTGCGCGAGTGGTTTCGTGCACTCGGCGATCCAGCCGGCTTCGCGGCCCGCTGGCAGCCTCTGCCTCGCGATCTCGAGCTCGTCCAACTCAAAGGCAGCCGGCCGCCGCAGCGCGAACAGCTCGATAGTCGCTGGAAGCTGCTCTTTGACCGCGACGTGCTCGCCTGGTTCTGGCCGTTCGCGCGCGAAGAACCACACGGCCATCCGCCGTTCTATGCCCTGCTCGGATTGGCAGGCGATGTGCTGACCCCGTTTCGGCCCGATCTCGAGCGGGCGCGGCTGGGGCCGATCTTGCTCTTCTCCCTCACGGCCGGAGTCATCTACACGTTCGCGGCCGCTCGGTGGGGAATGTGGCCGGGCGCACTGTCGGTCGCGGCGTGGATCTTTCAGCCCAATCTCTTTGGGCACGGCCACTACGCGGCATACGACGGTGTCTTGGTCTCGCTATGGGTGCTCTCGATCGTGATTTTCACTCACGCGACCGGGCGCGACCAGTACGACTCGCCGTCGGTGACGACGCGCGCGATTTGGTCCGTCATGTTCGGGCTGGTTCTCGGCTGCGCAGCCGCAACCAAGCTCACAGGCTGGTTCGTCCCACTGCCGTTCGCCGTGTGGTCGGCCATCTATCGCAGCCGGCGGGGATTTCTCACGCTGCTCCTCGGTTTGGCAGTCGCCGCGGTTGTGCTCTTCCTCATGATGCCGCCGTGGTGGATCGACCCGATCGGCGGAGTCGCTCGGTTCCTGAACTCGAACCTCGGCCGCGCATCGACCCAGCGCATCCAGGTATTGTTTCTCGGCACCGTTTACGACACGCCCAAGGAATCGCTTCCCTGGTACAACACGCTTGTCTGGATCTTGTTCGTAACGCCGGTCGGCGTCCTCTTTCTGGCCGTGGGCGGGTTGGTAGCGATCCTGAGAAACTGGCGAAGCGATACGACCGGAACATTGATTGCCGGCCACTGGGCGTTTGTGATGCTGCTGCGCTCAATGCCGCACGTTCCCGGCCACGACGGCGTGCGCCTCTTCCTTCCTGCATTTGGCGTGCTTGCGCTCTTGGCAGGTCGCGGGGCTCGCGCCGTGATGGACCGATGGGGGCGCTGGGCCAAACCCGTGATCGCTGGGGCGGTGCTCGAGGCGATTGCGAGCGTTGCCGTGATGATGCCGGTGCCGATCTCGTACTTCAGCCCGCTGGTCGGCGGCTTGCCCGGGGCGTCCGCGCTTGGCATGGAGCCGACCTACTACTGGGACGCGCTCGAGCCCGAGGCTCGTGCCTGGCTCCGAGACCACACGCAGCCGGGAGAAATCATCGTCTTTCGAGGGTTTCCCACTTCTTGGCTCTACCTCAGGCGCACGGGCGAGCTTCCTCGCCGCCTGGCTCCGATCGATCAAGGCCTGCCGCGGTGGATCGTGATTCAAAACCGGCCCGGGGCATTCTTGCACTCGGACCGCATGCTGGTCTCTCAGGGCAAGCCGGCCTACACGGTGAGCAAGCTGGGCGTCGTATTGATCTGGATTTTCCCGTACAGTGAGCTGGAACGCATTGTGGGCCGCATTGCCCTGCGTGCGTAAGGGTGCCGATCGGGCGCAAGGCTCCATGCCACTGGCCCGACCGGTCCAGTCGACTCGGCAAACACGGTCATGATCGCGCACGACCAGCCGTGAAGAATCCCGCAGGACATGATCCGAAATGAGGCCGGATCAATGCTGAGGGGTGGCCACCGGATAGCTGACCGGCGCGGCCAGGGCATACGCCACCGGGGCCGCTGAACAGGGTGCCGGTCCGGCACAGGCGACGACGGTCGCCGGCTTCCTCAGGCAGAGCGTCGGCAGCGCGAAGTGGCAGAGCTTGATTGTCGGCGCACACTTCGCAACCACGGGCTTCGGGCAAGGCGCTGGCTTTGCGCAAAGAATGGGCTTTGCACAACGAGCCGGTTTCGCGCAAACAGGTGTCTTGGCGCAAAGAACGAACTTGGGCTTCACGCACGCGACCGTCTGCACGCAAGGCGCCGGTTGGGGGACTGCGCAGACCACGGGGGTTGCACACTTACACTTGTTCCTGTGACACGCTTCCGCGTTTCCGACCAGGACCATTGATCCCAAGATTCCGCTCAAGATCAACGTCGGCAGGTGCCTCATCATCAGGTGCATCTCCTTCAAAGAACTGTGTCCGATTGAGCCTGAACGTCCAGGCTTCGACTCGACACGACTTCGGAACTGGGAAACCTATGGAGTTTCCCGCAAGGTAGGGTAAATAATCCGGCGGCGTTTTTCAAACCCCTAGTGATTGACGAGCAGGATGACGGGTGCAACGGCGGCGAGCCTTGGGTCGAGCGCCGCGCTTCGAGATGGTGGTGGCGGTTGCCGTTGCAGGCGCGTGGTGCCGCGGGCGGCTTGCCGGGTTGCCGCGCGCTGTTCGGATAATGATTCGTGGAAAGTCGAGCAAGTTGCGCATTGGGGCGTTCAAGCAGCAGCGGGATCAGTGAAGCATGGCCGAATCCGATGCGGTGATCACTGGCGAGCCGAGGCCCGTCGTGTCGTTGCGCCGTGGGAACCCGCCGAAGTCAGGCCCGCGCGGTCGCGGCAACGGCCGGACAGCGGAGCGGGCCAGCCGGGTTTCTGCGATTCGCTTGGCTTGTGGTGCTGGCCGGCGCGCTGGCTGCGCTGGTGCCGACGGTCGGCGATTTCGGTCTGACCTGGGACGAGCCGGCCTATCGCTACAGCCAGGTGATGTCGGCCCAGTGGTGGGAGCAGCTCGGTCAGGCGCGTTCCGTGCAGCGACGTTCAGCGAGTTGTTCGATCCGTTCACACTTGCTCTACTTCTGGCCGTATGGGCGATTCGGCATCAATTTCCACCCGCCGCTGGCCGGTCAGTTGAACCTGGCGACTTATGCCGTTTTTGGCCATTGGATGAAAGACATCCCGGCGCGGCGGATGGCGTCGGTGATCGAGTTTGCGCTCACGATCACGATCGGCTTTCATTTTCTGGCGCGCCGCTATGGAGTGTGGGTCGGCGCGGTCGATGGCCGGCTCGCTCCTGTTCATGCCCCGGCTCTACGGGCAGGCGCACTTGATCGATACCGACACGCCGGGGCTCTTGCTCTGGTCGGCGACCGCCCTGGCGTTCTGGAACGGACTGCACGAGCCGCGCGGCCGGCGATGGCGGGTCGCCGTCGGCATCTTGGTCGGGCTGGCCTTCGTCGAGAAAGATGGCCGCGGTCATGGTGCTTGCTGCCGCTCTTGCTCTGGCTGGTCGTGGGGCACTTGCCGCGCACGTCTCACACGCCGCGGAGGACGTTCCGACTGGATCGACGGGCTCGTCACGTCGGGCGCGATGCTGGCTCCGCTATGGCTGGCGTTTCAGCAGATCTCAGATGCTGCAGCAACGGCTGCCCCTGCCCGGCGAAGACCGACTTCTTCATCCATCGCCCGTCGAGCGACCTGCCCGGGAGCGATCCTGGCGGTTCCGCTTGTCGTTCTGGTGCGTCCGGCGCTTTCTCGGCTGGTGCTTCCCAAGAGCACGCGATCTGGGGCGTCGAGCGGCCCGCGCTCGAGACCTGGACGGCGATCCTGGCCTTCGCTCCCGTGATCGCCTGGCTGGGCAACCCGGCCTGGTGGCGCGAGACGCTCCCGCGGCTGGCTCATTACTACACGCTCAGCCGCGACCGCGAGAACGTGCTTCCCAAGATCCAGATCATCTACTTCGGCCAGATCTACGAATTCAGCCTCCCCTGGCATAACGGCTGGGTCCTGCTGGGCGATCACCGTGCCGATCGGCGATTCTCGCGGCCGGTGTCGATCGGCCTCGTCTGGGGCATCGGACAGTTTCGCCGCGACCGCTTTCCCGTTCTACTTTCTGGTCCACTTCCTGACCTTGCCGGTGATCCGGATGCTTCCCGACCCCGGCCCACGACGGAGTCCGGCTGTTCCTGCCGACATTCTTCTTTCTGGCGGCCTTTGCGGGCTGGGGCACGGTCTGGTCTGGCCGATGCACTCGTCGCGAGCGATTCGGACTCCCCGACTGGCTGCCGCGGTCGGTCCTGACGGCGGCCGTGCTCGGCTCGGCGGCGCTGGCGCTGGTGCGGATCCATCCCTACGAGCTGTCGTACTACAACGAGCTCGTCGGCGGGCCGCGCGGGGCGTGGCAACGCGGCTTCGAGCTGACCTACTGGTACGACGCCTTCACCGACAAGGTCTTGACGACATCAACCGCAAGCTCCCTGCCCGATGCCGAGGTCGATTTCTTCAACGACAAGACCGACACGTCCGGTGATCGTCTTCCAGGAGCATCAAAGCCTGGGCGCCCTGCGTGGCGACATCCGGCTTGACGGCGCGGAGCAGCGACCGGTTTCCCTACGTCTGGCTCTTGACGCAGGATTCGAAGGCGTCGGCGTTCACGCGGCTGCTTGTTTGCGATGCGTCCCTGGTACACGAGCCGGCCGCCGCAGCTCGGCGGGGCCCGGGTCGCATCGGTGGCCGACCCGGTCGCCGTCTCGCGCGCCTGGGCGCTGCAGGTCTTGCTCGACGCTCCCGATCGGAGCGGGATCCGAGCCGCCAGCCGCTCCCCAGTGGGTTTGCGATACTGCCCCCTGGCTGGCGCGCTTGTGGGGTGACGGGCTGCTCAAGGCTCGGCGGCTGACGCTCAATCAAGCCATCCTCGACTGGTCGCGCGACGATCCCGCAGGGTCTGCTCGCTGCGGCGCGGGAGGTCGCGGCGAAGCGACTCGCCCCGCTCCGATGGCGCAAACCGGCTGATGAAGCTGCTCACGACCGAAACCGATCCCGACGGGGCCGATGTTCCGCCACTACTTCACCGAGCGGCTGCTGGAGATTCGCCCCGAGGCCCTGGTCGAAGGCGTGCAGATGCTGCTTGCTCACCGCCAAACGATCGAAGCGGTGATGACCCGCTACGGCTACACTGACCCGGAATCGTTTCGGCGGATACATCGACCGAGACTTCTCGAACCGCCAACCTTTCGGAATGAAATCCCGAGGGCTGCGCTGACCGCCCAAGGCCAAGGCCACGAGATCAACGCCGACAGCGCCCCAGTAAGGCGCTGCCGTCGACACCTTGCCCAGCAAGACATTGGACGTCGAATAGCTGATCATCCGGGCGAGCGTCTGCGCGGAGCTGAGCGTGCCGAAGACGGCACCCTGTTCGCTCATCGGCGTGATCCGCGAGAGCAGCCCGGAGACCGACGGCCCGACCAACCCCTGACCGACGCCCAGAAGCACCATCGAAACGGCCAGCTCGGGGACGCGTGCCAACCCGCGCCAAACCGGCGAACCCGCCGGCGGCCAGCACCAAGCCCGGCGAGATGAGCCGCGCTTCGCCGAATCGCGGGACGAGCCGGCGGATCAGGCCCCCCTGCACGACCGCGCTTAAGAACCCGATTGCCGCGAATGCAAACGCCGCCGTGCGCACATCGCAGTCGAACCGGCTGCGCAGGAAGAGTGCAAACGTCGCCTCGAACGCGGCGAAGGCGAAGACCGCCAGAAAGCCAATCAAGATCAGCAGGCCGATCCCGGGAATCGTCAGCGTGTCGACGATGCCGCGCCAGCTCGACGACGCGAGCGCGACTCGCGCCCGGGCTGGCTCGGCGCTGGCGGCTCGGGCAGCCGGACGAGGACGAGCAGCCACGCCACGGTCGAGAAACCCGCGGCCACCAGGAACGGCAGCCGCAGCCGCCAGTCGTCGGCCAGCGGCAGGCTCAAGAGCACGCCGCCCAAGAGCGGTCCCAGCACGAAACCGAGCCCGAACGCCATGCCGATCAAGCCCATGCCCCGGGCGCGGTCCTCGGGCGCGGTCACGTCGGCGACGTACGCCTGCGCCACCAGGATGTTGCCGCCCGAGGCCCCGTCGAGCATGCGAGCCAAGAGCATCACCCGAAAGTCGCGCGACAGGCCCAGGATCAAGAACGACAGCGCCGTCCCCGCCTGGCTGAAGATGAAGAGCGGCCGGCGGCCATAGCGATCGCTCAGCCGGCCCAGAATCGGGCCCGCCACGAGCTGGCAGACCGGATACGCCGAGAACAACAGACCGATCTGCCACTCGCGAAACCCGTAGTGCTCGGCAGAACGGCGCCAGCAGCGGCATGACCAGCGAGAACCCGAGCAGATCGACCAGCACGATCAGCACAATGACCCCGAGCGGCCGCATCAATTCTCGTTCCAGATCAAAGATGCCAGGTAGCAGATCACAGATTCACGACACGGCCGAGCGGGGCTCGATCGCCGCGGGTTCCGGCGAGCGGTAGCGGTCGGCGCGCAGTCGATCGGCTTGCGCCTTGACCAGGGCGAGCAGCCGCACGTGCGCGACGATCACGACATATTCGACCACGAACGAGCCGAGGTTGAAGGCCAGCGCAAATGCCGCGGCACACAGGTGCCAGACCGCGTAGCCCGAGCCCCGCGTATCGACGGCCCCGCCCAGCCAGGCCGCCACCGCGATCGTCGTCATGCTCCACATGATGAATCGAAACGCTCTTCGTTTGTTCTTCTTCGCCTGCACGTTGATCCAGTCGGGCAACTCGTAGACATCGCACGACTTCCTTGGCCCATTTTCCGGTGGCGACGAAGTACGTGTAAACGATCGAATGAATGCCCAGAGAGCGTCACCACCGTGACCAGCGAGAACAGGATGTGGATTCCCCGCGCGATCGCGCCGGGCCCGTGGGCATCGCCGGTGGCGAACAGTCCGAGTACGAAATCGGCCGCCAGAGCGATCCGCCCGTGACGGCCATGACCAGAAAGTATCGATTCATCACGTCTACCCAGCGTCAAGCTCGAAGCCCAGCGCCCGTCTGGCGAAGGCGGGCAGCAGGCGCGACTCTGCAAGCGAGGCCGGCGAGCAAGACTCATCCGGCTGCGATTCACCAAACCCCGCCGACGGAGAAGTTGAAGTACTGCACCCGGTCGCCCTGGGCCTTCAACACCGGAAACGCCAGGTCGAACTCGAACGGCAGCATGACTGATCATCGGGATCACGACCTTGAGGCCGGTGCCGACCGAGATCCGCATGTCGCTGAACTGGTAATTGCCGGTGACGGTGCCGAAGTCGGTGAAGAAGATCTGGTTGAACGTGTCGCGGGCGTTCCAGGGAAACTGGTATTCGACCGACCCGACCGCCATCATCACGCCGCCGGTGGGCACGTCGAACACGTGTGGGCTGACCGTGCGATACTGGAACCCGCGCAGGCTGGCGAAGTTGCCGGCGAAGAACCGCTCGTAGACCGGCGTCGATTCGGTGGCGACTCCGAAATGGCCGCGGAGCGTGAAGAACCGCTTGCCGGTTCCGTCGGGGCGGCTGCCGGTGGGAAGATAGACGCGTCCCTCGCGTCGAACTTGGTCCAGGTGAAGCTGCCCCAGCCCTGCTCGACCGAGAGCTGGACGTACTGGCCCTTGGTCGGCATGAACGGGTTGTTGCGATTGTCGAACCGCAGGCTCGGCTTGATCGAGAACAGACGACGTGTCAGCCGCTGGCGGCCAGGTAATCGGCCGGCGCCGGCGACCGGTAGCCGAAGAAATCGACCTCCTCGGCGCGGACCGAGACGTCGGCGTACATGCTGGTGCCGATCTGACGGCCGAGCGCAAACGAGCCGCCGCCGCGCCGCTCATCCCAGTTGGGATAAATACGCTGAAAGAGATAGCCGGTGCCGCTGGCCCCGATCGGCAGGTCGAAGAGATACGGCTCGCGCAGGCTGACCATCATCGAGTTGATCAGGGTTGCCGGCCTGGAGATTGATCACCAGCGACTGCCCGCCGCCGCGGAACGCCTGGCCGTTGACGATGTCGGCGAACGAGCGTGGGAATGTTGGTAGATGTCGAAGTTTTTCTCGTTGATCTGGATGTTGCCGATCAATCCCTGAAAGCTGTTGGCCCCGACGCCGATCATGAACCGGCCCGTCGGAGCCTCCTCGACCGACGTCACGATGTCGGCGAACGAGCGATTGGGGAAGGGGTCGTTGTGGTCGGGACCGACGTCGGTCATGTTCATGCCGGGGATGCTGGGGAACGAGCCGGGCGGCTCGCCGGCACCCAGAGGAGGAGGCGTGGGACTCACGGGCACGGCGGGGACCGGGGCCTCGCGGCACCGGCGCGGGTGCCGGCGGGGAACCTCGAGGGGCGGGGTGTCGGCCGGCGGGCTGAACGGGTTTACCGCTCCGAACGGCGACAGGTCGGGCACGGTTGGCTCGCCGGCGCACTGCGGGACCTGCACGCCCGGCTGACCCGCTGGCGCCGGCACCAGGTCGTCGCCCGGCCCGGGTCTTGCCCCCGTGCCTGGCTCACGTCTCCCAGCAGCGGCATCATCATGTCGCCGTACGGCTGGTCCTTGGGCCGCCGGTTGGCGATCTCGATCTTGATTTGCTTGTTCCTGTTCTGGTCATTCTGGAAATAGCCCAGGCCCATCAGCCGCCGCCGAAAGATCTCGACCCGCGTCTTGTCCAGGACCTCGCCGGGCAATAGCCCCGCCATCACCGCTTCGCGGCGAATCACCTTGTCTCTTGGTGCGTGCGTTGCCCACGATCCGCAGCTCGCCCAGCATGTACGGCTCGTGCTCCTCGATCTTGTACAGGAGGTCGACGACGCCCGATTGGTCGGTGAACCTCGGCTCGCAGTCGATCTCGGCGTCGATGCAGCCGATCTCGCCGTACTTGATCAGCATCCGGTTCTTGTCGGCCTCGCGCACCGCCAAGATGAACGGCTTGCCCGAGTGCAGCTCGAGGTCCTTCCGCAGCGTCTCGGTCTTGATCTTGGTGTTTCCCTCGATGATCACGTTACGAACCTTGAAGCGCGTTCCCTCGGAGATGACGAAGGTCAGATCGATGTTGCCCGGGTTTTCGCCCGGCCGCGTCACCGGCGTGACCTGCACTTCGAAGAAACCCTGCGACTGGTAGTAGTCGATGAGTTTTTGCCGGTCCTCGTCGAGCATGTCGCTCTTGTACCGGCCGAAGAGCCCCAGGATAGGCTTGCGGGTTGAGATGTGCGTCTTGAGGGTGGCCCCCGAGGCAAAGTGGTTTCCGACAAAGTCGATGCGGCTCACCTTGACCTTCGGGCCCTCGAAGATCTCGATCACGATCTTGGTGTCTCCCTGGTTGCCCCCCTCGAGCAGTTTGACCGAGACCAGGTCGTAGCCTTTCTCTTGATAGAGGCGCTGAATCTGGCCGACTGCCAGCCACGTTCGCGTGGGATCGGCGCGCTTGCCGACCTTCAAGTCGGTCGTGTCTTCGATTTCCTTGAGCCGCACGGCCTTTCGCCCCAGAAACTCGACCTTGGTGAGCAGCGGCATCTCGCGCACGACGAAGTAAATCGTGTACTTGCTGCTCTTGGGCGGCGACTCCTCGAGGTAATAGCTGACGTGCGAAAACCATTTCGTCCCCATCAGGCTTTTCAGGTCGGCTTCGACCTTGTTCTGATCGAGCGGCTGTCCCACGCGGGAGAGGAGCTTGGGCTTGATCCTGTCGGGAGTGATTGTCGCGTTGCCTTCGAATTCGATGCTGCCGACCATTCCCTCGGGGAATTTGTCGGCCTGCGCACGTGTGGACGGCGGCGCGATCGCTGCGAAGAGTAACGCCAGGGCGGTCGAGAGGCCGATTACGTACAGCGCGGTACTCTGGAACCGACGGGGCTTGACGCGAAGGCGGGCTTGCAGACGTGCGCCGGCACCCTCTCCCCCGCGGGGAGAGGATGGCCGAAGGCCAGGTGAGGGGCGATCGGGCCTACGTAACCCGCAGGCGCCACGTCGTGCGGCGTCCCCCTCACCCGCCCTTCGGCCTGCCCCGCCTGCCCCGAGCGGAGTCGAGGGGAGCAAAGCCGAGGGGGCACCCTCTCCCCGCGGGATGAGGGCTTTCGGTCGTGCGGCGTCCCCCTCACCCGCCCTTCGGGCACCCTCTCCCCGTGGGGGAGAGGGGTGCGCAGGCACGCGCACGCCGCGGCCGGTCGCCGCGGCGGGCTGGTTTGTTCTCCCGTCCGGAACCATCCCTGGCGCCGGCAGGATCGTGCCTGCGTGATCTGTCATGAGCGATCGTTCCCGAGCCGAACCGATCGAGAGCCGTTCGGACCACACCGGCCGCCGGCGGCCCGTCCGCGGTTCGTGGCGCAGCCAGTCCCGAGACGTTCCGTCAGGACGGGTCGACCAACGTAAACGCCGACGCATCGGCCGCGACCTGTGTCCGCCGTGCGCAAATCAAATCAGCGACCAGATCCCATGGGCCAACTGCTGCCCGGTCGCCGCCAACGCCATCCCTGGTCCCGGCGTCGACCCGGCCCATGTGTCGCTATCTACGTGACATGACTTGGGCCGAGGTTTTACCCCAGAAGGAGCGATCTCGCAAGGCCGGAAGCGAAGGTTCCCATCATTCGTGCACTCAATCAGCGATTTCGACGGGCCAAGAAAAGGAGCTCGCGCGGCGCTTACGTATCCCGCGTCGCCGAACTCGTGCGTAGAATAAGTCGATGGCGGCGGACTTTCGCGATGTCGACCCGGCGGAACTTCGGCTACCTCCGTCCCGCTTTTCCGGGGCTGATCCCTATAAACTTCAGCGACAGATCGCTCGTTTCGGGGCCTCGAGTGCTGGGATGCCCCCGGTGTGGGTATATGAAGCGTCGGATGGTGCGCTGGAAATCGTGGACGGGGCGACACGGGCTACGCGGATCGCGAAGCTGGCGCCAGGCCAGATGATTCGCGTTGAGGTCATCGGCAGGCTGCGCCAGCCCCGCGCTCAAAACGCACGGATCGGAGACAGAATATGATCTCGGAGGACATCCAAGCCAATATTCTGCAGCGAATTGACCAAGTTCGGCGACTCTGCCCTGAGATGCGGTTGGGCCAGATGCTCGCGACTGTCGGGTTGCTCGGCGAGGATTCAGCCGGCCGAACTCTGTGGGACATCGAGGACGACGAGCTGGCGGCTGCGCTCGAGCAGTTCGCTGAAGATTTGGCGCGGCGATCGCACGCCTGAACAAGGCACCGAATACACGGCACCTGCTCGGCGGCCGATCGCTCGGCCGCGGCCGCGGATGCCTTAACCTCGACGAAAGGCCGATTCCGCCATGCGTACGCGGATCGTCCTGGTGTTGTTTCTGGCCGTCGCCTCGCCCCGTAACGTCTGCGCCCAGGACGCTTCCGGCGGGGTCGGCAAGCGGGTGATCCTGCAGTTTGGATCAGTCCTCCGCGAGGGCGACCAGGTCGTCGATGACCAGAAGCTCGAGCCCCGGGGCCGCGGCGGGCTGAGAGCAAACTTTCGCGTTTACAAAGTCGAGCAGGTCAGCGGCCCGCGGCTTCGGCTTCGGGCCGAAGAAGACCGCGTCGTCGGCTGGGTTCAGGCCGCCGAGGTCATCGCTTACGACCAGGCCATCGAGTACTTCACGCACCAGATTCGGGCGAACCCGGCCAATGGGGACGCATATACGTGCCGAGGTTCAATCTGGCGGGACCAGAAGAAGATCGACCTTGCCCTGGCTGATTTCGCCGAGGCCATCCGCCTCGACCCGGGCTCTGAGGTTTGCTGGACCAACCGCGGCAACGCGTGGCACGACAAGAAGGAATACGACAAGGCCATCGCCGACTACAGCGAAGCGATCAGAATCGACCCGAAGAACCCCGCCGCCTATTACAACCGCGGCAACGCGTGGTTCAACAAGAACGGCTACGACAACGCAATCGCCGATTACACCGAAAGGATCAGAATCGACCCGAAGTTCGCCGTGTCGTACATCAACCGCGGCAGCGCATGGCGCGCCAAGAAGGAGTACGAAAAGGCGCTCGCCGATTTCGATCAAGCGATCAAGATCGAGCCCAGAAACGGCTGGTTCCATTTCAATTGGGCCGTGACTTATTTCGTCTCGCGGCGGGACGGCGCGACCGACGGGCTAAAGCGCGTCCTGGAACTGGAAGATGGAAAGGGTGAAATCTCGATTCGTGCCGTGATCCTTGGGCACCTGGCTGCGCGAATCGGCAAGGACGAAGGCCTCGCGAAGGAGTTCCTCGGCCCCCTCGCGGCGAAGCTCGACGCCGCTCGGTGGCCCTATCCGATCGTGCGCTACCTCCGCTCTGAGCTCGATGAGCCCGTTCTGCTTCGACTGGCCACCGATGCTGACAAACGCGCCGAAGCACGTTGCTACATCGGACTCGATCTGCTGGCGAAGGGACAAAAAGAGAGCGCCATCGAGCATCTCCGCTGGGTGAACAAGCATGGAAATCCTGCTCTGACCCCGCACGCCATCGCCTTTGCCGAGCTGGACCGCGCCGGGGTCAGCGGCGCCAAGAGCGGTGAGCGACCATCACGCGCCATGCTGCTCGCTCAACGCCCGCTACCAAGCCCGATGATCCTGCCAAGGTGGCAAAGCACGCCGCGCGGCCGTCATTTCGCAAGCTGGTTCCACAAAAACGTGTACGCAAGCGCCTGCATGAACGCCGCCTGCTTGTTGTCGGCGGCGCCGGCGTGGCCGCCTTCGGTGTTCTCGTAGTAGAGCACGTCGTGGCCCTGGGCTTTCATCTTCGCCACCATCTTCCGCGCGTGGCCGGGGTGCACCCGGTCGTCGCGCGTCGAAGTGGTGAAGAGCGTGCGGGGATACTTCACGGATTTTTCGACGTTGTGGTAGGGGAGAATACCGCGGATGAACGCCCACTCTTCGGGCACGTCGGGGTTGCCGTACTCGGCCATCCAGCTCGCTCCGGCCAGAAGCTGATTGAAGCGCCTCATGTCGAGCAAGGGGACCTGGCAGACGACCGCGCCGAAGAGATCAGGCCGGCGCACCAGCACGTTGCCGACCAGGAGGCCCCCATTGCTGCCGCCCTGGATTCCCAGGTGCGGGGGCGAGGTCACCCCACGCTTGATCAAGTCTTCGGCGACCGCGATGAAATCGTCGTAGGCCCGGTGCCGGTTGGCCTTGAGCGCCGACTGATGCCACTTCGGGCCAAACTCGCCGCCGCCGCGGATGTTGGCGACGACGTAGACCCCCCCTTTCTCGAGCCAGGCCGCGCCGACGGTCGGCCGGTACGACGGCAGCATCGGCACCTCGAACCCGCCGTAGCCGTGCAAGAGCGTCGGGTTCTTGCCGTTCTTGGCGATGTCGCTCTGTGCGACCTCGAAATACGGCACGCGCGTGCCGTCCTGCGAGATCGCCTCGTGCTGCGAGACCGTCAGACTCGCGGCGTCGAAGAACGCCGGAAGCCGCTTGAGCAGTTGAGCAGGGCCGCCGCCGGCCGTGCCCAGCGACAGCGTGGTCGGAGTCAGGAAATCGGTCGCCTCGAGGAAATACTCGTCGGACAGGTCGGCGTCGACGGCGCGCACCGAAACATCGCCGATCTCGGCAACGCCCTCTAGCGGCGTGCGTTCCCATTTGCCGTCGCGAGGGGTCGCGACGTAAACCCGGCCGCGCACGTTGTCGAGCTCTTCGACGAGAATATGATGGAGCGTCGGGCTGAAACCACTGAGCGACTTGCGCTCGCCCGGCTCGAACAAGACCTGAAAGGCGCGCTCCCCTTTCAAGAACGCCTCGAGCTCGGTCGCGATCAAGGCACCGGCCGGATAGGTCTTGCCGCCCGTGGTCCACTCGGTGCGGAGCCGCAGCAGCAGCCACTGCCGGTACAGCGAGGCCACGGCGTCGGCGGGCTTGTCGATCTTGGCGAGCTTCCCATCGCGGCGCAGGAAGACCTCGCTGGTCCAGAACCCCGGCCGGCGAACGACCACGTCGCGCTCAAAGCCCGGCGTCAGGCTGCGATGGGCCGACACGCTCATGTCGTCGGGCTGCCCTTCGAAAACCACCGTTGCCTGGGCCAGCGGCGTTCCCCGGCTCCATTCCTTGGCGATGCGCGGATAGCCCGACTTGGTCATCGACCCCGCGCCGAAGTCGGTGGCCACAAACACACTGTCGGGCCCGCGCCAACCGATCTGGCTTTTGCCCTCGCTCAGCGCGAAACCGTCTTTGACAAATGACTTCGCGACCAGGTCGAACTCGCGCACGACGCTGGCATCGGACCCGCCACGCGAGAGGGAGACCAAGGCCAGTTTGTAATTGGGCCGAAGCGCCTGCGCCCCGTGCCAGACCCACTTGACGTTTTCGGCCTGGCCCAGCGCGTCGAGATCGAGGACCACCTCCCAGTCGGGCTTGTCCTTGCGATATTCCTCGAGTGTCGTTCTGCGCCAGATTCCTCGGGGGTTCTTGGCATCGCGCCAGAAGTTGTAATAATACGCCCCGAGCTTCTGGATGCCCGGAATCCGGCCTTCCGAGTCGAGGATCTCCAGGATGCGCCGATTGAACGCCTGAAACTGGTCAGACTGGGTCAGCGCGTTCTTGCTCTCGGCGTTTCGCTCTTCGACCCAGGCAAGCGGGCGTGCGCCGATCACTTCTTCGAGCCACAGGTACTCGTCTGCTGGCTCGCCCGCAGAAGATGGCAATGGTAAGGTCGGCATGAGTGCAAGTATCCCGATCAAGGTAAGAGTCGCCCGAAGATGAAAGGTACGATTGGGAGTAATCATGTGATTCACCGAGAGAAGCTCGCCACGAGAGATCACAATGGGCGCCCGCCGGCCTGAGTGTTCATCACAATGGTAATCGTCATCGAAAGGGAAGTGCGATATGATACCACTCGTAAGGCGCCCGCGGCACTGAAACCGCATGCGAGGCGAACACGCGCATGTTTGACGTCGGCAGCTTCCACTCCCGAACTTGCCAGGGCGTAAGCCGCCGGGCGTTCCTGCGCGCGGCGTCGCCGCCCCATTTGCCGTCGCGGCGGCGGGTGGCGCCGGCCTGCGAGCGGCCGAGGCGCCCAAGGCCAGGTCAATTCTGCTGGTCTGGCTGGGCGGCGGCCCTAGCCATCTTGATCTCTTCGACCCCAAACCCAATGCGCCGGCCGAATATCGCGGGCCTTTCACGACAATCGCCACGCGCACGCCGGGCGTGCGTTACACCGAGCTCTTGCCCCGGCTGGCGGCGCGCTCGCACAAGTTTTCGCTCGTCCGCAGCAACGTGAATTTCCACGACGGCCATCGCGAGGCTGGCTCGATCGCCCTGACCGGCGCGAGCGCCGCCACGGCGGTCTATCCACCCAACTTCGGGTCGATCGTGGCGCGCCAGCGCGGGCACGAAGCACTGCCGCGATTCATTTCGCTGGCCCGCGGTCCGATCGGCGATGGTGTTGGGCCGATCCAGGGCTCAGGCGGCGGAACGTGGGGCAAAGGATACGACCCCTTCCTGATCGGCTGCACCGAGAAAGGCCGACTCGAGATCCCCAGCCTCAAGCTGGCGAGCGGCTTAACTCCCGCGCGGCTGGCCGACCGGCGGTTCCTGCTCGATGAACTCGACCGCATCAAGCGCGACGCCGACGCCGGTCGCTATGAAGTCTGGGATGAACTGCGCCAGCGTGCGCATGATCTGCTCACCTCGCCCGAAGGAACAGCCGCGCTCGATCTCGCGCGCGAACCGGCCGCCACCCGCGAGGCCTATACGCATACCGCTTTCGGCCAGAGCTGCCTCTTGGGCCGCCGGCTGGTCGAGGCCGGCGTTCCGTATGTCCAGGTCAACTGGAGCCGGTTTGTGGAAGTCTATTATTCGTTCTCGGACTACGGCTGGGACACTCACGCCGACAACTTCGGCCTCCTGGCCGAGTGGCACGCGCCGCTGTTTGACCGGGTGTTTGCCACGCTCGTCGACGATCTTGCCGACCGCGGGCTTTTAGAGACAACGCTCCTTTTATGCATGGGCGAGTTCGGCCGCACGCCGCGCATCAACGAGATCGGCTCGCGCGACCACTGGCACCGCTGTTATTTCTCGATCTGGGCCGGAGCAGGCGTTCAACCGGGTCGCACCATCGGGGCCAGCGACGCGCGCGGCGAAGACCCCGTAAGCGACCCGATCACGCCGGCAATGGTCGGCACAACGATGCTCGAGCTGGCCGGAATCAGCTCGGCCGCGCGGGCCGAGATGCGCGTGCTCCCGGAAGGACGCGTGATCCATGAGCTCCTTTAATCGCGGCCGGCCGCGCGTGCCGGCGTGCCGTGTTCTTGCGCCGTTGCGGCCGCTTTTATGCCCGCAATTGCGGCGCAGGGCGGCGAACAAGTGCAGCGACTGACCACCGACGGCACTCTCAAGCTAGCGCCGGTTTTCGTCGCGCCATACCAGCCCGAAGCGCAAGCGCGGGGGCTTACCGACGGCACTCTCAAGCCAGGCCCCGTCTTTACCACGGGCGGAGAAGAGGTGGTCTTCGCCACGCACGAACGCCCAAACCTCATTGCGATCGTCGGGCTGAAGTTAAGCGACGGCTCGAGGCGGCGACTGCATCCCACCGTGGTCAATCACCAATTCGACCCGGCGTTTTCGCGTGACGGCCGCTGGCACGCCTACGTGCGAGGCGCGACCGCACCGCAAACGGTGCTCGTGATCGAGGACACCCATGAAAAGAAGGAAGCCGTGTTCCAGCCGCGCGAATCGCGCGGCACGGCGCGCAACCCCTCGTTCGCCCCTGACGGATCGCGGGTGGTGTTCAGCCTCTCTGACGTTGGCGGCCATCAGATTGTCTCGATCGACACCAAGGGGCAGGATCCCAAGCGCCTCACGAGGGCCGCCGGCATGAACGCCTGGCCGGCGTATTCGCCCGACGGCCGGCAGATCGGTTTTGGGTCGAGCCGCACCGGTGACTTTGAGATCTTCGTGATGAGCGCCGAAGGTGCCGACCTGCGCCGGCTCACAAAAAGCCAAGGGCTCGACGCGCGCCCGACCTGGTCCCCCGACGGCTCGCAGATCGCCTTCACGACCAATCGTGATGGGAACTACGAAATCTACGTCATGGCCGCAGACGGTACGAACGTGCGGAACGTCACGTCGCACCCGGCCCGTGATGATCATGCCGCCTGGCATCCCGACGGACAGCGGCTGGTGTTCATATCAGACCGAGACGGCGGATCGGATCTCTATATGACCGAAGCACCGAAGGCGACCTGCGCGAAAGGGCCGTAGGCGCACGCATGCTTACCGCGTCAAGTTCACTGACTCGCAACTCCAATCCCATTGCGTCGGGATCGGCTGAATGGCGCTCACCGGGACGAGCGTGACCGTTGCCGGTTGGAGGTCAGTGTCGACCCTAACGTGGTCGTCGCCGGGTTTCTTGGCGCGCCGTCGGCCTTGGCGAGCAGTGCCGCATTGGTCTTGATATGCTGCCGCACAATCTGGTTGGGGTCAACGTAAAGAGTCGGCGCGAGCGTCGTCGCCGAAGCGAACTGGCCGTTGTGGCCAGGCACTCCAGGCAGCTTCTTCTTGTAGATGATCCGACATTCCCGAACTTGGACTCTATCGCGCTCCTCGTACGACGAGATTCGGTCGAGCTTCGCCAGCTTGAGCACTTGCTGAAGCGCCGAAACCCCAGCCTCGGCTTCCACCTCGGTCTTCTTGCCGGTGTCGCGAATTCGCTCGCCTTCGACCACTTCCTCGGCGCGAACAATCTCGTACCCCTCGGGGAAATGGCGGTCCATCAGAAAGTTTGCCTGATCGCGATAATCAACCTTTTTCTGGTACGTGTTGACTGGGATGCCGACGACCCCGAACTCGCTGTCCTGATAAATGTAACGTGCAACGATCGGCTTGGAACAACCCGCCAACGCGAGTGCCAACAAGCACGCCACAATCGTCCTTAATCGTGTGCGAAACATATTGCCCGTCCTGCCCCATTTTCCGGGGCACGACAAATTCGCCCAGACCCGCGTTTGCGCGGACAGGAAGCCGGCGCGAGTCATCGGGCAGCTTGAATGATAATTAGACGTGTCGGGGATGTACCTTTCATTATCCGCCAAATCCAGAAAGGTCAAGTGCGCGCCCGGATAGCGGCCGTTTCGACTGCCCCCTGGAAGTCGCCCTTGGCGGGCGGCACAATGTGCGATCGTTTGAGAACGTCCCGCCGCTTGGCAAACTGGGTGTGACCATGATCGTGAACCAGAGACGTAATGGCCGTATCGTGTGCCGCTTTGCTGGTTTTCTCCGGTCGGTGGCGGCGGCCGCACTGATCGGTTCGCTTTGTACTGCGCTGTTTGCCGACGAGCCCGCAGCGCAGGCCGTTGCCGGTGCTTCCGGTGCGGTGCGAACAATTCGAGTGAGTTTCGGACAAGAGCGCAGCGCCGCCCCGCTCGATGGCCGCGTGCTGGTGATGCTCTCGACTGATCCCAAGGCTGAGCCGCGATTTCAAATCAACGACGGCCTCCAGACCCAGCAGATTTTTGGAATCGACGTCGAGGGACTGCAGCCCGAGCAAGAAGCGGTCGTCGACGAATCGGTGCTCGGCTTCCCACTCGAGAGCCTGCGCCTACTTCCACCAGGAACGTACTGGATTCAAGCTGTGCTCCACAAATATGAAACGTTCCACCGTGGCGACGGCCACGTTGTGAAGCTGCCTATGGACCGTGGCGAGGGCCAGCAGTGGAACAAAGCGCCGGGAAACCTCTACAGCACGCCGCGGCAGATCACGATCGAGCCGGGCGCCAGTGACACAGCTTCATGGCAGGTGCGGCTGGACAAAGAGATTCCCCCGATCCCCGAGCCGGCGACGACCAGGTATTTGAAGCACGAGCGAATTGAAAGCGAGCGGCTCAGCAAGTTCTGGGGGCGGCCGATGCATTTGGGAGCGCACGTCCTGCTGCCGGAAGGGTTCGATTCGCATCCTTCCGCGCTATCCCCTGGTGATCTTCCACGGCCATTTTCCCCAGACCTTCGGCGGGTTCCGCGAAGAGCCGCCCGACCCGAACTTGAAGCCCGAGTACAGCGACCGCTTTCACCTCGAAGGCTACAACCGCATCGTCCAGGAGCAGGCGCATCAGTTCTACAAGGAATGGACCGGCCCGAATTACCCGCGAATGGTGATCATCGAGATTCAGCACGCCAACCCTTTTTACGACGATTCGTACGCTGTCAACTCGGCGAACGTCGGCCCGTGCGGCGATGCGATTACCTACGAGCTGATCCCCTATCTCGAAAAGAAATACCGCTGCATCGGTGCCGGCTGGGCGCGCTTCCTCTACGGCGGCTCGACCGGCGGCTGGGAAGCTCTGGCGGCCCAGGTCTTCTACCCCACCGAGTACAACGGCTGCTATGCCGCCTGCCCCGACCCGATCGACTTTCGCGCCTTCACGGTCGTCGACATCTACAACGACAAGAACGCCTATTACAACGAGGGACCGTTCCACAAGGTCAAGCGGCCGGGCATGCGCAACTACCTCGGCCACCTTTCGTCGACCCTCGAAGACGCCAACCTGTACGAGCTGGTACTGGGAACCAAGAGCCGCTCGGGCCAGCAGTGGGACATCTGGGAAGCCGTCTATTCGCCGGTCGGCAAGGGCGGCTACCCCAGGCGCATCTGGGACAAGCGCACCGGCTTGATCGACCACGAGGTGGCCGCGTACTGGCGCGAACATTACGACCTGCGCTACATCCTCGAGCGCGATTGGCCCAAGATCGGCAATCAGCTCGAGGGCAAGATCCATCTGTATGTCGGCGACATGGATAATTACTACCTCAACAACGCCGTCTACTTGACGGAAGATTTTCTCAAGAAGGCCAAGAACCCGCCGTACGGCGGCGAGGTCCTCTACGGCGACCGAGCCGAGCATTGCTGGAACGGCGACCCGGCCCGGCCCAATGCTATCAGCCGGCTGCGCTATCATCAGATGTACGCGCCCAAGATCGTCGATCGGCTGCTCAAGACGGCGCCCGCGGGGGGCGACGTGACGAGCTGGCGGTATTGAAGACGGTTCATCTCCCGAGAGGGCCGACGTCATGGCATCCACGGTTAGCCCGCGCCTTTTGGTCTTGCCGGTTTTCAGGCGTGCCCCAAAGGGGCCGAACAAAACAGCCCAGGGCAACGCCCTGGGAGCGTGGGGATTCCAGGTGAACTCGAGCCCTGTAAGGGCGCCACAAATCGGGGATTGTTTAGCCCTTACAGGGCAGCGCCGCGCTCAAGTGTGGTCATCCTCCGGGCCGCGACGATCCCCCAGGGCGTTACCCTGGGCTGATTTGTGGCTGCCCCTTCGGGGCGAAGGAACTAGAATCGCGCGATATCGACGATCCCCCAGGGCGTTGCCCTGGGCTGGTTTGTCGCTGCCCCTTTGGGGCGAAGGAACTAAAATCGCGCGAGACCGAAATTCGCGCTTTGCTGTGTTCGTTGGGGTCGCCACGATGGCGCTGTCAATCGTGCCGTCCCTGTGCGCAGACGACCTGGTGAGAGTCGGGGTTGCGGTCATCGATATCACGCCCGATTATCCGATCCGGATGGTCGGCTACGAGTCGCGGAAGACCGAGTCAACGGGAATCACCAGCCGGTTGAAGGCCAGGGCGCTGGCCTTGGGGGAGGATGGCGACGCCGGCGGCGGGCCGGCCGTGCTGGTGGCCGTCGACAACTGCGCCGTCGGGTCGAAGGTCACCGAAGAGGTCGCCCTTCGCCTCAAACAGAAAGCCAACGTCCGTCGCGAGCGGTTTGTGGTCTGCTCGACCCACACGCACTGCGCGCCGGGGTTGCAGAGCGGCCTCGATTTTATCTACGGCAATCCGCTGCCGGCCGCCGAGAGATCGCACATCGAACGCTACACGCGCGAGCTGACCGACGCCATCGAAAAGGCCGCGCTGGTCGCACTGGCTGTCCGCCTGCCGGCGAGCCTGGCCTGGGGAGAAGGCGAGGCCGGTTTCGCGGCCAATCGCCGCGTCTTGAAGGACGGCCGCTGGGTCGGTTTCGGGGTCAACCCCAACGGCCCGGTCGAGCACGTTCTGCCGGTCCTGCGCGCCACTGACCCGTCCGGCAAAGTACGGGCCGTCTTGTTTGGATATGCCTGCCACTGCACGACGCTCGGCGGCGATTTCAATCAGATCTGCGCCGAATGGGCCGGATATGCGTGTGATGAGATCGAGCGCCAGTCGCCCGGCGCGGTCGCCCTGGCGATCATCGGCTGCGGGGCCGACGCCAACCCCGAACCGCGGCGCAACCTCGACGACGCCAAACAGCACGGGCTGGCCGCTGGAAAGGAAGTCGACCGCCTGATCAAATCGCGGCTTGTTCCCCTACCCGCAAAGCTTGAGTGCCGGCTGCGCAAATTCGAGCTCCCGCTCGAGCCGCCCCCCGATCGCGGAAAGCTGGAGCAGCAAGCCAAGCAACGCGGCGCGACCGGGTTCCTGGCGCGGACCTTGATCGAGCGGCTCGGCCGCGGCGAGTCACTCCCCACCGCCGTGCCGTACGTCGTTCAGACCTGGTGTTTCGGCGACGACTTGGCCATCGTCTTCCTGGCCGGCGAAGTCGTGGTCGACTACGCCTTGCGGCTCAAGTGGGAAGTCGACCGCGAGCGCTTGTGGGTCGCTGCCTATAGCAACGACGTCCCCTGCTACATCCCCTCCCGGCGCATCTTGAGCGAGGGCGGCTACGAAGCCGACTTTTCGATGACCTACTACGGCTGGCCCTCGCGCCTCGCCCCTGCGACCGAGGACCTGATTATCGAGGCTGTCCACGCGATTTTGCCCGCGCCGTTCGATGGGCCGCGAAAACGGTGACTCCCGACCGAAGTCAAGATGGAAGTAGCGTTATTGGTAGCCCAAAGGATACCAAACGCCCGGGCTGGTTGGATTTCCCATGTTGGGCCGAACGTGGTTCTCGTCCAACTGAGAGACATCGACCGCCTCAATGCACTCTTTGATCGGCGGCAGCGTATCTGATCGAAAAACCCGTTCCGCGAGCATTTGCAGAGCCTCTTCCCTGGAGCATGCCGTGACCCCACAACCAGCCAGAGTACCCATGGGATGCGGCTGGTTGATCGTCTGGTCAAATCGGAACCAGTACCGCGTCAACATCGTCACTGCCTTTCCGGGACATATCGAGGCGGTGAGCCGGGTTCGAACCGGATCGCCGGTCCAACGAATGGGTTGTGCGTTCCTACTATGAGCCCTGAATGGGGATCGACTGAGGGTAATTGCGCAGTAAGTCCTTGGTAGTAGCCGACGCTCGCCGGAGGAACAACGTAATCTATGTCACTTCTGGTTCCCGCACCTTTGCCGATGGGAAGGTTGATACCAGCGCCCCGTCGAGTCCCCCGCGCAGCCGAGCCCACCACATCCAGAGGGCGCCGGCGCGATCCACAACGGCCTGAATCTGTTCCACCTCCTCGACTGACAGGTCGCCGAGCCCGGATGGGGCTGGACCAGCAGTCGCGCTACCCACTTCGAAGCCTCCCTAAGTGCCACCGCAGAAAGAATTGTGT
This sequence comes from uncultured Isosphaeraceae bacterium, assembly GCA_963830625.1. GTDB lineage: Bacteria > Planctomycetota > Planctomycetia > Isosphaerales > Isosphaeraceae > CAWHMZ01. The sequence continues at coordinate 615,456 of CAWHMZ010000012.1, read as the reverse complement.
AGGTCAGGCTTTCCAGCCTGACGGTAGGGCACCGTGGCCAATACGCGTCAGGCTGGAAAGCCTGACCTACACCGCGCGACGACTTCGGCGGATCCACTCAGACAGGCGGTTGTCCATTGTGCTGCCTTCGCTCTTCCTCTTCCAGAGCCCAATGCCTGGACCTCGGCGTGTCTGGGAGTTAATCCGAGCGCCGGACGGTCAGGGAACCCGAGGCGCGGGGCACTCTTTATCCTATCCTGGGCGCACAGATTTCCAAGCGTAAAGCGTGCTGGTTCCATGAGGTCTCGCGGTCAGTCGCAAGGGCGCTCTCGATTTCGCCGCGAAGAAGTTGGCGCAGCCATCAACAAGGGGGACGGAACATGGATCCTCCAGTCACGGAGTATTCCCGGGCAACTCATCCCGCCGATCGCCCGCCTTGCGGCAATGCGCCAGCGACATGAGCGCAAACGCGGTGCCGTACTGCTGGTGATAGTTGTAGAGCGGATAATCCCACCACGATCCGTCGCGTTCCTGGTGGCTCAAAAGGATGCGCGCGAGATGGTCCTGGTAAAACGGCCGGCGAGGCGCGGGGAGCTGGTCGACGCACAGCGTTGCGTAGTAGTGACCGTAGTAGTAGAAATAGCCGGCGACCATGAAGTACGACTCATGGGGGATCGGCCGCTTACGGCCCATATCGAGCCAGCCGTTCTTCACGATCAAACGGTCGAGCCACTCGGCCAAGACCTGATCCGTGATCTGGCGATCGCCCCACATCCGCAGCGCGACGTTGCAGGCTTGCGAGCGGCCCAGGCTGCCTCCCGGTCGGTTGATCGCCATGGTCGGGACGTAACGGAGATAATAGCCGTAGAGATAACTGAAGTCGGGCAGGCGCTGATCGATGATTCCTTGAACGCCGCGCTTGACGAGTTTTTCAGGTGGCACCAGCCCGATTTGCTTGGCCTCGTGAAATGCCACCAGCACGGTCGCATTGACGAAGCTGCACGAATAGCTGTCGGGGCGCTGCGTGCCCGTTTGGAAGTCGAGGTAGCCCCAGCCTCCCTCGGCCGCCTCGTAGCGCTTCAGGCGGTCGAATTGGCCGCGAATCGTTTCTTCAATCTGGGCCCGGCGGCGCGCGTCGCGAGGCAGGCGGCCGTGCATTCGAACCAACGCAGAAATGCCATAGGCGTGCGTCCACACGTTGTAGATGAGCGCGGGGCTGTCACGGCGCACCAGCGGCAGCTCGCGGAGCAGAAACTCCTCGCCTCGCTCGATAGCGCGCAGGACCGCGGACGGGTCGGCCAGCTTGAAGGGCGGGGCACTCACTTCGATCAGGGCCGCCACGCATAGGGCTGTCACCGCAGTGCGAAAGGCGTGGTGAGAGCCGATGCCGGCCAAGATGTTGAGGTCTTTGGTTCGCTCGGGCGAGCCCCATGATCCGTCGGCATTCTGGTCCTTCAGCAGGAAGTCGACTCCGCGCTGGATCGACGCGGCGATGTCGGCGTCGGGCACGGGCTCGGGGGGCTTGGGGTGCAGGTCGGGCTGATGCGCCACGGTCGCGTCTTTCGCCGGCTTCGCGGCCGGCGACTGTGCGGTGAGCGAATCGGCCGGCTGAGCCTGGGACTCATCGGCCCGCGCGGCCGCCCACGCCGCCAGGGTTGCGAGTGCCCAGCGGCTCACTGGACTTGCCCTCTGCATCTGGATCACTCCTCTGCGAACTCAAGTTGTCGAGCAGGTCTCCAGCCTGCACGGACGCGCGCACTCACGGCTTGGTCATCAGGATTTCGTCGTGCTCCGTCAGGCCCTGGAGAATCTCGGTCTTGCCGTCAATGGTTTTGCCCGTCTTGATGTCGCGCCTCGGGAACTTGCCGTCTGGACCGGGCTTGGCGAGGTAAACGAACTTGGTGATCGAGCCGGTCGAATCATCCTCGAAGACGGCCGCCCTTGGTACGACGAGCGCGTGGTCGTTGCGGTAGGGCACAAACTTGACGGTGCACGCCATGCCCGGCTTGATGGCGGGCTTGGCCGAGTCGAGATTGAAGGATGCGACGGCCTCGAACTTGCCCGCGTCGCGCGGGATCGGCAAGATGCTGACCAGCCGCGCCGGCAGCCGGCGCTCGGGATCGAACGCCGGCATGACGAAGCCCTTGGGGTCGCCGGCCAGACTGAGCGCCGCGAAGTCTTTCTCGTCGACGGCCGCCCGGACCTGAAGCGGCTCTTGAGCGACGACGGTGATGAACACCTCGTCGGGCGCGATGACGCCGCCTTTGTGAAGCTTGGCCGCGGTCGCCGCGGCCGACCAGTGGCCGCGGTCGCACCGACCGTAATAGATCAGGCCGTCGGTCGGAGCATGCACAATCATCGCCTCGCGATCGCGGCGCAGGTCGGCGAGCTTACTAGCCGACTTCGACTGGTCGTGCTTGAGCTTCGCCAGCGCCAGCCGTTTCTGATTGACCGAAAGCGGTAAGAGTGCGCGGGCTTTTTCCAGATCGATCGCTTGCTTTACGGCAGTTTCACGCAGCTTTTGCTCCTGTCTGGGCAGATCGACCTTCAAGGTCTGGTCGCGGTGGAGCTCGGCCTCCTTGAGAAAAAACTCGCCCACCTCGACCTGAAACCGGTGCCGCCTCAAGATGATTTCTTCGGTCTCCTCGGTGAGGTCCTTGGAGCGGTACATTTTCTCGAGCTGCCGCAGCTCTTCCTTGGAGTAATCAAGGTACTCGGCCGACCGCTTGACCGTGAAGCGGGCGCTGCGCTCGCCCTGGGGCCGGTCGGTTTCGAGGAACTTTTTCAAGTCCTCGTCGGCCTGGGCCTTGGAACGATCCGCGGCGGCTAGATCGACCGGAAGGGCTTTCTCGAGGACCGGTAGCTCTTCTTCGGCCTGCTTGAGCGCAAGCTCGCCCAGTGTTAGCTCGACCTCGGCGTCCTCGATCGCCTTGTCGATCTTCTCGCGGTCGAATTCGACGATGACCTCGCCGCGCTTGACGGGCGTGCCCAGCTCGACGGCCCGGTCCACGACGAGCGGCAGCGCCCAGGCTCTGGGCCTGATCGAAACCTCGGTCATGCGCTCTGACTCGAACACACCGTTGCAGATCACCTCGAGCTTGATCTCCTGGCGCTCGACCTTCGCGGGCGCCGACTTGGGAAAGGTCGGCGAGCCCGAACCAGGCTGGGTCGCCGTCTTCTCGGCCGTCTTCTGGGCCGGTGCAACTTGAAATGAAAGGCCGCGCACGGCGCAGGCCACGCCCCAAGCCCCACGACACCAAGCCCCAGGCCCATAGCTACCAGGCGCGACCAATCGACTCTGTTCCCCAGCAGTTTCACGGGTGGTTCCTTTCGTCTAAAGCACGCAGGGCAGCGAGCGCACCGAGCGGAATCGAGATCTGGCCCTCTGGCACTTCCGGCTCATGCGCAAACGAGGGCACGACGGCAACGGCGGCACCGCCCGCATCGTTTGGGGGTCGATCTCGGCGGCGATTTCGCCGGCGGCGAAGATGCCCGCGCCGCAATCTCGGGCGCATTGCATTCCGGCGAAAGAGCCGTGGAGTTCGACGACTTCTCACTTCTTCTTGGACCAGACCGCGGCCAGGTCGTCGGAGGCTTGCTCGCGAATGCCGTTATCCGACAGGATCTCGTCGGTGGCTTTGAGCGCCTGCTCGTGGTCAAAAACGATCGTCTCGGAAAACTTGTCGTCGAAGCGGATGGTCGTGAACTTCTGCTTCGAGTCGCGCAGGACCTCTACCAGGTGGCGCAGGTTCTTGATCGGCACGCCGTTGACGTCCTTGATGATCTTGGTGAACGGGTTGTCGTATCCCTTGCCGATCCGGTGGGGGAACATCGGCGAGGTGACGACGACCAGCTCTTCGCCTTCAAACTTGGGCAGGTCGCCCCGACGAGTCGCCAGCGGGCTGGAGATCAAGGCCAGCGCCGTGTAGGCCCGCCCGGTGCGGTCGAACGACTGCGTAAACTCCGACGTCACCGGCGAGAAAACCAGCGGGCCGTAAATGAAGTACGACGGATAATGCCCCTTGAGCGACGGAATCAAGGTGGGGTACTTGATCTGCGCGGGCACGTCGACAGTCATGGTTTTTCCCTGGCGGACGATCGAAATCGGCACCTTGCCGTCCTTGGCGAGCTTTTGAATCAAGTAGTGGAAATTCAGGCGCAGGCTGTCCTTGATCTTGACCATGCCGACGTTGTCGATCTCGCGGTCGCCGATCTTGGTGAGCAGGTCGAACGGCTTCAGCGGGTCGTGCGAATCGCTGGGGTCGGGGGCGTGGACGACCATGCCCTGCGTCTTCTTGTCGAGTGCGAGATAGCTGCGCAGGGCGTCGTTTTCCAGGGTTTGGAGGGCCTGGTGCATTGCCGGCTTGCCGTCGTAGGACCCGTCGGCGACGTCTTTCAAGAACAGGTCGATCTCCTCGCTGGGGATGATATAGCCGATGTTGTCGGCCTGGGTGAGCTTGCTGAAGATGAGCCCGATCATCTTGCCGTTGACCATGGCCGGGCCGCCGCTGTTGCCGGGATTGATGGCGGCGTCAATCTGCACGCGCACCCCCGAGATCCCCTCGTTGTAGCCCGCGAACTCGATCCTGGAAACGATCCCCTTGGTGATCGACTGCGCCGAGCCTCCCTGGGGATAACCGTAAACCAGCACCGTCTCCTTGACCTCGGGCAGCTCGGCGGTTCGCACGAGCGGCGGCCGCTTCTCAAAGAACGACTCGTCTTCGAGCTTGAGCACCGCCAGGTCGATGCCGGGACCGACCGCTTCAACCTTGGCCGGGAGCTTGTCACTCGATTGATAACTCTCGACGAAAAGCTGGCTGGCGTACAGGACGACGTGGGCGTTGGTCAGGATGCGCTTGCCGTCAAGCACCACCCCCGTGCCGCTGATGTCTTGCGGGCTGTGCTTGGTCCACGGCCGCATCAGGTCTGGGTAGCGCATGGTCGCGCTGATCTTCACGACCGACTCGCGGATCTTGCTTTCCTGCGCGTCGCTCTGTACGTCGTCCACGCCCGGAAAGCCCCAGGCCGATTGGCCGGCCGCGGCGGCGAGCGCCACGCCCACGGCCAAACCCCGCACCAGACCGGTCAAGGCCGGTTTCCAACCCGAAAACATCCGTCGCATGTTCATCACGGGACTCGCATCTAATAACCAAACGGCCGTCGTCATACGCCACCGCCGCGCGGGCCCGCCTTGGCCGCAATCAAGCTCGATCGATCCAGCCCGAGCAGTAATTTGGCCAGGGCCCCAACCAAGCGACCCATCCTGGGAAAAATCGGTTTTTATCTTAAACCCTCTGCCGCCGCATGAATAGACGACAGTGCAGCAGACGCAGAGTAGAAAGAACTCAATATCCCTCGTCGTCGTCTTCTGGAACGATCTCGCGCATTGCGATCTCTCGCCACGCCTCGATCACGGCTTCCGAGGCGCCTGAGGCTCGCAGGCGATCAGCGACGGGACCTTCGCGCGCCTTGAGCTCGGGGAAGGTCAGAAGAAGGCGGCGGATATCAGTGAGGTCCGACGGGCCCTTTACTGACTCGGCACGCATCACCATGCTCCGCACTTTCTGACTGATGAGCTCCGCGGGAACGACCACCTGAATGTCTTCGACCAGTTGGCACGGGGGAAAACTCTCGACCGATCGGACGTCGACGAGATGCCGGTTCCGAGGCTTGCGCACCTGATAAAGACGCTGTCCGAGGCCATTCGCCACGGTCCGGATCCGGACCGCGATCTGAAAGCGCCCGGAAAGATACTCTCGCAGTTCCTCGGCCAGCTCCGCGGCGCGCATCGAGAGGAGATCCACATCTTGCGTCATCCGCGGATTCTCGACGTACGCGTTCACCGCGTGCGCGCCGAAGAGTACGGCGTCGGTTCGCCCGCGCAGGAACTCGAGCACCGCGTCGTGGATTACCGCTAGAGGCAGTGGCTCGCGCATCATGAACTCTCGAAATGTCAGCGAGCCGTCCCCGAACATGAAACACCCTCCCTTAAGTATTAGACTATCGGCACACGGCGAAAGCGACAACTCGGCGCGATCGCCCTGACACCGGCACTCGATTGATCTACGTCCACGCCCGTTATAACTTCGCTTTAGAGTCGACTACCGCTACGTTGCGCAACTCAGGTTTGTGGTTCAGGCGTCTCGCCTGAATCTCCAGGGAGGCAGGCGAGACGCCTGCACCACAACAACATTCACAAATACAACCGACCGATTTCTCCCGCGACAGCCGACAAAAAATAGCCACTAACTCGACTCACCCCGCACGACCCGCTCTTCATCACCCGCCGTAAGGGACTTGCCTCATGAACGACCGAATCATCGTCGCATTCCTGGGACTTGGGCTGATCGCAGGAGCGACTCGCGTCTGCGCCAGGAGGCCAAAGGCAAAGCCGCCCAACCAGCCGCGACTAGCCCCGCAATCACCCGCACCGACTGGAAGGCCGAAGGCACACAAGGCGCCGTCACGGCCGGTGGCCGCGAAGCAGTCGCCGCAGGTCTCGCCATTCTAAAATATGGCGGCAACGCCGCCGACGCGGCCGCCGCCACGATCCTGGCTCTCAGCGTCACCGACTCGCGGTCGTTCTGTTTCGGCGGCGAGGTGCCGATCATGATTTACGACGCCAAGACCAGGAGCGTCGTCGTGATCGATGGCCAGGGCAGCGCGCCGCGGCTGGCGACTCTCGATCACTTCAAAGGGAAAGATGGCATTCCCGCCAGGGGCATCGAGGCCGCCGCTGTTCCTGCGGCGCTCGGCGCCTGCCTGACGCTGCTCGAGCGCTACGGCACGATGACCTTCGGCGAGGTGGTGGCGCCGACCCGAGAGCTCCTTGGCCATCGCACGCGGCCTGAGCCCTGGCACGCCGACCTCGCCCGGACACTCGAAACCTTGGTCAATGCCGAGGCGGAGGCCCTGCCCGGCGGCTCGAGCGCGGTCGGGCACGATCGCTCGCGCGGGCTTCGGCTCGTTGCCGACTGTTTCTACCGCGGCCCGATCGCTCACCGCATCGACGCCTGGTCGCGCGCCAGCGGCGGGCTCATCCGCTATGTCGATCTGGCCACCCACGTGACGCGCATCGAAGAGCCCGTCGCAGCCACTTATCGTGGGCTCACCATCTACAAGTGCGGGCCGTGGACGCAGGGGCCGTATCTGCTCGAGGCGCTGCAAATTCTCGAGGGCATCAACATCAAGGCGCAAGGGCATAATCGCCCGGATGCGGTGCACACGATCGTCGAAACGCTCAAGCTCGCGATGGCCGACCGCGACACCTACTACGCCGATCCGCTCTTTGCCGAGGTGCCGCTGGTGCAGCTTCTCCGTCCGGAATACGCCGCCCTGCGGCGCGGGCTGATCGATTCTGCCCATGCCTCTCTCGAGCGCCGGCCCGGCGACCCACGATCAAGCAAAGCGCTGCTCGACCCATCGGCCGACCCTGCCGCGCGGCATCTGCTGCCCCCACGATCGGCCGCGCACGACACGACGACCTGCGTTGTTGCCGACCGCTTCGGCAACGTCGTGGCGGCCACGCCCAGCGGGTGGTCGGGCGTCGTCGCCGGCGATACCGGCGTGTGGCTGGGCAGCCGTCTGCAAAGCTTTAATGTCTGGGACGATCACCCCAACGTCATCGTGCCCGGCAAGCGCCCCCGAATTACCTTGTCGCCCACGCTCGTGCTACGGGGCAACCAGCCGGTCCTCGCCATCAGCGTCGCCGGCGCCGACAACCAGGACCAGATGACCTTGCAGCTCTTGCTCAACGAAACGGATTTTGGACTGGATCCGAGCGCGTCGGTGGTGGCGCCTCGTTTCATGACCGACCACTTCATCGGGTCATTCCGCCAGCCGCCGCCGGCCCTGGGGCGCCTGCGCATCAACCCCGATATCGGCTCGCAAGTTCTCGAAGCGCTGAAGGCCCGCGGGCACGTCTTGAGCGTCAACACCGGCTCGCTTGGGGCGGCGCCCTGCGTGATTCGCATCGAACCGGCGACGGGCCTCATGCGTGCCGCCGGCGACCCGCGCGCGGCCGGCACGCGATGGCGTTTTGAGTGCAAAACCGTGAGGAAGCCCGAAGCCGCGCAAACCCGCTTTTCATCACGCCAGCCTCGCCCTCCCCTATTCACGAAAGGCCATGGAGTCGCGTGCGCAGGTCGAACAGTCGGCACAGTTGCGGCAGGGCCGCCCCAAGCATGAACAGGCCGATGGAAACGGCGACTTTGGATGGGCCTTCGCTCGCGTAGTCCAAGTACGCCCCGGCCCCGATGATCGTGAGCGCCGGTAACGCGCCCAGATCACTGAGCAGGGTCGCCGCGACTGGCGAAGAGACTCGCCAGACCAGGGGGGTCGTCGCCACGCGGAATACAAGTGGCCAGAACGCGCCGAAGCTCGCCTCCGGTAAGTACCAGGCCGATGCCAGGGTCGCGATGGTCCACCAGCAGAGCGCGCCCAAGTCGAGTCCCCACGTGCCTGCCCGTTTCCAGAGCAAGGCGTAGATCAAGGCAAAAACAAGCAGGGCCAAGCCGAAGAAACATGCCGCGGCCGGACCCCGAATCAACTGCAACTGAATCTGCGACCCGGCGCGTGTGAGCAGCCACGTTGCCCCCCAGGTCGCGAGCACGCCGACGGCGATCGCGATCGGAAAGGCAACGAAGCCCACGGCCAGACCGCCCGCTTTCACGCGGCCCGTTCGCCAACCGACCACGACGAGGCCGACATAAAGAAGCCCCGCCCCGATCGCCATCGGCCTGACCCAGGACACGGGGTAGGCCACCAGCCAGCGACCGACAGCGTTGAAGTAAACCGCGTCAGGCTCATGCGGATCGTCCTGGTCGAGATTGCCGAAGTGGTGCGCCAAGCTGAGAGCGTGCACTCCCTGGTGCTGCACGCTCCGGCCGTCGAGGTTGTCGAGCGTGTCCTGAGGCGTGTGGTAGCATCCTGTGCCTTCGTAAAAAACGAAATTGAGCCCCCGCAGGCCCGCCGCTCGGAAAGTGTCCATGTCGGAGATACCGCCGTGCCACCGGGCAAGGACCGGGACCATGGAGTTGCCGATCGCGGCGGGATCGGCGTGCGCAAACTGGCGGATCAGCCAGCCGTTTTGCTCGCTCGTTTCAATCAGGAAAGCGGGTCCGCGATTGCCCGACGCATCGAAGTTAAAAACGAGCCCGACATCGGCCATCCAGGGATGCCCAGGGCCCAACCCGCCGCGTGATTCGCCAACGAATACCTCGGCGCCGAGCAATCCCCTCTCTTCGCTGTCGGTGAACAGTGCGATGATGTCGCGTTTCGGGATCGGCCCCGCCTTCAACGCGCGGAGAGTTTCCAGGAGTGTTGCGGTGCCCGAGCCGTCGTCGGAAGCGCCGGGGGAATTGGGCACTGAATCGTAATGAGCCACGAGGAGCACGGCCTTGAGCTGCGGGCCGCCCGAGCCGCTCAGGCGTGCAGTGACATTCGCGATCTCAGCGACTTCGCCGTACGGGCGGGTGTATTGACCCGACTGGATCGTCCAGTTGAGGCCCATCGCCTCGATCGTGCGCGTCAGATAATCGCGCGCCTCGCGGATCTCGGCGGACCCTGTCGGGCGGGGTTTCGCTACGATCGCCTCGAGGTGCTGAAACGCCCGCCGCGACGAGAACTCGGCGGCCGGGGCGTCCGCGGGTCGCTCCGCGGGCGGTTCCTGCGACCCAATGGCGATGACCAGCGCCGCCGATAGGTAGGCGAGGGTCCAGCAGGCGAGAATTACCCGATGGCGAGGACGCGGGACGGCAGCCGTGGCAGGTTTATCCAAGGGCAAGCTCACTCGTGCGTTTCAATCACTCCATCAGAGCAAACGAGAGCTGGCGCTGATATTCGGCGGTGAGCTCCGAGTCGCCGGGCAAGAGCTGAAAGATGGCAAGCATGAGCTGTCGGGCCTTTTCGCCGACTCCCTTGCGGTCGCGCTCGACGAGCGAAAGCGAAAGCGCCAGCGCGTCGGCGTACTGGCCGGCGCCGGCGAGTGCTTCGGCCAGTTGAAACTTGAGGTTGAGATCGTCGGGATTGGCGGCAAGAGCCGCCCGGGCGGCCTCGACTCCGCCGGTTTCGCTCGCGGTCTGGCGCACCGTCAGCTCGGCCTTGACCTTCTCGGCCTCCGGCTCGAGAAACCCGCGCCGTTCCAGGCTCTCGATGTGTGCCTTGGCCTCTTCGAAACGACCCTGCTCGAGGTTGACTCTTGCCAGCCCGATGTGCGCCGCTTCGAGGTTTGGGGCCAGCGCGAGCGCCTGGTTGTACTTGGCGAGGGCCGCTTCCGGATCGGTCTGCTCCAGGCGGCCTGCCTCCGCAGCGAAGCTCTCGGCCGGGGTCGGCAGCAGATTCTCGACAAAGTGGCGGATCGCCGGTTCCGACTGCACGCCGACAAATGCGTCGTAAATCTTGCCGTCACGAACGCCGAACACGGCCGGTATTCCGCGCACGCCAAACTCCGCGGCGAGCGCTCCGTCGCGATCGGTGTCGACCTTGGCCAGCACGAACTTGCCGCCGTACTCGTGCGCCAGCTTCTCGAGCACGGGGCCAAGCAGCCGGCACGGCCCACACCACGCCGCCCAGAAATCGACCACAACCGGCGTGGTGCGCGACCGGTCGAGCACCTGCTCTTGAAAGTTCAGCGCAGTCGCCTCGATCACCCACGACGATTGTTCAAGCGTGTCGCTCATCAGTAGTATACCTCAAAAGACTTGCTCAGGTTCGCGGCGGACGCCGATCGCGGCGGACGCCCGTGACCTCGCCGTTTCGGTCCCGTGCTCTGGCCTTCCATGATATGCGGAAATCGTCGCGGCGAGAAAGATTCTTAGTCCTTGGTCCTTGGTCCTTGGTGCCCGCTCGCCTCGACCTGGGGTGATGATAAAGTAGCACAGAGCGCCGCGGACGTTTCCCTGTGGAAGCTTTGTTCAACGGCGTTCCCCCCCTTGCGAAAGGGGGGGCCAGCGGGGGTGGGGACGGAGGCTCGGACTAGTGGGTACCGGGTCGTCGCACCCTTTTCACGCGCGGCCCGGCGACGTATGCTCGAAGGGTAGTTTCCAGCGATTCCATCCTGCCTGCCTGCCGAGCCCACGCTCGACTTCCCTTTGCATACCACGGGAGAACCACGCGATGAAACCATCCTCTAACCTGTTGCGCTTCGCCGCCCTCGCAACCCTGTGGCTCGCGTTGCCGGCGTGGGCCGGCGCGGCTCGCGCCGCCTCGCCGTTTCCCGACAAGAACCTCGAAGCCGCCATACGCGACGTGCTCAAGCATGAGCCCAACGTCGAGTTGACCGATGAAAAGCTTTTGAATGTGTACATCCTGGAAGCGCCGGGAAGGGACATCAAGGACCTGACGGGCCTCGAAAAATGCAAGAACTTGGCGCAGCTCAAGCTCACCAAGAACAAGATCACCGATTTGAAGCCGCTCAAGGACCTGGTCAACCTTCAGTCGCTCGACCTGGCCGGTAACGCGATCACCGACATCGGCCCGCTGGCCGGCCTGAAAGGGCTGCAGTACATCGAGCTTTCCGACAATCAGGTCGAGAGCATCGAGCCCTTGCGCGGGCTCTCCGCCATGAATTCGCTCTACCTGGGCAACAACAAGATCAAGGACCTGAGCCCGGTCGCGGGCCTGGCCAAGCTCTGGACGCTGTCGGCGCCCAAGAACCAGATCAAAGACATCTCGGCCCTCGCCAAGATCACCAGGCTCGCGACAGTCGACCTGCACGACAACCAGATCGAAGACATCAGCCCCTTGGCCAAGCAGACCGAGCTGAGCCTGCTCTTGATCGAGCGCAACAAGATCAAGGACTTGAAGCCCTTGGTCGACGCGGCCAAGGCCGACGCCGCCGGTCCCAAGCGGTTTGCTCCGTACCTGCGCCTCTATATCTCGGGCAACCCGGTGTCCGATAAGGCGGCGACGCTTGAAGCACTCGAGGCGAAGCGTGCTCGTATTCAGGCAAAGTTGAAAGCTGACACGAAGGGGAAGGAAGATCTCGAGGACCTCAAACGGGAGCTGGCTCGAATCGATGCCGAGGTGAGTGCGGACAAGGAGGGTAGGACGGCGAAGGATGAACTTGACGCGATCAAAGCGGCAGGGGTTCGGATCGAGGGTTGATCGCTTCGCTCGCCGAAGACGTCGCGAGCGCGAGCGCATCACAGCCGGAAGGATCAGGCGGTCTTGTCGCGTCGGCGGGTGGTAGGGCGGCGGGTAGCTCGAGTACAAACCGAGTTCCGCGCTCGGGCCCGCTCGAGGCACGGATCGTGCCGCCGAAGACGCTCGCGATGCGTTTGACGATCGCCAGGCCGAGGCCGACGCCGGGGTGGCCGCGCCGGCGCGCCTCTGCCGAGCGGAAGAACGGCTCGAAAAGCTGCGGCAGGTCTTTGGCCGCAATGCCCGGTCCCTGGTCTTCCACCGCCAGCGACACGACGCGCGCATTGCTCTCGAGCTTGACGTGAATGAGACTGCCCGGCGCGCTGTATTTGCACGCGTTGTCGAGCAAGTTGTCGACTAATTGCCCGAGCAATTGGCGATGCACAACAACGTGAGCCGGGCCGTCCAATGTCACTTCCGCACGTACGTCGCCCTCGCGCGGGTGCTCAGACCAATTGACCAGATGCTCGTGCAGCCAGGCTGTCAATTCGACGCGCTCGAGCTCGGGCCGTCCGGTTTCGGTTTCAGCGCGTGCCAGGAAGAGAAGCGCGTCGACAATCTGACGAAGACGGATCGCCTCGGCGTGGACGTCGGCAAGGGTCTGCTCGTACTCCGCCGCGGTGCGCTCGCGCCGGCGCGCCACCTCGAGCTGTCCCAACAGGGCCGCGAGCGGCGTGCGCAACTGATGCGACGCGTCGCCGGTGAAGCGCTTCTGTCGCTCGAACTCTTCCTGAAGGCGATCCAGGAGCCCGTTGAACGACCGGGCCAGGCCGTCGAGCTCATCGCCGGTTCCCGGGCTGGGAAGGTGCTTGTCGCGATCTGCGGCCGTCATGGTACAGGCGGCCTTGGCCATGCGCGTCACGGGCAAGAGGGCCCGGTCGCAAAGGCGCCGGCCGACCGCGGCGGCGAGAAGCCAGGCACCGGCCGATACCCCCGCCAGAATCCACGCGACGCTGCGCAGGCTTGCCTCGAGCGGTCCCATCGGAGCCCCGGCCGCGAAAACCAAGGGCTCGTCTGCGCCAGCCGGCGGCACGTTCGCGCCGGAGTCGCCCGCCAAGGCGCCCCCGTGCGTATCGGGCGGCTCGCGATTGTTTCCTGCCGGCTGGGCAAGCCGCACGACCAGCCGCCAGCTTCTTCCTTCACGGTCGGTGAACGAGTCGTGAATATGGCCCACGGTGGGGCGCCGCCGGTAAATCTCGGCACGGTCTACAGGGGCGAGCTTCCAGCAACCCCCCACGACCACGCCGCCGCTGTCGAGCACCGCCCACCGCACGCCGGAGTCGTGGAGATCTTGCCCCGCGGTGCTTGAACGCTCTGCCGGCTTCGATTGCAGCCGCGGGTCGGGCGATGTCGCCAGCGCGTCGAGTGCGATCACAAGCTCCTCGTCAAGGTCGCGCTGGAAGTGGGCGCGGGCCAGCAGGTAAAGCGTTATCGAGAACGCCACCAGCACAACCGCCAAAGTCGCAAGGAAGAAAGCGCTCACGCGCGTTGCCAGCTTCATGGCTCATCCCCGGTTTGCAGGTCCGTCGAATCGGCAAGCAAGTAGCCGCGGCCCCTCAAGGTGTGAATCAGCCGCGGGCCGTGTGCTTCCAGCTTGCGCCGCAGCTCCTTGACGTGAACCTCCAGCGTATTGGAGAGCCCGTCGTAGCGCTCGTCCCAAACGTGCTCGTAAATCCGCGTGCGCGACAGCACCTCGCCGGGGTGGCGCACGAAGAAGACCAAGAGGGCGTACTCCTTGGCCGTGAGCGCGAGCGCCCTGCCGGCGCGCAACGCGCGCTGCGACGCCAGATCGATCCGCACATCGTGATACGAGAGCACCGTGCTCTCGGCGGCGTCGCGCCGCCGGACCAAGGCGCGCACGCGAGCCAGCAGCTCCTCGAAGGCAAACGGCTTGGCCAGGTAATCGTCGGCGCCGGCGTCGAGTCCGCGAACCCGATCCGAGACGGCGTTGCGTGCCGTCAGGAACAAGACAGGAACGTGCCGCCCCAGCCTCCGAAACCGTTGCAAAATCGAAAGCCCGTCTTCGTCGGGTAGCCACCAGTCAAGCAAGACCAGGTCCCACTCGGTTGATTTGAGCGCGTACCAGGCCGCCGAGCCTGTGGCCGCATGCTCGACCACGTACCCTTCCTCCCTGAGGCCGCGAAGCAGAAAGTCGGCAATCTTCGGCTCGTCTTCCACGACCAAGACGCGAATACCCATGATTTGCCTCGCACCTGATCCTCGGGCCGAGAGAGCACTCGCGGGTCGGGTAAACGGATCCGCCGCCGACCTCTCGCTGTCTTTCATTCGACCAAAACCGCGCTACGCCAGACAGTGGGCGTGTCCCGGTTAAAAGGTATTCTACCTGTGCTCAGCAAGACCGCTCTCGCAGCGCGCGGTACACGGCCAGCAGGATAAGCGAAAACGGCGCCCACCACAGCAAGTCGTTGGTGACGAGTATCGCGGCGAATCGCCAGGGAATCTCCTGCCTGGAAACGGCCCGAACAAACCCCAGTGGCCCCAGAATCTTGCCCAGAAGACCTACCAGCACGATCGGCCAGTGCCGCATAGGGTCCGTGGCGGCGATCAGATAACCAAGGCCGTACACGCCAACGATCATGCCGATGCACTGCCAGAGCGCAGGATAGTTGGGCGCCTGGATGTCGAGCAGCTCAAACCACTTAAGCGGCGCGAGAACGACAAGCGTCCCCCAAACGACGTTGTATACGCCCGCCGCGATCAGCCACTGCGACATCCAGGGGCGCGCGTTGAATCGTGGCGGAGAACTGCGTGATTGGCCGGTCATGGCATTCGGGGGCTCAGGGACGCTGGCAAACTGAATGTTTGGACGACGCGCCACGGTCCGATCTCGTCGTAGTTAAAGCCGATTTTATCTTCGTTTCACGGCCGTTTCAGCTTCGCACCGTAATATGCGTTGGAAGAGACCATGATCCGACTTGAAAGCCGAGCCGGATTCAGGCAACGCAAACGGTCGGCGGGTCTTCCTGAAGGAGTCTGAGCCATGTTGGGTGATTTTGCGGCCAATCTCTTGTTCTGGTGCATGTTGCTTCTGGCTGCCGGATGGGTTCAAGGCTTGGCTGGTGGTTTGATGAACGTTCGCAGGAACGGCGCGGCGGTTCCGACGGGCAGCGTTTGCCGTGCTCCGAGCACGAAGGCGGCGCACCTTTCCCAGATTTGTTCAGTCTAAGGCGCGGAGCCCGCGTGGATGTTCGCAAGCGAGCATGCTCGTCGGGGTTACGCCGCGTTCTCATACGACCCGAGGCTCTTGCGACCGCTAGGCTGGCTGCGCCGGGCGAAAGTTGGAGTAGGATGTCGACCTGGCGGCGCGTTTTGGGAGGACTGGCGAACTGAGAGCTCGGGGGCACAACAATGTCGGATCTGTCGCGTAGAGGGTTTTTGGGTACGACGGCGCTGGCTGCGGGAGCGACTGGCTGGCAGGCGGCGGCCGGCGGCGAGCAGCACCAAGAGCCTGGCGGATATCGCGAAGCCGCGAGCGAGCTGCCGACGTTTCGGTTTGCGATGGAGCAGAACAAGGGGCATGTGACGCCCGGCGGCTCGGCGCGACAGGCGACGGTCAAGGAGCTGCCGGTCTCGAAGGGTCTGGCCGGCGTGTCGATGCGCTTGAACCCCGGCGGGATCCGCGAACTGCACTGGCACGCGATCGCCGCTGAGTGGGCCTTCGTCATCAAGGGTCGGGTCCGCACCACGGTGATCGCTCCCGACGGCACGTCGGAAGTCAATGACTTCGACCCTGGCGACGTCTGGTACTTTCCGCGGGGCCACGGTCACATGCTCCAGGGCCTTGGGCCCGGCGAAGCTCACTTTGTGTTGATCTTCGACGACGGGGCGTTTTCAGAGTTCGGCACCTTCAGCAGCACCGACTGGCTGGGCCACACGCCGCCCGAGGTCCTGTCGAAGGCCCTTGGCCTGCCGGCGTCGGCCTTCGCGCGGTTTCCCAAGGAAGAGCTCTACATCGTGCAGGGACGGGTGCCGTCCCAGGAGCTTCCCACGCTCCATCAGGGCGAGGCGAAGCTCGCGGCCCAGACTCACCGCTATCCACTTCTGGCCCAGCGCCCGACGGCTTCGTTCAAGGGCGGGTCGGAACGAAAGGTCAGCTCGCTGGAGTTTCCGATCTCGACCACCATCACCGGTGTCATTCTCGACCTCGAGCCCGGCGCCCTGCGCGAGCCGCACTGGCATCCCAACGCCGACGAGTGGCAATACTACATTCACGGCAAGGCGCGGATGACGGTCTTCGGCTCGGACGGACGAGCCCGGACCGAGGAATTCCAGCAGGGCGACGCCGGCTACGTGCCGCGCGGGTACGGCCATTACATCGAAAACACCGGCGACGAAGCCGCTGCGCGTGCTCATCGGCTTCAACAGCGGCACGTTCCAGGAAATCGGCCTGTCGACCTGGCTCGCTGCAAACCCCGACGCCGTGCTGGCCGACAATTTCAAGGTCGACGAATCGATCATTTCCAAGCTGCCTCGGGACAGGGTTTTCATCGCGTCGAAGGACGGGCCTGGAGCGTAATGTGCGGCCGTTCTCCGATCCGGGGGCGGAGGAGCGCGCGCTCCACAGATGCCATGACGTTGCCTGGTCTCGACGGGCGTAGGATAATCGAGCTCTTGGAATTGGCCAAGCCGTCACCAGGCTCCCTGCGATGAAACCGATCGACAACCCACAGACGGCGTTCATCAAGGCCGCCTGCGTTCCGCTCGACGGCTCCTGGCATGCTTCCGGCACCCTCGAGCAAGCCCGGGAAATTCTCGCCGCACACCCGGAAGTTGCCGGAGCCGATATTTTTACGGCCGCCGTGCTGGGGGACGACGTCTCGGTGCGCGGGTTCCTTGCCCGCGATTTGAGCTCTGCGACCGTCAAGGGCGGGCCCTACGGGTGGGATCCGCTCACCTATCTCTGTTTCTCGCGATTCCTCCGGTTGGATCAGGCGAAATCGGCCGGCTTTGTCCGGGCGGCCGAGGCGCTGCTCGATGCCGGCGCCAGCGCCAACACCGGCTGGTTTGAGACCGACCACCAGCCCAGTCCTGAATGGGAAAGTGCAATCTACGGCGCGGCCGGAGTCGCTCACCACCCGGAGCTCACCCGCTTGCTCATTGAGCGCGGCGCCGACCCCAACGACAACGAAACGCCTTACCACGCGCCGGAGACCTACGACAACGCCGCGCTGCGGGTGCTGGTCGAAAGTGGCAAGCTCACCACCGACAGTATGGAAACCATGCTGCTGCGCAAGGCCGACTGGCACGACTTCGAGGGCATCAAGTATTTGCTCGAGCATGGCGCGCCCCTCAACCGCCAGGTCTGCTGGCCCCAGACGGCGCTTCATCAGGCCCTGCGGCGCGACAACGGCCTGGCGAACATCGAGCTGATGCTCGAGCACGGTGCCGATCCCACGATCGCGAGCCGTTCCGACCGTAGGTCTGCGATTGTCACGGCCGCGGCAGGGGCCGGGGCGACGTCCTCGCCTTGCTCGAACAGCGCGGCGTTCCGATCGAGCTTCAAGGCGCCGACCGCCTCATTGCCGCCTGCCGCGCAACGACGGCGCAATGGTCCACGCGATCGCCGCAGCCGATCCGCAGCTCGTCAATGAGCTACTGGCGGAAGGAGGAACGCTGCTTGCTCGGTTTGCCGGCAATGGAAACACCTGCGGTGTGCGGCAGCTCCTCGACCTCGGCGTGGATGTGGCCGCGCCGTGTGAAGAGGCCGACCCGTATTTCGACGTAGGTCGCGGCAGTACGGCTCTTCACGTCGCTGCCTGGCGCATGCGCCACGAAACGGTCCGCTTTTTGATCGAACGCCAGGCGCCCGTGCGTGCACTCGACGGCAAGAGTCGCACGCCACTCGTGCTCGCCGTGAAGGCATGCGTCGACTCGTACTGGACATCCCGACGCTCGCCCGAATCGGTCGCGGCGCTGCTCGGGGCGGGAGCAGCGACGGCCGGCGTCGCTTTTCCCTCGGGCTACGCGGAAGTTGATGACCTGCTTGCGCTTCGTAACGAAGAGGGTCAACGCTGATCAGCGACCAAGGTCCGTTATCTCGCCGGATTCCCGAAATCGTCGCTCCGGTGAGCAAGTCTTGGCACATCAAGGCACGCGGTTTCGTGACGCTCGTTTGCTGCGCCTGCTGCGGGGCAGCCGGAGCTTCTGCGCAGGAGTCGAATGGAGTCAGCGGGCGCGTGGTCGACGCCGCGGGCGCGGCAGTGGCGGGGGCGAAGGTCTGGGTGGTCGGCGGCTCGTGGCAGGAGCCGGAGAGTGTCGCCGAGACCAATGCCGACAGCCACGGCGCGTTCTCTTTCCCGACGCTGTGGCAAGAGCTCAAAGGCTCGGGTGCTCTCAAGAGGCTCACGCACACTTACAGCCTGGCCGCACGCGACGGCCGAGGCCGCCTCGGCTGGCTGACTTCCATTGGCACTCGAGCCCAAACTCCCTGCACAATCTCGCTCGTCGAGCTGGGCGAGGCCCGTGGGCGCATCATTGACACGGCCGGAAAGCCCGTCGCCGGCGCCGAGATCGTGCCGACGATCTTCATCCGGTCGCACGCGCAGCGCTATGCCGCTGACTATATTCGCCTGGCGCCCGCCCTTGCCGCGCCCTTCGCGGCAACCACCGCCACAGACGGTTCGTTCGTGCTGCGGAGCGTCCCCGCGGGCTGCGAAGTCCAGGCGCAGGTCTCGCGCCCGGGTTCGGCACCCCGCGCGTGACATGGGATTCGACCCAGCCCGTGACAATGACCCTCGATGGACGCGTGGGCCGTATCGAGGGCCGGCTCGTGACTCCCGACGGCAAGGACCTTTCCACCAAGCTTTCGCTCTCTATCCGTCGCAATCAGCCAGCCGATCTGCCGACTGACCGGTCTTTCGTATTGCTCTATTTCAAGACCGTAAGCGTCGGCGGCGATGGCCGGTTTCGGTTCGATGAGCTGCCGCCGGGCCACTACGCGATTGATCTCGAGTCTCCCCCGGCTTGCGGATTCAAGGCCGATTCTGTGGCGGACGTCGACGTCGGCCCCGAGAAAACGGTTGCCGGCCTGAAGGTATTGCTCCGTCGCCTGGTTGCCGTCACCGGCCGCGTGGTCGACGCCACGAGCGGCCAGGGCGTGGCCGAGGTTTGGGTGAACGCGACGCTCGCTTCAGGGGCGATGCCGGGGTATGGCGACAGCGACGTAACAGACGCCCGCGGGCGCTACACCGTGCACGTCGTGCCGGGGAAGGTCGTGATCAAGCCCTCCTCGACTCCGAGCAGCCATCTCGGGCTCAACTACGAATCGGTGCCGCAATCAGAGGTTGCGGCCGATCGGGAGTGGCCTGACCTCAAGCTGCCACGAGCCGTAGCGATCGACGGAATCGTGGTTGACGCGGCCGGTAAGCCCGTCGAGGGAGCCGAAATTCACGCGCTCAAGTACGACGCCACGGGGTTCGCGAACACAGGTGCTGCGGTCAAGACGGGGCCCGATGGCTTGTTCCGGCTCGAACAGCTTGACCCCGATGATACCCTCCCTGTGCGAGCCAGAACCAAGAGCGCGACGACCGACGGGGCGGTCGTGATCGAGCCCGGCAAGCAGTCAGGCAAGCTGACGCTCGTGGTCGATCCGAAGTATTCAGCCCGCGTGCACGGAGTGGTTCGCGACCGCTCGGGCAAGCCCGTTGCCCACGCGACGGTCTCCCTGGGATGGGGTCGGAACTACGTGAGCAGAAAGACCCGGTTCTCGGGTGTCGGCAGCGAGCTTGAACGATACGAGACCGACGGCGAGGGCCGGTTCGCATCGTCGGCCCTATGGCCGGGCGATCAATACAAGGTGACCGTCGAGGCACCTGGTTATGGTAATGCCGAGTCACCCGAGATCACCGGCCGCGCTCGAGACGACCACGACTTCGGCGCAATCCGCCTGGTGGCGACGGCCGCCCGTGTCGCGGGGCGGGTGCTCGACACGGCCGGAAAGCCAGTTGCCGGCGCCACCGTCTTCAACCGGGGCGATGCCCCAGAGGCCGTCACGACGCGGACCGACGCGGCCGGCAGCTTCCTGCTGGAAGGCTTGTTTGATGGCGGCAAATATGTCTTCGTACGCGAGGATGGGTATCGCTTCACCGGAATGCGGGTCGAGCGGGATTCCGGTCCGGTGACGCTCACCCTGCGGCGAACCGACGAGACTCCCCCTCCGTGGACGAATGCCGAAAAGGCCACCCCCGAAGAGGAGACGGCCATTGCGAGGCGCATGCTGACCAAACTGTGGGAGCGCTACGGCGACAACGCCAACAACAACGGCGCGTTCGAGTGCATCCTATTCATGGCCCGGATCGATGCGCCGCTGGCTCTCAAGTGGTCCGCGGACGCGGGGGGCCATTACGACGACCGTGTGTACGTGGAAGCGGGTGAGAACCGGGCCGAGACCGACGCCGACGGGGCGATCGAGCTGCTCAGGGCGCCCGGGCCGAGTTGAGCCAATACGTCCTGGAGAAGGTCGCCCAGCGGTTTGCGGGCGAAGACCGTGCCAAGGCGCTCAAGTTTGCCGAGGTGGCCGCGGAAAAGGCCCGCACGCTGGATCAGCCCGACCGTGCCGGCGCGATGGCTAAAGCCGGGGCTTTGCTGGCGCGACTCGCGCAAGGAGGCAGGGCTGGCTTTGATCAACGAGGCCGCCCAAACCGCAGGGCAGATGGGCCTCGAGATGCGCGAGGGGTATGCGCGCGGCAGGGTGGCGGCCGCGCTCGCGCCTTTTGACCTCGAGCGGGCGCTGGCGCTCGTTGAGCCGATGAAGAACGAAAATGATCGCGACCGCTACCTCGGCTTGATTGCCACTGCGCTGGCCGCGAGCGATCCCAAGCAGGCGCTCGCCGTGGCGGGAAAGATCGGCGATCGCTCGAGCGCGCAGCAATCAGTAAAGGTGGCGATCGCTTACGCGCTGGGCATGGCCGGCCGGATAGACGAGGCATTGCGCGTGATCGAGGGAATGAAGGGGCATTACGCGGCAGAGAAGTTCCAGGGCGAGGCGTATGCGTGGCTCGCGGTCGCTGTGGCCCCGCGCGACAAGGCGCGCGCCACGGCGCTGATCGAAAGCGCACTCGGCCCACCCACCCTTCGGCCGCAAGAATTCCAGAGCTGGACCTACTTCGGCGGCGGTGCCGGCGCGGCCGGCTGGGCCGCGGCGTGCGCCAGCGCGCCGGGTATGCCGATATGGCTGGCGCCGTCTTTCAGGTCTTGGCCGCGCGGCCGTCGGACCGGCAGCGCGACCAGTCGATGGAGGCGGAATGCCAGACCATCGCCGCGGCGATCCTGGCGCTTACTGACCAGAAGGCCGCGAGCCAGATGCTGCGCGACCTCGAGCTCCGCTGGGGCCAGCGACGCGATGAGCTCGGACGGGTTGCGGGCCGCCGCTGGCTCATGGCCTGGGCCCTCGCCGATCCGACACACGCCGAGCAGCTCTTCGAGGCTTCTTTCGCCGCGCTCGAGAGCCAGGGCAACGTCAACCTTCAGTCGACCGGCGTGTTCAAGATGGCCGAGGTTCTGCTGCAGCCGCGCCAGCGCCGCGAGGAGTTCCTCCGCCGCGAGATCGGCGCGACATGGTATCCGGGTATCGATGAGTGAATGGCGATCTTCGAGCCCGGTTCTTTCGCAGTCGTCACACGACTGGATACAATGAGGGTGTTTGCGGTTGCCGGTTTTCGGCCAAACTTTTGGCTCTTGAACCAGTTTTCCCCATGCCTTCGGCACACAACGGACACCACTTGGCGCGTCGCGAATCGCACCGCCGGCTGCGATTTGATGATTCCACGTCATTCGCCCACCGGCACGCGGCACGCAAGAAGCCGCCGCGCGGCGGGCTCTTGCGCGCGACCATTCGGGGCGTTTGCTGGTGCTGGCCGCCGGATTCGCGGTCGTTGTGATCTGGGGCGCGCTGAATTTGGTGTTCCGTGACTGGCGAGCCAAGTATCGCGAGCGCGCCGCCTACGGCAACGCGATGGTCGTGCCAGTGATCAATCCACTCGAAAAGCTCGTGCCGCCGGGAGTCGACGCGGGTCTGTGGCGCGAAGCCGTGGGCCAGACGCGTGCTTTGCTAACAACCGTGATCGGATCGAACTTGCTCGACCTGCGCGACATGGAGCGCCTGCGCGGCGAGATCCAGCAGACTGTCGAGCGCGCCATGGCCCAGCCTGCGACCGCCTGCCTCGAGCTGGCTGGAGTTTGGGATTCGATCACCGAGCGCGGGGAGTTCTTGCTCAGGGATAGCCGCTCGGCGACCGGCGAACGCCACGCGCGGCCGTGCGCTCTGCCGTCATACGCCGAAACGCGAGTCGTGCCGGCGATTGATGCATTCGATGGCATCGTCCCCGCCGGCGTCGATTCCGCCGACTGGCGCGAGGCCGTGCACCAGACCCGCGCGATGCTCTTGGCAGTCGTAGGCTCGGGGAATTTCAGCGTCGCGCAGCTCAGGGTGCTGCGCATCGAGCTCGATCAGCAGGTTGCCCGGGCTCGTGCCCAACCCGACATTGCAGTCACGATTCTCGCGACGATTTGGAACGAAGGCACCGCCGCGCTTGAGTCTTTGGCACGTGCGGGTCGCTCACCTAGCAACAGCCGACACCCGCGTCCCAAGATCCTTTCTCCTGGCCCCACGCCCCACAAGCCGGCCGAACCGGCGCCGCAAGCAAACAGTCAAAACTGAAAAGTGCCATTCTTGGTTCTGAATTCTTCGACCACGCAAGAGTGGTCTGGCTCAGTCTTCCGCCCCGAGCCCAGTTCCTGGCTCTTCAACGTCTTCGGCGACCGAGCCTGCCGCATCGCCAAGCGTTCCACCCCACCGCCGGCGCAGGGCCGCCGCCAGCTCGCGAAACTCTTCATAATCGAGCCGCTCGGCGCGGAGCTGGCCGCTATAGCCCTGCGACTCGAGCCACGCATCGACCTCGGCCTTGCTCCACAAGTTGCGCCAGATGCCGGCCAGGGCGTGCCTGAGGTATTTACGGCGATGCAAGAACACCTTGCGCACCAGCCCGTGAAACCAGGCGACGTCGCAGACCGCCGCGCGCTTGGCGGCATTGGCTCGAATGGCGACGACCGCCGAGTCGACCTTGGGCCGCGGCCAGAAGACCGACGGCGGCAGCGAGCGCAAAATCGACACGTCGGCCAGCGCCTGCACCACCACCGATACTGCGCCGTAGGCCGCGCCGCCCGGAGCAGCGCACAGCCGCTCGGCCAGCTCGTGCTGAATGGTCAGGATCATGAGCTCGGGCGTGAGGTCGGGATGAACGAGGAAGTTGCTGATCACCGGGGTCGCCACCTGGTAGGGCAGGTTCGCGACGATTTTGAAGTGTCGCTTCGGGCCGGCGGCCAGTCCCGCCTGCACGGCGTCAAGCACCAACGGGTTCAAGGTGTGCTTGCCCGCGAGCGCATCGCACTGTAGCACGCGTACGCTCGCCAAGGCTGCGACCGCGTCGGACGTGAGCCTGGCCATCGCCGGGTCGACGTCGACGGCCACGACCGTCGCCCCCCTGCCCGCCAAGAGCAAAGTCAGCGCCCCGGTGCCCGAGCCAACCTCCAGCACGACGTCGTCGCGACCGACCTCGGCCGCGTTCACGATCAGGTCATGAATGTTCAAATCGACCAAGAAATTCTGGCCGAGCCGGCGCTGGGGCACGATTCCCCGCTCGGCAAACAGTCCTCTCAGGTACGACTGGGTTTGGCGAATCGGCATCACGGAGCCGCGGGCCTCCCACCTGAGGAGAGTTTCCGCACGTACTTGGCCAGAATGTCCACCTCGATGTTCACCCGCTCCCCCGCCGCGATGACGCCCAGGGTCGTCACGGCCGAGGTATGAGGAATGAGCATGATCGAGAACCAGTCGTGACCGACGTCCACGAGCGTGAGGCTCACACCGTCAACGGCAACCGAGCCCTTGTACACCATGAGCTCGGCCCAGCTTGCGTCGATTCCAAAGACCAGGAACTCCCACTCGCCTTCAGTTCGCCGCTCGCGGAGCACGGCAGTCGTGTCGATGTGACCCTGCACGAAGTGTCCCCCGAGACGGTCTCCGACTACAAGCGCGCGTTCCAAATTGATGCGATCGCCGGTTTTGCGGTCGCCCAAGGTGGTGCGCAGCAGCGTTTCCGGCCCGGCCTGCACCGCAAACACCTCGCCGGCAGCGGCCACCACCGTCAGGCAGCAGCCGCTTATGGACACGCTCTCGCCCAGCGCAAGCGGGTCACGCGGGGAAAGGTCGGGCCATCGAATCGTCAGGCGCCGGCCGTCCTCCTCGCGCGCGATCCGCTCCACGATCCCCATTCCTTCGACAAGGCCCGTGAACACGCCGCAAAGCCCTCCGCCATTTTGGATTTTCGATTTTGGACTCCGGATTGGCGCAGCCCGCTGGAGTCTAGACTGTGCACCCTGTTCGAAAATCCAAAATCGAAAATCCAAAATATGGTAGCAGGGTACGATGCCGGATAGAATCGGAAGCGATTGGCGCGCCCGCGGTCACCTGCGTGGAAGTGCGCCCGCGATTGGCTGCACGAGCGATCAACCCGGCCTGTTCTTCTGTGCGTTCACACTGGGGAGACTCACATCATGACACGCGCCGTTTCTCGCCGCGATTTTCTGACCCATTCCGCGGTTTCCGGGGCGGCCGTGCTGGCCGCGGCGACGGCTGCGCCGACGGCTCTCGGTGCGCTCTGGGCGGCGCCCCGCGCTTCCGGGCAGCCCCACTGATCTGGTCGCCCTGGGAAAAAGCGGCGTCAAGGTGTCGCTGGTGGGCATGGGAACCGGCAGCCACGGCAACGGCCAGGCCAGCAACCAGACGCGGTTGGGCGTCAAGCAGTTTGCCGGCGTCGTCCGTTACGCCTTCGACCACGGCGTGCGCTTCTTCGACGTCGCCGACCAGTACGGGTCGCACGTCTATCTCAGAGAAGCACTCAAGGGCATCCCTCGCGACCAGTACGCCATCCAGACCAAGACGCACGCGACCAATTTTGCCGACGCCAAGAGCCACATCGAGCGCTACCGACTCGAGCTCGGCGTCGACTACATCGATATCGTGCTCTTGCATTGCATGCAGAAAACAGGCTGGCCCCACGATCACGAGGGCTCGATGCAATACCTGATGGAGGCCAAGGAGCAAAAGATCATTCGCGCGCACGGCACTAGCTGTCATGGCATGGACCCGCTGCGCACCTCGGCCAAGACCCCGTTCGTCGACGTCGACCTGGCGCGCATCAATCCCGAGGGGCTCATCATGGACGACCGCAAGCCCGATGAGGTGGCCTCGGTGCTCGAGGAAATGCACAACGCCGGCAAGGGCATCATCGGCATGAAGATCTTGGGAGAAGGCCAGATCAACACGTCCGAGCGCAAAGACGCGAGTCTGCGCTACGTCCTGGGGCTCGGCACGGTAAACGCGTTCATCATCGGCTTCGAGTCTACCGATCAGGTCGACGATCTCTTCAAGCGCACTGGCGACGCGATCGCCTTCTTGAAAGGCTAACCGGTCGCCTTACAGCCCCGGCTCAATCGCGTCGTCGGGTGCCAGTACCATCGAGTGAACACTCTCGGGAGTTCGACCACGTTCCGTGGTGGCGGCCGTGACATAATTTGCGAGGCGGGGCGTGAAATAAATCACGGCCGCAACCACCAGCATCAGGCCAAACCAGACGAGTGTATCTCCAACCTGTCGCATGACGGATCGCCTCCTACGAATTAAGGCGAAGCGAACCCAGAGGGCGGAACCACCAGAGAGCGACGACGAAACTCGCTCTTGCGCGCCACGCTTGACTCGCACCCTGCGGGAGGTCGAGCCGACTCGGGTTGGTACGCGTGAAAAGCGGTTTTGATGCGCCCTTTCCCGCGCGGCACGGTTAGGCGAGAACCAGCTCCACAGCCGCACGCGAGGGTGCTGGTCCCATCAGTTCTTCGATGGTTCGCCCCGTCAGGTTCGCCTCGCTGGACCCCAGACATCCTTGGAATCAGGGCCGCCAGGCAAACGAGCGGTGCTCTTCTCGAAGAATAGGTGATCTTTGGAGATTTGTCTCCCTCAATTTTCCCTACTCATTCAACTCCCCTGATGGCCGGGTTGTGACGCGCCGTCTCCGAAAAAACTCAAAGTGAGCGAATTCCGTGCCGGAAACCAATGAACTCAGGGTGGGCGACCCGGCGCCGGACTTCAGCCTGCCTGCCGCCGGCGGCGAGCTGGTGCGGCTTTCGGACTTTCGAGGCCGGTCCGAGGTGGTGCTGTTTTTTTACCCCATGGACAACTCACCGGTCTGTACGGCGCAGGCGTGCTCCTTTCGCGACAGTTACGACGCCTTGCGCCAGGCCGGCGCCGAAGTGATCGGCGTCAGCGCCGACTCGTCCCAGTCGCACAGCCGGTTCGCCAAGCGGCTCCGGCTGCCGTTTATCCTGGTCAGCGACCACGACGGTGCCGTGCGGGCGCTCTACCGTGTGCCCAAGACGTTCGGGCTTTTTCCCGGACGCACTACATATCTCATCGACAAAGAAGGCGTGATTCGGCACATCTTTTCGTCGCAATTCTTGCCCGCGAGGCACGCGAGCGGGGCGCTTGCTGCCTTGCAAGCGCTCCACGCGGGCAGATAGCCTCGGAAGTGCGGCAGCCGGTCCTGCCGCGCTTCTGGGTTCGTGGTGATGGTCCGGCGGTCTCACCGATGATCGGCGACAACCTCGCGAAGATTCTCGAGGGAGCACGTGGCCTCATCCTGGCGACAGCTGGAATCGAGGATGAGTTGTTCGATCAAGGCATCAGCTCGTTAAAGAACTGGAGTGCCCGCCCCGATGCGGCGATCTGGTTTGCGATGTGCTGGGCGGAGGGCTCCATCCCATGATGTTATCGGTCAAGCGGCGCCGCGTGCTTGCAGTCGTCCTTTCCCTGGCGTTTCCGGCAACGCTCGCGTGCGCGGGCGAGGCAAAGCTTGGGGACCGCACGTTCGTGATTCCCGACGGCTTTGCGATCGAGCGGGTCGCCGGCCCGCCGCTCGTCGAGCGGCCGATCACCGCCGCATTCGACGACGAAGGGCGGCTGTACGTCGCCGACTCGTCCGGCTCCAATGACAACGTGCAAAAACAACTGGCCGAGCAGTCCCCATCGAATCGTGCGGCTGGAAGACACCGACGGCGACGGCACGTTCGACACGCGCGACGGTGTTCGCCGACAAGATGATGTTTCCCGAAGGAACCATGTGGCACGACGGCTCGCTCTACGTGGCCGCGCCTCCTTCCATCTGGAAGCTGACCGACACCGACGGCGACGGCGTGGCCGACGAGCGTGCCGAATGGTTCCAGGGCAAGACGCTCACCGGCTGCGCCAACGACCTGCACGGGCCCTACGCTCGGCCCCGACGGCTGGATTTACTGGTGCAAGGGAGCATTCGCCCGGCAGACGTACGAGCGGCCTGGCAAGTCTGCCGTTCGTGACCCGCGCCGCCCACATCTTCCGGTGCCGGCCCGACGGAACCGGCATCGAGCCGGTCATGACCGGCGGCATGGACAACCCGGTCGACGTCGTGTTCACGACGGGCGGCGAGCGCATCTTCACGACCACGTTTTTCGTGCATCCCGGCGGCGGCCAGCGCGACGGCCTGATCCACGCGATCTACGGTGGCATCTACGGCAAGGTGCACGACCCGATCTTCGAGCCCGTCCACAAATGGACCGGCCCCGACGTGATGCCGGTGCTCCTGCACATGGGCCCGGCCGCGCCCTGCGGGCTGACCCGCTAGAGTCCGACGCGTTCGGCGAGGCCTATCAAGACAACCTGTTTGCGTGCTACTTCAATCTCCACAAGGTGAGCCGGCACGTCCTTCTTGCCCACCGGGGCGACTTACGCCACCAAAGACGAAGACTTCGTCGCCAGCCCCGACATCGACTTTCACCCAACCGACGTGATCGAAGACGCCGACGGCGGCCTGATCGTGGTCGATACCGGCGGCTGGTACAAACTGTGTTGTCCGACCTCGCAGCTTCACAAGCCCGATGTGCTGGGGGCGATCTATCGCGTCACGCGCCGCGGGGTGCCTTACGCGGGCGATTCGCGCAGGCTGAAGGCACTCGTCGCTGATGCCGGCAGCCCAAACACGCCCGCTGGCGTGGAGCGAGTCGTAGCCTTGCTCGGCGATCGCCGGCCCGCGGTGCGGAAGCTCGCGACCCAGGCGCTCGCCGCCAATGCCGGGAGCGGCCTCGTACTGGAAGCGATCCGCAAGGCTGCCGCGAGCGAGTTGGCCCCGCGCTGGCGCAATAGCGCCGTCTGGACAGCGGTGCGCATCGATCGTCCCCAGGCCCGCGACCAGGTCCGAGCGTTCCTGTCTAGCGCCGATGAGACCGTTCGCCAAGCCGCGATCCACGCGACGAGCATCTGGCGCGACCGAGAGGCTCTGCCGCTCTTGGTTCGATTGCTCGACTCGTCGTCGCTCTACAACCGCAGGGCCGCGGCCGAGGCCCTCGGGCGCATCGGCGACCCGGCGGCCGTGCCCGCACTCCTGCTCGCTGCCGGTCGCAACCCCGACCGCTTGATCAGCCATTCTGTGACTTATGCACTGATCGAGATCGCCGACCCGGGACGGACCGCGGCGGGGCTATCCAGCAGCAATCCGCCCACCGTGAGAGCCGCGCATGGTCGCGCTCGACCAGATGAACTGGGGCCGGCTCGATCCCCAGTTCGTCGCCGGCCTGCTTGCCTCTCGCGACGTCGAGCTCAAGGAGACCGCGTCGTGGATCATTGGCCGGCACCGCGAATGGGCTGGAGCATTGGCCGGTGTGCTCGGCGATCGGCTCAATCGCGCTCTTCTGACGGCAGCCGAGCGCACCGAGCTCGAGCGCCAACTGGGGCGGCTTTCCGAGGCCGCTCCGATCCAGGAGCTGCTGGCATCGCGCCTTGCCGAGGGCGCCGCCCCCTTGGCGGCGCGACGGTCGGCGCTGCAGGCCATGGCCTACTCGGGGCTCAAGGCCGGCGACCTGCCGAAGCCGTGGATCAAGGCGCTCGCAACCGTTCTCGGTGACGGAGCCGCCGGCAGAGCGCTATGGCCGCAGGCCGTGGCAACGGCGCGCACGCTGCCGCTGTCGCGCGAACCGCGCTGGCGAGCTGGCCGGTCCCTTGCTTACGATCGCGGCCGACGCCGCCCTACCCGCCGACCTGCGCTTGGCGGCGCTGGCCGCCGTGCCGGGTGGTCTCGGCCGCACCGACGACGCAGCCTTTGCTTTCCTGTTGAAATCGCTCGACCGCGAACAAACCGTCGGTATCCGCACGACCGCCGCCGACGTGCTGGCGCGAGCACGTCTCACCGCGCCTCAGCTTGGCCGCCTGGTCGACGCGCTTCGGACCGCCCTACCGCTCGAGGTCGACCGGCTCCTCGTCGCCTTCGAGCAGTCCACCGACGAAGCGCTCGGCCTGAAGCTCACGAGCGCCCTGGCCGATTCACCGGTGCTGGGCAGCTTGCGAGTCGATGCGCTCAAGAGCCACCTCGCCAAGTATGGTCCCGCGGTCAAGAAGCAAGCCGAGGCGCTCTACGCCCGGCTCAATGTCGATCTGGCCAAGCAAAAAGCCCAGTTGGATCAGCTCGCGACGGTGCTCTCGACCGGCGACGTGCGCCGCGGCCAGCAAGTCTTCCATAGCGAAAAGGCAGGCTGTTATTCGTGCCACGCGATCGGTTATCGCGGCGGCAACGTCGGCCCCGACCTCACCAAGATCGGCACTGTCCGCACCGACCGCGACTTGCTCGAGGCGATCGTGTTCCCGAGCGCCAGCTTGGTGCGCAGCTTCGAGCCGATCGCGATTGCCACCAGCAACGGCAAGGTCTATAACGGCCTGCTCCGCGGCGAGACCGCCGATGAGATCGTGCTTGCCACCGGCATCAATCAGGAAGCGCGAATCGCGCGCCGCGAGATCGACGAGATGCGGCCCAGCACCGTGTCGATCATGCCCGCAGGCCTCGACCAGCAACTCAGCCCGCAAGAGCTCGCCGACCTGGTCGCGTTCTTGAAAGCATGCAAATAGACAAAAGCCCCGCGGCGAAACGCTCAGCGGGCAGTCTCCCGGCGATTTTCCGTTTTTGCGCAGCGCACCTGCGCGAGGTGGAAGGTCGGCGCGCAGAACCCATCGCGGTCTCCGTGTACAAATCGTTCGGCTCATATCGGGGCCGTGCCTTTTGGCCATTTGGCGCCCGGCGCGGCATCTCGGTTGCACAGCAATCGTCCCGATAGAGGCAGCCAGGGATGAGAGCGCGGCCCGATCGCGTGATTGGGTTCGCCAAGCTGCCGGTGGTTTTCAGCAGGAAGACGCAGCATCCACGAGTGGCGATGACCAAAAAGGAGGACAGATCGATGCTAAAGCGTATCTTGGCGAGTGGAGCGATCGGCCTGGGACTGGCCGGTTCGGTGCTCGCTGGCGACGAGCCAAACAAGAAGGTGCTACCCGGCCCAATCAAAAGCATTTCCGACGTGCAAGACACGGCCAAGCTGCTGTTCAAGCTTGCCGACACCAACAACGACGGTCAGATCAGCCAGCAAGAGGCGGTCGACGCCGGCAACTTGTTGGTCGGCGGTTTCTTCTTTCGCGCCGACACCAACGGCGACGGTGTGCTGAGCGCCGACGAGCGCGGCAAGCGCGCGAGTCACTTTTCGCACAGCAACCTTTGCTCAAGCTTATCGTCGAGCGCGTCAAAGCGCCGGACCCCACGGGGCGAGGCAATGTGCAGGCGACCAACGTGCAAGGCGCCGCCCCGGGAGCCAACAGCAGCGACCCCGGACACGCCGTGCAGAACTTGGCGGCCGACCCGATGAAAACCATCGGCGATCTGCTCGACACCAATCATGACCAGAAGATCGAGGCTTCCGAGCTGAAGCAGGGCGTTCAGACGATGGTGCAGGCACTTTTTATTACAGCCGACACCAATCAGGACGGCCGGCTCAGCCCTTATGAACTCAACGCTGCCGTTGGCGAGATCGTCAATTCGGCGGTCCAGACCGCATTTCAGGCGGCTGACCTCGATCGAAATGGCGCCCTGAGCGTCGACGAGTATGACAAGTTCATCGCGGTGCCCGCGCATGCGGTCTTCCGCGTCTTCGACGCGAACGGCGACAACCAGATCAGCATGGATGAGCTCAGGAGGGCCGAGCAAATCTTGATCGACCAGCTCGCGCGTCTTCGCGTGGCTGAACCACCTAACTCGCTCTCAGACAAGCTGAATGAGAACCAAAGCGCCGGCGCGAACCATGCGCCGGTGGCAAGCCCCGCGCCCATCCAGGGGACCGCGCCTTCGGCGGTCACTCCCGGTGCGCCTGCGCCACGAACCCAGCCGTAACGAGATACCGGCGCCGCTCGTCGCTCTTGTACCAGATTTCAATCGGAGGGCGAGCGAAGGCGCGAGGCGCTCTTGGGGGCGCCTCGCGCCGCCGGCCTTGCGCCTACCCGCTCACGGCATGACCCGTTTGCCCACGGCCGTGTTCAAGTCCAGCATGCTCCGCCGCAGTGCGACCACCGCTTCGGAATACTTTGCAATCGTCTCGCTGTACTGGTTTTGGCTCGTGAGATAGTCGAAGATCGATTTTTCTCCTTCTTGTGTCTCGCGTCGTGCGAGCCCTCCACCCACCGGCGAATCGTGATCTGGCCAAGCGGCGCGAGCGAGGCCCTTACGGCATTCTCAAACTACGCCTCCCTCATGGTCTTGATCGTGCGGGCCTGCAGCATATCAATCCAGCGCCTGAAGGGCAGTTCCCACGGCTGCGCGACCGTGTGCTCGATTCCCTTGGCCCCGATTTTGATGTGCAAAGCAGCCTGAGGCATCTGGCCGGCGGCGACGACGTCTGCCTGGGCCATGGCGATCTCGTCGCGCATCGCCCGCAGCTCGAGGTTGTCGGCCAGAAATCGGAGAACCGCGTCCTCGAGGTTCAGGCCATCCGGCGGCAACGGCTGCACAGCATTCGCAGCGCCAGCTTTTGCCGGTTCGGGGCCGCGCAGCGGCGCCGGCTGGCCACGGGCGGGGTTCGACTCAAGCGCCAAGCTCAACGCGGCAACCGAGGTGAGAACGACGGGTCTCAAGAGCGCTCGCAAAGCGCACCGACTCGCGCGTGCTTTCGGCAGCGGAGGTGCCATTGCCGGTCTCCTGTCTGCCAGGCCACGGATACGACGAAGTGCAAACCAAACCAGCGGCTAACGACATGGTACCGGCGAAGAGCGCGCTCTCGCAATCAAGGCTTGCCCGCGCGCTCGACGGGTTCGTCGCGCTTGGGAAGGCTCTTGTCGGCGATTTCACCTTCTTTGTCGGCAGGCGCAACCCTGAGGAACTTCTGGGCTCGCTTACCCTGGATGTCGCCCAGGTACAGGTTGCCGCTGGCGTCGACGGCCATCGCGTGAACCCAGTCGAGCTCGCCCGAATGCTGGCCCTTGGCAAACATCGCCAGGCGAACGACGCGGCCGTCGGGTGTGAAAACCATGACGAGCTGGTCCTTGGGCGGCATGCCCACAACCATACCCGGAATCGGCAGCCGCGGCCAGCGCATGGGCGACGAGCCGCAGACATAAATCTCGTCGCGCTCGGTAATCACGATATGCCAGGGGACCAAGAGGTCGCGCCATTCGGCCAGTGCAGCGGCCGGCCTGATCAAAGACTTGCACCCGCGCATTGTTGCGGTCGGCCACGTAGAGCCGACCCCGTGAGTCGAGAGCGATTGAATGGGGCAGGCTGAATTCGCCGCGCCGCCAGCCAAGCCCGCCCCAGTTCTTCGACAAACTGTCCGCTGCTCGTCGAAGTGCACGACGCGGTTGTTGCCGTAGCCGTCCGTGACAAAAACCTCGCCGCTCGGTGCGATCGCCACGTCGGTCGGGCGATTGAAGTGGGTCGAGTCTTCACCCGGTTCTCCTGCCGTGCCGAAAGTCATGAGCAGCTTGCCGGCACGGCGTAAACTTGCGTACGACATGCAACCCGCTGTCGACCAGCCAGACGTTCCCCTCGCGGTCGATGCGCACCTGGTGCGGCTCGCGTGAACTGGCCCTTGGCCCCACGAGCGCACCAGCTCGCCGGCGGCCGTATAGACCTGCACGGGCACTGCGCCGCGGTTGAACGTCCAGATTTGCTCCGAGGGGTCGATCGCGATTCCGGCGAGCGCTCCCCACATCAGTTCCTTGGGACGCGCCGGCCAGGAAGGCATTGACTTCGTAGCCGGTGGCCAGATTGGTCCGCGGATAACTTGTCCGGCGCGCGGCTTTGCTGCCGGGCCTGGCTCCTGGGCACGCGCAGGTTGGCCAGAACAAACGAGACATGCTCCAAGCGAGCAGCCAGCCTGAACGAACCGAGGTGAATCAGCGCTGCGCAGCTCCACTGGCCGCGCTCGATGGTCCATCATGCGGATCGAGTCGCATCCGTCCATGAAGTGATTCTAGTGTCAGAGCCGGCCTACCGGCAACTCGAGCTGAGGGCTGCGAGCTAACAAGTCGGTGAGGCGACCACGCTGGTAGAATGTCCCTGCAACTGCGCGTAACGAAATCGCGCAAGAACCGACTCGCCGAAAGAGTCGTCTTTCGCTCCGCGAAATGAACGTCCTTGTCGCGGAGCGAAAGGAGACACAGGCCATGCCCCTGAAGATCTCGGCGTTTCCCAAGTGCTACATCGACCAGATCGCCGGCGACAAGACGATGTCGGTCTTCGAGTGGATCGAGATGGCCCGCGTCGCTCGATGCCGACGGCCTGGAGATGTATGACGGGTTCTTCACCAGTCTCGAGCCGACTATCTCGACCAGGTCGGCGAGGCGATTCACTCGGCCGGCTTCGCGATGCCGATGCTCTGCTGCTCGCCCGATTTCACCAACCCGGACCCCGATGCGCCGCAAGCGCGCAGTCGATCGCGAAGTCGACGCTGATCGAAGTCGCGCGGCGGCTCGGCGGGCCGCGGACGGTCTGCCGCGTGCTCTCCGGCCAGCGCTATCCCGAGGTCAGCCGCCGCCAGGGGCTCGACTGGGTCGTCGAGTGCATCAACCAGGTCCTGCCGGCCGCCCGTGAGCACGACGTCGTCCTGGGTCTCGAAAACCACTACAAGGACAGCTTCTGGAAGTATCCCGAGTTCGCCCAGAAGATGGACGTGTTCCTCGAGCTGGTCGCGGCGATCGCCGACCGCGATCATTTCGGCGTGCAGTACGACCCTCGAACGCGATCGTCGCCGGTGACGACCCGATCGAGCTCTTGCGAGCTGTCGCCGACCGAGTGGTCAGCATGCACGCCAGCGACCGCTACCTGGCCGAAGGGACGACGCTCGACGATCTCCGGCAGACCGACGGCACGCTCGGCTATTCGCCCAACCTCCGCCATGGCGTGACCGGCAAGGGCCTCAACGACTACCACGTCGATCTTCCGCATCCTGGCCGAGCACCACTACGCGGCTGGGTCAGCATCGAAGACGGCATGAACGGAATGGACGAGATGGCCGAGTCGCTGGCCTTCCTGCGGCGGATGAGCCGCGATTTACTTTCCGGATTGAGGACTCGCGATGAACCGTGTGCGAACCGCGCTGGTCGGCTGCGGCAAGGTCGGTCAGATCCATGCCCGGGCACTGGCGCGCTGGCCGAATCGGAATTTGTGGCGGCCTGCGACGTCGACTTGCAACGTGCCGCTGCATTTGGGCGCGGCCTTCGGCGTCAAGCCTTATCACGACGTTGCGGCGATGCTCGCCGAAGCGCGGCGTCCAGGCCGTCTGCATCGCCACGCCGCATCCGCTGCACGCCGAGCCGGCGGTCCGCGCGGCCGAGGCGGGCGTGCACGTGCTGGTCGAGAAACCGCTGGCCGCCAGCCTCGAAGATTGCGATCGCATGCTCGCGGCGGCGCGGCGAGCGGAACCAAGCTCGGCGTGATCAGCCAGCGCCGCTGGTACGAGCCGGTTCTCCGCATGAGGGCCGCGATCGACGCCGGCAAGATCGGCCGGCCCGTGCTCGGCGTGTTCATGATGTATAGCTGGCGCGACCCGGCCTACTACCAATCCGACCCCTGGCGCGGGCGCTGGGACACCGAAGGAGGCGGCGTGCTCGTCAACCAGTCGCCGCACATGATCGACCTGCTCCAGTGGCTCATGGACGACGCAGTCGCCGAGGTCAGCGGCTACTGGGCCAACCTCAACCATCCCGTCGGTCGAAGTCGAAGACACCGCCGTCGCGATCCTGCGGTTCCAGCAGCGGCGGGCTGGGCTCGATCGTCTCGAGCCTGGCGCAGAAGCCGGGAATTTACACCAAGGTGCACATTCATGGATCGAATGGTGCATCCGTCGGCGTCGAGACCGATCGCGGGGCGACGTTCATCGCCGGCATGACGGCGATCGCCGAACCGCCCTGGAACGACCTCTGGACAATCCCCGGCGAGGAAGACCAGCTCGCGCAGTTTCAGGCCGAGGACCGGGCTTGCTTTCGAGACGATCGACGCCGTCAACCATTATCACGCGCTTCAGATTCAGGATTTCTTGAGGGCGGTCATCGACGATCGACCGCCGCTCGTGACCGGCGACGACGGCCGCCGGGTCGTGGCGCTCTTCCAGGCGATCTATCAGTCGGGCCGCGAGGGAAGGCCGGTCAAGCCGCGGCTTACGTAATCGCCCGGGCCGGTTGTGGTGCGCTCGTCGCCGTTTCAAAGCTCCCCCTTGAGCCCCAGCTCGTGAAAATAATGCTGGACCTTGTTCTGATTGGCGAGCAGCCAGTCGATCGTCGGTTCCTGCTTCATCGCCTTCTTGATGACCTTGGCGGTCGCCTCGCGATGCACGTCGAAGAGTGCCTTGTGGTCGACCGCCTCGACGTCGGTGACCGAGGGATCGAGCCAGACCGAGTAGATGATCCCCAGGTCGTTGACCTTGTCCTTGGGGATGTCGCCGGCGCGAACCGCGTCGAGCACGCCGTGGGCGATCGCCGCCTGGACCGTTCCCATCAAGATGTTGGTGTACTTGTGACTCTTGACCGTCACCTTGCTCACCATCACGGTCGCCGGCCGAACCTGGACGTCGCTGCTCAAGATCGCGAAGACGCGGGTGTGCCCCTTGACCTGATCGCCGATCAGGTTGGCGAGCGCGTGCCCCACAGGACCATCCAGCTCGCCGATCACGACCTCGGGCTCGGCGCACAGATAATCCTCCGAACCCTCGACCAAGGCCTCGCCGGTCCGCAAAACAATCCGCTCGCTCATGATTCGACCTCGCGCAGTCGTCTGGGAAAGTGTTGTATCCTTGGTTCTGCCGCATGTCATCGTTTCGGGCCCAGTTTCGCCTTGCCAGTCCCAAAAAGTGAACTGGCTCGACCTCGTTGCGGGCACTGGGTCCTTGCTTCCCGGCCTTGTCGTCCTACGATGCTAAGAATCCATGAAATAGCCGTTGAGTTCAAATGAACAGCCGAGACCACCGATCGGTATTCGGCGAGCGGTCGTGCAGATCGCCGAGGTTGTAGTGATTGTTCAACAGCGTCCTCGTCAGCCAGGCTTGAAGTTCAAGCCGTTCGATCTGGGGGTCTCGGCACGGTGGCTGGAGCAGCAGCGACGGCAGGTCGCTTGGGCGCGGTGGCACTGAGCCCGCGCGAGCTCGCCCTGGTCGAACGAATCAAGCGACTCAAGAAAGAGGCGGGCACGCACTCTCCCAGTGCGTGGACGCTGGCCAAGCTCATCCCCGAGCTCCGGCTCAAGGTCGATGCCTGCTTCCTGTCCAACCCGTACGCGACCAAGCTCTTCTTGATGCACTTCCACCGAGAAGTGATCCGGCCCAGGAAGCTGCGGTTCCTGCTGGAACTGTACCCGTCGCAGAACCCGCGTGATCGCGGCCAAGCTGGGCCGCGTGCTCGAGCTCGACCCCGCGATCGATCTTCGTCGGCAACGGGGCGGCCGAGATCATCCAGGCGGTCCTTCACCGGTTCACCGGCGACAAGATCCTGGTCAATCTCCCGACGTTCTCGCCCTATTACGAGTTCGCTCGGCCCGGACACCCAGGTCGTCTACAACGTGCTGCGGCAAGGAAGACAACTTCCGACTTCGACCCGCACGCTTACCTCGAGCTGGTGCGCCGCGAACGGCCCGACACGGTCGTGCTGATCAACCCCAATAATCCCGACGGCGGCTACATACCGCACGTCGGTGATGCGGCGGATGCTCGAGGAGCTCTCGAGTGTGACCCAACGTCATCGTCGACGAGAGCTTCATTCACTTCGCCTGCGAAGGCGACGATTACTCGTATCAGAGCATCGCCGACGAGGTCGGCCGATTCCCGAACCTGATGGTCGTCAAGAGCATGTCCAAGGATTTCGGCGTGGCCGGCATTCGGGCCGGTTACGCGGTGATGGCGCCCTGACCGGGTGCGAACGCTGCTCGACAACGGCTATCTCTGGAACTCGTCGGGCCTGGCCGAGTATTTCTTCGACCTGTACTCGCGGCTCGATTTCCAGGTCCAGTATGAGCGGGAGCGCATCCGCTTCATCCGCAACTCGCGGCGCTTTTTCGCTGCCCTGGCCAAGATCGACGGCCTGCATGTTTACCCGACCTTCGCCAATTTCGCCTTGGTCGAGCTCCGCGGCGGCTTGAGTGCCGAAGAGCTCGTCTGCCGGTTGTTGATTCGCCGCGGGATCTACACGCGCACCTGCGACGACAAGAAGGGGCTCGAGAGCGGCAAGTTCGTCCGGATCGCCGCCCGCAACCGGCCGGAGAACGCCTACATCATCCGCTCGCTCCGCCGGCTGCTGGGCTAAAGAGCGGCGGCAAGCGCACGGCGTTTCATCCGGGCCCTGCCTGGGTCTTTTGATGCTGGGCACTTTCAGGAGCGCCCCGATGGGGCCGGGCCCACAGCGTAGCTGGGGCGGGGGCCCAGCCCACGGCAACGCCCTGGGGTAAGCCGCCCAATCTCGATCGATTTGCTATTTCTTGTTTCATCATTCTTCGCTAAACTTTATTTGTTGGGTCTGACGACCGAGTAAGCAATCGCGATTCTCCTCGAATCACTTTCCGCTTTCCCCTCTCGCCTTTCCCACCGACTGGGCTCCTTGGTGTGCCCCTTTCTCATCGGCCCAGAAAGCATGCGACGGGCCGAAACATCTTTGCCACACGGAGATCACCAGTGGGAAAGAAATTGTATGTTGGAAATTTGACGTACTCCGTCACGAGCGCCGACCTCGAGGAATGGTTCAGCAAGTTCGGCACGGTCCAGAGCGCCCAGGTCATTCAGGACCGTGAATCGGGCCGAAGCAAGGGCTTTGGCTTTGTCGAGATGGACACCGACGCCCAGGCGCAGGCCGCGATCCAGGGGCTCCACGATCAAGAGCACGACGGGCGTCGTCTCACCGTCAACGAAGCCAAGCCCCGAGAGCCGCGCAGCGGCGGTTACGGCGGTGGCGGCGGCGGTGGTGGCGGCGGCGGTCGTGGTGGTTATGGTGGCGGCGGCGGTCGTCGCTATTGATCGGCGAATCTCTCGCCCTGATCAAGGAGCCCGGCGACGGGCTCCTTGATCGACCAGGCCTTCACCGCCGCGACTAGGGCGGCGGAAGGCTACTCTCTTTCACAATAGAACAGCGGCAACCATGTTTCCCAAGTACCGCCACGCGCCGATTATCGATCCCGATCGCAAACGTTGTCCGGTATGCAACCGAGCCGTGTATTCGCTGGCGGGCATTCATCCTCAGTGCGCGCTCAACCAGGCCCTCGCGGTGGAGTCGCGAATCGTGAAGCAGGCGGCTGCCGTTGCGCGCTCGGAACTGGCCGCGGCGGAGTTGCTCCAACCAGCCCCCGCTCTGAAACAGCCCCAGAGACATTCCTGAACCGCATTTCGATTGGATTGAAGTTACGACTTGCCGGTCTGAATCTCCATACTCTGGATGCTCGTCCGCGGGGTGTCGGTGACGAGATCGATTGTTCCCGTTTCCGATGCCCGTGCGTACGCACCTGCGCCGGTAATGAAGCGCTGGGCATACTCGTATGACACCGAGCCGTGCGCGACCTTATGCACGTGCATCTCGGCTTGGTCGTTGAATCCGATGACGATCGTGCCCTTCGCATTATGAAGCTCGATCGTGTCGGGCCCCAGGTAGTCGCCGTATTCGTCGAATGTCTCATCCCAGACGCCGTGGACCTCGCCCAATGCGCCGAGTTGCCCCGACACGGGCGTTTCGGTGATCGAGTCGCCCTCGTCATCCATCTCCACGACCGCCGCGCCACTGTCAACACTTAGTGTTCCATCAAGCACCACAGGCGCCGGCGCCGCAACCGCACGGGCGTGATGGGCCGTCGCAACATGGCCCCTCGAAAGGAGCATCCTCGTTTCGAGAGCTTCAAAACCGAAGGAACGAACGTGCTTCATTCGTGCACTCCCGCATGCGACGAGCCATTGCAGCATTCCCACAGTCGGTCTGGAAAGCCAACGGGCTTATCGAACATCCGCCTGCGCAAACTTGAGCGATTCTGCCGATCGAATCAGTTCGTTAGGGCCGGGTCTAAAGCAATCATTGCGCTCCTCCGTATAATGCAGGTCGCCGAAGTGGATCGAGAAACGGGAACCAACCCAACTTACCGCACCGCCGGCGAGCCGGAGGCTATCCATGCGACGAAGCCGTTTTACGATCGCCGGGTTGCTGGGCGTGATTGTGATTCTCTCGATGATCTTCGCCGGTCTGCGCTCCGGGTCGAACGATTGGTTCAAGCTGATCTACACCGTTGTCTTCATCGCGCTGGTCTACGCGGCAATCGCGGCCCGGTATCTGGGCCCTTTCTGGTATGGCTTCGCTGTCGCCGGCTGGGCCTACTTCTTGATCGCGTTCGGCCCCTGGATCGCCACAGGCTCCGCCTCCAGCCCACAGCATGGTGTGAACAGGAGCATCATCACGTCGGTCGTCCTCGAGATCGTCTCGGCGATCATGTTTCGCATGGACTTCGTGGCAGCCGGTAATGCCCTGCCCCCGACGGATGCCGCTTCGATGATGATCTTGAACTTACGATCGGCCAACCGCGAGGGAATCAGCCATTGCGCGCTGGCGATCCTGTTCGCGCTTGCCGGAGGATGGGTGGGCCGGGTCGTGGCGAAACGGCGCGATCTTCAACCAGATCCGCGCTGACGCCGCGCGCCAAAGACGGACAAATGGTCGTCCGTAACGCCAGAGTTGTAATCTAGAACGCCAGCAAGTCGTTCGGATAGACGATTCTCAGCGCCCCCCTCCGGCGACAGCGGAACTTGCCGGGGCGATGCCAGGTATGCAAACAGGTCGCGGACTTCCTGGGGCGTGAGCGGATCGAGCAATCCCTCGGGCATCATCGACGATGTCGACGGCTTGATGGCCTCGATATCTGCGCGGAACCACGATGCGCTCATTGGCCGTTTGAACGACGACGGATTGGTTGGTCTGACTGCGAATGATGCCGGCAATGAGCCGGCCGTCGGTCGTCGCGACCTGCGTGACCGTGTAGTCATGGCTGACGGCTGCGCTCGGATCCAGTACGTTTTCAAGAATGTAATCGGGGTTGGCGCGGTCTGAGCCGGTGAGCTCGGGCCCCACGTCGCCGCCGGCA
Organism: uncultured Isosphaeraceae bacterium; assembly: GCA_963830625.1. Classification (GTDB taxonomy): domain Bacteria; phylum Planctomycetota; class Planctomycetia; order Isosphaerales; family Isosphaeraceae; genus CAWHMZ01. The sequence goes on along the minus strand of CAWHMZ010000012.1, from coordinate 574,834 downwards.
TCGAAGAGCTTGTGACACGCCAAACACGCGCGGCCAAAAACGCCTCGACCGCGCGAACGGTCGGCGTACACGCCTGGTTCCGGAGCGAGCATCGCTTTGTACTTGGCGACGAGCGAGGCCTTGGCCCGAGATGTCGGTTGGATCTTGCCCCAAACCGCCTCGAGCCGCTCGTTGATCTTGCGATCGCCGAACCCTTGCAACTGGCGGGCGATGGCGACGGAAAGATCGCGCCGCGGGACCTTGCCGAGCTCTACGGCCGCTAAAAGCGCCAGCGCCCACTTGGGGCGGGCCGCCAGCGTGGCGATCGCATCAGCACGCTCCGCCGCCGAAAACGTGCCGTATCGGTTCACGACCAGCTCGGGGGTGCGCGGGTCGTCGTAGGCCGCCAGTGCGCGCAGGGCTTGGCCCCGAAAGGCCTGGTCGTCGACGAGAACGTACAGGTCGTCGAGCAGGTTTGGAACACGACGTTCCGCCAGCTCCGCCAACATCCGCTGCCGGACGACGCGCGGGGCTTCTCGGTCGCGCACCATTCCGCTCAGCACGCTCACGGCCGTGGGCTCGTCGAAGTCGAGGCCCAAGAGCAAAGCCTCCTCGACCAGGTTGGCGTTTTTTTCCGCCACCAGCCGTTTGAAGGCGGCGCTCCAGCCCGGCGGACGGTCGACGTGTTTGCGCCCCCGTAAACCCTCGTGGGTGCCGCTCAAGAGGTCAAGGCAGGCTGCCCCGTCGGCGGTCTCGAGCGCCGCCACCACGGCCGCCAGGCCGTGGGGTGCGTCTGCCGCCACCGCTCGGCGAGCGACATTCTGGCGCAAGTCGGGATCGCGCACTGGGCCGCCCAGCCAGCCGCCCGCTTGAGATCGGCGGGAACGAGTGGCTCGACCCCATACCAGATCAAAAGCGGCAGCACGCGGTCGGCGGCGTCTTCCCGGTGACCCGCGAGCCCATCGGCGAGCGCCCAGCGCTCCGCGAGCGGCAGCCGGTTGAGCGCCGACGCCAGGTTCAGCCGAACCTTCGGGCTGGGGTCGCCCTTGGCCAGCTCGACGAACTGTTTGAGCGCTGCGGGCTCGGGAACCCCCTTGTCAACCAGCAGCCTCACCGCCCACGCTCGCACGTGCTCGCTCGGGTCGGCGAGCAAGGCCCGGCATGCCCGCTCGTCAAGGCCTCCGCTGGCATAGAGCGCCAGATCGCGCGCAATTGGCGGCCGACTTCGACTCCGGTGCGCTGGATTTCGCGCAAGACACCGTGAGCCCGGCTGAGGTCTTTCCCCGCGGCCGCGCGCTCCTGTAGCATCCGGCGGGCCGTGCGGACGTACCAGTCGTTCTTGTGAAGCTGCAACCGAGCAAGCGCCTCGTCGTCCTGTTCCGACAGGTCGACCTTGACCGGGCGCGGCGGTCCGTAGCGAATCGTGTAGATGCGCCCATTCTCGCGATGCGCGTTGTCGGCGTCGGTCTCGTGGCACTCACCGGTATCGTACCAGTCGGTGAGATAAACCGACCCGTCGGGCCCATATTTCAGTTCGAGGCCCCGGAACCAGGCGTCGTTGGCCATGAGGAAGTCGGGCTCGTGCCTGGCCACATAGCTCGACCCGCGCGGCTCGAGGCGGTCGTGGTTGACGCGCTTGCCGTGGATGTTGCACATGAACACACCGTTGCGGTAGCGGTCGGGCCAGTTGTCGCCCAGGTAGATCATCGCGCCGACGTGGGCATGGCCGCCGCCCGCTTCGCCGTGCGCGCCTTCGGCGTCGCGCGAGTCGGTCCAGTTGCCCCCCGCCCAGTGAAGGTGGTCGGCGCAGCTCTCCATGAGCGTGTAGGAATAGGGAGAGATGTCCTCGCCGTACATTCGCTGGAAATGGGCGCCGGGGACGACGTGAAAGAGGTGGGGAATCACGCAGTTCGTGATGAACGCCTCGCCCAGTTCGTCGAAGTCGAGGCCCCAGGGATTGGTGGTGCCGTGCGCGACGGCCTCAAATACCTCGCGAGTCGGGTGATAGCGCCACACGCCGCAGTTGATTGCGACGCGTTTGTCGGACGGCGTTCCAGGCTTGCCCACCGCCGAGACCGATATGATTCCGTTGCAGCCCCAGAGCCAGCCGTCGGGTCCCCACTTGAGTCCATTGAACATGTTGTGCTGGGCCGTCGTGCTCCAGCCGTCGAGCTTCACCACCGGCTCGCCGTCGGGCTTGAGATCGCCGTCGCGGTCCGGGAAAAACAGCAGGTTGGGCGTGGCGCAAACCCACACGCCGCCGAAGCCCAGCTCGATGCCCGTGAAGTTGGTCCCCTTGTCGAAAAAGACCGTCCGGCGCTCGGCCCGGCCGTCGCCGTCGGCGTCTTCGAAGACGAGGATGCGGTCCTTGCCGCGCGGGCCTCCCAGCCAGATCGGGTACGAGTAATTCTCGACGACCCACAGACGCCCCTTGTGATCGAGCGCCATGGCGATCGGCTGAACAACGTCGGGCTCGGCGGCAAACAGGCTGACTGTGAAGCCCTCGGGCACTTTCATCCTGCGCGGCGCATCCGGTGCGGGAATCGGGGCGTTTTTGAGCACCTGCGCCGGCAACGTGCGTGGAGCAGCGAGAAGCGCGTTTGCAACGATCAAGATTGCCGGCAAACCCATCGGCGGGCGAAACGGACGACGTTCGAATCATCATGCGCGTGTGCTCCTCGGGCGGTGTGGATCCATGCGAAACGATTGTACCAGACCGGCCGCGATATCTGTGTTGCAGGCCGCAGTCGAAGCGTTGTCTTGCATCGACGGTCGTTTCTGCGATACTTGGCCGATGCCCTCGGCCTCACTCGAACCCGGCAACCTGACGATCGACGCCGGAAAATACCTTCCCGCCTGGGACGTGGGCGATCTTCCCGAGCCGCCACGCGCCGGCTGGCGGCTGTGGATCGGCCTGATCGGGCCGGGGATCGTGCTGGCCGGGACCAGCGTCGGTTCGGGAGAATGGCTCTTCGGACCGGCTGTGACGGCGCAGTACGGCGCGGCGTTGCTCTGGCTGGCACTTGTCAGCATTGTCCTCCAGGTCTTCTCCAACCTCACGATGATGCGCTTCACCGTCTACTGCGGCGAGCCGGTCATCGTGGGCGGCTTGCGCACCTGGCCCGGCCCGCGGTTCTGGATGGGCTGCTACGCCGTGCTCGACATGACCTCGATCTGGCCGTACAACGCCTCGAACGCCGCGATCCCGCTGGCGGCCGTCGTCCTGGGCCACCTGCCCCGCACCGGCGTCGATCAAACGCTGGTCAAGTCGTGCGAATTTGGCGTCTTCCTGCTGGCGTTCGTGCCGCTCGTCTTCGGCGGGACCGTCTACCGAATGCTCGAAAAAATCATGACGGCCAAGCTCGTGCTCGTCTTCGGCTACCTTTCGCTGATCGCCGTCACCATGGTCTCGTGGCCGGTGATCCGCGATGTCTGCACCGGCTTTTTCAGTTTCGGCGTCTTGCCGGCCCGCGCCAGACGATCATCCTCGAACAGCATTTCAGCCTCGAGGAACAGCGGGGTATAGCGCGTTACCGCATCAGCGGCACGTGGGAGCGCGACGGCGAGCCGAGCGGTGATCTCTGGGTCATGGAAGGACGGCGCCGCAGGCGTCTACGACCTGCGCACCGGCCGCGATTTGCCTCCCGACGCCCTGACCGCCCGCCGCGCGCTTCTTGGCCGAGCCCGAGACCTTGCTCAACCTGACCATTTCTTCGTCGAGACCGCTGATCGGGGCGCAGCCCTGGCGGCCGAAGGCAAGATCGTCAATCATCACGTCTGGAGGCCCGCGCGATCTGAGCGTCCGCGATTCGCGCGGGACGAACGAGTATGCCAAGCCTGGAAGAAGTTCCCGAGCCGTACGCGGCGCGGTTCCAGCAACCTACTCGGCAAACGAGGGCGTCGAATACGTGGGCGTGGTCGGCTACTGGCGTGAAAACGGGCGGCTGCCCGCCGCTCGATTGGGCGACGGTCGTCGCGTTCATCGGCATTGCCGGTGCGGGCGGACTGGCCAACACCCTCTTTTCCAACTACACGCGCGACAAAGGATGGGGCATGGGCTCCCAGGTCGGTGCGATCCCCAGCGCGATCGGGGGCCGGACGATCGGCCTGTCGCACATCGGCGCGGCCTTCGTGCCCGAGGGCCAAAACCTCGAGCGGTGGCGCGGCTGGATGCGGCACATCATGCGCGACCAGGGCGTCTGGGTCGCGGCCTCGATCCTGGGGATGGCGCTGCCGTGCATGATGTCGCTGGAATTCATCCGCAACGCCACCGTCACCGGCGATCGCGTCGCGGCGATGACCGCGCCGGGCATTGCCGACCGTTACCCGAGCTTCGGCTGGATTTTCTGGTTCACCACGCTTTTCTGCGGCTTTCTGGTCCTCTTTCCCGGCCAGGTCAGCGTCTGCGACCAGATTGCCCGACGCTGGACCGACATGATCTGGACGGCCAGCGCTCACGCCCACCGGCTCGGCCGGGGCGAAGTACGGTGTCATCTACTATGGCATCATGGCGATCTATGCCGTGTGCGGCCTGGTGATCCTCTGGTTGCTGCCCGCCTTCAGATCGCCAAGATCGGCGTCGTTCTGGGCAACCTGGCCTTGAGCTTCACGACCTTGCAGGCCCTCTACGTCAACCGCACGCTCTTGCCGCCGACCTTGCGGCCCAGTGCGCGTCCTGCAGATCGGCACGGCCTGTTGCGGCGTCTTCTTCCTGGTGATCAGCGTCGCCGGTGATTCTGACTCTTGAGAACCGTGGTCGATCTGCTGCACTACTGGCTTCCCGTGAATCGTGACCGCATCGGACGACACCATTGACCACACGAAACCATCACTCCCGGCACCGTGCTCGAGCCGTCTCGAGTTGACGACGCACGCTCCTGTCGCTCTATCGCTCGATGGCCTGATCCGCCGCTGTGAAGAGCAGCTTGGCCGAGATCGCATCAGCGCGGGCTGATTCACGGGGCCTGCCATACGTATGTCGGCGAAGAGGCGATCGCCGCCGGCGTGTGCGCGCACTTGCGGAGCGACGACGTCGTCTTCAGCACCCACCGCGGGCACGGGCACGCGCTGGCCAAGGGCGTGCCGCCGCGCCAGTTGTTCGCCGAGCTCTTCGGCCGCGCGACCGGTTGCTCGCACGGGCGCGGCGGCAGCATGCACCTGTTCGCTCCCGAAACCGGCATGATGGGCACCAGCGGAATCGTCGGCCCGTGCATCCTCCAGGCCGCCGGGGCCGGGTACAGCTTCAAGCTGCTCGAGACCGATCAGGTCGCCGTCGCCTTCTTCGGCGACGGCGCCGTCAACAACGGCGCCTTCCACGAAGGGCTCAACATGGCCAGCATCTGGAAGCTGCCGGTGCTGTTCGTCTGCGAGAACAACCAGTTCGCCACCGAAGTGCCCTTTTCCTACTGCCGCCGCCAACCCGAGCGTGGCCGAGCCGCGGCGCCAGTCTACGGCATGCCCGGCGTCGACGTCGACGGCAACGACGTGCTTGGCCATCTACGAGGCAGCCGCGCGAGGCCGTCGACCGCGCCCGCAGGGGCGGCGGCCCCACGCTGCTCGAATGCCGCACCTACCGCACGCGGGCCGCACGCCGAAGGCATGGGCGACTACACCTACCGCACCCGCGACGAGGTCGAAGCCTGGAAAACCCGCTGCCCGATCGCACCGCTTGCGGCAATTCGATCATCGACGAGCCCGCCGCCACCGTCGGCCGAGCTCGAGGCGATCGACGCCGAGATCGACGCACTCGTCGACGATGCGCTCCAGTTCGCCGAGACCAGCCCCTGGCCCGACCCCGCGACCGCGACGCGGTTCGTCTTCGCCGAGCCAAAGCTCGCCGGCGATCGCACCGCCTGCCTCACGGCCGCCGCCGGCGACAGCCGCCGCCGCGCGAAATCACCTACATGCAGGCCACGCTCGAAGCGCTCGCCGAGGAGATGGCCCGCGATCCGGCGATCTTCGTCCTGGGCGAGGGGATCGGCAAGCGCGGCGGCAACTTCAAGACGACGACCGGGCTTTACGACCTGTACGGTCCGGTGCGGCTCTGCGACACGCCGATCTGCGAGCGCGGCTTCGTCGGCCTGGCCTGCGGCGCCGCCATGACCGGCACGCGGCCGGTCATCGACTTCATGTTCGCCGATTTCGTCCTCGATGCCGTGGGCGAGATCATCAATCAGATCGCCAAGATCCAGTACATGAGCAGCGGCCGGCTCAAGATGCCCATCCTGCTCCGCGGCTGCATCGGCATCGGCCATTCGGCGGCCACGCATCACTCCGGCAATTACTATCCGCTGTATGCCCAGTTTCCCGGGCTTGCGCGTCGTGCGTGCCGTCGACGCCCTATGACGCCAAGGGGCTCTTGAAGCAGGCCCTCCGCTCGAGCGACCCCGTGATCTTCCTGGAACACCGCGAGCTCTTGGCGGTCAAGGGCCCGGTTCCGCGACGACGATTACGAGATCGAGTTTGGCCGGGCCGCGCGTCGTCCGCGAGGGGAGCGACGTCACGGTCGTCGCACTGGCCCTGATGGTGCACCACGCGCAAGAAGGTCTGCGACAGCCTGGCGGAGGAAGGCATCTCGGTCGAGCTGATCGATCCGCGCACGGTCGCCCCGCTCGACATCGAGACGATCCGCCGCTCGGTCGCCAAGACCGGCCGGCTGCTGATCGTCGACGAGGCGTTCGCCCCGTTCGGCATCGGCGCCGAGATCGCCGCGCAGCTGGCCGACCAGGGATTCGACGATCTCGATGCGCCGATCCGCCGGCTCAACGGTGCCTTCACGCCGACGCCGTACAGTCCGACCCTGGAAGCCGCCGTCGTCCCCACGCCCGAGCGCGATCGCCCAGGCGATTCGCGACCTCATGGCCGGAATGAAGGAAAGCACGCAGCGATGGCGATCGAGGTCACCATTCCCCGACTCGGCTGGAACATGGAGGAAGGGACCTTCGTCGGCTGGCTCAAGAGCGACGGCGAGCGCGTCGGCCGCGGGCGAGCCGCTCTTCAGCCTGGAGGGAGACAAGGCCACCCAGGATGTCGAAAGCCTCGAAGCGGGCATCCTGCGCATTCCGCCCGACGGGCCCAAGGAAGGCGAAAAGGTCGCGGTCGGCACCTTGATCGGCTACCTGGTCGCGCCCGGCGAGGGCGAGCCTCCCGGCGAGCCGCAGTCGCAATCCGGCTCGGCGAGAGCCTCGCCATCCCGGCCGGAGGCTGGCCCTCCCGGCGATCACGCAAGGCCATCTCGGTCAGACTCGCCGTTCCGCGAAGCGAAGCCGCGCATCTCGCCGCGCGCCCGGCGCGTGGCGCGCGAGCTGGGCGTCGACGCGGCCGGACTGCGAGGCAGCGGCGCGAGCGGCCGCATCCGTCGAGCGCGACGTCCGCGGCGGCCGCCAGGCAGCAGGCGCAGGCTCGCCCGACCGCTCCAGCCGAGTGACGAGATCGCCGGAATTCCCGTCACGCCCGATCCGCCGCACGATCGCCGAGCGCATGGTCCAGAAGTGCACAGACCGACCGCCGCCGTCACGCTCACGACGACCGTCGACGCCACCAACCTGGTCAACCTGCGCCAGCAATTCAAGGCCGTCGCCGGCGCCGAGCGAGGCACCGGCGATCGGCTTCACCGACATCGTCGTCAAGCTGACGGCGCTGGCCTCTGGAACAGCACCCGCTCCTGAACGCCCGCTGGGACGGCGACAAGATCGTCGTCGCGCCGAGCGATCAACATCGGCATCGCCGTCGACACCGATCGCGGCCTGCTGGTCCCGGTGATTCGCGACGTTCCCCGGCTGACGCTGCGCCAGCTCGCCGCCCGGTCGCGCGACCTGATCGATCGTGCCCGCCGCGGCGCGCTCTCGGCCGCCGAGCATGCAAGGGGGCACGTTCACCGTCACCAACCTGGGACCGATGGGCATCGAGATGTTCACGCCGCTTGATCAATCTGCCCGAGTGTGCCGTCCTGGGCCTGGGTCGAATCCAGAACCAGGTTGTCGTCGAGGACAACCAGTTCGTGGCCCGCGATCGGATGATGCTTGCGCCTCACGTTCGACCACCGGATCGTCGACGGAGCTCCGGCCGCGCGCTTCCTGCAATCGCTGGGTCTCTTGATCGAGAACCCGAGCCCGTGGCTGTTGCCGCTGAATGAGACCACCGGAGACTCAAGAATGCGCTGCGACTTGTCCGGCAAGGTGAGCCTGGTCACCGGTGCGGCCCGCGGCATCGGCCAGGCCATCGCCGATCGCCTGGCCGACAACGGCAGTCTGGTCATCTACACCGACGTCGATGGAGCCGGGCCGCCGCCGCGGCTGCACAGACCCGCGGCGCCCGCTCGCTGCGCCTCGATGTCACCAAGCCCGACGAGATCGCCGCGGTGATCGAGCACAGTCGTCGCCGATCACGGCCAGCTCGACATCCTGGTGAACAACGCCGGCGTCAACACGCTGGCGCACCGCGTGACCATCGACGAGTTCCCGCGCGACGAATGGGACCGCATCCTGGCCGTCGACCTGACCGGTCTCTACGAGGTCAGCAAGGCGGCCGCCCGCGTGATGCGGGCTCGAGGCTCGGGCCGGATCATCAACATCGCGTCGATCGCCGGCTTGGTCCCGTTGCGGCTCCAGTGTGCGTTCGTGGCGGCCAAGGCGGGCGTCGTCAACCTGACGCGGGCGATGGCGCTCGAGCTCGGTCCGCACGGAATTCTGGTCAACGGGGTCGCCCCCGGTTCCACGCTCACCGAGGGAACGCGCCGGTTGTTCTACGGCGAGGACGGCTCGTTCCACACCCACGTTCAGCGCATGCTCGACCACGTGCCGCTCGGCCGGCCCGGCACGCCCGACGAGATCGCCGTGGCCGTCCTCTTCCTGGCCGACCCCGAGAACAGTTACATGAACGGCCATATCCTCACGGTCGACGGCGGCTGGACGGCCGGCTACACGCGCGATTTCTGAGCGTCGTGCAAGGAGCTTGGCCATGGCGACAGACGAAGAACTCAAGCGGGCCTTGAAGGCGTTCAAGAAGCGGTTCAAGCTGACGCGGCTCGACGATGAATCGGGCCTGAGCCGCGGCGGCGGCAAGAAGTCGGGAATCACCGGGCATCACGCCCCCGACCGGACATCCACCCGGAATCTGGGAAGAGCTCGTCAGTCTGGGCAAGCTCAAACGCGAGATGGCCAATACGTACTCGCTGGTCGAAGGCGCGTGAAGGCCGACCGCCCCGCCCGCCGCGTCTGAACCGCCCGATCCGCTGTTGGGCGCGGGTCTCCTGACCCCGCCCAAGGCCGATTGTTGGGCGCGGGTCTCCTGACCCCGCCCAAGGCCAATTGTTGGGCGCGGGTCTCCTGACCCCGCCCAAAGGCCCGACCGAAGGTCTCCCGCACTTTCACCCGCGACATCAACCCTCGCCCGCCGCTATAACGACTTCAGATACTCAATAAGCTGCCTGCGCTCGTCGTCAGTGAGCGCGCCGCCAAATTCATGTCCAGCGTTGGAATTGCCTGTGATCGGCGTCCCGTCGGCATTGTTGACGCTGAACCTGGGAAAGCCGGGCACGTCGGTGAGAAAGCCGACCTTCACCGGGTCGAAGGTTCGCACGCCGATGGAAAATGACGTCGGCCGCTTGGCGGCCGGCTGCAGCAAAGCGTCGAGGTTGGGCACCGAGCCGTTGTGCAGGTAAGGGGCCGTGGCCCAGATGCCGTTGAGCGGGCGGCCCTTGTACCGCGCTGGCTCATTGGCCACGGCCAACGGTGCGCCCAGCGGGCGCGCGCCCCGGAACCGGGTCTGCACTAGCTCGGGCGGCGACGCCTTCGCTCCGCCGATGATCACCCCGATCGTCACGTTCGAGAGCATCGTGTCGGCGTCGGCGACCGGCGGAATCTTGGGCGTAAACGGCACGAAGTTGACGTTCACTCCATTCAGCTTGCCCGACGGTCCCGTGCGATTGAAGAAGTTGATCGACGCAATCGGGTCGGTCCCGCTGTCGTTCATGACCGCGGTGATCGTGCGGGTCGGGTCCTTGCGGTCGATCAAGGCATGGCACGACACGCAGTGCGTCTGATAGAGGATCGAGCCCTTGGCCGCCGCGGCCAGGTCGATCTTGGGGAAATCGTCGGGCCAGAGCGGCGACCAGAGCTGCTTGAGCTGGTCCTCAAGCGCCGTCAGGTTTGCCATCCTGACCGACGATGCATAGCCCGGGCTCAGAATCGATGGTTGTTCGGGGATGCTGAAGTTGGCAAAGACGCCGAGCACCTCGCCCACGTTGCGCGAAAGCGTGAAGACGTCGAGCGGACCGCCGTTCTTGGCGATGCCCAGCCACTGCACCACGTCGTGCTGGGGAGTGTCCCACAGAAACGGGTAACTGACCGGAGCATCCGCCAATCGAGCGCTGACGATCGGCGATGTGAGGTCGGCGGCCTTCGTCGCGTGATAGTACACCTCGTTGATGATCGCCCCCACCGCATCGAGGCGGCCGTAACGATTCGGCACCTGCAACTGCCGAGGATCGTAGCCCGGAAAATTGCGCACGTTGTAGCCCGACCGCGCATTGATCACGACCGCCAAGTGGGCCTGGAGCTCCTGCTGGTTTTCGGGGGTGTTATTCACGCCCAGCACCGCAGAGGCGAACCGCGCAAACTTGGCCGGGTCGTGTGCGGTTTGCCAAAGCGCGATCGTCAGATCGGTCAAGAACGCCTGGACGTCGCCACCTGTCGGTGCGCCGTCGACGCGGTAAGCGGTCGTACCCAGGCGAATTTCCGCCGTGTGACAGGCCGCGCAGGTCATTCCCAGCCAGCTCGGGCCGGCGACGCCACCGGCGACAAAACCGACCGGCAGCCCGTCCGGATTCATCGGCCCAGGGTTCTGAGCCAAATAACGGTACTTGAGAATGTTCTGGTTGTCGCGAAACAGCTTCGTCGAGTCAGGCTGTTCGAGCGCGAGGAACCAGTTATAGGGAACGATCTGCGACCCCTGCGGCGTGAAGTAAAACTGCACGCTCTGCTGGGGCGTCCAGTTTTGCGCGAGGTACGCGACCTTGGTGACAGACTCGCCCAGTGGGTCGGTCGTGGCCACGAACGCGTTGCGGGCCGCGTCGGCGTCATCCGCCGCCGCCGCGCGCGCGCAAAATGTCAAACACAAAACAAGCCAAATCGAGTTCCGCATGATTGAGAATCTCAGCGATGGGTGGAGTTGGGATAGCGCTTTTCGAGATCGGTTAGGAAGCGGCCGATCTGCTTCATTCCCTTCTTGTGCACGTCGGGATACTTGCGCTCGAACCACGACTCGAGCTTGCCGAAAGCATTGGGCCAGAGTGCCAGTCCGCCCGCGATGACGGCCGGCGTGCCCGGGCCGGGCAGAACGATGCCCACGATCCCCGCGGCAATCAGCATCACCCCCACCTCCTTGGGCAGCTCATTGATTCTGATCGCTTCGGCGGCTTCGGAACCGGCGGGCGGTTCCGCGCCGGCCTGGTCGCTCTCTAACGGCTCAAGAGCCTGCGCCGTCGCGGTGGTATCTGCACATTCAATCGCCACGGCGGTCTTCTCCTGTCATGCGGGCGCGCGGCCCGAACGAGCGGGTCATCTCACGGTCGAGGGTCTCTAGCGAAGCCGTCGTCCGCGAGTAGATGCCGTACGTTCCCAGGTTGCTCAAAAGCACCGACACCAGCGACGTGAAGCCCCACGCGAACGCTCCCGCCACGCACAAGAGATTGGGCAGGAGAGCGTAGCCGTGCGCAACTTTGAGACGGCGACGGTGGATACTGGCGACGTCCCAGAGCGGCCCGAGCTTCGCCAGCCGGGGCTGGAGCAGCCAGAACGGCGCGGGGTCGTCACCGAAGTCGTCGCACTCTTCCCCGAACAGCGAAATGGCCGCGTGCGATTCAGTCACGACGCGGGGATCCGTGCGGCAGTTGCCCACGTAAAGGACCCGGAGGCCTTCCCGGCGGCATTGCCTCAGGAACTGCAGCCGATCATCGGCAGACTGGCCTGCAAGGTGAAAGTCGCAGTCGAGTGCGGCAGCCAGCGCAGCGGCGCCCTCCGGCGCCTGATCCGACACCAACCCGAGTTGCAAGTTTCCCCGCGAGCGCAGCCGCCTGAGCACCGGGGCGACGGCAAGCCGCTTGGACCGGCGGAAGTGGACAAGCCCGAGCACGCGCCCGTTGACTCCGACCATGAGCGATTCACCGTGATCGCCAGCGCGCTCTAACCCAGGCCGGGCTCGCGCTCCCAGATCGCCGACTTTGATCACGTCGTCCTGGTCCCGCAACGTCAAGTCGGCCGTGACCTCGATCAGGGGAAAGTCCCGAGGCGTGGTTCCCCGCGCGCGGCACGCCTGGAGGAGCGCGCTCGTCCGTTCGTCGTCGAGCTCCCGGAAGGCCGATGCCGCGTAGCCGAGTACTTGCTCCTCGCTGCAACCGGGAAAAACCTCCACGGAGGCCAGCTCGAGCTCGGTGCGCTCGAGGGCGGGATGATGGTCCAAAACCAGCACGTCGGCCGTGGCCAATCGCTCGATGGCCTCGGGGTGCCGGATCACGACGCCGTGGCGCAACAAGAGCGCGATCGCCTGCAGCGTCTCGAGCGGGAACGCGAGCCCCGCGCCCGTGGCGTAATCGGGGCGCATGATGGCAACGGCTGTCGACGCGTCGCCCAAGAACAGGCCCAGACCGGCGGCGGCGAGGGTCGGCGCGACCGCCTGCTCGGCGAATGCCTCGCCATGCCGCGTCGGTGCTCGTGCGCTGCCGGCTGGTGCGATCGCCGCGATCATCGCTCGCGCCAACCGCGCCGACCGGCCGAGCGCGACCGGACGCACCACCAGAGCGCGCAACTCACCGGCGCGCACGGTCGAGCCCGCCCAGACGTCGTCGCCTGGCCCTTTGCGGACCAGTCCCTCGACCCCGCGCACCAGCCGTTCATCCACGAGCGCACGCCCCTCGAGCACGCGCCCGTCGACCGCCATTCGCTCACCCGCCGAAACCACGATCACGTCATCAGGCTTGAGCTCCTCGACCCGTAGTTCCAGACGTGTGCTGCCGGGCTCGGGCGTTGCCAATCGGGCGTAGCGCGGCAGATCGATCAGCTCGCCCAGCAGTCCTTGCCGCGCGCTAGTCAACTGCGCCTGGTAACGGCGGCGCCAGAATACCAGCATCCAGTTCATCGCGCCGCAAGCGATGTACTGGCCGCTCACCAGCGTCGCCGCCACGATGCCCACATAAAGCACAGGCAGCCCCAGTTTCCCCTGGCGGAGCTGGCGCCAGGCGGCGCTGAACGTATTGAGGTTCGATCCGACCAGCAAGACCGCGCTGGCCGGCAACAGCGCGGCGCAACCACCTCGCCCGCAATCGCCAGTCCCAGCGTCGTGTTGGCCAGCCCGAAGCCGGGTGTTTTCGCGCCGCCAGGTTGGGTGATGTGCAAGGTTGTGAGTATCGTCCCAACTCGCCGGATCGTCACCACGCCCCGCGACGAGCACAGGTCGCCGCGCAAGCCGTCTTCCGGCTGGATTTCACTGCCGGCCGCCGCGCCGGCGCGACGAATCGCCGCCGCCAGCCGCCCGAGGAACTCGGTCAGGCTGGACTGGCTGTCTGCCCGGTGCACCCAGGCCGTGGTCCGCTCGCGGTCGATTTCGACGCACGCGATCTCGTCGAGCGCGAACACGCGGCGCAGAAACTCGACTCCCAGGTCGGCGATCCGTTCGCCGAAGAGGTCGCGGTCCTCCAGGCGGATCGCCTCGCCGGAACGGGACGCAACAACCTTCGTTGCCGAGCGTGCTCTGGGGTTGCCGCTCGTGGTCGTCATCGCTCGCCTTCCCCTCCCGATCTCGGTATCGGGCGGCTCATTCCACTTCATAAAACGGTCAAAGATTCAACTCGTCGGCCACGCTTTCAATGATCCGGACGGCCTCGCGGCGATTCTGGGGCGTTAGGAGCATTCTGGCTGCGAGCGACAGCTCGGCCTTCACCACCATGTGCTTCTCGGTGAACTGCACGATGACCGCCAGCCATTGCGATCGGATCGTCACCTCGGGCTTGCTCTCGCTCCAGGCGACCTGGGTCGGCACCGGCAGCTCTTCGCGCCGCCGATTCAATTCCGAATTGATTGCCAGCCGGGTCTCTTCGTCGATCGGCCGCTTGAGCGGTCGCTCATAGAGCTTCTCGGTCCAGCGCATAGGTCTGCCTCAGCTCGTGCTCGTGCCGCTTTTGAGCTTCGATCTCGGCGATCTTGCGCAAGGGCAGCATTCCGTTTGCCAGCGCGGCCAGGGCCGCAACGTTGTTGGTGATCACCGACGCCATGATCCCGAAGCCCAGGGTGAACACGCCGGCGATGCAGGCGATGTTGGGCGCCAGAATCAAATGCCAGCTCCGCCGCACATTGCGGTCGAGGTCGCGGGCGATGTCGCGCAGGTCGCACAGCTTGGAAAGGCCCTCCTCGAGAAACACGATGTGCGCCGTATCGGTGGCGATCGACGACGCCCCGCGCAGCGAGATCGATACGTTGGCCTGCTTGAGCGCGATCGAGTCGTTGATGCCGTCGCCAACGAAGCAGACCTTGCGGCCCTCGCGCTGGAGCTTGGTGACGTACTCGGCCTTGTCGGCGGGCAGGACCTGGGCGAAATAGCGGTCCATGCCCAGCTCCTCGGCCAGTTTCTTGGTGGGGGCCTCGTGATCGCCCGAGATGATCGCCGTGTGCTTGATGCCACGGGCGCGCAGTCCTCTGACAATCTCTTTCACTTCGGGCCTGACCGCGGCCTGAAGCTCGATCGCCCCGCCCAAAGCGCCGTCGACCGATACCAGCACCATGGTATTGCCTTCGCGGTGCGCCTGCTCGAGCGCCGACTCGACCTCTGGAGTGCTCGCCACCCCTTCCAGGTCCATGAAGCGCTTGCTTCCGACCCGGATCGTGTGTCCGCTCACCCCGACGGTGATCCCGTAGCCGACCTTGTACTTGGTGTCGTCGGTCGGCGGCAACTCGAGCTTGAGCTCCTGCGCCTTGTGCAGTATCGCCAGCGCGATCGGGTGGTGAAATCGCCGTTCGGCCGCGGCCGCGAACTGGAGGATCGTCTCGGGGGCATGGCCGTTGCACTCGATGATTCGGCCCACCTCGGGTCGCTCGCGGGTCAAGGTGCCGGTCTTGTCGAACAAGAACGGTGTCGACCTGGTTCATCAGCTCGAGCGCCCGGCCGTCCTTGACGAGGATGCCCTTGTTGGCGCAGAGGGCCAGCGACGACAGCATGGCCAGAGGCGCGGCCATGCGAATGCCGGTGCCGAAGTCGCTGTTCAACACCGCGACCGCTCCGCCCGGTCCCATGAGCGCCAACCCCGCGGTCCCCACGGCCAGGGTCGGTATCACAGCCTTGTCGGCCAGTTGCTCGCCCCGGTGCTGCGACGTCAGCTTGTAGCCGGCGGTGTCGTTCAAGATCTGGCTGATCTTGGCCGAGGCCGTCTCGTTGCCCGACTTCTCCACTTGCACGAGCACTTTGCCCGCCACGAGCAGCGTCGCGGCGAAGACCCGGTCGCCGATCCCCTTCTCGGCCGGCGTCGATTCCCCGGTAAGTGCGTGCTGATCGATGATCGCCATGCCTTGCACGATGATGCCGTCGACCGGCACGACTTCGCCCGTGTTGACCACGATCACGTCGGCGGGCTCGAGCCGGTCGAGCGCGATCTGCACCTCGGCGCCGTCGCGGTAGAGCCAAACATAGCGCGGCTGCTTGCCGAAGGCGTTCAAGAGCAGCTTCTTGGAATTGTCCTGCGTTTTCTTGACGAGGACCCGCCCGAAGCTCAAGCACCAGCAGAGGACGGCCCCCGGGAAGATCGACATCGTTCCCAGACAGCCGATCACGACGATCGCGTCCAGGACGTCGACTCCCAGCCGCTTCTCTTCGAACAAGACCGAGCGCGCCGCCTTGAAGGTCGGAATCGACGTGTAGGCAAACAGGATCGCGGCCGGCGGCAACAGCGCCGGCGCCGCGAACTGCGCCATGGCCGCCACCGGCATCGAAGCCGTGCAGAGCGGCAGGTGCAAATCGAGCTTGTCGCGCTCGGCCGGATGCTCGGCGTGCGCCAGTGCCGATTCGAGGATCTCGACAATCTGCTCGCGGGAGAGCTGCCGCGGGTCGTACTGCACGAGCACCGAGCTCGTGAGCGGGCTGGTCTTGAAGTAGTCGATCCCGAGCACGCTCACCAGCTCGCGCTCGATCGCGTGGCAAAGGTCGGCCTTGCGGTGGATGCTCGGGTTATAGAGCCGCAACCGGCCGGGCAGCTCGTGCTTGATTTCCCAGTGCGTGACAATCGTGCCGTAACGGAAATAGCGGATCTCGCCCTTGGAATCTCGCACCGGCGTGACCGACGTGATGGTGATCCCCGAGGGGGGGCCGGGCTTGCTCGCGCCGGCAGCGCCGTTCTCGTGAGCGAGACGCCCGTTGCCGCTTGTCTGCCCGCTCGCGTCGCCGTGGCCGTTTGCAGCCGGAGTGCCGTTGCCGCCGTGATGCTCCGGCTCCTGGGCGCCGTTGGCCTGGCCGGTGCTCGAATTCAGCGTGCGCGCAACCTGGTCGACTACGTGCGCCAGCGTGTGGCTCTTGGGGCAGAAGCCCAGCTCTGCACTGGGAACGTCCTGCGAGGTGGTCTGGCTCCGGATCGTGACCTGAGTGATCGCGGAAACCTGGAAAACCCGCTCGAGGAACTGGCGGCAGGTCGCAAGGTGCGGCTCGGCAAACAGAAACCGGCTCTTGAGCTGGATGCGCCCGCGCCGGAAACCGGATGGCAAGATCCATGAGACGCTCGCTGGCTCGAGAATCACTTCGGGCAGATCAGGCCGAAGGCGTGTCGGCCGGTCCGTTGGCGGCGGCGGCGTGCTTCATCTCGGCCATGGCATCTTGAACCGCCTCGACCCGCTCGGCGACTTGCTTGGCAACTTCGGCATACGACTCGCTCACGGCCGAGCCCGCGCCGGCGAGTGCAGCCGCAACGACCGGCCCGAACTTCTCCTTGAGCCACGGCAAGTTCGCACCGGCCGCAGCCCCGACGACCGCGCCGGCGGCGAAAAACAGCATTTCAGACTTGGTTACCGGCATCGCAATCTGCCTCCGGTCACAAGTGCAGCTCGCGCAGCAGGCCCAGTGCCTGAAGCGCGCATGCACAGTTCCCATCGTACGCTTTTGGCGGAGTTTCGGTCCAGAGTGCCTGCGCGGCCGTCGGCCACACGTTGGCTTCAGGCGGGGTGCGGCGGATGATTGCCGGCAAAGGGCGCCGTCGCTTGACCGCTTTTCATCCGATCGACCTGATCCACCGCGGCGCGCGCGCCGTCGACCAATCCCGTAACGATCGGGTTATTGGCGGGAATTGACCGGGCGATCAGGATCGTCGGGAAGACCACGCCGTAGGAAAACGTGTAGGAAGTCGTGTAAACAAACCGCGATACGAAGCGGCTGGCCACGGGAAGCACCCGATCGACCGCCGCCCTGGCATCGGCGGCCCCGTCGCGGGCCGCCTGCATCGCGGTATCAAGGGCACCCGCGACGGTTTGGATCGGATCAACCGTCAAGGGCCGATCGGCCACGTTTTCAGACAGGGACATGAAGATACCTCATCGCAATAAATCTCTGGGGGGTGAATCGCCGAGGCGGCCCCCGACGGATGGTCCTGTCGGGAGCGTTGCAAATGTCATTCCAATTAGTCAACAAAAGGTGCGAATTCGAGATCGGCGGGACGTCAATATGCTGCAAAATCCGATTCGGACCGGGCATTCAACTTGGAAGTATAAGCCACTCACAAAGTTAAACCGGGAAACTTGGGCTGTCAAGCGCGAAGCAATGAATTAACCGGGTTTTGCGGAGTCGCCGATGCACGCCGCGCATTTAGGCGCGCCGAACGAGGCCTCGTGCCTGGTGCGGTTTATCGGACGTCTCGCCCCAGATGTCCGCACGCCCAGCCAAGGGTAGAATTGATTCGTCATCAGGACGGAGTTGGCGATTTTCCACCGAAACTGGGCGACTTGCGCGGCCGAGAGCGCTACGTTGATCGTACGTCTGTGTCTCCGTCACGAGCCGAGGATCCGCCGATGAGTGAAGTGACACACATTCTGTCTGCGATCGAGCAAGGCGATCCACACGCGGCCGAGCAGCTCCTGCCCTTGGTGTACGATGAGCTACGCAAGCTGGCCGCCCAGAAATTGGCCCACGAAGCGCCTGGCCAGACGCTTCAGGCGACCAGCCTGGTCCATGAGGCGTATCTGAGGCTCGTGGACGCCGACAAATCCCTGCATTGGAACAGCCGCGGACACTTCTTCGCCGCCGCCGCCGAGGCCATGCGCCGCATCTCGAACGTGCCCGCGAAAAGCTCGCTTTGAAACGGGGCGGCGACCGCAGGCGGGTTCCCCTGGAAGAAGTCGATCCGCCTGCCGGCACGCAGCCGGAAGACTTGCTCGCTCTTGATGAAGCTCTGGAGCAACTGACCCGCTTGGACCCGACTGCGGGACAACTCGTCAAGGTTCGCTACTTCGCCGGCTTGAGCGTCGAACAAGCGGCCGCGACCCTTAACTTGTCGACGGCCACCGCCTATCGACACTGGACGTTCGCTCGAGCCTGGCTCCATAGTCATGTGGCCGATCGGCCGGCGGAATCGCCCGGCTAGGTGAAATCGCAGAATAGTCTTTGTAGGTCAGGCTTTCCAGCGTGACTTACTTTGCCTGACGTCTCGAGCGAGTCCGCCGAGTGCGCCCTTGGTGAGAATTCCACTTGCTATTTTCCGCACTGTCTTTAGCGGGCAGATTCGGGGTTGCCGACCATGAACACGGACTTCGAGAGAATCCGAGAAATCTTTTTCGCCATCGTCGCGCAACCGTCCGCGCAGTGGGAGGCGCTCGTGAACGAGGCCTGCGGCGACGACCCTGACCTGCGCCGGCAGGTGGCCGCACTGCTCAAGGCCCATGCCGAGGCAGAAGGGATTCTCGACCGCGACCAGGCCGGGCGGACGCGAGCGGAAGTCTACGAACTCTCGAACGAGCATGCCGGCACGGTCATCGGCCCTTACAAGCTCCTCGCAGCAGATCGGCGAGGGCGGCATGGGCAGCGTCTTCATGGCCGAGCAGGACAAGCCCGTCCGGCGCAAGGTCGCTCTCAAGGTCATCAAGGCGGGCATGGACAGTCGCCAGGTCATCGCCCGCTTCGAGGCCGAGCGGCAGGCCCTGGCCCTGATGGACCACGTCAACATCGCTCGCGTCCTCGACGCCGGTGCCACGGAATCCGGCCGGCCGTATGTCGTCATGGAGCTGGTCCACGGCGTGCCGATCACCAAGTACTGCGACGACAACCGCCTGACGCCTGCGCGAGCGGCTCGAGCTGTTCGTGCCGGTCTGTCAGGCACATCCAGCACGCCCACCAGAAGGGCATCATTCACCGCGACGTCAAGCCGTCCAACGTCATGGTCACGATCTGCGACGGCAACCCGGTCCCCAAGGTGATCGACTTCGGCGTGGCCAAGGCGATCGAGCAGCGACTGACCGAGCGCACCCTGTTCACGCAGTACGGCACCATGGTCGGCACCCTAGAATACATGAGCCCGGAGCAGGCGGAAACGAGCGCGCAGGGCGTCGATACGCGCAGCGACATCTACTCGCTGGCGCGCCCTCCTGTACGAGCTGCTTGACGGGCAGCACGCCGCTTTGCCATGAGCGGCTCCGGGAGGCAGGGCTATGGCGAGCTGCTGCGCATGATCAAGGAGGAGGAGCCGCCCAGGCCGAGCACGCGGCTCAGCGATTCGGGCCAGGCGCTGGCGTCGATCTCGGCGCAGCGCCGGATGGAGCCGGCCAAGCTGGCCACGCTCTTGCGCGGCGAGCTGGACTGGATCGTGATGAAGTCGCTGGAGAAAGACCGCAACCGCCGTTACCAGACGGCCAACGGGCTGGCGCGGGACATCGAACGCTACTTGCACGACGAGCCGGTGGAGGCGTGCCCGCCGTCGGCGCCGTATCGGTTTCGCAAGTTTGCGCGGCGCAACAAGCGAGCGTTGGCGAGCGTGGCGCTCTTGGGTCTGACGCTGCTGACGGTGCTGGGGGTCGTGGCGGGCAGCGTCGGCTGGGTGGCGCGAGACCGGGCCACGCGGCGGCTGGCGGTGGACGCGGAGCTCAACTTGGCCTTGAACGAAGCGGAGCGCTTCCGCGTGAGCGGCAACTACCCGCAAGCCCTGTCGGCAGCCAAGCGAGCGGAGGGGCTGCTGGCCGATGGTGCCGCGAGTCAAGGCCTCCAGGAGCGCATGCGCCAGGTCCGCAAAGATCTGGAGATGGTCCTGCGGATGGAGGAAATCCTCTTTGACCTGACTAGCGTGAAGCAGGATCCATTGCACTTCGACTTTGTAAAGCTCGACTCCGAGTACGCCCAAGCCTTCCGAGATTATGGCATTGACGTGGAGGCGCTGGAGCCAGCGAAGGCCGGGGAACTGATCCGCGACCGGCCCATCCGGCTGCAACTGGCGCTGGCGCTGGATGCCTGGGCGGAGGCACGGCGCTACACGCTGTCTGCACCCCTGCACGCGCATCCCCAGGCCAAGAGCTGGGAACAATTGCTGGCGGCGGCCAGCGCTGCGGACCCAGACCCCTGGCGGGTCCGCTTGCGAGCGGTGCTCCAGAAAAGGAACCGAGAGGCGCTCGTGGAGGTCGCGGCTGCGGGCGCGATCGACGACATTCCCGCCGTCACGCTCGGGCTTCTGGGACGTGCCCTGAAGGATTGCGGCGCGATCGAGCAGGCCGAAACGCTGTTACGTCGGGCGCAGATGCGGTATCCGACGTCCTTCTGGCTGAATTACGATCTTGCCAAGACGCTTGGCAATGAACAGCCGCCCCGCCGGGACGAAGCCCTGCGGTTCTTCTCGGTCGCGCGAGCCCTTCGCCCCGACAGCCGTGCCGTGTACGCAATGCTGTGCTATACCCTTGCGCAGATGGGAGCCTGGGAAGAAGCCAATGCCATCTGCCAGGAGGCGGCTCGCGTCAAAGCCGATTCTGCTGCGTTGCACCACAACTACGGCTTCGCCCTTGCCCGCAAGGGCAGGGAGCGGCAAGCGATTGCGGAATATCGCGAGGCGATCGCACTCCAGCCGGATTACGCCGCGGCACACTTCAGCCTGGCTGCCGCTCTGGAAAATACAGGGCGGCTGGACGAAGCCCTCAAGGTCCGCGAAGAGACGCTCGCGCTCATGAAAGCCAGGGTCGGCCCCGACCACCCCAACACGCTCACGAGCATGCACAACCTGGCCTATAGCTACGCCTCCCTCGGCCGGCACGGCGACGCCCTAAAGCTCCACGAAGAGACGCTGGCGCTACAGAAAGCCAAGCTCGGCCCCGACCACGCCGACACGCTTTTTAGCGTGAGCGACCTGGCTTGGTTTCTCGCTACCGCCGCCGATCCCAAGTTCCGTAACCCAGCGAGGGCCGTCGAGCTGGCCAAGCAGGTCGTGCGGCAGACCCCGCAAGACCGCAATTCATGGAACACGCTCGGCGTGGCCCACTACCGCGCCGGTGAGTGGAAAGCGGGAATCGCTGCGTTGAAGAAGTCGATGGACCTCCGTAAAGGCGGCGACAGTTTCGACTGGTTCTTTCTGGCCATGGCCCACTGGCAACTGGGCGACAAGGAACAGGCCCGCAAGTGGTATGTCCAGGCGGTCCAGTGGATGGAGAAGAACAAGCCAAAGGATGAAGAGCTAGGTCGCTTCCGCGCCGAGGCGGCAGCCCTGTTGGGTGTGACCGAGAAGAAAGACTAACCACTCGGTGGTTCACGGTTCAGATTCCCGTCTCACTTATGGTCGGGGCTTGTAGCCCGGAGAACCGCCCCGGCCGCAGCATCTGATCGACCGATCGGTCCGATCCGTCCGATCGGTCGCGGTGGCCGGCCCGCACAGCTTCTTCGGCGGGGCTTAGGCGTGTCCCAGGCGCTGAGCCTGCGCACGTTACGACAATTGCCATTTCTATGGAATCGCCAACACGCACTTTTTCTCGTGAGAATTCCGCCCGCCGTTTTTCGCACTGTCTTTCGAGGGCAGATTCGGGGTTCCCAACCAGGAGCCCGCACTTCGAGAGAACTCGATCTTCGTGAGGAGCAGTCTCATGTTTCGCCACATGCTGCGCGGTTTGGAAATGCGTGCGCGGGCAGCCCGACGCCGTTCGCACGTGCGGCACGGCAATCGCCTCTGGGCGCTCGAGGGACTCGAGGACCGGGTTCTCCTGTCTGGCACCACGATCTTTACTGTCGACCTCACGAGCGCTAACGGCACGGGGTCGGGCACCACGGGCGACCTGCGCTACTGCGTCAGCCAGGCCAACGCCAACCCAAATACGGCCGGCAGCGAGATCCAGTTCGACCCGACGGTCTTCAACCCAGCCACGCCGAAAACGATCACGTTGTCCAGCACGCTGGAGCTGACTGAGACGGCCGGGCCGGAGACGATTGACGGCCCCGGTGCGAGCGTCGTGACGATCAGCGGCAACAACGCCGTCGAGGTGTTCTCGGTCTCGGCGCCACGATGGCCGCGCTCTCCGGCCTGACCGTCTCAGAAGGTAATACCAGCCAGGGCGGTGGCGGCATCAACAACCAGGGCATCGCTGACGGTCACGAGCTGCACCTTCAGCAACAATTCGACCACCGCCACGGGTGGCGGCATCGACAATGACGGGACGCTGACGATCACGAGCTCCACCTTTTCGTTGAATACCGCCACTAGCCGTGGCGGTGGCATCTTCAACTCGGGCCCTAGCCCGCTGACGGTAACCGGCAGCACCTTTTCGAACAATTCGGCCCAATCTGGCGGGGGAATCTTCCTTGAGGGGGACGGCGCCGATCCCCCCATTACGACGAAGGTCACGGACAGCACGTTTACCAGCAACCGCGCCTCCGGCACCTCCGCCAGCTCCGGCGGCGGTGGTTTCTACAACAATGGTGGTACGGTTTCGATGTCCGGCTGCACGCTCTCGGACAATACAGCCACCCAGGGCGGCGGCGGCATCTTTGCAAACGCCGGTGCACTGACAATCATGGACAGCACCCTCTCGGGCAATTCCGTCACCAGCTCTTTCGGCCCCGGCGGCGGGCTGTACGAAAACACTGGCACGCTGAATATCACCAACAGCACCGTCGCGGGCAACTCGGCCGGGGATGTCGGCGCAGGTATCGACGAAAATGCGGGAACGCTGACGGCCGTCAACTGCACCATCGCCGACAACACCGAGCCTAGCACCGGCGACGGCCTTGGCGGCGGACTGAATGTCGACCAGGGCACGGCCACCCTGGACAACACGATCATCGCGCTGAACAGCGACGGAACCGGCGCCAGCGCGCCGCCCGACAACCTCTTCCTCGACGGCAGCGGCACGGTGTCCTCGGCCAGCGCGAACAACCTGATCGGCGCCGGCGGCGGCAACAGCGGGCTCACCAACGGCGTCAACGGCAACCTGGTCGGCGTCGCTGACCCGGGCCTCGGCACGCTGGCCTCCAACGGCGGCCCGACCCAGACCATCGCCCTCCTGCCCGGCAGCCCGGCGATCAACGCGGGCAACCCCACCTTGGCCGTCGACCCCCAAGGCGATGCCCTGACCACCGACCAGCGCGGCACCGGCTTCGCGCGGAAAGTGAACGGGACCGTCGACATCGGGGCCTTCGAAGTCCAGGCCGTCACCAACAATCCCGTGCCCACTTTGACCTCGATCTCGCCCAACGTGATCGTGGTCGGTTTTGCCAGCCCCGTCACCCTGACCGTCACCGGCTCGGGATTCATCAGTCAGTCGGTCGTCGACTGGAACTCGACCGCGCTGGCGACGACCGACGTGTCGTCGACCGAGCTGACGGCGACGATCCCCGCGAGCGACTTCGCGACCATGGGCAGCTTCTCCGTCACCGTGGTCAATCCCGCGCCGGGCGGCGGCACCTCGAACGCCGTGACGTTCCAGGTGCTCGCCGCCCCGACCGCGTGTACGTCGACGCGGCTTACGCCTGCCGATCGCGCTCGGCACACCGGTCACCTGGACCGACGGGAGCACGCACTTCGTCGGCTACGATGCCTTCGGCACGGTGCAAGCGGGTGTCACGGCGGTGGCCTCGGGCGGAACCGTCGACATCGCGGCGGGGACCTACACAGAGCAGGTCACCATCGCCGAGAGTCTGACGCTCGACGGTGCGGGGGCCGGTGTCACCACGATCCAGGCCCCGGCCAGCTTGACCAGCGGTGACCTGATCGCGATCCCGAGCGGGCTCTCGGTCACGATGTCTGGATTCACCGTCTCGGATGGGACTTTCAGCGTGACCGGCATCGCGGACAACGGCGGCACGATCTCGACCACCGAGATCGACATCGTCGGCTGCTTCATCGGCGTTTCGGTCGAGGACAACGGCGACCGCCACGATCACGGACAGCACGATCTCCGGCGACAGTAACGGCATCGTGGTCGGCTCCAGCGCGAGCGACACCAGCACCGTGACGGCAGAGTACAACGACCTGGCGGGCGACGCCGTCGGCGTGCGGGACGTGCAAGCGAGCGGATCGGTCGACGCTACGCTCAACTGGTGGGGCAGCGACAGCGGCCCGACCACTGATGCGAACCCCGGCGGCACCGGCGCGGGCAGTGACGGCAACGTCGATTTCAGCCCCTGGCTGGGCGACGCGAACCTCCAACCCTACGACTACCTCGTCTTCAGCACCACCGCCGGCAGCGTCTACGGCGTGACCCCCAATAGCGGCAATACCGAGCTGAGACGTCACGTTCGGCGGCCCCATCGTCATTGACGGGCACACCATCCCGCCCCTCATCCTGGGGACCATCCCGGGCGGCGACACGCTCGGGTTCGCCGGCAACGGCGGGACGATCGGCATCAACGGCGAGGCGAGCCCCGCGAGCGACGTCTTCGTCGTGAACGACACGTCGGTCCAATTCGTCGACTCCAATGACGGCCTTTTCGGCACGACGATCAATTTCATCGGTACCGGCATGATCCGTGACGTCACGGCGCAGGGGCAAACCAACTGGTTCGAGATCCAGGGCGCCGGTGTCAGCGGACCATCCGGAACGCTGGTGGGCGACTCCGGCACAAACGTGTTCTTCTTCCAGCCTACGTCCTCCGGTACGCCCTCGGCGGTCCTGGGCGATATTCAAGGTCGGGGAGCGAGCACGCTGAACTATGCTGCGTACCCCTCGACCTTCCCTGCCGACAACGGCGGCGTGCAGGTCGATCTCGGGAACGGGACTGACGGAACGGCCACGGGGGTCAACGGTACCGTGTCGGGCATCACGGCAATCATCGGCAGCGCATTCAACGACAACCTGGACGCCGAAAACGTGCCGGGCGTGGCTCTCACGGGCGGCCCGGGCGACAACTTCTTGCTGCGGTACCGGTGCTGGCGACAACGTGGTGGAATCGCTGGCCTCGAGCTACACATTGACCAGCGGGCCATCGCCGGGAGCTGACTCGGTTTTGACGGGAACCGGTGTTGGACAGTCCTCCTTCACCGACGAACTGTACGGGATCACTGTCGCTAACTTGACCAGCAGCAGTAGTCCCAGCACCTTCAACGTCAGCGCCTGGACCGGGACCGGGTCGCTGACTGCCCCGCCGGGCATCGGCACGGTGATCGCGAGCAAGAACGCGAACTTCGTCCTGACCAAGTTCGTCGCTGCAAACCAGCGATGGCATGTCGCTGAGTCTGAGCGGCATCAATAACGTCAACCTGACCGGCACGGGCAACGAAAATGGGTTCGGCATCAATGATTGGGCCGGGGTCGGGGTGCTCTCCGCCACGTCGGGTCTCCTCGGATTGGGAGTCGAGGATAGTTCGGTCACCTTGACCGACTCCTCTGTCGCGGCCAACGGCTTGTATTTAGCCTTGAACGGCTTGAACACGGCCGACCTCTACGAGCAATCCGTCGGCAGTCCGAGCCCCGGCGCTGATACGTTCAACGTCAGCGGCTGGACGCACCTGGGTGACCTGTCCGGGGACAACATCGCCAGCGTGACGGCGAGCGAGAGCGCCGACATCACTCTGACCAACTCCTCGTTGACGTCCGGCACCATGTCCATGGGTTTGAGCGGGATCACGTCCGCCAACTTGACCGTGACCGCGGCGACCGGCAATCCCCGCTTGATCATCGATGCCAGCACCTTCTCCGGGGTGACCAACCTGACCGCCGCCGGGACTGTCGATGCGATCCTCTACGGCGGCGGCGGCGCCGGCGGCACGCTGACGGTAACCGGCTCCGGCAACAACATCCTGATCGGCGAAGCGGCCGACACCACGCTGACCGATACGGGCACCAGCCGCAACATCCTGATCGGCGGCGGCGCCGGGGGCGATACGATCGTCGGTAGCGGCAACGACCTCCTGGTCAGCGGCAGCACGGAGTACGACAGCGATAGCAGCGTCCATCAAAAGGCCCTGGAAGCCATCCTGGCCGAGTGGACCTCAGGCGATGCCTACCTGAGACGGATCACGAAGATCTCGCATGGCGTGGGGCCTGACCATCGGGATGCGTTCAACCGCCACACCATCCATACCGACAGCAACATCAATACTCTCTCGGAGCGGAACGTTCTGTCCCTCCTGACCGACAGCAACGCCGAGGCTCTTGCGGGCCCGAACGTTAGGCTTGCGATCCACGACATTCCGATCCAACTGACTCCGAATCCGCTCGCACCAAGCTTCAATTGGTTCATTGTGAGCATCAGGGACCACGTGACGAGGAAGCCCAACGAGGTCAAGACCGTCATCTAACCGCGTCGATCGCCGTCACGCGCTGCGGCAGTCCCCGACCAAACCGGGTACAGGGTGGGAACCTGCTCGTAGCCGCGGACGGCAGCGGCATGATACAACAGCCACGTGGGTAAAAAGGGGGACATTCTTGATTCTTCCGCATAATTGCACAATTTAGAGTAGGCAAAAACCCCCATCTTCACTAGCGACCGCAAGGTGCATCTGCCGGCAAACTATTCGAATTGTGCAGACTGCGGCAAAAATCTGGGATGGCCCCCTTTGTTTGTGTTTGGAGGTTGAGGACTCCTCGAAGACATTTGGGATGGTCCGAGCGGATTTCGTTGTACCGCCGGGCGAAGGCCCGCTCGATCTGCCTGCGATTGCGCTCGGGCCGCTTGAGAGCCGGAAGCTGGTCGGCAAGCAGGCATCGGAGCTCGATGCGATCGACCTCGACACGCGCCGGCCGGTCAGGCTGGCCGACTTCCGCGGCAAGGTGGTCCTCCTCGATTTCTGGGCCTACTGGTGCGGCGTGTGCATCGGAAACATGCCCTACCTCATGGAGCTCGATCGCAAATTCGCGGGCCGGCCGCTGGTGATCCTCGGGCCCACTGACGCGCGGCTTTTCTCTTTGACCCGCACGGCATCGAGAGGTAGAACCTATCGAGCCTTATTCGTCGTTCGTGACGACGTACATATTCTCTGCGTGAGAGGTCCGGGCGAGAAGGCAGTAAAGCCAAAGGACATCCATGAGTAGGGCGACCGACGCGCGTTCAGTCCGAGCTCATCCGGTGAACGTTGCAGCGGTGCTCTTGTTGGTCCAGGGCTCGATCGTGATCTGCCTGGCACAGGCTGACGACGGACGGGGGGCCAACGGCCCGAAGCCGGCCGAGCCTTACCCGCTGGACCTGGCGTTTTCCCGGCGACGGCCGTTCACGAATTACGAGAAAGCCGCCGTTAGCCCCACAGGCGCCATGTGGCGCACGCCGTCCTGACACCGCGGAAAGTGCGCGACGACCTGTGGACCCTTCCATCGGGCCTGCCGGTTGCGTTTGTTGGGGCTCGGCTGCACGTCACCGACGTCGCCACCGGCACATCCACCGCCCTCGGGCCCGAGGAATCGACGACCTTCTCGCCGGCGTGGTCGCCTGACGGCGCCAGGCTCGCCTATTACTCCGACGAGGGTGGCACGCTCCGCGCGTGGATCTTCGACGTCGCCACGCGAAAGGAAACGGTTGCGGCCGACTTGCGGATCAAGGTCCAAGTCTACTCGACGACCGCCATGCCGCCGACGTGGAGCCCGGACGGGCGGCAGTTGCTGGTGCCGGCCCTGCCGGCGGACGAAGCACACGCAGACCCCAGGCCACCGCGGGGCAGGCCCGCGACCGGGAAGGGGCGAGCGCATCCCGGGACGGGCGTGCTCGTCCTGCAAAGCGGCGCCGAGCCGGCCCCGCCTGCCCACGACCGGGTCGAGTTGTCCAGCCAGATGGATTCGGCCGTTGACCTGACGGCCATAGACGTTGAGCAAGGCACGATGCGCGTGCTTCTTCCAGCAAAGATGCCCGGCCGATCCGGGCCGGCGTTCGCCCGCTATTCTCCGTCCGGCCGTTTCCTTGCGTATGTCTCCCGCATTCGACCGGCCCCGAGGCCGGAGGCCGACGTGTCGATGGACGTGGGCGTGGTCAAGGTCGGCGAGCACGAGCCCCTGTTCGCCGAAGAGGTTTCCCGCATTTACGAGGGCCGCGAGAGCTACGCCGGCGACCTCCTGGGCCGCGGCGGCGTACTCCTCGCCTGGCACCCGACCGACGACGTGCTGCTTTTTCTCAAAGACCACCGGCTCCGGCGGGTCGATTGCGCGGTTGGCTCGAAACCGCAGGCGACCGACCTGGCTCCAGAAGGCTGGGGCCGGCTGAACGGAGATTACTTGGCCTTCACGCCGAACGGCCGCGCAGTGCTGGTTGGCCTGCTACCCAAAGACGCCGACGCCAATAGCCCTAAAATGGCGGCGCTCGGGCTCATACCGCTCGACGGCAGCCCACCACGCCGGTTCGCGCTGGACCCAGGGATTGACGCTGGACAAGTCATTCGCCGCGACGGTGTATCGCTTTGGCAGCCTGAACCGAACACGGCCACCCTGGTCACTGCCGGCCTTGAGAGCTCAGGCACCCTGATTCACCGACTCGACTTGAACGGCGGCCAGTGGACGAAAATACGGCAGGATCCGGCGACTGTCGAGTTTCAAGGCATGCCGCGCGACGGGTCGTTCGTGCTCGGGATCGTGCAGAGTTACAGCAGGCCTCCTGACATCTACCGCCTCGGTGCCGACTTCTCCCGCGCGAGCGCCTGGGAGTGATCGAGCCGCGACTCGTCGGCCGTGAGCTCGGGCCTGTCGAGACGTTTCAGACCGTGGTACCGCTTCATGACGGAGGATTGAAGGCGGTCCAGACGGCGGTGTTGCTACCGCCCGGTTCCAAGCGCGGCGACCGCCTCCCGGCCATTGTGTCGGTTTATGGCGGTTCCGACCTCTCTCGAAACGTTCGCGCGTACGGCGCCGGCTATGTAGCCACAGTGCCGACGCCGGTGTTCACGACCCGCGGTTTCGCCGTTCTGCTGACCGCCGCCCCGATGGGGCCGGAGGGACGGCCGGGCCAGCCGATCGAGGACCTCCGCGACCTCATTCTGCCTCAGGTAGGGCGCGCGGCCGAGCTGGGATTCATCGACATCAACCGAGTAGCCGTGGCCGGCCAGTCCTACGGTGGAGTACTGCGCGGCGGCCCTGGTCTCATCGACAAACCTCTTCCGCGCGGCGGTCGCCGTCTCAGGCATTTACGACCTGGCAAGCCATTACGCAATGTTCCGGCCGGGCGATGATTTCGGGGTCTGGTGGTCAGAGAAAGGGCAAGGCCGCATGGGCCAGCCCCCCTGGAGCGACGTGCGGCGCTACGTAGAGAACTCGCCCTACTTCCGCGCCGACCGCGTCCACACGCCCATCCTCATCATCCACGGCCGCGACGACGACGGTTGCCCGGTGGAGGTCGCCGAGAAAATGTTCGGCGCGCTGAAACGACTCGACCGTACGGTGCAGCTTGCCATCTACGAAAATCAGGGCCACGTCATCTATGAATGGGACCAGGAGCGAGCCATTGACGCCGCCCAGCGCATGCTGGATTTCTTGCGGCGGCATTTGTGAAGTGCAAATCAAGGACAGCGGGCCGAAATTAAAGCGCTATGCCACTCATCAAATTCCGGTCTACTGGATCGTCGACCTCCGACGGCGCGTTGTCGAGGTTCACAGCCAACCGTTCGGTGCGGGCAAGCAAGCCGGTTACGCCCGAACGGAGCTCTACCAGGAGGCTGATTTCGCCCCCGTAGTCCTCGACGGGCAGGAGATCGGCCGGGCTGCTGTCGCCGAGATGTTGCCCTGAAGGTGTGGGCAGTCTTCACTTGTGGCTTAGCGTCGGGTCAAAAAGGGGACATCCCTAATTATTCCGCATGATTGCACAATATAGGATAGGCAAAAACCCCCAGCTTCACTCGCGACCGTGGGGCGCACGCGCCGGAAACGGTTGCGGCTGACGCTAGCTGGGCCTGAGGCTTCGTCTGTGCTTGCGACTTGGGTTGACCCGCCAGCGGTGTAGTCGACCGCGATTGACCCAGCCCGCTCCAAGACTGTGGTCCTCGCCGGCGTCCGCTGAGAGTCACGCTGCTTTGCCGACGATTTGTGGGTTGGATACCGAGAGAATTCCGAGGATATGGTTTTGCCCAAATTGTGCAAACTGTTGGCAGAATTAGCGATGTCCCCCTTTTGCGTTGCAAACCGGGTCGAGTACGAGCACCAGACACTGGCAGAAGCAACTTTGGGAGCGTTCCTCCCGAGAGCGGTTTTGGCACCGACTCACCCACACGGCTGATCGCAGCCGATTCCGGACCCGAATATCCCATTTGTGGGATATTTATTGCGTGTCTTGTCGTTTTCCGCCAACCGGGCGCGCTCGCTCGGAGAGATCACGCGCGTTGTGCCGATCGTAACGCCCGACCGCGCAGAATCCGCCAGAAATACCCGCCCGGGCTCGTTTCTTGTGCCATCTTATCTTTCGAGAGGAGCTGCCGCATCCGGCACGCCTTTCTCGCATTCCGCAGGGTCCGCAACCAAACAAATTTGTGCAAACGGAAACAGAGGTACCAAGCCAGTCAGCACCGCAGAGGCCGAGGCGCGATACTAGCCCGAAGCACAAGCGATGGTTCCGGCGATTCGATCGGAGCATTCCCAACGCTCCCTCGCTTGCCCTTCCCTCGACTGGGCTCGGGACAGGTCGGCATGATATGGCGACGATTCGCGACGGTAACCGGCAAGCCCGGGCCAAAACCACCGCAATGGAGCCACGAGAATGATTGCCACGCACACCACTAATGGCCACCTGGAAGCCGAAACCGCGGGCGCGCCCGATCGATCCAGCCCAACGGCTGCCAAGAAGCGGATCAGCCGCGCCGAGAGCAACCGGCTCAATGCCCAGAAGAGCACCGGCCCGCGCACCGCGGCCGGTAAGGCCAACAGCCGCTATAACGCGCTCAAGCACGGGATGACCGCCCAGTCGACGGTTTTGCCCGGCGAAGACGGCGCCGAGTTTGAAGCCAGGCGCGGGCGGCTCCACGCCGATCTCGAGCCGCGCAATAGTATCGAGGCCATCCTGGTCGACCGCATCGCCAGCGCCGAATGGGTGGCCAAGCGAGCCGAAAACGGCGCGGCGGCGCAGCTTGCCTACCGCGTTCGTCATGACTCCCTCGACCTAGAGCACGCCCTGCAGCACAAAGTGATCGAACTCGGCCAGCGTCTGCTGCATGATCCGGCGGAATCGCGTCTTGGCTACGACACCCGAGCGGGCTGTCCAGGTCACCCGGCCCGCTTGGTACTCGAACTGGAAAACAGCGTGCAAGGCTGCGACTGGCTCTTGAAGCGCTACGGGCTCCTCAAGGAGCACGTGGACGCTCGCAGAATGTGGGTGGACCAGGACGGCTATGAGCTCGTACGGCTGCTGGGCCATTACGTCAGCGATCTGGCCAGTGACTACGAGATCGCCGCCTTGCTCTTAGCCAGAGAGTGCGTCGCCTTCGACTCCACGTACAGAAAGAATTCCGACATGATGTTCTGGGCCATCATGAACGTCGCGGACCTGCACCGCCCCTCCCAAATGACCGCAGCCCATACCAGCCCGACCTGTCCCGAGCCCAGTCGAGGGAAGCGCACGCGAGGGAACGACGAATCGCCGCGCGAACCCCAGAGAAACCACCCGACCGTGCTCTCGCTCGCGGAATTGGTTCGGCTGTGCGCGCCGTCCCTGGAGCCGCTTCGGACCTTGCCGCTGGAGAAGTTCGTTCCGTCCAGCGTCGCCGAAGCGCGGCGCCGGCTGGCCGTGGTGATCGACGAACAGGTCCAGCGCGTAGAGCGGCTCCGAGCCCGGCTCGTGCAGATCGCCGAGGCCGACGACGCCGACGCCGCCACCCGGCTGGCCTTTGAGCCCGGACCCGAGGCCGAGAAACAACGGCGCTACGGCCTGGCGCGCGACCGGCTCTTCATCCAGACGATCAACACTTTCCTCAAGATCCGCAAAGCCGCTCTTGACGGCACGCTCGACCCGATCGACCCTGACTCCGACGACGGTTTCGCACCTGATGCCGCGCTCAATCCCTTCGACCCGATCGTCCCTGGCGAGAACGCTGCGGCGGCTCGATCGCCGGAACCCTCGCGTGCGCTTCGGCTCGTCCTGAGCGGAGTCGATGGGGCTGGTACGATGCCTCCCGCACCCGCCGGTGATGACCTCCCGTGGGTGCCGCTCGTCGACGCCTCGGTCCATACCAGCCCGGCCTGTCCCGAGCCCGGTCGAGGGAAGCGCGAGCGAGGGATCTGCGAAATGCCGGAAACTGTCCAAGAGACGGCTGCCCAAAGCACTTGTCAGCAAACCGTGTGCGGCGAAAGCCACGATTTGCGAAACGAACCCATTGCGCCCTGCCGAGACGCCCAACCCGAGCAGCCGCCGATTGGTGCAGGCACAGGCCCCTCGACAGAGCTCGGGGCAGGCCCCTCGACAGAGCTCGGGACAGGCCCTTCGACACAGCTCACGGCAGGCCCCTCGGCACAGCTCAGGCAGGGCCCCTGCCATCAAGCATCTCGCCAGATCCGCCGCCGCCATCCGAAGGAGTGAAGGCACCGCATGAGTACCCGTGGTAATGCCAAAATCGACGTCCATATTACAAACACCGAGGAACGCTAAACCGAGCCCGCGCGACTGGCAAAGTCGGCGCAGGAATTCCAGTTACTCAATTGCTGGTGGCCCTATCAGCTAGTACAATCGACCATGCCTCCATTTTCCGAACTGACACCCCTATTCAGGCTGAGTGAGGTATTCGCGCCGTCTTTAGGCCGTGACCTCGACGTCGATTGAGCGTTCACTGGTCGAACTGCGGCCAGAATACCCATCCATGAGTTCGCGAACTTCTTGTCCTCATCCGACCGAACTGCGGATGTTCGTGCAGCGCTCGGCTCAACTGCCCGAATCCGAACCGGTACGCGCGCATCTGGAGCACTGTGACGCTTGCCGGGCGCTTGCGGCTCGCTTCGTGGCTGAGAAGCAGGTGCAGCCCACACTCGCCGACGAGGAACACCTGGTCGATTCACGCCAGGCAGCACACACGCGGCCGAAAGACCGCGAGAACGATTCGACCGGAAGCGACTCGGACGACAACGAGCTGCCCACGCTCGATGATAGCCGCCGAGTCACCGCCGCCCAGGTCGCCCGCGCCCCGGCGTTCGCTCTCAGGCGCTCCGGGGTGAGGCTGGGAGCTCAGTTCAGCAAACGCTCTGCGACGCCGACGCTCCGCCTCGCCCGCTGGCGCGGTCGCAAGAGGCAAACGAAACGGCGCCCCTCGTGAAGGCCGGCAACCCTTTCATGCCCACGCTCGCCGATCAGGATGATCGTCCGCCGCGTGCGCCTGAGAGCGGGCAAGGTGCGCGCGCAGAAGCCGCGAACATCGACTCGCCGACCGTCGAGATTGTGCGCGAAGTCTCCCCCGCGGCCGGACCCCGGTACCGAGACCATTTTCAGCTCGGCGCACACGATCGCGGAGAAGTCTCGAAAGCAACGCAAAGCGGGCGAGGCGCTGCAGACGATCGCGTCTCAGCCGGGTGCCGACTCGAGCGACGCCGGCGCGTCGGACTCGGGCGCGATGTTCACGATCGGCGCCCCGAGCCGGGATGGCGGTTCGACCGCCGAGAACGTGGGCCTGCCGGGTTATGATGTCTTGTCCGAGCTCGGCCGGGGCGGCATGGGCGTGGTCTACAAGGCGCGCGATCGCCGCTTGCATCGGCTGGTCGCGCTCAAGATGGTCTTGGCAGGGAAGCACGTGGGCGCGGTCGGGCTGGCGCGGTTTCGCGCCGAGGCCGAGGCCGTCGCCAAGCTCTCGCACCCCAATATCGTGCAGATCTACGAGACCGGCGAGTACGAAGGCCGGCCGTTCTTCTCGCTCGAGTTTGTCGACGGCGGCAGCCTCGATCAGCGCATCACCGAGAGCCCGACCAGCCCGCGCGGGGCCGCCCAGCTCATCGAAACCCTGGCGCGCACCATGCAAGTGGCGCACGAGCAGGGGATCATTCACCGCGACTTGAAGCCGGCCAACATCCTTCTGGCCAAGGTGGGCAAACATTCGACGGTCACCAGGATTCGCGAGCTTGATTCGCAGTCGCTGCCCGGCGAGCACTGGTCGCGCAACACCACGCCCAAGATCGCCGACTTCGGACTGGCCAAGCACATCGACGACGATTCGAGCAACACCAAGAGCGGGGCGATCCTGGGCACCCCCAGTTACATGGCGCCCGAGCAGGCCGAGGGCAAGATCCGCGAGATCGGTCCGGCGTGCGACATTTATTCGCTGGGAGCGATCCTTTACGAGCTCTTGGTGGGCCGGCCGCCGTTTCGGGCGGGCAACCCGATCGACACGATACGCCAGGTCATCGACCAGGATCCGGTGCCGCCGCGCCACCTCGAGCCGCGCGTGCCGCACGACCTCGAGACGATCTGCCTCAAATGCCTCGAGAAAGACCCGCTGCGGCGTTATCCGACCGCCGTCGCGCTGGCCGACGACCTGCGGCGGTTCATCGACGGCGACCCGATCCACGCCCGGCCGACGCCGGTGTGGGAACGCGCCTGGAAATGGGTGCGCCGCCGCAAGGCGATCGTGGCACTCATCGCGCTTTCCACGCTGACCGCACTCAGCATGGTGCTTTTGATTGTCTGGCACAACGTCTCGCTTCAGGGCAAGCTCGACCTCGCGCTGCGCAAGAGCGCGCTGCGCGGCAGCGCGAGCTCGACGCGCTCGCGGGCGCCGGCTTGCCCAGCTCAAGCAGGAAGGCCAGCAGCTCGTTGACATGCCCGCTTGGCGGCGGTTGCCCACGACTGGGCGACGGTGCGCTTGAACCTCGAGAAGGCGCTCACGACGATCGGGACCGAGCCATCACTCGACTCGCTCAAGCAGCCGGCCGAGGCGCTCTTGAAGCAAGCCGAGAACGAGCTCAAGGTCGAGGCCGACCGCAGCGCGTCGCAAGCCCGTTTCCAGACGTTTGCGGCTTTGCGCGACGAGGCCCAGTTTCTGGGCACGCTCTACACCGGCATGGACCTCGCTGCCAACCTTCAGGCCGCGCGCGCCTCGGTCCTGAAGGCCTGCGCTGTCTATCAAATGGTGCCGGGCGCAGGCGCCCGGCCCGAGGTCGACAGTTACGTAAGCGCTGAGCAGAAGGCCGAAATCGAGCGCGATTGCTCGCAGCTTTTGCTCATTCTCGCCGAGACCGAGGCCCAGTCGACGACCGGTCAGAAGCCGGCCGATAAGGAGCAACACCTGCGCCAGGCCTTGAGCTACCTCGAAGCGGCCCGGCAGTTGGGCGCGCCTGCGCGAGCGTTTCACCTGCGGCGGGCGCGCTACTTGAGCCTTCTGGGCAATCAGGCTCTGGCGGCCCAGGCCGAGCAGGCGGCCAAGGCCGCCGCCTCCGATGACGTTCTCGACCATTTCCTCATGGGCGACGAGCTGTACCGCCGCGAGCAATTCCCGCAGGCGATCAAGGAATTCGACCTGGTCCTGGAGCGCAAGCCGGGCCATTTCTGGGCGCAGTATTTGAATGCGCTCTGCCTGCTGCGGCAAGAGCGCCCCGGCGAGGCGAAGGCCCTTTTGAGCGCCTGCCTGGCGCAGCGCTCCGATTTTGTGTGGCTCTATCTCCTGCGCGGTTTCGCTCAGCAAGAGCTCAAGGCGTGGGGCGCTGCCGAGAACGACTTCCAGAAGGCCGCGCAGATGCCCTTGGACGACAACGCGCGCTACGTGCTTTATGTCGATCGCGGGGTCTTGCGCATCCGCACCAACAAGCTTGCCCTTGCGGTCACCGACCTCGAGGCCGCCATCAAGCTCAAGCCAACCGCCTACCAGGCGTTTGTCAATCTGACGCAGGCCTACCGCTTGCAGAACAAGCCCGAGCTGGCCTTGAAACAGTTGGATCGCGCGATCGAGCTCGAGCCGCGCCTCGCCCACCCTTACCGGTTACGCGCCCGGCTCTATCTGGAATGCAACCAGCCCGACCTCGCGCTGGCCGACTTCGAGCAGGCGATCGCCAAGGAGAGCTCGGGCAGTCCCTACCGGGTCGACGACCACGTGGAATGCGGCCGGCTGCTCTTGAACCAGGGCGAGCTGGCCCGGGCCCTCGCATTATTTGACGCGGCGCTGGCGCTCGAGAAAGACCACGCCGCGGCCCAGCGTCTCCGCGCCGAGGCCCTGTTTCGGCTGTACCGGTTTCGTGAAGTCGTCGAGGCGTTTGACCATTACCTCGAGACGGGCACGCCGCTCGAGTCGGTCTACCGCGGCCGCGGCCTGGCCCGTGCCGAGCTGGGCCAGTACCCGGGCGCCATCGAAGATTTCACCAAGGCGCTCGAGCTGCACCCCACCTCGGAGGTGCAGGCGTTTCGCGGCTGGACGCACCTGGTCGTCGAGGCGCCCAAGTTGGCTTTGCGCGACTTCGAGCTGGCCATCGAGCTCGACGCCAAGAACGGCGATGCGTATAACGGCCGCGGATTTGCCCACGCCCGCTTGGGCCAGTATCGCGAGGCCGTCCAGGATGCCGCCGCAGCCCTGCGCATCGGGCCGCGCTCGCATCGCTTGCTCTACAACGCCGCGCGGATCTATGCCCAGTGCCCGAGCCCTTATCCGGCGCGCGCGCTCGAGCTCGTCGAGCAGGCGCTCGAGTTGCTGCCCGCCGCCGAGCGCCGGCCGTTCTGGACGACGCACATCTTGAGAGACCCGGCCCTGGCCTCACTCCACC
The DNA here is from genome assembly GCA_963830625.1 of uncultured Isosphaeraceae bacterium. Classification (GTDB taxonomy): domain Bacteria; phylum Planctomycetota; class Planctomycetia; order Isosphaerales; family Isosphaeraceae; genus CAWHMZ01. The sequence goes on along the minus strand of CAWHMZ010000012.1, from coordinate 537,812 downwards.
GTCACCCCCTCTTCGCCAAGCTCGACAGCGAGAACAAGGGAGGCGATTGATCGATGCGCCGGCGACGCCGAGTTACTGTCGCAGCCATCTCGTGTCGCGCCGGGGCCGACTGCCGTCTGCCCGACGGCGACTGGCTCGAAGATCGTACCCTGCTGGCCGCCTCGCCGCTCGGCTCGGCCGAGCCGCTCCAGTTCGAGCTCTTGAACGACGCATCGGTCAGCCACTTCCTGTCGAGCCCGACCGAGGTCGATCTCTACAGCGCGGTCCTGGCCGCCGGCGAGGAAATTGACTTGAGCATCAGCGCCCAGCAGTCGGGCTCGCCGCTGGTCAGCCTGCTGCGGGTGTTCGCCGCAAACGGCACGCCGCTGGCGCTCGATGACCAGGAAGGTGGCGACCCGTCCCTCGATTTTCAGGCGGCAACTGCCGGCACCTACTACGTTGGCGTCTCGAGCTCGCCCAACGACAACTACAATCCCCTGGTGCCGGGCAGCGGCACGCCCGGCGGCACCACCGGCTTGTATACGCTGAGCGCGCGGCTGACCGACCCCCCGCTCATGCCTGACTTGACCGGCAGCTCGTTCCGCACCGGCCTCGACATGGCCGAGGCAGGCGAATCGGTGCCGGTCAGCTTCACCGTCGAGAACCGCGGCGCCGCCGACCCCGGCAACTTCGAGGTCGAGCTGCTCCTCTCTCCCACCAATGTTTTCGGCAGCAGTGCGCAGGTGCTCGCCACGCTCTCGCGCAGCCAGCTTGTGGCCGGCGCAACCGGCCGCGACTTCTCGTCGCCGGCGGGTTTCAGCGTGACGGTGCCGGCCGGCTGGCCCTCGGGCCAGGCGGTCGTGGGCCTCCAGATCGTGGCCGACCCCGGCGTGCCCGAGGCCGGCCTCTACGACAAGAGCGGCGTCCACCGCGGCTCGGACTGGGAGTTCTTGACGGTCGTCACGGCCAACTCGTCCGGCTCGCCGAACCTCTCGGCAATCGATCCCAGCATCAACACTGAATCACGCGGCTCGCTGACCTCTCTGGCGCCGGTCGCCGTTTACACCTTCACGGTATCGAGCGGTCTGGGCATCGGCCAGTTCGAGGCGGAAGTGAGTGCGGCGACGGGAAACATAGCGTCTCGACTGACGCTCTCGGACATGACGGGCACGGTGCTGGTGCAGTCAGACAGCGGGCAGATCGTCGAGTCGCTGGTCCCCGGAACGTACCTCCTGTCGGTCTCGCAGATGTCGGGCGCGGGAACTTACCGGCTGACCACGTCGTTCGTCCAGACGGCCAACCCCTTCGCCCCCCTGCCCGGCGGCGCGGGCACGGCAACGGTCGCCACGGGCGACTTGAGCGGCGACGGCTACCAGGACATCGTGATCGGCAATCGGGTCGACGACACGGTCACCGTCTACATGAACCTGGGCGACGGCATTTTCGAGCTGCCCAAGACGTACGCGATCGGACCGCGAGTCTGGAAGATCACCGATCGCCGACGCCACCGGCAACGGTCGGCTCGACATCCTCTCGGGCAACAAGGGGGCCAATATCGCTGAGCCTCCTCTTGAACAACGGCGACGGCACGTTTCAGCCTCAGATCGTGCATGCCGACGGGCCTCGCGGCCGGCCGAGGTGTCACGGTGGCTGATCTTGAACGGTGACGGCATTCCCGACCTGGTCGTCGACAACTACGCCGCCGACACGGTCGGGTCTATATGGGTGAAGGCGACGGCAAGTTCGCCCTCCCGTGACGTTACTCCGTGACCACCGGCTCGGTATTCGCCGGCCCCGGTCCGGTTACCGTCGCCGACCTTACCGGCGACGGCATCCCCGATTTGATCATTCCCAACTACGTCGCCGCGAACGTATCGATGCGCCTGGGCTACGGCAACGGAACCTTCGGCCCGCCGATGACGTTTCCGGCTCAGTATGGCGCCTACTTCGGTCTCGGTGGCGGACTTGAACGGCGACGGCAAGCGAGGACCTGGTGGTCACCAATGCCGTTGCCAACTCGGTGAGCGTGCTCCTGGGCAACGGCAACGGCACGTTCCAGCCCCAGACGGTCTATCCGGTCGGATTTGATCCCTATTCGATGACCGTCGCCCAGTTCACCGGCGACGGCGACTGGGACATCGTCACCGCCAACCGCGGCGACAACACGGTCAGCGTGCTCCTGGGCAACGGCAACGGCACGTTCCAGCCCGAGCAGGTTTATCCCAGCGGCAGTGCTCCGCGCGGCGTCGCCGTGGCTGATTTCAACGGCGACGGCAATGTCGACATCGTCAACACCAACCAGGGAGACGACACGGCGACGATCCTCTGGAGCAACGGCGACGGCACGTTCACGTCCGAACAAGGGCAGGCGGCTCCCGCGCCCACCTTGCGCCCGTTCCAGGTCGTCGTGGCCGACCTGACCGATAACGGTCTGCCCGACATCATCACGGCCGACCGCTCCGATAACAGCGTGGGCGTCCTTCTGGCCAATCGCCGACGGCTCGTTCCAGACCAGGGAAACCTATCCGACCGGTCGGCTGCCGATCTCGGTGGCCGTGGGAGACCTGGACGGCGACGGCATCGACGACATCGTCACGGCCAACTACGGCGGCGACCAGGTCAGCGTGCTCATGGGCAACGGCAACGGCACGTTCCAGCCGTATTTCGACATCCCCGCCGGCAGCGATACCTACGACGTCAAGCTGGCCGACCTGACCGGCGACGGCCGGCTCGACATCGTCGTCACCAACAAGAACGACAACACGGTCGGCGTCATCCTGAACGAGGGGGGCGGCAAGTTCGCGCCGATGGTCGCTTATCCGGTCGCGTCGGGTCCCTATGAGGTCGCCGTCGACGACCTCCGGCAACGGCATTCCCGACCTGGTCGTCAGCCACTTCAGCGCCACCGTCGTCGACGTCCTCATGGGCAACGGCAACGGCACGTTCCAGCCGGCGGTCGAGTTCCCGGTCGGCTCGCGGCCCTACGGGCTGGCGCTCGCCGATCTCGACCGGCGACGGCCTGCCCGACATCGTCACCTCCGACTACCGCGACAACGAGGTGAGCGTGCTCTTGAACGAGGGCGAGCGGCCAGTTCGCGCCGCCGGTGATGTACCAGGTCGGTAAAGGGCCCAACGAAGTGCAGGTCGCCGACTTGACCGGCGACGGCATCGACGACATCGTCACGGCCAACTACGGCAGCGACACGGTCAGCGTGCTCCTGGGCAACGGCGACGGCACGTTTCAGCCCCAAGAGACGTTTGCCGCCGGCGACGGGCCGGCATCGCTGTACGTGGCTGACTTGAAGCGGCGACGGCAGTGCCCGACGTCGTCGTGGCCAGCCGCAACGGCAACACGGTCGGCATCCTCTTCGGCAACGGCAACGGCACGTTCCAGCCGCCGGTGATCATGGGCGGCGGCCCGAGAACGTATTCCGCGGCGGACGGCCGACTTGACCGGCGACGGCAACCTCGACGTCGTCACCACCAACATCAACCAGAACACGGTGACCGTCCATCTCGGCAACGGTGACGGCAGCTTCAGCACCGGCGAGACCATAGCGGTCGGGATGGCGCCGACCTCGGTGGCCATCGCCGACTTGAACGGCGACGGTCGGCCCGACATCGTCACCGACCAATTCCGAATCAAACACGGTGAGCGTGCTCCTGGGCAACGGCGACGGCACCTTCAGCGTCGAGCAGAGCTATCCCGTCGGCGACAGCCCGCGCGACGTCGTGATCGCCGACCTCGACCGGCGACGGCATCCCCGACCTGATCGTCGCCAACTACAACGACGACACCATCAGCGTCTTGATCGGCAAGGGCGACGGCACCTTCCTGCCGCAGGAGGTGATTCCGGTTGGTGACAAGCCCTATGCGATCGCCGTCGCCGACCTGACCGGCGACGGCCGCCCGACATCATCGTCGCCAACTCGGCCAGCGACACCGTCAGCGTGCTCATGAACCTGGGCGGGAACGACGACGAGGTCAATTTGCGCCCCAGTTCACGTTCGCAACCGGCCGCGACCCGGTTGCCGTCGCGGTCGGCGACCTGACCGGCGACGGCATGCCCGACATCGTCACCGCCAATGCCTACGACGGCACCGTCAGCGTGCTCATGGGCAACGGCAACGGCACGTTCCAGCCCGCAGCAGACCTTCGCCGTCGGCTCGCGGCCTTACTCGCTCGCGGTCGCCGACTTGACCGGCGACGGTCGGCTCGACATCGTCACGGCCGACTACGGCGCGAACAGCGTGACTGTCCTCTTGAACAAGGGCGCAGGCTCGTTCGCGCCGCCGGAGACGCTTGGCCACGGGCGGAGAGCCGCTCGAGACCTTGATCGGCGACTTCAACGGCGACGGCCTGCCCGATCTGGCGACGATCAGCAATCACGACAGCACGATCAGCGTGCTTCTGGGCAAGGGCAACGGCACGTTCGAGCCGGCCCCGGCGGGCAGCGGCGTCGGCCTCACCGACACGCCGCTCTAGGCGACTTCAACGGCGACGGCATCGCCGACACCGTCGTGCTCGACCAGTCAGGCGACATCCTCTTTCGCGCAGGCCTGCCCGGCTGCGGCCGGCGCCTTTGCGCCGCCGCAGATCTTGAACCCCGGCCAACCGGCCCGTGCCATCACGACGATCCAGGTCGGCTCGCAGCTCGCGATCGCCGCCGCCGATGCTCACTACGACCCGACGCTCTCGACGAGCCAGTTCATGTTTCACGGTTTCGCTCTACACGATCGGGCCCAACGGGCAAGTGACCCGTAGCATCGCGTTTGCCAGCCCGTACCTGCCCACGAGCCTCGCCACCGCCGACCTGACCGGAAACGGGCTATTCGACCTGATCGCCGCCAACGCCCTCGACAACAGCGTCACGATCGCCATTCAAACCGCGCCTGGCGTGTTTGCCGCGCCGTTCACCACGCCCGCCGGCATTGCCCCCTCGGCCATCGCCACCGGCGACTTCACCGGTGACGGGCTCTTGGACATCGCCGTCACCGACCAGACATCGGGCGAAATCACCGTACTCTTGAACGATCCGACGCACGAATTCAGCCAGGCGCTGCAGTTCGAGGCGAGCACGGCTCTTTATGGCGTGGCCGCAACGTCGGTCGGTCTGGTGACAAATTCGTTCGCGCAGTCGGTCAGCCTCGCCGCGGGCAGCTACACCGGGGCCGGCAGTGTAGACCTTGTGGTCCTCAATCAGGCAACGCACAGCTTCACTGTCTTGGTCGGCGATGGCAGCGGCGGCTTCGGTGCTCCTCAGCTCGGCTTGACGACGTCGACCAGCGACGGCTTCGCGGTCAACGAGCTACCCCTCGCAATGGTCGCCGGCAATTTCACCCTTGGCGGCAGCACCGATCTGGCCGTCCTGATGGAAGACACCGGCCAGATCTGGATCTACACCGGCAACGGCAACGGCACGTTCAGCCACACGTTCACCATACCGGTGGGCGACGAGGCGACCGGGCTCACCGAAGTCCCGGCCGGCAATGGGCTCTTCGATCTTCTGGTGGGCAACGGCTACGGCGACGTGTTGATCCTCGACGGCAAGGGGAACGGGACCTTTCAAATCGCCGGCAGCCGCGTCTCGCTCTCGGTCGTACCCAACCTGCTCGGGCCGGGCGAGGCCGGAGTGCTGGTAGGCGACCAGGCCAACAACCGCGTGACCGTGCAGGCGCCTTCGGCCGACGGCAACCAGTACACGGCGGTACGAAACGCTGGGCGGCTCGTCGTCGTCGTCCACTGCGCAACTGGCCCCCGGCGACGTGCAGTGGGCTTTCCTCGACAAGGGGGCGACGCTGCCCGACGCGATTGTCGTCTCCACGGGCAGCAATTCGGTCGAGGTTTATCGTACCCTGTCGATCAATGACGGAACGCCAATCTTTGCCCCGTCGCCCGAGACTTTCTTCGTGGGCACCGCGCCCGTGAGCGTCACGGTCGCCGACGTCACCGCCAACGGCATTCCTGACCTGTTGATCGCCGACGAGGGGAGCAACGACGTCACAGAGCTCTTCGGCTCGTACAACGCGCAGGGCGACTGGGTGGGCGTCGCCGGCCCGCGCTTCCGGTCGGACGGCGACGGCCCGATCGCGGTGTCCGTAGAGGACCTCACCTCAAACGGCCTGCCGGACCTCGTCGTCGTTCAACGGCGGCAGCGGCACCGTCACCGTGCTGCCCGGCGTGGGCGATGGCTTCTTCGACGACCAGCAGCCGGAGACGCTCTTCAACCTGGGCAGTGCCCTGGTGCAGCCCCCTACGTTCATCGGCAGCACGGGCGTCGGCTACGCCGTCACGGCCGCCGGAGACCTCGTGCGGTTCAGCCTGTCGGACCCGAGCGTCGGCGCCAACGTGGTCTTCTCGGGCGAGCAGGTCTCCGCCGCGCAAGCCCTGTCGACCGGACAGGTCGTCGTGGCCCTCGCCAACGGCGAAGTCAGATCTCCTGGAATCGCAGGGCAACAACCTCATCGTCGAGTCGATCCTGCAGGCCAAGGCAGGCGTTCCCAGCCTGCCCAGCGCGATCGACGTGGTGAGCAACCCAGCGGGCCAGCTCAACGTGCTCGTGAGCAGCGCGGGCTCCGATAACATTTATGTCTTCGGCCAGGAGACCGAGGAATCCCTGGGCGGCGGCTCGGGTGTCGTGACCGCCCCGGCGCCCCCGGTCGTGAACTCGTTTGAGCCCCCTACCCTTAACTCGCTGTCGACCACTGCTGCGACGGTTCTAACTTCCAGCACGTTTGCCGCCAGCTCGGCCTCGACATCGGCGAGTGCAAGTTCGTCGTCCGCGACGAGCTCGAGCTCGGTGTCGGCGGCCAGCGCCACGTCGGTGGGCTTGTCGCTCGGGACCTTCTCGTCGCTGGGTAACACCGGCAGCCGGGGAAGCGGCGGTGCCCTCTTGGTTGCGGTCGAGGGTAATAGCTATCTCAGCGTGCCGATTCTCGACTTCGGGGCCGAGAGCAGCGCCGGCCAAGGCGGCGGCGAGGAGCGCATGCCCTGGCTCTCGGGCCGGTACAGCTTTGGCGACACCTCCGCGCTCACACGCTTCGTCATCGGCCTCGATGACGCGCTCGAGCGCGATCGAGGCTCGGGAGACGCGTCGCGGGCCAAGGGGTTGGTGCCACGGCACGATCCCTGGAGTGCCGACCTCTTCCAGCATCATCTCCCGACGCCCCCGCCGGCCGCGGGCCGCCCAAACCAGTCCAAGGCCGCGGCGCCCGCCGCGGCGCAGGGCCCTCGAGCCGAGGTCCGCGTTCGCTTGGGCGAAGACGAAGCCTTTGACCAGCCGCGGGTCGTGCCGGTTGCTTCTGAGGAGCGCATTGGAGCGGGCTTCCTGTCCCTGGCGGGCGTGCTGCTCTTCACCAGCCTGTGCGCAGGCGCTGTTGGGCCGCACGTTGTGGAGGGTCAAGAACGGCCGCGGTCCTGCGGCGGACACGCTCAGACGCAGTTGCAGAATCCCACCCGGTTGGCCTGCACGCGAGCCAAACTCATGAGCACTGTTCCTGCTGCCGCTGCCGCCATCGAGCCCTGGGTGCAGGTCACCGGCTCGCCGCGCTTGTGGACCTGGCTGGCCGATCAGCAGATCAGCCTGGCGTTCACCACTTATCAGTCGGGCAAGCTGTTCCTCCTGGGTCGCAACCCCGAGGGCCGGCTCGCGGTTTTCGAGCGCACCTTCAACCGCGCCATGGGCCTCTGGGCCGACGGCCAGGCGCTTTGGCTCAGCACGCTCTTCCAGGTTCTGGCGCTTTGAAAATATGCTCGCGCCGGGCGAGCTTTATCAGGGACACGACCGGCTCTACGTGCCCAAGATCGCCAACACCACCGGCGACCTCGACATCCACGACATCGCGATCGATCATTCCGGCCGGCTGCTCTTCGTCGCCACCGGCTTTGGCTGCATCGGCACGCTCTCCGAGCGATCGAGCTTCACGCCGCTGTGGCGCCCGCCCTTCTTGAGCGCGCTGGCCGCAGAGGATCGCTGCCACATAAACGGTCTGGCGCTCGACGGCGGCCGTGCGCGTTTCGTGACGATGGTCAGCACCAGCGACGTCGTGGACGGCTGGCGCGACCGCCGCCGTGACGGCGGTGTGGTGATGGAGGTTCCCGACGGCCGGGTGATTGCCTCGGGCCTGTCGATGCCCCATTCACCGCGCCTGTACCGCGGCCGGCTCTGGCTGCACAATTCCGGCACGGGCCATTTCGGCAGCATCGACCCCGCCGGCGGCCCGTTTAAGCCGCTCGCCTTCTGTCCGGGATACTTGCGTGGGCTTGCATTCGTGGGCGATCACGCGATCGTCGGCCTGTCGCGTCCGCGCGACCTTACGACCTTCAGCGGACTTGCCCTCGATGACGAGCTCGCCAGGCGCAACGCCGAGGCACGCTGCGGGCTCTTGATCATCGACCTGCACACCGGCGACGTCGCTCACTGGCTGCGCATCGAGGGAATGGTGCGCGAGCTCTACGATGTCGCCGTGCTCCCTCAGGCCGCCCGCCCGATGGCCCTTGGATTCAAGACCGACGAGATCCAGCGCTTGATCGCGGTTGGCTCGCCGGGAACGTTCTGACCAATCAGGAGACCTCGATGGCGATTACCTACGAGCAGGCACTTGAAAAGCTCCACGAGTGGACCGGCAGCCAGGCGCTCTTGAACCATGCCCGGGCGGTCGAGGCCGCCATGCGCAAAGCGGCCCACCGCTACGGTGAAGGGGCCGACGACGAGCCGCGCTGGGCCATCGCCGGGTTGGTGCACGACGCCGACTACGATCGCTGGCCCGACGAACACCCGCGCCTGGTCATCGCCTGGCTGCGCGAGCAAGGCGAGCCCGAGATCGCCCAGGCCGTGGCGGCTCACTTCGACCCGTCTTCCATCGATCCCTTGACTACCCTCGACAAAGCCCTCCTGGCCTGCGACGAGCTCACGGGGTTTGTCATGGCCTGCTGCTTCGTCCGGCCCGACGGAATCCGCTCGCTGAGCCCGTCAAGCGTCAAGAAGAAGCTCAAGGACAAAAGCTTCGCCGCCAAGATCAACCGCGCCGACGTCTATCAAGGAGTCGAACGGCTGGGCGCGAACCTCGACGAACACATTCAGCTCGTCATTGACGCCCTGACACCGCACGCCGACGCCCTCGGCATCGCCGGAGCGGGGCAAGCGTGAAGATCTCGCTCGAAAACAAGAGGTACGTCGTACGATGAGCACGACAGCAGACTGGTGGCAGACGTTTTTCACGGGGCCGTTCGTGCAATGGTGGTTGGCGGCGACTTCAGCCGACCAGACGCGCATCGAGGCCGACTTTATCGAGCAGCGCTCTGTGTGCGACCGCCCGCCAAACTGCTCGATGTTCCCTGCGGCGGGGGACGCCACGCCATCGAGCTGGCCGGCCGCGGCTATGAGATGACCGGCGTCGACATCTCCGCCGACTTCCTGAATGCCGCACGCGGGCAGACGCCAAGCGGAGCGGGTAAGGTTAACTGGCACGAGCGCGAAATGCGCGACTTGCCCTGGCCGAGTGCATTCGCCGGCGCCTACTGCTTTGGCAACAGCTTCGGCTATTTGGACGACGCCGGCAACGCGGCATTCCTCCAATCGGTCGCGCGGCGCCTGCGCCAGGGGCCAGGTTCGTGCTCGAAACGTCCTACGTCGCCGAGGTTCTGTTCCCCATCCTGCAGGAACGAGCCTGGTACCCGGTCGGCGATGCCGTGGTCCTGCGCAGAGGCGCTACAACCCCGTCGAAAGCCGGCTGTACGTCGAGTACATCCACGTGCGCGACGGAGCGATGGATCGGCGGTCGATGTCGGCGCGAGTCTACACCTGCCGCGAGGTCGTCGCCCTTGCGGCCGCGGCCGGCTTCACCGATTTGCAGACCTTCGGCTCGCTGGCGCGAGCCATTTCGAATCGGATCGGGGCGACTGATCGTGATCGGAACCAAGCACCCGGGCTAGCGGGCCGTTCCGCGGCCCGGACGCTGTGATGAGAACAACGAGAGCCGAGATTCCATGACGTCCAACGACAAGAACATCTATGCACGGCTTGGCGTCAAGACGCTGATCAATGCGCAGGGCACCTACACGACCCTGGGCGGCTCGCTCATGCCGCCGGAGGTGCTGCGGGCCATGGCCGACGCGGCGCGGCGTTCGTCTCGATCGCCGAGCTGCAAGAAAAAGTCGGCGCTCGCATCGCCGAGCTGATCGAGGTTCCGGCCGCGATGGTGACGGCGGGCGCGGCCTCGGCGATCACGGTCGCCACCGCGGCCTGCATGATCTGTGACAAGCCGACGGCGACTCGAGCAGTCTGCCCGACACCGCCGGCCTGAAGAACGAGGTCGTCATCCAGCGCGCCCATCATTGCGGCTACGAGCCGCAGATCAAGATCACCGGAGCGAAGCTCGTGTGGGTCGAAACGCGGGCCGAGCTCGAGCGGGCGATCAGCTCGCGCACCGCGATGATGTTTTTCGTCAACCGATTCGAGCCGCTGGGGCAGATCAAGAGCGACGAGTGGATCAAGGTCGGCAAGGAGCGCGGGGTGCCGCTCTTCAACGACGCGGCCGCCGATGTGCCGCCTGCCGGCCGTTTGTCGGAATACGTTCGGCAGCGGGTTCGACCTGGTGGCATTCTCGGGCGGGAAGGCATTGCGAGGGCCCGCAGGCCTCGGGCTTGCTGCTGGGCCGGCCCGACCTGATCGCGCCGGCCCGGCGGGCCATCAGTCCCAACATGGGCATCGGCCGCGGCATGAAGGTCGGCAAGGAGGAGATCGTCGGCCTGCTGGCCGCCGTCGAACGATTCGTCAAGCTCGATCACGACGCCGAGTGGCGCACCTGGGAGGCGCGCGTGGCCGAGCATCATCGCCGATCTGGCCGGCATCCCGGGCTTGAGCGTCCACCGCGACGTCCCCGAAATCGCCAACCATGCGCCCCACGTCGTGCTCGAATGGAGCCCGCCGCACTTCGGCCTGACGGCCGACGAAGTCGTAGACCGCCTGCAGGCAGGGCGATCCGCCGATCGCCGTGCTGGCCGAAGGCGAGCGCGGGCTGCGGATCGCCGTCTGGACGCTGCGCGATGATGAGCATCGCGTCGTCGCAAAACGGATTCGAGAGCTCTTCCGCTAACTCCGGCCTTGGCCGCGATCGAGAATTGAGCCCAAATCTCAGGTATCCACTGTGTTCAGTGCGCGGTTCCCGTGGTCGCGCTCGAGGCAGCACCGGCGGCGGTGTTGCCGGCCGCAGGCGTCTGCCCAGGGGCACGGCGTTGGTCTTGAGCGCGGTGATGCGGCTGCGCAGCTCCTTGGTCTTGAGCTCGAGCTCGGCGGCCTGGCGCTCGAGCTCGGCGATGCCTTGTGCCTGGGCTTCGCTGGCCGCTGCCGGCTCTGTTGCCCTTGGCGCCTCGCGCTCTTGTTCCTTGAGGTCGTTGATGGCGTCTTCGAGCATGCGCCGACGTGTAACCGCTGAAGCCGACGCTTTCGCGAGTCGAGCCGGGCTTCGCAGGACGGGTATCGGCTTTCTTGACGCCCAGCTCGCGCAGTGCCGTCCAGGCCCGAATCCGCACGAGCGATCGCGATCGTCGGCCAGCTCGACCAGCACGTCCTGGAGCTGTCGGGTCGTCCTTGGCCAGTCGCGAGAAAGCGCCGATGGCCGCCGATCGCAGGGGCTCAGGCTGACCGTACTTGCTGTAGAGCGCGGCCAGCTCGCGCGACTTTGCGCCGGACGTTTCCAGCATGAGCTCGAGGGCCGTGGCGGCGATGGAGTGATGATCGGCGGTGACCTTGAGTGCCTGGGCCAGCAACTCGTCGGCGTCGCTCGACCTTCCAGCGCGACCAGGCCTCGAGCGCGGCCTTGCGCGCACCGTAGGCTTCCTTGGGGTTGGTCCAGGCCGCGCGGAGGATGGTCTCGGACGTTGCGTCGCGCTTGAGCCTCGGCCAGGCCGCCGATCGCCGCGACGCGAACGCGGGCCTCGGAGTCCTTGGCGGCCTCGATCAGCGCGGCGCGGAACGTCTCGTCGCCGTTGCACAGGACCTCGAACATCTTCGTGCGCTGGCGACCGGCGACTTCTCGCGTTTCCAGGCCGCAGCGCGAGGGCCTTGGCAACGTCGGGCTGGTCCTTCGCGACCTTGGCCAGTGCCCGTGCGGCGTCGAGCCGGCCCAGAACGCACTGCGGCGTGCTCGAGCTGGATACAGGCTTTCCTCGATCGACTTCTCGAAGTCGAGCTCCTTGATCAGCCAGCCCTGCGGATCGATCAGAGCACCATCTTCGGCTTGCTCGGCCGCCGGGATCACGAACTCGTGCGTGGCCCCGGTCGATCACGATCGGCACGACTCGCGTGCGACCCGTTCCTTCGGTGATCTCGAGCGTCGTCGGCAGGCGAAACAGCGGCGTCTGCTCGTCGATCTTCTGCGTCTGCTTGACCTGCACGCGCACGGTCTTGTCGGCGTCTTCATAATGCCAGCGGACCTTGAGCTCGGGGTGGCCGGCCTTGTAGACCCACTGGTCGAAGAACCACTTCAGGTCCTTGCCCGACGCCGCTTCCATCGCCTTCCGGAAGTCGTCGCTCTCGACGGTCTTGAGCTTGTGCGTCGGCCACGTAGCCGCGGATGCCTTTCCACCAGGCGTCGTCGCCCGAGCACGCCGCGCAGCGTGTGCAGCACGCAGGCGCCTTTCGAATAGGTCACGCTGTCGAACATGTCGTCGGCCGACTCGTAGCGCGGCTCGACGATCGGGCGGCGATAACCGTCGGTCGCTGCCCAGGTACGCCGCGAGCGACCCGTTCATCTCGAGCCGGAACACGTCGTCGCCGCGGTCGTGCTCGGCGAAGAGCGGGTCGAAGTACGAAGCGAAGCCCTCGTTGAGCCAGATGTGCGACCAGTCCTTGCAGGTCAACGAGATCGCCGAACCATTGGTGCGCGAGCTCGTGCGCGACCAGGCCGTCTTGCGTCTCCTTCGAGCTCGGCGATCTCGTCGTGGAGGGCGGTGTCGGTCATGGTCGTGGCCGTGATGTTCTCCATGCCGCCGGCGATGAAGTCGGGCACGCAGACCTGAGCATACTTGGTGTAAGGGTACGGCTGGCCGATCTTCTCGCCGTAGAAGCGAATCATCTGCGGCGTCTTGCCCATGAACCGCCGCGCCGTCGCCTCGTCGACGTGCTTCGCCACGTAATAGTCAACCGGCAGGTCGCCGGCCCGGTCGTGATACACGGCGAAATCCGACGCGGCGAGCGAGATCAAGTAGCTCACGTGGGGCACGTCTCATCTTCCAGTGATAGGTCGTGGTGTGCCGCCGTTGTTCTTGGTCTCGACCAGGACTCCGTTGGACAGAACGAACAAGGGCTTTGCCGACCGTGACGATCATCTCGCTGGTGGCGCGCTCGTTGGGATAGTCGTAGCACGGAAGCCAGTGGTGCGTGTCTTCCGCCTCGCCCTGGGTCCAGAACGACGAGGCGTCTTCTCGGGATAGGCGGCTCGGGCAAGACGAAGTAGAGCCCGCGATCGGGCGAGCCCGAGTACTGATCGCCAGGTCGATGGTGTCGTCGGGCCCATAGGCTTTATCGAGCGTGATCGACAGCTTTTCGTCCTTGGTCGTGAACTTGCAGCGAGGCTGCGCTCGTGCCGCCGACGGTGACCTTGCTCACCTTGAGCTTCGGTCCGCAGTCGAGCTCGAGCTGTGTGAGATAAGGGTGCAATGGGCTCAAGCGTATGAGTCACCGACGCCGTGAATCTGCGCGCTTCTTGCGCATCGACCGTGAGCTCGGCCTTGATATGCTTGATGTCGACGAATCGAATTCGCTCGGTCCGACGCGGGGTGTCCGGGTTTGGCGAACGGTTGTCGCGCGGGCGTCGCCTTCGGCGTCGGAACCCGTATCCTGAGCCGACGCGCTGGTGCCGGCGGCCGCAGGCCGCGATTACCAGCCGAAGTCCGACGCGCTTGATTACCTCGAACATGTTGTCTTCCGATAGGGGGGACCGGCCGGATGCCACCGAGCGACAAGCCAGGTAGGGCAAATGCCGGTCACATTGATCGTGGGGTCAATGACTTGAGACCGTCGAGCGCTTCCGAGAAGCATTGATGCACTCTGTACGATGTTCTACTCTGAGCAGTGATGGCCGGTCAATCGGCCGGGGTCGAGTTCGCTCGCCCGGCGAACGCGCGATCGGCGCCTGGAAACGCGAGCTGGATCGCACATGAATCAGTATGGGTTTCGTCCGCATCACCTGCGCCTCGCTCCGCACGACCGTGGCCAACCCGGCAGCCAACGCCGCCGAGATCGTCCGCGTGCTCGACCACGTACCCGACAGTGACATCGTGCTCTTTCCCGAGCTCTGTGTCACCGGTTACACGTGCGCCGACCTCTTCGGCCAGTCGACCCTGCTCGATGCGGGCGTGCGAGCGCACGCGGCGGATCGCCCGATCGACCGCGGGCCGCGCGCAACTGGTGGTCGTCGGCTTGCCGATCCCGTCGGACAACAGCCCTGTTCAACTGCGCGGTCGTGATCGGCGACGGGGCGATTCGCGGCGTCGTTCCCAAGCAGTACATTCCCAACTACAAGGAGTTCTACGAGAGCCGGTGGTTCGGCAGCGGGTCGCAGCGTCAAGGCGGCCGAGATCGAGCTCGATGGCCGAGCGGGTCCCGTTCGGCGTCGATCTCTTGTTCGAGGCCGCGACCGGTCGCAGCCGAGCTCGAACAGCGGCCGCATGCTGGTGGGCATCGAGATCTGCGAGGACCTCTGGGTGCCGGTGCCCCCGAGCTCGCTCCAGGCCTTGGCCGGAGCGACCATCCTGCTTGAACCTGTCGGCCAGCAACGAGACGATCGGCAAGAGCCGTTATCGCACCGATCTGGTCGTGGGCCAGTCGGGCCGCTTGATCGCCGCCTATGCGATGGCCGGCTGCGGGCCCGTCGGAATCGACGACCGACGTCGTTTTCAGCGGCCACTGCCTGATCGCCGAGAACGGCCGGCTTCTGGCCGAGTCGCCCCGCGTCGGCGACGGCCAGCCGATCCGACCGCGACTCGTACTCGATCACTCGCGACGTCGACGTCGGCCGGCTCCTGACCGACCGCCGGGTCATGACCACCTTTGACGACGACCCGCACATGTGCGGCCGTTTCGCCGTGTTCCGTTCTCGCTCGCTCCGACCATGGAGGGGCTGAAGCGCGACGTGCCCGGGCATGCCGTTCGTGCCGGCCGAGGGGCCCGAGCTGCACGGTCGCTGCGCCGAGATCTTCGGAATCCAGTGCGCAGGGCTGGCCAAGCGGATCGAGCAGCTTCCTCCCAGGTACGCCGCTCTATATCGGCATCTCCGGCGGCCTCGATTCCACGCTCGCGCTCCTGGTCGCCGTGACAACCTGCGACATGCTCGGCCTCGACCGCCGGCTGCGTCCATGGCCTCACGATGCCCGGCTTCGGCACGACCGAGCGCACGCGGACCAACGCCGCTGGCCCTCATGGAGCACCTGGGCGTCTCGTCCGAGACGATCGACATCAGCGCGCTGGCACTCCAGGCCTTCCAGGAGATGGGCCATGCACCGTTCGGCATCGACTGCCGCGGCCTGGACGTGGAGTCGTTCCGCGCCGCTCTTGCCCGCGTTCCCAGCGAAGCCCGCCAGGACCTCACCTTCGAGAACGTGCAGGCCCGGCTGCGCACGTTCCTGCTCATGTCGAAGGGCTTCGTCGTCGGCACCGGCGACCTCTCCGAGCTGGCACTGGGCTGGTCGACCTATAATGGCGACCACATGAGCATGTATAATCCAAATTGCTCGATTCCCAAGACGCTGGTGCAAGTTCCTGGTCGAGTATGTGGCGCTTGCACCAGTTTGCCGGACGGGCCGGTGCGGCAGACCTTGCTGTCGATCGTCGAGACGACGATCTCGCCGGAGCTGCTGCCGGCATCGACGGCGGGCGAGATCGAGCAATCGACCGAGGCGACGCTGGGCCCGTATGAGCTGCACGACTTCATTCTCTATCACGCGATCCGCTGCGGGTATTCGCCCGCCAAGATCTTGTTCATGAGCCAGTTCGCCACGTTCAGCCAGCCGTATTCGCGCGAGCTCATCGAGCGGACGATGCGCACGTTTTACACGCCGGTTTTTCCGCCAGCAGTACAAGCGGTCGTGCATCCCCGACGGGCCCAAGGTCGGCACGGTCAGCCTCTCGCCGCGCGGCGACTGGCGAATGCCCTCCGACGCCGATCCCGCCGAGTGGCTGAAATGCCAGGGGCCCTCACGCCGCTGATCTTGAGCTCACGCCAGCAGCTCCTTGCGGATCTTGGCCTCTCCTTCGGGGCCGATCAGCTTCTGGTTCAGCCCCTGATAGGCGTACGTGAGCTTCCAGGCGTCGAGGCCCAGCAGGTGGAGGATCGTGGCCTGGAGGTCGTGGATGCTGACCGGGTTGTCGGTGATGTGTGTAGCCCAGCTCGTCGGTGGCGCCGACGGTGATGCCCGGCTTGATTCCGCCGCCGGCCATCCAGATCGAGAAGCAGTGCGGATGGTGGTCGCGGCCCAGGAACTTCGAGCCGCCGCGCGCCTCGTTCATCGAGGTGCGGCCGAACTCGCCGCCCCAGATCACCAGCGTCTCGTCCAGCAGCCCGCGCCGCTTGAGGTCGCCAAGGAGGGCCGCGATCGGCCGGTCGACTTCCCGGCACTTCTCGGGCAGGTGCTTGACGATGTCGTCGCCGGTGCCCGGTGCCGTGGCAATCCCAGCCCCAGTCGAAGAGCTGGACATAGCGCACGCCCCGCTCGACCAGTCGGCGGGCCAGCAGGCAGTTGTTGGCGAACGACGCGGCCCCCGGGCTCGCGCCGTATTCTTGCGATGATCGACTCGGGCTCCTGGCGGATGTCCATGCACGTCGGGAACGGCCATCTGCATCCGGAAGGCCAGCTCGTACTGGCTGATCCGCGTCAGCGTCTCGGGATCGCCGAACTCGGCGAGCTCGTATTCGTTGAGCTGCCGCAGTGCATCGAGCGTGCGGCGGCGGTCGGCGCGGTCCATCCCCTTGGGATCGCTGACATACAGGATCGGGATCGCCGACCGTCCGGCACTGCACGCCCTGATACACGCTGGGCAGATAGCCGGTGCTCCAGAGGGCCTTGCCGCCGGTCGGGTCCGTGCCGCCGCTGATCAAGACGACGAAGCCGGGCAGGTCCTGGTTCTCCGAGCCCAGCCCGTACGTGATCCACGAGCCCATGGCGGCCCCGCCGTTGCGCGACGAGCCGGTATAGAGAAACAGCTCGGCCGGCGCATGGTTGAACTGGTCGGTATACATCGACTTGATGATCGCGATGCTCGTCGACGACGCCGCGCAAGTGCGGCAAGAGCTCGCTGATCTCCGCGCCGCTCTGCCCGCATTTCTGGAACTGGTAGGGCGAGCCGAGCAGCTTGGGGTGCCCTTTGATGAAGGCGAACTTCTGGTTCTTGAGCAGCTCGTCGGGGCAAGGCTGCATGTGATGCTTGACGAGCTCGGGCTTGAAGTCGAACAGGTCCTGCTGAGGCGGACCGCCCGACATGTGCAGATAGATAACGCTCTTGGCCTTGGGTGCGAAGTGCGGCGGCCGGGGCGTCATCGGGTTGTCGGTCGGACGAGCCGGTTTCGCGCCGCGGGCGTTCCTGGCCTCGGCGTCAAGCCGAATGCCGCCGCGTCTCGATCGAGGAGCGATGCCAGCGCAATGGCGCCCAGCCCGGTCTGGGACGTCTTCAGGAACTGGCGGCGGGTCTGCGCCCGCGCGTGCTGCAGCGTCGAGGGGCAGGTCGAGGTCCATGGACGTCAGCCTTTGGTCAAGACGCCGTCGAGGTTCAAGAGTACGTTGGCGACCGTGGTCCAGGCGGCCAGCTCGGCCGGCTTCGATGCCCGGCGGCAGCGGCCCGATCGGGTCGGTGGCCAGTGACAGGGCGGCCTGCTGATCGTTGCGGTATCGCTCGTGCTCGGCGGTGTAGAGCGCGACGAGCGGCTCGACCTGCTCGGGCCGCGCCGGCCGGCACAGGCAGAGCTGCCAGCCATAGCGGACGCGCGCCGTCGACGCTCGTGCCCACCCTCGCGCACGATCCGCCGCGCCAGCGCCTGGGCGGCCTCGACATAGACCGGGTCGTTCAAGCGTCACGAACGACTGGAGCGGCGTATTGGTCCGGATCCGCCGGATCGCGCAGATCTCGCGGCTGGGAGCGTCAAACGACGGCCATCGACGGATACGGCACCGTGCGGCGCCAGAACGTATAGAGACCGCGGCGGTAGCGGTCGTCGCCGTGGCTCGTCGACCAGGTGCGCTCGCCGTTGAACGCCGCTTGCCAGAGCCCGCCGGGCTGGGGCGGGAACACGCTCGGCCCGCCGATCTTGTCGGCTCAACAGACCGCTCAGGGCCAGAGCCTGGTCGCGCACCATCTCGGCCTCGAGCCGGACCCGAGGCGCCCGCGCCAGCAGGCGGTTGCGCGGGTCGTTCTCCCGCGAGCTCGGGCCGGACCTTCGACGACTGCCGGTAGGTCGCCGACGTGACGATCAGCCGCAAGAGTGCCTTGGTGTTCCAGCCCGAGTCCAGGTAGCGGACGGCCAGCCAGTCGAGTAGCTCCGGATGGCTGGGCGGCTCGCCCTGCGTGCCGAAGTCTTCCTCGGTCTCGACCAGTCCCGCGCCGAAGATCTGGGCCCAGAACCGATTGACGGCGACGCGCGCCGTCAGCGGGTTCTTGGCGTCGACGAGCCATCGCGCCAGCCCGAGCCGGTTCTTGGGCGCGCCGGCCGGGCCAGCCGATGGAGCGCGACCGGCACGCCGGGCTCGACCGCGCTCGCCGGGGTCGAGGAAGTTCCCCTTGCGCAGCACGCGAGTGACCCGACGATGCTCGGCCCTGACAGCTCGACCATCACCGGCAGCTTCGGAATCGGCCGGCTTGGACTTCTCGAGCGCGGCGATCTCGTCGCGCAGTCGACTTCTGAACTCCGGCGACGTCGACGGTGCAGCACCGTGGGTCGTCGCACGGTCCTTCTTGAGCGCTGCGATTCTGGGCGTCGATCTCGCCGCTGATCTGGCCTCGGTCGCCGGAGTCGGCACCGGGATGGTCGGGCTCTCGTCGGGTTGGTCGTTGTCGGCCGTCTGGTTGAAGAAGGCGTAAAACCTGGTAGTACTCCTCCTGCGTGATCGGGTCGAACTTGTGGCTGTGGCACTTGGCGCAGCCCATGGTCAGCCCCATCCAGACCTGCATCGTGGTGTCGACCCGGTCCTTGATCGCGGCGACGCGGAACTCCTCGTCGTCGGTGCCCGCCTTCGGTGTTGGTCATCGTGTTGCGGTGGAAGGCGGTCGCGATCCGCTCGTCGAGCGTCGGATTGGGCAGCAGGTCGCCGGCGATTTGCTCGAATCGTGAACTGGTCGAACGGCAGGTTGCGGTTGAAGGCGTCGAT
This sequence comes from uncultured Isosphaeraceae bacterium, assembly GCA_963830625.1. Taxonomy (GTDB): domain Bacteria; phylum Planctomycetota; class Planctomycetia; order Isosphaerales; family Isosphaeraceae; genus CAWHMZ01. The sequence goes on along the minus strand of CAWHMZ010000012.1, from coordinate 518,476 downwards.
GACCCAGTCGCGATAGGGCCAGATGTTGGGGCGGAGCGGGTCGGAGCCGTAGCCGGCCGAGTCGGCATAGCGAGCCTGGTCGAGCCACATCCGCGCCCAGCGCTCGCCGTAAGCCGGGTCGTCGAGCAACCGATCGACGGCCCGCTCGTAGGCATCGGGGGCCGTGTCGGCGCATAAAGCGCTCGACTTCCTCCGGCGTCGGCGGCAGGCCGCGCAAGTCAAGGCTGACGCGCCGCAGCACGATGAAACCGGTCGGCCTCGGGCGAGGTTTGATCCCCTCTTCGTCCAGACGAGCGAGGATCCAGAGGTCGATGCCGTTGCGGGGCCACGCTGGGTCGCTGACCTCGGGAAGCGGCAACGGCCTTCGGAGCGATCCACGCCCAGTGCGGCGCGTATTCGGCTCCTTGCTCGATCCACGCTTCAAGACGTTGACCTCGGCCGGCGTGAGCCGGTTGCCGGCCTTCCTGGGAGGCATGCGCATCGTCTCGTCTTCGTCGGTGATCCGGCGCAATAAGCTCGCTCGATTCCGGATCGCCGCGGCACGATCGCCGTCTCGCCGCTCTTGAGCGGCGCGACGGCCGACTCGCGGCGGTCGAGCCGCAGCCCCTTGGCCCGCTTCGCTCTCGTCCTGGCCGTGGCAGGCAAAGCAGTTCTTGGCGAGGATCGGCCGGACCTCGCGATTGAAGTCGACCTTTCGCGTGCGGCTCACCGTCGGCCCCTGGGCCAGGATGGCGTGTCCGCCGATGACAATGTTGAGGCTGCAGCACAAGATCAACGGTGCGATGCGCGACCACAATCGCTTGTCATGGCAACGACGGCAGCATGCGGGCGGGAGGACCATCATGTCGACCTTCGGGAGGGACAAGCGGGCAGGCGGTGCAAACGACACCCCATTCTCCGCGATCAGACGCTCGCGCTCAAGACGTGCACGAGCCGTCAAAGCGTCTTGAGGAACGCAACCAGAGCCTCGATTTCGGGCGGAGTCAGCGCCAGCCCACGCGGATGACGTTCCTTGCGGAATACATCCTCCAGTGAGCGGGCTCGGCCGTCGTGGAGGAAGGAATCGCGGCGGCTTGCGCTCTTCAAGGACGGCGGGTTGAATTCATGGTTTCCAACCTCATCAGCGAGCCCGACGTCGAATCGCTCGGCCGAGGTGTATTCGGGCGCGACGTGGCAGTTGGCGCACTGGCGAGCGTCAAAGATCGCGCGGCCACGCGCGGCTGTGGCCGAGGCGACCGCGCTGGTTCCGCTCTTTGCCGGTGCGGGCGGCTCGAGTGTGCTCAGATACGCCGTCAAGTCCGAGACCTGCTGGTCCGACGGCTTTCGCCCTTGCATCGTCGCCGTGATCGACTTCTTGACCTGGTCCTCGAGGCGCGAGATTGAGCCGGTCCATGTCCAGGGCCCTGTGTGAGCAACGCCCAACAGTGAGGGTACTCGCTTGGGCGCGCCGTAGGAGCCGTCGCCCAAGGTGTCCGAAAGCAGGTTGTTCGTGTGACCATCGCTGTGGCAGCTATGGCAACTCATCCAGCCGTCGTGTGATAGCTTGGCGCTGTAGAACAGGCTCTCGCCGCGCTCCTCCGGCCCCGGCTCTCGCCTGAGCCCGAGCGCGACTGTCGCGGGCCGTTGCCCGGTCGCGACTTCGACGACCGAGATCGTGTCGGCCAGCGTGTCGGCCACGTAGACCACCGACCCATCGGGGCTCGGCGCCAGGGCGGTCGGCCGACGGCCGACGACAACCCTGCGCGGGCCTTGATCAGGGCTCGCAGTGATCGCGACCTCGTCGACGCCCGCCAGCGCGATAATCAGATTGCCGCTGCGTTCAAAGGCTACGGCCGCGGGATCACCCGCTGCATATCCCACGTCGCCCAAATCAAAGAGCCGGCTGCCATCCAAAAGCGCGGAATCGGAGCCCGGCTTCAAGAGGGCGCCAGTGCGCAATACCCGAAGATGGTTGCGGACCAACGAACCCCAATGGACGTCGTCAAAGCTGGCGCGCGCCAGCCGGTTGAGCACCTGGTGCGCGACCACCAAGGTCTGGCCGTCTGGCGCAAAAGCGAGTCCGCGGATGTTGTGCCCGTGTAGCTCCCGCACTGACTCGACTTTTTGGCCCTTGACGTCGACGACGGCGATCCGGCCGCCGAACGCGTCGGCCACAACCAGCTTGCCGTCATTCGGGACAAATGCCATCTCACGAGGGCAAAACGGCAGGTCAATGGCCTGCTCGATCGCAGGGGCTCTATAACCACTCTCACGCAGTTGACCCGCGAGCCCAAGGAAAGTCAGCCGGCGCGACCAGAGCGATGAGACGACACATGTTAATCCATCGTGCGAAACGGCTAGCTTGATCGGGTCCGGGCTGACCTTGAACCGGCCGACGACCTTGATGGAGTGCGCACGACACTCGACCAACAACAACTCATCGGCCGGCTGATCGAGCGCGAGCAAGTGGACACCGTCAGACAGAACCGCGAGATCAGATAAACCTCGGCCGACGTCGCATTCGCCCACGACGCGACGCTCGGCCGTATCGATCACTGAGATGCTTCCGCTCTGTCGATTGGCTACCAAAAGTGTCTTGCCGCCATCAACGCACGCGAGTGCGACAGGCCGCCGCGGGCGCTCCGACAACGGGGGCGTGGGGCCAGGGTTGTCTGCGCGATGACGACCAGGCGGGAGCGCCGAGGATCACGGTGATGCACGCTCGCGCGATCAACGAGATTCTTGTACGGTGCGTCATCATGGCGGCGTAGTCTTGGGGGCGCCTCGGCTCGAGTTCAAGTCTTCTTCCTCTGCTGCTCTTGGAGTAACCGAATCGCCTCTCCGACCGCTGGGTCCGATAAGACATCAGGCGCCGTGCCCCGTTGCTGTGGGCCGACAGTCGGATGTTCGACCCGGCGGACTTGCACCTTGCCCGATGGCAGGTTCGTTGTGGTCGGAATCGGCTCGCGGCCACCGGTCTTCAGTTGCTCCCTCGCGTGCTCGAGCTGGCTTTGCAGAACCTCAGGGACGCTCCGAGCGGTCCTGGTCAGCATCTGGCCGTTTCCCCGCTCGAGGTATCCGGTGACCAGTGCAATCGCCCAGGGGCCATCAGCGACTGGAACCGTCGATCGAACCACCGCGTTTACGGTCTTGACGCCGGCGGATGTGTCACGTCCGACCAGGGTCGCGCGCTGATTGTCTTCCAGAGCGGCGGCGAGCCACGCCGCCGTTCCCGATGTGTGCTGATCAACGAGCACCTCCATCGGCCAACCGCGGAACAGAGCGTCGGAATCGGCCTCGTATGTTACTTCGCGCTGGGCCGTCCACACGCGGCCGATCGTTCCATGGTCGAGCAGCGCGTCTGCCACGAGCACGGCCGGATGAATCGATGTTGCGTGGACGCCGCGGAGGTCGATGACGATCGATCGAAGCCCTTCGCTCTCAATCTGCCGGGCCAGCTTGCGCAGCTCGTGGGGAGTGCTCGCTGACAGGTCGCTGATCCGAACATACCCGATTGCATCGGGACCATTAAGGCGCACGTCCCAGTCGCCGCTCGTACGCTTGCGGATTCCGCTGACGGTCGTGCGCGGGAGCACCCCTCGCGCGATCTTCATCGTGCGCGCTTGCGGCTCCTTTGGTTGGCGGACTCGAATCGTTACTTCGGTTCCCTCGTCACCGCGCAGGCGGTCGACCGCCTCTCGCAAGCTCATTTCCTTGGTGTCGGTCCCATCGATCTGCTCAATGATGTCGCCTTTCTTGACCCCGGCCTTGTCGGCGGGCCCACCTTCGATCACGTCGTGAATTTTGGGCCTCTGTTCCTGGTCGTCCATCGCCAGCGCGATGTGCAGCCCGACATAGCGGTTGCCCTCGATTTGCTCGGCGACCCTTAGATCCTTGCCCGAAGCGAGCTCCGGCTCGCCGCTGACGCTTTGGAGCAAACCGTTGCGGAATGCCATTTCGAGGTCTTGCAAGATGACTGGCTTTTCAGATGGCTTCGACTTTACTTCCAACAGCGTTGCCGCGAGCTGCTCGGGCGTTGTCAGGGCCGAAACGCGGCGACTGAGGCCGGCGGGCACGGGCACATGCGCCTTCTTGTAGAGAGCCTTTATCCCGTCGAGCAGCATTTGTTGGCGAGCGGGAGGGTCGACATGGTGTTCCAAGACCGTATCGGTAATCTGACGGGCGGCCTTGACCAGATCGTTCGCTTGTGCAAGCGTGAGCACCGATGCCGGCGATTCATCTGCCGACGCCGTAATTACACCGGCTAGGGCCATGAACGCCACAGAGGCCCCGACGGCGAATCTTCGCGAAATGTGCCGGTTCACGGGATTAACTCCAATCGCGTGCGAGTAAGGCGGTCATCTGCGAACCCACCATCGCGCAGTTTACCGCCAATGAGCAGCATTGTCACTCCGACCACCTTGGGGGGTGGACGCACGACATGGTTTGCGCGGCCAAGGGGGTCGAGGGTATGGTCACGCTTGAAGTCCGGGACCGGAGCTCGATTGTGTCACGATCAACGATCAAGAGACTCGCGTCCAACGCGGCCGCGGGCATTGCGTGCTGCTCAACTTGCGGGTTGTGGGACTATGTCGCGTCGTCGGGACTCTTCCGTGCGGGCACTGGTACCATCGGGATTGGAGCCTGTTGGGGCGCATTATGAGTTTTGGGCCGGGCTTCCCTCTCTGGGCCGCCCGACTTTTCCGCCGGGAGCGGCTGTGGCAGACACGTCGGTCCCGGCTGGTCCGCCCAGTTGTCAAGTGCCGAAAGAGCGGCGGAATCTGGCGTAAATTGAATCGATTCTTGTGCTTCTGTGCTCATCTCGGTTTCATCGAAATTGGCTTCTTTCGTCGCATTTTCGTCGATTTCGGCGATCGCGATCATGTGGTCGCGGCAGCGGCTGTGGCAGACACGCCGGTTGTAGGCGTCAATTCGTGCATGCGGCTTATCCGGCCGAAAGGAGTGGCCTGGTGCTCCCAGTTGCGTTCTTTGGGCTGAGCCCGCGACGGGGCGGCAGCCCGCCTGAGGCGGGCTCGACGACGTGCTGGTTGTCGGCGCTCGAAAGGCTGGCATGGCATGCACGGACTGGGTTGTCGTTGTCGGAGCGCTCCTCGCGCAGGCGAGGGGGCGGCATCGCGCGCCCTTCCAGACACTAAACTGCCTTGCGTGATTCCGGGAGGGCGAGGCCGGGCTGATTAAAACGGCGCGTAATTCCCAGATTTCCCGCTTATGGGACCGAGCAGAATTTCAGGGCCGTTTTTGCGCATAGTGACAGCGCCACTCGAGAGAGCGTCGGTCGTGCTGTCTGGTTTAAAACGCCGGGAGAAAGCCGTTTTGCTCTCTGTCTTGTTCCGGCGCAACGCGCTAGACTAGCGCGCTAGCGTCTCATTCGCGTTTTGGTAGGGCCCGAGGAGAATGCGCTCACATTCTCCCCGAGCTTTTCCCGTGGGAGTAGCACCTCCCGTGGGCACTCGCCAGGGTACGGGAAAGCACGGCGGTTCGGCCAGAGGGCGCCGACCGCGCTGGCGGACGTGCCTGCGCAAAGGATGCGGACGTAAGTACCAGCCGCGAAGTTGGAACCAGCGCTACTGCCAGAACCCGGTATGCCTGCGGCTGGTCCGCCAGTGGCAGGCGGCGCGGCGTCAGGCCAAACGCCGCCGAGACGCGGCGGTCAAAGCCCAGCATGCTCAGGCTCAACATGCGCGCCGCCTGAGAGCCAAAGCCGCGTCCCAGGCTGGCCGGATACCGGTGCTTACGTCGGCGCGTGGTCACGCAGCACAATCTTTTTTTCTCTTCCCTTATGCGACCGGCCAGGCTGCCACGAACCGCCTGTGAGCTCCCTGCGCAACCCGGCACGTTTCTGTTGCCCTGCCTGCCGTCAGGCCGTTCGCAATGTCCAGGATCGTGAACGCAAGTGGCTCTGGCGCGGCACCTTGGATGGCCGGAAGAAGCGGGCCTACGAGTACCAAGCCACTCGCTTGAACCGGTCCCACCACCAACCCAACACGTTCGCTCCCCCACCACGCCCGCCGCCTGGTGAGATTCCCCCAGAGCCATGCGCCGGTCGTCAATTATCGCGTGACCCCAGCGCGGCTCATTAGCTTGGGCTACCGGCTCAATCCGCTCTCAGGAGCCCAAGCATGATCCCCAAACGCATTCTCGTTCCTACACGACTGCGGCGTCCGCCCACCACCGGTTGGTCCTGGGTCGACCGTCGCTTCGTGCACGAGCACGCCGCGCGTCTGTCGTGCGATGCCGTGCTGTTGTACTTCGTCCTGTCCGCAGTCGCCGACAGGAACGGGTTGTCGTTCTATGGCGACAGTACGCTGGCCGCCTTGGTGCGGACATCCCTGCCGGCCTTCGTTTCTGCCCGGGACGAGTTGTTGGCCTACGATCTGATTGCCCACGAGGGGCGCTTAACCCAGGTTCTTTCCCTGCCGCCGTGCGTCCAACACCGTCGCTCTGAGTCGGGTCACGGGCCAATGCTTCTGGGCGAGGTCTTGCGTCAGGCCCTTGCAGCGACAAGCCCAGACCAGGAAGGGAGCTCGCCGTGAACGTCGCCTTGTGGGCTGAAATCCGCCGCCTGGCGGAGATCGAGAAGCTTTCCGGCTGGGCCATTTCACGCCGGCTGCACTGCTCGCGGCACACGGTGGCTGTTGCGCTCACACTCGATCAGCCTCCCACGCGCGAAGTCTCCCACCGCACCAGCCTCTTGGACCCGCACAGGACCAAGATCGACGCGCTGTTGGCCCGGAGTCCTGAACTGTCGGCGGTGCGCATCCGCGAGCAGATCGCCCGCGGTCCCGATGGCTACGCCGGCAGCGCGTCCACGGTGCGCCGCTACCTGCGTGCGGTTCGTCCTGTACACGGGCGTGTCTACCAGGAAGTGCATTACGAGCCGGCCCAGGCCATGCAGGTGGATTGGGGCGAATGCGGCCGCGTGCAGTTCGGTGCCACCACGCGCAAGGTTTCAGTGTTCGTAGCCGTGCTCTGCTACAGCCGGTTGATCTTCATCGAGTTCGCGCTCTCGCAGCGCAAGGCGGAGTTCTATCGCGGGATCGTGCATGCGCTGGAGTTCTTCGGTGGCAGTCCCCGCGCCGTGATCTTTGACAACCTGAAGGCCGCTGTGCTCAATGGCTCGGGTCGCGCCGCCTGTTTCCATCCCGAGTTCCTGGCGCTATGCGGCACCTACTGCTTGCAGCCCATTGCCTGCGAACGGCGCGACCCGGAATCAAAAGGGATCGCCGAGGGCGGTGTGCGCTATGTGAAGCACAACGCCTTGGCTGGACGCGCCGACGAATTGACTTGCTTCGACGACTACCTGGAGCTGGCACCTCTGTGGCGCGACCACGTGGCCAACCTGCGGGTGCATGAGACCACCCGAGAGCACCCGGTTGACCGCTATCAGCGGGAGCGCTTCCTATTGCGTCCCCTGCCGGCGATTCCCTTCGATACCGATGAGGTCGTGCCGGCAGCCGTCAGTCCTCATGCGCGCGTCGAGTTCGATGGCAATCGCTACTCGGTGCCGCCACGGTTGGCGCGCCGGCCCGTCACGATTCGCGCCAGCCGTTGTGAACTCCGCGTGCTGCACGAAGGTCAGATAGCGGCCCAGCATATCCGCTGCTACGAACGCGGACAGTCGATCGTGCTGCCGGACCACCGTCTGGCAGCGCTGGCGACGCGCAAGCGATCTCGGGACTCCGCGCTGGAACACGAATTCAATGCTTTGGGGCCCGAGGCGCGTCAGTTCCATCTCCAGCTCAAGCGCCAGCCGGTGAGGACTGGCGTCCACCTGCGTCGCTTGGTGGGTCTGGCACGGCTCTACGGACCGACCGAGCTGCTTTCCGCCCTCGCGCGCGCCTTGGAGCTGGCGACCTACGATGCCGCCTATGTCGAGAACCTGCTGTTGGCGGAACGGCGGCGGCGACAACTCCCCACGCCCACCCTGCCGTCTCCGCAGCGGCGCGAACTGATCGACGAGATTGAACTAGAGCCTGCCGATCCTGGCATCTACGACCGTTTCTGCAAGGACAGCGAGGAGGATTCTCATGGCCCGACGTGAAGACAACACACGAGCACGGCTGGAGCGCGACCTGGCCGAACTGAAGCTGCTGGAGATCGCCAGGTGCTACCGCGAAGTGCTGGATGAGGCAGCGCGCAACGGGAGCTCCATGCTGGAGGTCCTGGCTCTGCTTTTTGGGGTGGAGCAGACCGCGCGCGAGCAGCACGCTCTCCAGCGGAGACTGCGCAACGCGCGGCTTCCCAAGCAGAAGACATTGGCCGAGTATGATTTCAACTTCCCTAAGCGGATCCCCAAGGCGGCGATCCTGCGGCTCTTCGATTGCGACTTCATCCCGCGGCACGGCTGTGCCGTGCTCATTGGGCCCACCGGAAGTGGAAAGTCGCATCTTTTAACCGCGTTGGGTTACACAGCGGCTGAGCGTGGCTATTCGGTGCGCCATGTCCGCGCGGTGGACATGATCAATCATCTCACCACGGCCCAACTGAACGGTCTGCTGGGCAAAGCACTCAAAACTTATGTCCGTCCCAGTCTTCTCCTCCTCGATGAGCTGGGCTATCTGCCCGTCGACAAGCGCGGGGCCGACCTGTTGTTCCAGGTAGTCGCTGCCCGTTATGAATCCGGATCGATCGTGCTCACTACGAATCGACCCTTCCGGGAATGGGGCGCCCTGTTTGACGTGGACAACACCCTGGCAACGGCCTTGATCGACCGGCTGATGCATCATGGGGAGGCGATCGTCATTCAGGGAGATAGCTACCGCATGAAAGACAAGGATTCCGATCCCGACCCGACCAGCGCGTGACCAAACGCGGTGTGTCAACGTCCGAATCGGGTGTTCCCCGCGAAGTGAGTGGCATCCGGCGTACGTGGAGGGGACGTCCAGCCCACCCTTGAGCGAGCGCGGCGATCGTGCCAGGCTCCTCAAGCGGCCGGTTCCTTGAACAGCAGGCGCGCGTTGGCCCGAGGCCCTGATCCAGACTCGCCAGCGGCTCCCCGCGAGGAGCTTCGTCTTGGCGACCTGGTCATCCTTTGCGGCCCGCGGCAACCTGCGGCGAGTGAATTGGCGGTGGTCCCGTCCGCCACGCCCGGCTCACCGAGCGCGAACGCCTGGCCGGCCCGTCCACGCTGAGCTCCGGCGCGCGACATCTTGGGCTCGACCTGACTCCGCGTACTCTCCAGCGTGCGTAAGCGTCCGAGATTCCCAGGGGTGTGCGCAGCGGTAAGCCCGCGCCGGCGGGCGACCCCGGATTTGTCTGCCAGAAGTGGTGCACCTATCGCGGCCTGCCCGCGCGAGCGACGCAGTGGGTCAGGCGATCGGGCAACGGCGCCTCGCGGCGCGCTACGTTGACCGCGGTCTGTTCACGCGCCGCTGGTCTCGGCGCTGCGCTTTTCGTCGCGACTCCTCGAGCCCGTGATTGAGAACGTGCTCGGGGTGCGCCAGAGCCCACCGATCCGGAAGCAAGCCGGCCAACAACTCGGGACCCGCGTCCACCGAGAGCTGCAGGATCACGTCGTGCAGGTAGGCCCACGGCTCGAGCCGATGCCGCTTCGCCCCCGCGATGATCGTGCAAAGCACCGCCGCTCGAGGGCCAGCCGCGTCGTTCCCCAAGAACATCCAGTTTTTTCGACCAATTGCCTGATCGCGAACCCGCCGCTCCGATACGTTATTGTCGATCGTCAGCCGGCCGTCCTCGGTGTACCGGCATAACGCCTGCCATTGATTTAACGCGTAGGTGATCGCTTGCGCCAGCGCCGACTTGGGCAGCAACCTCGATGACAGTCGATCCAGCTCGTTCCGCACCCGCTCCAAGATCGGCAGGGACTCGGTTTGACGCATCGCGCGGCGCGGCGTCGTCCAGGGGCCGAGCCCGATCCTCAACTTCGTAGAGCCGCAGGATCATTTGCAGGATCAGCGATGCTTCCGCCGGAGACGACGACCGCGCCTCGAAAAACTTGCGACGCGCGTGGGCCCAGCAGGCCACCTCGATGATCCGGCCGCCGGAGCCTGCGTAAATGCCGTCGTATCCACTGAATGCATCGGCCTGGAGATAGCCCGCATAGTTTGCCAGGAACTGCGAGGGCCCACGCCGCTTGCGATCTTCCGTGAAGTCATACACGTCGTAAGGCAGCGCGGTCGGGCCAATGTACACCCAGAAACGCCCCTTGTGGCTGCCTGATTCCCCACCGCCCAACACCGTCACGTGCGTGTCGTCAGTCCAGATCACCGAGGCCGACTGCACCAGCTCCTTCTCGAGCTCATAGAGGGGCTTGAGCAACTCAGCGACGTTGCGGACCCAATCGCAAAGAGTGCTGCGGGGCAGATAGAGGCCGTAGCGGGTCGAGACGTCTTCGAACCGGTACAGCGGCATGTGTTCAGCAAATTTGGAGACAACCACCTCGGCAAGCACACCTGCCCCAGCAATGCAGCCGCTCAAGGGACGCGGCAGAGGTTCGGGGGCCGCCACTCCGTCACGGCAACGAGAGCAGGCGTACTTGGGCAAGACGTGCACCTGAAGCTCAAAGCGGGCAGGGATAAACTCGAGCACTCGCTGCTCGTCCTCGCCGATGCGCGCCTTGGGCTCCCCACACTGTGTGCAGACCTTCTCGGCCTCGGGCACATCGTGCTCGATGCGGACTTGAGGCAGGCGGTCGTAATCCGGCTTGCGCGATCGGCGGACCCGTGCCGGCGCCTGATCATCGCGGGCGGGCAGTTCGGGCAGTGCCGCGACGGTCTCGACCACGTTGAGCTCGAAGAGGTGACCCTGGCCGGGCGCTTCGACCAATCGTTCACGTCGTGGGCCAAAGACATAGCGCCGGTAGAGCTCCAGTTGCCGGCGCAATTCGTCGACGACTTGGTTGTGCTCTTGGGCGGCCTGATCGTGGAGCTTGGCGGCTTCTTCGAGCGCGGCCTGCAGGTCTTCGACCTGCTGAGCAAACCGGTTCAGCAAGTCGTGACATTCACCAGGATCAGTCGGCCATGACTCTGGAGTAATCATGGGCTGAATTATAGCGCGATCATACGATATTACAAGGGGGAACCGACCGATTTTTCGGCTTCCGGCATCGGACGCTGATACCGCTTGCGCTGCCGGGCGGAGCGTAAGTCGATCCCGGAGAGAATGAGCGCCAATTGGGTGGGCCCCATTTCGACTGACACAGCATCGCGGGCGACCGCAGGAATCTGGAACGAGCCGGTCTCGAGTCGCTTGTACCAGATCGCCAGGCCGTCGCGATCCCAGTAGAGAATCTTGAGTCGGTCGCGGCGTCGATTGACGAACAGAAAGAGGTGGCCGGACATCGGGTCCTGGGAAAAAGCAGTCGTGACCAAGCTGGAAAGTGCGTCGAAGCCCTTGCGGAGGTCAGTTGCCGGCGCGTGGAGGAACACTCGAACGGGATGAGGGAGGCTGATCATCTCGAGCCCCCGGAGTCAGTCCTGGCCCCTGCGATCGTGCGGACCAGGCGGCAAGCCAGCCAGGCGTTCCCGGTTGGGATACGAAGACGGATTCCATTGGGAAGGTCGGCCTCGATCGGCGGTCGTTCCTCGGGAGCGTGCTCAAGGGCGCGCACCGTGACAGGCAGAAAAGCCGATGGGGCGGGTAATATCGAACGCTGATCGGTCGCGTTTGCGAGCCGGAATCGGTGCCTCCAAGCATAGAATGCCGACACGGCGCACCGTTCCGTGGCGCAGAACTGCGCGACTGACAAGCGGCTAGCCAACTGGCGGCTCACGCGCTCACGCCAAAGCGCCTGAAGGGCGGGATTTGTTTTTCTTGCCATGGGTGGCTCCTGCGAGTCTCGGAATTGATCCGACTCGCAGACTACCACACCCGGCAAGAATGGTTATCTCGGACGCTTACCAGCGTGCCGAGTATCGTTCGCGTGCGCACCCAGTCTGTGGCGCACAGCGCACCCACGTCCAATGGCGCTGCTCTCGTGCTCGAAATTGGCGCAAACTCTTTGCTCGGTCCCAGCTTACGCATATTCTCCGAATCGGTTGCGCCCGCAGGCAGAATTCCCGCTAATTCCTGATAAGGAAAGCAGGAAGGCAGGAACAGCCTCAAGAAGCAATGACTCGCTTGGGTTCGAGCGTTGTCTTGGCGAACTTCAGCAGCAAGCCGTGTTGCCTACCCACGGCCTTGAGTCGGGAGCGAACGACCGCAAAGTGGATGTCTTCGTCGCTCAGTTAAGGCTTCGTCTTTCCAGTGCCATTTTTGTTCCCTGCTCCTTTCCTGGTTTCCTGGTTTCCTCATTGAACACCACGAAATTGTGTCCAGGTCCCCGAGGGTGCAAACGACGGCTCACAGATTCATCTCGATCCATTGAATTTGCCGTTTCCCTCCGTCCGCCCTCCCAATGAGTCGATATCGCTCTTGGCCTCACAGGCGACAATTCGCGCAACAAAACTGGTGGGAATTGCGAGGTGCCGTACGGTCAGCTTTTCATCATGCCAGGGCGAGGCTCCTGCCGAGCCGGATGTGAAAGCGGCTCGCCGGGAGGCTCGCCCTCCCAGGATTGCGAAACACGATTTAGTAGAGCTGCTCGATTGCTGATGTGGCTGTTCAAGGGCTTGAAATGGACCCCAAAAACTGGACAGCAGGTTAAGCTAGAGCTTGGCAGTGGCAGGACCCGTGTGCATGGAGGCACGCAATGGCCAAGCGCAAGAAGCGGTACGAGTCGGGATTCAAGGCGCGCGTCGCACTGGAAGCAATCAAGGAGCGGGAGACGCTTGGGCAAATCTCTAAGCGGTTCGGGATTCATTCCACGCTGGTTCATCAGTGGAAGAAGCGACTCGTCGAGGAAGCAGGAACCGTCTTCGACGGGGCGGAGCGGCGAACCGAGGAGATTGTTTCGCAGGCAGAACTCTACGAGCAGATTGGCCGGCTAAACGTCGAGCTGGATTGGCTCAAAAAAAAATTTGCCAAGGGGGGCATCTGAGTTACGCCGCTGGATCGATCCGGCCGAGCCGCGGATCAGCATCGCACGACAGTGCGAGCTGCTGGGCCTGCCGCGGAGCACGTACTACTACTCGCCGGCCGCGGCGACTGAAGAGGACCTGATGCTGATGCGTCGGATCGACGAGCAGCACCTCCGAACGCCATTCTATGGCAGCCGGCGGATGGCTCTGCATTTGGGAGAGGAGGGAAGTCCCATCAACCGCAAGCGCATCCAGCGGCTCATGAGGCTGATGGGCATCGAGGCCATTTACCCGCGAAAAACGACGATTCCCGCCCCGGGCCATAAGGTGTATCCATACCTGCTGCGCGGCTTGACAATCGATCGGGCGAACCAGGTCTGGTGCAGCGACATCACCTACGTGCCGATGAGGAACGGATTCATGTATCTGGTGGCGATCATGGATTGGTACAGTCGGCATGTCCTGGCTTGGCGATTGTCCAACACGATGGACACGTCGTTCTGCGTGGAAGCCCTGGACGAAGCTCTGGACCAATACCGGCCCGATATCTTCAACAGCGACCAAGGAAGCCAGTACACCAGCGAAGCGTGCACGATGCACCTGCAGAGCCACGGTGTGGCAATCAGCATGGACGGACGCGGACGCGCGTTGGACAACGCGTTTATTGAGCGCCTCTGGCGTAGCGTGAAGTACGAGGAGATTTACCTCAAGGTGTACAACCTTGTCGCCGATCTGGAAACGGGCCTCACACAGTACTTCGACTTCTACACGTACGAGCGCAAGCATCAAGGCCTGGGATACCGAACGCCGTGGGAGGTGTTCCAGGAGAGCCTCGAAAACTCACGGTCCACCAACCGCAGGGGGTTCGCGCATACTGTCCACGTCTAGCGAAACTTACCTCGTTTGCTGTCCAGTTTTTGGGGTCCACTTCAGCTTCGGCCGTTCGGTGGCGGATCGCGGCAGCCGTCGCGCGCACGCGTTCTAGTTTATACATACAATATGCGGCCTTTTTCGATTTTCTCTAACGCGTCTGAGCCGAAAACCGTGCAAAGCTATGTTGGAAGTGATTGGCCGCTCTCGGGATACTTTTTTTTGAATAAAAAAAATAGAGGACCATTTTGCGCACTGCATGTCGCGCTCATGAGTTCACCGCGCGGCACGCGATTTCAAATTTCAAGCTGAGACGCTACCTGCCCTGGGGCTGAGTTTGACACGACAGAGGAATCGCCGTGGATTGCCATGGACTGCCGTGGAGAGTGCTCGACGGCATTGCGAACCCGGTATCTTCTTCCCCTACCTCATTAGTGTCGTTCGTGTGGCAGTATGTACGCCTGTCAACGGCGACGCGGGAGCAGCACATGGCCGACACCCTGATCGAAAACCCGATCCTGAACTCGCCCTTTCGCGAGCCGACGCGGCATTTCACGTTCAGCGACGAGGGTATTACCAACGAGATCGCCCAAGGTAGGCGCTCTAAGTGGCGACGCACAACGTTTGTGGTGCAGGCGTCTCGCCTGCCCAGCGTGCAGGCTGGAAGACTGCACCACAATCGCCCAGGGCCGGCACTCCAGCTCCTACTTCATTCCGATCAAGATGCCCAAGAAAAAAGGCAAGCAGCTCGCGTTCGAAACGGAATGGACGCAGGATCGTATCGAGGAGAACAAGACAGTCGACCGCATCCGCCAGCGCGTCGCGATGTCGCGCGAAGGCGGCTGCGTCGGCGTGACGGACCGTCAGGACGAACTCGCGAGCATTTGACCGCCAAGACGAAGACTCGGCTCAGCCCGGGTCGTCGTAAATAACTCGGAACTGGGTCCGACACCCAAGACGAAGGAGGACATCGACGAGATCCGCCCAACGCGAAACATGGCAAGAATTCCCCCGCGCGTTTCCTGAGCCGGGTCAGCAGTCATGAGCAGTGTCCTGGCCGATACGCAAGACACCGGCGTTCTTGACTTCAAGAGCCGGCCTCTTGGCCGCGGCGCGAAGGATGCCGGGCGAGATCGGGCCGAGCCGCAGCACGCTGGCGCTGCCAGGCTAGTCCCAGGTCGCTCGCGATCTGCCGAGTCTCGCTCCCGCCAACCTAACGCCCTTCACCCTTCCGCCACGGTCGTCTGATCCTGCTTCAAGACTCGCCCCGCTCCATCTCGATCGGCCAATCGCTCCGCCAACATCTGCGTAGCTAACTCGACTGGCAAGCAGGCCGAGAACTTTAGGCCCACCAAGGCTGTCTCGTCGATGGATGGACACAGCGATTCCGGATCCAACTTCCTCAGCTCTTGTATCGCATGTTCGGCATCCTCCAGGCGTAGGCCCGCGTCAAATCTCAGCGCGAGGTTGTCAGCGCGAACCGAGGATCGAGCGAGCTCTGATAGCTTCGGGACGATCGTCACGTTGGCTCGAAATCCGCCGAAGGTCCACCATTTCAGCGTGTCGTCCGAGCTCTGAACCAACGCGGTTCGGTCGAGCCGGACCCATGAGAAGCCAGAGCGAACGAGCTCGATCTGCTGTGCAGCCCGGATGGACCACGCCGGCTTCCGCTCGTCGAATGCCAAGAGCGACTTGATTGACTGCGAGACGCTGTAACTCAGTGGCTGAGAGTCTCCCTTCCAACGCGAAGTCCCTTTGTCCAGAGAAGCCTCGACGGATGCCACCCGTCGCTGCCAGTCGATGTGCGTGACGTGCCAAGCCCGCCCGCCCAATAGCAGCACCCTGGGACCTTTCGTCTTGCCCAGAAAGGTCATCTCGTCGACGTAACCCAGAACATGGCGGCCGTGGAGAACGGAAATAACCGGCGGCGAAAGGAAGACCGAGACGATCTCCAAAAAGTTCTTGCGACCATACTTCGTCTCGCCTTTCTTGCCAAACCAAAGGATACCCGAATCATCGAATAGGATGTCTTTCGCTAGCATCCACTCGACGACCGAAGAACGCTCGGCTGCGGATATCTCTTGAAAGCCTGGTACTCCTGCAATCCACTTGAACCAATCTGACCGCCCTATTCCCCGTTCTTGAAGAGCCAGCGCCATCAACTGTTGAGCCATGATGTGCATTGGCCTTCTGGGAGGCTCGATCGGTTCGACGTACCCGGTTTCCCAGAGCGAGACGAGCCCCGCGGCTTTGAACAGAGCTTCGTCATCCGTCGCAAGGAACAGGCAGTTTCTGACGGTCCCTTCTCTGCGCCCCGTTCTTCCCATGCGCTGGAGGAAACTGGAAACCGTGGTCGGAGCATCGATCTGAACGACCCTGTCAAGGTCGCCAACGTCGATCCCCAGCTCCAACACACTCGTCGCTACGATCACGCAGTCATCGCGATTGGCGAATGCGTCCTCAGCTTCTCGACGCTGGTCGGCGCTTAACGAGCTGTGCGTCACGAAAGTGGTCGTCCCGAGTTGACGCAGTTCGCTGCCGAGCTGTTCGGCGCGAGACCGGCTGTCGACAAAGACCAGCCGCTTCTCGCCCCGGCCGACGCGGGAGATGACCACTGCGGCATTGGCCAGCGACCCAACGTAGTCGATCGTCACTTCGGCCGCTCGCTTCTCGCTCAGCGGCGGAAGCGCAAATCCCCTTGCTCCTGCCGATGAGCCGGCCAGCCAGTCCGCAAGATCTTCAGGGTTGCCGACCGTCGCCGACAGGCCGACCCTCTGAATCTCGCGGGCTGCAAGGTGCGTCACGCGCTCAAGGACCGAAAGCAAATGCCACCCTCGATCATCGCCGGCGAACGCATGAATCTCGTCGACGATCACCGCACGGACGTTACCAAGCAGGTGCCGCGAATCGACGTTACGTGAGACCAGCATGACCTCGAGAGACTCGGGCGTCGTCAGCACGCAGTCCGGCGGTTCGCGCTGAATCCGTTTCCGTGCCCCAGCACCCACGTCGCCATGCCAAAGAGCGGCTCTCCTCCCAACGAGGCCGCAGTATCGCGTGAGCCGAAACTCCAGATTATTCAGCAGCGCCTTGATCGGACAAAGATAAAGAACGCTCAACCCCTGCCAATCCTCGGATAGCATCCTCGACAAGACTGGAAGAAAGGCCGCTTCGGTTTTGCCGCCAGCCGTAGGTGCAATCACAACAATGTGCTCTCCCGCGAGAATTCGCGGAATGACGGCGTCTTGGAATGGACGCAACGATCGCCAGCCGAGGCTATTGACGATATGGTGCTGGAGGGCCGGGTGTAATAAATCGAAATGGCTCACAATTCCAGCTCGATATCGTCGACGTTTGATGCCCCCATGGCCTGCCGTTCCACAGGCAGCAACTCCGCTTCGCTGATCGTCAATGCGTAATGCTTTCGCGGGTCGAAGTCTTCGAACTGGTCGATCCGGTCGAGTACGTCCGATACGAGCTTCTTGAGGAAGATTCGAGGCGAGACACCGATCTTGCCGCCGAACTTCCCGGCCACAGCGTCGCCTAAGTCGGAGACATAATTGTCATCGCAGCGCTTATCGATGCGCTCTGGCGATCGCGCGTGCTGACGGTAGATGTCACGGATCTTGCAACCGACAAGGCGAAGCCGCTCCAAGTCGAACGCGGGGAGTCGGATTTGCACGGCCCTCGGGTTGTCGAATCGGAGGTCTGTCTTGAAGTCGACGTGAAGACGCTGTGCAAGCGGCTCTAGCCGCTGGATGCCCTGGGGGCCTTCAAAGAACGCGGTTGTCCCGGTAATCAAGAGGTACAGGCCGGGAAACCGACCAGAATCGACCTCGTCGATGAGCTGGCGCAGCGCGTTCAAGCTCTTGTCGCGCACGTCACTCCGGACGCGCTGGATCGTTTCGACTTCATCCAAGACGACGAGCATTCCGACGTGGCCCGAGTCGCGGAGGATCGTGAGAATTCCGTGCAGGAAGTTCAAGGCGCCGAAGTGATCAATGTCGCCTTTCACCCCGGCAAATCGCTTCGCTTCCGCAGCCACGTTCGGTTGACCCGACAGCCAGGCGAGAATTCCTTGCGCGATATCCTGCCGCTCGTTCACTTGAGCCTGCCGATACCCTCGCAGCGCCGCGCTGAACGTCGGGGCCGTCCGGGCTACCTCGGCGAGCCGACGCTCCAGCAGCTCGTTGCTGTTCTTCAGAAGCGTCGGCGCATCGTTGGGGTCGACCGAGCCTTCGGCCAGCACATCCTCTTCGAGCGTGAAGATCCACCTGTCGATGATGTTCCTCAGAGCACCCTGCGGCGTGTCAGACGTCGAAAGCCGTTCATTCAGGCGCCGGTAGACCGTCTCGAGCCGATGCAGAGGCGTCTCCGTTTCGGAGATTTGCACCTCGGTGGAAGCAAATCCCATCTTGCGGGCGCGGTCGGCCAGCCAGCGTGCGAAGAACGTCTTCCCGCAGCCGTACTCCCCGCGAACCGCTTTGAAGACGCTTCCACCTGCCGAGACCTTCTTCAACTCTTCGTCGAGCGCGCCCTCGAAGCGATCAAGCCCGACGGCGAAGGCATCGAGGCTGCTCTGGGGCACGGTGCCCCGGTGCAGAGCGTCGATAATCTGGTCTCGTCGCTGCGGGCTGATACTCGTCACAAGATCTTACCTCAAGTCGAACTGGTGCCTCAGGAGCTCGCGATTCAGATCGATCGTGTCCGAGGCATCATCCCTGGTCAACACGGCAAACCCATCGATATTCAGAATGCGCTGCATCACGGCCAAGAGCCCGCGAAGCCGCATCATCGGGTAATTCACGGATCGCGAGAGGGCAGCCGAGGTCATTCTCCCGCCGCGCTGATCGAGGGCACTCAGTATGGCCCGGAACACCTCTTCCGCTGGCACGGAACGCTCAGCCATCTTCTTTTGCTGCTGGAATATCGGAGATTGGAACAGGTCTCGGATCCATTCCGCCTCGGCGGTTGCAAGAGCGCGAGGCTCGGTTGCTTGACCGCTCTCGTCCCCCGTGTCAAACGGAAGCTTCCTCTGCGCTGGCTTGGCGGGTTTCGTTCTGGATGAAGTGACGCCAGAAGCTGCGGGGCCGGCCGGCGATTCCTCCCACCACGAGGGCACGTCCAACGGGACCTCGAGCCAACCCTCGGGAAACTTGTCGAACGGGCTGAGGACCGCGATCGGAATCACCATTTCCTGCGGAGCAACACCGCCGTGGTAGCCATTTTTCTTGATCCCGTACCGGATCTTCTCCGACCACGGGACGATCAGGGTTTTCGACTCGGGAATGACCACCCGCGGTCCGCTGAATCGCAGCTCGCCTGCGCCGGGCGCATCCACGGCGTTGCGCCAGCGATCACCCCCCTCGCTCAGCTTGCACGTCGTGTTTGAGTCGAGGACATGGCCGTGGTCGCTCGTGATCACGACGAGCCGTTGGGAACTTTTGGCCTCATGAAGCAGGGCGGGCAGGATCGGGATGGCGTCGCGCGACCAGCGGGTGTCAAGCTGCTCTCCCTTCAGCAACTGATCGTCGACGGCATTGATCACGACGCCAACAATGCGACGGTTCGGCGAAGCGATCTCCTTGCGAATTTCGCCTGCGAGTACGGCGTCCTCTTCGCCGCGAAGCGCCGCCTTGTGGAACACGATGGGCGGATAGCCGCTCTTGGAGTGGGCCCGAAGCGCCGGATGCTCAGCGAAACCGATGCGCTCGTCGGCGGACGCTCCCTGCCTGAGCCGACCGCAGAGCAGGCTGGTCCGTGAGACCTCCGTGACCGAAGGGATCGTCGCCAACCCTGCCGAGAGTAGTGATCCGCGGTCTCCTCGATTGAGGGGGGTCCAATCGTGGCCCAAGAGGTCCGAGAGCAGCTCGCGGCAAACCGCAACACTCATGCCGTCGAGCACGATCAGAAGAACCGGGCTCTGCGCGGCTAGCGGTGCCACGACCTCTTCCATGAGCCGCTCCACCGGGGTCAAACCAGGCTGAGCAGAATTGGATTCGGTCCAGTTGCGCAGGAGCTCGG
This sequence comes from uncultured Isosphaeraceae bacterium, assembly GCA_963830625.1. Classification (GTDB taxonomy): domain Bacteria; phylum Planctomycetota; class Planctomycetia; order Isosphaerales; family Isosphaeraceae; genus CAWHMZ01. The sequence continues at coordinate 498,665 of CAWHMZ010000012.1, read as the reverse complement.
CGAACTCGCGAGATCGAGCCTCTAGCAACTCGGTCATGCGCCCGAACAGCTTCGCATAAGCCTCCGAAAGTTCGCGGATCGGGTCGCCGGTGCGGAGCGTAAGTCGCGCCCAGTCGACAAACCCGCCCTCCGCGAGCTGATAATCGGCTGCCTCGACGAGCGATCGTGGCGAAGCTTGGGGGCTATTTTCCAACTGGCCAAGCCAGCGTACGAGGCGGATCGCCATCTCGACTCGCTCGAGGCGCCGGCGCTCGCGCGCAGCCAACTCATGGTCGCGGATCTGTTCCCGCGCCGCCTTGAGTTCGTCGATGGCGCCCGCCCCATTCCCATCCAGGAGACGTGAGAGAGCATGACCGAAGCGCTCCAGTCGCTGAGCGAAGCCCAGAGGCGAGGTCGAGCTCAGGTGTGCGAAAGCTTCGGCCCCCAGCGTTTGCAGAATCTCGTCGGCTCGCTGAAGCAGGCTTCCTCTCAATCGCGGGTCCGCGACCTGGACGCGGACCACTTCCTCAGCCGCTGCGCTCCATCGTTGGATGGCGGCTTCGTCGGGAGTCGACCGCCCAAGGAACCGTTCTTCCATCTTCCCCGCGGCCCTCTCGAGCTGGCCCTTGGCCTTGCTGTTGTAAACGACTCCCGCGGCAAGCCCGATGGGGAGCGCGTCGGCTTTGTCATCGGCCTCGATGCACTGAAAAACGGCGCCCGCCGCGGCCCCGGCGGTTTCGGAGAGCCAGCTCACGGCAGCTTCGCGGAACTCCTTCGACTCAGCGCGAAAGCGCGCGACAGCCGTCGGTTCGATGGACCACCTCAAGATCGCCAACAAATCCGGCCGGTCAGTCGTAATGCCGATGGCTCGTCTGAGCAAAATCGGCCAGACGGTCTCGGCGTCAAGGAATCCCCCGGACGCCGCCGGATATCCGCCCTCGGGGATGAATTCCATGAGGTAGTCGGCGATCCAGCGATGCCGGATCACGCGCGGATCGATCGCATGGGCTTGAAAGAGCGACTTGACGATCTGCCATGAGTCGATCGGGAACAACTGCCGCTTGGCGAGGCGGACCAGGATGTCGTTGCTCAATTCCTGCTCGTCCAGGCTCGTAATCAGGACCTTCGTGGTCCCCGGTCCACCATCTGCCCTAAGCGCGATGCGGAGCGCGAGCGGCGAATCGCACTGCTCGATCAGGTAGATCTCTTCGCCATCCTGCTTTGTCCGGTCACCGGTCCAGCGTCCCGCGCGCGGATGCCGATGACGCGCGCTTCCGGGAGCTTCCTGCGGATGGCGGCCGCCTGCGCCTTGATCTGACTGAATGTCGGTCCGGTCGCTGTCATGACGAGTTGGTTTCTTCTTCTATCCGCCACGTAATCTTCAGCCGTATGTCTCGATGGTCGCCGGTCAGTTTCGTCAGTTGCTCGAGCTTCGCTCTGGCGTCCGCGATGCGCCGGAAGTCCTCCTCACCCTGATCGATCAACTTTCGGCCGGGGGGTGGGGGCGGATGCGGCGGCGGAGGCGGCGGTGGCACCGTCAATAGCCGCACTGCCTTCGACTGGGCCTCCTTCAATGTTCCGGCCAGGGGTTTGACATGTTCATCGAAACGCAGAGCTTCTTCGACCGCCGATCGGATGGTCGTCGCGGCCGCTTTCCGTTCGTCCGTGAGGCCCGTGATCGCCTCGAAGATCTCCCAGTTTGTGCCGTCAAGGGTGCCGACGAGAGTCCCCGCATTGGTCAGGCACTCTCCCATGGCAGATTGACTCGTCGCCACTTCGGCCGTCGCGAGAAATCCGACCAGGGATTCGTCGGACGACTGTTGGATCCGCTCGAGGAGCTTCAAGGTCGCCGTCGCGGTCTTCAGACGATCAGAATCAGCCAGTGGTAGGCCCAACTTCTCGAAACGATCGCGGAGCTTCTGGCAGTAACTCTGGCAGTTAGACCGCCCATCGCTGACCTTTTTCTTGACGCCAGTGACCAACGACGAGACGTTGCTCGAGTTTCGGAGTGGCGAGACGGCCACACCGAAGATCGAGCCCGCACGCTCAATCGCGTTTTCCCATTGATCCGGAGGCGGCAGCTTCTCCGCGCGCAGGACGCACAAATCAGGAAGGTTGCCGAGCGCCGCCTCAAACGGGGCGCCGTGCAGAAAGAAGGCGTGGTTCGTCTGCTGGGCATAAGTCAGGATCACCAAGTTCCCGGCCTCTTTCGGCAGCCCCATCGGCTTCGGATCGTCGATCCACTTGCGCAGTTGACGGACCTCGATCGCGCCCCCAGCCTCCGCCGCCTTGCGCGTGAAGTGGTTCTTCCAGTGCTGGCCGAGCACGAAATGCGTCGCGTCGAGGCCCATCTCACCGAGCTTGAGCGGGTTCGCGATGCTGCGCACGAGTGGGCGAAGAGCCTTGTCGACCGGGGCTCGGTCGTCCGTCGATCGTGCCGCTTCGCTCACAACCTCGAACACCTTCTTCAAATTGCTGGTCGTGATCTCGGCCTCGAACGGCGGTGCCGCGGGGAAGTCGTGGTCGAGAGCCTGGCTCGCGAGATGGTTCATCGCCCCGGCGAGGTTGGCCGCGACCGGCGGCTTGGGATCGAATCCTGGCCAGAGTGAGACGAACCGCTCGGATATTTCCAGGTCGTGGACCGTGTCGAGCGAGCCGGCTATCAGCGGCTCGAGCCCGTATGCGGCATCGACGTGGCCCTGCACGCGCTGGCGCAGGACGCTCCGTTGACCCTCTAGCAGTGACTTCGCCGACTGGCGGTCCTGAGGCGACAGGTGGTTTGAGTACTGGGCATATCGTTCGCCGGCCAGGATGTGCTCGAGGATGACGAGCAGCCCGAGGTCCTTCTGGGCATCGCGGCTGAAGAACGCGGGGATCCAGCAGAGCGTCTTGGCACCATTCGGATGCGAGGCCTTGAACGCCTGCAGCTTGCTCAGGTCGTCTTTGGGCCCGTGCCCCGCCTCATCAAAGGGGAAGTCAATCAAAAGCTTCCAGTCGTCACCGGCGTTTTCGAGCGACGAGTCGGGTAGCTCGCGGATGTTCTTGAACAGGACCACGCACGAGCGCCTGGTGTTCTTCCAGAGCAGGTCGTAGGTCTGCTCGAACTCACCCTCGCGTTTCACGCCGGCCTGCTCGAAGAGCATCTGGCGGACGCGCTGGACCCGGTTCCCCAGCCTGTCTTCGCCCTCCGCCTGCTTGATGATGCTCTCGGTGTCGACGCCTGAAAGCTGGACGGAGATTGTCGGATTGGTCTCTTCACCGATGCGAATCTCGCTCACGCTGGCGGCCCAGGTCCGGCAGCGATGCAGGACTTCTTGTCCTTCCCTGCCGGGGATGGGCGTGCGGATCGTCCCGTGATTGAGCGCGGCGAGCCGCTCGGCATTGAGAGCACGCAGCGACTCGACCTCCGGCACCAGCGCCGAGAGCAGCAGCGTCTTCACCAGACGATCGTCGTTCCGAAACGCGGTGCGCTTCGGATCGTCGTGGGGGAGCTTGTCGAGATCGTCGCGGCGACCGTGGTGCTGTTCGAGCACGGGCAGGAGCTTCTGGTGATAAAGTCGCTTCGCGTTGTCAAAGTGGATCGCCATCTCCTGGCTGAAGGCTTCGTCGCCATGAGCAATCACGTCGAACAGATCGCCGACGGGCACAATATCGCCGACCTTGAGCGTGTCGCGGTGGTCGACCAAGAGCTGCATCATGACCTTGAGGGCTGTCCGCTCGCGCTGGAGCACGCTCGAGACGGCGATCAGGGTCTGAACGAGTGCGGGACTGAAGGGGTAGACCCTGCGGAACATGGCCCGGTCGCCCTCGCGCGTGAGCAGGATGTTCATGACGGCGTCGCGAATCGTCCGGGTCTGCTCGAAGGCCGCGTCGAGCTCCTGCCGGGCCGCCTCGCCCTTGACCTTGAGAACGCGCTTTTCGGCGATGGCCGGCAGGTTCCGGTCTTCGAGGGTGATCTTGTGGAATCGCCCCTCCCAGTGCTTGAGGGCATCGCTGAAATTCAGTCGCTCAGCGCCGGGGACGGCGTCGCCGATGAGCTCGCTCAGGTCGCGCTGCCGCGCGACGAAGCTGATGACGGGGATGGGCCGGTCGGCGGTTTGAGCTTCCACCAGCTTTGCCAGTTTCTGCCCCTCCTGGTGCACAAACTTGAGGTCGGCCGCGTGGCTGGCGAGCCACAGGACGAGCTCGTCGAGGAAGAGAATCAGGCCGTCGTAGCCGAGGCTGGCCGCGTGCTTGGTCAGCACCGAGAGGCCCTTGTCGAGCGAGAGAAACGCCTCACCGCGGCCTCCCGCCTGGGTATCGTATGAGCCGAAGAACTTGCCGATGAGCGCGCTGATGAGCTGCGAGCGTTCTTCCGAGCCCGGCGGCGCCACGATGGCGGCTTCGAACCGCGCGGCGTCCCAGGCACGATCGACGTCGCCGAAGTCGCTGTCGGCGGCCGACCCTTCCCCGAGCGTGCTGAAGAACCGATCGTCGCCCATTTGCTTGCGCAGGTTTTCGGCGTCGCGGAAGAGTCCCTCGGCCAGGTAGACGCCCGGTATCAGCGCGCCGGGATGGTTCCGGCGGATGAAGTCGACGTATCCGCCGAGGATGCCCGACTCCATGTCGTGGGAGCCGATCATGTGGTACGGCACGAGCAGGAACTTCTTGCCGGCGATCCATTCGTTGTGCTTGGTGATGAACGGGGCCAGCTCGGGGATGCCGCGCGCCGCGGTGTTGCCCTGGAGGATCAGGTGCAACACGGCCATGAAGTGACTCTTGCCGCTGCCGAAGCTGCCATGCAGGTAGCTCGCCTTGCTGGTGTTCGTCTGCAGGGCGCCCTTGATAAAGCTGAGGGCGTCGCCGAAACAGGCCGTGAGCTCAGGGGTGACGACGTACTCGCGGAGCGTCTCCTCGGGACGCGTGACGCCTTCTGCGAGCCGGAGCACGAAGCTGCCCTTTTCGACGTGGTCGGGAATCTCGATGAGATCTTTGAGGAGGGTCATGTCGGTGACCGCGAAGAAAGAAACCGGCCAACATATAGGACAGCGCCCCCGGCTGTCATGAAGGCCGAATCAGGGACCGCTCGCTAACGATCCAGTTCGAAGGAACACCTTGGCATCGTCTACTAGACGGTGCGCCCGCGTCGCGTCTCGATCGTAAACTCGCTTGAAGCAGTTCAGGCAATTCGAATGCGGCGATTTGTCATAGAGTAAAATCGCAATCCACTCGCACGCGTCTTGTTGTTCTGAATCTGATCGCGCTGCCCTTTCGCGTTCTAGTTGCGAGTACAAGTGTCCGATTAATTCTGCGCGAGCGCGGAACAGCTCTTTCCGCCTCTCGGCGTCGTTCAGGTAAAAGACTGCAATGGTGACCAAGGCTCGATTACGCTCGCACGTGCCAGCCGAGGCGCAGGCCCCCGGATGCATTCCGACGAATTCGAATAGTTTTTTCGGATCCTCGTCGATGCTCCCAATGGGATACACGAACAACGGCTTTTCAGCCTTCATCTTAGCGGGATTCTTCGCCGTCGTATTCCGGTCACCGCAGATGGGAAAGTAATTTTTCTTCAACACGCTGTTGCAAGACTTACAACTGGCGGCGTAATTCCAGGGGCAATAGGCGAGGTTCCGGTATCCTGGATCACCGTTTGGCCTTCTGTAGCTGGTTGTGGTCACCCCTTCTTTAGCGAGCCATTTCGGCACCTTCCAGGCTGCGACTTTGGCTTTGGGGCGAAAATGTTCGATGTCGTTCGAGATGTTTCCCTCGATCAGCGTCTCGCAGTAGATACACTTCGACGCTTGGAGGTTGATGTAGACAGACTTGATGTCGCCCCAGAGACTGACGAATTGCTTCGAAGTCGGATTGGGTGGCAGCGCGGCAAGAGTTCCTCGAGCTCGCGTGTACCAGTTTGCGTCAATACGCTTGATGGCTTGCCGCAATTGGTTCGGACTGATGTCGTGACGGATCATTCTTCGTCTCGGCCGGGCTCAACGTTGGTGACGGCATCAGTTTCCTCCATTCCGGAAGCGAGCGCGCGAATATACTTTCGTTTCGCCTCGTCGTTTCCGAGCGTCGCGGCTTGCCTTAACCGGCCCAACTGCTCCCGCTTTGACGCGGCGCGCGTCGTCTTGAGGCCGAAAAAGTTTGAAATCAAGACTTGATCCGCATCTAGGCCGTGGACGCTCTCGTTCAATCGCTTCACAACGGTCCTATTCTTCTTCTCGTTGATCTTGAGGAGGTTGATATTCATCCACTCGAGACTGCTCGCGACCAGAGGACTATGCGACGTGAAGATGAATTGCATGCGCGGCAGAGTTTTGGCCACTGTCCTGATGACTTTCATTTGCCATTTCGGATGGAGAAGCAAGTCGATTTCATCGACCATCACGACGCCCGTCATGTCGGCGAGCTGCTCCCCGGGCGGGCATGCGAAGCAAAGGTGGTACAGAAGATCACCCACCCAACCGATGAAGCCGCGATACCCGTCGGAAAGGCCGGGAAACGGCACTGACGTCCCACCGCGCTCGAAGCAGAACTCGCCATCCTTCATGGTCCCGGTAAAGAGAAAGTGTCCGTGCCCGATCATCTTCTTGAGCAATCCCGCAACCTCTTCGTAGCGGCCGTTTTTGCTCCCCCTGAGCCGGGGGAGCCAGTTAGCCAACGGGTTCAGTGCGAAGCCGTCCTGAAAGATACTTTGGACTCGTCGAGCGCGTACCCACCAGCCGCGGGTGTGCAAATCAATGTCGGGAGAGTCAACGGACTCGACCCGCCGTGTCGCGCCATAGGCAGCGCAGAAGAAGGCCGCGTTTCTCGATTCGTACACGGGAGCCCAGATATTTTCGGCATTGCCTTCGAACTTGATGCTCTCCAGCTCGCCCCGGCGCTCCAGTTGTTGGATCGATTCGATGCTCCCCGTCGCCTTGTCATCCTGGGCATGCGCGCACAAATGCGCGCGCACAGAGGCTTTGTTGTGGCCGTCGATCTTACCCGGGGGTCCGTTACCGGGTGGATAACGCACCAGTCTTCGAAGCGGTAACTGTGCCTCTCGTGCTGCAGGGCCCAGGGCCGCCAGCGCGATCGCCTGCAGGATGGTTGTCTTTCCGCAGGCATTATCTCCCAGGAGCAGATTGACGTTGCGCAGCTTCGGCCCCGGCAACAGCCCGCGGTGCGCAGCGCCGTTGGAGGTGGGTGACCGGAAGGCGATATCCGGATGAACAAACGAGATCTCTGACCGGGCAAACGTTCGAATGTTCTCCAGATGCAGCTTTTCGACGTACATCCCTCAAGCCCCTCGATTCAGCGCTATTGGCTTTGGCATGCCTCTTGACTGGGCTGGCTGGCGATCTCGTTCCACCCCGTCCGGGGTGATCGAGGCAAGGACGCATCGGCCGTGGGCCTGTCTCCCGGCCGACTTGCTCATCCGCATCAGCCACATCCGATGCTGTTCGGTAGTTTACGTCATTCTCGCGCCGCCTGCCACGGGTCGCGCCATCGGGCCGTTCAAGTTTGGCGACCTGTACTTTCCGGGCGTGAAAGCGAACTACTGCGTGCGGACGACCCGAAACCAAGCGTCAAGTGGGGCTTAATACGAGTGGTCGAAAACCTGGCAGCCGTGTAGCATAAGGGCGCCAGGCTCGCGCGGGCGCGATGGAGGTGTTGCAGGCGGCTGGTTCGCTCTCTTACCGGCGCGGCAGCAAGCGTAACCGGCGCCTTGATGGGCTAAGTGGGACCGGAGCATTGTCTGTGTAGGTCAGGCTTTCTGGCCTGACGCCTCTGTTTCCTAGCGAAGAGTGTCAGCCTAGAAAGCCTGACCTACGTCGGCGCTGTGTTCGGCGGACCCGCGCAGTTTCCGCTAGCGAAGCCGAGGGTGCATCCCGAGGTGGCAAATGATCAAGTCGCTCAAAGTCACGGGATTGAACCAAGGCTTGAGCTTCGACCTCAACTTTCACGAAGACATCAACATTATCACCGGCAGGAACGGCTCCGGGAAAACCACGGTCCTGAAGCTGTTGTGGTACGCCATCAGCGGCAACATCGAGCGGATCTTCGAGGAAATCAAATTCGAGTCGTTCGAGGTCGTGACCGACAAAGTCCGCGTCGGCGTGAGCGTAGATAGAGAGCGGGTTGATCCTCAGGTCTGCCTCGGCTACCAGGTTGCCGGCGGACAAGAAAGAGATTTCAGATGGCGCGCGGGCCAGACTGCGCCACTGGTGCGTTGATGGACGCAAACCGTTGGGTCGCGCCCGCTTCGGGTTCCTCGATCTTCTTCCCGAGTTTCCGTCGGATCGAGGGCGGATTCTCCATTCGGCCCCGGCCCGGTGAGCAGGCCGGCACTTCTTCAAAGTTAGGTGCTGTCCCGGGGGAGACGCCCGACGCCGGTTCTGGCCTCGACTGGCTGCGAGCGGAGCTGAACCGCTTGGCGGAGCAAATCAGCGTGGGCGCGCACAGGCTTGTGGCGTCGATTTCCACCGATGACATCACTCAGCTCTTGACCTCGCACTACACCCAGATGTCCGACAAAAACAACAGTCTTTACGTGGAACTTTCGAACTTCGTATTAGCGCACTTCCATGAAGGTCCAAACGTCGTGGCTGGCACCAAATCGAGCCAACTTTCGCCCGCGACTGAGTCCCTCGAGGCGATCGGGCGGAAGGCAAGGGACTTGAAGAAGCAGAGCGAGGAGATTTGGCGGCCCTTTAACGTTCTCTCGGATCTGATTGGCGAGATGTTCCAGCGCGGCATCAAGCTCGGGCCCGTTGTGACGCTTGGGCTCGGGCTGGACACGGTTGCGTCCGACGTACTCTCGGCAGGCGAGAAACAGATGCTGAGCTTCTTGTGCTACAACGCATTCGCGAGCGACACGAGCCTGTTTATCGACGAGCCGGAAATCAGCCTGCACGTCGACTGGCAGCGGGTGCTCTTTCCGGTTCTCTTGAAGCAGTCCACCGGCAATCAGTTCATCGTGGCGACGCACTCGCCGTTCATATACACGAAGTACGCCGACAAGGAGCTCGTGCTCGCGGCAGACCGCGGTGACCAACATGCCAACTCCCCCAATGACGGAGACGGAGATACTCGGCTACCTGAGGAAGACGAGCCTGCCGACCTTGCTCGTCGAGGGTGACGACGATGCCGCGATCTACCGCTGGCTCGAGAACCAGCTCGGCATTTTCTCCAGCAGCATCTTGATCTGCTCGGGAAGGGACGCGCTGATCTCGATCTACCGTCAGCGGGAGGCCTTCCCGAACACCAAGGTCGCGTGGCTCGCCGACCGGGATATGTGGCTCTATTCCGCACCGCCGGCTGACCTGACCGGAATAATCTTCACCACGGGGTACAGCATCGAAAACGATCTGTATGAGGGTTCGGAAATCGAGTCGCTGCTGGAAGCCGCGGAGCAAAGCCAGCATTCGCTCCTGCTGCAGGTCGTCTGCCGCTGGTTTGCGTTCGAGATTCTCGAATTTCGAGCCGGGAGGGACCCTCAGCTCCGTCACCACGTCCGGGAGATCGTTGATTTTGCGGCCATGGACCTTGACTCATCCTTCCGTGCACGGCGCGGCTACGTGGAGCCAGACGCGGCCTTCGTGGCTCAGGTCCTGGCGAACTACAAGCTGGGGCTGCGCGGCAAGACCTTAATGCAGTCGCTCGTACATTACCTGAGCGACTCGGGCCGAAATGCCAAGTACAGCCATTCCGCCGTCATAGAGATGTGCCTCAAGTTGTACCAAAAGAATCCCCACATCGAGCGCATTGTCGCGGAAGCCAAAGCGCGACTTGCCTGATCCGACGCTGTCGTCAGGGACACACGTTAGTCGCCTTTCGCTCCCGCGAAAGGCCTGGTCCTCACGTCTCCCGCTTCCTTGCGCGCCCCGAGCTCGCGCCGGTGGCTGCCACGCTTTGATTTCATCCAGCGTCAAACCAAGGTTGCGCGACTCCTCCTCGAGGAAGCCCTCGAAGTAGTCGCCCATCCGCGCGCCGAACTCGGGATCGATCTCATTGTGCCACTGCTTGAGCCACGGGAGAAGCTCGATCAAGCACGCGAGCAGTGGCACGAGCCGCGGGTCGTCGCGGCCGCCGAGTCTTTCCTGCACGTCGACGTAATAGGCACTGACGGCCTTGGCGAGCTGAAGATGGTCATACCCGGCCCAGGCGACCATCAGCGTGCCGTCCTCGCCTTCGCAGTGCCGAAAGCTCACCCAGCGCTCCTTGGGCACGTCGAGCTTACCGCGCAGGCGCCAGTAGTCGCTCTTCTGGAAGTCGGCGCTCGCGTACTTGGGCGGGACGGGGATCGTGCCGACCTCCTGTTGCTTGAGATCCTTCGCGTCCAGTTCGGTCAGGTGCTCGGGATGGCCCTTCGGCAGCTTCGTGCGGGCGTCAATCGCGTCCTCTTGGCGCTGGAGCAACCAGGTTTTCTCCCACTCCTCACGCTTGCGGAGGCCAGGCGGCTTGTAACGGAGCACTGGGAGCAGCGGCACACTCTCAGCTTCGACGAGTTCGGCCACGAGGCGTGAGACGTCGAACGCGGGATCGCTGCGGTAGAGCTCGCCCACTTGGAGGAACTCCGGGTCTTTACGGGCGAGGTCGGCCAGCTTGCCAACGGACGTGATTGCGATCGCGAGCCGGGCCGTGGGCTTCGCCTCGTCGTTCATCCGGCCGTCGAAATCAAAGTAGGATTCGAGGCGGTCGAGGAGCCATTCGCGCAGCGCGCGCCTGAGCTGCGATTCCCAGGGCTCGGTGTTCCAGCGGCGCTTGTATTCGGGCTGTTCGATGAGCGCGATGTTGTGATTCGCGGCGATGACTTCCATGCGGCGGCGGACAAGATCTTGATAATCTTGAGGCCAATCCGGATGCGGATCGGAAAGAGCCGTCGCACTGTGCCGCTCGAACCAGGTCGTCTGGAGCTCGCCCGACGCCATCTTGCGCACCATGGCGATTTCGAAGGCACGCCAGCCGAAGCGGATTGGCGGGGGCTCCTTCTTGTAGGTCAGGTCTTCGTCAATGAGGCCGTAGAGAAGGTAGCATTCCCAGTCCAGTTCTTCCTGGAGCGCGATCATTTGCTCTCGGATAGCGTTTCGCTCGCGCTCACAGGCCCTGAGGGAATCCAGGATGCTCATGCCGGGCGGTTGCCAACGGCGCGGCACGGTGGCAGGTGCATGAGATTGGAAGCGCTGGGCGAGGTCCGTCAACTTGCGACTGCGGTGCGTCGGCCTCTCCATTGGAAGAGGGAATGATTCGAGGTTCGTGGAGTTGAATGCGAAATGCTTTTCCCATCCTTCGTCATAAACGCCGCGCCCGATACCGCTGCTACCCTTCTGCTGACACACCTGTTTTAGCCAGAAGCACGCCGTAGAAGAGTTTAGAAGGCCAAGCAGATCCACGGCGTGTTGAACGCCCTTATCGGGCGGCAGCTTGATGACGGGGGCTGTCTGCTTGAAGACCTTTCCACCGCAGTCGAGCACGAAGTGATTGTGCGTGGCGACTTCTCCAAAGACGATCGAAATTGGATTCAGGAATTTCTCGCGGATGAACATGCCGTATTCGTACCACGCGAAGCCGCGCTGCAATTGCGTTTTGCCGAACATCAATCGGCTGCAGAGGCCGGTCCTAAGACGCCACAAGCGTCGGTGGATTGCTTCTGTAAGTTCGGGAGCCAGTTGATCAGCCGAGTAGGGAAATAACGCCGTCGTTGCGACGTCCAGATTCCAATCTCGCGCCGCATCACCTTCACCGAAGGCAATCTGGTGCCCTCGCTCTACGCTGTGTCGGCTAAGGCTCCGTTGATCCGAGGCAAGTGCATCATCTTCGAGCGTCACCACCATCACGCCGACCGACTTCGCAACGTGGCTGAGACAACACTGTGCCCCTTCCTCGAGCCGCTGCTTCAACTCTGCGGCGCCTCCTCCTCCGATTGACCAGGGATGCTGCGTAAAGAGCGCTCGTGGCGAATCAGCGACACTAATGAACTCGCCTCGCGCTCCGGGCTCGTCGACCTGTTCGACAATCGCTGTCCAAACGAGTGCATGTGCGGGATCGTGCGGTGTATCGGGCTCACCTCTGATGCCCATAACCGCCCGTATCACAGCTCTCACCGGTATTCGGTTCCGTATGAACAGGATCACAGTTGGAGTTCCATGGCCTGGGATGTGTGCCCCGCTCGTGTCGATGACATGTGTGAGATCAACCCGGGGGAGGAACTCCTCAATCAACTTCTTGCCGAATTCCCGTTTCATGAAGCTGTTGGCCGTGATCTGGCCTGTGAAACCGCCCTCTACCGCAAGGGAGACGATGCGCTCCAGGAAGGGCACGGCCAGCGAATACTTCATATGGCAGGTCGAGTATCGATCGCGATACGCCTGGTTCAGCGCCCGATCCTTCGGGGTAATGTAGGGCGGGTTCGCAACAACCGCGTGATACGCCCTGGGCCGAAGCAATCGCTCCAGGACATCCCGATCCTCAGGCTGATAAACGTGGTCCGTCGGAGCCCAGCCCATCGTCTGCTGATCGCCCCCAGGGCTCCCATGAAGCAACGAATCTCCACAGACCAGGTGAATGTCGAAACCGGGTGCGTTGCTCAATCGCGTGACGCCGCACTCCTTCAAGGCAGCGACCAGCAACCGGAACCGCGCAATCGCAATCGCGTACGGGTTCAAATCGACCCCGTGCACGCTGTCGAGCGCGCGCTGCACGAGCACGGTGGTTTTCGAACCCGGCTCCTTCCTGCGCCAACGGTCGATCAGCCGCGCAAAGGTCCCGAGCAGGAAATGCCCGCTGCCGCATGCCGGGTCGATCATCTTGAAGCGGTCGTCGGGATTCAGGCGCCCATCTGGCAACAGCCGCGATTCATACCCCGTCTTGCTCAATCCGAACTCCTCGATCGCCGGGTCGAGCGTGCGGTCGAGGATGAACTCCTCGACAAAAACAGGCGTCTGGAGCAGTGCGTATTTTTTGCGCGCGGCTTCCGAAAGATCCTGGTAGAGGTCGCCGAGGAATCGCGTGTCCCAATCCGGGTCGGTGAAGTCGTGGACGAGCACGCCCGTGTTCGGAATCGATCTTTTGCAAGAACGCGATCAGGGCGCCGGCGGCGTCACCGCTGAGCCAGTTGGGGACGTCGCGAATTGGGTTATGCTCGCCGAAGACCTCTTTCGTCGCGGCGTGGCTGGTCAGTCCGTCAAAGACGGCGAGCAGGTAATCGCGGTCAGTCTGTGTGGGGTGAGCGCGGAAGTACAGCTCGTGCTCGTCCCGTGCCCGCTTGAGCCGCTCACCGGGACCGGAAAGCTTGGGGGTCGGAACAAGCTCGTTATCTTCGAGAAAGCGGACGAAGACGCAACTCAAAACCCAGGCGGCTGCGGCCTGGGTGATCGCGTCGGAACGCCAGTCTTCAAAGTTCTGCGCCGTCCGTTCGGCGGCCTGCGCCGCGGCGAATTCTTCTCGAAGGGTTCGACCGACGTCGGGCACCTCGGCCGATTCGGATCGCTCGAGAAGATCGGCCTCGATATTCGGGAGCAGCTTCTGCTGGTCTTCGAGGAGGGCCTTGCGGTCGATCATGGGTCTTTCCAGCGCGTTTTACCGACAGAGTCGTCTTTCGCTCCGCGAAAGAACATGTATTCCCTTTTATGTTAACCATCCTTTCGCGGAGCGAAAGGCGACATTATGACGCCTTCTCTTTCTCGGTGACGGCGACAGCGGAACGCGCCGCAGATCCCCGGTGCCGGTTTTCGATCCAGCTCTCCGGAATCCGAGCTCGCTGGCCAGGGCTGAGTACCGGGACAACTTTCCCGTCCATGAGCGCCTGGTGATCGCCCGGAACGAGCAGCCAGAGACCTGGAATGCCGCCACGCCTCCCGACCTTTTCTCTTACTCGCTCGAGCAGGCCCATCTGCTCGTAACGAGCCAGCAGGCCGGCATAGATCACGAGCATTGGTTTTTTCGCCGAGATGAGTTGTTCTTCGACGAGCGGTATCGTGCGTTTCACCAGGATCATGAACCGATCCCATTTCGCGTCGCCGGGAGTCGCGTCGGCGCTCACTACCGCCTCCCATTTGGCACCCGCCTTGTCGACGACTTCACGTAAGGCGCCGAAGAACAGCTCCTCGAAATCGACGAGCTCGATCGGGAAACGGCGGCAGAGCTCCTTGAGCAGCCCTCTGATAATACTTGGGGTTCACGAGCAACGTGTAGAACGACCCCTCCTTGATTCCGTGGTTGAGCCGCTCCTCGAATTGGCGGGCGTCGGCCTCCTCGGGCGTGACCTCCTCGGCACCTTCCGGTGGCACGCCGGTCGACTGGCGCACCGCCGACTCGCTCCGGCTCGAGACCGAGATGGAATCGCGGAACCGGCTCACGTAACCGCCGACGCCCTTCAACGTCGGGTTCCATTCAAACTCGAATCCTGCCTCTTCCAGCAAAGAATCGAGCGCCGGTGGGCCCGGCAATGGCGCCGCATCGGGATAACGACTGCGCACCCGCTCGCGGACCTCTTGTACCGTGAGTGACGCGACGCCGTAGAGCGCACCCTGTGAAAGTTTGAGGGCGCGGCCGGCATCCATCCCCTTGGGATACAGCTCTTGCCGGCTCGAAACGGCGGCCTTTGAAGAAGCCGCCGCCGCGAGCCGGATCAGCCGGGAATCGGTCAACGCGGGGGCGCCGTCGGGCGAAGATACCTCACGAAGACGCTGCAGCATGCGTTGGGGCGGAGCCAGCGGGTCTTCGCCAGCCAGTTTGTCGGCGACGTCGCCCAGCCGGAAGGCGTAGCCCGCCAGATCCTGAGTCAGGGCGACCAAGACCCGCTCGCCGTCTCGCCGCACCTGAAACCGGGGCTCGCCCATCGATCGCTCGACTTCGACCGCAGCCCGCAGCACCGAACGAGCGAGTCTCGTCCGCACCGGCTCGTCTTCGACTGAGCCCCGCGCCACGATCGAGCGCTTCTGCGAGTTCCTGCACAAGCATTGCCCCGCCTGCCGACTCGACGCTTACGAACAGATCCGAGCGAAGCTTGGTGATCGCAGGCTCCTTCGCCCATCGAGCCTGGAACTTGCCCACGACCTGACTGACGCGAGCCCGAGTGACCTTGGACGACTCGGCAACATCGGTCTGGCTGGGCCATGGCTCACTCAGGTCAACGTCCAGGCCGAGCAGCGTGCGAATGATCGCTGAGGACCTGTCGGAGGCGTCGTCTTTGGCTCGCGGCAGCAGCCGTCGAGCGAGCAGATCGATGCTGAGGTTTCCCGTATCGAGCTGCCCGTCTTCCCTGGGCTCGTCGTCAGCATCGGACGTTCCGCCCGATGCTGTCGAAGAGCCGAGTCGCTCACGCAGCAGTCTGACGGCGGTTACGATCTCGCGCCGCGTCTTGTTACCCACCCCCCTGAGCCGCGCAGAGCCGTCGAATTGAGACGGTCAGCAGGTCTTCGACCGTCAGCAGGTTCGCGCGATCAAGGGCGTTTGTTGCGCGAGTGCCGAGGCCGAGCTCGTGAACCTGCGTGTCGAGCGTCGCGTCGGCCAGCAATTCACGTAGGGTCTCCTCGTCTTCGTGGTCCGAGAGTGTGCCGGGCTAGTTCGATATCCTCGAAGCAATGACGCCAGTCGCGCAGCATCTCCTCGGCGTTATCGAACCTCTGTGACACGTCGCGGCGAAATGCCTTGCGGAAGAACTCCGTGAGCCGCTCGCGTAGGCTCGCGTCGAAGAGCTCCGCGTCGACGGTAATCTCGCACGTGAGGTGCGAGGGGTCGGTGGTGCCGTCGCCCCATCGAGGAAGAGTTCCGGTTGCAAGTTCATAGAGGGTCGCGGCCGCGGCGTAACGTTCGGCGTGAAGGTCCCAACGCGGAGGCTTGCGCAAGGGTAGCAGCGGATCGAGATAACCCCTTGTCCCGGCCCGGATGTTGTCGTTGGGGGTCCGTGCCAGGGAGAAGTCGAAGAGTACGACGTGAAGCTTGTCGCCCCGGCCGACCATCCCCACGGCGATGTTGTCGGGCTTGATGTCTCGATGGGCGATGCCCTGCTCCTGAAGGTAGTTCACAACGTCGAGCAGGTCCACGCCGAAGCGCTGGAGGTGGTCGATATGGAGCCGGCCTTCCTTGCGCAGCCGCTGGCCCAGCGTCTCGACTCGCTTTTCGGTCTTGTCTACGAGGACCGGCCGCATGAGCAAGGCCGCGTGGTCGCCGATCTCGAGCTGTTCGCAGAATTCGACGATGTGCTGATGCCTGAGCTTCTTGACGACCTCGGCTTCGCTCTGGATGCGAACGTTCTGCTCGGGGTCGCTGGCGCCCTTGAGCACAAAGTCCTGCCCGTCGCGTTCGACGAGCAGTGCGATCGAAGAGGCCCCATGTCCCAGGCGCTTGATGACCGTGAACCCGCCTGGCAGCAGGTCCCCCTTCTGGGCTTGTGCAGGATCGAACACGTGCTGCTGCTCTGGTGCAGTGAGCTCTTCTTCGACGCCATCGAGCTGCTCGAGAAAATCAGCGACGGAGTCGGTTCGGCTCGTGACTTCGGGATGGGTCGCGTACCTGACCAGATCCTGGAGGCTTTGCCCGGCGCCGTTCATGACCGAGCTGATCTGCAGCCCCCTGGTTTCCCGGAGCTTGTTGCTCAACTCGAGACCGTTCGCGGCGGGGGGTTCGCCCGAGAACACGTGATAAGCAATCGCTCCGAGCGAGAAAACGTCGAGATGCTCGCCGAGGCTGTTGTCATCGGCGATGGACTCCGGGGCCATGTACGCGGTCGTTGCGTCCTCGACCAGCCGGTCGACATGAGACGTCGCCGCAACCACCTGAGAGACGCTCGAGGTCGACGTGCTTTCCCTATATCCTACCTGCCAGTTCAGGATCTTGACTCGGGGATGCGGCGCGGACGTATCAGTCACCAGAATGCTTTGGGGACAAAGGCCTCGATGAACGATCTTCTTGTCGTGTGCGAATCGGACGACCTCCGCGATCTGCCTCATGAGTTCGAGGCGAGCGCCGACGCTCAGGGCATCTCGCCGCTCTGATAGGTAGTGGTCGAGCCTGATCGCCTGGGGATCATGCTCGAAGATGAGGGCCGGCCCGAGCTCGTGCTCGGAGAGGCCGTAGGTGCGGAGGACCGCCGGATGTTGCAGTGACTCGAGCAATTGGAATTCTCTCAATGCCGCGCGCTCGAGCTTCCCGCGGTCCTCCTTGGATGATTCGGTCCGGACATGATAGATCCGCACGCGGCGTTTGATGTCCTTGAGGCGCACGTGGGTCGCCAACCAGTCTTGATAGCCCGGCCCTTCACCGAGAAGGCGTTCGAGCAGATGGTCGCTAACCTTCCGATGGCGCTGGCATGGGCGAATGCCAGCTTGGTCCATGGCTTGGCTGACCATCTTGGCGGTTGGCCGGTCATGGGTCCCTTTGGGATGGCCCTCGAGTCCCGAGCACTCACGGCGCATGATCGCCGCCAGGATACCGGGTCGTGCCGGGGTATCACCGGCCGCTTCGCGATCACGGAGACACACCCGGGAAGCCTTCGTGCCCTTCAATTCGAGCTGCAACCCCGTGGCCGAGCAGAAGATCAAGGGCTCGATGAACGGGACGGGCCCTTTGTTCTTGCACGCTCGCTGGTGCTGAAGCAGTGCGCGGAGTTTCTTGGCCTTGGTGTTTGCAGCGATGAGCGGGTTGTCAGTCGTGAATAACTTGCCCTCGGTTTCCCACGACCAGGTGCCTGCGTCGCCAAAGAGCCGTCCCGGCCGGCGCTTGATTTCGATCAGAAAGAAGCCTTGCGGTGTGAAGACCAGAAGGTCAACCTCGTTGACACTGCCGTCGTCCGCGATGAATTCGAAGTTGCTCCAGGCCTGATACGGCTCATGAGAGGGGAACTTCGCTCGGACGAAACCCAGCGCTTCTCGTTCCCAGGGAAACTCAGACTCTGCGACTGTGATCCAGTTCACCGCAGATGCCATCGCTTTACGACACAGCGGACGCTACGACTAACCACGATGTTCGGTCGACGTCATGAAGGACATCATGAGCTGCAACGAGGCAGCCAGCAAGACTCAGGGATCGGATTCCAGGTCGCGCCGGCAGCGACGCGGGCGTGGTCAGCCGCGATTTCGCTGGTCCGATCCTGGCGAGCGGCAACTCCGCCGAACGATAACCGGGGATGTGTTAGGCCCGGCGGAGGCATCGCTGCTACTGAGCGCGTAAGCGAGAACCGCGCGGGCAATCTGAGCGCCTAAGACCGATCCACCCTGGCACGTCCGATGGTGAACGTTCCGGAATGGAACGCTTCACCCGCGCGCGGTCCAACGAAGTGCTTACGGTCGACGATTGCGGTGCCATTCGTCGGGCTCATCGGGGTGGTAAAATGAGCTTGCTAAAGATCCGGTATAAGACGACGCGCAGCGCCCTGCGAACGCGAGGCGCGGTTCAAGGCGCTCTTCGGTGCTTCGGAGGATTCCGTCGGGAGCACCCAGAATGTGGCACCGGTCGCCGAATTGGACAGCGGCGAGATCGGGTTTCTGGTGGCGAAGGTTGCTGAGCTCAACTTGCAGCGGCAGCAGGAGCGAACCATGTGGATTTTCACCAAACACGGTTTCTTCAGTGCGGTCTGCACCCGGCAGGCTGACGCCAAGCATGACCAACCCGTCGATCCCGACCGCATCTTGGTCCGGGCCATAGTCCGAGGCCATCTCGAAGCCCTGAAGAAGCGATTTCCCGACCTGCTCGGTGACTGCGAAATTCGAGAGTTTGCCGGGACCGACTACGCATACCGAGTTTTCGTGCCGAAATCCGCGTGGGCGCGGGTGCTCGCCGGGCTGGCCGAGGAGACCGACTACGACAACTTCAAGTCGCAGGTTGCGCACCATCAGGGGCCGGCCGGGGCGGCATATGAACGAGCGCTGCACGAGGTCTGGTCGGTGATGAACAGACTGCAGAAGTGAGGCGTGACGTGATCACCATCGGCCGATGAGGGTTGCCTGAAGTTCAGGGGCTCGGATTGCGCTGGTATCGGCGAAACGCTTCGACCCGCGCGCACCAAGGAAGTGCTTACGGCCGACAATTATGGTGCCATTCGTCGGGCTCGTCCGGGTAGAAAGTCCACTACCGATTAGGCTGGTCCCCGCAGCGCCGGATCGCGCCCGGCCCGCGAACCAAGCGCGAGACTGCTCTAATGCGCATCCGGGAACTGCGCGGCGCAGAGCACCACCTGTGCGCCCATCGGCTCGACAGACGACGCAGACGAGGAGGCGTGAACGAGGCCAAGCCGTTAAAATGACGAGGCGAGATACCCCGCGCCGCCGACTTCGGTCAGAGAGCGGTGCACGCCGGAAAGGAACTGATGCTCGCGACCCTCGAGACGGAACGCGGGCTCTGGAGCGCCGGTTCCCGCAGAAATGGGAGCTTTGCTTGCGGGGTTCACGGCGAAACACAGCAGCGCCTAGGTATGTGAAGCCTGCCTCCCCAAACTCGACTGCGCACACGAGAACGGAGATTGACGATGAAGATCATCAAACTGGAAGTCGAGGGCTTCCGCTCGTTCAAATCGCAAACCTGGTGTCCCGGTGACCTAAACGTGGTTATCGGGCCGAACGCGAGCGGCAAGTCCAACCTGTTGCGCGTACTGGAAACGCTAGGCATGGCGGCCAAGGGAGAACTCGGGGGATACGTTCAGCAAGAAGGCGGCATGGAACCCATCGTTTGGGACGGCCAGGTGGATCGAATCCGCTTGCGGGCCAAGATGACACCACTCCCTCCCTACAACGACAACGCTAAAGACGCATTAACCTACGAGCTATTTCTCGCGCGACTCGGCAAGACGAGCAGCTTATCGGATCGAGTACGAGGTTCTCGCCAACTTCTACAAGGTCGAGACGGGCGAGATGCCGGAGCCGTTCAAGTTACTGGAGCGCGACCCCAACCACGCGGTTGCCTACGCGATGGACAGGAAAAGGTTCGAGGCTCCGCCAGCGTCCGTGCCCGAGGAAGAAGCTTTGCTCTCAGCGGCCGCCGGTCCATTCACCGCGAACAAATTCGCGGCGGAATTTCAGAAGGAACTGGCTGATTGGAAGATTCACCAGGATTTCCAAACTCACAGGGAAGCCCGGATTCGCACCCCGCAGGTCACGCGTGCGGATACCCAGGTGAGCGCCGACGGCCAGAATCTCGTCGCCGTCCTTCACACCCTCTACACCGGCAATCGCGACTTTGAAAACGAGATCGTCAAGGCCATGCGAGCGGCGTTCGGCGAAGACTTCGAGAAGTTGGTGTTCCCCCCGGCCGCTGATCAGCGAATTCAGATGCGGATCCGCTGGCGAAGCCTCAAACGCGAGCAGGCCGCCGCCGACCTGTCGGACGGCACACTACGGTTCCTGTTCCTGCTCGCCGTGCTGGCCAATCCCTCACCGCCGCCCCTGATCGCAATCGACGAGCCTGAAACCGGGCTGCATCCGTCTATGCTTCCCATCGTCGCGGAGTACGCTCGCGAAGCTGCTAACAAGGCCCAGGTGATCCTGACGACACATTCGCCCGAATTGCTCAGTGCGTTCGGCAACGACCCACCGACCACGACCGTCGTGGACCGTCAGGACGGAGAAACTGTTCTGAGGACCGTTTCGGGTGAAACCCTATCGTATTGGTTGAAGGACTACACGTTGGGCGAGCTGTATCGCTCGAACGAACTCGAGGCCATGAGATGAAGTTTGTCTTGCTGGTCGAAGGCGAGACCGAAAAGCAAGCCGCGGCAGCGTTTCTCAAACGCTGGCTGGAACCACAACTCACTCAGCGCGTCGGCATGCAAGTGGTGCACTTCGCCGGTTGGGCTGAAATGGCTCGCAAGCTCGTGGCCAAAGCTCAGAAGTTCCTGGACGGGCCAGACCAAACGGAAATTATCGCCGTCATCGGACTTCTCGACCTGTACGGTCCCGGTTTCTATCCGACCCACGTCGGCTCACCTCAGGACCGTTACGCCTGGGGTGTTCAGCACTTTCAGCAGTCTGTTGCCCGGCCGAAATTTCGGATGTTCTTCGCGGTTCACGAGTTTGAGGCCTGGTTACTCAGCCAGCCAGAGATTTTCGCCCTTGAAGTTAGAAACGCATTTCCGGGAAGAATCGCCCAGCCAGAGCAAGTCAATTTTGTAGAGCCACCGGCGAAGCTGCTGGACGCTATCTACAAACGACGTTTAAAGCAGAATTACAAAAAAGTGACCGACGGCAAGGACCTGTTCGCGCGGCTTGATCCAGCCGTCGCGGTAAGTAAGTGCCCGTACTTGAAGGCAATGCTGGAAGAAATGCTGACCCTCGCGAAGGCTGCGGGATTGTAGCGGAGCGATTGTGCGAGCATTGTTCCCGCTTGCACCAACTCGCGTGCTGCAACAAGACGCCAATGAACTCGGTTTGACGCTCGACGATATTCGCCGGTGGGTACCCCCGAGAAGCAGCGAAAGACAGCCGCGGCCCGAAAGAAGAAAGCAGAGTGAGTTGAGCAAGAAGCGGACCAAACCGCCCACGGTCTACGTCATTGCCGGTCCCAATGGCGCCGGTAAGACGACGTTCGCTTCGCAGTTTCTGCCAGACTTCGTAAAGTGCCTGGAGTTCCTGAACGCGGACCTGATCGCCGCCGGGTTATCGCCATAAAGCGGTTGTATCAACGGATCGAACGGCAAACGGAGTGAAGTGGACCCCAAAAACTGGACAGCAAACGAGGTAAGTTTCGCTAGACGTGGACAGTATGCGCGAACCCCCTGCGGTTGGTGGACCGTGAGTTTTCGAGGCTCTCCTGGAACACCTCCCACGGCGTTCGGTATCCCAGGCCTTGATGCTTGCGCTCGTACGTGTAGAAGTCGAAGTACTGTGTGAGGCCCGTTTCCAGATCGGCAACAAGGTCGTACACCTTGAGGTAAATCTCCTCGTACTTCACGCTACGCCAGAGGCGCTCAATAAACGCGTTGTCCAACGCGCGTCCGCGTCCGTCCATGCTGATTGCCACACCGTGGCTCTGCAGGCGCATCGTGCACGCTTCGCTGGTGTACTGGCTTCCTTGGTCGCTGTTGAAGATATCGGGCCGGTATTGGTCCAGAGCTTCGTCCAGGGCTTCCACGCAGAACGACGTGTCCATCGTGTTGGACAATCGCCAAGCCAGGACATGCCGACTGTACCAATCCATGATCGCCACCAGATACATGAATCCGTTCCTCATCGGCACGTAGGTGATGTCGCTGCACCAGACCTGGTTCGCCCGATCGATTGTCAAGCCGCGCAGCAGGTATGGATACACCTTATGGCCCGGGGCGGGAATCGTCGTTTTTCGCGGGTAAATGGCCTCGATGCCCATCAGCCTCATGAGCCGCTGGATGCGCTTGCGGTTGATGGGACTTCCCTCCTCTCCCAAATGCAGAGCCATCCGCCGGCTGCCATAGAATGGCGTTCGGAGGTGCTGCTCGTCGATCCGACGCATCAGCATCAGGTCCTCTTCAGTCGCCGCGGCCGGCGAGTAGTAGTACGTGCTCCGCGGCAGGCCCAGCAGCTCGCACTGTCGTGCGATGCTGATCCGCGGCTCGGCCGGATCGATCCAGCGGCGTAACTCAGATGCCCCCCTTGGCAAATTTTTTTTTGAGCCAATCCAGCTCGACGTTTAGCCGGCCAATCTGCTCGTAGAGTTCTGCCTGCGAAACAATCTCCTCGGTTCGCCGCTCCGCCCCGTCGAAGACGGTTCCTGCTTCCTCGACGAGTCGCTTCTTCCACTGATGAACCAGCGTGGAATGAATCCCGAACCGCTTAGAGATTTGCCCAAGCGTCTCCCGCTCCTTGATTGCTTCCAGTGCGACGCGCGCCTTGAATCCCGACTCGTACCGCTTCTTGCACTTGGCCATTGCGTGCCTCCATGCACACGGGTCCTGCCACTGCCAAGCTCTAGCTTAACCTGCTGTCCAGTTTTTGGGGTCCATTTCAGAGGAAGAGAATGGAAAAACCGACTGAGAATCCACTCGCGAAGCTGGTGGAGGCCGCTCTTCGACAGGTTGCGAAGAAGGTCGTCAAGCGCGCCAAAGAATCCGGCACGCCGGTGATCATCTGGGAAGACGGAGAAGTCAAAAGAATCGAACCACGAAACATACGAAAAACACGAAAAAGGAAACCTGAAAACTGAAAACCGGGAGGTAAAGAGAGCGAGGGAAACGACTTCCTCCTCGACACCGATCTGCTCGGCCCACTTGCGACGCCCGACGAAGCTGGCCCATCGCTTGATCTTGGAACGCACAATACGGCCGATTTCCAGAACATCCCGGGCCTTCGGTTCGATGATTGGCTTACTCCTTAACGAGACACCATTACGAACAAGCTCATGAGCGAACTGATCGAACTCCCCGAGCGACCTCGCAGATGTACAATGAAGCAAGTGGCCTGAACATGAATTCGGCTCCGAGTTGGCATCGTTGGAAACAATCAGCGTTCGGCATGAGGAGAGAACCATGACGATCACGGTCCATGTCCCCGACGCGCTCCTGGAGAATCTCGCCACAAGTTCGGAGGAGCTAAACAGGGAAATCCGCCTTGCGGCAGCGATCCATCTGTACAGCCGCGGCTTGGTTACGCAGGGTAAAGGCGCCGAGATCGCCGGTCTGAGCCGGCGCGACTTCATCGAGGCACTCGGCCGTGCTGAGGTTGCCGCGTGCCAGGTCACTTCCGAAGAATTGACCGAGGAGGTCGAACGTGCCTACCAAGCGCATCGTCAACGCGTCGCCGCTCATCCTCCTCACCAAAATCGGGAGGATTGACTTATTGAATGCCGAAGAAGTCGAGGTGGTCGTTCCGATGCCCGTGCTTCAGGAGGTCTCTTCGGAGGACCCTGCCGACCCCGCCGACCCGCTTGTCCAGGCGATCAGCGCCGCCGGCTGGAGTGTCGCGCCCCTCTCGCCCGTCCCCGAAACTCTGATTGGATGGAAGCTCGATCGTGGCGAAGAGTCTGTGCTCACTGTCGCGCTGCAAAACCCCGGCTGTGAGGTGGTGATCGACGATCGGGCCGGCCGGCGATGTGCCGAGGCGCACGGTATCACGCTTCTGGGAACGATCGGCCTGGTCGTCCTCGCGAAGCGGCTCGGCCGGATTGTACAAGCGCGACCGATCATCGACGACCTCCGTCGAGCCGGTCTTTACGTTACCGACTCGGTGATCGCGGATGCCTTGAAGCAGGCTGGGGAGTGAGGCCCGGGTTGACGAAATCGACAATCCGCTCATGCCCAAGCTGTCGGCTAACCTGAACGAACGGCGAAAACGGAATTTAGTCAGGACTCGAGAGGGTTTGCTCAAAAAACCGCGCTAGCTCGTCGGTCATTTCGCTGCGGTCGTACGGATGGATTCCCATTCGTCCCGCGAGCGCGCAGAATGCTTGCTCTCCGCCGTCAGCCCCTTGAATCGCGCGCCACCGCTCCCTGATCTCGTGGACCCGAGCGTCGTCAACCTTTAGGGCGCGGTTCAGAACCTGATCGATGAACTGTGCCAGCGAATCCTGCGTGCCGCTTGAATCGAGCCATTCGGCGCCGCCATCGACGAACTCACCCGGCATATTTGGCATCGAGCCCTGAGGGTCTGAATGCCACTCGGCACGAAGACTCTGGCCGTCATGAAAGATGTAAAGGGCCGGCAGCATGAGCGAGGAATCAGCGGAACGAAGACAGTGGCGCTTCAGCCAAGCGCTCCGCGTCGGTAAGCGTCCGAGATTCCCAGGGGTGTGCGCAGTGGTAAGCCCGCGTGGGCGGGCGACCCCGGATTTGTTTGCCAGAAGTAGTGAACCTATTCGCGGCTTGCCCGCGCGGGCGACGCAGTGCATCAGGCGGCAGGCGATCGGGCAACGGCGCCTCGCGGCGCGCTACGGTGACGGCGGTCTGTTCGCGCGCCGCAGGTCGCGGCGCTGCGCTTTCTGTCGTGAGTCCTCGAGCCGGTGATTGAGAACGTGCTCGGGGTGCGCCGCGCCCACCGGTCGGGTGTACGCGTTCAAAACAACCATTCTTGCTGGGTCTGGTCGCCTGCGAAGCGGACCAATTCGTCCCATTTCAGGCGATTACCCCGTGCCGAGAATCGGCGACCCCGATCTCCATTGGCTCTGGCGGCATCGGCTCGAGCCTTGGGCGTGCTTTGGTGATGCAGACCTACGGTCGCGCGTTTTTGCGGCAATGGAGACCTACGGTCGCGCCTTTCGGCGGGACAATCCCCCTCATATGGCCTGCGGCCATCTTCTCCCCCAGGGGCGAAGAGTGAGACCCTCGCCGAACAGAGTCGCGATACCCCGCGCCGATCAGACTCGTCGATGGACGCGAGTCCGGAGTTGTCGGCAGGCCTGGCGCCGGACCGTCGGGCGCTGGCGCGCCCCGAGCACGCCCCTTCCCATCGCCCTGAGCAGTCGCGACGGAAGGCCCAGACTGGGGATCAGCATTGGGCGTGCCGGAGCCCGTTCACGCACGGCGCCTGAAGCGCGGCGTGCTCGGGCGCGGCGCGGCGTGGGCCACGCGTATGCCCAGAATTCTCGGACCAATACTAGAAAACCACCTTCGAGCACAAGCTGCAGAGCAGCCTCGCTTTGCCCTTTCTTTGCTTTCCTCCTAGCCCCAATTCGCCATACCACGTGTTGTATACATGTGCGTGGGCGATATTATCGGGGTCCACATCGTCTCTCTCGTCGCGAGTGTCGAAGCCTATCTTACGTGCCTCACCGCAATTGAATTGCACGACGAAGAGCACTGTCTTGCCCTGCCGCCGCTTACGCTCAACGATTTCCGACGGAAGCGTGCGCGAGCTTAGCTCCACCGAAAAGTAGTCGTCATCGAATGCAGCGCTCGAGGGACAGTCCTTCTCGTAGTTCCATTGACTCTGCGCCAGAATGGCTCGATAGGCATTCTCAGAGTCAGGAACCGGCGGTCCCGCGCTCATGGGGATCGGCATCCCTCTTCTCCGAGGAGAACCACCCAAGGACAGTCGCAATCGCACGTCGATCAGTCGTCGAAACGATGTCTTCTTCGTCGATACCCAGGTCGCTGTCCCATTTCAGGTAATGGATCCCGGACGACTCGCCGAACTCGATTTCCAACGTGCGATTTCCCCGGTGCCACTCGAACTGAAGCCTGCCCTTGCTCATCGGAACGACTTGCGGGGCTCCCGGGAACAAAGCGCCAAATTCGCCAATGAAGGCACGGGCTTCAGCAATAATCGTTGGATTGATCGGTATGGCCTCATAGCCATCCCAGCCGCGCGTCAGTTCTTTCAGTTGATCGAGGGAGTTGTATGTCATGATTTCCTGGATCGGCAAGGAAACGTCTTCGCCTATGCTAGCAAAGTCGTCGCAACTGCCGCGCGGATCGCTCTTCACGTCGGACTCGT
This sequence comes from uncultured Isosphaeraceae bacterium, assembly GCA_963830625.1. GTDB lineage: Bacteria > Planctomycetota > Planctomycetia > Isosphaerales > Isosphaeraceae > CAWHMZ01. The sequence continues at coordinate 472,386 of CAWHMZ010000012.1, read as the reverse complement.
TCGGCATCGAGGCTCTCCGGTCAGATCCAGTTCGATCCGCATGCTGTCGACCGTTGGGGATGTTGGGTCAATACAACGTATTTTACACGAAAGACGGTCAAAAACCAATCGCAGGCTTGGTCGTGAGGCGGGGACGATGCAGACCTATAGTCGCGCGTTTCGGCGGGACAATCCCCCCTCAACTGGCCTGCGGCCATCCTCTCCCCAGCGGGGAGAGGGGGCGACCCGCGCCGAGCAGAGTCGCGAGACCCGCGCCGAGTTGACCAGCTCGCTGCCGGACCGCTCGGCTTTCGCGCGCCGGGAGCACGCCCTGTCGGATCGCCCGCGAAAGGCGACCTACTTCTTCATCAGCCACACTTCACTCACTTGGCACCCGCGGCCGTTGCCGCCGCGGCCGGGTTCGGCGTACCAGCTCAAATCCAACTGGCCGGTGCGAGTGCACGCGCGCGGGATGTCGAACTCGAGCGGCGTCATGGCGCGCGGCTTGACCAGAAGCGGGTGGACCTCAGTCGCTTCACCGGCAGCCAAACGCACTTTGACCTGGAACATATCCCCGGTATATACGACGCGGAGCTTGTACGACGCGCTCGGATCGAGTCCCGCGTAGTGCATCCGCAACGGCTGATCGTAGAGCGCGGCCCCATGCCGGCACCACGACCGGCGCCATCGGGGATCCTGGTCGAAGGCGGTCATGAAACCGTGAAGCGACGCAGGGTCCTGCGCGTAAGATGAGCCTGCCACGACGTGAGGGCGCCGGCACGGGTCGCCCAGGTCGTCGTATAAGCCGCCGGGGCCCGGGTCGGTCCAATCGACGATCGCGAGAAGTCGCCTGGACTCTCGTGGCTTCAGTGTCGAGTTTGCGGATGGTCTCGAACTGTCCTTCGAGCCAGTTGCGATTGTTGAGCGGGGCATCCACGGTATCGAGTGTCGCGCCCCGCCCCACCGAGATCGCCTTGTAGAGCGGTACGCTAAGCTGCATGCGGATGCTCTGAAAGAGCGCCTCGGCCAAGGCGAAGATTCGCGCCCGCAGGTCGGCGGCCGGAGGATTTGCCAGTGCCTCCCTCAAGATCGCGTGGGCTTGCTCCATCGCCGGCAACGAGCCGATTTCGTGCGCCAGTCGCAGCCGGGCGAGCGCCTGTTGCTCGAGATCGGTTTCGTAGATCAGGCGAGATCGCACGTAGGCATCGTAATACGCTCGATAAAGAGCCTGCTGAAACCGCCAGTTGGCGAGGACGGCAGGCGTTACCCGGCGCTCGAGCGCGCGGAATTGCAAGAGAGTCGTGTCGACTCCGCGATTGGTCAAGAGCGGCCCGCGCCAGTTTTGTTCCAGGGCCAGGAGACCCTGTGCGAAGTCGTCGTCATCGCCTCGTGCCATGCCGGCCAAGCAACGGGCGTACTGGCGCAGGACCTCGACAACGTTGGCCTCAGGATCCCAACCCAGCGCGCTCCAGACGATCTTGTTGACGTCGTCATTGCAGCCTTCGGAATACGTGATAAAGCCGATGGTCTGCGCGGCGAACGCTTGGAAAATCGCCGACTCGTCGCGCGGGCGAGGGTTGATAACCTCGCGGCCTTCCGTGAGCGAATAAGCGACGTCCCAGTCGGGAACCGGATACTGACAGCGCAGGCTGTGAGTAATGTCGGGATAATCGCGAATCGGATACTTCGCCGGCACGGCCTTTCTCAACTCGGGCAGGCTCACGCGTACTTGCGGTCCGTAAACGATTCCGCCCAGCCACGCCGGCTCGGCTGCATGAGCGAAAGGAACTCTTCGAGCCATTCTTGCGAGAAGCCCTGAGGCGAGACCCACATCTGCGCCTTGGGATGAAAGCGCCGCAGGTTGACAGCCTGCTTCTCCAGAAGGGCCATGAGCACCTTCGGTCGCGTATGACCAGGGTCGCCTCCCGGCACGAATACGGCGTCGATGCGCGGCAGCCGGCGGAAAACTTCGGCCCACTCCGCGAGCGCGTGCTCGACCGTTCTGGGGTCGGCGTAGTCGCTGTCCATCGCGGGATACCAGATCCACACGTCCAAATCATAGTCGCCGCAGATCTTGGACATGCCGGCCATCATTTCCAGGGGTGGCAACGGGAAATGTGGGCTGTCGGGCGCGTCATCGGAACGGGGCGGAATCAGCTCGATAGCATTGGTTCCAAACAGCGCGAGCTCGCGGATGTAGCGCTCCCACTGGGCCAGGTCCCACGCGTCGTAAGAATTGGTCTTGGGGCGATATCCGAGCTGATGCCCGCGGAGCGGATATTTGGGCGCCGACGTCTCGCTCATCGGCCCGGCAAGTGCAACCCGGCCGCGAGCCATTTGGAGCACCCGCACCAAACGGCCTACTCCGAAAAGCACGCCTCGCGCGTCGTGGCCGATCACCGCGACGACCGGCGCCTCGCCGGCTGCAGCCGGTCTCGATGCGGAAGCCTTCCTTCTCCTTGCCGGGCGGTTGAAGATTGATGTTCTGTCGTTTCAGACTTCCAAAGGATTCCAGCAACCGCGCCGGTGCGACGGCGACAACCGGCACGGCGCTCGTTGGCCAGCGGATTGAAATGTCCCAGTCGACCTGCGCGCAGCGGCGCACCTCGTCGACCAAGACGTGCACGGCCTTCGCCTCCGGCTCCGAGAGCCCGTCCGGCACGACCACGACCGCGCGCGTCAGGTTGACTAAATTGCCTTGCGTGATTCCGGGAGGGCGAGGCTCCTGCCGAGCCGGATGTGAAAGCGGCTCGCCGGGAGGCTCGCCCTCCCAGGATTCCGAAACACGGTTCAGATCGGCGCGCGCGACTCTCGGCTGCGCAGAGACCAGGGCAGCTAGTGCGAGCGCAGCAAGAAGCGGCCGGGTGTAACCCTTCATTTCCACCATCCCCCCGTCACTCACGCCAGAATTTCCTTGACCGGATGATGCTCTTCAACTCCCGTCAAGCGAACATCCAACCCCTGGAACTTGAAGCTCAACCGGCGGTGGTCAATTCCCAGGCAGTGCAGGATCGTGGCATTCATGTCGTGGATGTGAACCGGGTTGGCGACCACGTTGTAGCTGAAGTCGTCCGTCTCGCCGTAGCTGACTCCCGGCTTGATTCCCCCGCCGGCCATCCAGATCGGGAAGCACTTGGGATGATGGTCGCGGCCGTAGTTTTCGCGGCTCAGCTTGCCCTGGCAGTAGATCGTCCGACCAAACTCGCCGCCCCAGATCACCAGCGTGTCATCCAAGAGCCCGCGCTGTTTGAGATCGGTCACCAGAGCGAAAGTCGCCTGGTCGACGTCCTTGCATTGCAGGGGCAAATCGCCGGCCAGGTTGCCGTGCTGGTCCCAGCCGCGGTGGAAGATCTGCACGAAGCGCACGTCGCGCTCGGCCAGCCGGCGGGCGAGCAGGCAGCAGCGGGCGAACGTGCCGGGCTTGTGCACGTCGGGACCATACATGTCGAGAATGCGCTGGGGCTCGCTCGGAGATGTCGGTGAGCTCGGGGACCGAGCGTCTGCATGCGGAAGGCCATCTCGTACTGGGCGATCCGAGCCTGGGTCTCGGGGTCGGCGAATCTGATCGAATTCGTGGTGGTTCAAGCGGTTGATGGCGTCGAGCGTGCGCCGGCGGGTGGCGGCGTCGACGCCCCTGGGGATTGGAAAGGAAGAGAACCGGGTCGCCCGTGCGAGCGCAAAGCGACGCCTTGGTGCTTGGTGGGCAGACAGCCGGTGCCCCAGAGCCGGTTGTAAATCGCCTGCGCTGGCCGTGTGGCTCGACCACGACGCGGTCATCACCACGAACGCCGGCAGGTTTTGATTCATCGTGCCCAGGCCGTAACTGAGCCACGACCCCAGGCTGGGCCGACCCGGGAGCTGGTGGCCGGTGCAAATATAAGTGACCGCCGGGTCGTGGTTGATCGCCTCGGTCCAGACCGTCTTGACGATTGCGATCTCGTCGGCCAGCTGGGCCGTCCAGGGCAAGAGCTCGCTCATCCACATGCCCGACTGGCCGTGCTGGGCGAATTTGTACTTCGAGGGAGCGATCGGGAAACCGGGTCTGGCCGCTGGTCATCGTGGTCAGGCGCTGGCCCTTGCGGATCGAGTCGGGCAGGTCTTTGTCGAACGAGGCGTCCATCTTGGGCTTGTAGTCAAACAAGTCCATCTGCGACGGGCCGCCGTTCATGAACAGATAGATCGCCCGCTTGGCCTTGGGCGGAAAATGCGGCAGCCGGGCAAGCCGCCGGTCCGGCGTGGCGCTGCCGGTCGAGGCCGCCGGTGGGCGTTGTCGTCGCTCCGCGCATTCTCGGCCAGCAGCGTCGAGAGCGCGGCCGTTCCCAGGCCCAGCCCGGTGCGGCCGAAGAAGTGCCGGCGCGTCAGCCGTTCGATCTGTTCGCGAATCGGGTCCATGAGGGCACTCCGCGGATACCCGATCACCCCTTGGTGATCACCTCGTCGAGGTTCAAGATCACGTTGCCGATCATCGTCCAGGCCGCCAGCTCGGCGGGCTCGTAGCGCGGGTCGGGCTTGGTTTCGCCGGTCGAGATCAACTGTCTGGCGGCCTCGGGCTGTTTCGGGCGAATCGCGCCGAAAGTTCGGTATACGCTGCGCTTAGCTCCGCCAGCTCGGTCGCATCGGGGCAACGCGAGGTCGCCAGGCGGAACATATAGGTCAAGCGGTCGTCGGGCGTTTTGCCGGCCTCGCGCAAGGTGCGCTCGGCCAAGCCCCGCGCGGCCTCGATGTATTGCGGCTCTTCGTTCATGAGCAGAAGTGCCTGGAGCGGCGTATTGGTGCGCTCGCGGCGCACCTGGCACGACTCGCGCGAGGGAGCATCGAACGTGGTCATCTGCGGCGGCGGCGACGTCCGCTTCCAGAAGGTGTACAGGCTGCGGCGATGGATCTTGCCGGCGCCGGTGTCGGCCGTGAAATGCGCCGTGTTGCTGTCGGTGTAGGCGACCGCTTCCCACAGCCCCGACGGCTGAGGCGGTTTGACGCTCGGCCCGCCGATCGATTCGACCAGGAGCCCGCCCGTGAAAAGTGCCTGATCGCGCAGCGTCTCGGCGTCGAGCCGGAACCGTGGGCCGCGCGCAAGCAGCCGGTTGGACGGGTCTTTCGCCAGTCCTTCGGGCGTGGCACGCGATGATTGACGATACACGGCCGACATCACGAGCCGTTTCATGAACCGCTTCACGTCCCAGCCGTCATCGCGGAACTGTACGGCCAGCCAATCCAGCAGCTCGGGATGGCTGGGAGGCTCGCCCTGAGATCCAAAATCTTCGGCCGTCTTGACGATTCCCGTGCCAAAGACTTGCAGCCAGAGCCGATTGACGGCCACGCGTGCCGTCAGCGGGTGGTTGGGAGCGATGAGCCACTGCGCCAGGCCCAGCCGGTCACGAGGCGCGTCGGGCGGAAGCGGCGGCAGGAATGCAGGCACCGCGCGTTCGACCTGCTCGCCCCGCTGGTCATATTCGCCTCGCTTGAGCACATACGCAGGCTTGGGCTTGCCGGCGTTCTCGCGAAAGACCAGCGTTGTCGGAACCTGCTCGTCGAGCTTCTTCCGCTGTTGCTCGATCTCATCGAGCTGCTTGAGCAGGCGCTCGAACGACTTGGCCGTCTTGGCGTAGGCGTGCTCGATGAAGTAGGCAAGCAACTCCTGCGTATCTTCGGCGCTGCGCTTCGAAGGGCTGATCGAGCGCGATCTTCTTGAGGTTCTGGGGCAGCCCGACGGCCCCGCTGGCGCGCTGCATCTCGAATCCAAACCGCGAGCGAATCGTAGCGCTGGCCATCCTGCGGTACCTCGGTGTGGAGGCCCGCAGTGTCCCAGAAGACCGTGCCGTCGAACTGAGTGAACGCCCAGCCGTCGATTACCTCGCCTTTTTTGAGCTTGAGCCTGGCGACCGGCACCTCGAGCCGCACCCATCTGCCCGCGGCAGGCAGCTTTCCCATCCGCAACCGTTCGGGAGTTCCGTCGGCGCCCCAGTCGATCACGTTGGCGCCCCAGTAAGCCCGGTGAGTCCAGTTTCCCCGCGTGTGCCACTGCAGCATCAGCTCCTTACAGGGATGGTGCGAGTCGATATAAACATCAGCAAAGAGCGTGTCTCCCTCGCCGACCTTGAGCTTGGCGCCGGCGTTGTCGAAGAAGCGCTGCTTGAGTCCCTGGGCTGTGATCTTCGAGCGCCCGGCCGGCGCTTTCGCTGGGCTCGCCGGGTTTGGCGACATAATCCCAGGGCCCATCTCCCTGCGGTGTCGCGCCGGCCGGCAAGGCATCATCGATCCACACAAAATCGGCCCGGCGCACAGCGGCTTTGGGGGCCGAATCGGCTTTGAGGTCGTAAGTGGCGGCCGCAACAGCCGCCTGGCGCGCAATCGTCTGACGGATTTCCGCAATCTGGGTCTCGATAGCTTTGAACGCGCTAGCCTGCTGCCGGTGTAGACACCCTGACCACGGGCGCCCATCGGGCGTCGTTGCCGTCCATCGCCGGCCCGTCGATGTTGTTGAAGAACGCGAAGAGTTGATAGTAGTCCTTGGTGCGAATCGGGTCGTATTTGTGGTCGTGGCACCGGCGCAGCCGGTCGTGAGCCCGAGGAACACCGTGCCGTTGGTATCGACCTGGTCGACGATGTTGCGGACATACACCTCTTCCTCGATCGAGCCCCCTTCGTTGGTCGAGACGTGGCAGCGGTTGAAGCCGGTGGCGACGACCTGGTCGAGAGTCGCGCCGGGCAGGAGATCGCCGGCGAGCTGCTCGACGACGAACCGATCGAAGGGCTTGTTGTCGTTGAAGGCGCGCATGACCCAGTCGCGGTAGGTCCAGGCCTCGCGGTAGTTGTCGAGGTGCAGGCCGTGCGTGTCGCCATAGCGCGCGGCGTCGAGCCAGAACCGGGCCATGTGCTCGCCGTAGTGGGGCGAGTCGAGCAGTCGGTCGATAACCCGCTCATACGCCCGCGAAGATGGGTCTGCCAGAAAGGCATCGACCTCTTTAACCGTGGGCGGCAGGCCCGTGAGGTCGAGCGTCGCGCGGCGGATCAAGGTTGTCTTGGCGGCCTCGGGAGCAGGAGCGAGACCCTCGCTCTCGAGCCGGGCCAGGATGAAGCGATCGATCTCGGTGACCGGCCAGCGCGTGTCCTTCACCGCTGGGAGCGGCGGTTTCGTCGGCGGTTCGAACGCCCAGTGTGACGACCATACCGCCCCTTCAAGCACCCAGCGCTTGAGCACGGCAATCTGGTCTTTCGTCAGCGGCTTGCCGCCTTTTTGCGGAGGCATGCGCCGGTCGAGCTCGTCACTCTCGATCCGTGCGACCAACTCGCTCTCGTCGGGCTTGCCGGGCACGATCGGGAGCTCGCCGTTCTTGGACTTGCCGAATACCCCTTCGCGGGTGTCAAACCGGAGCCCGGCCTTGCGCTGACGTTCGTCAGGCCCGTGGCAGGCGAAGCAGTGCTCGGCGAGGATCGGACGAACCTCACGCGCGAAATTCACCGGCCGCGGTCGGGCTTGACCCGACGCCTTGTCGCCGTCAGAACCCGCGCGTGCCCCACTCGCGGCGCACAGGATCGAGAACGCCGTCAGCGAAAAACAGAGTCGGAACGGTCTGGTATCATTCCGGGCACCGCTGCCGATTCGCTGGCGCTCGTTCCAAGCAGGCGATGCGTACCTTCGCCGCCAAGTCGATGTTTGGTCCATCGTGCCGGACCCATGTGTCATGGAAATATCGGTCGGGAGTGCCGCAACGAGCCAGATCTCGCACCCGCGGGCTCGTCGGGAAGTCATGGTGTTGTCAGCACTTGCTGGAACAGGAAGGAACCCGTCCAGCGGAGGGTAGCTGCCGGTCGAAACTGCTCTGTTTCATCAGGCAGGCTACCGGCACCTTGGTCCACTATACGCGGCTTGGGTGCGATTTGCAAAGATTGTTAAGCATTTTTCCAGCTTCGCCGAGGCATGATCTCTCAAGCTCACGCGGCCGTTGCGACGGCCGCGGTCTCATCGCGGTTCAGCCGCATGGGCTGCAGTCGCCAATAGGTCAGTGACCGCCAGACCCACTCGGCGGGGCCGAACCGGAAATGCGCCAGCCAGATGGGGCTAATCAAAAGCTGTACGATCCAGATCGTGAGTACGATCGCCGCCAAGCCAGTGCGGTTGATCGTGCCGTACAGGCCGAAGCCATAACCGTAAAAGAGGGTCGTGCAGACGATCGAATGAGTCAGGTAATTGCTCAGGGCCATGCGACCGACCGCCGCCAGCCGGCGCGTGAGCCACCTCAGAGCACCGCTCTGCACGATCAACATCAAGAGGCCGACGTGCCCCAGCGCAACAATCACGCTCCCGAATACATTGATGAGAAAAGCGCCGCGCATGCCGTATTCCAAAGAAAACTCGTGGGCGATCAACTGGTTCGCGTCGACGATCATGAGCGGCAAGCCCACGCCGTAGCCGATGCCGAGCATCCACAAGTAGAAGCGGCGGGAGCGCTCCGCCGAGAACACTCCCAGCTTCATCAGCCCCATGCCCAGCAGCATTCGTGAGCTGGCGAGAAGGACACCGCCCAGGATAAAACCGATCGTGTGCTCGAAGATGAGATTCTTGGCCCGATGCTTCACGATCCCGAGATAGCCGCCGCGGTGGACTGTTAGCTCTTTGTCCCACGCCTTGGCCTTCTGCTCGGCGGTCGGCCTCAGGCCCTTCTGAACCTTATCGACCCAGATGTCATGAAGGCGCTTGTCCCAATTCGAGGGCTTCTCGCCCGCATTTTTCTGAGCTTCGACCCTGGCCGCTGCGGCCTTGATGTAGCTGATCGCCCCCTGGGCTCCGTAGAACAAAGGTAAGATGAGGAGCGAGGCCGAGATTCCCAGGATGATGAGCGTCTTGGGCTTCAAGTTGCGGAAGAGGTACAGCAAGAGCCCCGTCTCGGCGTACAGCACCAAGATGTCGCCGTCCCAGATCAAATAGGCGTGAATCAGCCCAATCACCAGTAGCCAGAGGATGCGCCGATAGTAAACGCCGCGGATCTTGGCCCCGCGAGCCTCGGCCCGCTGGTCCATCAGTACCAGTCCCGCGCCGAAGAGCATCGAGAAAATCGTCATCATCTTCATTTCGAAGAACAGGTGGTTGAAATACCAGATCGCCTTATTGAGCCCTTCAAACCCACCGCCGCGCGTCGGGTCCATATATGCGGTCATTGGCCAGCCGAAGGCCACGATGTTCATCGCCAGAATGCCCAGAAGTGCGAAACCGCGCAGCACATCCACGGCGAAATATCGCTCGCTGGCCGACACGGGTTGCGCCTTTGCTGCGCGCTGGTGCCTTGCTCCGAGCCGACCGGGGCCGATGGACTCGCCCACGGGCTGCCATTGAGCTCGGTATCCAGCACGGTCGGTTCCAGGTCGGGCTGCTGAGTTTGCGACTCGGGCGACATCATGTGGGCGTCCAGAAATGGCTTGAGAAAAGCGATTGATCCGCGGTTCGCCGCCGAGAGAGAGCGAATGGAAGACCGAACGTTGCGCGCTCAGTTTGCACCAGGGCGCTTGCCGTCACCATGTCTTTCGCGACTGCCGGAGGATTATTCTGTGGCGCGTTGCCGGAATGGGGAAGCCCGATTCTACGGAACCGGTCGAAACGCGCGCTTCACAATCAAGACACACGCGGTGATCGCCGCCGTGTTGAGTATGAAGAACACAATGAAGACGCCCATGCCGCCGACCTGTGCGGCGTGGCGATGGACGCTCTCGAGGGACGCAACGTCGATGGTCGCCAGGCGCCTCGCCTCGCGAACGACCAGTGAGCCGATGATCGTGACGGCCGTGCCCGCCGAGATGATGGCCAGTCGGCGCGTGCTGAGATTGGCCCCGCTCGTCACGGTCAACCAGCAACCGGCCTGGAGCGCCATGCCCGCGAGCGCCAAAAGCGCGTAGGGCAAAGCCAACCGCGAGAGAACAGTCGCGCGTACCGCGGGCTCGAGCCAGAGCTGCCACAGCCAGCCCTCGGCCGCGGCGGTCGCCAGGCCGAGAACCGCCAGCGCCTTCAGTCGCTGCGACGCCAGATCGATGTTGATCGAGTCGTGGCCTCGCCGGCCCCAGTGAAGCTGCCAGGCCAGAGCAACGGCCAGGGTCGGAAACGCGATCGTGAGCCAGAAGCCGAGCCGTGGCCAGATCTCGGAGTCACGATACATCCACGCGGTCGACACGTACTGCGACCGCCATCTTTCGTGATGCAGGCTCAGCACGTGGTTTTCGGCCCACGCCCAGGCCGTGTAAAAGAAGCAGGCAAAGGCCAGAAAGGCCACCACTCCCCGCTCGAGCGCGCCGCGCTTGGCCAGCGCGTGGCTCTTGAGCAGATAGAGCATGTAATACGCCGCAATCAGGGCCGGCAAGAGCAGCATGAACCGGTTGAACAAGAGCAGGTTGGCCGTATAGAACTCGCGCTTGTACAAGACTTGCAGGAACAAAAGCGGCGCAACCCCGGCAGTGATCGCCATGCCCAGCATCGCGGGCAGCCAGTCGCGCACGACATTCTGAATCAAACCGAGGCCCGAGCGCCGCTGGGCCGGCCCGGCCTCAATGCGCCGCGCGCCCCAGGCGCCATGTACCCCAAGAGGAGCACAATTCCTCCCGCCAGCACATAATGCATGAAGACCATGTAGATGGCCGCGGTGACGATGAACAGCGTCAGGTACATCGCCGTCGGCCAAGGGAACCCGAACGGAAAGAGGGTTTCCATCACGGCCGCTCCGACAATTTCGCGGCGCGCGCCTTGGCCGTCGGATCGCTCACTCGCAGACCGTGGGTGCGGCCGACGAGATCGACCCCGGGAGTGGTGCCGACTTCGTCAAGCCATCCCTTGATTCTCAGGGTGACGGCCGGGTCGTCCGACAGGGGCCACGACCTTGGCATCCCCGCACTCCGCCACGTCAAGAGCTGCACGAGCGCCTCGACCTCGGCAGCCGGTCCGGCAAACGGCGGCATGAATGGCTTGGTCCGCTGCAATTGCGCGATGTTGAGACGCCTTTGATCGACCGTCCAGGTCGCGGTCAAGTCGAGCAAGCCGTTGGCACCCGAATACGTGTGACACACGCTGCACTGAAAGCGAAAGATCTTGGCGCCCGTTTGAAGCTGGGCATTGGGGTAATAAAGGTCATCGTGGAGCGGGTACGGATCGTCGGCAACCGATCCGACCTGCCGCAGCCGGTCGAGCTCATCCTGGCGCAGTGAATTGGAGTACAAAACCTGGCGAATCGAATAGGGCTTCCGGACCCCTTCGCGGACGAACTCGCCCCCGGCGGTCGCCGCCAGCGCCAGTCGCGCACAAGAGCGCCGCCGTGAAACCGTTGATGTAGAGCTTGCGAAACCAAAAGGCGCCCAGGGCGTAAACGCCGATCAAGAGCGAGGCTGAAATACCGATTCCCATGAACATTGTCATGGTTACGCTTCCCCCTAGCACCCAGAACCGGCTGGCGGCCGGCATGGCAGCCAGGAACCAAATGCCGAGCAGCGGCATCAGAACCATCGGGGCCAGAAACACCGACGCGCGGCCGATCAGCTCGCGGCGCTCGTCGCGGTCGCTCGGGCCCGTGAGGTTAATCACCACGCAGGCCGCCAAGGCCGCGATCGCCATCGCTGCGACGGTGCGGTACAAGAGCGACGGCCAGAAGCTGGGATTGAAAAGTCCCGCAAACACGTCGTGCGACTCGAGCCAGCGGCCCGGTGTGAGCTGAAACGACAGAATGCCGTTGATCCAGAACAGGCTGAACCAGCCGGCCACCGCGTAACAGACCAGCAAGGTCATCCGGTCGCGGCCACTGAGCCAGTCCTTGTAGCGCAGGAACGTGTAGCCCGCAACGACCTCGACACAGAAGAACGTCCATTCGGTCGCCCAGATCCAGTGGAACTCGTCGACCAGGACCCCGATGGTGCGCGGGCTCACCTGAATCGTGGTGAACCACATCGCCACGCCGGTCAGTGCGCCGAGCACGAAGCTGACCAGCACGAGGGCCTGAAAGTAGCCGCTCACAAACCGCCCGGCGTTCTTGCTGCGGCCGGTGCGCCTGAGCCATTCGAAGTAGCACAAGAGCATTCCGCCGCCGATCGCGAGCTGGGCCAGGAAAACGTGCAGGATGCCCAGGCCGCCGATCACCATTCCCTTCATGAGCGGGCCGTAATCCTGGATGGGATAGTGCCAGTTCATGAGCGCCTTACGCCAAAAGACCCGGCGCGTGGCCAGGGCATCCTTCAGGCGGCTCATGCCGGCGGCCGCGCCGCCCGGCGCCTTGAAAACCGCCGAGCCCGCGACCAGCACTCGCGCGCCGGCTTCCACGACCAGAGGGGCGGTATGAGGCTCGATCCCGCCGTCGACCTCCAGCTCGCAGTCGGGTCGAACCTGATCGATCATCGATCGTATCCGCCGGATCTTGGGCAACGTGCCCGTCAGGAACTCCTGACCGCCGAACCCTGGATTCACCGTCATCGCCAGCACCAGCTCGACGTCGGGCAAGATCTCTTCAAGCAACGACGCCGGCGTCGCCGGGTTGAGCGCCACGCCTGCCTTTTTTCCGAGTCCATGGATCGCCTGCACCGTCCGGTTTAAATGAATCGAACCTTCCAGGTGCACGATGAGCGTGTCGGCGCCGGCTTCGGCAAACGCATCGAGGTATCTCTCGGGCTCGGCGATCATCAGGTGCACTTCCAGGCCCACCGGCGTGACGGGCCTCAGCCAGCGCACGACCACCGGGCCGAAGGTGATGTTCGGCACGAAATGACCATCCATCACGTCGACGTGAATCCGATCTGCGCCCGCCGCAACGACCTGGGCGACCTGGTCGGCCAGATGCGCCACATCGGCCGCCAGGATCGAAGGGGCCAGCTTGATCTGTTCTAGATAATTCATATGTTCGCCTGTTAGTCAACACACCTGGCCACGAGCAGGGTGCGGTCGTCTTCGGGAGGGTGTCCGCCGGTGAACTCTTCGATCGCCTCAACCACCGCGCTGACAAACTGCGCCGCGCCAAGTTGCATACGCCGAGCACCCGATCAAGCCGGTCCACGCCAAACTGCACGTTGCGCGAATTCATGGCTTCGGTGATGCCGTCGGTGTAGAAAGCCAGCACGTCGCCCGGCACGAGCGAAAGTGTCGTCTGATCGTACTCGATGTCTTCAAACAGTCCGAGCGGCGGGCCGCCGACCTCTTCAAGCGAGCACGCCGTGCCCTCGGAACAGCGAGTGATCCGCGGTGGGTTGTGGCCGGCGCTCGAGTAAGTGAGGACGCGCTTTTCAGGATCATAAACGCCGTAAAACGCAGTCACAAAGACCTCGTTGGCGGCGGTATAGAGCAGCGACAACTGGCGATTGACATGCCCCAGAAGCACGGCTGGCGGGTCAGCCGGTCCGGGGAGGCTGTGTGCCAGGCTATGCGTGATCGCCATCATCACCGCGGCCGGCGTGCCGTGACCGCTGACATCCGCGATCAGGATTCCCCAGCGACCTCCCGGCAGGGGGAAGAAGTCGTAATAATCGCCGCCCGCCCAGCGCGACGTGCGATAGTACGCCGCCAACTCGATTGTCGGGATCTTGGGCAAAACCTGCGGCAGCAGCGAGCGCTGAATGTCGGCCACAACCTTGAGCTCGCGCTCGACGATCTCGTACGCCTGCTTGAGCTCGTCACGCAGCAACAAGTTATGCGTTACCCGGCCGAACAGGCTGCTCACCCAGCACCACTCGGGAAACCGCTCCGGCTCGAACGCCGCCGCCTCGGGCTGCAGCATGATCACCATGTTCAGGGCCGCGCCTTGATCGTAGTGCGGTATAGCCATGAGCGAACGGAAGCCTGCCAGGTAGGCGCGAGCCGGGTCGTCGTCGGCAAGCAGGGGCGTGATGTCGTCGATTAAGCGCGGCTGATCGCCGTAAATCAGCTCGCCCAGCAACCCCCCGTTCAAGAGCGGCAGCCGCTCTTTCTGCTTCCAGGGGTCGACCTCCTCGGTCCAGGTACTCGAGCGCGTGATCCGGTACATCGGCGGCTCGAGCCCACGCCGGCTGAGCGAGAGCCAGCGCGCAGCCGGTATCAACTTGCGCACCCTCGTCCCATATGACTTGACCATCCCCTGCGCTTCGGTCTGCACGCTCATGTCGCGCATCATCTCGGAAATGAACGCCAGACGTTCCTGCCAGGCCCCGTCGAGCAGGCCACGTTCGAAACGCTCTGTTGCTTTGGCCGGAGTTGTGACTGATTTCATGATCGCATGAAGCCTATCTCTGGTGGTGAATCTGGCGAGCACCGGGTTATTGTACCGGCAAGGTCGAGTCGCGCGCTGCTGCGCCGAAAACGAGCGACTAAGAAGTGGTCTCCCATCCTTTGCGATACCGTCGCCTGACGAAGGCATTGGCCTCGGGCACATTGGTCACTTTCAAGCTCGCCGTGTCCCAATCGAGCGTCATGCGCGGAAACCGGGTCGCCAGACAGCCCAAGAGCACCGATTCGGTGAGCGGTCCGGCGTAGTCGAACGGCGCCGACGTTTTGCCGCTGCCGCGGCAGGCGTCTACAAACTGAAGGTAGTGGTCGTCACCGCTTTGGCTTGGGAGCTTGACGTCCCGAAACTTGTCTACCGGCAGCAGCCTGGGCACATCGATGTAGGGCGCATAGAGTACTCCCGCGTCGCCGAGATAGATCGATCCCTGGTCGGATAACGCGCTCGACCCGACGAGTGCTTTCACATCGTCCGACGGCCGCGCGTCGCCGTCGTACCAAAAGAGTGTGAAGGTCTCGGTGGTGTGGCTCGTACCCGGGAAGACGTAGCGCACTTTCGAGTCGATGCCCCAGTTGTCTCCATTCGGGGCGCCTCCGTCGGATCGGATCGAGAGGGGCGCAGCGAGCGCCAACGAAGTGAATACGGGGTCGAGAATGTGGCAGCCCATGTCGCCGAACGTGCCGGTGCCAAAGTCGAGCCGCTTGCGCCACGATCCCGGATGGTAGTAATGCGCCAGATACGGGCGGGCTGCGGCGACGCCCAGCCAGAGGTCCCAGTTCAGGGTGGGTGGCACTCGGTCTGCGCGCGCGGGCCTCGGCTTGCGATCGCCCCAGTCTTTCCCACTCCAACTATGAACCTCTCTTACTTTGCCGATCGTTCCGGCCTGAATGGTCGCCACGATCGTCTTGTGAATCTCATGGGAATGGATCTGAATTCCCATCTGGGTGACGCGTTTTGAGTCCTGGGCCGCGCGGCGACCTGGCGCGCTTCGTAAATGGTCTGAGTGAGCGGTTTCTGGCAGTAAACGTGCAGCCCCTGTGCGAGTGCCCGCATCGTGATCGGGGCGTGCATGTGATCCGGGGTCGACACGTTGACCGAATCGAGCTTCTTCTCGCGGTCGAGCAGCACGCGCCAATCTTCGTAGACGTTAACCGCGGGGAATTGTTTCTTGACTCTCTCCAAGTTGCGGCGATCGACATCGGCGACAGCGACTAGCTTGAGATGAGGGCTGGCAGTGAGTGAGCCGATATCGGCGTCTGCCATGCCCGCTGCGCCGAAGCTGGCGTGGTAGATGGTCTCGCTTGGGGGTGCGGCTGCGTGGGCCCTCATCACGTAGGGCGCCGCGAAGGACGCCGCTGCGCATCGCTTGAGTACAGACCGCCGATTCACTTGTTCGTGCGCCGCTGTCATGGCATTGTCTCCGGCGAGCTTGTCTGCGTGACTTCTAAGGTTATAGCTCATCTGGCGCGGTCAACCCAGAAGACGGTGATTTCATCGCGATTGCAAGCACTGGCCCTGGCGACTCGCGCTGGACGCTCTGGAGCGCGAGCGCGATAATGCGCCCTTCGGCCCGCCGAAGAAACCGCCCTGCGAGACCTTGATCATGGCGCGAATACCGCCCTTAGAAGACAGCGACGCCGGTCCTGAAGGCCGCGCGGCCCTTGACGGAATCCGTGCGGCGCACGGCCGAGTGACCAACATGAAGCGCACCCTCGCCCGCTCGCCGGTCGCGCTCTCCGCTCTCATGACATGGTACAACCTGCGGGCCGAAGTCGTCCCATTTCTCGGCGAGCGCGCGACGACACTGTTTGCGCACGCCATCTCGGCGGGCACCGACTGTCTCGTCTGCTCGACGTTCTTTCGCCGTCTCTTGATCGAGTCGGGCGAAGACCCCGAGTCGCTCAACCTCGACGCTTGGGAGCAGACGATCGTTGCCTTCGGCCGCCAGCTCGCGGACGACCCACACGGCGTGAACGACGAGCTGTTTGCGCGGCTGGCGGCCCGGCTGCGACCCGAACAGATCGTGACCTTGACGGCATTCGGCGGTCTGATGGTGGCGACGAATCTTTTCAATAACGCGCTCCGCGTCGACCTCGATGAATACCTCTTACCGTATCGCAAGGAGGCACAGAGATGAGCGTAGGGGCGGCGGGCCATGGGGCGGCCGAACCCGACCTCGCCGGGCAGGTCGCATTCATTACCGGGGCCGCGCATGGGCAAGGCCGGGCGTCGGCGCTGGCCCTGGCCCGCAAGGGCGTGCACATCGCCGCTCTCGACGTCGCTCGTGCGCTCAGTTATCCAGGTTATGCAATGGGCTCGCCCGCCGAGCTTGAAAGCCTTGCTGTTGAATGCCGCTCGCTCGGCGTCGATTGCTTGTCTTTCGTCGCCGATGTCCGCGACGATTCGGCGGTAATGGCGGCTGTCGCCGGCACGGTTGCGCGGTTCGGCCACATCGACATTTTGTTCAACAACGCGGGCATCTGTGGGTATGGCCTGGCCCATGAACTGACTGAAGACGCATGGGACGCGATGGTCGACATCAACCTCAAAGGTGCCTGGCTGGTCGCGCGCCGCGTCATCCCCGAGATGATCGGCCGGCGGTGTGGCGTGATCATCAACAACTCGTCGGTCGCGGGCCTGCGCGGTATGGGCCGGCTGAGCCATTACGCCGCCTCCAAATGGGGCTTGGTCGGACTCACCAAATCGTGGGCGATCGAGCTTGCCCCGTTTAACATTCGCGTGATTGCGCTGTGTGCGACCGGCGTGAACACTCCCATGAATGACGGCCTGGCGATGCTCGAGGGGAAAACGCCCCGTGAAATCGCCGAACGCTCCGCCGGTAATCTGCTTCCCGTGCCGTGGATTGAGCCCGAAGACGTCGCCGCCGCAGTCGTGTTTCTGTCGTCGTCGCAGGCAAGGTATATCACGGGTTCGGAGTTCATCGTCGACGCCGGGTTGCTCACGCGGTAGTCCTTAGCCCGCCCTGCGCTTGCCGAACGGGTCATTGGTCATTAGTCATTGGCCCGCCCTGAGCTTGCCGAACGGGTCCTTAGTCATTGACATGGTTGAAACGGTTGTAACGGTTCCGCGCGAAAGACGGCTGCCGGCGGCGCCCTCCGCGCGACATGCCGGTTGTAGGGCCTGTGCAGGCGCCTGATCCCATCCCCCAATGGCACACATTGGCACGATCTAGCACACTTTGGGCAGGGCTCGCCGGGCGTCTCGCCGCGCGCGACGCCATTGACAAACGATTCCTGAGACGGCCGACCGAGCGAACTTCGCTCGTTGCAACCTGCTCTTCGACAAGTGCTTTGTGTCAACTGGGTCAATCGATTCGCAGCGCGCCTTCGCGCAGGAAACGGGCTCTCAATTCGGCTTTCCCTTTTGTCGCATCAACGATCATGGTGCCGCGCCGGCCAGCACGAGAGATTTGTCGCGATCTGGCGCGAGGTGTCAGGGCGATGTGGATCGGCTGCGCGCGCACTCAAACGCATAAGGCGATTATGCACGCGCTTTGTCAAGCAGTCAAATCGCGACGTGCGAATTTGATGGAAGTCTTTGGCCTGATGGGGGACGAAAATTCTTCCGTGTGAGTTGTCCGCGACACTTTTTGCGATCGGAACGAGGCAGCCGCCCAGTCTTCCCACGGTAACCATCCATGAATGCTGTTGCATCGACGAGTGTTGGGTGGCTTGAAGCCCTCTCGAGGTGCGTTCAATCGGTGAAAGAATTGGGAACTCGGGAAGACGTTGCTGTGACCAAGGAAGATTTGTATTTTTTGCGACTGTCTGGCCGACTCCCACCCAATAATTGTTGGCGGGCCAGGATGCCTGCCAAGGAGCCGGTATGCCGAAGACTGCGTCAGCCATCGCAGCGATGCTTCTTCAATTCGCGAGAGAGAGGTATTCAGTCGCGGCCCAGCCCGACGACGAGCTTCTCGCGCGGTTCGTCAAGGATCGGGATGGGGATGCGTTCGCCGCACTGGTGCGTCGACACGGACCGATGGTCTTGGCTGTCTGTCGTAGAGTGAGCGGCGACGCGCACCTTGCAGAGGACGCGTTTCAGGCGGTGTTCCTCGTGCTAACGCGACGAGCGCCGGATGTGAAGCCCGGAAGTGCCGTTCGCGGCTGGCTTTACGGCGTGGCCGTCCGAACGGCGAAGGAAGCCCGCACGATTGCCGCCCGCCGAACCGCCCGTGAATTCCCCGTGCCCAACGTTCCGGACCGAGCTGTGCATGTTGAAGTGTCACCCGATGCGGACGCCTGCCGGGCCCTCGACGAGGAAATCGGCCGTCTGCCGGACCACCTCCGGGCGGCGGTCATCCTCTTTGAAATCGACGGGCTCAGTCGTCGGGACGTAGCAAACCGACTCGGGATTCCGGAGGGGACCCTCGCCAGTCGGTTGGCGAAAGCACGCAAGGTGCTCGCAGCCCGACTTCGTAATCGGGGCGTTACCGTCTCGGTCGCCGGACTGGGGGCACTGCTTGCAGATGGCGCCTCGGCGGCTGTGCGACCCGCGCTGCTGAAAGCAGTCATTCGTATGTCGTCTCCTGAGGTGTTTCCGATACCAGCCATTGTGGCTGAACTCGCAAGAGGAGCGTATGGAACGATGTACCTGCAAACGCCAAATTCTGGGCCGTGCCTTCTCCTGACGGGCTCAGAGTTGCGTATGTCGTGGAATCGACCGACGAAAAAATCGGCGGCTATCTTGCTGTCGCCGAAATTGGGGGCAAAGCGCGGGCGGCTCGTTTTAGGTTTCCGGCCAAGGCCGGGTACCTGGAATTCAGTTGGTCGCCGGGCGGCACCCAAATCCATGCCTGCAGCGGGATGGAGGGCGTGAAAGGGGTTCAACACTTTCGGATGGACGTGAAGGGAATGGTGGCCAAGCCGCTCGACATGCTCAAGACGCGGACGGTCGATGGCTGGGCGGCGGATGGGAAGTCGCTCATAACAACCGAGGTCGGTGACGGCGACCAATGGGAGCCAAAATCCGTCCATCTCGTGGACCTGGATGGCAAGGAAATGAAAGTGCTTGCTGCACCCAAGGGATGGGTCGCTCACGGGAGGCTGTCACCGGATGGCAAGCGTCTCCTCGTTGGTCACGAAGGCGGACTGGCGGTTGTGAACGTCGACAAACCAGAGGAGCTGATTCCGGTCGCGGGAGGCCCGGGCGAAAATATCGAGCGGGGAGAATTCGACTGGGCGCCTGATGGAAAGCGCATTGTGTTCCGCCGTCAAAAGGAAACGCTCCAGGAGCCAGGTGACGTTGAGTTGGTTGTGGCAGATCCGGACGGGAAAAACGCGAAGGTGATCCGGAAGTCAAAGGCGGATGGGATCTGGAAAGTGTACTGGCGTTGAGCGTTTCCGTGTCGGTACGGGCTCCGTCGAGGTTCTTCCATATGCTTATCAGTCATTGGATCGTCTCGATTAGGGACTTATTCCGCCGCGCCGTTTTCCGGGATCTCCGCCGTGGCCATAGCCGCCAGCGATCTCTGATAATGCTCGGCCAGCCGGCTGTAGCGCCGGCCGAGGCGATCAAGCTGCTCCTCCGTCAGGTGCTCGATACTGATCAATTCGTTGCGGGCGCTCTTGGCAGCGTAGATCAGCTCGTCGAGTTTGAGATGCATCGCTTTTGATTCGCGGTTCTGCGCATTCTGGATGAGGAAGACAAGCAAGAAGGTAACGCTCGTGGTGACGACGGTGAAAGTCGTCTTCCAGGACTCGTGATAGCGAAAATAGGGGCCGGACATCCCCCAGGCGATGATCAACAGTAACGCCAGGCGGAATCCCCAACGCCCTCCGGTCGCCCGGACGGCCAACATCGAGATCCGCTCGAAGTGATCAATGTTACGGGGGGTGCACGGCGGGTCGATCCGGCGACGGCGCGCATGCAAGTCGTTCAAGATCTGCATGATCGAGGACCTCGAGAAGCTTAAGAGGATCGGGATTGCGCGACTTGGCGGGCATCGCCCGACACGTCCACACGCATCGCCGCGTTGTCGATAAAGGGCCACCGTCCACACGGGGAGGGGAGGCCGCCCGCAGCCATTAGTGACAAGCCTCATGGCTTGATGGGAATCGCCGTGACGGGTGTATTTCACCGCAGGGCCCCGGTACGGCGCATGAATATCACAAGGACTGAGACGGTAAATGAACTGCCATGCTGCCCTACTCAGGCCGGTTCCCCTTAAGAAGATTGGCCCCCTCATCGCTAACGCGTGTCTCGGGTTGTTCGAGAGCTTGCTCCATGGGTGTCGCGCAGCCATCGCCGGTGACCGGCGTCACGGAAACGGTGGCCCTGGAATCGCGTCGGGGGCTGACCGAGGCCTGATCCACCGCGTCATGACGCAATTCCCGAGCGGCCTGATCGACCCTGATGGTGAGACGGGGCTTGTCGTTTGGGACGATTCTCGGGGGACTATCGACCGTGTCTCGACTGGCCGCTACGGCGGGTCCGAGAACGCCAGCGCGCTGAAGGCCGACTTTGGCCATCAGATTGGCATCACTCCGAAGTTGGAACCAGTCCACGCCCCGAGTCGCCGACCAGAAATACGCGCGAATCCGCACACCACCCGGTTCCAATGCCTCCACCAGCGCTCGCGGCCGTGGATCCTTGAGTATGCCCTGCTGGTCACTTAATGCAATGTTGATTGCATTGATCGCATCTATGGTGGGCGCGTCGTGGGGGATCAGAACATCGAAGCTGTGCCGGAAGCTGGGTGAGGCGGTCGCATTGACCATGATCTCCTTGAAGATGGTCGCGTTCGGGATGCGAACATGGTTGCCTTCCAAGGTCACGAGTACGGTCGCCCGAGTGTTCAGCGATTTGACGACCCCGGACTGTCCGGCGATCGTCACGTAGTCGCCGATCTGGAACGGCCGGCGTACTCCCAGGAGCACCGAGGCGATGAAGTTCTCGGTTATGTCGCGGAAGGCGAAGCCGACGGCCAGGCCCAAGATCGACGCCACGCCCAGGATCGACATCACGATGTGGGTCAGGCCCAACGCCCCGAGCGCGAGTAAGACCCCGCCGATGATCAGGAGCGAGCTGACATTGTCCGAGACCCGTTGGTCGACGGTGATCGGCTCCGACGAAGTCGCGACCGCCGCCCAGGGCTTCCCTTGGACCGATTTCGCCGACGCATCGTCGCTCGTCCCGACCTTTGTGGCAGGTAACGATCCGGGCAGGCCAGGGACCTGTGCGCTGGCCATCGCACCGTCTCTACACACCGACATCAGCACGGTAGCCACGAATATGGTCGTGAGAACCCCAGTCTTTTTCTGATGAAAAGTCATCTTTCTTGATCTCCATAAGGATATGGACTGATGTAGGCGGAGAGGCATGCGGTTCCTCGCCCACGGCAGTGCCTCCTGCGACCGATCGATCTCCCATGGCCTCGCTGCCATGGAGCGTTGCGGCCCTCCCACGAACGGGGGCTGGCGGCGCGCGGTTGTCCCCGGAGCGTCAGTGGCGACTGTCACGGTTTGATGACGGTTGTCTTGCCGCTTGGCGTCGTGGCCGCGAGCGGGGACGAGTTTGCGTGCGCGTGCAGCGTCACATTTAGTTCATCAACGACCTGGGTCACCCCGCCGTGTCAGCCGCCTGCGAAGCCGCCCAATCGGCGGCCTTGTCCTGGACGCGCACGGCGACGGTCGGGGCGATGAGGGCGACGGCCAGCAAGGCCAATGTGGTCCCGAGGGTCCGCTTCGATGGCATGGCGCTTATCATGAGCTCGACTCCGATTCGAAAAGGTGAGGATGGGTCGAGTCAAGACAGGTGTGTATCGATGTGGGAAACAACGCCCTCAACACCATGCATTTTGTGTGCCGCTCAGGCAATCAGCCCCAGTTCGAGTCAGGCGTCATGACTGCTAGGACTGGCGAACCCCATACCGGGTGCTTCAGCTTATCTGTTGGCACTCACCTAGGGGAATTCCCTTGCAGACACGAGAAGCCTCCTAATCCACGGCCGTTGTGTTGCTGTTTAGCAGCTTCGGATCGAAGTTCGTCCGTGCAGACGTGTTCTACCAGGTCAGCGTTGACACCTCCACCATCACCGAGCAAGAGGGCGCCTCGTGGCTTCGCGCCTCAGCCATATCGTGATGGTGCTAAAGGACGTTGTGCAACGGCACGCCGCTTGCCGCATATTGGGCTGAGGCATTTCGAGTAACGGGACGTCCAAGGGACTAACTGACGAGAGGAGCCCGACGATGCATCGAGACAACGTCACCCTCAGGGACCTGGCCCGAACGAGTCGTAAGTTGTCCAGCAAGCAGTTCGCAACCGAACTCCACGACCAAGGCTACACTCGCGATGGTGCCATCGCGGCGGTCTGTCAAGTGTTCGGCGTCGGTCACCGTGCAGCTCGGCTGTTCATCGTCTCGCATCCGGCGTGGGCGGCCGACGCTCCCTCTGACGCACCGGAACGGTCGCTACCCTTCACCCTTTGAGGTCTCGGTCATCCTTCATGGTCGAGGTGCAGTGGGAGCAGATGAAGGCGCTTCTCTTGTCCCACTGGCACAAGCTGAGCGAGGAGGACGCCGCCCTCATCAACGGCAAGCGAGACGTCTTGGCCCAAGCGCTGCAAGAGCGTTACAGCCTCGGCGCCCGAGAAGCCGAGCACGCGATCTGCGCCTTCGAGAAGGATGTCCGCCGCCCGGGGGCGGTCAAGTGAGCCGAGAGGAACGAGGCGAACCATGAGTCCCGATGGCACGAAATGGCCGCCACAGCGGAAGTTGGCAATGGGCTACACCGTTGCCATCGCCGTTCTAATCATCGATTTACTTATTACGTTTTGGAATTTGAATTCCATTAGCCGGATCTGGGATGCTCTCGCGTTGAGCCACGATGTCGTCGTGGGCCTGGATGACGTGCTCTCGAACCTCCGGGACGCCGAGACCGGCCAGCGCGGCTACCTCCTCACCGGCGACGAGCGATACCTGGAACCGTACACGAAATCCCACGCTGTCGTCGCCGCCTCGATCGATCGCCTCCGATCGCTCGTCGCGAACAACGGCGTCCAGCGGGAGCACCTGAACACGGCCGCAGAGGCGACGTCGGCCAAGCTCTCCGAGCTCGAGCAGACCATCAGACTCCGCAGGGATAGTGGTTTCGACGCCGCCCTGACGGTCGTCAAGACCGACCGCGGCAGGGCCTCCATGGATCAAGTCCGCAGCGAGATCGCGGCGATGGGCGCCGAAGAGAACGCGACGCGCGTCCGCCTGAGAGACAGATTACGGGCCGCCCTCAAAGGCACGACGCTCACCTTCACGCTCACCTCAGTCCTGGCCCTGGTCCTCCTGTTCGGCATCCATCTCCTCTTCGAGCGGAGCCGCCGGCAACTTCAGCGACACGCCGCCTGGCTATCCACGACGCTCCGAAGCATGGGCGACGCCGTGATTGCAACCGACCGTGAGGGGCGCGTCACCTTCCTGAATCCGGTGGCCGAAACGTTGACGGGATGGGGCGCGATGAGGCAAGCGGGAAGCCGCTTGAGCACATCTTCCGTATCACCAATCAGATCACCGGCGAACCGGTCGAGAACCCCGTCACGAGGGTGCTGCGCGAGGGCATCGTGGTCGGCCTGGCCAACCACACAAAACTCACGGCCAAGGACGGGACCATCCACCCGATCGACGACACGGCCGCCCCCATCACGGATAGTGGTGGCCGCATTCAGGGCGTAGTCCTTGTCTTCCACGATATGAGCGAGCGATACGCCGCGGAGGCGTCGATCCGCGAAATCACACGAGCCCGGCGCTCGGCCGAGGCCGCCCTCCGGGAGGCCAAGGATGCGGGGCCGGTGCTGGCAGCGATCGTCCAATCGTCAGACGATGCCATCATCGGCGAGACGCTCGATGGTGTCATCACGAGCTGGAATCAGGCTGCCCAGCGGATCCTGGGCTTCACGGCCGCCGAAATCGTCGGCAAGCCCATCTCCACCTTGTTGCCTCCGGACCATTCCGAGGACATGAGCCGAATCCTGGAGCGTATCCGTCGGGGCGAGCGCATCGGCCACTTCGAGACCCAGCGGCTCGCGAAAGACGGGCGGGTCATCGACGTTTCGCTCAGCATTTCCCCAATTCGCGATGCCGACGGCACGATCATCGGAGCGGCGAAGGTCGCCCGCGATATTACCGAGCGCAGCGCTCCGAGGCCGAGCGCGAGCAATTGCTCGCCGCGACCGAAGCGGCCAAGGCCGAGGCCGAAGCGGCCAATCGCATGAAAGACGTCTTCCTGGCGACGCTTTCCCACGAGCTGCGCACGCCGCTCAACGCCATCGTTGGCTGGGCCAAGATCCTCCGATCCGGCAAGGTGGATGCCGAAGATGTGGAGGAGGGCCTCTCGGCCATCGACCGGAATTCCCAGGCCCAGAGCCAGATCATTGAGGATCTACTCGACATTTCCCGCATTGTGTCGGGGAATCTGCGCCTCGACGTCCAGCGGCTAAACCTGACCGACATCCTCGACGCCGCCCTCGCGTCGGTGCTGCCGGCAGCCAATGCCAAGGAAATTCGCATTCACAAGGTGCTCGATTCCCTTGTTGGCCCGGTCACCGGCGATCCAGCACGCCTCCAGCAGGTCATCTGGAACCTGCTGGCGAATGCCGTCAAGTTCACGCCCAAGGGGGGCACGGTCCAGGTTCTGCTCGAGCGGGCCAACTCGCACGTCGAGATCAGCGTCATCGACTCCGGCATCGGAATCAAGCCCGAATTCTTGCCCCACGTCTTCGACCGTTTCCGCCAGGCCGACGGCTCGACCACGCGGCTCCACGCGGGGCTAGGGCTAGGGCTGGCCATTGCCAAGCATCTCGTCGAGATGCACGGCGGCAGCATCCGGGCCAAGAGCCCCGGGGAGGGCCAGGGAGCGACTTTCACGCTCACGCTGCCCATCACGGTCGTCCATCCCGACCAGCCGGATCGCGTGAAGGTGCGCCCAAGGAGAGCGATGCGATCGACGATGTGTGCCAGGATAGTGCCCTCGCGGGCCTCAAGGTGCTCGTCGTCGATGACGAGCCGGATGCCCGCCAGCTCCTCCGACGCGCCCTCGCCGATTGCCAGGCCCAGGTCGCCATCGCCTCGTCGGCTGCCGAAGCCTTGGCCTTGATCGAGACATTTCAGCCGGATGTGATCGTTTGTGATATTGGCATGCCCGAGCAAGATGGATATGATCTGATCCACCGGGTGAGGGCCAATCCCGCGACCAAGGACATCCCGGCAGCCGCCCTCACCGCGTTTGCCCGACCGGAGGATAGGAAACGCTCGCTTCTGGCGGGTTTCCAGACCCATGTTGCCAAGCCCGTCGATCCGGCCGAACTGACGGCCGTCGTCGCCAGCCTGGCCTTCCGCACGGGCAAGGGCGACCAGCACCAAGGAGGGCAGCCATGAATGCTACGCCACTTCGCATCCTGATAGTGGACGATCACGCCGACAACGCACGCATGCTCAAGGTCCTGCTGAAGAGGGCGGGCCATGAAGTCGGCATCGTCTTCGATGGCCCCGCGGCGATCGGGGCGGCGAACCATCAGAAACCGGATGTCGTGCTCCTCGACCTCTCGCTGCCTGGCATGAGCGGCATCGACGTGGCCACGGAGCTTCGCCGCGATCCCGAGCAATCTCGATGTGTCCTCGTCGCCATCACCGGCCACGGCGCGGACAGACTGCCGTCCCCATCGCCTTTCGACGGCTACTTCGCCAAGCCTCTGGATTTCGTCTCGCTGATCGCCTACCTTTCGGAGGTCTCGGCCAGGCGGGAACGGTCATCCTGGACGCCGGCCGTGGCGTGAGACGGGCATGCACCGACGCCCGGTCGGCTACCCGGGGGATAAAGAGCATCGGCCCGGCACCGTTCGCACGGGCCAGGCAAGGACGCCCGGTCTTGGCATCGTTGCCGCATGGGACCGATGTAGGCGTGGACCTTCCGTGATGGCGGGTCCACGCCCGTTTCTTATCCGGTTATGCCCCGGATACGTTTCCGGGCCGCTCCAAGCGAGCGGGCTTTGACTACCACCTCGTCAAACCCGTCGATCTCCAGACCCTCATCTCACTGCTCGCTCGGTTGCATCGAGCCGGATAGGGGGCGGGGGTGTCGGCGCAACCGCCTTGCTGCATAATGGCTTCTGAATTTCGGGACGCGGGTGCAATTCCCGCCGCCTCCACTTTGTGTGTTGTAAGTTATTTAATTACAAGGATTTCCGTGTATGGGGGACGCGGGCTGGTTTCCCGCCGCCTCCATGCCCCCGGCGTAACTCGCTGTCGACACCGCTTCCGCGCACACGGATGGGGATTGCCAGCCACATTCAAGGAGACCGACCCGCGCCAGTTCGTGCGGGCGCGATGTTAAGAACTCTTCCGCTTTGAAAGACCCGGCTCTCCCGGATGGTGCGTGGCTTTGAACCGGGTCGCGAAGCATCTGGCTTGCAACCAGGATGTTGGCCGGTCGATCCCGCCCTTCTCCACTCCGTGGCATCGCGTCATTTCGGCCGGGCCTGGAACGGGACGCCCACGCCCATCACGAAGCTGTTGTCCGCCACAATCTCCCGGACCGAGGCACTCACAGCCTTTCCTGTCGGGTCTCCCTGCTCGTCCGCGTGCACGACGATATCGCCCATCGCCCGCGTCGCGTTGAGCGGCCCCAGGCGAAATTGACCATCGCCGATCGCGCGGAACTCGAGGCCCCCAGGCACGATCAAGTCTCTGGGAACCCGCGAGAACGCCGCCGCGACTTGCTCGGCCGAAGGATTGCCGACCGTGACGGGGTTGGCAATCACCACGATCAGATCCATCCCATCCTTATCGCCAACGATGGGAATCGTCTCCACGTAGCCTTTCTCGTGAACCGGGCAGGTCCATCGCGCGACCGGTTGGCCGGCCGTGGTCGGATCGAGATACATCGCGCGGCGGATCGCCTTGCCGCGCGAGATCCAGTAGAGGCTGGGCTCGTAGACATCGGTTCCGTTTCCGCGCGGAATGCGCACGACGAACGATAGCCCTTCGCCCGATGGGACCGGAATGAGACCGCGGAGATTATGTGGGGCCAGCTCGCTTCCCTCGCGGCGGACTGCCACGGGGCTCAGCTCGGCCTGGCTCGCGAGCGCGGCCGTGATCCGGGTCCCCGGCCCGAACCGATTGGCTCTGGGCCAGCGGCTCCAGACCAAAGCGGCGATCGCTACAACGCCGGCCGCTATTGCGGCTGCCAGCGCTCGCCTTCGCATCCGCTGCCGCTGGGTCGCGTAGTTCTCGAGCGCCGCGGCCATCTCAGCGGCGCTGGCAAACCGCTGGCCCGGTTCGCGGGCCAGCGCTTCGAGCGCGATCTGCCGCAGCTTTCGGGGTGCCAGCTCCAGCACGCCTGGTTCGTACCGACACTCTCTGGCCTGTTCGAGCAGGGCGTTGATTCCCGAAGCCGTGTAGGGCGCCTGTCCGGCTATGAGAAAGTAGAGAACAGCACCCAGCCCGAAGATATCAGAGGCCTCGGTGGTGGCGCTGGGATCGCCGGCGGCTTGCTCGGGCGCCATGAACCCGATCGTGCCGTAGATGCCCGATTCTCCTTCGGCGTCGGGGCTGGCGAGCGTCTTGGGTTTGATGAGAGCGACGCCGAAATCGATCAGCTTTGCGGTCTCGCCCGGACAGACGAGGATATTGGAGGGCTTCAGATCGCGGTGCAGGACCCTGGGCTCGAGGGCGTGCGCCGCCGAAAGTCCCCGCGCGACCTGGGCCGTCAGCCGCGCCATGGTTTGCCACTGCCGCTGGTGGGTCTCGCGCCACCTGGTGAGCGTTTCGCCCCGGATAAACTCGAGGACCAGGTACGGGTGATCGTCACAGACTCCGGAGTTATAAACTTTGCCGACATGGGGGTGGTCGATGCGCCCGAGAGCGTTTCCCTCGGCAGCCGCGAGCGCGGCCTCTTGCGCTGTCAGCAAGCTGATCTTGATCACACAGAGCCGATCGCCGAGCCGCGTGTCTTCGGCCAGGAGTACGAGCCCCTGACCATGCCGGGCGAGTTTTTCGAGCACGCGGTAGCGCCGTCAAAAAGCTCGGCAACCGCCGGATCGCGCGCACCAGGATCGCTCCCGGGATACGCGTTGTGGTAACATCATCACCTGACGGCGCGGTGGTAACACCATCGCCTGACGGCGTAGTCGCCGGAGCGGGGGAGAGCAACGCGGTCGCCGCATCGGTGGGAATCTGGGATTGCATGGCACCGCCACGATCGAACGAAAGACGACGAGCACGAAGCTCGAAAGAACGAACGAGGCGCACTCCGTTCGAGTATAGTCACAATTGGGCGCAACAGGGAGCCTCCGAAGAGAAAAATGGCAACGCTCGCGGAGACGGCGATGGTCGAGGCAGAAACCTATCGCGAAGCGCCCGTGGGCAAAGTCGGCCCGTCGCCCCAGGAAACTGGACCGCTCGCCCCGGGGGGTGCAAACTGGCTCGCGGACCCACCGCGCAGTCCTGTCCACCGGTCGCTTTCCCGATCATTGACGCTCTGGCTGCTGCGCCACTCGTATCCGGTCGCTGTCGAAAAAGGGGGACGCAGCGCTTTTGTGGCGTGCGCCGTTCGGGAGTGGGGCCGGCCTAGCAGGCGGAGCATCAAAGGGGGGACATATCGACCGTCTTGGCGGCAATTCACGGGAAAAGCCCTACGTCCCCCTTTAGCCGTCAGCGCCACAATGGCGCGTTTCTGGATAATAATTACCTTCGCCGTCCTACTGCCTCACGCCAAAACGCGTTGTCAGGAACCGCCACCTAAACTCGACGTTTATGAAAAACAGATCGGAAGCGTCGAGTCCCAATATCTAAAAGGGGAGTACTCCAAAGCCAGAAAAGAAGCTGAGCGAATCTTAGCCGAGTTACTCGCGCTCGAAAACGATCCTAAGGCAAAGACATCTCCTGAGCTTAAACATATTCCCTATGTATCGGAGCTGATCGCTATCTGCCATCAGGCGGAAGAAAACTACTCTCTTGCTCGGAAGGAATTATATCGGGCGCTCAATTTCGCCAAAGCTTACCATGACGATCGTGTAGCCGCTGACTGCACAAGCGGTCTAGGTACAGTTCTTGATACTACCGGCGAATACAATGATGCGTTGATTTACTACGCGCGAGCTCTTGAGAATATAGACACGGTGGTGAATAAACTCCGTATCGACGGGAAGATAGAGGTTGGCCGCAAAGTAGACGCAGCGAGAAATAGAGACCTCTCAAGCGCCATGGTCACTCAAAGTACGATCTTGTTGAATTTGGGCCGCTTGCATCGCGTCTTAGGTATGTTTTCCAAGGCTGAAATTGAATTAAGAAAGGCGGCTGAAATAAGACTCCTCAATCAAAATCCACAGGAGACTCCGGTCGATATTTCCGATGCTTATTGGAATCTTGGACAACTCTATTCAGACCAGGGGAATTTTTCCCTGGCGAGAGAATTCTACGACCTTGCCTGTCGCTACTACCCGAAATCTTTAAATACCAGTCCCGACTGTATCCAAATTCGGGGAGAACTAGCCTACGTTCAATACCAAATGGGAGATGCCGTAAATGCATGGAAAATTATTAGAGACGTAAATTCAACTCTTGAAGGGATGAATCTTATCGAACACTGGCCTTATGCCCATATTCAGGGTGATATGGCCAACCTCCTCGAATTGTCCGGTAAACCGGAAGAAGCGCTTTCGCACCAACTAACCGCGTTCGCGCTCTGGAACAAAAAGCTAGGAACAAAAAACCGAGCGACTCTGCAATCTCTCTCACATCTGGCCAGCCTCTACACCGCCCTCCACCGCTATGCCGAAGCCGAAGAAGCCCTCCTCAAAGTCAAATCGGTCTACCTCTCCATCAAGTCCGATGAACGCCGCGCCCTTGCGCCATTCGAATACGGCCGCGTGCTCTCGCGGCTCGGTACCCTCGCCTTCATCCTCCGCCGCCCGTGGGATCAAGTCTTCCGCGACTACCACGAAGGACTTACAACACTCGCCTCCGCCGTCGGCGACACCTTTCACTTCACGACCGAGATCCGAACGCAGTTGGGCATCGTCGAAGCGGTCGCCGCTCACGAAGGAGTTATCGAGTGGACGACGGCCTGGAACGATCTGATGAAGGGCGGGCGAAATTATCTCGACTTTCTAAGCCCCATCCTTGCCGCGGGCACGGAAAGAGAGCACCGTACGGTACTCGCCAGACAGCGGCGCGGGCTCGACCAACTCCTTAGCCTGGCCGAGGATCGCGCAAAGGATTTGACCACGGAACAGGTGTCCGATCTGTTTGCCGTCGTCCTCTCCTATCAGGCCGCCAGCTCGCGCATCCTCTCGGGACGAAACGAAGCCGCCTTTATCGGTAACAACCCAAAAGCGAAAGCGTTACACCAAGAGCTAACCGCCGCGCGCCGGCGTCTCTCCCACCTCCTGCTCTCGGGCTCGCGCGAGCTCGACTCGGGAAATGTGGTCAAAGACTACCAGCGGATCGAGTCCGAGCTGTCCAAAGAAACAAAAGGCTACCGGACTTTGAAGCTCTTTTTCGAAGCCGGCCCCAAAGAGCTCGTCCCCGCGTTGCCCGAGGACGCCGCCCTCATCGAGTTCATTCGCTTCAAACGAACCAACTTCCAGGGGGATCGCCACAAGCTTCTTCACGGTGAAGAAGGCGAGGACTACTACTCGGCGTTTGTTCTTTCTCATGAGGGACTCAAACTGGTAAGCCTGGGGCCTGCCAGGGCGATCGATAACGCCATCGCGAACTGGAGAGAGCAAGCGATTGGTCGGGAAAAGCAGGATCCCAAGCAAGAGAACGCCGTCCTGTTGAAGATTCTGTGGGGCCCCGTCGAGGCCGCGCTGCCAGGCGGGATTCAGGATCTCCGCATCGTGCCCGACGGGCAGCTCGCGCTCTTGCCATTCGAGGCGATTCGCCGGCCAGGTGGTGAGTACGTCGTCGAACGCTTTCGCATCAGTTACCTTGCCACCGGCAGAAACCTTTTATCCCAGCGGGAGAAGCGCCAGTCCCGTGGGCCGTTCGTCATTGTCGGCGATCCCGACTATGAGGCGCTTCCGGCCAGCGTGTCTGGGTCCCAGGGGCGACGCGAGATTCCCGACGATGAGATCTTGCCGCGTTTGCCGTCGTTCCCAGCGGAGGCCCGGTTGGTTCGCGACGAGATCCGCGCTCGTCACCCCCAGGTTGAGATCCAGTTGAAGGTCGGAGCCGACGCTTCCGAGGAATCGCTCGGCAAGCTCAGCGGGCCGCTGCGGCTGTTGTACTTCGTCACGCACGGCAGTTACTTGAAGAAAGCAAAGGCACCGCCTGTGGCACCGGAGGACGCCGACAATCCCCTGCTGGTGGCGGCATCGACCGAAGGGGAAGAAGGTCAGGTGCGCAGCGTCCTGGCGCTGGCGGGCGCCAACGTCTATCCCAGGCGCCTCGCCTCCAACCTCAGCGATGGCCGCTTGACCGCGCTCGAAGTGGAAGGTTTGCCGATGCAACCCGATCTCGTCGTCCTTTCCCTGTGCGAGTCAGCCACGGGAAAAGTGATCGCCGGCGAGGACGTGATGGGGCTGCGCCACGCGTTCGAGCTTGCCGGCGCCCGAACGGTGATCGGCTCGCTGTGGACAGTCCCCGACGAATCGACGGCGAAGCTGATGGAGCAGTTTCTGAGGCACTGGCTCGACGGCATGCCGAAGGCCGAGGCGCTCCGTCAGGCGAAGCTGGCCCGGCTGCGCGAAGTCAAGGCGATTAGCTTCGACGGCCAGTCGGCAGCACCTGTGGATTGGGCGGGGTTCATCGTGCATGGGGTTCCGGAATGAACGCCTCTCCGGGGATTCGCGTTGTGGTAGGGTCATCGCCCGACGGTGTAGCCGACGGACCGGCCATCATGGGGGTCAGTTTCGTGGTGGCCACCTGGTCCTGCGGTCGGACGCGAACGAAGCGACGCGCCCGTGCACTCTAGGCACTCGCCATTGTCCCGAAAGTCAGCCACCGCGCACCGGTGCCAACACCGCGTCCCTGACGGAAGGCGACAGGCGGTGCCAGTTCGCGACAAGCTCCTGGAGTGCCTCCTCAGTGCAGGCATAGTGCAACCACTGGCATCCCTGTTCGACGCAACTATCATGGCGAGAAACGACTTGTGGAGTTCGGGACGCGGGTGCAATTCCCGCCGCCTCCACTGTTCGTATCATAAGTCGTTTTTTAACAGAGACATACGCTATAAACGGTCGCGGGTAAGTTTCACGCCGCCTCCAATTCCCGGCTGAATTCGCTGTCAACGGATAGTGACGGAAAGCCCTTTGGGCTAGCCGTTTGCGGCGGTTTATCACTCTGGCTCGCGGGTCAAGCCTTGTCACCATGCTGGCGAGTGACATTGAGGATCGAGCGCATTCGGAGCGCGAGCATCTGACTTCCACACCGTGGGCTGCGCAATAAATAGGTGGTAACCTCGGTGTCTCGGTTCAGCACGGTAACGCCAGTAATGAGGCATGGTGTCCCCGGAACCCCCGAACCTGGACGGAAAATCGTTTGGTGAGTCACAAATCGGGAACGCGCGAGGCCGCTCGCGGCGTTCACTCGTGAGATTTGCGGAAGCCCCGACCGGAAGTGACGACTCATGGCGGTCAAGAACAGCGGCCACGCGCTCTTGCATCTGCAGACGCTCTTCAACGTGGGCGCGATCGGCGCGCTCTCCGACGGTCAGTTGCTCGAGCAGTTCGCCACCGGCCGCGGTGAGCCGAGAGAGTTGGCCGACGATGACGACCTCGAGAAGATCATCCATGAGGAGATCGGCCGCCTACCGGGTCGCCTCCGGGTTGCGGTGGTGCTCTGTGATCTCGAGGGCCGCACTCACGAACAAGCCGCGCGTCATCTGGGATGCGCGGTCGGAACGGTCAAGAGCCTCTCGCCCGGGGAAGGAAAAGGCTGCGCGGGCGGCTCGTGCGACGGGGCGTGGCACCGGCGCTTGCGCTGGCGGCCGCATCCGCCGGCGGCGCCGCTCGAGCGGCTGTGCCGACAGGCTTGGCAGAGTCGACGGTCGCTTACGCGGCAACGGCGAGCGCCGTTCCAACATCGGTCGCTGTCATTACCGAAGGAGTCCTGATATCCATGTTCCTGCGCAAGGTGAAACTCGTGATGACGGCCGCAGCGGTCGTGGCAGCGCTCGCAGCCGGTGCCGTCGCTCTCGCCCAATCGGGAATCCGTAAATCGAAGGATGGGACCGGTAAGCCCCAGCACGC
Organism: uncultured Isosphaeraceae bacterium; assembly: GCA_963830625.1. Taxonomy (GTDB): domain Bacteria; phylum Planctomycetota; class Planctomycetia; order Isosphaerales; family Isosphaeraceae; genus CAWHMZ01. The sequence goes on along the minus strand of CAWHMZ010000012.1, from coordinate 438,997 downwards.
CGGCTCACCGAACTGGACCTACCACATTCTGGTCTCTCGCAACGGCGAGCCGCCGCGCAAGGCGGCGGTCGTCGAGATAACCGGCGACACGCCGATACGCGTCGACGCACCCGGCGCGCTCATTCTCATCCAGCCCAAGCGCGACGGCGATCCCGACGGCCAGACTGCCGCGGAAAGACGTGACGGGGACATCCGAGTCGATGTCACGCACGAGAAAACAGGCCGTTTTCCGGCAGGCGCTGCCGCGAAGCGACCAATGGACGTGATGTATGTGAACGTCTACAGCACGGATGTAGGCGTCAACCAGGATTTCCTTTACAATTTCGCCACCTCCAACATTCTGCCCGAAATCAAGCGGACCCGGGGCATCGGCCAAGCCAACATTCTCGGCAACCGCCTCTTTCCGATGCGGGTCTGGCTGAATCCCGACCGCATGCGCGCCTACAACGTGTCCGCCGACGACGTCATGAAGGCTGCGGCGGAACACAGCACGATTGGTTCGCCTGGGCGACTCGGCCAGGCCAACATGAAGGCGTCGCAATCCAAAGAGTACGTGTTGACTTATGTCGTGCGCTCTGACAAGCCGGAGCTGTATAAAAACATCGTTCTCAAGGCAAATTCTGAGGGTGAGATCCTGCGGCTCAGGGACGTCGGCGAGGTGGAGTTGGGTCCACAGTCCTTTGATATTTACTCGGACATCGACGGCCATCGCTCGGCTACCATCGTTCTCAAGCAGGTCCCCGGCTCCAACGCCGCCACGATCATTGAGGAGGTCAAGAAGAAGCTCGAGCAGATCAAGGAGGACTCGTTCGCCCCCGGCATGAACTTTGAGGTCACCTACGATGTCTCCGCCTTCCTGGAGGCCTCCGAGGACCAGGGCATGATCTATGCGGTCATCCAGACTCCTCCGGGCTCGACCCTGGAGTACACCAACGCCAAGTCCCACGAGGTGCAGGCGATCGCCAAAGGCATCGAAGGCGTTACCTCGGTGTCCTCGTTGGCCGGTTACGCGGTCCTGACCGAGGGCCGGGGCTCGAACGAGGGGACTTGTCTCATCAAGTTGAAGAACAGGTCCGACCGCAAGCTCACCTCGCGCCAGATCATTGAGGTGCTCGAGGAAAAATGCCGTACGATATCGAATGTCAATTTCGAGTTCTTTGAGCCGGCCGCGGTTCCCAAGCTCCGGGGACACCATCCGTAATTGTCACAGCCAACATCGATGAGGTCCGCCGAAGTGGCGGCGGCCAGGCTGCCATCCGACGCGCGTGCACGCAAACTCAGCGGGGAGCCGCGATGAGCAAAGCCTTGGGTTGGTTTGTCGTTTGCGATCCCGCGGTGTGTCACGGTCGGCCCACGTTTCGCGGAACGCGCGTTTTTGTCAGTGACGTTCTGGATAATGTCGCTCGCGGGATGGCCTGGGCGGCCGTCATCGAGCGGTGGCATGGGTCGATCTCCAAGGACGCGATCGCCGAGGCCGTTCGGCTGGCTCGCGAGGCGCTCCCCAACCACGCGGACGAACTGGTCGCCAACACCGCCCGCTGATGATCGTACTCGACGAGGAGGCAAAGGACAGACATTGCAGTGTGCGCGGACAGAGGCTCAATCGTGCCGTAATAAACTGGGCTGGCGTCAGAAAGCGCGGTTCGCAGTCTTAGCGAGGTTGAAGGACGGGGCTCCGCAAGCAAACAGTCTGGACGCGGGGGCCTCTCAACGACGACCGGCGTGGCCCTGCATTGCATGTCCTGGCGATCTCGAGCGGCCAAGCTGGACCGCTTGCCCGACCTCGAGGCGTTGAGCTTCGACGGCAAATCCGCTCCGCCGGTCGACTGGGCCGGATTCATATTGCACGGCGATCCCGATTGAGCCTTGGCTGAATCCAATGTCCACCGCCCGAGTTGCATGGTGCGAAGACCCGCCTTTTCCGGTACGCTAACCGGGAGTGAGTCCGTTTCGGGAATTGCCGTCAAGCGAAAAGGCGAATGCAAGCACCAACAGCCGCGGACCTCTTGTATGATCCATTGGTGCAACAAGCTCTCGAACACGCCTGGAATGATTCACTCCCTGGCGACCCGGTTCAGCGGCACGAAGAGGGTGGCTGGATCTACATGGATAACACGACTGGCACTGTGGTGGTGCGCCGCGCTCCCGCGGGTGGGCAAACGACCTTGGATTTAAATACGCCGCTGGTCGTGCCGGGTGCCATGGTGGTCGCCACGTTCCACACCCACCCGAACCCAAGTGCCGACGGGTGGGAACCCGGTCCCAGCGCGGCCGATACACGGTCGGCCTGGCTTCTCGGTGTACCATGCCTCATCCGCGCCGATGACGGCATTCATACAATCGGACCTCTTTCGCGCCGGGGCGGACTGACCGGTGGTCCTGGTTACCCGCCCTGACCGAATAGCCTCCCTCGCCGGAGAGAAAACGATGGGAAACAGCGTCGTGGGCCTTGCTGGCGACCAGGTACTGGCCATTGCCCAAGCGGATGCAGCACGGGTGTATCGGGACCTGTCCCTGTACCGGATTCAACTTGTGCTTGAAGACGACGGCTGGCACGTCGACTACGAACTGAAGAATCCCCGGCTCAAAGGTGGCGGGCCACATTACATCATTGATGCCCACACGGGAGTCGTTATCTCCAAGCGGTATGAGCAATAAAGTCGCCGAGCCGGCCGTTCGTCCCAGGTAATGTGTATTCCTCAAGCCTCCAATCCGCGGACGAAACTTCAACACTCCCGGGCCAGATGCATGTTGCCGTCCCTGACAGAAGACGTCAGGCGGTGCCAGTTCGCGACAAGCTCCTGTAGGGGAGCCAGACACCCGCGAAGTCGTGAGATGCCAGAGGCGGGTAAGGGTCGCAGACGGGCATCGTTCGGCGCCGTTTATCAGTACGCATTTATTCATGGCTTACTCGGTCGACGCAAGGCCACGCATATTGGTGGATTCCGACTTCCAGAAGCTGGGTGTCTTTGCGCCAGGAAAGCTCGAGAAAGGAGGAAGAGGCTCGAACTCAGAAACCTTTCATCGCGACCCTGCGGGTTAACGAATCCCGCCCGGCAGAGCTTGGCCAGCAGCCGGAAGCGAGTCTTGCGTGGGGAGGGGTGACTCTCACTGCGAAGCGTAGACAGCGAGTCCCAATGCCGTGCTATCGAGCCCCGAAATACTCATCGCGGGAGCCTCCGTTGTAGACACAAGCGGGGGCCACGTCGACACGCCGCAATGGCCTGGCGTGTTCGGTCCTACCGGGGTCCAAGAACAGGCGCAGGGACACGAGGGTGGCTCGGGAACCTGGGAGGCCCTGCCGTTTCCATCGTGACTGCCGGCTGGAGCTCCGGCTTACCAACTCCAGGTAGATCCACAGCTCTGTCCCGAGCTGGTGGGGACGAACAGGGGACGAACGATGGTATCGCCAAACGAAGTGGCTATAGAAACAGAAATGGGGATGCCTCAATAGGCGGCTAGTGGCAAGACTGTTGAGGTCTCGCAACCGCACTTGCAGGAGGTCATCCCAATGACTAGGAAAGCATACCGTGCGACGAACGTCAATGATGTGAAGTGGGAGCAGATTGCCCATGGGAAGGAGAATTTGGGCGTGATACTCGGTGTTGACGTGGGGAAATTCGATGTGCTGGTTGTTTGCCGCTGGGACGATGGGCGGTTCGAGCGTCCCTGGCGAGTGAAGAACCCGCAAGAGATCGCGACATTGATTCTCCTCGCGAAGCGGGCCCAGTCGAATCGGAAGTTGGTGGTCGCCATGGAGTCATCGGGCACCTACGGTGACGCCTTACGACAGGCACTGGGTGACAACGAGATTGAAGTCCAGCGCATTGGTGGCAAGGCCGCGCATGATTTCGCGGAAATCTTCGACGGGGTGCCGTCGCAACACGACGGTAAAGATGCCGCGGTCCTCGCGGAGCTGGCGGCGTTGGGCAAGGGGAAACCGTGGCCGTATGGGGCCGCTGATTCATGGGAGGAGGAACTGACCTATTGGGTGCAGGAAATGGTGACCCAGCGGCAGGTAGTCACTTTCTGGCAGGGGCGGTTGGAGGGCCTGGCGGCGCGGCATTGGCCGGAACTGCTGCAAGTGCTCAAGCTTTCCTCCGGGACGTTGCTTCGCATCTTGAAGCGTTATGGTAGTCCGCAGGCGTTGGCGGCGGATCCCGAAGCCCCGATCCAGTTGGCCCGGTGGGGTGTTGGGCTGTTGTCGGCGAAGAAGATCGATGAGCTCCTGGCTGGTGCCCGGTCGAGTGTGGGTGTGCGGGTGGGCCCGTGGCAACGGCGTCAGATCCAGGAGTACGCCGAAAAGGCACTAGCCGCTCGGCAGCAGTCGAACCGAGCGCAACGGCGATTGCGTCAGTTGGCAGCGGGACATCCGGTCCTCGAGGCGCAAGGAAAGATCGTGGGTGTACCGACAGCGTGTGTGTTGTGGGTGTGCACAGGTGATCCGAGGAAGTTTGATTCGGCGGCTGCCTACCGCAAGGCGATGGGATTGAACTTGGTGGAGCGGAGCAGTGGGACCTACCAGGGGCGGCTACGGATTAGCAAGCGGGGCAGCGCGCGGACGCGGCAATGGATGTATTTCGCGGCCATGCGGCTGGTCCAGCGGTGCGGAGTACGTCCCTGGTATGAAGCCAAGAAGGCCCGCGACCCAGGCGACGCACGGCGGGTGCTGGTAGCCGTGATGCGGAAGCTGGCCTTGGCGCTGTATCACGTCGGGGTGCGGAACGAGGAATTCCAACCACGGCGGTTGTTTGGCCGGATCCGCAATCGCCGCGGCCGCCCGGCCCCGCGTGTGATCAGGGGCGCGGAGCAATCGAGATTCGACGGACAGAACGGTCCCAAGGTCGTGTGAGATGCGTTGTGCTCAAAGTGGATGTTGACCAAAGCCGGCGATTGTGGCGGCCTGGTGGAGGGCAGGCCGAGAGCGGCCGCGACGTGCGGCGGGCGAGCGGGTTTCATCTGTGTCGGACGGGCCCGCGGTGGAGAGCACGGGAATGTTGGAACATCAATATACTATCACAATACTTCAATGGAAGGAGGGCATGTCCGCGTTGCAGGTGAGCGACACGCGTGAGCGTGATCTAAAGGATCCACGCGGCCATCCCGGCGGGGGATTTCGCCCGCGTCGTGCGGGCGAGCAGGGGCGCTCATTGCCGCCCCCTGCACCCCCGGCTAGCCTCTCTCTGTTCAGCCTTTAAGACCGCCTCTGCGGCCTGGAGTCGGCGGCATGCGAGGCTCTTGCGGGGAGGTCGACAGCAGCACCGTCCCACGAGAACAGTGAGCTCGACAACCCTTATCGATAAGGAGAAACTTCCCCGACGGGATTGCGGTTCGCTCTAGGCCACCGATCTGTCCTGCCACCTTTCTCAAGTTTCCTCCGCGCCCTTCGAGGAGCGCCCAACGAAGTATCGAGGGGCATGGACAGAGGTGATCGGTCAAATCTCCGATATGGCCAATTCGGCGGTCGCGCGTTGCGCACGATACGCTCGAGGTGAGAGGCTTGAGTTACCCGATTGGCTCTGTCCCAGAACGGCCCTTCAGAGAACGGAATCCCCCGATCGATCAGACGCCGTCAGTGGACGCAAGATCAGACCAATGGATGGTATCCAGATGGTCAGCGATCGCGTTCGCAAAAGAAGGCCGCCAGCATCCCCAAAGAAGCGAAAAAAAAGCCCTTTACTTTTCCAAGGAGAGGAAACGAAGTGCGGCGAGAGGAACGGCAGGGAGTCGCAGCGCCTCATAGTAGCGGAGAAGCGGGGGAACTGGCCCTCCAGGACCCCGGGGAGCGAAGGGGGCACCGCGTTGTGGACTGGAGGCCGGAACCACGCCGAGGGCATTGGACCTCCTAGCGTGTGACCGCGAGGCTGACGGATCGTGAGAGGGACAGCGACCCCACAACGTGACGAGCCGGGTGCCTTAATTGGGCACGCCCGGATCTGTGGGAGCCCTGGGGGGCAACCCCCAGGGCGACCCGGCGAGATCCCCATGGATGGAGAACGTCGGCACTCAAGCGATGAGTCCGATCGTCACACTTGCAATGCGCCGATCCGGCCGTTATCGTGAAATTCGCTTCGATGTTGAAAAATTCGATGATTGAATTGGTACGCCGACGCTGGAGGGCCTATGTTCGAATCATGGCGTATGATCAGCCGCCGGGATCGCCGAAGTTCCGGGCGGCATCGAGTTGTGCCGGCATGCGTCGAGCGGCTCGAGACGCGGGCACTGATGTACTACCCAACGTCGGTATGGACCGGATACTGGAACACCAATCTGGGTGTGCTGGTAGTTCCGCCCTTGGTGGCCCCCCATGAGTCGCCCTATCCACAGTTGGATGACGCGATACTAGAGGGCTTTTGGGCCAACGCCAACACGGGCCAAGAAATGTCCCCGTCGCTGCCCACCTATTACTTCACCGCCAGTATCGACAGCGATCCGACGTACGCGGCGGTCTTGACGGGAAATGTCTTTTCGAATAATGCGAGTACATATGTTGGCACGTTCAAGTTCTCGATGAACATGAACCCGGACTATCCCAACACACCCGATTCGTTCACTGGCACGTTCAACGTGGGCACTGAGTCGATGTCAATCACCGGGACTTATGCAGGCGATCAAACGGCCTATCCGTCGTCCAACATCCTGGCGGGTTCCGACGCGTATCCGCCTCGTCCCCGGCCGATTTTTCCCCCGACGGGGACACCGACGCCCACGCCGCAACAGCCCAAAAAGTCGGTTGTCAACCTAGGCCTACACTTGGTTCATCCGAGTGCCCGCGCCATCAGGAATGGCAAGACCGCAATCGAGATCACCATCATCAATCGTGGCCCGGACACGCTTCCCGTCGCTTCGGCCAATGTATGGGTGAATGTGGGTCCCTTTCAGCGTTCTAAGAACTACATAGATCTCACAGACAAGGAGTCGTGGGATGCCGGCGGGACATCACCCGCCTTCTTTACTGTTACATCAGCTGACACTGGTGGAGAGATCGATGAGATCACGGCTTGGCTCCCCGCCATGACCCGTCGCAGTGAGGTTCGGCTTTACGTGCAGGAAAAAGCTGACCTTCCGAAACAGTACGACATCGCTGACGTCAAGATCGGTTTCAGTTTGAACTCGATCGCGAGCGTGGAGCTTCATGGTGAAGAAGTTACGACCAGTATCTCGGGCTCATCAAGTCGTTAAGGATGGGGATTCCGTAGAGTCGAGATGTGGCGCGGTGGTTTAGGTTTGCATAGCGGCTGCTGGCTCTTTCGATTGCCAGCGCCTTAATATCAAACCATGCTCCGTTTCCACATCCCGCTCATCGAACCGGACGTGCCGAATTAAGGCATCCGGCCCTCGGACAGAGGCTATTGGTCGAGCACCTCTCACACGGTCGCATTTGCGCCGCTGCAGGTTACTCTCGCATTCCGGCGGAATGTTGGAAATTCGAACGAAAAACAAGTGTGTCCGGCAGGGCAAGTCGAGTTGGGGCGCTCTCATTGAGGGTATTGTAAGTTGGACTATAACGTTGGTTGTCGTACAGCGGATGTGAACGACCCGGTCCAGGGCGTTCCCATCCCGATGCGGTTGCTTTATCCGACGAGGGCGCCCGAACGCACCGAGCGTTTCGGTCCCTATGAGACCGAGGTTGCCATAAACGCGCCCGCGGAGAGTGGTCAGTTTCCCTTGCTGGTCATCTCGCACGGCGGCGGCGGCTCGCCGCTGACCCATCGCGATCTGGCCGCCTATTTGGTGCGAGCGGGCTTCGTCGTCGCGCTGCCTGAACATCCCGGCAACAGCCGCACCGACAACAGTCTCGAGGGCACAGCGGCAAACTTGGAAAACCGGCCCCGCCACATCCGTCTCGCGATCGACGCTGCATTCGCCGACGTAGCCATCGGGGCTCTACTCTTGCCCGACAAGGCCGCTCTAATCGGCCATTCCATGGGTGGTTATACGGCACTGGCTGTCGCGGGCGGTCGGCCAATCGCTAGTCCGCATGAGACCGTGGGTGGGCAAATCCAGCCAGTTGCTGTTTCGCGAGATCGCCGGGTCCGCGCCCTGGTGCTGCTCGCGCCAGCATGCGCCTGGTTCTGGTCCGATCGCGCGCTGGCTGACATCGACGTGCCGATCTTTCTACGAACAGCGGAAAAGGACGAACTTGCGGATCATTTGCAGGTAGATTTCATTAAGAGTGGTGTCCGCGACCCGCGACAAGTCGAACACCGCGTCGTTCCAAACGCCGGTCACCACGCATTTCAGAGCCCGTTCCCGCGGAGCATGACTCGTCCGGATTTTCTGCCATCGCAAGATCCGGAAGGCTTCGATCGCGCAGCGTTCCAGCCGGTCCTTTACGCCGAAATCCTGTCCTTCCTACGAAGTGTGCTGTGACTCCCCGGAACCCGTCGCTGGTCGTTGACGACGACAACGAGCGCCTCCGTTCGCGGATTCGGTCCGCGAGTCGGACGCCTCCCCGGGTTGGCCGTCAACGTAGCACACCGGGACTTTGACCGCGGCAGCACCGTCATCGAATCGTGAAGTAAATCGTGTCATGCCGCTTTGGTCAGGGATGTAGCGCGAATCGATACGGGAAGCCGAGAAGTCCACGACAGCCACCGTCAGGTCGAAAACGCCGGTGCCCGCAGGAGCGAGGGGCGATGTGCAGGCGCCGACCCTTGGAGCGGTCACCGCTCTGCATTATTATTGCGTGCCATCTGCAATCGTTGGGTGCAGAAGCGATCGGGGGGCGCGATGAAGGACGAGGTGACGTCCATCCTCTCAGCAATCGAGCAGGGCGACCCGCGGGCAGCGGAACGACTTCTACCGCTGGTCTACGACGAATTGCGCCGGCTGGCCGCCCAGCGGCTCGCGCAGGAGAAGCCCGGCCAGACCTTGCAGCCGACCGCCCTGGTTCACGAGGCCTACCTCCGGCTCGTCGGGTCGGGCACGCCTGCGCACTGGGACGGGTGCGGCCATTTCTTCGCCGCGGCCGCCGAGGCCATGCGCCGCATCCTGGTCGAGCAGGCGCGGCGCAAGCGGACGCCTCAAGCGCGGCGGCGGCCGGCAGCGCGAGCCCGCCGACCTCGACGCCCTGCTGGCCGGCGGCCCCGCACAGGAAGTCCTGGCCCTGCACGAGGCCCTGGAGCAGCTCGCCGCGCACGACCCCGTCAAGGCCAAGCTGGTGGAAATTCGGTTCTTCGCCGGGCTGACGCTCGAGCAGGCGGCCGAGTGCCTGGGTATCGCGCCGAGGACAGCCGACCGCGCCTGGCGGTACGCCCGGGCCTGGCTGTACACCGCCATGGCCGGGCCGGATTCCGGAGAAAAATGAAGGGCTGGTGGCGCCTTCCTCGCTTCGACGTCGCATAGAGGGGTGGTGAGGGCCCGCCTGGGGCTATGGATTCTTCATGGGCCGTGCTCGGTGGAGGTCTGGTGCGATGAGTGACGAGTCGATCTTCGCCGCCGCGCTCGGCAAGGCCCCCGGGGCCGAGCGGCGCGCATTTCTGGATGAGGCGTGCGGCAGCGACGATGTCCTCCGCCAACGCATCGAGCGCCTGCTCGAGGCTGACGACCGGACCGCCGGCATCCTCGAGCGCGGCCCCGACGCCGGCCCGACCGATGCCCCGGATGGGCCGCCGCTCTTGCCCGAACGCGTCTTCGCCGGCCGCTTCAAGCTACGCCAGAAGCTCGGCGAAGGGGGCATGGGCGAGGTCTGGGTCGCCGACCAGGCCGCGCCGGTGCAGCGCCGCGTCGCCATCAAGGTCGTCCGCCCCGGCCTCGACTCCGAGCGGATGCTCGCCCGCTTCGACCAGGAGCGGCAGGCGCTGGCCCTGATGGATCATCCCAACATCGCCAAGGTCCTGGACGCCGGCGAGGCCGACGGCCGCCCCTATTTCGTGATGGAGCTGATCAAGGGCGTGCCCATCACCGACTATTGCGACCGGGCCAGGCTCTCGCCGCGCGAGCGGCTGGCGCTCTTCGTCCCGGTCTGCGAGGCCGTGCAGCACGCCCACCAGAAGGGCGTGGTCCACCGCGACTTGAAGCCGTCGAACATCCTGGTTGCCCTCTACGACGGCCGGCCGGTGCCCAAGGTGATCGACTTCGGCATCGCCAAGGCCACCGGCCCGCGGCTGACCGATCGCAGCATTTACACCGAGGTCGGCGCGCTCATCGGAACCCTGGAATACATGGCGCCCGAGCAGGCCGAGCTGAACAATCTCGACATCGACACCCGCGCCGACGTCTACGCCCTGGGGGCGATCCTCTACGAGCTCTTGACCGGCAGCGTGCCGTTCTCGCGCCAGGAGATGCAGGCAGCCGGCTTCCTGGAGATGCTGCGAGTGATCAGGGAGGTCGAGCCGCCCCGGCCGAGCACGAAGCTCTCCAAGTCGGGGACGCTGCCGAGCGTCGCCGACGTGCGCCGCACGGATCCGCAGAAGCTGGTATCGCTCATGCGCGGTGAGCTGGACTGGATCATCCTCAAGTGCCTGGAGAAGGACCGCGGTCGGCGGTACCAGGCCGCGAGCGGGCTGGCCCGCGACCTGGAGCACTACCTGGCGGATGAGCCTGTCGAAGCCTGTCCGCCCACCGCCGGTTACCGGCTGCGCAAGTTTGCCCGCAAGCACCGGACGGCCCTGGTGACGGCGGCGGCGTTCGCCATCCTCCTAGTCGCCAGCGTCGTGGTGAGCACCTGGCAGGCGGTGCGGGCCACGTCGGCCGGGCGCGAGGCGCGCCGCCTCCAGATCGCCGCCGAGCAGGCCGAGCTCGAGGCGAACCAGGAGCGACTCGCCGCCCTTGTGGCGAAACAGCAGGCCCTGGAAGCAAAGACCGAGTCAGACAGACAGCGCGATCAGGTGAGTCTGACCGCATATGCGGCCGGGATGGGGCTGGCCCAGCGTGCATGGGAAGACGGTAATGTCGTCCGCGCCCGCGAATTGCTCGCAGAGGTACCCAAGGAGGCGGCTGGCAGAAACCTGCGTGGGTTCGAGTGGTTCTACCTGTCGCGCTTGTGCCATCCCGATGAGCTGACCCTCGAAGGACATGCCTGCGTGGCGTTCAGCCCGGACGGCCAGCGCCTCGCATCGGGAAGCGGCGACAAGACCGTGAAGATCCGGGACAGCGCGACCGGCAAGGAGCTGTTCGCCCTCAAGGGCCACGCAGGTTACGTCGGGAGCGTGGCGTTCAGCCCGGACGGCCAGCGCCTGGCGTCCGCGAGTCAAGACAAGACGGTCAAGATCTGGGACAGCGCGACCGGCAAGGAGCTGTTCGCCCTGAAAGGCCATGCCGGCTCTGTCCGGGGCGTGGCGTTCAGCCCGGACGGCCAGCGCCTGGCGTCGGGGAGCCATGACCGGACGGTGAAGATCTGGGATAGTGCCACCGGCAAGGAGCTCTCCACTCTCAAAGGCCATGTCAATTGGGTCACGAGCGTGGCGTTCAGCCCGGACGGCCAGCGCCTGGCCTCGGGAAGCAATGACAAGACGGTGAAGATCTGGGATAGCACCACCGGCAAGGAGCTCTTCGCCCTCAAGGGCCATGGAGATGTGGTCGGGAGCGTGGCGTTCAGCCCGGACGGCCAGCGCCTGGCGTCGGCGGGCTGGTTAGACCAGACGGTGAAGATCTGGGACAGCGTGACGGGCAGGGAGCTGTTCGCCCTCAAGGGCCATGCTGGTGGGGTCTACAGCGTAGCGTTCAGCCCGGACGGCCAGCGCCTGGCGTCGGCGGGCAACCACGACCACACCGTGAGGATGTGGGAAAGCGCGACCGGCAAGGAGCTGTTCGCCCTCAGGGGCCATGCTAGCGGAGTCAGCAGCGTGGCGTTCAGCCCAGACGGCCAGCACGTGGCGTCGGGGAGCCAAGACCAGACCGTGAAGATCTGGGACAGTACGGCCAGCAAGGATCTCTTCGCCTTGAAGGGCCATGCCGGTGACGTCACGAGCGTGGTGTTCAGTCCGGACGGCCAGCGCCTGGCGTCGGCGGGCAATGACCGAACAGTGAGGATCTGGGACAGCGCGACGGGCAAGGAACTGTTTGCCCTCAAGGGCCATGCCGCCGGAGTCTGGCAAGTGGCGTTCAGCCCGGACGGCCAGCGCGTGGCGTCGGGAAGCATTGACAAGACGGTCAGGATCTGGGACAGCGTGACCGGCAAAGAGCTCTTCGCCCTCACGGGCCACGCCGCTCAGGTGACGAGCGTGGCGTTCAGCCCGGACGGCCATCGCCTTGCGTCGGGGAGCCAGGACCAGACCGTGAAGATCTGGGAGAGCGCCACCGGCAAGGAGCTCTTCGCCCTCAAAGGCCATGCCGGCGCGGTCTGGGGCGTGGCATTCAGCCCGGACGGCCAGCGCGTGGCGTCGGGTAGCTCTGACCGGATGGTCAAGATCTGGGACAGCACGACCGGCAAGGAGCTGTCGGCCCTCAAAGGCCATGGCGGTGGGGTCATGAGCGTGGTGTTCAGTCCGGACGGCCTGCGCCTTGCATCGACGAGCCATGACCTAACAGCGAAGATCTGGGACATCGCGACCGGCAAGGAAGTCTTTTCCCTGAAGGGCCATGCCAGCGGAGTCAGGAGCGTGGCGTTCAGTCCCGACGGCCAACGCCTGGCGTCGGCGAGCAATGACCAGACGGTGAAGATCTGGGACAGCGCGACCGGCAAGGAGCTATCGGCCCTCAAGGGCCATGCAGGCCTGGTCTCGAGCGTGGCGTTCAGTCCGGACGGCCAGCGCCTGGCCTCCGGCAACATGGACGGCTCGATCCATCTACGGGAGACAACGAGCCTCTCTCGCGCAGTGCAGCACCTTCGGGCAACCAATCAGATGGTGGCCGACCTTTTCGGGCAGATGCCCCTGCGTGCCGACGTCGTGGAGCGATTGCGGTCTCTGCCCGGCATGAGTCCGTCCCACAGGCAGGAAGCCATCATTGTCGCCCAGACGTATCCCGAAGATCCGTCGGCACTCAACATCCTTGCCTGGGAACTCGTGAAGCTGCCAGGCGGCGAAATGTCGGGCTATCGCAAGGCCCTGCGCTACAGCGAGGAAGCCTGTCAGCTTGAACCCGAAAATGGCGACTTCCAGAGCACGCTGGGCGTGGCCTACTACCGCGTTGGCAACTATGAGAAGGCGCTGGACGTGCTCTCGCGCTCGGACAAGTTGAGCGCGCTTACAGACAACGGCTCTCGCCCCGCCGACCTCGCCTTCCTCGCCATGGCACACCAGCAGCTCGGCCACGCCAAGGAAGCAGAGGCCAAGCTCGAGCTTCTGCGAGAGCGGATGAAGGATCCGCGCTCGCGCACGACGCCGGGGCACCGGGCTTCCTGCGCGAAGCGGAAGAATTGTTGGCAAAACCCAAGCCGCCGGGCAGTAAGTAAACATCGGTGGAGACCTTGTGCGATGAGTGACGAATCGATCTTCGCCGCCGCGCTCGGCAAGGCCCCCGGGGCCGAGCGGTGCGCATTTCTGGACGGGGCGTGCGGCGGGGATGACGCCCTGCGCCGGCGCATCGAGCGCCTGCTCGAGGCTGACGACCGGACCGCCGGCATCCTCGAGCGCGGCCCCGACGCCGGCCCGACCGATGCCCCGGATGGGCCGCCGCTCTTGCCGGAACGCGTCTTCGCCGGCCGCTTCAAGCTACGCCAGAAGCTCGGCGAAGGGGGCATGGGCGAGGTCTGGGTCGCCGACCAGGCCGCGCCGGTGCAGCGCCGCGTCGCCATCAAGGTCGTCCGCCCCGGCCTCGACTCCGAGCGGATGCTCGCCCGCTTCGACCAGGAGCGGCAGGCGCTGGCCCTGATGGATCATCCCAACATCGCCAAGGTCCTGGACGCCGGCGAGGCCGACGGCCGCCCTTACTTCGTGATGGAGCTGATCAAGGGCATGCCGATCACCGAGTATTGCGACCGGGCCCGACTCTCGCCCCGCGAGCGGCTGGCGCTGTTCGTGCCGGTCTGCGAGGCCGTGCAGCACGCCCACCAGAAGAGCGTGGTCCACCGCGACTTGAAGCCGTCGAACATCCTGGTCGCCCTCTACGACGGCCGGCCGGTCCCCAAGGTGATCGACTTCGGCATCGCCAAGGCCACCGGCCCGCGGCTGACCGATCGGAGCATCTACACCGAGGTCGGCGCGCTCATCGGCACGCTGGAATACATGGCGCCCGAGCAGGCGGAGCTGAACAATCTCGACATCGACACCCGCGCCGACGTCTACGCTCTGGGGGCGATCCTCTATGAGCTCTTGACCGGCAGCGTGCCGTTCTCGCGCCAGGAGCTGCAAGCCGGCGGGTTCCTCGAGATGCTGCGGGTGATCCGGGAGGTCGAGCCGCCGCGGCCAAGCACGAAGCTCTCAAAGTCGGGGACGCTGCCGAGCGTCGCCGACGTGCGCCGCACTGATCCGCAGAAGCTGGTGTCGCTCGTGCGCGGCGAGCTGGACTGGATCATCCTGAAGTGCCTGGAGAAGGACCGCGGCCGGCGCTACCAGGCCGCGAGCGGGCTGGCCCGCGACCTGGAGCACTACCTGGCGGATGAGCCTGTCGAAGCCTGTCCGCCCACCGCGGTTACCGGCTGCGGAAGTTTGCCCGCAAGTATCGCACGCCGATGCTGGTGGCGGGCGCCTTTCTGTTGTCTGCTGGTCGCTGGCGTCGTCGCGAGCACCTGGCAGGCCGTCCGCGCCACCGCGGCCGAGAAGGCGGCCCGGTCGAGTGAGCGTGCGGCTGGGTTGAGCGAGCAGGTGGCGCAGAAACGGAAGGACGAGGCCGAAGAGGCCAAGCAGCTCGCCGAGAAGCGCCGGGACGAGCTGGCGGCCATCAACGACAGCCTCCGCCGGGCTAATTACGTCGCCGACATGAACCTGGCGCGCGTCGCCTGGGACGAAAACAACCTGACCCGCGCCCACGAGCTGCTCGAGAAACACCGGCCCCAGCCCGGCGAGACCGACCGGCGCGGCTTCGAATGGCATTACCTTCGCCGTCTCTTTCAGAGCGATCTACTGACCGTGAAGGCGCATCCCGGCGAGGTCACGGCCGTCGCCTTCATGCCGGACGGCAAGCGGCTGGTCACGTCCGGATCGAGCCGCCCGTGGCTGACGCTGTTCGACCCGAGGCCCGGCGAGGTGAAGCTCTGGGACGCGGCGACCGGCCAGCCGCTTCGAATCAAGCTGAGCGGTCCGGTTGACAAAGTGGTCAGAGTGGCCCTTAGCCCCGACGGCACCCATCTCGCCGCGACCCATTCGAATCATACGGTCCTGGTCTGGGACCTGGCCACGGGCGGGCTCGTCACGCTGGAAGGGCCCGCGACACAGGTCGCCGGCCGATTGGGTTTCAGTCCCGACGGCAAGCGCCTGGCCTGCACGTACAGCCCCGTTGACGACGATCCGATCAACGACTCGTCACGTTCGATCCGGATCTGGGACCTGGCCACGCGCCAGGCCGTCGTGACCATCGATCGCCTCCCCATCTCGATTCGGGCGCCGCACTTCAGCCCGGACGGCAGGCTCTTAGTCGCCGCCGCCTGGTCGATGGCTCTCGTCAAGGTGTGGGATGCGGCGACCGGCCGCGAGGCCTTCTCTTGCGACTTCACCGACGGAGGGATCGTGCGGGAAGCGGCCTTCAGCCCGGACGGCAAGCGTCTGGCCGCGTGCGCTGACAAGGCGATTCGCATCTGGGACGTGGCCAGCCGCGCGACGCAGGCCACCTGGCCGTTCGGTTCCAAGGGCGGCCGGGCCCTGGCCTTCAGCCCGGATAGCAATCGCCTGGCGACGGAGGGCGGAGGGATGATCGAGCTGTGGGACATCGCGACCGGTCAGAAGGTCCAGACCTTCAAGGGGCACTTCGGAGCCGTCGTCGCGATGGCCTTCAGTCCGGACGGCACGCGGCTGGCCACCGGGGGTTTCGACGGCACCCTGCGCCTCTGGGACGCGACCGCGCGGCAGGACTATGTTTCCCTCCCCAAAGACGGGGTGACGCCCGGGGAAGAACCCAAGCTCAGCCCCGACGGCGAGACGGTATTGACGGGTCACCAATCGGGCCTGCGCAGGAGCCTCCGGCTCTGGAACACCGCGACGGGCCAGCCGCGCTGCGGCCCGATCGAGCTTCCCCAGGCCGTGGTCAGCCAGCCGCCTGCCTGGACCGCCGACGGGAGACATCTGTATGTCGCGGACGCCGGCAAGACCATGCGCGTCGTGGACGCCGCGTCCGGCGAGGTGGTCCGCACGTTCCCGATCGATGCCGAGACCAAGTCCACCGGCATCGCCGTCAGTCCCGATGAGAGATGGTGCGCCCACCCGGGCCCGGTGGCACGATCCAGGTGCGGGAGGCCCGGACCGGAGCCCTCTTCCGCACGCTCCGGGAACTCGAAGGGTCCTACCTGCACCTGGCATTCAGTCCGGACTGGCTCGCGCCTGATGGGAGCCGATTGGGACGGGGCGCTCAAGATCTGGGACATCGCCGCCGGGCGCGAGGTCGCGGCGACGACGCTGACCGGCGTCGGGGTCAAGGTCGCCCGGTTCAGCGCGGACGGGAAGCGCTTCGCCGTCGCGGGCGCCAGCCGCCCCTTGCTGACCGGCGAGGTGCGGATCCTGGACGCCGAGACCGCCCGCGAGGTCTGGTCGCTCAAGGGTCACGCGATCACGGTACTCGACGTGACCTTCAGCCCGGACGGACACCGCCTGGCCACCTCCAGCTTCGACCACACGGTCCGACTCTGGGACCTGAACACGGGGCAGGAGATTCTGAAGCTCTTCGATTCAGACGACGTCTATAGCGTTCGGTTTGTATCCAACGGCCGCCGCCTGATCGTCGCCACGCATGATCGAAGGATCCGCGTCTGGGACGCCACGCCGCTGCCGGAGTAGCCAGGGGTTGGACACGCGGTCGGTGTATCCCCGATCCGTTCTCGGGAAGGGCTGATGCGATGAGTGACGAATCGATCTTCGCCGCCGCGCTGGGCAAGGCCCCCGGGGTCGAGCGGCGCGCATTTCTGGACGGGGCTTGCGGCAGCGACGACGCCCTCCGCGGGCGCATCGAGCGCCTGCTCGAGGCCGACGACCGGACCGGCGGCATCCTCGAGCGCGGCCCCGACGCCGGCCCCACCGACGCCCCGGGGTCCGACGGGCCGCCGCTCTTGCCCGAACGCGTCTTCGCCGGCCGCTTCAAGCTGCGCCAGAAGCTCGGCGAAGGGGGCATGGGCGAGGTCTGGGTTGCCGACCAGGCTGCCCCGGTCCAGCGCCGCGTCGCCATCAAGGTCGTTCGTCCCGGCCTCGACTCCGAGCGGATGCTCGCCCGCTTCGACCAGGAGCGGCAGGCGCTGGCCCTGATGGACCACCCGAACATCGCCAAGGTCCTGGACGCCGGCGAGGCCGACGGCCGCCCCTACTTCGTGATGGAGCTGATCAAGGGCGTGCCGATCACCGAATATTGCGACCGGGCCCGGCTATCGCCGCGCGAGCGGCTGGCGCTGTTCGTCCCGGTCTGCGAGGCGGTGCAGCACGCCCACCAGAAGGGCGTGGTCCACCGCGACCTCAAGCCGTCGAACATCTTGGTCGCCCTCTACGACGGCCGGCCGGTGCCCAAGGTGATCGACTTCGGCATCGCCAAGGCAACCGGTGCGCGCCTGACCGATCGGAGCATCTACACCGAGGTCGGCTCGCTCATCGGCACGCTGGAATACATGGCGCCCGAGCAGGCCGAGCTGAACAATCTCGACATCGACACCCGCGCCGACGTCTACGCTCTGGGGGCCGTCCTTTACGAGCTGCTCACCGGCAGCGTGCCGTTCTCGCGCCAGGAGCTGCAAGCCGGCGGGTTCCTCGAGATGCTGCGGGTGATCCGGGAGGTCGAGCCGCCGCGGCCAAGCACGAAGCTCTCGAAGTCGGGGACGCTGCCGAGCGTCGCCGACGTGCGCCGCACTGATCCGCAGAAGCTGGTAACGCTCATGCGCGGCGAGCTGGACTGGATCATCCTCAAGTGCCTGGAGAAGGACCGCGGTCGGCGGTACCAGGCCGCGAGCGGGCTGGCCCGCGACCTGGAGCACTACCTGGCGGATGAGCCTGTCGAAGCCTGTCCGCCCACCGCGAGTTACCGGCTGCGCAAGTTCGCTCGCAAGCACCGGACGGCGCTGGCGACGGCGGCGGCGTTCGCCATCCTCCTGGTCGCCGGCGTCGTGGTGAGCACCTGGCAGGCGGTGCGGGCCACGTCGGCCGGGCGCAAGGTGCGCCGCCTCCAGGTCGCCGCCGAGAAGGCCGAGCTCGAGGCGAACCAGCAGCGACTCGCCGCGGAAGTGGCGAAGCAGCAGGCCCTGGACGCAAAGTCAGAGGCAGACAGACAGCGCCTGGCAGACAAACAGCGCGACGAGGCTCGTGTCGCCGCGTATGCGTCCGGAATCGGGCTGGCCCAGCGTGCCTGGGAGGAGAACAATGTCACCCGCGCCCGAGAATTGCTCGCGGAGCTACCCAGCGAGGCGGGCGGCCGAAACCTGCGTGGGTTCGAGTGGTTCTACCTGTCCCGCTTGTGCCATCCCGATGAACTGACCCTCGTACGCCATGCCGACGCAATCACGAGCGTGGCGTTCAGCCCGGACGGCCAGCGCCTGTCGTCGGGGAGCTCTGACAAGACGGTGAAGATCTGGGACAGCGCCACCGGCAAAGAGCTCCTCACCCTCAAGGGCCATGCCGGTTCGGTCACGAGCGTGGCGTTCAGCCCGGACGGCCAGCGCCTGGCTTCGGCAAGCGTGGACCGGACGGTGAAGATCTGGGACAGCGCGACCGGCAAAGAGCTGTTAACGCTCAGGGGCCATGCACGTTCGCTCACGAAGGTCGCGTTCTCCCCTGACGGCCAGCGCCTGGCGTCGGGGAGCATTGACCAAACGGTGAAGATCTGGGACAGCGTGACCGGCAAGGAACTGTTCGCCCTCAAGGGCCACGCCGATACGGTCTCGAGCGTGGCGTTCAGTCCGGACGGCCGGCGCCTGGCGTCGGCGAGCATGGACCAGACGGTGAAAATCTGGGACAGCGCGACCGGCAAGGAGCTGCTCGCCCTCACGGGCCATGCAGGTTGGGTGACGAGCGTGGCGTTCAGCCCGGACGGCCAGCGCGTCGCATCGGGTAGCCGGGACCAGACGGTGAAGATCTGGGACAGCGCGACCGGCAAGGAGCTGCTCGCCCTCACGGGCCATGCAGGTTGGGTCGAGAGTGTGGCGTTCAGCCCGGACGGCCAGCGCGTCGCATCGGGTAGCCGGGACCAGACGGTGAAGATCTGGGACAGCGCGACCGGCGAGGAGCTACTCGCCCTCAAGGGTCATGCCGACGGTGTTGGTGGCGTGGCGTTCAGCCCGGACGGCCAGCGCCTGTCGTCGGGGAGCTATGACAAGACGGTGAAGATCTGGGACAGCGCAACCAGAAAGGAGCTGTTCGCCGTCAAAGGCAATGCCGGTGGGGTCTTCGGCCTGGCGTTCAGCCCGGACGGCCAGCGCCTGGCGTCGGCGAGCACTGACCAGACCGTGAAGATCTGGGACAGCGCGACCGGCAAGGAGCTGTTCGCCCTCAAAGGCCATGGCGGTGTGGTTCACAGCGTGGCGTTCAGCTCGGACGGCCAGCGCCTGGCGTCGGGAAGCCATGACCAGACGGCGAAGATCTGGGACCCCGCGAGCGGCAAGGAGCTGTTCGCCCTCAAGGGTCACGCCGGTGCAGTCTGGAGCGTGGCGTTCAGCCCGGACGGCCAGCGCCTTGCGTCGGGAAGCGCTGACAAGACGGTGAAGATCTGGGACAGCGCGACCGGGAAGGAGCTGTTCACGCTCAACGGTCATGCAGGTATCGTCTGGGGCGTAGCGTTCAGCCCGGACGGCCAGCGCCTGGCTTTGGCGAGCCGTGACCAGAACGTGAAGATCTGGGACAGCGCGACCGGCAAGGAGCTCTTCGCCCTCAAGGGCCATGCTGGTCTGGTCAGGAGCGTGGCGTTCAGCCCGGACGGCCAGCGCCTGGCTACGGGGAGCAGTGACCAGACCGTGAAGATCTGGGACAGCGCGACCGACAAGGAGCTGTTCACCCTCAAGGGCCATGCCGGTTGGGTCTACAGCGTGGCGTTCAGTCCGGACGGCCAGCGCCTGGCGTCTGCGAGCAATGACCAGACGGTGAGGATCTGGGACAGCGCGACCGGCAAGGAGCTCGTCGCCCTCAACGGCCATGCAGGTCTGGTCTCGAGCGCCGCGTTCAGTCCGGACGGCCAGCGCCTGGCCTCTGGGAACGAAGACGGCTCTATCCATCTATGGGAGACAATAAGCGTCTCTCGCGAAGTCCAGCACCGTCGGGCGACTATTCAAATGGTGGCCGATCTGTTCGGACAGATGCCCCTGCGTGCCGACGTCCTGGAGCGGTTGCAGACTCTGCCCGGCATGAGTCCGTCCCGCAGGCAGGAAGCCCTCGCTGTCGCCCAGACGTATCAAGAAAATCCAGAAGAACTCAATAATCTGGCCTGGCAACTGGTGAAGCTGCCTGGCGGCGAGATTTCGGGCTATCGCAAAGCGCTGCGCTTCAGCGAGGAAGCCTGTCAGCTCGAACCGGAGAAAGGCTACTTCCTGAATACGCTGGGCGTGGCCTACTACCGCGTCGGCAACTATGAGAAAGCGCTGGACGTGCTCTCGCGCTCGGACAAGATGAACGCGGTAAAGGACAAAGGCTCTCACCCCGCGGACCTCGCGTTCCTCGCCATGGCGCACCATCAACTCGGTCACGCCAAGGAAGCAGAGACAAAGCTTCAGCTCCTGCGGGAGCGGATGAAGGACCAGCGCTGGGCGCAAGACGCCCAGGCTCAGGGCTTCCTGCGCGAAGCGGAAGAACTGCTGGCAAAGCCCAGGGCTCCCGGCAGCAAGTAAACCGGTGCGGGCGGCCCCAGGAAGGGTGCGATCGCTTGCGAGTGGGATCAGGTCGGGCCCGAGCGGTGCGTCGGGCGCGAGCCACTCCCGCGACCGGTGCGGTCCGGAGAACGCGCGGGTCGGATGGCGCATCGGGGTTCGGTCACTGGGGCGAGGCGGCGATTGACCCTCCACGTGCCGCGTGGTCCAATTGGCCCCTCATGGTCGCCAAGGTAGAACCACTCACGCCGCACCCCGAGAGCGATCGCCTCAGGCTGGCGCTCGAGAAATGCCGGCGCCATCTGGCACCCTGGGCGGGCGTGATGTATCGCGCGACCGGCACTGAATATGCCAACCGAGGCGATCTCCTCAGCGGCGTCGGAGCGAAGCTCCACGGAGGCCGCTGGACGCCGAGGGGCGCCTTCAATGCCGTATACGGCAGCCTCGAACCGCAGTCGGCGGGCCGGGAGGCGCTCACGCAGACGGTGGTGCGCCTGGCATTGGAGATCAACATCCAGGCCCTGCTGGTGCCGTCAGCGAGGCTCAAGGGCGCGAAGAATCTGGTCATCTTCCCCGACACCTTGCGCCGGGGTGCCTTGAAGACCCAAAACGTCGAGAAGCTCCCCGAGCCCCAGTAGCAACTACGTGGGGATCCCAGATTCGAGCTCGTAGATCATCCGCCAGATCCGGTCCACCTCACCGCGTTCGATGACCTCGATCGGCTTGAGGCCTGAGAACGCCTCGTTCGGGCTCTGGAGCCAGGGCCCGATGAAGTCCGGGCGAATGACGCGCCCCAGCGCTTCCCGCAGTCGCCGGATCTCGATCATCCGCTGGGCCCTGGCGCCGGCGGGCGCGTTCCCGCTCTCCCAATCGGCCAGAGTCCGCACCGAGCAGCCGGCCAGACGGGCAAAGAGCTCCTGTGTCAGGCCCAGCTCGTGGCGGACCGACCTCACGCTCACGCCGGCCGGAGGCAGCTCGAGCGCGCGAGAAGCCCCTGCTTGCACGGAAGGCGCCCGTCTCCTTTTCGACTGCGGATTCCCGGTGTTGATGGCCATTTTCGTTTTCCTCAACTCCTCCAGTATCGACCAGGACCGCCGAAAAGTCAAGAAGAACGACATGCGGTTTTGCATGAAGCACTTTCGTGACGCGGACCTGGTGCCGAGGTTTCGGCCCCGGACCGAGGTCCAACCCCGGGTCGGTGACTGCTGACCGCGCGGATTCGGGGAGTTGCCTCCCCGGGCACTCGGTCAAGGACGGTGCGGTTGGGCACCTCGATGCGTCAGGCGCAGCGCCCGGAATCGTCGTCCGCCTCGCTCCTGGTTGGGACTTTCGATATGCATGCTATGCAGTTATGCTGGCGGCCTTCCGTGGCGGATGGTGACGGGGCTCGCGGGAGCGAGTTCGAGCGCATCCCATGCTGCGGGCGGTTCCCCGGGCGGCCTTCCTAGTGAACGATGTCACGCACATTCTCTCGGCCATCGAGTGCCTGGGCATCCCGCCGAGAACAGCCGACCGCGCCTGGCGGTACGCCCGGGCCTGGCTCTACACCGCCATGGCCGGGCCGGATTCCGGGGAAAAATGAAGGGCTGGTGGCGCCTTCCTCGCTTCGACGTCGCATAGAGGGGTGGTGAGGGCCCGCCTGGGGCTATGGATTCTTCATGGGCCGTGCTCGGTGGAGGTCTGGTGCGATGGATGACGAGTCAATCTTCGCCGCCGCGCTCGGCAAGGCCCCCGGGGCCGAGCGGCGCGCATTTCTGGACGCGGCGTGCGGCAGCGACCACGACCTCCGCCGGCGCGTGGAGCGCCTGCTCGAGGCCGACGACCGGACCGCCGGCGATCCTCGAGCACGGGACCAGCAGGCGACCGGAGCCGGGGGGGCCGAGACCGAGGCGATGGTGGTGGACCTCGGGCCGAAGGGCCACCCCGACGCACTCGGGAGGACTGCCGCCAGTGAGATCGATCCGGGCCAGGTTATTGGGGGTGTGACCCACGCGCATAACACTTCCGTCACTGCGACGGGGGTCGGGGAAGCGACGCACGCTTGCCAAGCCCCGCCCCCCCCGACCCACCGCCCCGCGCCGATCATCGCCGGCTACGTGATCGAGGGCGAGCTCGGCCGCGGCGCCACGGGGGTCGTCTATCTCGGGCGGCAAGTTCGTCTGAACCGCCCCTGTGCCTTGAAGGTGATCCTGGCCGGCGCCCACGCCGACCCCGTCGCTGCGGTTCGCTTCCTGGGCGAGGCGGAGGCCGTCGCCAAGCTCCAGCACCCCAGCATCGTCCAGATCCACTCCATCGGTGAGGTCGACGGCCTGCCCTTCCTCGAGCTCGAGTACGTGCTGGGCGGCGGCCTGGACAAGGCGCTCGACGGCGCCCCCTGGCCGGCGCGGCGGGCGGCAACGCTGGTCGAGCAGTTGGCCCGCGGCGTCGCCGAGGCGCATCGACTGGGGATCATCCATCGCGACCTGAAGCCGGGCAACATCCTGATCGCCACGGACGGGACGCCCAAGATCGCCGACTTCGGCCTGGCCAAGAGTCTGGAGGCCGGGGAGGGCCTGACGGCGAGCGAGTCGATCCTTGGCACGCCCAGCTACATGGCCCCCGAGCAGGCCGAGGGCAAGGCCAAAGTCGTCGGCCCGCTCGCCGACGTCTACGCGCTGGGGGCCATCCTGTACGAGTTGCTGGTCGGCCGCCCGCCGTTCCGGGGGACAACGGTGCTGGAGACGCTCGAGCAGGTCAAGACGGCCGAGCCGGTACCGCCGTCGCGCCTGGTGCCAGGCATGCCCCGCGACGCCGAGACGATCGCGCTGAAGTGCCTGCAGAAGGACGCGGCCAAGCGGTATGCGTCGGCCGAGGCGCTCGCCGAGGATCTGTGGCGGTTCCTGGAAGACCGGCCGATCCTGGCGCGGCGGGTCTCCTCGACCGAGCGGCTACTCCGCTGGGCCCGCCGCAACAAGCTCGTGGCCGGCCTGCTGGCTGGCCTGCTCGTGACGCTGGTCGCGGGCTTCCTCGTCAGCACGTCGCAGTGGATGCGGGCCGAGGCAAACGCCGGGCGACTGGCGCAGCAGCTCTATACTTCCGACATGATCGCCATCCAGCAGGCGTGGGACGCCGGCGCCATCGGTCGCATGGGCGAGCTGCTCGGTCGTCACATCCCCACTCGCCCCGGCCAGAAGGACTGGCGCGGCTTCGAGTGGTACGTCTTCCGGCGGCGCCTCCAGGGTGCCCGGTCGAGCCGGACGCTACCGATGCAGGGCGTCGTCTGGGACCTGGCGGCGACCCCGGACGGTCAGACCGTGGCCGCATATATTGTCGACTACGAGTCCGGCCGGGCGCGGATCACCCTCTGGAATGCCGCGATCGGCTGGGTGCCGCGAACGTTCGATGGGCCGCAAGGGGGACGGGAGGGAACGTTCATCATGTCCCTGGCCCTCTCCCCGGACGGTCGGATCTTCGCCACGAGGAGCCGGTTCGACAAAGCAGGCCGGGAGGGCTCGTTCATCAACCTTTGGGACGCGGCGACGGGCGAAGTACGGCAGAGCCTAAAGAACCCCGAGGAAGCCACCGCGGACGCCCAGGGCCTGGCCTTCTCGCACGACGGCAGGACGCTGGTCTCGGGACACCTGAACCGGACGATCCGGCTCTGGGACCTGGAGACCGGGCAGGCCCGCACGATCGAGGAGTCCGACGGACCGATCTTCGACATGAAGGGCGTGGCAATCTCGAACGACAGCACCCGGGTCGCCTCAGCGTGCTCCGACAGGAAGGTGAGGCTCTGGGACCTGCGCCGGCCGCGTGATGCACACCTTCCCTCGGTTCGGGCAGGGCATGGTTATGAGCGTGGCCTTCTCACCCGACAGCCGCTACCTCGCGGCGGGGAGCTGGGATGGGGCCGGGCTGTGGGACCTGACCACCTGGGAGGCGCGCGAGCTCCCGGGTCAATCGGACGCCGCGGCCCGATCGGTGGCCTTCTCGCCCGACGGCTCCGTCCTGGCGGTGTCGAGCACCAACACGATCAAGCTATGGAAGGTCGAGACCCGTGAGGCCTGGGCGACGCTGAAGGGACACTCGAACATGGTGTTCGAAGTCGCGTTCCTGGAGGGGGGGCGGACGCTCGTGTCGGCGGGCCTAGATCAGACGGTCAAGCTCTGGGACCTCACCCACGTCGTCGGGGAACCGGAGATCCTCACTCGGAAGGCGGGTAACGGCCTCGGCGGGCTCGCCTTCTCGACAGACGGCCGGGCCTTGGCCTCGGTGTCCGGCAACACGGTCACGTCGTGGGACGTGGCCACCGGGCGCGAAGATCCGCCGCTTGAGACCCCGGCCGAGGCGCCACCGGGGATGGTCGCCATCTCCGCCGACGGTCGCACCCTGGCGGCCGCCTACCGCGAGATCCACCTGGCGATCCTGTGGGACCTGGAGACCCGTCGGATTCGCCGCCGCATCTTTCACGAGGGCGTTTCCTTCGTTGCCTTCTCGCCCAGTGAGGCGATCCTGGCGACTGCGGGATTGGGGTTTACTGACAACCTGAAGCTCTGGAGCTCGGACACCGGCCAGCCGCTGGCGACACTCGGGTTCGGGGGCCGTATGTTTCAGGAGGACAGCCGGCTGGCGTTCTCGCCCGATGGCCGGACCCTGGCCTCGGGAGGCGCCGGAGGGGCCGTGAAGCTCTGGGACGTGACCACCGGCCGGAATCTTGCCGTGCGCCCGGGACACACAGCCTTAGTCTCGGCCGTCGCGTTCTCGCGCGACGGCCGAACCCTGGCCTCGGGGAGCTGGGACGGGACGGTGAGGGTCTGGGATGTCGCCGACGTGAACCATCCGGCGACCCGCCACACGCTGTTCGGACACGCGGCGCTGGTCTGGTCGGTGGCCTTCTCCCCCGAAGGGACCACGCTCGCCTCCGCCGGCGCGGACGGCACCGTCAAGCTGTGGGATCCGGCGACCGGCCGGGAGCGCTGCACCCTGGTCGGCCACGACCACCCCGTCGCCGCCGTGGCGTTCTCCCCCGACGGCCAGGTCCTCGCCTCGCGCGATTGGGGAGGCACGATCCGCCTGTGGCGCCGCTGAGAACCGCCAGCGACTTGATCGACCCAAATCCCACCAGCCGCGCAAACGTCCACCTTATCCCCGGATTACCCAATTGTCCGAACGCGGGACTAGATCGCCAGAGTCTGCGGAGGTTGTGCAGTTCGGTCAGCCCCAGGTCAATCTTGAGGCCCTTCTCGATTTCCTCGGCACCAGAGGTATCTCCTCGGTCATCGTGGAAGGCGGAGCCACCATCTTGAGTGCGTTCTTCCGCGCGACCTGGTGGATCGGCTGATTGTACAGCACCTGCCAGTGATCTTTGTGGGGGCCGACACCCCCGCGATGATCGGCGGTCCCGACATCTCGTCGGCCGACGAGGCGACGCCAAACCGGGTCCGTCCCCTAAGCCGTGGGGAAACCGATCCCTCACCCGCCAGCGCGGCCGATCGCAGTCGTCGGAGCGAGCGCTCTAGAGCGCCGAGTCCTCCCCAGCCATCGGGGGACCCTGGCCTGGTACTGGCGATAACTCTCGCCGAATTGCGTCTTGAGCCCACGCTCTTCCCACGGCAAGACCAGGATTATGAATACCGTCAGGACCACGAACCCGAGCAGAACGACGAGGCCGCCGAAGAAGATCACCCAGCCGAGCCAGAGTGCCAGCTCAGAGGGTCCAACAGAATGAATTCTGTTCTACGAACGTCCAGGAGTCGGAGTCTTCAGTGAAGGTCGCCGCTTCGAGCATGAGAACGTCGAGGTGCGAATCTCGCCGAACATATGAAAGCACAATGTCAGGGCCTCCGCGAGAACGCCTCGATTCTCTCGAGAATCTCCTGCCGGGACGCATTCGTCGCTGCAATCTCTACGGTCGTCCTGGAGTAGTCCCAGGCGAGATGGCCGGCGGGCGGACGATCAGCGGCTATGGCGAGGACGTCCAGGAGTGCTTCAAAATTCTCAGGTTCCCGGTGGGGGTAGCGAACGAAGGCAAGGTCGACCGCGCGGCCGTTCGTCTGGTACGCTCGCACGATCAATCCATAGCAGACGTTCTCATGTCCTTGGCGCTCAAGAGCAGCCTTCCAGTCATCATGCGTCCAAGCGACGTGGGCCTCCAGGTCGCGCTTGGCCAGATCGATCAAGGCTTGTGGTATACATACATATAATACTTCAGATCGAACAATGACTCCGGAATTGGGGGGTTCGTCGAGTTCAGGTTCGCGAGCAGGCTGGGTCGCTACGAATCTGGTCCACGCCAAGCCGATTGCGATCGCGACGAATCCGACGAGTGTGATGGGATTGCCGACCAGGCGCCACAAGAGCCGCCGGCCCGTCTGCTCAGTCATCGTCAGCCTTTTTCGCATGGAACGGGCCTGCAGACAAAGCGTGGCGAAGCGTGAAACGGCCATCGCTCAGGCCGAAGACCCTCGAGGCGGCCCCACTGCCCATGCTTCGACGCGATCGGCTCGCCCGGTAACGGCGAGTCGTCTGTGAGGTTCCATCCCCTTTCAAGGCTCGATGGCACATCTTCACGGGTTTTTTAGATTTCTTGAGATCATTCACGGGCGGGGCGAGGACCTGGTATATTGCGAGGGCAAGCCGGTTGGTCGGCGTTCCGGCCCGACGGCGACAGTCCGTCGAAATACATCATGGAACCAAGCATGAACGACGACACGGTGTTCGCCGGCTTCATGCGGCGGATCCGCGCCGGCGACGAGCAGGCTGCGCGGGAGCTGGTCGAGCGTTATGAGCCGGTGATCCGCCGCGAGGTGAAGATGCGGCTCCGCGATCCCCGGCTGTACCGGCGGCTCGACTGGGCGGACATCTGCCAGTCGGTCATGGCCAGCTTCTTCGTCCGGGCGGCGTCGGGGCAGTACGACCTGGATCAGCCCGAGCAGTTGCTGCGGCTGCTGGTGGTGATGACCCGGCACAAGCTGTCCAAGCAAGAGCGGCGGCACCGCGCGGACAAGCGCGATTACCGGCTGGCGGAAGATCGCGACCCGGCGGACCTGCAGGACAAGCCGGGCGCCGATCCGACGCCGAGCCGGCTGGTCGCCGGCCGCGAGTTGCTCGAGACCTTCCGGGCGCGGCTCTCGGAAGAGGAGCGAATGCTGGCCGACCTCCGCGGCGAGGGCTACGAATGGGCGGAGATCGCCGCCCGCGTCGGCGGCAACCCCCAGGCCCGTCGCATGCAACTCGCCCGCGCGGTCCGGCGCGTCGAGCGGCAGCTCGAGGGATGCGAGGCCGGACATGAGTGAGACGACTCATCAGCAAACCCCGACTCCCCGGCCGCACTGGTTCGACGGGCCCGACGACCCCGATCCCGCCCGGCGGCTGTGGAGCCTCTGGCAGCAGGGGCAGCAGCCCCGCGTCGCCGACTTCCTCGTGCAGGCCGGCGTCCGCGATCCGGAGGAGATCGTCATGGCCCTGCGGGTCGACCAGACCGAGCGGTGCCGGCTGGGGCAGTGGGTGCCCGCCGAGGAGTACCTCGCGGCCTTCCCGGCCGTCCGCGACGACCCCGCAGCCACCGTCAACCTCGTCTTCGCCGAGTTCCTGCTCCGCGAGGAGCAGCGCGAGCGGCCGCCGCTGGAGGAATTCCTGCGGCGATTCCCGGAGCACGCCGACGAGCTGAGGCTCCAGATCGAGCTCCACCGCGAGATCGACGGCGGTCGCGCCCCGACCGCCACCCGGCCCGGGACCGCGGCGCCGCTGGCGGTGGAGGTCGGCACCGCCCCGGCGGACCGCGCCACCGGCTATCCCGAGATCCCGGGTTACGAGATCCGGGGCGTCCTGGGCCGGGGCGGCATGGGGATCGTCTACCGCGCCTGGCAGGCCGAGCTGAAGCGCCCCGTGGCCCTGAAGATGCTCATCGCCGGCGCATTGGCCAGCCCGGACGCCGCGGCGCGATTCCGGGTCGAGGTCGAGGCCATGGCGCGGTTGCGGCACCCCAACATCGTCCAGATCCACGGCGTCGGCCAGCACGCCGGGCGCCGTTCCTGGTGCTCGAGCTGGTCGAGGGCCGGTCGCTGGCGCAGGCCCTCGCCGGCACGCCCCAGCCGGCCGAGTGGGCGACACGGACGACGGAGGCGCTGGCGCGGGCCATCCACGCGGCGCACCGGTTAGGTGTCGTGCACCGCGACCTGTCGCCGGCAAATATCCTGATGGCCGACGACGGGACGCCGAAGGTGACCGACTTCGGGTTGGCCAAGCTGATCATCGGCGGCGCGTCGCTGCGGACCCAGACCGGCGACCTGCTGGGCACACCCAGCTATATGTCGCCCGAGCAGGCGGCCGGCTCGCACCGGTCGGTCGGCGAGGCGACCGACGTCTACGCCCTGGGCGCGATCCTCTATGAGATGCTGACGGGCCGGCCGCCGTTCAAGGCGGAGGAGCCGCTGGAGACGCTGCGGCAGGTGGTGCACGAGGAGCCGGTGGCACCGTCGCGCTTGCGGACGCGGCTGACGCGCGACCTCGAGACGATCTGCCTGAAGTGCCTGGAGAAGGAGTCGGGTCGGCGGTATGCCAGTGCCCTTGCGCTGGCCGACGACCTGCGGCGCTACCTGGAGGGTCGGCCGATCCTGGCGCGGCGGAGCACGGCGATGGAGCGTTCCTGGCGATGGTGCCGCCGGAACAAAGGGATCGCCGCGATGGGCGCGCTCTTGACCGCCTCACTGATCGCGGGGACGGCATTCTCGCTGGCCCTCGCCGTTCGGGCCAACCAGGCGGCTGGCTTGGCCAGACAGGAGGCCACACGGGCGAACGACCAGACCGCTGAGACCCGCCGGCAGCGCGACTGGAGCGAGCGGCTTCGATCCATCGCCGAGCTCAACCTGGCCCAGCGCGACTGGGACGACGGGAACGTCGAGCTGGCCCGGAACCGTCTGGCCGACCTCACTGCGAAGCAGGAGGGGGAGCCCGATCTGCGCGGCTGGGGATGGTTTTACCTCGACAACGCATTCCAGCCGGAACTCCGAGTCGTGATCGGACACCAGGGGTCGGTCAACTCCGTGGCGTTCGGGCCCGACGGCCGGGCGCTCGCCTCGGCGGGCAAGGACGGGACGGTGCGGCTCTGGGACGTGGCCGCCGGTCGCGAGGCCGCCTCGCTCCGCGGACACCAGGGCGCGGTCAGCGAGGTGGCGTTTTCGCCGGACGGCCGGGTGCTGGCATCGGCGGGCGTGGACGGGACGGTGCGGCTCTGGGATGTGGCAGCGCGCCGCGAGGCCGCCGCGCTCCGCGGACACCAGGGCTCGGTCTTGAATGTGGCGTTTGGGCCGGGCGGCCGGGTGCTGGCCTCGGCAGGCAAGGACGGGACGGTGCGGCTCTGGGACGTGGCCGCGCGCCGCGAGGCCGCCTCGCTGCGCGGACACCAGGGCTGGGCCCTGTCGGTCGCGTTCGGGCCGGACGGCCGGGTGCTGGCCTCAGCGGGCGACGACGGGACGGTGCGGCTCTGGGACGTGCCCGCCGGACGCGAGGCCGCCTCACTCCGTGGACACCAGGGCCCGGTCGGTTCCGTGGTATTCGGGCCGGACGGCCGGGTACTGGCCTCAGCGGGCCGGGACGGGCTGGTGCGGCTCTGGGACGTGGCCGCCGGACGCGAGATCGCGTCGCTCGCCGGACACCAGGGCTTGGTCTGGTCCGTGGCGTTCGGGCCCGACGGCCGGGCACTGGCCTCGGGGGGCAAGGACGGGACGGTGCGGCTCTGGGATGTGGACGCGCACCGCGAGGCCGCCGCGCTCCGCGGACACCAGGGCTCGGTCTTGGAGGTGGCGTTTGGGCCCGACGGCCGGTTGCTGGCCTCGGCGGGCGAGGACGGGGCGGTGCGGCTCTGGGACGTGGACGCGAGCCGCGAGGCCGCCTCGCTCGGCGGACACCAGGGCTCGGTCGAGTCGGTGGCGTTCGGGCCGGACGGCCGGGTGCTGGCCTGGACGGGGGTGGACGGGACGGTGCGGCTCTGGGACGTGGACGCCGGACGCGAGGCCGCCGCGCTCCGCGGACACCAAGGCGCGGTCTGGGAGGTGGCGTTCGGGCCGGACGGCCGGGTGCTGGCCTCGGCGGCGGTGGACGGGACGGTGCGGCTCTGGGACGTGGACGCGCGCCGCGAGACCGCCGCGCTCCGCGGACACCAGGGCGGGGTGCTGTCCCTGACGTTCGGGCCAGACGGGCGGGTCCTGGCCTCGGCTGGCGAGGACGGGACGGTGCGGCTCTGGGACGTGGACGCGCGCCGCGAGGCCGCCGCGCTCCGCGGACACCAGGGCGGGGTGCTGTCCCTGACGTTCGGGCCAGACGGGCGGGTCCTGGCCTCGGCTGGCGAGGACGGGACGGTGCGGCTCTGGGACGTGGACGCGCGCCGCGAGGCCGCCGCGCTCCGCGGACACCAGGGCGGGGTCAGGTCCGTGGCGTTCGGGCCCGACGGCGGGGTGCTGGCCTCGGCGGGCAAGGACGGGACGGTGCGGCTCTGGGACGTGCCCACCGGCCGCGAGATCACCTCGCTCCGGGGACACCAGGGCTCGGTCCAGTCCGTAAGGTTCGGGCCGGGCGGCCGGGTGCTGGCCTCGGCGGGCAAGGACGGGACGGTGCGGCTCTGGGACGTGGCCGGGCGCCGCGAGGCCGCCTCGCTGCGCGGACACCAGGGCTGGGCCCTGTCGGTCGCGTTTGGGCCGGACGGCGGGGTGCTGGCCTCCGCGGGCTACGACGGGACCGTGCGGCTCTGGGACGTACCCACCGGCCGCGAGATCACCTCGCTGCGCGGACACCAGGGCATGGTCTGGTCCATGGCATTCGCGCCGGACGGCGGGGTGCTGGCCTCAGCGGGCTACGACGGGACCGTGCGGCTCTGGGATGCGAGACCGATCAGCTCCGACCGGCGCACCACCGCGAGGCCGTCGGCCTTGTCCGCTTCCTGGTCGAGCGGGCTGTCTCGTCGGCCGATCTCCGCGTTCGGATCTATCGCGATCCGACGGTCACGGAGGAGGTGCGCGGACGGGCACTGAAGCTCGCCGACGGCTCCTGGGAGACGCGCGAGCTTCAGAAAGCTGAGCTCGTGGTCGATCCGCTAATTCGGGAGGGTCGGCTCCGCGAGGAGGTGGTGGCGGCGGTACTCGGACAGCGAGGGCTCCTCCCCGAAATCCGAGATCGTGCGATCGATCTGGCGCGAAGCTGGCCCGAGTCAGCCCGTGCACTCAACTCCCGGTGTTGGACCGTGGCCGGCAAACCCGGCGGCGATCCTGCCGAGTACCAACGCGCCTTGCGCTATGCGGAGAAGGCTTGCGAGTACGAGCCGGACAACGGTGATCACCTCAACACGCTGGGAGTCGCCCAGTACCGCGCTCGGCAGTACGAGAGAGCCCTGTTCACGTTGACGCGCTCGAACCAGCTCAACGGCAACTGCCGGCCGACCGACCTGGCTTTCCTCGCCATGGCCCTTCACCGGCTGGGGCGGGCCGAAACCGGCCGCGCGACCTTGAACCATCTGCGCGCGGTCCTGAGGGATTCCCAGGCCGCCGCCAGCGCGGAGGACCAGGCTTTCCTTCGCGAGGCCGAGGCGGTCCTGGCCGGCCCGACCGGCGAGCTGCCCGCCGACGTCTTCGCACCGGCACGGCCGGGAGAGTGAGGCCGGCCATGAGTGACGCGACGCAACACCGGACGCCGACATCCCGGCCTCGCGACCTCGACGGGCCCGACGACCCGGATCCTGCCCGGCGGATGTGGAGCCTCTGGCGGCAGGGGCAGCAGCCCCGCGTCGCGGACTTCCTCGAGCAGGCCGGCGTGCGCGATCCAGAAGAGATCGTCATGGCCCTGCGGGTCGACCAGGCCGAGCGCCGTCGGCTCGGCCAGTGGGTGCCGGCCGAGGACTACCTCGACGCTTTCCCGGCCGTCCGCGACCACGCCGCGTCGGCCATCGACCTGATCTTCGCCGAGTACCTGCTCCGCGAGGAGCAGGGCGAGCGGCCGCCGCTGGAGGAGTTCCTCCGCCGCTTCCCCCAGCACGCCGAGGAGCTGAAGCTCCAGATCGAGCTCCACCGCGAGATGGACGGCGACCCCACCCCGGCCGCGACTCGGGCGACGCTGGCCGTGGAGAGCGGCTCCGCCCGGGCGGACGGCCCCGGGGCGTATCCCAGCATCCCCGGCTACGAGATCTTGGGCGTCCTGGGCCGGGGCGGCATGGGGATCGTCTACCGGGCGTTCGACGAGGGCGCGGCGTGGCGGTGGCCCTCAAGACCATGAGGCGCGCCGATGCCGAGGCGATCCGCCGCTTCAAGCAAGAGTTCCGGACCCTGGCCGATGTGTCCCATCCCAACCTCGTCGCCCTCCATGAGCTGGCCACGGACGGATCGATCTGGTTCTTCACCATGGAACTCATCGAGGGGGTCGATTTCCTGCGCTACGTGCGATCGGGGACCGATCGGCCGGACCCGGTCGCGCCGACGACCGTGGACCTGGCGCGACCGCCGAGCCCATCATTGCCCGGGCGCCGGGATCGGCCACGCACGCGGTCGCCGACGGCGCACCGTTGGACCCGGAGCAGTCCGGGGCGGATCCCCGCGTGTCACTCGATGCGGGATCCGGCCTACCTCCGGCTGCCCTGGACCGGTTGCGAATCGCCCTCTTGCAACTGGCCGAGGGGGTGGCCTTCCTCCACGGGGCGGGCATGCTCCACCGCGACTTGAAACCCCCGAACGTGCTGGTGACCGGGCAGGGCCGGCTCGTGATCCTCGACTTCGGACTCGCCGCCAACTTGGAGGCGTCGGGGTTGCACCGGAGCGAGGTGCCGTACCTCCTCGGCACCAGCGACTACATGGCCCCGGAACAGGCGGCAGGACGGCCCGTCTCCCCGGCCAGCGACTGGTACAGCCTCGGCTCGATGCTCTACCAGGCACTCACCGGCCAAACGCCCTTTCAGGGCTCTCCGGGAGACGTACTGCGGGACAAGCAACGGTTCGAGCCGCGCGCTCCCTGTGAGCTGGTACCCGGGGTTCCCGACGACCTGAATGCGCTGTGCGTCGACCTCCTCCGAACGGACCCCCAGGCGCGGCCCGCGGGCCGCGACGTGCTCCGCCGCCTGGGGAGCCTCGCGAGCGAGCCCACGCCGGCCATCCTCTGCCAGCCGCCCGGGCATCAGCACGCGCCCTTGGTCAGCCGCACCCGAGAACTCGAGGCCGTGGAGGCCGCATTCGCCGATGTGGGCCGGGGACGGACCATCGCCGTCTACATCCACGGCCCTTCGGGTGTCGGCAAGACCGCCCTGGTCCGGCGCTTCCTGGACGATCTCAACGGCCGCGACCAGGCCATCGTTCTGGCAGGCCGGTGCTACGAGCAGGAGTCGGTTCCCTACAAGGCGCTCAACAGCGTCGTCGATGCCCTGAGTCGATACCTCAACCGACTGCCGTACTGGGAGGCGCAGGCGCTCCTGCCCGACGACATTCGATCGCTGGTCCGGGTTTTCCCCGTGCTGCGCAAAGCGGAAGCCATGAGAAGAGCGCCAAAGGGCGGCGCGGACGTGCCCGACCCGAGGGAGTTGCGCCGCCGTGCCTTTCGCGCCTGCGCGAGCTCTTGATCCGGTTAGGAAATCGACGTCCTTTGGTTCTGGCGATTGATGATTTGCAATGGGGCGACATCGACAGTGCCGCTCTGCTCTCCGAGCTGCTTGAGCCGCCCGGCGCACCGAGACTGTTGCTTCTAGGCTGTTACCGCAGCGACGATGCGGTCAAAAGCCCGCTCCTGCAAACGCTGGTCGGCGCACCGGCAGGGGGGCCGGCCGGCGGCGACCGTCGGGTGCTGGCCCTGGAGCCGCTGGCGCCCGCCGATGCCCAGGCACTGGCGCTGGCGCTATTAGGCAGCGAGGATGAGTCGTCCGCCATCCACGCCCAGGCCATCGCGCGCGAGTCCGGGGGTAACCCGTTCTTCATCGACGAATTGGTGCGCTATGTGCAGGCCGATGCCGGATTCTTCAAGCGGGCGCCGGGGTCAAGCGAAATTGCCTTTGACGAGATGCTCTGGGCGCGGGTGCGCCGCTTGCCGGAGGAAGCGCGGCGCCTGCTCGAGGTTGTCGCCGTTTCCGGTCGACCGCTGGACCAGGGCGATGCGGCGCGAGCTGCCCGCCTGGACTTCTTCGACCAAAGGGCAACGCCATTGTTGCGATCGGGTCGGCTGATCCGCAGTACCGGTCCAGCGGAGCAAAGCGAGATCGAGACCTACCACGACCGCGTGCGCGAGGCCGTGGTCGCTCACCTCGCACCTGCGACCTTGGCAGCGCATCACCGCCGCTTGGTGCAGGTGCTCGAGTCGTCTGGACGGTCCGATCCCGAGGTCCTGGCCGTGCACTTGCACGGCGCGGGGGAACTTGAGCGAGCGGGCCTCTATTACGCGCAGGCCGCCGCGCAGGCGGGAGAGGCGCTGGCCTTCATCCGCGCCGCCAGGCTCTACCAGACGGCTCTCGATCTCTTACCGGCGAACGACGCCCTAGGGCGCCGGCTGCGGACCGCGCGCGCCGACGCGCTGGCATACGCCGGGCACGGCCCCGAGGCGGCGCGCGAATATCTCGCCGCCGCTGTCGGAGCCGCCAATAACGAATCACTCGAGCTCCGTCGCCGCGCCGCGATGCAGTTCCTGGTCACCGGCCACCTCGACGAAGGGCTTGCCGAGCTCACTGACGTACTGAGACACGTCGGCATGTCTCTCCCGGCCACTCCGCTGCGCCAATCGCGTCGCTCGTCATCAATCGAATCCGGCTGCGCTGCGCGGGCTCGGATATCGCTCGCGCGAGATCTCCGACGTCTCGCCGCAGGCGCTCGCCCGTCTCGAAGCGAGTTGGACTGTCGCTACCGGCCTGGCGATCATTGACCCGATCCGCGGAGCGGCGTTCCAGGTCCAAAACCTCCTGCTGGCGCTCAATGTGGGCGAGCCGTACCGGATTGCCCGAGCCCTGGCGATGGAAGCGAGTTTTGCGTCGATCGCGGGCGGGCCGAGCCGGCGCCGCGTCGCCGAACTCGTGCAGTTGATCGAGACGATCGCCCGCCGGCTCGATACGCCATACATCTGGGCCGGGGTCTCACTACCGCAGGGGATCGCGGCATACATGTGTGGCGAGTGGAAGCGGGGAGGCGAGCACTTGGACCGTGCCGTCGACATCTTTCGCACTCATTGTACCGGCGTGACGCTGACGGTTGAAATCGACACGCCCGTGGTCCTTTCTCTCTGGGCTCTCCAGTTCCGGGGCGAGATCGCCGAGCTGGGCCGGCGCTGGCCGGTTGTTCTCAAAGAGGCTCGGGAACGGGGCGACCGCCATGTCGTCACCAACTTGAACACCATGCTCATGTCAACGCTTCGCCTCGCGGCGGACGACCCCGATGGCGCCGAAGCCACTTTGCGCGACGCGCTCGGCGAGTGGACCCGGCAGGGGTTTCAGGTCCAGCACAACGAGTGGTGCGGAGCGGAGGTCCAGAACAAGCTCTACCGAGGTGATGGTCAAAGCGCCTGGAGCTTCGTCACGACGCAGTACGCACCGATGTTGGCTCGATCGCACCTAGCACATCTTCATCAGAAGATTCGGATCTTCTTCTACGAGCGGCGAGCTCGTTGTGCGCTGGCAGCCGCCCTGGGCGTGAGCGATCGGGGCGCGCTTCTCCGCGCCGCCCTTCGCGACGCCCGGCGGCTGGATCGCGAGGGCATGCCGTGGTCGAAGGCGCTCGCCTGCCCCATCAAGGCCGGGATCGCCGCGGCCCGGGGCGAGATCTCACGGGCCGCGAGCTTGTTCGCCCAGGCGGTCACAGAGCTCGAGGGCGTGGATATGAACCTCTACGCCGCCGCCTCGCGCCGCCGCTTAGGCGAGATCCTCGGGGGAGACGACGGTCGAACCCAGGTGCAAAGGGCCGATTCGTGGATGAGGCAGCAGACGATCCAGAACCCAGCGCGCATGGCAGATGTGTACGCGCCCGTCGTCTCGTGAAGATCAGTTGTTCCCGTGGCCGGTCCACCACCGTTTTATCGAGAGTGCGTGTGTCGCGGGAAGAATTGGCGATCCGAAGGAAATGCACAACACTCGTCGACCGGCGCTCGACCGCTTGGGTAGATCTGGCAAATGCGTCGACGCAACCCGTTTTTCACTCGAGACAAGGAGCGAGATGACGGGCGCGCGTGACCGGCGACGATGAGCACGGATTGCGATGCCTTATCGTCGAATGGGCGGCTGGCATGTCCCGCCCCGGCGAAAGGGCGTCTTCCATCACATGCACCCAGACCATGCATTAATGGCCCAGACGCTAGATGGCCGTCGTGCACCTCATTAACTCAAAACGACCGGGATGGATTCCGGCTTCTCAAACCAACCGGATGGGTGTCTGGCTTCCCCGCCACAGGGGAAATGACGAATAGAAGCGGCCGCCAGTGTGAGCGGCGGCCGAACCGCGCTGCATGTCCTACGCATCGCTATCTCACTCCCGTCGATCAAGGTTTTGTCGGGGTGTCGGCATCGACTAACGCGTTAACTAGATGCGTCCCCGTTTCACTCCTCCCATCGGTCTCGATTCCTCGGGGTCCTGATCGTGACAGCTCGGCTGTCACGACCTGGTCTATTCTCCCCCGAAGAATCCTCTCACGCCACGATTCCCAGAAACCCTGCGCAAGACAGGGGCGCTCTCATTGAGGGTATTGTAAGTTGGACTATAACGTTGGTTGTCGTACAGCGGATGTGAACGACCCGGTGCAGGGCGTTCCCATCCCGATGCGGTTGCTTTATCCGACGAGGGCGGCTGAGCGCATCGAGCGTTTCGGTCCCTATGAGACCGAGGTTGCCATAAACGCGCCCGCGGAGAGTGGTCAGTTTCCCTTGTTGGTTATCTCGCACGGCGGCGGCGGCTCGCCGCTAACCCATCGCGATCTGGCCGCCTATTTGGTGCGAGCGGGCTTCGTCGTCGCGCTGCCTGAACATCCCGGCAACAGCCGCACCGACAACAGTCTCGAGGGCACAGCGGCAAACTTGGAAAACCGGCCCCGCCACATCCGTCTTGCGATCGACGCTGCATTCGCCGACGTAGCCATCGGGGCTCTACTCTTGCCCGACAAGGCCGCTCTAATCGGCCATTCCATGGGTGGTTATACGTCACTGGCTGTCGCGGGCGGTCGGCCAATCGCTAGTCCGCATGAGACCGTGGGTGGGCAAATCCAGCCAGTTGCTGTTTCGCGAGATCGCCGGGGCCGCGCCCTGGTACTGCTTGCGCCAGCATGCGCCTGCTTCTGGTCCGATGGCGCGCTGGCTGATATCGACGTGCCGATCTTTCTGCGAACAGCGGAAAAGGACGAATTTGCGGATCATTTGCAGGTGGATTTCATTAAGAGTGGTGTCCGCGACCCGCGACGAGTCGATCACCGCGTCGTTCCAAACGCCGGTCACCACGCATTTCAGAGCCCGTTCCCGCGGAGCATGACTCGTCCGGATTTTCCGCCGTCGCAAGATCCGGAAGGCTTCGATCGCGCAGCGTTCCAGCCGGTCCTTTACGCCGAAATCCTGTCCTTCCTACGAAGTGTGCTGTGACCTGACGCCCGCTTATAACAAGCCAGTGTTTGCCGCCCTCCAGGAGCTGTGCGAGATTATCCCGGAGATGCGGACCGGCCAGTTGATGGCCGCGGTCGGTGAGCTGTGCACCGATCTTCACGGGCGTGGCCTATGGGATGCCGCGGACCATGAGTTGCTCGAGGCCGTATGGCTTTTCCGGCGCAACTACGAGGGGGCGGTCAGCCCGACCCGTGACGACGCGTAAAAGCTGCGCTTTGCTCGCGAGGCATCCTGGGCGGAAAGCCACTTGAGTCAGATGAGACGCGGGTGCAATTCCCGCCGCCTCCATTTCTTGGTCCTTGAGTCGTTTCTGAAAAATGCTTTATGGCAACGAAAGACGCGGGCATGTGTCCCGCTGCCTCATACACCTGCGGCAGCAACTCACGGGGGCATCTCAAGGCTCGCGGCACGCGGGCGACTTCAGGGCGTTCCCGGCCCAGGACGCGGCTCTGGGGCATCGACTTTCGCCACGATTTGTTGCCAGATTTCTGAGGTAGAAGTCATCGGGTGGAAACGCCGCCAGCAACTCTTCGACGTGTTTCAACTGAAACGCGGCGACGATGTCGATGTCTTGAGTAAAGCGAGACTCGCCGTAGGCGATGCTGGCGAACGACCCCACAACCATGTATGCGGTGTTCATACGCTCCAACGCTTCAACGGCGTGTCGCAAGATATCGATCTGCTCCATGACCTAATAATCTCCGCAGGTATTCGCAGTGTCGCTCCTCGCCCGTCCAATCGGCGTGGAGCTGCAGAACACGACTGTGCACGATGGTTCGAGCGGTTCGATGCGCGGCGTTTGCCATCGCAATTCGTTCTGCCGGGGTTTTGGCCGCCAGAACCGCAGCGTAGACGCGATCGATGACTTCGATGCGAAGTTGTTCCACTGGCGAATCTCCCGATGTTACCCGAGCGAATTATACTGCCAGGTGCAACGCCGGTCACTTCGTTGAACGTTAGGACCGCGTGCGTCGTTCGCCAACCGGGAAACGGGTGCCGCTAGAATGCATGGCACCAGCGGTAACGCCGGGAATTCGGTATGATGTCCCGGAACCCGGACATCTGGGATGCGCGGTCGGAACCGTCAAGAGCCGCCTCGCCCGGGGAAGGAAAAGGCTGCGCGGGCGGCTCGTGTGTCGGGGCGTGGCACCGGCGCCCGCGCTGGCGGCCGCATCCGCCGGCGGCGCCGCTCGAGCGGCTGTGCCGACAGGCTTGGCAGAGTCGACGGTCGCTTACGCGGCAAACGCGAGCGGCGTTCCAGCATTGGTCGCTGTCATTACCGAAGGAGTCGTGAAATCCATGTTCTTGAGCAACGAGACTGGGAACATCGCCTGCCGGGCCGATTTTCCGAACCCGGACGGCCTGCTGCGTCACGGCCAGACCGGCACCATTGTGCTCCACCGAAAGTTGCATGACGCGACCGTCATCCCGACGCAGGCGATTTACCAGTTTCGCCACAAGCGGTACGTTTACGTCGTCGACAAAGATGACGTGGTGCATAGGCGCGAGATCGTCCCCCTGCACGAAATGGATGACATCTGTGTCATCAACAAGGGAGTCGGTGTGGGCGACAAGATCGTTCTCGAGGGGATCCGAAAGGTTCACAGCGGCGAGAAGGTGGAATACGAGTTTCGTAGCCCGGAAGAGGTGATGCGAAAACTAAAAAATCACGCCGAATAGCAATCGCTCCGGGCACAACACCTGATCAGAATCATCACTCCGGGATTCCATGATGTGAAGGACATGCGGCGGTCATCGACCGGGCGCTCGGCCCGCCTGGTTGGATCTGGTAAATGCGTCGACGCAACGCCTTACTGACCCCGCACAACGAGCGATGTGATGAGCGCGAGTGAACGGCGATGATGAGCACGGATTGCGATGCCTGTCTCATCACTCCCGTCACGCAAAACCTCGGCCCCTTCCCCCTCCCAAGCCCCCGAGGCTACTTCCGCCGGCCGCTCTCGGCAACGTGCTGGTCAGCGCGTACCAACTCAATTAAATTAAATGAGAGAGCACGACGGCAGCGGAAGCACATGGGAGGTCGCAGTCCATGAAAAGCCCGTTCCCCGGCATGGACCCATATCTGGAGAGACATTGGGGTGATGTTCATCAGTCTGCGATCACGTATATCCGCGATTGGCTCCAGCCGCGCTTGCCCGGCGATCTCCGAGCGCGGACGCAAGAACGAGTCTTCATCGACGTGCCCGACCCGCTGCGCGGCGATTATTATCCAGATGTTCGCGTCGTCGAACGGCCTGGGAGATCGCAGGTCGCGGGCTCAACGGCCGTTGTGGCCGAGCCGCCAACCGGTACGGAAAGCACACCGGAAATGGGTAACGGCGTTCCCCCGCCGGCGAAGCCGCTCTTGATCCATGTCGAACGGCTGCCGGTGATCTCGATACCGCTCCGGCCGGCCGACCCGGATGTGCCGCTTGACCTGCAGACGATCGTGGAGCAATGCTACCGCAACGGCGGGTACGATGACATCGACTACAAGGCCGAACCCGACCCATCACTCAAAACCGCCGACGCGAAATGGGCTGACGCACTCCTACGTGAACTGGGCCGGCGCTAACGCTTGGTCCGAATCGGGCCGGGTCTACCAGGCGCGTGAACGGGTCGGCTTAGCGTCACCGACCAGGCGAAACGCTGGCGAGCCGCTTTGATTGTTGACGACCTGGGGTGCGCTGACGTCTCGCGACGTCACTTCTTCTCTGGCTGCGCTGGGGAGTTCTTCTCCAGCTCGGTCATGAGCTTCTTGAAGTCGGGGCGGTCGCGGAGCGGGTCGAGGGCCGACTCGATGCGGATTTGGTTGATGTTGCGGTAGCCGCTGGCAACGGCCCGGCCCAGACATTCGATGGCGCTGGCGGCTTCCGCCTCGGCTTCGGCAGCCGGGACGCCCGATCCGGCCTGCCGGGCCAGGCCCGCAAGTACGGAGTGACAGCAGGCTAGCTCAAAGATGAAGCCGCCCGAACGCGACACCAACCCGTCGGCCATGCGCAGCGCCGCCTCGTGTCAGAGGCTGCTCCCGCCGGGTCGCCGAGGTCGCGGAGAGCCAGCCCGCGCCGCCGCGTCGAGGAGACGATTGCGTGGCGCCCCAATATGAATGTCGGATCGTCCTTAACCCACTGTTCTAAGGCCATTGCCCGATCGTAGAACGACTTGGCCTCGGCAGCGCGACCCGATGAGCGGGCCACGTCGCCAAGGCCACCGAGTACAATTGCAATCATAAGTTTATTTTGACCAAGCGACGCGTTCTCGGCCATCAGCTTCTCACAGAGCACCTCCGCCTTGCGGCACTCGATTTCCGCCTCCACCAGCTTGCCTGCCTGCAACAGCATCGTGCCGAGGCTGCGGTGGCAACCCGCCAGAATGCTGCGGAATTCGGCGACCGTGGGATCATCGTCCACCAACTTCTGGAGGAGGGCCAACGCCTTGCGGCACTCGGCCTCGGCCTCCGCTGGCCTGCCCATCTCCAACAGCCCATCGGCGAAATAACTTCGGCCAAGCCCCAGATACCTGCGGAATTGCGTGACGGCGGCGTTTCCGTCCACTAGACTTTGAAAGATCTCCAGGGATATGCGGAATTCAGCTTCCCCCGCCGCAGCCCGCCCCGTCAGGGGCAGCACGTTGCCGAGATAAAAGTGGGTGCGACCCAGGCCGAGCCGAAAATCGACGACGTCCGGGTATTCATCGGCCAACTTTTGATAGATCGCCATGGCTGCGCGCTGCTCATGCACGGCCTCGTCGTAATCGCCCGACATCCACAGCAGGTAACCGACCTTGGCGACCGTCTCCGCGAGCTCGCGACGCGCTTCATTCGAGGACCCCGGAAACGCGGCGAGCGCCTCTTGATCTGGGCGTGCCAACCGGCAGGCCGAGAGCGCTTGGGCGACCTTGCCCTGATAGCGCAGCAATGACGCCATCTGCGTGCGACACGCCGCCAACGCAGCCCGCGCGGCCCGGTCGGAACCCGCCAGGCCCGCCAGCAGCGACTCCGACCGACGGTAAGCCGACAGCGCCTCATCCGACTTCCCGGTCGAAGCGAGCAGATCGGCGATGGCGTTCAGGCTCCGGCCAACGTCGGCCTTTACACCCGTGTCAGCCCCCCCCGGCTCGGTCGCCATCGCCTCCCGCGCCGCGAGGACCGCCCGGTGCGCTTCCAGCGCGGCCTCCGGGCGGCCGACCTTGCGGGTCAGTTCGGCCAGCTCGAAATTCGATTGCGCCAGCGCTCGCCGCGAGGCGAAGTCGGTCTCGTTGCCCAGAAGCGCGCCGAGTTTGCCGTAAAAGTCTGACGCCGACTTCAAAAGCCGGTTGCGAAGCTCCTTGAACTTCTCTTCCTTGAGCAGAAAGTCTTCGCTCACGCCCGTGTGGAACGTCTTGACCGCGTCGACAGCCAGATCGTAGCGTGCCTTCACCTTGACGTTGGCCGCTGACAGATCAGTGTTCGCCTTCTGCTCCCGGACGAGTGATTTCGCAAGTCGAGCGTTGGCACGCGCCTCCCTGACTAATCCCCAGGTGGTGCTGGCGATGCCAGCAAGCAATGCCAGGAACACCAAACCCGCGGCCATCGCCTGGGCCCTATGCCGGCGGACGAATTTGCCAAACCGGTAGCCCGCGCTGGGAGGACGCGCTTCGACGACCTCGTCGTCCAGGTAACGCTGGATGTCGCGGGCGAGGCCGTTCGCGGTTTCGTACCGCCGAGTGCGGTCCTTCTCCAGCGCCTTCATGACGATCCAATCGAGCTCGCCGCGCACCAGCTTCTTGAGCTTCGCCGGCTCCGTATGACGGAACGTGGCCGAGGATGGGAGCGTGTCGGTCGAACTTAAGCGCATGCTCGGCGCGGGCGGTTCCTCCTCACGGATCATCCGCCGAACCTCGTCCCATGCCGCCTCCTTGAACCGCTTTCGTTCGATGGGGGTGGTGCCGGTCAAGAGCTCGTAGAGCAAGACGCCCAGTGAATAGATGTCGGCGCGCGTGTCGACGTCGAGGTTGTTGAGCTGGGCCTGCTCAGGCGACATGTACAGCGGAGTGCCCA
The DNA here is from genome assembly GCA_963830625.1 of uncultured Isosphaeraceae bacterium. Lineage (GTDB taxonomy): Bacteria > Planctomycetota > Planctomycetia > Isosphaerales > Isosphaeraceae > CAWHMZ01. Next base: position 395,590 of record CAWHMZ010000012.1, on the reverse strand, counting down.
GCACCATCTCATGGGCTGTGTACAGCGTCTTCTCGGTCAGCGATTGATGCATTGCCTTGGCCAGACCGAAGTCGATCACCTTGGGTACGGGCTTGTCGTCATAAGGCGCGACCAGGATGTTCGAGGGCTTCAGGTCTCGGTGGATGATGCCTTTCTGGTGAGCGTGCTGGAGCGCAGAGCAGACCTGGACGAAGAGGTTTAACCGCTCCTCGACGCTGAGCCGCGTGGCGTCGCAGTATTCGGTGATCGGCACACCCTTGACGTATTCCATCACGAAATAGGGCCGGCCTGAATCGGTCAGTCCGCCGTCTAACACCTTGGCGATATTGGGGTGGTCCATGAGCGCCAGCGCCTGGCGCTCGGCCTCGAATCGAGCCAGAACGGCACGTGAATCCATACCGGCCTTGATCAGCTTGACCGCTACTTTGCGGCGAACGGGCGTCGTCTGCTCGGCCGCCCAGACTGTCCCCATGCCCCCCTGGCCGATCTCCTCGAGCAACTTGTAGCGTCCGGCGATGATGGTGCCACGCTGTTCGCTCGCCGGGGCGTAGCCCGCCGTCTGGTCTGGGTCGCCGTCCACGGGCCGATCGATCACGTGACCGGCGCGGTCATGGGCCGTGAGCAGAGCCAATACCCGATCGCGCAGGGCGGGATCGCCGGCGCATTCGCGTTCCAGATACGCCCCACGTTCCTCAGGCGGCAGCGCCACGGCGGCGGCGAAGAGAGATTCGATGCGATCGGCGGTCTCGGGCATGGTTCGTCCTTCGGTCAAGACTCGCTTCCGACCGATAAGCGACTTTTCCAACTCGCGCGCCTCACACAGGTCGAAAATGACTGCTTCACTCCGTCTGTAGAATTTGATGACGCTTCGCGACGTCACTTCTTCTGTTGGTGTGGCGGAGCGTTTTTCTCCAGCTCCGTCATCAGCTTCTTGAAGTCGGGGCGGTCGCGGAGGGGGTCGAGGGCCGACTCGATGCGGAGTTGATTGGTATTGCGGTATCCGTTGGCAACGGCCCGGCCCAGCCATTCCATCGCTCTGGCGGCCTCCATTTCTCCCTCGGCTGTCGAGACGCCCGATCCGGCCCGACCGGCCAGTCCCGCGAGCGCCGAGTGACAACAGGCTGTCTCGAACAAATGCACTCCCGACCGCGGCACGAGCTGGCCGCACAGACCCAGCGCCCGACGGGCCTTGGCCGCCGCGCCAGCTGGATCGCCGAGATCGCGGAGGGACATCCCAAGCCGCCGGATCGAGCAAACCAGATTGAATCGGTTGTCTATTCTCGTCGTCGGATCCGCCTGGATCTGCAGTTCCTCCACAGCAGCCCCGCGCTCGTAGATCGCCTTGGCCTCGGCCGCCCTGCCGAGCGCGCGGACGATATCTCCCATGTTGTTCAGGGCCACGGCTAAGAAGGTTCGGTGATGGCTTATTGAGGGATTGTCGTTGGCCAGGGTCTGACAGAGATCCACCGCCGCGCGGCACTCGGCTTCTCCCTCTGCGCGCTTGCCCATCTGAAATTGAAGGATGCCGTGGCACGTTCGGCAATGCGAGAGGAGACTGTGGTAGTCGCGGACGGTGGGAGAGTCGGCCAGCAGTTTATGGATTAGCGAGAGCGCCGCAGAGTATTCGGCCTCCGCATCTGCCGGCCGGCCCATCCACGACAGGAGGTCGCCGAGGGTGATCCGGTCGTTCGCCAGTCCTCTACGGTAGCTAGCGACGGCGGGGTTCTGATCCGATACCTCCTGAAGAATCGCCACCGCCGCGCGAATTTCGGCCTCCCCTTCCGCCGGGTTGCCTGTCTCCGCCAGCACGTTGCCGAGGTAATAGTGTCCCCGAGCAGGATTGCGGCGGAACTCAAGGACGGTGGGACTCTCGTTCGACAGCTCCTGATGGATCGCCAGGGCCGTGCGGAGCTCGGCCGCCGCCTCCGCTGGCTTCCCTCCCCACCACAGCATGAGGCCGAGCCGTTCAATGGTCATCGCCAAGTCGCGGCGGGCGGCGGCCGGGGCCCCGGAGACCGCTGCGAGCGCCTCTTGGTCGGCCCGCGCCAGCTTCACGGCCGCCAATGCCTCGGCGGACCTTCCCAATTGGATTAGGAACTGGCCCATCATCGAGCGACAGTCGGCCAGCGCGGCCCGCGCCGCTGGGTCAGAGACCGCTAGGCCCGCCAGCAGCGATTCCGAACGTCGGTACGTCGCCAACGCTTCGTCAGCCTTCCCGGTCCAATTGAGCAGGTAGGCGACGACGGTCAGGCTCCGCCCGACGTCAACCATCACGTCGGCGTCAGCCCCTGGCTCTGTCGCCAATGCCTCCCGAGCCGCCAGCACCGCCCGGTGCGCCTCCAGCGCGGCCTCCGGGCTGCCGACCTGAAGGGTAAGTTCGGCTAGCTCGAAGTTTGACTGCGCCAGCGCCCGCCGCGAGGCAAGGTCTGTCTCCTTTCCCAAAAGGGCGCTGAGTTTCCCGTAGAAGTCCGACGCCGACTTCAGCAGCCGGTTGCGCAAGTCCTTGAACTTCTCTTCCTTGAGCAGAAAGTCTTCGCTTACACCCGTGTGGAATGTCTTGACCGCCTCGACAGCCAGATCATAGCGTGCCTGGACCTTGACATTGGCCGCGGCCAGGTCGGCGTTTGCTTTCTGCTCGCGCTTTAGCGATTCTGCGAGCCGGGCGTTGGCATGCGCCTCCCGGAACAACCCCCAGGTCGTGCCGGCAATGCCGACAAGCAAGGCCAGCAATACCAGGCCTGCGGCAATCACCTGCCCCCTGTGCCTTCGGACGAACTTCCCAAACCGGTAGCCGGAGCTGGGAGGACGTGCTTCAACAACCTCGTCGTCCAGGTAACGCTGAATGTCGCGAGCGAAGCCGCTCGCCGTCTCGTAGCGCCTTGTGCGATCCTTTTCGAGCGCTTTCATGACGATCCAGTCGAGCTCGCCGCGCACCAGCTTCTTGAGCTTCGCCGGCTCGGTATGGCGGAATGTGGCCAAGGATGGGAGCGTGTCGGTCGAACTTAAGCGCGTGCTCGGCGCGGGCGGTTCCTCCTCACGGATCATCCGTCGAATCTCGTCCCATGCCGCCTCCTTGAACCGCTTTCGTTCGATGGGGGTGTTTCCTGTCAGGAGTTCGTAGAGCAAAACTCCCAGTGAATAGATGTCGGCGCGCGTGTCGACGTCGAGGTTGTTGAGCTGCGCCTGCTCGGGCGACATGTAGAGCGGCGTGCCGAGCACCGTCTCATGAGCGGTGTACAGCGTCTTTTCGGTCAGCGATTGATGCATCGCCTTGGCCAGACCGAAGTCGATCACCTTTGGTACGGGCTTGTCGTCATAGGGCGCGACCAGGATGTTCGAGGGCTTCAAATCCCGGTGAATGATGCCTTTCTGATGTGCGTGCTGAAGCGCGGAGCAGACCTGGACAAAGAGGTTCAGCCGTTCGTCCACGCTCAGTCGCGTGGCGTCGCAATATTCGGTGATCGGCACGCCCTTGACGTATTCCATCACGAAATAGGGCCGGCCTGAATCGGTCAGTCCGCCGTCCAGGACTTTGGCGATATTCGGGTGGTCCATCAGCGCGAGCGCCTGGCGTTCGGCCTCGAAGCGAGCCAAAACGCTCCGCGAATCCATCCCGGCCTTGATCAGCTTGAGGGCTACCTTGCGACGAACGGGGGTCGTCTGCTCGGCCGCCCAGACTGTCCCCATGCCCCCCTGGCCAATCTCCTCGAGCAACTTGTAGCGGCCGGCGACGATCGTACCGGGCTGTTCGCTCGTCGGGGCGTACCCCGCCGTCGGGTCCTCGTCGCCGTTTACGGGCCGGTCGATCACGTGCCCGGCACGATCATGGGCTTTGAGCAGAGCCAATAGCCGCTCGCGCAGGGCTGGGTCGCCGGAGCATTCGCGTTCCAGATAGGCTCCACGTTCTTGGGGCGTCATTGCCACGGCGGCGGCGAAGAGAGATCCGGTGCGATCCGCGGTCTCAGGCATGGCTTGGTCCCTCGCTCAAAACTCGCTCCCCACCGATAAGCGACGTTTCCAGTTCGCGCGCCTCAGCCAGGTCGAAGATTATTCGATTTTTCCGTCGATCGCGTTGATCAACCAGGCCCGAGCATACGTCCAGTAGCGGCTCGCCGTGGCCCGCGAGATGCCCAGAGTGTCGGCAGCCTCTTGTTCGGAAAGACCGCCAAAGTAGCGGAGTTTCACGAGTTCCGCCTTGAGCGGATCGACCACGGAAAATCGTTCCAGCGCCTCATCCAAGGCGAGCAATTCGTCCGGTTGTGCCTTGGCAACAGGCCCGGCTTCGCTGAGTGGAACGCGTTCCCTGCCGCCTCCATGTCGAATTCGACGGTGCTCGCGAGCGCGATCGATGAGGATTTGTCGCATCGCTTCGGCGGCGACGCGGAAGAAGTGGCGATGATCGGCGTAGGCTCGGTCGCCGACGAGCCGAAGGTAGGCCTCGTGCACCAGGGCGGTGGCGTCGAGTGTGTGATCGGGCCGTTCCGTGGCCATCTTGGCCGCTGCCAACCTGCGCAGCTCGTTGTAAACCAGCGGCAAGAGCTGGGCCGCTGCGTTTGGGTCGCCTTGCTCAACAGCACGCAAGCATCGAGTGACCTCGTTCATGAAGCCAATGATATTCGCCGTGGTGCTGGCCGGCAAACGCGGCAGGGTACTTCCGGATTCGAAGAACACGTCAAGACAAGCTCATTTCTGGGGCGTGCCGCGTTCCCGGCTTTCCGTTGCATTTCGGGGAGCTTCGGACTCAATCAGCGCTTCCGCCTCGCGGCGCAGGACGTGCGCTTCCAGCCAATTGTGCAGGTGCAGCCCGAATTCCTCTTCCGCACGGGCCGGCATCCCGTCACGGTACTGATCGAGCCACGCCTGGGCCTTGTTCAGCCAGCGGCGCGCCTCCTCGGCCTTCCCGAGGCGCTGCGTTGGCCAGGGCCAGCCAAAGCCAGTTGAGCACGGCGTTGCCCGGCCTGGGGTTTGCCTGGAGGCTCTGCTCGAAGAAGGGCACCGCTTCTTGGAACCGGCCGGCCCGGTACGCCAGGGCCCCTTGCTCGGTCAGCGACCAGAACTCTCGGGCGGAGTCCTTGAGCTCCTTCTCGGCCAGGCGGCCGGGCAGCGAGGCGTCGGCGACGGCGTCGTGGGCCAGGGTGCAGGTGCGGGCCACGTGGTAGGACCTGCGGGCCCCCCGTCTTGCCGCACTGCTCAATCATGCGGGCGCAGGTCCTGGCGTAGGCCGGGCGGTCGCCCGAGAGCAGCGACAGAGCGGCGTACTCGAACCAGAAGTCGCCGCTCTCCGTCGGGCCGCGCGTCAGGCTTCGCGCATAACCGGCGACCGCCCGATCCCATTGCCGTCGGGCGGCGCCGCTCTCGCCCTTGCTCTAGCGGGTCGGCGGCGATACTCGCCGCCACGTCCGTCCAGAGGCGCTGCCACGACTCGCGCTCGGCGTCGGGCAACTTCGCCAGCGCCGCCGGGTCACGGACGCTGGCCAGGGCCGGGTCGGAGAGCCAGGTGGCGAGCGACCATGCCAGCACCTCGCCGTCGTTGCGCAGCCTGGCGGTCAGCTCCAGGTTGGCTCGCAGCCAGTCCAGAGCCTGGCGGCGCTTGTCGGCTCGCTCCGGCTCGCCTCGCCGCGCATCCTCGGGGCGCTGGCCGGCCGCGGACTGAACGTTGGCGCAGGCGGCTTCATACCGGTAAAGGACGAGCCGCCTCCGAATCTCGGTTGGCTTCTCGCCCTCCAACCGGACGGCTTGCTGAACGTGGTCGATGGCCTCCGCCAGCTCGGCCCCTGCCGCGTAGAAGGAAGGCCAAGATTCGCGTGGGCGAGGGTGTAATTCGGGTCGAGGTTGACGGCTTGCTGCAGGTGGCCGAAGGCCTCGTCCACCCGCCCCTTGGTGTACAACGCCATACCGAGATTGAACTGGCCGAACGCAGACTTGGGGTCGATGCTGACGCTTTGCTGCAGGTGTTCGATGGCCTCGTCCAGCCGGCCACGATCTTGCAGGGCCATGCCGAGATTATTGTGAAGCGCGGCGGATTTGGGGTCGATGCTGAGGGCCTGTTGGAAGTGGTCGATCGCACCATCCAGCCGGCCCTTGGAGTAGAGAGCGAAGGCGAGATGGTAGTGTGCCAACATATTCCTGGGGTCGAGCCGGAGAGCTTGCTCCAGGGGGTCGATCGCCTCGTCCACTCGGCCCATGGAGCGCAGGATCTCGCCCAGGCCGTTGTAGGCTGCACTGGAATCGGGCCGCAGCGCCAGGGCCGCACGGAAATAGCCGAGGCCCTCGTCCCACCGCCGCTCCTGGTTGAGCGCCCACGCCAATTCGAAGGTCACCCAGAAGTCCTGCGGGAAACGATTCTGCGTGGCGGTGAGCAGCGCGATCGCCTCGCCGCCGCTCTTGCGCGAAACCCGGCCCAGAGCGGTCGCCAACTGCGGGGACAACTCGGCCACCCTTAGCTCCCTGGCGACACGCGTTAGCCGGGCGGCGTCCAGCCACAGCTCCGGTTGGCGCAGGCGGTCCCGGACCCCGTCCGGGTCGGCGCCACGGGCCACTGCCAGGAGCCATTCCCGCCGCCGGAGGTCCGGAGTCAAGCTTGCCCAGTCATCCAGTGCAGCGACGATTTCCGCGCGCACCGCCCTTGCCCGCACGGCCGCCACAACAGCCGCGCTGTCGTCTCCGTCTCGACCTAACCCTGCATCCGCGAACGCCGACACATACAGCGGCTCGGCCGCGGCCGGGTCGAATATCCCGTCCGTGTCCACGAGCTTGGCCGCCTGGGTTCGCGCATCGTCCAGGCGCTCTGCCAGATTCACGTCGGCCCTGGCCTGGTCCACCCACCGGCGCAGGTCGTCCGGCCCCGCCCGCTCGACCCGCTGCCGGGCCTGCTCCAGCAGTTGCCGGGCTTCGTGGAAGTGGAACCCCTGGCGGAGACTCACGGCCTGAGCCACGGTCGTGACGACCTCGTTGCGCAGCTCGGCCCGCTGCTGGACGAGCCACACCGCGCCGCCGCTAGCCAGCCCGACCAGGGCCAGCGCCGTGACCAGCAGCGCCGCCACCGTTGGGTTGCGCCGGCACCAGCGCCAGGAACGCTCTCCGCCAGCCCACGGGCCGGGCCTGGATCGGCCGGCCCTCGCCGAACCGTCTCAGATCATCGGCCAGTGCCGCGGCGCTGGCATAGCGACGTTGCGGCTCCTTGGACAGGCACTTCAAGCAGATCGTCTCGAGATCTCGTGGCACCTTCGGGTTCAATCGTGTGGGTGCGACCGGCTCATCATGGACCACCTGCCGCTCGGTTTCGGCCGCCGTCTCTCCTCGAAACGGCGGCCGGCCGGTGAGCATTTCATAGAGCAGGGCACCGAGGGCGTAGATGTCCGTGGCCGGCCCGATCGTTCCCGCTTTTCCGATCACCTGCTCGGGGGCCATGTAACTGGGAGTGCCCATCCGAGTGCCGCTTAAGGTCAGCGCCGGCTCAGCTTCGAAATGCCGCGCCAGGCCGAAATCGGCGACCTTGGGAGTGCCCTCGGCCGTGAGCAGGATGTTGCCCGGCTTCAGGTCGCGGTGCACGATGCCGGCCTGGTGCGCCGCCTGCACGGCCTCGGCCAGCGTGATCAGGAGCGCGGCCGCCTGGCGGGCCGGCTGCGGCGTGCCCGCGAGGGCCTGCGCCAGGCTGCCCCCTTCCAGCAGCTCCATCGTGAAAAACGGGCACCCCTCATGGTCGCCCACATCGTAAACCTGCACGATGTTCGCGTGGCGCAGCCCCGCCACCACCTCCGCTTCGCGCTGGAACCGCGCCCGCTCGTGCGGCTCCGGCGTACGCGCCGGCCTGCAGCATCTTGAGAGCGACGACGCGGTTCAAGCGCAAGTGCCGCGCCTTGTAAACGACGCCCATCCCGCCGCGCCCGAGGATCGCCTGGACGTCGTAGCCGGAAATCTCGGGGCACCTTCCGTCCAGCGGCTCGACAGGCCCGTTGCTGATCCCGGCGTCGGGAACAACGAGTCGACCTGGGCCTCGAGCTCGCGAAGGCGCCTCAGGCGATCACGGACCTCGGGCAGCAACTCCGGGCAGGTCTGACAGACTTCCTCTGGCGTACGCCGCGATTCGAGAATCTCCTCGAGCAGGTCTTGCACTCGCGGATCGCCCGACATCAAAGGATTCTCCACCCCGGTCCCGTACTGGGCTCGTCTCGCGGAAAGTCGAAGTTGGCCGGGATCGATCGTTATGATTTGCGCGGCAGCTCGTCGGCCGGGCCGGAGGTCATCGAGCGCCTCCGATAGAATCAGAAGCGCACGATTCAGCCGTCGCTGCACGGTTTTGTTCGACACGCCCAGCACCTCCGCGGCCTCGACCTGCGTCATCCCCTGGATGCGCACGAGGTCGAAGGCTTCCCGCTCTTCTTCAGGGAGATCCTCGATCGCCTGGAGCATGCGCAGGCCGTTAGGGGTGAGTCTGGAGACGCTGCTGGGCGGTGACAGCGCGATCCCCTCGTACAGCTCCCCGGCGGACGGCTAATTATCTAAGCGTCGGGCCAGGTCATTGAGCTCCCAATCAGCGATTACGCGAAGTCAACATCGGCTCGTGCCCTGGGATGCTGGAAGCAGAAACTCCGCGACCTTGGGCTCTCCGCCCCGCGCACCGCGGAAGCGGAAGGGTACCTCGCCGGCCCGCGCACGAGCGCCTCGATGGGCGAGTCGGCCGACCGAACAGTGGCCGATGACTTGCTTTCACGCTTAGTCATAGTGAAAGCGTTGAAAGCCACGAAGCGGGACGCGATTGAACAGGGACATTGAGATGATCACCGGGTCTCGTTGCTCCTGGGCGGCTGGGGTGGTGCTCGTCGTAACCTCAGCCAGCGCAGCCGGCGATTCGCCCGGGGTCGTGATCAATTCTGATCGCACGGCCGCCCTACGGCCGGCCGACGAGCTGGGGGGAGATGACTTGGCCCGGCTCGAGACGCACCGGGCTTACGAGCGGGGCAAGATCCCTGTCGTGTTTGTTCATGGTCTCTGGGGCAGCCCGCGGAACTGCGACCGGATGATCGAGGACCTTGAGAGCGACCTTGCAATCCGAACAAGGTTTCAATTCTGGACCTTTCGCTACGCCAGCGGCGACTCGATCCCCTACTCGGCCCACTTACTGCGGCAGTCGCTGCGGCGGGCGCGTCGAGTCTTCGATGCCGATGGCACGGACGCTGCCCTCGACCAAATGGTCCTCGTGGGCCACAGCCTGGGCGAGCACGCCACTCCCCGTGCAAGCCAGAGTTCGCGGGATTGACGCACTTGTTGCTTACCTTGAAAGGGACAGTGGACCGCCAAGCGAGATCCAGGAGAACCGCAGGCACCTTTTGTTCGCTTCAATTTGTCGAGAAGGGACCAGACCATGACGGACGCAAACGAAGTTCATGCGCGGGTCACGAAAGTGCTGGTGCAGTCGCTGGGCGTCGAGGAAGACGACGTCATCCCCTCCGCCACCTTGCAAGGAGACCTGGGGGCGGAGTCAATCGACTTCCTGGATATCGTGTTCCGGCTGGAGCGTGAATTCAGCATCAAGATCGAACGCAACGAGTTGTTCCCGGATCCCATCTCGCCGGATGACCCGGTTTTCGCTCGGGACGGCCGACTGACCGACGAGGGTCTGACCGCGCTGCGCCTCCGGATGCCCTACGCCAACTTCAGGGATCTGGAGTTCGACCGTCAGTTGAACCGGGTCGATGACCTGTTCACCGTCGAGCTGCTGACGAGCTTCATCACGTGGAAGCTCCGTGGAAACGGACAAGCACAATACGATGTTCCCGTCCCGGCCTCACACCAATCTGCCGCGGAGCCGACAGCAATATCTCACTATCCAGCAAGCATTGCTGAGTGAGCAGCCGAGACTCATGCCTTCGCTAAAGGTAGCAGATTCGTTGTCCACCGCCCACGCTTCGTTATTCAGAGACGAAAGGAGAGATCCAATGAGTAAGCAACTAACTGTGGCCGATTACATCGTCCAGCGGCTCGCACGCGAGGGGATCACTGACTGCTTCGGCGTTGCGGGTGACTTCGCCTTCAAACTCGACGATGCAGTCGTGCGGAGCGAGGCGATCCGCTGGATCGGCTGCTCGAACGAGCTGGACGCGGCGTACGCGGCCGACGGCTACGCCCGCGTACGGGGCTGCTCGCTGCTCTCGACCACGTACGCCGTCGGCGAGCTGTCCGCGCTCAACGGCGTGATGGGGGCCAAGGCTGAGCGGTCGTGCGTCTTCCACCTGGTCGGCATGCCGACGATGCGCAAGCAGCGGGTCGGCAAGATCATCCACCACACGCTCGGCGACGGGGTGTTCCAGAACTTCGCGAACATCTCGGCGCAGGCGGCGTGCGTTTCGGCGGTTATCACTCCCGACAACTGCGCCCACGAAATGGAGCGGCTGATCGCCACGGCGCGGGCGGAGAGCCGGCCCGCCTACATCCTCGTCGCCTCCGACTATGCCGTCACGCCGGTCACGGCTATCGGCGCCGACCCCGTATCCAAAGCCCGCAAGCGGCCCCGACCTGGCCAAGGCCGTTGCAGCGATCACCGAGCGGATTCAATCCGCCCGATCCGTCGCCATCCTCCCCGCCTACACCGTCTCGCGGTTCAAGCTCCAGGACAAGCTCCAGGCGTTGATCGAGACACTGGGCTGCCCGTTTGCCGTGATGCCGATGGAGAAGGGCGTCCTCTCGGAGACGCACCCCCAATTCGTTGGCACCTATTCCGGAGCAGGTTCGTCCTCCCACCTCCTCGAAGCAATCGAAGGTGCCGACCTGGTCATCGACGCTGGCGGCGTCAATTTTAACGAGATCAACACGGGCGCCTATTCGAGCCAGCTCGCGCCCGAGAAGCTTGTGACCATCGAAGTCGACCATGTCCGCATCGGGAACCGAATCTATAACCCTGTCCGAATGGGCGATGTCTTTGAAATGCTGGCCAGGTCGGTTCGCAAGAACTTCGGATACTCGGCGCCGCGTCCGCAGGCTCCGACGAAACCGGGCGGCAAGCCTGACGACCCGATCACCGCGGCGGAACTGTATCCCCGTTATCGAGACTTTTTCAAGCCGATGGATCGAATTGTCCTCGAAAGCGGCAGCTCGAGCTCGGGGATTTTTCCGCTCCCGCTTCCCCAGGGCGCGGAGACGCACAGTGCAATCTTATGGGGCTCGATCGGCTGGGCTACCGGGGCCACACTGGGAATCGCCCTGGCCGACCCGTCGAGACGGACCGTGCTTTTCACCGGTGAAGGCTCGCACCAGTTGACCGCCACCGCCGTCGGGACCATGGGACGCTATGGACTAAAGCCGATCATCTTTGTCCTCAACAATGACGGCTACATGGTCGAGCGGGCGCTCGAGGCGAATCCGGACTGGGTCTACAACGACCTCGCCCCCTGGAACTATCACGCCCTGCCCGCCGCCCTGGGCTGTCAGGGCTGGTTCACGGCCAAAGTCGCTACGCTTGGTGAGCTTGACGCCGCACTGGCCAAGGCTTCCACGGCTAAATCGGCGTGTTACATCGAGGTCGTCGGCGGCAGGACGGACTATCCGGCGGGCCTCGTCGCGGCCCATCAGCGTCTCGACGCCCTGTACGCGAATGATTAGAGCGCGAGCGATCTTGCGCGAACTCCCCCGATGGCCTGAAGCAATCCTGAGAACGTCGCCCTTACGCTCTGAAGGAGAGATCTCATGGCGAAGCCCATCTTACTTGTCACCCGCAAGCTGCCTGAGGCGGTCGAGGCGCGCCGCCGCCCGCGATTATGATGCGCGACTAAACCTTGGAGAAGATCATGGCTCGTATTCCGTACCCCGAGACACAGCACCTGCCGCATGAGCTGCGAGACCTCTTGCGTCAGGCAAATCTCAACATCTTCTTGATGTGGGCTCACTCGGTCAACACCGTAGGCATTGTTGCCCAGCTCGGCGCGGCGCAGTTTGCGAAGCTGGAGCTGCCTCGCTCGATCCGAGAACTCGTGACCCTGCTCGGTGCGCGCGCCAATTGGGCCGATTACGAGTGGGTCCAACATGTCGCGCCATCCAAAGCAGCTGGCGTGACGGACGAGCAACGCGCCGCTTTGGAGCGCCATGAGCTCACCGACGCCTACTTCAATCCCCAGGAGCTGGCGGCACTTCAACTGGCTGCTGCGGTGCAAGCCGGTCCTCAGGTGCCCGACGCCATCTTTGATTCTGCCCGGAAACACCTCAGCGACCGACAGCTCGTGGAGCTGGTTGGACTGGTCGGCTACTACTGGATGCTCGGTCGAGTCGCCACAGTATTTCAAGTGGACCTGGATGTCGCGCAAGGGACCGAGGTCTTTGACGCTGGATTGCAACTTGCCGCCCACAAGCTCGAAAGTGAGGCGCACTGAACGCGCCAGGGCAGCCACAACATTTCCATCAAGGACATGCGGAAGATGCGACCGATCAACGCAACACGCACCCACCAACCATTACCGAGGATTGATGCATGAGTACCCCCGATTTGTCCACAGCATCCCGTACTCACCCCAAGAGCGAAGAGGACCAGAGGTCTGCGGGAAACCGGTCGTTTGACGTTGATGCTAAGGAGACCAATGGGTCCTGGGAAGATCCGGTAGTCACGGTGCGCGGATCATGCAAGCCAGAATGGAAGCGGTCCCTCGAACCATCAGAAACAAACGGCATCGGAGGACACCCGTGAAATTTTTCGGCCAATACGAGGACGAGATTTACGCAGCCGGATTGCAGGGCGTCGTCCCCAAGCTTCCGATCGATATCGCAGACCTCGAGAAGAAGGCGGTCGCGGCCTGGCCGGATACGATCGCTCGTACGTCCAGGGGGGCTGCGGCGACGAGCGGACGCAGGATCTCAACGTCGCGGCGTTCCGCAAAGTGGGGGCTGGTCCCGCGGATGATGGTCGACGGCTCCAAGCGAGACATGTCGATCGAACTCTTCGGCATGAAGCTATCGACCCCGATCTTCATGGCACCGATCGGGGTCATCGGCATCTGCGCCCAGGACGGACATGGCGACCTGGCCGTAGCAAGGGCCGCTGCCAGGACGGGAGTGCCGATGGTGGCCTCGACGCTGACCGTCGATCCGCTCGAGGCGATCACCCCGGAATTTGGCGACACGCCCGGCTTCTTCCAGCTCTATACCCCGGACGACCGGGGCGTCGCCGAAAGCCTCGTCCATCGCGCGGAGGCCGCCGGCTTCAAGGGGATCGTCGTGACGCTCGACACGTGGGTTCCGGGCTGGCGTCCTCGGGACCTGACGCGCTCAAGCTTCCCGCAACTGCGAGGCTACTGCCTCGCCAACTATTTCTCCGACCCCGTCTTCCGCTCCCGGCTCGCCAAACCCCCGGAGCAGGACCTGGCCGCGGCGGTCAGGCTCTGGAGCGAGACTCTTCGGGGCGAGACTCACCTGGGCGGATCTGCCCTGGCTGCGGTCTCTCACGAAGCTACCCCTGCTCCTGAAGGGGATCTGCCACCCCGATGACGTCCGCCAGGCCATCGACGGCGGCGTCGATGGCATCTATTGCTCCACGCACGGAGGACGTCAGGCCAACGGCGGCGTCGGCTGCCTCGACATGCTGCCCGCCGTCGTCGAGGCGGCCGGAAAAACTCCGGTGCTGTTCGATTCGGGCGTCCGCACCGGTTCCGACATCCTGAAGGCACTCGCCTTCGGCGCCACGGCCGTAGGTATCGGCCGGCCCTATGCCTGGGGCCTGGCCCTCGATGGGACCGATGGAATCGTCCACGTCCTGCGGTGCCTGCTCGCCGAGGCCGATCTGCTGATGGCGATCGACGGGTATCCGACGATCGAAGATCTAAGATCGGCGACGCTGATGCGGAGCTGAATTCGGCAGCCGCGTCATGAATGATTTCATCGCGAACTGTCCCGGAGAATACGAGAGTGCCACAGTACACAGCGATTACTCAAGAGGGAAGTGTGTCAGATGAGACCAAAGCAAAGATTGCGCAGGAAATCACGCGGATACACACCTCTCTCATGAAGGTTCCAACGACCTATGTCCGCGTCGTCTTTCTTTCCTATCCGAACGGTTCCGGATACACGGCAGGCGAGGAAGCGCCCACAGCAGCACTGAATTGCGTTCTGCGGAGTGGCCACACAGCGGAAGATAAGGCTGAAATGCTCAAACAATTGTGGTCCATGTTCCAGGCTCACACCGGCATCGCGACGGCTCAACTAGCGGTATCTCTCCAGGAGATCCCGTCGGGCAATGCGATGGAGATGGGACAGACCATGCCTGGAGTCGGACACGAGTAGACACGATTTAGACCGTCCGACAGGTTTGACACCGACGAGATCGCGCCGGGCCAATCGTCGAAGCCGGTGAAGTTCGAGAGGGAGGGTGAGTTCAGGTGCCGCTGCAAGGTGCACGGCAAGACCAGGAACGGGACGGTCGTCGTCAAAGGGAAGGCGAAATGACCGCCCCCCATTTCAGAGGCAGACATGACATTGGAACCTAGGAATACCGGAGCGGGGGTCGTCGAGAGGGTGGCCAAGGCGCGGGCGAGCTTCCGCAGCGGCCGGACGCGCCCCGTCTCGTGGCGTCGCTCGCAGCTCGAGGTCCTGAAGCGGCTCCTGAAGAAGGAGGAGTCCGCGATCTTCGAGGCGTTGTGGGCCGATCTCCGCAAGCCCCGGCTCGAAGGCCACCTCACCGAGGTTGGCTTCGTGATCGAAGAGATCGACGATACCCTGCAGCACCTCGACAGGTGGATGAAGCCGGAGCGGAAGCACACGTCGCTCCTGGCCCAGCCCGGGCGGTCCTGGACGACCCACGATCCCCTCGGCGTGGTCCTCATCATCGGCACCTGGAACTACCCGGTCCAGCTTCTCCTTGCGCCCTGGTCGGCGCCCTGGCCGGCGGCAACGCGGCGGTCCTGAAGCCGTCGGAGATCGCGGCGCACACTTCCGCCTTGATGGCGGACCTGGTGCCGCGACACCTCGACCCGGAGGCTGTCGCGGTGATCCAGGGGGGGGCCGACGAGACCCAGGCCCTCCTGGACCAGCGGTTCGACCTGATCTTCTTCACCGGAGGCAGCCGCGTCGGCCAGATCGTGCTCGAGAAGGCCGCCAGGCACCTCACCCCCGTCGTCCTCGAGCTCGGCGGTAAGTCGCCGTGCCTGGTGGATCGGGACGCGTCGCTGGAGGTCGCCGCCCGGCGGATCGCCTGGGGCCGGTTCAGCAACGCCGGCCAGACCTGCGTGGCCCCCGACTACGTGCTGGTGCACGAGGCGGTCGAGCTGGAGCTGCTCGCGCACCTGCGTGCCGCGGTGACGGCCTTCTACGGCGACGATCCCAGGACGAGCCCCGACTACTGCCGCATCGTCAACGACCGCAACTTCGAGAGGCTGTCGAAGATGCTCCACGACGGCGAAGTCGTCTGCGGGGGCCAGGCCGAGGCCAAGGAACGATACATCGCCCCGACCATCCTCCGAGGCGTGTCGCCCGATGCGCCGGTCATGCGAGAGGAGATCTTCGGCCCCATCCTGCCGGTGCTCGCCATCCCCAGCATGGACGCGGCGATCGAGTTTGTGACGGACCGACCTTCACCCCTCGCGCTCTATGTTTTCTCGAACGACGAGGCGACTCAGCACAAGGTCATCGATCGGACGAGCTCGGGCAACGCCTGCATCAACGACGTCCTGATGCACATGGTCGTGCCGGAGCTACCCTTCGGCGGCGTCGGCGAGAGCGGCATGGGCCGCTACCATGGCCGATGGAGCTTCGAAACGTTCACCCACCGGAAGGGCGTACTCGCCAAGTCGATACACCTCGACCTGCCCGTCCGCTACCCGCCGTATACCGACGGTCACCTGGCGTTGCTGAAGCTCATCGGTTGATCCGTGGAGGTTGCGGGATGAACGCCGGACTGGTCCATCGAGTCGTGATCGTCGGAGGGGGATTCGCTGGGTTGCGGGCGGCGAAATCGCTCCGCAGTTCCGCGGTGCAGGTCACGCTCCTCGACCGACGCAATCACCACGTGTTCCAGCCGCTCCTCTACCAAGTAGCGACGGGAATGCTGTCCCCCGCGAACATCGCGACGCCGCTCCGCTCGGTCTTCCGGCGGCAGCACAACGTCGAGGTGCTCCTCGAGGAGGTCGTCGCCTTCGACCTCGTCGGCAAGGTTGTGCGGTGCCGCGGCCGCGACTTCCCCTATGACACCCTGGTGCTGGCGGCCGGAGTCCGTCACCATTACTTCGGCCGGGATGACTGGGAGACACACGCGCCGGGACTGAAGTCCCTCGAGGACGCGACGACCCTCCGCCGGCGGATCCTGTACGCGTTCGAGGCAGCCGAGCTCGAGGACGACCCCGAGGTGCGCGAGGAATGGTTGACGTTCGTGGTGGTCGGCGCCGGCCCGACCGGCGTCGAGATGGCCGGCGCCATCGGAGAGCTCGCCCGCTCGATCCTGGCCCGGGAGTTCCGGAGGATCTCCGCGGCCAAGCCGCGGATACTGCTCCTCGAGGGGGGCAAGGGCATCCTGCCGTCCTTCGCCGCCGAGCTCTCCGGCGCGGCCATGGGCTCGCTCACCCGGCTGGGCGTGATGGTCCGCACGGATTGCGTCGTCACAGAGGTGTGCCCGAGCTCGGTCACATTCCGTCGCGGCGATGCGATCGAGACGGTCGCCGCCCGCACGGTGGTCTGGGCCGCGGGCGTGAAGGCGTCGCCGCTCGGCGCCGTGCTGGCCACGGCGGCAGGGGCGGAGCTGGATCCCTCCGGTCGCGTGAAGGTCCTCGCGGATTTCTCGCTGCCGGGCCACTCCGACGTCTTCGTCATCGGCGACCTTGCGGCGAACGAGGCGACTTCCGGCCGGACGCTGCCGGGAGTCGCGCAGCCGGCCCTCCAGGCGGGCGCGTATGTCGCCCGCCTGATCCTGGCCCGCCAGCGGGGGCGAACGCCGCCGGCCTTCCGGTACGACGACCGTGGCAGCATGGCCATAATCGGCCGCAACGCCGCGATCGCCCAAGTCGGCCGGTTCCGATTCTCGGGCTTCGTCGCCTGTGGGATGTGGATGTTCATCCATCTCCTCTTCATCGAACAGTGCCACAACCGGCTGCTGGTGCTCACCCAGTGGCTGCGGAGCTATTTGACGGGTGCCCGCTCCGCTCGCCTGATCGATGGAGCGAGCGTCGAGGGAATGGCTCTTTTCGGTTCAAACAGCGACGACGGAGCACACCCTTCTCCAGCCTGGGGCGATACCCCTTCGGGGTCACCGAACATCACCCCGTGAAAGACAGCTTCTTCGCCACACCGGGTCAGGCGGTGGATGCCGCCGCTGGCTGGCTCTCGCCTCGCAACGGCCCGGGCGATGTGATCGCACACGGTTTGACGTCCATCAAGGTTGACTGACCGTCGCAATCAGCGTTCGGCCCAGATCTCGTCTCGTCACAGAAGACCGCAGGCTGACGACGATTTCCCCGAACGGTGATGTGGTGGGGCTTTCAAGCTGCGACAACGTGGGCCAGTCGGGGCATGGCCAAATATGATCCAGGCAATGCCCGACCGTCAATTGAGTATGGTGTCCCCGGAACCCCTTGACCGGCGAATTCGGCGAAGCCGGGCTCGGGCGGCGAATCGGCGAAGAGATGCCCGAGGCCGTCCGCCCCTGCCGCGATGGCCGGCCGCGCTGTTGTCGGGCTCACACCACCGCGACCTTCACGCAGTGGATCGGCGGCAACGAGTCGAAGAGGCAACTCCATTCCTCGCCGCCTTCACGACCGATCCAGAGTTGGCCGGTCGTGGTGCCGAAGTAGAGCGCGGGCGAGCGGAGGTCGTCGATGTCCATCGCGTCCCGCAGGACCGTGAAGTAGCTCTCCTTCTTCGCCATTCCGCGTGCGAGCCGCTTCCACGAGCCGCCGCCGTTCTCGCTGCGCCAGACCGCGGGGGCGCCGCCCGGGCAAGTGCGCGTCATCCCCTCGAGCGGCATGACGTAGACCGTGTCGGCGTCGTGCGGGTGCACCACGATCGGGAAGCCAAAATCGGATGGCAGCCCCTTGGCGATGGATCTCCACGTTTTGCCGTGGTCGTCGCTGCGCAGGACGCCGATGTCGGGCCGCGGCCCCCCAGGCCCGCTCCAATCGGCCCAGCCCCCGTGGTTCTGCATGTAGAGCCGTCCGGGCGCGGCTGGGTGGCTGGCGATCTTGTGGACGCACTGACCGAATTCAGGATAGGGATCGGGCGTGAACCCGGCGCCGACGCCCTGGTTCGCCGCCATGAAGGTTTGGCCGCCATCCTCGCTCAGGTAGTGGCCGCCCGTGGAGATGCCGAGGTGTAGGCGATTCCCGTCGCGCAGGATCGTGTGCATGCAGAGCCCTCCGTTCCCCGGCTGCCACTTTCGAGCGTGCTCATGGTTGCTGATGCCCGTAACCATCTCCCAGGAATCTCCGCCGTCGCTCGACCGGAAGAGCGATGCTGGCTCCACGCCACACAGGAGGTCCTTCTTGTCGTACCCCGCTTCGAGCGACCAAATGTTGGCCAGCGCGCGCCCGTCATCCTTCGGGAAGGCGGGAGCCGACTTCGTCTCCTTGAACTTCTTGCCGAGATCGGTCGAACGCAGGACCTTCATGCCGAAGAAGGCATTACAGCTCGAGGCGTAGAGGCGCGGCGTTCCGCGCGTGTCGATCAGAGTGGCGTACACGGCCACGCCTGGTCCGACCGGCCCATTCAGCGCGAAGCTGCGACGGGACTTCGGCGCCTGGGCGACGAACAGGCCCTTCTTGGTACCAATCGTGAGAACGACTCGTTCTGGCATGTTGAGACTCCTCGAGTGGACTGGCAGAATCGTGGTGACGCACGCTACGAGCGTTGGTAAGGACCCCGGCCGCTTCTCCGACAATCAACCTCCTGAAACCGCGGGTAGAATGATGATCTCGTCCCCTGGCACCAGCGCCGTATCGAGCCCGTCCCGATCGCGCATGTGGTCGTTGTTCACGAACAAGTTCACATGTCGCCTCACCGCGCCCGTATCGTCGCAGATGCCACGGTACAACGAAGGATGTCGCCGCTCCAGTTCATCGAGTACAGCGCGCACGCTCGGGGCCGAGAGCATGAGCTCAGAGGCGCCGTTGCAGTAGGCGCGCAGCTCACGCGGAACATGGATCGTGATGTTCTTCGATCGTGCCATTGCAAACCAAGTCCGCGTCGTCGGTGAAGTGCACGCTGTCGCTCGAAAGATTTTCCAGGCCGTGACACGGCCCGCCGCGATTTCCTCCGGCAGGCACGACACACAGAAATCATAACCGATGATCTCAATCCGCATCTTTAGTCGAACGACATTCGCCCGGATCGACATCAGATCGACAAACTTCTGATTTCTTGTAAGTGGAGTAGGCGACCGGACTAACGGATCACGGTCGCTTGTACAGCGTGCCGCCCTTCAAGAAGAGCTTCACTTTGCGTAGCGCGTTGATCTCATTCGTCGGGTCGCCTTCGATCGCTTCGAGGTGCGCGAGCAGGCTCGTCTTTGCCGCGTAGATGTTGTCGTGCGAATGAAGCGCCGGTCGACATGAACACGGTGTAGACGCCCGATTGCCGAGACCGCGCCAGTTTGGACTAGTGTGTGCTCTGACCGGCGATAGCTAATCGATTCCAATGGCGGGGCTCGATGGCACCGCGCTGGAAATGAAGCTAACACCATGTTGATTATTGTGATAGGACAATCGAGCACGAATTCTTAACCTGATATTCCTAGTAATCCGATCAATTTAATGACCTTTTAACTTGACGAATCGATCCGGTGCGTCTATCGTTTCACTGGTTTTACGTGAGGACCGGTCTCAAGAGGCAAGTCGTGCGCCTCGCGAGATGACGGATCGAACGGAGAGAAGGTCGCATGCCACGTTCGCGTTGGAGCTGTTGTCGCACATCGATCGCTGGCGTGCTGGGCGGTTTTCGCCCGCTTGACGGGCCGAGCGCAGGCGCCGTCTGTCGCAAGTGAAATCCGTAACGGGCTTGGAACCTCAGGCGTGCGCCGCAATGGGCCCGAGCGTCGAGGTGCCGCAGTCCACGTTCGGGAACGCGGTCCGATTCTTCCACTGCGAGATTCGTGTTCCCGGCGCTTGCGCGGGCGGCCCGGCGAGTGAGCTCAAGTCGACAAGAAACCAGGGGAAACGAACCATGTCCAAGCAATTCTTGGCAGTGGGTGATTATTTGATCAACCCAGAACTGTTGACCTTCGCGGTGGTCGATCGCGATTCACCCGAGCCGGCCCTGCGCTTGGGATTTACCGCCGGTGCGGTTGGCTCGGCAAGCGAGATTAGACTCGTGGGCGAGGAAGCGCGCGAAGTGTTGCGCTGGCTGCGCCAGAACGCCGTCTTCCTCACACGGGCCGGCGAATTCGGATCAATCGACGGGGCGGCAAGAAGAGCGGTCGCGAGGGATTCCCGCGGTGTTACTCACGAGCCATCCGCACCCTTTGGCCGGTCCTGGAGCGCGCTGATCGGTTCGAAGATGAATGCCGAGGGATGACGGTTGAGCAATATCCGGTTCGTCTCGCGGGTCCCGGATCATGACGCCCTGCCCCTTCTCGGGCGGTGTGTCCTGGAAGAACCGGCGCACTTCCTCCGGGCCGACGGCCAGCACTTCGACCCCCTCGGATGTGCTCCGGCAGGCGACCTCTTCTCCCTCGTAGTAGTACTTCAGCGTTCAGTCGTCGCGCGTCAGTTTCGCGAAATCATCCGAATACTTTGGCCGATTCGCGGCCTGACCCCTCGACACTTCCTCGGCGATTTCTGGCGGCACCGGAAGCAGTCCGCGCGGCTTGGGCAGCGGTCCGCGGTAGCGGGGATTACTCTCGTCGATGATCCGGCCGTACATGGACAGGCTCCTTTCTTGTCATTCTGTCGGCCGAGGTTTCCTCGTAATCTGCGCCCGCAGCAACCCCGGGCGGACTTCCAGGCCCTGAAAGTTCAATCCGGCGACCGGATGTTTCGGGATCGGAAGCTTCTGTTTCTTCGCCTCCGCCGCCGGCATCGTCGTCATCTCGGTGCCGGAATCGACCACGAACGTGACCAGCTCCCAGACGCCGCGATCGGTCTTGATCGCCAAGACGAGTTCGGCACGCACGACGAGATCCCCGGTGGTTCGCAACTTTCTGAAGGCCAGGGGAACTTCGAGTCGCGACATCTACACGATCCCGATCCGGACGTCCTGCCGTGTCTCCGGCGGGTGTTTCTCCCGGTACTGGTTGGCCTCATCCCAGCCAACCGCCAGGATCTCGATGCCATCAGGCGTACGCCGATAGGCGACGTAGGCCCCCTCGTAGTAGTACTGGATGGTCAAATCGTCGAGCATTCGTCTCCTCGCCTCAGGGGCCATCACGATGCCGTTGTCCCGGGCCGCGCGCGACTCTTCGCGGGCAACTGTTTCCTCGATCTCCTGCGGCACGGGCAGGAGCCCGCGCGGCTTGGGAAAGCTCGGGTCGTGGGCGGGCAAGGTCAGATCGATGATCTCACTTGACATCCGAATGCCTCCGGCGGGGGATCAGTCGTCGTCGCTCTTGCCATTGTGTCGATTATGCTCGATCTCCACAATCTTGTTGACGGAGACGGTGCAATTTGAGTCCCAGTCCCCCGCAGTAACGCTTCCCGATTGGTAGCGGCACTGGCGACATCAACCCCACGCGGCCACAATGTCAACAAGTTCGCGGGCTATTTCCAGGTCGACGCGAGCCTTCTTGCGGCCAACTTTTGACATCGGAACGGCGCTGTAGAATAGACCCACGGCGCGGGGCGGCGTGTTTCGGGAATCTGGGTGCGACTTCGGATCGGAGCGAGCGATGGGGCTGGAGCGCTACCGGCTGCTGGCCCAGCTTGGCGCCGGTCCCGACGGCGTTGCTTACCGGGGCGAGACGAACGACGATGGAGCGATTGTCGTCGTTTACGACCTGAGCCGGGCTCGGGCGAGCCCTCGCCGCTGGGGTGCGCTCGTTCTCTCGTTGCGCCTGGCCGCCCAACTCGCCGATCGCACGGCCATTCGTATCCTGGACGAAGAGATCGCGCACGAGCAGCCCTACCTGGTGCTGGAATGGTGCGGCGCCGACACGTTGGCGACTGTTGCCGGCGAAGGTCGGCCGGGGCGTGAGAACGACGGCATCGCGCTGGCAGCGGCCTTGGTCGGCGCGCTGTGTGAGGCACACCGGCTGGGTCTGGCGCACGGCCGGCTTACTCCTTCCCAGGTGTTCTTGTGTGATCACGGCCGGCCCAAGCTTGATTTCACCGGTGCGGCGGTGGGCTTTCCTGCCGAGCCGCCTGTGTTCGGGGTCACCGGCGCCTCCAGCCGCGATCGCGACGCCGTCGATCCGGCCGGCGATCGTGCTGCAGACCTTTACAGCTTGGGACAGTTGCTTGACTGGTTGCAACCCACTGATGCCGATCGCACAGAGCGTGAATCGCCCGGTGCGGTCCAGGATTCGCGGTCGTTCCTACGGGCGCTGCGCAGAAGCTCCGAGCCGACGATCCATCTGAGCGGCCGACAGCGAAGGAAGTCGCCGACCGTCTGGTGGAGCTTGCGCGATCGATGGAGGTGGCGGGCAACTGGGGCGAAACCGTCGAGATTAGTGTGCAGCGTACTGCGCACGCTCGGACCGATACGCCCGACGCGATCGCGGGCAAAAGGGCGAACGTGGCCCGCGGTACCGATCGGGGCGAGCTGCACTTGGGCCGCTATCGGCTGCTCGAGAAGCTCGGCGAGGGAGGGCAAGGAGTCGTCTACCGCGCCTCGATCCGGCTGACGGCTCGGTTGTTGCGGTCAAGGTTCTGCGCATCGACCGATCCGCCGATTCGGCCGTGCTCCGCCGGTTTCGGAAGGAAGCACGCCTCATGGCCGAGATCAATAACCCCAACGTGGTCAACCTGCTCGAATTTAACGAGGAAGACGGAGAACCATACCTCGTTCTGGAGTTCGTGGCCGGCGTCAACCTCGCCAGCTTGCTTGACGAACAGGGGCCGCTGCCGGCCAAGACCGCCGTGGCCATCATGGTCGGCGTGGCCAGCGGCTTGGCCGAAGCGCACGAGCGCGGAATCGTGCACCGCGATATCAAGCCCAGCAACATCATGCTCCTGAAGACGCGGCCCTCAGAGGCCGCTCTGGCACCGGAGACGCTCACCTATCGCATTGACCCCGAGCTCGAGCGAACCGTGGAGCGCCCACCCGTCCAAGCTGCTCGCGCGCTCCCACCAACGGCTGCGGACAAAAACGCGAGCCAGTTCGAGCCGCAGCAGGTCAAAATCTCGGACTTCGGCCTGGCCCGTCATGTGGTTGACAGCGAATCGATGGCCATGACGGTGGCCGGGGCCCTGCTGGGCACGCCTCATTACATGGCGCCCGAGCAATGGACCGGGCGCCCGGTTGATCCTCGAACCGACGTTTATGCCATGGGCGCCACCCTGTTCCACCTCGTCGCCGGCCGGCCGCCGTTCGTCGCCGCAACGCGCGACGAACTGTGCACGCAGCACTGCAACGCGCCGCCGCCCTCGCTGGCGACATTGAATCGGAGCATCGACGAAGGGCTGATGCGGGTGGTGGCGCGGGCGCTTTCCAAGCAGCCCGCAGACCGCTACGTCGATGCTCGAGCGATGTTGCGCGAGCTCGAGTCGCTGCTGCGCGGTGAACCCGTCGACGTGGCGATTCACCCCAAGCTGCCCGACCGCGATCCCAGCCGGACAATATACTTCGAGTTTCGCTGGGAGCTGGCATCAACGCCGCGGCAGCTCTGGCCCCTGGTCACCGATACTGATCGGGTCAACCGAGCGATCGGGTTTGAGCCGGTGACGTACACGATGCGTTTCGAGCCCGAGCACGGCGTGCGGACCTTCACCCTGGGGCGCAAAGCCGGAGCGGTTGAGTTCGGCGAAGAGCATCCATACGAATGGATCGAGCCACGCCGGATGGGGATTCTTCGAGAGTACAGCCAAGGCCCGTTTCGCTGGGTCGTGAGCTCGATCGAGCTCACTCCGCGGGCGGATGGCGGCTCGACCTTGGTCCACCGATTGTGGCTTGAACCGAGCTCCTGGATGATTCGCGTGGGCTCGCGCTGGGGAGTCGGGGTCGGCATGCGCAAGAGCCTTGAAAAAGTCTACAAGCGCATCGACGCGACGGTACAAGCCCAGGCGAGTCGTGCCCGCAGCACGCGGGTGGTGGCCGATCCGTTCGAGGAGCCGGCTCCGCTGACCCCTGCGCGGCGCCAGCGGCTCGACCGGCTGCTTGACCGGCTTGCCGAGCGAGGCGTCGACGCGGCTGTCGTCGAGCGGCTGGGCGAATACCTCACACGCGCGTCGGCCCAGAGGTCGCGCGCATGCGGCCGATTCCGCTGGCCGAGCGATTGGCGCTTGATCCCGACCAGATGATCGCCGCGTGTCTGCACGGCGCACGCGAGGGCCTGCTCGAGTTGCACTGGGACTTGCTATGCCCGGTCTGCCGGATCTCTTGCCAGATCACGGACACGCTCCGCGCGATCGCCGAGCATGCTCATTGTGCGGCTTGCAACAACGACTTTCGGCTCGACTTCGCCAACTCGATTGAGCTGATTTTCCGCGTGCATCCCGAAGTGCGGGCGGCCGACGTCGGTACGTACTGCATTGGTGGGCCGGCGCATTCGCCGCACGTGCCGGCCCAGGTGCGCGTGGCAGCGGGCGAGCGCATCGAACTCGAGCTCGAGCTGTCGACCGGTGCCTATCGGCTGCGCGGCCCGCAGCTTCCCTGGTCGGTTGACTTTCAGGTCCGGCCGGCCGTTCACAATCGGCGCTGGGAAATCGATCTGGCGGCGCCACCGACGGAGAATCCACCGCGCGTCTGCGCCGGCGGACAGCTCCTGACCATCTTCAACCCTCACCCACGGGAGCTCGTGGTGCGGATCGAGCGGATGGCATCGCCGAGCGACGCGCTGACGGCGGCGCGGGCCGCGTCGCTGGCCTTGTTCCGTGAGCTGTTTCCCGGCGAGGTGCTGGCGCCCGGGCAGCTCGCGACGGTCTCGACGGTGACGTTCCTCGTGACCGCGCTTGATCTCGCCCAGGCCGATCAGCTCTACCAGAGCCTGGGCGATGCGCGGGCTTTCGGAGTGATCCACGAGCATTTCCGCCTGCTGGACAGTGCGATTCGCCGCGGCGGTGGGGCGGTCGTCAAGACACAGGGCGAGGGACTGGTCGCGTCGTTCGCCGACGTGGCCGCGGCCGTCAGGACAGCGCTGGAATTGCCGGCGCGCTGGCCTTGGACGAATCGACGCGCTCGTTGCGCTTGCGGATCGGCATTCACCGCGGGTCAGCGCTCGCGGCCACGCTTAACGACCAGCTCGACTACTTCGGCACGACCGCCCGCCAGGCGGCTGCGACATTGGAGCACGCGCGCGGCGGTGAGCTGGTGCTGACCCAGCCGGTTGCGGCCGACCCTGAGGTTGCTGCCTTGCTCAATGAGTGTCAACTCGCCACCCAAGTTGTTGCCGCCACCCTCGGCGGCCACCCGCACGTGATTCGGCTGCGATTGCAGGCGGCCGTCACGTCGTGAGGCAGTGGCATGAGCAGGATCAGTTGTGTCGACGCAGCCGCACGAATCGTGTACTTTGGGTGATAACTCCGCCTAAGAACCTGCCCGTGCTGACCTCATTACCGCATTTACTCCGGATCACTGCATGAGACTCCATCGCTTATTCCACGCCCTGGCTCTCAGTTGGGCCGTAGCGAGCGTTGTGATCGTGTCAAGCTCGGGACGTGCCGACGAGCCCAAGGTGGCGGCCGCTTCAAGTCGTACTCCCCAAGCTTATGCCCCGTCGATTGCACCGGCATCTGACGCGGCAATCAAGGCGATCCGGACCTTTCAGGTTCCCAAGGGGCTGCAAGTCGAGCTGTTTGCAGCCGAGCCGCTCCTGGCCAACCCTGTTGCGTTCTGCCTGGACCAGAACGGGGTCGCGTACGTTGCCGAAACCTTCCGCCTTGGTGCGGGCGTGACTGATACCCGCGACCACATGAACTGGCTCGACGCCGACCTGGCGTGCCGCACGGTTAGCGATCGCGTGGCGATGTATCGGAAATACCTGGGCAAAGACTTTGCGACCTACGACGTTCACCACGAACGCGTGCGCCGCCTCGTCGACCGCGACGGCGACGGGCGAGCTGATTTTGCAACAGTTTTCGCCGACGGCTTCAACGACCCGGCGGCCGGCATCGGCGCCGGTGTACTGGCGCGAAGATACGGTCTGGTACGCCTGCATCCCCTGGCTCTGGAAGCTCCGTGACTCCAGCGGCGACGGTCGGGCCGACGAGCGCACCATTCTGCACCAAGGCTACGGCGTCCACGTCGGCTTTCTCGGGCACGACCTCCACGGTCTGCGCTTCGGGCCCGACGGCAGGCTGTATTTCAGCATCGGCGACCGCGGGTTCAACGTGACAACCCGTGAGGGACGCACGCTGGCCGTGCCCGACACCGGCTCGGTGCTGCGCTGTAACTCCGACGGCAGTGACCTGGAAGTGTTCGCTACGGGGCTGCGCAACCCGCAGGAACTGACTTTCGACGAATACGGTAACCTGTTCACGGGCGACAACAACTCCGATAGCGGCGATCGGGCGCGGTGGGTCTACGTCGTCGAAGGGGGCGACAGCGGGTGGCGGATCGGCTATCAGTTCATGGAGCGCCCGACGAGCCGCGGCCCCTGGAACGAAGAGAGGCTCTGGTACCCGGCCTTTTCTGGCCAGGCGGCGTACATCGTGCCGCCGATTGCCAATCTGGCCGACGGACCATCGGGGTTGACTTACGACCCCGGCGTGAGCCAACTGCCGCCGGAGTACAAGAACCACTTCTTCCTGGTCGATTTCCGAGGCGCCAGCGGCCAGAGCGGAATTCGCAGCCTTCGCCCTCGAGCCTGCAGGCGCGTCGTTCAAGCTGGTCAAATCGCGGCGGTTTGTCTGGTCGGTGCTCGCGACTGACGTCGATTTCGGGCCCGATGGCGGCCTTTATTTCTGCGATTGGGTTGAGGGATGGAACAAGCCCAACAAGGGACGGATCTATCGGGTTGGCGACCCGGCGCGGCGGAGCGACTCGCAGGTCCGCGAAGTCCGGGCGATCATCAAGGAAGGCATGGCGGCGCGGTCGCTCGAGAACCTCGCCGGACTGCTCGCTCATTCCGATATGCGAGTGCGGCAGGAGGCCCAGTTCGAGCTGGCCGGCGCGGTGAGCCCGGTTGGAAAGCGCTCGCCGGCGTCGCCGGTCGCGAGCGGCAAGACATTACCGCGAATTCATGCGATCTGGGGCCTTGGACAAGCTGCCCGCGCCGCGGGTGCGGGCCAAAATCGGGGCCGCCCAGCACACGCTTGAGCCCTTGCTCGGCGATCGCGATCCCGAGGTGCGCAGCCAGGCTGCCAAGTTGCTTGGGGAACTGAAGGACCAGAGCGCCTTTAATCGGCTGATCAGCCTGCTCGAAGACCCGAGCCCGCGGGTGCGCTTCCTGGCCGCAATGGCCGTCGGCAAGCTTGGCCGGCCGGAGGCAATCGATCCGCTCTTGAAATTGTTGCGCGCCAACGACGACCAAGATCCTTACTTGCGGCACGCCGGAGTCATGGGGCTTGTGGGCTCGGGCCACCCTGCCCTGTGGAAGCAGGCAGCCCACGACCCGTCGGCTGCCGTTCGGATGGGGGTATTGCTCGCTCAGCGGCGCGTCCAGGACGGCGCGATCGTCGACTTTCTGACCGACGCGGACCCGCGGCTGGTGCTGGAAGCCGCGCGGGCGATCAACGACGTGCCGATCTCGCCGGCCATGCCCACGCTGGCCGGTCTGCGGCTCGCACCGCAGGCGCCTGTGCCGCTGGCGCGGCGGGTGCTCAGCGCCATTTACCGGCTCGGCCGCAGAGAGGATGCCGCTCGCGCTCGCGGTGGCGGCGGCCCGATCGGACCTGCCCGATGGCGGCGCGAGTGATGGCCCTGGAGATGCTTGGCGACTGGGCCAATCCGCGGGGCCGCGACCGAGTGGTCGGCCTCTGGCGGCCGATTCCGCCGCGGCCTGGTCAGCCGGCTGCCGTCGCGCTTCGGCCCAGACTCACCGATCTTCTGAACAAGGCCCCGTCGAACCTTCGCTACGCGGCCGTGCTCGCCGCCGTCGGTCTGCGAACCTCAAGGAAGCCGGCGAATGCACTCGCGGGCCTTGTCGCCGACCGCCAGCAGCCTGATCGAACCCGTGCGGCCGCACTCGCGGGGCTCGACGACGCTGGGAGATCCGCGTCGCGTCGCCGCCGCGCAGCAGGCCCTGATCATGGCCGGATCTCGAAGCCGCACCGAGGCGCTTGCGCGTGCTCGCCAAGGTCGACCCCGCCAGGCGATCGCGCCGGTTCAAGAACGACTCGAGCATGGCTCTCCCGCCGAGCGCCAAGGGGCGATCGCCGTCCTGGCCGCCATGCCTGGCGACGAGCCCCGCCGCGTGCTCTCGCTGGCTCGACCGGCTGATCGCAGGTCAGGTGCCTGCCGGAGATCCAGCTCGACCTGATGGAGGCGGCCGGCCGGCGCAAGGAACCGGAGTTTCGACGAAAGCTCGACCAGTACGAGTCATCCAAAGCCCAAAGACGACCTGCTGGCGGCGTATCGGGAAGTCCTGGCGGGTGGTGATCGCGACCGCGGGATGGCGCTGTTCACGACCAAGGCAGAGCTCGAGTGCGTTCGCTGCCACAAGATCAAGAGGGTCCGGCGGCGAAACGATCGGCGGTGAAGTCGGCCCCGACCTCTCCGGCATCGGCGCCCGCCAGAATCGAGCGTATTTGCTGGAATCGATCATCGATCCCGACAAGCAGATCGCGCAGGGATTCGAATCGGTCGTGCTGGCCACCAGCGACGGCCAGGTCCACACAGGCGTGCTGCGCGGGCGAAGACGACCAGGAAGTTCGGCTCGTCACCGCCGAGGGAAAACCGGTCACCGTGCCGAAGAACTGTGATCGACGAGCGGAAGCGTGGCCCCTCGGCGATGCCCAACGACGTGGCGAAAAAGCTCTCGAAGAGCCGAGCTGCGCGATCTGATCGAGTTTCTGGCGAGCCAGCGAGGGTGAAACGCCGGCCGCCGCAGTCGCGAGCCGTCGGGGCACGCGGCGCGAGATGCAACGACTTCGTCCGAGACGTCGCATCTCAACTCGTCGCTCGCAGGGCGAACAAGGGGGGCACCGCGGCAAGCTTATCGTCGCCTTGTGGTCTGGCCCTCCGGCGCATCAGCACGTGGACGAGCGCGCCGTTCGTTTTTACTTGGCCGACGCGCTGCCGCTCGACTTGGTGTCTGGCGACGGCTTCTTCGCGCTGAGTGCGCCCTTGGCTTGCGCAGACATGTTGATCTCTGAGTTTGAGAATCGCGTCGGAGGTCGGTTCGCTTTGAACTCGACCGGTCCCTGGTCCGGTGGACTATCTCCACATCCGGCGACACCCACGGCCAGTGCAAAGCCGGTGATCCTCGATGCAAAAACGCCGCATCGAACTTCTCCCCAGAAGAAACCGATCAGCGACCCGTGGACGGCCGGTTCATGGCCCTCGTCCCCTTCACACGGCGGCCCGCAGGGTGCGGGTGTCTTCCAGAAACAGCCGCGAACCGACCCGGGCACCTGGTGAGCCGCAGCGCCTCACCAGAGCGAACTGATTGATCGTCAATAAGCATCGGAGCTCAGGGCTTCTTGGCCGTTGCGAGTTCCCAGGGCCCACCAAGTCTGGTAGGTGATGTTGTTCTTGACGAACCGCACCGACCCGTCAGCGAAACAGATGTTGACGCCGCCGGGGTGGTTGGAGCTCGGTGGAATCGCGTCCATGAAGGTGCCCCAGCCGGCGAGACGTCGTGCCGAGTACTCCCGTGTCCCGTGCCGGCGCCGATCAGGTTGGGGTCGTTGGCGGCGATGCAGTTGGTGCCGTTGGGGGGCATGAAGTGGTTATAGGCGTCCCACATCAGGCTCGATCCGGGGTTGCCGGCCATCCAGATGTTGCCGTTTGCCGGCGGCAGCACTCCGACCGACAACGTGATTCCCGGGCAGGCCCTTGCAGGCCTGCATGAAGAGCATGGCCGAGATGCCGCCCTGCGGCCCTTGGTCCCAGATGTTGAACAGGGGAACGAGCCATTCATAGGTGCCGATTCGCGTGGTCGCCGACAGCGAGATCGGACTGGTCGGACCTGAAGCCCAGGAGCGTCTCGCTGTACATCGCCGTGTTCGAGCTGCCGTCGGTGATCGACTCGATGCCGAACGTCGAGCCGCTGTTGATGTTCCAGTAGACCCCGGCATAGCTCGAGGGTGGATTGTCTTTGAGCGGGACCAACACACCGCTCCAGGCATAGAAATTGGCAGGCCCGCCGACGTTGGCGACGTAGTTCTTCCGCGTGCCCGGGCCGATGCTGGTCGATTTCCCTTGTCCTCCGAAGGACAGAGCAACACCGCGAGCTGCGTCGCGAGCACGGTCGTGTTCTGCGGGTCCCAGCCCGTCGATGTCGGCCCAAGCCAGCCCGAGCTGACATACCAGTTCAACTGGTTGAAGAGCACGATCTGCTCGAGCTGTCCCAAGAGCGACGCCGTCCAGTCCAGCGGCCAGGGGTCGTAGTAGAGCCCGTTGGTTCCGAACGTGTTCCCCCAGACGTTGAAGCTCCCGTTTTGCACCAGCGGCGGGAACGTCCCCTGCTGACGAGATGTAGCTGTGCGTGGCCAGGCCCAGTTGCCTGAGATTGTTGGTGCACTGGGCCCGCCGTGCCGCCTCGCGGGCGGACTGAATCGCCGGCAGCAGTAGCGCGATGAGAATCGCGATGATGGCGATCACGACTAACAGCTCGATCAGCGTGAAGCCGCGGCGGGTTCGCATGTGATTTCCCCTTTCCGAATCACGGAACCTTGAATTGCAACGACTCCAGTGGTTTGACCCGTCGATTCTAAAAGCCCACCGGGCCCGCACGATCTGGGATCGACCTCCATCGTCAAACGCGATGCCTTGTTGAGCCGGTCCACTCCGCCCCGCGACCAATGCTTCGAGGTGAAGGCGGAGTGAGAAACTCTTGGACCTCTCGAAAGACCTTCCTATCCTATTGAATCGCATTCAAACCGCAAGGAGATTCCGGACATAAGTCGAAGGTATTGCAGGACTCGCCGACGACATTCATGCGTGCACCGCTAGTTCGCTTGGCCGGGACGGAGTGTTCCTCGGGCGATGGCTGGCGTGAGCGAGCTGCGTTTGGGCAGAATTGGTGCGAGGATAGAGTCCCTCGGTACCGTGCGGCCACCTCTCGAGGACGGCGTGATGAGCTCTCCCGACCAGGAACTGGAGCAAAGCCTTCGACATGCGCGAGAACAGTATGCCGAATGGGGCGTCGACGTCGATGCCGCCCTGGCGCGGCTGTCGACCATTTCGATTTCGCTGCATTGCTGGCAAGGCGACGACGTCGGCGGGTTCTGAAAACCGTGGCCAGGAGCTGGGCGGCGGCCTGGCCGTGACCGGCCAGCTATCCGGGCAAGGCGCGCACGCCGGACGAGCTGCGCGCCGATCTGGAGAAGGCGCTGGTCGCTGTTGCCCGGCTCGCATCGACTTGAACCTTCACGCCAGCTATGCCGAAACCGGCGGCAGGAAGGTCGAGCGCGACGCGCTTCGAGCCCGAGCACTTTCCCGCGGTGGATCGACTGGGCGAAGTCAAGGCGGATCGGCATGGACTTCAATCCGACTTTCTTCGCTCACCCGCTGGCGGCCGACGGGTTACACGCTCGCCCACCGCGATCCGGCGATCCGCCGGTTCTGGATCGACCACGGCGATCGCGTGCCGGCGGATCGGCGCCGCCATCGGCAAGGCGCTCGGGAGTCGCCGTGCGTGACCAACGTCTGGATTCCCGACGGCTCGAAGGACAGCCCCGTCGACCGCAAAGGGCCGCGCGAGCGGCTCGGCCCAATCGCTCGACGCGATCTTTGCCGAAGCCGATCGACCCGCGTTACAACCGCGACGCGGTCGAGGGCAAGCTATTCGGCATCGGCTCGGAGAGCTACGTCGTCGGCTCGCATGAGTTCTACTACGGCTACGCCCTGTCGCGCCGCAAGCTGCTCTGTCTCGACTCGGGCCATTATCACCCGACCGAGGTCGTCTCCGACAAGATCTCGGCGGTGCTCATGCATCTGGACGAGATCCTGCTGCACGTGAGCCGCGGGGTTCGCTGGGACAGCGACCACGTGGTGATCCTGTCCGACGAGCTCGAGGCCATTGCGCAGGAGCTGGTGCGGGGCGATTACCTCGACCGCGTGCACATCGGGCTCGACTTCTTCGACGCGAGCATCAACCGGGTGGCGGCCTGGGTGATCGGTGCGCGGAGCATGCTCAAGGCGCTGCTGCTCGCGTTCCTCGAGCCGACCGAGACGCTCCGCCGGCTCGAGGCCGAGGGAGACACGACCGCGCGGCTGGCGCTTCTGGAAGAGCAGAAGTCGCTGCCCTTCGGAGCAGTCTGGGATCATTACTGCCGCTTGCATGGCGTGCCCGGCCGGCCGCGACTGGCTGGCGGAAGTCAAGGCGTATGAGCGCGACGTGCTCTCGAAACGCGGGCTAGAGCCGGGCCGATGCACGCGCGGGGGAAGCAGGGTCGTGTCGACATTGCTCGAGCTTGAGCGGAATCAGCAAGGCGTTCGCCGGGGTTCAGGCCCTGAAGGGAGTGTCGTTCGACCTGACGCGCCGGCGAGGTCCACGCCTTGGTCGGCGAAAACGGCGCGGGCAAATCGACGCTGATCAAGGTGATCACCGGCGCCCACTCTGCCCGACGAAGGAACGATCGAGGTTCTGGGCCAGAAGTCGCGCGAGCTCGACCCGGTCGGCGCGCGCGGACTGGGCATCGCCGCGATCTACCAGCAGCCGGCGCTGTTTCCGGACTTGACGGTCGCCGAGAACATCGCCATCGGGCTCGAGCCGGGTGGAGCTTGGCGGCGCATCCGACTGGCGCGCCGCCGCGAGCGCGCGCGCAGGCTGCTCGAACGCATTGGCGCCGACATCGACCCCGACACCGAAGTGCGCGCGCTGTCGATGCCCGAGCAGCAACTGGTCGAGATCGCGCGGGCCCTGGGCGCCGAGGCGCGCATCCTGATCATGGACGAACCCACGGCGTCGCTTAGCTGACAAGGAAGTCGACCGGCTCTTCCGGGTGATCGGCGACCTGAAGATGCAAGGCGTCGGCATCATCTACATCTCGCACCGGCTGGAAGAGCTGCCCGAGATCGCCGACCGTGTGACGGCACTGCGCGACGGAGTGCTGGTCGGCACGCGCCGGATGGACGAGGTTTCGCCGCGGAGAGCTGATCCGCATGATGGTCGGGCGCGAGCTGTCGGCCGTCTTTCCCAAGTCGGTCGTGGAACCGGGCGACGTCGTCCTCGAGCTCGAGGGACTGGGATGCCGCGCGAGCGGGCGTGCGCGACGTGTCGCTGTCGAGTTCGCGCCGGTGAGATTCGTGGGGCTGGCCGGTCTGGTCGGCGCGGGCCGAACCGAGCTGGCGCGGGTCGTGTTCGGCCTGACTCCCGCCGACTCGGGTGTGATTCGGCTGCGCGGGCAGGCCCGTGACGATCGACTCGCCGGCGCACGCCGTCGAGCCTGGGGATCGCCTATGTCCCCGAAGACCGTCGGCGGCATGGCGTGATCCTCGAGATGTCGACGGCGGCCAACACCACCCTGGCGACCCTGCGCGCCATATCGCGGCTCGGGCTCCTCGACTTTCGACGAGAGCGCGCCACGGCCGAGCGATTCGTCCGCCGGCTCGGGATCAAGACCCCGTCGCTCGATACGCCGGTGGGGAACCTCTCGGGGGGCAACCAGCAAAAGGTGGCGCTGGCGCGGTGGCTGGCGGCCAAGCCGATCTTGCTCATTCTCGACGAGCCAACGCAAGGCGTCGACGTCGGCGCCAAGGCCGAGATCCACCGGCTCATGAGCGAGCTCGCCGGCGCAGGGACTGGCCATCGTGATGATCTCGTCGGAGTTGCCGGAAATTCTGGGAATGAGCGACCGGATCGCCGTGATGCACGGCGGCACCATCGTCGGCGTGTTCGACCGCGTCAGCGTGACGCAGGAAATCGATCCTGGAGCGGGCGCTGGGGCACGTGGCCATGGCGGGGGCGGCCTCATGATCGGCCGGTACCGGCGCGAGCTGTCGGTCGCCGCGGCGTACGCGGGCTTGCTCTTGCTCTTGGCGGTGGCGGCACCGCGGTTCTATCAGCCCGACCAGCTTCGCGCCTTCGTGGTCAGCAACGCGGCCGTGCTGGTGGCCGCCGTGGGCATGACGCTGGTGATCCTCTGCCGGCAGATCGACATCTCGATCGGCTCGATTTTCAGCATTTGCGGCGTGGTGGCCGGACTTGCTGGCCCGATCGGGCCTGCCGATCGCGCCTGGTCGGCCTGGGCGCGCTCGCGGCGGGCGGCGCGATGGGCGCGATCAACGGCGTGCTGGTGGCGCGGCTGGGATTGCCGTCGATCGTGGTGACTCTGGCGACCCTGGTGATCGGCCGCGAGTCGCTGCGCTACGTTCGCGAGGGCGAATTCGTCCGCAACCTGCCGCGTCGGGTTTCAGTGGTTCGGCGTCGGGCAGGCGAGCGGGGCAATGGCTGGTCGTGGCGATTGCACTGGCTGGTCTTCGCCGCGTTTGCGTGGGGATTGCGCCACCTCGCGGCGGGACGAGCGGTCTACGCGACCGGGCTCCGACCCCGAGGCCGCGCGGCTGGCGGGCATCCGGCCCCGCCGCGTCGTCTTTATGGGTGTTCGTGGTCATGGGTGCCCTGGCCGGGCTGGCCGCGCTCTTGAACGCCGTTCGATTCGCCGACGTCGATCCCAACGCCGGCTCTGGGGTTGGAGCTCCAGGTCATCGCCGCGGTCGTCGTGGGGGGCGTGGCGATCTCCGGCGGGCGCGGCACCCTGGCCGGCAGCTTGATCGGCGTCGCCCTGCTGGGCTCGATCGGACCGGCCCTCGTCTTTCTGGGCACCAACCTGCCGGCGGGTCTCGAGTGGCTGGGCAAACCGCAGTGGGAGAAGGCGATCCAGGGCTTGATCATCCTGCTGGCCGTCGCCGCCGACGCGCTCTACCGGGAAGGACGCTGAGGACATGGCGTCACCCGGCTCCCAGTCGATTCCGATCACTCTGGCGCCTGCTCGCCCGATTGTCAGCTCGAGCCGGCGCAGGTCATCCTGGCGGGCTGCTGGCCGGTCGAAGATCGTCATCTTCTCGGTCGATCGGCACCAACTTCCTGTCGGTCGCCAACGCGTTCGAGGTGCTGCGCTTGAGCGTCGAGATCGGCCTCCTGGCCGTGGCCTTGACGCCGGTGATCACGAGCGGCGGCATCGACCTGTCGGTCGGCTCGCTGATGGGGCTTGTCGGCCGTCGTCTTCGGCAAGCTCTGGCGCGACGGCGGGCTGCCGATCGGCGCGGCCGCCGTGCTCACGCTGGTCGCCGGTGCGCTGGCCGGCAGCTGAACGGTCTCTTGATCACCCGGGGCCGCATTCCGCCATTGATCGTCACCCTTGGGCTCCTTTTCGCTCTACCGCGGCCTGGCCGAAGGTTTGACCGGCGGTGTCGACAACTTCACCAACTTCCCCGAGCGTTCCTGTTCCTCGGCCAGGGTTACTGCGCTCGGGCACATTCCCACCCAGGTGCCGATCTTCGTGGTCGTGGCGCTGCTTGTTCTGGGTGCTGCTGCACCGCACCACCTTCGGCCGCGGCCTGGTCGCGATCGGTTTCTCGCCGGAAGGGGCCCGATATGCCGGGCTGCCGGTTGACCGTCTCGTCGGGCTGGTGTACGTGCTGTCGGGACTGGTCGCGAGCCTGGCGGCAGTGATCTATGTGGCTCATCTCGGTCAGGCCAAGGCCGACGCCGGCACCGGCTACGAGCTGGCGGCGATCACCGCGGTCGTTCTGGGCGGCACGTCGATCTTCGGGGGCCGAGGCAGCGTGCCGGGCACGCTGCTGGGCCTGTTCGCCATCGCCGTGCTTCAGAACGGGCTGCGGCTGGCCGACCTGCCCGCCGAGCTGGCCGGCGTCTTGACCGGTACGCTGCTCTTGGTCGCGATTGGGCTCGAACGCCGGCAGTCGCCGGCTCGCGGCCAGAGCCCGGGCTTCCATCGCATCCGTGGAGGTGATGAACGTGAAGAACTCTCAGGTGGCCGTGATCTGCGCCGCCATCCTGGCGGCGGCCGTGATCAACGCCGCGAGCAACGTCGCTCTGGTCAGGTCGCTCAAGAACGAGCATCCGCGGCCATGGCACGCTGGCGCCGTCGCCGAACCGGCACCGCCGGCGGCGCCGATCACCGTGGCGATGATGCCCAAGAGCAAGGGGAACGCCTACTTCATCGCCTGCCGCAAGGGGGCCGAGGAGGCCGCCCGCGAGCTGGGGATCAAGCTCATCTGGGACGGTCCGACCGATCCCGACCCGGCCAAGCAGAATGAGGTGATCGATACCTGGATCACCCGCGGCGTCGACGTCATCGCCGTCGCCGTCGAGAACCGCGACGGCATCTCGTCGGTACTGCGCAAGGCCCGCCAGCGCGGCATCAAGGTGCTGACCTGGGACGCCGACGCCGACCCCGATGCGCGTGACTTCTTCGTCAACCAGGCCACGCCCGAAGGGATCGGCCAGACCCTGATGGACAACGCCGCCCGCGTCCTCGGCGGCAAGGGGGCCTTCGCGATCATCACCGCGTCGCTCACCGCCGCCAACATGATCGCCTGGCAAAAGACCATCGAGGCCCGCCGCCAGGAAAAGTACCCGCAGATCAAGATGGCCGCCCTGCGGCCGTGCGACGACCTCCAGAAGAAGGCGTTCGACGAAACCAGCACGCTCTTGAACGCGAACCCCGACATCAAGCTCATCATGGCGATCTGCACGCCGGCCGTCCCCGGCGCGGCCGAGGCGGTCAAGCAGTCGGGCCGAACCGACGTCAAGGTGATCGGCCTCGGGCTCCCCAACGACAACAAACGGTATGTCCACGACGGCATCACCGACTGCGTCGTCCTCTGGAACACGATGGACCTCGGTTACCTGACGGTCCACGCGGCCCGTGCCCTCAAGGAAGGAACGCTCGAAGCCCGGTGCCGCGATTTCAGCGCGGGCCGGCTGGGCTCGGTCGAGATCAAGGGCGACAACATCCTGCTCGGCCAGCCGTTTCTGTTCACCAAGGACAACATCGACCAGTTTGATTTCTAAGGGACGCTTGTCATGCCGCATCCGCCCCGAACAAAAGCGATAGCACCCTCCCTGCTCTGGCTGGGACTGGCCGTATTTTGCCTGCGCGGCCCCGCCGGCTTATCCCGAAGACGCCAGCGCCGCCGCATCGGCGCAGAACAAGCCAGTGCCCTGGCAGCGGTCGGTCTGCGCTGCGAGTATCGCAGCGAGCCGCTGGGCATTGACGTGCCTGCGCCTTGCTTGAGCTGGATCGTGCAATCGCCGCTGCGCGGCCAGAAGCAGACGGGCTATCAGATCTTGGCGGCCAGCGACGCGGCGGCCCTTGGCCGCGGTCAGGGCGATCTCTGGGACAGCGGCCGCATTTCGAGCGACGAAACCACAGCCATCGTTTACGCGGGCAAGCCACTCCGCGCCCATCAGCTTTGTTACTGGAAAGTGCGGGTTTGGGACAGCGACGGTGCGCCTTCCGATTGGAGCCGGCCGGCGCAATGGTCGATGGGCCCGCTCGAGCCCGGTGCCTGGAGCGGCGCCGCATGGATCGGCTTTGACAAATCGCGCAAAGTCGAGCTCCCGGAAGCCCCGTTCCGAAGGAGCAACCTGGATCTGGCACGCCGGCGACAAGGAACCGAACAAGCCGCAGGCCCACCGCCTGTTTGTAACGTCGTTGCCGCTTTTAGCCAGCGACAAAGTCAGCAAGGCCGACCTACTCGTGGCCGGCGACGATTTCTTCTCTTTCACGATCAACGGCAAGCTGGTGGCCAGGAGCCAGCCCGGCTCCGGGGGCTGGGACCACCCGCTTCAATCGGACGTCGCCGCCCATCTCAGGCCTGGCGCCGAGAATGCGATTCGCGTGGAAGTCTTCAATAGCTCGGCCGGTCCTGCGGGGCTCCTTGTCAAGATGACCGTGGTGCTCGCCGACGGCGCGACGATAGAGTTCGTCTCGGACGGAAGGTGGAAAACCAGCGACAACCCCGGCGCCAACTGGCACAACCGCCCGCTCGATACCCGGAGCTGGCCCCACGCCGAGGTTCTCGGCCAGTACGGCATGGCCCCATGGGGCAAGCTTCGGCTTGCCAACCTCGTCCTTCCCCCACCGGCCTATCTGCGCACGAGCTTCCAGCTCGACAAACCGATCCGGCGGGCGATGCTCTACGCCACGGCGCTGGGTATCTTCGACCTGCACCTGAATGGACAACGCGT
This sequence comes from uncultured Isosphaeraceae bacterium, assembly GCA_963830625.1. Taxonomy (GTDB): domain Bacteria; phylum Planctomycetota; class Planctomycetia; order Isosphaerales; family Isosphaeraceae; genus CAWHMZ01. Next base: position 357,279 of record CAWHMZ010000012.1, on the reverse strand, counting down.
GAGCGACGAGTATTTCAACCCAGGTTGGACCGACTATACGAAGCGGGTGTATTACCGCGCCTTTGACGTCACCAACCAGGTCAAGAGCGGTGATAACGGCCTGGGGGCGATCCTCGCCGACGGCTGGTACAGCGGTTATGTCGGCTTCGGCAAGCAGCGCGAGCATTACGGCAAGAAGCCCCGCTTCAAGGCGCTGCTCCATCTCGAATTTGCTGATGGCTCGCAGGTCGACGTGACCACCAATCCCGGCTGGAAAGCCGCGGGCGGACCGATCCGCGAGGCCGACTTCTTGATGGGCGAAGTCTACGACGCGCGCAGAGTCAGGTACCAAGCTGGAGGGGTTGGGATGCTCCTGGTTTCGACGCCAGCCGGTGGGAGCCGGTCGACGCCGGCGCGGAGCTGAGCCCACTCGTTGGGTGGCATCCTGGGCCGCCGGTGCGCGTGTTTGCCGAGCTGCGGGCGCGAGCGATCACTCAGCCCACTGCCGGCCTTTACGTGCTTGACCTCGGCCAGAACTTCGCCGGCGTGGTGCGGCTCAAAGTCACGGGAGATCCCGGCCGGAAGATCACCCTGCGCTATGCCGAGAGGCTCAACCCCGACGGCACGATCTACACCGCGAACCTGCGTGAAGCGCGCGCGACCGATGCCTACATCTGCGGCGGCCAGGGAGTCGAAACCTGGTCGCCTCGGTTCACGTTCCACGGGTTCCAGTATGTCGAAGTCGCGGGACTCGAAACGCAGCCCGACAAGGACACGATCACGGGCATTGCCCTTTCGAGCGATACTCCGGTCGCCGGCGAGTTTGCCTGCTCCGACCCGATGCTGAATCAGCTCCACAGCAATATCGTCTGGACCCAGCGCGCAAACTTCATCGACATTCCGACCGACTGCCCCCAGCGCGACGAGCGCCTGGGCTGGACGGGCGACGCTCAGGTGTATATCGGCACGGCAGCGCTCTACTGCGATGTGCAGGCGTTTTTCACCAAATGGCTGGTCGACCTTGCGGACGGCCAGCGCGCCGATGGCCAGTTCCCGATGGTCGCGCCGGTGAAGGTCGCCGGCAATGACGGTGGGCCGGCTTGGGCCGACGCCGGCGTCATCTGCCCGTGGACCATCTTTCATGTCTACGGCGACCGCCGGGTGCTCGAGCGCCAGTACCCTTCGATGGTCAAATTCATCGAGTTCTGCCGCAAGCGGAGCACAGCCGACCTGCTGCCGCCGCAGAGCTTCCACTGCTTCGGAGATTGGCTGAGCATCAATGCCGACACGCCCAAGGACGTCATCTACACCGCTTATTTCGCCCACAGCACTCAGCTTCTGGCCCAGGCGGCCGAAGTTCTCGGCAAACCCGAAGACGCAGCGAAGTATCGCAAACTCTTTGAGGCGATCAAGGCGTCGTTCAACCGCGCATTCGTGGCAGCCGACGGCCGCATCAAGGGTGATACGCAAGCCTGTTACGTGATGGCGCTGGTATTCGGCCTGGTCGACGGCGAGGCCGCCCAGCGAGCTGCCCGGTACCTGGTTAATGACATCGAAAAGCGCGGCGGCCACCTGTCGACAGGGTTCATCGGTACCAAATCGCTAATGCACGCGCTTTCACAGATCGACCGCCACGACGTGGCCTTCCTGCTGCTGCACAACGAATCGTTCCCCTCGTGGGGCTTTTCGATCAAGCACGGGGCGACCAGCATCTGGGAACGGTGGGACGGCTGGACACCCGCAAAGGGCTTTCAGGACCCCGGCATGAACTCCTTTGCGCATTACTCCTTCGGCGCGGTCTACCAGTGGATGGTGGAAAACATCGGCGGCATCTGCAGCGACGGCCCGGCGTACAAACACATCGTGATCGCACCTCAGCTCGATCCTAACCTATCCTGGGCGCGAACCTCATACCGGAGCATTCGTGGCGAGATCGCCTCAAGCTGGACCAGAAACGACGCACTCGTTTCGCTGGAGGTTGCAATTCCCGCCAACACCACCGCGACGATCTACTTGCCGGCAGCCAACGCGCAGGAAATTACCGAAGGGGGCCGGCCGCTCGCTGGCTCTCTTGGGGCGAAGCTCGTAGAAAGCAAACCGGGCGTCGCTGTGATCGAAACAGGTTCGGGGCGCTATTCCTTTGGCACGATCGTCGGGCGGTAGTCGAGCTACTCCGCAAAAAGCGGTTCCTGGAATACGAACCGCCAGTTTTGCTCGATCTGCGGCCTTAGCTTGAGGTTGTCGAGGAACGTACGCCCATCAGTAAGCAGGCGTTGCTTGGCGGCTTCTTTGTCGAGCTTGAGAGCCAGGACGCGCACATCGCTTTGGTGCTTGTTCTGCACACTCGAAAGCTTGCTCACGAAGATGTCGAACTCATCGGCGACATACACGTCCAGCCCTCCGAGTTCGCCGAACCACTTTCGCCGCGTTTGCCAATTAGCCGGTAGGTAATGCGACCGCGCGGCCAAGCGTTAGGCCGAACTCCGACTTGATCTGGCGTAAGACCGCTCGCTGCCGCCGAATTTCAGCGGGGACTTCGTCCACGAAGTCGATGTCCTCAGTCGGTCGGGACGTCAGTCCCTTGATTAGCGTTGGGATTGAGCCGGCGATATGGACTTCGATCTTGTTTTGAATTCCTCGGCCAAGCATCTCGAATATCTGGCTGAGCTGCTTCGTGTCAACGCTGTCCACAAGTCGTCTCCGTATCGTGGGGAACCCTGTTGCCCCCAGATCTTCTTCCAGGATCGCGCGCACGCGCGGGCCGACGGGGCTTGTTCCTAGCCATCGTTCGAAGCGCCGGCGACCCCAGTACGACCGGATTGCCACCGCGGCATCGCGAACCAGGAGCCGGGTGCGGAAATCGGGCGCTGCGTCGCGCTCGAGGTCCTGCTCGATGGCCGCGGCGAGCGTGCGGCTGTCGATATAGGGCTGGCCCCACACGAGCCGCCACGGATCCAGCACAGTTGGGGCTTGGCTCATCGAAGAATCGTCCGGCTTCTGTCAAATAAACTTGCCGTCAGGCAGTTGATCGGCGGATTCCGTCCGCCGATGATGGAAGTTCCCACCCGGACGCCCTCACGCCGGCGCAAAGGCTTTCCCACTCCCAGGAGCTGCGAGCGATCATCATGAACTCCAAGGCAATTTCGTTTATTTTAACCGTCGCCCTGACAGCGGCAACTGCGCACGGTGCTGAACCGGGGTACCCTCCCACCGCCGAGACGCTTCCGCCGGGTTTCGTCTCCGTCTTCAACGGCAAGGACTTTTCCGGCTGGCATGGCCTGGCGACGATGGACCCTCGCAAGTTCGCGGCGCTGGCGCCGACGAGCGGGCCAAGGTGCTCGCCGAAGGCGACGACGACATGAAGAAACACTGGCGCGTCGAAGACGGCGTGATCGTAAACGACGGCCAAGGGGTCTACCTCACGACCGACAAGGATTACGGCGACATCGAGCTCTTGATCGATTTCAAAATCGGTCCCAAGGGCGACAGCGGGGTCTATCTCCGCGGCACGCCTCAAGTCCAGATCTGGGATTTCAGCGAGCCTAGCTACGCTCGCATGGGAGCCGATAAAGGCTCGGGCGGCCTGTGGAACAATAGCGCCGGCGCGCCCGGCAAGGACCCGCTCGTCCGCGCCGACAACCCGATCGACCAGTGGAATACATTTCGGATCATCCAGCTCGGCTCGCGGACCACGGTCTATCTGAACGACAAGCTGGTCGTGGACAATGCAATCCATGAAAACTACTGGAATCGCTCGGTGCCGATTCCCGCTCGCGGCCCGATTCAGCTTCAGACCCACGATCACGAAATTCACTGGCGCAATATCGCCGTCCGCGAAATCCCTCCCGACCTAGCCAACCAGATTCTCGCCCGGCACAACGCCGACGGATTCCAGTCCATCATCGGCAGCCAGGGCCTCGATTCATGGGGGGGACCGATCGACAACTACGAGCTGGCTGGACGGCATATTGCGATGCAAGCCGCACCGCGGAGGCACGATCTACTACAAGAAGGAGCTCACCGACTTCATGGCCAGGCTCGAGTTCAAGCTGCCGCCCGGCGGCAACAACGGCCTGGCGATCCGCTACCCCGGAGAAGGCGATACGGCCTACGTGGGCATGTGCGAGCTTCAGATCCTCGACGACGGAGCATCCCAAGTTCGCCAAGTCGCTCGACGCGCGCCAGGCCCATGGCTCGGCGTACGGCATGGTGGCGGCCCACAAAGGCTATCTGAGGCCGACCGGAGAGTGGAACTTCGAAGAGGTCACCGTCAAGGGCCCCAAGATCAAGGTCGAGCTCAACGGCAGCGTGATCCTCGACGCTGACCTGAGCACGGTGAAGGAGTTCATGGCAAACTCCCCGCATCCCGGCAAAGATCGAACCAAGGGGTTCTTTGGCTTTGCCGGCCACCACGATCCCGTCGAGTTTCGCAAGTCACGTGAAGACGCGATTGAGCATCAAGTCGATGCCGATCCCTGATGAAAAGGCTGGCGGTGCCGGCCATGACGGCACAGGCAATCAGGTAAAACGGCCGGCAGAAGATCGTTGCCGGTCAATTCGATTAGAGCCGTGGCGACAAACGGGGCGGTTCCGCCCAAGATAGCCTGCCCGATATTGTAGCCGATCGCCATGCCGGTGTAGCGGGTACGCGTTGGAAACAACTCGACCATCGTCGCGGCCATGCAGCCCGAATACAGGCTGTTGCAGGCCGCGAAAACCAGGCTGGCCATCACGGCGGCGCTGAAGGTTCCGCTTTTCAAGAGGAGAAACAAGGGATACGTAAGCAGGGCATAGCCAACCGCCGACGCCAGAAACATTGGTCTCTTGCCCACGCGATCTGCGACGAAGGCCGTCACGGGCGTCAGGACCATGAGCACGACCAGTGCGATCGTGCTGGCGGTGAGCGCCTTTGATTCTCGGAGTCGCGGCTCGTTGATCCGCGACGAGCCAGGTCGGCAGCCAAACAAACGGGAGGTAAAAGCCGACAGCGCTGATGCCGGTCAGTCCGAGCGTCACGGCAATTGGCCCCAGTTGCTTGCGCACGGCTTCCTGGATCGGGCTGTCTGCGAGGTCGCCGCTCTTGCGTGCTTTGAGAAACAACGGGCTCTCGTCGACGCCGTGGCGCAGCCACAGGCCCACCAGCCCGATCAGGATGCCGCCGATAAACGGCACGCGCCAGCCCCAGGTTTCCAGTTGCGGCACCGTAAGAAGCGCGGTCATCGCGGCCGCCGTGCCGGAGCCGAGGAGCGACCCCAGCACGACGCTGAATGAGCTCCAGCTTCCGAGAAAAGCACGGCGGTGCAGCGGGGCATGCTCCGATAGAAACGACATCGAGCCGATATATTCGCCGCCGACGCTCAAACCCTGCAGCAACCGAAATAGCGTGAGCAGGACCGAAGCCCAAACGCCGATCGTGGCGTAGGTCGGCAACAAACCCAGCAAGCGTCGTGGGAACCGCCATCAACAGAACCGATAACTCGAGCGCCCGCTTGCGACCGACCCGGTCGCCGATGTGGCCGAAGACCAGCCCGCCGAGGGGACGCATCAGAAAGCCCGTTGCGTAGACCCCGTACGTCCCCAGAAGTGATGCCAGCTCATGCTGCGACGGAAAAAAGAGCCGGCTGATCACCGGCGCGAAGAACCCGAACAGGCCAAAGTCGTACCATTCGAGCACGTTGCCGATGGCCCCGGCAGCGATGGTCCGCTTCAAGCGGTGTTCGGCAGGTAGGTCCATTTCAGGTTCCGCGCAAGACGCAGCCGACGCGCACGTTGAGCGGCCAGATCACTTCCCTCACCTGCGCGGGGTCGCCCCAGGCGGCTTCGAGCTCCGGCTTGATCAGATCGAGCGGGTCGGTGCCGGTCCGAGCGCGATAGCGCTGCGTCGCCGACCACGAGGCAAAGTAGCTCAGTTCGCGATCTAAATCCCAGAAGTGCTTCATTTCGAACGGCGGCGGCGCGAGCTCCTCGAACGGGAACGGCAGCGTCTTGTAGCCCGCTTCAACCAGCCGGCGCTCGGGCGGCCAATCGGGGCCAACGATGTCCGAATATAACCTCTGCACAATGCGATCGATTTCCGGAGAGATCGAATGCATCTCGTAGCACCAGACCGCGAGGATACAGCCAGGCCGCGCAACTCGCGACACTTCGGCGTAAAACTTGGGCAAGTCGAACCAGTGAAGCGCCTGCGCGACGGTGATCAGATCGACCGACCCACTCGCAACCGGTGCTCGATCGGCCGTCGCCACCGAGTAATAGACCCGCTCGCAGGCGCGCGCTTGATCGATCTGCTTCCGGCTGGCGTCGGTGGCGATGACCTTGCCGAAGTGGCGCGCCAGCGGAACGGCGGCCTGTCCGTTGCCGGTGGCGCAGTCCCACGCTACCACGCGGCTTTTGCAAAGTGAGGCGAGGTACTCGAAGAGCGCAAGCGGGTAGTTGGGCCGAGATGCTTCGTAGCAGTCGGCATGGCCGGAGAAATGGTCCTTGATGCGGGCCGGTGAGCGATCGGGCGGTGCTGGATCATCCCCAAGAGAGTCGAGCGCTTGCCGCAGCCGCGCGATGATCTGGCCCGCGATGTCGACGGCAACGAAGTGGCCGCCGGGCACGAAGTGCGCTTCGGCGCTGGTCAGCGCTGTTGTCATCCGCCATGTCATCGCCGGCGGCACGATGATATCGGTCAGTCCGTGCCAAAGGACCACAAGCCGGTCCGTGGGTAGGTCTCGAAGCGAAAAGCCGAAGTTCCGGTAAACCGCCAGTTCCTGTGCGAGGGTTCGCGGGCCTGCCCCGGCGGTGAAGACCTGATGCAGGTCTTTCATGAAGAGGTCGTAGACGTCGCGCCGTTTGAAAACTTCCTGATCGGCGCGCAACCAGGTCTTGATCAGTCTGTCCAGGAATCGCTCATGATCGGCCTGGAAACCGTCGGCGGCCTTCTGGAACCCGCGCCGGGCCAACTCGGGAGCTCGCGAGCCGATTTCCAGGACCAAGCGGCGGCGGCGATCCATTCCGGCAAGTGCACCGGCCAGCCGCGCCGGCCCCATGCCGCTGATCAACGTGACGGTGCGAACGCGTTCTTTGAACTGCAGCAAGGTCGCCAGCGCGTAGGCGCGCCACCGGAGATACCAATCACGCTGAATGCGTCGAGCCCGAGCGCACCGGCTAGGTCCCCGACATCGCCGACCGCTTCCAGGGCAGTCGCGCGCTTTACAAACTCCGAGTCGCCGACGCCGGGCCGGTTGGGAGCGATGATCCGCAGCCCATACTCCCGCGCTTCATCGCCGACGTACGAGGCCTGGTAATGCGACCCGATCAATCCATGGAAGAACAGCACGGGATGGCCGGCCGGATCGCCATATTCCCGCAGCTCGAGCTTCCTACCCGACCGCATCACGCAAAAGTTGTTGGCCATGTCGTATGAGCCTGTGGCAGTACGGGGCGCTCTGACTGAATTCCGGTCGGCCCATGATCCCCCGGCGCGAAAGCAGCGGTCAAGCGCTGGGCTCTGTAAGCAGCCCACACGTCGAGACTCGCCGGCATGCGACCGGCTGCCGGCTTGCGTAGCCGCGCGGCGTGGGTTGAAATGCGCTATCGAGTTCGGCGGGCAAAACGTTGGCCCGACTCCGTCACGACGGTTTTGTGTGCAATCAGGAGAGCCGATGAGGTACCGCAGTTTTGTCGGATGGCCGGCAGTCGCCTTGGCCTTGCTTGCGATTTGCACAAGTGCACGGGCGGGCGATGCGCCGGACGGCCAGCGCTGGTGGTCGCACGTGACGGCACTGGCTGATGACAAGCTCGAAGGCCGCAACACGGGCAGCGCAGGCCATCGCAAGGCCGCGGAGTATGTCGCACGCGAGTTTGCCCGAGCAGGCCTTGAGCCGGCCGGCACTGACGGCTTCTTTCAGACGGTCAAGCTGACGGCGCGCACTCTCGACGAAAGCCAGTCGAGCCTCACACTGGTGCGCGACAGCGGCCAGGAGGAATTGACGCTCGGTGCTGACGCGATCCTCACGGTTCGAGTTCTACCGCCCACCGAGCTCGAGGCCGAGCTCGTCTTTGCGGGCCATGGTCTGTCGATCCCCGAGGCACACCATGACGACTTCATGGGGCTCGACGTTCGCGACAAGCTGGTCGTCTTTCTCTCGGGCGCACCGAAGCGAATTCCGGGCCCGCTGGCTGCGCACATGCAGTCGATCCCCGAACGCGCCGCCGTTTTCAAAGAGATGGGCGCCAAGGGTGCGATCATGATCCAGAACCCCAAGAACATGGACATTCCCTGGGAACGTGCTGCCCTCGCCCGTTTCATGCCCGCGATGAGTCTGGCCGACCCGGCGCTTGACGAAACCCACGGGCTCAAGCTGGTCGTGACGGTCAACCCCGCGCGCCGGAAAAGCTGTTCGCCGGCTCGGGGCACACGATTCGCGAGATCCTCGAGGCCGCCGACTCCGACAAGCCGCTGCCGCATTTCGTGCTGCCGGCGCACTTGAAGGCACGAGCCAGGGTCGAGCACGCCGACGTCGTGTCGCAAAACGTTGCGGCCTTGCTGCGCGGGAATGATCCCGTGCTCAAGAACGATCACGTGGTCTTCACGGCGCACCTGGACCATGTGGGCATCGGCAAGCCGATCAAGGGAGACGCAATCTACAACGGCGCGATGGACAACGCCTCTGGCGTGGCCGCTCTGCTTGACGTGGCCGCGATCTTGAAGGAGACCGGGACGAAACTGCGCCGGTCGGTGCTCTTCGTGGCCGTGACGGGTGAGGAGAAGGGGCTGCTCGGCTCGAAGTATTTCGCCCATTATCCGACTGTCGAGCCCGCATCGATCGTGGCGAACCTCAACACCGACATGTTCCTGCCGCTCTTCCCGTTCAAGATCCTCACCATTTACGGTCTCGACGAATCGGACTTGGGCGGCGACGCCGTGGCCGTGGCACAGTCGCTCGGCATCGCACCACAAGGCGACCCGCAGCCACAGCGGAACATTTTCGTCCGCAGCGACCAGTACAGCTTCATCAGGCGCGGAATTCCAGCCCTGGCATTCAAGGTCGGCTACGACAAGGGATCGCCCGAGGAGCAGATTGCCAAGAAATGGCTGACCGAGCGCTACCATGCCCCGTCGGACGATCTCGACCAACCCGTTGACAAGCCCGCCGCCGGCGCGTTTGACGCCCTCATGGCCAAGCTGCTGGAGCGCGTTGCCAACCGCGACGAGCGCCGCGCTGGAAGGACGCGTCGTTCTTCAAACGATTTGCCAGGTGACCCGCGGGCGATTTCGTCGACGAAACTCGCCGAGTGCAGGTGATGTCGCGGCGCGGGGATTCTGGCGTGAACGTGTTTGCTGCGCCTTGATTCCACCGAGGCGGATGGCCTCCAACGCCGACCCAGCGGGTGGCACGGGGCGCCCCTGCGGGGGGGCGTTGCCAACAAGCTGGAAGGCGCAACTGTTTGTGATCACAGTAGTTATATTATCGACCTCGCCGGACGGAGGCCGCATGCTTGCGTGTTTTTTTGAGAATGCGACACAGAAACTTCCCATTTTTTTTACTGGTGAACGTCGTGTTTGAGGCGAGAATCTTGATCTACGTAAGGGGTACGCAGCCGAATGGGTAATCCTCGCGGGAGGTGAGCCGTGTCGATGGAGGGATCGGTTACGAACTTGATTCGTGGAATGAAGTCGGGCGACGACGAAGCCGCGCGCAGGATCTGGGATCGCTACTCGCCGCGGCTGGCTGCGCTGGCCAAGGAGCGCCTGCCGATATGGATGCGCGGCGTGATCGACGGCGATGACGTCGCCAATGACGCGCTTTGCAGCGTCGTGATGGGGTTGCGGGAAGGCCGCTTTCCCAACTTGCACGATCGCGACGACCTGTGGGCGCTCCTGGCGTGCATCACCCTGCGCAAGGCGATCAACGAAAAGCACAAGGCCACGCGCCAGAAGCGGCGGCCCAGCCAGGGGCTCGAGCCGCTCGGAAAAGAGCAAGACGCGGTCGCGCCGGTGCTGCCGCCCGACCTGGCGCACCAGGCAGCCGAGCAGTTCGGGCGACTGATCGACCAGCTTCGCAAGAAGGGCGAGCGCCTCGACATGATCGCGCTCTGGAAGTTTGAGGGATACACCAGCGACGAGATCGCCAAGCGGCTCGGCTGCTCCAGCCGCCGGGTTGCACGCAAGCTCGACCTGATCCGGATCATCTGGCAAACGGAGGGGATGGTATGAGCGGGAACACCGCCTCACGATTTGATATCCTGACGCTCTCCGAAGCCGAGCTGGTCGACGCGGCGTGCGACCGATTCGAGTCGGCCTGGCGGGCGGGCGACTGGCCGTGCATCGAGGGCTACCTCAACGCGGTCGCCGATCCCTGCCGGCAGATCCTCTTGGTCGAGCTCATGAAGCTCGAGCTCGAGCTGCGGATGAACGTGGGCGAAATCCCCAACGCGAGAGAATATCGCCGGCGCTTTCCCGACCAGGTTGAGGCGATCGACGAGATCTTTCGCGCGGTCCGCGATCCCAATCAGCCGCATTCGACCGAGCCCGAAGAGGAGCTGCTCGTGGAGGGCGATTCGCCCGACGCTGGCGCCTCCACGCTCAGCCTGCGCCCGGGGGCGCTCGAAGACCCCGTGGTGCTCGACGCCGCGCTCGGCCGCCAACTGGGCGATTACCTGATCGTAGAACGGATCGGCTCGGGGGGCATGGGCGTTGTCTATAAGGCGCACCGGCGCAGCGCCCGCCGGTTTGTGGCGCTCAAGCTGATCAGGGCCGACTGGTGGGGCGACTCGACCGAGCTATCCACGCGCGAGGCCGAGATCCGCTTCAAGAACGAGGCCCAAGCCACCGCCCAGCTCGAACATGAGAACATTGTTCAGGTTTATGACGTGGGTCATGTGAGCGGCCTCTTGTACTTTTCCATGCGGCTCATCAAGGGCCGCAGCTTGGGGCAGATGGTTCTGTCCGACGGCCCGCTGCCGCCGCGCCGGGCTGCTTACTACGTCGAAGCGATCGCGCGCGCGGTCCAGTATGCCCACGAGAGAAACGTACTGCACCGCGACCTCAAGCCCGGCAACGTCATGGTCAACGAGAATGACCGGCCGATCTTGATCGACCTGGGGCTGGCCAAGTCGCTCGAGGCGACCGAATTCACCACCATGACGGGCCGGGCGCTGGGCACGGCGGGATACATGTCGCCCGAGCAGGCGCGCGGCGAGAAAATCGTCGGCTTTGCGTCTGACGTCTACGGCCTGGGAGCGACGCTCTTTGCGCTTCTGACCGGCCGCGCCCCGTTCACGGGCGCCAATCCTGTGGCCGTCGTGCGCAAGGTGATGGACGAAGACCCCGCCTGGCCGCGCGAGTGCGACAAGGCGGTCGGCAAAGAGCTCAAGGCGATCTGTCTGAAATGCCTGGAGAAAGACCCGAGCCAGCGCATCCCGTCGGCTGGGGCACTCGCCGTCGAGCTGAAGCACTACCTTAACTATGAGCCTTGCGCGTACACCCTGCCCGGTCCGATAACCCGGCTCCGCAAATGGGTCAAGCGGCAACCGTGGAGGGCCGCAGCGGCGAGCCTGGCGCTAATTGCTTTTCTCATCGGTGGATCTGCGTGGGCGTTGAACGTCCGCCAGAGCCGGGCAGCCGCCACATCGTTTCTCCGCGACGTCGAGACTGTTCCCCTGGCCAATCTGCCGGAGAAAATCGCGCAGATCGCGAAGTACCGCGACTGGGTGGTGCCGAAGCTGCGCGCAGCCTTGACCAAGCAACCGGCCGATACCGAAGCGCGCACCCGGCTGCTGCTTGCACTGTTGCCGTTCGATGCGGCGCAGGGCGCCGACCTTGCCGACCGGCTGCCGACGTGCGAAGCGGAGGAGCACTTGGCCATTCGCGAAGCACTCCGCGGCCGATGGCCGGAGTACGCCATGCGAATGCGCCGGGTGATTGACGATCCGCGATCCGACCTCAGCAGGCGTACGCGCACCGCGGCAGCACTCATCGCGCTCGACAGTCCGAAAACCAAGGCGGCGAGTGCCGGTGCCTGGTCGCTCTTGCGCCTGGCCCCCGAGCCCGACCAGCGGGTCGAGCTGCTCGAGTGGCTGGTGCAGTCGAAGGTCGATCCCAATGTGCTGGCCGCGCGTCTTCGAATTCGAACCGAATCAATCGGTCCGGCGCCAGTTGATCCAGGCGCTGGGAGCCATGGGCGAAGGTCAGCCCCCGGCCGGCGTGAGCCAATCGCTCGCAGCCCGGCTGGCGACACTCTATCATGACGATCCCGACCCCGGCGCACATTCGAGCCTCGCCTACTTGCTGCGGCGCTGGGGCATGGACACCGAGGTCGCACGCCGCGACAGCGCGCTCGCCGCGAAGCCGCCGGGCGGACGCAAGTGGTATGTCAACTCGGTCGGAATCACCATGGTGATCATCGACGTTCCGGAGTCTCACCGTCCCTTGCCGCCCGAGCCCGAGCAAATTCCCACTCGATTTGCGATCGCGAGCGTCGAGACGCCATTGGAACTCTTCCAGCGGTTCGATCCAGAACACGCCGAGCGCCGGCTGCGCGAGTACAGGGAGGTGCCGCCGAGTGGTTCAGGTGTACCGGCGGACATGGTCAGCTATTTCGACGCGGCGCGCTTCTGCAACCGTCTCAGCGAGTACGAAAACATCCCATCTGTCGAGTGGTGTTACCGGCCCGGGAAGAATCCAGGTGTCATGGTCTTGCAGCCGGACTATCAGAAGCGGCGCGGATACCGGCTTCCGACGGTTGCCGAGTGGGAGTTTGCGGCCCGAGCCGGCACAACTTCAGACCGCTTCTTCGGCAGCGCTACCAGATTCAGCAGCCGCTACGCCTGGCACCTGGGTAACGCCAACTTCAAGGCCCAGCCGATCGGCCGGCTCCGGCCCAACGAACTTGGTTTGTTTGACGCGATCGGAAACCTGTGGGAATGGTGCCACAATCCGAATGCGCCTCGGGATCCCCTTTGCGCGTCTTGTCCGCCGGTATCGGAAACCGGCGGATGTGAAAAGCCGCTCGAGGTAATGAGAGGCGGAAGCTACAGCCTGCAGCCTGAGCGGCAGCGCGCGCGAAGCGATGCCCGGATGCCTTTATTTGACCACCTGGCCCCGGATATGCCCTGGATATACTCTGGATTTCGCCTGGTCAAGAATGAACTGTAACCCAACGCAAACAGATCTGTTTGATTCGAGGAACGGTTCACCGAATCGCACAAATCGACTTTTCACCGCAATGGAGCTTCGCCATGCCCACAGCCGGACTAAACCACGCGGCCTTCGAACTGTTGTCCGCTGTTGTCGCCTGCACAGGCAGTTGTAATTACGTCAATCAGGGCGGGCAGTACGTCTACCAAAACGGAACTTGTACCGGCACCGGCACCTGTCCGTCGTGCCCCGGTGATCCGCAGGGAGCAAGTGCGGGACCGCTCTTCGCTCATCCCGAGGATGGTAAGAAGTTCTTCCAGCAATTGGGTGCGCAACCAGCCCTCAGCATTAACTGCAGCACGTTGGCGGCTGTTGTGGCATGCACAGACAATCAAGCGAGCACCACCTGGAAGCGACTCTCCATAGGGCTCGGTGTGACCAGCCTGCTGCTCGCCTGCGGTTTGGTTTACGCGCTGTTCTTCCGCTCTTGACCGCGCGGCGCAGATGCCGATCTGGGGCTCTTTACTTCTCGATCGCCTTGTCGACGATCTGCTGCATCACCCGCTCGGCGCCTGCGTAGTTGGTGGGCAGCACCTGGGTTATGAGCACGGCCACCAGGTCGTGCCGCGGGTCGACCCAGAAGTTGGTCGAGTACAAGCCGCCCCAGAAGTAGCGATTCAATGCCGGCGCGCTGCCGTTTACACCCGGCGCGGTGATCAGGCCGAAGCCGAGGCCGTACTTGAAGAGGCCCAACGCGGAACGCTTGCCGATCTGGTTGGTGGTCATTGCCGCAAGCGAGGCAGGTCTCAAGACGCGGTAGCCGTCGAGCTCGCCGCCATTGGCAAGCATTACCGCAAACCGCGTGTAGTCGCGAATCGTCGAAAACAAGCCGCCACCGCCCGAGAAGAATGTCGCCGACCCGTAGTTCTTCGGAATCGCCGCCAGCGGATTCTTGCCCTCGGCTCGATAGATCGTTGCCACCCGCGGGCGCTTGGCCTCGGGCACCAGAAACGAGGTGTCGGGCATGTCGAGGGGCTTGAAAATGTGCTCATCGAGATATCGATCGAAGCTCTGGCCGGAAACGACCTCGATCACCCGGCCCAGCACATCGTGGCTAAGGCCGTAGGTCCAACCCTCACCGGGCTGATGGGCCAGCGGAACTTTGGCCAGACGCTCGGAAAGCTCGGCAATCGTCTTCGAATTGCGCCCGGCGAGGCCGGCGCGCGCGTAGACCTTCATCAGCCGATCGTTGACCGGTAGCATTGGCAGCGCTATCCCATAGGCAAACCCCGACATGTGCGCAAACAGGTCGCGGATCGTGACCGGCCGCTTGATTTCCACGGTTGCCACGCTGTCTTTGCCGTCGTCCTTGGCGTCGCCCAGCACGCGCAGGCCCTTGAGCTCGGGCAGGTACTTCGCCACGGGGTCGTCCAGCCCGAGCTTTTCCTGTTCGACGAGCATCATCGCGGCCACGCAGGTGATCGGCTTCGTCATCGAGGCGATGGCGAAGATGGTGTCTTCCGTCATCGGCGCCTTCGAGGCCAGGTCGCGATAGCCAAGAGGCTTGACGTAAGCAATCTTGCCGTGGCGCGCAACCAGTGCAACGGCGCCCGGGATCTTGCCATCGTCGACGAGCTTCTGGAGCGCGGGGGCAAGCTCGTCGAGCGCAGGCGACCTTAGCCCAACCACTTCCGGCTGGCACCGCGGTAATTCGCCGGCGTGCAAGCCACAGACGAAGACCAGAGCCGGAATGGCCGCAGCGAATAACAAACGGTTCACGATTGATTCCCTCCCGTTCTGCTTTTGGTGGTCATGGCGGTTCCGTATCTTTTACACGATTTGTGCTCGTCGGGGCTATTGCCACCCCGGAAACGGCGGCTTATCGTTGAGCATGCCGGTAAATCGGTGGAACGGCCGCCGGGTGAGGGCCCTCTCCCTTCTCTCCAGGAGTTTTATCCATGTGGGTTCGTCAATGTGACCTTGACGGCGAGACCGAGTTTCTGCCGCCGATCCCCTCGCGGATTGCGTCGAACGAAGAGTTCGTGCCGCCCCCGCAGTCGGCCGAGCAGCGTGAGTACGAGGCACGGTTGGCCGAGCTCAGCGAGCACGCGGCGGCGCGCCAGGGCCGCTCGCGCCGCGAGTTCTTGCGCTCGGGCAGCGGCATGGCCGCCGCGCTCTTTGCCTTGAACCAGGTGTTCGGCGAATGCTACGAGGTCAACGCGGAAGAGGTCTTCGACCCGCAGGCTTTTGAAGAGAAATGGCCAAAGTCTCAGTTCATCTTCGACGTTCAGACGCACCACGTCGACGTCGACCGCAAGTGGTACGACGACACGCCCACCGGACGGGGCATCAAGTCGTTCTTCCAGATGCTGCGCCCCGAGGCCAAGTCGATGGCGCAGGCGATCGAGCTCTTGAACCGGGCCCATTACGTGAAGGAGGTCTTCGGCGACAGCGACACGGTCATGGCGGTGATCAGCGGTGTTCCCAGCCGAGACTGGGACAAGAACCCCTTGCCCCCCGACCAGATGGTCGCCACGCGTGCGTTTGTCAACGAGCTCGCCGGCTCGCGGCGCGTGCTGTCGCATGGGCTCTTGCGGCCGAACCTCGGCAAACCCGAGCTCGATGAGATGGAGCGCCAGGTCAAGGAGCTCAAGATCGACGCCTGGAAGATGTACACCGGCGCCGAGATCGGTGAGAAGGCGTGGCGAATGGACGACGAGAAGGTCGCTTACCCGTTCTGGGAAAAGACCAAGGCCCTGGGCGTCAAGAACCTGTGTGTGCACAAGGGCCTGCCGCTGGGGGCATTTAATGAAGAGGCGTGCCGGCCGCTTGACCTCGAAAAAGCCGCCCTCGACTGGCCCGACCTCGATTTCATCGTCTACCACTCGGGCTTCCGCGGCTTCGGCTGGCTCGCCAACGGAACCGGGATCAAAGTGGTCGACCCGCAGACCCAGGATCCCCAGGAAATCCCCTGGATCAGCGACATTCTGCGAATTCTCAAGCGCAACCCCAAGATCAAGAACGTCTACTTCGAGCTGGGCAGCACGTTCCACATTCTGTCGGCCGCCACGCCGCGAACGTGTATGCACATGCTCGGCCAGATGATCCAGGTTGCCGGCGCCGACCACATCTTATGGGGAACCGATTCGATCTGGAACGGCAGCCCCCAGAGCCAGATCGAACGCATGCGCAAGCTGAAGATCCACGACGACTTGATCGAGAAATACAAGTACCCCCAGCTCACCGCCGAGATCAAAGACCAGATCCTCGGGCTTAACGCGGCGCGCATGTTCGGAGTGGATCCTGCGGCAGCGCGCAAGGCCATCAAGGGCGACAAGCTCAGCGCCTTACGGCAAGAGCGGCGCTACGACGCCGCAACTCGCAGCAATACGCAGTATGGTTGGGTTTGGGTGGACGACGGTCGAGACCCGACGACGCCGGTTGGGGCGTGAGGAGCGCAGGCGCGATCGACAAAGCCCAGGGGTTGACACTTACCAACACGCAAGCGGGAGGCTCCTGTGGGTTTGTTGGTCTCGGGGTCGGGTGATGCCGTCGGACAAATCAAGCAAGCGTTCCAGGCCGACGAGGCGGACCGGGTGCGCGAAATCCTCGACCGTCATCCCGAGCTCAAGGCCCGGATCGACGAGCCGGACGGTCCGTTTGATTCGCCCGCCGTTGTGCGCGTCAAGAGCCGCGCCATGCTCGACGTTTTGCTCGATGCCGGTGCTGACTTGAACGCCAAGTCGCGGTGGTGGGCCGGCGGGTTTGGGATTCTGCACTGCGCTGGCCCCGACGTCGCTTCGTATGCCATTGAGCGTGGTGCTGTCGTCAACGCGCATGCGGCAGCGCGGCTGGGAATACGCGAGCGCTTGGCCGAGCTGGTCGCAGCGGACGGGAGTGTCGTTCATGCGCAAGGGCCCGACGGCCAGACGCCGCTCCATTTCGCTGCCACGATCGACATCGCTGCCTACTTGCTTGATCACGGCGCCAAGATCGATGCACGCGACATCGATCACGAATCCACGCCGGCCCAGTATATGCTCGGCGACCGCCAAGACGTGGCGCGGTTTCTGGTCGCGCGTGGCTGCGCGACCGACATCTTGATGGCCGCTACTCTGGGCGACATCGGTCTGGTGCGCCGGCATCTCGACGCCGACCCCGGCTGCATCCGCATGCGCGTGAGCAACGAGTTCTTTCCCATGGTCAACAAAAACAGCGGCGGCACGATTTACCAGTGGACGCTGGGGTTTTACATGTCCCCGCATCGGGTCGCCCGCAAGTTCGGCCATGACGACGTGCTGCAATTGCTTTCGGCGCGCAGCCCCGCAACCGTCAAGCTGATGGAAGCCTGCTGGGCCGGCGATGAAACGATGGCCCACGAGCTTCGAGCTCAGCATCCGGGAATCGTGGCGAGCTTATCAGCCGCTGATCTCCGCCAAGTCGCTGACGCCGCGCAACAACGAGACAAACGCCGTGCGCTTGATGCTCGAGTGCGGTTTTCCCGTCGGCGCCCGAGGGCAGCATCAAGCAACCGTTCTGCACTGGGCCGCATTTCACGGCAACATAGAGATGGCCAAGATCGTGCTCGGTTTCAGCCCTGAGCTGGAAGCAACCGACGCCGATTTCCAGTCGACGCCGATGGGCTGGGCCATTCACGGCTCGGAGAACGGCTGGCACTGCAGCACGGGTAATTATGCCGGAACGGTTGAGGCCCTGCTCGCTGCCGGCGCGAAGCCGCCGGCAAAAGTCGACGGGAGTCCTGCGGTGCGCGAGGTGCTGCGGCGAAACGGGGTGTCAGAAGAGGAATCGCGTTCCTGATCTTCGACGCGCCGACGTTAATTTCGAGCATCGCACGAGCGGCTCTTGTTGGTAGGATAAATGTCAGCGAATTCTGTGCTCGTGGAGTCAGACGCATGGCCGGACCGTTTCCGGGAATGGACCCCTACATCGAATGCCAGGGCAGTTGGCAGGATTTCCATAACCAACTGATTGCCGAGGCGCGCAACGCCCTCGGCGCCCGGTTGCCGGTTGACTACGTTGCGCGCACCGATGAGCGGATTGAGGTCGCGGCGTTCGACGGCCCGAACGGTGCGTCCTACCGGCCCGATGTATTGGTGGCTCGGCGGGAGACACCAACTAGCCGGAGTCGTGGAGTAGCCGGGAGCGCGGCCATCACGCTGGAGCCGCGACTGATCGACGTCAGCAAGCACGACCCTGAACAAATCCGCCACACCTGGCTTGAAATCCGTCGCTTGCCAGACTTGGAGCTGATCACGGTCGTCGAGGTGCTCTCGCCAGTGAACAAGGTGGGCACGGGTCGGCGGGAGTACCTGGAAAAGCGGGAGGACCTTCATTCCAGGAAAATCAACCTCGTTGAGATCGACCTCCTGCTGGGTGGGCATCGGGTACCGATGAAAGAGCCCCTGCGCGATGGGCATTATTTCGTAGTCGTCGCCCGCGGGCATACGCTGCCGACGGCAGAGGTGTATTCATGGTCCCTCCGTGACCGGCTTCCCGTGATTCCGATTCCATTGCGCCCGCCCGACGCCGACGTCGCGATCGATCTCGAGGAGCTGGTCGGACGCGTCTACGATCTCGGCCGGTACGGCCGGACGCTCCGACACGACCAGCCGTTGCCGCAGGCACTATCGCTTCATCCCGAAGATAAAGCCTGGGTCGAGGAAATCGCCCGGGCGCGACCGGCGCACCGGTCATAGAAAAGTTAGAGCGATGTCGCAGTCACTCGCGCAGATCTACATTCACATTGTCTTCTCGACCAAGGATCGCGAGTCTCTCCTGGCGGATATTGCCTTCCGACAAAGCGCTCATGCCTATTTGGGTGGGGCTTGCAAGCGACAAGAAAGCCCCGCGGTCAAGATCAGTGGCGTGGCTGACCACGTCCACATTCTTTGCCGTCTGGGCCGTACGATGGATGTGGCAACGCTTGTTCGCGAAATCAAACGGGAGAGTTCGAAATGGGTCAAGGAGAATTATCCCAAGTTGCAGGGATTTCATTGGCAAGCCGGCTACGGGGCGTTTTCGATCAGCCCGTCGCACGTGGATGCGCTCGTTGGGTACATCGAGGATCAGGAGGAACACCACCGAACGGTCACGTTTCAGGATGAATTTCGGCGCTTCTGTCAGGTTTATGGCGTGGAAATCGACGAACGTTATGTGTGGGATTGAGACCGGCGGAATGAGGTATGGGATAGACGCCAAGGGGCCGCCGCCGCCGCCATCCCCTCCCAGGGTGCGCTCCGCGACCCTGGGCTCTGATCTTCAACGCTTTCAGCGTTGCGACTTAATACCAGACCGCTCCGCCGCCGCCATCCCCTCCCAGGGTGCGCTCCGCGACCCTGGGCTTTGATCTTCAACGCTTGCAGCGTTGCAACTTAATACCACACCGCTTGGATGCCGCCATCCCGTCCCAGGGTGCGCTCCGCGACCCTGGGCTCTGATCTTCAACGCTTTCAGCGTAATGATCCGATACCTAGCCCGAACTTAGCGCAGTTTTGGCTGGTTTTCTTTCGCTAAATGACTTCTGCGAAATGGAATGTGATTTATTGGCTACTGCAAAATGTAGCCACTAAAATGATGGCATACGGATTGACTTGTGCCGTGGTCGCCGCTATTTTCAGGGAATGTCACGAAGATCCGGCGCTGTCCATGTAGCCACAACGACCCGCGTCTACAAGGGTCGCGTCTACCAGTCTCATCTTCTCCGCCGCACCTACCGTGAAGACGGCAAGGTGAAGCATCAGACTCTCGGAAACCTCTCTCATCTACCTGCGGATCTGGTCGAGACCATTCGGCGTCGGCTCCGGGGCGAGCCTTTGGCCGAGTCCAGACCCTGGGAGATCCTGAGGACCTTTCCTCACGGACACGTGTTGGCCGTGCTGGGCACGCTCAAGAGTCTTGGCTTGGAGACGATCCTCGCTTCACGCGCATTGCGCCAGCGCAGCCTCGTCGTTGCCATGATGGTGGCGCGAATCCTACAGCCAGCATCGAAGCTGGCGACCGCACGTGCGCTTCAGGAGGAAACGGCCACAACCAGCCTGGGACTGGAACTCAATTTGGGTCCGGAACGAATTGAGGAGCGGGAGCTTTACGGGGCCTTGGACTGGCTCCTCCAACGCCAAAGCCGCATCGAAAGCAAACTGGCAAGACGACAGCTCTCTGAAGGAACGCTGATTTTATATGATGTTAAGAGCAGCTATTACACCGGCCATCAGTCGAGCTTGGTCAAATTCGGGTACAACCGCGACGGCAAGCGCGGTTTTCCCCAGATCGTTTACGGCTTATTGTGCAATGCAGCAGGGTGTCCGGTGGCGATCGAGGTGTTTGCGGGCAACACAGCGGACAGCAAGACATTGAGTGCCCAGATCGCCAAGGTTCGGCAGCGGTTCGGGGTGCACCGCATCGTATTCGTTGGCGATCGGGGAATGATCACCAGCCGGCGCATCGACGAGGAACTTCGTGGGATCGACGGCCTGGACTGGATCACCGCATTGCGTGCCGAGACGATCCGGCTGTTGGCGGATCAAGGGGTCATTCAACAATCACTGTTCGATGAGCGGGACTTGGCGGAAGTTGTTTCACCGGACTTTCCCGGTGAGCGCCTGCTTGTCTGCCGCAATCCGTTGCTGGCTGAGGAGCGCGCCCGTAGGCGGTCCGAGCTCCTCGCCGCCACGGAGCAACTGCTCGACGAAGTCGTAAAGGCGACACGGCGAGCACGCAACCCGTTGTCGGGCCGAGCCGCAATCGGCCTGCGGGTGGGACGGATGCTAAACCGGTACAAGGTCGGCAAGCATTTCAAAGTGACAATCAGCGACGGGAGTTTCTCCTACAGCCGGAATCAATCGCGAATCGCGGCTGAGGCCAAGCTCGATGGGATCTACGTGATTCGCACTTCGGTGAAGCCAGATGTCTATGCTGCGGACAGTGCGGTGAGGGCTTACAAGGGTCTTTCCACGGTGGAACGTGCTTTCCGCTGTCTCAAGACCGTGGACCTGAAGATCCGACCAATCTTTCACTGGCTCGACGATCGAATTCGCGCTCACGTGTTTCTCTGCATGTTGGCCTACTACGTCGAGTGGCATCTGCGCGAGAAGCTGGCCCCTTTGGTCTTCGACGATCATGAACGCGACGATGCCGAGGCGACGCGGGTTTCGATTGTGCAACCTGCTCCTCGCTCCGATGCGGCGCGGGCCAAAGACAGAACCAAGCAAACCGCGGACGGGTTGCCGGTCCACAGTTTTCGCACCCTCCTGGCTGATCTGGGAACGCTTGCCAAGAACCGAGTACACGTGCGCGGCGAACCCGGGTCGGAGTTCTACGAACTGACACGACCCACGGCGCTGCAGCAACGAGCGTTCGACCTGCTCGGTGTCTCACTGTAGCCAGAACCGCGACACCCACTATCGCGCAAGTGACGACGACGCCAGGATGTTACTGTTCGATCAAGCTCTAAGTTTGGCCTAGCACCTGACTCTCGACGCGGCCATTCCGTCCCAGTTCCAGGATGCGCTCCGCAGCCTCGGGCTCTGATCTCCAACGCGTTCAGCGTGATGCTCCGATCAGCGAACGCGATATACATCACAGCCCACGGGCGCCGACTGCGCATCCGGGGGACGCCGGGAACCGCCCAGGGCTACTCGTCGCAGCATCTGCCGAGGAACCCCAACGGGGTTCCACAACACAGCCCAGGGTCGCCAGCGGCGCACCCTGGGTTTGCGAATCGCGGCCAACCAACTCAATTTCCGCCCAAGAACCCCAACGGGGTTCCACAACACGGCCCAGGGTCGCCAGCGGCGCACCCTGGGTACGCCGGCCGAACGCAGCGCCCCCTCGATCTCATCCCCTAAGGGATCCACACTCGCCCCCGTCAACCATCCTGGAGCACCTTGAGCATGTCGCGGTCGAGGTTGCGCCCGTGCCACGTTTCGTAGGCCACGTCGTAGCGGCCGCTGTCGATGATTCCGAAGCCGCCGGTGAAGTTCCACAGGGCCCAGCCCCAGCCCGCTTTCTTGAACTCTTCCAGCGTATCGTGCATCCAGGAAAGAGCGAACCGGTGCGGAGTCTGGTTGTAGACGCCGAACTCGCCGACCATCACGCCGACGCCCTTGGCCTCGAAATCTTGCCACGGCTTGAAAAGCTCACGGACGATCGTGCCGCGGGTGATGAACTTGCCATTGCTGTTCTTGAGCGGCCAGACGGGCTCGGGCCAGCTCTCGTTCCAGTTGACCCACGACGCCTTGTAATGGGTGAGCGGCATGGGGTTGTAATCGTGGAGGGCGGCCGCAACGTCCAGGCCGATGAGCTCGGTGGGAGGCACCGTCGCCCAGTTGCGGCCGTCGCAGATGATCAGCCGCCCCCGATCACGCTCGCGGATCGCCGCCGCCACTCGCTCGATGACGGCGCGATATTCCTGCGGTTTGACCTTGTCGTCGGGCTCGTTGAACGGGTTGAAGCTAACCTCGCTATTGGGAATGCCCTGATAGCGCGCCGCGAAGGCCCCCCAATGATGGGCACAGACCTCCTGGATCTCACGGTCGGTCCAGACCGACCTGGGCTCGGGAGGCTGCGCGACCGTGAAACCCGGAGCGCGGTGGAAGTTGATCTGAACGTGAATGCGATGCTTCCGCCCAAGCGCCACCGCTTGGTCGATTTCTTTGAGTACGGGCTCCTTGAGCGCATTGGGGCTGTTGGGATCGGTCCAGCAGCGATAGTCGAGCGGCAGCCGCACGAAGTTGAAGCCGAGCTCGGCAATCTCAGCGAAATCGCGCTCCTCAAATGGCTTCTGGTTGGCGACCATGAACTTGTCGAGCAAGTTGAAGCCGCGCCAGCGGGGCAGTTTCTTGGGCGTGGCGTCGGGGAGTGCGCGCGGGGGGCCCTCCGCGCCGGCGCGGCGAGACGCCGCAAGATTGAGCCCGGTGGTCGCGGCCGCCAGGCGGAGGATCGCGCGGCGAGTGAAACTCATATCTTCCTTCCCGGTTGCGCACGCAGCAAGCGGGCTTTGCGCGTGGCCCCTTCGCGCACGGCCTGGGGCATTTGCGGGCCCGACAACCGTTCGTAGATTGCGAGCGCCTCGGCCGTCTGGCCGTGAGTCGAGAAGGCCTCGGCGCAGCGGAACAAGCCCTCGCAAAACGCCGGTTGATTGGCGGGTGTGGCAGTGCCTAACGCTTCTTCGAGCGCTTTGGCGGCGGCCGTACTGCCCAGGCTGCCGAGTGCGCGAGCGGCGGCTTGCGCCACGTCGGCGTCGGTATCGGTAAGCCGAGCTTTCAGGAGATCGAGCGCCTTGCCGTCGCGCCGTACGCCGATGCTGCCGATCGCGCCGACAAGCGCCCGTCCCTTGAGTCGGCCCAGCGCACCGCGCAGCGCCTCGTCAACCGACGGATCGGGAAGCGGCTCAAGTGCGTAGCGAGCCATGTGCGCCAGCTTGTCGTCGCCGAGCAGGGCGGCCAGCGGCGCGACCGACTGCTTGGTGCCGATGCGCGCCAGCTCGCGGCACGCGTCGGCCTTTTCCTTGATCGGGGCGCTCGACTTCAAGACCGCAAGCAGCTTGGCCTCGCGGGCGTCGGGCCCGCGAGCCGGCTCCTGGCCTGTTGACGGTGTCGGAGCCGTCGCACACAACGACAATAGCATTATATATCCAAAAGTTGTCAAGCGGGTTCTCATGGCGGGTTCTCCTTGCGGCCGGGCCGCGATTCTTGTCAGTAGATCCACGGCTCGCGCTGGGCGCGGCTCCGCAGGCGGTTGGCCTCGGGGTCGCTCGCGAACTCTTCTTTGATCGGGTCGTACTTCAGGTCGCGCTTCAGCCACATGCAGATGTTCGCAGCGTGCACCGTGCTCATCGTGTGGTGCATGACGTTGGGATTGGCCACGGTTTGCTCGCGCGACTTGACGCAGTCGAAGAAGTTCCGCACGTGGTTCATCGGCCGCCCGGTGCGCTCGAGGTAATCGGCCAGCAGTTTCTGGCCGTCTTCCAGGATCGCCGGGCTCGAGACGTCGGGCTTGTCGTAGTTGTCGCCGACCGACACCCAGCCCTCGGTTCCCTCGAACCGCATGCCGCACGGCCCGCGCCAGTACTTATCGCCGCGGGAGAGGACCATCTGCACGCCATTGCCGAACTTGGTGACCATGCCGTCGCCGCTGTTGTTCTTGACGTAATGGTAATCGACGGCCGAGGTGCTGAGGGCGTCGATGCCGGCCTGCGACTGGGCAAACGTGTGCGCGCCCCACTCGCCGATGCAGCTTGTGTGGAAGTCGTAATGGTTGCGCCAGCCCCCTTTGACGTAGGTCGAGTTGTACGGCCGCCAGGGGCATGGCCCCAGCCAGGCATCCCAGTCGACTTCTTCCTTCGGGGGCTGCGGCTCTTCGGGCAGCCAGGCATGGCTCATCTCGGCTGCATCCCAGGGGGCGATGTGAGCGCGCACGGTGTGCACCTGGCCCAGCCGTCCGGATCGAGCAAGCTCGATCGCCATGACGAAGGGGGCCTCGCTCAAGCGCTGAACGCCGGTCTGGTAAATCCGCCCGTAGCGCCGCGCCGTCTCGACCACCTCGCGCCCTTCAGCAATGGTCATGCACGACGGTTTCTCGGAATAAACGTCCTTGCCCGCGCGCATGGCAAAGACCGTCGCCAGCGTGTGCCAGCGGTCGCCCGTGGCGATCAAGACCGCATCGACGTCGCCGCGCATGGCCAGGAACTCGAGCATCTCGGGGTACATCTGGCAGTCGGAGTTTCCATTATGCTTGTCGATCTTCTGCTTGATGGCCTCGCGCCGAACCTTGCGCGCGTCGCAGATGGCCACGAACTGAACGTCCTTTTCCCGCAGCATCCAGTCGAGGTCAAACTCGCCGCGCGATCCGATGCCGATGCCCGCCATGGTGATCCGCTCACTCGGCGCCGCGGTGCCGCCCCGGCCCAGTGCCCTCGCCGGAATGATCGTGGGCATGAACCAGGCAGCGCCGGCCGCGGCCGTTGCCTTCAAACACTGCCGGCGGTTGAGCTTGGTCGGTTTTGACCCGATGCTGCGAGACATGGTTGCGCCTCCCTTTCTGGACAAGGTAAGAAACCATTCTGGACTCTAATGCTGCCCGCCACATGGAACAAGGGCCTGCTTACAGTCCGAAATTCGCACGTGGCCAATTCGGCCAGGCCTGTCGGTGTGGTCGTAAGGTCGCCTTCGCGACTCGCGCACGGCCGGTACCATCGTCATTCTCCACATTTTCCCATCGTTAAACAATTGTATTGCTGGCCAGCGGGGTGCGGGTATGGTTAGAATTGTTAGGTGAGTCCGCGCCGCTTGCAGGCCGCGGACCGATGTCGGCGAGTGTGCCCCGTGCGCGGTGGCCCGCCGCGATCCGGAGAACCGTGCGTCACTCTGGATTCTGTCCTGCCGTGTAACGATTGCCCCCCGCAAGCCCCGCCACCGCACCGTTCCTGAAAGCCCTCAAGGAGCATTGACCGCCAGGGGCAAACCGCATCTGAAGTTCCGGTGCGAGGCACCGCCTTGCACATCGCAATACCAGGGAGCGAGCCAAGATGTTGACGAAGAAGGGAAACCTGACTCACGCGGTCGCCGCCGCGATCTTGATCTTGGCCTTTACAGGCACCACGCGTGCGGGCGATGAGCGCAAGAACGACAAGGAGGGCGCGGCCGGGGCTAAATCGGGACTGAAGGTCAGCTACGACAAGCAGGTTCGCCCGATCTTTCAGGCTCACTGCCAGGGCTGCCACCAGCCGGCCAAGGCGGGCGGCGGCTACGTGATGACGGCCTTCGACCGCTTGAAAAAGGGGGGCGAGAGCGACGAGGTGGCCATCGTTCCGGGAAAACCGGCCGAAAGCTACCTGGTCGAGCAGATCACGCCGGAGAAGGACGGCAAGGCCGTGATGCCGCAAAACAAGCCGCCGCTTTCCGCTGCCGAGATCGAGCTGGTCAAGCGCTGGATTGCCGAAGGGGCCGTCGATGACGTGCCCAAGGCCGCCCATGCCCGCTACGACATGGATCATCCGCCGGTGTATACGCGGCTGCCGGTGGTTCCGGCCCTTGCCTTTGCGCCGATGGGTCGCTGTTGGCGCTTGCCGGCTTTCACGAAGTCTTGCTCTGGAAGGCCGACGGCTCCGAGCTGGTGGGGCGCCTGGTGGGCCTGTCGGAGCGCGTCGAGTCACTCGCGTTTTCACCCGATGGCAAACGGCTGGCCGTCACGGGTGGGCGGCCCGCGTTGATGGGCGAGGTCCAGGTCTGGGAAGTGGCTCGCCGCAAGCTGCTGCTCTCGGTGCCGGTCACCTTCGATACCGTCTACGGTGCAAGCTGGTCGCCCGATGGCACCAAGATCGCCTTCGGCTGCGCCGACAACACCGTGCGCACCATCGACGCCAAGACCGGAGAACAGGTCTTGTTCATGGGCTCGCACAACGATTGGGTGCTGGACATGGTGTTCTCGGCTGACGGGTCACACGTGATCTCGGTCGGCCGCGACATGACGGCCAAGCTCACCGAGGTGGCCACTCAGCGGTTCATCGACAACATCACTTCGATCACGCCCGGCGCTCTGAAGGGGGGCATGAGCGCCGTCGCGCGGCACCCCAAGCGCGACGAAATCGTGATCGGCGGCTCAGACGGCGAGCCCAGGCTCTACCGGATCTTTCGCCAGACCATCAGGGTCATCGGCGACGACTCGAACCTGATCCGCGAGTTTCCCTCGATGCCCGGGCGAGTTTACAGTGTCGCCATCAGCAATGACGGCAAGCGCATTGCCGCCGGCAGCAGCCTGGACGGCCGCGGCGAGGTGAGCATCTATGGTTACGAGTTCGACACAGCCCTGCCGCCGGCCATCAAGGCGATCAACGAAAAGGTCGTGACCACCCGCTCAGCACAAGAAGCCGAGGCACTCGAGAAATACCACAAAGAAGCGGTCAAGCAGCTTGCCAACGTGAAGTTTTCGGGCGGCGGGATCTACGCCGTCGCGTTCCGGCCCGACGGCAAGGTGCTCGCCGCCGCGGGGGCTGATGGGTTGGTCCGGCTCTTGAACCCCGAAACCGGCTCGGTCGTGAAGGAATTTGCGCCGGTGACCGTCAAGACCGCGGCGGTGGCCCCGGGCGGGCAAAGCCGCGCTTGTCGCCCCCAAGCAAGACGAGCCGGTCGCCACCGAGACGCTGCCGCCAAATTCGAAACTGACCGCGCTCGAAGTCGAGCCCAAGGAAGTCACGCTCACCAATCGGTTTCTTTACACTCAGCTTCTGGTCGCGGGCAAGCTCGACACGGGTGAAACGCTCGACGTCACGCGAATGGTCGAGACGGCGATGTCGGCCGACATCGCCGACGTGTCGCGCTCGGGGCTGGTGCGTCCCAAGGCCGACGGCAAGGCGACCTTGACCCTGAAGCTCTCCGGTAAGACCGCTACGGTGCCCGTCACTGTGCTCGGGCTGGGAAAGCCGGTGCACATCGATTTCGTGCACGACGTGGCGCCGGTGCTGTCGCGGCTCGGCTGCAACGCAGGAACGTGTCACGGGTCGGCCCAGGGCAAGAACGGCTTCAAGCTCTCGCTGCGCGGCTACGACCCGCTGTTCGACGTGCGAGCACTCGCCGACGACCAGGCCGCCCGGCACGTCAACCTGGCGTCGCCGGAAGACAGCATGATGCTCTTGAAGCCGACCGGGGCTGTTCCCCACGTCGGCGGCGCGCTCATCCAGCCGGGCGAGCCCTATTACGAGATCATCCGCTCGTGGGTCGCCGAGGGTGCCAAGCTCGACCTCACCACGCCGCGAGTGACCAAGATCACGGTCCTGCCGGTCAACCCCGTGGTCGAGCGCGTCGGCTCGAAGCAGCAATTGCGCGTGCTGGCAACCTATACAAACGGCGAAATGCGTGACGTCAGCCGCGAGGCGTTTCTCGAGACGGCCAATTCCGAGGTGGCCGTAACCGGCCGCGCCGGGCTGGTCACTTCGGTGCGCCGCGGCGAGGCGCCGATACTGGCGCGATTCGAGGGGAGCTATGCCTCGACCACGCTGACCGTGATGGGCGACCGCTCGGGATTTGTGTGGACGGCGCCGCCCGCGTACGGCAAGGTCGACGAATTCGTCGCCGCCAAGTGGAAGCGCCTGAAGATCCTGCCGTCAGGAACTTGCTCCGACACCGACTTCCTGCGGCGCGTGTACCTCGATTTGACGGGTCTGCCGCCCACGGCCGACGTCTGCGCAAGTTCCTCGCCGACCCGCGCGACAGCCGCGCCAAGCGCGACGAGGTCGTCGACCAGCTCATCGGCAGCCCGGAATTCGTGGACTACTGGACCAACAAGTGGGCCGACCTCCTGCAAGTCAACCGCAAGTTCCTGGGTGTCGAGGGCTCGGCCGCCTTTCGCAACTGGGTTCGCGCGCAGGTCGCCGCCAACACGCCGTACGACCAGTTCGCGCGCGCGGTCCTGACGGCCACGGGCTCCAATCGAGAGAACCCCGCCGCGGCTTATTTCAAGATCCTGCGCGATCCGGCGGCGACCATGGAAAACACCACTCAGCTCTTCCTGGCCGTGCGCTTCAACTGCAACAAGTGCCACGACCACCCGTTCGAGCGCTGGACCCAGGACCAGTACTACCAGACGGCGGCGTATTTCGCGCAGGTTGGCTTGAGCGCCGACCCCGCGGGCAAGGGCCAGATGATCGGCGGCACCGACGTCGAGTCGCCCAAGCCGCTTTTTGAAACGGTGGCCGACACCGGCAAGGGCGAGATGGTTCACGACCGCACCAAGAAGGTGACAGCACCCAGGTTTCCGTTTACGTGCGACTATCAAAAGCCCGCCGCGGGCGCGCCCAGGCGCTTCGAGCTGTCGGCCTGGCTGACCTCGAGAGACAATCCGTATTTCGCCAAGAGCTACGTGAATCGTCTGTGGGGCTACCTGCTGGGCGTAGGGATCATCGAACCGCTCGACGACATTCGCGCCGGCAACCCGCCCACGAACCCCGAGCTTCTGGACTACTTGACCCAGGAGTTCATGAAGAGCGGCTTCGACGCGCGGCGCATGATGCGCCTGATTTGCAAGTCGCGGACCTACCAGTTATCGGTCGAGACGAACAAGTGGAACGCCGACGACAAGGCCAACTATGCCCACGCGACGGCCCGGCGGCTGCCGGCTGAGGTGCTCTACGACGCGGTCTATCGCGTGACCGGCTCGATTTCGAAAATTCCGGGCGTGGCGCCGGGAACGCGGGCGGCCGCCTTGCCCGATTCGGGCGTCGAGCTGCCGAGCGGCTTCTTGACCACGTTTGGCCGGCCGGCGAGAGAGCGCCTGCGAGTGCGAGCGCTCCAGCGGCCTGCAGCTCGGACCGATCATGGCCTTGGTCAGCGGCCCGACCGTGGCCGATGCCATTGCCGATGCCGGCAACGAGATTGCCAAGCTGGCCGTCGGCTCAAGCGACGACGGCAAGGTCATCGATGAGCTCTTTCTGCGGATTTTGAACCGGCCCCCATCGCCGGCCGAGATCGATACCTGCAAGCAAGAGATGGAGGCCGTTGACACCGACCACCGCAAGCTGGCCCAGGACCTGGCGCGGCGTGAGCTGGAATTTGCCCTGAAGCGGCCGCTGCTCGAGCGCCGGCGCAAGGCCGCGATCGGTGCTGCCTCGGCCGCGCTGGCCGCGCACGAAAAGGCCGTTGCGCCCCAGATCGCGGAAGCCGAGCGCAAGCGGGCCGAGACGATCGCCAGGCTTGAAGCAGACGTCAAGGCCTATGAAGCCAACGTCGTGGCCAAGAAGATCGCCGACTGGGAAAAGGAGAAGGCCGGCTCGATCGTGAACCGATGGCAGGTACTCGAGCCCAAGACCTTAAGCGCGACCAATCGCTCGACCCTGATGAAACAGCCGGACGGCTCGATCGTTGTTTCCGGTCGTAATCGCAATGGCGTGGTCACCGTCGTGGCCGAGACTGACTTGACGGGCATTACCGGGTTGCGGCTCGAGGTATTGACCGACGACCGGCTTCCGTCCAAGGGACCTGGCCGGGCCACCGACGGCAATTTTGTGCTCAACGAGCTCGAGCTGTTCGCCGCACCCAAGGCCCAGCCCGCCGGAGCCAAGACGCCCGTGGCCAAGCCCGTGAAACTGGCCAATGGCCAGGCCGATTTCAGCCAGGATAGTTTCTCGCCCGCCGCGGCGATTGACGGCAGCGTGAACGACCCCGCCAACGGCTGGGCCGTCTCCCCGGTCACCGGCGTGCCGCACTGGGCCACCTTTGAAACCGCAGAGCCGCTCGGTGCTGCCGGCGGAACAGTACTCACATTCAAGATGCATCACAAGTATGGTGAAGTCTGGACGCTCGG
The DNA here is from genome assembly GCA_963830625.1 of uncultured Isosphaeraceae bacterium. Taxonomy (GTDB): domain Bacteria; phylum Planctomycetota; class Planctomycetia; order Isosphaerales; family Isosphaeraceae; genus CAWHMZ01. The sequence continues at coordinate 326,861 of CAWHMZ010000012.1, read as the reverse complement.
CCGGTTCCGCCTGTCGGTCACGCGCGGCCCCAAACCGGTTGGAGTGAGCCTTCCCGAAGACTTCCGCGCGATCCTGGCCACGGCGCCCGAGCTGCGCACTGACGCGCAAAAAAACACGCTCCTCGCCTACTTCCGGATGATGGACACCGAGCTGCGCAGCAAGCAAAATGCCTTGAACGCAAGCCGAGCACCGCTGCCGCTGGACCCCAAGCTGAAGGAGCTGCGCGAACAGCTTGCACTGGCCGAGCGGCCGGTGCCGCTCGACCCGGGTTTAGTGGCGCTGCGGCGCGACCTGGAGATGAGCGTGCAACAAGCGGCCACGCGCCGGCTCACCGCCGCTCAGGACATCGCCTGGGCGCTCATCAACAGTCCGGCGTTCTTGTTCAACCATTAGTCGCGATGCACCCTGATGAAATGGTCGGTGAACTCCGAGTGCGGGACGACGTTCTTGACACTGGGCATGTGGCAGCCGATGCAGCCCTGTTTCGCATCCACGGGGCAGGTCTTGGCCAGGGCGGCCTGCGCGAGATCGTCGCGGTTTCTTGGCGCCTTAGCACCAGCCGTACTCGCTGCACCAAGCCCGCCGTGGCATTCCAGGCATTTGGATTCATAGTGCTTGGCCGATGTCTCAACGTCGCGATGTGGGTTGTGGCACGTCAGGCAGTCGAGTCGGCCGTTGCTTTCGGTGAAGCAGCGGCTCCAGCACAGGGTCGATGCTTGAAACCGCACTGACGTCGGCTCGTCGGGCGAGACCATTCGCCCGCGAGGGCTGTGGCATTGTGCGCACAATTCGACGATCTTCATCCCCGAGGCCAACGACGGCCGGGCGATCGCCAGGTCGGGCAGCTTGGCGGCAACCGCCAGGAGGTGGTTTCCGCCCGGCCCGTGGCACTTTTCGCAGCCGATCCCTCGATCGGCCGCGACCGGCCCGCCCAGCGCGAGAATGGCCTGGGGCTCGGTGACGTGGCAGAGCAGGCAGCGCCTGACCAAGTCTTCGGTGAGAGGCCGGCCGAGATAGTCGGGCGCGCTCGCAGGCGGGCTTTCATGCTGCCCCGAGGTCACGTCCCACCCCGCAGACGGCCCAAGGTGGTAGCGAGAAAGCCGCAGCTCACGCGCCTGGCCGCGGTCGTCGCGCCCGACCAACGTCAAGCCGCGGTCGCCGGAGCCGAAAGCGTAGTCAACGACGGCATGGAACACCCGTCCCGCGACCTTGGTCGTCTGTTCCAGCCGGCCGCCGGCGGCATGCGCCAGCGCGTGCGCCGCGGCCGGCTCGGAAAATGGCGATGAGGGCAGCTCGAGACCGGCAAGCTCGGTGCCTCGAGCGAATGTCCGGGCGTGGCGCGATTTCTGCTGGGTCTGGTAAATCGCCGAATGGCACGGCGTGCAGGCCCGGGCACCCACGAACCGCGCCGGCTCGGGCAAGAGAGGATACGCCTCGCGGTACAAGCCGCCCCCCTGCTCCCACGCCTTCTGCGCAAGGGCGGTCGCCCCTTCCTGAAGGTAGGCGCGGCCTAGAAGCCAGGCCGTCTCGGGATCAGGCGGATCGGCCGCGACTCGCTGTAAAAGAGCGCGGGCCTCGGCCGGCCGCGCCTCCTCCAGCAAGGCGCAGCGCCAGCTCCTTCGGCGGCACGAGCACCTCGGGCCTTAACTCGTTGCTCTGGCGCATGCGCTCTCGGGCGCGCTCCCAGAACGCCAGGGCACCCGACGGGTCGTGGCGCTGCGCCTGGATCATTCCCAGCAGGGCTTCTCCCCGGGCTTGCCAACCTGGTTGAAGAGCCAAGCGGCGGGCCGTATCGGCGGCTTCAGACAGCCGGTCGGCTTCGTAGTGGCCGCGCGACAGTTCCCAGAGCGCGTCGGCATGATTGGGGTCGGCCGCAACGGCCTGCTCCCAGACCTCGCGGGCCCCTTGTGGATTGCCAAATCGTTTGAGCGCCAACCCAAGGAGATAAAGGTCCTCGGCCTTCATGCTCCCGGCACCGAGCCGGTCGAAAATGGCCGTGGCCGTCTCATTGCGGCCAAGCCGGACCGACGCCCGCGCCAAAAGCCGCAGGGCGTCAAGGTCGTTGCTGGCGCCGGGTTGCTTCGAGCGCTCGCGCGCCAGCCGGGCCGCCCTGTCCCAATCGCCCCGCGCATAGGCGGCGAGCCCGTCGCTGTGGGGATCGACGACCGGCCGCCGCGACCACCATGCCCACCACGCGCCGAGCGCGGTCAGAAGACATGCCGATGCCATGAGCCCGAGCCGACGCATGGCCTTCATCCTTCATCATTCGCCGTATCGGCCAGCCGGTTCCATCCCTGGGCGGCGCGAAGCCAGCCCATCGTTTCACAGATCGAGGCCAGGCGCCTGCAGGCGGTCGCCAGGTCCGGGGCGTCTGGGTTCTTGGCCTTGGCGCTGAAGTAGTCGCCGTAAGCCCCGGGCAACTGGGCCCTCGCGTCGTTCATTTCCTTGGTCTTCTTGCGATGGGCGACGGCCTGCTTGTGACGCCCCAGGCGCTCCTCGGCCATTGCCAGCCGGTAGTAGTACTTGGAAACATACGGATTGAGGTCGATGGCCTTTTGAAGGTTGTCGGCGGCGCTTGCCCATTCGCCGGCCTTCTCGTTGACCATGCCGCGGAACAGCCAGGTCTCGGGCTCGGTGTCGGCCAAGGGCGGCGCCTGGGCCAGAAGCGCCCGAAAGCCGTCGAGGTTTCCCTCGTCAAGCAGCAGGGTCAGATAGTCGCGCCAGGTGCGCACGTCGTCTGGGCGGCCCTGCAAACATGCCTGAAAATCGTGCTCGGCCTCGCTGTGCTGGCCCAGCGCCAGCTCGGCGCGTGCCAGCGCCCGGCGTGCTTCCCAGTCGGACGGGTCGGCTGCGCAGTACTTCTTGAGCAGGCCGATCGTGTCCTTGTGTGAGACCCGTTCTAGCTCGGGGCGCATGTGCATGGCCAGCAACACCGGATGGTCGTTGGGACCGGCAAGATCGTAGGCCATCCACATGACGGGGAAGGCATCTTCCCAGCGGTCCTCGATGGCATAAAGCTTGAGCAGTTCCTGGGACGCGTCGTGATAGATCTCAGGTGCAATCGGGTGCAGGGGATCGTCGTGGACGGCCTCGAGCCACGCCTTTTCGGCATCCCTGGCGCGGTCGATTGCCATGTATGCCTGGCCCTCGCGGAGCAGTGCCTCGGCCTTCTTGGGCCACCACGCAGCGACTTCGTGCAGTGGCGCGCGCAGCCGGCCAGGTCGCCGCGGCCGGCCCGGGCTCGGGCCAGGGTGATTCGCGCCTCGCCGTCGTGGGGAGACCTGCGCACGTGCTCGAGCACGCCTGCTCGGCCTCGGCGTATTTTTCCCGGCGAATCAGGGCGTTGATCGTGGCAAAATCGGCGAGCGGCCGGTGGTCGCGCCAGTACCACCAACCGTTGAAGGCCAGCACGGCCACGGCCACGAACGCGCCGGCCACTTTCCAGAACAGCAATCTAGAGCGGCGCCGCGCGCGCCGGCGGTAAAGCGCCGCGGGCATTCGCTCGGAGCAGCAACATCGGGAGTGGTTGTCATTGTACACTCGATGTTACTTGAGCCGCTCCAGGGCCGCCAGACTGACCACATTGCCGGGCGAGTCGCGCAGCACCAGGCGATGCCAGGCGCGCGCCTCGTCGAACCGCCCCATGTCCTCGCGCAGCCGCGCCAGCCGCTGGTAGAGCTCGGGGTGGGGAGCGATGCCCAGCGTTTCGATGGCCATCGTCTCATAATAGGCCCCGCGGTGGTGGTCGGCGTCGTCTTCGGCCGGCTGGGACTTTTCGCCGGAGTCGAACCGCTCGAAAAATGAGCCGCGCACCTGCTTGTAAGCGGCCTTATAGCGTTCGTAGAGCCGGTCCATGCGGTCTCCTTCTGCGATCTCGCCGGCTTGCCGGAGCGTGAAGCGAAGCCGGTAGCAGACGCCCCAGTTGTACGGCTCGTACTCGAAGGCGCGGCGATACGCAAGGGCGGCCTTCGGCCAGTCGCGGAAGCTGGGCAATGATCCCTTCGTGCTTGGCAAATCGACGATCGGCAGCCAGCTCCCGGGGCAAACTGCGCAAATTCCTCGACCAGCTTGTCGGCCTCCGACGCGTCGTACAGCCCCGTCAGCCACGCGTCCCAAACCGCGGGCGAGCGCGGTCGCGCTTCCGTGCGCCCTTCAGGACGGCCAGGCCCTCTTCTGTGCGGTTCACGCGCAGAGCGCCAGCCCGACGGTGAGCGACAGGGGAATGTGCTCGGGATGTGCCTTGACCAGGTCTTCGAATAGCTGAACCTGCGACAACGGGTCGGGAAACTCGAAGTCGATGCGCATCATTTCGAGCAGGATTTTGACTCGGTCGCGCGGGTCGGGCTCGACCTCGTGCAGGCGCATCCCCAGGCGATGGGCCAGGGCGGTGCGGCCCTCCTTGTCGAGGAGATCAACCAGCGCCCAGCCTGCTTCCGGCACGAGCGGGTCGAGCCGAAGTGCCTCGGTCCAGCACTCCTCGGCGAGGTCGTACCGATGTTGCAGATAGCGGGCCTTGCCCTCGAAGAACTTGATCAAGGCGGCGTGCCTGCTCGACTCGGGCCGGATCCCGGCGAGCTCAGAGAGCGCCAAGGCCGGCTGCACGTTGGTCGGCTCGGTGGCCAGCTCGGCCATGAGCAAGTGCGCCTTTTGGTTTAGAGGGTGCATCTTCAAGTAGCGCGACAGCAGCTCTTGAGCTCGATGGAACTCTCGTGCGCGGGCCAGGGCACGAACCTCGCCGAGCGTCGGCGCCGGCCCGCGCGCTCTGCGGATGGCCAGCGCGCCCGCGCCCACGCAAACGAACAGCGCCCCCAGCAAGAACCAGACATGGAAGCGATACGCCGGCTTGGTGGCGCGAGGAGCCGTCATGGTCAAGGGCCCCTTGCTAAAGCGCGTAGCGCGGCCAGGCGCCGCCCAGCGGCAAAACGGGCGTCGCCGGCGAGGCGCGGAGATGCTTGAGGGCATCCTGGCGCGGTCGGCTTCCGCCGTCTGTCCCAACTGGCGATACACCGACGCCAGAGTGTACAGGACCTCGTACTGCCGGGCGCAAGCAGCCTGGCCTTCTTGAGGTGTTCAATCGCCTCCTTGGGCTGGCGGCGCTGTTGCGCCAGCTTTGCGAGGTTTAAGTAAGGCTCGTACTCATTGGGGCCCCACGCCACGGCCTGGCGGAAGCATGCCTCCGCCAAGTCGAGCTCTCCCTCGAGAAAGTACGCACCCCCCAACTGGTTCATCAACGCAGGATCGGATGCCGCGGTCGCGGCCTTGTTCAAATACGCTTCCGCGTCGCGGGTGCGGCCGCTCTCGATCAAGTCGGCAGCGAACTCGCCCCAGAAAAGCCGCTGCGGCAAGGGCATCTCGCGCAAGCCGGGATCGAGCTCGAGCACCTGCTCGAACGCGGCGACCGCCGCTTGCGGATTGCTGTCATTGTGATGGACCACCGCGCGCATGGTCACGCCGATGATTTTGCCCGCCGGAATCCGGCTGAGGCGATCGGCAAGGTCGAGCAGTTGCGTGGTCTTGTTCTGCGCGATGAGCACGGCGGCCATGCGCCGCAGTGCCGTCACGTTTTCGGGGTCATGCGCCAGGATTTCCTCAAAGACCGGTATCGAGGCTTCGGGGTCACGTCCGCGCGCCAGTCCGTACGCGCGAAGCTGTAAATCGTTCTGCGAAAGAGCGCCGGCCCGGCGAAAATAGGGTTCGGCGAGGTCGGCAAAGTCGAGCCGGCTGAAGCTGTGCGCCGCCAGGAGCACCGCTTCCCGGCTCCACGGCCGGCGGCCCAGGTGGTCGAGGGCGTGCCGCAGGCAGCCCGGCAAGTCGCCCCGCGCGTACGCGGCCCGCGCGCCGTTTAATGCGGTCGACGCCGTGACGTTCCAAGCCGAGACGATCATCAAGAGCGCTGCGACCAAGGTGAGCAGGGCCAGTGAGCGTCCGCGGCGGAAAACAAGCAAAACGGGGTGAGATCGCTCCATTTTTCAACGAAAAACCGCGTCCAGGCGGCTCGCTCCGATCGCACCCAAGAAGGAGCGACCCCGTGCCGCCAGGGCGCGATCATGAAAAAAACCACAGGGACAGATCCGATGCGATACTCAGAGCGAGTCGGAGCTGACGACCTCGCCGCTCGCAAGCGTTGCAATGCCGTACCACGGTTGCACGCCGATGCTGTTCTTGATGAACCGCACCGACCCATCCATGAACAGCACGTTGACGCCGCCGGGATGGTTGGAGCTGGCGTTCACCAGCGTGATCGTTCCCCGGCCGTCGTTGTCTTCATTGGAGTACTGGCAGGCGTAGCGGTTGGGGAAATTGGTGTGCGAGTAAATCATCTCGCTGCACCACGCCCACCACTCGCCTTTCCAGTGCCACAAATTATTGCCAACAACCGGGTTGACTTGCGCGCACAACTGGGCAAACTGGTAGTCGGTTGGGAACGCCGCATCCGTCACGCCGCCGTTGCCCAGTTTGAAAACCTCGCCCATGCCTTGGTAGCCGCTGGAATTCGCGGCGTTGGGCTGGCCCTTCACCCATTCGCTGAAGATGGCCGTCGTGCTCGTTCCATCGGTGAAATTATTGATGCTCACCTGCCACATGGCCAGCACGCTGTCCCACGTGGTCAAGAGGTACGCTGGGCCGTTGAATTGCCAACTGTAGTTGTTGTTGATGTGCCGGTTCAGGCCGACGTTCTGCGGGTAGTTGGAGGCGGCGACCAATTTCCGGCTGCCGTTGATATTGTAGGTATTGGTCGAGCCCCAGCCCATGTCGGAGGGGCACAAGAAAGTCTGAACCGTCTGGCAGAGCACGGTTTGCTGGATCACGCCGTACTGGACCGGTGAATAGGCATTCCAGCGCGCGCCGAAGGCGTGGTTCCACGCGTTGTACGCGGCCTGTTGCTCGAGATACGGCAGCAGGCGCACGTGAATCGAGTAATTCTGGCTAGGCTCGGGGATCGGGGGATTAGTGGTTTTCCAGCCCGTCGAAGGCTGGTCGACCGAGATGGGCGGCACGAGCGTGTTGGCGCTGACGTAGTTGGCCATCGCCAGGCCGATTTGCTTGAGGTTATTGGTGCACTGCGCGCGCGCGCCGCTTCGCGGGCGGCTTGTACCGCGGGCAGGAGTAAGGCAATCAAGACTGCGATGATCGCGATGACCACCAGCAACTCGATGAGAGTAAACCCTCGACGTTTTTGGATCATGACAGGGCCCTCAAGAATGAAGCCAAAGAACCAGCAGAGCGGCACACCACCGTGGTGTGCAAGAACGATACCGATGAGAAAAACCACCCCTAGATCAACGCGCGGCTGCGCCCGCACGCCGATGCGGGGCGCTGGAACGAAGCCCCCTATTTTTTCCCGGTCGAATAGCCCTGTTCCCTCGCCACCTTGCCTGGGTCGCGCTCGCGCTGATTGTATGCGCCTTTACCGGTCGCCGGGGGGGGAGCTACAAGGTTCTTGTTCTTGTTTTCAGGAGTGCCGGGGTCGCCCATGGCCCCCGAGAGCTTCTTCGCCTCGGTTTCGTTATCAGGACCACAGCCCGGCGCGGCCGCCAACCCCAGTGCAATCACGAGCCCGCCCGCCATTCCACAGGTGAACGACTTCACGGTGACTGTTCTCCTCTTCTTGACGTGTCAGAAAAAACTCAGCCAGCCTCTCTTTGCTCAACCGCAACGCGCCGAGTCGTCTGCGGGCCGCTTGCCGCATATTCGTTCCCGAAATCGCACCGCCTCGCCACCCGCAACCCTCTCACCGCAACCTGACGTTGCCACGCATCGCTGCCTAAAACAATTCATCAAATGATTGCTTATCGCCCAGACACCAGCCGTGCGCGCGCGGCCGGGCGATTGATGCATCGATAGCGCAGCATTCCGTCAATGCACGACCTAGTTGCCTCTGGTTGAGAAAGGTAAGGAAACTGCGGTAAGGTTACGCGAAGCCGCAATCTGGTGTCAACAACAATCTTGTAATTTCTATAAGTACGGTCGTCTTAATACTTCGATACACGCCGAATTCATTAGTTGACCGTCTCGGATGACTGATTGAATCGATGGGATGGGCCACGCTCGAATCAAATGATTTCCGGGGCCACTTGGGACTCATCCGACGCCACAGTACTATACAATTCAGATTGCGCAGATTGGTTTGGCCGCTGCTGGTCTTTACCAGCATCGCTCTGGGCCTTGGTCATTGGTTTCCTCGCCCCCACGGGGAGAGGTCCGGCAGGATGCCGGGGTGAGGGGGACGGCGCCGGACAGTAGCCCTAATGACTAATGACCACTGTCGGTGGGAAACCAGCTTAGCACTTCAGCGCGACTGGAAGGATCCAGTCCCAGCAAAGTCGCGAGTTCGCGCCGAGCGGGCTCGACTTCACCGCGGTTGAGGTGGGAGCGGATCAGCCCCTTGCGCACCTCGACCCAGAATGGATTGAGGCGCAGCGCAGCTTGGCAGGCGGCGATCGACGCTGACCAGTTGGCGTCGCGAAAATACACGAGCCCGAGCTCGGCATGATACTCAGGCCGCCACGGGCAAATGGCGATGGCGCGCTGCCAGTAGGAGACGGCGCGCGAGCGCCGATCGAGCTTGGCGGCCTGGCGGGCGGCTGCGACCAGCGCGCTTTCGCGCCCGGGCTCGAGTGCGAGGGCCTCGTCGAAGGCGGCCAGCGCCTCTTCGCCCCTGTCCATCAGGTCCAGGGCAGAGCCTTTAGCCTCCTGTGCAGCAGCGTCGCCGGGGTGCTCTTTGAGCGCCACCTCGAGCAACAGTAACGCCTTGCGCGCGCCCTCGAAGCCGTCGCTGCACAGCGCCACGCCGATGTCACGTTCGACTTCGTGCCGCTCGCTGGTGCTCATCCACTCGCGGTGGAATGGAAAGAGCGGCCGGCTGGCGGCGTTAGGGCGTGCGGTCGGGCCGGCACTTGTCGGTTGGCGGAGAATGCGATGGTTGGTCGCGGCGGCGTGCACGACATCAACACTTGACACGCGCGGCATGTGACAGCCTTTGCAATCGTCATTCTTGCTGCGCTTGCGACGTACTTCCTCGGGCAGACTGCAGCCGCGGTCTTGGTGGCACTCGAGGCAGCGCTCGCGATAATATGACGCGGCATCGCTGCCGCCGGTGCCGGCTACGCTGTGGGGATCATGACACGAAATGCAGCCGAGCGCGCCGTTGCTGGCGCGGTAGCAGCGGCTTTCGTGCATCTGCTCGACCTGGCCGATGAACACATCGGCCGACTGGCCGGTCGCGGGGGTCAGGACCGTCCAGAACGCGTAAAGCGGTAACCCTGGGCGGTAGTCGTCCTCGCGCCGGCCAAGGGGCAGAACGCGCTTCTGACCGATCAGATGGCATTGCTCGCAGATGGCATCCCGCAGCGCCGGGTCGAGGCGCGCGGGATTGACGATGGCCATGTCCAGCCCGTCCGCCGCCACCGGATGCGCCGCGTGGAGCTCGCCGGGGCCGTGACAGCGCTCACAGCCGATCGCATGGCCCTCGAAGATCGGCGGCTGGTATGCGTTGAGCGTCCCGGCGACCGCGCAGACGGTTGGCATGGCACTCCAGGCAAGCGGGCACGATCGGCCGATCGAAATGGTAGTTGGTGATCTCATACCCCGGCGAGAGGTCCCAGCGCTTCTTCTGTGTATACCACGAGATCGGCGACTCAAAGAGAAAACCGCTGCGCTCGATCAAGAACGAGAGGCCCTGGCTTCCCGAGCCGAGTACAAACCGAACCTCAGCTTCATTACGGGCAACCACGCCGCCGTTTTTGTCACGACGCGTTTCCTGATGGAAAACGCGTCCATCTCGGTTTTCGATCGAATACTCAAGACCGCTGCTCACGAAGAGCGGCTGGCCGGCGCCTGCTTTGGCGTCTGGGGATGGTACGTCGGCGATCGGAGCAAGCGAACGTCCCATGGGGTGCTGGCGATAGGTCGCGGCGATTTCTGCATGGCAGCGCACACACGTCGCGTCACCCACGAATTTCACGTCCGCACGAGCGTTGCGGTACGGCGAGATCGGGTACGGGCGGTGTACGGTCGCGACCCGCGCGCTCTTCTGTGTCAGCAGGAACGTCGAGAAAACCACGAACGCGATCACGACGCCGACGAATGCGAGCCGCAGCCTGGGATGCCTGGGCGTTGTGGATGCGGAACCGAGTGGGCGATTCATATGACCGTTCTCTGCGCCGGGTCAACATTCGGCCTCGCCCACGACGACGAATACCGCGCAAGCAGGCGCGCAATGCGATCCTTAACCGTGTTTGCCCCCATTCCGGCGCAGGGGTTCAACGGCCGCACCAGACTTCGGACGCTGAATTCTCTAAAAGTAGTCTGGCGTCGGGTGATGCCAGATTGGCCCAATAATAAAGAGGCGACAACCGGACGGACGGTCGTCGGTCGCACGGAATTCATCCGGAATGCGGGACCGTGCCGGCTAAGTTTGGCTCATCAAGGATTGAAACGATCGGGCGTCAGCCGCCCGGCCGTGAGGTGCTCGAGTGCCTGGCGCATGCGTTTGAGGGTGGGCAGCGCGGTCGGATCGTTGGCGCGGTTAGACGACTCGCCAGCGTCTTCACGCACGTTGAATAAGAGCTCGCGCATCGCTCCGCCGCGCTGAATGTAGCACCAGTCTCCGTCCATGAGGGCTGCTAACGGCCAGCGCACCGCGTCGAATTTCCCGGAAGGGGCATACGGCGGAATTTCGTTTGCCAGTTCGGAAAACGCGGGGCTGGCATCAGTGCCGAGCGGGGCCTCTCCCGCTCTTGATCCGGCGCCGGCGCCGATCAGTGAGGCCCCCGGGAAAGGCGAGCCGCTCTTGAAACCCGAGATGTCGACCATCGTGGCCGCCAGGTCCCTCAGGCTGACCGGCACCGTGACGACCTTTGGTGATCTACCCCCTCCCGGTGGGATGATCACAAGAGGGACGTGGCTCTCGGTTTGGTAGAGCGTTAACCCATGGAGGAACAGCCCGGGATGCTCGCCAAAGTTTTCACCGTGATCGGCGGTGATGATGACCCAGGTTTGCTCGAGTACGCGCCGGCGACTTCAGTTCATCGATTAACTGACCGAGATGTTCATCGAGATCGGCGACGCAGTCGTCGTAAGAGTCGCGAGCAAACGCAGTCTCCCGCCGGGAAGCCCCGCGCCTTATAATCTCGGGCCAGTGACGGATGACGGCCACGTCACGGTCGCTGGTCGGGGCAGCGCCGAACCGATGGATGCCCGTGGACGAAAGTTGGTAGGGATGGTGGGCATCAAAGAAATTGAGGAATGCGAAGAACGGCCGCTCGGGTCGTGGGCGGTTGGAAAGCCAGTCCAGGAACTCTCGACGGATTACCGCTGCTCCTTTCTGATCCCGAGCAAAAAGCCGCAAGGTCAGGTCGGCCGGGACTTTGAGGTAGGGAAACTGGAGCCGGTCACTGCAGAAGTACTCGATGTCCTGAAATCCATCCACCAACCGATCGACGATCACAGCCACGTGAAACGCGGTGAGCGCAGGGAAGTTATAATCGCGATAAGTGGTAAACCCCCGTCCCAGTCCTGAGTCGGACGCGCAATAGCCAAGGTTCGCGACAAAGCCTGCCGTGGCGTATCCGTGCTTTCCCAGGTATTCAGCGACCGTCGGGAATGATGCGTCAAGCGGAGTGCGCCAGCCGGTGGAAAGCTCGTGAGGCCACCTCCCCGTAAACATGCTCGCATGCGACGGGAGCGTCCACAACGCAGTCACCCGGGCTCGGGTGAAGCTGATCCCGCGGCTTGCCAGCTCTTCCAGGGTCGGGCTGGTGGCGCGATCGTAACCGAGCAGGCTCAAGTGGCCGGCGGCAACTGTGTCGAGCACAACGAACAGGATATTGGGAGAGCCCGGCGGAGGAAGCGGTTGCGATGCCTCGCGCCACGCGGTTCGCCTGCCCGCTGCCCAGCATGATGCTCCCAGTACCAGGACGAGACAAAAAGCGGCAGGGAAGCTGTAGCGAATCACCCGCTCAAAGCCCTGTGCACGCCGCTCGAGCGCCGGAACCAGCCTCATGGCCACGCCCATCGAGACGAGGAGGCCGGCTGCGCCGTAGATCCGGGGAAATGCCACCCAGATGGGCGGAATAAGCGTGACCGTCGCCAGGGCCCGCGTCGCCACCTTTTGACCAAGTGCCCCCCACCGAGCCACCCAGCACATTGAGGCCCCGAGCACGCCCAAAATCAGCAGATTGACCGCTGGAACCAGCCAGACGAACTGATCGCTCATCCCATAAAATTTATCGATATCTATGTACTTCTTGCGAAGAACGGTGATGCCGACCTCAGAGAGGCCTGCGAAGAGGCCGCACCAGGCAGCAAGCACCAAGATGGCAAGCGGCCCGAGCCGCCGGCCCGTACAATTCTCGGGAGACGACACGGCGAGGCCCGGCTTGCCCAGACCTGAACTCGGCGCCGTCATGGAGGTCGCTCCCAAGGCGATTTGACATTTTGAAGGCAGGCTGCTGTAGTTTGGCCGAGGCCGGTGCAGGCTGTCAAGCACTGCCGAAAGGGTAGAAAACGCCTACTTACCGACCCAGTCGCGCGGGGATATATTGGCTGGTGAACCCAAGCACCTTGGCGCACAGGCACCGCAGCCCTAGGAAGAGATGCCGATGAGGCAAAATGCCAGCCGATGGAAGCCGGTGTTGCTGCTCGTGCTTGCCACGGCAGGCGTTCTCTGGGGGGGCTGGAAATGGTCTCGAGCGTGGCACGTTCGCCGGGCGCTTAGTCGTGTCGAAGACACGATGGAAGCAGGGCTTTACGCCCTGGCGGCCAAAGATCTGGTCGAGCTGCTAGAGCAGAACCCAGGCTCGGATGAAGCCGCCTTCCTCCTGGGAACGTGTGAGCGAGCGCGAGGCAGGGCCAAGGCGGCCGACGACGCCTGGGCCAAGGTGCCGCCGCATTCACCCTTCGCGTTACGGGCGCTGCAAGGCCGCGTGGAACTGGAAGTGGAACAAGGGCGGCTCTCCGCGGCCGAGCAGCTCATCAAGGAAGCGCGTGAGCACGCCGCCCCCGGCAGCCCCGATCCGAGCATCCTGCTTGGTCCCATCTATTGCCAGGAAGGACGTATCAGGGAGGCCATGCAGTTAATCGAGGCAGTCTGGCGCCGTCTCGATGTGTCGGGCGGCGCCGCGCCGGAAACCGCCATTAATCAGCTCCGCTTGTACATTCTGCTTCGATCAACGCCCATCCCGGTTGAAACGATTCGCGCCACTCTCGATCGAGCTGGTCAGGTCTTACCAGACGACGACCGGATCTGGCTTTGGAAAGCCAACCTGGCGATTCGCGCCGGATCGCAAGAAGAGGCCCGGCGGTGGATTGACCTCTGTCTGGCAAGGCGACCCGAGGACTCCGCGGTCTGGCGCACCCGGCTGGATTGGGCCATGGCGACCAATCGAGTGCCAGAGGCGCAAAACGCCCTGAAACATCTGCCGGCAGCCGATTGGAACCCGGCCGAAGTCGAGAAACTGCTCGCGTGGTTTGCCGCCCGCTATGGTGATGACAGAGCGGAGCGACGGGCCCTCGAGCGACTTGATCGCTGCCGATCTGACTAACTTCACCGCGCTCGATCGACTGATCTACCTGCTCGAAAAGAACGGCCAGATGGACCTCGCCGCCCAGAAACGTCGCCTGAAGGACGAGACCGCACAAGTGCAAGCTCGCTACCAAGCACTCTTTATGAGGAACCAGCCGCGACGCGACGCCGAGGAGATGAGCCGCCTGGCAGCGCAACTCGGCCGCCGGTTCGAGGCTGAGGCCTTCTTGACGGTTGCGTTTACAACGGCGCCCGAGCGCGCTCTTATCCGGCGCGATCTTGCTGGACTTGCAGAAAGGGCCGAAACGTCCGCGGTTTCGGCTCGTACCCTGGACGAACGGCTCGCACCCGAACTGGATGACATCCGCAGAGAATCGATGTGCAAGACAGTCGAGCCGTGAGTAGGGCACCGAGGCGGTTCAGGCAATGATTTCCCTTAAAGTTGGGCGGTCGGTATCGGTCCAGGGTTTTCAAAGCGTCATTCCTGGCGGGCGCAGAGGCTTGGTCGCTCACCCCCCCTGGCCCCCCCTTCGCAAGGGGGGGAAAACGCTTCGGCCCCGTCGCAAGGCAGGGACAAGGCTTTACCGCCTGCGCAACGACGTGGAATGCGGTCGGTTCCACCGCCGTTACGCACTCGCTGCCACCGTGCTGGCGGTTCTCAGCTTGATGCACGCGGGCTGCCGAAGGGGAAATGAGCCCTCCGTCGGCTCGGAGGTCGCGGCGCAGCGTGCACCATCGGTCTTGTCTGCGGCCACGGCCCCGATTCTCTTCCGCGCGAAGAGCTGCCTTTTCGGTACGACCGTGGCGAGACCGGCGCGGCCTGGCCTGTCGAGACAACCGGTGGTGGTGTCGGCTTGCTCGATTTCGACGGCGATGGACGGATCGATCTCTTCTTCTGCCAAGGCGGCCCACTTCGGCCAGGTGACGGCCGTTTGGCTGCTGCAGATGTCCTGCTCAAGAACCTGGGCGGCGGCCGATTCGAGGACGTTTCGTCCCGCGCCGGCCTGACGCCGAAGGGATACGGCCAGGGCGTCACGGTCGCTGATTACGATGGTGACGGCGATCCCGACGTGTATGTCACCCGCTACGGGCGCAATACGCTCTGGCGCAACGATCGCAACCTTGGCCGATTTACCGATACAACCGACGAAGCGGGAGTCGGCTGCGGCAGTTGGAGCTTGGGCGCGGCCTTCGCCGATTACGACAACGATGGCGATCTCGATCTCTTCGTCGCCAATTACTTCGCGTTCGACCCGGCGCAAAGCGCCGTTTCGCCACGATCCTGAAACCGGGGCGGCCGACTACGGGTTACCCCAGGATTTTCCCGGCTTGCCCGACGTACTCTACCGCAACGAGGGAGGCGGGTGCTTCCGCGACGTCACGGCCAAGGCGGGGGTTGCGGGTGCAGGGCGAGGGATGGGAGTCCTTGCGGCCGACCTCGACGGCGACGGCCGCATCGATTGGCTGGTCGCCAACGACGCACATAGCAACTCTCTCTGGCGCAATCGGGGCGACGGCACGTTCGAAGACGTCGCCGAGCGGCTTGGTCTGGCCGTCAACGGACAGGGCGTGGCCGAGGCCAATATGGGAATTGCCTTCGGCGACACTGACTCGAACGGCCTTCCCGATGTCTTGATCACTCATTTCTTCGGCGAGCATCACACGCTTTGGCGCGCCTTCGCCAGCACCGATGGCGGCATCCTCTATCAGGATCAGACCGGCGAGGCTGGACTGGCGATCGACAGCCGGCCCTTGACCGGCTGGGGGACCGCGCTGGCTGATTTTGATTCAGATGGCCTGAATGACCTGGTGGCGACCAACGGGCACATTCGCCGCGAGCCGTCTCAGCTCTACCGATACGAAAACCCGCCGATTCTCTGGCATAACGCGGGAGGCGGACGATTTGCCAATGTCACCGCGACCGCAGGCGACTATTTTCGCGAGCGGCACATCGGCCGCGGACTCGCGTGCGGCGACCTCGACGGCGACGGCGACCTCGATCTGGTGATTGTCCACCATCACAAGCCCAGCGTCGTCCTCTGGAACGAATCGCCGCGCAAGGGAAGTTTTCTTCAGCTAAAACTCCGGGGTAACCCCCCCAACCGTGATGCCATCGGCGCTCGTGTCACCGCCCGCGTTGCGCGCAAGTGCTCGTGCGCACGGTCGACGGCGGTGGAAGCTATCTCTCGTCGAACGAGATGAGCCTCCACTTCGGGCTCGGCACCGCCGCTCGCGTCGATGTGCTAGAGGTTCGCTGGCCATCCGGGAGGATCGAGAAGAGGGAGGATACTCCCGTCGATACGGTCATCGAGTGGCGAGAGCGGAATAATTAGCCTTGCGCAGATGCCTGCTGCGAAGGTGGACCCCCCCTTGCGAAGGGGGGGCCCGGGGGGGTGGGGACGGGGGCTCGGACTCAGGGGATTCCGGAGGGTGTTTCCCATCGGACGCAGAGGCTTGCCCCTCACCCCCCCGTCCCCCCCTTCGCAAGGGGGGGTCCGACTTCGACCGAGCGTATTCTCATTTGATAATGCGCAACAAAAACACGTGACGCTTGCGATTACGATCACGATCACGATCACGATCACGATTACGCATAGGCGCGGTTGCTGCTGCCGCCCTCATTTCTCCGCCGGAACCGCCAGCGGTTTCTGTTGCAAAACCCGGTACTCTCCCTTCCCTTCCGTGATCTCGATCGCCTGGTCGGCGGCGACATTGCGAAAGGTCTGGGTGGTCTTGCTGGTCGGCCATGAGATCGTGAGCAACGCGACCTCTCGGTCGTCGAGAAGTCCGATCGTCTCGACAAGCGAGTTACCGCCGAAGCTGCTGTTGTTGCCGATCGTGCGGTGGATCGACCGCGTCTGACCTTCCTTGGACTTGATGTCGACACGAACCTTGGCGCCGAGTGCTGAGCGGTTGGTCTTGGTGCCTACCAGCTTGACCTTGAGCCAGTGGCGGCCGTGGCCGGGGTTCTGGAACAGGGCATTGTACGCTTGATCGCCGGGTGTCGCGCCGCCGAGCTCGACGAAGAGGTCGAGGTCGCCGTCGCAATCCCAGTCGGCAAACGAGACCCCGTGCCCTTTCTGAAGGTGACCGGTGCCGGACGAGGTGGTGATGTCCTCGAAGAGGCCCCCCTCGACGTTTTTGAACATGAGGCTGACGTCGAGCCCCTCGTAGGACATATCGCCGGTTCCGAGGTAGATATCCAGGTAGCCGTCGTTGTCGATGTCACCAAAGTTCGAGCCCATGGGTGCCATCGCCCGGTCGAGCCCCAGCTCGCGCGAGACTTCGCGGAAACCGGCCGGTCCGAGGTTGCGGTAGAGCCGGGGATAACTCTGATCTTCGAGTTTGAGCTTCATCGTGCTGCAGAGGACCTCGTGGATCTTGGCCCGGTAATCGTTGACATAAAGGTCGAGCAGCCCGTCGTTGTCGTAGTCCCAGAACCAGCAGGCGAAGCTGAGGTCGGCGCCGGTCACGCTGAGCTGGGGCGCCAGGTCGGTGAACTTGCCGTTGCCGTCGTTGTGATAGAGCCGGCACGGTTGGCCCATGTTCGACACAAAAAGGTCGAGCCGGCCGTCGCCGTCGTAGTCGCCCCAGGCCGACCCCTTGGCGCACCGCTCGTTGGTCACGCCGGCCGCTGCGGCGACGTCGACAAACGTCCCGTCGCCGCGATTGTGGTACAAACGGCAGAGGTTGCGTGCGTCAGGATGCGCGGCGGCGCCGACGGGTCGGCGCCGGGCGGAGATACTCGCCGCAGACGAATACGTCAAGCAGACCGTCGTCGTCGTAGTCGCCCCAGGCGGCCGACTCGCAAGCAATCGGTTCGCCAAGCCCTGCAAGCAACCGTGACGTCGTCGAAGGTGCCGTTTCCCTTGTTGCGCAAGAGTGAGAGACGCAATGGCTTTTCCCAGGCACCGCGCAGCAGCAAGATGTCGAGATCGCCGTCGTTGTCAAAATCAGCGCGGGTGACATTCAGGGCATAGACCTGCTCGCCCAGGCCGGCAGTCGCCGAGCGGTCTTCAAACGTGCCGTCGCCGCGATTGACGTAGAGCGAAGCCCCTAAATCGGCGTCGAGCGACGTCGTGAAAAGGTCGATCAGGCCGTCGCCGGTCAAGTCGTCGAAAATGCTCCCGCCGGCCTGATTTGGGCCCCTGACGGTTAGCCCCACAAGCGTTGCCACGTTGCGAAAACGGCCGACGTCCTCCGCCGAGCGAAAGGCTTCTGCCGGAATCAGGTATTGCACCGGCACCTTGTCGGGATGCTCGCCCAGCGTCATGTAGGCGATATTCAAGAGCCAGATGATGCGCAGATCGCGGGGGGCGTCTTTCAGGTACTCGGTGAACCACCTGACCGCGTCGCGTGATCCCTCGGGGTTCTTGTGCACGGCGTCGCGACTGATCGGGAAGATGCAGCTACTGGGCCCGATGCATTCCAGGCAGTTGTCGATCTCACCGCGCCGCAGGGCAACGATCCCCAGAACGGCGATCAGCCGGCTGCGCACGCCGGCCGGCGCATCGGCGCTCTTGCTGGTCTCCAGGGCCTTCTCGAGCCACGACGAGGCCTCGACGAATCGGCCCTCATACATGTAGAGAAAACCGATCAACTCTTCGAGCGTGAGCTTCTCTTTCAACTGGTCGGCCGTCGGGGGTGAATCGAGCTTGAGCCGCTCATATTTGGCCCGCAGATCCGAGATGCCCCGGCGGCCGCGACCGCGCACGGCCTCGCGCAGCTCCTGGAGCGACCCCCGGTCCTTGAGCGGCGCCATGAACCCGACTGCCGTGCCGTAACCGCCGTCTTCGAACCGGCCGCCAACGGTAAAAACCATCGACTCCTTGGCCGGCCCGAAGAGCGGAGCAGGCGCTTTCTCACCCCCAACCGCCGTAGCGACGGAAACCGCCTTGCGCTCGTGCCCGGCCAGCCGCCACCCCGCAGGGCCTCGGTCGAGCATCCACACGACACCCCCGGCGGCCGCGGCAACACAAAACAGAAGCACGAGGACAACTCGGATCGCCGATCGCATCAGTCGCTGCCGATCACGGAAGAGGAAAAACTCACCCTATCCCTGCTATCTGGAGCTTGTCAAGCGCAGCCCGGAATGAACAGGGAAATGTCAGATCATTGTCTTTTGAAGCTTGCAACCACGTAATTGATCAAGGTCAGGTTATCTTCGATCAAGTGCTGCCAATCACGGTCGTAGAGGTTTGCATTCTGGCCATCGATCGCGATCGCGGGCAGCCAAACGTCGACCTTCAGCTTCTGCAGCCGCGTCATGCATGTGAAGTAGTCGCGCAGATCATCCTTCGAGTGCATGAGGTCGGCCATCAAGCTGGCGCTACTTTCAGGGTTGACCTTGGTTGGGGCCCGCCCCGACAAGAACACGGTTTTCCCGGCCCGGTTCAAGAAGTAGCCGATCGGCGAAATGCCGCGGCCGCCCAGCGTGATGAGCGACACGGGGAACCATCCCATCTGAGCCAGGTCTTCCGCCGCCAGGAAATCAGTGCTTGGCGGGCAAGATTCTTTGAGCCGCTCCATTCTTTCGTAGGGCGCCACGACCTGCATGTGGTGCTTCTCGATCAGTTCCTTGAGCCCGGCGGTCTCTTCAGGACCGCACGCCGTGAGCAGCACCGCGGCTGGCTTGGCCGGCTCGCGGCCCAGCCGGCGCAGGCCAGCGCGGGCAAAGTCGAAGAGGCCCGGCCCACCGGGTGCGTCCACCAGGAAGAACCGTGACGCCGCAAAGAAACCGTAGACGGCCCGGCCGTGGAAGTCGCCCAGGTAGTAAAGGTCCGGGAGAATCTGCTTCGGGTTTCCATCCAGAAAGTCGGCGCCATCCTCGTGGTATCGCGCCACCAGTGTCTCCATGTCGTGAATGCCCCGGTCGAGCAGTGATTCCCAGCTCTGTTGGGTGAGGCACGGGCTCTCGGGGTTCACATCGGCGCCAGGGTGGCCCGGCAACAGCAGGTCGGGAACCGGCAGTGCGCGCAGCCGGCGGAGGGAGCCGAGATAATCCCTGGCGTCGCCGCGGTAGCGCGGCGCCAGGTAGGCCGAATACGTGCCCAGCGGCTTGCTCAACTCGGTGCGGGGGGGCTCGTCACCGCGCAGCATCATGATCACGTCCCCGGCAAAGAGCACCCGCAGACCGCCTTGTTCCAGCAAGTAGCACGTGCTTCCCGGCGTGTGGCCGGGCATGACCAGGGCCTGGATGTGGGCATCGCCGAGCGTGATCGTTTCATCTCCCTCGAGCCCAACGTCGATCGTGGTGGGGTGAGGCTCGTGGTCGGGCATGTTAAAGGTGCTGAAAAACGCTTCGCGGGGCTTACCGGCCTTGAGCACGTCCACGTCGCCTAGGCCGGCGTAGACCTTGGCGCCGGTCGCTTGGCGCAGGTGCTCGGCGCCGCCGGTATGGTCGCCGTGAGCGTGGGTCAGCAGAATGATGCGCGTCTGCTTCCAGTCGAGCCCCAGCTTGGCCATCTCTTTTTTGACAGGGCCGGCCTCGCTGTCGAGGCCCGAATCGACCAGCACCAGTCCTGCCGAAGTCTCGATCACGTAGGCAGCCGACGGGTGCAGATCGCCCAGCATGTAAATCCCCGGCGCGACCGCAATGGAGGCTCGCACCAGTCGCGGCGTTCGCTCGGCGGGCGACCCGGGGTATCGGGCGCTCTTGAACCAGCGGTACGCCCCCGTCGCTCCTGCAACCGCCGCCGCAAGCAGAATCGCGATCGTATAAAACCACGAGCGCTGCAAGATCCGAGTCGATGTTTGGCCCATGCGCAGAATTGTAACAGACGGCAAGGCCAGAACATTAATCCGTGCGCTCTCAAGGGCACCATTGCCTCTCTGTTTTTTTGCGTAGCGTTTGCAGAGAATGTGGTGATAACGGCCGGCTCGATTACCGTGGCCCGCAAGTTTCAGGTCAGGAAACCCACCCATGCGCACCGGGTTGAGCGCACAGCGAAAGACTCCCTCCGCCAGCCCCTCTGCGCCCGCCGTGCGCCACGCCACCTGGAGCGCCATCAGACTGATACTGCTCTCCGGCTGGTGCGGCCTCGCCGCAGGCTTGCTTGAGGTGACAGCTCGAGTCACCGGCGCGACCATACATCCCGTTGGGCGCCTCTATGTGTTCAGCCGTCATTTCGTGTGGACCGGGCCGCTTGTGAACCTCGTGCTCTTTCTCACCATCGGGGTCATTCTGGCGCTTGCCGTCCGGTTCTCGCCCCGAGTTGCCGGTTGGTTCGGACCGAGGTTGCTTTGCGCCCTCACGATCCTGCCGGCGCTCATGGCCGCCGAACCCAGGATCTACCCAATGGCGTGGGCGCTCCTTTCCTTCGGATTTGCCGTGCTGTCGGGGCCGTGGCTGGCGCGAAGGGCACCGGGCTTAGAGCGCTCGCTCTGGTTCAGCTTCCCGGTGATGGTGATCGCCGTGGCGGGCCTGGCCGCCTCTGTCTTGCTCGATGATCGGCTCAAGGAAATGCGCGCCCGGAATCGGCCGGTGCCGCCGGCCGCGACAGCCAATGTCTTGCTCGTGGTGCTCGACACCGTACGCGCTGACCACCTCAGTCTCTACGGCTATCCTCGCCCGACAACTCCCAACATCGATCGCCTGGCCGCCCGCGGGATCAGGTTTGATGAGGCGCGGGCGTCTGCACCGTGGACGCTTCCGTCTCACGCGACGATGTTGACCGGGCGCTGGCCGCACGAATTAGGCGCCGAGTGGAAGACACCGCTCCTGGGAGGTCATCCCCCTACCCTGGCTGAGTATCTCGGTGCCCACGGCTACGCGACGGCTGGGTTCGTTGCCAATGATTTTTATTGCTCGTATGCCACGCACCTCGATCGCGGGTTTGCTCATTACGAAGATTTCGTCATGCCCCGGCTGGTCGCCCTGCGCACCGCGGGTCTGGTCGAGTATTTGCTCGAGGCGTTTCTCCAGCTCACCGACGCAGTCGAGGGCGGTCCGATCCTGCCGGTGCGCCGCGCGGTCTTTCACTGGTTTGCGCTTGATCAGCGCAAGTACGCCGCCTCGATCAATCGCAGCTTTGTTGACTGGCTCTCGCGCAGCCGGCCCGCCCGCCGTCCATACTTCGCGTTTCTCAACTACATCGACGCCCACTCCCCCTACACGCCGTCGCCGGGAATGATCCATCGGTTCGGTTCCTTCCCTCGAACCGCAGACGAAAAGTGGATCGTTTATGAGAAGTGGCCCCTGCTCGATCGGACTATGCTGCAGAAGCCGCTCATCGATCTCGGCCGCGATGCGTACGACGACGGCCTGGGCTACATCGACGACCAGATCGGTTGGCTTGTAGACGAGCTTGCGCGGTGCGGTGAGCTCGACCGTACGCTGCTCATCGTGACCTCGGACCATGGCGAAGGGTTCGGCGAGCATGACCTGTTTGAGCACGGCGAGAGCCTGTACCGGACCGAGATTCGCGTGCCGCTTGTGATCGTGCCTCCGGGAGGTGGCGATGGACAGCGGGTTGTTAAGAAGACGGTCAGCCTGCGCGATCTGCCGGCGACCATTGTCAACCTGGTCGGGCTTGCCGACGGATCTCCCTTTCCGGGCCAGTCACTGGCTGCCGCCTGGCGCGAGCAGGCCGGTGGGCACGGCTTCGACGGCGATGAGCCAGTGCTCTCCGAGTTGGCGGCGCCCAATCCGATCAACCCCAACTCCGGACGCTCGCCGGCCTCGCGAGGCCCACTGGTATCCATCGCCCAAGGAGACTTCGTCTATATCCGCAACGAGAAAGACGACTCGGAGCAGCTCTTCGATATCCAGGACGATCCCCGCGAGCTGACGAATCGCGCTCAGAACGACCGATTTCAAGCCACCCTCGAGCGCTTCCGATCGCTTTACAACGAGTGCAAGAGCGGCGGGCCGCCAGTTGGCGGTCAGGGCGATCACGTCGCGCGAAATCAAACCGGCCGCGCCGACGAGTGAAAAGAGCGATTCCGATTCACGCGATGATCGCCGTTGTTGGGCGCGGGTCTCTGACCCCGCCCAGGGGCCGACTGAAGGTCTCCTGGTGCCGCACCCATTCACGCGATGAGCGCCTTCACCACCTTGCCCGCCACGTCGGTGAGCCGGTAATAGCGCCCCTGGTGCTTGTAGGTCAGCCGCTGGTGATCAACACCCAGGAGATGAAGAATCGTGGCGTGAAAGTCATGGACGTGGACGCCGTCCTTGACGACGCTGTAGCCGAACGGATCGGTCGCGCCCCAGGTCATTCCGGGCTTGACGCCGCCGCCGGCCGCCCAGACTGTGAAGCATCGCGGGTGGTGATCGCGGCCGTAGTCGGTCGCCGTCAGCTTTCCCTGGCTGTAATTGGTGCGCCCGAACTCACCTCCCCAGAGGACCAGTGTGTCGTCGAGCATGCCGCGCTGCTTGAGGTCGACGATCAAGCCCGCACACGCCTGGTCGGTCTCGCGGCAAAGCTGGCGGATCCCACCGGGCAGCCCGCCGTGATGGTCCCAGCCGGGATGATAGAGCTGGATATACCGGACGTCGCGCTCGGCCAGCCGCCGCGCCAGCAGACAGTTGGCCGCAAACGTCCCCGGCTTGCGCGAATCGGGCCCGTATAACTGGAAGACGCTGTCAGGTTCATCAACAACGCGCGTGACTTCGGGCACCGAGGTTTGCATGCGGAAGGCCATCTCGTACTGTGCGATCCGGGCCTGGATCGCCGGGTCGAGCACGGTGTCGTATTCGATCTGGTGCAGCTCGCGCAGGCGGTCGAGTAGCTTGCGGCGGCCGGCCGCCGTGACGCCGGGGGGGTTCTCGAGGTAGAGCACCGGGTCGGTACCCGCGCGAAACTGCACTCCCTGGTGGATCGACTCGAGAAATCCATTGCCCCAGAGCCGGGAATACAGCGGTTGATCGGGCCGCTTCTGGCTGATCAGGACGCAGAAAGTCGGCAGGTTTTGATTGGCCGAACCCAGGCCGTAGCTGAGCCACGACCCCATTGACGGCCTGCCGGCAATGGTCGCGCCGGTCTGGAAGAACGTGATCGCCGGATCGTGGTTGATCGCTTCGGTGTACAGCGAGGTAATCAAGCACAGCTCGTCGGCGACCTGCGCCGTGTTGGGCAAGAGATCACTCATCCACGCTCCGGACTGACCGTGCCGGCGGAACTTGAAGACCGAGCCGGCCAGCGGCAAGCTCGCCTGGTTGGCCGACATGCCCGTGAGCCGTTGCCCCATCTGCACCGACGCGGGCAGATCCTGGCCGTTCATCTGGTTCAAGAGCGGCTTGTAGTCGAACAGATCGAGCTGCGACGGCCCGCCGCTCATGAACAGGTAGATGACGCGCTTCGCCTTGGGAGGTACGTGAAACGCGGTGAGGATGCCGCCTCCGCGCGTATCAAGGGTCAAAGATGCGCTCGGCGAAGCGTGGTCTCTATCTTCCCCATCTGTCGAGCCGCCGTGCGCGTGGGGCTCGGCCAGCAGCGTTGCCAGGGCGGCGCTGCCTAACCCCAGGCTGGCACGACCGAAGAAATGCCGGCGATTGAGCCGGAGGGCATGACCATTCAGAAGACGCTCGAGCTCGTTCATGGTTTCGCCGTTTTTCGCCGGAACGGGATGATAATCTATTCTAAATGGTTGCAGATTATTTTTATTCAAAAAAAAGTTACCCGCAATCGCGCAAGGATTTACAACTTCGAATTGCACAGTTTCCGGCTCGCACGCATTAAGAAAATGCAAAAAAGGCCGCATATTGTCTACTAGGGGGGGAAGGTGTGCGCAGCCAACGCCACGGTATGTCTCGCAACGGCAAAGAGCTTTCCCCCCGCGCGAACGGGGACACGGGGGGATCCTATGGTAACGCCTAAACGTACACCTTTTTGCGACAATCTGCCGCTTTTGGCAGGTCGTTGCGCGCCGCAGACGCCGATCCCTCCTCTCAAGCAGCGTTGGCTGAAGCTTTTGGAGGGCGGCCGCATTCGCCGACGCAACGTCAGGCAGACGCATGGTTTGCACCATCTTGACCCCAGCTTGCCCGAGGCAAGAAGCTCGCTTCAGCATCACCTTTCTGCACGGGCGAACTGGCAGGGCAAGCTCCCGAAAAACCTGCCACTTTCTGCCACTTTCTGCCACTTAGTGAACCTAAACTCCAAGGGGGGAAATAACGAGAATCTCCATAGCAGAAAATGACTTATGGCATATTCTGGTTCCTGTTGCGGGCTAGATCGTGATCAACCGGCTAGAAGCGAGCAAGCTAGATCTACCATTTTGTCGCCTCACGGCGCGAATCGCCCGGGCAGTAGCGGCCCGGCTGTGAGCTGACCCATCGCTGCGCGCATCTGCTCCAGCCGACGCCGCGCAGCGGGTTCGGAGACGAGATTGCGCTCTTGGCCGGCGTCGCTCTTCAGGTTGAACAGCTCCTCGTGAACGTCGCCCTCACGGCGGATGTAGGTCCAATCGTCGTCGGCCAAGGCTGCCAGCGGCCATACCGACTGCGTTCTGACGTGTCAGATCGTGGTAGACCGGGTCGGCCGGGACCACCTCGGAAAGCGCGCTCTTGGAACCGCCGGCGGCGGCGAGGGGCGCGCCTGATGGTTCCCGCCAGTACCGCGCCAGTGACTCGCCGGTAAATGGAGATCCCTGGTTTTGCCCCAGCAGATCCACAATCGTCGCCGCCAGGTCGCGAAGGCTCACCCGATCGGGCACAACCTGTTTTGCCGTGCCTCCTCCTGGCGGGATGACGATCAGAGGGACATGCAACTCGGTCTGGTAGAGGCTCGTCCCATGGCAGAAGACACCCGGATGCTCACCGAAGCTCTCACCGTGATCTGAGACGATGATCACCCAGGTTCGCTCGAGGGCGCGGCGGCGATGAAGCTCGTCGAGCAGGCAGCCAATTTGCTCATCAAGGTCAGCGATGCAATCGTCGTAAGCGTCCACGGCGACCGTTATGTCGCGAGGCTCTGTCGTCCGCTTGTCGATCTCCCACCAGTTCTGAATCATGTCACGGTCGCGGTCAGCAGTATGGCTCGCGCCAAAACGATGGATCCTCCCCGGCGGAAGCTGATACGGAAAATGCGCATCGAAGTAGTTCAAGAAGGCAAAGAAGGGCCGATCGGGCGGTTGATGCTCTGCCAGCCAATCGAGGAACTCGCGGTTCACGACCGCGGCCTGCTTGCGGTCGCCGTTAATCAGCTTCACGGCCTTCTTGAATTCGGTCCCCACGGTCCTGAAGTCCAACCGCTCATCGAGAAAATCGCCAAGCCAAATGGCGGCGGCCATCAGTCGATTGACCAGAACGGCCATTTTGAGCGCCGTCAGCTTGGGGAAGATAAAATCCTCATAGCGCGTGAAGCCGCGACCCAGCCCCGAATCGAACGCGCAATACTGCGTGTTAGCGATGAAGCCGGCCGTGGCATAGCCCGATCTGCCCAGGAATTCCGCCAGCGTCGGATGGGCCGCGTCCAGTGGGGTCAGCCAGCCGGCCGACAGATCATGTGGCCATTTTCCAGTAAACATACTTGCATGCGATGGAAGCGTCCACGACGACGTGGCTTGCGCGTTCTGGAACGAGATGCCGCGCTGGGCCAGCTCGACCAGCGTGGGGCTGGTGGGCCGTGCGTAGCCGGTGACGCTCGCGTGACCGGCTGCCACCGAATCCATCACGATCAGCAAAAGGTTGGCGGCGCCGGGCGCCGGCATCGGCCGCGATGCCTCACGCCAGAGCTTGGTGCGCTTGTCCAGCCAGATCGATCCGAACAGGGCGAGCACGATCGCGGCCAATGCAGGAAAGCTCCAGACCACCAGCCGCTGGAAGAAGGTGCGCTTCTGTACGACGATCGGCACGAGCTGGAACGCTGCACCGAGCACCAGAAGAAAAAGCGCCAGGGCGTGTACGCGGGGCAGCGCGACCAAGACGATCGGCAGCAGCGAGAGAGCGCCGAGCAACCGCGCAATCACCCAGGCCCCTCGACGCGGCCAGGCCAGACAAACCAAGCAACCGGCCAAGCCGGCGAACCCAAAGACAACCGCGTTTGTGATCGGAATCAGCCAGAGAAAATGGCGGCTCATCCCGTAAAGATGGTTGGGATCGACGGCGTGCTTGCGGACGACGATCGTCGCGACTTCCAGCAGCCCCGCGCTAAGCCCGCACCAAACCGAAACGTAGAGCCATCGGAGCGGAACCATTTCTCGACAATAGCAGCATGGCGGAAGACCGGGCAAGCGAGCCCGCCAGACCAATTGTGCTATGGCACGAGGGCCCGATCGTTTGATCGGTTGTCGATCCAGCGATCCGGTGGCCATACTGGCCTTAGCGCCGGCCGTGAGGCGCGATCTGGCCGGCCCGTCAAATGGCAGAAGCGCCAGGGGAATCTGATGATGGCCGTCGCGGTGCAGGGCTGTCCCACAAAGCCCAGAGTTCAGATACGCCAGGTATTTGGCCGGTTTGTGCTCTGTGCCGCGCTCGCCGCACTGCTGGCCTGGGGTGGCTGGCGGTCGTGGAGCGTCGGGCTTTTCAGGCGGGAGATGAGCGAGATCGATGCCGATATCGCTGCTGGGCGCACTGCGCTGCTGCGCGAAGGTTAACGAGCGTACTGGCCTGGAAGCCCGATGCCGAGAGGGCCCTTTACCTCCTGGGTGTCTGCGAGCAGGCGCGGGGACGGTTGGACGAGGCGACAAACGCGTGGTCGCGGGTGCCGCCGGGGTCGCCGTTTGCAGCACTGGCGATCCTGGGCCGCCGCGATATCTTGATGGGCGCGGGCCGGCTTGCTGATGCCGAGCGCCTGATCAACGACGCGCGCTTCGACCCTCGAAATGACGCGCCCTCATTGCTCGTGCTGCTCTTCCCCCTGCTCCAGCAACAAGGGCGCGATGACGAGATCGGCCCCTTGATCGAGGAGCGGTGGGACCACCTGATTGCACAGGGCGAAGGGTCGCGGGAGCAGGCGATCGGCTTGCTCCGGCTGGCGATCGACCTGCGCGACAAGCCAATGTTGCTCGAGGAGGTCCGCGCCGCCCTGGACGCCGCCGGACGCCTGGCCCAGGATGACGATCGCGTTTCGCTGGGCCGTGCTAACCTGGCACTGCGCGCCGGATCGTACGACGAGGCGGCGCGGTGGGTCGATGCGTGCCTGCGGCAGCGCAGTGACGACGTTGCGGTCTGGCGCGCGGGCTGAACTGGGCGATGGCGACCGGCCGCGGTCCCGACGTCGTTGAGGCCACCAAGCATCTGCCCGCGCGTCTGTTTTCAGCGGCCCAGGCTAACAGGCTCGCCGCGTGGCTTGCCGCCCGGCGCGGTGACCGTGTATCAGAGTGCCGCGCGCTTGAGCGCGTCGTCGCGGATGATCCGACTGATTTCGCGGCATTGGAGCGTCTCGCGGAATGTGAAGCGAAACCCGCCAGCGAGAATCATGCCGCCTTGCTGGTTCAACACAAGGCCAAGATCAAGCGGCTAGAAGCGAGCTTCCGCAACCTTTTCGAGCGTTGTCAGCCGATCCGCGATGCTGAGCAGCTAAGCCGGCTCGCGCGTGCAGCTTGGCCGTCGTTTCGAGGCCAGGGCGTTTCTGAGCATCGCGGTTGCGGCTGACCCCAGTCGCGACGATCTGCGGCACGAGCTTGACCGCCTTGAATCAGCGCATCGACGTGCTGAATCAACCATGCGCACACTCGCCGAGTTGCTCGAGCCCGCATGATGTCTGCAAGTGTGTGAACGTGGGGAGGCTGTGGCCATGACTGAGCAGGCGCGAAGGGCTAATACTGCATGCTGCTGGAAGACTCCTTTCATCCGCGACGTTCCCTCGAGAGCATCAGCCGGGGTACGGTGTTCATGGCGATTCCGACCTTTTACTATAGCTTTGTCGACCGTCCGGAGTTCGTCGCGGCCGCCCGCGAGTGACAGAACGTGTGGCTCTTTACCTCATCACGAGCGGCTTCAACGTCTATCCCCAGGTCGTCGAGCGAGCGATCAACGAGTGTCCCGGCGTGAAGGAATCGGCCGTGCTGGGAGTGCCCGATCGGAAACGTGGTGAGCGGGTTGTCGCGGCTGTTGTGTCTTGCGACGAATCGCTGACGCTGCGCGTGCTCAAGACCTACCTGAGTGAACGGTTGGTGGATTATCAGCGGCCTGCCGAGATCGTGATGCTCGCGGCCCTGCCGCGTAACACCATGGGCAAAGTCTTGCGCGGCCAGCTTCGCGACGAGCTGGTGGACCACTCTTCCACCTGATCCAGCCTGGTGACTATTGATCGAACTTGCGTGGATCTCGCTGGCGGCCTTGATGCTAGTCATCGTGCTTTCCTGCACGACGTCGGTGAATCCGGGACTGGCGGCGCTGGCGCTCGCCTGGGTGATCGCGGCTTACGTCGCGCCGTTTTGGGGGCGGAGGTTTACGACCGCCGAAGTCATTGCAGGTTTTCCTACCGACTTGTTCCTGACGCTGCTCGGCGTGACGCTGCTTTTTACGATGGCTCGCGCCAACGGCTCGCTCGATCAGGTTGTCCACGCTGCGCTTCTGCGCTGCCGAGGCAACGCGGGACTAATTCCGCTCATGTTCTTCGCGCTGTCGCTGGGCGTCGCGTCGATCGGAGCGGGAAACATTGGAGCAGCAGCCCTGATCGCACCTTTGGCGATGGCCGTCGGAACGCGGGCGCAGATCTCGCCGTTCTTGATGACGCTCATGGTGGGGCACGGTTGCATTGCCGGGGCGCTGTCGCCGATCGCGCCCACCGGTATCATCGCCAGCGGAATCATGGCGCGGTTTGGGATGTCAGGCTTCGAGCGCCAGAGCTACGTGTATAACTTGCTTGCCAACGTCATGGCCGCGATGGTTGCGTACGTCATCTTCGGCGGTTGGCGGCGACTTCGGTGGTCCGCCCAGGACGCGTTGGTGCCGGCGTTCACGCCTGCGCCGACGGTGGCCATGACCATCAGCCACAAGCTCACACTGGGCACAATCGCGCTGTTGGTGGTTGCGGTCGTCGGCTTTCGGGTGCCCGTCGGAATGGGGGCGTTCGCGGCGGCTGTTGTACTGGCCCTGGCCAAGATCGCCGACGAGAAAGCCGCGCTTCACGCATTGCCGTGGGGGGTGATGCTCATGGTTTGCGGCGTGACGGTTCTCACGTCGATCCTGGAGAAAACCGGCGGAATCGACGTGTTTACCTCGCTTGTGGCCCACCTGGCGACCCACCGGACCATCACGGGCCTCATGGCGCTGGTCACCGGCTTGGTCTCGGTCTACAGCAGCACGGCCGGGGTCGTCTTGCCGGCGTTTCTGCCCAGCGTGCCGGGGCTTGTCGCCAAGCTTGGCGGTGGCGATCCAATTGCCATCGCGTCATCGATCTTGATCGGCGGCCATTTGGTCGATGTGTCGCCGTTGTCAACCATCGGTGCCTTGTGCCTCGCGTCTGCGCCGGTGTCGGCCGACCGCCGCATCTTGTTCAACCAGGTGCTCGCCTGGGGGCTGTCGATGTCGGTCGCTGGTGCGGTGGGGTGCAACTTAGCGTTCGCAGCGTGGTAGAGTAGCCAACATCGGCTGCGGGACCGTGGCTGACTTGAGGCGAGCCGACTATGGCCAGCACACTTTGCACCGAGCGCCTGTCTCACTTGAGACCCACCGCGGTCAATCGGGTCTTGGACGAGGTCAAGAGGCTCCAGGCTGAGGGACAGTCGGTTGTGTCGCTGCGCGCGGCCAGCCTGATACACCGACACCCCCCCACATTGTTGAGGCAGCGTGCAAGGCCCTGCGCGACGGCGCACAGGTTATCCCGACAATCGAGGCGAGCTGAGCCTGCGACAGGCGGTTGCCGAGAAGATCAAGCGCGACCAAGGCCTGACCTATGATCCCGAGTGCGAGGTGCTCGTCACCGACGGGTCCACGCTCGGGATATCGGTCGCGTTGGCAACGTTCGTGCGGCCTAACTGCACAGTGATGCTGCCCGACCCAATCTACGACGCCTATGCCGCCCCGATCGCACTCTGGGGAGGCGAGGTGGGACCTGTTCCTGCAAGCCTGGTCAATGGCCGGTTTGCGATCGACGGACAGGCATTCGAGCGCTCCTGGACCGGCTATTCGGCCCCCATTTTGCTCAACACGCCCTGGAATCCGGTTGGCACTGTGCTAAGCACGGTGGAGCTTGCCGACATCATGAACTTCGCCGAGCAGCATGATTCTCCGGTCATCAGCGATGAGATTTATGAATCGCTCGTCTACGACGGCCACCGGCACATCTCGCCGGCGACAGTCTCGAGCGCTGCCCAGGAGCGGACCATCATCGTGAGCAGTCTGTCCAAGACGTATGCGATGACCGGTTGGCGCGTTGGGTACTGTGCTGGGCCTGAGGCGATGATCCGCGCGATGTACCTGATTCTTCAGCAGTCGAGCCGGGGCCCGGCCACGTTTGTGCAGGACACCGCCGTTTGTGCGCTAACTTCCGAGCAGGACTGCGTGCGCCGGATGGCAGCCGAATACGGCTGCCGCCGCGACCGTGTCGTGCAAAGTTTGCAGGGCATCCCTGGTGTCGAGCCGATCACGCCCGAGGGTGGCTTGTTCGTCATGGTCGACGTGTGGGGACTAGGGCAATCGTCGGATGCCATTCGGCGATTCCTGCTGGTGGAACACGGAGTCGCGGTGATCCACGGCGTGGCTTACGGGCCCGGGGGTGAAGGCTTCCTGCGCATCTCGTTTGCAGCCGGTGGTGAGGTGCTCGAGCGCGGATTGGAGAGGCTGCGCAACGGCCTGGTGCGGCTTGCGGCGAAACGCGCTGCCGGAGACGAGGCGAGCGCCCTAGCCTCGTGGCCAACGTGACAGAACTTCCCGTGATCGACGCGCCACCGGTTGCAACGCTCGATGCGCGAGCACTGCACACCGCACTGGTGCAGGCCATCAGTACTCGTGACGTCAGGCACGATCGCGTGACCAGGGCACTCTATGCAACCGACGCAAGCGTGTTTCAGATCGTGCCTCTCATGGTTGCGTTCCCGGCGACAGCCGACGACGTTGGCGCAGTCGTTCGAGTTTGCGCCAGGTTCGGGATACCGCTGACGGCCCGCGGCGGCGGTACATCTCAGGCCGGGCAGTCGATCGGGCCGGGGGTCATTCTTGATTGTTCGAGGCACTTTAACCGGATAATGGAGATCAATCACCAAGAGCGTTGGGCTCGCGTCGAGCCGGGTTGCGTGCTCGATGACCTGAACCGGGCACTCAAGCCGGTGTGGCTGCTGTTTGCACCCGATATCTCCACGTCAAATCGAGCTACGATCGGCGGGATGATCGCCAACAACTCCGCGGGCGCGCGCTCGGTCCTCTATGGCAAGACGATCGATCACGTCCTCGAGCTGAAGGCCGTGCTCTCCGACGGCAGCGTGATCGATGCCAAGCCGCTGACTGAAGGCGAGGTCGCGGCCAAGTGTGACCGCGATGATCTGGAAGGCGCCTGCTATCGCGCCACCCGCAGGCTTGCCGCCGAGCACACTTTGGAGATCGACCGCCGGTTTCCCAGGATCCTGCGGCGAGTGGGTGGTTACAACCTTGACGAGTTCGTCAATCGAGGCGCGGATGGCAACGGGAAGCGCGATTTCAACCTCGCGCGCCTGCTGGTGGGATCAGAGGGGACGCTGGGCGTGGTGATCGAGGCCAAGCTCAAGCTCGTCGAGCTGCCGCAGGCGCGGGGCACATTGGTGGTCGAATTTGGTGATTTACTCGAGGCCCTCGCTGCGACACCGCTGATCCTGGAACACCATCCGGCGGCCGTTGAGGTGATCGATCGCTACGTGCTCAACTCCACGCGGCTGAACCCCGAGGCCAGCCGCCTGCGCGACTTTTTGAATGGAGACCCGGCGGCCATTCTCCTCGTCGAGCTGTACGGCGAGCAGCCAGATGATTTATTGCCTCGCCTTGCGAGCCTCGAACAAGATCTCGAGCAACACGGGTTTGGCTATCATCGCTTGGCGGTCACTGATAGCACGGTGCAGGCACGCGTATGGAAGCTGCGCACGCTGGCACTTGGGCTATCGATGGCCGAGAAAGGAGATGCCAAGGCGATCTCGTTCGTCGAGGACACCGCGGTTGCGCCTGAGCACCTGCGCGATTACATCGCGGAGTTTCTCGACGTCATTGCCCGGCACCGTACCAGAGCGGGCGTTTACGCCCACGCCTCTGTGGGGTGTCTGCATGTCAGACCGGTGATCAATCTCAAGACGGCCGAAGGTGTGCGCAAGTTCGAAGCGATTGCCGAGGAGGTTGCCGAGCTCGTCCTCAAGTACGGGGGCGCTCTCTCGGGCGAGCATGGCGACGGCCTGGCGCGAAGCCCGTTTCAGGAGAAGATGTATGGTCCCGCGCTCTATCAGGCCTTCCGTGAGCTCAAACAAACATTCGATCCGCGCAACATTCTCAACCCCGGTAAGATTGTCGACGCACCTGCATTGACGGCGAACCTGCGTTATGGACCGGCATACCAGACGCCGCGGGTGCTGACAACGTTTGATTTCACGGCTGATGGGGGCTTACTGCCTGCGGTCGAACTCTGCGCCGGTGTGGGTGCCTGCCGCAATAAGGGCGACGGCACGATGTGCCCATCGTACCAGGCGACTCGTGAGGAAAGGGATTCGACGCGCGGCCGGGCCAATTTGCTGCGAATGGCACTCACCGGCCAGCTTGGTTTTCAAGGACTCACTGATCCACACCTGCGCGAAGTGCTCGATCTTTGCCTGGAATGCAAGGCGTGCAAGAGCGAGTGCCCAACCAACGTCGACATGGCCCGGCTCAAGGCAGAGTTCCTGCATCAATATTACCGCCAGCATGGCGTGCCCCGCCGTAACCAGCTTTTCGGTCACATCGCGAAGCTTGCGCGGCGGGGCTGCGCAACCGCCCCGGTGTCAAACTGGCTCGCGCGGAGTTTTGCGTGTCGCTGGTTACTTGAAAAGGTCGTCGGGATCGATCGGCGGCGCGTGCCGCCCGCGTTCGCCCGCCGCAAGCTGGTAGAGACATATTCAGAGGGTGACGAGCTCAATAATCTTGAGCTCTCGCTGCGCGGCAACCATCTTGATCATCTCAAGCTAACGGGTCGCCGCGTGCTTCTTTTCCCCGATACCTTCACCAACTTCTTCGAGCCTGAAGTCGGCGCGGCGGCGGTTGCACTCTTCGACCAGGCAAGCATCGCGCACACGTTCGGCCCACCGGGCCTGCGCTGCTGTGGGCGGCCGCTCATTTCAAACGGCATGCTCGATCAAGCGGTTGCCAACGCACGGAATAATGTCGAGCTGCTCTTTGAGTGGGCGCGGCAGGGCGGCGTCATCACGGCCTGCGAGCCGAGTTGTATTCTGACCATCCGCGACGACTACCCTGCACTGGTCAAGGGTGATTTGCGATCGCTGGCCCAAACGGTCGCGCGGGCTTGCCAGACATTCGAGGAATTCCTCCTTTCGATGCTCAGCACCGAAACGGGCAGCCTGCTCCGCTGGAAGGCGGGGCCTGGAGTGCGAGCGCTCCTGCAGCCACATTGTCACCAGCGTTCTCTTGTGGGCGTCGAACCGATACTCAAGCTGCTGCGACTGGTCCCGGACACCCAGGTTCTCGACCTCGATGCCGGTTGCTGCGGCATGGCTGGTTCATTCGGTTATGAGGTCGAACATTACGAGATCTCTCGGCTCATTGCCGAGTGCCGCCTCTTGCCGGCGCTTCGTCAGGCCGGCGCAGACACAGTCATCGTCGCACCGGGCTTTTCTTGCCGGCTCCAGATCGAGCATTTCACCGGCCGCCAAGCCGTGCATCCCGCCGTGTTTCTCCAGTCGTTGCTTTCCTGAAGGCGCAGAGATCGCATGCCGTCAGCGTCTCATAATGGTTTCATCATAACTAAAAACAGCCTGCGCCAGCGCGGTCATGGCGGCGCACTCGACCGGGTCAAGTGTCGGATCGCGTGGGACATCACCGACTTCGAGTAGCTTGTGGGCGTCGGCGCGGCCGGCGCGGAACTCGTCGTATTGCTCCTGGTAAAGCGCTGTCAGCGTGGCGAGCTCACGTGAATCAGGCTGGCGAGCGGTCAGACTGCGGAAGACAAACGTGATTCGATCAGAGAGCGCCGAGCCGCCTTTTTTCAGGGCGCACTGTGCCAGAGCCCGCGCGGCTTCCACGAACTGGGGATCGTTCAAGAGTACAAGCGCCTGGAGCGGCGTGGCAGTGGTTTGTCGCTTGACGGCGCAGACCTCACGGGTTGTTGCGTCGAAGGTCAGCATGGCTGGCGGTGGTGAGGTCCGCTTCCAGAACGAATAGAGGCTGCGGCGATGGCTGCCGGCACCGATGTCGCGCTCGTAGGTCAGGCCCGACTTCTCCTCCCACAGGCCCGGCGGCTGATACGGTTTGACGGGCGGCCCACCGAACTGACCAACCAGAATGCCGGCGGACGCCAGGGCACCGTCGCGGATCATCTCGGCCGGCAGCCGGAACCGGGGTCCACGAGCCAAGAGCAGGTTGTCGGGGTCCTTCGCCACAAGCTCCAGGGGCGCGTCAGATGTCTGGCGGTAGGTCGCTGAAGTCACGATCAGCCGTATGAGCTGCTTGGTGTCCCAGCCCGAGTCGATGAACGATCGCGCCAGCCAGTCGAGGAGCTCCGGGTGCGTGGGAAGCTGGCCTTGGCTGCCGAAATCTTCCGGTGTCGCAACGATCCCGTGCCCGAAGAAGGCCTGCCAGAATCGGTTGACGGCGACCCGGGCGGTCAGGGGATGGTCAGGCGCAGTCAGCCATCGGGCCAGTCCGAGGCGATTGCGCGGCCACGACGACTGAAATGGCGGCAGGCTTGTCGGTGTGTTGGATTCGACGCGCTCGGCCGGTGCATCGTAGGCACCCCGCTTCAATAAGAAAGCCGGCCGAGGCTGTCTCAGCTCTTTCATCACCATGATTTCAGGCACCGGGTCAACGAGCTCGCTGCGCCGTTTGCGCTGCAACCGGAGCGCCTCTTGCCGGCTCTTGTAGTCTCCGTCGACGACGCTCAGATAATAGGCCAAGAGTCCCCGGCGCTGCGACTCATCGAGCTTTTCCGGCGCGGCGGCCAAGGCTTGTGTCAGCGTCTTTCCATCCCTTAATTGGCCCACCTCCAGCGGCGAAAGCACCCGGTTGAAGATCTTGATCTCGTCGACCTCTCCGTTTTTGAAACCGCGATCGCGAAATCGCTGGCCGATGGTGATATGGTCGTTGCCGCCGCCAGTGATGTTCTTGGTGAGACAGTCCCGCACGACCTCGCGTGGGGTGGGGCGCCCGTCGACATAAAGTGCCAGGCCATCGGCCCGGCTCGAGCCGTCGTAAGTGATCGCCACGTGTGCCCACTGGTTGAGCGGCACTGGCTCGCGCGACTGGATTCCGACGGCGTTGCCCGGCCAGAAATGAATGAGCCCAAAGCTGAGCCGGCCGTCCTCGATCAGGAGCTGATAGCCGCGGCTGCCCGCGTCGGTCCAGGCCATCGACCGGTGTAAGATCACCGCGCGGTCCTTGTGGTCAGGTGTCTTGACCCATAACGAGAGCGAGAAGGGCTCGAAACGGTCGAAGTTGCCCAGGGGAAGCGTCAGGTTGTTTTCGCCGCTGAATCGGAGCGCCTTCCCGATGCGCCCCTCGACCGGTTCGGGGTTGTCGGTCTGCTGTCCTGGCTTGGCGGCGTCGGCGCGATTGGGTACCTTGCCGCCAACGTTTTCTTCCAGCGGAAAGTCACCGATCAAGCCTGCGACCTCCAGTTCGCGCTTCGGCAACTTGAGCCACGCCTCGAAGGCCGGACGGCGCGCGTTGGACAGACGGGCAAGCTCACTCTCGGCTTGCTTGATCTGGGCCTCGATCGCCGCGACGGCTCGCTCCTGCTCTTGCGTCTTGAGCGGCAAGGTGGGCGTGGGCACGGCGTTGGTAAAGTGCGAGTACAGGCCCGACTCGTCGATGCTGTTGAAAAACGAAAAGAGCTGGTAATACTCTTTCTGCGTGATTGGGTCGTACTTGTGGCTGTGGCAGCGGGCGCACTCGAGAGTCAAGCCCAGGAACGCGGTCGCGAAGGTGTTGGTGCGGTCGGCAACGTATTCGACGCGGAATTCTTCCTCGATGCTACCCCCTTCGTTGGTCTGGCGGTGGTGGCGATTGAACGCCGTTGCGAGCACCTGGGCGCGCGAAGCTTCAGGTAGAAGGTCACCGGCCAGTTGCCACGTAATGAACTGGTCGTATGATAGATCGGCGTTGAAAGCAGAAACGACCCAATCTCGCCAGGGCCACGTGGCGCGATACACGTCGGCCTGGTAGCCATAGGTATCGGCGTAGCGTGCCAGATCGAGCCAGTCGACGGCCATTCGCTCGCCGAAGCGCGGCGACGCCAGCAGCCGGTCCACCAGCCGCTCATAGGATCCAGGCCCTCTATCCGCCAGAAAGGCGTCAATCTCGGCAAGAGTCGGCGGCAGCCCGGTAAGATCAAAGGTCGCGCGGCGAATCAATCGTTCGCGGCTCGCCTCGCTGGTCGGCGCTAGGCCCTCCTGCTCCAGTCGCGCCAGCACGAAGTAGTCGAGTGGGTTTTGCACCCGGCCTGCGTGCTTGACCGAAGGTGGTGTTGCCGCGGTCGGTGGTAGGAATGACCAGTGAGCTTGCCACGGCGCACCTTGCTCGATCCACCGCTTCAAGAGATCGATCTCGCGCGGCGACAGTGACCTGCCGAGCGATTTCGGGGGCATTCGCTCCGCTTCATCGGCTGCCGAGATCCGCCAGGCAAGTTCGCTTGCCTCCAGATCGCCCGGCACGACCGCTCGCGCACCCGACGCGGTGGTTCCGAAGGCCCCCTCCTTGATATCCAGCCGCAAGCCCGCTTTGCGGTTCCTTGAGTCGGGACCATGGCAGTTGTAACACTTGTCGGACAAGATCGGCCGGACCTGAAAATTGAAGTCGACTTTGGCCGTGCGATCTTCATCCAACGCACTAGTCACAGGCGTGACCGCTGCCGCGTGAATCAGCGTCACGCCCATGGTAACGACCACAGCCCGGCTCATGGGGCTTAGCCGCAACCAGCTCAGTGCACTCGCCTTGGTCGCCAAACCTGTACCCCTTACCTGGCCTGTCAGTTGGTTACCACAGCGTGCGCCGCCAGTTATACCACCATGCCTTTTGGACAATAATTCAACATGCATTATACCAGCTTGTCCCTTTCGTCCAAGGAAGCCAGCCCGCGCGATGGTATGGTCTCTTGCTTTCGAGTAAGCCGAAAGGCGTTATGATGGACGGCCTTTCCGCGAGGACGTCGCGTTTTGAGGATCGGCCATGCCGTCGCGAACGATCGCCATCGGTGATGTCCACGGCTGTTCGCAAGCGCTCGATGCGCTAATCCAGGTGATCGATCCCGAGCCCGATGATGTGATCGTTGCGCTGGGCGATTACGTCAACCGTGGACCTGACAGCCGTGGCGTAATCGAGAAGCTGATTGCGCTTGAGCAACGTTGCAACCTGATCGCGCTTTTAGGCAACCATGACCAGATGCTCCTGGACGCCTGCGCTCGGCGGCCACAGGTATTTGCAATCTGGCTGCGCATGGGAGGCAACGCCACGTTGTCGTCGTACGGAAGTCGCCCAGGCTCCATAAGCGCGGCAGATCTGGCGCGCATTCCGGCCGAGCATCTCGCCTTCCTCGAGCGCTGCCGTTCCTACCACGAGACCGAGACGCACATCTATGTCCATGCCAAGTACAATCCCGATCTGCCCATGGACCGTCAGCCTGACTGGCTCCTGCGCTGGGAAACGCTTCGCGACGGTGTTCCCAGCCCACACGTTTCAGGCAAACCTGTTATTGCCGGTCATTCTTCGCAGAAGACCGGCGAGATCCTCGACTTGGGCCACCTGATTTGCATCGACACGTACTGCTACGGCGGCGGGTGGCTGACTGCGCTTGAAGTTCACTCGCGCCAGGTCTGGCAGGCCAACCAGCAAGGCAGGCTCAGACCATAGGGCCACCGAGGCCGTCTCTGCAGCAAAACCTTCTGCCTGGCTCACGGCACCTTCACACTGAGGGCTCGCCCTGCGACGGTCGCTTGCTCATAATCGAACCAGACGGCCTTCATGCATCGCCGGGCTTCGCTGGTTAACTCCAAGGACCTATCCATGAGTTGTGTTCTTCGGTCTGTGCGTTTGACAGTCTTTGCGTCCGTCGGGATGGCACTGGTTTTGGCAGCCGCGCACGGCGCCGATGCACCGCCGACTCGGCTATGCGCCACGCCGGCAATCACCGAGGGGAAGATCGCGTTCGTTTATGCCGACGACATCTGGGTCGCCGACGCAGACGGCTCGAGCGCGCGGAGGCTCACGTCACACCCTGGTGAAGAGCAAAACCCTTATTTCGCACCCGATGGCAAGCATCTTGCGTTTACAGCGAGTTACGATGGCAATGAAGACGTGTACGTGATCCCTACGGAGGGGGGCGAGCCCAAGCGGCTGACATGGCACCCGGGCGATGACAACGTGCGCGGGTTTACCCCCGACGGCAAGGTTCTCTTCAGTTCGCCGCGCGCGGTGTTCTCGCGCCGGCATACTCAGTTCTTCACGGTCGGGATAGACGGCGGTGCCCCGACACGCCTGCCGATCCCCACCGCCGACAAGGGGGCAATCTCGCCGGATGGAAAGTACCTGGCTTACACTCCGCTCGGCGAGCCGTTTCACGTCTGGAAGAACTACCGCGGGGGAACGGCCTCGCGGATCTGCGTGCTTGCGCTCGACGACCTCTCGCATGAGGAAGTTCCCAAGCCAGCCGGCGGCTGCAACGACACCGAGCCCTCGTGGATCGGCGAGATGCTTTACTTCCTCTCCGATCGCGATGGTGAATTCAACCTCTACTCGTACGATCGCAGCTCGAAGAAGGTCGTCCGGCGCACTCACCACGACGAGTTTCCCGATTGCCAGCGCTTCGGCCGGCGCGGGCAAGATCATCTACGAGCAGGCTGGCTACATCTGGATTTACGATCCGCAGGCAGAGAAGTCGCGTGAGTTGCCGATTCACATCGCCGCAGACTTGATTGAGGCCCGCCCACGCTACGCGACCGGCTCCAAACATCTTCGTACCACCGACATCTCCCCTCACGGCCAGCGGGCTGTGCTCGAATACCGCGGCGAGATTGTTAGCATCCCCGCCAAGAAGGGAGACGCGCACAACCTCACCGAGACCCCCGGTGTCCATGAGCGTGCGCCGGTCTGGTCGCCTGACGGCAAATCGATTGCTTACTTTTCCGACGCGTCGGGCGAATATGCTCTCGTCGTTCGACCACAAGACGGCAAGGGCCAGGGCCGGACATATCCGCTTTCGGGAGCCGGCTTCTATGAGCGGCCTGTCTGGTCGCCTGACAGCGAAAAAATCGCGTTCATCGACAATTCACGAACCCTGTGCTGGATCGAGCTGGCGTCAGGCGCGGTCAAGAGAATCGCCAGCGAGCCCATTTACGGGCCCTTCAATACGCTTAACTATTCGTGGTCACCCGACTCGAAGTGGCTGGCCTACACCTTCACGAATAAGACCGCGTTTCAGTCCGTCCGGCTTTACGCACTTGCTTCAGATAAGTCATTCCCCTTAACCGACGGCCTGATCGAAAGCGGTGAGCCGGTCTTCGACGCAAGTGGCAAGTATCTCTACTTCCTGGCATCAACCGACGCGGGGCCTGTCAAGAACTGGTTCGACCAGTCCTTCAACGACATGCGCGAGACCAGCTCGGTCTATCTCGTCGTGCTGGCAAAGGTCACGCCGAACCCACTGCTCAAAGAGAGCGACGAGGAGACGGCAGGCGACGCCGACAAGGAAACCAAGGAAAAGCCCGCCGCACCCAAAAGCCAGACGACCGACGCGGCGAAAGCCCAAACGAAGAATGGTGAAAATGCGAAAGCCGAAGCCCGACCGACCACGCCGAAACCAGCGGTTGTGATTGACCTAGATGGGATCGCCGACCGGATCGTACCGCTGCCGATCGAGGCGGGCCGCCTTTCGGCGCTGGCCGCTGGGCAGTGATGGGCAGATCTACTACATCCGCCGCACAGGTGAGTTCGCCGGACCGAGGCGCCGATGGCACGCGGCAAGCCGACACTGAAGCGGTTCGACTTGAAGACGCGCGAGGAAGAAACACTCGCCGAGGGAGTTGATGGGTTCGCGGCTCTCGGCCGACCACAAGAAGCTGCTTTATCGGGCCGGTGATCCAGTCGAACCGGGACTTGTCTTAGGCATCGTCGCCGCCGGTAAGTTCACCAAGGGCGATGGTGCGCTCAAGCTCGAATCGATCTCGGTGCGGGTCGAGCCGCGAGCCGAGTGGGCACAGATCCTGCACGAAGCGTGGCGGATCAACCGCGATTACTTCTACGCGCCGAACATGCACGGAGCCGACTGGAAAGTCGTCTTGCGACGAAGTATGAAGCGCTCCTTCCCACCTCGCGACCCGCGGTGACTTGAACCGCGTGATCCGCATGATGCTCAGCGAGCTGGCGGTCGGCCACAGCGTTGTTTTCGGCGGCGAGCGGCTCTATGAACCGAAGCCTGATTCCCGTCGGGCTCCTCGGTGCCGACTACGAAGTCGCCGACGGATCGCTATCGCTTCAAGACGATCTACGGCGGTGCCTATCTGGGACCCGACCCTCCGCGCGCCGCTTTCGGCCCCCGGAGTCGACATCAAGCTCGGGTGAATTCCTGCTCGCCGTCGACGGCAAGGAGATCAAGACCGACAGTGAGGTCTACCGCCGCTTCGAGGGAACGGCCGGCAAACGCGTCGAGCTCACGGTCGGTCCCAGCGCCGACGGCAAGGGCGTCCCGCACCGTCGTCGTCGAGCCGATCGTAATGAACTCGAGCTCCGCAACCGCGCCTGGATCGAGGCCAACCTCCGCAAGGTGCACGAACGGACGAAGGGGCGAGTTGCCTACGTCTACGTGCCCAACACGGCCGACATGGGCTATGACTACTTCAAGCGCTACTTCTTTCCGCAGGCCGACAAGGACGCAATCATCGTCGATGAACGGTTTAACGGCGGTGGCCAGGTCGCCGACTATTACATCGAGCTGCTCCGCAGGCCGCTTGTCAGCTTCTGGGCGACCCGATACGGCGAGCCCTGCGCACGCCCAATGCCGCGATCCTCGGCCCCAAGGTGATGATCATCGACGAAACGTGCCGGCTCGGGCGGTGACCTCCTGCCGTGGATGTTTCACAAATTCGGCCTGGGCAAGCTGGTGGGCAAGCGCACCTGGGGCGGGCTGGTTGGCATCCTCGGCTTTCCGGTCTTGATGGATGGCGGAATGGTGACGGCCCCGAATCTAGCCATCTTTACCGAGGAAGGTTGGGTCGTCGAAAACATTGGGGTCGCACCTGATATTGAGGTCGAACAAGACCCCGCGGCTGTCGCTGCGGGCAAGGACCCTCAGCTTGATCGAGCGATTGAAGTCGTGCTGGATGAGCTGGCCAAGAATCCGCCACCTGTGGCGCCCTCGCGGCCACCATTTCCCATTCGCGTGCGCCGTCCTGCCGGGGGCCATACTGATACGCCGGCAGCCGATGCAGGCCGGTAACGTGTGAGCCGACGCTCAGTCGCTCGCGCCGGTCGCAGCAAGCGGTGGCGAGAGGTACGTGTCAAATACACGCACTTTTTCCCAGTTTTCCTTGTTTTCCTCGATGAACCTCAGGTGTCTGGGGTGTTCCTGGTACTTGTCGTGCGCCTCCTTGCTGGCGAAGACCATGTGCAACGAGACGTCGAAATCATGGTCGTTAACCTCACGGGCCAAGTCGCCGGCAAGCGTTCCGGTGCCGAAGTACACGGTTCCCGGATGGCTTGAGAGGTAGAGCTTGCACGCGGCGGTCAGCTTGGCCTTGGCGGCGCCCGAGTTGTCCTTGAGCTTGAAGTAGACCATGTGGGCCAGTTGCGGCCCCTCGGTTTTGCCCGCCCCGGCCCGGAGCGAGCCGCCAAGTGCCACGGCTGCCGCTAGCAGACCGCCCAGGGTCAGTGAATTTCGGTTCTTGAACATGAAGCGTCCCCGATGGAAGGTGGGTAAATGGCGACTGTGAACCAATGGCCCGGCCCTGTGTCGCGTTGAGGTTTGCCATGATCGCCCGAAAACAGACCGATGGCAAGGGTTGCCCTTGTGTGTTAGGCGCGCATCCGCCCGGTGATTTCAGCCGGCGGACGGGCGCTCTTTCTTTAAGAGCGGCAACGGCACGTAAAAAGGAACGTAGTGCCTGCCGTCTGAATACCGCCGGCCATGTGGGTGCTCAACCAGCACAGTCGCCCGCCGCGTGATCCGGTTGACATGCCCGACGTGCTGTTCACCATCCATCTCGAACCAAACGCGGTCACCGATGTGAATATCGAACGCCGCCGTGGCTTGTTCGCGGGGCGTGATCAGGTCATGATACGCCCCCTCGTGCGCAAAGATGCGGCGCGACAAGGCATGAAAGTTATTCGCCCGGCAGTTGGATCGTCCCCAGCCCAGGAATTCGGCAAGGTGCAGAAGCTCATGCTCGAAGATCCGCTGGAGCGCTTCCAGCCGGTCGTGACAGACCCGGCCACCAACTGTGACTTCGCGGTCTACGTTTTGAAACGTGGTGTACAAGAGCGTCGCTGAGACCGTGATCTCATAGTCAACCTTGACGGCCGGCTTGCGGCCGCCCGGAATGCGGCGAACCTGCCGGATGGTCTGTCCTGCCGCTCGTACCAGCCGGCGCGACAAGCGAAACGCCATCGGGTACGCTTGGTCTTCGAGCAGCATGTCGCCTAACCGCCCGCGGAAGAACTCACGGTCGTACCAGGTGAAGAGCCGCTCGAGATCGTCGGTGCCGATCACCCGGAAATTGCTCTCGCGGACCTGCGGCGATTGAGCCAGCATCGTGTCATAGATCCGGCGCGTTCGAGCCTTGACCTCCTCGGCGGAGTACAAGAGAGCAAACAGCTTGGCCTGGCGTTCGCTGCTCGGCCCCCGCCCATCCATGTAAGGAGCTGTGTTGTCCATACGAGCTAACGCGGTACCGCACCCAAGTTCGGGATCATCTTGATACAGACCGGGCTGGCGACGCGCTGTGAGTGACCCGTAGCCGCAAGCGTGCCGCGCGCCGGGTCAATGCGAAAGACGACAATCTTGCCCGAGTCTTGACTCTCGGCCAACAGGAACTTTCCAGTCGGGTCGAGGGCGAAGTTGCGGGGGGTTTTGCCCTGAGTCGGTTCGAACCCGATGGAGCTGAGCTTGCCGCTTTCGGCGTCGACGGTGAAGATGGCCACGCTGTCATGGCCGCGGTTCGAACCGTAGAGAAACTTGCCGGAAGGATGTACCTGCACCTCAGCCGTATAGCTCTTTCCCTGGAAGTCGGGGGGTAAGGTTGAAATCGTCTGGACTTCAGTCAGAGTTCCTTTGCCGGCGTCATAGGCGAAGGTTGTAACGGTACTGGCAAGCTCGTTGATGACGTAACCGAACCGTCCGTTCGGATGGAAAGCGAAATGACGGGGGCCGGCGCCGGCGCGACCTTGGTAAAAGCAGGCCGATTGGGCTCGAGCTTCCCGTGCCAGGCATCGAACGAGTAGACGAACACGCGATCCAGCCCCAGGTCGGCCACGACGGCAAACCGGCCTTCCGCGTCAAGGTTGATCGAATGCGCATGTGGTCCTTCTTGCCGGCCGGGCTCGTTGCCTGAACCCTCATGTTGTATGAATGACGAGTGGGGCCGCAGCCGGCCGTCGGTGTCGATCGGCAGTGACACAACGCTGCCGCCGCCGTAATTCGCGACGAGTACGTTCTTGCCAAGCCGGTCCACGGTCAGATGGCACGGTCCGGTACCAACCGATGACTGCTGGTTGATCGGGCTCAAGATCCCGCTTGCGGAATCGATTGCAAACGCGCTCACGCCACCACCGCGCCGGCCCTGGAACTGATCAACTTCATTGACTGCGTAGAGAAACTTGCGGTTGGGGTGGATTGCGAGAAACGATGGATTAACAGCCTCCGCGGCCAGCCGTGGTGTGCCGAGTACTCCCGATTGCAGGTCCAGGTCTAGCAGATAGATGCCCTGGCTCTTGTCCGGGCCGTCTCCGCCCGTGTAGGTACCTACATAAACCCAGAGCATCGCCGCCCGTTCAGGCGGCTGCAATGGTCCTTGAGCGAGGGCGTTTGCCGGTATGCTTAGAACGGCCGTCGCCACGAGCAAACCAAGCACCGCAAGCAGACTACCCGTCAAGTCAACGCCCCACCGCGGGCCATTCATTGCATGCCTCCGCCAGCTCGCACGATCTGTCTGCCGGCCGATCTAACCAGGCCAAATCCGCTGAGACCTTAACAAAGTAGTCACGCCCCGGCAAGAAATGAAAATGCCCTCGTTTTTGATACAATGAGCGCTCTGGGCCTTACACGACGCGATGCAGCACGACCAACCACCCGTTGGAGCATCCCATGTCAACCGCATGGTCCGAGCGCATCGCGGTCGTCCGCG
Organism: uncultured Isosphaeraceae bacterium; assembly: GCA_963830625.1. Taxonomy (GTDB): domain Bacteria; phylum Planctomycetota; class Planctomycetia; order Isosphaerales; family Isosphaeraceae; genus CAWHMZ01. The sequence goes on along the minus strand of CAWHMZ010000012.1, from coordinate 281,955 downwards.
GTGATCTGAACTTCGGGCCATGTGCTAAACCCACGCTGATTGCCCACCCCAAGGGTGACAACCCAAGCTGGAGCACCCAAACGGCATCGCGCCGGCAATCAGCCGCATGAATTTTGCGGATCCGCGCCATTTTCCACAGGACAAATCTCTTGCGGCACGATACAATAATTGTTTCACATAGCCGCAACACGCGCGGAAACGCGTGTTCAGCGATCTCGTGCCATCGTGAGGAGCGACCCATGATCATCGTTCCCGGACAAGCCGGCAAAGATCTGTGCGATCCGCAACTGGGGGTTACGCGGCGCGACATTTTGCGCGTGGGTGGCTCGGGCCTTCTGGGTCTGAGCCTTGGCTCAATGCTTGAGCTGCAGGCTGTGTCGGCACGGGCCGCAGGAGGCAATCGCGGCCCCGGCTGGGGCAAGGCCAAGAGCATCATTCTGCTTTATCTTCAAGGCGGGCCCAGCCATCTCGACCTTTGGGACCCCAAGGAGAATGTTCCCGACAACGTCCGGAGCGTTTTCAAGCCGATCGCCACCAAGGTCCCGGGCATTCGAGTCACCGAGGTCTTGCCGAAGCTCGCCCAGATCACCGACAAGTTCACCTTCATCCGGTCGATGAGCTACACGCCCAACGGTTTGTTCAACCACACGGCGGCCATCTACCAGATGATGACCGGATACACGACCGACAAGGTCAGCCCCTCGGGTCAGCTCGAGCCGCCAAGTCCCAAGGACTTTCCGAACTTCGGGTCGCAGATCATCCGGCTCCAGCCGCAGAATGTGCCGATGCTTCCGTTCGTGATGCTGCCGCGGCCCCTGCAAGAGAGCGGCGTGGTCGGCAAGGGCGGAACGGCCGGCTTCCTGGGCAAAGCGTACGACCCCTACACGCTTTATCCGGACGGCGACGACATGGACATGACCAAGATGGACCGGATCAAGGTCGACGACCTTCAGCTCCGGCCCGAGGTCTTTGCCCTGCGGCTCCAGCGCAGGGCCAAGCTTCGCGACGCCTTCAACGCAGGCATGCACCAGATCGACCAGGCCGTTGCCGATTTCAAGCTCAACGAGTATTACGACCGCGCACTCTCGCTAATCGTCTCGGGCCGGGCCCGCGAGGCTTTTAACCTTCAGGCCGAGTCGCCCCAGACCCGTGACCTGTATGGCCGCAACACCTTCGGCCAGAGCTGTCTGCTGGCCCGCCGGTTGGTCGAGGCCGGCACCAAGGTCGTCGAGGTCGTCTGGCCCAAGGTGGCCAATTCCGACAATCATTCGTGGGACCACCACGTCGATTTGACGAACCGGATGCGCGACCGCTCCGGTCCAATGCTCGACCAGGGGCTTTCGGGCCTCTTGATCGACATGGACCAGCGCGGGCTGCTTGAGCATACCCTGGTCGTTGCCGTCGGCGAGTTCGGCCGCAGTCCCCAGAAGGGCGTCAGCACTTCGGGCAACGGCAACAGTGCCGACGGCCGCGATCACTGGCCGTATTGCTACACGGCAGTCCTCGCCGGTGCCGGCATTCGGCGTGGGCACATCCACGGCCAGTCCGACAAGACAGGCTCGGCTCCGCTCTCCGATCCCGTGCATCCCGGCGAGCTTCTCGCCACGATCTACCACGGCTTCGGCATCGACCCGGCCACGATCGTATACAACCACCTCAACCAACCGCGCGAGCTGGTCAAGGCCGACGCCGTCACGCGCCTGTTCGCGTGAAGGTTGTTTTTGGCAAGGCAGTGCACTAATCGCACGCCGTCCCGGAAAGGTACGCACGCCGCTTTTTGTCCGGGAACCGTTCGATCGCGTACCGCAGCGCAGTCCGCGGCAGGGCATTGCCGTACCGCCGCAGAAAGGCTTCAAGGGTTGGCTGGTGCTTTTTCCCGACCTCGCGCAGCATCCAGCCGACGGCTTTGTGGATCAGGTCTTCGCGGTCGCGGAGCAGTCGCTGGGCAATTCGGAGCGTGTCGTCAAACTCATTTTGACGGATGAAGTAGTGCGTGGCCACGATGCTGATTCGTCGTTCCCAGAGACTGGCCGAACCTGCAAGTCGGTCCAGGGGTTTGCGGCTCTTGTCGGCCAGATACCCTCCCACGATCTCGCGCGCGATGCGTCAACCAGGTCCCAGTTGTTGACATACCGGGTGTGCCCCAAATAGATCCGGTAGGCCTGCCTCTTTATGGCCGCGCTTCCATTCACCACCCGGCGCACCATGATCAAGAGCGCGATCAGCCGATCCTCGTGAATCGGCGACGGCAAAAGACTGGCAAGCCCATCAAACGGCAGTGCCTGAAACTCTTTGGCCAGGCCATGTATCTGGGCCGCGCGCAGGCCCAGGAAGATGTCACCTTCGCCATACTGCCCCGGTGCTGTCTTAAAGAATCGGGCCGCAGCCTGAGCTGCCTCGGGACTTCGCAGAGCCCGTAACCGCTCTTGCAACTCGACAGCGTTCATGCCGGGGTTATTCCCCCGTAACCTCGCCTGATCACCATCACTCCGTCGGCTTTTGCTGTCCATCGACAAAGACCGGAACGATTTCAGCATCTTGGCGCTTGCCGTCCATCGACAAAGACCGGAACGATTTCAGCATCTTGGCGCTGCCACGCGCCGGCTTCTGCGGCACCGGCCATCTGGCGCAAAAGAGTTTCCCGAAATTTCCCCATGCGCAAACCGTCAGCGTTATCGCGCCCGAGCGTCCGCGCATGAATCGCCATAGCTCGATCCAAAAGTGGCAAAGCCTCCGTCTCCCTCGATTGCCCGGCTAGGGATTGCGCCAGGTGAAAGAGCGAGACGGCCAGCCGACGATCGGGATCAGCAAAGCCGCGAGCCGTTTCGACGGCCAAGCTGAAGTGGCGCTCAGCCTCGCCGAAGCGTTCCTGGTCGAGCGATTTGCAACCTGCGTCATCAAGAGCGCGCCAACTACGATCAGGCACCCATGCGCGCAGATACCACGTTCCCAATCCCGCAGCGAGCGCCAGGCTCACAACCAGGGCCGCCTTGACGCTCTGCACTGCGACACCCCATTTCCTCTTAGTGAGTCGATGGATTCCTGCTCGAGCGAGCTCAATCTGCCCAGTACGTTGACCCAAATGGTGCATCGTCTGCCCCGGCAATTCAATGGTAACAAACGCGGTCCGGCACGTTCTACAGCCTGGCGAGCCGTGGTGCCGGCTCGCAGTTCTTGACCAGAGGACGGACGCCGGTAACGATCAAGTCCAGCACACGATGACCCGCCAGACCAAACCTGTGCCAAGCGAGGACTCCCCTCTGGAACCACAATCACATGAAATGCGATGCCGACGGTGTGGCTGTCATCTCCAGCCCGGCCGCGGCGATTTCTATGTGGTCACGGTCCTCGCGATCGCTGATCCCACGCCGCCGGTATATACCGAAGAGGATCTGGCAATCGACGTCCACCACGAAATTCAACGCCTGCTTGCCCAACTGAGAAAAGTCGACGCCAGTCAGGCGCAAGATCAGGTCTATCGCCGAGTCTTCTTCCACCTCTGTGGCGGGTGTTACGAAGACTGGATCGCGAACCCAACATAAGCCTGACTCTCTCATGCAGCCGACAGTATGCTCGCTCGAAACGTACGGTGTGTTCACCCCAAGGTGAAAATCAGGTGCGCAATCGCCGGCCGCTTAATGTTTGCCGGCTCAAAATCGAAGACGCCCAGGCCAAGATTCGCAGCCAGCTTGATGTGCTGCGGCTGGCGGATGTCGAAGCCCTCCGTCTTTGAGAGGGTCAAGCCCAGACCTGCCGGAAGCCGCGACCGGCGGCAAGCCCTTCTCCTTGCGCTTGGCGTCGACGTACCGCCAGGCGACGTGGTCCATCGCGACGGGATCGGTGGCGAAATAACAAGGCGTTGTTCTCCCACGTCCAGTCCGGCCGCGACTGCCGCGGGACCGCCCTGATACACTCCCTTGATCCCGTCCATGATGTGCAGGACGCACTTTCTGCGGATCACGGGATGGCTCGACGACCTGCGGGATGAACTGGTTGCACACGTTCGTGTCGGGCGTGCTGTGCGAGCGATTGACGTTGTTGACCAGCCCGTGGCTCATGTTCTTGAGTGCCCCGGTGACCCCGGCCGAAGCCGTGGTCTTTCAAGACCGGCAGCAGCACGATCTTGTTGACGCGGCGTGTCACCAAAAGGCCGAGGTGCGAGCGCCTGGTGCGGTCGTCCTTGGGATCGAGCCCGGCGCCAACCAGCTCCATGACCATGAATTCATCGGGGTCGTAGCCGGCGACCCGGTCAAGGTTGCCGGTCTTGAGGTCGTCTCCCTTGATGTCGATCTGCATGGCGATTGTAGCCGATGCCAAGTCCGGTCCAGGCGATCCCATCGGGAACGGCCTCATGCATCTTGGCGTCATGAAATCGTCGCGGTACCGCTCGAAGACGACGATGTCCTTGGTCTTGACTCCGGCCGCCTTCAGTCCCGTCGATCACCTCGAGCATCAGCTCGCTTGAGGAATTGGCCAGCGGATTGCCGACAGGGTTCATCTTCACGCCGACCACGTCGCCCGGCTCGAAGAAGCTTCGCCATGCTTCGACCGCGTCAGTAGCGCCGTTGTCAACTCCTTCATTCCGCGCGCGAGGCTCGCATGAATCGCCCCGCGGTCCTTGACGTCGTTCTTGATCATGCGCGGGTTTCGAACCTCGATGACGCGCCCGGGATAAGGACCTGGAACGCCCCATTTTGAATTGGGGCCTGCCTTCGTCTCTTGCGCCGAGACATGGGAAAGCGTCATCCCAGTCAGAAGGGGAACTGCAGCGCCCGTAGCCAAGAACTGCCGCCGGTTGAGATAGCAACGTGAGCTCTGCCCGTGGACCGACATCTCACAACGCCCTCCTGTTCTAGGCAGATGATTACGCAACGGTCCCGCCCGCAGCTAGCCAGCACCAAGATACCCTGCACTGATCCGTGCCGCAACGACCGGCACATTCCTGCGCATGGCGACCAAGCTCGATCTACGCGTGGAGCTACTTCGGACAGCCCCATCGATCAAGGCAACATTGTCGACGACTGCCCTCGTGCCTGTCATGTGCTGGTTCTCGCGTTGTAAGATCGCCGATTGCGCGCCGAAAACGCGGAGATGCCTACAAATTGCGCGTGCACCGAGGATCAACCCTCGCTCGCATGCTAGCGCACTGAACCGACGGTGACCCTAATTTAATCGTCGTTTCAACATCGGGGCGATCAAGGGGTTATGGCCACTGCATATCACGATCTGGTCTCGTTCACGGGGCACTAATGCAGGGCGAGGAAGTGGAAAATCATCATCGTCGGACAAGAGGTCTCCACGGTATTGGAGTTGCTGAGGTAGAATTGCGGCTGAGACGTGTCCTCTCTTTCTCCTTTCCCACGGAGTCCACCATGAGTGCTAAAAAGCGTCGCAAGGTGTACGGTGTCCGTCGGGAGACTCGGCGTCCGCGTGGTTGGACGCGCTGGTTTAACGAGGGGTTGCTGGAATCCGAAGCCGGCGGTGGCGTACGGCTCCGCACAGTCCTTTGGGGGCCTAGGTAGACAAGATTGATCCGCAAAACAAACCCGCCGCGCCGCTCACCGCGCCAGCGCAATGATCCCCGCTGCGCGTGACTCAGCCGGATTGGGGTTCGCCGGTGCCTTTAGAGTCTTGAGAAAGGCGATGATCGCCTTTTGGTCGTCGCTCGCGAGCATTCTGTAGGCCTTGGTAACCGGCGCTGCATCTCCATCGTGACGAAGGACGGCGAGTTCCAGCGTGGGTGCCCCGCCGTCGTGGAAATACGGCGCACTATCGGCGACTCCCCAGAGCGCCGGCGTCTTCCATTCATCGGGAAGCGGGTGCTCGTCGGGCCGCGGGGTTTGTGGAACCTCGGCGTAGCCAATGCCGCTGCTGTCGGGGCGAGCGAGACTGTACAGCAGGAAATCGCTGTAGACACCCGTTACACCGCTCAGGTCTGGTACGTGGCACACCGCGCAGCCGATCTGCGTGAACAACGCTTTGCCGCGCTCGGCGCAAACGGCCTTGCGGATCCTCGGGCAGAATTTCGGCTGGCCGCGGTAGTGTATCGACATACGCAACCAGTGCCCGGAATTGCTCATTGTTGAGATCGGGAGCGACCTTGGCGTGGCTGCCGCGTGTCCATGGCTTGGCTTGTTCCATGAGCGGGTTTCCCAGGCCCAGTTCGTTGGCACAGGCGGCTGCGACAAATTCCTCGAGCGTGGCAAACTGTGCTTTCCAGCCAAACTTGCCGACCTGGCCGTCTGCCAGGATGCGTGGCCGGCCAACTCTAATGCCGTTGAACTCGCCGTTGAGTTCCTTGCCAATCACATGCAGGGATCGTTGCCGGCTCTGACAGAGAATTGTCTTGGCCGAGATCCGGTCAATCCATCCTGCGCCGAACAGGGCCGTCGTGTTCACGACCTGCGTGCGTACCGGGTCAAAGTCGCGCGTTTCGACCCTGCAGCCACCGACGATCTGTACGCCGCCGGGAACGATAGGAAAGAAGTCATGCAACCCTGCCGCGCTTTCCCGGCAATTGTTCGAGATGGCGAAGCGATGGATTACCCCACCTTGCACCTCAGGGCGGCTCTCGACCGGGTCGGCCTCAAAAGCGGTCACGTTGTGCTTGGCATCGCCACCGCCCCCTACACCTCCTTGGAAATGACAAGCGATGCACGACCGCTCGTTGAACACTGGCCCCAGACCGTCGCCGCGAGCTAATGTGTCGCCCTGCTGCCATTCATGTTCAAACAGCAACGACCCTGCTGTTTTGAGCTGAGCACTCGCATCGGGTGCCCACAGCACCGGCATGCCCGGGGTCTGCACCCAGACCATGCCCAGCGCCAGAACACTGAAAAAACTCCAACCAACTCTGCGTCGCACCCGCGCTAATGGGCTGCCTGACATGGTTGCACCTCCTCGCCGGGGCCGTTGCCAATCGGTAGCGGCCCAGCCTTTTCGTAGCCACAGCGAGCTTTGACAAACGTCCTATGTCGGACAATTGTAAAGATCGCTTCGAGGTCATTCAAGTGCTTTTTGCGCAAACTTAGCGCCCATAGTCCAGATAGTCCTGCAGAGTTGGCTCGCTCCGTGACGTATTCGGCGCCGACTGAGATTGCTCGATGAACTTCCGCTGCGCCGACAGAACGACAGCCCCGACGACCAAGGCAACCAGGAACGCGCGGGTAAGCCCGCGCGCCGATGGCCGCAATCGGTTCACGTACGGGCCCTCGAGTAGCCAGCCGAGCACAGGGGAAAAGAAGAGCACCATCGCATGAGCCAGGGTGAGCTCACCGAAAAATAGACCGACAACCAGCAGGCTGAAAAGACCGACAACCGGCACGCCGACGGGGCCTGTCGTGCGCGCTGCTCGTCCGAGGAACAGTGTCGCTGTACCCGCGCCAGCCAGAGCACCGGCCAGGGGAATTCCCACCTGGCCTCCTGTGGCGTAGCCCGACAGCATGACAACAACCGCCGCACCGGCGCACGCAACAGCCAGGCACCCTGCCACTGACAGCCCCGGAGCCCGACGCACAAAGCCACGAGCCAGCCACCACACGGTCCCCAGAGCCAGCGCCATCCCGGTGAAGATGAGTCCCATCTGCGCCAGCGGCCACGCGGTGTCACCCGCGACGTAACTGCTTCCGTGCAGTAACACCCTGGCGACGCTTGTCACGACGATGAGCCGCAGCGCGCCGACTAGCCACCGGGGTGCCTTGGCCCAGGTAGCAGTCAGCTCAGCGACCGTGATTGCCGGAATCACGACGACGAGTAGTCGGTCGAGGTCTTCTTTCGGTGGCCAGTGGGGCCGGATCCCGAGTAGCCAGCAGCCCGCCAGAATCCCAGCCACTTGGCCCAAGACCCAGCCGACTCTGACCCCAGCAGGGTGCGGCGTGGGCCATGGCCGGCTTCCCATGAACACGACCACCCCAGCGAGTATGGCCGCCGTTGCCAGTGCCAATGTCATTAACATCGGGTCTGGCATCGCGGGACCTCCTTTCCTGATCGCCTGCCATCAGGGCCACGAGGGCTTCCGTTTCCCACGGCCTTTTGTCGCGATTATAGTTACCAGGGTGGCCGCGTCGGCGCTTTACTTCTTCATCCCTTCAACACCGACCGATACATACACGTCATCGCCAAGCACCGGCATTGGCTTGCCGACGCCGAAGTCGAGAGCGCTTCACCACGAAATCAGCGATGTACCCGGTTCGCTGCACGCCCTTGGGAAACTCTGCCGTGCTGCCCCCCTTGAGCGTGATGGTCAGGGGCTTCGATTCGCCGTGGAGTGTGAGGTTGCCCGTCACTTCATATCCCCCGTCAATGGGTTTCACCGCCGTACTCGTGAAGCTAATCGCCGGGAATTGTTTGACGTTGAAGAAGTCAGGGCTGCGTAGATGGTTGTCGCGCTGGCCGTTGTTGGTGTCGATGCTTTCAGGCTTGATGTTCAGGGTAAACGACGACTTGGTCGGTTCGCTTGAATCCAGCACGAACCCGCCTGAGAACGACCCGAACCGCCCATGAACGTAGCTCAGACCCAAGTGAGAGATCTTGAACGAAATCGACGAGTGCGCCGGGTCAATGGCGTACTCGTCGGCACCAGCTACTCTGCTCGCGCTGCAAAGCAGACCAATGCCCAGAGCCACACCCAGGAATCTGCGCATTTTCAACTCCTTCTGATTGAAGAACTCGGACAACAGACTCTCAACCGGACGCTTGAAGCATCGAGCATGTTAAAGATCGATTGCGGCATCGAGCCGATCGAGCAACTGGTAAAGTAGCTGCAGCTCGCGCGGATCCAGCACACCTAAGACTGCTCTGAGGCGATCTTGTTGTGTCGGTAAAGTCTGCATGAGGAGCGCCTTGCCTCGCCGAGTCAGGAACACGTGGTTCACGCGCCGATCGCCAGCGTCGGGCTGCCGCTTGACCCAGCCGCTTGCCTCCATGCGGGCCATCATCCCGCAGACGTTCCCCTTGGTGACCAGCAGGCGCTCTGCCAGCTCTTGCTGGGTAATCCCCTCCTCGAGCCCGAGCGTCGCCAGGATGTCGAACTGGGCCAGCGACAGACTATACTGCTCCAGTTCTTGCTCCAGCCGGTGCTCAAGCCGGCTCATCATGCGCACCAAAAGAGCAAAGGTTTTCACCTCCAGTTCTTCGGGCCTAAGCAAGACCGGCAGCCGCATTCGAAGCTGCCCTCGCTCTTTCTTGCCGCTTGGTGTCGCCATGAGATCGTTTACTTGTAAACTATCTCGGCTGTGCCGTCAAGATCGGGGGTTGCCGGGTTCCATTGCGCATTTTCGACCGGCTGATCGCCTTCCAGGGCTCAGCGTCCCGCCGCTGCTGAGGTACGGCCTGCACCGCTTTGCGCGGCCTCCTGCGGTTTGGGCTTTTCGCTGCTCTTCTGGCGAAATTCGGGCGTGTCGAACATGCCGGGGGGTGCCGGCTTTGGGTTGCGCGGCAGGCAGTCGGGCAGCATGGCGACGTTGTACGCCCACGCGGCGAGCACCTTGGCCCCTTGATTGATCTCGTCGGGGTATACCTTGTCGAACGTATCGCTTTCGGTGTGGTGCGTCTTGCGGTACTCGGCCTCGTCTTGCACGACGGCGAAGGCCGGTACGCCATGCGGCAAGAACGACAGGTGATCGGTGCCCATCATGGGCCGCATCGAGAGCTCCTCAAGACTGACGGCCTCTTTGAACGGCTCGACGACGCGGTCCATGGTTTCGCGCAGATCGTACCGCCCTTGAAGCCCGATGCTCTTGACGCGCCCCGTGCCCATGTCGTGGACCAGCACGCCGGAAATCTTGGCCATCTCTTTCTCATGTGCTTTCACATAGGCGCGCGATCCATGCAGCCCTTGCTCTTCACCCGAAAAGAGCACGAACCTGATCGTGCGCAGCGGCTTGACGCCGATGGCCTTGAGCGCCCGCGCCGCCTCGAGCACGGCAATGATCCCGGTGCCGTTGTCGGTTGCACCGGTGCCCAGGTCCCAGCTATCGATGTGCCCGCCGATGATGACCACCTCGTCGGCCTTGGAGCCGCCCGGGAGTTCCGCGACCGTGTTGTACACCTCCACGGGTCCGTCGCTGAACGTGTTCTTCAGATCCAGCTCGATCTCAACGGGCCCGCGCTTGAGCAGTCGCCAGATCAGTCCGTACGACTCGGTGGTCAAGAATGCCTCAGGCAAGTCGGCCACCGTGAAGTTGCTTGCAGCGGTGGTCATGTCTAAGAGGCCGTGTTCCTTGTTCGAGTCGCGCAAGGTCCCTGCCGCGCCCTCTGCGACCAGAAACTTTTGCAGCTCGCGGCGGAACTCGCGCATCTGCATGTATTCGCGAATTCGCCGGCGCATCTCGGCCGCGGGATCTTTGCGGGGTTGCTTGGGAGAGGGCTGAACCGACACCTCTTTGAACAGCACCCACGCCCCCTTGAGCTTGCCTTTGTACGGGGACAGCTCATCGACTGATTGAGCTTTGACATGAACCACCGGCCCACGCAGCGGGCCCTTCGTGGATGGGCCCCACCCTGCCGACTCGAGCAGCAGGCGCTGCCCAACTGGTTCCACCACGTGTCCCTTGGCCTCGCCACGCGTCCATGAATGATCAATGGTCCAAGATTCGAGATGGGCGTTCGACAGTCCGTACTGCTTGAACTTGTCGCGCGTCCACTGGTTGGCCTTGGTCAATCCGGCGGAGCCGGTAAGCCGAGGGCCGATCATGTCACAGAGGTACTCAAGGTTGGACATGAGCTCCGAGTTCTTGTCGATCTCGTCGACGATGGCCTGAGTGACAGCCTTGATCTCGCCCGTTGGCTCACTGGCACTAGCAGTAGCCCTTGGCGGTTGATTTTGAGGCTTGTTGTCGGCCGATGCTGGTGCCTGGCCTAGTGCCCAAGCCGGTGCTGTTGCCAAAAAGACGATCGCGAGCCCCGAATGGATGAATCTCATAATCGCAGTGTGCTCCTCTTGTGCTTCGTCCACGTTCCCCGGCGCCGCGCGCCTCTCGAACGAGTCGGCGCAGGCTCAAGGCGATTGCCGGCAATGAGTATGCCCCACCCAATGCAGCGCGTCCATTACCCAAAGGCGGTAGCCTGTCCACTCGGGCTCAAGCACAGCCCGCTGGGATCTGTGGCATGCAGCACGTCTCAGCGCCGCTTGAGTCGGCCGGCAAGCTCGATAAGGTCGCTTCGGCCTGTGGGCATCAGTAGATAACCCCCCAGGTAAGCAACCGTGCCGACTGTAAGGTGCAGCACCAGAAGAAGTGCCTCCCACCACCGGTCAGAACCCGCCGGCTTGACTGGCAGGACCCATTGGAGTACTGACGCCGATGCGATCAGTGCGACCGCACCAGCTAGAGGTGCGCTCAAAGTCCGCCGCAGGTAAGTGGGCAGGTTAATTTCCAGCACCCGGAAAACGTACACACCAGGTATCAGGAAGTTTGAAAAGAGCGTCGTCAGCACCGTGCCCCAGATTACGCCCGCGACGCCTATCCGTGCCGTCAAGTAGCAACTGACGGGCAAGTTCAGGACCGAGCCGGCCAGCGCCGCCAGCGCGATCACCTTGATTTTGTTCAGTCCGATCGCCATTTGCACGGGAACAGACAAGCAGATCGGAATAGCAGCGATCAAGAAAAGCCGCATCAAGCTTGCAACATCAGTGAGGTCGTAACCAAGCGCACGAATGGCACTCCACTGTCGTTCACCGATCCAGAACGACAAGAACGGAGCAGCGTAGATCCAAGCCAGGAGTCCTACCGGCACGAGTGCGCCACAGTGCAGTCGGGTACCGTCGTACTTGACGCGTTCGAGGCCCCGCTTGTCAGCGGCTGTTGCCAGGCTGGCCACTGCAGGCATCACCATATACGCAAGCATCCAGCCCGTTTGACGAAGTTGCAAGAATGGCTTGCTCACAACCGAGTAAACCGTGAGCGCAGGCTCCGCTTGGGTACGGAGCACAAAGCCGAGAATCGTTGTATCGAGCTTGTCGGCCAGTACCACGCTGATCTGAATCAGGGCCACAAAAAAGCTAAAGTGCCCGAGCGTCTTGTAGTCGGTCCACCGCGCCCCGCGAAAGTGCGGCACGTGATCAAGCTCGTGGATCATTACCCAGAAGGCCGGACCTAACCCCAGGGTCACTTGCACAATCGTCTGGGCCGTGACGATCAGGAAGAAGTCGACGCCAGCTTTCACACCCCCTACCAAGACCACAAACCGCAGTACCGTGATCGCCACCTCGTACCGAGGCACGAAGCTGTATCGTCTTGCTGCCTGCAGCACGCTGGAAACGACTACCGACATACCGAAGCATGGAGCCGTGAGCGCCTGCAGCCAGAGCAGCTTGATCACCAGCGGATACGATTCGGGCTGGAGCTTACTATATGGCAGTGCCCCATAGGCAATCGCCAGAAGCGCCACCACTTGTACCACGGCCATCGCTGCATAGAAGGTCATGCCGCAGGCGATTAGGCGGTCAACTGCAGCCCGGTCGTGCCGAGTCCAGGCATCGGAGATCTGCCGCTGAAGCGCTGAGCTTGCCCCGAACTCAAAAAGGAACTGAAAGAAGCCGAAGTTCCAGGCGAACGCATAAGCCCCGTTTTCGACGGGCCCGATCGCCTCGAGGATAAGCCGCGTCGTGAGCAGCGCAAAGACAAACTGTAACGGCACCCGCAGCGCCAGCCAGAATGTACCGCTCAATAGCTGGCCAAGCACCGGCGGTAAGATACGATTGCCAGACTTGGCAGTGGCAGGGGTTGCCGTATTCAAGGAATCCTTCCTCGGCAGGCTCACTCCATAGGCTCCGCGCAGGGGAAAATCTTATCTTAGCCGTGCCATCGGTAGGTCGGAAGGTCAAACAAACGACCAGCAGTGGGTGCTATTCGTGCGAGATGGAGCTTGCGGGCCATAGGCACAATGGCTCCAGGTTGCAGCGATCGTCGCGAGAAGCACACTGGCTCTCCGCTTTCGGCATCCAGAGTCCGTACACGACATCTAACCCGGATCGCAAACGACTTGTGCGAGCCGAATCGGTCAGAGATTTCCCTTGCCCGGCACAGCCTCCATTCTGGAAATCGCCATATGCATGAGTTACACTTTACAGCCGCCTTGCGCGGCTTTGCGGCCTCGTATGATCAGCCGCTAGCCTAGACAAGGCCGCAGCGCCGCATTCATTTTCTCATTCGTTGCGGACCTGTTGTCGGCACCTCGAAGTTGGAGGAACTCCGGATGTTGCTCAAACTGACGTGCCCGTCTTGTGGTCGATCGGAAGAGGTCCCTGACCGCGTTGTTGGCAAGGAAATCCGTTGCCCTTGTGGTACGCGTTTCCGTGTGCGGGGCCCCAGTGCGCGCAAGCCATCCGAACCCGGGGCATCGCTCCTCAACCTGGGCCGGCCGGCTACGAGCTTGCCCCACCGCCCCTTCCGTCGCGGGCCGAGCCTGAGCCAGCACCGCTCGAGCGGCTTGCTCCACGACCGCAAGGTCCCAAGCCGCCGCGTGCGCCGGCGCCCTTTCAGACTAACGATATTCCCCCCTGGGCTTATGCCGGCGGCGGTGCCGCTCTAGTGGTCGTGCTCGGCGCAGTCGTTGTGTTGGCGCGCGCCCTCTTCTCAAGCAGCTCACCTCCAGACCAGACCTCCACCGATCAAGTCGCGGCCGCGCCGGCCGTGGCTGACCCGACGCCTGCGCTACCACCGCCCACAACACCAGCCGCGCCCACGGCAACGACTCCACCAGGGATCACCGTCGCTCAGGCTGATCCGCCCGCTGCCAGTCCGCCAGATACCGCCCCCCCTGTCGAAGCCGAGGCCACTGATCCTGAACCGCCTCCTGCCAACCCAGCACCACCAACTACGGTTGCCAAGGCCGAGCCTGCCGCATCGCCATCGGTACCGGATCCAGTCCCTGCACAGGCTATAGTCACGCCAGCCGCTGGTCCACTTACGACAGCCCAAATCGTCGCCCGTTGCGAGCCGTCGGTGGCGCTCATCAAGGGCAAGATTTCAAGTGGAACCGGCTTCCTCGTCAAACCCAATCTGGTGGCAACCAACGCCCACGTGCTCGACGATGAGTTTGTATCCAACCTCGAGGTACGATTTCCCGGCGCCCCCAGTGGTGATCCGGGTCCATTGCACGCGCAGTTGATGTATGAAGACCCCAAGCGCGACCTGGCTTTTCTGGCCGTCAGCACCAAGCTGCCCGCACTTCAGATCGCACCAGCGTACCGCTTCATCAAGGGCGAAGACATTACGGTCATCGGCAACCCGGGAATGGGTGATGGTCAGGTCCTGGAAAACGCGGTCAGTAAGGGCGTCATGAGCTCCAAGACTGAGATAGAGGGCAACCATTACCTCCAGATGAACATCGCGATCAACCCTGGAAACTCTGGCGGCCCCGTGTTTGATTCAAGCGGCCGTGTGATTGGCGTCGCAACGCTCAAGGCCACTAAGGCCGAGGCGACAGCCTTCTGCATTCCGGTCGAGGACCTGCAAAAAGCGGTGGCGCAGGTCGGTAAGCCCCGCCCTGAATTCAGCCGCGCACCACCGCCGCACCCTCGCTTTCAAGATCCTGGTCACCGCGGGCGCCGTCTACGCGGTCGGCCTTGAGATCAGGTCAAACACTGGTGCCATGCGGACGGCCGCCACGAAAGGTAAAAAGGACGACGACCAGCCACAGACGTTCGACGAGATCGTGACGACGCTCGACACCAAGATGTTCTCGCAGGTTAATCCCGAGATCCCCCACATTCAACGCGACACGACACTCAAAGCAAACACGCGGCGCAGCTACGCCGATCTGGCGACCAATTACAAGGCCATGAAGGATCTCTACAGCAACCCAGGGCCCGCGGGCGGGAATTATTTCGCGCAGGTTCAACAGCTCAAGGACAATCACCTTCGCCTGGTCGAATCGGTGCGAAATGACCTCAAGCTTGAAGTGCCACCCCAATTGATGGCCCTGCTCCAGCGCCGCGCCGCACCAGCCCAGCAGCCGACCATGGTCGCCGACCTGGTGCCGTTTCAACGGCGGGTGTTCATCCGGCCGCCTGGTATTCGCCCCGGCCTTCGGCCGCCAGGTGCTATTGGCCCACCGAGCGCCCGCAACCAGATTGGCGACGCCCGGCAGCGAATGCACGAGGCGCAAGACCGCATGCGCGATCTCCGCACACGCGCACGCGGCGGTATGCAGGGCAACGGGCCCTGAGCCGCTTGCCAAGGAGCCACTGTTGTCAAGCTTCCGGTCTGCTCTGGCTTGCTTGTCCGCTGGGCTTGTCACTCTGGCGGGCGGCTTCCTCTCCGCAGCCTACGCCGATGAGCCCTTTCACAAGGCGCTCTACAGCGAAAACCGAAATTTCTATCCGAACGAGTTCCTTTCCCCTAAACAGCGGCGCTATCAGAGCAGCGTCGTCGCGCCCAAGTGTACTGTTCCGTGGTCGGTGGCACTGGTCGCACTTCACGGGGGCAAGCAGGAAGGCATTGATCTGGTTGTCATCGACAACGGTGCAATGACCGTGAACGTTATCGTTGCGCGCGGCATGGGCATCTACTCGGCTCGAGCCGGCGACGTACGCCTTGGTTGGGACTCGCCGGTCCGGGAGGTTGTACACCCCAAGTTCATCAACCTCGCCAGCCGAAGTGGGCGAGGCTGGTTGGACGGCTTCAGCGAGTGGCTCTGCCGCTGCGGGATGGAGAGCAACGGCGCACCGGGCACTGATCACTTCACTGGTCCTGCAGGTGATGCGATGACTGCCGAGCTGACCCTGCACGGGCGCATCGCCAACCTGCCCGCGCAGGAAGTTGACTTGATCGCTGAGCGCGAGCCCCCGTTTCGTATCACCCTTCGAGGCCGTGTTGATGAGCGTAGCTTCCTCGGACCCAAGCTTGAGCTCTACTCTGTGCTCTCCACCGAGCCCGGCTCGCGTCAATTCCACTTGCACGACGTCGTGACCAACCGCGGCGGTGTCGACCAGGAGTTCCAGATGCTCTATCACATCAATTTCGGGCCGCCCTTGCTTGAAGACGGCTCGACCTTCCTGGCACCGTTGGCCCAGCTCACCGCGGCTAATGAGCACTCCGCCAAAGACCTCAGCCACTTCGATCAGTTCAGCGGCCCCAAGCCAGGCTTCACCGAGGAGCTCTACTTCCTCCGTCCCCGCGCCGACCAGGCCGGAAATACGCTGGCGCTCATCCGTAACAAGACTCACGACCGTGGCGCGACAGTTGCATTCTCGACCACCGAGCTTCCCTACCTGACTCTCTGGAAGCACACCGCGGCCATTGAAGACGGCTATGTCATGGGCATCGAGCCCGGCACCAATTTTCCCAATACGCGCCAGGTCGAGCGAAAATTCGGCCGCGTCCCACGACTTGCGCCCGGGGCAAGTCATTCCATAACGCTCGATTTCGGTATCCAGCTAACCGCCGCAGACGTTTTTGCTGCGGCTGAGCGCATCGCCGCAATCCAAGGTGAGCAGAAACCGGTGGTTGACCAGAAACCCGGAGGGAAAGACTGACGGCCTCTGGCCCACGCGCCGCTAGCTCAGGCCAACAACAGAGCAACCTGGGTCCGCTAAAACATGCCGTTTAGCGTGAGTTCCATTTCGAGCACGCAAGCGGTTTCCGCGCTCAGCGTTCGGTCTTGGCAGGGTGGCCATCAGGGGGTTGCCCTTGTCAGCCACTGGAGCGGCGGGTTTAATGTGTAGGGAAAGGCCCCTGAACTTACCCACACCAGTCTGATCCAGCACTGCGGACCTTTCGATCCTGTCTGTCGATGTGTCAGTCAGATCGAGCGTCACGTCACGTCGTGCTGGAATCAATTCCGGGTCCGGAGTGGAGCTTTTCCCGATGCACGACCGCATTGCCTACCAAGGTATCACCTTCGACGACGTCCTGCTCGAGCCGGGTTATTCCGACCTGCTGCCTCATCAGGTCGACACCCGGTCGCAACTGACTGCGCGCATCGCGCTCAACATCCCGATTCTCTCCTCGCCGATGGACACCGTCACCGAGGCCGAGCTGGCCATTGCGCTGGCCCAGGAAGGAGGCCTCGGCGTCATTCACAAGAACATGTCGATCGAGGAGCAGACCCGCGAAGTCGACAAGGTCAAGCGGTCTGAAAACGGCATCATCGTCGACCCGATCACCCTACCGCCGGATGCCACGGTCGGCGAGGCTCGCAAGATCATGCAGGGCCATAACATCTCCGGCGTGCCGATCACCGTCGGCGGTTATCTCCGGGGAATCCTCACCCGCCGGGACCTTCGCTTCCTCGAGTCGAACGACTTGCGGATTGACGAGGTCATGACCAAGAACAACTTGGTCACGGCCCCGGCGGATACGAGCCTTGAGGAAGCTGATCGGATTTTGACGAAAAATAAGGTCGAGAAACTTTTGCTGGTTGACGATGAATATCGACTGAAAGGGCTGATCACGATCAAGGACATCGACAAGCTGCATCGTTACCCGCATGCCTGCAAGGATGCACGGGGCGGTTGCGTGTCGGTGCTGCGGTCGGTGTACACGATTACGAGCGAATTGACTCGCTCTTGAACGCAGGCGTCGATGTGCTCGTCGTCGACTCGGCGCATGGTCACAGCAAGAACGTGATCGAGACAGTGCGGCGGATCAAGCAGCAGCTTCGATATTCAGGTCGTGGCCGGCAACGTGGCCACTGGCTGAGGGCACGCGAGCACTGATCGAGGCGGGTGCTGATGCAGTCAAGGTAGGCATCGGCCCAGGTTCAATCTGCACGACGCGGGTTGTCTCCGGTGTAGGAGTACCCCAGATCACCGCGATCTACCAGTCGGCCAAGGCAGCCGGTGGTAAGGTTCCAATCATCGCCGATGGCGGCATTCGCTACTCCGGTGACATCACCAAGGCCATCGCCGCCGGTGCTCATGTTGTCATGATCGGTGGACTCTTTGCCGGTCTTGGCCGAAAGTCCTGGCGACACAATCATCTACCGTGGGCGCAGCTTCAAGACGTACCGCGGCATGGGCTCGCTCGGGGCGATGGCCAAGGGCTCCCATGAACGCTATCGCCAGGAGCCCGGAGCACGAACGTCAAGACAAAGACAATCGAGGATCACCCGGCCAGAAGCTCGTACCGAAGGGGTCGAGGGCCGAGTTCCCTACAAGGGACCGCTGGCCGAATTCGTCTTCCAGCTCGTCGGCGGCCTGCGGGCCGGTATGGGCTATTGCGGCGCCCATGCCATCGAAGACCTGCGCACCAAGACCCGATTCATCCAGGTGACTTCCGCCTCGGTCCAGGAAAGCCATCCCCATGACATCGTGATCACGCAGGAAGCACCAATTACTCCAGCTTTAGCAGCGAGAATGAAATGGGTCGTGGCTCTGTTTAACGCGACCGCCGCCATGACTCGGAGCAGGGTTGGTTGCCCGTGGTAATTCGTTTAAGACACGTAGCAGCCACTTAGAAAGCTCACAACGTTTGGTATCGCCATTGGTTGCAAGTCAGTTTGAACCAGCACTAAATCGGTATTCGTCGCTCATTTTCTGCCTTTCCAGGTCCAGAGCATTCTGCTCGACCATCGTGAACCACCAGTCAACTCGTCTGCTGAGTTGCTGCGGTCGAGGCAAGTCTCAGACAAGTAAGGAGGCGTGGCTTGCGTAGCTTAACTTCGGCATTGACCACGGTTTTGGGGGTTTTCCTGACGGTTTCGACTGTCTCGGCCCAGCAGTTGCCAGCACCAGCTAATGCGCCCCAGAGTAAGTCCGGCACTGCCGGGGCAACCGGACCGACGAGCGCCGCCGCTGCTGCTGATTCAACCTTCTACGGGATGACTGCAACGCGCGGTGCACGCTATTTGCTGCGCAACGGCCTCGATTATATCAATTACAAAGAATATGATCGTGCGCTCAAATTCCTGCGTGAAGCTGAGGCTCGCCAGAAGGAGCTCAACGAGGCTGAGAGACTTGCCTTGAAGCAAGGAATCGAGCGCGCCGAGCACGGCCTGCGCGAACCCGCCGATGCTGAGGAAGCCTACTCTGTTACAGAGCGGTCGCAGCCGCGGCGGGGGTTCAAGCCTGCCCAATCTGATAGCCAAGTTGCTGCCCGCGCTGGAAGGTTCGCGCGCGATAATCAGCCGGCGCATGCTCCACTTGCAAGCTCAACCGATGCTGAAGGCGATGATCAGGGCAAACCGATTCGGCTTACCAGCTCCGACAGCACCATCAACGATTCGCCTGGGGCAACAAACTCTCCCACAATCCCAGGCCCATTCTCCCCGAATCGCCGAACTGTGCTTCCCGACGCACATCCCGGCTTTGACGACCAGCCATTGACGGTGTCCCCGGCTAATGCCGCATCACCGCAGCCCCAGCCTTCAAACACTAGCCCTGCACCCAAGCCGCTGAAGCTGCACAACCAAGCCGCTGAGCCAGAAGTGCTTGCTTCCCAACCGTTGCAACAGCCTCCGGTCCAGCCATCGTCCCCAGCCGTGCCGAACGACCACCAACCGACTGCCCTGCCAGATTTATTACCTGCCCAAGCTTCACCAACGCCTACTACTGAATCTACTGACCGTGCTGACCGCGATACCGCTCGGGTGCAATCAGAGACCAAGCCTATGCCAGCGCCAGTATCCGCAGAGCCCCTATCCGTCACTGCAAACGGAGCACAGACGGTTAATCCGTCAGCACCGGTACTTGCCTCCAACCTTGCGTCGCTTCCCCCTCCTTCCACCAGCGGCTTGGCCCAGCCGGTTGAGCTTGACACAACCCCAGGTCCGGCGCGGCACAGCAGTGAGTACTCCACCGACGTCTGCACGCAGCACGGGAATAGCTAATCCTGAGATTCTCTCTTCAACGACCTCAAACGCACCTGCACCTGACCTGAGTGAGACCCACTCCCCAGCCCACAGAGAGGCGGATGATTCTCGTCCACCTGCCGTTGCCCAGAAGGTATTGGATCCAACTCCAGAACAGGCCATGGATGTTGTAGCTGCCACGGGGGCGGTTGATACCGAGCCACGAACGCCGCCGCCGGCGAGCACTTTGCCGGTATCTACACCCGCGGCGGCTGTACCTAGCCCTGCACTGCTCCCTCCAGCGAACTCCAGCC
Source organism: uncultured Isosphaeraceae bacterium (assembly GCA_963830625.1). Lineage (GTDB taxonomy): Bacteria > Planctomycetota > Planctomycetia > Isosphaerales > Isosphaeraceae > CAWHMZ01. Next base: position 261,910 of record CAWHMZ010000012.1, on the reverse strand, counting down.
CACCTGCTCCTGACCAAGGTGCAGTCCATTCCCGCGCGCGCCAAGAAGTGTACAATTCACCTCAGCCAGTGGTTGCCCCAAAGGTCTCAGATTCAGCCGCTGCACAGGCTACAGCCGTCGTACCCGTCACAGGTGCAACAGGTACAGCACCCCCAGCGCTGCCAGTTGAACCACCAGATCCCCAAAACGACCTACCACCCTTGCCCGCGATCTTAGCACAGTCCTCTCCGGATACTCCTCCCACCGGTCGACCGGCGCTGTCAGCATCAACGCCACCTGCATCAACGCCCAATCCACTGCCCACTGATACGAGCACCGCTGACGATTTGCCACCATTGCCTGCCGATCTTGGACAGGCTCCAACAGTTAGCCCTACCGCACCAGCTTCAGCCCCTCCCCATGTCGAGACCGACTCTGCAAAGCAACCCGCTAACACTGCAAAGCCAACTGATGGATTACCCCCGCTCCCTGGTGAGCTTGCCGACGTGCCTGGCAGAAACCCCGTCGCGGTGCCAGCCGAGCAACCACTGGCTACCCAAGCCACTCCTGAAATGCCCAGTGAGACCGTTAGCAATTCACCGTCAACCCCGAGCACACCATCGGAACATGCGGAAACTACCATTGGGTCGCAGTCTGGAATGCCTTTGACCGATCCGAGACCGGTTGCGTCTCCAGCAAGCAACCTCGAAACCCCTAGTGTTGCAGCCAATGCCATTGGGGTACCAGCTTCCGCTGTAACCCTGCCAACCATCTCAGTGAGTCCGGATCTTACAGCACCGTCCACAACGGGTGTGCCAGAGCTAGCAGTGCCACCCACTGCCCAACCGGCGGCCGCGGTTTCTGGCGAGCCGAGCACACCATTGCCCGCAGACCTAGCTGCACTACCTGAGCCCTCGAATGCTGTTAATGGTAGTCCAGCTTCCACGAACGTGGCTGAACAGCTAGCACCAGACCAGTCCAATGACCGTGTAGCAAACGTTGCCGGTTCACTGCCAACTGAGCCAAACACCGCCCAGAGTACACTAGCCGGGCCGGCAACTGATTCGTTGTTGCCCGAGCGCATACCGATGACTTCAACTCTCCGCCCTGAACAGATCCGCGAGGTTGAAAGGATTGGCGCATGCAGGAAGAAGAGCTGCACCGGCCACCTCAGAATGTGGCTCAGCCAGCCGGTCCAGCACGTGATACTACCTCGTCAGACCTTCGCACCCAGACACAGCTCGACATTAGCCGTGCACCTAGCCCGGCTGAGGCACGCCCCATCAAGGCCATCCCTGTACCTGAGGATTGGGTTCCATTAGCACCGCGGGATTGGACACCCCAGCGTAAGTACTGGGCAGCGGCGGCTACTTGCCATTTACCGCTCTACTTCCAAGACCCGGTTCTTGAGGCGCTATGGCCACAGCGTTGAGCAGTTCGTGGGCCCTGTGGGACGGTATCTATCGTATCCAGTCGACGATCCAACTCAATCCACGCAGCGTAACCAACTCGTGCAGCCGTTTTTCTCCGCTGCCCTCTTCGCGACTCAAATTCTTGCCTGGCCCTATAACCTTATCATGGACCCCCCATGGGAAGCTCAGTACGATCTGGGCTATTATCGGCCTGGAGACAACATCCCGACCGACCTGTACTGGCTCCCCTTGCATGGTTATGGTCCACCACTTCAAGGCAAGAGCTATTGAACCAGATCAATTTCAGGTTAGCAGACTACCGCCGGATCTAGTCGGCACGCTGCCATACATCGGTTAGTTCGGAATGATGTGCCTTGATTAGCGTTGATGGAAGTGTCACTGATCATGAAATTCTCGTGTATTTGCCCGTTTTGACGTTGTTTGCCGGAGATGCAGCTTCTAAGCTAAATGGGTTGGCTTTGCTTGCTCTAGCGCGCGTGATGCTTCGCCGCGCTCACGGGGCAGCCTTGGCTGTACCTTAGTCTGTGCCTCAATCGGCCACGGTGAGGTTCAGTCAGACCGGGAGTTGTCCACTAGCAGCAGGGGGGATTGGGGCGATGCCGCAGGAACCTGGCACTGTGGATTTCGACTGGGGCAACGAACGGCTCACCGTTGGCCGCAGTTTCTTAAGAGACATGGAAGGACTCTGGTCAGAGGTGTTGAAGCTTGCGGCTGTGGTTGAAGATGCCTTGGATCAAAGCATTCACGGCTTGTGCGATGGACGGGTGGAGCTTGCCAGCGAGCTCAAGCGCCAAAAACGGGCGGTGGATCGATGGGAAGTCCAGATCGAGCGCGAATGCGTTCGGGTTCTGGCGCTCCATCAGCCTGTTGCGTCCGACCTGCGGCGCGTTGCTGCTGTGCTCAAGATCAACGGTGACCTTGAGCGCCTCTGCGACCTGGCCCGCCACATTGCCAAGCGGGTGACCAAGCTCGCAACGGACCCTCGCGCCTTTCCAATTCCCCAAGGCCTCGAGAACCTCGCGCTTGAGGCGCTGTCGCAGATCCACCAGAGCCTCGACGCGCTTACCCAGTCGGACGTGGCGCGCGCACAAGCCGTCATCGTCGCCGATCAGGAGGTTGACCGTAACTATCGAGCAGTTCAAAAACAGCTCAAAGCCGAGATTATCGGCGCACCAGACCGGATCGATACATGGCTTCGGCTGGTAAACACCGCGCGTAACCTCGAGCGCATTGCCGACCACGCTGCCAAAATTGCTGAGTCGGTCATCTACCTCAAAGAAGGCGAAATCCTCCGTCACCGGATGTCTAGCCCTTCGGCAGAACGAGGCATTGGCCCGCTTCCGGGCAATACCTAGCGGCATGGATATCTTACCGCTCAACTGCGCACACGTTTCTGGGCGTACGCACGACTCATCCCACGGAGCCGATAATTATCCCAAGGGGCTATCACTCAGAATCGCCAGGTGTACTGAGCGGCGGTCACAGGCGACGAAGCCGGTAGATTCGTACAGGCGAGCTGCGGGTGTATTTCGGCAGTCAACCGCCAGCTCAAGTCGCGGAACATGCTCGCGAGCAAGCTCGAGTGCATGAGAGACTACAGCCCGGCCGAGACCTTGCCCCCTTGCTTCCGGCGTAAGACCAAGATACACAACCTCCCAAGTGCGGCGGCGCGGTAAATCAGCCAGTAGGAGCATAGCAGCCGCTTCGGGTCGCCCTGGAATGCGACCTAGTTGCCACCGCTCAGCAACAAAGTTCTCCGCCGCCTCTCGCCCTGCCATGATATCGTCAAGTGCACGAGCTCGGTCAAGCTCAGGCATGTCAAGGCTTCCAACATATGTTGCTTGTAATACTGCATGAAATTCAGATTTAACGCTTGGTCCATAAGAACACCAACGAAAAGGCGACAATTGCCCGGAATGTTTCCTAAGCTGATGTTCAGTTGCCTCGCCGCTAGCAATGGCCAGGGGCAACGCTGTCTCGCGCTCGAGGTAAACGAGTTCAGTAACATGTGGCATTCCCCCTCGATTCAAGTCAGTGGCGGCATGGTTGCTTGCAGATTCGTCCAGCACTGCCTGCGCAAGGCGAAACCCACGTGCTTTCAGATCAACAAGGGCTGTCTTGACAAGCGCCGCTGCGATTCTCGATCTGCACCAGGACGGCTCAACCTCAGGAGCCCACACCGCCGCAGATTTTCCGGCCAGCGGCTGGGTCAGTAGCGCGCCCATGATCCGGCCGCCACGTGACTGTGCAACCCACAGGCCCGAGAGATCAATCTCCCCCCGACGATTTTCATCCAGAACCTCCATGATCAATTGGTGGCGCAATGATGCTGGAACACGGCAATACAGCACCTCGAGCGCTGCTGCCCGTACCTCAGGTCGACAGGGCATCACTTGAGGACTAAAACCCGCCATCCTGACCACACTCACTTCTGACCGACAGCCACCGAGTACGAACCGACACCGTCCTGTAAGCCGTTCGCCCAACTGATAATACGATAGACGTGCCAGTTCGCCTATGCACAGCATTCCCAGCTTGTAACCATGGATTGGACTAAACCGCTGCGCGGTAGAGGCTCGAAGCGTCGGCCCTCGCGTTGATCGACGACATTTCCCTTCGCTCGGGCGTCTGCTAATCCTCTTCGCGCCTCTGCTCTTTGTCCTTAGGTCATCGGCTGCGCCGTGCTGATCCCGGGCCGCTGCTGGGCCACGATGAGGGTGGTTTTCCCCCATCCCCCTAGCAGAGGAGCGAGTGATGACACCGCTGCGCCGCCGGATGATCGAGGACATGAAGCTCAAGAACCTCTCCGCCAGGACCATCGAGACCTACGTCTCGCGCGTCAGCACCTTTGCCAGGCACCTCGGGCGGTCACCCCAGGACCTCGGGCGCGACGACGTCCGCGCCTACCTACTGCAGCTCGTCCAGAAGAAGAAGGTCTCCTGGAGCGTCTACAACCAGACCCTCGCCGCGCTGCGATTCCTCTACGAGATAACCCTCGGGCGCAAGGACGTCCTGGAACGCATCCCCTTCCCCAAGCAGCCCAAGCGGCTCCCCATCGTCCTCAGCCTCGACGAAGTGGCGCGCTTCTTCGCCGCCGTCGTCGGGATCAAGCACCGCGCCATCCTCATGACCGCCTACGCCGCCGGGTTGCGGCTCTCCGAGGTCACCGGCCTGCGGGTCGCCGACATCGACAGCAAGCGCATGGTCATCCGCGTCCAACAGGCCAAAGGGCGCAGGGATCGCTACGTCATGCTCTCGCCGCGGCTGCTCGCCGTGCTCCGCGAATACTGGAAGGTGGTTCGCCCGACCGACTGGCTGTTCCCAGGGGACGTCCCCGGCCAACCGATCACCGGCAAGGCCGTGCACCTGAGCTGCGTCCGGGCCGCACGGGACGCCGGCCTGGACAAGCACGTCACCGTGCACACCCTTCGTCATAGCTTCGCCACTCATCTGCTCGAAGCCGGGACCGACATCCGCACGATCCAGGTGCTCCTCGGCCACCGCAAGCTCGAGACCACCGCGATCTATACTCACGTCTCGCCGGCCGCCGTCGAGGCGACCCGCAGCCCCCTCGACCGGATCGGCCCCCTCCCTGGTGAGTCCCGGCCATGAACCGACCTCGGCTCGAAGTGGCCGAGGTCGTCTGCGCGTACGGAGATGCCTTCCTCGACCGCTACGGCGACGTGCTCTCGCCGGAGCAGCGTCGCGCCCTGCGCGACATCGCCGCCTGCCGGACAGCTGCCCTGGGTGGGCACGTCGAGCGGTGCGATCACTGCGACCATCAGCAGGTCGCCTACAATTCGTGCCGCAACCGCCACTGTCCCAAGTGTCAGGCGGCCGCGGCGGCGGAATGGATGGAGGCCCGCCAGGCGGAATTGCTGCCCGTTGAGTATCAGCATGTCGTCTTCACGCTCCCGGCGGCGCTGGGCCCGATCGCGCTGCAGAACCAGCGGGAAGTCTACGGCCTACTGTTCAGAGCCGCCGCCGAGACCTTGCAGCAGATCGCCGCCGACCCCAAGCATCTCGGGGCCGAGATCGGCTTCCTGGCTGTGCTCCACACCTGGGGCCAGAACCTGCAACATCACCCGCACGTCCACTGCGTCGTGCCGGGCGGCGGGCTGTCGCCCGACGGCTCGCATTGGGTCCCGTGCAGACCCGGCTTCTTCCTGCCGGTCCGTGTCCTCAGCCGCGTCTTTCGGGGGAAGCTCCTTGCCCTGATCAGGGCCGCCTTCGATCAGGGCAAGCTCTCTTTTCACGGCAAGCTCGCCACGCTGGCCGATCCTGTCGAGTTCCAGCGCCGGCTCGCTGCCAGCGCGCAGACCGAGTGGGTCGTCTACTCCAAGCCGCCGTTCGGCGGCCCGGAGCAGGTGCTGAAGTACCTGGCCCGGTACACCCATCGTGTGGCGATCAGCAACCATCGGCTGATCGCGTTGGAGAACGGCGAGGTTACCTTCCAGTGGAAGGACTACGCGTCTGACGGAAAGCAGAAGACGATGACCCTCAAGGCGATCGAGTTCCTCCGACGGTTCCTTCTACACGTGCTGCCGGCGGGGTTCGTGCGCATCCGCCACTTCGGGTTCCTCGCCAACCGGGTGTGCCAGGAGAACCTGGAACTGTGCCGCGCCCTGCTGGACGCCGCGACGCCCTCCGGATCTGCGGCGGCCGAGCCCGCCTCTGATCCGGACGGTGCCGTCGAAGGGGAGCCCGCGGTGCGCCCGTGCCCTGCCTGCGGCAATGGCCGAATGATCGTCATCGAGATCCTGCGTGCGACCCTGGCCAACAGGCGAGAATCGGCTCACTGGCAGCCGGCTCCCGAGCGCGTGGGGCCTGATACGTCCTGAGCTCTCCGAAAGCGAAAGGAGCGACCTGGTGATTGGCCATGGTCAAGCCCGCCCTTGGAGGGTGACCGTGGATTCCCCGTACGCAGCTCCACATCTCGGGTCCACAAGCACCAGGAGGACCCATTTCGAGGCTGGGTCCGGCCACGGCCGCCGCACACTGAGCGGCCGCGCACGCACGGACGACGGCCTCTCCCTTCTGGCAACGCCGTCGCCGAGGGGGCGACCCGGGATTGAATCCCCATAGGCGACGGCCTGCCTGCGGTTCAGTCCAATCCCTTGTATCCGAAGTGCCGACACGGCGCTTCGTGAACGCCAGACTTTGCCTGCGGCACTCCGGATACAAGAGTCTGCATTATCAGCTCTGAATTGGCGGTTAGGGTACTCAACAGTTACCTTCCTGAAGCAAGCTTACTGTTCCTACGATCAGCAAGACAATGGCATGATGTAGCGCCAACACAGCTCACCCGCAGAAACCGGGGAAATAAGCCAGCGCAAATCGAGAGATTTGCCGTATCATAAGTTGACGTGAGGAGGTTGCACGATGCGCAAGCCAGCCCCGTCTGGTCACGATCTCGATACCACAATCGGTCTGGCTGATAGTGCGACAACCTCCGACCCGCATGCCGAAAGCACTTCACACATTGAGGTTCGACCTGCTACGAGCGAGCAGGCGACGCTTAGCGACGCCTGGCTCGTCGAGCATGCGCGTCATGGTGACCATCAGGCGTTCGCGGCTTTGGTGGGACGTTACGAGCGCAAGCTGATTCGCGTACTAACCCGGCTGGTGCGCGAGCCGGAGCAGGCTCGTGACCTCGCGCAAGAGACTTTCTGGCGCGTGTATATCTACCTAGGTCGCTTTGACACTGCGCGGCGCTTTGGCCCTTGGTTGTTTCGAGTGGGAATCAATCTAGCGCTTGATTGGCTGCGCAGCAGGCCAAATGAATTTACCTTCGCCGCACTGATCGGCCGGCGTCGATACTGGCACGAACGACAGATTACCTCGAGAGGTGCCGATCGTGATCCCAGGATTCAAGCCGAGCTTGCGCAGGAGGTTCAGTTCATCCTTGCTCAGATGCCCATTTCTTATCGGACAATCTTGGTGCTCCGCGATCTCGAGGGCTTCTCGTGCTCTGAGGTCGCGGCGATCGTGGGGAAACGAGAGGCGACCGTGCGCTGGCGGTTGTACATGGCCCGAGAGAAGTTCCGGGAAATCTGGTTGAGCCGTCAAGGTGACAGTCGAGGAAAAACCCAGGAAGGCTGAACGAGCCATGGGACTATCAATGGGTAAACGATCATGTAAATGGGTACGGGCACGGTTGGCTCTATGGGTCGGTGATCACTGTGAGCTGGTGCATCTGCCGCGAATGCCGATGGGAGTGATCTCGGCGCAGAGGATCGGCAGTTCATTGAGGAGCACCTCAGCACTTGCTCAGATTGCCGTCAGCATCGAGCCGTGCTGGAAGCCGTGCTGAGTACGCTCTGGGCTGCTGCAGATCAGCTCCCCATTGACCCTACTGTTCCGTCGCTCTGGCCACTCCTTGAACATCGTATTGCAGACTGCAAGATGCGCAAGGCGTCGCCCAAGCCGCGCCGCCGAATCCGTCTGGGCCACGGCCATAATGGGGGACTGGGCACCCTTAACGGTGAGCGGCCGCTTCATCGAGCCTGGGCGTGCGATAGCCTCCGGGAGGTCCTGAATATCAGCCGGCGAACGCTATCTGGTAGGCCTAATCAGGCTGCCATCTTCGGGGGGCTGGGCACCGCAGCTGTGTTCGCTTTCTTAATTGTGCATCCGGTGCTCCAATACCAGCGCAATACCGCCGAGCGTGTCATTCAGGCTAACAGATCACCCTTAGCAGACCAGCCACAGGTTCTGATTTCAGACGACACATCGGCCCCGGAAGTCACTGATTTGGCTAATACTGATGATGCTACTGCTAGTGCACTTTCCGAGGACGATCTAACCCGTGTACCAGAGTTAACCAGATCAGGGCTCGAGAGTGGCACAGCAGTCAAGAATACACCGAAGACACGCCTAGGTTATGATCTCGAGCACGGGATTCCTGCACCTCCGGATGCCCGCGAAGCCAAACCTGTGTACTAGAGGCATACGGCTGTGGCCGGCAGTGAGTGCCGGTAATAGTATCCAGCAATCGTAGGCATAGTCACCTATGGCCTCTGAATAAATGCATCCTCCGCCAGCGATCGACGCTTACCGCACAATGTACGGGTTCAGCAGACATCGCGGCAGTCCAATGTCAATGACCGCAACTTCGCCGGTATACTCCCAGGCATCAGCGGCAGCAAATGCCAGCTTGGGAGCAGCGAAAGTTGCTGTGGCATAGGCACAGATCGCCATACCCTGAGGCTGGCCAGTATCTGCATCAAGCCCAGACGGAAGATCAAGAGCAAAGATCGGTTTGCCGGACCGATTGGCCGTTTCGATGACTGAGCGCAGCAACCCTTCAACAGGGCGCGACAGCCCGGTGCCAAGAAGCCCATCAACCAGCCAGTCAGCATCAGCTAAGATGGCTAACAGTCGACTTGTATCAAGGACAGGGCTCTCAGCATGGCCGTCAAACCAGGTTGACTGGTTAACGCCTGAGCGTTGCAGAATGGCCCACTGTGCTGCTGTGTCCCCCTGCAATCGCTCTCGGTGCGCAAACCACACGACGCGCACTGAAAACCCCCACGCATCCAGGTGTCGCGCAACGACTGCTCCATCCCCGCCATTGTTTCCTGGGCCACACAGGACTAACACCTTGGGTGGTGCTGGCCCACGCGGAACCTCCGGCACCTGTATCGACTGCCATGGTGCAAATGGACGACCACCAGCATCGGGAGCAACCACACCTGTGAGTTCAGCAAACCAACCGGCTGCTCCACGGCCTGCATTCTCCATCAAAATCATGCTAGACATTGCCAGCTCTGCAGCCGCGCGTGCATCCAGCGTGCGGATGTCATCGCGCGATAGAGCTCGCAGCCGGATTCCCATGAGCAGTACCCCATCAGCCTCAGTAACTTCGCTGACAGTCAGTGACCGGTCCGCCGGATCTAGCGAACGTTGACAATACGGATGCTGAGTCCGAAAATACCGTTTGGCCCGCTATGTCATAACTAGCTTTGTCAACACATACAGCAGCGACTGAGTTCGTTATTGATTACCACAGGTATGATTCCGCCGATGCCACTCTACGAATACCATTGCGAGCCTTGCGACCATATGTTTGAGACGCTGGTCCGCACCAGCGGTGATCTTGTACGGTGCCCTCAGTGTGGCAGCGAAGAAGTTGCCAAGCAGCTTAGCATCCCTGCCGCTGTCCACTCCAGGCATAGTCATACCCCCACGTTGCCTGTGTGCGGCGATATTGGTGGTAGGCCGTCCTCCGGCTGCGGCAGACCAGCGTGTGGTCTAGGTACATGTGCAGGACTCGATTAGCTCAACAGCATGCCTACACGCCATGCCTTCCAGCTTTGGCGGGCTCACCTAGCCGAAATGGGACCATGGTGTCGAAGAGCAGCAGTACGACCGTTGCGGTCGCTCATCATCACCACACACTCCATCTCCTTCCCACCTCAGAGTTTGGCATCGGGGTTAGCATATCCGACAAATACCTTGTCTTCGACGGCCCAGCGCATCAGTTTTCCACGGATCGGCTTTGACAATGCCCTCCGCGGAGGGCATATCCCTTTAGCTTGAGCGATGTACCTTAGCATTTACAGCTTGACTTGCGCAGCGCGATGGGTCGAATCAGTCATCTCGGAATGATGCACCCTAGATCACTGACCTAGCCCAGGCTCCGTTGCCCACAAGGGTAACGACACCCTTTGCTCAGCACCAGAGAGTCGAAACCGTACCATGGTGGGATACCGACAGCCGCTGCGCGAGGGTGTGGATCCCTGCGCAACCATGCAACCGTCCGAATCCCTTGAGTTCAAACTGCGTGCAGCCTTAACCGAGCGACTCGGTGCCGTTCGGTTCGGTCTCTGGTTTGGCGACAGCGTCCGTATGGGGCTCAGCAGCGACGGCACTGCACTTGAGGTTCGGGTTCCGAACCCATTTTTTCACAACTGGATTCGCGATCACTACTCTGGGAGCTTGCTTGAGGCTGCCACTGCTGTTGTCGGTCGGCCGCTGCAACTGTCAATCCACTTCAATGATGTGGCTCTGATGCCGCAAAAGGATGCGCCAAATCCAGGCTCAGCACTCAGCGCACCAGACACGCAACTGGTGCTACCATCCCTAACTGCTCCTCTGTTTCCCGGTGATTCTAAGCCGCCTTGCTTGATTTCTACACGTCCAAGTGCCGACCATCCCCCTTCTACAGAGCAATCGCCTAGCTCTGCCGTTAATTCCCACCCTCTACCCAAGCAAGCTCTACCACACCGTTTGAGCACAGCTACAGCGAGCGCGCTAACGCGTCCTGTACGTCGCCTTGAAGGCTTCGTTGTTGGTCCTGGCAATCACTTGGCACACGCCGCGGCGATAGAGATGGCCCGATCTGCGGGGACAGCGTTCAATCCGCTCATGATTCACGGTGCCGTCGGGCTAGGCAAAACTCATTTGCTCGAGGGTATTGGGCATGCGCTAAAACAAGTGCACCCTGGCCTGAACATAATGCAGCTCACTGCAGAGGCCTTCACTAATAGCTTTCTTGAGTCCATGCGGGCTGGCTCGTTGGCCGCTTTTCGGGCTCGCTGCCGGGGTGCTGGTGGACTGGTCGTTGATGACATTCACTTCCTAGCTGCTAAACGGGCAACACAGGATGAGTTTCTCCACACGTTCAATACTCTAATCAACAAGGGTGCGCCCATCATCTTGGCAGCCGATCAGCACCCACGGCTCATCTCGCGCCTAAGTGAAGAGCTAGTAACACGATTCCTGGGGGGGATGCTCGTGAAGATCGAAGTGCCTGACCTCGCCACGCGGAAGGCTATTCTGCAAGCCCAGGCTGCCGCCCGAGGTGTCGATCTTCCTGAGGCAATCCTAATGTATATTGCCGTACACCTGCGTTCGAGCATCCGCGAGCTCGAAGGGGCGCTATCCACCGTTATTGCACAGGCTGCATTGACCGGAAAGCATATTGACCTGCACCTTGCCCAGAGCGCCTTGCGGGACACAATTCGCCATACTGAACAAGCTATAGGGCTTAGTGACGTTGAACGAGCAGTCTGCGGGTTGTTTCAAATCGACGCCGAATCTCTCAAATCTGATAGCCGCACACGAGCCCTGGCCTACCCACGAATGCTCGCTATGTATCTGGCCCGCAAGCGTATTCGCGCATCCTACAGTGAAATCGGCCAGCATTTCGGGGGGCGAAACCATTCGACGGTCATCTCGGCGGAGAAGAAAGTTGAGACGTGGCTCCAGGCCGAGCAAAAAAGTAGCCTGTTACCCGGCTTTGAGACCGTTGCTGATTTACTGGCAGACCTTGAGCGCTTGCTTGGGAACTGATCTCTTAGCAGAGCCAGGCTCTGCTCCGGCCTGCCTTTACTACAGTGGTTCCAGCCCTAGCGAACAGACCATGAACGCACTGGACTGACCATTACAGGAACGACATCGCTAACATCCACCGTAAAGCGGTATACCTTACGCAAGGTTTGGACCGGTCGCTCTGGATAGAAAAAGGTCAATTTCACGTCCCAGCAATCGGAATCAGGACGGCAGAGCTGGCTGCGTTCGACATCAATTGAATCCAGCTCCATTGATTCCTTTATGGCAGATTCATAAATGGCGGCTTGACTCTGAAACGGGTTTGTGGCCGCATAATTGAGCGCCGATCCTGAGCCGTAATGCCAAGGTTGTGAAGCTCATGATACACCCGCTCGAGAAAGCGGCGCATGCCTTCGCGCTTTGAGGCATGTGCATCGCGCTGTGCTGCTGACGCCGATGCTTCGGTGCTGAGCCAGCAACGCCCTTGACCAAAGCTTCTGTCGTCCAACTGTACATGCCCCGAAGCTCAGGAACCACCACGGGAAGCGTCTGACCATTGAAGACCCTCGCTTGACCTCTGAGCTGCCCGGCTATTGAGACGCGTTCAACGTTTGCCTTGAGCTGGTCAGTGAGAAACTCTCGCAAGCGACCGTACGCTTCCCCAGCAAATGGACCAGCTGGCATGATGACATAGAGGGCCATCTGGTCGATGCTCAACGTCCACTGGATCGATGCCGCCTCCCAGGGATGCTGTTGCAAGTAGTCCAGCAATGAGGCTGGATCGCTGGGATCTGCTTTTGCAGGCATGTGCTGCTTGATCGAGTCTCGGCGGGCGTCAGAGACCAGGTCATAACCTATCGTACCCAGTGCGAAGACAAGCCCGGACTGTTGTCTACCTGAGTTAGCTGCGCGGCATGCTGCGCACCCACACCCTTCCGTCGACTGGGTTACGTTCGCTGATGTCTCAACAGCCGTGATTCCCGCACTGGCCTTGTGGTCATCACGGTTATCGAAAACTTCCACCACAGGTGGAACATCTAGTGACGATGCTGCCGCACCTGTGCTCGGCAGTGGCGGTTCCATGCTCATGTTCATACCTCGGCGGCGCAGCATTGCGCTGGCTCTAATCAAGTTCAGCCGACCTGCAAGCTGGCGGTGACAAGTAGGCAAATCATCAAAGCAACGATCCACCGAGTCAAGCAAAATCTGCCGAATCTCTCCACCGTCAAATGACCAGTGGTGTTGCAGGCTGACACTCCAGAGCAGCCCAGTAATTCCTGAGACGAGAGCAGTCGCGAGGCTTGTACCACTAGCTGTCAGTGTTCCACCGCCCGCTCGCGCACCCACTAGCCGATCACCAAGCGCTAGTAGACCACCCGTTCGATATAACGGACCCCAGTTGCTCCGCTGTAAGGGTTTACCCTGCCAGTTCATAGCACCAACGGCTAAAACACCCGGAAGTGCGGCTGGGATGTGCAAGCACTCACATCCATCGTTGCCAGCCGCAGCGACGATGAGAATGCCACGACGTGCACACTGGGCAACCGCATCAGCCAGAATAGGATGAGCCACACCTGCTGGTGAATATTGGCCACCACTTACATTGATAATCCGAGCTCCCCCCATTGCAGCCAGGAGAATGGCCCGAGCAAGGTCAATCTGCGAGCAGACTGGGATGAACTGGGCATCAGTGTTACAAGGGGGGAGCCGAGTGGAGTAATCGTTGAAGATTGGCACCACGATGCCCCGGCATGTCGGTGCAATCCCCATTACCGGGCTGCTCGCTCCGTGCTGCCCAAAGATCAAGCTCGCCACGAAAGTGCCGTGCTGTGCCGCAGGACCGCTTTGCCGAGATGACAGCTCTGCACCAGATCCGATGACCGTAAGGTCAGCACCGACTAGTGCCGGGTGCATCAGGTCGACTGGCCCATCGAGAACCGCGATGACAACCTCCGGATCGCCGGTTGTTTCGCGCAACAACGCTTGCAGCCCCGGCATCGTGGGGAACGAACATTTCGGAGAGGACATTCTGGACCGTACAGCGAATCGTTGAGCCATCATCGGCGTCCTGAACTCCACAACTGGGACGCCGGTCCGTTCCACGCCGTATGTGTGACCGACCGAGGCCACCGTGTGCAGTTGAGGCCGCTGCGCTGGTTAATACTTCGGCACGAATTGGCCGCGCTCGTAGTACTTCGGATTGTGGTGCCAGTCGTTGAGTTGGACTGAAAAGCCGCGGTCCAAGGTATCCTGTGCTAGATCCGCCCAAGGCGTCTTGGGATGCCGAATGATGACCTCCTTCAGCAGTCGCTCAGCTTCGGCGTACTTCTTGGCTGTCTCATTCCGTGGGGCCAATGGGGTCTTGGAGTGATCAACCACCCAAGTGACAACCAGATCGGGGCCCGGCTGGCGCTTGGGAACCGGCGGAGACTTGACAATCGAGGCCATGAGCGCACGGTATTCGTAGGCCTTGACCTGAAAAGCAACTGTCTGGGCCAGCGTCAGGTCGTAATGGGCCTGCCATCGCTTTTCGGGCTCGCGGTCGCGCGCCTTGCGGAGATCCTCCAGTTGCCTCTGTATGCCCAAGAACGTGTTGAGCTTGATCGTGGTCTTTTCAATCTCGGGAAACACCGCCTTGACAAGCTCTGCTGAGTCGATCGGGTAGTCGCGGCGATAAAGATAGGCCTTTGCCTCAGTGACGATGGCGTGCAACGTCTGGCGCAGTGGCGAGCTATTGCGCTTCTCCATGTAAGTCAGGCGATTGTCGTACTCAGGAAGATACTCTTTGAGCTGAGTGATCGAATAGGCCTGCTCGCGCCGGCGGACACGCATGAACTCTTCGCTGGGAAGAACGAAGTAAATACCGCCCGAGTCCTTGGTCAACCGAGCGAGCTCATAAGGTGCAAAGCCTGATGGCTGCTCATCCCAGCGATCGTACAGGCCGTCCCATTGATAGATCTCAAGGTCAGCCGTCTCGGGACCTCGGCGAATAAGTGGGTGATAGACGTCTTTGGTGACGGGGTTGATATAGCGGTGGTGGGCATACGGATAACCGAATAGCGACTGTCGGCCAATCACATAGAGCGGAACCCTATGCTTCTTGAGCGCCTGCAGCGCTTCTTCGACGTCGGCACCATCATCACCCGATTCATCGGTTACCAGCACAATCAGCAGTCGGCGGTCTTTCTTGACCAGACCCGCGTAATGACCGACGACTTCATGAACGGCCCTCATGGTGTTCTCGATGCCTGTGGAGTCGATCTTCAGATTCCTGATAGCGCGACCGATTTGGTCGATGTCCTCGCGGGGCTTTTCAAGCACATAATCAGTTGACTGGCCAAAGCCGACAATTGCGTGGTTGAGTGCTCCGGCTGTCTTCTTGCTGGGCTCGACATTGAGCTTGAGCTCGCTCGTGACACGATCGAACTTCTGGAGGATGGTCTTCTGGTCGTCCTGCATGCTGGTCGATTCGTCGAACAGCCAGACGACGGTCAGCTTGTGATCTTTGAGCTGGCGCAGGATCTCGCGTGCCAACTGGTCGAGCGCGACGCCGATTTCTTTGACGTCAAAGATCGGATCGCCGGCGATCTTACCTCCGCCGCTCAAATCAGCGGCGGCGGCGGCAGGCAGCAGCGACAGAGGAGATCCAGCCAAGCCGTCGATTTTGATGCCAGGCAAGCTGTTACCCTCGTTGATCCGGCCTTTGCCGGCGCCGCGGACCCTGGGCGTGGCAGACGGGCGACCGGTTGCTGCCCCTGCGATGATGACCCCTCCACCCCCTTCATCGCCGGCATCGCTTTCGCCCGCCGCCATGGGCGCGGGTTCGCCGGAGGTTTCGGCATGTTCGTCACCGACGGCCTTGTCGCGGGGAATGTTATCAGGGTCGGCGTAAACCGGCAGTATCTCAGGCTCTCCGTTACGATGGGAGGCTAAGGCCGAGTCAAAGTTTATGATTTTCTTGATGGCATCTTGCGATGAGAAAGTCGCGGCCGCCAGCGCCGAAAGAATGGCAGCGTGGACGATCAGCGACACGCCCCAAGCCTGCATCAGGTAGCGCAGCCGGACACGGGTGCGCCGCCGCAAGCGGAGCTTCCGGGTGGCTGGAGCAGCTTCTCTGGGCGAGCCGCCACTGGGCGCGGTCGCATCGCCCGGCGCAGGTGATGTGCCAGATGCGACGTCTGGTTTCGCGGGTGTGGCTTTTGCTGACGGAGGGGTTACTGGCCCCACAGCGACCGACGTAAGAGACACGGAATCTGCCGTTATCGTTTCGTTCGCCTCAGTGTCGTGTCCGGCCAGACCCGCAACAACAGGTTCGGCTACCATAGTCTGGGCCGTGAACCCTACAGTACCGGGGAACGACGAAACATCGTCGCCCAGGATTGGGATGGCGGCTGGAGCCCCATGCATCGCTACGGGCGGTTTTTCATCCCCCACGAGGCCGTAGACGTCGTCATCCGATGATGGAACTGGAGGATGAAGTGCCATTTCGCGTTTTCCCCCATCGCCGACCGTGTGTGCTGCGCCCGGGTCGTTCCCTAACGGGGCCGCTGCAAAACCCTAATCGGGCGGCGAAACCAAACCTTTCATGTCACGACCTAACAGGACTCTTCGTCAAACGCAGTCATCGCTGAAAACATTCGACGGATTGGCGCCGATACGGAAACTATAGCTTCGGGACCTCCGGCGGCTTGGGCCGAGGCATGTTTTTGGTCTTTTTCGCTGCATCCTGACTGTTGTTCGGCCGCCGTGGTGGAACGTAGGTCTCGGCCCACTTGAAACCCAGCGGGTACTTCAGTTCGTCGCGGCTAAGAGTGCCCAAGGAGTTGCTGGATGCTCATCAACGACGCGCTGCAAAAGCATTTGCGCATCTTTGGCAGCGGTAGCCGCTGTCTCGCTTATTTGAATCGCCTGATCCGGGACCAGCCTCCATGCGTTCGATTTGGGATCTCTGAACTTGGGAGGGTCTTTCTTCATTCGAGCGCACGCCCAGTTGTACTCGTAGCAACGGACCTTCATGGCCAGCAGACGGCCCCGAATCAGGTCGTAGTGTGCCTGCCAGCGCCGTGAAGTTTCGCGGTCGCGGTACTTCACTACAGCATTGATCGGGATTAATGCCTCGTTGACTGTCAGGGCAGTTCGGTCGGCAATCGCCTGATTTGCCGACATGATCTCTTTAAATTCAGGAGCGTCATTGGGTGGGAAGAAAAGTGTGGGCATGTCCGGCAGCTTCTGCTGAGTGATCTGCGCGGCGTTGAGTACGGCTTGCCGCAATGGTGAGTGCTCGATCTGTCTCTGATACTGCACCCGAGAGACCCAGTCCGGCTTGTACTCTCGCATGCGGGCCGGGTTAAACCCCATTCGCCGGGTGTCGAAGCGGGTAACAAAGTAAATGCCGCCACTCGCGCCGGCCAGCCGACTCAAAGCATAGGGGCCGAAACCCGCCTCAATCAGGTCGTACTGTAGACCGTCGTACCAGAACGGTAGCCGAATCTGCTCGAGCATCACGCTTTCTGGGCCCTGGCGCACCCGCACACCGTGAAAAACATGCTTGGTCTTGGGATCGACATAGTCCATATAGCCGTCGGTCCGGCCGAAGACCGCCTGCGAGCCGAGTACATAGACGGGCACCCTGGTCTTCTGAGCCAGCGCGATGGCGTCTTCGAGCCGCTCCTCGTCGTCACCAACCTCATCAGTTACCACGATGACCATCGTGTGGTAAGTTCGGTTGCGGCTGTCGCGGTGTCGGCCCCAGTGCTGGATGATCTCGGCAACCGTGGTGAACGTCGTCTCGACACCCGTTTCATCCAACGGCACGTTGTTGATCGCATCGATAATTTCGGAGAGCTCGGCCGTCGGCTTGGGCAGCATGGCCCGGCGGTCGTGTCCGAAGCTTACAACCATCGTCAGCAACCCGCTATCGGCCGAGAGCCGAGTTTGGTCAAGCTGCGCGATGTGCGAATACACCGCCTCAATGTGCTTGCCGAGCCGCTGTGCGCTCAGCTTGAAGACTGCCCGAAGCATCGAATGCCCAGACGACCAAGGTACGACCTTGTTCTAACCGGCGGAGGATTTCAACCGCAATGCGGTCCACAGCTCCCTCCACACCTCCCACCAACTCTGCACCACTGCCGTTGATCGACACCGTTTGGTTCAGCATCGTTGCCGTAGGCACAGCGACCTCGGTTGCCCGATGGATGTCAAGCTGTGCAAGTTCGGGCGTAAGTGCCCCAGTTCCATCTGGAGCCGCCTTGACCGGAGTGGCTGTAGCAGAGCTCGGCGCTGATGTAATCATCGGCGCCAGATTAGGAGCAAAGGAGCCTGCCACTGGTTCTAATGCTGGAGGAGCGGTAGTCTGGTCGAGGTCCTGGTAGGTTGATTCTGACGAGATCCGGTTGTCTACGACTTCGCTTCGAAACTCCCTCTGGGCTTCCCGGTGTACGTGATAACCAGCGAATGCTAACCCAACGAGCAACAGCCCGTGCATAGTTAGACTCAACAGGAAAGCTGGAAGCTCGATGTCCAGCCGATTTCCCAACCAGGCTCTAGTCCAGGGAAACTGCTCTTGAAGTTCCTGCACCAAGTCACCCAGCACGGTTTTCAGACTCCTCAGCTCAGTCCACTCAGTGCTGAGAGTGGTCTTCGGCAATCCAGTCTTCGGATGCTGCCAGCGCACCAACCCCTGTACAATACCACCAAATGTGCTCTCAGTGACAGCTTCGTTGTGCGCATTCGGTGATGATTTCGCTCGCATCAGACATGGACTTAACCCCTCCGTCTAGCAAGGGGTCCCTATCCTGTCCAGCTCATAAGGTCTGATGCGGCACCTTACTCCCTTACTCATAGTATAAGAGTTGGTTGACCAAAGAAAGTCCTGCAGCCCGTGACAGCTCGGGGACTTGGGTTACTTCAACCAAGCTGACGGATGCATCATTTCGCGACAAATACGATGAGGTGATCTCTTGCCCCTGAGCGCCTGATGCAGCGCTACCATTTCGCCCGCTTGTCCGCACAGTAACTTGATCCGTTTGACAAGCGTCGCGCCTTGCTGAAACAATCCAAATATCCGGGCGAAGGAAGGTTGATTGGGCGAGTGAGCTTACCAGGGGACTACACGTGCGCTGGTATTCGCGCGTGGGACCGGGTCCGGTCTTTGCCTATGAGTGGCTGACAACCACCCGGCGGTGGCAGCTCTATGCGCAGCGCGTGGTGTTTGTGGGCATTGTCCTGGGAGGAATGATACTTACCTGGCGTAGCATGGTGCAGCTTGCCGGCCACAGTCAGACTGTGCCGATTCAGGTCGCAGCCCAGTATGGCGAGGGCCTGTACTTTACAATCACGTCGATCGAGCTTTCGTTCGTCCTGCTCGCAGCGCCAGCCGCAACGGCTGGGGCAGTTTGCCTCGACAAGGCGCGCGGTACTCTAGACCACAGCCTTGCTACAGATCTTTCCAACGCTGAAATTGTCCTGGGCAAGCTCAGTGCGCGATTAGTACCGGTGTTCAGCTTGATTGCCTGTCTCTTGCCAGTGGCAGCCCTTGGCGGCCTGTTCGGTGGTGTTGATCCCACTGCGCTGATCGGCTCGTTTCTGACCGCGATCGGTTGTGCCGTGCTTGGGTGTTCGCTTGCTCTGACCCTGTCGGTTTGGGGACGCAAGACTCATGAAGTTCTCATGCTCACCTACTTGCTGCTCATTCTTTGGTTAACGAGTCCGGGGCTGATCTTCATCGTCGCCTTTCTCCTGCCGCCAACCTTTTCGCGCAGTGGAGCCCAAGCACTCGCAGAATGGCTCGGCAATTCAAACCCTTATTTCATTGCCGCAGCACCCTACACCAACCCGGGTAGAGTTGGCTTACCCACGTTTCTGGCGTTTCTGGGCGCCTGCTTATGTGTGTCGGCTGCGCTTACAGGTTTAGCAACCCTGCGGATTCGACAGGTGGCCATGAAGCAAGCTGGCAGGTCGCTATGTAGGGATCGCCGCTGGTTTGCTCCGTCACTTCATCGACCCAGTTGGCTTCCTCACCTTCCAGGACCTTCACTTGATGGCAACCCGGTTCTGTGGCGTGAATGGCACCGTACGCAGCCGTCCAGACTATTGAGGTTGGTGTGGTTATTGTACTCCGCCCTCGGTGTACTCTGGGTTGGGCTGTCGCTGTCGATCGTTGCCCAGGCGCGCAGCAACGTAGGTTTAATCGCCCCAATGAACCTCTTTCAGGTAAGCCTCGGCTTACTGCTCGTGAGTGTGAGTGCTGCAACAAGCCTGGCCGATGAGCGCGTGCGCGGCAGCCTGGATGTCTTGCTGTCAACGCCCCTGTCAACCCGCTCGATTCTGGCGGGAAAATGGTTAGGCTCGTTCCAGCAGGTCGCTCATGTCGTAATTTGGCCCGCGATTACCACGGGCCTTGCAGTCTCAGAGAGTGCATTGTGGATCAACTATCTCCTGTTTTTGACGCTGATCCTCGCGTACGGGGCTGTGATCACAAGTCTAGGGCTTGCAACAGCAACCTGGGTGAGCCACCTGGGACGTGCAGTAGCTCTGTGCGTATCTATTTATGTTGCAGGCTCGATCGGCTGGCTGATTGCAGTCGGAATTCTCCTATCGCCTGCGGGTCCTGATTCCGTAGGCTCATCCCTGCTTATGGGGAGCCCACTTTGTGGCGCCGTTTTCGGCACACTGGCTGCTATCGGGCCTGCACAGTTGGTGCCTGCGCGCGAGGCAGCGCAAATCGTGGTCGGTGAGTTCCTCTGGTCACTCTTCGACGTCGGGGTAGCGCTCTTCTTATTTGCTGCCACAGTTACCACATTTGACTATTGCCTGGGCCGAAACTCAGGGTCCGGCGACCGCCCAATTTCAAGATCACACAAAAAGGCCCAAAGTAAATCAACGCGCGATCTCGATAAGTGGCTGTCTCCGTCTCCGGTGGAGCTGTCTGAACCTCCCGCTTCCTGATCGAGCCACAGTAGCCCTAGTTCAAGCCCTCGTGCGACGCGGGTGTCTGCAACTGGATGTAATGCATCAATCAGGAAAGCCAACTCTGCCTTTACCCAGATACCCAGGGGCCAAGGCGCCACTGGACGCCGGCAGCTCGGTGATTCAAGTCGGAGCTATGTCAGCTTTCTGCTTCCGCAGACTTCACGCGGTAATCGCACGGAAACCCGAAGTTTGGTGCGCGAGAGCCTAGCTGTATAGCAGTTGACCCAAACAAGGTCGTAAGGGTTTCTCACGGCCCAGTCGTTCGAAGCCGGATGATAAAGTCCATTGAGTTCCGATCGGACGTTGATAGGACCGCTATCTCACCCGATGCAACAGCCCCTGCATAAACATTGGCAGCCGACGCCACAGAGAAGTGGTAGAGATTCTTTTTCCAGTATTTGATCGCCAGTACGATGCTGCCTTGCTTATTTGCCAGCGTCAGGGTCGCGTCGTTCAGGTTGGGCTGCTTTCCAGGCGCAATCAACGGGTCAGCCAAATCGAAAAGTCCTGTGACCCTGCGCATTGAACCAGCATGCCCTTCGACCAAGAAGGTTGAAACAGTGTAGTTACCCTGGTGGGCTGATCCTAATGGAAGACCGACAAGTGCGCCATTTAAATGAAGTGGCTCGACAAAATCTTGGTGGACGGTTACTGCCGGGTCAGCCAAGCCATGTGAAAGGAGAAGAACACCCTCCAGCGCATCAAATTGGAGTAAACGTCGTGTGGTCTTCAGCATCGGAACCTCCTTGTCGATGACGAATCCAAAGTTGCTCCTGCTCTCTGCGCGCAGCCTCGGCTGAACCGAGGGAGATTATCCCGTTGCTGCACGTCGGCGGTCGGGATCTTAACAAATGCCTCACAGAATGGGGAGAGCGGTCATGAGCTAGATCCCGACCGTACCCAAGCTTGGGAGCAGTGGATCGTTATGGTAGAAAGTACCCATGGCCCGTGTAATCAGCACTCTGACCGCTGATGACCTCCCAGAGCTGAGTAAGTTTCTCACCATAGGTTTTGGTGTTCCCCCTGATGCTGATTTCGCAGGGCTTGATGTCTTACAGTGGAAATACCTAAGTCCCGCTGAGCGAAGCCAGTGCGATGAGCCAGGCAGAGGTTCTAGTTCTCGTTTCGACTCGGGCATAATGTATAGCTTCGTGGCCCGAGATGATACGGGACGAATTGTTGGCCATCTCGGAATCTGTCAGACCATGTTCGAAGGCCACGCCCTCATGGCTCAGGGTGGTCAGGTATCGACGATGCACATCGTTGATTGGCTTGGCTCACCTGACCACCGTTCAGTCGGTATTAGCTTGATGAGAAGGGCACATGATGCAACCCTCACGCAGTTTGGCCTAGGTGTAAGCCAAGCAGCTCTCGTGCTCGGCGAGCGTGCTGGCTATGAACTACGGAGCCTAGTGCCGGTCTACACTCGAGTGCTTCGCGCAAGTTATTGGCTGCGCACCACGGGGTTAGCACCAATTCATCGCTGGATGCGGCTCGCTCGCGATGCCGCATGGGGATGGGCTCATCCGCTGGCAGAACCGTCCACGCACGTGACGCTTAAACGCGTCACATCCTTCGGCTCTGAGATTAGGCCAATCATCGAAAGCGCCTGGACCTATGTTGTTCTTACGCGCCGAGACCCAGAGCGGCTCAACCAAATGCTTCGGTTTCCGCGACAATCGATGACCGGCTGGCACATAGTCGACCAAACTGGTCATCTCTGCGGCGTCGCGTTGCTCAATATCATTCCCAAGGACGGAGGACATACTCGCACCGGCAAGATTGTCGATTGCCTGCTCGAAAACGTTGACATTGCACTCTGGCAGGCTGCGTTTGCAGTCCTGGCACGCGAGTTGAAGTCCCAAGGCGCTGACGTTGTACAGGCTTATGCGAGCACGCCTTGGGCTGCCCAAGCATTACACCAGTGTAGGTTTCGCTCCCAATTCGGTGTAAAGTTCCACATTCGCGATCGGCAGGGGGTTATCCCGCGCGATGTTATCTTTCACCTTACACCCTTGGAGGGAGACTACGCCTACACGTAGTGTGCTGTCGGGTGCTATACAAACGCGAGTTGATTGCCAGAGCGTTCAACCGATTCGGGATTACAACGCTCTTAGAGCAAGCCACATGGGCGCAGCGACCAGGGGTTGTTGTCTTTACGTACCACCGTATCGCTGAGCCATCTACTGATCTGTTTTACGAACCGGTCATTTCTGCCACTGAGGAATCATTTCGCCAGCAGATTAACTGGCTATGCAACCATTTCCAATTGCTCACGCTCGACGAATTTGTTGCACAGCTTGACTGTCCATCAGCCTGGCACAAGCGCACAGCGCTTCTCACGTTTGACGATGGCTACCGCGACAACTTTGACATAGCCGCTCCAATTCTGCTCGAGCGAAACATCCCAGCAACCTTCTTTATCACGAGCGGGTTTCTCGACTCGACTGAGCTCCCTTGGTGGGATCATGTCGCGTATGTACTCAAGCAGACGCAGGTACAGCACCTGACCATCCAGCGAGATAACCAAAGCAAGAGCACACCATTAGACATCGATCTCACAACGACACCCCGAGCTCGTGCAATTGCGTTAGTTATTAGCGCACTTGTCGACGCGACGATTCCGAACGAGCCGTGGTTCCTGCGTGAACTCGCCGCTCGAGCAGAGGTTGAGGTCGACTCAGAGCGCCTTTCAAAGATGCTCTTCATGTCGTGGGATCAGTTAAAGCAGCTTGCCAACAAGAGCCAAAATCTGACTGTTGGCTCCCACACAGCTACTCACCGCCGACTTGCTAGTCTTACCCGCTCATCGCAGCAGAGTGAACTCACCGAGTCAAAGCAACTTCTGGAGACACGAATTGATCGTAAGATTTCAGCACTTGCTTATCCGTACGGATGGCAAGGAACTTACAGCCCTGAGACAAAACAGCTCGCAGCCCAGGCCGGATACCGCCTTGCCTTCACATCCTGCCCAGGCTCAAACCGTTACACCAACGTTGACCGGTACGAAATCAACAGGTTAGCCATCGGCCATGCTGATTCAGCTCTCCTGCTTCGCGCTCGAGCCGCACTGTATGCCACAGTTGGCCGGTCATTTCTGTGAGGCTCGCACGCCGATACCGATCTGCGTGAAGTTAGCTGTCTATACCAAGGTGATCAGAACGACCTCAGGCCGGCATAGAAATCGCACCGGCGGGCTAATTGTGCCAACACCGCGGCTGACAAAGACACGGCAACACGGGCCCTGTACCAAGCCTTGCAGATACTTCTGGCCATACCGCGACGGAACAATAGGAGCACCAAGGCCCGGTACGATGACTTGGCCACCGTGGGTATGGCCACTCAAGACCAAGCCTACACGGCGGTCACGAATGGTTTCGACAAAGTCCGGATTGTGAGACAAGACCAGTACCGCGTCGCTTTCATTCGCGTCACCAAGGGCAGTATTTAAATCTTGACGGTCCGTCCAGAGATCACCGACACCGCAAATTCGCAGCCTTCTACCCTGCCGTTCAAGCCAGATTCCATCGTTGTTGAGATCTGGCAGATTGGCTTCAGCCAGCGCCGCTTGCGAAAGTCCACACATATCTTCACGCCCGTGGTAATTGCAGTTGTCGTGGTTACCTCGCACTGCAAATCGCCCTAGCGCTGCTTTAAGCTGACTAAGCTCTTGCAGGACCGGCGCAATGTACTTTGAATGCCGATGTACATAATCGCCGACCAGTGCGACAATGTTCTGGCCTCAACGCATTCGTCATCGCCACGATATGGCGGACGTAAGCCATGGGCACAAATGGACCATGATGTACGTCTGATAAGATAGCAACCGTTGTTCCCCGAAAAGGCTGGGGTAGGTTTGCGAGCGCAATGGTCTGCCGCGTTACCCGGCACCACTTTGCTTCGAGGAATGGATAGACCAGGCTACCGCCGACTGCACATCCAAGTGTCGGCAAAGCTATCCTTTTTAAGAACTTGCGACGATCCATCACCTCGTCTCCACAGCCATGAGAATGGAACGTATTAACGTCTGACGTTAGGGATCATGCCGGTTTTCTGTCGAAAAGGCTATTGCAACAGCAACTGGTTGTCGGTCGCTGTTAAACCTGTGCAGGCCGCTTCTAGGTAAGCCCTGAGGTAGGAGCCTTTCTAAGTCCGACCTACGTGCGCGTGATAGCCACAATAACCGCCTCGGCTGCGCTTTCAGGGCAACGACGTGACTGAAAGTGCCGGCTCCACCAGTAGAGCACCGTGATCTGCCCCTGATTCCGGCCTTTGTGCGACTCTAGCAGTGCAATGGCGTATGAGCGTCTCAGCTCCTACACAGCCGCGATGGTTGACGCTGTTCGGTCCTGCCCGTTACGATCGGCGAAATCTAAATTGTATAAGAGTACCTGGACCTTCGCGTAGAGTAGTCATCCTGCAATGCAGATCCTTTTGACGAATGACGATGGAGTATTTGCTCCTGGTCTGCGCGCGCTACGCAAGGAATTGCTGCGACTTGGGGATGTCATCGTGGTGGCACCCGCAATGGAGCAGAGTGGAGTAGCACATTCCATAACGCTGCTCGATCCCTTGGTCGTCAAACAGGTTGAAGACGTTGACGGCACCACATTGGGGTGGAAGGTAGAAGGCAGCCCTGCTGACAGTGTCAAGCTGGGGATCTGCGAGTTACTACCCCGGCCACCAGACCTCGTCGTCTCAGGGATCAACTCCGGGTCCAACGCCGGGATTAATGTACTCTACTCCGGGACTGTAGCCGCAGCGATCGAGGGGGCATTTTTCAAAATCACAAGCATCGCTATATCGCTCGAACTTTCCGAGCACTTTGATTTTCCGCATGCCGCCCGACATGCTGTTCGTGTGATTGAACAGATCTTGGTAAATCGACCCCCGAATGGTTCACTCTTCAACGTTAACTTACCCGCCCATTCGCGGGGTGAACCGCGCGGCATCCGTGTAGTCCCTATGGGATTAGGGCGCTACGGCGAGGGTTTTGAGCGTAGACAGGACCCTCGAGGCCGCACGTACTACTGGTTAACCTACACTCCACCCACTCATCTCGAAGGGCCTGAAACCGATGTCACGAGCCTTTGCGAAGGTTATATCACCGTTACTCCTCTCCACTTCGACCTGACTCGCTACGATAAGCTCGCCGAAATCAACGCGTGGAAGTGGGATGTCTAGCCCTAACTACCTGTCACCAAAGAGCCGAACTCTTGGAGAGACCGATGTGCCCATCAACTCGCCACACTGCATCAAGCAGATCCCGATCCGTCGGCCTAGTCTTGTTGTCCTGGCTCACCGTCGGCTTTGCCGCCATTGTAACGACTGGCTGTGAGGATGACGTACAACCTGCCCGTAAACGCCCGGCAAGTCGGGCACTTGATCAGACCGGTATCGTAGTTAGCCAAGATGAAACTGCTCGTGCACCGGCAGCAGCTCGCCCCTCAACGAAGCGATCTGGACCGATCATCAGCGAGCGGACTACTGAGATCCGCAATGCTCGCGCCGAAGGCAACACAAGTGATGCCAAAGTCGTCAAGCCACAGATCATCGCCAAGGATTACATTTCGCTCCAAGGCAATGCATACGTGTCGATCGTCGGCCGAACATCTGTGCTCAAGATTCAGCACGCGATGGATCTTTACCACGCCCAAACCGACCGTTATCCCAAGGACTATGACGAATTCATGTCCGAGATCATCAAGGCCAATAGCATTGCCTTGCCCCAGCTCCCCTCGTACCAAAAGTACGGTTACGACGAAAAGGAGCATAAGCTTGTGATTCTGGAATACCGAGCGCTCAAGGATCAGTCGCCCTCACAGTAGCGCTGGGTCCTGAACTTTGCTAGTGTCTCGGCCTCGGGTCGGTACCGACTGATTTCCATTCAAGCCGAGCCATGGACGAGGGCCGCGCTCAAAAACAGTGAAGTGCGCACCCGTCAGTTCGATTCTGGGGTGACATTCGGCAGATGGCCCTGTTTGCGCCGTGTCTGGCACCAGGATTAAGAAGAGCTCGCTTCCTGACCATGCCGCCGGATCCACTTCTTATCGCCACACCTGACTCTGATTCGTCGGAGTAGGGTACACCGCCTGGAAGAGCCAACACACCCAAAGGGACAGAGCTCGGACTGATTCGGTTTACTTTCCAGATCCCTGGCTTGGTTTCCACAAACCCCAGTGACCAGGTTGAAACAGCCGTGCCGCTGTTCGCCGTGAAAGGCCCCCGAAGACTTCCCCGGGCGAATACTCGAAACTCAGCTTTCCCCCGCCGCGATTGGTGTCCAACGCTGATCTGTAAATCACTGATCCGGACAAATTCCAGCCGGGCATCACGCAGGTTTGCCCGAACCAGCTCTCTGGTTGCGTCTTCAGAGAGTGCGACATCCCCTTGCAGGTACTGCACCGTGGGAGCCATATGGGCTACAACTGTCTCAGCGTCGGCGTTTAGCACCGCCCGCCTCAGGCTGTAAATAACTTCCTCGATCCGCTCATTGTCGGTTACCCACAACCACTCGGTAATCACCACGGCCACAGCCAAGCCGAGTGCTACACCAGCGTAGATCAGATGTTTGCCTTGCTGGGTCACATTGAGCGCGACTAGAAATGTCCCAGCAACTAGCAAGAGGCCACCCGCTAGAAGTGTTGGATCTTCCGAGAGATATGTCATCGTGATCAACTCCCCACATCCACGAAACGACTGGGGGGCCAGGTGATTGGGCGAACTATGGTAGCCCTGGTGATCATTGTCTATGACATTTGTAAAATAGTCTCTCTTGATTGTAACCAGAGATCACAGTTTGGGAAGCCCCGGCGTGAAGAATCTGCGCTGGAGCGTGCTGTGTGCTGCTCGGAGCATCCTTGAGGCGCACAGTACGAAATGGACAGCAAGTGGCTGGATCACTCGGGTTTCTCGGCGGTCGGTGGTGGGAGCACATCCTTGCGAGGTAGCACAGGCCTGTCTTTTGCCTGCCGGGGATTGTTATCTCCGTTACCACCCGGCTTTTTGCGCTCGGCGACTGGATTCTTAGCCTGATCTTTGGCTTTGACCTGGTCTTTCTGGGCAGTTGCGGTCTTCGTGTTCTGGACGAGTTGAATGTCGCCGAAGGTCACAGGAGTCAGGTTGTACTCTGGCTCCCATTCAACCGGCCGGTTCTTTAGTGTAGTCTCCAGAAAATGAGAAAGCACAGCCGTTACTTTCGGCTCGAGGCGCAGGAGCTTGTAACCACTCAGCGACGATGGAAAAAGCTGCACCTTGTTGAGCCGTGTGCGTTGTGTGATTGGAGTAACTGCTTGCAGTGCGTCCTTCGCACCATTGTCGCGCTCACCAGCCAGCAGAAGTAAAGGTACGCGGGGAGCTACAGAGGCTATTACGTGCTCGAACACATAGCCAAATCCCTGAGGACGAGGAGAAATGAGCATCAGAGCACTCAGGTCAGTGGCGCGGTTCTCCGTCGTAGTCGCTGCACCTGGTTGGAACGCCCACACGGCTGCAAGATTAGCTCCGTCTCCCAAGCCTAAGACACCTAGCTTGGCCAGGTTCAAGTCTCCCCGGTTATGGCGGTCGACCAAGAAGAAGTATGCAGCTTGTAGATCTTCCATCAACTTCGGCCGCTCACTTCCTGTCAAAGCGCGGCGCGGGTTTTGACCTTGCCAGCGCAGGTCCATGCTGAACACCGCATAGCCCAGCCCCTGGAGATACTCCGCCAGACCCTGTCCTTTAAGCTCCAGCACAGGCTCTTCAAAGTCTTTTCGGGACCGGCCCGTTTCATGGACGAGCATTACCACGGGTGCTGACGAGCCCACCTTCGAGGGGTAGTACGATGACGCCAGGGGAGTACCGTCGAATGAGCGAAGCCTGAATTCAAAGTGGAACGTCCCCAGTGCAGGTTTGACACCGATTCCACCAGCCTTTGCCAGTGGATCACTTACCTCAGCTTGGGCTTTCTTGAGGGGAACGCCGCCTGGATTACGCGTTCTAGTGTGCGCTGGGCGATTTGCTGGCTGTCCCTGCGCGAGCGTAAACCCAACGATAGTCGCGAATACACTGACCGTAATTCCAGATTTTGAAGCCCACGCTTGGTAGCTCATTGCCATCGCCTCTCGCCAGCCCCTGAGCTGATCTACCGCTCAGTTATCAGCCTAGGTCAAACCAGATGATCTTCATCGTAAGATCCCTCTAGACCAACAACAACGGCAAAGCATTTCAACCCTTGGAGTCACCAAGATCAGGGAATGGATACACGCATCGTTAATTCGCGGCACTCAATCGGTGCCCTGAGCTACTCGGCCTGCACGGGGCCAAACTTAAACTAGGGGATGCCTAGCAGATGTCGGCAGCCTGAACTGAGAGTTCCGAAATAGACAGTGCTCAGCGCACTATGGCTGGCACGCGGCGTCTATGTTGTGTCGGGGCATCATGTTGTACGTACCCTGGTTCTAGCAAGAGCGCGTCGCTTATTTGACCGAGGTGTTCGATCTCCCGGTACAGGTTTTCAACTCGCCCATCGGCGGAAATTTTACTTGCCTTCCGCTTAAGCCCCACGGGTGACCGTACTGTATCTGCCTCGACAACGCCGGGATTTGCTTTGTGGTGGCACTGAATCAGCCTGTACTGCCACAAGTTTACGAACACTGACAGTAAAAGAAGCACACTCAAGGGCATGACGAGCGTAAGAGGTTTGGCGCGATTTGGGGCTGTTCTCGCCCTAGCACATTCATAGCTTAGCTTCCTGCCGTCCGAGATCGCATCACATCCATTGCACCTCTGGCTAGCCTGAAGGTATCGCGCTTATTAAGCAGTTAGGTACACTGCGCCAACCGCACGCGGATTCTAGTCAGAATCCCGGCGATACTCCACCGCAAAACAAGCGACCGCAATTGATACCTAGAGTGGCTTTCCGGCTGAGTAGCGCGATCAGCGGGAATGGTCTTCCTCGCCGCTGGCTACCAAGCATCCGGCATGGTACCTTCCTCGGCTGGCGGGTCCACACCGTCATCATGTTTCGGTCCACGCTCGGTGCTTACTGGAGGGCTATTTACCATGTCCGCGACAGCCGAGACCCGTTTGGCCCGGAGAGTTCTACGTCACGAGCTTGAGGCTGTTCGAGGGCGTTGGGTGTGGTTGCTCGCGCTTGGGATAATCTTGATCGTCGCGGGTACCTTTGCGCTTGCTATGCCCATCGTCGCCGGGCTGGCTACGGCCGTGACCTTCGGTGTGTTGCTCCTGGCGGGTGGTATTGCCCAGCTTGTTGGTGCCTTCTGGACTCGTGAGTGGAGCGGCTTCTTCTTCAGCCTCTTAATGGGGGTACTATACGCTGTTCTTGGTCTCTTGTTCCTGCGCGCTCCGCTTAAGGCCGAGGTAGCCATGACGCTTTTGCTGGCCTGTGCACTCATGGTCGGCGGACTGTTTCGGGTCATCGGCTCACTCTTGTACCAGTTCCCGCACTGGGGCTGGACGTTAGCTGGCGGTGTGATCAACCTACTCTTGGGAATCATTATTTGGCAACAATGGCCTGAGGCATCACTGTGGATGATTGGCCTCTTCGTGGGGATTGACTTGATCGTGACCGGCTGGATCTGGGTAATGCTCTCCCTAGCCGCTAAGAACGTGGCAATTGATCTGCCGCCACCTAGCACTACAGCTCAACTCAGTAGCTGAGGTGCACGTCGTGAGTTTCATGGCCGCATCACACTAGTCTAACGTCGCAAATAGTCAACACACTTGTGACCTCATCCTTGCATACCGCCAATGAATCCAGGTAGGATATTGCACCGTCGATGGCGACGATCAGCACACTTGGCTCCAAATGTGCCCAGCACCAGGGAGCAAGGCGACTGCGTAGCAGATTTAGTGGACCGTGGCGTACAAAGGTGGGAGGCAAAATGAAGCTGCGAATAAAGGCCACATGGACTTGGACAACGCTTTTCGCCGTGTTTGCAACGATCGCTAGCGGAAGCGCAGCATGCGCTAGCGGGATCGTTGTCAAGATCGGTCAGATGCCAGGTGGCGGCGACCCTCAGTATGATTACATCATGCAGGTGTACCTCGACCCAGGTTACGGTGTGGACTACGACAACTCCTTTACCGTTGATAACCTGAAAGGCGTCACACCATCCTCGTTGACGAGCGAACCGGTGAACATTCCCGACGGCGTAAGCTGGTCCCCCACGATCGACGAAACGCAGAGCACGTACCCCTATGCGTCGGACGTCACTTGGTATTTCACCGGAAGCACTCCATACACCAACAGCGGCTCGTCACAAATCTACTTGGGCCAGTTTGAAGTCGAGACGACCGTGAATTTCTCGACGCCTCCGTACATACCCGGCACCCTTATCGATTACACATGGTCGATCGTCGACCTCAACGGCAACCCATCGACCGGCAGTGGCCAGACGCCGATCGTCAACTTGGGTGTTCCTGAGCCGACATCTGCGTTGCTGCTCTTGTGCGGAGTCAGCATCGTGCCGTGCCTCATGCTCCGGCAGCGATACCGGCGCCGCATTCTGTAAGCACGGCTGCACGGATTGCGGATTCACCGGCCTAAGTTGACCAGCGAATTCATGATTGTCTTGAAGTCGGGCCGTGATTCGAGTTGCTTGATGTCGGGATCGTTCTTGATTTCGGCAGCGAGCGTCGGGCTCGTGTCGATGGCCTCGCGCAAGAGGACGACCGTGCGGCCGAGGTAACTTCGCGTCAACCGGTCGCGGTCGGCCTGTGTGAGCTTCGCGTCGCTGCCGACCAACGTGACCAGCTTGGCCAAGATTCGTGCTGAGTCAAAGCAGGCTTGAGCGCGCATCGAGGCAGGAACGGTCTTGGGTACATCGAGCGCTAGCTTGGCCGCGTCATCGTAGGCACCGAGCTCCAAGTTGACTCTCGCCAGTTCAATCAGGTGCTCACCAAGGAGCGCACGATAGGCATAGGCGTTCTTGCTGAGCCGCATGGCGCTGCGTTGGCGGTTGACGGCACTTACAAGCACGTTCCTGGCATCGGCTGGCTTACCTGCCGCGTTGAGCCACTTCGCCTGAGTGGCCAGTGCCACGCCAAAATTGCTCTGGAAATCGACGGAATTGGGCGCCTCCGCTGCCAGTTTCTCGAAATTGCCGACCGCTGATGTGAGGAGCGCCTCGGCCTCGGGCAGCCGCTTCTGCTTGAGGTACAGATCACCCAGATTATGCTGGGCCAATGCGCGATAGTGATCGTCTTCCTTCGACTTCTGCTTGCGGGCAATGAGGCTCTCAGCACTGGCCAGTGCGCGCCGGAGTGGTTCCTCGGCATCGGGCCGGTTCAGATCCTCACGCAGGCTTCCTAGGTTGATCTGAACCCCAGTTCTGAGCCTCAACACCTCGGACGTTTGGGCACGCGCATCGTTGGTTTCCAGCAGAGCCAGGGCTTTGCCGCAGACAGCCTCGGCTTGATCGACCCGTTTGGCGTCGGCCAGTACCCCACCGAAGTTTCGGAGGCAGCACGCTAAACCCAGGCGGTACACAAAATTCTCTTTGTAGTCCGCGATGAGCTTTTCGTACATCGAGATCGCCGTCTGGAGGCTTTTTTCGCCTTTGGCCGGCTCGATCGCAGAAAGCGCGAGGCCGAGATTGCCAAGATTAGCTGCGAGCAGCTCACGATAGCGCGGCTGGTCGGGGTGCTCTTTGATCAGCTTCTCGGTGATCGCACACGTACTTTGGTACGAAGCGATTGCCTGTTCGAAGTCGCCTCCTTCGCGAAGGAGTTCGCCCAAGTTGGTGTGGCACTTTGCCAGGTCAAGCTGGATCTGGTTGTCTTGCGGGTCCTTAGCAGCAATTGCGCCATTGACCGCAACGGCGCGGCGCAGTGCCCGTCCGGCCTCTTCACGATGATTGAGGAGGCTCATCACATTGCCTAAGTTCATCAGCGTCCTGGCGAGCTCGCGACTGTGTTCAATACGGTCAGGAAAGTCAGAGGCCAGGCGATCAACTAAAGGCAGCTCGAGCCGTAGATGGGTCTCGGCATCGGCGAGACGGCCGTCATCTTTCTCGAGCAATGCGAGGCTGTTGTAGGCCCGTGCGAGGGCTTTGCGATGGCGGGGAACGGTCGGATATTCCTTGACAAGGTCTTCGAGCAACTGCATTGCGCGGCTATAGGCCGTTTCAGCCTGCTTGAGCTCGCCGAGCTCGAGGTGGATCCACCCCCGGGCATCAACTGCTAGCGCTAGGTCGTTGCGCACCTCAGGGTGTTTCCGGTCGGTGGCCAGTGCTGCTTCCAGAAGTACGACCGCTTGGTCATAGGCCGCCCCTGCAGCAGCCCATTGCCCGCTCAGGCGCAGCAAGTCGCCTTGACTCTTGCGCGTCTGGCCGAGGTGCAACCGATCCTCGGTCGGGGTAGCTGGCTTGGCTGCAAGGCCGTCTTGAGCTTGGAGCGCCTGCTCGTAGAGCTTCTCAGCCTCTTTCTTGCCGTCGCCATGGCGAACCAGAAGATTGCCAAGGAGAGTGCGAGTGCGAGCCAGCGCTCGCTTGGTTTCAGGCCCAGCGTGGGAGTTACCGGCAAGCGGTTCGAGAATCTCAATGGCCTTGCGGTACGCTTGGTCCGAGTCGCCGAAATTACCCAGCTTGCGGTGAATGTCGCCCATTTGCTGGTAGACCCGGCCGTGCTCCAGCCGGACTGTGGGGTCATGGGCTACCCGCTGTGTAAACTGCTCGTAATAGTGTAGAGCGTCTTCGAGGAACTCTTTCTGCAGTGGGTCGAGTTGCTCGTCAAAGCCAATGTCGGCGACCTTGGTCAACAATTGGACGGCCTGCCGTGCCTGTTTTCCCTGTGTTTCGGCCTCCTTTTTCTCCTTGTTGACCAGTACCAAACCGATCCCGAAGCAGATCGTTGCGGTGCAGAGCAGGGCAGCAACGCCTGTGACAAGCCTCTTGTGCCGGCGCATCCAACGCTGAGCGCGGGCGCTCCATGGCTCGGCGTATGCCTTTACGGGTTCGTCGGCCATGTGGCGCTGAATTTCCTGAGCTAGTTCGCTTGCTGACGCGTAGCGCTCCGCGGGTGTTTTGCTCAGCGCCCTTAAGCAAACCGCTTCCAAGCCTGGGGAGACCGTCTCGACGATCTGGCATGGCGGTGTCGGGGCTTCCTGACAGACCTTGCGGATAATCTCCGAGGTCTTGGGCGCGATGAACGGCGGTCGACCCGTGAGGATCTCGTAAAGGATGGCCCCCAGGCCATACACATCGGTGCGTTCGTCAACCAGATCATGACGACCCTGTGCCTGCTCAGGGGCCATATACGCTGGAGTCCCCAGAAGCTGGCCCTGCATCGTTCCTTCCGGGCCGGCGCCCGATTCTCGATTGATCTGCGGCCCAGGACTAGATCCTGATCGATGGTCAGTTCCGCTGTTTGAGCCCGGATCGATTCGATGACTTACACTGCCGTTGGCACTGGAACCTGAGCCCGGGCTGGATGCCGGTGCCGAATGGAGATCATGCTTGTCCGGGAGCGTGCGCGCGCTGTCCTCGTTACCCACGGCGCCGTCGGTGGCCAGGGTGGCCAGTTCTGAATCAACCGCTGCAGCTCCACCTTGGGCATTCGTGGCCAAGCCATCGTCACCTACAGTGCCATCGTCCTGCTTGCCCGGGCCAACTCGCTTCGCCAACCCCCAGTCAAGTACCATGACCTCACCAAAATTCCCCAGGACCACATTCTGTCCCTTGAGGTCGCGGTGGATGATTCCCCGCGAATGTGCGTAGGCCACTGCATGGCAGACGGCGACAAACGTGGTCAACAGCCCCACTTTCTCAACGGTACTGGCCTCGCCAGCAGCTCGCTTTTTGTGCAAGGCCCGGATTGCCTCACTGAGCGTTCGTCCCCTAACGAACCGCATCGTGTAGTAGGGAACTTGCCCCTCGCCCATTTCATAGACGGGTACAATCCCAGGATGCTCGAGCTGAGCTGTGACCTTGGCTTCATAGAGAAACCGAGAACAGACGATCGAGTTATCGGCCTGGTCGGGGCGCAGCTCCTTGAGCGCGATTTGGCGCCCCAGCGACGTGTCACGCGCCAGCCACACCCTTCCCATTCCCCCCTTGGCGTGAAGGTGTGTTAGCGTATACCGTTCGCGGCTTTCCTGTTCTCCCGGCGAAAGCTTCCCTAGCAGTACATGACCTTCCTGTACCTGAGGTAAGTCGAGCTTGCCTTCAAGTGAGGCCTTCGAGGTCGCTGCCTCGCGGATTGCTTCTACCGACCGACCGTCGATGGTCGCCGCCAGAGTTGCATGCGGGTCATTTCCGTGTGCGTTAAGCTCGATTTCTACCGCCCGTTCAACTTCGGTCCTCTGCTCGACTGTTAGCAGCCCACGATCAACGAGCAGATCTGCAAGCGGGAGGGTTGGCTCTGCAGCCCAGTCAGCACATGTCTCAGTCAAACCATCAGCATCAACGACGCCATTCTGAAAAGCAACCACGCCGAAGAGCAGATTGCGTTCGCTATCCATGGGAGCCTCGCTATTAGATCCACGTCCGAGTCATGAATCCCAGATGCTCAAAAGACCCACAGAAGTGTGCAGGAACTGCGAAATCGTCTCTTCCTTCATCAACGAGGAAGAGGGCTGACCGGCATACCGTGTCTCCCTGACCGATCCGTGAATTGTGAACTCGTTCAAATCAAAGATCCTAACGAAACTTACCCGTTGTGAGAAGTCTGTGCACCCGCAAAACGCACTAGCCCATGTTTGACATATCGCGTCGTAAGTCCTTACGGCGCAATCCCCGAATTTGCGATTAGTCACTACATCACCGTGGCCGCGAGCTCCGCAGGAGGCGGCGGCGGCCGGAGCTCACGTATCTTCAGGGCCTTCAGGACGCGCCGGGCGTCGGGCGACCCACCGGCGACCCCCGCGCGTTTCCCCTCTTCTTCGACCCGAAACGTCACGTGGCGTACCGTTGACAGGGCTTCCATCGCGCGTGTCGAGGAGAACTCGATGCCAGCGTCGCGCAATCGCCGGTCGAGGAGTCGTTGTACCAGGAGCGCCAGCGCAGCGACAAAGACGTGGGCTCGGACCCGGGGCTCGATTTGATGATAGATCGGGCGCATTGCCATGACGTCCTTGAGGTGCCGAAACGCACGTTCAACGTCAGCGAGGTCCTTGTAGATCGCGACCGCGTCCAGAACGCTCAATGACTTCTCGGCGGTCGCAATGACATATTTTCCCTCGATTCGTTTCTCGTGTTGCAGCGCCATGCATTCGCGGAACTCGAACGCGCCGCCGCCGTTGACGTCGTAGCTGTAGTAGCGCTGTCCGTGATTCTTGCCCAGAATCCGTTCGGCGGCCTTGATGATCTTGTCGCGATCCTTGATCCGCCCTGCGCGGACCCGTGCCTCAAGCTTTTCGAGCTTCTGACGGGTCCGATCCATCGAACGTTGGCGCATGGCCTGTTCGTACTGGCGTCGTTCATCGGAGTCCACGATGATCACGCGCATCCCAGGATCGCCCGAGGCCACCTCCTGGGCCCGCGTGCGCGGCGGATCGATCTGCCGCTCTTGAGCGTTAATTCCGACGGGACAATCGACCCATTTCGTGTCGTCAAGGAGGTCGAGCCATCCTTTCAGCTCACGGTTTCGTCGCCGGTCCAGTCCGACCACGAAGCTGTGATCAGCGCGCTTGAGCGACTCGAGGTTTTCCGCGGTGACCATACCGCGGTCGCCGACGAACACGACTCGGCCGAAGCCGAATCGCTTCTGCAAGTCGGCGACGATCTCTTGGACCGTTTCGTGATCCACTCGGTTTCCGGGCCAAACGTGATGGGCGATCGGCCAGCCCGCAACCATCACCACGCCCACCACGACCTGAACGTTGCGCGGCTTGCCGTCGCGGCTGTAACCATGTTTGGCGAAGTCGCGGGGGCCAGCCCCCTCGAAATAGGTGCTGGTGATGTCGTACAGGATCAGATCCGGCTTGAAGCTGAAGAGGTCGCGGAGCTGGTGGTAGAGTGCCTCTTCGATCCGCTCCTTGGCTTTGTACAGTTGATCGAGTGTGCGATACCAGGCCGCGAGCTGGCTGGGGTGCACCCGGACTCGGTTGCGCCGGTGCCAGTTGGGCAAGAAGCGACGCCCCATGCGGTCGCAAACGAGGTCAGTCTCCAGCCAGCCGGCGAGCCCATGTTCGCTGGTGGGACGGATCAGCCGGTTGGCTATGAGCACAAAGGCTTGATCGGTGAATGACACGTCCTTGGCTCGCCCGTCCTTGGCTCGTCCCCGCCGCAGGCACCGGTCAAGGATGCTCCAAAGGCCAAGCTGGTCAAACAGGGTCCGCACGACGAGTACCGGCCCCCAGGTGGAGGCATCGATGACTTTCAGGTCGCTCGAGGTGCTGTCCTCCGGCTCGATCTCTCCGCGGAGCAAGCGCTGCAGCTTGGGCAGCATCGCTAGCAGCACATCCTTCCTGCCGAGGTCTACAACGACGCGTTGCTTGACTTTGCCATCTTCGCGGTAGGCTTCGACGATGCGGATGTACTCGTTGATGGTGCCGTTACTGGAGCGGATTTTGACCGTTCTGGGGTACATGAGCGTGCGATGGCCTCGCTGGCGAAGCGGATCCGGCACGTCCGGCCGGGCATCGCGCAGAGTATCACGACTCAGTTTCGCACGTTCAAGGTCAAAACGCGAAGGAATTCGGTGAACTTCGGTATCAGTTGTCACTACGCTTGGCGGAGCCCAGCCGCGCAGACCCTGAAAAAACAGGCATTTGCTCGCGGCGTGCCGGCCGCGGCAGCGGTGGATATGTCAAACATGGGCTAGCGGAATCGTTACCGCCAACATTCAACTTGCTCCGGGTTGACCACGGAACACCGGCCCTCAACTGTGGTTAAGTTGATCAGCCGACAACGCTGGAAACAGCAATGTCTCCATAATCGCCTCGCGTCGCTCCAACTATCCTGTCCAGGCCGTGCAACTGGATGAAACACGCCAGCCTGGCAATCTACAAAAGTCTGCAAATCTCTGCAGCCGCACCTACGAGCGCAGCACCGGGGTTCCGCAGTCGCGGCAGGTCAAGGCACCCAAGTGAACTGGCTTCTTACACCGAGGACAGACGCGTAAGCCCGCCTCGAACTTGGCCACGGATGTCGTGGGCCCAGGCGGAGATCCAGACTCCATTTGCTCGTCTGAGACGTCGTTCTGGTGCCGCAGTTGTAAGCGCAGTTGAACTGATACCGGGTTCGGCGCGACGCGACGCTTGAGTCAGACAGCGGTTAGCCCATTGCTCGAGCTGCGCCAGGTCATTGGCATCGAGTTCTGCAGTCCGCACATCAGGGTCAGCCTGCCCAAGCTGTTTGGGCTGCCCTGAGTCAATGCCCGGCTTAATGGACGTGGGAACGGGCACAACTCGACCGCAGTCAGGACACCTACCGGCAACCGGCCGATCAGCAGCGAGAACTTTCAGCCGGCGCCCACATGGGCAGAGGAATCGTAGGTAGCCGTCGCCGTCAGTGCCCTTAGGCATGGGCCGACGTAGCCGGATGCGTGCACCGCACTGGGGACACTCAATCCGCTCAGGACTGTCGGGCAAGATTTTCAGTTTCTCCCCGCACCGACAACTGACCCGGGGCATGATGGGCGCCTAGTGGTTGGCAGGTCATGGCCGTAAGAAATGAGTACGCTTAATCTCCTGGGCTGCGCACGCTCAACTGCGCGTAGCCTGAAGCGCATCACGGTTAATTCCCCGGAGCAGATTTTCTACAGGTACGACACGGTTGAGGCTACCTGAGCGAAAGCCCTCCAGATCAAGCGTGACGAACTTAAAACCCAGGGCGTGGAAGGCTCGTATCAATTCGCCGCGAAGCTCAAGTTCGACAAACCGAGGCAGTTCGTCCAGCGGAAGCTCGATACGGGCTAGATCTCCCGTGTGATAGCGCACGCGCAGCACGCCGCAAACCGTGGCGACGCAGCCACTGCTCAGCTTGGTCGATCATCGCGACGCGCTCGGGAGTCACTTCTTCACCATAAGCGATCCGGCTTGACAAACATGGTGTCGCCGGTTTGTCCCAGGTCGGGAGGCCCCAGGCTTTGGCCAGCCCACGGACGTCAGCCTTGCCCAACCCACACTCCTGAAGCGGGTGGCGAACCTCATGCTCGCTTGCTGCACGCAGACCTGGTCGATAGTCGCCTACGTCGTCGGTATTTGCCCCTGACACGATTACATCTACCCCTAGTTCTTCCAGCATTGCCGTCAACCGCGTGTACAGTTCGCTCTTACAAAAGTAGCATCGGTTGGCATCATTGCGCGTGTAATTCGGATCGGCAAACTCCTCAGTTCGGATCACCCTGTGGCGGATCCCTATGTGGTGCGCAAGTGCTTGAGCTTCCTCAAGCTCACCCGATGCGAGGCTTTCAGAGACTGCCGTCACCGCAATCGATGCCGGTCCTAACGCCTCGTAGGCCGCCTGGGCTACAACTGTACTGTCGATTCCCCCTGAAAAGGCCACTGCTACACGACCATAAGCGCAAAGCGCTTCGACTAACGCACCACGCTGGCGATTCAGGTCCGGGTCGGTTTCAGTCCAGACATTCGAACTCAAAGGACACCCCGTAATCTTGCTGGGCTTTTCATTCCTTTAGCCATCAAATCCCACTGGTTTGAATTGTACTCAGCGTTCGGATCGTTCCTCAAGGTGTGGCCTCCGCAGGTTATCATACATAAATTGCCCGCTGGCGTGCGGTGAGCAGGCCCTTTAAGCAAAACTTGTAGCACATCGTGGTAGAAGACTGATGGCAGCAAGGCTCGCGTGAGTTCGGCTGATCACAAAGCCTGCAACTCACCGCGGTTGCTGTTCTGCACAACCTGCCTGATGCGTATGATGGCCTCGTCGATCTCAGACTCCGTAGTGTTAACCCCGAAACTGAAACGAACCGACGATCGTAGGCGGTCGTCGGCGACTCCCATAGCCATAAGTGTCGGAGACGGTCGACTTGCGCCACTGGCACAAGCTGATCCAAGCGAAACCCCAACACCTGCCATGTCGAGCTGCATCAAGAGCACATCACCATCAAGACCAGTAAACCCCAGGTTTACTGTCTGGGGAAGGCGCTCTTCCTGTCTGTCTGGTCCGTTGCGGATGACCTGCCTAGCGCCAAAAGCAGTGATCAAGCCCGCCTCGAGACGATCGCGCAATCGAACCCAGCGAGCCATGCGAGCTGTTGATTCCTTGTCCCATCTCTCGAGAGCTGCTGCGAGGCCAATAGCCAGCGGAACAGGGACAGTTCCCGGGCGCCGTCCCTGCTGCTGTCCGCCTCCA
Organism: uncultured Isosphaeraceae bacterium; assembly: GCA_963830625.1. Classification (GTDB taxonomy): domain Bacteria; phylum Planctomycetota; class Planctomycetia; order Isosphaerales; family Isosphaeraceae; genus CAWHMZ01. Next base: position 221,994 of record CAWHMZ010000012.1, on the reverse strand, counting down.
AAAAGCCGTGAGCCAAGCTTATGGTCACCGCGAACTAAAAGTAGGCCGACACCGACTGGACCATGGAACTTATGAGCACTTGCCGCCAGGGTTGTTACACCCAGATCACGAAAATGAACCGGAATTCGACCGACAGCCTGCACAGCATCGGTGTGTACTGGAACCTTTCGCTCTGCAGCCTGAGCTGCTAGGTAGCTAACCGGCTGGATCGCGCCGGTCTCGTTGTTTGCCAGCATCAAAGTAGCGAACCGGGTATCGGCTCGAAACAATGACGTAACTCGAGACGCATCAACGATGCCGCTGGGAGTAACTGGTAGGCGGTCAAGCTTGAAGTCGGCCGCTTCAAGACGGGCTACCGGCTCGGTGATCGCGGGATGTTCAATCGGGCTGGTGATAACATGCCCCGGTGAACTCTCGGCACCTGCCAAGCCAAAGACCGCCAAATTATTGGCCTCAGTTCCGCCGGATGTAAAAACCACTTCACCTGGATCAGCCCCCAGGACTTCTGCGACCTTTTCCTTGGCTACCTCCAACGCGCGCCTGGCTGATCGACCCCACGCATGCCGGCTCTCAGCATTTCCACCAGCAAGAAACAGAGGCCGCATTGCCTCAAGTACATCGGGATCGAGAGGCGTCGTTGCATTATGATCCAGATAGATCGGCGCAGGGTGCATGACCTTTCCGCAACACAGAGGGTCAGTCCAGACAGTGGAGCGTAAGCAGTAGTCCACTGACGAACAGCGGAATTCCGATCCAGAAAAAGGGTCCAGCCCAAAGAGCTATACCCAGCACCATAAGTGAGAACCCCAGCACGAGGGCTGTAAGCCGCCCAAGCCAGGCAATAAGCCGGAACACGATACGAAACGGCAGTGAGATCGCAAACCAGAGCACTCCAAGCAAAGCCAGAAATACCATGCCTAAGGACCATGAGCACGATACCTTCGTCTCCTGCGCGCTGGTATCGGGTGGATTATCGGTGCGTTGCCGCCAACCGCGTACATGAGGGCTATGTGACCACGCAGGGTCAGCGGGACGATATCTAACTTGATCTGACTGGGCTTGTTTCATTCGCTCATCACGTTAAAGTACGCCCGTGTTGACCTGTACTACCGGGGTTATGGATGGCCTATACCCCAGGGTATTCGTCGCGTACAACGAACCCTTGTGACCTAACATCGATTATCGCGGATAGGCTTGGTTTGACAAGGCAAACCTTGCAGTTGCATGGGCCAAGGCAAGGAGGCCATGACCGTGCGCCAAGTTGCTGTTGTTCTTGTGCTCACAGCCGCTGCGTTCGCAGGTGGGCGCTCGTCAACGGGCCAGCCCTGCAGCGGGTTCAAGCTAGGCTCTTGCGCCCCTGACCTCAAATGAGGGCGACATCGCTTCAATCGAACTCAAGGCTGGAGCCAACAGCGATTCTAACATCGTCAGGGCGCTACCATCGAAGCCGCAGGCCGAGCCGATGCAAGGACCAATTGCCCCCACACCCTCCGTGCTCGGTGAGGGTGAAGCTTCCAGTCCAGCAGTATCACCAACGTTAGGTACGCACGTACAGAAAATGGCATCAGCACCTCCTGTAGAATTCACTCAGGCGGCAGTGCGTTCTGTACCATCACCGCCATTGACTTCACCCGCGCGGTTTCAGCTACAGGCTGCCGAACGCACCCCTGTGCTCGAGGATCCAGGCATCAAGCGAGCTAACACGGCACAGGGGAGACTACCCGGGCGAGCTGCTTCAGGTGGCACAGGTTCAGCATCTGCTGTCTCAAGCGCCATTACGGAGCTACTCCCAATGACACCCCGCTCTGAGGAAGCCACACCGCCGGGTATATCAGCAGCCCAACTGCGGGGAGACAAAACCGACGATTGGGCCATTCTCGTGCGGAAGATGAGAGCCTTAGGTGTCAACCGGTTCAGCATCGAGGGGGACACTGGCGACCGGGTTGTGTTTGCCTGTCTAATCCCCTTGGCTGGCCGGCAAGCTATAAGTCAGCGGTTCGAAGCCGAGGGGACTACACCGGCTGAGGCAGTACAAGCTGCATTGCGCCGAATCGTACTCTGGCACACCAGCCAGACAGCATTACCAGCTACACCACGCCAAGAGTGAGCAAGAGAAGGTCTTCATTAGCTGTAACGTCAGATCCAAGCTTCTACCGAAAGCGGAAGGGAGGTGAACGCACGAGTCAATCTGATCTATAATCAGACGAGCTGATGCTAACCGGGTGCCCTTGATCAGATCTAGGTCGGCTGCCAGCGAAACTAGGCAGCACGTCGTCTGGGCTTGCTTAGGAGCCCTTGGTCGGTCGCTAAAGAAGGGCCGTCAATGGCTACAGAAACGCCACTTCGTTTGCTCTTAATCGTCACCGGCAGCACACTGCGGGCTGAGGAGATGGATCGTCCTCTTGGATACTACCTAAAACAGCAGATCGAGCAATCGCTGCACGAGGCTACCCAGCCTGCGCCGCAAGGTGTTAATGACTACCTCATTCGAGTCATCGCCGATTTTCGGTGGATCCATGACGAGGCACTTCAGCGCTTGCCTACCATCTCCCTAGGTGGTCCGGGTGTCAATGCCCTTGCGCACAAGTGGCTCGAAGAAGTGCCTGTATCGTTAGCTTATAATGAGCGCTACTTCATCCAGATGGACCCTGATCTGGCTGAATTACGTGCCAGTATCTGGGGTATGGACAACGCCACTACCCAGATCGCAGTGGCTGTGTTCCTCGACCGCTTCCTACCTAGGTTTCTTGACCGCTGCGCTACCTCCACAGCACACTTCTCCCCTGCTGACGGCGACACCGGCCCTGGAGCTGAGATTGATTTCGATGATGACTGACCGTGCCCCAGCACGAAGCTGCGGCCAGTTAGCCGGAGATGCTTCAGAGCACAGCTAGACTATGAGCTTGAGCACTGGGCACAGCTCCGAGTGATCATTGTCGTCTTTTTGCGACGTGAGATCACTGTTGGAAGGGGGCCATGTAAATATAGAGGATAGTTTGCTCTCCGCATCCAAGGTCGCTGTGTGCTGACCGAGCTAATGAGTCACCTAACTACCACCAGCATGAGCTTTCACTTAAGCAGGCCATGGAGGAATGGTCACGCTGGAGTATTGCTCTAGCCTTGTCTCCAAGGAAGGATTTAATAAATCATGGATTTATATTATCGATCATTGCTCGTCAATAACCTGTCGCGGTTGGCAACTCAAAGTGGTCCACTTGGGAAAACCAGCGCACAGTTCCTGGGTTCCACGCCCAGACATACTAAGCGCTTCCATTCCCAGGTATGCCTCACTGCCGTCTTGGGTGCGCTTCTCACGATTCCAGCCGGTGCCAACGAGATAACCACACAGCCAGGGCAGCTTGCCATAAGCCAGCGATGCATAACCCAAGATCAGGGTGCATGGGTCGTTGACTATCGGCTCCGGTACACCAGTCAAACGGGCATAATCGTTTTGCCTGAGGAAATTGCGATCCGTGTTGAGGGTTGGGTCTCCAATTCGCGCGTGGCTAGCCACGCTGTCCCACGCTGGTGCTCCCTCGTCATTGCCCATGGACCTGACTTTTCTGACGTCACAGATGTCATTCCCGCCGCAGATGATGTGCACCGATGCCGCCAGCGACTGCTGGTCTCTATAGTGACCGAAGACCGGAGGTCCACAGGCAACTCTTCAGGTGCACCAATAAGTATACCGTCGCGACTCAGCTCACGATTGGCGGCTAGTACTCCCGAGCCAAAGATGTTCCTTCCCTTGAGCCTAGGTCCGGGATCCATCGTACATGTTCGCCTTCGACTAGAGCACCAGCATACTCTTTATGGAGATTACGACCCGCTGTTGTCCATGTCGGCTGTCGAAGTCAAGCTAGGCCCGGTCTCGGTCCAAGACGTCGTGCCACTTAACTGTGAGCAATATCTTGCTCAGCCAAGGTTTGCCTGGCCTGAGCCCCCGGTTGAGCGCCGTGATACCCGGCACTTCGTCTCGCCACCTGACAGCCTGCACATAGAGGCACATATCCCAGGCCACCAATGCTACCGGTACCCTGAACGGCCAGTGCGTTACACCACCAAGATGCGCCTCCGTTTCTGGTACCTGATCGCAGCGGGTACAGAGGGAGAATGCCGCCTCGGTTTCGCCCAATATAAGGACACACCCACCTCCTGGCGCAAGCTCAACAGCGGAAGTTTCGAGCAAACCTTAAAGACTGTAGGCCGTTGGACTAAGGTCGAGCACGTCATTCAGACCGAGCCTGAGGCAACGATCATAACGCTAGAATTCAAGATTGTAGGCGATACTGATGTTGGCGAACTGTGGATTGACGATGTCAGCCTTGACCCCATCGCTGGCAGCGGCCTTGGAGGACCTTGAGGAAGCACTTCCAAAGACTTAGCAGCTCTTGCCCATAAGCGCTGTGCCGGGTAATTCGGGGCCGTTAATACATGCGCTCACCCAATGTCTGAACCAGAACCCTAGCCATGCTGTGGATAATAACCAATCGATGGCTACTGGTAGCGGTCTGTGTCGTGGGAATTGTCCTGAGCCCCGTCCTGCTTGGTTTCGCACCCCTGGGCGGCGATCCTGAGCTTATGTACCAGCCGATCAAAACTGAGCTAGCCCGTGCCCTCGCAACTGGACAGCTACCTTTTTGGAGCGATTACTTCGGCATTGGCATCCCCCTCATCGCTGAAAGTCACGTTGCCGCATTCTATCCGCTTAACTGGCTGCTGTACTGGCTGTGTGATGTGCCAACAGCCTACCAGCTTTCGCTGTGGTTACATGCGCTGGCACTTGTTGCGCTGACCTATAGCTACGCCCGGGTTTTGGGAATCAGTAAGGCTGGCTCAGCGCTCGCCGCAATCGGTTTCTCGCTTTGCGGCTTTCAGGCGGTTCACGCGGTCCATGAACCGTTCTATAGTGCTATGCCGTATCTACCCCTTTGCCTGCTTCTGGCCGACCGCTATGCAATGAGTGGTCAATGGGCTTGGCTGGCGGGGTTAGCACTTGCCTGGGGAGCTCAGATCACGCTAGGCCATTTCCAGATCCAGATGTGGACCGGGGGTTTGGCTCTGTTGACTGGTGTCTGGCGAGTCTTCACTAGCGGACAAACCATCAGTTGTAGGCTACGACGCGTCTGGGGTTTGACAGCAGCCTTTATATGGGGAGCTGCCATTGCTTGGATACAACTACGACTAACCTGGGAGATGACCCTCGTCTCAGGGTTTGATCGTCGGCCGAAGTATCTCGCTAACCATTTGCTGCCGCCAGCCCACGTGGCGCAATTCGCACTGCCAGCAGTGTACCTAGGCCGGCCACGAGGTCTCGGAGAAATCTACTGGGCTCAGCACGGAACAACCGCAGGTGAAGCCTGCGCCTACGTAGGGGTCGTGGTGTTGCTCCTCGCCTTTGTCGGTGCTGCTGCAGCGCTGCGGCACCGGGGCCTGGCCATCTGGCGGGTCATTGTTCCACTGTCACTTGTGCTGGCAACTTTGCCCGGATGGTTGCCCGACGGGTTTATTCTGGTCTCGCAACTGCCAGGCATTGGCTGGTTCCGTGCACCAGCTCGCTATACGCTCCTGACGAGCCTTGGGCTCGCACTCTTCGCTGGCCATGGACTGGATCATGCGATCACTCGGCAGCGCTTTTGGGGCGGGTTGGCGCTAGCCGTTCTGGTCGGCGCATTTGCGTGGGCTTGGTCGATTAAATGGGCAAGCGCGTCTCTGGTTCAAGCCAGCTTTCAGGCTGATACGATCGCCCTGCGATTTGCAACTGTGGGTTTAGCCTGGGTGCTTGGTCTGGCAGCAATTATCGGCTGGCGGTTTAAGCAAGTTGGTGCTTGGGCACCACTTTCCATTGCTGCGCTGGAACTCTCGGGCCTTTACTACACCGGGTCAGTAGAATGGCACTGGGCAATTCACCTACCGAGCGCAAGTCCAGTTTTGACGAAACTTGCCGCGCTCCGTGGTGCGGGCTTGATCGGCGGTCGTTTACTCAACCTTCCGATCTACGCAGGTCAGGCGGTAGCCTACCCCAATATAGGCATCACCCCGCCGCCACCTAACTATCTCCTAGAGTCAACGATGAAGCCTCCCGGGCGACTCGCGGATATCGAACGGCGATGGCAACGGCGACTCGGAGTCACACACAGTATTTGGGAAGATACCGATGATCTGCACGGAGCTACGGTTTTGGCAGAGATTGTTGACCCTGAACTCAACGTGTTGATGGCGGGTACGGGGAGCCCTAGCAGTCATAAGCATCGCGCCTGGAAGATTGTCAGCGAACGGACTTCCTTTCCACCGGCTTGGATCGCCCGGCGCATGTACACAGCGGAGAACTGGGGTGGGCTCTACACCGAACTCTCCGTACTAGACCGGCCAGAGGAAGCTTGGTTCCTTCCCGGTGATTCGCCACTGCCGTTTGCTGGCGACGCTGCTCAAACAGCGAATGTTGAGAGCTGGGATGGCCAAGCGGCCGTAGTTCTGCACGATGGTGCCTGCATCCTGATCCTCCGGCGGACCTACTATCCAGGGTGGACCTATCAGCTCGATGGAGGTCGAGACCAGCCAGTGCTTAGGGTTGACGGAGGGTTACAGGGAATTCCGCTATCCGGTTCCGGGCGACGTCATGTCAAGGTTCACTATCGGCCAACTCTGCTGGCACGTTCGGTCGCAGTCTCGCTAATCGCTATCGTTGGTGCACTGCTTACCCTCGTCGTTAGCGGTCTCCATCATCGCCACTCATTGGCCAACTTATAGAGCCGAGGACAGCATCGCCGTTGGTGACCGATTATCTCTTGTCCTCGATCACGAGTTATTTATCATTCACCGTACATCTGCAGCTACCGACCCGTTCCAGGCCGGCCCGAAAAATATTCGGGGCGCACTTGCAAACAAGTAGGGTGCTTGGAAGGTCAACGGTCGCGACACTCAAGCTGGAGCGATTCGATGTAGCCAGCCCTTGCCATCGTAGCCGTACTTGCTAGTGCTGTTATGACGACGGATGACAGGCCGAACAGCGCTTTTCAGGGTGAATGGCGCACCACCATCAGTATCGTCAAACTGGAGCAGAACGGAGAGAAGGTAGCGGGCACCTATGGGGACTGGTGGACAGCATTTTCTCCACGGCACAGCAAAGCGAAACACGCTAACCCTTGAGTTTGAAGAAGGCCAAGCTAAGGGAGACGGCGAGTTCCAGATCGATGCGTCGACGCGCAGCTTGCTCACATACGCCATCCGTGCTCCCCGGGATTACAAGACCGACTCCACCCGCAAGTGGTCTACTGTCCTGATCCTGCACGGCTCAAATATGAACGGCCGAAGCTATGTAAGTACGATCGCCAGTATATGGCCTGAATTCGCGAGGGACTTTTTGTTGCTGGGCCTTAACGGTGACAACCGCGTCTAATATTAGCGAGGACTCGCGCTTTAACTATAGCTACGCCAACTACGTGGGCCAGAGCACCCACCGCGGTTTGCTGGGCACAGACCGTGAAAGTCCGGCACTCATAAGCAAAGCCATGGCTGAACTCAAGACGGTTTATCCGATCGACCACTACTTAGTAGGCGAGCATTCACAGGGGGGTTTCTAACCTATAGCCTGTTAATGAACTCACCCGAGTTGCTGGCTGGAGCCTTTCCTATATCGTGTGGTGTAATCTTTCAATGTGACCCGGCTGCTTACACCGACCTAGCATTGCGCCGGGCGCAACGGACAGTGCCCTTGGCAATTATTCACGGCAAGAACGACCCGATCATGGGCTTTGGCGCTGGCCAGCATGCAGCAAGCCTGTTCGGTGACGCTGGGTGGCCTGCATTTCGCTTTTTCACGGACGACACCGCGGGTCATATCTTCGCACGCCTACCTGTCGACTAGGCTATTCATTGGCTCGAGGCTCACGCGTCAAGTAGTCCTGCCACGCTGCTCGACTTCGCTGCTGCACAGCTTGACAAAGGCCGGTATCGCGATGCCGTAGCTGCACTACACCGCGCAAACTCTCGCGCTCGACAACACCCAAAAGCGCCGTGCTGGCGAGCTAGCCCGCTCCATTGACGCCAAGGCTGTTCCTGATGCTGCGAACTTCCTGCCCCTGATTTGCCAGACTAAGGATGGCTCATGGATCGATGATTTCCTCGCTTTCCGCGCCAATTACGAGTTTGCAGCGGCGGCAACTGAGGTAATGGTCGCTTTTACCGAGCTGCGCACCCGTCAGGAAGAGCCTGCAAAGAAAGCCTGGGCGGCTGCACTGAGGTTCTTTCAAAACGGCAAGCAAGATGAGGGATATGCCAAATACCGGGAGATCGTCCGGCAATACTTTGCTTCTGCGCAATACCCTCACGCGAAGCAAGCACTCGCGGCCCAGAAGTAGCTATTGCTCTGAGCAAGTACGATGGGAGTAGGCCAACGCAGCTATCGCTCCTGCAGCCCTGAGGTCCAGCTAATTGCCTGGAGCAATCTGCAATAAGCCTGCTTATCTTCACCATCGGGGGCCTAGACCGTTCGCCCACACATCATAGACTGCACTCAAGAGAACGCGCGCATCGCTGAGTCTTCGCTGTCGTGGATTTCGACAACCTTATCAAGGCCAACGACCCCGGCACCCAAGCGTATCTCTGAAACCATACCGCAAAACTTAACCTCGCGACCTGTTGCTTTAACCTGGTTCACAAGGTTAAAGAGAACAGCAAAACCTGAGCTACTGAGATACCGGTTCTTACGGAAGTCCACGACGAGGCGGTGTATCCCTTCCTGGTGAAGAACCTGGCTGAGCTCGGCTCCGAGCTCTCTGGCTGGCTTCGGTCCCTTCAAGTCCTTGGTCACGATCTCGACAAGCACAATATCCTTCACCTTGCTCAGGCGGATGTGCTGGAAGTCGGGATTGGACATCACTGGTCCTTTCTAGGTCGTCAGTAGCGCCGGATGACGCAGGTTTCACTGCTCAATCTACCTGGTAGCCAGCGTCTCGTCGACGAGTCACATAGGGGATTTTGCCGCCATGTGCTAGTTACTTGCACGAACCAGCTTAGATACACGGCCTGATCATGACGCGGGTTAGTATTTACCAACACGAGCCCGTAGCGTTGGGAGTTTTACATTATGCCAACCACTGGCCAACTTGACAGATCACAAGAATGGATCTTGAGTACCCTTCTGACGACGCCTTGGGAGTAGGTATGAGCTTACCGTGCCAACTGAGTTGCAGTGCCTAGGGGCTCGCCCTTGTTGCCTTGGAGCCGTGGCAACGGCCTGAGCTCACAGCCCATTCAAGGCTTTCCTCCGACGCGATGACGACAGCACCACTCCTGGAGCAGTTGCGCCGCCATACGACTTCCCATATCCGTCAGGATGACCTTAACGAGGTCGCTCGGCGGGCGCTCGTACGGATTCTTGCTCTGTGCGCCTGGCAACTTAGTCACGACGGCCAGTTCCCGGATCGGCTCGAGTTGCCAGCACCCAGGAGCTATCGTTTCTGCCGGACGACCCCTACTCGGGGCAGCAGTTTAGTTATACTCAGACGCAAGGGCAGCACGTCCCTCCTCTGCACTCTGCTCCGCATGCAGCCCCACCTGGTGTTCATACTGCTAAGCCAGGTACCTAGCTTCTCTACAGCGCTCGACCCGATGGTCATGACGATCGCGCGACGAGGCTTGAGTCCGATCCGAGTTCATCAGTGACCCGTGATTTTGGTTTTGCAATTCCACCCGTCAAAGATGACTCTCCCAGATCCAACAAACCCTGACGTGCGCTCGCCCGCCCAGGATTACTTAAGCTGGTACGAGTGTGGCAAACCGACCAACAGCTTCAACCCAGATAGCCGTGTCATGCGGTTCGTAAATCGTCACGGGGAATGACTGGGCAACTACCGTACGCAGGTCAGCAATGGAGCCGACCTGTCCGTAAGCCAGGGCCTGCATCATGATGTTACCGACTGCCGTTGCTTCGATGGGACCAGCATGGACGATCCGCCCACATGCATCCGCCGTGAACTGGCAAAGCAAGCTGTTCTTCGTACCGCCGCCGACTGCGTAGATTGTCTTGATCTTCGTGTTCAAAATGCTCTCGAGGCGATCGATCGTCCAGCGATACTTGAGTGCCAGACTCTCCAAGCAGCACCGTACCATCGCACCCTCATCCCGTGGGGGCGTTTGACCAGTCCGAATGCAGAACTCGATTAGCCGCGCTGGCATATCTCCCGGCGCGAGGAAGCTAGAATCATCAGGGTCGATCAAAGCCGCAAATGGGAAAGCGGCTTGGGCACGAGCAGTTAGTTCTTCATACGGCAAATCATGGCCGCCGCGCATCCAGGTGCGTCGGCATTCCTGAACGAGCCAGAGCCCCATGATGTTCTTCAAGAGCCGTGTCGTTCCTGCTACGCCTCCTTCATTTGTGAAGTTGTATCTCATCGTCTCCGCGTTGATCACGGGACGCGATACCTCAACGCCTAGGAGCGACCATGTACCCGAACTGAGGTAGCACCAGTCCGGTGGTGACTGGCCCGATGGTTGTGACTGTGATGCATGGACTACTGGTACCGCAGCAACTGCGCTCGCTGTATCATGAGTAGCCGGAGCGATAACCGTTACTGAATGAGTCAAGCCAACCTCATCCACTACTGATCGGCGCAATGGTCCTAATATACTTCCTGGCTCGACCAGTTCAGGCAAAATCGAGCGAGGTAATTCCAAGGTCTGGCACAGCTCATTCGACCACACCCCGGTGCACGGGTCGAGCAACTGAGTTGTTGACGCATCTGTGCGCTCGCCCACGCAACGACCGGTCAGGAGCCAACCAAATAGATCTGGCATCATGAGCAAGGTCTCAGCGACTTCGAGCAGTGGTGATCTTGATCGTGCCAGCGCCAAGAGCTGATAGAGGGTATTGAAAGGCAGAAATTGCAAGCCGGTAAGCTCATAAATGCGTGCCCGCGGTATGCGCTGAAATGCAACCTCAAGCATGCCGTTAGTTCGAGCATCTCGATAGTGTACGGGGTTGCCAAGTAGCGTTTCACCTCGGCCAATTAGCCCAAAATCTACACCCCATGTGTCCACACCAACGCCGCTAAGTGCGCCACCAGATCTGATCGCCTTGCCGAGCGCCGTCTTCAGGTCGTCAAAGAGCCGAGGCAAGTCCCAGTAGAGTGTATCCATCAGCCGGACCGGGCCGTTGGTAAAGCGATGAACCTCTTCTAACTCCAAATGCTCTCCGTCAAAGCGACCGACTAATCCACGGCCGCTTTCAGCCCCAAAATCCACTGCAAGGTAGTTACTCGTAGCCATGTCCGCCGTTCCCCTACACCGGCAAGTGAATTAATTTCGCTTCTCTTACTCGTCCAGGCTGATGCGACTGATTCGTAACAATCTCAGTGCTTGCTCATGATAAGAACCGTCCCGACGAGGAACAAGGACATAACCCGAGCTGCTTGGCCCAGGTGTGTCCACTTGAAGTGTAGTCATTGCAGGACGGTGCCTTTCGCAGCGCGGGATGATAAGATCAGCTTCAATGCGCACTGAAAATATAGAGCTAGGCTTGCATCAAGCTTCGACCTGCTGGGGGTTTCGCGATGAATTGCGTTAAGAGAACTGTCATCCTTGGTTTGGGCACATGGTTAAGCCTGTTTTCGTCAACGGGGTTGGCGGCCGATTTACCCTTCAACCGCAAACAAGACATCATCTACGGCCGTAAGTTTGGCACTGCGCTGACCATGGATATCTTCACGCCCAAGGGGGATGTCAACGGCATCGGCGTCGTTGTAGTCATCAGCGGCGGCTTTTTTTCCTCACACGAGGCAATCCTACCAGCTTTTGTCCAGCCGTTTACCGATCGCGGCTACACGGTTTTTGCCGTGGTCCACGGCAGTCAGCCGCGATACACGGTACCCGAGATCGTTGAGGACATGAAACGGGCCGTGCGGTTCATCCGGTTTCATGCCAGCGATTACGGCATCGATCCCACCCGCATCGGAGTCGCCGGAGCGTCGGCTGGAGGGTACCTATCCCTTATGCTAGGAACCGCCGCAGATGCCGGAAACCCAAAGGCAAACGACCCTGTAGAGCGCATATCCAGCCATGTCCAAGCTGTTGCGTGTTTTTTCCCGCCTACAGACTTTCTCAACTACGGCAAGACCGGCAACGAGAAGATCCGAGCGATGGATCATGATCCACGATTCAGGGCCGCTTTTGATTACCGAGAGCTTGACAAGCAGACCATGCTCTGGGTTTCGATCACCGACCCGAAACGGCTTCGAGACATTGCTCGAGAGATCTCACCAATCTCTCATGTCACACAAGACGATCCTCCCACGCTCATCATCCACGGAGATAAGGACCCGCTTGTTCCGATCCAGCAGTCGGAACGAATGATAGAGGAGTTCAAGAAGGCTGGTGTCGAGACCAAGCTGATTGTCAAGAAGGGGTCAGCACACGGTTGGCTCGGGCTCGACAAGGACGTTTCACAATTCGCCGATTGGTTCGACAAACATCTCAAGAAAGCATCCTAACTTCTGCGTGATCTCAGGGAGGCATGGGAGCTGATCTGTACAGTCCACCGGTTCGATCCCAGAACCAATTCAAGCTATACAAGCATTTGGCGGTAGGACGCGAGCATATCTTCCAAGGTTTGCTCTATGGTGTAGCACGGCTCCCAGCCAACCATAGCCCGAAGCTTGCTAGCATCGGCGATCAGTAGAGGTTGATCGACCGGTCGAACACGTGCAGGGTCCACTGAAATGGTGACAGGAACACGCGCGAGCGAGCGCAAGTAATCAAGCGCAATGGCGATCTTCGTACCGTGGCCGGTGCCCAAGTTGTAAATCTCACCGGCCTGACCGCGAAGGGCTAAGAGTCTATACGCCTGGACTACGTCCCGAACGTCGGTGAAATCGCGCACCACATCCAGATTGCCCACTTCCACGCAAGGACGATGACCCAGTTCAACAGCCACTATCTGGTCAGCCAGTGCAGCCAGTACATATCGCGGCGATTGTCGTGGCCCAGCATGGTTGAATGGCCGGACCATTACAACATCTGTATTATGAGCCAGGTAATGCTGGATTCCAAGCATATCGACCGCTGCCTTACTGGCCGCGTAGGGGTTGTTCGGTCGGAGCGGACATATCTCGCTTACCGGTATGAACTCAGGCGCTGGATTGCCGTAGCAAACTCCTGAACCCACCAGGATCACTCGGGGTTTCTGGCCTGACGCCTTTACCGCCTCGAGCAGGTTAAGGCTCCCCCCGAGGTTTAACATCCACGTACCGCGCGGGTCGTCCAGACTACCTTGTGGGTTTGATTGCGCAGCCAAGTGATAGATCACCTCAGGCTGCTTGCGACGGACCAGTTCAGCTAGTTCGGCCTCGTCCTGTTCAACCAGGTCAAACCGCTCAAGCCGCACGCAGTGCCCGAGGTGCGCAAGGACCGGTGGCCACTGCCCTGAAGCAGATAAGCCAACCACCTGGTCACCCGCGGCAACTAAGTGCTCGGCCAGATGACCTCCCACAAACCCTGAGGCCCCTGTCACCAGCGCACGCATAAGCAATGACCTCTTGTCCCCTGATCGCTCGTCCCGGCATTAAAGCGTCACTGCACGGTAGGCTCCCGAACGTACCCGTTCGACCCATCCGCCATGCCCTTTGTACCACTTGACCGTCGCTGCCAGACCCTCCTCAAAAGCCACCGTAGGACGCCAGTTCAACTCAGCTTCTGCCTTAGAGCAATTAATCGCATAACGGCGATCATGTCCTGGACGGTCAGTCACGTAGCGGATCAGGCTCTCAGGCTTGCCACAGAGCAACAGGATCGAACGCGTGACATCGATATTGTATCGCTCGCTCTTACCACCGAAATTGTAGACCTCGCCTGCGCAGCCGCGCCGAAGGGCCATATCAATGCCGCGACAATGATCGAGTACGTAGATCCAATCGCGCACTTGTCGCCCATCGCCATAGACCGGAACTGGGATGTCCGCCAATATGTTAGTGACAAACAATGGGATCAGCTTCTCGGGAAACTGATACGGACCGTAATTGTTAGAGCAGCGCGTGATAACTGTGTTAAGCCCGAACGTGTGGTGTGCAGCACGCACTAGCAGGTCAGCACCAGCCTTACTCGCCGCGTAGGGGCTGTTAGGTGTTAGCGGCGTCGTTTCAGAAAACGGCGGATCGTCAGGACCAAGCGTGCCGTAGACCTCGTCTGTCGAGACCTGGACATACCGGGGAACCTTGGCCGCCCGGGCGGCGTCGAGCAAGTATTGCGTCCCTGCAATGTTGGTACGCAAGAACGGAGCCGCATCGTTGATTGAACGATCGACATGGCTTTCAGCCGCAAAGTTCACAATCGCGTCGAACCTTCCCTCAGCAACCAGCTTCATTACCAGCGGCCGATCGGCAATGTCTCCCTGAATGAAGTGATATCGCGGATCTGTGTCGACGCCCGTCAGATTATCAAGATTGCCAGCATAAGTGAGCGCATCAAGGTTCGTGATCTCGACGGCTGGGTCAGCTTCCAGAAGGTACCGCACGAAGTTTGCGCCGATAAAGCCGCAACATCCCGTCGCCAGGATGCGCTTGATTGAAATCGTGCCGTCCATGCTCATTTCCTTATAGCCACGCTCTGCTCTGACGACGGGTCTGCCGTTCAGGCTGCAGCTTACCCGGTCGTTGCCCGCTTGGCCAAGCCACTGGGTTTGCAGTGAAGCCTCGAACGGTTACGACCCCGGCGGCGTTTTTGGGCCAAGCTCGTCGGCCTCACCATTGCGGTCAAGGTATTCGTCGGGCTCAGCCGCGTCGTCGCCGAGCATGGGAAGTTCCCCAAGCTCGGCTGGTACAGCAGGGCCTGACTCATCGGCAGGCTTGGCGGCTACGTCCTCGCCCAGACCACCGGGGCCTACTGGAGCAGTTGCCGTCTCATCCACCAACTCCTCCTCGGGCAGCTTGGCTACGCTGCTGACTGTGTCTCCATCGTCGAGCTTGATCAGCCGTACGCCTAGTGTATTGCGGCCGATCGTTCGCATCTCACTCACCTTCGTCCGAATTGCCATACCACCGGTGGTTGTGATCATGACCTCGTCGGCGTCGGTTACCTTGCTGACGGCTACAACCGGCCCATTGCGCTCGCCAGTCTGAATGTCGATTACCCCCTTACCACCCCGATTCTGGGTGCGGTACTCCGTTAGCAAGGTCCGCTTACCGTATCCGTTGGCGCACACCGTCAACAAACTGGCCGGGTCGTCATCGCCATTGGCCACGATCATGCCGACTACGTCATCCCCCTCACTGAGTTCGATGCCCTTGACACCGTATGCCGGCCGCCCCATGCATCGCACCCGCGACTCATCAAATCGAATAGACATTCCATCACGTGTAGAAAGGATTACATGATCACAAATCCTGGTCCGGGCGACTCCGATCAAGTGATCGTTCTCATCGAGTCCCAGCGCGATGATCCCGCGCCCCAGCGGTCGCCGAAAAGCCACCAGCTCGGTTTTCTTGACCGTTCCCCGCTGCGTGACCATCATCAGGCACTCGTCCTCCCGGAACTCACGCACTGGAACCAGCCCGGTGACCCGCTCACCCTCGGTCAGTTGCAGCAAATTGACGATGGCCCGTCCGCCTGCCGTGCGCGCTGCCAGCGGTATGTCGTAGACCTTGAGCCAGTAAACTTTCCCCTTATCAGTGAAGAACAAGATGTAGTCGTGGGTTAACGCTACAAACATGTGCTCAAGAAAATCACCTTCCTTGGTATTGGTCGCGGCGATGCCTCGCCCTCCCCTCCCCTGAGCGCGGTAGGTGCTGGGGGGAAGTCGCTTGATGTAACCGTCATGCGTCACGGTGACGACCATGTACTCCTCGCGAATGAGCGCTTCCTTGTCGAAGTCGCCCACCTCCTCGTCGGAGATTTCTGTGCGCCGGGCGTCGGCGTACTTGGTTTTCAGCTCGCGCAGGTCCGTGCGGATCAGGTCGAGGATCACTGATTCATCAGCGAGGATTCGTTCGTAGTTGGCGATGTCGGTCTTCAGTTCCGCATATTCCTGTGCTAGCTTGTCGGCTTCCAACCCCGTCAACCTCTGGAGCTGCATCGCCAAGATCGCGTCGGCCTGCATTCGGGTCAGGTTCGTGGCTTCCTTCGCCTCGGGGTCATTAAGCGCCCGGCGTAAGATCTCGGCCGACACGGCAATGCCCATTAACCGTGTTCGGGCCTCAGGAGGATTTGCCGAGCTGCGAATGACTCGGATGATCTCGTCGATGTACGCCAGCGCAATCAATAAACCCTCGACGATGTGCGCCCGCTGCCGCGCCTGGCGTAGCTGATACTGCGTCCGCCGGCGGATGACATTGACCCGGTGCTCGACAAACAGTCGAAGGAAATCTTTCAGCGGCAATGTCTTTGGCCTGCCGTCGACTAAGGCCAACATGATCACGCTGAATGTGTCTTGCAGAGGTGAGTACTCGAAAAGCTGGTTCAAGACGACGTTGGGATCATCTCCTTTCTTGACCGTAACCGCGATGCGCACCGGCTGCTTGCGATCGCTGAAATCATCGATATTCGACACACCGCTAATGCGCCCGCCGTTGACTAAATCGGCGAGCCGCTTGAGCAGCATCTCCTTGGTGAGCTGATAGGGGATCTCGGTGAAGATGATCTGGCTGCGCCCGTCCTTCAGCTCTTCGATCTCGTACTTGGCACGCACAACGACCCGGCCACGACCAGTTAGATAGGCCTCCTTGATCCCCATCCGGCCGCAGACGGTTGCCCCCGTGGGAAAATCTGGGCCGGGAAGGATTTCCATCAACTCATCGAGCTCAATGGCTGGGTTGTCGATGTGCGCGATCAGTGCGTCGCAAACCTCACCCAGGTTGTGCGGTGGGATTGACGTTGCCATGCCGACCGCGATACCACCTGACCCATTCACCAGCAGGTTCGGGAACTTACTGGGCAGAACCCGTGGTTCTTGGTACTTCTCATCGTAGTTCGGCTGAAAGTCGACCGTGTCGAACTGAATATCCTCCAGCATTTCGGCGGCGACTGGGCTGAGCTTAGCCTCTGTGTAGCGCATCGCCGCTGGGGGCAGACCGTGGATACTTCCAAAATTTCCCTGGCCGGTGATCAATAGGTGCCGCATGTTCCACCACTGGGCCATGCGGGCTAAGGTTGGGTAGATCGAATTGTCACCGTGCGGGTGGTACCGCTTCATCGTCTCGCCAACGATGCCAGCACACTTGCTTGTAGAAGCACCTGGGCTGAGCCCTAGGTCGCGCATGGCGACCAAGATCCGGCGCTGTGAGGGCTTCAAACCATCACGCACGTCTGGCAACGCACGGCTGATAATCACCGACATCGCATAATTGAGGTAGCTCTCCTTGAGTTCCTCTTCGATGTCGAGCGGTTGGGGCGGCGTTGGTGGCAAGAGCACAGCATCCACGTTCGACCATCCTTACTTCTCAGGTCCAAAGCAGCATCCGTAAACCGTCAGTATCATTTTCCACGTCCGTCAGCGGCTTGCAGCTCCTAAAGTTGAATCAATCATTCTACCCGAAACGGCCGTCCGATGCAATCACCTAAAGTACGATTACTAAATTGTAAGTTGTTTATTGACAATAAGTTAAGGCACAAAGCTACCGGCCTTACGACGGGAAGCGTATCCGTTCGGGATTGGTGCAGTTGCCCGGCATATGCCACCATGCTCAAGGCTGTATTTCCAACTACATGCCCAGCGTGCCCACAAGTCGACCAGGCACACTTACTAACACCATACACCTCCCCCGTTGCCAATAAGTCCTCCTTCGCCGCACCTGTGGGTTACTCCCTCTTTATCGCTTGCGCCTAAGCCCCTCGCCTCGTGCGTTGCCTGGCAGTTCCGCGGTAAGTATCCTTACAAGCTCAACGACGGGGCTTCCATTTCATGGACGTCGGCATGAAGCTTGCTGGCAAAAAGGCGTTTGTGACGGGAGCTGGCGCGGGATCGGCCGAGGCTGCGCACTCGAGCTCGCCCGGGCAGGTGCTGACGTCGCCATCAACGACCGTCACCAAACGGCTCAAGCCGAAGCGATTGTCGCCGAGATTCAGACGCTCGGGCGGCAGTCGATTCTCATTCCGGGCGACGTCTTCGAACGCCCCTCATGCCAGACCATCGTGCAGCGCGCGATTGAGGCGCTCGGACAGATTGACATCTTCATCAGCAACCCAGCCTTCCAGCGGCGAGCCGCGTTTCTAGAGTTTGATCCCGACACGTTTGCGAGGGTAATTCAGGGAACGCTGGCTAGCGGCTTTCACATGAGCCAGCTCGTGGCGCGGCATATGACCGAACGCGGTGGCCAGGGCAAGATTATCTTCGTCTCCAGCGGTCATGCTCATACGCCCTATGTTGGCAGCGTCGCTTACAACGCCGGCAAAGCCGGGCTAAACCAGCTAGCTTTCACGGTCGCCGCTGAACTGTACCCGCACCGGATCAATGTCAATGTCATCGAGCCGGGCTGGATTGACACGCCTGGTGAGCACGAGGCATTTGGGGATGAGTTCATGAGCAAAGCTGGTGCCTCATTGCCATGGGGTCGGTTTGGTACGCCTGAGGATATTGGCAAGGCCGCCGTGTTCTTAGCGTCCGATGATGCTGAGTATATTACTGGGGCTGCTTTGCGCGTCGACGGTGGTATCTGGCTCCAGCATGCTCACGAATAAGCGCCGATTTCCGCGGCCGGAAAAATAATCAACCTTTTCAGCCCACGAGCATCCTATTTCCCGGAGAATTCCGCGGTTCTGGATTCGCATGGTTGATTTTTTTTGGGGCCGAATTCGCACTCGCCGGCTGAGCTACTGCACCGGCGGTTTTCGGGGTCGTACCTCACTGCATACAGCGCGTTGTCCGTGTTTTCCAGGCTCCTCGGCCCCGCGCGGTCTCATGGTGGCCTTTCATGATGCTGCGTCGATGCATACACTCAACGCTCTTTTCGGCCGTTAAAATAATCAACTTTGAGGAGCTGGCGTCATGGATGACCGCCCCTGCCGTGAGTTCTTTCTCGAGCCTCAACAAACCTTCCAACGGCGTTACGAGGCCCTGCGCGCGATCTTCGTGAGCGGTGAGCCACTCGTTCGCGTGGCCGAGCGGTTCAGTTACAAGGTCGCCACGCTGAAGTCGGTGGTGTCTCGGTTTCGTGCTGATCGCCGGCGAGGCGTCACGCCCCCCTTTTTCTGCACGACGGTCGAGGACGACCTCCCGGTCAACGGTACTCCGTGGACAAAGACGGGCCCGAGCTGCCAGAGGTCGCCGACCGCCGACAACTGAGTCTCGCCTCGGAGAGGACACTCCAGACGCGCGTGGCGGGTATCTTTCTCTTTTTGCCCCTCTTGGCCAAGCTCGGTTTCGACCGCTGCGTCGCCGAGGCGCAATACCCTGCCTCGGCGATGGTCCCGGCGCCGTCCGCGTTGCTGTCGCTCTTGTCGCTCAAGCTGCTCGACAAGGAACGCCGTAGTCACATAAACGACTTCAACTTCGACGAGGCCATGGGCCTGTTCGCGGGCCTGAACATTCTTCCCAAGAGAACGTTCGCCACAGACTACTCATATCGGACGCACCGCGAGCAGCAGCGCACGCTGTTGCAAGGCTGGGTCAAAGCCTTGGCCCCGGTGATGTTCCCCGATGCGTCGGGGTTCTCGCTGGATTTCCATCCAATCCCCTATCGCGGCGATCCCTCCGGCCTGGATCGGCATTACCTGCCGCGCAGGGGGATTGCCGGGCCAAGCGTGTTGACGTTCTTCGCCCTGGAGCAGAAAAGCCGCTGTTTGTGCTACTCCAACGCCAACCTGGCACGGGCCGACCAGAAGGGCGAGCTCATGCGTTTCGTCGAATTCTGGCACGCGGTCACCGACGCCGATCCCCAGTGGCTTTACTTCGATTCCAAGCTGATCGACTACGCCGAGATGTCTCGCGTCAACCAGCGCGGCATCCAGTTCGTGACCATTCGCCGGCGCGGAGCTCAGATCGTCCGACGCCTGCAGCAGTGGCCCAAGGCGGATTGGAAGAAGGCGGTCATCGACACCCCTAAGCGCTGCCACCAGGAGATACGCTACATCGAAGAGATGGCAAAGCTGCGCGGCTACGAGGGGCCGATCCGCCAGCTCGCCGTCTCTGGGTTGGGGCGCGACGCGCCGACGCTGTTCCTCTCCAACAACTTTGACGAGACACCCCGCGAGTTGATCATCCGCTACGCGGGTCGCAACCGCATCGAGGATGGACTGGGCATCAGCGTGAACTTCTTTCATCTCGATTGTCTGGCGAGCGAGGTGCGGCTTAACGTCGACCTCGATGTCGCATTGACCGTGATCGCCAACGGCTGCTACCGCTGGCTTGCATCACGGCTCCGGGGTTACGAGAAGGCCGCACCCAAGCAGCTTTACCGCCGCTTCGTCGAGACCGGCGGGACGATAAGGATCCAGAACGATCGAATCAGTGTCACCTTCGAGCGCCGCAGCCACAATCCGATCCTCCGGGAAGCGGTACTGGACCGTGAGCCGACTCCGATCCCCTGGCTCGGAAACCGACCCGTTGTGTTTACCTACCGCTAGCCCTGACAATCGTAAAATGGTTGATTATTTTTCCGGCCGCGGAAATCGGCGATAAATGTGCGCAACCTGCGCTAGACCAGGCTCGAGCCTTACTCCCACGGGTGGATTCAGACCAATGTCCCAGCGCTTACGCACCGGCCACTGGGTGGATCGTGAGTGTTTGCTCTTTGCCGCCGCGCCGAATGACGGCGGAAACGGGGCGGCCGGGCTTGATTTCAGCAGCGGCGTCAAACACATCAGCAAGAGAGGTCGTCCAGCGGTCGTCTAGTGCGACCATCAAGTCACCGGGCTTGAAGCCGGCACGGGCCGCCGGTGAATCTGGAAAAACCTCGGCGATGAGCACACCAGGTGAGTCAAGACTGCTGGCTGGTGCCCCCAGCCGCAGTCCATAAAGCGCCGCAGGTACAAGAATCCGCCGCCGCGCGACCTTGGGGCTTAGCAAGCGATCAGGAAGCTCTTTGAGAAGGTCGTGAACCTGGTAGTCAATTGGCTCGAAAGTCATTTCGCGCGCATGGTAATCGATCGTCGTTCTGTAGCGGGCAAAAAAGGTAAAGCCCATGAGCCCGTCGATCTGGCGGTGGGCAATCTTCTCGAGCGCATTGAGCAAGGGATGGTCGAAAATAATCACCGGCAGCCTCTTGACCGTCAGTTCGCCGACCTGAAGCTTGTCGATTTCGGCCTCGCCCCGCATGCCGAAAAGGATTGAGCGCGGAGCGTTGGCTTTGATCACCCCTGAGGCCTCGCTGACGCGGTTGTTCAAGAGCGTGATGGGTGCGCCCAAATCGAAGACCAGGTGATAAGGTCCTTTACCGTTGATCCTGGCCTTCACCAGCATGTGGTTGGTGGAGAGAACTTCAAAGGGAATCACCGCCTTGGTTTCAACCTTGACAGGTGCAGGAGCGGGAGGGGGAGGGGGAGCCTGCTGGGCCCGTGCCAGTGTCAGCGTTAATCCGGTGGTGAGTAGGGCTGCTCCGACACAGGTCCCGAATCTGCCTGACGCCGGACTCCACGGATTGCCACCACACGCCTTAAAATTTGTAATGTTCATACTTTAAAGCCCTTCTCCGGCGATGAGTGTTAGCTCGAGCCCACGGGGTTGGCCTGGCGACGGCCGTCGAATCACGATTGGCACGGTATCACGCGGCTGGATTTTGGCCAGAGCATCGCGGGCGTCACCCAGACTGGCAATGGTCCGGTTATTGAGTTTGAGGATCAGGTCGCCGGGCTGGAGGTTGGCGCGGGCTGCGGCTGAGCCCCCAAGGACGCGATCGATGCGCACCCTCTTCTGGTTCGCCTCGCTCTGCTGAGACCATTCCAGGCCCAGAAAGCCGCGAGGGCGAACTTCTTCTTCGGGCTGTTTGCCCATCAAGAACGCGAGCCCTTTGGCGACGGGCCCGATGGCGTTCATCGCCTGGATTTCCAGCGGCGCGCTTGCCTTCTCACCTGGCTTGAGCTTGGGGACGGGTGGATCGGGCGGCGTGTAATCGAGCCGGGTCCAGGCCATTCGATCCTTGGTCAGGTCGATCTCCAGGCGGAACCGCGCCAGGATGGTGAAGCCGAGGATGCCGTCTATGGAGGCTCCGGGAAGGCCCAGCGCATTCATCCCGACAAGCTGGAACGGGTCTTCAACCCGTGCCTTGAGCGCGGTCAGTTGAGCGCCTCCCTCGAAGTCGACTCGATCCACGGGGGTCCAGAATTCATCGTTTGTGAGCTTGAGGCCGATCTTTTTGGCTGTTTCGGTCGCAATGAACAGTGCAGGCGCACCGGAATCAACCAGGAAATTGAACGGGCCTTTGCCATTGATTCGCACCCGAACGAGGAAGTGGTTGGTGTCGGTGAGCCGGTAGGGAATCTGGAACGTGTGGCCGATTTGCGGGTCGCGCTTCGAACCGTTCTGAGGGCCCCAAGCGTTGGCTGACACTAGCGCTAACCCAACCGTGGCCAGCACCGGACTTATCCGCCAGGCGATTCGACTCATGGATTCACTTTCTGCATCGGTTGCAAAGGCGGTTCCCGAGTTGGTGGATCGTTGGGTGCCCAGGGCACGCGCGGTGTTTACGATGGGTCCCATTATACCCTCGCTCGACGAGGTTTACCCCGACACGCGCGGCGTGTTACCTTCAGATTCTCGTGCGATGGGTTGGTCCGAACAGGGAAGCTGCTACCACGCTCTGGTGGCTTGCTGATAGTCGGGCCTCCCGGTGCAACATGAAATCACCACCCTGACCCGGCGCCAGTTCGTTTATGTCGACCTCTTCCGCGACTGCGACCGCCGCGCTGGACCGCGCTCGGGCCAAGGCGTATGTACGACTGCTGCCAATTCTGTTCCTGAGCTACGGCATCGCCTATGTCGATCGGGTCAATGTGTCGCTGGCCACGATTGGAATGTCCAGGGACCTGCCCGCGTTCAACAACGCCGTCGTTGGTTTTGGCGCCGGCGTGTTCTTCATCGGCTACTTTATTCTGGAGATTCCCGGAACCCTCTTGGTTGAAAAATGGAGCGCACGCAAGTGGATTTGCCGGATCATGGTCTCCTGGGGAGTCGTGGCGGCGCTCACGGCCTTTGTCAGAACGCCCCTGCAATTCTACGTGGTGCGGTTTCTGCTCGGCCTGGCCGAAGCTGGCTTTTTCCCCGGCGTGATCGTCTACCTCACCCACTGGTTCCCAGCTCGAGATCGCGCGCGCGCGCTCGCCTGGTTTTTCATCGCTACCCCGGTCGCACAGATTTTAAGCCCCCGGCTCTCCTATTTTTTGCTGCGAATGGGTACCACGGAGGTATTCGGCGCTGTCACGGTGCATCACTCAGCTCTTTGGGGAATGCAAGGTTGGCAGTGGATGTACATCGCATGGGGGCTTCCGGCGGTCGTCTTGGGCATCGTCGTCCTGTATTTACTGCCCGATTGGCCCAAGGACGCTGGCTGGCTGCAGCCTGATGAGCGCGAGGCACTTGAGCAGGAACTGAGCCGCGAGCGGGAGAAGCACAGCGGGGCCCGCCATCACAGGAGCCTGGCCGAGGCACTTATCGAAGCTTTTCAGCATCCCAAGGTATTGCTGCTGGCTGCGGCTTATTTCTTCGTGGTGACGTCCAGCTACGGAGTTGAGATCTTCCTGCCCAGGATCCTGGAGCGGTGGTACGACCTGCCGTGGAGCAAGCTCACCTGGTTGGTGATAATTCCCCCGATCGGGGGCCTCGTGGGCCAGATCTTGGTCGGCTGGAGTTCTGATCGTACAGGCGAACGGCGCCTGCACGCGTCGGTTCCGATCTATGTGGGGGCTGTGGCGCTAGCGCTACCTTGGTGATACCCGGGTCGCTACCGTTTCAAGCACGGTTAATGATCGCCGTTGGCTTGTTTGCCGTGGTGCTTCTGGGGCTCAAGGCCTACATGCCGGCCTTCTGGGCATTGCCCAGCC
The DNA here is from genome assembly GCA_963830625.1 of uncultured Isosphaeraceae bacterium. GTDB lineage: Bacteria > Planctomycetota > Planctomycetia > Isosphaerales > Isosphaeraceae > CAWHMZ01. Next base: position 198,036 of record CAWHMZ010000012.1, on the reverse strand, counting down.
TCCTTTTGACCGAGGCGGCGGCGGCCGGGAGCATTGGCTTGATCAATTCAGTGGGCAACCTCGGCGGTTTCGTTGGTCCGTCACTCTTAGGTAAGCTCGAGGACATGACCCATTCCTTTGTGCCCGGTCTCTTGTACCTGTGCATCTCGATGGTTATCTCGGCGACCATTATTCTGACGCTTGGCTTAGGCCATCGCGCGTCATCGCCCGTGCTTGCGCAGCCAGCCGACGTGGACACCCTAGCCGCTCAAGAGCCCGACGCGATCGGCGAGCCGGTCTAAACTACTTGTAGACTGCCACGCCGGGTATTGTCTGCTTGAGCTTCTCGACAGCCTGTGGAGTCACCTTGGTGCCGATCAGATAGACCGACCTGAGGTTCTTGAGGTCCTTGAGCGCGTCAAGGCCGGCGTCGGTCACACCGGTGCGACTCAACGCCAGCACTTGAAGGTTCTTGAGCCCCTTCAGCGTCGGCAGCCCCTTGTCGTCGACCTTCGAGTTGGTCAAGTACAGCACAGTGAGGCTCGTGAGTCCCTTCACGTGCTCAAGACCCGCGTCGGTGATCTGAGGGCTCATCAGCGTGAGTGCACTTAAACCCCCAAGATCCTTGAGCGGCGCCACAGCCGCGTCGTTGACCTGGCCGTTGTCAATGTTGACAACCTGAAGATTCGGGACGCTTTTCAAGAGCTGCAACGCGTCTTTATCGCCCGACCACTTCTTGAAAATATTGACCGTCGCCGTTTCCTTGCCGTCTTTACCTTTGTCGATGGTTACCAGAGCGCCTAGTTTCTCGAGCTCGAGCGTGGCGACCTTAAGTCTGAGCGAGGCCACCTCTTTTTGAAGGGCCACGACCTGCGCTTTCAGTTTGGCCGGATCGTCGGGGTTTGGTTGAGGTTGGGGCGGAGTCGGAGCTGAAGCCGGCTTGGCGGAGGGTTTGTTCTCGGCTTTAGCCTGCGGTTTGGCTTCAGGTTTTTTCTGGTCCCTGGCGTCGGCCTTCTTCTGGCCCGTGGCGTCTACCTTTTGCTTTTCTTGTGCAATGGTCGAAGAGCCGCCGGCTGCGACGACGACACTCGACAGGATCAGAGTAAGTGTGATCCGAGGTCTATGCCCGCGATCGAGGTTAAGCGTCATGTCGCGTCAGCTCCCATGCAAATAAACGACCCCCCTCACCATAAATCGGCCGGGGCACCTTCGCAACCTCCCTTTGTCGGCTGAAACCGCTACCCAGAGACCAGTCATCAATTAGCTCGGCCTCCAAACGCGCGCATCGACCGAACTGCCTCGGAATCGCTTATCACCTGGAAGAGGACATAGGTCCGGTCGGAGCGAAGGCGGGGTCCACGAGCGATGACCTCAACATGTCCAAGTCGCTCGAGTGCGGCCCGATCTCGGTCACGCGCAATGACACCGAGCACCACGTGCGACGCGTCAGGCGACGGGTCTGAGGAAGAAGAGGCCGGAATGCTCGAAGCCTTTGCTGCCTGCTCGTGAGCACATGCAGCTAGCGAATCAGGAGCGATGTGCCAGCACGCCGGCCGGTGCAGGTAGAATAGGCGCACCGCCAGATCATGGGGGATCGGGCCAAATGGACTCTCATAGGGGTTGCGGTCCCAATCATCGTAAAGCAGCGCCAGCGGAGCGCCAGCGGCTAACTGGTGGCCGGCAGATTCATAAAAGGCCCACTCCAACCCTCGTCTGTCGAGCCATGGACCTAGCAGCCAGTAGCCGGTACCATAACCTAGCGCCAAGGTCAAAAACCCAGCCTGCGCGGCCAGCCGCAGGCGTTTGCCCTCACATCCCCGGCGCTGTAGCCAGCACCCTACCTGCGCCAGACCGAGTGCCGCCCATATCGACCAGGGAACCTGGGCGGATATGGCGTAATGAGCGTTCTTGACGGTCGCAAGTGCTAGCAGGCCCAGCGGAGCGATTGCCCATGCGCAGAGAAGGCAATCGCCCGCAATGACGCTTGTTAGAATCTCGGTCTGAGTATGGCCACGGCTACCTGGGCGCTTTCGCCCCACCACCCGGTTGATCGAGCCATACGCGCCCAGGAAGGCGAGAGGTGTCCACGGAAGTGCTTGGCCTAACAAGCCCGCGACGTATTCCCACCACCGCTCGCCGGCGAATGGACCTGGACCAGCTTGCACAGCCAGGCGATCGGCAATATGCATCGTCCACAGCGTCAGAGGTTTAAAACCGTATCGTGTCAGCATGAAAAGCGGCCACGCCAAGGCAAGTCCTATAGCCAGTACCCACCCCGCTGGAAAGCACAATTGGCGCAGCGCAGTAAGATCGCGCCGCCATAATAACGTTACAGCCACGATGGCCATAATGAGCACTGCACCGAAGCCGGTGCCCTTGACGAGTGCCGTCGAGCCCAACAAAGCGAAGAATGCCCAACATGCCACTGTCCCCTTGCGTGCCACTACAGTGGTTTGCTTGGGTACCCGTGCACTCACACCAGCGCCCAGTACCCAATCAAAGGCCACCATGGTCCACGTGATCAGACACGCCAAGAGAATATCGCCTTCTGCCAAGCGGCCCCGGGTAACCGTCCACGTCGTCGTGGCCTGAACTGCACCTGCGAGTAGCCCGATGCCCAAGCCATAATGGCGCGCGGCTACGATCGCGACGCCGATAACTATCGCGGTAGCCGCCACCACAGAGGGAAACCGCGCGATGGTTTCTGTTACCCCGCCGGCACAGCTCCCCAGTGCTGCAACGAGCCACCACGGTAAAGGCGGCTTCTCAAGCCATGGTAAGCCGCCAATCGTCGGGTGCATCCAATTCCCCGATTCGAGAATTTCCCGTGCTCCTTGTGCGACGAAGGCCTCATGGTACGTTAGCCGGCTTGAGCTCCCAAGCCCGGGCAAGAGCGCACGGCGCTGCTAGGAGCGCCAGGCACATGAGCCTTCCTCGTGATAGATAGGAGCCAGGCATGCCGGTAGACCCTCCTTGGTCTTACGCCCCGTACCGACGCGGCTGTCACTGAGTTTTTATCAGGCCAGGGAGCGCTGGTTCTTGGCAGGCAGGTGCAAGGGATAATGAGAGAACAGACTCTGGGTGTCAACCGAATTCAAGACTAACACCAATCCACAAGCGACCGGTAGCTACCTGCTAGATCCCTGTCGATAACCTGTTGATACGAGGTGCACCATGCGCGAGTTATGAACGATTCCCCGAGGCGTCGGAACTAGTGGACACCGTCCTGCCAACGCGCGTCGAAGCTAGCGACCGGGTTATCAACAACTTCTCCTCACGGAGCCGATGGGCGTTGTGTCCGGTTAACACCTTTGGTATCATTAGGTTGTCTGAGCGCTGCCGCGGTTATCCACGGCATCGTGCCCGCTCTATGACGAATGCGGTGATTAGGTATCTCAAGTTTAAAGAAGAGTCGGGACCGAGGAGAGAAGTGTCCCACCATCGTGAACACCTTCACCGCATCTGAATTGGATTGAACCGCTACTCAAAACCAGCGAATCGGCCTCCCCTGCTCTAGATAGATAAGGGCGCGGGAGATAGCCGATCGGGGCTTTCTTCCTGCCGTGGCGCAGGGAGGTCAAAACACAGGGAATCGAATGAGGGCCTTGTGCAACCGTGAGGCACTGCTCACGGCGTTCGGAATGGTCGGCGGGGTCGTTCCAATTCGGAGTCCCAAGCCGATTCTTCAGAACGTCAAGCTCATCGCCGACGTCGGCGATGCCTCGGTGCTCATGGGGACAGACTTGGAAGTCGGGGTTCGCCACCGTGTACTCGGCATGAAAGTCGAGCAGCCGGGCTCGGTGATTCTACCGACTGCGGAAGTCGGTTCGATCCTGCGAACAAGCACGGACGCAGAGCTGTCGATCGAGAGCGATGAGGAACGGGTGGTTATACGGGGCGTGCACTCAGAGTTCACGCTGCCGGGAGAGGATTCGAGTCTCTTTCCGGAAGTTCCTGACTTTGCGGCCCCAAGCTACTATGTAGTAGCCGCCGCTGACCTGAAGAAGCTGATCCGGCGGACGATTTTTGCCACTGACGTCGAGAGTACACGGTATGCCTTAGGGGGTATCTTGGTCGAGCTAACACCGGACCTGCTGGCAATGGTCGGTACGGATGGACGGCGGCTGGCGCGGATGACGGCGCCGGTCGAAGCCGAGAACAACCCTGAAATGCCTGTCGGGTCTACGGTAGTACCCGTTAAGGCGCTGAAACTGCTTGAGCGCCACCTTTTTGATGGGGATCCGCCGGTGCACTTGACGATTCAAGGCGGGACATCGGTGCTGATCCGAACGGAAAGCGCGGTGATTTACAGCCGGCTGGTGGAGGGGCGGTTTCCTCGCTACCAGGATGTATTCCCCGCTAATGTGGAGGTAAAAATCCCGTTGGAGGCCGGGTCGCTACGGATGGCCGTGGAGCAGGCGTCAATCGTGACTAGTGAAGATAGTCGCGGTGTCGATTTCCAATTCCGCTCGGGCGTATTGCGGCTTATTAGTCAGTCAGCCGATATTGGCAGTTCGCACGTCGAGCTGCCGATTGCTTATGACGGCAAAACGGTAGAGATCACCTTCGACCCTCGCTACTTGATTGACGCGCTCAAGACCTTGGATGATGCCACGGCTCTTACAGCAGAACTCGTCGATTCGAAAAACGCTGCGGTTTTCAAGACCGACGACCAATATACCTACGTGGTGATGCCTTTAACGCGGGAGCGCGGCTGACTGATGTGTGTGGCCCTGCGAAATTACAGCGTCGGGGAGATACCAAGTCGCGATCTGCTTGAGTATGCACACCGGCAGCATGACCTAGTTTGTGGTTCCAGTTTGATTGAGGGAGCATGTCAAACCCTAACCATCGCGGGCCTCGACCGCTCTCGGACGTCTTGGGCGAGCTGTTTACTATACGCGGTTACAGTAGACTGCAGGCTCGGCGAGAGTTAGAGGAAGCCTGGAACGTGGCAGTGGGCGAGTCAACCTGCCGCCAGACGCGGGTAGGCGAATTGCGGCGGGGCGTGCTGAACGTAACGGTGGCTCACTCGGCGCTGCTTGAGGAGCTAGCGGCGTTCCGCAAACCAGCTCTGATGGCAGCGTTGCGGGCGAAGGCGCCGTCCAGTGCCATTCACGACATCCGTTTTCGAGTCGGCGCGATCGCGGATGTCGCGAAACCGAAGGGGCGCTCAAAAACGATCTTGGAAGGCAAGAACGAGGGACTAGAGCCGTTGAGTGGACCTACGCCGCGGTATCACACGAGGTCTGCTGGGAACAGACGAAGCCGTGGCTCAGAGCCCGACCCCGCACAGCCATGACCGCAAGCAGTCAATGGGCGCGGCGGGGTCGGCCAAATACGAATCGATCCGGTTGGAACCGAAATCGGCTGGTGACACGCCACAGCGGGCAAGACTGTCTTCCCTTCCCCGTCCGAGGCTATCCCGCCGCAAATGCGTCAGCGGACGCGAGGAAGATCTAAGGAAAACCCACGATGGTGGATTTCAGCAAAACCGTGAGCCCGACGCAGGATACTTTGCCCACCGAGCCGGCAAGTGTCGGGACAGGCGATCAGACCAACAACGGCCAGCAGAGTCACGTCGATGCGGCCGATACGGCGACACTTTCGGAGTACACAGGCGCCAGCATCAAGTTGCTTGAGGGCATTGAGGCGGTCCGAGTGCGCCCAGGCATGTATATTGGCGACACGACAACGCGCGGGCTACATCACTTGGTGTACGAGGTTGTCGACAACTCGATCGACGAGGCGATGGCCGGTTATTGCCGGAACGTCTATGTCACGCTGCACACCGATGGATCAGTTTCGGTGGTGGATGATGGCCGGGGAATTCCGGTGGATATTCACGCTGACACTGGCACGAGCGCGCTGGAAGTGGTCTTGACTGAACTCCACGCAGGGGGCAAGTTCGACCACGATAGCTACAAGGTCTCAGGAGGCTTGCACGGCGTAGGGTTGACGGTGGTCAACGCGCTCTCGGCGTGGTTGATGGCCGAGGTGCGCCGGGACGGTCAGATTTGGTGGCAGGAGTACGAAAAGGGGCAGCGGAAAGAACCGGTTCATCCCAAAGGGTCGGCCAAAACGACTGGTACGACCATCCGATTCTTGCCGGACGCCGAGATCTTCCCGAGAATCGACTTCGATTTTGACGTGCTGGAGAAGCGACTGCGTGAACTGGCGTTCTTAAACAAGGGCATACGAGTTCGGCTGACCGATGAGCGGACTCTAGATCGCAAGGAAGTCGAGTTCTTCTCGGCCGAGGGCTTGAGCGAATTTGTTGTATATTTGAATCGTGCTCAGACCGTTTTGCATCCGCCGATCGTCTTTGTAGGGCGAGATGAGGAGCGCACAGTTGAAGTCGAGGTTGCTTTGCAGTACAACGATTCGATCAGCGAAATGGTCGTGTCGTACTGCAACAACATCAACACAGTTGAGGGCGGTACGCACCTTACCGGGTTCCGGACGGCATTGACCCGCACGCTGAATCAGTATGCCAAAACGGCGGCGCCGGCCAGAGCGAAAGATCTGACGATCACTGGCGACGACTTCAAGGAAGGTCTGACGGCGATTATCAACGTCCGTGTGCCCGACCCTCAGTTTGAGGGCCAGACCAAGACCAAGCTAGGCAACAGCGAGGTCGAGGGAATCACAGCTCGCGTCGTCAACGAGCGACTGGCTGAGGTTCTCGAGACAAACCCAGCGGTGGCCAAGCGGATCATCGCCAAGGCGCAACTGGCGGCCGAGGCCCGCGAGGCAGCCCGCAAAGCCCGCGAGCTGGTCAGGAACCGCAAGGGGGTTCTCTCGGGTGGAGGGTTGCCGGGCAAGTTGATGGATTGTTCGACCCATGACCAAGATTCCAGTGAGCTCTTTCTGGTCGAGGGGGACTCGGCCGGCGGAACTGCTGAAGGAGGCCGAGACCGGGTCTATCAGGCGATTCTCCCGCTGCGCGGCAAGATCCTCAACGTCGAGCGAGCCCGGCTTGACCGCGTTTTGAGCAATGAAGAGGTCAGGAACATCATCACGGCCGTGGGCAATGGCATTGGCGAGGAAGAAGATCCCGCCAAACGACGGTACGGCAAGATCGTAATGATGAGCGACGCGGATGTGGACGGTTCCCATATCCGAACCCTTTTGATGACCTTTTTCTATCGCCAAATGCCTAAACTCGTGGCGGAGGGGCATCTCTACGTGGCTCAGCCCCCTTTATACATGATCGTCAGCGGTAAGAAAGAACGGCGGTACGTTCACGCCGAGGATCAGATGCAAGCGATCTTGATGGAGACGGGGTTGGCTGGAGCTTCGCTCCGGCGACCGCGCCCTGAGGGGCACAACGGGGCGGTCACCGGCGAGCGCCTGAAAGCGTTACTCGACGTAGTCGCCGGTATCGAGCAAGGCTTGCGCGCCTTCGGACGCCGGAACCGATCGCTTCGTGAGCTTCTGGCGCTCGTGTACCGGCCTAAGCCAGACGAGACGGGCAAGCCCGATTCGCGCGACGGCCTGTTGCCCTTGTTCTTGGTCGAGCACAACGGCAGCGAACATCCCTTCTACACCGAAAAAGAACGCTTGGAGTACTTTGAGGCGCATAACTTGCACGTGGATGTAGAAAGCGAGTTTGAGCCCCACGCCGAAGCGCTGGCTGCGGCCCCAGAATCAACCGCAGTGGCACCGCGGGTTCCGGTCGCTGACAGTCACCGCGTCCGCGAGATCGAGCTGCACGAGGTCAAGATGCTCAACAAGCACTTGGCCAAGCTCCGCGATGACTTCGGTCTGCGCGCCGAGGTCTTATTACCGACCGAGGTGACCGGTGATGATCCACCACCGCGGTTTTTCCTTGACCGAGACGGTGAGACATACCCCCTTTTGGATCTGCGGGCCCTGGTTTCCACAGTGCGCAAAATCGGCGAGAAGGGGATGAAGATCACCCGCTTCAAAGGGTTGGGCGAAATGGATGCCGAACAGCTCTGGGAGACGACCATGGACCCGGGCCGTCGCACTCTTCTTCAGGTACGTCTTGAAGACACCGCCGCCGCCAACGACCTGTTTGCCACTCTGATGGGTGACGACGTTGAGCCGCGCCGCGAGTTCATCGAAAAACACGCGCTTGAGGTCAAGAACCTCGACGTTTGAGCCGGCTTTGTGTCTGCAGAGTCGCGAGTGGCTGAGCGTGGATCATGGGTATAGGAAAAGGGCTCGATCGAGGTTGCCTGATCTTGAAGATCGTGCCGAATCGAGGGCCTAGAATCCTGGATCGGCAATTCTGTGAGGAATCATTCCGCGGGTTTGCCGGCGACAAGTCGTCGCTTGACTGGCGGCCAGCCAGTTTCATTACCGAATCCGTCCCGAACGGGAACAGATGATGGGGATTGCGCAGAAAGTCGCCCGATATTTCAGCGACGCGGTCCGCGTGCGAGGCCAGTCGTATTTCGCTAAGGGCCGGGTTACCATGATGGCGGCCAGGGCTAGCGAAGTTCTTGCCCGGGTACGCGGAACCGCGAAATATCGGGTCCGCCTGCGCATGCGAGGTTCAAAACTCTTAGCCTCGTGCACGTGCCCGTATTTCAATCCCCAAGGCGAGCCCTGCAAACACCTCTGGGCGACCTTGCTCCTGGCTGAAGCTCGAAGCCTGTTGCAATCGCCGCCTGTCTTTCCGGTGCACTTGGTCACAGAAAGCCCAAGCCGGTCACCAACAGTCGGGCTAGCGGACACAAGGACTGAACCTGGGCCGGGCCTAGACGACGATGGAAGAGCGCTGCGGGAAGGCGATGCAGACCTCAGGATGGGGATAATAGGCCTAGGACCACCGCGGCCAATCGGGCCGGGCGCTCGAGGCGACAAGATTCGGGGAAAGGACCGGGGACCTCGACGCGAAGTGCCTGGTGAAGCAGGCGTTTGGCGTCATCGAGGCCATGGACTGGACCAGCGCGCCGGCATGGGAGGCCGCTCCAAGACGAAGGTGACCGGGTCTGGTCCAAGTCCCGGCTCGGCACGGACTAAGGCCGTCAATCGCAATGCCAAGCGGCTGCTAGTGTATGTGCTGGACGTCGCCGCCACCCTGGCGCAGAACCAGGTAGTCATCGACTTGGCGCGGCGCCAGCGCAAAACCACTGGCGAGTGGGGACCACTCCGGCCTTGGTACTACGCTCCCCACGCCCCTCATGTCAAATACGATCCCGAGGATCGGTTGATCCTGGCTCTGCTCGATGAGGCTCAGGGAACGGCAGCCCATCCGAGCTATCAGGCGACGGGCTTGGGGGGCGTGGCGCCTTCATCGCCCACGGCTCCTGGTACGGCTAACGGTGCTGGTGCAAGCCCTCGACCGGTGCGGAGCTACAGTTCGGCACCAGCACGAAGCGCAGCTGAGCGTGCGCTGCGCGGCATGCGCCGCTTCATCCTGCGGAAGGACCAAGCAGCCTTAGTCGAGCGCTTGGCACGGACGGGGCGGTTGCGGTTGCGCCGCACCGAGGGGGAAGACGACCCACCGACGGTACGGTGGGATGACGGCCAGCCGTGGCGGTTTTCGCTCGATGTCCGCCCTGAACTCGGTGGCAAGCGCTGGGCTTGGCGGGGCTCGCTTCGTCGGGGGGATCACCGCATGGATCTGTCCGAGCCTTTGATCCTTTTGCCCGGCCTATTGGTACTGGGGGTCGGCCGAGCTGCCCGGTTCGACGACTTGGGAGTCATGCCCTGGATCCAGCGGCTGCGTCAGGAGAAGGAGATCACCTTTGTCGAGCCTCAGCAAGATCTGATGCTGGGCCGAATTCTAGCCGAGACCCGGGTCCCGCCTCTGGAGCTTGTCGAGTCACTCAGGCTGGAGGAGATCACTGCAAAACCGCGGCCTTCGCTCACGCTGCGAACCCCTCGCCAGAATTGGGGCTTGGGCTCCGACAAGTTAATCGGCGAGCTGGAGTTCGACTACGACGGTGCCGTGATTCCAGCTGGGCGAACCACACCGCTGGCGGTCTCGACCGAACTCGGGCTAGTGATTCGTCGCGACCCACGGACCGAGAGCGCGGCCGATGTCAAGCTCTTCGAGCTGGGGTTCCGTGAGGCGAAAGACCCGCGCCTCGATCCTGGCACACTGGAACTGCCTGCCAAACGGATGGCCCAGGTTACCAAAGAACTGGTTGCGGCGGGCTGGCGGGTTGAGGCCGAAGGGAAACTGATTCGCCCGGCCGGTGAGTTCAAGCTGGCACTGGCGACCGGCATCGACTGGTTCGAGCTCAACGGTGGAATTGAGTATGGCGACCAGAAGGTCAACCTTCCTGATCTGCTGGCGGCTGCCCGTCGCGGCGAGTCGATGATCGAGCTCGGGGATGGCTCAATGGGCATGCTCCCCGAAGAATGGCTCAAGAAGTATGGCATGCTCGCCGACTTGGCAACCGCTGAGGATGGCAGCCTGCGCTTCACCTCAGCCCAAGCGGGCATGCTCGACGCCCTGCTAGCTGCCCAGCCAGAGATCCAGGTTGACGCTGCGTTCGAAAAGGTTCGCGAGAACCTGCGGCAGTTCGAGGGAATTGTGCCCCTCGATTCACCCGCAGGCTTCCACGGCGAGCTGCGCCCCTATCAACGCGAAGGGCTGGGCTGGCTTGACTATCTACCGCGGTTTGGGTTCGGCGGCATCCTGGCTGACGATATGGGGCTGGGGAAGACGATCCAGGTGCTGGCGCTTTTGCAACGGCGACGAGCCCACCGCCAGGCAAAGGGGCCATCGCTGGCTGTTGTTCCCCGCTCGCTCGTTTTCAACTGGGCCCAAGAGGCTGCCAAGTTCACCCCGCGGCTGCGCGTGCTTGAATACACCGGCCCCGGGCGCCATGCCCTGCGCGAATCGTTCGACGACTATGATTTGATTATCACTACCTACGGTACCGTGCGCACCGACATCGCCGAGCTGACACGCTTCGAGTTTGACTATGCAATCTTGGACGAAGCCCAGGCTATCAAGAACGCTGAAAGCCAATCGGCCAAAGCCGCGCGGCTGTTGCGCAGCCGTTACAAGCTGGCGATGAGTGGGACCCCGATTGAAAACCACCTGGGCGAACTCTGGTCGATCTTCGAGTTCTTGAATCCGGGCATGCTCGGCAGCGATACGGTGTTCAGGAAATATGTCGGGACCGGGGCCTCCCTGGATCTGACGGAGCGCGCCATGCTAGGCAAAGCCCTCCGGCCATTCATCCTCCGGCGCACCAAACAGCAGGTCGTCGAAGACCTGCCCGAAAAGACCGAGCAGACCCTGCACTGCGATATGGAAACTGCGCAAAAGCGATGTTACGAGGAGCTGCGAGCGCACTATCGCGATGCACTGTTGCGCAAAGACACGGCTGAACTCAACCGGTCTAAGATTGAGGTGCTTGAGGCCCTGTTGCGGCTGCGCCAGGCAGCTTGCCATCCCGGCTTGATCAACCCCGAGCTCAGCGGCGACTCGAGTGCCAAGCTCGACATCCTCCTGCCGTCGGTTTCTGAGGTTGTCGAGGAAGGACATAAGGTTCTGGTCTTCTCACAGTTCACCAGCTTTCTGGCCATCGTCCGCGAGCGGCTCGATCAGGAAAAGCTCACATACGAATATCTCGACGGGCGCACACGAAACCGCGCTGCCAAGGTCGAGCGGTTCCAGACCGATCCCAATTGCCCGATCTTCCTGATCAGTCTTAAGGCCGGCGGCCTGGGGCTTAACCTGACCGCCGCGGAATATGTTTACTTGCTCGACCCCTGGTGGAACCCAGCTGTGGAGGCCCAGGCCATCGACCGCTCGCACCGAATCGGACAAACCCAACACGTTTTTGCCTATCGTCTGATCTGCCGGGGCACCGTAGAGGAAAAGATTCTGGAATTGCAGCAAAAGAAGCGCGACCTCGCCGACGCTATCTTGAGCGCCGATAACCGTGGCGTCATCCAGAGCCTCACGCGCGAAGACATCGAGTTCCTGCTGTCGTAGGTTGTCAGCTCGTTCCTTGGTGTAGGAGTGGCATGTAGAAGTCGGCCACGTTACCTTCATCGGCGCTGATGAACTGAACTGCTGGTCTCGACCGGCGGCGCACCGGTCGGCGCGAGCAGATGTTGGCCGAGCCAGATCATAGCAGGACGGATATTGGTGCGGAAAAATGCGAGCGAATGAGTTCGGTTCGGGTCGCGCGCCAGAGTGACGTCGATGCCCTTTTGGGAAGCCAGCCATTGAAACGACTCGACCTGAGCATCGAAATTAAAGCTGTCACGGCCGGGGTAACGAGCATAGATGGCCAGTTCGCCGGGCTGGAGATCGGTGCTAAAGATGAGATCGGCGGGGTTTGTAAGCATGATCCGGTCGACAACCACATCGCCATCGCCGAAAACCGGAGCCATGAACTTTTGAGCCCGGACCCGCAGCAGACCGCCATAAAAGCTTCCGACAACCTCCTGCGGGTCATAGCGCATCTTCCAGCGGTACGTCTCCGGGTTGAAGTCTTGGAAGTACACTCCGTCACTGTTGAAATAGCGCAGATTGAGCGGTCCTGCGAGAGTCACGACAGCGCCGAAGAAGTCGCGATGTTTAATCGCTAACCCCATTGCTCCATACCCGCCGGCTGAAAATCCAACCAGGGCATGTGCTTCACGCTCAGGCCGGATCGAGTAATTCGTGGTCAAGAATGGGATCACTTCCTGGAGGAGATGGTCCTCAAACCGTCCTCCCAAACCGTTAACGTAAAGCGAATGCTTTGTGTTGAGGCGGTTCCAGCCCGTGTACGTTCCGTCGGGACAGGCCAAAACTACCGGCGGACACTGGCCGCAACCGATTAGCGCGTCAATCTCCCGAAGCAAATTTGAGCCAGCGAAATAATGCTCGTCGACATCGGCCATGTGGAAGAATAAAACGAGGGGATATGCTTGAGTGGGGTCATACCCTGGTGGCAGATACACATACAAATCACGTGGCATTCCCAGGATGGGAGAGAAAATGCGGTGATCATTGCGGTAGTTCTTAGTGTAGTCCACCACATGTCCGGCCAGATGGCGATTGACGCGGTCGAGCCTCACACGATTGAGGAATTGGGCGTGCGCGGGCAAATACCCTGACAGGATAACGACAACCGCGATGGAAAATCGCATGGCTTGCACGATCACTCAAAGGCTGTGGAGGCTACGGGCTTTGATGCTCCGCTCAGAGTATTCCTGCTGCGGTTGCATGGATTGGGAATGGTATCGACCAAAGAGACAGTTTGTGACCAGTTTTTATTCGTGGGGTGGCGACTGAAGGCAATTTGCTGCGCGGGTGCGCTACCACTTACAAAGAAGCCCACCTCAGTCTTAAGCGGCTATTGACCAGTAATTGTGAACTGGGTCTAGATCTTCTTCAGAGAGTTTTGTGATCGGTCTCCCAGACCGAAAATATGGCGCACGAAGTCGAGCATGGGGTGAGAGCGGTTATGGTCTGAATTTGGCTCAGCCACGGCTGAGCGGACTGCTGCTCTGGGATGGTGGAGAAACTGATTTTGCAAGCGCAAAGCCATGTGTGTAATCGCCTCCCGGTCAGCTTCGGTGAGATCAGGCCGGCAGGAGAAGAGAACGGCAAGTTCGCGGTGGCGAATCTGGTCAGCGCGGTTGCCAAGTTGCTGGAGCAACAAGCCGGCATCGCGCTGGTGGCACAACTGAGTGTAACACTTGGCCGTCTCGTGCTCGATGATGACCTGTGCCGGTTCAACTCCCTTCTGCCGGTGGAGCTGGTTCTGCTCGGCTTGTGCGCGCAGATCGTCCACGTGATAGAGCATGACTTGGTCGAGCTCACCAATCCTCGGGTCGAAATCGCGGGGGATAGCAATGTCCAGAAGCAATGCCAGCCGATTCCGTCGCGAGCGTTGAACTCGGAGATATTGCTCAAGTGTGATGATCGGCTCAGTCGCAGCGGTGGCGCTGATAACAAGATCGGCTTCGATCAGAGCCTGCCCCAGCCGGTCAAAGGGCATGGCTCGTCCATTCCAACGCACTGCGGCCTCGGTGGCGCGGTCCATATCACGGTTCGTGACCAAGATTCGACCTGGGTTTAGGTCTCTCAGGTGCCTCAGAGTAAGTTCGGCCATCTTGCCGGCGCCAATCACCAGGACGGTCTTGTCGGTGAATGAGTCGAAAACCTCCTTGGCTAGGTCAACCGCAACGCTAGCGATAGAGAGCTTGCCTCGGTCCATTCCCGTCCGTTCGCGAACCAGTTTGCCGACTCGGAGCGCGTTTTGAAAAAGGTTGTGAAAAATAGGTCCGATGCTTTCTTTTTCAACCGCGATGTAATAGGCATCGCGAACTTGGCCGAGGATCTGACCTTCACCTAAGACAAGGCTCTCCAAACTAGCCGCAACCCGAAATAGATGGCCCACTACCCCTTCGTCATGATAGCTGACAAGGTGCCCGGAAACCCCTTCGGACTTGACGCCGTGGAACTTGATCAGCGCAGCAGTAAGATCATCAAGCTCCGGTACCTGCTCGGGATTTCCCGCGACGTATACCTCGACTCGGTTACAAGTCGACAGGATCACAAATTCATTGCCAGGGAAAGTCTGGGCGAAGAGGTCGAGCCCTGCTCTCTGTTTGGGCGCGTCGAAGGCAAGGGCTTCACGAACCGAGGCAGGTGCGGACCGATAATCAACGCCCAGTGCGAGCAATCTCACGGTGTCTTCGTCCTCTCCTCGATCGTGGTCCTAGATGCTCCATGCACAGTGGGCAGGCGCAGAGCCTCGACACCAACCCACGTGAAGACCAAAAAGCCAAAGGCCACGATCGTCAGGACCATCAAGCCCTTGCCGCGCATCGCCGGCCGAAACCGTGCGTGCAGCAGGACCGCGAAGACCAGCCACATCACAAGCGCACTTAAGACCTTGGGATCAGTCCAGGGAAGCGCGTGTGCTGGTGAGATCGTGCTTCCTACACTCCGAGCCGCATAACTGAGGACCAAGCCGATCAAGAGTCCGAATGTCAGCAAAGGAAAGGCAACTGTAATAGCGGCTCGGTTAATTCGCTCGGACAACTCGAGACTTGGTACAGCCAGTCCTGATCGCGATGGCCGCTTGGCCTTGAGCCGGCGCATCTGAACCAAGTACATGAGTCCGGCGAAGAATGCGACGCATGTGAAAACCGCGCCGGCCAGAAGGAACACACCGTGGACCGTTCCCCAGAATGCGATGGTGCCACCCCATTGCAGCCAATCCGACTCACGGGGTGCAAATAAACCTGCCGTTATCAGGCCGAGCACGAGCGGCAATACAAACATCCCCACAGCTACCGGTTTAGGAGATCGGAGCATCAAGTAGAGCCCGATCAAGGCGACGATCCACGATAGGACCATCACTGACTCAAAAGGCGTAGCGATAAGCACAAGCGGGCTCTTCAGCGCCAGATTAGCGAGAAAGGCCGTCTGAACCAGCCAGGCCAGTGCCATCAAACCAGCTGCCACATACCAGCGGACCGCGCTGCGAACAGCGAACCGTGCCAGCTCAGCGAACAGCGCTAAAGCATATGTTCCGGCGAAGCAGAGAACCGATAACCGGTCAAGCACCGTCAAGATTCCAGATGGTATTTCCACGGGGGGAGATAGACCCCTTCGAGCACAACCTTAATCCATTGTAAGGAGCCTCGAGCGGGAAACCCAGACCGCCTGCTTTACCCAACGAGTGCCGCCTGTCAGGTAGCTGCGTGGGTTGCGCAACCGGCAGGTGTGCCGGTTAAACATGGTGCTTTGGTGCTAAGTCGCATCTCGCACCTGATGGAAGCCAATCCCAGCAGGAAGGTGCTGAGCAATGCATAGAACTTAAGCGATGGAGCTCCAAGCATGAAAGTCCAGGGGAACATGCCAGAAGAACGTCCTGTCTGGCAGATCTCGGTCAGGAGGTTCTGGGGAACCCAATCGATGGCTAAAATCAGTAAAAGCGCGGCTGTTATCCAGCGTGTGTGTGACGTGCATGCACAGCGCGCGATCAAGGCAAATGGCACCAGCAACAAAGGTAGGGAAAAATCCCACGTGACCGGTGAGACAAGCAGCATCGCTGTAATCGCTGAAGCGAAGGCAAGATCGCGCTGGAGTGGGCTTTTTGCCCGGCGGGCCAGTACCATGACCACGATGGTGATTGCCAAGTTTGATACTAACGTTGCCCAGCGTGCCAGGGCTGGGCTGAACCACAACGATTGCACCGGGCCTGTCTCAACGGCTGGATCGAAGAGCTTGTGCCAGAATCCCGCAATGGAAAGGTTGTAGGCAAAACTCCGGAACTTGGCCTGATTCTGCAATACCAAAAATATATAATCATAGTATGTGTCTACGCCAAGCACCAAAGCTGTTAGAGCCGTGAGTGCTAAAAATGAAAAAGCTGCGGTTAGAAGCGGTCGCCACTGCCAGCGTGCGGCGTAGTACACAGCTAGGTAGGCAGGGAACAGCTTAACAGCAGCCGCGGCGCCCAGGAACAATCCCGCTGTACACGGTCGGTTTGAACGTTCCAGTGCCCAGATAGTCGTCACCAAAAAGGCCAGAATCAGCGTAAGCTGACCTTGGTAGATGTTTCCATAAACAGGATGGCAAACCGCCAGCAGGGCCACAGTCGGTGGAACTGCCGTCAGGGAGATGCCCAGCTCTCTGGCTGTGATAACCATGCTGGCCAAAAGCGCGATGAGTGAGCTGACATTCCAGGCGAGGACGGCGTCAGGATAGTCGAGCTGCGCTAGGGGTAAAGCCAGAAGCACAGACGTCGGCGGGTGCGCATTGTACTCGATGCTTGGTACAGGATTTGACGGCAGGCCCAAATGTCGGGGAATACTGGCTGCATGGTGGGTATAAACCCGGAGCCCAATCAGATAGTTTCGGGGCGCTTCCCCAATCTTGGTAGAAGTCGTTGATTCGGTTGCTGGCTGGCTGCATCGCACGGATCCAGATCGGACCGAGCCAGAGCCAACCCCACACACCGAGGATCAACCAAAAAGCCGTGAATGCGCAATGCTGCTTTCCCAGGGCCCATACTTGTGGTGGCTGACCACTGCTGTAACGCTTATGAGGAGGCCAGGGATTTAAGTAGGTGTGTTTACCCAGCATGGTGCTGCCAACTTGCTCGTCGTGCGCAAAACTTCCTTTGGCATGGCCGTGCTCATCCTGCAGTGTTTCTCAGGCACTCTACTCTAGGTCGCGATTCAGACGTGCAGTACTCAATATAGGCTGAGGGCGACGTTCATAGAGGCTTGTGCAACGATTCGGCCTCAATAAAAAAAGCTGCAATGTTCCGGAGGATGTCAGGCAGTTCGTCGAGGGCAAACTGAGCCTTGATTGCTCCCTCAAGAAAGGCAGCCTTATTCATGCCATAGACGGTTGAGGTCTCTTCGTCCTGACCGAGGGTAAAACCTCCAGTCGCGACGATTGCTGCGCAGCCCTCCACGCCGTCACGGCCCATACCGGTCATCAGTAGACTGACAGCAGCGGATTGGTAAACCTGCGCAGCGGACTGGAAGAGAACGTCGATCGACGGTCGGTGTCCACTCGCGGGGGGCTCATCCAAAAGGGTGACTCGTACCCGGGGTGAATGTCCCGTTACTGCCATATGCCGGCCACCCGGAGCGATTAACACGCGGTCGGGGATGACAAAATCCCCTTCTTCGGCCTCTTTGACCGTCAGACTGCCGTAGCGATTGAGTCGTTGGGCGAAAACCCCAATAAACTGTGCTGGCATGTGCTAGACTCCCAAGATGGGCGGCGCGGGTGCGTTAAGGCATGGAAAAATCTGGCTAAGTCCCTGGGGCCCACCCGTTGAGATGCTGAGCACCAAGCACAGGGGATTCACCTCCACTGTTGGTGCCGGCACTGGCATGGACCCGTATGTTTGGCTTCGTTGGTGCTGGCTGGGTCGGAGAGAGGCTTTGGATGTGCCGTAGGAGCCAATGCCAAGTTCGGACGGGGTGATTCCGCAGGCTGGTGAACTTCTACGGCGCCGACGACCTACACAGCTCAGCGCGGCAGCAAACACTTTGGCAACCAGCAAATCACGACTGGCTCGCATCTTGCTGAGCTGATTCCGTTCGGGTTTGGGTACGAAATCGAACGCGCCCAACTCAAATGCTTGCAGTGTAACGTCGGCCCCTTCCTGAGTGAGTGCGCTAACCATAACCACCGTGCCTTGGTACGGGGTTCCAGTGGAATTTTTCAGCCCGGCTTTGTGAGAGGGTTCCTCGGCCAACACGGATCAAGAATTCTACGGAACAGAGAGAGGCTAGCCTGGGGTGCAGGGGGCGGCAATGAGCACCCCTGCTCGACGGCACGATGCCGGCGAAACTCTCGCCTGGATGGCCGCCTCACGCGACCTCCTCCAACAACGTTTCGAGCCTCGCGCGGGCAGCACGGGCCCAGTCCTGCCAATGCGGAATCCGGATCGTTCGACCGCCCACGTACACCTCAGCGGGCACAAGCGGATCACCTCCTTCCTCGGGCACCAAAGCCCAATGTGGACGCACGGTGTTGTAGCGAACACGGAACTCAGCCAGGCACGCTCGGGCATGCTGAGGATTCTCATAGAATCTCCAGTAGACCTCTTCGATTTTCAGAGTCTGGTGAAACCGCTCTAACAGCCCCAATTGCTGCGGTGTCCGGTACTGGATTCGGACGTGGCTGTAAGGCTCTCGGATGAACTCCACGAACCTCCGAGCGGTAAAGGATGGTCCATTGTCGGTCACGAGAAAGGGCCGTTTCGCCAGCGGTCCGCCGAGCCGCTCTGCTTCCTCGCGTGCCAGCCCCAGCGCGTGCATGACCTGCGAAGCGCTGTAACTGAACGTGAGGTGGCAGGCCAGAAGGTAACGCGAGTAGTAATCGATCACCGTGGCCGCGTACCACCAACCGTGGCCGGGGATGTGGATATAGGTGACATCCATCTGCCACAGATCGTTTGGATGCTGCGGCAACAGCTCGAACAGCCGTGCAGCCTGATAAAGTTCGGCTGCACGCTCCCGCGGCTTTTGTAGCAACCCGTGGTCACGCATCACGACAAATGCCTCTCGATCCGTCACCGCCTTGCCGGCACGACGACACATCACCGCGATCTTCTTGCAGCCATACCAGGGGTTAGCGGTTGCCATCGTCACTACAGCTTCAACCACCTCACCAGCAATCGCCTTCGGTGCAGGGCCCGGACGCTTTCGCAGGTTCTCGTCACGCGACGGCCGGTACCAGCTACTCGTGGCGATTCCCAAATGCCTCAACACCCGAACAAACCGTGGCGTCGGTGAGGCCGCCGCGATCTCCTCCGCGATCACGCGACGCGAGTCCACCGTCAGCGGGATCGCGCCGAGAGTTTTTTTAAGACTCGGTTGGCGACGGTCAACTCGCCGATCGCCTGGTCACGGCTCTCGATCTGGCCCTCGAGTTCAGCAATCTGGCGGTCATGGGCGCTGACTCCACCCCGCGTGCCGCCCGCCAGTGCCGCCTCGCCGGCAGCCAGGAAGTCATCTCGCCAGCGATACAGGGTTGCTTCTGCAACGCCATAGCGCCTGGCGATAATCGCCCCCGGTTCTTCTCGACGCAAAAAACTCAGCACCGCATCGCGGCGTTCAGACACGGGCACCTCGCTGCGCTTTCCCATCGGTCTCGACTCCTCGGGGTCCTGATCGTGACAGCTCGGCTGTCACGACCTGGTCTATTCTCCCCCGAAGAATCCTCTCACGCCACGATTCCCAGAAACCCTGCGCAAGACAACCGGCGCGTCGTGCACGGATAGGAGCGTCGGCAAAGCCTCCAGACCGGAGACTTCTCACAGGCTGGAATTGCCGAGGTACTGACTGGATGTGCTAGAAGAATGTTGCCACGGTCATCGCTTAGCTGCTCGCAGAGGAGTAGAACAG
Source organism: uncultured Isosphaeraceae bacterium (assembly GCA_963830625.1). Classification (GTDB taxonomy): domain Bacteria; phylum Planctomycetota; class Planctomycetia; order Isosphaerales; family Isosphaeraceae; genus CAWHMZ01. The sequence goes on along the minus strand of CAWHMZ010000012.1, from coordinate 178,236 downwards.
GCAGACATAGGCTGCGCATTTGACGCCTCGTTCTGTGTGTTACAATGCGCGGTTCTTAATTATGGAGGGCCTACTCAGTTGGCTACCGATTTGGCGTCGTGGCTGTTAGTACGTAGCTGGGTAGCTTGGCGTGGATGGTGGAGATCAAGCGCAAATACATTGGCAGTGGATCAGGTGGGGTGAATAAGCATGGTGCAAAAACTAATCCTGATGCTAGGTATAGCGGTGCTGCTACTTACTAAAATTCTGCAGGCTCAGACACCACCACCAGCGGAGGCTGTTAAAGCTCAGACCAAGGGGGAAACCAAGGCTCAGACCCCGACCAAAGGTAAAACGGATGAGGCGACTATAGAGAAGGCCAAGACCTCCACGGATGACGAACCGGTTGTCACTAATCATCAGATCCGGCTCGACGGTAAGAATCTGGTGTATACGGTGACTACAGGCTTGATGCCGATCCGAGACTCCCAAGGTGAGGTAGAGGCTAGGATCTTCTTCATGGCATACACGCTGGACCAAGCCGGTCCAGTAGCCAGTCGGCCAGTTTTATTCAGTTTTAATGGCGGCCCTGGATCAGCATCAGTATGGCTACATTTAGGTGCACTAGGGCCACGCCGGGTATCGCTGCCTGTAGAGCCAACAATCCCAATCCCGCCGTTTCGTTTGATCGACAATGAGGCAAGCTGGCTGGATCACACCGACCTGATTTTCATTGATCCGGTGGGTACCGGTTTCTCTCGCGCTGCCAAGCCCGAACTTAACAGCAAATTTCACACGATTCGTGGTGACATTGCATCTGTCGGCGAATTCATCAGAATGTATCTCACGCGGTACAACCGGTGGGCCTCTCCGCTGTATTTGATTGGTGAAAGCTATGGCACAACCCGTGCTGCTGGACTGGCTGGGTACTTAATTGACCAGGGAGTTGCCTTTAGTGGCTTGGTGCTTGTGTCCTGCGCCCTCGATTTTCAGGGGTTCGTGTTCAACCAGGGAAACGACTTGCCGTTCCTGACCTATCTGCCGTCATATACAGCGGCCGCGTGGTATCACAAGAAGCTGCCACCTGAGTTGCAGCAAGTAGAACTCGCAGCCGTATTGCACGAAGTTGAACAGTGGGTCGATCATGACTACGCGTCGATTCTAGCACGTGGTGACCGTCTAGCAACTGTTGAACGCCAGGCTGCTGTTGCGCGCCTTGCCCGCTACACGGGACTTGAGCCGGCGGATATCGATGCCAGCAACCTGCGCGTCGGCATGCCCTACTTCTGCAAACACTTACTTAAGAGGGAGCGACGATCTATTGGCCGGTTTGATGCGCGTTATGTAGGTATTGAAAGCTCAGCAGCAAGCAGCGAGCCCAGTTTTGACCCCAGTCTAGCTGCCATTCGCGCACCGTACACGTCCACGTTCAACAACTACGTTCGCAGGGAGCTTGGCTATAAGACCGACGTGCCGTACTACATTCTGGGTGAAGGTGTTCACGGCTGGGACTGGCAGCGCACAATGGGGTACCCCGACACAACCGGCGACCTGCGCGACGCGCTGACCAAGAACCCGCATATGAAGGTCTTAATTGCATCGGGCTACTATGACCTTGCAACTCCTTACCGCGCCGTCGAGCACGCTTTGGCTAGCTTGGGGCTTGATCCAAGCCTACGCAGGAACGTGACAATCGCACATTATGACGCAGGCCACATGATGTACGTTCATGGTCCATCGCTGCACAAGCTAAAGCGCGACGGTGCAGCGCTGCTTGACGCCACCCTGGGCAAGTGATCTGTTCTTGAAATCGCTCTACTCAGCTCCCAGGTCTGTCGCCATCGACACGCCATCTCGGGTGACGAGAAATACCTCCGTTTGGTTCAGGACGGTGAGATGAGTACCGTCAGGGTGGAGTGCAAAGTCAATGGGACGTCCGGTGAAGCTAAGGGAGCCTGGTTCAATTCACTGGCCCGAGGAGACTAGAAAGCTACCATTAGGCTGACGTCCCATCCGTAGAGGCTGCTGGTGTGTAATGCCCACGGCAAGAGCAGTGAGCGTGAGGAAAGTGCCCATCGACAACAACTGCTTGATGTGCACGATCGATGCCTCGATAAGGAGTCGATGGGACGCTACTTAATACTGGTCGGCGCTGATGATCCCACCCCCTGCCCTGGTGATCAGGGAGACAACAATAACAGGGTTGATGCTTTCCTTGATAAAGTGCACTGAGCCATCTGCGAACAGCAGGTTAGTCCCACCTGGGTGAAATGAATAGATTTCGTTATTGGTGGTGCAATTGATTAAGCAGATCCCGTCACACCGAATGCCATCGGCTGTAGCGCCGCAAAGGTGGGCGTAGGAAAAGGGGTCGGCCCAGGCACCACCGCCACCATTTACGGGGTTGATCACACCATCAACCGGCGCTCCGTACTGATAGTAGATTTGTCGGGCATGGTTGTAGCCAACGGGCCTAGCTGCACCTTCGGCGACCATCACTGTGTTGGATGTGCCGTCGGTAATGCTGGCGATCCGGACATGGGGGATCGGTATATTAACCAGCCCAGTTGTTGGATTGCTCGTTGAGAGATCACAGATGACCCCCGTGTCACCCGCATCGGTGGAAGGTAATCCGAGGAGCGCTATGATACCACCGTGAAAGCCAGGTGTAGGAAAGTAATCCGTTCGACCCCAGGTTTGAGTTGGTGGGTTTGGCACAGGATTGCCGCTGCCGTTTCCAAAGCCGCTCCAGCAAGTGTTGTAGTAGTTGATCGACGACGGTGCCGGTGACGAGGGGCAGATGAAGGTGTTGATGACGGTGGAATAGGCTGAATTTTGGCCAACGCCGGGAAAGAGTGGTCCAGGCCCGCCGTAAGCGGGTGGGACATTCTGCTCATCGAGAGCTGCTTGGTTGAAATTTATGATGTTATAGACGGTCATTTGCTCCATGTACGGCAGACACCGGGTAAAATTGCCAGCATTCTCTTGGTTTGAGGTAGCGACGGCAGTCGGATCGTTGTCTGGGAGATAAGGTGGGACCAAGTAATCAACATCAGGGGGCATCCAGCCGTTGACGTTCTCAAAGTTGAGAATCGAGAGCCCGATCTGCTTCATGTTGTTGATGCACTGTGTACGCCGCGCTGCCTCACGAGCTGACTGAACGGCTGGCAAAAGCAAGGCAATCAACACGGCGATGATCGCGATGACGACGAGGAGTTCAATCAGGGTAAAGCCTGCACTTGCGCGTTCGGTCCTCTTTGCAGTTGCAGTCATAGTTCTATCTCCCTGTCATGAGTGGGGGCAACGTAATCCATAAGCCTTCGAAGCATCCTGGTAGGGGAACAGGCGCTCCACCCGGTATTCTCCTCTAGCCTCACCCATAAAGAGTTCTTGTACTTCATGAGCAACAGCTATAGAGAACATGCCCGATGGCGGCAAACTGTATATACAGTTTTGCTCCCTGAGCTGCTGAGATTGTCACCGCACTTTCTGGAGGTGCAAGTGAAATATCCTTGAAGTTACCCCGTTTTTCCGGCGAAAGCCCCAACACTTCTGGCGGTAATCTGCGGAGAATACTGGAAATGTCGATTTTAATCTGTACTATACAGTTTAGCTGGCAAGAAATCCCTGACTCGAACATAAATCTTTCTCGATGTGACTTGTTAAGGTTGACCTTAGAGCAAGCATGCTCAGTTCGCGAGGGTGTATGAGTCCTGCATCGCTACCGAGGTATTTGGAGATAGCGCATGTGCTTGGAGTGCAGCTTCAGAAGCGGCACGGGGTAAAGGTTCCAAGCGCTCGGGAGATCGCTCGTGCGCATGGAGTGTCAGTAGTAACTGCCTCACGGGCAATTCAGGTATTGCAGGACAAGGGGCTCATCCGAACGGTAGAGCGGTCAGGTAGCTTCATGACAGCGAAGCCTCTGTCGGTTGATAATGCTGAGCAGTACGCACTCGTTTTGCGGAGTACGCCAGGACCCTGGTTTCAGGCAAGTGTCTCATTTAGTCAGTCTGGGTTTGCAAGGATCGAACAGCAGGTGGGGGCACGCTTCGATGTGGACCGGTTTCACTTCGATGAAATAACTCGGCCATCCTACTTTGCGCGCAGGCTCGTAGAGCAGCGCAGGATGGTATATTGGGCGTCATTTTCATGCCTTCTCGATATAAGGCTGAGGCAGCGCTAGAAGATGAGGCCTTTTTGCACGCATGCCGTGAGGCAGGTCTTGGGATCGTGTTGATCGAACGCAACCTACGCGGTTTTGCACGGCCGCTTGAGTACGACCTCGTTGCTGCAGACGACCTAGATGGGGGATTCCGATGTACTCAGCACCTGTTAGACCAAGGTCGGCGTCGGATTGCTTTTGTGACCGGGTTGCCGACGAGCAGCCATGAAGGCCGGTTAGCTGGTTACCTCACCGCATTACAGCGCTCAGGAATCAGCCAAGGTTCCTTTATCTTGGAGCAGCCGCAAGGACTTGCAAGCAAGGAGTCGTATAGCAGGCTTGCCGAGCAAATTGTGTCCCACGGTGCTGATGGCGTTGTCTGCTATCAGGACTACACAGCGCTTGGGTTGATCCTAGAACTCCTAAATCAAGGGGTTCGTGTTCCGGCTGATGTGGCGATTACTGGTTTTGACAACCTAGCAATCGGCAAGGCTTACTCAATTGGGATAACGACTTATGCCTTTTCAGCCGAGGCTATAGCGCATCATGCCGTTGGGCTTGTGCGACAACGGCTGCGCGATCTTCCGCATCCTCCAGTCAAAGTGCTGATCCCTGGCGACTTGATTATCCGTGAAAGCAGCCAAGCTTGATCGAGAGTCAGTCAGTCCTTCCTAGCCTTTGGCCCCAGACTGGTGGCACAGGTGCCGCTGGGAAGTGAACTCACATGGAATTCGCGGCTCTCACGGCTGCCTCAAGCCGACCTCGATAGTGCTCGAGCCCCGGCACCTTGAGTTCGGGAACTTTCGCTGTGTCGTCATATCTTCGGAGCCGGAGCGCGTCGTGGTAGAAAGGATTGACCTCAAACTGCGCTCGTTCGTCAGTCTGCATCGGCCCGCCCTGCAGGCTAAGGCTATGGCGCGATGCAGGTGAAAGGCCCGCGAGGTAGTCAGGGTCGACGGCACAAAGATAGCGCTTAGCGTCGACATGAAGGCGGATCGGTTCAGTAACCTCACGGCCGAAGTGTTTGGCAAGCCAACTGTGGGCGAGTAACTCGTGAAAACCATCGATGCCGCGCTGGGCTAAAGCTTCATCCTCACCGTCAAGCAAATGCCCCAAGTCGTGCAAAAGCGCTGCAACAATGAGCTGGTCTGGTGCTCGATCTCGCTCAGCAAGTTCAGCAGCCTGGAGGGCATGTTCAGTCTGGGAGACACGTTCGCCGTGGTATGATACAACGCCGTGGCGGCTAAACAGTTCCATGATTTCGTCGACGACTGTCACGGTGCTCAACCTCCCTCGTTAACCTGAGCCTCTGTTGGCTTGGGACTGACCCCCTGCGGAGCTACAGCAGCGACTGCGACCGGTCGGAGTTGATCGGCCAAGAAAAAAGCTGCCGCCAGGCTAGTAATAAGAGCCACAACGGCCAACATACTAAAGACACCTTGCCAGCCCAGCACCACGGAAAGCTTCGCGATCACTTCGCCAGCTACCACCCCACCGAAGAGGTAGCCAATCCCGTCGATGATTCCACATGCTGTAGCACCACCACGTTTACCGCCGAAGTCAAGCGAGATGGCACCGGCGAGATAAGAATACGGCCCGATGAGCAAAAAAGCGACCAGCGATACGAGAGTAAGTGCCTCGGAAGTCCGCCCGGCGAAATTAGCAGAGCCAAGAAGGGCCAAAGCTACACCGGCGAGTATCGTTCCCGTCAGGATGATAGCTGCACGCGTGCCCCGGCCAAAGCGATCGCCAAGGGTTCCTGCAATAAGGACGGAAACGCCGCCGAAGAATGGGAAGAGTGCACTTTGACTTGCTGCATCGCCTTTGCTGAGGCCAATCCCCTCGACCAAGTATGTTGGCGTCCAGTTGTTAAAGGTTTCTCTCAACATTGTGATGCCCAGTGATATGAGACAGACAATCCAGAACGCTGGGCTTCGAGCCAGCGTTACCCAAAGCGGACCGGCTGCCTCCGGATGTGGGTCATCGCCGAGGGCTCCGAACAAATTATCTGGGTTGGTCGGTGGCTCAGGTAAGCCAAGATCCTTCGGCGACTCACGGATCAATTTGAAGTTGATGAGCCACAATGTGCCTAACACGCTACCTGCAATCCAGAAGACACTGCGCCAGGTTAGCCCTGAGCTGATCAGCAGTCCCATGAACTGGCGCACTGCGGCGTCACCAAAGAGAAAGCTGAGACTGATGATGCCCATCACTGTGCCGTAGCGGGAGTGTGGAAACCAGCGTGATGTAATCTTAACCATGCCTGGCCAGCCCAGGGACTGGACGAGGCGGTTGGCAAACCAGACAAGCGTAAAGACCGGCACGGAGCCACCAAGTGTGAAGAGCATGGTGCAAATCACCGCACCAGCCATGCCGATCAGGTAATTGCGCCGGCCGCCGAGCAAGTCAGTCAGGCTTCCCGCAGCAAACTTGCCGAGGGCGTAGCCGACCGTTCCAAATGATACGGCCCACCCTAGCTGTTCTCTGGCCTGGCCGAGATCTCGTACAAGCCCTCGCGATCGAAGCTCATCAGCAATGGCAGGCAAGGTTACCGAAAGGTTCGATCGACAGAGATAATAGCCCGCGTAGCCGGTGACCATCAGACCGAGTGTGACGCCCTGCCAATGCCGTGAGCGAATGGCACTCGTCATGAGTCACAACCTGGAAGTGTAGGTGTCGGTTGGTGTAGCGCGAACTGCCCAGTGATAGGTAGGAAGCGAGAAAATAATAGCTTTTCCCAGCGATTGGCTGTGGGGCTTCAATTATTGAGCTTAAGTTCGATGGTGCCCAGATCATTTGTTTGAATTTTGACCTCGACCGGTGGTAAGAGCGCCTTACTCTTGTCCATGTAACGACCCTTAAGTCGGTCAACCGGGACCAAATCAACGGCTGCTCGTTTTGTAACCGTGACCTGCTTGCCCTTGATGCGCGCGTTTTTGGCCTTCGGGCTACCCTGTGTAGGCGATGGATCTGCACTCTCAGGCCACTGGGCGAGCAACGCGTATTTACCGGGTGCGGCACCATAGCCAAGCGGAGGACTCTCAACAGTGAAAGTTCCGTCGTCGCGTACGACTGCCGACGGCATAACGCTAGCTAAATCTGGTGGTAGGGTATCAGCTCCAGACTGGCGGTGGAAGTATAGAATAACACCGGTGGCTGGTTGACCATTACAGACAACCTTTCCGGTTACGGATGCGAGTCCCTTGGCTGGACTAGTGCAGGATATGTACGTGGACGGAAGCAGCGAAACTGCGATCAGCACCGCTGTACGGCAGAAATGCCGGCGTGTCGTTTTCATCGATTTCACGTGGTCTGAGGTAAGGTTAGCCTGTTGGGGTTAGCGTAGCCAAGCCAGAGTTGCGGTGGTGTCCCTTAACAAGCTTTGTGTACCCTGCTGACGGGGACAGACAGCGGGCTTGTTGAGCCTAACCTTCAGTCTTGGCGACGACAGACCATAGCAGATCGTCAGCGAAGATAGGTGTCAGTTCTATGGGGCCTTGTTGAAGGTTTGGCGAATTTCGGGCTGAGTACGTGCGAGGGGCACTGGAAGCAGAATGGCTTGCTTCGAGTTGTTACACAGCCAAGCCCGCGCAGCCGAGATCTTGCTGAAACTCTTCAGCAGGTGCTAAGATCGGGAAACTTCTCCGGGCCGCGCCACCCCATGTAAATAACTACTGGGGCGAGCGCGGCCCTATTTGCGTCCGGTCCGGTCATACGCCACTTGTTTGGACCAAGACCATGTCAGGCGAATCAGCTCCGAGGCTAGCCCAACGTGCCTAGGCGTACCGATATCGATAAGATTTTGATCATTGGTGCTGGTCCGATCATCATCGGACAGGCATGTGAGTTTGACTACTCGGGAACCCAGGCTTGTAAGGCACTGCGGGAGGAGGGCTTCAAGGTAATCCTGATTAACTCTAACCCCGCCACGATCATGACTGACCCCGAGATGGCTGACCGCACCTATATCGAGCCCATCACGGTGGAGGTCATTGAACAGATCCTAGAAGCGGAGAAGCCAGACGCTGTACTGCCGACTTTGGGGGGCCAGACGGGGTTAAATATAGGTATGGCGCTTGCTGAGCTGGGTATCCTTGACCGGCATCACTGCACCCTAATTGGTGCCAGCGCTGACGCAATCCGCAAAGCGGAGGACCGTGAGCTCTTCAAACAGTGCATGGAGGAAATTGGTTTGGAGAGCGCTCGGAGTGGTCTGGCGCATGACTTGGAAGAGGCGCGGCAAATTCGCGACTCTGTTGGGTTACCCTGTGTATTGCGCCGAAGCTTTACGCTAGGAGGCTCAGGTGGCGGAATCGCATACAACCGGGAAGAATTCGACCGCATGGTTGCTAGTGCACTAGAGCTTAGCCCGGTCCACTCAGTGCTGATCGAAGAGAGCGTGATCGGCTGGAAAGAGTTCGAGATGGAGGTGATGCGCGACAGCGCAGACAACGCCGTGATTGTGTGCTCGATCGAGAATTTTGATCCGATGGGTGTACACACCGGCGACAGCATCACAGTAGCTCCTGCACAGACGTTGACGGACAAGGAATACCAGCGGATGCGCGATGCATCACTGGCCATCTTGCGCAAAATTGGTGTTGAGACTGGTGGCTCGAATGTCCAGTTTGCCGTTGAGCCCTCAACAGGGCGAATGATCGTGATCGAGATGAACCCGCGCGTCAGCCGAAGCAGTGCCTTGGCAAGCAAGGCAACGGGGTTTCCGATAGCCAAGATCGCAGCCAAACTGGCAGTAGGGTACAGGCTGGATGAGATCCGGAACGATATCACCCGCGAGACACCTGCGTGCTTCGAACCGACGATTGACTATGTGGTGACGAAGATTCCTCGCTGGGCGTTCGAGAAATTCCCTGAAGCTGAGCCGATTCTGACCACGCAGATGAAGTCAGTAGGAGAGGTCATGGCAATCGGTCGAACGTTCAAGGAATCGCTCCAGAAGGCACTGCGGGGCCTAGAGGTCGGTCGGTTTGGCTTAGGTTGCGATCAAAGAGATCTATGGAACACAGCGCAGCAGCCTAGTGTGGACGAGATCAAGACTAAACTTGCAATCCCCAACCCAGATCGCGTGTGGTCGATTCGTTATGCATTACTTGCAGGTCTCTCGGTCGAGCAAGTCCACGGGCTGACCGGGATTGATCCCTGGTTTCTGTCTAACATTCAGGAGCTAGTCGTGCTTGAGGGCCTGTTACGACAGGCGCAAACCCTCGACGAAGTCAGTGACGATCTATTGCGCCAAGCCAAGCAAAATGGGTTCGCGGATCGCCAGCTTGCCAGCTTGTGGATCACGACGGAGGCCGAGGTGCGCCGTGAGTGCCAACGCCGGGGCATCACTGCTGTTTACAAGCTGGTTGATACATGTGCCGCCGAATTTGAAGCGGTCACGCCCTATTACTACTCAACCTACGAGCGCGAGGATGAGGCACGTGTCAGCGAGTGCCAGCGCATCGTGATTCTAGGCGGAGGACCTAATCGAATTGGGCAAGGGATCGAGTTTGACTACTGCTGCTGCCAGGCTGCTTTTGCACTCCGCGCCGATGGGTATGAAGTTGTGATGGTTAACTCAAATCCCGAGACTGTTAGCACTGACTATGACACCTCAGACCAACTGTTTTTTGAGCCGTTGACCGTTGAAGATGTAATTAACATCTGCGATCGCGTTGCTCCCTTGGGGGTAATTGTCCAGTTTGGCGGCCAGACGCCGCTTAACCTAGCTCGGGCGCTGGAGGCATCTGGAATACCCATTATCGGCACCAGCCCTGAGTCGATTGATCTGGCTGAAGACCGAGCGCGGTTTAGCTTACTGATTGAGCGGTTAGGGCTCAGGCAGCCGCCTAACGCATCGGCAACGCATTATGAACAGGCAAGGCTAATCGCCGGCCGGATTGGATACCCGGTTGTGGTGCGCCCTAGCTTTGTATTGGGAGGGCGGGCCATGGAAATCGTCTACGATGAGCTGAGCCTAGCACGCTACATGGCCGAGGCAGTCGATGCGAGCCCTGAGCACCCCATCTTGATCGACAAATTCCTCGAAGACGCGATTGAAGTCGATGTCGATGCAATCTGTGATGGTGAGCAGTCCATCATTGGCGGGGTGATGGAACATATCGAGGAAGCGGGCATCCACTCTGGTGATAGTGCCTGTGCTATTCCCCCGTTTTCGCTGCCTTCCGAGACGATCGCACAACTTAAAGCCCAGACGCGTACACTGGCCAAGGCACTCAATGTCAGCGGACTTATGAATATACAATTTGCTATTAAGGATGGCGAGGTTTACGTCCTGGAGGTGAACCCGCGCGCCTCGCGGACGGTACCGTTTGTGTCAAAAGCTACAGGGCTGAACCTCGCGCGGGCAGCAGCGCGGGTTATGGTGGGCAAGACACTAGCGGAACAGGGAATTGTCAGCGAGCCAATTGCGACCTATGTATCGGTCAAGGAGGCAGTGTTTCCGTTTGCCAAGTTTCCGGGGGTTGACATCGTTCTTGGGCCCTGAGATGCGATCGACGGGTGAGGTGATGGGAATTGCAATGGACTTCCCCGCCGCGTTTGCCAAGAGCCAGCTAGCGGCACTCAGCAAGTTACCGCTGACCGGGACGGTCTTTATCAGCGTGGCTGCGCGAGATCGGCAGGCAGTCATCGCGGTTGCCCGGCGACTGGCAGCTATGGACTTCCGGTTGCTCTGCACAGGCGGCACTGCTTTGACGATGAAGGAGCACAAGATCGACGTTGAGGTTGTGCGCAAGATCCATGAGGGTCGGCCCAATGTGCTTGATTATCTGGCCAATGCAATGATTGACCTTATCGTGAACACGCCAAGCGGCAAGGGCGCACGAACGGATGAAGGAAGGATCCGTGCCAGCGCGGTCTCACATGGAGTTCCCTGTATTACAACCCTTGCAGGTGCTCGCGCAGCCGTCGGAGCCATAGAGCGGCTGCGAAGCGGTAAGCTGGAGGTCTATGCCCTCCAAGATTTGCTACAATCCACCGATAGCCCGCGCCTGGGGCGATGAATTAGGCATCGTATCATGAAAATCGCAGTCATCGGGACAGGCTACGTAGGCTTGGTGCAGGGAACCTGTCTAGCTGAAAGCGGCAATGATGTCGTCTGCGTCGATAAGGTCGCTACGAAGGTCGATGGGCTAAAGCACGGCAAGGTTCCAATCTATGAGCCTGGTCTGAGTGAGCTGGTCCACCGCAACTTGCGTGATGGTCGCCTGGTATTCACGACGGACCTTGCCGGGGGAATCACCGACGCCGAGCTGATCTTTATTGCGGTCGGGACACCGCAAGGTGAACAGGGTGGGGCCGACTTAAGTGGTGTGTGGGAGGTCGGGCACCAAGTTGCGGTTAACCTGCGCTCTCCGAAGATCATCGTTATCAAAAGCACAGTTCCGGTCGGGACCAACGCCGACCTTGCTCGGCGAATGGTGCAGGCAACGTCGGTTCCATTTGACGTTGCGAGTAACCCAGAGTTCCTGAAGGAAGGGGCGGCAATTGACGATTTCAACAAGCCGGACCGAGTGGTTGTAGGAGTTCGATCCCCTGAGGCCGCCGAGGCCTTGCATTCACTGTACGCCCCGTTCTTGCGCACAGACCGGCCGTTTCTGGTGATGACCCCTGAAAGTGCTGAGATGACCAAGTACGTGGCAAATTGCCTGCTGGCTACGAAGATTAGCTTCATCAATGAAATGGCCAACTTGTGTGAAGCCTATGGAGCTGATGTCAATGATGTACGGCGCGGAATCGGGCACGACAAGCGCATTGGCTTCGATTTTCTCTTTCCTGGCGTTGGGTATGGTGGTAGCTGTTTTCCCAAGGACATTCGCGCCGTCATTCACATGGCCCAGTCAAAGGGACTAACAGCGCGCATGATGGAGGCTGTTGATGCTGTCAATGAGGCACAGAAGAGTGTCCTTTTTCACAAGATCCACCAGCACTTTGGCGGCAATCTGAAAGACAAGACCATTGCGGTCTGGGGCCTGGCATTCAAACCGCGAACCGACGATGCTCGCGAAGCACCAGCGCTTGTTCTGATCGACTCGCTGTTAAAGGCTGGAGCACAATTACGGGCCCACGACCCAGAGGCGCTCGGTAATGTCCGATCTGTCTATGGCAATCGGCTGGCGTACTGTGACCGACCCTATGGTGCACTTGAGCAGGCTGACGCTTTGGCAGTAGTTACAGAGTGGAACGAGTTCCGCAACCCAGATTTTGAGGTAATGCGCCGGTTAATGCGCCAGCCGATTATCTTTGATGGCCGAAACGTATTTGATCCTGCGCGGATGAATGCGCTGGGTTTCGTCTACTACGGTATCGGCCGGGCACAGGTTCACAGCGCGTAACCCGGGAGTTCAAGCTAACGTGTCCGGCGGAGCGAGGTCATCGGCGAATCCCGATCTCGTTCAACAGTCACGGCTTTTGTGACTTGTGTGAGAGAGCTACAGCGCTGGCTTCAGATCGCCAGCCAGTGGCCAACCGAGTCAGGCCCACGCGCTGGCAGATCTCTGCCAAGTCATGGAGGGCAACTGGATCAGTGAGGTGGCTAAAGGCTGTATCGAGGCGCGGTCCGAGAACGAGTGGGTCAAGGACCTCCCTGATACGCCGCACAGTTTCGGCGGCCTGCGCACTTTCACGATCGCGGCCCATGATGTGGAACGCGCGGGCCAGACGATACCAGGATCGCCAATCCTGAGGAAGCTCGATTAGAGCTCTTTTAAGTGCAGTGACGGCACGATCAGGATGGTGGTCATACTCCAGCTCCCAGCGTCCACGGAGGCGCCAGTAACGGGCATCGCGTGCTGATTGCGGCCAACTGTCAAGCACAGCCCGGCCCCGATCAGGCTCGCCCGAGTCAGCCAAGGTGGAAACTAGGGCTGCGCGCGCCGATGTGATCAGGGTGTTCGTTCAGCACGCTTTCCATTTCTGTCAGGAGCGATCGGCGACTAAGGTCAGTTGGGCGTGGTGATGCTGCTATCCGCTCAAGGAGCGCGACATGTGCGGGTAGATCAGCTTTATCGGCATCAACCCAGCGTTGGAGGGTAGTCCGCACGAGTTCATCAGGGAGTTCAGCAAGACACCCAAGTGTGAGCTCGCGTAGCAGGACTGACCGGTCTTCGGTCAACAATTGGTTGTAGCCTTGCCAGCCCAAGTCCTGCGCTTCAACGATTCGGTCTTCAACCCGCATGATCTCCAGTAACAGACGCCATGCCTCAGAGTTTGACGAGTCGGCACTGATCGCTTGGTGGAGGCTATGCTCTGCTTGGCTAGCGCGGCTGAGGGCCAAGCAAGCTTTTGCTTCTCCAAGGTAAGTTATACTACGAGCGGCTTTTGTGGCATTGATTGCTCTCCAGGAGCGAAGTGCCGTAATCCAGTCACCAGCTTGACTGGCCGCTTCAGCTTGACTGACCAACCGAGCGGGTGAATCTGCGCTTAACCAGGCGATGAAAGCAAGGAAAACCAAAAACAGGATGACAACCAGAACCATGATCAGCCATGTAAATTGCTGCAAACCAAAGATGCTCTTTGGCTGGTTTTTAGGTCCCTTCTGCGAGGCTGAGTGGCCGCTCGGGCGCATATTAACATGAAGATGTGATCTTCTGGCTGAACGTCGGGGCATGATTATGGCGTGGGCGGTTATTTGAAACAAAGGCAGAGAAGCGGAACATCTCTATCGTGACGGCCGGCGCAGCATCTCGATGATAAACGGGGCCCAGTCAACTAGCCGGTAGGGCCATGAACCTACACTCCTGCACCATAGGCACTGTCCGTTGGCCGCGCCAAGCCTGAATAGTCGGCAGGTGTACGAAAAGCAGATCGCGCGGAGCAGAAAACGGTCAACCAGTTATGTGAACCGGACAGGACAACAACCCAGGATCGGTACAGGCGATCGGGAAATGATCGAGTTCGACGCGTAAACCGGGTATGATAAACACTGGGCTGTTATTAAGTCTCTGTTTTCAATTGCACGAGGTCGACATGGTGGACTTGATCAGGAAGGCTCTCTATACAGGTATTGGGCTAGCCGTCCTTACGAAGGAGAAGGCTGAAGAGTTCGTCAAAGACCTGACCCAGCAGGCTAAGCTCTCGGAGCAAGAGGGGAAGGAGTTGCTCGACGGCCTCTTGAAGCAGTCAGAGGCGGCACGCGACGACCTTCAAGCCAGGCTTGATGCTGCGGTATTGGCAGTTGTCAAACGAATGAACCTGGCGACAAAGGATGAGGTTGCAAGCCTCAAGGCAAAGGTCGAAGAACTTTCTGCAAAGCTTAGCCAGGGAGCGGGAACCTAAAGATGCCGATTTCGGTCGCAATTAACCATAACTCAGCACATTACTAGTTGTGTGCGTCGATCTGGTCAAGAAATGCCAGGTCATTGACGTAACGTACAGGCTGTTAGCCTCAGGCGAATTACGTAATGCCCTCACTCAAGTATCGGTCGCACGTCAGGTTCAATCTGGTAGCCGTTAGCCAAGGCGTTGGTCATATTAAACAGCCCAACGATTGCCATGATTTCGCCCAAGGTTTCGTGATCCACGCCGAGCTTTTGGAGCGCAGAGGTGTGGGAATTAATGCAGTAGGGACAGCCGTTGGTGACCGAGACGGCCAGTGCAATGATCTCCCGTGTCTTGGAGTCAAGGTAGGCTGAACGGTTGCTGGCTTCAGGATGCATCAACGTCTTCAAGCTCGTCCAGACTGAGTGGAGCAATAGGGGATTAGTAGCGATCGTGCGCCAGAAGGCAGGAACAAAGTTAATGCCTTTAGTTTGCTTGATGTCAGTAAAGATCTGGGCGACTTCTCTGGGAGCTTTGTGTTCGTCGACAGGTCGGATAGTTGCGGTGCGACTTTCAGGCACGGTAGCCCTCCATCCCACGACAGGTTGTTGGATTTGACGAGGACCCTGGTAGCTTAGCCACGTCCCCTTCCACCTTTGAGTGGTTGTGCACTTTGAGCTCAGCGGCAAACTCATCGCCAATGGCTAGCCAGAAGGCTCCACTCGGGCTAAGCACGCGAGCGATCTCACTTCCCCATGCTAAGCTCTAGTCAAGGTACGTCTCCACATCGCGCCGATCATGATAGATGTCGTAGTCATAGCCAACGTTGAAGGAAGGGTCAGCGAAGGCCAAGTGAACCGTGCAAGAACCAAACTTGGTGAAGAGTTGCAAGCAATCCCCTATTCGCTAACCCATGGTAGTTGCCAGTTATGAGGCCATTGCGTCCTTGTCAAGGGGACAGCTTGGTCGATCTACAGAGGCCTGTGACGACTCTGCTGGATCATCAACTTCGGAATCGTTGTCTGTGCCGTTGCTGTTACGATGGCTACCGCTACCTGCAGGTATGTCAGCCTCGCTAGCATCGGCAGTATCAAGGCGGTACTCGGCTAGCTTTTTATGCAGGGTATTGCGGTTAATTCCCAAGCGAGCAGCGGCCTTAATCTGGATTCGGTCGCAGCTATGTAATACCTGCTGGATCAATTCGCGCTCAACTCGGCCGACGATGCGTTCGTGTAGATTACGTGCATTCGGGCCAGCACCACTTATACCTTGGCGTACAAGCTCAGTACACAGGGCCACAGGGTCACCTGCTGGGCCCCGGGGCCGGATTGGCCGTGGTGTGACCTGTCCTCGCAGTTGTGGGGGCAGGTGCTCAACGCGGAGCTGGGAACCTGTTCCTAAGATGACAGCTCGCTCTACATAGTTCTGGAGCTCACGGACATTTCCGGGCCAGTCGTGGTCGCGCAGCAGGCGCATTGCTTCAGGCTCAACTTGGTGCATGGTGCGCCGATTCTGCTCGGCATAACGCTTGAGGAAGAACAAGACTAGTGGCTCGATATCGTCGCGCCGGTCGCGCAGTGGCGGTAGGTAAATCGGCACAACGTTGAGCCGATAGTACAAATCTTCTCGGAATCGATTGCTTGCGATCTCGTCAAGCAGGTCACGATTTGTCGCTGCGATAATTCGGGTATCGACCTTCTTTGTGTTGTTATCGCCAACTCGCTCGAACTCTCCTTCTTGCAAGACGCGGAGGAGCTTGACTTGAAGCTTCGGCGACGTGCTGTTGATCTCGTCTAGGAAGATACTGCCAGTGTGGGCTGCCTCGAAACGGCCGGTTCGATTGTCGACAGCGCCGGTGAATGAGCCCTTGACGTGGCCGAATAGCTCACTCTCGAGCAGGCTTTCAGTAAGTGCACCACAGTTCACGCGGATGTAGGGTCCAGTGCAACGAGGACTTAGGTCATGGATTGCGCGCGCGATCAGTTCCTTACCAGTTCCTGTCTCACCGACAATCAGGACGCAAGCTCGTGATGGGGCAACTTGCCGCGTGGCGCCAACAACCTCACGCAGGCTGAGGCTGCAACCAATAATGCCGGGGAGTGCAAACTCGTCGGTACTCGGTTGAGTAGTCAAGGCGGTGGCAGACCTATGGTCAAGAGGCATGGCCGTGCATCCTTCACGGATTATTCGGCTCAGATGTAGTGAGGCGACGGATTATCAGCTCCTGCTCACTCAGTTCGGGCGCGTGGGAGCAACTTACTGTGGCTTGTTGGGTGTAGGTATCACGTTTGACGCATTTCGCCGGTCGATGCCAGTTTGAGACCGTGTCCGAAGGGCTTGGATAATCGCGACTATGTTGGCGCGGAAGGCCGGACTCGCCTCATCGTTGATGCTTGTTGCAAACCGGGCTTCTTGGTCAGCGGTGACCAAGCGGCCAAACCGCTGGATACTGGAAACGAGGTTGGTAGCTGCCTGCTGCCGTATGTCTGTGCTGCGAGAAGGATCAAGAACCACGGTGGCTAAACTGCGCCGAGCGTCGGGGTGGGGAACATAGCCTAGGGCAGTCATGGCATTAAGGCATGTGTCAGCACGCTCGAGTGCGCTTGAGAGCGCCGGTACCGCAGCGGGTAGATCAGCTTTCAGCGGGCTTTTACTTGACGACGCGATCTGGGCAAGTAATGCAGTCGCCTCGCGTGCGTAGCCTGAGCGTTCTTCATTGCTTAGAGGGACCGGTAAGTTTTTGAGCTGTTGCTCCAGCAAACCTGCTTTACCGGGCTGCACTAGGAACCGGATACTGGGATAGTCGTGATCAAGATTAGGCCGTTTGTACTGCACGTCCAGCGGGCCATAGATGAAGATTGGGACGGTCGATGTGCGCGAGTCAGCCTTGAGATGAGCAAGGGTGTCATTCAAGCCCCAACTCGGTCGGAATAAATCGAAGCTTATCAAGATCAACTCAGTATCAGCCGACTCAGTTGCTGCAGCAAAGCCTCGATTACCGGTTCCCTCAAGTTCAGCATCATAGCCCAAGTTGATCAAAAAACCGGCGAGTTGGCTGCCCCGGTTCGGATTTCCATCGATGACCACTGCCCGGGGAAGAGTCTGGTTGATTGCAAACCGAGCCAGTGTTGGTACAACCTGGCTCGAGCCCGGGAAGAGGTCGGTAGGCGCAAGCAGCGTAATAGCCTTGGCCGCTGAAAACTGGACACGGCGTGCTGGAGCGTGAAGGGCACCAACAAGCGGATGTGACCGGCCTGAAGCAGTGAGGGCTGTACGATCAATGACTTGTCCCAGGACCATAGCTGCTGCTGCCGCTAGCTTAGCCTTGCCGTCGCCGATTGCTGCCTTGAGCACCTCGCCAAGAATTAAGGGACCACTTCTCTTGGCGGCGGTAAAGGTTACGTCATCCTGGGTGGCGACAGCAGCAACGCCAACGCGTTCCACAGCCCGTTCAAGCGCAATGCTGTGCTCGATAACCTGTGCCGCAAGATCGTTGGGAGCTAATTGCAAGGCCTCATGTGCTAGCTGCAAGCCTATAGTTACGTTGGCCTCGGTGGGTGTTGCCTCGCGGGACACGGGTAGGTTGTGGGTTTTGTCCCAAGCCCAGATCAGGACAGGGTCACCAGTTAGGTCGGTGTGCTGACGATGATAGCGCCATGCTGCGGCTGTCAAGACTCTGACAGCACGCTGGACGTCGCCAGTAGCAGGTTCATGTGCCAGGCTTTCAATTGCAGTGTGCGCTGCTTTTTGAAGTTGAGGTGGTGAGGTCTGCGCAACGGCCGGATAAGTAAGAAACGGAATCGGTTCTGGATCGCCGATCAGCCCTAATGCTGTAGCTGTACTGGCAGCCAAGACAGGATCAGGACTGTCAAGCGTGGCCACCAGGGGTGGGATTACAGATCGATCGAGCCGGCCGATGTTTCTGACCAGAAGGGCTCGATCAGTGGGAGTCAAGTCAGGGCGCGATAGTGCTTCAATAAGGGCTGGGATGACAAAAGGTCCTCCCTCGCGGAGGTGCCTGATGGCATAGTCTTGCTCTTCAGACGTTTGGGTCAGTTGAGAGATAAGGCGACGTACTCGCTCAGGGTGAGTGGCATACTTGCGCGAGGCCGTGACCATAGCGTCAGCCAAGGGTTTGGCAAACTGGCGTGTTGCCGGGTCGTCACTTAAGCGCAAGATGGACCCTGGACCGTATCGGTTGCGAATGGCAACTAGTGTCGAATCGTCAGGCTTGGCATTGAGGAATCGATTGAGGTATGGCAGGGCTTTCTTAATCTGATGGGTTCGTAGCAAATAGTCGACTGCATCCCATAACTCCAGCGGTGTTTGCGGCTCCTTGGCAAAAAGTTCAGGCCCTGGTGGCTGTGCTCGTAACTGTAGGCCGAGACCAGGAGCGATGAGAGTCGCAAACATCAAGGCAAGAATGAGGCCAACCTTAATGGGAGTACTTGCTGCATCAGCAGACGCCAGATTTGATGTTGTTTTCTTGCGGTGGCCTTGCATAGGTTATATCCACCTTGCTAGCGGGAGAAGGAACAGTCAAGAATCTCACGTGGAGACGGTTACTCCCTGTATTTCCTTCAGGACCCGCTCTAAATCATTCCGTTTTTGGCGCTGGGACCGTTTGGGGTACAATGGCTGTCGACTGTAGCGCGTTAACTTCACTGCGGACGAGATCTGCGTAAGATTCACGGCACTGCACCAACCGGGCAACGGAGTGATCTACCAGGACCTCAGCAGCACGCGGCCGCGTGTTTTAGTTTGAAGCTATGGCCATTGCGTACGCACCAGCTGAAAACGTGGTAATGAGGGTGCCGTGGTCGAGTCGTGGTAACAGACAGTCCTCGGCAAAAAAGTCACCGCTCTCACAGACTAGGTCGACTACATCCCAGGGCTCAGTTCCGGCAACTGCCGTCTCCGGTCCTGCTGGCACAGGGGAGATTCCTGCAGGAACAGCCACCGGCCAGATGCGATGAAATGCATCGTAAAGCGCAGGCTGGATCAAATCATTCACGGCGGCGTCCTGAATCAGGAACCCGCTTGTCTCCCGACTCCTTGGTATATATCACACGGCTGACGAGGATGCCGGCATTACCAACAATCACGCGGCCTGGTTTGATGATTAGCTGGCAGTCTACAGTCCTGACGGCAGGAACAATCACCTGGGCAAACTCTTCAATCGACCGCGCTTCGTGTTCCCGATAATTGATTCCGTAACCTCCTCCCATGTTGTACCACATGATGGGATGCCCCAACTGGCGCAACCGGCTGATCAGCTCAACACCCTTGGTAACACCACGGGCATAAGGTTCGGTGGAGGTAACCTGGGAACCGATGTGCATGTGCATACCGATCATGCGGATTGAGGGGATGGCAATGGGTGCTCGTGCTAATCGCTCGGCCTGCTTGCAAGGCTATGAGCTACTGGGATGGGTATAGCTGCTGAAAGCCTAGTTGTCTGTTAGTACTTCCCGGCCATCACAGCGCGATAACGGCAGTTACCGGTCATGATTGTACAGGTGATAGTCTCTCCTTCCAGGCATGGAGCTGCTTTTCCACCTGAGCAGGTGCTGTCGACCCATAGGACTGAAATGCTTTGATTGCATTTTCCACGCCCAGAACAGCCCGGGCTGTCGGACCAAGCTTGGGATGAGCGTTGGCTAAGTCAGCGTCAGAAAGGTCAGCAAGCCTTTTCAACCCACGGCGTTCACACATATGAACCAACCTGCCGATGACCTCATGCGCGGTCCTCTGAGGGACGTCTTGCTGGATCAGGTATTCCATGAGGGTTGTGGCATCCAGGAACCCTTCTTCACGCCGCTCAGTGATCCTTTCCTCCTGAAGGCTTGTGCCTTGAACGACCGCGGTTGCAAGCTCTAAGCAAGCTTCCACAGTGTCAAAGGCATCAAAAAGTGGTTTCTTGTCCTCCTGCAAGTCCCGGTTGTACGCTAATGGCAAGCCCTTGATGACCACAAGCAATGTGGTCAAGTCGCCTATTACGCGTGCTGTGCGTCCACGGATCAGCTCGAGGACATCGGGGTTTTTCTTTTGAGGCATGATACTACTACCTGTGCAAAGTGGCTCAGGCAGGTTCACAAATCCAAACTCGTGCGTATTCCAGATGATCCAATCCTCCGCAAGACCGGAAAGATGTTCAGCGATAAGCGTGAGCACGAAGACTGATTCAAGCACAAAATCGCGATCGCTAACGGTATCGAGGCTATTAGTGGTAACGCCTGCAAATTTTAGCTCGCTTGCGGCGAAATGGCGGTCTATGGGTAAGCTTGTACCGGCCAAAGCCGCCGCGCCCAGGGGAGACAGATTAAGCCGGGTACGGCAGTCAGACAATCGGGATCGGTCGCGCTCAAGCTTTTCAACGTAGGCAAGAAAGTAGTGAGCGGCCAGAACCGGCTGGGCGGGCTGCATATGTGTATAGCCCGGCATGATGACATCGCGATTCCGAAGCGCTGCGGCTAGGAGCGCTCGCTGAAACCCGAGTAGGAGTCTATCAACTCGATCTAACGCCTCCCGAATCCAAAGCTTTAGATCTGTAGTGACTTGGTCATTGCGACTTCGGCCAGTATGCAGCTTGCGGCCCACGTCTCCTAAACGTTCGACCAGAGCTGCCTCTATATGCATATGGACATCTTCCCGCTCAAGCACGAACGGGAAGCGATGATCCTCGATCTCAGCCTGTATATCCGACAATGCTCGCACAATTTGTTGGCACTCATCATCGCTTATCAACCCACAACGTGCAAGCATGCGTGCATGCTGTGTTGAGCCCTGGATATCTTGCCTGAAGAGACGATGATCGATGGAGATTGACTCGGTAAACTCCTCCGCATGGCGGTCAGTCTCCTGACTGAACCGGCCGCCCCAAGCCTTGTCAGTCATCGCAGCCAATCCCCACATTCACAGCCAGGCCTGCGTAAGCTTTTAGCAGATCGTGACCCAGTTTAGGCACACTAGGCAGTGTCTGTCAAACTGTTGAGGGGCTGAGGAATGTTAAGGTTCACCGGGAAGGGCAATGACTAACAATAAGTGCTTAGGGCAACAGCAATGCCATCCGCTATAATCGCTCGAGCACAGGTGGCTGGAGCAGTGAAGCAGCACGAGATGTCAGGGGACTGTTTTTGAGCGCGTACAGGAACCGATCGCTATGACCGGACAGAATATGGATGAGAAGGGGGAGAATCGTGGCTGAGAAGCACCTCAGGTTCACGGACGGCGAAATCGATGGTGTTGTGATTCGACCGTTGAAATTCTTTCACGACGCACGCGGTTGGCTTGTGGAATTGTTCCGGCAAGATGAGCTGGCAGAAGAATCATGGCCGGTAATGACCTACGTTTCGCAGACATTGCCAGGCGTAACACGTGGGCCACACGAGCATGTCGATCAAACAGATGGCTTTGCGTTTATGGGACCATCGGACTTCAAGCTTTTCCTGTGGGATGCTCGACTGGGGAGTGCAAGCCTGGGCCGTCGGACAGTCATGGTTGTTGGTGCATCAAACCCGGCTGTGATCTGGATTCCACCGGGCGTTGTGCATGCGTACCGGAACGTAGGGGATCTTCCGGGCCTGGTGTTTAACGGGCCCAACCGACTTTATGCCGGCTGGGCGAAACGGGAGCCAGTGGATGAAATCCGGCATGAGGATGCCGAGCCTGGCCGCTTTCCTATGGATTGACGGGCTTGGTCCTGATGGCCAATCTTAGCCGGAATCGGTGTTGATCACGCTCAGAGCTTCTGGGGTCAAGGAGCGGCGGTACTCACCTGTTCTTTTCCAGACTCCAGACCGGAGTAATATCAGCGGAGCACTGCTGGCGGATGCCGTTATCGTTGAGGATCTCCTCAGTCGCACTGAGAGCATCCTTGCGTCTGAAAACCATGGTTTCGGCATAACTGCCGTGAAACCGAAACTCGACAAACTCTCCGGTTGCATCGCGAAGGACTTCAGCCAAGTGCTTGAGGTTACGAATGCGAACGTCATTGACTGCGGCAAGGGTGTCCGTATAAGGGCCCTTGTATCCTTTGCTAATTCTGTGCGTAAACATCGGGTATGAAACAACGACCAGTCGCTCGCCCGGAAACGATGGACGATCGCCGTAGCGCGTGAGAATCGGGTTCCCAGCGTTGAGCAAGCCTAGCAATCTGTCAGCACCTTCCTCGTTAGAGTTCGCCGCGTGAGTAAAGGACCGGACGTAGTCATCTGTCAGTTCGGTGAAAACCAGCGGGCCGAAGATGAAATACGACGGATAGCTGTTACCAAGGAACGGCACCAGCCAGCGATTCTGTTCAGGACCAACTGGAACCTCGACTTTGAGTTCCTTGCCGCCTTGGATGATGGTCAGCGGAACCTTGTTGTCCCGCACTAGGCGCTGAATCAGATACGGGAAGCGAACCAGGCGGTCGCCTTCAAGGCGGACTAGCCCGGTGTTATCAACCACGTGGTCGCCGATTCGCGTAATCACATCGCCGCTCTGCAGTGGGTAGTGTCCCTCGTGAGCGAAGACCTTCCGCACGAGGACGCCAGTGGTGGTTCTGTCGAGCTTAAGCCGTGCGCGAAGGGCCTCATTTTCCAGATTCTGAAGCTCATCAATCAACCCGGGCTTGCCATCGTAGCGGCCGTCCTCAATGTCCTTGAGAAATAGCTCAATCTCCTCCAGCGGAATGATATAGCCGATGTTGTCGGCCTGCTGGAGCTTGCTGAAGATCAGACCTACCATTTGGTCGTCGACAACTGCTGGGCCACCGCTGTTGCCAGGATTGATCGCTGCGTCGATCTGGATGCGCAAGCCCTCGGTGGTCATGTAATACTCTGCATACTCCACGCGCGAAACAATTCCTCGAGTGATCGATAAATCTGTACCCCCTTCGGGATAGCCATAAGTCAAAACAGTTTGTTGGGGCATGGGGAGCGCAGAAGCAATGGGTAGCGCAGGATGTGCATGGAAAAACGCAGGGTCGTCGAGCTTCAGTACGGCCAGGTCAATGCCTGGCGCAATCGCGTGGACGGTTGCAGACAGCTTCTCACTTGACTTGTCAGGCTGAACAAACACTTGGCTGGCATGATTAACCATGTGGGCGTTGGTTAGAATACGGTGGCCCTTAATTACAACACCTGAGCCGGTTACCTCCTGTGGTCCACCTTTCGTCCAAGGCCGGTAGAGATCAGGCTGCCGTATTGTCGCGAAGATCTTAACGACTGACTTGCGAACCTTAGTATCGTCGGCATTGTCAGCTAGTACTGAGGATGCAAATGCCATCGTGAAAAGTCTGGTCATGACGTAATATCGTACGACAGCACGCATGCCACTTACCTCCTCGGGAGCACATTGCTCTGATGGAGAGCCGGAGAACCGAGCCCGAAAGCGTAGAAAAAATCAGGCGCGCTCCAGAATCTCAGGATGCTGAGACAGGTGAGTGTATGCGAGCGCAGCGTGGACACGCAAAGAGTTTCTATTAAGAGCTGGCTAGTGCTATAGCTTCGTGACAGGCTTCTAGTTATAGGTAGTGAGCTGGGGTGGTTGGATATGTTGAGATGTTGGTCGCTCCTACCTAGGGCAGTGGGGAACTTTGGGCGGGTCCATTTGAGGGTGGTGGGCTGGGAGCTGAAGTTGCATCAGCCTCCGCACGGGTAAGCATTGCGTTGATGAGGGATGGGATGCCTAAGGCCAGTAAGAGGTCGGCTTGGGCCTGAGTCGCCTGCCACACTGCGTCGAGGCGGGAGTTCTCAAGCTGAATCATCCGTTGGCGGGCCTGCATTAGCTTAGTAAGGTCGGTTTGCGCTGCCTCGAACAATCGGTCTAGGATGTCGATTTCCTTCCTCAAGTCAGTGGTTAGGCTAGTTGATTCGTTCACCAGCTCCGTTGCACCATTCCACTTGGCGACAGCAGCGCGCACCTGAGCCGCTGCGCGCTGCTGGGCTTGCTCGAACGCGATAACAGCACGTCGGTGCTCAGCTTCGCGCTGGATTACGAGTGGCTTCCCGTTGTTCCAGATTGGCAGAGGTGCGATTAACACCATGCCGACATACTGAACCGCTGCTTCATCCATCTCGTATTGAGGACCGATGATCGGCGTAGGAATTCGGTCAGCTTTTGCCAGGTCAACTGCAGAGTGCGTGCCAGCAACCTGAGCATTGGCAGCACGGATATCAGGCCGGCTGTGAAGCGCCTCTTGGACCATAACTTGCTCATCCAACGGCGGGATGTACGGTGGTAACTCAAACTCACCAAGGGGCTCGATTGCACCTGCCTGGTTGGGGATACCAACTTGGTTCCGCAAATCGGCGAGTGCGGTTAGATAATCCTGGCGCGCGGCCTTGATCTGCTGCCGGGTTGCTCGACTCTCAACCCGGGCTAGGGAAACATCAGCGGCCAAGGCAGGGTTCGCTTCCATCCGGCGCTGGAGCGTCTCGAGAAGATGGTCATTGAAGTCGGCGAGTTCCCGGGCTAACTTGAACTTCTCACGGCGATACGCCGCGGTCTGGAAAAAGCGGTAAGTCTGAACGAGAGCGGTAAGCTCAGCCTGGATAACCAGCCACTTCTGCTGGTCATAAGCTGCTCGGGCAATCCGGTGGCGGTGTGTTGTCTGGTGCCCAAGCTCAAACGGCTGGCGCAAGGACACGTAAATGTAATTTTGCCCATAGTGGTAGAAATTATTAGCACCAGGCAGCCCACTATGGCCCCCAGGCGCTCCAGCGCCGAATGTCCCGTTGGGAATAAGGGTGATCGGGCGATAGTCAATCCACAAGGTTGGGTTGAGGGTGGTCGGAAAGTGCCGTGCAGTCTCAACGGCCTCGGGCGATGGAGCGATGGCATTTCCCTGCCTCAGGGTGACCAGGTCAGGGTTACTAGTAATGGCACCGTAGAGCGCAGCCTGCAAACTGATTGATTGCCCTCCGATCCCGGGATCAGGAACAGCAAGGCTCGGTTGTGGAAGTGCGGCGACACCAGGAAATGGTGCTTGCATGGCACTCAGTTCGCGGGTGCGGGTGGGAACTACCTGGGCGTCAGCACCTCGCGCCAGAGTACCCGGCCCTGGTGAACCAACCGGCTGAACTCGGGGAACAGCACCACGCGTTGGTTGGGCTACCGGCGTAGCGCCCTCCCAGTTCCGGTTAGCACTTACTGGTGCTGGTATCGTCGGTGATGGATGCGGAGGACGCTGCGCGCGGTCAGTTGGGGGAGTGGGTAAGCGCTGTACCAGCGCCGGCGCACGAGTAGATGCAGGTGGTTGGGGCTCATCGCCGCGAACTACTGCGACTCCCCAACCTGTCGCGGAACCAAGGGCCAACAGCGAGACCAACGCAGCACGCTTCATTGCTCATGCATCCTGCAAAGAGTTTGAAGTCGCCTGCCATTCTCAAGCCCATAAGTCGCAGATACATCCCCGTACCAGAGCGGTGGCACTGGGAGTACAAAGCGCTCCACGCTGCATTCTGGGGATAGGCGGCTTTAGCGAATAATCGGCCATTCCTGCTGGTTTCCTCTATTCAGTTTGAGGTAATTCGTTGGAATTTTGCGCTCCTGTGTGGAAACGGTGTTGTAATGATTCGGAGTTCTAGGGATATAACGGAAGATTGGACTAAACCGCTGCGCGGTAGAGGCTCGAAGCGTCGGCCCTCGCGTTGATCGACGACATTTCCCTTCGCTCGGGCGTCTGCTAATCCTCTTCGCGCCTCTGCTCTTTGTCCTTAGGTCATCGGCTGCGCCGTGCTGATCCCGGGCCGCTGCTGGGCCACGATGAGGGTGGTTTTCCCCCATCCCCCTAGCAGAGGAGCGAGTGATGACACCGCTGCGCCGCCGGATGATCGAGGACATGAAGCTCAAGAACCTCTCCGCCAGGACCATCGAGACCTACGTCTCGCGCGTCAGCACCTTTGCCAGGCACCTCGGGCGGTCACCCCAGGACCTCGGGCGCGACGACGTCCGCGCCTACCTACTGCAGCTCGTCCAGAAGAAGAAGGTCTCCTGGAGCGTCTACAACCAGACCCTCGCCGCGCTGCGATTCCTCTACGAGATAACCCTCGGGCGCAAGGACGTCCTGGAACGCATCCCCTTCCCCAAGCAGCCCAAGCGGCTCCCCATCGTCCTCAGCCTCGACGAAGTGGCGCGCTTCTTCGCCGCCGTCGTCGGGATCAAGCACCGCGCCATCCTCATGACCGCCTACGCCGCCGGGTTGCGGCTCTCCGAGGTCACCGGCCTGCGGGTCGCCGACATCGACAGCAAGCGCATGGTCATCCGCGTCCAACAGGCCAAAGGGCGCAGGGATCGCTACGTCATGCTCTCGCCGCGGCTGCTCGCCGTGCTCCGCGAATACTGGAAGGTGGTTCGCCCGACCGACTGGCTGTTCCCAGGGGACGTCCCCGGCCAACCGATCACCGGCAAGGCCGTGCACCTGAGCTGCGTCCGGGCCGCACGGGACGCCGGCCTGGACAAGCACGTCACCGTGCACACCCTTCGTCATAGCTTCGCCACTCATCTGCTCGAAGCCGGGACCGACATCCGCACGATCCAGGTGCTCCTCGGCCACCGCAAGCTCGAGACCACCGCGATCTATACTCACGTCTCGCCGGCCGCCGTCGAGGCGACCCGCAGCCCCCTCGACCGGATCGGCCCCCTCCCTGGTGAGTCCCGGCCATGAACCGACCTCGGCTCGAAGTGGCCGAGGTCGTCTGCGCGTACGGAGATGCCTTCCTCGACCGCTACGGCGACGTGCTCTCGCCGGAGCAGCGTCGCGCCCTGCGCGACATCGCCGCCTGCCGGACAGCTGCCCTGGGTGGGCACGTCGAGCGGTGCGATCACTGCGACCATCAGCAGGTCGCCTACAATTCGTGCCGCAACCGCCACTGTCCCAAGTGTCAGGCGGCCGCGGCGGCGGAATGGATGGAGGCCCGCCAGGCGGAATTGCTGCCCGTTGAGTATCAGCATGTCGTCTTCACGCTCCCGGCGGCGCTGGGCCCGATCGCGCTGCAGAACCAGCGGGAAGTCTACGGCCTACTGTTCAGAGCCGCCGCCGAGACCTTGCAGCAGATCGCCGCCGACCCCAAGCATCTCGGGGCCGAGATCGGCTTCCTGGCTGTGCTCCACACCTGGGGCCAGAACCTGCAACATCACCCGCACGTCCACTGCGTCGTGCCGGGCGGCGGGCTGTCGCCCGACGGCTCGCATTGGGTCCCGTGCAGACCCGGCTTCTTCCTGCCGGTCCGTGTCCTCAGCCGCGTCTTTCGGGGGAAGCTCCTTGCCCTGATCAGGGCCGCCTTCGATCAGGGCAAGCTCTCTTTTCACGGCAAGCTCGCCACGCTGGCCGATCCTGTCGAGTTCCAGCGCCGGCTCGCTGCCAGCGCGCAGACCGAGTGGGTCGTCTACTCCAAGCCGCCGTTCGGCGGCCCGGAGCAGGTGCTGAAGTACCTGGCCCGGTACACCCATCGTGTGGCGATCAGCAACCATCGGCTGATCGCGTTGGAGAACGGCGAGGTTACCTTCCAGTGGAAGGACTACGCGTCTGACGGAAAGCAGAAGACGATGACCCTCAAGGCGATCGAGTTCCTCCGACGGTTCCTTCTACACGTGCTGCCGGCGGGGTTCGTGCGCATCCGCCACTTCGGGTTCCTCGCCAACCGGGTGTGCCAGGAGAACCTGGAACTGTGCCGCGCCCTGCTGGACGCCGCGACGCCCTCCGGATCTGCGGCGGCCGAGCCCGCCTCTGATCCGGACGGTGCCGTCGAAGGGGAGCCCGCGGCGCGCCCGTGCCCTGCCTGCGGCAATGGCCGAATGATCGTCATCGAGATCCTGCGTGCGACCCTGGCCAACAGGCGAGAATCGGCTCACTGGCAGCCGGCTCCCGAGCGCGTGGGGCCTGATACGTCCTGAGCTCTCCGAAAGCGAAAGGAGCGACCTGGTGATTGGCCATGGTCAAGCCCGCCCTTGGAGGGTGACCGTGGATTCCCCGTACGCAGCTCCACATCTCGGGTCCACAAGCACCAGGAGGACCCATTTCGAGGCTGGGTCCGGCCACGGCCGCCGCACACTGAGCGGCCGCGCACGCACGGACGACGGCCTCTCCCTTCTGGCAACGCCGTCGCCGAGGGGGCGACCCGGGATTGAATCCCCATAGGCGACGGCCTGCCTGCGGTTCAGTCCAATCCCTTGTATCCGAAGTGCCGACACGGCGCTTCGTGAACGCCAGACTTTGCCTGCGGCACTCCGGATACAAGAGTCTGCATTAAATGCTAAGCAGCGTGATCAACGCTGAAGGCACTTTCCACCTCGACAGTGTCAGTGCCCGGTGCCAAGGTATCGCACGGTCAGGTCATTCTGACGCTTGAGCCGAGTCTAACAGCTGAGGTGCAAGTTATGGCTGCAGGTCCTGGTTTTGGCACTGTCGGTCGTGCTCCTGATTGTAGGTATTCAGGGCACAGGTAATGCGCTCCTGGACGTCGTTCCCAAATTTGGACCTCTGTTGATCGAGATCCAGACTGAAGCTCCCGGCCTCTTACCAGAGGAGGTGGGGCTGTCACGGGCCTTTGCGAGGAGTTCCTTCCCGACTTTCAGGAGAGCGACTTCTTGATGCACTGGGTTGAGAAGCTGGGAACCTCGTTAGAAGCGATGCGGCGGATTACAGTGAGGGTTAGCCAGGAACTGCAGACCGTTGCAGGCGTGCGCAGCTTTGGCTTGCATATTGGCTAAGC
Source organism: uncultured Isosphaeraceae bacterium (assembly GCA_963830625.1). Taxonomy (GTDB): domain Bacteria; phylum Planctomycetota; class Planctomycetia; order Isosphaerales; family Isosphaeraceae; genus CAWHMZ01. The sequence continues at coordinate 149,112 of CAWHMZ010000012.1, read as the reverse complement.
AGAGGTTGCCGATGAAGTGGTCGGCTCTAATATCACAGAGCTTTAGATGAGCATTGATCCCAAGGTCGACCACGCGCCGGCCATGGCCAAGATCCAAACGATTGTCAACGGCTGCCCTGGTCTGCAGCGCAACGTCCGTACGGACTTGAAGGAGTGGATCAAAGAAGTTTTGACCAGCGCTGGTGCCACGGTTGTTGTCCGACCCATCTTGATGACTGCGCTCGCCACACGTCTTGCACCGGTATCACTTGCACAGGGCGGCAATAAGCCGGGCCGTGAGATCGAACGTCCGATGGCCGTTGTCATCCTGGGAAGGCTGGTCACATCAACGCTGCTAAACCTCGGCTTGATGCCAGCCCTGTATCTAGCTTTTGGCCGGACCGGCCATCTGGGGGAAGAAGAATTGATAACACAAGGGGCGCGCGTTGAGTACCAAGAGTTCACCTCGCGAACCGGATGACTCTTGACGTTGGGATGAATCCGGTCGTTCGATCGGGCGTTGGCACTTGTTGCGCTGGCTGGGCAAACGAGGGGCGCCTGCCGAGTGCCAGCCGCGCCCGCTCGCAAAATTCCTCAGCGGTGGGTAGCAGAGGCTATTGAATTGACTCAAGGCTGCGCCACGCCGACCACGCCGACTGCCAAACGCTTGCCGGCATTGCCGGCGGGCTGACTCTTCAAGTCATCGGCCTTTTCGTGAACGACCAGTCCCCGGCCAATGATGGAATGTGGGCCGTGAAAACTGATGTGCTCGTCGTCAAGGTCATAAGTAGCGTGCCCGTTAGCATTGGCGGTGATATTGCCGAGATCGCCGACATGCCGCTTGGTGCTTCCGGGGGCGGCATGGGGACCCTTGGTAGGGTTGAAGTGCCCCCCTGTAGCCATGCCGTCTTCGGACCACACGCCAAACTCATGAACGTGAAAGCCGTGTTCACCGGGCGAAAGGCCGCTGATGTCAGCATGGACCTTGATTGATCTTCCCTCCTGTGTGAACGTAACGCGACCACTGACGTCGCTTCCCTTGGTCGGGAACAGCACAGCTACGGCCTTTGTAATCATTTCCCCCTTGGTCGTTTCGTGTTGGGCGACCGCACGGCTCCAGATTCCCGGCAGAGCAAGGCAGACTAATGAGCAAACTGCGAGAGTGGCCATGAATTTTTTGATCGGCATGTCAGATCTCCTTGGGTGGGTTTGTCTTCATGCTGAATCGGTGGCCTTGCGAGCAAGGCTTGATGCAACTTAGCCGGGCGCAGGGGCGCTCTCAAGTGGCTTGTGCTGCTGCTTGACCAGCGTTCTCTCGAGCGACGCTGTTGGGCGCCGTTGACGAGGAGAACATGGTTGCAATGCGGCAGAAGAGAGGAATTTCTGAGCTGCTGTTGCTCCAGCGAAAATTAGTAGCGATCACCGCGCCCCTGATAACCGCCACGTCCCCCGCGCGGACCACCTCCACCACCACCTCGATCCTCACGCGGTTTCGCCTCATTGACCGTAAGCCGCCGTCCACCATGCTCGTGGTCGTTCAGGGCATCAATCGCAGCTTGGGCATCGGCGTCGTTGGCCATTTCAACGAATCCAAACCCACGGCTCCGGCCTGACTGCCGGTCCATGACCACTTGCGCGCTGCGCACCTCGCCGAACGGCGCGAAGAGCTCCTCAAGGTCGCTGTCGCTGACTGAGAATGACAGATTGCCGACGTACAGTTTCTTGCCCACGATCATGCCCCCTGGTGATCAAGGCCACGATGATGACCTACAAATGAGATTCCCGTGATCGGGCAGACGTCAAACGGCCTAACGAAATCGGGCTGGCCTGCGCTGAAGAGACTCGGGCTTTCACACGAGTGCGGCTGAGAGCGATCCGTTAACCCCTTCATCGCGCTAACCGGCGTGAGTGTAACCGAGCGAATCAAGAATTGGTATCAACCTCTGGCGTTGAGCTGTTGACTTTCTCGAACTGCCACCTCCTTAACAGCTACACCGCTCGTTTGGAGTTCGATCATCTGGGCAGCAAGCTGAACGATCCGTGGTATGGCCTTGCCCGGGGGAACACCACGCGCATGGATGTTGGAGATCAAATTTCGGTCCGCGTCACCATGGCCAAGGTGCGGACGAAAGGCCATGTAAGCCGACAGGCTATCTGCAGTAGCTAACCCAGGCCGCTCGCCGATCAGCAGCACCGCGACGGTTGGCTGAAGAACCTCTCCAATGTCGTTGAGCACGCCAACACGGCTGTGGCGAATGAAGAATGGTTGGCCGAACTGCCAACCTCGACGCTCTGATTCCGAGGAGAGCAGCGGTAAAAGAGCTGGGACTTGCATCTTCACTGCTGTGGCTGAAAGGCCGTCACCGATAGCAACCTGCAGTGTAGGACGGCTCGGACAGATACGTGCGAGCTCTACTCGCGCTGCGCCGCACAGATGACGCCCAAGTTCTGGGTCACGGAGAAACTCCTCCTTAGTCCGAGCCTGCGTGCTGACTTCAAATAGGTGCCAATTGGCCACGAACGTAGCGCCAAGGTCCCTGACGAGGTCAAGGTTCGCGCAAACTGCATCCTTGGCGGCGGCATGGTCAAGGCGCAATTGCAGCCAGGTTGTCGTCCGGTACGCCGCACCAGCGCAACCCGTCAGAATGTGCGCGGGCGTTGTCGCTCGGAGTCTTTCCAGCAATGGCTGGACGGTCACTGCCTGCACATGAGAAAGGTGCACATCAGAACCACCGCGGGGGGGCTCAATCGGCGAGGAGATGTCACTCATTGGCGTGTACAACTGGCTCTAGCGATTAGGAAGAAAGTTCATGGTGCCAGCCAAGAGTCTTTGACCGTGCTCCAAGCACCAGTATACACCTCTAGGTGAAGATTCCACGGTGAAACTGAGGAATGTCCTGCGGTTAATGCGAGGAAGGACATCGGACTATAAATTTTTATGTGATTAGATGTGAACATTAGAATTATTTATCAGCTCGCATACCCTATTGAACCTCCTCCGTCTGACCAAGAGCAATGCTAGGAGGTCCAGGGAACCGACGGCGCGCGAAGCCAAACCACACGAAGGCGAGCATTAGGGTAGCTCCTCCCACAACCCAAGCAGATTGCTCGTTGGGTGGTCGCATGCCAAGCAAGGTCAAGCCTATACACCCAGCTACGCTAAGCATTGCCAGTGGGCGGTACCAACGCCCGAGGTTCCAGGGTCCTGTGGTCTTCCACGCACGGCCGTACACACAGGCACCAAGAGCCGTCGGTATCACGTACGACAGATAGAGAAAAATGGTGCAGACGGCAGTGATTGTGGCATACATGGGCGTGTAGAGCGTGAACAAAACTGCGGTGGCCGCTACAGCCCAGATGGCAACGGCGGGCGAATTTCGTCGCGGGCAGACCCAGCGTAGACTCTGGGAAAATGGAAGCCCGCGGTCTCGCGCAAAAGCGAAGGCCATACGGGATGCTGAAGTGACCGTAGCCAGGCCACAGAGATACTGCGCAACAACGATTCCCCCAATAATCGGTACGATAAACGGCCATGGAAGCACGCTGGCGACGATCGAAACAAACGCTCCTTCACCCTGAGCCGCCGCCAGCGACAAACTGGGCGCGGAGATGACGAGTGCACAGAGTAAAACCCAGCCAGCGGCACCTGATACCAACACCGCGCCCACAATTGCACGGGGCACATTCCTTACTGCGCCGACGGTTTCCTCAGCGATGTGAGCTGATGCATCAAACCCCGTGATCGTGTAGGCGGGCAGCAGCAATCCTTGGGCGAAGAGCAGCGAAAGTCCGTCAGTTGCCAGCCAAACCCCACCACCAGCTGGTCCGCTGTAATTCTCAAACGAGATCAGTCGCCTTCCATCAAGAGACGGAGCGAACGCAAGAAGGCAGACTGCAAGCGCTGCTGAGACGATGAGGATTAAGTATCCGCTGAAGTCACTCAAGCGTGCCGTTGCGCTGATGCCGAAATGGTTAACCACAGCTTGAGAGGCCGTAATTGCCAATACGCCTACGGCTTGTGCGGGTAACTCAAGCTCTGGGGCCAGCCAGCCCGGCGCAAGCACTCGCAGGGCAAAGCGATATGTGCCGACGTTGACTGCCGCCAGAACTGTTACAAGGCCGGCAAGGTTAAACCAAGCGGTTACCCAACCCCAGCCGCGACCTCCGAGAATGGCCGCCCAGTGGTACAATCCGCCGGCGGTGGGAAAAGTCGAAGCAAGGTGCCCCATCGTAGCAGCAACTGCCAGGGCAAATAGACCTACCAGCGGCCATCCTAAGCCAATAGACGCTCCGCCGACGCTGCACAAGCCCAGATGAAACGAAGTGACACCGCCGGAAAGGATGCAGATGGTTGAGAACGACAGCGCGAAGTTAGAGAATCCGCCCAACCGCCGTGCCAACTCCTGTGCATAGCCCAGGTCATTTAACCGCCGGACGTCATCGACAAGGCTTGGCTGCTCAGCACGTTGTGCCTTTTCGTCGGGGATCAAGGAGCTTGCTCGACTTGCTCTAGCACTGAGCTAAGTTGGCGAATCATGCGCTCGTGTCCCGGACCCTCCTTGAACATGGCCAGCCGGCCATCTTGCCATCCCTGGGTCCTCAACCAAGCATCAAACTCAGGGGCAGGTCGGAGTCCAAAAAGGCGGCGTGCAGCCAACGCATCATGGAAGCTGGTCGACTGATAATTAAGCATAACGTCATCGGCGCACGGAACACCCATTATGTAGTTACAACCTGCCGCTGCGAGTAACAGCAGTAGGTTGTCGGCTGAATTTTGGTCGGCTACTGCGTGGTTGGTGTAGCAGACATCCACGCCCATCGGCAGCCCCAAGAGCTTGCCCATGAAATGATCCTCCAAGCCGGCCCGAATGATCTGTCGCTCGTCGAAGAGGTACTCAGGGCCGATAAAGCCAACGACGCTGTTAACCAAGAATGGGTCGAACGCGCGCGCAACGCCATAGGCCCTTGCTTCGAGCGTAAGCTGATCTACACCATGGTGGGCACCGGCCGATAGAGCGCTGCCTTGCCCTGTCTCAAAGTACATTGCTTGGCTCCCGACCCACGTCACGTTGCGGTGACGATGATGTTCCAGCACTTGCTCTTGTCCCTCACGTAGGAGCGCCAAATTAACCCCAAAGGTCGCGTTTGCAGCCTCGGTTCCTGCGACTGATTGAAATAACAGGTCAACAGGTGCACCCTGCGCCAGGGAAGCGAGTTGGGTTGTGATATGAGCCAGACAGCAAGCCTGCGTTGGGATTGCAAGCGACTCAATCAAGCGATTGATCACATGCAGGATCGATGTGACCACCTCCACTGACTCGGTGGCTGGGTTGACGCCAATGACTGCATCGCCACAGCCGTAGAGTAGTCCATCGACGGCCGAGAGCAGGATGCCGCCAAGATCATCGCTGGGGTGATTGGGCTGAATGCGAACGCCGAGCACCCCCCGTTGACCCATGGTGTTGCGGCAACGGCTCACAACTCGCAGCTTGCTCGATCCGAGAATCAGGTCCTTGTTGCTCATTAGCTTGGTGACTGCTGCAGCTATTTCCGGGGTCAGGCCAAGATGGACAGCAGCCAAATCAGCCTCGCTCGTTTCGTCGTCGAGGACCCATTCGCGAAACTCGCCGACGGTGAGACAACGCAGTGTATTGAAAGCGTCTCGGTCAAGCGAGTTGAGGATCAGCCGACTTACCTCATCGTTGTCTGGATCAATCAAGGGGCGCTCGACGATCTCGCCCAAGGTTATACCAGCCAGGACCACCTTGGCGGCAACACGCTCTCGCTCGGTACGGGCAGCAAGCCCCGCAAGCTGATCGCCCGACTTCTCTTCATTGGCTTTAGCAAAGAGTTCGTGCAGATCAGCAAAGGTAAACCGCTCGCCCTGGATCACGGTAGACAGGCTCACAACCTTGCTCCCAATCAGATATCGATTATTGCTCTGATTACCGGATCCCCGGTGTTATAGCTCATGCGAAACCCGAGCTTCTGACAAAGGTGACGCATGCTCTGGTTTTCGGCCAGCAGATCGCCTACGACATGGCGCACCTTTTCGGCACGCGCAATCTGGACCAGCCGCTCAAGCAAGGCCGTGCCCAATCCCTGCCCCTGGAAATGATCGCTGACAAGCAGGGCGAATTCGGCTTCGTCAGCGCCGTGGACTTTAGTTAGCCGCCCTACCCCCCAAATGTAGTGCTCTCCCGTTTTGAGGTCAGGCGAATCCGCTACGAGCGCGATCTCTCGGTCGTAGTCGATGAAGCAGATGCGGGTAAGCCGCTCATGGGCTACCCGCGCCTCAAGGCCATCGCGTGAAAGTATCGCAGCGCAACACTCCGGTTCGAAAGTGTGGCATGGAACTTGACCAGTAATGGCTCATCTTCAGGGCGGATGGGTCGGATCGTGGTCTCCAAGCCATTCCGGGCAGTCCATTGGCTAATGTACTGCGTGGGATAGGGCCGAATGGCAGATCGTGGGATCTCTGCATCAGTAACGTTACACCCGTGGACAATTACCCGGGCATCCAGTACAAGCAGGCGATCCGGCGAGGCCAGTAATGGATTGATGTCGATTTCCTTGATCCAGCGTTGCTCGATGACCAAGGTGCTGAAGCGGACCAAGAGTTGCTCGAGTGCCCTGAGATCTACCGGCGGTCGACCGCGTACGCCCTTGAGCGCGGTTAAAATCCGAGTGTGCTCCATGAGCCGCCGTGCAAGAGTGGTGTTAAGCGGTGGCAGGCCGAGGGCATGATCCTTGAAGACCTCGACAAGCTGGCCACCAGCACCGAAGAGAAGCACCGGGCCGAATTGGGGGTCAAGGCTACTGCCGATGATCAGTTCATACCCATCGAGCTTGACCATGGGCTGAACGCTCACCCCTTGAAAGTGCTGAAGACCAACGCGGTCAGTCACAGAAGACTTGATTTCGTGAAAGGCGGCACTGACGGCTTCACAGCTCGTCAGGTTAAGCTTTACTCCGCCAACATCAGTCTTGTGCGTGATCGTCGTCGAATAGAGCTTGAGGACGACTGGAAACCCTAGGGCGAGAGCGGCGCCGACGGCGTCATCCTCACTGTTAGCGACGCGCGTCTCCACGGTTGGAATGCCATAGACTGCTAGAAGCTTCTTTGACTCGACTTCAGTAAGTACAGTCCGCCCCTCGCTCCGGACAGGGGCAACGATTGCTTCACCCTGAGTGCGCGCTGAATCATCCGCCGGACCTCCGACGGCTAGGGCGGGCGTCTCATACAGAGCTTGGAGGTCGTAATGCGACCGCCACATGGCGGTGAAAATCTGGGCTGCCGTATCGGGATAGTAGAACGTTGGGATACCTGCATGGTCAAGAATCTGCTGACCGCGTTCGACTGCCTCACCCCCCATCCAACTGGCAAGCACTGGTTTGCCGGGGATCTTGGCATGCTGTGCCACAGCAGCAGCGGTCTGGGTCGGATCAGTCATGGCCTGAGGGGTAAGGATCACAAGCAACCCGTCGATATTTGGGTCCTGCGACACGATCTCGATTGTCTGGGCATACCGCTGTGCATCGGAGTCGCCCAGAATATCGATCGGATTGGAATGGCTCCAAGCCTGGGGAAGAATGCCGTTGAGGGCCTCGATGGTTGTGGGGGAAAGCGCAGCGAGCTCGCCGTGGCTCTCAATCAGGGAGTCGGTAGCGAGAACACCTGGCCCACCTGCATTCGTGACAATGGCAAGCCGCCGCCCATGTGGCCGGGGCTGCTTGGCGAGCACTTCCGCCATGTCGAAAACCTGCGAGATTGAGTTGACCCGTAACACACCGACCCGCCGAAAGGCTGCGTCGAGCACCTCATCACTCCCAGCCAATGAACCTGTGTGCGAGGCCGCTGCCTTTGCTGCCGCTTCGGTCCGGCCAGCCTTGATGACAATGATCGGCTTGGTGAGTGCAACTTCGCGTGCCGCAGACAGAAAGGACCGGGCATCGCCAATCGATTCCATGTAGATCACGATGCACTGCGTTGCCGGGTCGTTACCGAAGTAGTCGATCAGGTCGCCCCAGCCGATGTCGAGCATAGAACCGATCGAAACGAAGGTGCTAAAACCCACTTGGACGCGCAGACTCCAGTCAAGAATAGCTGTGCAAAGTGCACCGCTCTGGCTGAGAAAGCCTACAGACCCCGGTCGGGCGATGTGAGTGGCGAAGGTCGCGTTCAACCCAATGGGCGGGCGCATCACACCGAGGCAATTTGGTCCGATGATTCGCATCCCGCTCTGGTGGGCTTGCTCAAGCACGGACTGCTCGAGCTTGGCTCCCTCCAGACCAACTTCCTTGAAACCAGCCGAAATAATGATTACTCCCTTGACCGCGGCTTGCGCACTCGGCGATGATGGCTGGTACAGTCGGCGCAGGCGTAACGACGACGGCCAGATCAATTGGGTCAGGAACTGCTGTGATTTGGGGGTAGGATCGAATACCCAGCACGTTGGACCGTTTCGGGTTGACGGGATAGATCGTTCCCCCGAATGGGCTGCTGATCAGGTTCCAAAGGATAGCGCGCCCCACATGCCCGGCTTTCTCAGTCGCACCGATTACAGCGACGACACGAGGCGCGAAAATTGCGTCGAGCGGTAACCGGGTTTGAAAGCCAGCGGGCTCGCTCGGATTGTCAGACGAGGCTAATGGGTTACTTACGAGCATGGAAAGCCGATGTGCAAAAGCGCGCGTCACCGCTTGAGTGGCTTCAACTTGATGTTCTTGTACCAGCAGGCCGAGCCATGGTCCTGCAGGCCGATGTAGCCCGAACGAGCGTGGTCCTTGTAAGCGATGTCAAACTTGTGCTCTGAACCGTCGGGACGACGATTCTGAGTCGTCCACTCGTTAAGATCCATCCGCGTGACCACCTTGTCATTGAGCTCGACGGAGAGCTTTGGTCCATCGCAGGTGATGACCATGTGGTTCCACATACCCGGTGGCTTCATGGCATTCGTTGAGGGTTTAACCAAGTCGTAGAACGCACCCGTGTCGTAGAAACCCGCGGTCGTGGTGTCATCGATGGCAATCTCGATGCCGTTGTATCCGGCATCCTTGCCCGGGCGCGGGTAAGAGGATAAGTTCGAATGAAGACGCCGCTGTTACACCCCTTGCTGATTTTGAAGTCGAGCATCATTACGAAATCGGCCCAGGTTTTCTCGTGGATCATCATGTAGCCACCGCAGCCGTGGGGGTTGATGGCACCATCTTCCACAGGCACTTTGCTGGGTGTTCTACTACTGGTCTGCCAGCCGTCAAGGTTCTTGCCATTGAACAGCAAGATCCATCCTGCCTGCTTTTCCTGGGACGAGAGGGTGTTCTCTGCTGAGCGGAGCTGGGCGCGGGCAACCATCGAGGTAACGCTGAGCAAGACTGTGGCAAGAAGACTCCAAAGCAACCACTGCCGGTTCATCTAGCCTGTCTCCGAGCGCGTAGCGTTCTTCGAGAACTCACGGAGCGATCATACACGCGATATGTCCGATTCTGAACAGGGTTGCCGATTCGCTGATGCATTCCTCAGGATTGTTCTACTTTGACGGATACCGGTGTATGATGCATTCAGGGCTTGGTTTGCGGCTGCGCGGGTGTGTAGCCCTCGATCATAACAGCATGCCAGGGTCAAGACGCCAACAGGTAAGCGAGCGCGATGAGCTTGAAATGAAGGATCGGTGAAAGAAGATCGAGGGTGGAGATAAGACGGGGTTATGTTTGTAATAGGCTTCAGTGAGAGCTAACCATGACGCCAGCCTTGGAGCGGCTTACGGAGTTAGTCCGTCAGGCCGAAGCGAAAACGCGTGCGCAAGGTGGTAGGAGAAGTTCAACACGCTGCAGAGCAGTTTCGAGCGGCTGAGCACCGCGCGCGGAAGGCAGTAGAGAAGCAGCGAACAGTGAAGCCGGCTACTCTACGAGCTCTGGAACAGGCAGATGCCGACGAGCAGTTGCTCAAGGATTTGGTGCGCAAGCTCGCTTTGTACAAGTCATCGCTGGGATCAGAGGCAGACGCTGAGCGATTAGTCGCGGCCTCTCAAGCTGAGATTGAACGAACGCGCCGTCAGAGCCGCGCTGATCTTGAGGAGGTTGGGCATGAAATCGAGGAAGCCCGACGCGACCTGCGGGTGGTGACTGATCAATTCCGCGCGCTGCGGCGCGAACTTGACCGGCTCCAGCCCGATCTGGCAGCGCAGTTTGCGGCGGAGGATCAACTGCTTTGGGATGCGGAGTCTCATTTCCCAGGCGGACAGCTCCAACTTTTGGCTCATGAAGTTGAAGTCGGCATGACGGCATTCGCCTCGCTGGGTAAACATGAGCAGTATGCACGGCTCAAGGTCTGGATCGGGCGTTTTCGCTTTTATCAGGCCTCACAGGATCGCGACGCAGTACAGAGCGACGAGATCCAGACGTTGGCGCACCAAGTCTTCCACCGGCTCAAGTGGCTGTCGAAGGAATACGAGCCAGGCTACATCGAAGCATTCCGGCAGGATTACGCAACAGACTGGGCGACGTACGTCGCTGAGGCACAGGAACAATTACTGCAAGCAATCGAGGCAGGCCGTCGCGTGCGCGAGTTAGGCACACACTCAGGGCGTGAACGGGAGCGTGTGCCCGGCGATGAGCGTCCCTTGGTTGCAGGAGGCACCATCACCGCACGCGGAACGGGAGCAATGTCGCCACCGACGTTGGCTGCAGTTGCTTCAGCAGAATCGCAGCCGGACTATGGTCTGTCATCATTGCTTACCGAACTTAAAGGCGTGCTAGGGCGGATCAATCTTCCGAGCGAAGGGCTGGACCAATTCCTGGTTGCAGTCAAGGGGGCTGTCGATGATGTGGGTGTCGACCACCCCGAATTGCTCCGACTGGTTTGGCCGTATCGTGAGTACATCACGAGCGAGAATGGCCTGGCGGCACTGAAGCACCAAATCGAACGGCTGCCGCTAGAAACCGCGTGAGCCGGATTTCGTTCCCAGAATCGTGAAAGCAGTACGCTCTTACACAGCGGTTCAATCGCTATCCCACGCTTTTGGGGAATCTGGTATGGTTCGCCTGGCAGGCATGGAATGCGCCAGCGTGGCTCAGATACCGTGTCAAAAAGGGATCGCAGGGGATCTGGGCAGATGGATCCGGATCTGTCGCAGCGGTCGTGCACGTCACCATTCGATTCAGCGGAAGACCTCAGCCTTTTCGTCACAACGCGAGAAGAACCGGCCGTTCGGCTAGCTCGGCCGCTGTTTCGGCCGGCGCCACGGCTGGCGATGGTTTTCCCCCTCGTTGTGCTGATAGCAGTTTTGCCGGGATTGGTGGCGCTCAACACGTGGGACCTCACTCCTCCCGGGCCACTCTGGGGCCTGCGCGGCCTGGCTGTACTTGACGGGCTGGTGTTGGACCAAACACCCGCCGCCGATGAAATCAAGCCGCTTCGCGAAGCTGCTGCCTTCAAGGCAGTGGCGTACCAACCGCCTCTCTATGCCTGGCTAGTTGCGCTAGGGTTCTGGCTCAGCGCTGATTATGATCCGCTAGCCAGTGTGCTGCCCAGTTACGTGTTTGGTGCACTCGCGGTGGTCCTAGTCTATCTGCACGGGCGGCTCTGGCGCGGGGCAGGGTTGGGCCTATTAGCGTCGGTGCTCATCGGCTTCAACCAGAACTTGCTGCTGCGGATGCAGGAAGGCGCTCCGACGACGCTTGCGCTTTGTGGGCTTTTAGCCGCATTGCTGACTTATGGCTGGCGCAGAGCGCATTTTGGCTGAATCAGTACGGCCATGGCCTTGGGCAGGGCCATCCGTCTGGTCTATGGCAGGTGGCGTGGCGCTCGGAATTGCGCTCCTGGCATTGGGCGGTCTTGCATTGCTCACGGTGCCAATCGTGCTGCTTCATCAGTATTATTTGCGAGCAGCGTCAGCTCCTTTATCACAAGGAATAGCGGGCGAACAGAGCTGGTTGAGCTGCATGCGAAAGCCAGGCCTCCTGCACGGAATAGTGGCGCTCGCTGCAGCGGCGGTTATCTTCCTGCCTTGGTTCATCGCCATGGTTAAGCTTCATGGTCATCTAGCTGTGGCTGCTTTGGAAGTGCCTCCCGACGGTTTAGTGGCTGATCGTCGGCTGAACTTGCTGCCACGACTGATCGAACTAGCGCCTGCGACACTTCCCCTGGCACTCTACGGGGCCATGCGAGCAATCCGGTCGGCCCTCAGGGATGAAGGCAATTCGCGTGAGACCGTTGGTGGCTCATTGTGGGTAATTTGGCTCGCAACGGCGGCGCTCACACCAGCAGTCTGGCCGAATGCCCCCCGGGGTGAGCTTGAGCTGATACTACTCGTGCCATTGTGCTTGCTCGCGGCACAGACAATCGCTGACATAATCAATCGGCGAGTGCCGGTTCGTGCGCTCGTGGTTCTGGCGCCCGCGACGGCTGTAACCATTGCGTGGTGGGCTAGTGCTAACCTGCACACGGCCTTGGACGAGCTCTTTCACGGGCGTGCCAACACCATGACTGCATTGGGGTTACACCTAGCCCTCGACCTAGCCGTAGCCTGCATTTGAGCATCGTGGTCTCTTTACCGGTGGGCGCGCCTTCGTAATGCCCGCCAGCACTGGATTGTCGCTGCGTTCTTGATAGTGGTTCTGACTGTCACGGTTGCCAAAGGTACCCGTGAAGTGCTGTTTCGTCATGATGCGACGCACGCTCTGCTCTCACTGCGAACGATGATCCTGCGCCGGGAACGTGACCAGCAGTTTCGAACAGTTGCTGTAGTAGGTCCTGACTCGTCTAAGCTTACAGTCGAAAGCAGCGAGAATCGCGCGGAGCGGTCGCTGCGTGGTGGCCGTCTTCGCTTCATACTTCGGACGGCACTGCCACAGATCCACCAGCGCGATCTGACGGCGACCGAGCAGCTCTTTATGCTTCCTGAGGGCCAGCGATTGGTCATCTTAGCTGGGGCCAAAGAACACCTGTCTTCGGCAGATCAGCTCAAGCTTGGGCTAGAGGCAATCCATCCAGGCCGCTCGGGCACGCTCGAGGCATACGCAACAGCCGTGGATCACCTCTCTCGCCGTTAAGCCAGCAGGGATCTGATCATCCGCAAGCGCGTTCGCCGAGGATCATTACTGATACACAATTGCCGCGGCCGGTCGCTTGCTGGCGCTCTGGCCGTTTGCTACACTGCCCTCCCTGAACATTGAGCAGGCTTGAGTCTGCAAATCTGCGCCACGGAGGGCGACTGGCACTGCCCGCCAAAACTATGGAATGGAGGCCATGATGAACACGCGGAGTAGCCAAGGACGGTGTGCCCCTGCAACGTGGACAACCCAGGGGCCGGAACAAGCTCGAGGCCCACATGCGGTGGCTGGGTGCCGAGCAACGGTAAAGGCACGCCCACTGTGCAGTCGTGACGAATCCGACCCGGATCGTGCTGCTGTCGAGCTGGCACAGCGAGGCCAAATTATCCTGCACGTCGCCGTCGCCGATCTTGAGGCAGCGGAGACAGCGTTTGGGGCATTTCATCCCACGACCTGGCATTTCCGCAGTGCGCTCGATGAGGCACAGCGCTCGTGGGAGCAGCTTCGCGCCGAGCTGGGGACTTCGTTTCTTGAAAACGCGCTGAAGCAACCGCCTCTGACAGTGCTCACTCTGAGCGAGTCCAATTGCAGTCAGCCATGCATCGAGCTGGTATTGATCAGCGGCCAGACCTACAGGACGCAAGAGATTACAGGGACAGCGCTTGCGCCTGTTCAGTGGCGGCTTACACGCCTCAATCCACCGCTTGACCACGGTCCATACTATGTCTGCCGGCTTGCTGATGGCTCGACTCAGTGCGATTGCGCTGAGTGGACCTACCGCATCGCTGAAACAGTTCATTCCCGTACGAACTACTGCAAGCACGTGGGCGCGCTAGCAACTCTCGGGCGGATTTGACCGGGGGATTATACGTATGAGACAATGAGTCGGCGCAGGGTACGACCCCAAACGTCGGCGGACTATATGAGTTTGTCAATGGTTCCGTGGTCGCAGATCTTTGCCCAGGCTTTGCCGTACAATTCGTTCCTTGACCGATATGCGACGGCCGTGCAGCGCGCACGGTGGGACGCGATGCATTTGCGGTTTGCGCTTTCGGGTGCGCAGCGCAGCTTGCTTGAGGGTTTTGTGCGGCGGATGCCCGTGCTGTGCCTGGCCGGAACTTGGTGCGGTGACTGTGTGAACCAATGCCCCGTGTTTGATCACTTTGCGCGAGCGGCCAGGCAGATCGATCTGCGATTCCTCGACCGAGACGCCAAGCCCGATCTACGTGATTCGTTGGAAATCAACGGTGGCCAGCGCGTGCCTGTGGTCATCTTTTTGAGCGAAGACTGGTTTGAGGTATTTCGGTATGGCGAGCGAACACTATCGGTCTACCGTCGGCTCGCTACGGAACAACTCAAGCCGTCCTGCACGTTGGGGGTAGTTCCACCAGCAGATGAAGCGATCTCGGCGCTTTGCGCTGAATGGTTGGCTGAATTTGAACGGGCGCAGCTAATTCTTCGGCTATCTCCCCGACTGAGGGAGATGCACGGCGACTGAGTAGCGGTCGACGGCAAACGCAGCGAAAGCGTGTCGTCAATTACTACTCAATGCCCGACAATCCCAGGGCCCGTCTCTTGTCGAGAATGTGCTTGATGTGATGGGGTACATGCTCGACTTCAGTCTGGAGCATTTCCCCGAGGGTCATCAGGCCGTACTCGCTATGGATGCAAGTGCGCTGCCAGGTATCTGCTGGCACTCCACGTAAGATGCGGGCCATCTGGTGCCGCATGCCTTCGAAGAGGGCAAGCTCTTCCTGGACGTCGTGTTGGTGGTATGCCAAGAGCGCAGTGAAACGGCTTTGGTCATAGCCGATCAGAAGTGGCCTTTCTTCGGCAATCACTCGCTTAAGTCGATGGCACCAGGCTTGTTCGCTATCGACCAGGTGACAGACGACCTCGAGCGTGCTCCACTTGCCTGGCACTGGCCGTGCTCGGAGCTGGTCTTGCGTCAGGTCAGCTACAACGCGGCGAAGTTGAGCCGGGCCGGCGACATACGCATCGATCTGTGCTATGCAAGGTGAGGAATCCATGGGCGGAGTCTCCAGGTGAGACGAATGATTGCGTTAGATCCGATGCCGGACACAGAAACAACGGCTGAAGTTCGCCAGCGGTTGAGATGAGCGCGCAGGTGTAAGAGTGACGGTATCCACACCCGTGACGCAATGGGTTAGACTATCGCATCATGGCGGAAGGCGACTTTTACTGCAGCGTGATTCCCGATGCGCGAATGTAGAGCAACCCAGGCTAATGAGTTGGTCTGCTCGTGCGCCACACGGAAGTAGAGGTCGTTGAATCACCGTGGCTGTTGAATTGCTAATCGACGAGTCTCAGATCCACACACGGCTAGCAGCACTGGGCCGCCAAATCGAGGCTGACTATCGTGATAAGCCACTTACGATTGTGGCTGTTCTCACGGGAAGCTTGATCGCGCTAGCAGACCTGGTTCGGCAGATTCGAATTCCCCTCCGGATAACGCTTGTTCAGGCCAGCAGCTACAGGGGAGCCACAACCTCGGCAACGACACTGGTCGTCAACGAGGCGTTTGCACCTGACGTTGCCGGTCGTGACGTTTTACTGCTCGATGACATTCTTGATACCGGTCAAACACTGTCAGCCCTCGTTCAGCATCTTCTGGATCGGGGAGCAGCATCGGTTCGGACTGCAGTGCTTCTTCGCAAGGTTGGACGTCAGCTCATCCCGATCGAGCCAGATTACTGCGGTTTCTTGATCCCAGATGTATTTGTCGTCGGCTACGGCCTGGACTATAACGACGAGTATCGTCATCTACCATATGTCGGCGTACTTCAACAGGAGTCGTCGGTGGCGAAATCATGACCTTGCATCAGCGAATCACGCCGCCTAAATCCTGCCTGATCGGCTCAGGAAACGTGGTAGCCGGCCGCCTCGTACGATGAAGTTGCGTCTTAAACTCGCCCTGGTGACACGGCGGTACCCACCCCTGATCGGCGGGGCAGAGAAGGTCTTCAGCTACCTAGCTGCGGCACTAGCAGCAGAAGGGGCAGACGTGACGGTGCTCACTGCACAGCCCCCAACGCCTGTTGACGTTGGCATCATGAATGGGTCCGCCGCGGTCGGTTGCGAACTCCCGCATATTGAATTTCCGAGGGACGGATTGAAGGTAGAGCGCCTGGCAACATCAAAGCTACGATGGTGGGGCACATGGCTTTACATGAACAACCTCAAGAATTGGTTGGAGCGCAATCCGATCGACCTCGCGTATGTCTCAATGCTGAAGCACGACGCTTATGCAGTGGTCAGTGCCTCCAGACGATCAGGTTTTCCGGTTGTGCTTCGGCCTGAAGGAGCTGGTGCAACCGGCGATGTGGCCTGGCAATCGTGGGGTCGATTGGGCCGACGCATTGGGCACCGCTGTCGCCAGGCGCATGCCTTCGTCGCAATCTCACCAGCCATCGAAACGGAAATGCATGAGGCATGGAAGTCAGGCACAATGCGCCCATCGCTACTCGACCAGGTGCTGGGCCGGTCATCATGCGAGCCACGCGTGGAGGCGATCCCGAATGGCGTGCCCGTTCCTGCTGTACCATGGTGCCGTCGGCCCGACTGGCCGGCGGCGCCGAAGGCGATCTTTGTTGGTCGGCTGGCCCAAGAAAAAGGGCTCGACACATTGGTCGATGCCTGGGCACTTGTCCAGGCGCAAGTTTCCGGAAGCTAGCCTGGTTATCGTTGGAGAAGGTCCAGAGCGGGCCGCGCTGGAAGAACAGGGTCAAGGAGCAACACCTTACTCTTGGGCCGGGTAAGGCAATCCATTTTTGCGGTACCGTGCCGGACGCAACTGACCTGCTGCGCAGGGCCGACCTTTTCGCCTTACCGTCTCGTGAGGAGGGGATGAGCATCGCTTTGCTCGAGGCCATGGCGCTGGGCATGCCAGTAGTTGCATCGGCGATCGCCGGCAATCGCCGTCTTGTATGTGACACTGAACATGGACGGATCACGCCACCGAATGATCCAGTCCGGCTCGCTCAAGTCATCGTCGAGCAGTGGAAGGACTTTGATCGCGCTGTTCAGATGGGCCAAGCCGCCCGTACCCGCGTTGTAGCGGAACTGTCAATCGAGACCGTTGCCCGCAGGCATCTGAGCTTGTTTGAGCAAATACTCGCCAGGGGCAAATGAAGGAGTCAGCGTGCTGAAGGTATTACACCTGATCCCGACGCTGGACCGGTCGGGAGCGGAAAAACAAATGGTGCTTCTGGCCAAAGGTTTGCCGCGCGACCGCTTTCAGGTTGAGGTTGCAGCTCTTACCCGGCTCGGTCCGCTCGAAGCTGAACTGACAGCGGCTGGAATTCCCATCAAGGCGATCGGCAAGCGATTCAAGTTTGATCCGCTAGCTGTCTACCGTCTGGTCCGGTTGTTGAAGACCGGCAAGTTCGATGTCGTTCACACCTGGATCTTCGCGGCCAATACCTATGGCCGGGTAGCATGCCGGATCGCGCAAGTTCCAGTGGTCGTCGTCGGTGAGATGGCTGTCGACCTGTGGAAGGGCCGGTTCCAGAAAATGCTGGATAGATGGCTAGCAACCTGGTGCGATCGTCTGGTCGGCAACTCAAACGCAGTCGTTGATTTCTATCGCCGCTGCGGCGTACCTGCCAATTGCCTTGCCATGATTTACTCGGGTGCTGCTGCTGAGACGCCACGGGCGGTCGATCCCGACGCAGTCCGCGCTGAGTTTGGGCTTGAACCGAGTGCACCCCTGATTCTATTTGCGGGCCGGCTTGCCGAGCAAAAGCGAGTGGATGATCTGCTGAAAGCGCTTGACTTGCTTCAGCATGTGCAACCAGACGCTCGAGCCCTGATTGCCGGTGCCGGACCGCTCTTCGAGCGACTTGCAGAGACAGCCCACACTTATCATCTCGACGGTCGGGTAAAGCTTCTAGGCCATCGTGAGGACATACCCCGGTTGCTCGCCGCAGCCGACCTACTCGTGCTGCCAAGCGCCTACGAGGGACTGCCGAACGTTGTGCTCGAAGCCATGCGCTTTGGTAAACCTGTGGTGGCAACAGCCGCGCCCGGAACAACGGAGGTCATCATTGACGGTCAAACTGGCCTGTTAGTACCAGTCGGGAACGTTAAGCTTCTGGCTCGCGCAATGCGCGATGTACTGCGGGACCATGCGCTAGCTGCACGGCTGGGAACAGGCGGTCGGGCGTACGTCGAGGCGCACTTTCGCGCCGACACCATGATCGCGCGCTTCGCTGAGCTGTATGAAAGCGTGGCGCGGTCGAAGGGCATTTGCATTTCATGATTATGCCTCGTTATGAGGCGCTTGCAGTCCCGGGCGATGCCTTACCCTCGGACTCGGCAGGGCTACAGAGACTTGATCAACTATTCCGCCTCATTGGGGCTAGAAACGGTCGAGCCTGGAGACCGAAGCGATTCGATGAGGGAGGTATAAGCAAGCGTCAAATCGCGCCTGCTGAATAATCCAAGCAGATTCGTCGGGTCCTTGGGGTCAACGACAGGGATCTCGTCCGTGTTGAGCTCAGTCAGTCGAAGCAGGGCCGTGTGCAAGTTGTCGTTGGGCGTCACAGAGACCACCGGGCGATGGGCCAAGTCGTCGGCAAGTACAAGAGGGCCCCACTCCGATCCGACCAACGCAATGCGCAAGTCACGCAGGTTAAATTTGCCGGTCAATCGCCCATTTGCATCGACGACCGGAAACAGGGTTTCGCTCGAGCGAGCCACCAAGGGGGCCAGTTCCGCAAACGGCATGGACGCGGGGATCGTTTCAACGCCTTGGGTGCGGATGCCAACTTCGCCCACCGTGAGTTGTTCGAGCACATTGACGACGAAGTCGCCTTGATGGGCGGGGCTGTCGATGGGAGTTGGGACTTGCTCCTCGTAGATCGTCCAGCGGCGCGAAATCGCCATATTAAGGGCACAGGCCAACATCAAAGGCACGAGCAGGCTGTACGAGCCGGTCATCTCGCTGACCATCACGATCGAGGTCAAGGGCGTCTTGGAAACGCCGGCGAAAAACCCACCCATACCCACCAAGACAAACGCAGCTGTGTCAATCGAGAGGTGGGGGAAGCAGTAGGCGAGAAACTTGCCAGATGCACCACCGAGCATGCCGCCGATTAAGATCGATGGACCAAAAACGCCGCCACTACCACCGGAGCTGATGGTGAAGCTCGTGGCGACGATCTTAAGGATCGCCAGAGCCAGCAGGAGCCCCATCCCCATTTGTGGCACAAAAGTTTGGTCGCCCGCTTCGGGCATGCCGATCGCGCCCCACTGCACCCAGCCATACCCGCCAGTCATGACCTGGGGAAATGCGACGGCAAGGGCTCCCAACATAAGCCCGCCCAAGGCGGGCTTGAGAGCCCTGGGGATCGGCAACGGTCGGAAAAACCAATCTCGAATCCCGTAGAACACACGCACATAAAGCCAACCCACCAGCGCGCACACGAGCGTCAACACGACGAACAGCGGTAATTCGCGAAGTCCGTGGAATGTCATCTCGGGCAGAACGAAAATGGGTTGAGGGGTAATGAATAAGGCAAAGGTCGAGTAAGCCACGATAGAGCTCGCGAGACAGGGCAACAGTGCCGCCGATTCAAAGGCGGTCGAGCTATACAACACTTCGCCGGCGAACAGTGCACCCCCCAGCGGAGCGCGGAAGATCGCTCCGACGCCACCGGCCGCTCCGGCAAGCATGAGCAAGCGCTGGTCGGTAGGGGGCAGTTTAAGCAGTCGGGCAAGCCATGACCCGAAACCAGCGCCGATCTGGGCAATCGGTCCCTCCTGCCCTGCGGAGCCTCCCGTGCCGATCGTGATGATCGACGCGACAGCCTTAATAATCGGCACTCGGGTTCGGATCGCCCCTGCCCCACGATGAAACGCCCGAATCATGGCATCGGTGCCATGACCCTCAGCTTCCGGCGCCCAGGTAAAAACCAAAAGCCCCGAGATAAGGCCGCCGATGGCCGGAACCAAGACGACAAGCCACCAAGGGTATGGATAGCTGATGGCGTGGGGTTGCTCTTCGACCGTGGCGGGCATCTGCAAATGGAGCAAACCTCCGAGCACGGCGCTATACATGACGCGGAGGGACAACAAAAACCCCACCGCCCCTAGGCCAGCGATGACACCCACGATCGGACTACAGAGGGCAACGCGCCCCAGTCGCGGTGCTGCCCACAGCCCTACGATTCGATTGAATACATCGCGAAACCGCGCGGACACGTTGCGCAGTGGCCGGGGCTCCTGTTTGCTCGACTGATACACCCCTACCTATTCCCCCCCTGCATTGCGGGCCCGACGAAGGTGCGCACGCCTAGGCATTCTCACAACGGTCCAAATGGGTCAATCTTACTGTTTCAAGAACCATTCGAGCCGATCAAGTCGCCCGCGTCTAGCACTATCTGACCCATGCCAAACTATCTGCTGTTGCTGTTGCTACCAGCCAATCTGAGCCGCGCCGATAGAGCAAGCGGTCAGTCGCGGCTGCGGAATTGTCACTGGTAGGACAGTGGGCTGAACGCGACAATGAAATTCCGGGTGCGCGGTATACAGTGCCGACCGGTACAGTCAGGGGAAGGGTTGGCCAGATGTGTGGGATTTGTGGGGCTGTGTGGACTGAGCCGGCGGGTGCTTTAGCGGATGAAGCGCTCGGTGCAATGATGGCCAGGCTGGTTCACCGTGGCCCTGATGACGCTGGTACTTACCGCAACGATGGCGCCGCACTTGGCTTTCGCCGCTTGTCAATCATTGACGTAGCTGGCGGTCAACAACCCCTGTCGAACGAGACCGGGACGATATGGACTGTTTTCAACGGCGAAATCTACAACTACGGCGCGCTGCGGCGACGGCTTGAAGCCAAGGGACATACACTGCGCTCGAGCGGCGATACGGAAGTTCTCGTTCATCTGTACGAGGACGAGGGAACGCGGATGTTCGCGCTCTTGCGAGGTATGTTCGCGCTGGCGATCTGGGACAGCCGTCGCCGGACGCTGGTCCTCGCGCGCGATCGCCTCGGCCAGAAACCGCTGCTCTATCGGCGCACCGACTCGCGGCTCGTCTTTGCAAGTGAGCTCAAGGCTCTCCTGGCGCTGCCTGACGCTCTGGTGCCCCGTCACCTCGACCCTCTGGCACTGGACCATTATCTTTGCTACGGCTATGTCCCGCACCCACGGTCCATCCTTGAGGGTACGCAAAAACTACCGCCTGCCCACTTCGCTACCTGGTGCGACGGTCACTTCCAGGTCGAGCGCTACTGGAACCCCGACTGGAGCACCGAGCGCCATCAGTCCGTCGAGGAAGACGTCGAGGAGTTAAGGGCCGTGCTTGAAAGCGCAGTGCGCGAGCAGATGATCTCGGATGTGCCGCTCGGCGCATTTCTCTCAGGTGGCATCGACTCGACCATCATTGCGGGACTGATGCAGCGGGCGTCAAACCAGCCAGTGAAGACCTTCGCGATCGGCTTTCCGGATCCGCAGTACGACGAAACGCGTTATGCCGAGCTAGCTGCACGGCACCTGGGCACGGAGCATCAATCGTTCATCGTCGAGCCAAAAGCGTGGGAAACGTTGCCCGATCTCGCCTGGCAGTTCGACGAGCCATTCGCTGACAGCTCCGCTTTGCCGACATGGTTCGTCGCACGTGAGACCAGGCGCGCGGTAACCGTTGCGTTAACAGGGGACGCAGGAGATGAGCTTTTCGGCGGCTATGACCGATACCGGGCGCTGGCGTTGACCGAAGCTTTTAATTCTTTGCCCTCAGGACCCCGCCGCCTTTTCGGCGGCACGATGGTACGCATACTGCCGCGGTCTGCCCCTTCCAAGACCCGTCTGCGCAGGCTCGAGCGGCTATTTGAGCACATTAACGAGCCAGCCGAGTCGCGCTACCTAGGCTGGATGACAACGTTCAACGAGGCAGCTCGGCTGGAGTTCTACTCCGACTCTCATCTCGATGTGTTGGCTTCAAGAGCAGTCGGGTTGAGTATTCCGTCGGAGGCCGACCCCGCCAGCTTTCTCGAAGCGGCCTTTGCGTTAGCACGTGGACGCGACCGAGTGACGCGAGCGATGGTCGCTGATCTCGTAACGTATCTTCCGTGCGATCTGCTCATGAAGGTCGACATTGCCAGCATGGCACATAGCCTCGAATGCCGGGGACCATTTCTGGATCACCGGGTCGTTGAGCTGGCTGCTGCGATGCCGCTCGAACGAAAGATCCAGCTCCGCGCGGGGCGAACGAAGGTCGTGCTCAAACAGGCATTTTCTGAGCTCCTGCCCCCAGCGATCAAGAAGCGGTCGAAGATGGGCTTCGGCGTGCCGATCAGTCGATGGTTCCGCGAGGAACTCAAGCACGAGGTTAGGG
Organism: uncultured Isosphaeraceae bacterium; assembly: GCA_963830625.1. Lineage (GTDB taxonomy): Bacteria > Planctomycetota > Planctomycetia > Isosphaerales > Isosphaeraceae > CAWHMZ01. Next base: position 126,723 of record CAWHMZ010000012.1, on the reverse strand, counting down.
AGGTCTTGCTCGATTCCGATTGCCTGAATCGCGGCTTGTTCCGCAGGGAAGCAGTTGAACGGCTCGTCGCTGATCATCAGGACGGGAAGCGAGAACATTCGCATCGGCTCTGGGCCTTGTTGATGCTCGAGCTGTGGTTTCGCAAGCATCTGAATTCCAGCGTTGCCTGAGTCATGCACCCACAGCCGACCACGCGTCAGTCCAGCGGTCATCGAGCCGATCGAGAAAAAACGCGAGGCCATTCACTTTGCGCCCGGCAACGCCTGAGGGTCGTCAATCACGAGATAGTGTCCGTGGTCCGACGAGACTAGGAGCATTGATTCATCCCAATTGCTATATGCTTCGACCCACCGGATCGCAATGCGTACAGCTTCTTCGCCGCTAAAGACTGCCCCGATTGCGTTGTCGAGATTGTTTGCGTGAAGCGCGAAGTCCACGTCACCAGCCTCGATGAACAATGCAAAGGACTGGCCGGGATGTGCACCCAGGACTGTCAGTGCAGCTCCCGTCATCTGAGCGAGGGTTGGCTGCTCAATCCGATCGGTCTCGCTGTACCACTCGGCCGCGCGGGGTTTCCGAAGCGATCGAGGCTGGGCGCCGGCTCATAACGGCCGTCGGCCGTTTGGTACGGGAGATGATCGAGCCCATCGCGTCCGAAAAGGCCAAATAACCGGGCCGAGCGCTCGTTGGCGAGCGCAGCAGCGGCACGCAACGATTGGCCGCCATGAACGCCTTTCTGAGTGTGAACGACGACGTACTTTCCTCCATTGTTTACGTCGACCGCTCTCTGATCTTGGTCGGTGATATAAAGACCACTGACCACCGCATTTTGCCCCTGCGCTGCGAGTGAGCTCGGATCGGTGACGATGTCGTAGCCGGTGCCGATCACAACATCGAGGCCCGGGCGCTGGCGAGCATGGCGAGTTTGCTGAATGATGGCCGGGAGCCCGAGCATCACACGGGCAATGTCCTGGTAGTCATCACGGTTGACGTCTTGGTCATACATAGCGGCAGGCGAAGCATGGTCAAACGGCACACTGGTCACTGTGCCGACTTTCCAACCCTGATCCTGCAGTTCGTGAAACAGTGTCGTAATCAACCGGCCGTCATCGGCGACGTTCAGGCCGTTATTGTAGGCTTTGACCCCGCTAACGATTTCAGCGGCGCTCTGAGATGAGTCGGTATAGGCATGCAACACCCGACCCACGGCGGTTACAGCAGCCACTTCGGTTGCACTGGCGGATTGGCCCTTGAGATAGCCCGGCACCTTCAAACCGAGCGGACCCAGCGACCATGGGTTCTCGCCGGCAATCAGAGGATCATAGCCGCCGCCAAGGCTGGTCGGCGGGATAACGACGGTCTGCAGATCCACGTTGGGGTTATTTCGGTCGTGGGTCGGGCTGGTGACTACAAAGCCAAATTGGGCCGTACCGCCCGCATCGTAATCTTGAAATACGAGGCCAGAGCCCTTTCCCTCGGTGTAAACCTTACCGGTCCTGACAATGGCGGCTGCCTGGGTAGTCGGCCAATCCAGACCGTCGAACCATACGATGATCAGGTGTTTGACTCCCCGGGACACTGCTTCCTTCTGCACCCAGTACAGATCGCTTTGGTCGGCGTATTCAGCTCGTGCATTTAACGTGTTCTTGGGCGGGAACCCGTAAGCCGCCTTGATCTTATCAGGGTCACGATAGCGGCTGTTCACGCCGGTAACCGAACTCAAGTTAGCCTTTCGCCCGAAGATGTACACCGGCACCAGGCGATTGGTATGACTGGTGTGGTTGGAGAAGACATCGCCTGGTCCCTGTGAGCCGAAGTGATAGGCGCGAACTGCCTTTTGGCTCGCGTTGGCGACATAGGCTGTCTGAAGGGCCTTCAGCCGGTCACGAGGCTGATCATCGCGCCACCCTGGCTGACACCGGGCAGACAAGTTATGGCCAAGGCGACGACGAGAGCTACTTTAGCCCGAGACCGAACCGAAAATACACCGGCGTCAAAGCGGGAAGTCGACCTGGCAATAACCAATACCGTTGGCATACGGCCCTCACTGATATTAACAATGCGCGGCAGCTTAGAAAACTTTACCGACAGACGGAGGAAAGCGAAACCGCGTGGTCCGTTGCGTCCGTGATCCATGAAGGGCCTGGTGATTGCGATATCAAGTACCGCAAGCTAACGGCAAGCTATGTCGTTGTGCTGGGACCAGGGGGTGTCGGCTGGGTTCTATGGTGCTCATGCAGGCAGCCCGTTGGATTGCGAGCTGATCCTGCACACAATGATGAGACGCCCGCCTGGGTGCACGATTCTCGTCAACCTTCCGGCCGGGCATCAAGCGGAGGGGATGTTAGTGTACCGTGATGTATTAGCGATCGTTCTTGCAGGAGGCCGGGGATCGCGCCTGGAGCCGTTGACCCGGGATCGCGCAAAGCCGGCAGTTCCCTTTGGCGGCATTTACCGGATCATCGATTTCACGCTGTCCAACTGTATCAATTCCGACCTGCGAAAAATCCTGGTGCTGACGCAGTACAAGGCTACCAGCCTCAATCGGCACCTCGACCAAGGGTGGAAGTTTCTCTGCCGCGAGCTGGGTGAGTACATCGAAGTCATTCCGCCGCAGCAACGAATCGCGGAGATGTGGTATCAAGGCACCGCCGACGCGATCTATCAGAACGTTTACACCATTGAAAAGGCCGCGCCGCGCGATACTCTGATCCTGGCCGGAGACCACATCTACAAGATGAATTATGCGCGGATGATCGACTGTCACCGCGATAACCGGGCCGATCTGACCGTCGCCTGCTTGCCCGTGAGCATCCAGCAGGCGCGCGAATATGGCGTAATAGCAGTCGATGAACAGCACCGAGTGGTAAGCTTCGTCGAGAAACCAAGAGAGCCGAGAGGGATGCTCGGCCAACCAAACACCGTGCTCGCGTCTATGGGAATCTACGTGTTTAACACTGATATGATGTACGAGCTGCTTTTCCAGGATGCCGCTCGGAAGGAAGCCAGTAACCACGACTTCGGTCGCGACATCATCCCATCGATGATTGCGGGCGGCTCACGGGTCTTTGCCTACCCGTTCCGCGACGAAAACCGCAAAGAGGCAGCTTATTGGCGCGATGTCGGCACGCTGGATGCCTACTTTCAGACAAGCATGGACTTGATACAGATCGATCCGATCTTGAACCTCTACGACCAGGAATGGCCAATCCATACCCACCAGCCGGCGTATCCGCCCCCCAAGTTTGTCCATACCGAGGGAGACCGGCGCGGCGCAGCCTACAATTCGATCGTGTGCCAGGGGGCGATCATCTCAGGTGGGCAAGTCTATCGAAGCATCGTATCGCCGGGGGTGCGAATCAACAGTTATTCGCTGGTCGAGGATGCAATCCTGTTCGACGGCGTCGATGTCGGGCGAAATGCTCGCGTGCGCCGCACCATCATTGACAAGGACGTGAGAATTCCCGCCGGGTTTGAGATCGGCTGGAGTCGCGATGCTGATCTCGCCCGCGGTTTCTCGGTCACAGATGACGGCATTGTAGTCATCGCCAAGGGAGAAGAGCTGGAGCGATTCGGGTAGGCGCCATGCCAACCAACGCCTGTCAGACGCGAGCCCGGTGAGTAACGCCTGTTGAGGATTATCCGCGCGGCTGGGTGCCAGTGGTTGGATCGTGGCGCACAGCTTGGTCCGGGTGCGTGACTGGGACTACCGCAGGCACGGCGAGTCGGGTGAGGTGGTCCTCAACACCTTCTGCCTTCCGGTAAAGTTGGTGGACGTTTACCTTCTGACCGACGAGCTGCTGCCGCTTTTGTTGCCACTCGATCAATTCCTTTGCCGCCTCGGGTTCGAGCAGTCCGATCGGCGCTTCGATTGCGGTAGCATCTTGGAACGTCGCATGTGGGACCGGTATGAGCTGGCCCAAACTCTCGCCTTTGGAGAAGCGAACCGTGCCGGGAAAGACAAGCTTCCAGTTTACAGTGAAGGTGTAATTGAGCCACCAGGTCTCGATCACTCCGTCAAGAGCTATGCAGTTTGATTTCCAGCGGTTACTTGGCCCTTTGAGGTAGAGGTCCCAGCCCGGCGGCGTGCGAAATAGCCACGGAGGTGAGAACGTAACAATACCCACTCCAAACTGACTCTTGATCGCCGGCGCGAACTCGGGCGCGACATCTACCTGCAACCCTGAGGGATTGGGGTCTCCACTCCAGGTGACGATCACATCTGTCGGGCAAAGAATCTGCCATCCCCACTGATTTGCAATCACCAGCGGCAAGCACTTATAGGCATGCGGTAACTCGTCCATCCAGTGCCGGCGCGGGGGGGATGGACGCAATTGCCATCCGGCGGCCCAGCCATTAGGGAGAAGTCGAAGGGCCTTGAATTCCAGGGGGGAAAGGCCGTGCGCTGGCTCGAGCGCCTAGCTCGCTAGACATCGGATCTGTTCGCCTGGCAGTTTCGAGCTCGGCGATTCGTGCTTCGAGTGCCTGACACCGTAAACAAGGTGTCGACTCAGGGCTGCATCCGGCAACACCCTGCCCTAGGCTGATCCGCTCGTCGTCGGTGTCAGTCTGCCGATTCACTAGATAGCTCCCCGATGGTCGGTTTTCCCGATCTTTTCGCCGACACCCTGAAACGTCAATCGATCTTTCGGCCGTTCACGTCTGCTCGATCCAGTGCACGCTTGGGTTGTAAACTAGCCGCGGGTGATGGATGATTCTGGTCTGTGGAGCACGCGGGCGCAGCGGGCAGAGACTCGAGCACGCGAGCTGTGAACCGCGCTCGGGTCAATCGCAAAGCTGACAGCCCGCATGTTGGAACGAAGCTAGGTGCTTTGAGGCGAGACCACCATGCCAACCCGTGTACGCTGGTTGGGGCATGCTGCCCTGCTTTTCGAGAGCGATGGTCTATCAGTACTGGTCGACCCCTTCTTGACCGGCAACCCCAAAGGCGCGGCCAAGGCAGATGAACTGCACCCCGACCTGATTCTGATCTCGCATGGTCATGGTGATCATGTCGGCGATGTGGTCTCGATCGCTAAGCGCACCGGCGCGACGGTCGTGGCTAATTACGAGATCGGTGAATGGCTTCAGCAACCGCCGCAGGGCTTAAGCGGGCAGCAGGTTCATGGTCTGCAGCACGGCGGCAGTTTCTTATTCAACGCAAAGGTCCGAGTCAAGCTAACCTTGGCATTCCATGGCTCGGTGCTGCCCGATGGCACCTACGGTGGCAATCCTTGCGGCTTTATCGTGACGTTTCCTGACGGATCCAAGGTCTACGACGCTGCTGACACTGCCCTTTTCGGCGACATGTCGCTCATCGGCGATGAAGGGCTTGATCTCGCCTTGTTGCCCGTCGGCGACTACTACACAATGGGCCCGGACGATGCTGTAAGGGCGGTCAAGCTCCTGCGGCCGCGCTACGTCGTGCCGATCCACTACAACACGTTTCCTCCGATCGAGCAGGATGCCGAGGTCTGGGCCGCGCGGGTCAAGCGCGAAACGGCGTCCCTGCCAGTCGTGCTCCATCCGGGCGACTGGTTCAGCATTCCCAACTCCCCGTGACCCGAAAAATAACTGAGGTTGGTGAGGAAGGACCAAACCGCCATGAAGGACGCTCCGATCGAACCGACCCGCCGGTCGGTGCAATCGTCGAGCGCTAAACGTACAGCGTCTAACCCAGGATTGGTGGCAATTCCATGGGGTCCTGACGGTCATCTGGATCTGCTGCTTCCATCTGGTGGTCTATGGGAACGTGCTTGGGTCGATCTTGCATGGCCGGATCTCGGGGGTACGCTGGCCGATTACCACACGGCGCTCGAGCAAGCACTCAATTCCCCGCTGGAAATGCCGAAGCTCGAGTACCAGCTCACGCCAGGATCAAAAGTCGCGATTATCGTTGACGACCCATCGCGCTGGACTCCAGTAAGTGATGCACTGCCGTGCGTTCTACAACGCCTGCATCGAGTGGGTGTCAGGGCTGAAACGTGGTCATCAGCGTTGGAGTCGGCCGGCACCATGCTGTTCAGCGCCGAGGCGATGCGCCGGCGGCTCGGGGACTCGATCGTAGCTCATTATCGGTGCGACAGTCCGCCTGTAGACGACCTCTCTGCATATATCTCACTGGGTAGGACGTCTCAGGGTGGTGTACCAGTGCATGTGTACCGGCCCGTGGCTGAGGCCGACATGCGGATCCTGATTGGCTCGGTACTACCCCACCTTCAGGCAGGTTTCGGCGGAGGATACAAGCTAATCTTCCCAGGCACGAGCCACCGTTCGACGTTGGTAGCACTGCACCGGCAAGGCCTTGAACATGGCTCAGACCCGGCCGGTCTCATTGGTGGTGACGCAACGTCCAATCCCATGCGCCGGACAATCCACGCGGCCGCTGAACTGCTAGGGCCATGTTGCTCGGTCAGTCACCTGATTGGCGGACCAGGGCAGGTATTTCAGGTTCTGGCAGGGCACCCCATTGCGGTTCAGGATGCCTTGGCCATGGAGGCCAGACAGCGATTCCAGGCATCGTCGGCTGAGCCTGCGGACCTGATCGTGGTCGGCAATTACCCATGGCCTGGCGACCCGATGCAAAGCTTCAAGGTATTGCTACACCACCGCGCTGCCTGTCAGACACGGGGCGTGCTGGTTGGGTTGTTCTGGACCGATCCGGCTGAGGTTGATCGCTCGTTTCCGATCGGACTAATGCTGGCGATCGCAAAGGCAGGAGCTTGGGGATCCACGGCGATCAAAGGGCTGCTGCCGCTGACCGAGCGTCTTGCCGCGATTGCCGGCGTCCCGGCCACATTCATGCTGCGCTGGGCACGTGAACTCGTCGTCGATCGTTCGGTGCTGGTCTATGCGCCGCCACTCCGTGACCGATTCGGGCCCCTGCTTGGCCCGGTACAGCTCTTTGCCGACCAAGCGAGCCTCTGGGATGCTGCCGAACGGGCCTTGCGTCGGTCTAGCGTTGCTGCCCCAGCGTTGACGATGCGCGTCTTCCCTTATGGTGGGCTTACCTACGTTGCACGCCGCGCAGAGCGCTCAGTAAACGTCACCCGGACTTCTCTTCGAGGGACCAGCGCTGTCGGTCGAGGTTGAGAGGCGCCGTAGCGGGCGTGCCAGCCTTCCGTGGCCCGTACGGTAGCGAGGCTCTCCTTGGCGAGTGCGTAGCGGGCAAACCACGGAGTTCCTTTCTCTCGGACCAGCGCACTGACGTCGTCGACACGCTTAAACGCTGTGGTCGCGGCGAAGTGGCTGCGTGCGTCGGCCCCCTCTTGCAGGAAATACTCCTTCCAGAAGGCACGCCCACCCAGCACACCGGATGCGCCGGCGTCGAGCGCCATCTGGACCTGCTTGAAGTAGTCGGGGTAATCAACCCCCGCCGATAGAAGCACCCACGGGCGCTCACTGGCTGCGCTCAGCGCGCGCAGATTGTCACGAAGCTGACTATCCGATTCATGGCCGAACGTGCCGGGGAACTCAGCCTTGTACACATCGCAGAAGCGGCTGAGCTGGCGAGCCGAGTCGATCACGGTCGCAGCCTTCCGATTCAGGAAGCTAGGATCGGTCTTTTTCTCGCCACCGAACGGAAAGGCGACCGTCTCGAGCAGCATGAGGATGTCGTGCTTCTGGCACTCGGTGTAGACGTGCTCGATCAACTGAAATTGATGCTCGCCCGAATTCGGCTCTGTCGGCTCGAATTGCGCCAGCAACTTGACTGCGTCGGCGCCCATGAGCTTAATTTTTTCGACGCTCCAACCCGGTTCGATCAAGCCCAACGGTGCCCCTAGCTTGTTTTTGGGCCCACCCGACTTCTCGACCCGGACTAGCAAGCCGGTCTGTGGACCGATGGCTCCCGATGCGACGCACGACCACGCTCCGTAGTAAGCGTCGATCAAGACACCGGACGCCACCGGTGCCAAGTGGTGCGCCAGGTCAAATTTGGCTTCGACAATCTCCTCGTAGGTCGGCTCACGATCCTGCCCTTTGCCCTTCAAGGCTTTGGCTGCCATCTCGATCATGGAGCTGTTCTGATCGAGGGCCACCATGGTTAGCGTTCCGTTCGGATTGCTGATTCGCTGCAACCCCCGGAGTTTGCCAGGCGTCAGACCCTTGCCGAATAGCACAACCGTGCTCAACCGGCTCGTGCTCACTGCGGTGGCCATCGAAGACAGTCTCCCTTGAGGTGGGCGATCTCATAGCAAGTCGCGAATGCTCCATGATTACTTGCGCATGGGCACAAGCACTGTGGCGCGTCGCTCTCTCTCAATCTGGTCACGATTGTAGCGTGCCAGGCGGCGTTTTCAAGGAGCCCAGAATACCGCATCCACGCGGCTGCGCGGCTCGGGCCGGGAAACCCAGCCGCGGAAATCTTAACTCACGGTCACTGACGCCGTCATACCAACACGTTGCAGCGGTTGGACTACATTCAAGACCAAAGATTCAGTTTGCGCGGTTGGCAAGAACCTTGCAGCGGAGCCCGAGGCAACGCCGATACAACCCTTGTCGGTTGGAAAACCGATCCAGTCAGGGATGACTGAGAACTGGCCTCGATACAGCGGTCGCGTCCACGGACGGACTTGCGACTCGATGGCCAAGGGCCATGGAAGGCCCATTTCACCTGCAAGGCCAGACCGGCACGTGGACACCGCGAAGCACGCAATCGCGGCTGGGCTAACGCGCACCGACACCGATCAAAAGCTGCGAGCCATCAGGCAGCGCTCGTTGACAGAAGAAAAGCTGGTTCGGCGGTGTCTTGACCAAGGTGGAAAATCGCCGCTCCTGGTCCTCAAATAGCTCGCAGCGAAGCTGGACACGGCCGTTTTCGTCGGCCGGATTGACCAGGAATGTCTCGACCTTGTATCCATTACCCAGGTCGCACGAAACTGCCTCGCCCGCAATGATCCGCTTGTTTCGCGCATCGAGCAGCCGGAAGCTATGCTTCGGAATTAGCTGATCGAGCTCGGCCTTGATGCTCGCCAGGTCGGCGTCAACTCTCTTGCCCCCGGGAGTGGCGACGATCCCGAATACCGTGACCTGTCGGGCAACTTCACCCTTGGAGTCGTTTTTGACCTCGGCGCGACACGCGGAGGCCGCCAAACGCGACTGCCAGCGCACTCAGACCGAGCGCCACAAGAGCGAATTCGGTTCCCATTCTGCTGAAGCGTGGCTTGGGTTCTGTCATGGCCTCACTCCTGCATCGCAACCGCGGTTCTCGACAGGCCTTCCATCTTGTTGAAGACCGTTAACCAATCATCGAAGTCGTATAAGCCTTGGGGTGGGCGGTCGTCGATCTGGGCGGAATCTTGATCCCAGTGGATCACCACGCGGTGGCCCTCGTCGATCGTCACCAGAGTTGCGGCTTGGGCCCCAACGAACGGATGGGGCTGCGAGTCGGTCGCCGAGCGCCGGGCCAAGGTCACGGCGACCAAAACGGCGGCCGCTTGAGAGAGCCCGATCAGTCCCGCGATGATCACCCGCGCGCGCCGGGCTGTTGGTGATGGCTGAGGCCGCAATCCCGCAACATCAACCTGGCCGCCGGGACTGACGGACGCGGACGGAACGACGGTGAGTTTGCTGGTGCCTTTTGCCGGTGCGGCCGCGGCAAGCGCAGAAGTCACCTTGGCCCAGAGCGCATCCCAGACTTCAGGCGATGGTTCTTGCGGACGGGTCAGATCCCAAAGGCGATCAAGCTGACCCGCGCGTTGGGCCCACTGGGAACAGGCTCGACACTCGGAGAGATGTTCGGCTAGCGCAGTCGAGTCGCGGTCGTCGGTCGGAACGGCCAATTCCCGGATTACTTCCTCGCACTTCATGTCGGACGTCCTCTCTAACCAGCTATCATAGATCGCTCAGTGTGTCCCAGTCGAGCTCCGCTTGGAGCTTCTCGCGGGCGGCATGGATCCGGCTCATCACGGTGCCGATCGGGACTTGTTGGGTCTCAGCGATTTCTTTGTAACTCAAGCCCAGCTCTGCGAATAAGATGAATGTCGTGCGTATGGTCGGCGTCAGGCGATCAAGAGCTTTCTCGAGGACGCGGCGCAGGTCTTGCTGGTGAAGCCGTCGTGCTGGATCGTCGTGCAATGCCGGCTCATGGAATACCGATTCGTTACCTCCACGTGCGCTTTGCCGGCGCTTTCGGCGCCGGCCCCAGTCATAAGCAGTGTTGGTCACGATCCGAAGCAACCATGTACGAAACCCGCTTCGGCCGTCGAATTCTACAAGCGCTGAAAACGCTTTGAGCATTGCCTCCTGGACCACGTCGAGTGCATCTTGCTCATTCCCTAACAATCGAAACGCGTGCCGATAAGCTTGGCTGCGATGCCTTTGGAAGAGTTCCTCGCGGGCCTGGCGATCCCCCGCGCGAGCGTTCCGCACCAGCGCTTCATCGGGCACCTGCACGCTGGATAGGGTCTCGAGCATAGATTCACCCGGCAAAATAGACGCCGAACCACTTGCCCCTATTCGATCTGCGGCTGTGATCGTTGCGATTGAACCCACCTGAACCAGCCTATCCTGGGAATGCCGCGCTTGACCAGTGAGGGTCCAGGCCTTTTTCGCCTTGACCTATTTAGCAATCCCCTACAGAATGCGGCCCTCAAGTTTCCGGAGGTTGCACTTCCTGGTCATTGCCACTTCTGTCAGCCATTCTCCCGCAGCTTGAGTTCGGTGTCTTCAACACGGTGCGCTGTGGCAGCGTCGCTGCCAACCAGCGATCTAAACCGTTCGGAGCCAATGTCTTTCGATCGTGTCGAGCTGGAATTGTCTTGGGAGCGGGTTGTCCGGGCCTGCGTTGTCGAGAGAAAATCACGGGTGGGTCGAGATGCCGATGACCTGGTGGCAGATCTGTTCTCAGGATCGGCAGAAGTTTGCAGTTGCTGGATGGTTTCTCTGATAAGCGGAAGATCAGCGCACCGGACCAAATGACGTCGAGCCCCTCTCGAAAACGGGCACGACAGAATCGCCTACAGAACTCGGTTTCCTGGCAGAAAGTTCAAGGAGGAGACTCGCCGTGATACGTCGTGGTCCAGCTTCCATGAAACTGACGGTGGCCGCCTGGGCCATCCTCTTGGGTTTGCAAGCGACGTCTGCGCAGGCTGATGGAATTTCCTCAACGGCCTCGGCCGGCACGGCCGTCTACACGTTGACGGACACCACAGCAATAGCAGCTGCCACCGGGCCCCGTCCCGACACGCCGAACACCACACTGAATGGTACAGTCACGACCGGCTCAGCAACGGTTACAGTGCCTAGTACAACGGGATTAGCCGTCGGCTACGGAGTCAGCGGGGCAGGGATTCCGAGCAATACCACAGTCGCGCAGATCAACACCGGCCTGTCCCAGGTAACCCTGAGTCAAAGCGCAACTGCGAGCAGCACATCAGAGAGCTTGACGTTCACCCCGACGATCGCCGGACCGCAGGTCGTGGCACTCATTCAGCCAGCCGGAGGCGTCCCTACACCACCGGCTACGGCAACAGAAGGTCCGCTGACGATCTTGTCGGCGTCGCCGGGCGTTATTCAAAGTGGAGTTTATGACTACCTTGCCAGCACGACGTCCAACGGACAGAACATACAGGCACTTGGCCTGAGCTTCTACGGCAGCGGCTTGGCGGTCGGAGACTCCATCAAGTTTTCGCTTAGCGTTGCCAACGAGAACAATCCGCCCCAACTCATCCCGCAGGCGCTCGGGAGCTCGCAGACGCCCCCGGTCACGATCACGCTCGATTCCTCGAGCAGTAACGCCTCAACCTCGTCTTCCCCCGGTGCAGACTCGGTTCCCGAACCGCTGTCGCTTGTGTTATGGTCGGTTATCGCCGGTGCAGGTTTGGTTCGAGCCGGCGTTTGGCGGCGAGCGAGTTCAGCCGCATCTTTGCAGTAACAGAAGGAATGCCCTGGGCGCGCCAGCGCGCCCATTGCGGAGCGTCTCGGTGTTCAGCGAGCCTGCGGCTCATGCATCTTCGATTCGGTGGGGAATTCTCGGTACCGGGACAGTTGCGACAGCGTTTGCTGCAGACCTCTGCCTCGTACCCGGCGCAACGCTGCTTGCGGTCTGCTCGCGCAGCACGGCGCAGGCGCAAGAGTTCGCGCGCGCGTTCGGCGCCAAGCATACACACACCTTGGTCGAAGATCTCGCTCGTAACGACGAAGTCAACGTCGTCTATATTGCATCTCCGCACGCCCGGCATCGCGACGACTGCCTTCAGTGTCTCTCCAGAGGCCGAGCCGTGCTGTGCGAAAAGCCGTTCGCGCTCAATGCACACGATGCACACTTGGTGACGGGAGAAGCACGAGCGCACGGCTCTTCTGTATGGAGGCGATGTGGATGCGCTTTCATCCGCTGGTCCTCAAGGTGCGCGCTTTGATTCAGTCCGGCGCCATAGGGTCTGTACGACTGCTAACGGCTGATTTTGGCTATCCCCTCGCATTGCGCACCGGCGATTGGCGCCTGAACCCAGCCCTAGGCGGCGGTGCTCTGCTCGATTGTGGGGTTTACCCGATCTCTCTGGCCTTCTTTCTCCTGGGGCGGCCCGAAGGCGCTGTAGGCCGCGCGGCAATCGGACAGACCGGGGTGGATGAATTAATGTCGGCGACCTTCACCTATGCCGACGGTGCTCTGGCCATTGCCACCGCCAGCCTGAGGAGCCGGCTCCGGAACGAAGCACTCATCATCGGCTCCAAGGGCCAGATTCGCATCCACGAGCCTTTCTACGCGCCGCACCGAGCCACGATAACCCATTGTGACGAGCCGACCACGCTGGAAGTAACGCATACATCGGTGTCGCATCACACCCGACTGGCTCGGTTGAAGCGCAATCCCCTTATACGACGCGCCTTCGATCAGGTTGGCCGCCCTGTCCTATCTTTGCTGCGCCGTGATGCAAGTGAAATGGTGTCCTACGCGCCTGGCACGGGTTATCAGTATGAAGCCGCCGAGGTCATGCGCTGCCTTCGCGAAGCGAGCGCGAGAGCCCCATCATGCCTCTCGACGAAACCACGGCGATCCTCGAAACGACTGACGCTCTCCGCAGATCATGGGAGTCCATCGATTCATCCGGCTGACAACTGCTCTGCCGCTCGTCGGAATTTGAGCGACCTCGTCGGCAAGCGGATGGTCATAGCTCTTTGCTCTCAGCCAACCGCTCGCAACTTCCGCAAAAGATGAATTTCACCGCAGTGACACGCTTCGTCGTGCAGCGCATGGATAACGGCATAACGCACCGAGTTGCCCGGCGCAAAGGCAAGTGGCTGCTCGAGCTGCTCTGGAGTCAAGGTTTCAAGCAGCAGCCTCATCCGCTCATGCTGGTCTTGCAAGGATTCGATAATCACGCCAAGCAGCGGCCAGCGTTCCACGGGCACAAGCTGGGGATGGCTGTCCCAGGAAAAGAGCGTGTCCCATTTGGGTGGTAATTTAGGCTTGCGGCCGATTGCCCGCATGGTGAGCGACTCGACCAAGAAATAGCAATGGCCGGCGTGCCACACGATTGTGTTCTGGAGGCCCGGTGGGGCCCAGAGCGAATCTTGCACCTGAACCGATTGCAGGATACTGACCGTCTTGCCGCGAACTTCGTCGAGCAGTAATAGCAGTGAAGCGTCGGGCATGGTGCTGCCTCGTCATTGTCCCGTGAATCCTCTACGCTCAAGGTTACCCGGCGGCAACCGGTACGGCCGCTTGATCTTCTTCTTCGGTTTGGCGAATGGATCAGGCGCAAGGGCCGGGCCGGGTCGAACGCCGGTCTTTTTGTCGAGCATTTGCACTCTGTCGCTATCGATCGAGTGTAGGGCACCCGTCTTGGGGTTGAGCTGAACCGCCCTTGCAGAGCCCGGTGATGTTGGCTGGCCGGCCGCATGCTGCTGAGCCCAGATAACATTGTGGCCGTTTTCACCATAGGCGTAAATCAGGTCCTTGTAGGAGTCGTACGTGACCAGGTCGGCTCCAACGCGCCAGTCGGTGCTGCGGACGAAGGCATTTTCCCAGGCCTTGACATACTTGCGCCGGCGTCGCCGGCGGTGAACCAACCGGCGGCGGCTCGGTAATCACTCGCATCGTCTGGCCTGTCAGTTTGAAACCATCCGCGGGAAGCTTGTCGCGGTTGAGCTTCACATGAGTGTCCGGCACCTTGGCGTGCAAAGCCTCGATGTCACCGAAGAATTCTGACCAGCGCGTCTCGGTCTGGTCATTCACTTTGCCCGTTCCGAAACGGCCCCTCATTCCCTTGGTAAAGTGAATCTGAGTCAAGACCAGTGGTGGTGGCTTATCAGCCGCAGGGTCGTCGCGATTTGGTCGTGCTGTGCTGCGCGTGCCTGGCTTTACTGCGGCATTGGGCACGGGCGGCTCATTATCAGGCGACTGCACGCGGGCCGATGTGGGAGTCAGTGAGCGCTGGGATGACTTCTCTTTGGGTTTGTCTTTGCCGGCAACGTCACCGTCACTATCGTCGGCCTGATCGGCGTTTTGACCCGAGTTGTTGTCTTGGTCATAGAGATAAAGAATGCCTTTGCCGGGACTGAAGAAATGGCCGGTCTCGCGGTTGTACGCCAATACGTAGTCTGCTTCGACCCTCTGCTGCTGGAGAACTCGCGGCGCACCTGGATCGACCTTGCGACTGATGGCAACGGCGTTTCGGTAGCTGAAGATCTGGCTGATCTGAGGCTTGGGCTCAGCTTCGGAATTGCCTGCTGCGCCACCAGGGGCATTGGTTTTCGGCTGCGAGGCGTCCTGGGAAAGCTGCGCCGAGCTGAGCCAGTGGCACGACCTTGTCGGTATAAGCGATCATCTTTTCGTCGCCATGGAGCAAGGCATCTTCCATCTGTGCCGTGACGAACCCTGCAAAAATAGCCTGAGCGGCAGGACGGCCGTCCGGGTCAATCGACCGCCCGTTGAAGTCCATACCTTCAGTGAAGCCGATAGTCATTGGCTCCTTTTCTGGTACAGGGCGTCCTGCACGCATCTTGGGCTGGGGCGCGTTCTCCGGGCCCGCGACTTCGCCAGGATCCGCCTTGGCGTCACTTCCCGCGGCTGCAAGCGTGCTGTGGCTTTTCGGTTTAGATTCGCGTTTGGCAGCTTGCGATCCGTTCGCTTCTCCCGGCTGCTTATTTGCCCCCTCAGTCTCGTCGGACCCGTCGGCATCGTCAGTCTCGTCGCCCGATTTGTCGGTGAGAAAACCTCGGTCGACAAGCTGGGTCAAAGTGCCGGGTCCGTCAGCCCAAGCCTCATCGGTTTCTTGATTTACCTTGAGGATGCCCGCGGCGGTGATTCTGACGTTTTGGTCCATCTTGTCGACCACGGCAGGTGGAAGCGGGCCAGGCAAATAGGTTGTCTCCGTCGGATCGCGCTGGTACACGTAGATAACTGCCTTGCCAGGGCCACGGTTGTCGAGATACATGGCTTCACCGCTAGCATCCTGCCCCTCAGTCTTCCCGGGTGCAGGGTCTTGATGTATCGCGACATTGCCCCATAACCAGGCCATGCGAATCTCTGTGTCGGTGTCGGAAGAGCCGGGCACCTTGGATGCACTCTTTGGTTTGGCGGGGGAAGTGGCTGGCGGTTTAACTGCACTAGCTGTGTCAAGCTCGGAGGCAGATTTATCTGGGCTCGACTCCTGTTCCGGCTTGGGCTTGAGCACGACCCTTGCCCAGATTCGCTCGGCTGTTGCAACCGACGGAGGCTCTGTCGATTTCTTCTCGGCGTCCTCGGCAGTGGCGACTTGTTCTGGACTTTGGGTGGGGGTAGCTTCTTGACTTGGGGCCGGCTGAGCCGCTGGTGATTTTGGCTGCGCGGCGACCGCTGGAGGCGGCGCCGCGGCCTCGAAGAATTCAGCTTTCAACTGCTGGCTGGCGTTCATCGTCTTGCCCGGCGCCAGCAGATGAACATCGCTGACCGCGAAGAGCCGCTCGATCTGCAGCTTGCCGGTACCCTGGCTTGCGTTGTCGCGCTGGGTCTGATCGCTGCTTGATTGTGCCTTGGTGACGACTTGGGCGCCGGCCTCTACCGGTTGGGGTGCACCGGGACGCGCAAGGGCCAAGGAACCGTCAGTCGCATTGCGGGTTCCCGGGAGCGCTGGGGTATGGATTTCGGCTGGGCGAGCCACGACCGGTTTGGGCTTGAGAGTGACTTTGATGAGTTTTGCCGAGTCGAGTCGGGTGTCTTGAAGTTTGTCAATGAAAACCGGCCGGTTGCCGGTAAGGTCGATGACCTTATGTAAGAGCTGACCCTCAAGGCTCAGCTCGTTCTTGAGGATGAATTCGTCTTGCCAGATGGCAATCTTTTCGACCGGTTGGTCGCGACCCGCACGGGTTTCCAGCCGGCCAGGGCCGCGGCGCGCACGTTGGCGGTGTCCATTCCGGTGCCGTTGTCGAAAAGAGTCGCGTCCTTTGTCCAGATGTACGTCACCGAGGTAATCGTGCCCGGGTCAAGGTCATCAGCCTCGTCGTAGCTGATGTCGAGCTTTTCGATCTCAACCGGTCGAGTGTCGTCGCCTCGAAAATACGTCATATCCGGCCTATAGGGCGCTTGCCTCATGTGAATCAGTTCGTTGCACCGGAGCTTCGTACCTTGTTTGGGCATGTATAGCCAAACAACGTGGCCAGTGGCGTAGGCGCGCTGGAGCGTGAGTCCGCCGAAAAGCCCGTTGCTTTCGCCATCACTCGGCTTGGAAGCAGGCGTACTCGGCTGGGCATTAGTTCCGTCTGCGTTGGTCTGAGGACCCCGGGGCTGCTTGTCGCCGGGAACCAGGCTCAACTTAAGCGTGTCGGAGGTGAGCTGATCAGGGTCGTCATCAACCTCGCCGCGAAGAACGACGACATTTCGGTCGAACTGCACAATCGTAGGTGCCGGTGGTGCGGGGGGACCGATCACCGCGGGTAATTGCGGCTTGGGCAGGAAGACCTGCATCTTCGAGTCGCACCGGATATCAAGTGGAATCGGCGGCTCGGGCTCTGTCGGCGCTGCTGTTGGTCCGCCTGCGGGTGTTGCGGTCTGAGGGCCTGCGCCGGCGGCAGGCGGCGCAGCGCGCCGGCTCGGCGCCGCCCCGGGCATGATGCCCGACTTGCCGACGTCGTGGACCACGACGTGCACATTGTGGAGCAGATCAAGCCTCTCAGCTCCGTTGAGTCCTGAGGTCGATGCACCTGGCCGCGCCCATCATCTTTCCTGAGCTTGATCAGCATGCCATCACCGGTTGCCACCATCTCGGGATCCTGGATCACCACGTAGGATTCAGTTCGGATTTGCTGGGTCGGCTCATCGTATTCCGCCGTGGTGATGGGGCCGACATTCATGTCATCGCTGGGATCGTTCGGCGTGTTCTTGTCGTCGCGAACCCGAACGTTTCCTTCCAGCCGCGCATGCTTGATCTTAAGCGGCTCGCCGTCGGGATTAAGGTTAAAGCCCAGCGGTTCGCTCAGGTCCAGGATGGCCAGGTCGGCTGTGATGGTCTTGGTGTTCTTGCCGTCGCGCGACTTGGTGATCAAGGCAAATGGTCTCAGCTTGACGCGCTTGCGGTCATAGCGAATGCCGTTTTCCTCAGTTATGGGCTCATATTCTCGCGCGTACATCCAGAAACCGCGTTCGGCGTTGTAGTAGCGATAGCCAAGGTCAATGGCCGTGCTCCAGTGGTCGTTCCCAAACGACGCCTTGGCGTAGGCGATCGATTGCTTCTTCGAATGTGAGTCGCGACCGACGATTGTCATGGCGTCGACGCGACGGCTTGCGCCAGATAGTCCACAACAATTGCGAAGACGTGGATGTACCCGAAGTAACACCCTATGAGCAGGGCGAGCGTCGTCAGGGCTTTGAGGAACTTCTTGAACACGAAAAAGGTCCCGTTGTGCCCAGGAACCTGGACCAGAAGGCATTCAGGCGCCAGGCCGCGGCTTTGAGCCCCGGTCTCTGGCTTTCGACCGACGGAGGTGAACCTGAGGGGATGAAATAGACGTGGCGTTGCGGTGGCGGCCGGGGGCGTTTTTGCGCCCCGCTCAGTCGGCCGCGACAGCGAACGCGGCCGTGACGAGCGCGTTCCACCTCCCTTGGGACTTGAGGATCAACTCAATCACCTCGCGAACAGCCCCCCGGCCTCCGGGCGCTTGGGAAACCCAGTGCACCCTCTCCTTGACCTCAGCCGCGGCGTCAGCCGGACAGGCAGCCAAGCCGGCGATGACCAAGGCGGGTAGATCCGCCAGGTCATCCCCCATGAAACATGCCTGGCGGGGCGAAAGACCGAGCTCTTCGATCAACTTACGAAACGGAGCGGCTTTGTGTTCGTGGCCTTCGAGCAGATGGCCGATCTTGAGCTCGGCTGCGCGGCGCTCAACAGCAGCCGCACGGCGGCCTGAAAGGATTGCAGCCTGCTTGCCGGCCCGGTGCCACAACGTATACGCCAGCCCATCGCGAACATGAAAGTGCTTGATCTCGCAGCCTTGGCTGTCGAGAGCGATCACGCCGTCGGTCAAACGCCGTCAACATCGCTGACCAAGAGCTCGATCGCCTGACAGCGCTCGATCAGCTTGGCAGACGCTAACTGGGCCATGGCTGCTCACTCCTCGAAGTCGCTGGGCATCAGGCCGATCACGTCCGTCACGTCAACCAAGCCAACCAATCGGTCGTCGCGGTCTACCACTGGCAGCTCGCTGATCTTGTGGGTTTTCAACAGGTCCATGGCCTCCATCAATGTCGCCCCCACGCGAATTCGGTAGGGCTCTGGCGTCATGACCGAGCCAATCGGACAATCGAGCTCTGACTCCCGGTGCTTCTCGAACAACCGCGCCAGATCACTGTCGGTGAAGATCCCCAGGAGCTTTGAGTCCCGGTCTTCAATCAGCACCGCGCCTGATCGGCGCCTCGGGCCGGCCAGCCGCACAAACACGGATCGGACCGTCTCGTCGACGTGGGCTCGGCGCAACTGGCGACCGGTTCTCATCACTTCCTCGACTCGGCTGAGCTTTCGCCCCAAGCTCCCACCGGGGTGGTAGAGCGCGAAGTCGTCGGCCGTGAAGTCGCGAAGCTTACTGACCAGGAGGGCCAGTGCGTCACCTACGGCCATGAGCACCGTTGTACTGGCAGAGGGCGCGAGTCCTAGCGGACACGCCTCTTCGATCGGGCCCAAAGCGATACACAGGTCAGAGGCCAGGCCGAGTGTGCTGCCTGCACGCTCAGTGATCGCGATCAGTGATGCTCCGATTCGCCGCAGCGGTGGAATCAGCCGCACCACTTCATCGGTCTCACCGCTCTGCGACAGCGCAATCACCACGTCGTCGGCTCGAATCCGGCCCAGATCACCGTGAACTGCTTCAGCGGCGTGCAGGGGGAAAGCCCGTGTGCCTGTCGAGGCAAGCGTTGCCGCCAACTTATGGCCCACCAGTCCTGCCTTTCCGATACCCGTAACGATCACGCTCCCCGTCGAGCGATAAACCAGCTCCGCCGCTCGGGCGATCGAATCGCTCAGGCGCTCGCGAACTCTTTCGATTGCCTCGGCTTCGATTCGCAGCACCTCGCGCGCAAACGCCAGCCCCTGGGCCTCGGTGTCCGAGGCCAATGTCCCATCCGTGATCGTGCCCATCGTGGGCCTCCCTGCCCCGCCCGCCACCAGTCCCGAGCCAGCGATGCCGACCGGCGTGCGCACCATAGCCCAATCCCAAAGATACGTCAATCGAGGCCGCGTCAGCTCTCACGCTAGCATGCTCGTGTATCTGCAGGCGCTCCAAATCTCTTATCGGCCCGGCGATCCCGGAAAGTTGGATAAATTGAGAGGTTTAATCACATCGATAATCCGTTTGCCTGGGAACTTGTCACGTTAACCGGCATCTCTGTCCAGGGCCACGTTCATCGAGCTGATCAGCGTGTAACGAGGCTAGGGCGTTCGTGCCCTAGCCCGGATCAAAGCGCGGGGATTTGTTCCAGGGGCTATGCACGTCAGCCGAAGATATAGTTCGTTGCTTCGCATGCGAAGGTGTGCCCGCACACGTACATAAGAGGCCCAATCTAGAGCCCGCCATCGCGTTACCAGGGAAAGCGGACTTCTACATAATAATGGTATATTAATGAGTAAGCACAGATATACCGTCATTATGCTCGGTATTCTGGCGCTAGCCTCATTTCTTCGATTTGCCTGGCTAGGCCACGTAAGCTTCTGGCACGACGAGATCGGGGCGATCGAACTGGCGCGCGAACCGGGGCCTCGAGCACTAATTCGCTCGCTCATCGAGCTCGATGCAACTCGGGCTCCTCTTCACCCATTGATGCTCCAGGGTTGGATTGCCATTGTGGGCCACTCCGATTTCGCGGCCCGCGCGTTGAGCGCTCTCTTCGGCATCGCGTCAGTCGCGATGATCTATCGCCTGGGACGTCAACTGCACAGCGAGGCAGTCGGCGTCGTGGCAGCTTGGTTGCTGGCGCTAAGCCCCCTCGCGGTGCACCATTCCCGCGAAGTTCGGATGTATTCGTTGCTGGTCTTTCTGACCTGTCTTTGCTGGGACTTCCTCCTTTCGTTTCGGCACTCAGCCGGGCTGGGTAAGCAGTGTGGCTTTGGTCTGGCATTGACCGCCCTCGTTTATGCTCATCCACTCGGCGGGTTGATGGTGATCGCACTAGCACTTGGTTACCTGATTCTGCGCAGCGAGTCTTGCCTTACGGTGCGCGCTTGGTTTTTCATCCACGTTGCAGTCGCTGCTGCCCTGGGACCATGGGTCATCCACTATTTCGACCATCCGCCCCAATTATTTAATCGGTTGAGTCTGAGGCTATTTCTCGAGTGGCCCGAAGCGTTCACCGGTGGTGGACGCGAGGCCCTCACCGTCTGTACGGCCCTGATTTTCTGGGGGCTCTGGGCGCGAACAACCCATCGTGAGCCCGAAGAAGACCCACCTGCTGCGAGCCGTCATTTCAGAGGTTTGCACTCGAGATTTGCGCTTGGCCAAATCGCACCCGATTCGTTGCTGCTTTTGGCCTGGTATGTCATCCCCGTGGCACTGCTCTTGGCCTACTCAATCTGGCGGTATCCGGTCTTCGGCCCCAGGCGCTATCTTTTGTTCGTGGGGCCGGCGTACTTCCTACTGCTGGCTCAAGGCATCGTTGCCTTGCCCCGGGTTTCGCGTTTGGCGACGATTCTCGCGGCAACTGTCGTCATGATCGGTGCTCTTGGACCGCGCGCCTTCGATACGTACAACGAACGACATGACCTGAAAGGGTTGGCAGCGGTGGTTGAAGCACGTCATCCCGGAGCGCTGGTCGTGCTGGTCAATGAGAAGCCAGGACTACTGAACGGCATACGTTACTATCTCAATCCACACACCCGCTCGGCGCTCGCGAGCGATTTACTGCAAGCCTCTCATGGACCGGTCGGGCTCAGTGCTGCGCCTGCTCTCTCCGAGCAAGGAATCTGGCTCGTTCGAGATATCGCGGGCGGTAAAGTACCCGAACCGATTTTGAACGAACTCGAGCGGTGCTACCTTCCAAAGTGGCAACGGTCCCTGACGGGGTTCATCGTGACGTATGCCCACCGGAGAGGCGACGACCAGAGTGCGCTCTTGGAACGCGAAGGCTCAAGGCGCTAGCCCGCTTTGTTCGGTTGCTGGCCATGCTGCGGTAAACTCGCTCAATTGTTGACACCGAACTCGAGACATTCTCGCCCGCGCGGAAATCGTTTGATCAGTGGGCAGTAACCTGCCTGGGTTGCAGAGTGCACGCCGATACGTTGCGGAATGCACGGCACCTGGCCCGTCTTGCAATGAATCTTGCACCGTTTTCCCGGCGGCCGTGTCTTCGAACATGTGTTCGCATCGAACCTTATGGCACGGCGGCGGCAATTGGCATCCGGAGTGCATTCCGTTCACGCTCTGGAGAAAGGTCGACTTTCGCGAGGCTGTCTCGTGAGACCTTTGCGATCGCAGCAGGCGCCCTTCAAGTGGCACTGACTGGCTGATCCCCGCACTCAAGACGGTGGCGGCTCCCGCCCCCGAGATGGTGAGACGATGCGCGAACGCGATGTCTATTTCGTAATTCCGACCTACCGGCTCCGCGATGTTGGCGAAACAGTCGAACAGTACGACGAGCATTTCTGGCGAAACGGGCACTCGCCCACCATGATCGTCTTTGACGACAGCAGCCCCGCTGCCCAGCAAAAATACTACCCGGCTCTCGAGCAGACAAAAACGCACGCCGAGCTGTTCTACGTCGGGCCAAGCGAGAAAGAGCAGTTTATCAGCTACCTGAGCCGGCGGCTGCGGGATAAGCGCCTGGATGGCTTGGTCAAGAATCTCTTCCGGCCCAGTTATGGCGGCAACCGTGCCTTGGTACGGGGTTCCAGTGGAATTTTTCAGCCCGGCTTTGTGAGAGGGTTCCTCGGCCAACACGGATCAAGAATTCTACGGAACAGAGAGAGGCTAGCCTGGGGTGCAGGGGGCGGCAATGAGCACCCCTGCTCGACGGCACGATGCCGGCGAAACTCTCGCCTGGATGGCCGCCTCACGCGACCTCCTCCAACAACGTTTCGAGCCTCGCGCGGGCAGCACGGGCCCAGTCCTGCCAATGCGGAATCCGGATCGTTCGACCGCCCACGTACACCTCAGCGGGCACAAGCGGATCACCTCCTTCCTCGGGCACCAAAGCCCAATGTGGACGCACGGTGTTGTAGCGAACACGGAACTCAGCCAGGCACGCTCGGGCATGCTGAGGATTCTCATAGAATCTCCAGTAGACCTCTTCGATTTTCAGAGTCTGGTGAAACCGCTCTAACAGCCCCAATTGCTGCGGTGTCCGGTACTGGATTCGGACGTGGCTGTAAGGCTCTCGGATGAACTCCACGAACCTCCGAGCGGTAAAGGATGGTCCATTGTCGGTCACGAGAAAGGGCCGTTTCGCCAGCGGTCCGCCGAGCCGCTCTGCTTCCTCGCGTGCCAGCCCCAGCGCGTGCATGACCTGCGAAGCGCTGTAACTGAACGTGAGGTGGCAGGCCAGAAGGTAACGCGAGTAGTAATCGATCACCGTGGCCGCGTACCACCAACCGTGGCCGGGGATGTGGATATAGGTGACATCTATCTGCCACAGATCGTTTGGATGCTGCGGCAACAGCTCGAACAGCCGTGCAGCCTGATAAAGTTCGGCTGCACGCTCCCGCGGCTTTTGTAGCAACCCGTGGTCACGCATCACGACAAATGCCTCTCGATCCGTCACCGCCTTGCCGGCACGACGACACATCACCGCGATCTTCTTGCAGCCATACCAGGGGTTAGCGGTTGCCATCGTCACTACAGCTTCAACCACCTCACCAGCAATCGCCTTCGGTGCAGGGCCCGGACGCTTTCGCAGGTTCTCGTCACGCGACGGCCGGTACCAGCTACTCGTGGCGATTCCCAAATGCCTCAACACCCGAACAAACCGTGGCGTCGGTGAGGCCGCCGCGATCTCCTCCGCGATCACGCGACGCGAGTCCACCGTCAGCGGGATCGCGCCGAGAGTTTTTTTAAGACTCGGTTGGCGACGGTCAACTCGCCGATCGCCTGGTCACGGCTCTCGATCTGGCCCTCGAGTTCAGCAATCTGGCGGTCATGGGCGCTGACTCCACCCCGCGTGCCGCCCGCCAGTGCCGCCTCGCCGGCAGCCAGGAAGTCATCTCGCCAGCGATACAGGGTTGCTTCTGCAACGCCATAGCGCCTGGCGATAATCGCCCCCGGTTCTTCTCGACGCAAAAAACTCAGCACCGCATCGCGGCGTTCAGACACGGGCACCTCGCTGCGCTTTCCCATCGGTCTCGACTCCTCGGGGTCCTGATCGTGACAGCTCGGCTGTCACGACCTGGTCTATTCTCCCCCGAAGAATCCTCTCACGCCACGATTCCCAGAAACCCTGCGCAAGACAACCGGAACCATACGCTCATGTACACTCTGGGCGGACTGATGATCTCCTCCGACGACGACATGCGGCCCTACGCACTTATGGAAGACGATCGTGAGTCCTTGAACGAAGGGGAAGTCTGTCGCGGCCGGCTGCACCGCGTGGGACGCAATGGGTACGTTCGCAAGTCATTCGACGTCCTGGGCTCATTCCTGGATGTGCTTGGCAAGCAAGTCGCCGAAGTGCCCGAGAATTACGAGCGCGGCGAGCTGCTTGTTGACACGGCAATGGAGTTGGAGACCAATGCCACGATGGGCCTGGCCCGCGAGAATTCGCTGGTCCTGAAACGCGCCGACGTTCCCGACGACTCGGTCATCAAGGTCGCACAGACCTTTCGCTCGGGGACCAACGACATTGATGCTGTCGACTTCGCGGAAATGTTCCTCGAAAACGATGAACAGATCGATCCCGACGAGCTGAACGAGCTGTATGTTCTGGTCAATTTCCGTCCCGCGGTGACGAACAAGAACTGGCGGATGGATTACGGAGTTGCTGCATACGACAACACGTTCGGGCTTCCTCCGTTCTTCCCCACCCGGCTACGGTTCGAGGACTACATCTACCGGCTCTGGGCCCAGCAGCCGGGAATCGCCTCTGCTCACGTTGACGCCGCCCAGAACCACACCAAGAACAACTACATGCGCAACCCGGTCGCCGCGGAAGTTTTCAACGAGGAGGTGTGCAACCTGCGCAAGCGGAAGATCAAAGCGTCGTTGGCGCGAGTGGACGAGCTGACGCTTGAGTTCGACTATACCGGCGAAGTGACCGGCGCGGACGCCCAGGAGGTTCTCGACAAGATTGTGCCCCTGTACGGCCGCGTGCTCGAGGCTGCCGAGCAGGCCAAGTCGCCACGGCGCGCCGATGCTCTGCGACTCTTTGCGGCAAACCTCCAAAAGGCCTTCTACGGCTTTGAACCCGACTTCTTTCAGCAGAACCTGCTCAGGATCGCTGACGACGTGGTGAGCGTGATCAAGGGCTCGATCGAGCTCTGGCCGACCTTGGTCGAGATCTGTTACTTCGAGAAGAACCGGCGAGGATTACCTCAGACCCGCGTCAACAATCAGCGCAAGGCGTAACCGTATTACTCGACCTCCCAGATCATCCACCATGGAGAGTAGTCTGCGATGAGGATCGCACAAGTTGCCCCGCTCTTTGAGAGCGTTCCACCGGCGCAATACGGCGGTACGGAGCGGGTGTTGTCTTACCTGACCGAAGAACTCGTGCGGCAGGGGCACGAAGTGACGCTGTTTGCCAGCGGCGATTCGATGACGGCTGCCCGGCTCGTTCTAGGGTGCCCGCGCGCCTCTGGCGCGACCCGAGCCGCCGCGACACTCTGCCGCACCACGTGCGCTTAGTCGAGCTGGTCGCTCGAGAGGCACACCGATTCGACCTGATTCACTTCCATGGCTTGCTGGCGCGGCAACGAGGCTCCTGAACCCTTGGGGTTTGCCGAGGCGCAGGCTGCGGTCATGGCTGCACTGGCAATGCATCGCGCCCAGGCGTGCCGCGTTCGATCTTCCGATGGACGGTTTGACGCGTGGGTAAGTCGGGCGGCGGCCGACTTGCACATGCTCACCTCCGACACGGCGACCGGGCCGTACGCGTACGCCGGAGTCCCCTGGTTCAACACCCGGTTCGGACGGGATAGGATCATCACCGCCCTTGAATGTCTTTGGATGTACCCGGAGCTGGCGCGCGGCGTGCTCTCGTACCTGGCTGCGAACCAGGCGACCGAGGTCAACCCCGAGCAAGATGCCGAGCCGGGCAAAGTCCTCCACGAAACCCGCGACGGCGAGATGGCGGCCTTGAAGGAGATGGCATTCAGCCGCTATTACGGCAGCGTCGATGCGACTCCGCTCTTCGTGCTCTTGGCGGGGGCCTATTACGAGCGTACCCGTGACCGGCTGTACGCCCAAGCGATCTGGCCCAATGTCGAGGCCGCACTCGGGTGGATTGACCGGTATGGCGACGGCGACGGCGACGGGTTCGTCGAGTACGAGCGCACGTCGGTTAACGGGCTGATCCACCAGGGCTGGAAAGACTCGGACGACGCTATCTGTCACGCCGATGGCAGCCTGGCACACGGCCCGATCGCGCTCTGTGAGGTCCAGGCCTATACCTACGCCGCCAAGCGGGCCGGGGCAATCCTGGCAACGGCCCTGGGCCAAGCTACTCGCGCGGCCGATCTGAACCTTCAAGCCAGCGAGCTTCGCAAACGATTCGAGACTGCGTTCTGGTGCGACGAGCTGGGCACGTATGCGCTGGCCCTCGACGGCAACAAGCAAGCGTGCCGAGTGCGGTCGTCGAACGCCGGCCATTGCCTGTTCGCCGGGATCGCCAGCCCAGAGCGGGCCGCACGCGTTGCACGCACGCTGATGAGCCCTGACTCGTTCTCGGGCTGGGGAGTGCGCACACTTGCTGTCGGCGAAGTCCGGTATAATCCGATGGCCTACCATAACGGGGGCGTCTGGCCGCACGACAACGCCCTGATCGCGCAGGGGTTCTCACGGTACGGGTTCCAAGACCTGGCCGTCCGCGTGCTGAGCAGGCTCTTCAAGGCAGGCACATCGTTCGAGCTCAACCGCATGCCGGAGCTGTTCTGTGGGTTCGAACGCCAGTCGGGCGAAGGCCCGACCCCCTACCCCGTGACGTGCGCCCCGCAGGCGTGGGCGGCCGGTGCGATGTTCTTGCTCTTGCAAGCGTGCCTCGGACTGGGCATCGACGCCGGCGAGCCGCGAATCTGGTTCCATCGACCTCAATTGCCTGAGTTCATCGGCCGGATTACCATTACGAACCTCTGTGTGGCCGGCGCGTGCGTCGATCTTGAGCTCAATGGACATGAGCACGACGTCAACATTGGAGTGCTCCGGCGCGAAGGAACGGTTGATATCTTGATCGCGAAATGAAGGCATTTTGGCTCGGTTAAAGCGCTTGCGCACCGAGTGGGAAGCCAGCCTGCTCATCGCTCCATTCCCGCGATGAGAGAAGCGTCAGCACGCTATCGGGGTCAACCGGCTTGACGAAGTGGTGGTCGAAGCCGGCTTCATGCGAGCGCCGACGTGCATCGTCCTCGGCGTAGCCCGTGATGGCAACCAAGAGCTCAATTCCAGCCTGAAGTTCAGGGTCATGGCGAATACGGTGCGCGACTTCATAGCCATCAACGCCGGGAAGCCCGATGTCCATGAGGACGACCTCAGGCCGAAACCGGCGAACGGCCTCGAGCGCAAGATCACCATCGTGTGCGACCTGAACGTCATGCCCCTCGAGCTTGAGCACCATGGCCATGCTCTGTGCCGACCCGACGTTGTCGTCGACAACTAACACCCGGCGTGACGGCCCTGCGGCATCGGTACCGGCTGGCTGATTCGCCGGTGGCACGCCGTGAGCGGGTTCGACCTTCAAGGGCGCATCGGCCGACGCAGGCAGCCTGACAATGAACTCGCTCCCGCGGCCAAGCCCTGCACTCTGGGCTTGTACGCTGCCGCCGTGCATTTCCACGAGGCTTTTGACCACGGTCAGGCCGAGGCCCAAGCCCCCTTCCGAGTGATCGAGTGAATGGTCCACCTGGGTGAAGAGCTCGAAGATCGTGGACAGCATCTCGGGCGGAATGCCGATTCCCGTGTCGCGCACCCGGAAAACGACTTCGTCTCTTTCCGTCTTGGCCGCGAGCCGTATCTGGCCGCCGGGCTTGGTGTATTTGGCCGCGTTGTTGAGCAGGTTGGAAAGGACCTGGGCCATCCGCAGCGGGTCGGCGTTTACCAGCACGGGCCGCGCAGGCAAGGCAATCGATAAACGATGATTTCGGGCATCGATGGTGGGGCGGCTGGTCTCGACGGCGAAAGCGACGATCGTTGCAACGTCGACCGGCTCCTGTTGAAGCCGAACCTTGCCGCTGGTGACTCTGGAGATTTCTAGCAGATCATCGACCAACTGAGCCATCTGGCGCACCTGATGGTCCACAACGTTGCGAGCCCAGCACAAGTCTGGGTCATCACTCCCCCGTTGCTTCATGATCTTGACGGCGTTGCGAATCGGTGCCAAGGGGTTGCGCAGCTCATGTCCGAGCATGGCAAGAAACTCGTTCTTGCGGACGTCGGCTTCGGCCAGCTTTCGCGCTTCCGATTCCACATTGCGGAGGGCCTCTTCAGCGCGTCGCAGCTTCACAATCTCGCGCTGGTACCTACTCTGATCACGGTCGGTTGGGCCAGGGTTCCAGAGCGGCACGAGCGCCAAGACAGCCGCCCAGCAAGTGATCGCCGCCGCGAGCGCCAAGCCGGCGGGCAAGAAGAGGGGCAACGCAGCAAACGCACTGACGAATTGCGACGCTCCGCAGACAGCCAGGAGCGAGCTCAAGAGCCATGCACCTTCACGGGTCAGTGCATTACCCGCCCGGCGAATGCGTCGGTTGTATCCCCGTAGAACGATTGCACAGGTCGCGAAACACGCCAGCCCCGTCAAGGAGCCCGCCACGATGGGCGCGCCAAGCTCGAAACCCAGCACGGCACCAAACGGCTGCAGCCCCCATGAGGAAGTGCCGAAGCTACGGATGAAAGCCTCCAATGGCCTTTCCCTCCTTGTTGCTGCGGCAGCCGCGGTGCCTACCGCCTTGCCCGCGGCATTCCTGCCTGCCGCTTCCCTGCGCCAAAGGCCCAGGGCCTCGACGCGGGCTCGTGTTAGCAAACCAGCATCACAGCTCACTTTTGACGACCGGCGCCCAGCGCCATGCATGATAGTGTCCGCTCGTTTGTAAGAACAGAGTCGTTTTCATGGCCGGAAACAGAATCGGTGCGTTTCACGGCGAGCTAGCGGGCACGATCCACGTCATTTGACAGCCGCCATCCAACGCAAGCCTCGATCCGTAGGCAAGCAAAAAAGTGGCAGTAAATGGCAGATTTGTGGAAGGCCATCGACGCCGGTGCGCCGCCCAAGATCCGCGGCGCTTCTCTGTAAGTGTTGGGATCGGTAAGCTAGGGATTAGCCAGCGCAAAGACTTATCATTAAATGATTAATGGCGATGCACTACTCTTACTCTGCGAAGCTCCAGCCCATAAACCCGGGGGCAACAGACCATTCGCTCGATTTTGGCAGAGACCGTAAGTCTTGCCATCCCAGCCGTTGACGTTGACGGAGGCCGGAAATCGCCCTAAACTCCGCGACCCTGGGTGCCCTCGTAGGTAGGAAGACCAGCCAGGTTTTCACCGCGGCGAACGTGAGTCGCACTGAGCCTGGCTGTTCCATTTCAGACTGATGGATCAATTCCTTCGGGTATCGCGGAAAGGATTCCGCCTCATGGACCTGAAGAGCCGGATATCGGCGTGGCGTTCGCTCGGGACGGCAGCGAGTGTGGCCATCCTGGTCGTGCTGGGCGGCTGTGCGCTAGGTAAGGATGGGAACCGGCCAGGTGATGTGTTTGACCGGATCGGCGGGCACAGCGGCCAGATCATCGAGCCGAAGCGCTGTCTGCTCAGAGTGGGCATTCTCGTTCGTCCGCTCAATGACCCCGTGATCCACGACACCATCTGGCGAGTGGCCGACGAGCAAGTCGTTTCGCCGGCCGCGCGCCGGGCCTGGGAGGCCAATGGGCTGCGACTCGGCCGGATCGTCGGCACCCTGCCGATGGAGCTCGAAGCGATCCTCAAAGACACGTCCCCGCAGAACAAGGTCAGCCTCACCAGCTTCTTCCTCGAAGATGGAAAATCGTCGCCGATCCGCATGAGCGACTCGGTCGAAGAAGCGAGCCTGCTGTTGAATCGTGACAACCGGGCTTTCGGCCGCGACTATCGCAGCGCCAGCGGGTTCATGCGCGTCAGTCCCCGGCAGGAAGGTACCAGTGCGGTTGCGCTGCGGCTCGTTCCTGAGATCCAGCACGGCCCGATTCAGCGATTTTTCCAGGCGCAGCCGAGCGCCCAACCAGTCACTCCACACGAGTTCCAGGTTACGACCGGCCAGCAGGAAGAGACAATGCGCGACCTGGCTGCAACGCTGGTCCTCGAGCCTAGCCACGTCGCCGTGATCGGCTGCCGTCCGGAGCAGAAGCGCAGCCTGGGAAGCTTCATGTTCACGCAGGCGGTGGCTCAGAGCGATCAGCAGCTCGAAAGGATTATCTTGATCTGGGCTTCGCGCAACCTCGAGGGTCAAGGCGCCAACGACGGCCGCGACCGCACAAGCGATCGTCCCAAGCTGGTTAACCGGCTGTTCGGCCCGCTGCCCAAGGCAACGACGACCAAGTCGACTGCTCCAGAGCCTGAAATCCCTAAGTTCGACGAACCCCCACCGCCTGGTGCATTGGACAACACGGCGGCCAAGCCTGCGCCAGCGCCCACGCAACCCAAGCCCAAACCAGCGGCGCCACCCCAGAACGACTCCACCAGCCCGCCGGCCGTGGGCCCGGGCACCGCGCCGAACGGCTCGCAGACGCCGTAACGAAAGCTTTGTCGCCGGGGAAACGAGATCCTCTCAACAAAGGAACGAAGTCCATGGATGGTCTCCCGGGGGCTGAGAAGCTAAGCTGGCAACAGGATCGCGCCGGCATGATTGGAACCACAAAGCGGCGCTGGACGGCACACAGCGCGCACGCGGCCGGTGCCGCGCCGCATCGCCTCGGCCGGACTCGGCCCAAGCACGCGCAGGAGATCGCGCTTGTGACTCGACGTGCACACTCGCGCGGGAATGAAGACCACGTTGAGCTTGACGGATCACGCGGAGAGGGCGGTGGTCAGATTCTCCGCACGGCGCTTGCGCTTTCGCTCATTACCGGCCAGCCTTTTCGCATTATCAAGATCCGGGCCAATCGGTCCAACCCGGGCTTGCGTCCGCAGCACTGCCAGGCTGCCTTGGCCGCGGCCGAGCTCGGCCAGGCCGAAATGACCGGCGCCACGGTCGGCGCACGCGAACTGACGTTTGTTCCCGGCGAATATGAGCCGCGCGACCTGACGATCGACATCGGCACAGCCGGTTCGACGAGCCTGGTGCTCCAGACCTTGCACTTGCCGCTGGCGCTGCGGTGTTCACAGCCGGTGCGTCTAGTACTGACCGGCGGCACGTTCAATCCCAAGGCGCCGGCGTTCGCGTTTCTGGCGTCGACCTGGCGCGCCCACTTGGCAGAGCTAGGCATGCTGGTTGCCCTTTCCATGCCCATTGCGGGCTTTTACCCGCGCGGCGGCGGACGACTGGAAGCCTGGATCGAACCAGCAAGGCCACGGCCGATTACCGCGCCTGCGCGGGGGCCGCTCAAGCGCGTGTATGGCGCCGCCGGCGTTGCCAATCTGAGTGACGACATCGCCCGCAGAATGCGCGACCGCGCCATCGAATGCCTGAATGCCCACGGCATCGCGGCCGAGATCGACTTGGTCCGCTGGTCAAGCCCGGGTCAAGGGGCGGCGGTTAGCCTGGTCGCCGAGCACAACGGAATCGCCCCGGCAACCTTCGTCGGCCTGGGAGAGCGCGGCAAGCGCTCCGAAGCTGTCGCCGAAGAGGCCGTCACCGAACTGCTTGCCTTCGAGGCCGTCGATCAGGCCGCCGTCGACACCTACTCCGCAGATCAGATTCTGTTGCCACTGGCACTCGCCGAAGAACGGAGCGAGTTCACCGCCAGCGCCATCACCGAGCATTTGCGAACCAACGCCCAGACCATCTGCGCTTTCCTGGATCGGTCGATCACGATTGACGAGCCGCCAACGGAAAGTGAACCGGGCCGCGTCGTCGTGGCATGAGTGAGCAACCAGTCCTGGCATGCGGCATCGCTATCGCTTAGCATCATGCAACGTGATTTGGTCGTCGATTGACGCTCACCCACCGAGAGGAAGGACATCAGGCCCTACGTCGAGAAGAACTACCGCGTTTTGGCCGGGCGGAGTAACCGGGCGATTGCCGGGCTCTCGATGGGCGGCGTCCAGACACTTGCCGTTGCGATGGCGCGTCCGACCGATTTCGGCTACTTGGGCGTGTTCAGCTCGGGCGTGCTCTTTGGCAAGTTCGAAGACTGGGAGAAGGCACATGAAACCGGCCTGGCCGATGCGACGAGCCGCGAGGGCCTGAAGCTGCTGTGGTTCGCGACCGGCAAAGAGGACTTTCTCGTTGGCCGGTCCAAGCAAACGGTCGCTCTACTCAAGAAGCGCGGGTTGAATCCTCAATTCAAGGAAACAGGTGGTGGCCATACCTGGATCAACTGGCAGCGGTATTTGAACGAATTCGCACCGCAGATCTTTCGCTGACCGGCGCCATGCGCCGCAGCCGACGGGTGCAGCTAGCGCAGCACATCGCGGAACTTGGCGTACGGCTCCTCGCGAACGCCGACAGGATTATCAACCGTTTCCTGGGACGTGATCATCAGGAACCCTTGTCTGACTTGATAGTTCAGCCCGAGCGGTTCGAGAACCGCGCGAAGTTGCTCGCCGAGCGTAACGCGTTCGGCCGATTCCGGTCGCTTGATCGGCGATGTCATCGTCTGTTGAGCCTCTTGAAGCCCCACAGGGTCGACGTAAATCGGAATGCCCGACGCGAGCTTGGGTTTTCCGGTTGTGCGGGCTTTGATCTCTTTGAGCACCACTTCCAGCGTTGCCCCGTCGGGGTACATCGTGGCGAGCGGTTGGTCGAGAGCGTCGTAGATCCCTTCGGTCGTAGGTTGCCGGTAGAAAGCCAGGGCGTCCAGGATCCGAGCCTGCCGGCGCCTGAGCAGGTAAATGTCGAACAACAGCGCCAGCGCGACGATCAAGAGCAACACGTTGTGCAGAGGAATGCGGCGGATAAGCTTCATAAGCGAGCTCGTGGCACCTGGACTGAATTAGACCACGTTGGCCATGTGGAGACCTCCGGTCAGAGGATGGGCGGGGTCCGGAGACCCGCGCCCAACAGGGTGACCCGCGCCCAACAGGGTGACCCGCGCCCAGCCTGGTTATTCCTCGTCTTGAGCGCTTTGATTGATACGTTCCGGCACAAGGTCCCGCGCTGTTATGACCAAAGACGCATCCTTCACATCACAGGCCAGGCCCAGTGGTTCCAGCACAGCTCGTAGTTTCTCTCCCAATGTGAGTTCAGGATCACGTGGTGGGCTCGCGACTGGTGACCTGAGTGACCGCCCTGCCCGCTCCAAGCCGACCGGATCAACCGCGATGGGAACCCCCAACGGGAACTGAAAACCCGGCGACAAGCGACCCGCTGTGCACACCTTGATCTGCTCGACCACGTTGCTCAGGGGGCTCTCATCGGGCCAGTTCAGGATAGCCCTCGAATCCATGCGCTCCACAATCAGTTCGTGCGACCGGCTCTTGTAATAAGCCAGCGCAGCCCGTAGCCGCGCCTCCTTGTGCTGCTGGACGACCAGAACGCAGGCCAGGGCCGCGATCGCGATCAGGAGAACAAGAGCGCCTGCGCGGGAGGCGCTTGGTTTCTATCCTCATCGAGGCTTGTGCTCCCGGTGCATCTACACCACGTGCCAGTAGCGGGGCGACAACAAGTGTAGCAGGCACGCTCCTGCGTGCCGTAGCCGCATTTGTTTGGGTTCTGCCGATTCCGGGTTACGGCACGCAGGAGCGTGCCTACTACGAGCTTCGGCATCGTCGCGGCAAACGCGCGCAACGAGCGTCAAATCGTACTCTTGATCGTACCATTCGCGGCCGGCAAGCGAGCATTGGCCATCCTGGCCGCAATGGAGGAGTATGCGTTCACCGCCGCTGCTCAGAGGTACCCCAAATCCGTCAGCCGCTGCTGAATCTCGGCGTATTCTTCCGCGCGATAGGGCGAGCTAACCGATCCAGCGGAACTGCCATTGGCAGCTACTCCCGCCAGCGCCGGGGCCAACGCCGGCGCAGCAGGCGATGGCGCATATTGTGGCTTGAGCATCTCGGTCAGAACCCTGCCGTCGAGATCCGTGGGGACGGGAACACCCAGCAAGTGTAGGACTGTGGGTGCGATGTCCAGAAGCATCGCATCGCGCGGCTTGGCACCGACGCGGATCGCCGGCCCGGCGGCGATCAAGATTCCCTCCATCCGGTGGTCGCCCGTCGGGCCGAACGCCGGCGAGATCACGCGATGGGTCGTGAAGTCGTGCAGACCGATCGTGCGGTAACGCCAGTCGGTGAGAACGACGGTCAGATCGGGAGCCAACTCCGCGTGCGGCCCCGAGTAAAGCTCGTCGCGCTCGTAAACATGCTCGACGAGCGGCTCGCCGGTCTCGGGGTTTGCAATCGTGTGGAGCTTGGCCTTGAGGTCGGCAAGCACGCTGGCGCATCCTCGGGCGCAATACATCCCTTGGGCTGGCGACCCTTCAAATTCAAGAAGATCTGGCCGAAGTTGCCTTGCGCATAAGCCCGCGTGCGCGACCAGTCAATGTGTCGCCTCGAGAGAAAGAGCGACTCGCCGATGCGATCGAGCAATCCGTTCTGCTTGCCGCGGAACCGGCTGACCCGGTGGCTGCCCATGCCCAGCCGGCTCATCACGCGGTAGATCCATTCGGGCGTCAGCCCGCGGCGGTAGCACCAGTGCTTCTGCTGGACGTAGAAGGAGTCGTCGAGCGCGATGTATCCTTGCTCGAGCATCCAGACGTTGAAATTGACGTAGTACTCGATCGGCCCGAAGCCGTGATCGCTGATGACCAGGAGCGCTGCGTCGGCGGGCAAGGCCGCCTCGATCGCGCCGACGCCGCGATCGACCGTTTTCCAGAACTCGATCAACTTGGGCCGAAGCGCCCGCAGCTCGCTTTCGCGCCCCGCGCAACCCGGTGGGTCAAGTCCCACGCGTGCCACAGCTCGTGCTGAAAGCGGTCAGTCGCCATCACGTCGAAGATGAACAGGTCCCAATCGCAACGCTTCATCAGAAACTGGATCGCATTCAAGTGCTGCTCGAGGAAGCTTTGCAAGTCGGCGAGCGCGGCGGCCTCGTTGCCGCCGTCGTGAATGACTGTCGCCCACGGGCGATAAGGCCCGACAGCTTGCTCGAGCTCGGCGAGCAGCGCGGGATCGCTGGCAAAGTCAGGCGCGCCGGTCGGACTGAGGAAGTCACCCAGGAAAAACCCCGGGAAATGCACCGGGCGCGGCGGGTAGCTCATGGGCACGCCGCCGGCCACCGTGAGCTTGCCGTGCTCGGCGGCGATCTCCCAGAGCAGCTTGGCTTGAATGGCTCGCGACGAGTTCACGCGGCCGTGTAGCGGGTCGTGCGCATGCTCGAGAAACTCGAAGATCCCGTGCTTGCCCGAGTTCTTACCGGTCATTACCCCAGTCCAGGCGACCGGGCTGAGCGGTGGAAAGACCGACCGCAGGCTGCTCGATGAGCCCTGCCCTCGTAACCGGGCGAGATTGGGCATGTGCCCTTGGCAGATGAGGGGCTCCAAGAGATCCCACGTACACCCATCCAGGCCGAGCACGAAGACTTTCATCGTGGTGCCATCCTTTCGCGTGCCGGGTTCTGCAAATCATCCGGCCCTGGATTCAGCATCCTGCCCCAAGCCGCTCGGACGCGGAGTTGATTCGAAGGCCGATCCAGTTTATCCAAAGCCCGCAGTCTTTTGCGACAGTGGTGTGGCATTTCGTTGGTGGAATTCTATTGGGTGCACCGGGCCGACGCAGCGCGAACTTGGGATCGTGCAAATGGCGACTGCTGGCCGTGTCGTGCCAGCGTGTCGAGTTTCACAGCGGTTACGAGCACGTGGACGTCGCGCATTCGCCATCGGCGTAGTCTGATGCACAGGGCATGCCGCACCGTCCCTGTTAGACCGCACAGAAAGATGGCAACGCCGCTTAGAGTGTTGGCTGGATTGATCTGTTATTTTCGGCCTCGTTGAGGAATTGCGAAGAACTTACAAATCTCAATTCTTTGTCGATTAGCAAGTTACGGCAAGATCGAATTTGCTTGCTGAGTACTACCTTGCTGTCGGCACGCGGCGTGCTTTTCTTTAACGAGCATAAGTCGGCCCGAGTAGTAAACTGAGGCCGAGCGAGAGGGATCAAGGGCTGGAGATCGCGGCCTGATGTTCCTTCCGCAACGAATCACGAGCAAGCGTCGTTCTCCCTGGCTGTACCCGGCCCCCTCGGTGGGGGCCGGGTTTTTTTCGAACGGGCTACGGCATCTCCGGTCGCTGCTCCGCTGACGCTCCCTCCGTGCCTGCGCCCGATGGCTCCGCTCCCTTCACTGATGCAGCCGCCGGCATGCCTCCAGACAGACTCAGGGCCAGGCGGAAGCCGTAGAAGTTCGAGCGGTCCGACGGGACGTCCGTGTGGCGGAGCGCCGACCGGCAATACGCCGCGACGGTGCGCCAACCGCCGCCACGGCTCACGCGGTGCGAGCCCTCTTTGGCGCCTCGTGGATCGGTGATCGCTTCGACACCATAGTCCCCGAACCAGTCGTGGCTCCACTCAAACAGATTGCCGTGCAGATCAAACAACCCACGAACGCTCGGACGCAATTCCCGCGGCGGATGGGCGTGCTTGCCGCTGTTCTCCGCGAACCAGCCAAATCGTCCCAGCAGGCTCACCTCGCTGCCAAATCCGTAAGGCGTCCGCGCTCCGGCACGGCTGGCCACTTCCCACTCCGATTCCGTCGGCAATCGAAATCCTCGTCGACCCAGCTCCAGTGGCCAGTTCCGCGGGGCCCAGTTCGCCTCGGGATTCGGTTCGCGCGGATATTTCGCCTTGTCCAGGGTCTCGGGGGCCGGATAGGTCTGGTCTCTTTCCGACAAGCCCGACTGCTGGCCCAGCCACCGGCAGAAGCCCACCGCGTCGTACCAATCCGCACCAAATCCGGCATCCGCGGGTTTTGCATCGTATTCCTGCATAAGTTCCGCGTATCGTGGCGAAAACGCGATCAGCTCCTCAAGGGTGATCTCACGATCCAAGAGCGCGAAGGGGCGCGTCAGCGTGACGCTGTGCCGGACTTCGTTTTTTTGCCGGTCCGGTTCGTCATTGACCGATCCGATGTTGTAGGCGCCCGCCGGAAATACGATCAACGTGTAGTAAAATGTCTTGGTCGGCAGCGGATTCTCTTTCACCGGTTCCGTTTTCGGCTTCGGTGGCGCCGGCTCGGCGTTACCGTAATCGCCAGCGTGAACCACTCCCGGTCAGGCGCATACGGCACCACCGTGTGATCCACCTGACGCACGACCTCCGCCTGCCCCCATTGCCGCAGTAGCCAACCCGCCGCGCCGTGGACTCCCGAACTCGGGTCATGGCGGTACCAGTCGGCCAGTTGCTCAAGGAGTGCTACCCGACGCGATTCGGGAATCTCCTCGAGTGAAAACTCCCCCAGTGCCAGCAGCAGGGCATACCGAGTGTTCTTTGGATAACGATCTCTCGGAGCGACGCTGACCCGCTCTAGACAGTCCAAGAGCGCATCCACGGCGACTCCACGTGGGCGGCAGCGGAAGATGAATTGCGTGAGCGCCTCCGGATCATCGCTCATATCAAACACCGGCAGCACCTTCTCGCGCTCGCCCAGCCGCAGCAAGGTGACTGCGGCGTTCGCACGGCGCTGGCCAAAGGGTATGCGCTCTACGGAGCCCAGTTCCACCGATGGCGGCGTGGCGGCGATCCTGGCGAGATCCTCGATCGTGGCGGGCGCGGGGCTGGCCGCCACGATCGGGTAGAGCACCGCGAATTGCTCCGGCGTGGCGACGGCGAGTAGTTGGGACAACTTCGGGATATCGCCCGCGGCGTAATCAGCGAACGCGTTGGCGGCGCTCAACTGCTGAGCGACGGTCGCTTTCGCATCGGCGAAGATCCGCTCCAGATCCCCCAGCAGTCGCGCACGAATCGGACGCAGCGCGTCGCGCAGCAGCGGCTGGAACTCGGCATTGGACAAGACCAGTTGCTCGGCCACGAACTTCAAGTCCTGCTCGCTCCACGAGGCCGCCTCGGAATCGGGAACGTAATCCACCAGCGCCACCGCGGCGCGGAAGCGGCGAACTGCCTCGGCTTTCTCGTCCCGCAGGATGGCGCGGAGTTTTTCCGTGAGCTCACCCGCGTAGGGACGCAGTTGCTGACGAATCGGGCCGACGTAAACGACCTTGTTGGTGAGCAGTTCTTCCAGCAGTGGTTCGACCAGCGCCCGGTCGCGGGAAACCCGCGCGAGGCGAGCATGCAGTTGTGCGCGTTTCTCGTCGACCGTTGTGGCATTGGCGACTAAGCAGCGGCGACAGATAGGTCGCAGCAACCTCGGGATTCGCATCGAGTTCTTTGACAATGTCTGGCAACTGATTCGGCTCCGCACTCACCAGGCGACCCACGAGCCCTTCGATGCGAGTTGCTTCCCGCTCCCTGGCAACTTGGGTGCGAACCACGACTCCGATGGAAATCAATGCGACGAGACCAGCCAGAGCGAGCGCAGATCGGAGACTGTGCAACCGGGTCGCCTTGGACATCATCACCCGCTGCGGTGAGGTCCACTTTTTCGGATCTGTCAGCGTGCGGATGCAGAGCCATTCCCAGAGGGTCGGCAGATGGCGGTTTTCCGGTTTGGCGTTCCACAGGCCTGAGCGTTCCGCCAGTTTCAGCTCCGCACGGCCCCGGCGAGTTTCCTTCTGCTTGCGGGTCAGCCAGTCACGCAGGGAGTGAACCAGATAATCGTGCGCGAGCTGGTAGTATCGCCCGCTCGGCAGTGCGCCTGAGTTGCCCGCTCACCGGAGGACCCTTCCGGGTCGGTCGGCGTGATCAGGCGAAGCTCCGGGTCGAGGATGTGGATCAGGTCGTCGAAGTCCCTGGGGCGGTTCGCGTAACCCGATGCTTCGAGCAATTCCTGACGCGATCTCATCTGCCCCTTGATGTCGGTGCCGCTCTCGGGCAGCAACGCTTTCAGCACCGCCTGGGCGGCTTTCTGGTGGAGGCGATGTTTGGGGTTAGCCTGGGCTGAACCAAAGGTCTCCTCGAGGAAGGTAACGCCGACACCCTCCGTCCCGCCGATTTCCCGCAAAGTCGTCGGAGACCAGACCTTTGCCTTGACCATCTCGGCAAACAGAGCCAGGCGCACAGAGACGATCTTGCCGGCCTCGATCAATTCCCCAATTGCTAGATCCAGAAAGCTTTGCTGTTCCCTGGAGAAATCGGTCGTTTTTTCGGGCAATGTCCCATAGGCTTGGCCGAATAGCGTCAGCACCTTCTTCGCATGGCGCGGATCGAAAAGATCGACCAGAGCAATGTTCTGATCCGGTGACGAGGTCGACCTCCAGGTCCGCCATGAACCGGCTGGCGGCAAGCCAGAAATCATCCCGCACCATCACGACGGCCTGGACATGCTCGCCATCGCACTGACGAAGCGCGGCGACCAGTTCCGTGTTTTCCTCACCGCGCTTTGCGTGGAGCCATTGCTCGAACTGATCCAGGACGAGCAGCACCTTGCGCTCGGGTGGCAAGACGCGACCTCTCCGCAAGCTTGCCAGCGAGTCGACCAGCCCCAATTCTCGCGGCAGTTCAGGACAGACCTTGCGCAAGCCCTTGAGTAACCGAGCCTCCGTCTCTTCCGGCGTCGCCTCGATGTACACCGGCAGGACGTGCTTGCCGAGCCGGGGCAGAAGTCCCGCCTTGACCAGCGACGACTTGCCGCAACCCGAGGGACCGTAGATCAGCCCGACCTTGAAGGTCAGGTCGGGGTCGATCTGCTCGATCTTTCGCTTCCAGAATTGGATGCTGTCCGGCAGATCCATCCCGATCCCGAGGTCCCGGAAGCAGTTCCAGGAAGAAGTCGGCATCATGCTCATCGAACGATCGCAGCCCTCTGGGGACGATCTTGACCGGCCGATGGTCGGAGTCGGATTGCCTGGATGTGGCCGGGAGTGGAGCGGATTCCAGGGTTGACCCGGGGGGGTGCTCGATCGGAACCGCGGGGGCGCCAGGCGAGACCGTGCCCGCCGTGGTTTGGAGGAACAAGCGAAGGTCTTCCGCCATGTCCCTGGCGGTGCTGTAACGCTCCGACGCCCGCTTCGACAGCGCCTTCTGGCAGATCCGTTCCAGTTCCTTGGGGATCGTGTCGTCGATCTGGCGAGGCGGACGAGGCTCAGCGATTGGTCGACTCGCTGGATGATCTGCGGAAGTGAATCACCCCGGAATGGTCTTCTTCCGGTCAACAGCTCGTAGAACACGACGCCCAGGCTGAAGATGTCGGATCGCCCATCGACCCGGTGTCCTTCACCCCGGGCTTGCTCGGGACTCATGTAGGCCGGTGTGCCGGCCAGCCCGCCACCCTTGCCGAAGTCTTCATCCTTGAGGGCGAGCCCGAAGTCCGCCACGCAGGGTTTGCCCGCTGCGTCGATCAGGATGTTGGCGGGCTTGATGTCCCGGTGGACCAGCCCCCGGGTGTGGGCGTAATGCAAAGCGTCGGCAATCGTGGCAACCAGCTCCGCCGAATCCCGGAATGACGGTCGAGCCTGCCCCATCCTGACCGCCAGGTCGCTCCCTTCGATGAGCTTCGACACGACGAAACAGAGTCCGTCTTCCGTGCGACCCACGTCGATGGACCGGCACGATGTGAGGATGGTCCAGCTTGGCGAGGATGCGGGCTTCAACGAGAAACGCCTCGGCATCCTCGGGGCGGGTGATTCGTTCCGGGTTCGGCACCTTGATGGCGACCGGGCGGTCAAGGTCGTCGTCGTGAGCGAGATAGACCCGTCCGAACCCGCCCTGACCTAATCCGACGGATGATCCGGTAGCGCCCAATTTGGAAGGGGCCACCGACGGAGAAGTCGCTCGAACTGTCAAGGGGCGGTTGCGAGCCGGCGGTTCCCGACAGGCTCCTTGTCTCATCCGAGGAGCCATTCGCAGCCTCAGCGGGTGCTCGAGAGGCTTCCGTTTCAGACGCGTTCTTCGTCTCATCCATTGTTCGATCCCTGACGATGATCGATCGCGATCATGACAGCGAAGCGGGGCCATTGTCTCATCCCGAGCCCCGAGAATGAAGCGCGGCGAGACGACCCACGACTTCAGCGGGCCCGCTCTCCAGACCGACAAGGAACTCCGCGTCTAGCTACTCGATCATCAGCGGGGGGCTGCCGCGCAGTTCGGCGGACCATTGGGATTGATCATGTCCCATCTTCGAGTTAAAGAAGCGGGGGTTACATCGATCCCGGAGGCAGGACCTCTGGGTCGGCGAGCATCAGCACGGAGGATTCTGGTGGACTTGCTGAGCGGACCATTGAAGCGACTGGTGATGGAGCCGCCGATCCGCCTCTTCGTACGTGCCCTCTTTAAGCGCGTCCCGATCTCGAACGCAACACGCGCCCTCTGGGATATCTCGGACCGCCCGTCTTACCTGGTCGGTGTACTCTTCGCAGCTCGGCGGGCGGTGCGGGACGGTATCAATGCCATCTCGGTCATCGAATTCGGCGTCGCGGGAGGTAACGGGCTGCTGGCCCTCGAACGCGAGGCTGAGGCAGTGGAGAAGGAGCTTGGCGTCTCAATCCGGGTCTATGGCTTCGACAACGGGGCGGCGGGCCTGCCGATGTTCATCGGCGACCATCGCGACCACCCCGACAAGTGGAAAACGGGCGACTTTCCGATGGACGTCCCCTTGTTGCAGTCGAAGCTCCGACCCCGCACCGTCCTCGTTCTCGGCAACGTCGAGGAGACCGTGCCGCTGTTCTTCGAGGACCCGAGTGTCCCTCCGGTCGGCTTCATCGCCTTCGACCTCGACCTGTATTCATCCACCGCCCACGCCCTGCGTATCCTGAGCATGCCCGGCAAGCGGACGCTCAACCACGTCCCCCTCTATTTCGACGACATCGAGCATTCGATCAGCCATCGCTTCGCGGGCGAACTGCTTGCCATCGACGAATTCAACCGGGTCAACGCCCATGTCAAGATCGACCGGTGGCGCGGGCTCGAGAGCGATCGGCCTTTTCCCGAGGCTGCCTACCTGCGGAAGATGTTCATGGCCCACGACCTGCAAGCCATCTCCGCGAGCGTCCTCGACCGGGGGCCGCTGTACCGTTCGCTGAAGTGTCTTTGTGGATAATTCGATTGACGCCGCCGTAACCCCGGCGGAATTCACCTATGCCGTTATTTGGGGTGGTCAAGATGCCGGCGCTTGGGGGGTACTGCCGGTCAATCCCCGCGCCGAACCGTCGGGGCTGGCCAATACGATGGTATATCCGTTGGGATCGCGCAACCAACATTCCCAGTGGTTGGGCCCTCCGTCGCCGTCCGGCGGATTGCGATGACGCGGGATGACGATTTCGGCCTTCAAATCCCCCGCGCGGGCAATCGCCGCGTCGATGTCATCGACCTCGAACCACAGGAGAACGCCGTTGCCGTAGGGCTTCGCCTCGGGATCGCCGATCCGTCCGTGGTGGTGCTCGACATCCCAGCGGTGAAGCTGGAGGATGAGCGTACCTTGCGGCGAGACAAGGCGTTCATATTCGGGACCCCCGTGTGCGCTCGCACAACCAAGAAGTCGCTGAAACCACCGGCTGCTCGACTCAACATCGTGCACGGCGATGAGAGGCTGAGGTCGCATGGAATTCTGCCCTCTACGGTTCGTCTCAGGGCCCGTTGCTGCTGCGAGCCGGCGCGATCCGTGGCAGGATTTCGGCGACGGCGATCTGACCGACCTCGACACCATCGATCAAGACCGGTACGGACTGCCCGGGTTTGAAGATGATGTACGAAGAATAACCATCCGCGGTCGGACCGGTGTAGACCTCGACCTGGCGGTCGATCAGGTTGACGATCCAATAGACGTTTACGCCGCCTCGCGCATAGTTGACCTGCTTTTCACCGCGATCCTTCGCGAGGGTCGAGTCTGAAATCTCGATCACAATCGCGACGTCTGCCGGCGCCAGATGCCGATTTTCATAGGTGTCCGGCTCGCCGGCCACGACAGCGATATCAGGCAGTGGTTCATAAGTTCGATGCACCTGGACGGGCTTATCTTCTCGGACGAACCAGCCGTCGGAAAGCAATGGGTCGAGCTTACGCCGTAATTTCTCCGATGAAAGCACATGGGGCGGGTCCATGGCACCTCTCTCGACGATGAACCCGTCGATTAATTCGACGCGCTCGGCCTTGAGCAAATCAGCGACGCGCTCGAACTCGTCGATGTCCATGCGGTACAAATCCGCGAGCGGCGGCGCTGCCCTTCCCGCTGGCGGAGTGATCGATTCCGTGGGCGTGATCGCGGACATCGTCATGTCTCCGTCGATATCGACCTGTCCGATCCAGCGGAATTTGATCGAAGGCCCGCGATCCGCGGAGGTCCCGAGAGATTATCCGTCGCAGATTTCGCAATCGTTGCCATGCTTCGTCCCGTCCTTCCATCGTACACGGGTGAGCCAATCCAGCAAAGCTTGGACCGTGAATACGATAACCAAGAAGTCCTCGACCTGCTGCTTGACCAGCGGGCAAATCCGCGAATTTGCCGCGTAGGCGTCCGGCTACCCGGCGCGGCCGGCACCACGTCTGCCACATCCGGCGGTAAGCGTCTTCCACATTCCGTGCGAATCGCTCGCCGTCCATGAGAGGCGATACTTGCATCCGCTGTCGCAGGCTATGCCGCAAGTCTTGGAGCCGGGGCGTGTCCCCAGCCAGCCCAGCCGCAATCTCCACGAATTGCTCCGGTGTTTCCGCAGACAGTTCCTTCAGGCCAAGATTGCACAACAAGCTAAAGCCTGCCCTTCCGACTACGGTCTGGCCGATGAGCGAAACAGTTGGGACGCCCATCCAGAAGGCATCGAGGGTGGTGGTCCCGCCGTTGCAGGGGAGCGTGTCCAATGCCACGTCGATCCGGTGGTACAGCTGAAAGTATTCAAGCCGTGGCCGCCGATCTGCGGCGAACTCCACGCGCTCTCGAGCAATCCCTCCGTCCTCGAGTATTGACAGCACGCGCTCTCGCGGTTCGAGCGGGGCCACGAGCAGCAGCCGCGACCGCGGCACCCTCGTCAATACCCGTGACCACAACCGCAGACAGGCGTCGTTGACCTTGTGGAAGTTGTTCAAGCAACCGAAGGTGATGGCACCGCTCGTGGCGGCTGGCAACGCATTGACCGTCGGCTGGTCAAAGAGCGGGTCGTAGCACCAAAACGTCTCGGGCAGCCGGACCGATTCCTCGCAATAGAAGGCATCAAAGAGTCCCGGCGGATCGAGGTACGGATCGGTCAGACGGTAATCGATGGTGGCAAGTCCCGTCGTACCGGGATAGGCCAGCCAGGAGACCTGGACCGGCGCCGGCTTGCGAGCGAATACCAGCAGCCGATTTTTGGCCGTGTGCATGGCAAGATCGACCAGGATGTCGATCTGGTCGCTGCGAATCATATCGGCTAATTGCTGGTCGAGAAGCCCCGCCGTCGTCTTCCACACGTCGGCATGGCCCCGAAGCCGTTCGGTCACGTCGTCGGGCCGCGCAACGTCGGAGTAGCAGTGGACCTCAAAAGCCCGCCGATCGTGATTTGCCAGCAGAGGAACGGTGAACGACGAGCAAGCATGTTCGCGGAAATCAGGCGAAACGTAGCCGACGCGCAGCCGGCGGTCGGGATCGGGACGATTGGAGTGGGGCTCGATGAATCGTTTCAGCGGCTCGGCGTGCTGTCGGTACCAGCGAGTGCATTCTTCGTAAATTGCCCGTGAGTCATAGTGGGGATGATGGCGCAAGAGGCAAAGCAGGTTGCTGTGGATATCCGCAGCATCCGGCTTGAGCCGGAGTGCAGCCCGAAGGGCGGCCAGAGCATCATCAATCCGGCCGCAGTCATTGAGGATGTTGCCGAGGTTCACGTGAGCGTCGGCATTGCCCGGCTGCAATTCTAATGCGCGCTCATAACAAGCGGCGGCCTCATCGAGCCGGCGTTGCTTCCACAGAACGATGCCCAGGTTGCAATGCACATGGGCATTGTTGGGCTGGAGCGTTAGCGCGCGTCGTAGGTGTACCTCGGCATCGCTCAATTGGCCCTGCGCCGCAAGCGCGTTGCCCAAGTTGTTGCACGCCTCGAAAAGGTCGGGCCGCAGGCGCACGGCCTCCCGGTAATGCGCAATCGCTTCGTCAAGCTTCGCTCGGCTCTGCCGAGGCACTGATAATCCTGAGCACATTGGCCAGGTTGTTGTGCGCA
Organism: uncultured Isosphaeraceae bacterium; assembly: GCA_963830625.1. GTDB lineage: Bacteria > Planctomycetota > Planctomycetia > Isosphaerales > Isosphaeraceae > CAWHMZ01. The sequence continues at coordinate 81,832 of CAWHMZ010000012.1, read as the reverse complement.
TCGGCCGATTGCGGCTGGAGTTGAAGGACCGTCCGGAGGTAGCGTATTGCCTCATCGTGCCGGCCCGTTTGGCCGGCAATCACTGCCAGTATATTCAGCGCATCAACTTGCTCTCGGTCCGCCTCGAGGACCTGCCCGCACAGTTGCTCCGCTCGCCGCCACTCGCCCGCACGGTAGCGTTGTAGGGCCATCTCCAACAACTGCCGGACCGGAGTCATCGCGGTTTCCTCTGCACAGTCAGGCCCGGTGGGAGTGACAGCGTTCTGATGATATCAGAGAGCACCGGACCGGAAGAGCCAGCCCATCGACGACGGTTCTCGAATATGAAGATCATGTCGGATGCGGCACCCGCGGCACCCGCGGCACACGGTCGTTGTAATGTCTTGCCAGAAGGCGACTTCTGATGACTCAAGAGGGTGCCTCATCGGCGCCTGATGCGTCACCCATGCGGCACCGTGCGTCACCCAGAGCTTCACGAGGTGCTGATTTCACGGACTTCACAACGTGAACGGGTTCTTTCGGTGAAACCGGCAAAGCGGATTACTCTTGAAAGAGGAGACCGCCTGGTTCGCAGGCGAGAGGTGCCGACATGACGGTCGTGGTACAGGCTGCTCGAGCAGGGCAGTAAGTTGCCTGCCTGGTAAGACCGATAGGGTTGGCCGTTCTGAACCAGGTGGGAACAGCGTGCGACGCCAGTTGGCGTAAGCGGGCCCGCTGACGAAACGATGCAGGCCGGCCGCGGCGTCTGATCAGACCGAGCCGACGGATCGGACGGATCTGACCGAGCCTTCTGAGCAGACGCAGCGGCGAGGGCGGCAAGAGCCACTCCGTGAACCGGCTTGCGTGGGCGCCGTCGGTTCAGTTAGTTGCGCTCGTCGGTTCGTAGGAACTGAGGAAAGCCGCTCGTCCCGGAATTCTCTTGCATGGCCCCATCCGTTCGATTCGAATGGAGCGACAGCACATCCGGGAGTGTCGGACCGGCAGGTCAGACAACTCACCTCCGGGAAATGGCGTCTCAGAGGGCGACCCGATGTTGATCGAGTTCGCCGCGAGCGAAGGAGTTGGTCGCTATGGTGCCACCCAACGAGTCAAACACGACAACGGACGCGATCTCGGGCTTCCTCCAGGCGATCCGCAGTTCGTCGCATCTTGTCCGAGCGGCAGCTCGAGAAACTTGAAGCAAGCATGGCCGAGGGGGAGTATCCCTCCGAGCCGGCCGAACTGGCCGCCCGCCTGGTCAAGGACGGGGTCCTGACCGAATACCAGGCGCGCCAGATCCTGAAGGGTAAGTCACAGGGCCTGATCTTCGGCAGCTACGTCATCCTCGAGTTCCTCGGCAAGGGCACGATGGGCAAGGTCTACAAGGCCCGGCACCGGATGATGGGCCGGGTCGTCGCCCTGAAGATTCTCGATTCTCGATACGTCTCGAGCAGCACCCGGTCGCTCGCCCGGTTCCAGCGCGAGATGCAGCTGGTGGGCCGTCTGGATCACCCCAACGTGGTCCGGGCCTTCGATGCCGATCGCGTCGCCGACTGCCACTTCATCGCCATGGAGTACGTGGCAGGGTATGACCCTTGAGGATTTGTTGAAGGCACGGGGCGCCCTCCCTCCCGCCGACGTGGTCTACTATGCTTCCCAGGCCGCCGATGGGCTGGCCCACGCCCACGCGCGGGGCGTCCTGCACCGCGACATCAAGCCGTCGAACCTCCTGCTGACCGAAGGCAAGAAGCTCAAGATCCTCGACTTCGGCCTCGGCACGCTGCTGGAGAAGGAGGAACTGCCGACCGCACTGACGACCGCCGGGATCGCCGTCGGGACGCCCGACTACATCTCGCCGGAGCAGGCCCGGATGGTCAAGCTCGATGGCCGCAGCGATCTTTACTCGCTTGGCTGCACGATGTACCACCTGCTCAGCGGGCAACTCCCTTTCAAGGGGGAGTCGTCGATGGACTGCATCGTCGGTCGAATCACGGGCCAGGCGGTTCCGATCAGTGAGGTCAGGCCGGGACTGCCGCCGCGACTGGTCCAGTCGATCGAGAAACTGATGGCGACCAACCCCGACGACAGGTATCAGACGGCCGACGAGGCGGCCGCCGCGCTGCGGAGCATGTTGCGACCGAAGAACGCGGCCCCGGCCCTTCGGCACCGACCGGACGACGGCCGACCGCCGCGGTGCCTGCGAACCGGTCCCGAAGGCAAGCCACAACTCCTGAGGCCCCTGTCGCCGCCCGTGCCGGCCGCGATTCGCTCGTCGAAACCGAAGTCGGGATTCGCTCCGCTCACGCTGGACCGGCCGCGGGAAGAAGGCCAACCGAATTCTCGCCGCGGTCGCAGTCGCGGCGGTCTCGCTGATCGTCGTCACGATCATGCTTTTCAGGTCATCGAAGGACGAACTCGCCGGCATCCCAGCAGGAGAGCTCACACACGAACGACGGCCCCATCGTCCCGGCGGGCAGGGCAGACGGCTCGCCAGACGCGAAGTCCGGCGAGTCGTGAAGACCACGAGAGTCGCAACCGAGCCGGCGGTCGGTCGACGAAGCAGAGGACGTCGCCAGCAGTCACCAGCATCGTGCGCCCAGCAGTGGCGGCGGCGGCAGACGTTCGCCAGCCGAGTCTGGTGATCGAAAGCCCGAAGCCAGGAGCGACGGTCGGTATGAGAGAGGAGCTCACCGGGCGGATCGAATCCGAGGGATGGCCGGTGATCTTCGTCCAGGCGGACATCCCCGGCCAGCCGTGGTGGTGCCAGGCCCCCGTCGCGAAGGTCGACGGCGGGAAGTTCAGCACGAAGGTCGTCTTCGGTGACGAGCTTCACCCCGCAGTGGCATGAAATTCCGAATCGCCGGCATCGTCACCCGCACGCGCGAGGAGGCACTCAAGTTCGACATCGGTTCCAAGCAACCAGGCCCTGCCCGAAGGCTTTCCGCAATCGGTCGAGGTCGTTGTCACGCATCGGTGAGCCGTGCCACAGATCTCTGCTTCGCGACGGAACCGCGGCCGTCTCCCTGCAGCGGATGCGCCCGAACTCACTCCCAGAGGCCGACACGAATGAGCCCACGTCGTTCCACCGGGGTCTTGATCTTGCCGCGAAGAACTGTCGCGCACGCCGTCATCCTCGCGTTCCTCTCCGGGCTATGCCCGGTCGCCGCGCAGGCCGGCGGGGGCACGCCCACGGTCGTCAAGGTCCAGAGGGATGAGACCGGCTACCACCTCCTGCGCGACGGCAAACCGTACGTGATCAAAGGGGGCGGAGGCCGCGTGTACCTCGAAGCCCTCAAAGAGGCGGGCGGGAACTCGTTGCGGACCTGGGGCGAGGACGACCTGGAGCCGTTGCTCGACCGAGCGCAAGAGCTCGGGCTGACCGTCACCGTGGGCATCTGGCTCGGTCAGGAGCGCCAGGGCTTCAATTACGGTGACGCGGATTCGGTCCGCCGCGAGGTCGAGAAGGCGCGGGCGTTCTTCCGCCGCTATCGCCGCCACCCGGCCCTCCTGATGTGGGGTTTGGGCAACGAAATGGAGGGCTCCGGCGACAACCCCGTCATCTGGCGGACCGTGAACGAGATCGCCAGGGTCGCGAAGTCGGAGGACCCCGACCACCCGACGATGACCGTCATCGCCGAGGCCGGAGGCCGGAAGATTTCCCAGTTCATGTCGCTCTGTCCCGACGTCGACGTGCTCGGCATCAACTCGTACGGCGGCCTGTCGACCCTGCCGAAGAGGCTCGCCGACGCCGGGTTGGACCGGCCTTATGTCATCACCGAATTCGGCCCGCCGGGCCCTTGGGAGGTCCGGAAGACGAGCTGGGGCGCGCCCGTCGAACCGACGAGCACCGAGAAAGCCAAGAGCTACCTCGGCCACCACTCCGGTTCGATCGCCGCCCAGCAGCGGGCGGTGCCTCGGCTCGTACGCCTTTCTCTGGGGCCACAAGCAGGAGGCGACGGCCACGTGGTTTGGGATGTTCCTCCCCTCGGGTGAACGGCTGGGAGCGGTGGACGCAATGACCTTTGCCTGGACCGACCGATGGCCGGCGAACCGCGCTCCGGAACTCAAGGCCTTCACGACCGAGGCACGAGAGGCCGAACTTGCTCCGGGAACGAGATTCACCGCGAGGCTAGACGCGACCGACCCGGAGGGCGACCCCTCTGGTCGTTCGCTGGGAAGTCCGCTCGGAGAGCGTCGACCGGCGGCAAGGAGGCGACCGGGAGACGGAGCCCCCGGCGCACCCGGAATGCTTCGTTCGAGGCGAAGGGTCTGGACGCCACCTTCCGGGCGCCAACCCGGGCCGGGGCCTACAGGATTTTCGCCTACCTCTATGACGGCAAGGGGGGAGCCGCGTGCGCGAACGTTCCGTTCGCCGTGAAGTCGCGATAAAACGGCTCAAGGTTACTTCTTGGGCTGCGCTTCCACCGCTTTGGTTGCTGAACCAAGGCCCTGGATCAGCTTCTTGAGGTCGCGGACCTGTTCGGACTGTGCGTCGACCGACTTCTTGAGCTCCTCGACTTGATTGCGCAGGCTTGTCAGCGCCTCCGCCGTGTTTTGAGCTCGGGCGTTTGAGAAGATCGCCACAATCAGGGCGATGATGATGAGAGTGCCGCATCCGAGGGACGCCGGCGGATATCGGTCGCTGGTGAGCTTGAAAGAGCGGTCCATGCCTGTTCCTTTCTGCCGAGCCCCGCATGATGGAAGCACGCCCATCGTTGCAACGTGATGCACTTAGCATCTGAGGCATCATTATCTGCATGCGCCGTTCTCCTTTTCAAGCGGGACCAAGGAACCCGGGGAGCTTGAGCGTGTCTGGTGCGCAGGCGCCGCCGCCGAGAGCTCCTTGGTTGATCATCGGCCGGCGGTTAGCTGCGGTCGGCGAGGCATCGGTTCTCTATCGTGGCTGCGCGAAAACATCGGTGGGCAACTCGCCCGCGGGGCTAGCCAGGACTGCCTCGGCCTCAGCGCGAAAGGCGGCCAGCTCCTTGAGGTACTGCGGTGGCAAACTTTGCAGTTTGTCTTGGAACCAGCGATTGGCTCGATCCAACGACGCACGGGCTTCGTGGAAGCGGCCTGACCGATGTTGCGCCATCGCCAAAAAGAAGAGGTCGAACGCTTCGAGCGAGCCTTTTCCGGCGACCAAGCTCTTTTCGAGAGTCTCCACGGCTTCCTTAAATTTGCCCGCGCGGTAGAGGGCAACGCCCAAAGTGTTGAGCCAGAGTCGCTGGGTTGGGTCCACCTCGACGGCACGGCGGGCGTGTTCCACGGCCTCGGTCGGGTTGCACAATGGCTCGGGACCAGTCGCGAGCACCCACGCCAGGTTGTTGTGGACCACTGCGTGCTTCGGAAACGACCGGGCGCCCGGCGCAGCAGCTCGATGGCGTCGCCGATCTTGCCGCTCTCTTCGAGGTGCATCGCTTCCTCGAGTAGCGACTGCGCTTCGGCTGCAACCTTGATCGGCCCGGCGTCAACCAGGACCTTCAAGGCGGCAGGAAGGATGTCCTCAGCCGTGCGATCGATATCGGGATACGATGGTGCATCCCAGTCAAGCTTCATCTTGGCGAGCTTGCGGCGGATGGCCCGCAGGTTCCAGACGTGCACGGCTGGTCCATCATTGGTCGCGAGCACCAATCGCGTGCCATCGGGGCTGAAGGTCGCCCCCCACACGCCAGACTGGTCTGGGCTTTCGAGTCGCGCCAGTGTACGGCCGGTGTCGGCTTCAATGAGGCGCTGGACCTTGTCCGCGTCCGTGACGACCACCATTCGCCCGTCGGGGGAAAAGCAGTGCCCCGATCCGCCACCTTTCTGCCCCTCGCGCCAGGTACCGACCTCCCAGCGCCGGCCGTTCGGGCCGGCCAGCCAATTCCCATCAGGGCTGAAGACAGCGTCTCCCGGCTCCACGATCTGTAGATCGGGTACCTCCTTGCCGTCCTGGATCCGCCACACGCGCACACCGCTGGCCGCAAAACTGTTCGTCGCCAGCCATTGACCGTCAGGGCTCAGCGAAACGCCGCGGCAGTCATCGAGCGGCCCGACTTTAAACGAGCGCTCCGGAGTCAGCACGTATGCGTAAGTATGGCCAGCCAGAGCCACAACTCTGCCCGACCTGTCCTCGTCGATCCCGCCGTGGCTCGCTGGCAGCGGGAGTCGGGCCGGCGGCCCGACGCGCAACTCATTGCGATCTGTGTCGAGCGTAACCGGCCACCGCCAGACGCCAAGATCCCCGCTGGTCAGCAGGTCGCCCGAGGGCTCGAACCTGGTGCTCCAGGCGAGTCCGATCGGCAAAAAAGCGAGTTCCGTCCAGCGTGCGAGGTCCCAGAGCAGGACTCCGCCGTCAGTACCCATGACCAGCAGCCGGCCGTCTGTACGGATCGATGGCCGCGCTGAGTAACTCAGCGGCGGGTTCGCGGCGTGAACGAAGCTGCGATATTCGAGTGCGGGTTCGAGCTGGTACGTGACCAATTCGCCGGAGCGCGAAACGGCAATTCGCCCATCTGCGCTGAACTCCGAAACTGGAGAACCGGTCAGGTTCAGCCAGGACCTGCCCAAGATCGGGTCCCAGAGCCAAAGGCGATCATCAAAGTCGTTGCTCGCCAGGAGCGCACCGGCGGGATCGAAGGCAGCCCTTAATCCGTCGTTGGAATGGCCTATGAGCACCGATTTCCTGGCCCCCGTTGCGGTATCCCAGAGGTAGATTTTGTGATCAGCGCACGGCGTCGCGAGCGTGCCGCCATCGGGGCTCCAGGCCAGCACCAGGGCGCATGGGCAGAGAAATCGATCGGACGATCTTGCCCGTGTCGGTCTGAAGAATGCGGCAGGTCCATGTTTTCTCCTCGTAGATAAGCGCGACCTGGGATCCGTCGTGCCGAAACGCCACATTGTGCGCCTTCGGCCAGCACTGTCCAAGCTGCCCGGTCGCCAAGTCGTGGACGATGACATCGCCACCGTTCTTGACGAGCGCGATCTGCCGGCTGTCGGGGCTGAATCTGGCCCCTCCGACGCTAGCCAGTCCCTCCAGAGCGACGCAGCCACGCTCGATGTCCCACACCGTCAGGGTGCTTCCAGGCTGATCTCTGTTTGCAAGATAGCGGCCGTCAGGGCTGAGCGCGAAAACCCAGATGTCGCGATCTCCCCTGGCCTGGAAGCGGGCGATCACCTCCTCGCCCGGGAAGCGGCGCACCACGATCGTGCCGTCACGGAAACGGAGTGCGCAGCGGCTCATGGTCGAATCAAACGCGTAAGCGGCGACTCCTGAGGACAGGGTGATAACGGGCCCGGCGAGCTGCAGATCGGGCAGGGCCATGCAAGCGATGGCCTCATCACGCAGCGGGTCGAAGCGCTCGGGAGGTAGGTTCAGCTCATGGCCGATCTGGGTCGCCCGGCTCACGACGTTCAGGGTTTCGAAGCGTTGCCCCTTGCGGCGGCTAAGCCGCCTCGCCTGCGCCTCGGAGACCAGCGAGTCGAAGAGCTTTTCGCGGGCCTGTCGCTCCGAGAGCTGGATACGCTGTTTGTCCTCTTCAACCTGGCGGTTCCGCTCGTAGTAGATGACGGCCGCGACGGTCGAAACGACGGCCAGGATGGTCGTTAGCGCCGCCGCGGCAATGTTGGCTGCGGCCAGCTTCGGGTTCCGCTTACACCAGCGCCCGAAGCGTTGGTAGAACGGGATCGGGCGCGAGCGAATCGGCCGCCCCTCCCCGAACAGCTTGAGATCCTCGGCCATTGCCTCGGCCGTTGGGTAGCGGTGGGCCGGGCTCTTGGCCATGGCCTTCAGGACGATCGTCTCCATATCGAGAGGAATCCGGCGATCGATCTGGCGAGGCGGAACAGGCGGCTCGTGCAGGATGCGCTCCATCAGCTTGATCTGGTTGCGCCCTTCGAAAGCCGGGCGTAGCGTCAGCATCTCGTAGAGCGTAGCGCCCAGAGCATAGACATCGCTCCGGCCGTCGGACTTCCCCTCGAACCGCTCGGTCGCCATGTACGCGCCAGGTCCCTACGATTTCACGCGACTGTGATACATCCCCCCCTTCCTCGAACTTGGCCAGGCCGAAGTCGGTCACCCAGACGTTTCCACGGGCATCGAGCAGCAGGTTTGACGGTTTGATGTCTCGGTGCAGAATTCCCTGGGCGTGGGCGTGTGCCAGCGCCTGGGCGACCTGCAGGCCGACCTTGGCGACGCCCAGGTGATACTGGGTTGCCGTCTTGCCGGCCAAGCTTCCGGAAGTGGAATCGACCGCGTCAGTCGGGCTGCGATCGCTCAGACGTGATGGATTCTGATCAATTTCGGCGGCGTCAGCCGTTTGCGTGGCAGGGCCGTCGGTGTCCGGCTCGAGCACTTGCGTTGAGGGCTTGAGGTTACCCGGACCGGCGGTGTACAGGCCGGTGAGCAGGGACCGGGCAACCGTCGCAGCACGACCGCCGTCACGCATCGGCTCGGTTGCGGCAAGTGCCTCGTGTCCTGGGGACGCGGTCAGTCGGTCGTTCGGCGCGCGAAGTCGTCTCACATCCTCGAGGACACGGTCTAACCCCTGGCCTGGGATGTACTGCATGACATAGTAGAGGACGCCTTCCTGCTCGCCGAAGTCGAAAACCGGCACGATGTTGGTATGCAGCAGCCGCGCGGCGGCGCGGGCCTCCTTGAGGAACCTGAAGCGGTAGCCTCTATCGTTGCGGTACTCGGGGCGGAGCACCTTCAAGGCAAAATTGCGGGCCAGCATCCCGCGCGTCGCCTCATAAACGATTCCCATGCCTCCGTGGCCGATCTCGCGGACGATGCGATAGTCGCCGAGCTGTTGCAAAGCGGGGTCCGCGGCAGGCTCCGCACTAGGAGTGGTGGACCCATTCTTGGCGTCGGCGGTGATCGGGCCGAGCTCCTCCATTTCGACCAAAGCCGGGAAGAGCTCGCGGATGTCGCTGGCCAGATCAGGGTAACGGTCTGTGTATTCCTTGAGGCTGGGCCGCTCCCCTCTGCGGAATCGGGCCAGGAACTCCTCGGCCAGTCTTTCGACCGGATCTCGCTCGGAATCGGTGCTGCTCATGACTCAAGCTCCTCGATGCCTCCCGGCAGGCTCTTGAGGATCTCCTTGATTCGCCTCAAGGCCCGAATGTACCGCTTGCTCGCCGCCGATTCCTGCAGGCTCAGGACCTCGGCTGCCTCGGCGTTGGAGAGTTGCTCGAAGTGCCGCAGTGTCAGCACCTCGCGGTCGAGCGGGTCCATCCGGTTGAGTGCCTCTTCGAGCCTGAGCTTTCGCTCGGCTCGGGCCAGGGCCTCGCTGGGCCGGGTGTCGTGGCCGAGCAATTGAGCGGCCAGAGCGGCCGAGGTCGCCTCGGGCAGCCCGCCCCGAAACAGCGAGATCTCGCGGCCCGCATCGCGGGCCTGCGCCCCCAGGTGGCGCCGGTGCACGGTCAAGAGCTGCTGGCCCACCAGGAACCGCAGCCAGAGGAAAAACGGCATGGCGGGCTCGCGTGTGTACTCCGCAAGACGAGCCGCCGCTTCGAGGTGCGCTTCCTGAATGACGTCGGAGGCATCGACCCGCCCTTGAAGGCGTCGATCCAGCCGCAGTGCGACCATCCGCCGTAGCCGGTTGCGGTCGCGCGCAGCAGAGCCCCCCAGGCAGCCTGGTCCCCCTGGGAAGCCCGGCTGAGCAACCGGGCTGTGTCGTCGGAATCATCGGTCTTGAGCATGGGCATAAAGTATAAACTGCACGGCCAGCCTCCTTCGGGACAGAAAAAAGTCGGGGGTGGCCCCGGCGACTGATCGGACTGATCGGACGGATCCGACGGATCCGACTGATTAGAAGCGGCAATCGGGGGGGCTGGCCGGGCCAGAAGCCCCTATCGTTGCCCCGAGTAGGTATGCGGTCCCACAAAAGGGTGATCAACACCAACGCGCCGAACGCGACGGTAGGGTGCTGGAAATAAGTCGTCTCGTGCCATGCAAGATCACGGACGTGCATCGGCCTTGAAGGCCGACGTCTCGCAAAGCTCGTACCCGATGGCGCAGGCGCACAAGAGGTCGAGCTTGGTGATCAGCCAGCGCCCCCGGGGCATCCGGCCGTGGTATTCGTTGCCGAACGCGCCGTGCAGGCTCGCCGGGTCGATCACTCCCTCGAGATGGTCTGATTGACTCAGCGCCGGCAAGCTGCCGAGGTAGGCGCGGACCCGTTCGTCGTTGAGCGTCTGGCCGCGCCTGATCAAGGAGTTGTTGGGATTGAAGATCAGAGCATGACCAATCTCGTGGTGGGCGATCGAGTACAGGTCTGCCGCCGCGTCACCCAGGTTTGCGGCCTTCCACCATTCGCCGTCAGACACAGTGACGAGCCAGCCCAGTGTGTTGTAGTTGCCCTGGACCTCAATCTCGAGGCCACCCGATCGGCGGATCGGTTTCTTGTTGCCGGCGGCGACCTGGAACCCGCCGTAGGGTGAAGGCTCTCCACCCGATCGAATCAGCCGCGCGGCCGGGTTTCGGTTCAGTAACAACCATGCCGGCGGTATCGCCGAACCGGTTCGGTCCACTTCGTTGCGGATTCCGTAAGCGTAGAGCAAATAGCCCCGGTATGCCTGCGCATTGGTAACCTGGGTTGAGGTCTTGAATCCATCGGAGCCCCAGATGAGCGTCTTCTCGGTACCTGCAGGGACAGGCTGCAGTTTCATGCCGGCGAAGAAGTATGCCCAATCGTCGGCTGCCTGCACGACAGTTGCCCGCTTCTGCTCGTCCTGGAAGAAGCCGGTGCGGTCCTGCGAAAAATCGACCGTGATCGAGAACTCGCTGGCCCGATTTTGGTCCTGATCGATCACGCGGACGGGCAGGCCGAGCGATTCTTTGTATCCGTCGGGATCGCTGAATTCGATCTGCAGCCGATGATCTTCGTCCTGGCCGTCGCGGTCAGGAAAAATCGAGCAATGCACCGGTCGCTTTTCGTGCTTTTGCCAGATGACTTCCTTTCGAGGCCCGCCGGGCCCGACCTCGCTGGGGAGGTCGAAATGCAAGCGCGATTCAGCGGACGAGAGCACCGCTTTAGCTGGAAAAGCCGTGTCGGGCGGCGGCACAAGGTAGAACTTGACCGCTGGGTTAGCGATGTACCCCTCCCAATCGACGAGCACGAGGCCTTGCTTCGTGAGCGATCGATCATGCTCGTCGACGACCTCGAGTCCAGCCGCTCGATCGCTGGCCCGGGCGCGGTGCTCGAGCGCAAGCCCGGAAGTTAAGAGACACAGGGCCAGGCAGAATGTGCGGCCTCGACCGCAGATCGTTTTCATTTGCGAGCTACTCCCTGAAACTCATCCACTGGATTATTCAACCACGAAATAAACGAAATGCACGAAAAATCAGAACCTGTAAATGGCCGCGTTGATATCAGTGCCCAGCATTGGTCGCTGTTCCCTTTTCGTGCCATTTCGCCGATTTCGTGGCTGGTCCAGCGGACCGATCGTTTGAATGGGCGTGTGTTAACCTGGTGTTGTGGAGAACATCGCTAGCGCCGCGCCGTCCAGTGGGGAGTCTCCCCTTTTCAGGGGGCGGTTGCGGCTTGCTCGAACAGGCGGGTGAGGTGCGGAAGCGTGACGTCAATCGCGTAGTTGCGGCGAATGTCTTCGGCGGCCCTGGTGCCCAAATGACGGAACGCGGCGGGGTCGCGGAGTACTTCGACGGCCTGGGCGGCGAAGCCTTCGACGTCGAAGAAACTCGCGGAACAGCCCATTACGGCCGTGCTCGATCATTTCGCGCACGGGAGCAGTGTCGGATGCCAGCACCGTGCAGCCGCAGGCCAGCGCGTCCATGAGCGACCAGCTCAGGACGAAGGGCACCGTGAAGTACAGGTGCAGGTCGCTCAAGCTCAAGATCTCCGTCAGCTTTGCCACCGGGATGAGGCCCGTGAAAATGAACTTGTCGAGGTCGTAGCGAGATTGGGCCATCGCGTGGTCGAAGAACGTCTTGTGCTTGATGTGCTTTTCGTCGCCTCCGTAGCACGATGCGCTGGCTGCCCACGACGACGAAGATCACGTCGCGAAACTGCTGGTAGATCCGCTCGGCGACCCTCATGAAGATGTCGAACCCGCGCATCGACTCAAATCCGCGGCTCACGTAGGTAACGATCCGTGTCGAGCTTGGAATCGACCGGCCGGCAATCTGTGCGCGGCACGTTTTCGAGGCGCCGGAAGATATCGGTCTCGATTCCGTCGAAGATGACGTCGATCTTGGGCCGGTAGACCTCGGGGAAGAGCTGCTGCTGGAAGTGCGTGGGACTGTAGCCGCGCCGGCAGTTCTCGAGGTCGAGCAGCAGCATGGCATTGCGCGCTCGGGCGCGCAGGTAGTCGATCTCGGGCGGAGGAAAGTCGGGCCGGAAGTCCATGTCGGAATGGTGCGGGTGATAATAGAACTCGAAGTAATTGACGATCGGCACGCCGGGGTAAAGCTCGGGCAGAAACAGCGTCGAACCGAAGCCGCTGTGGCCGACGATCAGGTCGGGGCGAAGGTCGCGATCGGCCTTGCAGGCATCGTAGACCGCGTGGGCGTGCCAGATCGCGTTTTCGAATGTCCGGCTGCAATAATGGGTCGATTGCCGCGCGCCGCCCTTGTTGGTGTAGGTGATCTTGCGGATGCCATCGACCATGCCGGCCGGCGTCTGCGAGACGAAGCTGCACGACCAGCCTCCCTTGCGGATCAAGTGGCGCGCGATGTGGCCGAACTGAGCCGGGAAGTTCTGGTGGATGAAGAGCACGTGCATCGCGATACCCTACACAATCCCCGGGGCCAAGGCGAGCGCGGCATCGAGGGACCGCTCTCGCACTTGCCCGGCCGACGTAAGTGGTGGCATACTCGGTGGGCCGGGGGGAAGAGAGCTCACGCGTCATGCGCATTCTTGTCGCGATTCCACACTACTACACGAAGGCGAACTCCTCGCCCGACGGCCGCGTGCACGGCTCGGTGGGGCAAGGCGCCCAAACGCGGCTGATCGCGCTGTCGGCGTGTATCGCGTCACTGCACCAGCTCTATGGTCCGTCGCAATACATCATCGACCAGGCAACGCGCACGGCTCCGCCGGCGAATGGGCGGGTTGCCGGTCGCGTCGACATCGCGATCTGCACGACCGGCCCCGACCACCTGGTCGATCGCCTGACGCTTCCCGCCACCTCATACACCCACCAACCAACCACCTCTGTGCCGAGGTTACTGGGCTTCGAATGCCACGCCGTGCTGCGCGACCGGCTGGGTGATTACGACTACTACGCCTATCTCGAAGACGACTTGATCGCGCGCGATCCGTGGTTCTTCATCAAGCTGTCGTGGTTCACCGAGGTGCTCGGCGACGGTGTGCTGCTGCAGCCCAACCGCTACGAGGTGGGGCCGCTCGGCCTGGTTCACAAGGCGTATATCGACGGCGACCTGCGCCCCCAGGTGACTGCCCCATTTCAGAACATCGAGGAAGCGCCGGTCGCAACCGGGCGGCTGCTTGGCACGACGGTCACGTTCCAGAGGGCGAAGAACCCGCACGCCGGCTGTTTCTTCTTGAACGCCCGCCAGATGGAAACCTGGGCGCGGCAGCCGGATTTTCTAAACCGCGACACCAGCTTCATCGGACCGCTGGAAAGCGCCGCCACGCTGGGCATCATGCGCACGTTTCGTGTCTACAAGAGCGTGGCCGAGAGCGCCAGCTTTCTGGAAATCGAGCACTTCGGCAGGAGCTTCCTCGACCAGCTCCGCCGCCGGCGCGATGTTGAAGGGACCCCCCGCGTGATGTGATGACTCACGGCGTACCGTGCGTGAGTCGATAGACGAGCTGGCGGGAGAGCAAGCGCTCGCCTGGCACCAGCCCGTCAGGCAGCCGCACGGCCACGTCGCCGGGCTTGCCCGTTTGGATCGATGCCGTCACGACCTCCGAGACCTTTTCATAAAGGCCGCGACGTGCGTCGAGGTCCAAAAGCGCCCGGCCGATTCGAGCCATATCCCATTTCAGCAAGCGATAAACCCGGTTGACGGCGTGGCCGAGCACACGGTCGGCGACGGGGTAAAAGCGGGTGCGCTCCAGGTCACCGTGCGCAAGATGACGCAAGAGCGGCTCGGGGAGCTCGCGCGCTTCGAGGCCCACGAACTGGAGCGCATCGTACAGGTCGTTGTCTTCCTCGCCCCAGCAGCGATACATCTCGTCGTAGCCGCCGACCTGCTCGAAATCGCTACGCGCACAAACGAACGTGCCGCCTAGCCCGCGATCGCTCGAAAATGCCCGGTAATAACCCCCCGGTGCGAGCATCGGCAACACCGTTTCGGCAAAGACTGGGGTGAGCACGACGTCGGAATCGACGAAGCAGATCCACGGCGCGGTCGTGTGACGCGCCCGAATGTTTCGCGCCGCCGAGGCGTTGAACCGATCCTCGCCCGGCACGGGAATGACGCGGGCTATCGGGTGATTGTTAAGAACCCAGTCGCCAGCGCCCTCGGGGCACGAGTAGTCGACGACGACGCACGAGCCTCCTTGCGCGAGCATTGGCCCGAGCGATTGGCGCAAGGCCGTCAGCCTTCCCATACAGGTGGTCACAAAACAGAGTTCGGTCATCGCTCAGGGAAGTGGACGGATTGAGACATAGCCTTAATCCCAGTCCTGCTCTTAGTCTTTCTTGGAGCCTCGTTCTTAATCCTACTCTTTCGCGTCAGATCCCTCGCGGGCGCTTTTGGGTGTTGCGCGACTCTGGTTCCCTTGCCCCGCAGGCGCAACCACAAGTCAGCCCAGGGGAACGCCCCTTCGCCCCTGGGGGAGAAGATGGCCGCAGGCCAGATGAGGGGGAATCTGGGATGGTGGCGGCGCTCACGAACACCACCAACGCGCGCGAACTCGCCCTGTCAGGGCGAGACAATCCCCTCGCGAAAAAGTGGCAGAAAGTGGCAGGTTTTTCAACTGGTTTCCTGCCAAATCAACGTCCGCTGACGTGAAGCAAGAACTTGGCCATTCATTGTTTACGAAGCAATTGCCGCTCAAGATAGGGGCGGCGCTCACGGTGAATATGCCAAGCATCGCGTCTCGGGCTCGATCGTCTACGTCGGCCTTTGCCGCGCCAATTTTCTGTTCCTACCCGACCCGCACGACCGTGCGGGCCGCGGGCGCTGATGTTCGATAACGCCGGCAACGCGGCGCCGCTCGCTTTGCCTCTGGCCTACACGATCGCCGATCAAACCGGCCGGGGCTCCCAAGTCGTGTGGTGCGACGAACCCATGACCACAACCCACGATGGATACTTCCAAGGATGGAGCCATTGGCCCCATAGATGCCACGTCCACTCCATAGATGCCATAGATGCCAATCGCCCGGGTGTTCAAATCGATGACATCTATGGGCGCGAAGAGCGACGTCCCCCGAATGACGCGCGCAAGCGACATACACGGTCAAATCGAAATCTTAGTCTTAATCCTCTTCTTAATCCCCGTTGGGGCAAGGACGCATAAGGCGCAACACCAAAACTGGCGCTTCGGGCTAGCATGGTGACTCGAGCTTCGGATCCCTCGCTGGCGCTTCGGGCTAGTATAGCGACCCGAGCAGCGATCCGCGGGGATGATCGGCAGAGAGTCGCTGTGGACGTCTCGCACGATGCGCCGTAGAGCAAAGCTCGCTCGCCATTGCATCGATGCATGCTTTCAACCAGCACGTCAGCAGGGGATTGAGTCGATAAAACATCGCTTTTCGCGTGTTCCGTTAATTTTTTTTGCGCGTGTGGTTGAATGGTCTCTTTGGGAACTATAATATCTGCCCAATGCCTTATCAGATCAACCGATCGCACGTGACCTCGCAGATGAGGCAGAAAGCAAGTTCGTTGTTTTCGATGTCGATTTCCGCCGGTGAACGGCGGGCGCCAGACGAACTCGCGCGCGGACCAATCTGATCGTTGGCGCCCAGGATGGGCGACGATCGGGATCGAGGGAAAGCGATGAGAAGCGCGAAGGCACGCGCGGTTTGCTCAGGGTCGTGGGCACGTGTTTCGATGCATCGAGCCTTGCGCTTGGAAAGTCCGGTTGTCGGAATGACACGACCGCGCGCGAGGAATCGTAGCGGCGCCCTGTTGAGCCCGTCTTCGCACCGACGCAGATCCGGAAGCAGTTCATGAATTGGCCAGCAGCGATCTTCTTGGGTCGCATGCGCCAGCGCGCGAAGAGCGCCGGCGCGGTAATGATGAGTACACCTTGATCTGAACACCCCTGTTCGCTGAAAAGAGCAACGCGATGTCGACTGCTCAGGGTTCGGGCGCGGGCGGATATGAATCCCGGCACTTCAGCCGGAAGAGAATACACCGGCGACGGCTTGAGATCCTCAAAAGGAAGAAGCACCAGCCATTCCAGCCCGAGGTTCACGGGCTGGAAAAGCGGATGATGCCGTCGGGAATGTTGTTCACGGTGACGAACACCAATGATTCGGGGACGGGATCGCTACGTGCTGCGATCCTTGGCTCCAACGGCTCGCCGGGCGGCAACACGATCGGTTTTTCCATAACCGAGTCGGGCGTGCAGACCATTTCACTCATGTCGGCGCTGCCCTCGATCATGGAGCCGGTCGATATCGTCGGCACAACGGGTTCGAGTGGCCAACCGCTGATCCAGCTCGACGGCACCAACGCCGGCAGCGACGCCATCGGCCTGAACCTGGTGAGCGGCTCCGCCGGCAGCACGATCTCCGGACTCATCATCGACAACTTCACTAACGCAGGAATCGAGCTCGAGAGCACCGGCAACACGGTCTTTGGCTCGTACATCGGCACCAACGCCGCGGGTTCCGCCGCCGGCAGCCAGCCGATGGGCTACGGGTTTGTCGTGACTGCCGCGAGCAACACGATCGGTGGCACGACCGTCGGCGCCGGAGACGTCATCAGCGGCAACACCGGCGCCGGCATTTTGATCCTCGGTTCAGCCGCGACCGGCAACACGGTCGAAGGCAACAAAATCGGCACCGACGTTACCGGCACGGTCGCGGTGGCCAACGGGTACGGCGTGGATCTCGATGTCGCGCCCGATAACACCATCGGCGGAACGGTCTCTGGTTCCGCCAACCTGATCTCAGGAAATACGAACTATGGAGTCTTGGTCGGCGGGTCGAGCAGCTCCGGTAACCTCGTTGCGGGGAACCTGATCGGCACCGACATTACAGGCACGGTCGCGCTGGCCAACGGGAATGACGGCGTGTATATCTCGGACGCGCCTGATAACACCATCGGCGGGCCAGCCGCAGGGGACGGTAACGTCATCTCCGGCAACCTCGGAGGCGGGATCGTACTGTACGACAGCGTAGCCACGCTGATCGAGGGGAACAAGATCGGGACGGACGCCTCGGGAACGACGGCTTTGGGTAATAGCGGTTCCGGAATCCTGGTCTACGGTGGAGGGTCGGGGAATACCATCGGCGGGACGGCCGCGGGCGCAGGTAACCTGATCTCCTACATCTATCTCTCTGGCACATCGCAGAATACTGTACAAGGGAACCTCATCGGGACCGATATCACTGGCACAGTCGCCTTGTCACCCACCACTCCGTCACAAGGCATCATCCTCGGAGATGCCGCTGAGAACTTAATCGGGGGCACGATCGCTGGCGCCGGCAACGTGATTGGGGGGGAGAGCACGGGAATTCTCCTTTTTGCCGGATCGACCGCGAATCTCGTCGAGGCGAATTTCGTCGGAACCAACTCCTCGGGGTCTTCGAGCCTGGGCAACAGGGGCGACGGCATCGCCGTCAGTGACGCTTCCGATAACACCATCGGTGGCACGACCACCGGCGCGGGCAACGTCGTGTCGGGCAATCAATCGGATGGCATCTACATCAGCGGTTCATCGGGCACGGTGGTACAGGGAAACAAGATCGGCACCGATGTCACCGGTGAGGTCGCGCTGCCCAACGAAGGTCCGGGCATCCTTACCCAGGACGGGAGCGGCAACACAATCGGTGGCGCCGCTTTCGGTGCGGGCAACCTCATCTCGGGCAACACTGGCGACGGCATAGACATCATCGACGACACGGGCGACGTCGTTGCGGGAAACATGATTGGCACCGACGTTACGGGAACAGTCGCGCTGGGCAACAACGGCGTCGGCGTGTACGTGGTGCTGGGCGCCAGCGCCAACACGATTGGCGGCACCGCCGCAGGCGCGGGCAACATCATTTCAGGGAACGCCGAACAGGGCATCCTGTTCGACGG
The DNA here is from genome assembly GCA_963830625.1 of uncultured Isosphaeraceae bacterium. GTDB lineage: Bacteria > Planctomycetota > Planctomycetia > Isosphaerales > Isosphaeraceae > CAWHMZ01. Next base: position 63,685 of record CAWHMZ010000012.1, on the reverse strand, counting down.
CGCAGGCGTGACCGGCAACGTGGTCGAAGGCAATTACATCGGCACCAATCTCACGGGCACCGCCGCGGTCGCCAACACGGGCGATGGCGTGCAGATCACTGGCGGTGCCACGAACAACACCGTCGGAGGTATCACTGCAACACCTGGAACCGGCGCCGGCAACCTGATCTCGGGCAACACGGGCAACGGCGTCGAGGTCTCCGGGGCCGGAACGAACGGCAACGTGGTGGCGGGTAACCTGATTGGAACTAATGCGGCTGGCGATGCCTCAGTGGCCAACTATGATGGGGTGAAGATTGACGGCAGCGCCAGCGGAAACACGATCGGCGGGATCGCTTCCACCGGCAATGTTGTGTCGGGCAACTCGCAATATGGGGTATTCGTCACCGATGCGGGCACAGATGGTAACGTCGTCGCCGGCAACTACATCGGCACCGACGCGAGTGGAACGGCCCCCCTGACCAATACTTACTACGGTGTTGCGGTCGCGTACGGCTCGAACAACGTGATCGGCCTGCCGGGAGCAGGAAATGTCGTGGCGGCGACTGTCGACTACAGCGGGATTACGACCTACTTCGCCTCGGGGACGGTGATCCAGGCCAACAGAATTGGAACCACGGCTGACGGGATGGCGGTGCTTCCAGGGCTGTATTCGTCCAACGGGATCTTCGTCGTAAGCTCTCCAGACACACTCGTGGGGGGAACACAACCTGGATCGGCGAATGTCGTCTCGATTGCGGCCTGGAACAGTGGTTTTCTTTCTTACATCGTTCCTGTTGGCGGATTTCCCTGGGTTGCCGACGGCATCGACCTCGAGAATTACGAGTCAGCCAACGGCTGCGCAGGCACGGTCGTCGAAGGTAACCTGATCGGGACCAATGCCACAGGCACCTTGATTCTGGGCAATCCGCAGTTCGGAATCGGTCTGGTCGACGTGTCGAACGTCACTGTCGGGGGCACGGCGGCGGGGTCCGCGAATGTGATCGCCGGCAACAGCGAGGGCGGAATCGCTTTATTGAGCGGACCCATTCCACTCTTCGGTCCGTCGAGTGCAACCGATTATGGTAGCTCCAACGACCTCATCGAAGGCAACTACATCGGCGTCAATTTCGACTCTCAAGGCAACTTGATCAGCGGCCTTGGTAACGGCGGGCCGCTGCCCGGCCTCACCGGCGCGACCGAATCCGGCATTCTCATCAACGACCCGACCGACCCGCTGCAAACTTCCTCAGGTAATACGATCGGCGGCACGGCAGCGGGTGCGGCCAACATCATCTCGGGCAACATTGGCGGCGGCATCGTGTTCGCCGGCGGAAGCGTGACGGGGAACCTGGTCCAGGGCAACTTGATCGGCACCAACCTCCAGGGGACGGCCGCAATTGCCAACACCGGCGACGGCGTACAGATCACCGGCGGTGCCACCACCAACACGATCGGCGGCACAACCGCCGGCGCGGGAAACGTCATCGCCTTCAACACGGGCGTCGGGGTGCAGGTCGGCAGCAGCCCAACCGACACCAGCACCGGCGACGCCATTCTTGAGAACAGCATCTTCGCCAACAGCGAGCTGGGGATCGGCCTGGGTGGATCGAGCGTCGTGCAGAACGACTCGGACGGCCACACCGGTCCCAACCTGTTCCAGGACTTTCCGGTCATCTCATCGGTCATCACGTCGGGCGGCACCACCACGATCGACGGCACAATCACCGAGGCGGCGAACACGACCTACCGAATCGAATTCTTCAGCAACGAAACCGCCGATCCATCCGGCGACGGTCAGGGGCAGACTTTCCTGACCTTTGTGGACGTTATGACCAACGGTAGCGGCACCGGCACCTTCTCGGTCGTGACGCCAAGCCCCTTGAGTGCCGGTTTGTACGTGGACGCGACCGCAACCGACCCGGCAGGTAACACGTCGGAGTTCTCGCAGGACCTACTCGTGGCGATGGCGGGCGGCCCGACGTATTACACCGTGAATCTCACCAGCGACACCGGCGCAGCTCGGGCACGGATGCCTACACCGGCGATCCTTCGGGCGACCTGCTCTGGGCGATCGAACAGGCCAACGCCAATACCAATCCAGACGGCAGCGTCATCGACTTCGACCCTGTGGTCTTCGGGTCAGCGACAAACGATCACTCTGTCGAGCACGCTTGAGCTAAGCGAGACGGCCGGCCCAGAAGTCATCGACGCCAGTGGCGTCGTGGGATCGGTGACGATCAGCGGCAACAACGCCGTGGGGATTTTCCAGGTCGACAGCGGGGTGGTGGCGAGCTTCACCGATCTCACGATTGCCGACGGCAGGGCGACGAGCAGCGGGGGGATCTTCAGCAACGGGACGATCACGGTAACGGGCTGCACGATTTCGGATAACTCGGTGCCCGGTGGCAACGGTGGCGGCATCTGGAGCTCCGGCACGGCGACGATCACCGACAGCATGATTTTGGACAACTCGGCGCCGCATGACTTTGGTGGCGGGATCGATAACTCCGGCACAATGACGATCACGGACAGCCTGGTCGAGAACAACACGGCCAGGGCGGGCGGCGGCATCTGGAACCTCGGCCACCTCACAATCACGAACAGCACGATCTCGGACAATTTGTCCACGTTTGGCGGCGGCATCTGGAACAATGCCGGGGCCGGGGCGACGTTGACGGCTGAGAACTGCACCTTCGACGGTGATCAAGCCTCACTCGGCACTCATGACCGTGGTAGCAACGGCGGGGGAGCGATCTTCAACTCAGGCTCCTCCCGTGCAGGCGTTGGTCCCATGTACCTGTTCGATTGCCGGTTCACGGGCAACTTCGCCCGGACCACCGGGGGCGCCATCTCGGAGGCGAGTGGGGGAATCGGCTCAATCTCCGGCTGCACCTTCGCGGACAATTCGGCTGGTTCCCATGGCGGGGGGGGCATCTCCGTCCTTAGTGGCGTTCTCACGATCACCAACAGCACACTGGTCGGCAACAGCACGTCTGGCCCGGGCGGAGGCATCAACGTTGCCGATGGCTGCACGCTCACGGCCGACGATGACACAATTGTCGGCAACAGCGCCTCCGCCGGCGGCGGCATCGATAACAGCGGCACGGTGACGCTCGTCAACGTCACGATCGCAAACAACAGCGCCACGACCGCCGGCTCGGGCGGAGGGCTCGGGGGCGCGGCGGGAACGTACGCGCTTTATAACACAATCGTCGCGCAGGACACGGCGGGTGGCGCAGCCGACGACATCGGCGGAACGGACTCCTTCACGGGCAAATACAACCTGATCGGGGTGGACAACACCGGCAGCTTCACCAATGGCGTAAACGGCAACATCGTCGGGCGGGCGTATGTCGGGCTTGGCGTGCTGGCCAACAACGGGGGTCCGACCGAGACGATCGGGCTGTTGCCGACCAGCCCGGCTGTCTTTGACGGCAGCACCAGATCGCGGGCGTCACGGTGCCCGCTACCGACCGCGCGGCGTGGCGTGGCCCGATGGGTTGGTTTCGATCGGGTCGTATGCCTTCCCGACTGCCGCGCCCGGCGAGTCTTACACGGTCACCACCACGGCCGACTCGGGCGCCGGCTCGCTGCGAGCCGCGATCGAGGCGGCCGACGCGTCGTTGGGCGGGTTCGAGATCGTCTTCGATATTCCGACGAGCGATCCGGGATACAATCCGACGACGAACACCTGGACGATCGCCGTGGACTCGGCGCTGCCGGCCTTGACCGAGTCGACGACGATCGACTGCTACAGCGAGCCGGGCTGGAATCCGGTCAACGAAAGCCCAGTCATTGTCTTGACGGGCACAAACGCCGGCCCGGGAAGTGACGGACTTGATGTCGACGCTGACGATGTCGCGATCCTGGGGATGGTAATCAACGGCTTCAGCGGGGATGGCATCAACATCGCCTCGAATGACAACGCGGTCGAGGATTGTATCGTCGGAGTAGCGGGGAACTTCTCCACTCCGGTGCCGGACAACGTGGGCATTTTTGTGACTGGCGCCGACAACGTGATCGGAACGAACGGCCAGGGTAGCAACTATGTGCAGTCACTCGCGGGCAATTGGTTCAGCCATAGCATCGAGGCGGGGATCTGGCTGAGCGGACCGGGCGCCACCGGCAACGTGGTCGGATACGATGACGAGTTTGACAATGGGCAAGCCGGCGTCTTGATCGATGCCAGCGCCTCCGGCAACTGGATCGGTATCAATACCGTGGACGGAGGCGAGTCGCACTATGATTACGATTTCATCGGGCCATCGAACGGGGCCGGCGTGGTGATCAGCGGCGCCGGCACGACCGGAAACGTGGTTGCCGGAAACAAGATTGAATCGAACGGCACCGATGGTGTTCTGATTGAAGATGGTGCGAGCGATAACTGGGTTGGCGTGAATCCAGAAGACGGCTCCGAGACAGCGCTACAGCGCAACATGATTTCGGGCAATACAAACGACGGCGTCGAGATCACCGGCACGGGCACGACCGGCAACGTCGTCGCAGGCAACTACATCGGCACGAACGCCGCGGGCACCGCCCCAGATGCAAATTACGCCGGCGTCGAGATCGACAGCGGCGCCAGCGGAAACCTGATCGGCGCCAGCGGTGCCAATAGCGTTGATGACGCCCTCGAGCGAAATATCATCAGCGGCAACCTTTTCGCAGGCGTGTGGATGACGGGCGCGGGCACGGATAATAACGTCGTCGCGGGCAATTACATCGGCACCGACGTGACGGGAACCGTGGCGGTTGGCAACGGGAGCCAGACTGTAACGGACCCACTTGGTGTGGTGATTGGTGGCGATGTGGTGATCGAGGACGGCGCCTCGAACAACCTGGTGGGAACCAGCGGCCAAAGCGCTGACGACGCAGGCGAGCGCAACATTATTTCGGGCAGCCCCGCCAGCGACGGCGTTGTGATTTACGGGACAGGCACCGGTGGCAACATCGTGGCCGGAGACTACATCGGTACCAACGCCGCAGGAACGGTCGCGCTCGGCAACGCCGACGACGGCGTGCTCGTCGCCGAGACCTCGGCAACCAACTGGATCGGAGTCAATGCCGTTTACGGGCCCCGCGACGCCGACCAAGGCAACGTGCTCTCGGGCAACGCGTATGCGGGAATCCTGCTCTTCGACTGCACCAGCCAGATCATCGCCGGCAACTTGATTGGGACCAACGCGTCCGGATCGGCGGGCATTCCCAATGACAAAGGCATCATTATCGGCGACGCGTCCAGTAACCTGGTGGGGACTTCGGGCCAGGACGGGTCGGCAGATGCGATCGAGCGGAACGTGATCTCGGGCAACGTGAGCGGCTCCGGCGTGTTGATTGAGACATACGCGGCAGGATCCTTGCCGAGCCCCACGACCACGGGAAACGTGGTGGCCGGCAACGTCATTGGCCTTGATGCCGCTGGAACCGCCGCGCTGCCGAACGGTAATGACGGGGTCAAGATCGATCTGGGCGCGTATGGCAACTGGGTCGGCGTGAATTCGGTCTACGGTCCGGAAAATGCCGACGAAGGAAACGTCATCTCGGGCAACCCCACCGCCGGAGTCGAACTCAACGGCACGGGAACGAGCGACAACGTGGTCGCCGGCAACCTGATCGGCACCGATGTCACCGGCGAGGTGGCGATACCCAATTATGCCGGCGTCGAGATCGACAGCGGGGCCAGCGGAAACCTGATCGGCGCCAGCGGCGCCAATAGCGTTGATGACGCCCTCGAGCGAAATATCCTCAGCGGCAACCTTTTCGCAGGCGTCTGGATGACCGGCTCGGGAACCGATAACAACGTCGTCTCAGGCAATTACATCGGCACCACGGTTTCGGGCGACGCCCCGCTCAGTAATGGCAGCACGTATATATTCATCACGCATGCCCAAGGGTGGGGATTTACCGTCAGCGGTGGAATTGAGATCTCGTATGGCGCATCTGACAACCTGGTCGGCACCACCGGCCACAGCGCCGACGACGCCGGCCAGCGCAATATCATCTCGGGCAGCGACAACGACGGCGTCGACATCTACGGCAGCGGAACGAGCAATAACGTCGTTGCGGGCAATTACATCGGCACCAATGCGGACGGCTCGGCCGCGGTGGGCAACGCTGGTTGGGGCATTCTCATCGGCTTGATTTCGTCCGGCTGGGTTGGCGTCAACCCGGTTTACGGGAGTGAGGACGCCGATCAGGCCAATGTGATTTCCGGCAACGGCCTGGGTGTTCAGCTCCTCGACTCCTCGGGCGTTGTCGTTGCGGGCAACTTGATCGGCACCGATGTCTCCGGCACGCTGGCGATTCCCAATGCGCTCGGCGGGGTCTTGGTCAGCGATTCGTCGTCGTCGGACCTGGTTGGAACGACCGGTCAAGACGGCGCGGATAACGCGCTGGAACGAAACGTGATCTCAGGAAACGACGGTCCGGGAGTTATTCTGGGCACGATCTATCCAGGTGGCGTCCCCGGCACGGTCACACAGAATGTGGTGGCCGGCAACTACATCGGCACAAACGCAGCCGGCACCGCTGCCCTCGGAAACACGACCGGAATCGAGATTATCTCCAACACCAGTTACTCCGGCGTCCAGCTCACGACGACTGCCTCCGGCAACACGATCGGCGTGAACTCGGTGTACGGCCCGCAAAACGCCGACCAGGGCAACCTGATCTCGGGCAACTCGAACTACGGAGTCTGGATCACGGGTGCGGGCACGACGGGCAACGTCCTCGCCGGCAACTTGATTGGCATCAACGCGGCCGGCGATGCCGAGGTGGCCAACAAGGACGGCGTGTGGATCGACGGCGGTGCGTCCAGCAACACGATCGGCGGGGCTGCGGCGGTCGCGCGCAACGTCATCTCTGGGAACGCCTCCAACGGCGTCCGTCTCAATGGATCGGGCGACAACGACAACACCATCGACGGCAACTATATCGGCACCGACGTGACCGGTGAGTTCGGCGTGGGCAACGGCGTTTATGGTGTGCAGGTCTATGGAAGCGGAACCTCGGGTTACGACTGGAACAATGTAATCGGCGTGCCCGGCGCCGGCAACGTGATCTCCGACAACGGGTTTGCGCCCATGGCCCTGACCTATGCCTCGGGCACCGTGGTGCAAGCCAACCTGATGGGAACCAACGCCAGCGGAACGAGCGTGATCGCAGGGACGTTTTCCGATGGCTTTCAGATTTTTGATTCGCCGGACACGTTGGTTGGGGGCGCGACGCCAGGAACGGGGAATGTTATCTCGCAGGGCCCGTGGGACAGTGCCTATACGACCATCTACGCCGCAAACGCGAATAATCCGGGCTATTTCGTCGGAGGCGCGGTCTGGGCACCGCCGGCAATCGACTTTGGCAATGTGACGTCAAACATGGGGTCGGCCGGCACGGTGGTCGAGGGCAACTTGCTCGGAACGGATATCACCGGCACTGTTGCGCTGGGCAATCCGGGCTTTGGCATTGCTGTGGTGGACGATGCCGGAATCACGATCGGAGGGACCGACGCGGGCGCGGGCAACATCATCGCCGGCAACAGCCAGGGAGGAATTGGGTTCTTGAGCGGCTACACTCCCGGCGTCGTCGACGAGGGGTCGTCGGACAACTTGGTCGAGGGCAACTACATCGGCGTCAATTTCGAGTCCAGTGGCAACCCGATCGCCGGACTGGGCAACGGCGGCACAGCCTTCGCGTATCCCAGCGAAGAAGCAGGGATCTACGTCAACGACCCAGCCGATCCCAATCAGACCTCGTTCGGCATCACGATCGGCGGCACGGCGGCCGGCGCGGCCAACATTATTTCCGGCAACTTGGCCACGGGCATTTTGATGAACGGGCCCGGTGTGATTGGGAACCTCGTCGCAGGCAACTACATCGGCACCAATCTCCAGGGCACCGCCGCCGTCGCCAACACGGGCGATGGCGTGCAGATCACTGGCGGGGCCACGAGCAACACGATCGGCGGCCTCACGGCGACGCCCGGAACCGGAGCGGGCAATCTGATCTCGGGCAACACGGGCGATGGCGTCGATATCTCCGGCGCGGGCACGACCGGAAACGTGGTGGCGGGCAATCTGATCGGCACCAATGCCACGGGCGAAGGGGCACTCGGTAACGGCTACAATGGCGTGCAGATCGACGGCGGAGCCGCCTTCAACACGATCGGCGGTACGGTGACCGCGGCCCGCAACGTTGTGTCGGGAAACGTCGGCGGCGCCTCGAACTACTTCGGCATTTACCTCACAGACGCCGGCACCGATTCCAACGTCATCGTGGGCAATTACGTCGGCACCGATCTTGCAGGGACGGTCGCGCTGGGCAATGGCCTGGGGGGCATTCTGATCGATAACGGGGCGTCGGCCAATACCATCGGCGGAACGAATGCCGCCGATCGCAACCTGGTCTCGGGAAACTCCTTGGTCGGCATCTCGATGGCCTCGTCCACCACGAATAACATCGCCCAAGGCAACTGGGTGGGCCTGAACGCTGCAGGCACCGGTACCATCGCCAACGAAGCAGGGATTTCTTTTATCAATGGCGCGTCGGCCGGTGATGCGGCGATTGGCAACGTCATCTCGGGCAACACAGTCGCTGGTATTTACATTGCTCCATACGTATACAGCAATGTCGGCGGAAGTGGCATTCTCGTCCAGGGAAACCTGATCGGCACGGATCCCACCGGCACCATCGCACTGGGCAACGGCGGACCGGGCGTCGAAATCGGCAATAACTCCTCCAACAACACGATCGGCGGCACGGCGCCCGGCACGGCGAACCTCATCTCGGCCAACGCCGGCGCTGGCGTCTCGATCAGCGGCACGGGCACGGAAGGCAATCTCGTGCTGGGCAACCTCATTGGAACAAACCTCCAGGGCACCGCCGCCATTGCCAACACGGGTGATGGAGTGCTGATCTCCGGCGGTGCCACCAACAACACGATCGGCGGCACCGGCGCCGGCGCGGGCAACGTCATCGCCTTCAACACGGGCGTCGGGGTGCAAGTCGGCGCCAGTCCGACCGATGCCAGCACCGGCAACGCCATTCTTGAGAACAGCATCTTCGCCAATACCACGCTGGGGATCGGCCTGGGCTCAGCGAGCGTCGTACCGAACGACTCGGAAGGCCACACCGGCCCGAACCTCTTCCAGGACTTTCCAGTCATCTCATCGGTCGTCACGGCAAACGGCACGACCACGATCGACGGGATGATGACCGAAGCGGCGAACACGACCTACCGGATCGAGTTCTTCGGCAACCCGGCCGCCGATCCGTCGGGCTACGGCCAGGGGCAGATTGTTCCTGACCTTTGTGAACGTGACAACCGATGGAAGCGGCACGACGAGCTTCTCGGTCACGACACCCACCCCCTTGAGCGGTGGAGAATATGTGAGCGCGACCGCGACCGACCCGGCGGGCAATACCTCGGAGTTCTCGGCTGATACGGTCGTGACCACAGCCGGTGGGTCGTACATCGTCACCACCACCGCGGATTCGGGCGCCGGCTCGCTGCGGGCGGCGATCGGGGCTGCTGACGCATCTTCCGGCGGCTTTACGGTCCTTTTTGATATCCCGACGTCCGATCCGGGATATGACCCGGCAACGAGCATGTGGACGATCGCCGTGGCCTCGGCACTCCCGGCGATTAGCGAGTCGACCACGATCGACGGTTACAGCCAGCCCGGCTGGGCTACGTCTGGCGGCGGCCCCGTCATCCTGTTGAACGGCAGCAATGCCGGGCCAGGGGAGCGACGGTCTGGATCTCATTGCAGATGACGTAACCGTGCTAGGACTGAACATCAATGGATTCAGCGGCGACGGCGTGAATGTTGCGTCGAGCGACAATGCGACTCGAGGACGTGAACGTCGGCTTCGCCGCGAACTACGGTTCGGCCGTGCCCGACGGCGTCGGGATTTATGTTACGGGCGCCGACAACCTGATCGGAACCGACGGTCAGGATGGATCGTTCCTGGACAGTGTCGAAGGCGATGCCGTTGGTGGCAACCTGGGCCCCGGAATTTGGCTGACCGGATCGGGCGCCACGGGCAACGTGGTCGCCGGGGATCCGGTGTGCTGCTTCTCCAATGGCGAAGCCGGGGTCTTGATTGACGACGGCGCGAGTGACAACTGGATCGGTGTCAATACGGTCTACGGGCCTGCATCGGCCGACGAGAGCGATTACATCGCCAATAACACCGGGGCCGGCGTGGAGATCTAGCGGCGCCAGCACGTCCGGCAACGTCGTGTCCGGAGACGTCATCACCGCCAATGGCGAGGGCGTGCTGATCGACAACGGGGCGAGCGACAACTGGGTCGGCGTCAACTCGGTCGCCGGCCCCGGTACCGAAAACGCCCTCCAGCGCAACGTGATCTCGGGAAACACAAGCGACGGTGTCGAGATTAGCGGCACGGGCACAACCGGCAACATAGTTGCCGGCAACTACATTGGGACGAACGCGACCGGCACTGCCGCGGTAGCCAACTACGCCGGCGTCGAGATCGACAGCGGCGCCAGTGGTAACCTGATCGGCGCCAGCGGCTCGAGCGCCGTCGACGACGCGCTCGAGCGGAATATCATCAGCGGCAACCTCTTTGCCGGTGTTTGGATCACCGGTACGGGCACGGACCAAAATGTCGTCGCCGGCAATTACATCGGCACCGACGTCACCGGGAATAGTGCGGTCGGCAACGCGAGTGTACCGCAGTACTTCGGCTCGGACTATATCGCCGGGGAGTCGTGATCGACTTCGGTGCCTCGAACAACCTGATCGGCACCAGCGGCCAGAGTGCCGACGACGCCGGCCAGCGCAACATCATCTCCGGCAACACCGGCGACGGCATCGACGTCTACGGCGGAGCCACTGGAAACGTCGTCGCCGGCAATTACATCGGTACCAATGCGGCTGGCACGGCCAGCTCTGGGAAACGCAGGCGACGGTTTCTTGTATCGACGACGTCTCTCGTACCAACTGGGTAGGCGTCAACCCCGCCTCGGGCGGGCCGGAGAACGCCGACCAGGGCAATGTCATCTCGGGCAACGGCTACGCCGGGATTCAACTCTACTACGCCAGCACGGAAACGGTGGTGGCCGGCAACCTGATCGGAACCGATGTCACCGGTTCGACGGCGATCCCGAATACTTATGGCGTCGCGATCGATTCTTCCAACAACCTGGTGGGAACATCGGGCCAGGACGGCGCCGACGACGCGGTAGAGCGCAACGTCATCTCCGGGAATAGCAAGCAAGGCATCTATCTCTATGGCGCGGGCGCAACCGGGAACGTCATCGCCGGCAACTACATCGGGCTGACCGCGTCCGGAAGCGCTGCGCTCGGCGACGGGAATTATGGCGTGTACGCCAGCGGGGGAGCCAGCGACAACTGGATCGGCGTCAATTCCGTCCACGGGGCCGAGAACGCCGACGAGCGCAACGTCATCTCGGGAAACGCCTACGACGGCATCGAAATCACCGGCACAGGCACGACCGGCAACGTGGTAGCCGGCGATTACATCGGCACCGACGCGACCGGAACGATTGCGCTGGCCAACGGCACCGTGTACGTTTACTCCGGCGATGACGACATCAACGGCGGCGTGCTGATCGCGGGCGGTGCCTCGGGCAACTTGATCGGTACCTCGGGGCAGGACGGAAGCTACGACGCAGACGAACGGAACGTGATCTCCGGGAACGGCTACACCGGCGTCATTATCAGCGGCGCGCGCACGTCCAACAACGTCGTGGCCGGCAACTACATCGGAACGACGTCGTCGGGCGAATCTGCGCTCGGCGATGGCGTTTACGGCGACGGCGTCGATATCGCTAATGGGGCGTCTGGGAACTGGATCGGAGTCAACCCGGCCGCCGGGTCCGGAACGGAAAACGCCGACCAGGGCAACCTCATCTCCGGGCTTAACCCCAGCAACGGCTGGGGCGTCTGGATCGATCCGACGTCTTCCGGCAACGTCATCGCAGGCAACTTGATCGGCACCGACGCGACTGGCACGCAATCGCTGGCCGATGCCGTTGGCGTTTACATCCAGGGGCCATCAAACCTGGTTGGCGCAACCGGCCAAGACGGCGGCGCCGATGTCCTCGAGCGCAACGTGATCTCGGGCAACAGCGGTAATGGCGTTGACATCACCGGCTCGACGGCTGCCGGCAACGTCATCGCCGGTAACTACATCGGGACCAATGCGGCTGGGACCGTGGCACTAGCGAACAGCGGTGATGGGGTTGAGGTGAGCTCCGGAGCTAATGCCAACTGGATCGGCGTGAACTCGGTCTACGGGCCCGAAAGTGCAGACCAGCGCAACGTGATCTCGGGCAACTCGGGCGGCCGCAGCGACGGCGTCTTCGTCACGGGCACGGGTACGAACGGCAACGTGATCGCCGGCAATTACATTGGCCTGAACGCCGCCGGCAATGCGGCCATTGCCAACGGCGACAGCGGCGTGCGGGTCGACAGCGGCGCGGCCAACACCCAGATCGGGACCAATCCCAACAACCCCAATCCGCTCGAGCGCAACGTCATCAGCGGCAACGTGAATGATAACGGCGTGTGGATCCGGGAAGCCGGCGCGGGCACGGTCGTGGCCGGCAACTACATCGGCACCGACTCCACCGGGACCTTCGGGATCGGCAATGGCCCCACTCCCCAGGCGGACGGCGATGGCGTGGTCGTGGAAGGCAACCTGAGTGCCGGCGTGACCATCGGCGGCACCGTGGCCGGCGCCGGCAACGTGATCTCGGACAATTACGTCGGTGTGCTCATCACCGACAGCAACATCGGGACTTCGGATGTGCTCGTCGAGGGGAACCTGATCGGCACGAACGCGGCCGGCAACGCGGCCCTGCCCAACACGCAATTTGGCATCCAGATCGGCGATGCATCACCGTCAGATCCGGAGACCGGCAATACGATCGGCGGCACCGCCGCTGCCGCCATGAACTTGATCTCGGGCAACGCGGGCGCCGGCGTCGAGCTCGACGGCGCTTCCACGTACGGGAACTTGGTGGAAGGCAACTTCATCGGCACCAATCTCGCCGGCAATGCGGCGCTTCCCAATAGCGGTCCGGGAGTGCTGATTGTGGCCGGACCGGGCAACGGTATCGGCACCGGCGCTCCGACCAATAACACCATCGGCGGTGATGTCGTCGGCGCGGGGAACCTGATCTCGGGTAACACGGGCGACGGCGTTGAGATCTCTGGCACGGGCACGACCGGCAACGTGGTGGCCGGCAATCTGGTCGGCCTGAATCAAAGCGGGACACAAGCGCTGGCCAATGGGGGATACGGCATCGCGGTCGCTGGCGGCGCCACCAGCAACACGATCGGCGGCACGGCTGCCGGGGCGGCCAACGTCGCTTCAGGCAACAACCAGAGCGGGATCGTTGTCCGAGATTCGGGCACCAGCCTGAATGTCGTTGTCGGCAACTTCGCGGGCACGAACGAGGCCGGCACGGCCGCCGTCGCCAACCAGAATGCGGGCATTTTGATTCAGGGCGGCGCCCAGAACAATACGATCGGCGGACCGGCGGCTGCCGATCGCAACCTGGTTTCAGGCAATGTCCTGGGCGGCATCGCTTTCTACTTGGCGGGCGCCAGCGGCAACCTTGCCGAGGGAAACTGGGTCGGGTTGAACGCCGCCGGGACCGGGACCATCGCCAACCTGGCCGGCATCACTTTCAGCGACGGCGCCTCGGGCGACACGGCGATCGACAACGTGGTCTCGGGAAACACGCTTGCAGGAATCTTCATCGGCGCTTATGAAACCAGCACCGGGACGTTCGGGAATCTCGTGCAAGGTAACCTGATCGGTACTGACCCCACCGGAAGCCTTGCGCTCGGCAATGTCGGTCCGGGCGTGTTGATCTTTGCGGCCTCTACCGGCAACACGATCGGCGGCACAGCCGCGGGCGCGGGCAACCTGATCTCGGGCGGCATGTCGGCCGGGGTCTCAATCAGCGGCACGGGGACGTCCGGCAACATCGTGCTGGGGAACTCGATCGGCACCAACCTCGGGGGCAGTGCGGCGCTTGCCAATTCGGGCGACGGTGTGGTGATCACCGGCGGTGCGTCGAATAACACCGTCGGCGGCACCACGGCCGGCGCGGGCAACGTCATCGCCTTCAATACTGGCGTCGGGGTGCAAGTCGGTGCCAGTCCAACCGACGCCAGCACCGGCGACGCCATTCTCGAGAACAGCATCTTCGCCAATACCACGCTGGGAATCGGCCTGGGCGGATCCAGCGTCGTCTTGAACGACTCCGAAGGCCACACCGGCCCCAACCTGTTCCAGGATTTTCCCGTGATCTCGTCGGTCGTGACGGCCGGCGGCACCACGACGATCGACGGGATGATCACCGAGGCGGCGAACACGACGTACCGCATCGAATTCTTCGGCGATTATGTCGCGGATCCGTCGGGCTATGGCCAGGGCCAGGTCTTCTTGACGTATGCAAATGTGACAACCGATGCCAGCGGCGCGACGAGCTTCTCGGTCACGATCCCCGGCTCGCTGAGCGGAGCGGGATCTGTGAGCGCCACAGCCACTGACCCGGCAGGCAATACGTCGGAGTTCTCTGCCGACGCGATCGTGACGGCGGCGGGCGGCTCTTACATCGTCACCAACACCGCCGACTCGGGTTCCGGCTCGCTCAGGGCCGCGATCGAGGCGGCCGACGCCTCGACGGGCAGCTTCACGATCGACTTCGACATCCCGGCGTCCGACCCGGGCTACGACCCAAGCACCAATTTCTGGACGATCGCCGTGGCCTCTGCTTTACCGGCCGTGACTGAGTCGGTCACCATTGACGGTTACAGCCAGCCCGGCTGGACCCCAATCGGCGGTGGCCCCGTCATCCTGTTGAACGGCAGCAACGCCGGCCCGGGAAGCGACGGATTGGACCTTGAAGCCAACGACGTTTTTGTCTTCGCGCTGCTGATCAATGGATTCAGCGGCGACGGCGTCAGTGTGGCGTCCGACGACAATGCGCTCGAGGACGTGAACGTCGGCGTCGCCGCAAACTACGGCTCGGCGGTTCCCGACGGAGTAGGAATCTATATCACGGGGGCCGACAACCTGATCGGAACCGACGGCCAGGACGGCCAGGCGCAGGACTACATCGAAGGTGATTTTGTCGGTGGCAGCGTGGGCCCCGGAATCTGGCTCTCCGGACCGGGCGCCACGGGCAACGTGGTGGCGGGTGATCCGGTGGGCTACTTCGCCAACGGCACCGGCCTGTTGATCGACGACGGCGCGACCGCCAACTGGATTGGCGTGAACACGGTTTACGGACCGGCGTCAGCCGATGATGCTGATGAGTTCGCCGACAACACTGGGACCGGCATCGAGATCACGGGCGCAGGTACAACGGGTAACGTGGTGGCCGGCGACAGCATTGGGTCCAATGGCACCGACGGAGTGTTGATCACCGACGGGGCAACCGGCAACTGGATCGGCGTCAACCCGATGTCGGGTCCCGAAAATGCTCTCGAGCGCAATGTGATCAGCGGCAACCCGGGCTATGGCGTCGCGATCGTCGGCCCCGGATCCGACCAGAACGTGGTCGCGGGCAACTACATCGGCACCGACTCGACGGGTCAAACGGCCGTGCCCAACGGGTCGGGTGGCGTCGAGATTTCCAACGCCAGCGACAACCTGATCGGAACTTCGGGTCAGGACGGCTCGGACGACGCGCTCGAGAGAAACGTGATTTCCGGCAACACGGAGGATGGCGTCGACGTCCTGGACGGGAGCGCCGGCAACGTCGTCGCGGGCAACTACATCGGGACCAATGCAGCCGGCACGGCCGCGCTGGCCAACGGCGAGCAAGGCATCAATCTCAGTAACCTCACGGCGACCAACTGGGTCGGCGTCAATCCCGAATACGGGCCCGAAAACGCCGACCAGGGGAACGTCATTTCAGGCAATGCGTTGGTCGGCGTTTGGCTCTACGAAGACACCAATGTCGTGATCGCCGGCAACCTGATCGGAACCAACGCCTCCGGGACCGCGGCGATCCCCAACTACCCGTACGGAGTGTACGTCGAGGACTCCTCAGACAACTTGCTGGGAACTTCGGGACAGGACGGATCGGCCGACGCTCTGGAGCGCAACGTGATCTCCGGAAACACTTTGATCGGCATCTACATCCTGGACGGGAGCACCGGCAACGTGGTCGCTGGCGACTACATCGGCACCAACGCCGCCGGGAACGCGGCGCTGGCCAATGGATACTACGGGGTCGAGATGAGCTACGACGCCGACGACAACTTCATCGGCGTGAACCCGGTCTTTGGGCCCGAGAACGCAGACGAGGCCAACGTGATCTCCGGGAACGCTAACGCCGGCGTCGCGATCCGCCGCACCGGTACCACCGGCAACGTGGTGGCCGGCAATCTGATCGGCACTGATGTAACGGGCACGGTGGCCATACCCAACTACGCCGGCGTCGAGATCGACGACGGCGCCACCGGCAACCTGATCGGCGCCAGTGGTGCGAGCAGCGTCACCGACCCGCTCGAGCGCAACATCATCAGCGGCAACCTTTTTGCCGGCGTGTGGATCACGGGCACGGGGACCGACAACAATGTCGTCGCCGGCAATTTCATCGGCACGACCGTCACGGGTGAGAGCGCGCTGGGTAACGCCAGCGTTTACCAGATGGTGCTCGGGAACTACGCCGAAGCTGATGTGGTCATCGATGAAGGTGCGTCAGGCAACTTGGTCGGCACCAGCGGCCATAGCGCCGACGATGCGGGCCAGCGCAACATCATTTCGGGGAGCCTGGGCGACGGCATCGACATCCTCGACGCGAATGGCACCGTCGTCGCCGGCAATTACATCGGTACCGACGCCGCGGGCACCGTCGCGATTCCCAACGCAAATAACTGTGGCGTCGAACTGTGGGATGATTCTTCCGGCTGGGTTGGCATGAACCCGGTGTATGGGTCGCCGGACGCTGACCAGGGCAACGTCGTCACCGGAAACTCTGGTGATGGCGTCGCGATCTGGCAAGCCACGGGAATTGTCGTGGCCGGCAACAAGATTGGCACCAATGCCGCGGGTAACGCCGCCATTGCCAACGGCAACGCCGTTGGCGTGGACGTGTTGCTGGGCGCCAGCGGCAATACGATCGGCGGAACAGCGGCCGGGGCGGGCAACATCATCTCGGGCAACACCGACGAAGGCATCTGGATCCGGAGCTCGTCGAGCAACGTGTTCGAGGGCAACTTCATCGGCACCGACCTCGCCGGCACCACGGCGGTTCCCAACGACGGTCCCGGAGTGCTCATCAACGATGCCTCGGCCGGCAACACGATCGGTGGCTCGACGCCGGGCGCGAGTAACCTGATCTCGGGCAATACCGCCGCCGGCATTGAGATCTCCGGCTCGGGCACGACCGGGAACGTGGTGGCCGGCAACCTGATCGGCACCGACGTGACCGGCACGCTCGCAATTGCCAACTATGCCGGCGTCGAGATCGACGGCGGCGCGAGCGGCAATCTGATCGGCGCGAGCGGCACGAGCAGCGTCACCGACCCGCTCGAGCGGAATATCGTAAGCGGCAACTCGTTCGCAGGCGTGTGGATCACGGGCACGGGGACCGACAACAATGTCGTCGCCGGCAATTTCATCGGAACGACCGTGAGTGGCGACGCCGCACTCGGGAATGGACAGCAGTTCTATTACGATCCGTACCTGGGCGGAGTTATCGGCGGCGGCGTCGTGATTAGCGGTGCGGCATCAGACAATTTGATCGGCACGAGCGGTCAAAGCGCCGACGATGCAGGCGAAGCCAATGTCATCTCGGGCAATTCGGCGGAAGGTGTAGTCATTTATGGCAGCGGAACCGGCGGAAATGTCGTCGCGGGCGATCGCGTCGGGACGAACGCCGGCGGCACGGCGGCACTCGCGAACGCGTACAACGGCGTATTGATCATCGAGACTTCGTTAACGAACTGGGTTGGCGTCAACGCCGTCTACGGGCCCGAGAACAGCGACCAAGGCAACGTGGTTTCGGGGAACGCACACTCAGGAGTCCTCCTGTTAGACGCCAGCAACCAGGTTGTCGCCGGCAACCTGGTCGGAACCGACGTCTCGGGAACGTATGCCATCGGCAACGATGGAAACGGCATCTACCTGGCCGACTCGTCGTCGAACCTGATCGGCACGTCGGGCCACGACGGCGCCGATGATGCGATCGAGCGGAACGTGGCCAGCGGCAACGGCAATGACGGCGTGGCCGTGTATGCCGTCGCCCTCGGTCAGCTCACCAACCCGGTCGCAACTGGAAACGTGATTGCCGGCAACCTCATCGGAACAGACGTGACGGGGACCTTCGCGATCGGGAACGGAGTGGGAGTCGGCGTCTTCAGTGCTTCCGACAACCTGTTCGGGACGACCGGCCAGGACGGCGCTGCCGATGCCTTCGAGCGGAATGTCATTGCCGGTAATACTCTCTACAACATTATCATTGCGGGACCGAGCGCAACGGGCAACGTGATCGCCGGCGACTACATCGGCACGAATGCCGCAGGCAATGTATCGCTGCCCTGTAGGGACGCATCCGTTTACCTCGAAAACGGCGCGGCGTCCAACTGGATCGGCGTGAATGGCGTCTACGGCCCCGACAACGCAGATCAGGCCAATGTGATCGCGGGCAGCATCAACTGGGAGGTTTTCATCACCGGCACGGGCACCACTGGTAATGTGGTCGCCGGCAATTTGATCGGCATCAACGTAGACTCCCACGGCAACGTCATCGAAGGCCTCGGCGGCGCGTTCGCCGGGGTCGTAATCAATAGTGGCGCGTCGGGAAACTGGGTCGGTGTCAATTCGGCGGCGGGGCCAGGAACTGAGAGCGCGCTCCAGCGCAATGTGATCTCCGGGAACTATATCGGCGTCGCGCTCTACCAGACCGGCACGACGGGCAACGTCATTGCCGGAAACCTGCTCGGCACCGACCCCACAGGCACGATCGCCGTCCCGAATGAGGGCACTGACGCACCGCTCTCCTGGGGCGTCGTGATTCAAATCGGTGCCTCGGACAACCTCGTGGGAACGTCCGGCCAAGACGGAACAGTCGACGATGCGCTGGAGCGGAACGTCATTTCCGGAGACACGGCCGCAGGTGTGTTCATCGGTGCAAACGGCTACGCAACGACGGGAAACGTGGTCGCCGGCAACTACATCGGCACGACCGAGAACGGTGGCGCACCACTTCCTGACGGCACTGGAGTATTCATCGCCTACGGTGCGGCGAATAACTGGGTCGGCTTGAACCCGGTGTACGGCCCCGCCAACTCTGATCAAGCCAACGTGATCTCGGGCAACACAAACTACGGCGTCTGGATTTCCAGCTCGGGCACTTCGGCCAACGTGGTCGACGGCAATCTGATCGGCACCAATCCGGCCGGTACCGCCGCGATCGCCAATGGCCAGGCGGGCGTCGAAATCGATACTAGCGCCTCGGGCAACACAATCGGCGGCACGGCGACAGGCGCGGCCAACATCATCTCGGGCAACACGGGCCCCGGGGTCGAGATCAACGACTCGAGCGGCAACGTCGTTCTAGGCAACTTGATCGGGCTCAGTGAGTCTGGGTCGGCCGCACTCGGCAACATCGGTGCCGGCGTGCTAGTTGATACCGGTTCTACGAGCAATACCATCGGCGGCGCCATTAGCGGGGCGCGCAACGTCATCTCGGGTAATGCACAAGGCGTCATGCTCACCGGCACGGCGACGGCAGATACGCTCATTGCCGGCAACCTGATTGGCACCGACGCCAAAGGCGCCATCTCGCTCCCCAATCTCGGCGCGGGCATCGACCTGGCCGGCGGCACAGGCACCACGATCGGCGGCACGACCGCCCTGGAACGCAACCTGATTTCCGGCAACCAGGGAGACGGCATCGACGTCGCTAGCGGTGTCTCGAGCACGCTGATCGAGGGCAATTACATCGGCGTCGACCAGACCGGAACCAAGCCGCTGGCCAACGGCCAGCCGTTGACCAACACGGGCGACGGCATCTCGGTGTTGGCCGCGCTCGGGATCACGATCGGCGGCACGGCGCAGGGCGCCGGCAATTTGATCTCGGCCAACACCGAGGCGGGCGTGTCGATTGAGGGGGCGGCGACGAGCGCCGTCGTTCTGGGAAATTACATCGGCACGGATGAGTCAGGAGAAAACGCGCTCGGCAACGGGACCTTCGGCGTGTACTTGGGCGACACCGCAGGCGTGGTCGTCGGCGGGACGGTGCGGGCGGCCGGCAACGTCATCTCGGCCAACTCCACAGCCGGCATCGGGCTTTACGACGGCACGACCGGCACGTTGATCGAGGGCAACTTCATCGGCACCGACCGGTCCGGCGCCAACCCGCTCGGCAATGGCACCGGTGTGCTCATCGACGGCGGCTCCTCAGACAACACGATCGGCGGCACGGTCGCCGGCGCCGGCAACATGATCGCCTACTCCAGCGACACGGGCACAGGCACCGGGATCGGTGTCGACGTCGACGCCACGGCCGGCGCAGGCAACACGATCCGGCTCAATTCGATCTTCGACGACGACGGGCTGGGGATCTCGGTCTCCTCCGCCTACTACGAAAACTTCCCGGTGATCACGTCGGTGGTGAGCTCGGGGGGCACGACGACGGTCAGCGGTACCCTGAACAGCATTGCCAGCACCACCTTCTTCCTCGACTTCTACACCATCTCGGCGGTGACCACCTCGGGCTACGGCGAGGGGCGCTACGTGCTGGGCTCGTCGCCGGTGACGACCGACGGCTCGGGGAGCGCTACCTTCTCGTTCTCGTATCCGACCCTCGCGGGAGGCGCCAGTTTGTCACCGCCACGGCTACCGATTCGAGCGGCAATACGTCGGAGTTCTCCAAGGAATATGGCGTGGACTATCCGCCGACGGCCGTGCTGAGCTTCAGCACGCTCACGGTCGAGGAGGGCGTGCCGGTCAACTTCGACGGCAGCGGGTCATCGAGCCCCACCGGCGCCACCCTTTCTTACAACTGGTCCTTCGGCGACAACACGACAGGAACGGGCCCCACGCCGACCCATTCCTACACAGCGCCGGGCACCGACCAGGTCGAACTGACAGTGAGCGACGGCTTCGGCGGTACCTCGATGGCATTTGCCACGATCACAGTGCTCGACGAGCCGCCGCAATTCACCGCCGATTCGTTCACTGCGCCCCAGACCTTCACAGCGCCCGACGCCGGCAGCGGGTTCGGCGAGTCGGTTGCGTCGGTGACCGGCAACGTGGCCGTCGGCGCCCCAGAGGATGACGGCACCGGCCTAGTCTATTTCTACGATGGCGTTGAGACCGATACCGGCGTCATGTATGCCGGCGTTACGGAACCCGAAGGCGGCTCGGTGTACGCGTACGGCGCCCTGATCACGATATTCAAGGACCCGAACCCGGTCCCTGGCGACGAGTTCGGCGCATCGCTGGCGGTGGTGGGCAGCGACCTGATTGTCGGTGCCCCCGGCAGCTCGATCTCCGGCAGCGGCAACGGCGTGGTCTACGTGTTCGACGCCGACATCGACGATCCGAACTTCGGCGAATTGCTGGCAACCATCGAGATCCCCGATGCCGGCGATGCGACGAACGCGCAGTTCGGCGCCTCGGTGGGTGCGACCGACACCAACATCTTGATCGGGGCTCCCGGACAGAATGGCGGCCAGGGCGAAGTTTATGAATACGAGGGCGACCCGACGCAGTCGAATTTCGGCGACTTAGTGCTGGCGATTCCCAACGCCACCCCGAATACAACCGGCAGCGCGGCCCAGTTCGGCGCGGCCGTGGCGGGGCTGGGCAACGACATCGTGGTCGGTGCTCCCGATGCCGACGCCGGAACCAGCTCCCCCGTGGGCACGGTCTCGGTGTTCGACGGCGACCCCAGCGATTCAACTTTCGGCGACTTGCTGACGACGATCACCAATCCGGACGGGTCGACGGCCGGGTTTGGCTCGGCGGTTGCGGCCGTCGGGTCGAGCATCGTGATCGGTTCGCCGCTGGACAACTCCGGAAACGGTAAGGCGTTCCTTTACAGCCCGCCGGACTCGACGCATCCGGCTTGGTGGATGAGCACGACCTTTATCCAGCCCGGCGGGGCCGGCGGGAACTTTGGCGCATCGGTGGCCGGCTCGGAGACCACAGCCGTGATCGGCGCGCCCGGCGCCAGTCTTGGAACCGCCTTTGCGGGCGTGGTGTATGTCTTTGACGCCGACCCGGCCGACTCAATCTTCGGGCAGCCGATCGCGGCCGTGCAGGAGCCCACGCCGAACACCGGCGATCTCTTCGGCACGGCCGTGAGCATCGACAACGGGGCCCTGGTCGTGGGGGCGGCGGGCGCCCTGGGATCGCAGGCTGGGGCCGATAACGTGCAGCTTTATCAAGGGGGTGGGGTTTACGGGCCGGGGGCATTTGTGAGTGCGTCCTCGTCCACGACCTACGCGACGGGCGGCTCATACGATTCGGTGATCGTGAGCGCCACCTTCACCGACGACAACCCCGCGGCCACACTGACGGCAACCATCAACTGGGGCGACGGGGTCAGTACGCCGGACCTGACAGTGTTGTCTCTCCCGGCCGGCGCCTACGCCTTCGCAGTCCCGCACGACTACACGACCGACGCCGCGTCGGCTTACAACGTCATCGTGACCTTGACTGATGGCGCCGGCGATTCTTCTTCTGCCCAGACCACCGTGGACATCAGCGACCCGGCGCCGGTCTTCGCGGCGCCCGGCCTCGTCCTGTCGACGTCGACGATCGACGAGTATAACTCGGTCACCGTGAGCGGGACCATCACGAGCCCCGGTGGAATCCACACCAATACGGTGTCGATCGACTGGGGCGACATGTCGCAGTCGACCACGATTGTCCTGCCTCCGGGCGTGGATACCTTCTCCACGTCCCATACTTATCTGAACATCCCGTACGGCATGACGTCGGCCGTCTATACGATTCAGGCTCAAGTGACCAACGAGGAGGGGAAAACCGGCACGGCATCGGCCAGCGTGACGGTCACCGACAGCGGGCCGCAAATCTCGGCGAGCGACCTGTCGGTGACTGACCAGTCTGGTCAGACGTCTGTCTACGAGGGCGACACGGTCACCCTCTCGGGCCAGTTCACCGACCCCGGCACGCTGAACCCCATCACCGTGACGGTCGACTGGGGCGACGGCACCACGCCCACTGTCCTCTACGGGAGCTTCAACGAGATCGCCACGTCGGCGATGCCCGGACTTTATACCTTCTCGGCCCCGCACCAGTACATGAGCAGCGGCGACTATGACATCAACGTCACTGTCTCCGACAGCGCGGTCAGTGCGTCGGCTTTCATCCCCATCGTGGTCAAAGCCGTCGCACCTTCGATCCGGATCGAGAATGCCGACAGCGGTTCCTCGAGCCCGGTCGACTTGACTAGCGTCGTCACCCAGCCCGGCGCGGCCGAAACCGAGACGGTGAGCTGGGCGCTCGCAGAAAACGGAGACACGGTCCTTTCCGGTACCGGGCCCGATTTCTCGTTCTCGACAGGCCCGATTTTCGACCCGGCGATACAGTACATCGCGTACGCCACGGTCAGCGACTCGAGCGGCACCGGCAGCGACAGCGAGCAGATCGTCTTTATCACCCTAAGCTCGACCACGGTCACGATCTCGCCGCCGGCGGGCGGCGCGGCTGGAGTGATTGCACAGGTGGACGGATCCGGCGACTACGTCGACGCCAGCCAGGTCGCGGCCAACGTGGAGCTTGATGGCTACGGTGGTAACGAAACCTTGGTCGCAGGCTCGGGCGCCGACCTGCTCGTGGGTGGCCCGGGGGCCAACAGCCTGGTCGCCGGCTCGGGCGACGACACGCTGGTCTCCAACCAGGGTGACGACACGCTGGTGGGCGGGAGCGGCAACGACCTCTTCCTGATCAATCCTGGGCCAGACCCAGTCGTAGTCGGCACGGCGGGTGGCACCTACACGCTCGATTTCTCGATCGCGAGTTTGGGGATCACGCTCAATCTCGGCCTGGAGAGCGGTCAGACGCAGAATCTCAACCCCAGTGGCAGCGTCCCTGTCGATCTTGCTCTTGAAGGCGTGTTCAACACAGTCATCGGCTCGAACGACGGCGATGACATCACGCTCAACGACAGCAACGACCTGCTCTACGCCGGCTCAGGCACCAATACGGTCACGGGCGGCAGCGGCAACGATAGCATCTCAGGCGGCTCGGGCAACGACATCATCTACGCCGGCTCGGGCAACACGACGGTCAGCGGCGGCTCGGGCAGCGAGTCGATCGTGGGCGGCTCGGGCAACGACATTGTTTATGCAGGGTCGGGCAACACCACCCTGACCGGCGGGACCGGGAGTGATTCGATCGTGGGCGGCACGGGCAACGACATCGTCTACGCCGGCAGCGCGCCGTCGACGGTGACTGGCGGCTCGGGCAACGACTCGATTTCAGGCGGCAGCGGTAACGACATCCTCTACGCCGGCACCGGCAATACAACCGTCACGGGCGGCGGCGGCAACGACACCATCGTGGGGGGCACGGGCAACGATATCATTTACGCCGGCTCCAATTCGAACACGATGACCGGCGGGTCGGGCAACGACTCGATCATGGGGGGCACCGGCAACGACATCATCTACGCCAGCAACGGCTCCAACACGATCAGCGGCGGCAGCGGCAACGACTCGATCGTGGGCGGCACCGGCAACGACATCGTCTACGCCGGCAGCGGCAACGCCACGATCACCGGCGGCGGCGGCGACGACACGATCGTGGGGGGCACGGGCAACGACATCATTTACGCCGGCTCCAATTCGAACACGATGTCCGGCGGGTCGGGCAACGACTCGATCATCGGGGGCACGGGCAACGACATCATCTATGCCAGCAATGGCTCCAACACGATCACCGGCGGCAGCGGCAGCGATTCGATCTTGGGCGGTACCGGCAACGACATCGTCTATGCCGGCTCGGGCAACACCACGATCACCGGTGGCGGCGGCAACGACACGATCGTCGGGGGCACGGGCAACGACATCATTTACGCGGGCTCCAATCCGAGCACGATTACCGGCGGGAGCGGCAACGACTCGATCTTGGGCGGCAGCGGCAACGACATCATCTACGCCAGCAACGGGTCCAACACGATCAGCGGCGGCAGCGGCAGCGATTCGATCTTGGGAGGTAGCGGCAACGACATCGTCTACGCCGGCAGCGGCAACACGACGATCACCGGCGGCGGCGGCAACGATACGATCGTCGGGGGCACGGGCAACGACATCATTTACGGCGGCTCCAATCCGAGCACGATGACCGGTGGCAGCGGCAACGACTCGATTCTGGGCGGCAGCGGCAACGACATCATCTACACCAGCGACGGCGACAACACTGTCTTTGGCGGCAGCAGCGGCGACACGATCGTCGGCGGCGCCGGCGATAACACGATCGTCGGGGGCACGGGCAACGACTGCATCGTGGGGGGCATGGGCAACGATTCGATCGTGGGGGGCTCGGGCGACGATACGATCATCGGCGGCCTGAATGGCGACAACACAATCTACGGCGGGTCGGGCGACGACTCGATCCTGGGCGGCAACCTCGACGACACGATCACAGGCGGCACGGGCAACGATACGATCGTGGGCGGCGGCGAGTCCGATTCGATCGTGGGGGGCTCGGGCAACGACATCATCCTTAGCGGTACGCTCTCGAGCACGATCTACGGCGGCAGCGGCGACGACTTGATCTTCGGCGACGAGGGCAACGACGTCATCGACGGCGGCACGGGCAACGACACGATCATCGGCTACACCGGCAACGACTCGATCGTGGGTGGCTCGGGCGACGACCTCATCTACGGCGGGACCGGCCAGAACACGATCTACGGCGGCACCGGCAACAGCACGATCTCGGGCGGCGGCGGCAGCGACGTGCTCCAGGGCGGCGGGTTCGATTCGTGGCTGGTCAGCTATGCCTCGGCGAACATGACGCTTACCAATACGACGCTGACGGTCTCGGGGGGGACGTCGCCGGCATCGGTGTCGACGATCAGCGGCTTCCAGAGCGCGATCCTGGCGGCCGGGACCGGCGACTTCACGGTCGACGCCTCGGAGTTTTCGGGCACGACCATGCTCCAGGGGGGCACGGGCGACGACACCTTGATCGGCTCGAGCAGCTCCGACACGCTGGTGGCCGGCACCGGCAACGACTCGCTGGTCGGGGGCGGCGGCAACGATACGTTCTCGTTCAACGCCAGCTCGATCGGCAGCGACGTCGTCGACGAGCCCGCGGGTAACAACATCGCCGGCCTCGACTTTGCGGCAGCGCCGGCGGGCATCACGATCAACTTGGGGCAGACCGGGCCGCAGACGGTGATCCCGGGCGTCCTGAACCTGACCCTCTCAGATCCGATGGGGATCTCCACCGTCCTGGGCAGTTCGTACGACTCGACCATTATCGGCAACGCGCGTGACGACACCTTGGTCGGCGGCGGCGGCCTCAACCTCATTATCGGCGGCTCGGGTGATGACTTGATCGAAGGGAGCCAGATCCGGGTCGTCTACCTCGACTTCACCACCTACGAGCTGCCCGGCCAGCATTTCTACACCCAGGAAGAGCGCAACGAGATCCAGGCACAGCTCGAGGCCGACTATGCCGACTTCAACTACGCGTTCACCCAGACGCAGCCCGAGTCGGGGTCGTACACCGCGATCCAGTTCAACGACCCGGCGCTGGTCGGCCTGGAGGGGGGCGTTGCGACCGGTATCGACTGGCGCGACCTGAACATCAACGGCTCGACGACGCTCATCGCCTTGAACCCGGTGAGCGGGTTCAGTACAGGCTGGCTGGACGTCGTGCCTGCCGACCTGGCCGGGGTCAACGTCAACAACCTGCTGGGCGGTCCCGGCGAGCCGGCCGCCACCAGTGCCGACTTTGTCGGCTTATCGGCGACGATTGCCGCTCACGAGCTCGGGCACCTCTCGGGACTGGAGCACGGCGATTCGTTCGGCCCGATCGGCGACGGGATTTATTCCGGCGTCAATCCCAGCCTCTACCAGCCCGCCTATACCGGCCCGACCGACGCCTACGAGACGCCCCAGGACATCATGGCCTCGGGCAACTCGGTGGGCACGTCGCTGGAAGACGCCCTCGACGACCCCTATTTCGGCGCACGCGACGCGATCAAGCTGTCGTACGGTGAAAACGGCTCGCCGACCAACGAACAGACCGCGCCGCATTACACGATGGCTACCGCCCAGCCGATCACGCTCGAGCCCTTGGTCGTGCCCGACACCATTCTCGAGGGCACCGACTCCGACACCACGCTCGACGTGACGGCGGCCGATGTCGTCGGTTACTTGGGCGCGACTGGCGGTGTGCCCAACACCGACTTCTACTCGTTCACGGCCCAGGCCGGGACCCTGATCAACCTGCAGGTCATGTCGGTCGTGCTCATCAACCCGTCCCAGGGGCCGTTCAGCGCGAGCTTGACCTTGTACAACTCGAGTGGACAGGTTGTCGCCTACGACGACGCTTCGTTCCAGGACCTCGACCCGATCTTGATCGATGTGACCCTGCCCACGACCGGCACCTACTATGTGGAGGTGGCCAACAAGGCGCCCGATCTTGCGCTCACCGGCAACTACGAGCTTTTCATGTACACTTTTGCTACAGGCAGCCCGCTGCCGGCCGGCTACGGCGACTCGCTCTACGCCGGCTCGGGCGACGACACGATCGTCGCCGGCTCGGCCGACGACACGATTGCGGGCGCAACCCCAGAGGACACGATCGTCTACGGCTCGGGGACTGTCACGCAGCTTTCAGCCGCTCCCATTCTGTTCGTTTCGATCGGGCCCAACCAGACGGTGAACGAAGGGCAAAGCATCACCCTCTCGGGGACGTTCATCGACCCGAATGACACTGAGGACTACACCTACGCCTGGACGGCTACCAACTCGCTCGGCGAGGAGGTCGCCCTAGGAAGCGGCTCGTCGTTTGTCTTCACGCCGGGCAACGCCGGCACCTACACGATCTCGTACACGGTCTCCGACCAGGACGGCGGCTCGGGCTCGGCGTCGATGCAGGTTACCGCTCAGGCCGTCCCGCCGGTGCTTACCGCTCCGGTGGCCACGCAATACGCGGTCGAAGGCGAAAGTGCGACCATCAATCTCGGCTCGCTGACCGTCGCAGGCAGCGGGCCCTGGACGCTGACCGTGCAGTGGGGCAACGGCCATTCTTCCACCCTGAATCCGACGGGCTCCGGGCCGCTCTCGTATTCCTATACCTACTCTTACGAGGGATCGTACACGATCAGCGAGTCGGTCACCGAGTACCTGGGCGACACGGCCAGTATCACGCTTCCGAACCCGATCGTCGTGGCCGACCAGCCGGTCGTGGTGGCGGCCGTGCCTGTAAGCGCCACCATCGGCGTGCCGACCGGTAACGTGCTGGTCGCCACGTTTACCGATCCCGAGGGGCTCGATCCGCTCGGCCTGTCGGCCTACTCTGCCTCGATCGATTGGAACAACACGGGCAGCACGCCGGGCATGATTACCTACGACAGCTCGACCGGAACCTTCTCGGTGTCTGGCAGCGAAACGTTCAGCCAGACGGGAATGATTCCGTTCACCGTGGCGGTGACTCATGGGTCCGCGGCGGCGGTGTTGGCCGACGGCACTGCAACGGTTGGCGCGGCCGCGTCTTCGGTTGCTCTGACGGTACCGGCCAGCGTGGTTTACGGACAGGCGGCCACCTTCACAGCCACGGTCACTGGCTATGGCACTCCGATCGGCAGCGTGGCGTTCTACTCAGCGCCGTGAATCCCGCCGACCTGATCAGCTCGGCGCCCTGGCCGTGGTCAACGGGCAGGATCAGGCTACGATCAGCGATGCCGCGCTCTCCGTCGCCGGCAGCCCCTACGCGATCACGGCCGTCTATGGCGGCGACAGCAACAACCAGATCGGCACGTCGAGCACCGAGAGCGTGACGGTCACTCAGACGGCGACCACAACGGCGGTCACGCCGGGAACACTCACCGTAGCTTCCGGCCAGTCGGCGACCTTCACGGCGAGTGTCGCTTCGTCCAGCGGTGCGCCCCCGGACGGCTCGGTGCAGTTCCTGGTTGGCGGTGTGGCGTATGGCAGCGCAGTGTCGCTCTCTGGAGGTACGGCGCAGCTCGCGATCTCCGAGCCGGCGGGCACCTACACCATCACGGCGCAGTACACCGGCGATGCCAACTACGCCGCGACCCTGCCGGCCGCCGAGACCGGTGCGAGCCTCACCGTCGCGGCGGTCTCCGCCGCCTACAACCTGGCTATCAGCCCCAACACGGGCATCTCGAGCGGCATCACGGATACAGGCGCGGTCACCTTGACCGGCACTGTTTCGACGGCCGGCGCGGCCGTGGACGTCTTTGACACGACCACCGGCCAGGACCTGGGGATCGCCACGGTGAGCGGAACCTCGTTGAGCCTGGCCTTGAATCTCGCCCAGGGGAGCCATGTGCTGCGGGTGCGGTCCAGCCTTGACGGGGAGTATGCCGACGCATTCTTCACCGTACTGGTCGACGAGACTCGTCCCACCAGCTACGTCGTCAACAATCTGGGCACGACCCAGACCAGCGACAGCTTCCCGGTGTCGGTTTCGTTCACCGACCCGGCCGGCTCCGGGGGAGCGACTCCCTCGGGCGTCTCGTCGGTGAGCCTGTATGTGTCGGTCAACAACGGTGCCTTCAGCCTGTACCAGACCCTGAGCGTGAGCCCGCCGTCGGCATCCGGCACGACGACCTTCACCTTTGTGGGCCAGGACCGCAATCTCTACGCCTTCCACAGCGTGACGGTTGATGCCGCCGGCAACACCGAAAGCAAGAGCAGCACCGCGATCGAGGCCAGCACCAGCGTGCCCGACCTGCACCCGCCCGTGACGCACGTGCTGGCGAGCAATCCGTCGTATTCGTGGAGCCCGTACTCGGCGTCGCTCTTCAGTGGGCTGCCGGTTTCGTCGTACAGCAATGGAGTTTTCACGATCAACTGGGCCGGGGCCGATCCCGACCAGAACACCGGCATTCCCCCGGGCTCGATCGCCGTGGTGGATATCTACGCGCAGGTCGACGGCGGCACACCGGTCCTGATCGGGCAGCCGGCGGGGGGCACGCCCAATTTGAGTGGCGTCTACAGCGGCTCGCTTACCTATGCAGCCCTGGGCGACGGCTTGTCGCACACGTACAGCTTCTACAGCGTGGGTGTCGATGACGAACAGAAGGCGCAGTACGCCCCGGCGGCCGGACCCTCCTCGCCCGACGTGACTTTCAGCAACATTACCTACACCGCCCCGCTGGCGGTGCAAAGCTTCGCGGTCGAGAAAACCATCGCCGAGCGCTCATTCATCGAGTACCTCGACGTCTACTTCAACCAGACCGCCTCGGTGCCTGGGTCGGTGCTGCAACAGTTGGCTGCCGGGCTGACAGGTAGCAATCCCGGCTCGTTCGTGGAGCTGTTGTGGTACGGCGAGAACCTCACGTCCAGCAGCACGCCGGCGGGCAGCGTCAACCTCTTCAGCACGGGCACGACCGCGCAGGTGAGCTTGAGCAGCAATGATCTGTCGATCAACTTCGGGTCGGGCGGGATCACAACCCTGCTCACCGAGACCGGCGTATCGGGCACGGGCAACCCGACGCTGCCGTTTGGCGACGGTTGGTATGCGCTCGGGATCGACCCCACCGGGAATCCGGCCAACGGCCAGGTCTTCTGGCTGACGTTCTTCCGCCTGCTGGGAGACACCAACGGCGATGGCGTGGTGACCGGGCCCTACACCACCGCGGGCACCGACGCGTATACCGTCTACCACGCCGAGGGTGAAACGGGGCCATTGCTCGATGCCGACGTCAATGGCGACGGGTCGGTCAACAGCAAGGACCTGACCGAGACGGCGGCGGCGAAGGGACATGAGGTCGGCTCGGTGCCCCCGCAGAGCTTCCCGCAGTTCCAGTTGCTCGCGGGCGAGCCGTCGGCCCCGCCGCGCTCGATCGCCGGCGCCGGGGCGATCACGCAGCGACAGGTGCAGTCGCTGCTGCCGGCGGCGATCACGGGCTGGCAAGCGGCGGGCGCAAGCCCGGCCGACGTGCGCTTGCTCGAAAATGTGCGAATCGTGGTCGGCAATCTGGGCACAAGCATCCTGGGCATGGAAGCTTCGGGGGAGATCATTATCAACCAGACGGCCGCGGGGACGAGCTGGTACGTCGGAGCGGGCCAGGGCACAAGCGCGGCGTTTGGCCTGATGGGGCCTGGGGGCGAAGAGCTGGCGGCGCCCGGCAGCCCGGCCGCAGGCAAAGTTGACTTGCTGACGGTGCTGGAGCACGAGCTTGGTCACGTGATCGGCCTGGCGGACAATACCCGCGACGGCGATCTGATGGATATCACGCTGGGTCTGGGAGTGCGGCGTCTGCCGGTGCCTTCGGACCTGGCGGCCATGGCCGGAGCATCGAGCACGTCGGCCACCGTATCGGCTGCCGGCCCAAGCGTCCCGGCGGCGACCAACGATCCGCGCCGCCGGCGCTTGTCAAAGAACCAGCCGGCGCCCTTGGCGGCGGTGGACGCAGCACTCGTGCACGTCGCAAGCGCAGGCGGCGGCGATGACGAGGGCCCGCTTCCGACAGACCTCGCGCCCTTGCCGGTGGACGGCCGACTCGGGTCCGGCGGCGTGGCGCTTCGAGTGAAGACCGCAAATCCAGCGCCGGCGGTCCCATCCCCGCGCCGGCTGCCCGCGTCGCTGTTCCGCCGCGCGAATGGCCGTCTGCGCGTGCTCTCCGCCTTCCGTTTCAATCCCTTGGCCGGAGAGGAGGACGAGTGATGGCTTTCGCCGCGAGCCGGCTCATCCGCCGCGGGATGGCGCCTGCGTCGGGCGCGGCGCGATCAAAGCAAAGCTGTGAACCAGCCGCGAGAGCTCAATCGTCGCCGAATGATGCGATAAATCATCATGAGCGAAACTGTCTTGCCCGTGTGAGCGTAGGCTCGGTATGCTCAAGAATCTTATTTTCAATGTTAGAAAGGACCGGCAACGTGAGCCGTTCGACCCAAGCATTTGCGTGCGCCCTGGCGTTTTTCGCCCTCAGCGTAGTCCCTCTGCGGGCCGACCTGGTCGTCAATGTCGGCAGCACGACCATCGCTCCCGGAAGCACCGGCACAGTGGACATCACAGTCACGTCCACAACCGGCGCCGACACGCTCTCGGCGTTTGGACTTGAGCTTCAGATCACGGGCGTGGGCACGCCCGCCGCGCTTCTTCAATTCTCGATGGACCAGCCGACGCCGTATGGCAACGTGAATTACGTGTTCTTCGGCCAGAGCTCGAACAACGACTTCGGTCTTCCGCTGTGGTCCCCTCCGTTCACAACCAACTACAACAACGACACGATCACGGGTGGCGATTCCAACGACGGCAATGGCAGTACGCCGGGTTATGTGACCATTCCCAGCTCCGCTGGAGGAGCCTACACCTATCTGGCCTCCGTGCAGTTCTTCTTGCCCGTGGGGGGGACGTCGGGAGATCAGTACAAAATTTCGCTGGTCAATAGCCCTGGCCAGACGTATTTCGATGACCAGAACAATAATCCGCTGAGCTATACGAGTTCGAGCGGCCTGGTCACCGTCGAAGGTATCGCTTCGGTGCCAGAGCCATCATCGCTGCTTGTTGTCGTGGTAAGCGCTCTCGGCGGTTTGATCTGGCATTACTCCCGGGGGCGGCGTGGGCTGCCGAATGACACGGAAGCCTCTCGGATTCACGTCGGAAACATGCGATAATCGGTTCGACGTCGAAGCCCGATGACGCCTAGGTGAGCTGCGCTGGGGCACGATCCGGTTCTTGACGAACTGGCCGCCCTCTGGGTCGGTTCGCACGGGCCGGTCGAGAAGTCTGGCTTGAGCGATCCGGTGCTGACGGTGCTAGCGCTAGCCGACCTTGAAGAACGGGGCGTTTCCGTGCGAGCCGGCCGCGCCGCTGCCGCACCGGTTACGGCTGTGCCGGTCACGCTGCCCGCAGGGCCTCGGCATCACGAGCGGAAGACTTTGGGCCTGGCGGATCTGGCGATCGTTGCCGGCTTCTGCGGCTTTGGTTCCAGCTTGCGAGCGGCCAGGTCACTGCAGGCGAGCACCCGTAGCTTCAAGTGGCCGGCCAAGAATCGGCGCGGATGAGCTGAGCCGTTCGTCGGTGCGGTGGAGGTCTCGAAAAAAGATGACGCTGGCTGCCGATCCGCGGGTTGCACTGGTCTACGACGACAATGCCTACGTCGAGGCGGGCGGCGGTGCACTGGGGTTGATGGGTCGCCAGGTGGCGGGCCGGTCGTTTCTCGACGCCTACTTGGCCCACGGAACGTTTTCTGAGCTGGCCGCGCTAGTTCAAAAGCGGGCCTCGGGGTCGTCGCTCGAGCAGCTCTGGCGGGACCACCCTGCAACGTCGGTCGGCTGCGGCACGCTGCGCCTGATTGAAAGGAGTGAATTCCACCAGACTTTTGGATCGGCGCCTCCTGCAACCATCGTGCACGCTCCCCAGCCGCCCGACCCTGCCCTGGCGTGGGCGCGACAGCAACTGGGGCGGCATGCCTTTGCGCTGTCGGGGGTTACGCACACCCTCTGCTCGCTCGACGCGATCGAGCTGCTCCGATCACTGGTTACCGCACCCTTTGAGCCCTACGATGCACTCGTGTGCACTTCGCGTGCCGTGGCAGACATGGTCGCGCGGTCACTTCGGCGTACGCCGATAACCTCCGGGACCGCCTGGGAGTAACGGCCGAGCGAGGTCTCTCGCAGGCGATCGCGGCTCGAGTCGAAACGATTCCCCTGGGTATCGATATCGATCGCTTCCATCCCGCGAACGCGACCGAACGAGCCGCCGCGCGGCGTTCACTCGGGTTGGCCCATGACGAGGTTGCCATCCTGTACGTCGGCCGGCTGTCGCATCACGCCAAAGCGCATCCGTTTCCGATGTTCAAGGGCGTATCGGAAGCCGTCCGCTCGTCGGAACGGCGCGTTCACATCGTCCTGGCGGGCTGGGCCGCACATCCGGCGGTCTACGAGGCCTTCGTGGCCGGGGCCCGCACCTTTGCGCCGAACGTGAAGACGTCGTTCGTCGACGGCCGCGACCCGCACATGCGGTACTCGGTCTGGCACGCGGCTGATCTCTTCATCTCGCCGTCCGACAGCGTTCAGGAAACGTTCGGCCTGGCTGTTCTCGAGGCGATGGCCTGCGGGCTGCCCGTCGTCGCCTCAGATTGGGACGGCTATCGCGACATCGTCGAAGATGGAAAAAGCGGCTTCCTGGTGCCGACTGCAATGGTGCGCGGGGCCACGGCGTCGGCAACGGCCCGGCTGATGGTCGGCGAAATGACCTACGATCACTTCCTTGCCGAATGCTCGCAGGCGACGGCCGTTGACGTGACCGCAATGACCGGCGCGATCAAGCGGCTGCTCGAGAACCCTGCACTGGCGCAGCCGCATGGGCGAAGCCGGTTGCCGGCGGGCACGCGGACAATTTGCGTGGCCCCGCATCATTGGCGCTTATGAGCAACTATGGCGCGAGCAGGAAGAGGAGCGGTCCGAGCGGGCTCGAAAGGCCAGAAGCGGCCAATGCGCATGGGGGCCGGCGGCTTACCCGGCCCCCGAGCGGAGTTTCGCGACCTACCCGACACGTTACTGGGACGGGGCCGATCGAGTCGTCGGTGCACCAGCCTGGGCCGACGCGCTGGACGTGCTTTTGGCCACTCCGCTCACGCACCACGCCGGCGGCCGCCGAGTTGAAGACCCATCGCTTCTGCGGCAAGCGATCGAGAATGCGCCTTGCTCGATCGAAGAGCTTGATCGGTTCTGGGCACGGGCCGGGGTCAATGCTGAAACGGGTCGTGCCACGCTCGCCTGGATGCTCAAATACGATTTGCTTCGCGCTCTCTATGATGATGCCTCGACTGGAGGTCAAAACGGATGAAGCGAACTCAGCCCGATCGTTCACCACACGACGAACCCCACCGTCTGCCGCCGACGGAGCGGGATCCCGGCACACCAGCCAAGGTGGCCCCGGCGCCGGCAAGGGGCTCGAACGATGAGACGCTGGCCCCGCCCAATGCTCTGGACACTGCGGCAGCTACGGGTAGCGATGGCGACTTGTTCTCCCCCGCTGGACGCGACCGGGTCGTTCGACGGCTTACCCCCTGAGCCCGACACCGAGGCCAACTCGACCGGTTTCGCGTCCGGTGACGCGACTCTCGAAGCTCCGCCGCTCGCAGCCCCGAGCGGCGCGTCCTTCCTGCTCAACTCCAACTTGGTAAACAGCCAGGCGACGCTTCCGCCGGGCGCGGAGGAGCCCGAGTCAAGCGTGCCCGAGGTTGCCGGTTACAAAATCCTGGGCGTGCTGGGCGAGGGCGGAATGGGGATCGTCTACAAGGCAAGGCACGCGCGGCTCGACCGCTTCGTCGCGCTCAAGATGATTCGTGCGGGCGCGGGCGCCCGGCCTCAAGACCTGGCGCGGTTCGAGGCTGAGGCCAAGGCGGTTGCAGCGATCGAGCACCCCAACATCGTGCGCATCTTCGAGATTGGCGAGCACGGCGGCATGCCCTACTGCTCGCTCGAATTCCTTCCCGGCGGCACACTTTCCAGGAAGATCGGCGGCAAGCCCCAGCCGGCTCGCGAGGCCGCACGGATTGTCGAGCTCTTGGCGCGCGCGATCGCCGTGGTGCACAAGGCGGGGATCATCCACCGCGATTTGAAGCCCGCCAACGTGCTGCTGGCGGCCGACGAAACCCCCAAAATCACCGACTTCGGGCTGGTCAAGCGACTCGAAGACGACTCGAGCCACACGCGCACCGGCTCGATTCTCGGCACGCCAAGCTACATGTCGCCGGAGCAAGCGCGCGGCGAGACGCACCAGATCGGGCCGGCCGCCGACCAGTACGCGCTGGGGGCGATCCTCTACGAGCTATTGACCGGCCGGCCTCCCTTTCAGGGTGTCTCGGTGCTCGACACACTCGACCAGGTGCGGAAAAGCGAGCCGGTACCGCCGTCGCAGCTTCAGCCCAAGTTGCCGCCCGACCTCGAGACGATTTGTCTCAAGTGCTTGCAGAAAGACGCAGCCCGCCGCTATCCCGACGTCAGCGCCCTCGCTCTAGATTTACATCGGTTTCAGGCCGGTCAGCCGATTGTGGCGCGCCCCGTCTCGGCAGCCGAGCGGGCCTGGCGCTGGTGCATGCGCAACCAGGTGGTGGCGGGCCTGTCGGCCGCCGTGGCAGCGCTCCTGCTTGCTGGATTTGTCGGCGTCATCTACAGCTACGTCACGGTGAGGCGCAAGAATGTGGACCTTGAGGCCGCGACCAAGCTGGCGACGGAAAAACAACTGGAGGCCCAGGCCGAGGAAAAGCGCGCCAAGCATGCCGCCCAAGCGGCTGCCGAGCAAAACCGCGGTACGGTGGAAGCCCAGCTCGAGTTGATCAGGCTCCTGCGGGAAAAGCTCCGGTTCGTTCCGGGCATCGAAGACGTCCGTGCCGAATTCCTCGACAAGGCCACGAAGGGCCTGGAGACCGCCGCGCAGGCGATGACCGGCATTCGCGAGCAGGTCGGCTGGGACCCGGACGACGAAGAGAACAACTGGCGACAGGTTGCGCGGGCCTATCAGGCGCTCGGCGACCAGAACCTCGAGCTCAATAGAATTGAAGACGCGATGACGCAGTTCCAACGCGTTGACGAGATCGTCGGGCGGCTCGCGGCCACAACTCCGAACGACTTGATGGCCCAGTTCCGCAAGGCCCGAAGCAAACGTCAACTGGGCCACATCGCGCATCAATATCTGGGCGACTCGGCGCGGGCCGAGAAATACTTCGACGAGGCGATCAAGATCAACGAAGAATGCCTGGAAAAAGAGCCCGCAAGCGAGCAATACAAGCGCGATCTCGCCAACTCGCTGGGCCACTTTGCCATGGTCGAGCTGGCGCTGGGCCATCTCGACAAAGCCCGTGCGATCTATGATCGCGAAGAGGATGTGCGCGAATCGTTCTCGCAGGGACTGCGCAACAGCATCGAGTCGCGCAGGGAACTGGCGGGCCTCTATGAGAAGCTCGCCGAGCTCTCGCTGCGCATGAACAAGATTGATGAAGGCCGGCAGTATTACGAGCGCTGCGCCGCCATTCGCGACGAGGTGCTCGCCGAACGGCCCGATCTTTGGCCCGCCATCTACGACCGCGCCCGTTCCTACAACAACGCAGCGTTCCTGTGCTTTCCCAAGGGCAAGGATCCGGCCGCCGCCCGTGCGCTCCACCAAAAGGCGCTCGCTTTGATCGACGCCCGCGCCAAAGCCGACCCCGCGAACTTCGAGACCAAGAAGGCGCTTGCCCAGACGCTCTATTACGAAGCGACCGCCGCACTTTACGCCGGCGACACCAAGGCTGCAGCCGAGGGCTATCGCCGTTGTCTCGAGCTCCGCAAGGAGCTGGCGAAAGAGCCCAAGGCCAAGATGTCGCAGCTCGACCTCATGCTCGCCTTGGGACGATGCGGCGAACACGCCGAGGCCGCCAAGATCGCCGAAATGCTGGTGATAAGTCCTCCCAAGGATGAAGAGCTCTACTTTTTCTCCGCCTGCGGCTACGCGCTCGCCGCCGGTACAGCCAGCGACGATGCGCTTGCCCACCAGTACACCGGCAAAGCCCTTGAGTGCATTCGCAAAGCCAAGGAACGTGGCTGGGCTGATGTTGCGAGCCTTGAGTCCGACCCGGATCTCGAGCCGATCCGCCGCGATCCTGCATTCCAGGCCTTGCTCGCCGAATTCCCACGGTCGCGCGCCAAATGACGGTGCCAACTCCGAAGGTGGTGACAACCTCGAGGGCTGTCATTCCAAAGTCAGCAAGTAAGCGACGAGGTCGTGAAACTCCTTCACGGTGAGAAGTTCGGCGAAGTTTTCGGGCATGAGCGACTTCTTGAGCACTTTGACTTCGTCGAGGTCTCGCTTCAAGAAGGAGTGAAAGCGGCCGTTTTCTTCGCGAAGTTGGATGCTGAAGTTGGTTTCGTTGACGCGCAGGCCGGTCAGCACGCGGCCGTCCTTGGTCGCGACAATGACGGCCTCGTACTCGGGCGCGATGTCCTGGGACGGTTGGAGAATCGACTCGACCAGGAACTCGCCGGCGCGCGGCTGGCGATACGATCGAGCGCCGGCCCGATGCGGCCCCCCTCGCCGCCGATGCTGTGGCACTTCGCACACTGAGCCTTGCCGAGGGGATCGAAGAAGAGTTTGCGACCTCCCTGCGGATCGCCGGCCATGTAGGGCTTCCAGGTGCTCTCGCCCGGCGCGGGCCAGGCTTCGGATGTAGGCGATCAATTTGCGGATCTGTTCTTCCCTGAGGGCATCGCCCAGCTTCTTCATGGTCGTTCCAGGCACTCCGTTCTTGATCACGCGCGTGATGTCGGCGTCGGTGCTGCCGTGAATCCAGCGATTGTCGGTCAAATCAGGGCCCTTGCCGCCCCGCCCGGTTCCTCCGTGACAGCCGGTACATAAGCCTCGAAAGAGCGCCTGTCCTTCGGCCAGGTCGGCGCGATTTTGGTCCGCAGATGCGCCCGCTGGCGCCAGAACAGTCTTAGCCTGCTGCTGCGCGCTCGCGTCCTTTGCTTGAGAACTTTTACCGGCCTCGCCGGCCCATGGCGCGGCGGGGACCGTTTGGTTGGCGATGGCGATCACGATCGCAGAAGCGCTCGACAGGACAGCAGCGAACAGGCCGGTGCGGCGTGGACGATTGACTTGCGTAAGGCTGGTCACGGGCCAAGCTCTTTCGATCGATGTGCCGCCGCGCCCTCATCAAGTATGTGCCAGCGCGCGAACACCGCTGCGAGCTCGCCTGATCGATCGAGCTCATCCCAGGTACGGTCGATTGCCTCCTTGAGGTCGCTGTCGGTCTTGCGCACGGCCGCGGTGATCGGCAAGGAATCGACAGAACCGGCCGACGGCAGAAAGGCCAGCTTGCCGGGCCAGCGCTCGTGTGCCAGCCATTGCCCGCGGGTTGAGATCACGTAGCCCATTTTAGTCTGCCCGGTGGCGATGGCTTGCAAGAGCGCTTCAGTGCTGGGGAACTCGCGAACAGCACGTCCTTTCAGCCCGCGCACCGCGACCCCCTGCTCGACCGCAGGCGGCTCCGAATCAGGAACGAAACCTCGCCCCGCCGGCACGACCCACAGGTACTTCGCGTGGTAATAGGGCTTGGAATACAAGACACGCCGCTCAAACCGATCGTCGGGCGTCACTCCCAAGATCGCGTCGCACGAGCCCCGAGCGGAAAGCTTGGCGGGGTACGAGTCGTGCGACGAGATCCCCCAGAACACCCGAAGCCGAACGCCCAGCCGTTCTGCGAGCAGCCCCGCAATTTCGTAGTCCAAACCAGCAGGCTGAGGATGGGCCGCTGAAAACGGCAGGTTGTTGTGGTCCAGGCCAACCACGAGCTCACCCGCCGAGCGCACTCGGGCCAGCCCGGAGTATCTCTGCTTCGAAGTCTGGACCGTTTGCATCTGCGGCTCGAGCCCGCGATCGGCCGGCGCGTGGTGTTTCGCTTGATTGGCTTTCGCCGGCGCTGTGCCAGTCAACGAGGGAAGCTGAGCGAAAGTCGGCATGGAATAGCGCTCGAGGGCGCGAGCGACCGTTCCATCGCCGATCAAGACGCCCAGCGCGGCATCGACCTGGTGTTTCAGGTTTTCATCGCCGCGGCGCATGGCCACCGCGATGTTCCACCGGTCCTCGGCCGCGTCGGTCGGGATCAAATCCAGGTTCAATCCCGGCGAAACATGCAAGGTCCAGCCGACGTTGGCCCAAAGGTAGCCATGGTCAATGGCGCCGTCATTCAGGGCGGTGAGCGTCGCCAACTGATTGCGGAACAGCCGGCGGGCGTAACCGCGCTGGCGGAGGCTGTAGTCAGCGACCGAGCCGGCTTCCGCGCCCAAGCGCTCCGACCTGGCTCCCTTTAACTCCGAGAGCGACCGGACGCGCGGTCCATTCTTGCGCTGGACGAGCACATAGCCGGTGACATAGTAAGGACGCGAGTAAAGGATCTTCCCGCTCAACACTTCGTCGCCGGCGACTGCATTGGCCGCAACAGCCTCGCCCAGAACGATGTCGCATTGCTGCTCGAGGAGCTGCCCGACGGCGGTTTCGTGCCGGGTGTCAACCCAGTCGACGCGGAGCTTGACCCGCAAGCGCTCGGCCAAAGCGCGGGCCAGCTCGACGTCAAAGCCCGGGCGATCGTCCTTGGCGCTGGAATAGGGCAGATTCGCGGGGTCGATGCTCACGACCAGCTCGCCGCGCTCTTGGATGCGCCGCCATGTATCGATATCGGCCGATCGCTTGGGCTCAATAGACGCTCCCCACGGAGTGTGGAACGGCACGCCGGATCGCGCATAAATCTGCTCGATTTCGCGCGTTTCGGCGAGCTCGGCCAGTGCTCGGTTGATGGCGGTGAGGAGCGACGAATCAGCGGAGCGCACGGCGAAGGCCGTGTTCCAGCGCTCGCGCGGCACGTACTCGGATACCAGCCTCACGCCAATTCGAGGATGTGCGTGGAGGAACCACGCTGCAAAATCGCCGTCCAGGAGTGCACCGTCGAGCTCTCTTGACTGCACCTTCTCAAGGATTTCTTCGCGCGACTTGAAGCGCTGGACGGCGTAATCGTTGTCGGCGAGAGCCACAGTGCCGGCCACGACGCCCACCCGTTTGCCGTGCAGGTCGGCGAGCGAGTGCACGGCAGGTGCGTTGCGCGGAACGAACAGGCTGAACTGGGTGCCGGCATAAGCAACGCTCCAGGCGACCATGCGCGCCGGCCCAGATCCCTGCGGTTGACCGATCACCAGATCGCACCGGCCTTCCGGTAGGCAGTGCCAGGCACAATCGGCCGAGGCGCACCAGTGAAACTCGAGCGTGCGGCCCAGGACGCGCGCCACGGCCTGGGCCACGGCCACGTCGATACCCTGGGGCGTTCCGTCCACGGACTTGCCCATGCGCGGCATCGATTCGGGAACGGCACACACCGTGAGGGGCTTGACCGGCGAGCCGCCGCGATTCTTGCCGTCGTCAGTGCCGCGTGCCGCGGGCGCTGACGCAAGCACCGTGCACACGGCAAGGGCAATCGTTTGCGAAGCGAGCGTCAAGTAGATTCGGGCGGCAGCCGTCATGAAAGACCTCGCGCCACGGGCAGGGTTCACAGTCCTGCCAGCCAACGATCGAGCCCGCCGTTGGAGCCAGTACCGGCTACTTGTTCTCTTCGGGGAGAGCAAAGACGAACAGCGTATTTCCACGGCGGGCGTTGCGCAGCCACGGGGCGCCATCGCCGGCGAAGCCCGCGGTCCAGCCGCCCCAGCCCACGCAGACGACGATGTACTGCCGGCCGTCGAGCATGTACGTGATCGGTGCCGAGTGGTGGCCGGAGCCGCACTGGAAGTTCCAGAGGACTTTGCCCGTCTGCGTCTCATAGGCGCTGAAGAACCCTTCGGCGTCACCGGTGAAGACCAGCCCGCCGCCGGTTGCGAGCACACCGGCGACCATCGGCGACCGCGTGGCGACCTCCCACTTGATCTGGCCGGTTGCGGCTTCGATGGCCTTGAACGCGCCCGAGGCCTGGTTGTCGATCAGGGTCAGTGAGCTGCCCCAGTAGGGCTGCCCTTTGATGAAGAAGGCCTTGCCCGAGGTGAACTTGGCGCAGTTGTTGATGACCGGCACGAAGGCAAGTCCGGCTGTTGGGTCGTAGGCCAAGGGGTTCCATTCCTTGCCGCCGGCGGCGCCGGGGCAAACTCGTACCCCGGCTTCGGTCGGCAGTGCAGCCGGGTTGACGAACGGACGGCCTGTCTTGGGGTCAAGGCCATCAGCCCCCTTGGTCCGGTCGGTCCAGTTCACTTCGCAGAACGGCTTGCCATAGAGAAACTCGCCGGTCTCGCGGTTCAAGCAGTAAAAATAGCCGTTGCGGTGGGCCTGAACGAGCGCCTTGATGGGTCTGCCGTCGCGCGTGATGTCGACCAGCACCGGCTCATTCACGCCGTCGTAATCCCAGACGTCGTGGGGGCTGTTCTGGAAGTGCCACTTATAGGTGCCGTCGTCGGGGTTGAGCGCCAAGATCGAGCAGGTGTAGAGATTGTCTCCCTTGCGGACGTCGCCGTTGAAGTCGGGCGACGGGTTGCCGATGCCCCAGTAGAGCGTATTGAGCTCGGGATCGTAGGTGCCGGTGACCCACGCCGAACCGCCGCCGGTGAGCCACGAATTGCCCTCCCAGGTGGTCACGGCCTTGCGGGCGTGTTCGGACTGGATCGTCGTCGCTGGGGACCGTGTAAAAACGCCACGCCCGCTTGCCGGTCTTGGCGTCGTAGGCGTCGATGAAGCCGCGGATGCCGTACTCGGCGCCGCTGATCCCGATGATGACCTTCCCCTTGATCACCAGGGGAGCCACGGTCGCGCTATAGGCCAGCTTGTAGATATCGCCGGCCTCCTTCCCCCCCTCGCCCGGCACAGTGATCGGCACGTCCCAGACCTCTTCGCCGCTGTTGCGGTCGAGGCAGACCAGATGGGCGTCGAGTGTCGCCATGTAGAGCTTGTCGCCCCAGGCGGCGAAACCCGCGATTGACCGCGTCGCAGCACAGCGCAAGGTTTTCCGGAAGCAATTTTTGATAGTGCCAGATCTGCGAGCCCGTCTTGCAATCGATGGCGTAGCCGTGGTTCCAGGGCGTCGTCAAGTACATGATCCCGTCGATGACCAGCGGCGTGCATTCGAAGCCATCGAGCACGCCAGTCTGGAACGTCCACACGGGAATCAGGCGCGACACGTTCTTGGCGTTGATCTGATTGAGTGCGCTGTAGCGCTGGGCGCTGTATGTGCGGCCGTACAAAAGCCAGTTGGCATCGTCACCGCCGGCCTTTAGCAGCTCGCGGTCGTCGACACTTCCCACCGGCTCGCCGGCCTGTCGGCCAGGGGCGGCTGGCTCGGCGGCGCGCAGCGCCGGCCGCTCGCGGCCCAGACCCAGCCACGCCGCGATCCCCACCAAGACCAAGAAACAAAGGCCGCACACCTGCCGGCGTGCGCCGGCACGCAAGGAGAGATCGAATGCGCTCACGGCGGCTACCTCGCTTGAGAAGAGGTGCTGAACAGGCCGACCCAGCCAAACGCCCATCATACTGGGTGCGCCCGCTCAGTCAAGGAACCGAAGGTCGGGCTCGGCTGAACCTTGGCGTCGACCAGTGACGTCTCGCGGTTGTCAGACGATCGGCCCATAATAGTCGGATTGAAAAACGCGCAATCGCAACATGGGGTCGTTGGCGCGATCTCGGAGGACTCGGTCGATGAACCTGGTGTCCGACAAACGACGGCGTCGCGGCTTCACGCTGATCGAACTGCTGGTTGTGATCGCGATCATCGCCGTCTTGATCGCGCTGCTTGTTGCCGGCCGTTCAGTCGGCGCGCGAGGCTGCGCGGCGGGTCGCAGTGCACCAACAATCTCAAGCAACTCGGCCTCGGCCTGCACAACTACCACACGTCGTGGAACAGTTTTCCGGTGGGATTCCTCTACGCCTACCAGGGCGTCTTGCCCAACTCCTCGCCGTTGCAGTATCGCTGGTCGGTGCTGGCGCAGATGGCTCCTCAACTGGAGCAGGCCAACATCTTCAATGCCCTGAACTTCAATTTCCCGATCGCGCACATGCCGACCGGCGGCCCGACTCCGTTCTGGCCGTATTTTCCGGCCAACACAACCGCCATGGCGACGCAAGTGGCGATATTTCTCTGTCCCGAGCGACGGCGCACCGCCACCGGCCGACGGCACGGGTCCGACCAACTACGCGTTCTGCGCGGGCGACGGTGCCAACGGCGGCGATGCCACCAACGCCGATGGAGCGTTCATCCTGGGCCCGGCAGAATCGATGGCCAGCATCACCGACGGCTCGAGCCTGACGGCCGCGGCTTCGGAG
Source organism: uncultured Isosphaeraceae bacterium (assembly GCA_963830625.1). Taxonomy (GTDB): domain Bacteria; phylum Planctomycetota; class Planctomycetia; order Isosphaerales; family Isosphaeraceae; genus CAWHMZ01. The sequence goes on along the minus strand of CAWHMZ010000012.1, from coordinate 19,728 downwards.
CATCTGCTCGGGATCGCAGGGCCCTATTCGCAGCCTGCATCGACGCCGGTGCCCACACCCTGGGTTCGGGCCATGGCACGCGTCGCGGTGGCCCCTTTGACCGACGCGCCGTGTGCAGTCTGCGCCGCGACGGCTGGCTGCTCAACAGCGGCTCGAGCTGGTGGGACGGCAACTATCAGAACGCGCTTTATAACCACTACCTGCCGCCCAATGCCGACCGGCCCGATTGCATCGTGTATCACAACCCGGGCTGGAAGGCCGCCCGGAGCTTTCATCCCGGCGGCGTGAACGTGCTCTACTGCGACGGCCACGTCGTCATTCGCGAAAAACTCGGTCAATCTGGGCGTCTGGCGAGCGATCAGCACCCGGGCCGGCGGCGAGGTGGTGTCGGCGGACGCGCTTTGATTAATGCCCGGTACGACCGCGGACGCAGCTAACGGGTGCGCCGGGTGTCAGTTGAAACCACTCGCTCAAGGGCCAGCGGCCTGCCCCGCCTTGGGCCATGACGGTTCCGTTTGAGAGCGCGAGCGCGGTGCCGGTTGCGCTCGGAGCGAGCTTCTCCAGTCCGGTTCACGAGGGTGCTGTCAGCAGTCTTCGGTCTTCGAGCGGATCAAGTCGGAGCGGACCTATCGATCTCTGCGCGTGCGTGCGTGTTGACATGCGGCAGCTCGGCGGACGGGATTGCGCGAAGCGAGCGAGGGTCACGGGTAGATCCCGTCAGAAGCGAAACCCGGTCGGCAAAGGAATTTGTGAGATACTTGCCACTCGCCGCGGCACGAACGGCATGGACTGCTCGGGCTCTGGGGCTGCGCTTGAATGACCATTCGACTCTACCCGGTAGCGTGGCGGCCACGCTGCTCGGTATCCGCTCGATCTGCGCGATTTTACCAGTTTTCGGGCGCGGGCGCACTGGCTCGTGACCGATACGATTAGAGTGGAGAAAATGCGCGGGATTTCGCTCGAGACAGTCCGCTCGCGTTGGCCGGTTTTATTGGATTTCAGGCGCCGCCGACCGAATACAATTCTGACGGCGAGAGCGAACGCTCGGGGTTCCGCTTCGATTTTCTCGCGTTACTTCAGCCAATAATGATCGCTCGGCTTGATCGCAAACCGAATGCCAACTATGATTAACGGGTATCCACTTGTCCGGGCTCTCCGTTCTACCCAGAGGGGTTACAGACATGGCGGCCAGCGCGGTTGGTGCTGAGCGCAGCGCGACTCAAGCGGGAACGACCGCAATTCTGTATGCCACGGGTCCCACCGTTCCGGCGGACGCAACAGGGACGGGGCGCGCCTTGCGCCGGGGTCGCTTTATGAGCACCGCCGTTGGCAGTTTGGTCGGCGGGATCGTGGGCAGTGCAATCGCGGTTGGCGCAATTACACTCCTTATAAACCGTTCCGCACACACGAACGAAGGCCTAACTCAACCGGCGCATCTGCCTTCAGCCGGCAGTCAAACTTCGCCTCGAGCCAAGTCTGTTGTCGGCCAGTTGTTACCGGCCGATCAACCAGATCTTAGTTTCGGTCCGAAGATGGTCGCGTTTACTGCGAACGAATTGCCCGGTCAGGAAAGGAAGGCCGCGACAGACGAGTCGGCCGCTAATTCGTGGAAGGCGGAGCAGGATTTCGCGACCAACATAATCGCGAACTTGTTCCGCGGCCAAACAGCAGATGCGATTAGGAACAACAAGGACGTTCTCTCTGGGAGGATCAACTGGGACAAAATCCGCGCGCGGGCGTTGAGCGGTCTGGATACCAACTGGTCGCTGTCCCTCACAGGGCAAGTGAACGAGCTCTGGAAGGAGGCGCTGGGGGCGCTCAAGGGCGATACCGGCTTGATCGCGCGTATCGCTAATAGCTTGGCCGATGGAGGCAGCTTCGAGTTTCTCGACGTGAGACCGAGAGATTACAAGGCCATTTCCGATGACAAAGCGAACACACGTACGGTCGCGCTTTTCCGCCTGATCAAAAAAAACCCGAATGGAATGAGCTGCAACGACCTGTACTATTACGACTTCGTGCTGGAGAAAACACCTGGGGCCAACGGCAATGTCGAGATCGTCGATTTATATGATTATCTATCTGGCGAAGATCTTTCCCAGTCATTACATCGCACGTTTCTCGTCTCGTTTGGAGGACAGCTTTCCGGCGACATGAACAGCAGGCCGGAAGACAAGGCTTACTGGGGGAACATTGAAAAGATCAACGCCCTGCGTCTCGCGCTCATAGGAAATGACCTGGCGGCGTTCAAAAAGATCTACGCTGCTCTCCCTCTAGTCGTACAGAGCGATGAATCGGTGCTGATCCTCTATCTCCAAGCTGCGATCAAGCACAATGATCCAGACGAAGTTGCCGCTGCGCATGCCAGGTTTTCAGAGAGAGATCGGAACTCGTACCCCGATCCCGACCCCGCCGCCAACCTGATCGCGATGGCCGGATGGGTAAGGATGAATCGGCCCGACGACGCGATCCAGTGCGTGAACAGGTTGGAAACGAGCCTGGCTCTACGGCGTGAGAAGACAGACCCCTACCTCGATGTGATCAGAGCCTACATCTTCGCCAAGGCCGCGCAGCCAGACATCGCGAAAAAGCTTATTATCAACTCTTCAGCGCTGAAGGGCACGGACGCAGGCCGAAACGGAGGTCCGATCGCGCTCAACAACGCGGCGTTCATCCTGCTCTACGTCACCAAGCAAGGCGGGACGGATGAGAACTGGTCGTCCGCTGCGACGAGCTTGACGCCGATCCTTTTGGACCAGCAGCGCGGGATCGACCTGGACCAGAAATGGCTGAACATCGTGTCATCTAGAGCGCTCACCGAGCTTCAAGGGCGGTCGGAATATCATCGCGTCGCGTCAGCCATTGCGACCGGCAACTCTTCGCCGACGCCGAATCAGCCTGTCGCAGCCGGTCAGGACGCGACCGGAGCCCCGAACTCGCGTCCCGTCGCGCGAACCCGCACAACTGACTTCACGCACCATCAACGATTCACGGGCGCCGGCACCGCCGCCCATATTTATTCCGGCGCCTGAAACAGGTACTCGACACCATCGGGGTTCTCCGGGTCCTGAGCGATGCGCACCAGCACGTCGAAGCCGCCCGTCGAGACCTCGTAGCAAGTCCCAGCAATTGGAGTGGCCCGCACCGGACTCGAATAGCCGCTCGATTTCCATACTTCCAAGCCAGGAAAAGGATCCCCGGGCTGAACGACGAGCCACTGATTCTCATCCCGGCTGGCATTGTAGACCCCCAGAATGAGAACTTTACCCTTGGTTAGTCGCTGGCGCTTCAGGCTGGAGTGCTGCTTGAGCGTCAGGCCTTCGGCGAACGCGACTTCGCGGCCGAGCGCCGCCGCTTCACCGCTCCAGACAACGTTCGCGAAGAACTGATCGCGGAACCCACCTTGGTGCTCGCCGGCGAATACCGAAGCGATGATCGCATAGAAATGGATTGATTCACTTGCGGGCGGCGAGTCCTTGAGTGTCGGCTCGAGCTCATCTGCGAGCCTGACATGGCCGTCGGTGAGGCCGACCGCGATTTTTGGGCCCTGGAAGCCGAACACGACATTGGCCGCCCGCCGCGCCAAGCCAAGCTGCAGCCGAATACCGCATGGTATCCAAGTCCTCCTGTTCACGAACGATTCGACGAGCCAACCGCCTTCGTCCACCGGTGCAACCCAAATATCCGGTTTGGGAACTGCTGCCGGGAATTCGCGAACGGTTCGACAGGACTTTCGCGTCTCCCATCCCCGCTCGGGCGGATGGCTGGGCCGGCCGGTCGGGCTATTGCTGAAGATCTCGAACTTGGCGTCGTTGCCGTTGTAGCCGTAGGCGAGCCAGTGGTGTTCGTCGCAGCGCGGACAGAATACGCCGACGATGACCCAATCGTTCAGGTCGTACTGGGCCTGGTCGACGACCGTGCGCGGACCGAGCGACGTGTTGTTCCACGCGACAACGCGACCTGCCTCCTCGGCTCGCGTCTGGAAGAGATTGTATGCTTTACCATCCTTCAGGTCATCGGCACCGAGCGCCAGCTTGAACTGCGCCGTGTAAGCGAAGGCGCACCCGGATTCACTCCGGCCATCAAGAGCGGAGCCAGAGAGACGACCTCTGGGTGCGTCAGGACCTGGGAATCGAAACCGGTGCGCAGGATCAGGCCGCGATTCCGATCGGCCCGTCGATCCGTCAGGCACTCGAACGGCGAAACCTCTTCCAGCTTTCTCCGACGCTCGAGCTCCCGGGACAGGCACGCATCAAGCCGATAATAACCGTGCTCATAGTTGCCAATCAGAAAAGGGGTCGGAGATTCCAGTCCCTTTTTGTCGCCGTGGCGACGAACGTATCGGAACCGCCCGATAGTTGGCTGGTCGGTGTGGGAGGTTGGTTGGCACTCGCAGCAGCAGATTGCGCGGCGAGGGCGGCGCGTCGAGGTACGGTGTCGCCAGCCGGCGTTGCGTTAGGAAGGGCTGTCTCCGTGCGTTGTGTCGCGGGCGCGGTCGCCGGTGCGCTCGGTTGCGCCTGCTTGGCAACCTCACCCTTGCTCAGGTCGATGTTGTGTTGCTCGAGCTTGCGAGTGCCCGACGACGGCTCGGCCTGGTTCTGCGGGGGAGGCGAGGCAGCCGGCTTGGCGTCTTGCGCATAAGCCGGGCAAGGCCGCGCGAGGAACACGAGCAGGGATGTGCAGGCCGCGCATGAGGAAACCAGCGCGAAAAGTGTCTTCATGACGACGGTTCCAGCGGTTCTCCGTTCGTGCGCGACAACACGCGACCGAAGGCCGCTCGGGAATGGAAATCGCGTGGCGCATTCCATTCGCGCTCGCGCACCAGGCTAGTCTAACACACCGATTTGAGCCCGGAGCCGAGTCATCGACTTTGGTGTGAATTCCACGGGGAATCAGCACCGACCCACCACTTCCCACGACAAGGGCGCTCAAGCGAGATTGCTACATTCAGGTGGAACGGCGTGGAAAGGCGCTCAGGGGCTACCGGTGATGCGCGAGATCAACGACCGCCGAGCCGGGCGCCGAGGCCGGGATTTCGTTGCGCCTGAACTGGAGCTTGTGGCTGGCGACGGGGGCGGTGGGACTTTCCAAGCCGCTGGAGGTGGAATGGCAGAAGACTGCGCGCTGCCGCGCGGCGGGCGCGGCCGACGTCTGAGATTGCGGAGGCAGCGCTGGGAATTCGCCCGATGCCAGCGCGGGCAGGCCCGACACCGGCGGGCGGGGCACAAACTCCGCCGGCACGAGGCCGGCGTCGACAGGTATTTGAGCATCATGACTCGGGAGCCGGTACGATGTCGGGCCCGTGGGAGCGAGCGAGCGGCTTGCGTTGGTTGAACTACTGTCGTCGGCGGGATTCGTCGCGTCAGCCGTGGGTGCCGCCGGCTCGGCGAACAACAGAATGCTCACTTTCATCGGGTTGTGCGTTGCTTTGGGAGCCTTATTCGACCCTTTGACCGTGATCAGCACCGATTTGGACACAATCTCGGTGCCGCGCGTCTGATCAATGAGCTTTCCGTAGGCGTTGAGCTTCTGGAGGAAGTCGGTTGCAAGCCTCGTCATCGCATCGTGCGAGATCACGTACGAGCCGACCTTGAATGGGACGCCCGATGCGCTGACGCTGAGGAATACGTCGTATTCCACCGGGAAGCGAAATTCCACGTCGACCGAATCGGTACTGTTCGCGGGAGGTTGGGTCGGCATGATCCTGATCTGGTCCCATTTGTTGTACGGGACAATCTTCAAATCGTAGTTCTGGGCCTGCCCCGCCGCGTTCGCGGGTTTTGCGCCGGCCTTGGTCTGGTCGGTGGTCGCCGAAGGCGAACTCGCGGTCGAGTCTTTTTGAGTCTGGCCTTGTTGATCGGTCGCGGCGGCAGTTTTCTGCTTGACGTCGGTCGTCGATTTGGAGGCATCGAACTGGGGACTTTCGAGTTTAATGGTGAGCGTATTGGGCTGAGCCGCAGTGTCGGTCTTCTTGGCGGTTCCCCCCTGCTGCGGGGTGATGCGGGCCTGGATCTTGAGCGTGTCGTCGAGCAGCACGTAGCCGGCTTCAACATCCGCAGATGGCTCGGCCATGGGCGCCGCCGCTTTTGCCTTGGACTTGTAGGGGATAAGCAGCCGGTTCGAGATTCCATTGGGAGTCGCGATGTAAAGCTCGACGTAGGGCTTGGGCTTGAAGGAGTCGTCCTTCTTGGCGAGCGTTTTGTCCGCGACGTTCTTGATCTGGGTGGGTCGCACGTCCTGGGGAAGCTTGAGGTGCATCACCTCGCGGCTGACGATGTTGACCTGGGTGCCCGCCAGGCTCTTGGTGGTGGCGGGAGTGACGTCGTTGGGTACCAGGACCTTGCCGCCAACCACGACCTTGGTCTCGTGTAAACTGAAGTGCTTGCCGAAGACCACGATGTCGGTCGACGCACCCTCCTCGACCGATTCCACTCCCTCGAAACCGGTCACCTCGGGTACGAGCGCAGTCGAGCCCGGCGTGAAGAGCTGGAATCCGCCGAGCGTATTCTCGTAGGGGACGTTGACCCGGCGGGTCTGCATCGGCAGCATCGCCTCGAGCTGGTCGACGCGCGATCGCAGCCGATCGAGATCTTCGGGGCGGTAGCTCTCGCACTCGGCCGCTGTTTCCAGTGACCGGCGCAGTTCAACGACTTTGCGGCCCTGCTCGAGCATACGGGCCGTAGGGACCTCCATCACGTCGGGATCGTGCAGCGGAAACCAGTTGCCCGTGACGTCAAACCGGACGCGCTCGAGGAACGACGGCATGATGATGACGGCCGTCAGCTCGCGCAGGCCGGCTTCGAGCTTGCTGTTCTTCATCTGGTAGTTCCGCCCCAGCCCGTTTCGGATCAGCGTATTGGCGATCGTATGAAGATTCGACGGCTCCGGCGGCGGGTTCTGATAACGCGGATAAAACCGCCAGCCGAAAACTTCGTTGCCGTGCGAGAATGAGGTGACCGTTCGGTTCAGTGCGATTGTCTCGGAGTCTTGCTCGATCTTGTGGTTGTAACGGTCGAGCTGGCTGAAGTTGATTTTTCCCGTGGCGAATGAGAAAGCCAGGGCGAGCTGAAGGTCGCGCCTGAGACTCAGCGCGTCGGCGATATTCTGCTGGTCGACGGCGGGGTCGAGTGCAAATACGATCATCGGCCAGCGAGCCCGGACGTAGTGGGCAAATGCGTCCTCGGCTTCCGGCGAAGGGGTTCTTTCGTAGAACCGCAGCGAGGAGAGATCGGGGCACACAAATTGCTGCGCAACCCGGTTTCCGTTGAGCTCGGCCGTCGCCTTCATGTCCTTCTTGAGCTGGCGATCGAGCAATCCCGCCTCGATGGCGACCCACCAAGAAAGGATCGAAAGTTCTTCAGCAAGCTGGCCGCGCAGGTCGCCCGGCAACTTCGCGACGAGCATCGGGAAGGCCTGGTTCTTCAGCTTGGTGTAGTTCCGCGATTCAATCAACATTGCAATCGAATCGACGTCGGACTGGTACTGATCGAGCAGGTCGTAGGCCGCTTCAATCTCATGCCGGATGAAGTTGCGGACATCGGTGGCGCGGGGGACCTCGGTGGGAAGTGACTCTCGGGTCTTGCGAACGATGGTTTGAATGCCTTTGGTCAGGAACACGTCGTCAATATCGGAAGGTGCGACCGGATACGTCCGCACTCCGAATCGCGTCGAGGGAAAGGCCCGGGCCGCGACCTGCTCGATGAACACCGAAGACTGGAGGCTGGAGACGTCCGTTCCCTGGCTCTTGACCGCGGACAACGACCGATCCATCATCTCCGCGAGCTGGCTCAGTTTCTTGGTAAGAAGATCGATGTTCTGCTTCTTTTGAGTCATCTTGCTAAGCGTTTGCACATACTGCTCAAGATCTGGTTTAACTTTTATGCTAATATCTTTGTATATTATGCGGTAGTTTGCGACGAACGTTTCTACCCGGGCGTGGAGCGAGTCGACGAACGCGTCACCCGTTGCGTCGCCCACGGCCTGTTGCAGCGTGTTGGGATCGAATGCCTTGAAGAAGTTCGTGACATCGTCCTTTACGAATCGTTCCCATCGCGGTTCGAGCGTATCGATATGCTTGCGGAGCTCGTCCACCTGAGCTTTGATTGCCTTTTCATACTGCCCGCGCTCGAAATCGAGCTGATTGGACTGGCTGGCGTTGACATCAACGCGTGGGTCCGGCGCTGAGGCGGCCGGAGGCGCTCCAGCCGCCGGGCCGGATCCAACCGCTCCCGGCGCTTGGCTCACTGTTGCCTGAACGGTGCCCAGGAGGTCGCTGCCGGGACTTTGCTTGTTTTCGTGGAGCAAGGTCGACGAAGAAGGGCCAGTGGGTGGTCGTCGCAACGTCGCTTCGATCTTCGCGAGATCACTCGCAACCAGCTTGATTCCAAAGGCCAGTTCGTCATCCGAGCGCGTGAGGCTGGTGAGGCTCTTCTTCACATCTAATACTCGGTCCAAGCCGATCTTATTGTAACTTTGGGCCTCAGACATTGCCTCTTGATATGCCGCGCCGCTGGCAATGGACTTCGATGCTTGTGTTCGTGCTTCCTCGAATGCGATGTGTATCTTCTGCCCGTAATTTAAGACAGAAGTGACCATGGGTTGGAGTGGGTCGGTCAGGCTCTTCGTGAGGCTCTCGGTGAGAGCCGGTTTGAGCGTTTGTTCGTAGGTCTGTACCTCGATTTGTAGCGAGCCCACATCAGTTCGACTCTTGTTGAGGTCATTCCTTATCTCCTTTAATTCCGCATAGACTCGGGCGTATTCCATCTGCTGATTGAAGTACTCCTCGCGCTTCTTCGCGAGGTCGGCGCGGTCGTCTTCGAGCTTCTCGATGACCCCGTTGCGAATCAGCTCGTAAACGATGGGGGCGAGCTGGTCGACTAGGTCATTGACGACGAGGTTGTGGAAGGTGTTCTTGAGAAACGTCGGATCGAATTCGTGGCGAGCCGTCACGGTGAGGAGCGCACCGTGGCCCTTCAAGGTGAGCTCGCCGGGCTGGATCGACACCGGCATTCGAATCAGATAGAGCCCGTAGCCGGCGGAATCGGCATTGTCGTCGCCGATGTTGACGCGGCGGATCTCGTTCAAGTGATCGAAATACCGTTTCTTCTCTTCAAGAAAGATCGTTGGCTCGAGCCCGAGCTTGTCGTCGAGCTTCTGGAATGCTCCTTTGCTGGTGAGCAGCGCAAATGGTTCGTCGAAGGTTGGAAGCGGCGTTTTCAAGAGGTCCGCCGCGTTGCTGTAGGGATCGCTGCTGCCGCCCCCGCCGGAGCCCCCAGGGCTCCCCGATCCCCCTGAGTCGCCGCCGGAGCCGGATGAGCTGCTCGGCGAGCTCGACTGGGCCGCCTTGCCACTCGGGCTCGACGACGGCTGCAGCGCGATCACAGTCGGCGCAGTCACCGCACTGGCTGCGCCATGCCCCGCCGTGCCGGAGCTCTGCGCCGGTGCACTTCTCGAGCTCCGTCCTCGCGAACCGCCGGCCGCAGGAGCCGGGCCGCCTAGCGACGCGCCCAGGGCCGTCTGACTTTCCACCGATGCCTGGTCTAACCGAGCGATCCGCGCAGAAAGGACCTCTTTGAAATCATTGGGCCCGCTGGCCTTCATCATGGCTTCAAAGTCTTTGCGGTACAGCGTCATCCGCGATTGACCCCAGACGTCCGGTTGCTTGATGACGACAACTCCGTCGTCCAAGATCTTGTATTCAATGCAATCAATGGAGCGCGCAATCTGCGTCAGCGTGTTGGGCAGATCCGGCTCGGCTTTCCAACGAAACGGCCAATCATCGCCTCGCACCGGCGCGAGCGCAAGCGCCGTCAGAAGCGCCGCAGACGCGATACAGGCACGAATGCGTCCTTGCATGAATATCACCTTCCCAGCTCGGGACGGTTGAACATTCGGCGTTCAGGAGAGCGCCGGCGAACGGCGCGGGATGATCGCACCGCCAGATCTAATCCGGCATGCTAAATCAGCTTTGTCGAAGTACACATCGTCCGGATTGGCGCGATTCTACGGAATATCCTGGAAATGCCACAAGTCGGCCTTGTTAGACCGATTTGGATGCTTTAGTCAGTGCCCCGTTCATTTCCTGCCAACTGGGGTGCGCCGACTTGCACACGTTTCAGATTCTTTCGCGCACGTCTGTTAATCGTGTGATAAACTCACGGAGGGAAGAACTGCATTCGGGTCGAACCCGTTGCAGCGCGCGAACCCATGGGATCTCACGGAGGCGATCCGGACATGAAACGGAAGCACGCGTTCGTACCAGCGGCGCTCGACCCGCTCGAGGCCCGCGTGGTGCTCAGCAAAACGACTCAGGGATTGTCAGTCGTCGTCAGCGGACTGTCGCCTCACTTGAGGGTGCTCAACCGCAAGCAGCAGGCGATGAGCGCCGAGATTCAGCAGGCCTTCGCGTCGTTCCAAAGCGACTACGACCAGGCCCGGGCGACCTATTTTTCCTCGATTCAGAATACAACGAGCCCGAGTGCGGCGACGACCAGCGCATTCACGCTCTACACATCTCAGCGCGTTGCGCTCCTGGGACAGGAACTGGTCAACATCTTCATCCAGTCGCCGCAAGGGACCGCGAAGGCCCAGGATGGGTCGTACGCACTCCAGACCCTCATCTCGAAGAAGATCATCGGGCCAGAAGGAGAGCACCCAAGGGATCGCTGCTGAATTCGCTCCTGGAAACCATTCCGCCCGCCGGCACGTCTGCACCGACGTCGTCGCTGTACACGCTCAGCCAGGACAACGCCATCGAGACAGCCCAAGTCGCGATCTTGAACGGACTGAGCATCACGAAGAACGGTGCGTTCGGCATTCAGCAAACTTCCCAGTACTAGTCGGATCGTCGAGGGGGCGAAAGGATCATGGGGGCGAGCAGGCGAAGAATCCACGGCTCGGGCGCGTTCGACCTGCTGGAGGCCCGAGCGTTGCTCTCGCTGGTCTTGGTGGCTGAGAACGTCTCAACCACTCAGTTGACTTCGTTCACTGCTAATGTGGCAACACTTTTCGATACGAATCCCAGCGCCTTGCCCAGCGACTTCACGGTCTCGATCAACTGGGGTGACGGAACACCGGCCAGCGCCGGTACGGTTAGCGGCCCTATTCTGATCCCCGACACGTTCCAGGTCGCTGGCACGCACACGTATGCCCAGCCCGGAACTTATTCCACGACGATCAATGTCACGGATACGAGCGGCGATCATGCCAGTGTCGTCGGAACAGCCGACGTTGCCGCATTGGCGTTCTCGGTGTCGGTCAACACGATCCACGGGGCTCCGGGTGCGCCAGTGCCAGCCGCGGGCCCACTTGCCCTTTTCGTCTCCCCAAGCTCAACCTATAACTCGCCCAGTGAATTCACCGCCTTGATCGCCTGGGGCGACGGCCAGACCACGATCGGCACAGTCGGCGGAGGGCCGACCGCCTTCACCGTCTCGGGAACTCACACCTATGGGGCGGCGGGCTCGTATGCGACCACCGTCACCGTCGTGGCGGCTAATGGACCCACGTCGTTCGGCCAGGGCCAGGCGATCATAAAGATCCCGACCTACACCGCCACGAGCCAACCCATCGTTACGCCTGTCTCGCAGTTGTTCAGTGGCACTGTCGCTACGTTTACCGATCAGAATACGAGCGACTTGTCGTCGATCTTCACCGCCTCGATCGCCTGGGGCGATGGCAATACCACGCCGGCGACCGTCTCTGGCGGCAACGGTAGCTTCGCCGTGCAGGGAACCTACACGTATCTGAAGGCGGGGACCTACTCAGTCGCAGTCACGGTCAGCGACCAGAGCGGGAATTCCTTTACGGTGATGGATACCGCAACCGTGACGACGACGAACCTCTCGAGCAACGCCGTGTTCCTCACCGGCGGGCTGGCGGATGTCAGCGCGAACGGACCCAACGCCACTGAGGGCTATACCGACACCGATGAGCCCACCTTCAGCGGGACGACGGTGCCCTATGCACTCGTGGCGCTCTATGCCCGTCTTTCCGGCGTAGACACCACGGAGCCCCTGGGCCAGGCGGTGGCGACTGCCAGCGGCACATGGACCTTCACCTCCGGACCGCTCGCCGACGGCATCTACACCATCACGGCGACCGTGACGCCGCCCGCGGGAGCCCCTAGCGGCCAGATCCCCCTGACCGACAACGGCCGAGTCGTGATCGACACCGTCTCGCCGGTCGTAGTCGGAGAGTCCGTCGTCGGGCCGGGTCGAGTCGTGGTTTCCTTCCGCGACGATCTCAGCGGCATGGATACCGCCACCCTCCTCAATGCGAGCAACTACACCTTCGCCGGACCGGGCGTAACGGCCATCCATCCCACCAACGTGAGCCTGCTGCCGGCCGGAAACCTGCCGACCGACGCCCAAAGCGTCCTGCTCACCATCAAGGCGAAACGCCGCCTCCTCCGTCAGATTCGCGCTCTGAGGATTTCCGGCACCAATCCTATCTCGGTGGCCCCGAACGTGACCCTCAACGAAGGCGTCATCGACAACGCGGGCAATGCGCTTCTCGGCAACTTCCACATCCCGGTCAATCCCGCGAGCGGGCGGGCCGCCGGCAACTACGTCGTGAAGGTCACCTTCCGGGGCTCCGCTTGATCACGAGCTTCCTGGCCCCGCGCACGGCATTTCTCGATCCGGTCCCAAAAATCGTTCGAATCGAAAGTTTTTACTCGACTTGCATTCGAGAAATTGGGAAACTTGGGGCGACCTGGGGAGATTTGAGCCCCGGCGGGCGGCGGTGGGCGATGGTGATGGCCTGATTCCGGGCCGGCGCACCGCATGGCGAAGTCGTCACAAGGTCCCCTCCCATGATTCCTCACCGTCGTTGTAAACCGTCAGAGGCGCGCGCATTCGAAATCAGCGGTATGGCAGGCCTAATGTGGAGTTACTGGAGTACCGGAGGCTACTCTACAGCCAGCCGGTCGCGAACAACGACAGCGCGCTGACGCCGGACGACACACTGGCCGCAATTGATGTCTTGGCCAATGATACCGACCCCAACACCGGCGGGACGCTCGCACCCTCGACCGTGACGGTTGTCACCGGCCCCAGCGATGGCTCAGCATCCCCCAATCCGGCCACTGGACTCGTCACATACACGCCGAACACGGGATTTACGGGAACAGATCAGTTCACCTACACGTTCGCGGACAACTACGGGGTGACCTCGAATCTTGCGACTGTGACGATTCAGGTCTTCAAGCCCACAGCACCGTTTGCCAACAACGACAATGAAGTGACGCCGGGAAACACACCGATCGCAATCGACGTCCTGGCCAACGACACCGACCCCAACCCCGGCGGCATGCTCGTGCCTTTGACGGTGACGGTCGCCACGAGCCCCAAGGATGGATCAACGTCGCTCAACACGACCACAGGGGCGATCACTTACACGCCCAGTACGGGATTCACCGGCACGGACCGGTTCACCTATACGGTGGCCGACAATTTCGGCCAGACTTCGAATGCTGCGACCGTGACGATCCAGGTCGCGCCGGCCGCCGACCTGCAGCCTGTCGCCAACGCCGACATGGTTACCACGCCGGGCGACACGGCGATCGCGATCGATGTCTTGGCCAATGACAGCGACCCCAATTCCGGCGGCATGCTCAATCCTGCTTCGGTGAACGTCTCGACGCCACCAAGCGATGGGTCGACGATGCTCAATACCGCGACCGGAGCCATCACTTACACGCCGAACTACGGGTTTACCGGCACAGATACTTTCGAGTACACGGTGTCCGACAACTTCGGCGAGACCTCGAAACCGGCGACGGTGACGATTGTGGTCACCGCGAGCCTGCCGATCGCCAAGAACATCAGCGTAATCACACCGGTCAATACGCCGGTCCTGATCAACATTTTCGCAAACGCGACCGACCCCAATTCCGCCGGCGTGCTCGATCCAACCAAGGTCGCCGTCACGTCGGGCCCCAGCGACAGCGATATGCTGGCGCCGCCTTCGTTTAACAAGACCACCGGGGCCATCACCTACACGCCCAAGCCCGGCTTTTCCGGCACGGATGAATTCATGTACACGGTAACTGACAACTTTGGCCTGACCTCGATTCCGGCCATGGTGACGATCCAGGTCACGTCCGCGATCACAGCCACCGGATTGCGATTCAACGCGGTTCCCGGGCTGCCGCTGAACAAAATTCCGATCGCCGCATTCACCGACTTGAACCTGTATACGCCCCCGGCCCAGCCCACGGGGTACATGGCCACGATCAATTGGGGTAATGGCCTGACGAGTAGCGGCACGGTGAGCGAGCCGAACTCAGCCAACGTCTTTACGGTCAGCACGTCGTTCACTTATCCCGCCGGCTTGACCGCTCAATTCGTGCCGGGCACGGCCCTGCCGGTGACCGTCACGATCATGGACTCCAACGTTGACGTGGGTACGGCCATCAGCTCGGCGGTCCTTCTGAGCACGGGCCAGAACGTCGCCTTCACCGGCAGCCTTGCGCCGGTCGCGGGGAATGGCCCCAATGCCGCGAACGGCGTTACTGACACCACGGAGCCGACGTTCAGCGGCACGGCCCCGCCATTCTTCGTTGTGCAACTTTACGCCTCGGGAGCGCCCTCGGCACCCGCAATCGCGCCGGCGGTGACGGCCGATGCTGCCGGCTACTGGAGCGTGGGCGCCTCGACGGTGCGGCCCACCGGTACCAATACCATCTATGGCACCGTCTCAATTCCCGGATCTTTCCTGAGCGCTCCGGTCCTCCTGACCTCGATCACGGTCACCACGCCGGCACCAACCCTGAGCATACAAGCGACACTGACGGGCACCGGCGAAATGAGCGTCTTATTTGTTGGCGTCACCAGCAGCACGGGCACAGCGAGCCTGCTCAAGACCAAGGCCTATACGCTCTCTGGGCCCGGTCTAAGGGCCTTCCATCCCAAGGCGGTGACCCGGCTCACGTCTTCCACGCTTGCGGCGGGCGAGCTGGAGGTGGTTTTGAAAATTCCGCGGAGAATCCTGCGCCACGTCAAGGTAATCAAAGTTGCTGGGACCGAGGGGGTGGTCGAACGCTGAGGCATCACCCGCAACGCCGTGAACCGCCTGCAAGACAATGCGCACGTTCCAGTTAGCTCCGCCAGCGGGCTAGCGGACGGGAATGATGTCTCCACGATGTGCCCGCAAGCGCGCCGCCGCGACGCGGATTCTTGTCGATTTTGCGTTGGGCTGTTCGTCTTCATTGAGTTCGCGCGACGACGGGCCACCAGCTCGCTGGCACGGCAAGGTACTCGCCGCGTAGCTCGGTCGCCCCATCGCGCAATTCGCCGGATCTTAACTCGCGTACTGGAGACACCCATGGCCAAATTCCTTTTGCTGTTGTGGGAAACGCCGGTGACCTTCAGCAGTTTCTCACCGGAGGAACATCAGAACTTGATCGCCAAGTACAGGAACTGGAGCCGCAAGCTGGCCGAGACCGGCAAGCTCCACGGCGGACAGAAGCTCAAGGACGAAGGGGGCAAGCGTATGACCCAGAAGTCGGGTCAGGTTTCGGTCGTCGATGGTCCGTACAGCGAGACCAAGGAGATCATCGGCGGGTTCTTCTTGATCGAAGCCCGCGATTATGACGATGCCGTCGCGATTACTCGCGACTGCCCTCACGTGGCATACGGCAAGATCGAGGTCCGACAAATCGACGAGATGCGCGAAAAAGGCCGCAGCATTCCTAAAACCGCAAGGAGACACCCATGGCCAAGTTTCTTTTGTTGATTTCGACCACGCCGTCGACGTTCAAGGCTTTTTCGCCGGAAGACCACCAGGCCCTGCGCGAAACTCGGGAGCTGGAGCCGCAAGCTCGCCGAGGCCGGCCGGCTACACGGCGGCCACAAGCTCACAGGCGACGGCGGCAAGTTCATGACGCAGAAGGGCAACCATACTTCGGTCGTTGACGGGCCGTATAGCGAAACCAAGGAGATCATCGGCGGCTATTACTTGATCGAAGCGCGCGACTACGACGATGCCGTCGCGACCGTGCGCGATTGCCCGCTTCTGGGGTACGGTAACTTCGAGGTGCGGCAAATCGACGAGATGCCCTGAACGTCGTCGGCGTCGGGTACAATGCGGCCATGACGCGCGAACACGATCCCTCTATTTCCGCGGGAGTCTCTGAGCTGGTGGAGCATCTGTTCCGCCGCCAGGCCGGACGGATGCTGGCAACTCTGTGCCGGATTTTCGGCCTCGAGAATCTTGATCTCGCCGAAGAGGTGGTGCAGGAGACCATGCTCAAGGCACTGCGGCTCTGGCCGTTTCATGGGATACCAGACGACCCGGCTGCCTGGCTGGTGGCGCAGCCCGCAATGAAGCAATCGATCAATTGCGGCGCCGCGCAGCGCTGAAACGCAAGGCCGAAGTCATCACTGCGCGGCTGCGAGCCGAGACAGCGCAGACCGAAGCCGGCCCGGCGCGCGCCGGACACGACGACGCACTCGATGACGACCAGCTTGCCATGATCTTCGCCTGCTGCCATCCCGCACTGCCGCCCGACGGGCGCGTTGCGCCTGACGCTCAAGGCCGTAAGCGGGTTGAGCACGGCGGAAATCACGCGGGCGTTTCTGGTCAAGGATGAAACGATCGCCCAGCGCCTGGTGCGAGCCAAGCGGCGCATCGAAGACGAGGGCATTACACTATCGCTCCCGGCCGCGCCCGAGTTGTCAGAACGGCTCGATTCCGTCTTGCGGGTGATCTACCTGACCTTCAACGAAGGCTACACCGCACACCAGGGGGAAGACCTGGTGCGGACGGACCTTTGCGCCGAAGCGATCCGGTTGGTGCGCTCCTGGTACGGCGGCGCGAAACCGATCTGCCCAAGACGCATGCTCTGCTCGCATTGCTCCTGCTGCAGGCATCGCGATTACCGGCGCGGGTTGATTCAACCGGCAACCTGCTGCTGTTGCGCGACCAGGATCGCTCGGCCTGGGACCGTGCCTTGATCGACCGCGGGCTGCACCACCTCGACCTCGCCGCCGCGGGCGATGAGTTGACCGAGTACCATATTCAAGCGGCGATCGCGTCGGTCCATGCGATCACGCCGTGCTTCGATCAAACCGACTGGGCGTATCTCCTCGAGCTTTACGATCAACTGCTTACCGTGGCGCCCTCGCCCACGGTGGCACTCAACCGCGTGGTGGTGCTGGCCGAAGTCGAAGGAGCGGGCGCGGTGCTCGAGACGATAGAAAAGCTTGCAAATGAGCCCGCGCTCGAGAATTACTATCTCACGCATGCCACGCGCAGCGAGCTGCTTTCGCGGCAGGGGCGGCATGACGAAGCGGCCCAGTGCCTGCGAGCTGCGCTGTCGCTCACGTGTTCCGAACCCGAACGGCGGTTACTGGAGTGCCGGCTGGCCAAGGCCAGCGAGCAGGTTGGAACAGTGCGGCAGGCAGCTCGCAGTCGCGCTCAGCGCTGAAAAAGCGAAGGCACGCGTGCGGCGAGTTCGGCATTCAATTCACCGAGCCGGTCGAACATCTGGCAGTACCACTGATAGCGCAGGCGGAAGTGCTGGGAAAGCATGCGGTTGGCTGCAACGTAGCGTCGGGCACTCTCGCCCAACCGGCGGCAGAGACCGGCGTCGTCGATCAAACGTTGCAGGCTGCCGGCGAATTCCTGGGGCGAACGGTACAAGAGCCCGGTCTCTCCGTGGACGATCGTGCGGCCGTAAACCGTAACGCTCGCCAGGGCCGCTACGCCGTGGGCGGCGCACTCGAGAAACTTGAGGTCCGATTTATGTTCGTTAAACCGGGTCGGCTCGAGGGGCAAAAGTGCAAGATCGGCCTGGTGCAACAGCTCGTGGTAACGGTCGTACGTAGCGAGGGGCTCGAACACTTTGTGCGGGGTTTCGAGCGCATCGAAGAACGCGCGATCGTACACGACCTGCACGCGCAGCCGCTGGCCTTGCGCTCTGAGCACACGGTTTAGCTCAGGTAAGATCGGCGCCCAATCGGCCTCACGGTTCAAGGCGCCGAAGAAGATCGTGACCGGCGCGAGCGGGTAACCGTCGCCGGCATTGGTGCGCAGTGAGGCGAGTGCGGCTGCTGCGTTAGGGAAGACTGCGACATGGGGATTGATGGTGCGCAGTCTTTCCGCCATCACGTCCGTGGTCGTTTGAAGGCAATGACAACTCCGAAGCGCGAAGTAGTCGGTCTGCACCAGATCCGCAAAGTGGTCGGGATCGTCGTCAAACTCGCCGACGATGAGATAGCCGTTTGCCAGCAGAGCTTGCTGCAAAAGCCGATGATCGGCGACCGCGATGATCACGCGCTGCTCGATGAAGATGCGTCGCTCATCCGGTTTGGTCGGCCTCAGCTCGTCAAACAGAACGCGAGTTCCGCTCCGAACGCGGACGCCCGGGATGGTCGCCAGGAACTCGCTCGGCTCGCCCACGCGCACGTTGCTGCCGACCGTGGAACCGAGGAGCGACCGGACAATCATCCGCCCCGGGCCCTCGCTCGCCCGGATGGCTCGGACGACGTACTGGACGGCCCGAGCCTGCCAGGCGAACGCCGCCGGGTCGATGGCCAGAGCAGTCAAGACCGGCGACATGATCTGCTGGAACCGCTCAAATTCGGCATCGCGCCACCAGCGGGGCTGAACTTCAAAAACTTGCAGGCTCGCTCGGGCAAAGAGCTCCTGAATGCTTTGAAGCGTGAAGAATCGCAGGTGGGTGAGGTCAAGCAGTCCTTCAGCCCGGTACTCCCACTTGCCGCGCAGCAGGTTCGTGAGCACGGAGTAGTGCTGAACGTTGGGGATACACGCCAGAATTTGACCCCCTTCTCGCACGAATCGCGCCAGTCGCGCAAGCGCAGCCCAGGGGTCGACCAGGTGCTCGAGGACGTCGCCGAACACCAGACAGTCGACGCTGGGCGCCGAATCTGACAGATCAAGGCCGGTGAGCTCGATCGCCTCGACGTCGCCGCAGACCACTCGGTCGATGCGCCCGCTTGACCGGGCAGCTTGGGCCGCCTCGGGAAGTTTCTCGAAGCCGAGATAGGTAACCCGGGGGTTGATCCTACGGTACGCCTCGGCCAGGACCCCCGCGCCGCAGCCGATTTCGAGCACGACCTGCGCATCGGGCGGCATGAGCCGCAGCAGGTCGGGGTTCATGCGGTTGAAGTAATCGGGGACATTCATCTCGCGATGGGCCGCAGGCTTGGCTTCTACCGACGCCGAAAACGTAAGCCGTCATTCTGAACAGACGATGCCTTCTTCGCCGTGTTGATGGCGGCCACTCACAGGTTACCACAACGGCAGTCTGTGCGCGCTGGCGCAGTGTACGCGGGGCGTGCGACTGAATTCGCTCGGCTTCGCGCCGGCGGTTGGGCCGTGTATCTTGGACGTTCGTCAGACACCGTTTCGTCTCGTGGTACCAGTCGGTTCGCCCAATCGTCGCGAGGGTCGCCGATGCTTCCCGGCCCGGTCTTCACGTTCGAGCTGTTGACGACCGCGCGGCGCGGCCGGTTTTACCTCCGCCGGGCCTTCTATGCGGTGGTGCTCCTTGTGATCCTCTGGGGCGTGTACTCCGCGTGGACGGTGGATTTCGGCGGCGAGCTGCCGTCGTATATGGTCAAGTGGTTTGCTTTCTCTGCGTTCTGCGGCATCGCGGTCGGCCAGGAGATTCTGGTGCTGGTGCTGACGCCGGCCTTGGTGGCCACGGCCATCGCCGAAGAAAAGCAACGCAAGACTCTGCACTATTTGCTGGCCAGCCGG
>CAWHMZ010000011.1:0-322770 GCA_963830625.1 uncultured Isosphaeraceae bacterium | reverse complement strand
GGTGGCCTCCTGGGTTCGGGACCGCATCATGAGGGTCTCGGCCAGGAGGATCGTGAGCTCGAGGTCATCGGGATGGCGTCGCTGGGCGGGCCGCAGAACGGACTCGGCGGTGGCGAGGTCGCCGGCATCTTTCAGGGCCCTGCCGAGCAGGGCGAGGGTCGCGGGCGGCAGCTCGGGCAAGGGGGCCGACCGGGCAAAGTCCCGGAGGGCCGCCCGGCGCGACTCGCGGGGCTCCAGCAAGGCGGACCGCAGCCGGCCGCGCCATGGGTCGGGGTCGGCCACTCGCGCCGCGGCGATCAACCGGGCGGCCGGCTCGCGGCCGCCGTGTTCGTACCGCAGCACCGCCCAGTCGTCGATGGCGGTCGCCATCGCCAGGGCCACCCGGGCGGGTCGTCGCGCGATTGAACGCCCCACCTCTTCGGGCGGCTGCCGCTTGAGATCGAGACCCGCGGACCGGAACGCCGCAGCGTAGTCGCCGACGGTCTGCCAGAAGCCCGCTCCGTCGCTGAATTCTCGGATCCCGGCGAGCCATTCGAGCAGCCGGATGTCGGCCTCATTCTCGTCGGCCTTCTGGCGGATCTCCGCCGCCAGCTCGGCGACGCGGAACCGGGTCGCATCGTCGCGGGCGTCGTCGCGGAGCTCGAAGGCGCCCTGGGCGGCGTCGCGGGCCGCGGCCCACTTGGCCGGGTCGTCGCCGGCCAGTTCGGCCTGGAGCTTGAGCAGCTCGACGTCGCGAACGGCCAGCTCGAGCCGCGCGGAGCGGCGCTGGCGGTCCCACGCGAGCCGGGCCCCGCCGAAACCGACCGTCAGCACCAGGACAACGATCGCCGCAGCCAGGCCCACGGCCAGCCGCAGCCGCATCTTTTCGTCGGCCGCCTTCGCCTGGGCCTCGACCTTCGCCAGCTCGGCCTGTCTCAGCTTCTCCTGAACTCCGCGGTGATGCGCGGTGATCGCCGATGCGACCGCGCCGGCGTCGCGCGGACGATCGCGCGGCAGCGGAGCGAGACATCGTCGGGCCAGCGCGATCAGGTCGGGCTCGGCGCCACTCTGGTCGAGGCGCTCCCAGGCCCCCGCGAGGTCGGCATCGACGGCCAGCCTCTGTAGCTCGGCGAGGTCGCGCCCCACGAACGGCGGCTCGCCGGTCAGGATCTCACAAAGGACGGCGCCGAGCCCAAAGACGTCGGTCCGCTCGTCCAGCCGGGAATTCTCGCCGCGTGCCTGCTCGGGTGCCATGTAAGCCGGGGTGCCGAGGACGGAATCCGGCCCGCGAGCCATGCTCGTCCTGGCCGGCGTCTCCCCGGATCGACTTCACCGGGTTCGCGCCACCGGCCGGCGTCTCGACCACGTCGCCCCCCGCGCCTCGCCCGAGGACCCTGGCCAGGCCCCAGTCCATGACCTGCACCTCGCCGAAGCTCCCCACCATGACGTTCGACGGCTTGAGGTCGCAGTGGATGACGCGCCGCGAGTGTGCGTAGGCCATCGTCTGGCAAATCTGCTCGAAGATCCCGAGCAGTCGGGGCCAGTCCTCTGTCGCGGAACAGCGCTCGCCCAGGAGCGACGCCAGATCGCGACCCTCGACCAGCTTCATGGTGAAATAGGGCCGAGAATCACCCAAGGTGCCTAGCTCGTGGATCGGGACGACTCCCGGGTGCTGGAGCTGACCGCTGATCCGGGCCTCCTCGAGGAAGCGCTGGACCAGTTCGGGGCGGTCGCGGTGATCCTCGAGCAACACCTTGACGGCCAGGTCGCGGCCGAGGTCCCGGTCCCGACCTCTGAGGATCGCGCCCATGCCGCCGCGGGCGATCTCGCCGAAGATCTGGTACCGGCCCCATTCGTGCAAGGGGATCATGCCGGGCGTGCAGTCCCGATCGGGCCCCAAGGCGCCCCCCTCATCTCGGGTACCTCGCAACGAAGCGGGCCGGTGCGGGCTGAATGCATCGGGCGGCCCGTTCAAGCCGCTCGACATGCGGATACCGGAGGAACAGTACGCGCCGTGGCGCAACGGCTCGGACTCTTCGGCCGAGAGGGCATGCTCGAGCAAGCATCTCGGGCAGAGACCTTGGGGCGCATCCGGGTGCAACTCTCCTCCACATGCCGGGCATTCGATCGACTCCGCCATCGCCATCCCTCCCGGTCCGATGACCTTCTATCTATAAAGAGAAGCAATCCGCGGATTTCGTTATGCCAATCATCCGGGATTCCGGGGCGTTGAACGAGGGGGAATCGCCCGGTGGAAAGCCGCGGATCGCGTCGTGGAGCCGGCACGGGAAGGCTAGCGATAGAAGCTCGTGCGCATCGCCGCAACGTGTTGCCGACATTCACGGCAATGGCAGAAGTACCGGACTCAAAATCCGGTCCTCGCACCGTCGTTAATCGATCGCCCGCCTTCGAACATCGCGAACTCCAGCACCCGGCCGGTCTCGAATAGGATCAGAACCACCGAAGGCAAGGAATTTATCCTCGATCCGGGTTTTGCTGAACTTCTTTTGCGGTTCCACTTAGAATAATAAACGACAAACGCCACCGTGTGCTTCGCTGCACTCTGGTCAAAATGAGTCCCTGTAACCGATGGGGAGACGGCCGATGGGACCGAAAAGCGGTGTTTTGTTGATCTTATTAAGCTTGCTGGCCTTGAGCCAGGGCGCCGCGAAGGGCGCCGACGAGACGTTCCGTCTGAGCGCCCCGCGCTGCTGGTGGGGCGACTGGGCCCAGCCCCCTTGGATCCCGCTGGTTGGCGACGCGGACGGAGACGGCCGGGCCGACCTGGTGGCGGTCGAGCCTCCCGGGGGAACCATCTCAGTCGAGCGCACATCGCCCCTGGGAAAATGGGTGCAGGACCCAGAGCCCAACATTCGCTTCGGCAACGATGTGGTGGCGGCAGCCGTCGGCCCCTTCACGGGAGATGCTGCCGACGAGCTGCTCGCACTGGGTCGCGACGGCTCGCTGCGCCTGGCCTTCGGCATGAAACGCGGAACCAGGACGTACACTCGCGTTGAGCGCGTGGGAGAAGTCCCCGCAGCCGACCTCCCGATGTCGGTCGCGCGCGCCCTGACCGCCGACATCAACCACGACGGGCGCATCGACTTGCTCGTCCCGCGCGGCGACGGCCGGCTTCTCGTGCTTTTGAACCGCCGCGGCGACGGCGGACGCCCGCGGTTTGACCGCTCGCTGGCGCTCGGTGCATCAAGCGACGCGACGGAAATCGACGTCGGCACCTTCGGCGCCCCGGCCCGCCAGCGGCTGGTATGGATCGACGCAGACGGTCGACTCAATGCCGCCGCAATCGCCTTTGCCGGTGCCGGCCTTCAAGTCGGCAGCCCCGAGCGCTTGCTCGAAATCGGCAAGGGCGCGCATCTGGCGGTGGGGAGGTTCCTCGGCCGCGCGGGCCACGACATCATCGCGGGTCGCCAACTCCTCCCCGGCGGCGATCCCGCCTCGGCCGTCGAGATTCGGGCGCTGCCGACCGCCGCCGAGTGGAAGACCGACGCCTGGTGGCGCACCGGCGACATCGACGGCAATGGCATGGATGACCTGGTCCGCAAGCGGACGCTCCCCGCGTCCGCCGGCGGCCCTGAAGTCTCGATCCAATTCGCCGCGCACCCGGGCGAGGCACAACAAGGCTTCCTCGACGACGACCTGGACGGTCTGCCCGACGCCTGGGAGCAGGGCGCGATCAGGCCGGGGGGGCTGGACCTCAAGGCGCTGGGCTGCAAGCCCGGCCGCAAAGACGCCATCGTCGAGATCGAGCGGTTCGAACAACGTCGATGTTCCGCTCCTCAGGACCGAGGTCGGCGTGACCGTACGCTACTTCGCGTCGCTCCCGGTCGCGAACCCGGACGGCAGCCGAGGGATCGCGCTGCACCCGATCTATCGTCCGCCCACACCGCACGCCGACGTCGACAACGTCCTCAAGCAATTCGACGAGCGCTATCCTTCGTACGCCCACCGGGGCGTCGTCCACTCGGCGTTCTTCGGCGTCGAGAGCGAACCCGGCTTCGCCAACGCGCTATTAATGGGTGACCGCGGGAAGTTCCGGGTCGGCCTGCCCGTCCACGACGTGATGACGCACGAGTTCGGGCACGAGCTAGGCCTGCCCCACGACGCCTTTCAGCCGCACAATTGCCCGATCTATAACAGTGTGATGAGTTATACGTATATTGAAGGCGCCGGCCACCGCCTCGACCTGTGCGTCTACTCGGAGGGGGCGCTTTCGTCCCTGGTGCTCAACGAGCGGCACCTGTCGGAGCGGCTGCCGTTTCCGATCAAGAAGGTCCAGTTCCTGGCGATGACTCCTTATCAGTACCAGCTCAAGCCGAGCCCCGACGGCCATTCGACCCTGATCGACTGGAACTGGAACGGGATCCTGGGCGAGGAGAACGTGGTGGCCGACATCAACTATGACTGGGGCACGGAAATCGGCCATGAGTACGATGTCGGCCGCGCCGATGCCGCGCCGGTGTTGGTGACGCATGGCGAACCCAAACAGGGTCGTCTCCTCCTCTTTTTGCCGCGTAAGGGGGCGCTGCAACTCCGCGAGTGGCTCGGCATCGATGTCGACAACGACGGAGCACGCTGGTCGCCCGAGACGGTGGTCGAGCCTTCGGGCGTCGCCGGCGACGTGACCGCCGCGTACCAGCACGGCGCAACATGGGTGGCGTACCGCACCGGCGAAAAGGTCGTATTGCGCAGAATCGTGGTGGCGGGTGAACATCCCGTGATCGGCCCTGCGATCGTCGTCCCGGGCGCAGTGGGAGAGCCGACGCTGGCCCCATTCGACGGCCGCCTTGCACTCTTGTTGTGGCGTTCAGCCGATCGCCCAATCGGGCTCTCGCTGATCGACGTCGCCGGCCGCGAAGTGAAATTCGAGCGCGAGGAGGAATCGAAGTTCGCCAGCGCGGTGCCGGTGGCCGCCGTGGAGGCGCGCGACGGCGCGTCGCCGGCCTTGTGCATCGGCCGGATCGAGCCGACCGAGCCCAACAATCGGTCGTGTACGGAGGTTCGGCGCTTTGTCCGTACGACGGCCGGCCGCTGGCGCGAGTCGCGTCGGGAGTGGGTCAACGGCGAAGTGCCCGGCCGCGATGGGGCCACGCCGTTCGCCGTCCACGCCGCGCATCGGATGTCGCTCTTATGGCGTCCCGAGGCGGGCTTCGGGGCGCGCGGCCGGCTCTACCACTTCAGCGGGAACGAGACGACCGCCGATCGGCCCTGGTCAAACCAATACATCACGATGCAGGCCGCTGTCCGCGAAACCGGCACCGGCTGGTTCTCGCGTCGCTATCTCCTGCCCACCGGGTCCAGCGCGTCGGCGCCCGGAGCGTGCTGGTTCCGCGACGATATCGCCTACGCCGTCCGCGTGCACGATGACAAGCCCGAGCACAACAACGTGGTCAAGCTGGGCTTCTACGGCAGCGGCGCGCTCCCGGAGCCGATGAGCGACTTCAACGACGTCGCGTTCATAGAGCGCGTAGGCCTGAGCCATTCGATCACCGTCGTGACGCCGCAAACCGAGGCGGCGACCCCCGGCCTTCCCGGGCCGATTCCGCCTAAACGATGACCGGCCGGATCACGGCCGGTAGCCTCCGTTTGAGGAGGAAAAAACAGATCGCCCCCCCGGTTCGGCGGCTGGGAGATCGTTTATCTCCCGCGCATTCACGCCGGCCGGGCGGGAGAGCCGTCGCGCGTGATTATGGAAATCCGCTAGGCCGAATTGGGAACAAAATGGGAACAGTATTGGCAATATCAGCCCAATGCCGTGACAATTTGCCTGGATCAGGGCGGCATCGTAACCGCCTTGAAACGACTGGCTTTAAGTGTCACTCCAACATATTGCCAACGCCACGTTGATGGCAGACGTCCCGGACTCAAAATCCGGTGGAAAGTAGAAAGTAGACCGCAGGAGACCAGGCGTGGCCTGCTCCCCAAAAATTGGTCCGGCCGAAATGAGAGTCTCCCGGTAGGATGAGCCACGGAGGGACTCATGAGAAGGCGAAGGACCGCCGAGGAAGTGGCACGCTTGCTGCGTGAAGCCGACCACGACCTGGCCAAGGGACTGACAGTCTCTGACATCTGCCGCAAGCAGGGCTTTGCCCAGGCTACCTATTACAAGTGGCGGCAGCGGCAGGCGCCCGGCCAGGATGCTACCGATCGCCGCTGCCGCGAGCTGGAAGGCGAGCTCGACCGCCTCAAGAGGCTGGTGGCTGATTTGCTCCTGGACAAGGCGATGCTCCAGGAGATCGCAAAAAAAAAGTGGTGACACCTAACGAGCAACGAACCGCCGCGGATTTCCTGGGAGAGCACTTCGGGGTCTCTCAGCGGCGGGCGTGCCGTGTGATGGATCGCTCTCGCTCGACCTTGCGGTATCGCCGCAAGCGCCGGGCTGACGAGCCGGCATTGAGCCGGGAGATGAAACGCTTGGCGCGTCGGCATCCGCGTTACGGGTACCGGCGAATCCATGCCCTCCTGCTCCGGCGTGGCTGGTCGGTCAACCTCAAACGGGTGCGGCGGCTCTGGAATGAGCTGGGACTGCGTCGACCGTTGAGGCTGAGAAAAACGAGAAAACTGGGCCCCAAACCGGGGGTCAGCGCCAACAGTTGCGTCCAGCAACCGGCGAAGTTCAAGAACGACGTTTGGACCTGCGACTTCATCCACGATCGGACCGCCAGCGGTCGTCCTCTCAAGTGGTTGACGCTGGTGGACGAATATACTCGGGAGTGCCTGGTCCTGCACCCAGCCGAGTCGATAAGGGGAGCTGATGTTCGTCGGATCTTGGCCCGGGTGATCGGTCGTCGCGGGGCGCCGACCCGCATCAGAAGCGACAACGGATCGGAATTCATTTGCGAGGCTTTGGTGGGTTGGCTGCCAAGGGCGGGGGCCGACCCAATCCCGGTGGCACCAGGAAGCCCTTGGGAGAACGGATATATCGAGTCATTCCACAGTCGGTTGCGCGACGAGTTCCTAGAGCGGGTAGAATTCGAGGACGTCGCGGACGCTCGAGCAAAGGGGGCCTGGTACCGGCGGGAATACAACGCGGTGCGGCCGCACAGTTCGTTGTCGTATGCGACGCCGAACGAATTCAGTGCAGCCTGCGATCGGAAGGAGAATCGGAAAAGGCTTGTTGCATAGTGACAAGTTGATCTGCACAGTCGTTGAACGAACTCTCATTAGCCGTGGACCAAAAAACGGGGCGCAGCCCAGGCGAAGCGTATTTCTGCTCTGCTCACTACTTTCTCTGCTCTCCTGCTCTATCGCGGCGACGCCGCGATTGGTGTGGCTCCTGTGGGTAGGATACGCGTGGAGGTGGACCATGATCCAGCGCGACGCCGATCCTACGCTTCTTGTCGAACAGGTTTGCCTGTCGAGGAAGCCAGCGCGACAGGCATCGCGCGCGAATGTCCGCGCGATGCATGTCCTTGGGGCCTTTTTGCGGCTTTATCTGTCCTTGCGGCTCTATCTCTCGCGGTTTTATCCTAGTCACCCCGGATCTGAGGCAATCGACTGTCGGGAGCGTGTGCAATCGATTAGAAGCCTGCGAGGGAATTCAGAATGCAGCATCCTCTTTTCGGTCCGCTCGCGTGGGACCCTGTGTTGGAGCGGTGGCGGGGGCGGATTCGGCTCGACATTTTCGCGGATTACGCCCAACGCGCGTTCTTCCGCGCCGAGGCACTGGCTGGGCGTGTCGATGATACCTCACGACAACCGAAGAGCGGGTCTGACGTTGAGCTCGAGTTGCTCAATAGCGCCTGGGAGGAGCCATCGTATCCTCCCTTTCGGCGCCGATTTTCCCGCATTCTGCGGATGTTCCAACCAGGCTGGAGTCGGCCTACCGAGCGGCAAGAGCAGGCGTTTCGGCAATTTCTCGAGCGCCAAGACGAGATCTGCAACCGAGTCGTCGATGCGCTCTACGATTATTATCGGAGCTCTTGGGGAGACTGGCGCGGTCCGGCCGAGCCAGGCACGAAGGGGCCGTATTATGATGAGCTCTTGATCCCTGAACCGTCTTCGAGAGCGACGTTGAAGGATGTGATCGCGCTCAACCACCTCTCGGTCATCGACGACCGTCGGATCGACTTGAGTGTGCTGGGCTTTTGCTTCTCCTGCACCTGGGACGGCGAGCACGGTCTCGGCGTATTGGTCCGTGATGCGGAAGTCATCGAGATCGGAGAAAACGACCTTACCTGGCGCTACCCTCCAAGCTCCGGCGAGTACCGCCCCAAACCGCCGAGCGAACCCGAGGCCGCCGAGCAATTCGGCATCGCGGCCGTCAGCAGGCTCGGCGGTAAGACGTGGCGGGAGTCCGATGAGCGAATCATCGATCTCCTTGCCAACGATCGGATCGAAGACTCCGACCTGCTCTTACTTGGTCGCTTTCCAACCGTTCACCAGCTATCTGTCGCATCGTCGCTGATTACCGATAGAGCGCTTGAAACGCTCAAAACATCTTCGCAGCTTCATACACTCCAGCTTCACGGCGCAGGAATCTCAGACGTCGGCCTGACGCAGCTTTCGGGGCTCCGAAACCTCAGGCGCTTGGATCTCTCGAGAACGAAGATAACCGATAACGGATTGACATTACTCCGCGGGCTCGAGCAACTCAAGCAACTGGATCTTACCGACACAGGAGTTACCGACGCGGGACTCGACAATTTGAACGATCTTCCAATGCTGAATACGTTGTATCTGGGAGGAACGGGGATCACCGACATCGGAGTGCAAACGCTCGCAGCGATTGCGCGTTTGAGAACCCTGGACCTTAGCCGTACGGACGTTACCGATTCTGGAATCTCAGCGCTGCGAGAACAACAAAGCTTGATATCACTTGACTTAGCGGCAACGGCTATCACCGATGCCGCGCTGGCCATCTTGAAGGAGATCCCAAACCTTCGCTACCTCACACTCTCGCACTGCAAGATCACCGAGCAGGGACTCGAACATTTGAAAGAACTCAAATCGCTGCGATCGCTCAAGGTCGAGTCGCTTGCGTTTCCCGAATCGGCCATTTCGAACCTCATGCAAGCGATCCCCGGATTGCAGGTGGTCCAATAAAGCCTGCGATGAAGTCTGCGGGACAGGCATTGCGCGTTAATGTCGTCCAATTTACCACATCGGCGTGAAGCCCAGGGCGAAATCAGAATCTTCGCCGTGTATAAGCCGTGCTTCGAGGGGACGAGTATCGCCTGATAATCGTCCCGTTGACCCTGATTTCGTGAGGAACGCTGAATTTCATTTCCTCGATGAGTTGCCGCCGAGCGTCCTCGGCCTCTTGCACCTTCGGCGACTTGGGGCTCGGCCACGAAGTCGTGAACCCGTAGGCGAGCCGGTTCAGCACATCGAAGTCCTTGCCAAACAATATGGGAACAGGATTGGCAATATCAGCCCAATGCTTTTACGATGTCGGTTGATCAGGGCGGTATCGTAATCGCCTTGACACCAAAGACTTTGAGCATCGCTGCAACCTGTTTCCAATACCACAAGTATGGCAGACGTACCGGACTCAAAATCCGGTCCCTGCGAGCTGCTCCACACCCGGTTCCTGCTCAGCGCTGAAACGGCGGAGGGAGCGGACGCATGATCAATCCGGATGAACGCATCCAGCCGCCTCAAGCTCAGTTGGGGTCGCAGTCCGAGTCGATGGCATCGGCGGTGGCTTTGATGACGTCTCCCAATCGCGTGGCATCGAGGCGCCCCATCGCGCTGGCGGCGATGCGGACTTCTGCTGTCTCCATGTCTCCAGGGCAGAGATCTCGTCGCACCGGGCGACGCAATCGCTGGGCATGCCGAACTCATCCGCCTGGAACGGCACGCAATTCGGCAGCTTGGAAAGCATGGCGACAAGCTTCGTCGCACAGAGCACCGTCACGACTTCGCTTCATGGGTTCAATCTTCGCCGCGAATCGATGATTCCGGGACGGCGTCCAGTTGCCAGGTCGATCTACTCGCTAGCGAACGTGGCATAGCGTCTTGTGGCGGGCTTGGTATCATCAAGGCTGATGTCGGCGGGCGGCTGCGCTGTCCTCGGTTATCGGACGAACACCTTTTTCTGGGGGTGCTTCGTTGTTCCCAATGAAATCTCGGTCTCGAAGATCCAAGCTCAAGTTCTGGGAGTGGCTCAGGGCGTCGACGGATTTCATGCGATTATTGCCCCTATCGCTTGGGAATCACTGGTACGTCACTGTCACTCACACTCTCCAGGAAAGCAGGAAGCCGAAATGCCCGCGCTGCGGCAAGCGGCTCGCGACCGATAAGGCCCAGCAATGTTTCGGCTGTGGTCTGCGTTGGCACGGCTCCCGCAGACCCGATGCTCGGTCCGAAGAGTTCGCGAACTGGCCTCGTGAGAAGCATGAGTCGTCCCTTCGCGCTGTCATCCGAGCGTTGAGGGCAGCTACTTCGTCATGGATCTCCAGAAGCTGGGACTTATGCGTCTGGCGGGTCCTGAGAGGGAGATGGCGAGCGGCGGAAGCGTGGGCTGCTGCCGGAGTGGGTTCCGACGATATCCGCGCACTGAAGCAATTGATCATCTCACATCAGTTCAAAGATCCCATCATTGGCATCAAGCGCACCACCGAGAATAAACTTGAGATCGATGTCGGTTGGCTAGCTGGCCCGTTAACGGGTGCCGGCACGACACTTGTGGTCCGGCGCGGAGACAACGGTTGGAAGATCGAGGGGCAGAGCGGGTGGATCAGCTAGCGAAGTGTAAGCGCTCGGCGATCTCTTCAAAGGTCCGCCAACTTTACTCCAGGGGGAAACGGCAAGCCTGGCGAAGTTTTCTAGCTCGCTACAGCGAAGAAGGATTCGCGTGGGAGAAATTGTGGGGGTTGTCCTCTCATCTAACCGAGGACGTGACAAAACGACCCTGGATGGGGTTTGCTCCCGCCGACGAAAGCGCGTTGCAAACGTCCGAATCGCGTTTGGGTCGGAAGCTTCCGCCGTCGTTGCGCTGTTTCTACTCTGTGTCGAACGGATGGAGACAACGCGGGGGGCAGAATGACTGCTACGGCGTGCTGCCCGT
Source organism: uncultured Isosphaeraceae bacterium (assembly GCA_963830625.1). Taxonomy (GTDB): domain Bacteria; phylum Planctomycetota; class Planctomycetia; order Isosphaerales; family Isosphaeraceae; genus CAWHMZ01. The sequence continues at coordinate 311,762 of CAWHMZ010000011.1, read as the reverse complement.
TGAAGAGGTCGGCTGGCTGCGCGATCGCGACCTTTGGGTCAATCAGTGGGCCCGGCAGGTGGAATTAAAGGCCGGTCCGTTCCAAAACGACCCCGATAATCAGCGACGGAATGAGTACCGATACGAGCAGGGGACGCGCGTGCGCAGATCCCTTGTGATCAGTTTCCCACGACTGTGCTGGATGCTCGATCCGGGCGTCGAGCCGCACGATGGAGAGTGGCCGGGAGGGTACTTGTTGTATTCGCCGCTCAATATGTCATGGTGCGCGACGAATTTCGCGGAGCTCCTGGCTGAGAAGTTCCGGCGCGAGCGTTCGCGATAGCGATCGATGCGGTGCCTGGTGCGCGGTTGCGCGTTCGCCGGTCGAAGGTACCGATCGGGAATTCAGCCGACGCACGACGTGGCGGCGGGGCCGTAATGCCTTTTGACGACGCGAGGTCCGTAGGCGTCTCTCGACGTTACTTTTTCGCCTGCTACACCGGGGCGTTTTTCTCCAGCTCGGCCATGAGCTTCTTGAAGTCGGGCCGGTTGCGGAGCGGGTCGAGGGCCGACTCGATGCGGATCAGGTTCCTGTTGCGGAAGCCGTTGTCCACCGCCTGGCGCAGCAAATGGATCGCTCGGATCGCTGCTTCCTCGCCATTGGCCGCTGAGACGCCTGACCCGGCACGACCGGCGATGCAGGCGAGCGCCGCGTGACAGCAGGCCGTCTCGAACAAATGCGTCCCCGATCGGGAGGTCAAGCCGTCCAAAACTTCGAGCGCACGCCTCAAGACGGCCTCCGCTCCGCTGATGTCGCCGAGGTTGACGAGCGCGAGCCCACGCCGCCACAATGAGCTGGCCAGATCGTATCGGTACACGCGGTGCGATGGATCATTCTTGCAGAGTGGCTCGCGAAGACTGACGGCTTGAGCGTAGCACTCATCGGCCTCGGAAGCTCTGCCGGAAGCACGCAGGACGTCTCCGAGGGCATTGAGCGCGTCCGCAAGCTCACGTTTATGGTAGCTGTCCGTGGCCAGCTTTCCAAGGAGATCGCGTCCCCTTCGGCATTGGTGTTCCGCCTCCTCTTTCTTTCCCGCCTGTAGCAGCACGATCCCTAGAAGATAGTGGCTTTCCGCCGCGATACTCAGATAGTCCACGACCGCGGAATCCTCGTCCACAACAGTCTGGAGGAGGGCGAGCGCCTTGCGGCAATGGGCTTCGGCCTCAGCTGGCTTCCCCATTTCCGTGAGCAAGACGGAGAAATAACTCCCCGCCAGTCCCACGTTCCTGCGGAATACTGGGGCAGTCGGGTTGCGGATCACCAAGCCCTGAAAAACTTCGAGGGCGGTGCGGAATTCCCGTTCCGCTTCCGACGTCTTGCCCACTTCAGGCAGCACGAAGCCGAGATAGAAGTGAGCCGCCCCTTCTCGTTGCTGCTCTTTGACGTCGTCTAGCCTCTCTTTGCCCAGCTTTTGATAAAGCGTCAACGCCGTTCGAAGTTCAACCACTGCTTCCTCCCACCTGCCCAGGTGCGAGAGCATGTAGCCGGTCATATCGATCGTCTCGGCCAGCGCACGACGCGATTCGTACGTTGCCCCCGGAACCGCGGCGAGCACTTCCTGATCGGCCCGCACCAACCGGCAAACCTCGAGCGCTTCCGCGTGCTTATCCTCATACCGCAAGAGCGCTGCACGTCGAGTTCGGCATTCGGCCAGTGCGGCTCGCGCTGCCAGGTCGGACGGGGCGAGTCGTTCAAGCAGTGACTCCGAACGGCAAAATGCTGCGAGCGCCTGATCGTTCTTCCCCATACGATCGAGAACATAGCCGATTGCCGTAAGGCTGCGGCCCATGTCGATTGTTAGTGCAAGGTCGGCGCCCGGCTCGGCCGCTAGCTGCTCCCGCATCGCCAGCACGGCCCGATGGGCCGCTACGGCGTCTTCCGTGTGGCCGACCTTGTCCGTCAGCTCAGCGAGCTCGAAGTTCGATTCTGCTAGCGCCCGCCGCGAGGCAACGTCTGTTTCCTTCCCCAGCAGTGCGCTGAGCTTGCCGTAGAATTGCGAAGCCGACGTCAACAGTCGATTGCGAAGATCTTTGAACTTCTCTTCCTTGAGCAGGAAATCCTCGCTCACACCGGTGTGAAACGTCTTCACAGCGTCGACGGCCAGATCGTAGCGGGCCTGGACCTTGGCGTTGGCCGCCAACAGATCGGTGTTCGCTCGCTGCTCGCCGGCGAGGGATTTCGCAAGCCGCGTTTTGGCGTGCGCCTCGCGAAGCAACCCCCACGTCGTGCCGGCGATGCCGGCGAGTAACGCCAGCAACACCAAACCCGCGGCGATGACCTGGCCCTTGTGCCGCCGGACGAACTTGCCGATTCGATAGCCCGTGCTGGGCGGACGCGCTTCAACAACTTCGTCGTCCAGATAACGCTGGATGTCGCGGGCGAGACCGTTCGCTGTTTCGTACCGCCTGGTGCGGTCTTTCTCCAAAGCCTTCATCACGATCCAGTCGAGCTCGCCACGCACCAGCCTCTTGAGCTTCGACGGCTCGGTATGACGGAACGTGGCCAACGACGGGAGCGTATCGGTCGAACTGAGACGCAGGCTCGGCCGCGGCGGTTCCTCTTCGCGGATCATGCGGCGCATTTCGTCCCACGCGGCCTCCTTGAACCGCTGCCGTTCGATCGGAGTCGTGCCGGTCAAGAGCTCGTAGAGCAAGACGCCAAGGGAGTAGATGTCAGCACGGGTGTCGACGTCGAGGTTGTTGAGCTGGGCCTGCTCCGGCGACATGTAAAGCGGTGTTCCCAGCACCGTCTCATGAGCAGTGTACAGCGTTTTCTCGGTTAGCGATTGATGCATTGCCTTGGCCAGCCCGAAGTCGATCACCTTGGGGACCGGCTTGTCGTCATAAGGTGCGACCAGGATGTTTGAGGGCTTCAAGTCACGGTGAATGATGCCTTTCTGGTGGGCGTGTTGAAGCGCCGAGCAGACCTGGACGAAGAGGTTCAACCGCTCCTCGACGCTGAGCCGCACGGCGTCGCAATACTCGGTGATGGGCACGCCCTTGACGTATTCCATCACGAAATAGGGCCGGCCCAACTCGGTCAGTCCGCCGTCGAGGACCTTGGCGATATTCGGATGGTCCATGAGCGCCAGTGCCTGGCGCTCGGCCTCGAAGCGAGCCAGGACGCTATGGGAGTCCATTCCGGCCTTGATGAGCTTGAGGGCGACTTTGCGGCGAACGGGTGCGGTCTGCTCGGCGGCCCAGACGGTTCCCATGCCGCCCTGGCCGATCTCCTCGAGCAGCTTGTAGCGGCCGGCGATGGCGGCGCCGGGCGGCTCGCTCGGCGGTGCGTATCCCGCCGTTTGGTCCGGATCGCCGTTGACGGGGCGGTCGATCACGTGGCCAGCGCGATCATGGGCTTTGAGCAGGGCCATGAGCCGGTCACGCAGGGCGGCGTCTCCGGAGCATTCGCGTTCCAGATAGGCGTCGCGTTCGTCGGGCGGCAGCGCCACGGCGGCGGCGAAGAGAGATTCGGTGCGATCGGCGGTCTCGGGCATGGCTTGGTCCTTCGGACAAGACTCGCGTCCCTCCGATAAGCGACTTTACCCGCCCGCGCGCCTCAGGCGGACGAGAATTATTCGTTTTTTCCATCGATCGCGTTGATCAGCCAGGCACGCGCAAACGTCCAGTAGCGGCTCGCGGTGGCCCGAGAGATGCCGAGGGTCTCCGCCGCTTCTTGTTCGGATAGACCGCCAAAACAGCGGAGCTTCACTAGTTCCGCCTTGAGCGGATCGACCATGGAGAATCATTCCAGCGCTTCGTCCAGGGCCAGCAGCTCGTCCAGCCGTGCGTCGACGACCGCCCCCGTTTCATTCAGCGGAACGCGCTGCCGGTCGCCTCCGTGTCGAGCTCGACGGTGATGTCGGGCCCGGTCGATCAGGATCTGCCTCATCGCCTCGGCAGCGACGCGGAAGAAGTGGCGGTGATCGGCGTAGGCCCGGTCGCCGACGAGCCGAAGGTAGGCCTCGTGCACCAGGGCGGTGGCGTCGCTCCCCGTCGGGAGGCCTCCAGTGCGAGGTGTCTGCCATCCCCAAGCCAGAGGCATCTTCCGAATAGGCGCAAAGGAGCAATCATGACACACACCTCCCTGATTCGACAGAGTATGCTTGCCGCGGTGTTTTTCGGTTTGGCGATCGGAACGGTCCAAGCGGGAGTAATCATCAACATAAATCAGGTCGGCTCCGATGTCGTGGCCACTGGGGGAGGCACCCTGGATCTTACCGATTTGACGCAGAGCGGCGGTGGAAATGCCACTGCTGCTATGATCCCCTCCAGTGGGGAATTCATCGAAGGCCCAGCCACCGGATTCAACAGCATCTTGGTATACTCCGGAGCCACCGGACCCGCCACACTTGGTCCGGGAGCAGAAGACCAGGGAGCGTCGTCCGGCAACGGTGCGGTGTTCGGGATAGGCGGGAGATCGGCCACTACATTTACGTCCCAGCCTCGTACGCATCCGGATCGGCCCTTTCCGCAACCGACACATATAGCGGTCAGATCTTCAGCAGCCTCGGATTAACACCCGGGACATACACCTGGACCTGGGGCACAGGAGCGGACGCCGACTTCTTCGCGGTGAACATCGGGACGGCCTCCGTCCCCGAGCCCTCGGCCGGGATTCTCGCGGGGATCGGGGCGGTGGGCGTCGTCGCCTTGGTCCAAGTTCGCAAGCGCCGGGAGCGGCGGCGGGCAGCGGCCTAGCCAGCCCAGCCGCCGTGGTTAGTCCCGACCCTGACTCAGAACCGTTTTTCGGGGAGAGCTTTCAAGGAAACGATGCCAGCGGGAGGATGAAGGGGAACTGTCCCTGGAGCGCATTGACGAGCCTGTCATCCGCAGTCGCCAACTGACACCCCTGGCGTTCGGCAAGAGCGACGTACAGACAGTCCCGGAGGCCGCATCGCGTCTGAGAGGAAATGGTGGTGGCCCGACGAAGGAGGGGCTCATACGCGTGAAATTGCGGCAGCTCGCTGAGAATATCGTCCAGCAGGGGAAGTGCATCCCCGACCGGAAAGATTTTCTGGCGTTCGCATTTTGTGAGGGCACTGGCCACTTCGGCGGAGAAGATCGAGGGGGCGAGAAGCTCATGAATGCCCTGCCGGTACTCCTGACGCAGACGCAGCGCTTTGGATGTCAAGGGGCGCGAGACGACCGAAGTGACGGCAACCGATGCGTCGATGACGTATCTCATAGGTCCTTGTCGTCATCGTCACTGAGCAGCTTCTGGAACGTCTGGTCATCAATGAGGCCGTGCGTGCGGAAGATCTGATCGGTGATCTCCGCGGCCCGCTCTTGGACGCGGCGGCGGATTTCCGGGGCGAGCGGCTCGCCCCCGAACGCGTGCCGGTAGACCGCGTCTCGGTCGGTCTCTTCCTGGGGATCAATGCCGGTGGTTTTGATTTCCGTGATCATACTGGCATCGTACCAACGGAAGGCGGCTTATCAACCGGATGATTGATAGTGAGCGGCCGCTGGGCGCAAGACACACTACGCATTAGCGGACGTTTATGCGTCTCCTCGGTATCGGCGACCGGCGTTCGCTTGCTCCTCTGAAGGCAAGGCGGTCGAAGTACCCCCAGGATTCGATCAGCAGGCTAGCATCCACAACCTTCGCGGAAAACCTCTTTGGCATGCGATCCGTCATCACAACCTTGGTGGAGGGCTGCGGATCGATGCTACGCGGGTTGGCGACCCGACCGACCTTACTCTCGGTTCCCCGGATTCGGGTAGTGGGCTTGAGAGTCTTCGGTCGCGGCATGATTGGCAACAATTTGGCAACAGGATTGGCAATATCAGCCCAATGCCGCCACAATGTACGTTGTTCACGCTGGCATCGTCACTGGCTTGAAATCAACGGCTTTAAGTGTCGCTACAACGTGTTTCCAATACCACGACTATGGCAGACGTACCGGACTCAAAATCCGGCTCTTCTGCCATGAGCTTGATTCCGCAGCCTCGAGTGAGCGCAAATCCAGTTACCCTGTGAACGGCGCGCGACCACACCCGCGCAAGTCAGGCCAAGGAAGTCGGCCGAACCGGCCTGCCAACACGGTCGGCGCCCCACGCCTGCGGATGGCCGAAGACGCGGCGCAGACTGGCGCGGATTTGATCGGGCTTGTCCCGAGTGGCTCGGACGGGAGCTGCCATGCGTCGAGCTCGTGGCCGCCACTTTTCGAGAGGAGGGGCCCATCGTTGAGCTGCGCCTGTCCTGACGCGGTGAGTGTGCGGAGAGTCACCCACGGACGGGGTATCTGAGCGTGACGAACGTTCATCGTGTTGGTGGCACTGGCTCAGCGCCGTGGAACACGGGCGGAGGAAGGGGAGTACGACGAGTGCGAGATTGAAATTAGGTCTGACCCCCTGGACAGTGAACGCGGTCAAGTCCGCCACGGCAAATTTCCCGTTTTGCCGGCATGGTCGAGCAAGGCGTCAATGAACCAGGGCTGCGTCCCACGCACCAAGTTTGAGCCGAGGCGAGGATGCGGCCGGGACGCTTCGGAAACGAACGGGGACTCCACTCCGCTGCGGCGATCCTCCAGAATGGACTTCGGCGTCTTCGGCTTTTTCGGAGGTTTGGGCGGCTTCGGGGCCTTTGCCGGCTTGCCGAAGTAAAAGACGTCGTTTGGCCCCGGTGCGCCGCTAGAGGAGGCATTGAGGAACGCACCTCCGGCGCTTTCCAGCCCCGACGGAGGCTGCGCGCTTACCGTGAGCCGGATCGAATCCTTCAGGCTGTCCGGCTTTTTCAAGACGAGCGTGACCGAGTCGTCCGCGCTCGTATAGGTCGCGCTCGCGATCGTGATGAGATGATTGCCCTTGCCGCCGAAGATGTGGCTGGACCCGGCATCCAGCAATGTATAGTTACTGATATTCGCCAGGGAGCTCAGGTTCATGGATTCACTGAATGTCAGGGTAATCTTGGTCAGGTCCCCCTTGTGCTTGGTGATTTGCGGCGTGCCGACGACCGTCGGGCCGGGGACGCCGATGGCGTTACTGCCGGCTGTCACCGAGAAGGTGCCCACCGTGGCGGTCGCGACCGCGTTACCGGCCAGGTCGGTTGGCCGCGCCGCGCCGAGTGAAACCGTGTAGACGCCGTTGGGGCTCGCGGTCCAGCTTCCGCCAGGCGGAGTGATCTGGTAGGTGACGGTCTCGAACGGCGCGTCGCCTGAAGAATCCTGGGGGGTTCCGGATGGGGTGATGGACAACTCGGTGGCGCGGAGCGGCACGCCGCCGCCTGGTGGCTGGACCAGAACGGCGGCTGCGACGAGCGAGGCCCTGGCGACGGCGACGTTGTCGGCGTAGATGATCGTGAATGTGTAAGGAACCAGCGCGGAGGCATTGCCGGGGTTTACCGACGGGGCGCTGGTCAGCGTTGCGGTCGGAGGCGTGGTGTCGGCGGTGGCGAGAGTCTGGTAGGCGCCCAAATCCGGATGGTCGCCGCTGGGCAGTGCAAATCCTCGCTCGTCTGTAAAGAGGCCGGGGGTGCTGGCGGCTTTGCCGATGGCGGGGCTGCCGGGCTCGAGGCTGATGGTCTGGGTCGGTCCGCCGTTATTCTGCAAACCGGCGGGGGAGAGCAGCGGATTGACGCCGGTGAGGTTGCCGGAGCCGGTGACGGTACCCGTTGGTGCGGTCTGGAAGAGGCTGTTCTTCGCCGTGACTTTTCCCGCGTAATCGGCGCCTTTGGGCGCTGAGTTGCCTCCGAAGATGCAGCTCGCGGCGGTCACAGCTCCGGCGCCGGACTGGTAGGCTCCGCCGCCGGCTCGAGATGAGTGGCCGGGCGGGTCGAGAGCTCCGTTGCCGGCGACGGTTGCGTGGGCCAGCGAGAGAGTGCCGCCGCTGACGAAGATGCCACCGCCAAAGGCATTCCCGTCGTCGCCAGGAGCGCCGTCGTCGCCGGCGGCGCCGGTTCTGCCGTCGGTGCCATCGAGGCCATCGGGCCCGTCGGCTCCGGCCTTGCCCGCCGAGCCTGATCCGTGCCCGGCCAGTCCGCCGTGGCCGCCACGGCCGCCGTGGCCGCCCAGGCCAAAGTTTCCTCGCGTCGTCGAGCCGCCGGCTCCATCCGAAAGATGGGAGTACTCGACCCGTCCCGCCGCGCCGCCGGCGCCCTGGGCACCGGCTGTTACCGTGTTGTCGAAGAACGTGCTGTTGACCACAGTGACCGCGCCCGCACTCACGTAGAGGCCGCCACCGAGACCAGAGCCGCCATCGCCGCCAGAGCCCCCATCGCCGCCGTCGCCGCCGTCGCCGCCATCACCGCCACTGCCACCGGTGCCGCCGGCGCCGCCATCGCCATTCGCGCCGGCTACGCCGTTGTGACCAGCAAATCCACCGAGACCGCCGGAGCCACCGTCGCCGCCGGAGCCGCCATCGCCGCCGTTGCCACCATCGCCGCCCAGTCCGCCGCCGCCGCCATCGCCCGCGGCGCCGCCGGCGCCGCCGTCTGCCGCGTTCTGGGCGATGGTCAGAGCGCTCAATGTGAGCGATCCGCCGGTTACGGCGATGCCGCCGCCGCTGCCGTTGCCGCCGGCACCGCCGGAGCCGCCATTGCCGCCAGAGCCCCCATCGCCGCCGTTCGCCTGCGTCGCCACCGAGACCGCCGTCGCCGCCGTCGCCACCGCTGCCGCCGGGGCCGCCGTGGTGCGAGTGATCAGCGCTGCCGCCATATCCGCCGGCGCCACCGGCGCCACCATCACCGCCTCTGCCGGCGACTGGCCGAGACGGCGAGACCGCCGGTACCTCCCGTTCCTCCCTTTCCGCCGCGGCCGCCCAGGCCCCCTGCGCCACCGTCGGCGGTATTGTCCGTGAGCGTGGAGGCGCCGATGCTCAACTGTCCCGCCGCGATGTAGATGGCTCCGCCTGAGCCATCCCCGCCGTCACCGCCGTCGCCGCCATCGCGGCCGTCGCCGCCAGAGCCGCCGGGGCCGTCCTTCCCGCCATCGCCGCCGGCGCCGCCGGCGCCGCCAGCGCCGCCGGACCCGCCGTCCCCGTGTTTAAGATTGTCGCCACCGAGGCCACCGGCGCCGCCGCGACCGCCGTCGGAGCCGATGCCGCCGGCGCCGCCCCGAGTTCCACTGGCCCCAGAGCGCCCCTCGCCCCCGGCGCCGCCAGCCCCGCCCTCGGCTGTATCGCGCTCGAGTGTGGACGCCCAGATCGTGATACTGCCACCGGCCAAATAGATGGCCCCGCCCGAGCCATTTCCACCGGGGCCGCCCGCGCCGCCGTCGGTGCCGTCGAGCCCTTTACCACCCGGGCCGCCGTCGCCTCCGTCGCCGCCGATGCCACCCCTGGCGCCGTCGCCTCCCTTTCCACCTGAACTGCCCGTGTTGTGGCCGCCATTGCCGCCGGCGCCGCCGATACCGCCATTCCCGCCCGTGCCTCCTCGTCCCGATCCGGCCCGATTGTCTCCACGACCGCCGGGTCCCCCGTCGCCGCCGAAGGCGTTGTCTGTCGAGAACGTTGACTGAGCGATCGTGACGGTGCCGCCGGCAACGTAGATCGCGCCGCCGCTTGCGTTGCCGCCAGCGCCGCCGGGGCCGCCGGGGCCGGCCTTCTTGGTCGATGACGAGCCCATGTCTCCCGCGTCGCCGCCGGCGCCGTTGGCCCCTGGGTGGCCATTGGCTGCCGGGCCACCGTTTGCGCCGGCTTCGCCGGGTTGGCCGTCGTCACCGCGGGCTCCGTCGTCCCCGCGGGTCGAGTCCAAAAGGCCGCCGGGACCACCGGCTCCGCCGGTGCCGCCGCGCGCGATATTCCCCGACACGGTCGAGCCGGTCACCGTCAGACTGCCAGACGCAAGGTAAATTCCGCCCCCCATGGCATCGGCGCCGTCGGCCCCCGCCCCTCCGGGGTCACCCCCTTGACCGGTAACGCCGCGAGCACCGGACGCGCCTGACGCGAGATTGTCCGACAGCAAGACCGAGCTCAAGACGACGTTGCCGCCGTCGATCAACAATCCGCCCCCGAGAGCCGCCGTTCCTCCGAGCACACCGCCATTGCGCAACGCCACCGCTCAGAATCACATCGTCGAATACCACGCTACTACTCGCCCCCGGCGTGCCGACGACCTGCATGATGCGGAACGCACCCTGCGCCTCGATCGTCGACTGCAGGTCCCCCGCGCCCACAATCGTGAGCGACTTGTTCGGGAGGCCGGCCGCCTGGTCCTGGATGAGCAAACTGCCACCACCAGCAGCCGTCAGAGGAAAAGCGCCTGGACCAAGCGTGATCGTATTACTCGCATCCCCGTTGGTATTCGCGAGATTGATGGCGGCTCGCAGGCTTCCCGCCGCGCCATCGCCGGCGCCGGAGGAAACCGCGAAGACCGCGGGAGCCACACGCGGCTCCAAGAGCTCGAGAAGCTGGCGAACCGACTGGTCGCGCCGGCGGCGCGCCCGTCGCGCGAGATCGTTTGGATCTGACATGCCGATCACCTTGATGGACGAGCTCCGTCCCGACGCTTCATCTCGACCAGCCGAGACTGGCCACGCACGAACCCATCCATTTTATCACGGTTGCGTGGAATTTCAATCGGCTGCCAAGGACGGTAAGCGTTGCGTCCAGGTCCACGTTGAGTCAGACTTCACTCGCCAAGAAGTCGAGATGGACGGAATAGGACACGCATGATGATCGCACCGTGATGTGACCGATCGGCAGCCGGATGAGGGCTCCGATGCTGCTGGATCCCCGCGAGTGTGATGTGCTACACGATTCAATCGGCCAGTCGGAGTGCGCGAAACGAATTCACAGACGGCACCCGCGCGTCGGGATTGACGGAGATGGATTGATACGGTGGTTGCGAAGCCTGAGCGGCAACGAGGCGCGGATTGTGTCGGAGCACACTCCACGTCGCGTCAGCTTGCCGGGCATGCGGCCACAATGCGAAAACACCGAGGTGGCGACGTGCTAGCCTTGGTTTCGCAGACTGTAAGCACCACCGCAACCTGTTTCCGATGCCACCGCTACGGCAGACGTCCCGGACTCAAAATCCGGATTGATTCGCGGACTGCAAATCGTTGAGAAGAACCCGCGGCGTCGGCGTAGCCTTGCGGTCCGTGTTGGCGCAGGTGCGGCTCGGCAGGATACGTGAAGGCCGTCATGTACTACTCGCCCGGCCGGCGCCGGGCCTTTGCCAGCAGATCGTCGCGGAGCTTACGCGCCTCGGCGAAGGGCAACGGAGCGACCTTGCGGCGATGGGCCAACATCTCGCGTGCCAGCAAGTGCAGCTCCACGGCGTCTCCCGCCGACAGCGTGCCGTCGATCTCTTTGTCGATTAGGGTCGTGCAGGCCGGCCGCCGCGACCGATCGGACCGATCAGACGGATCAGACCGATCAGACGAGTTTGACGCGGCGGCCGGGGCGGTTCGTCGGCCCCAGAGCCCCGACACAGCGCCGGCTCTGGCGGCTTGCTCCTTGAGCATGCCCGAAAGCCACACCGGCAACGGTTTCTGACCGGAAAGCGGCTCGTGGACGCCATGGTCGCTCCCCTGCCGCGTGGTGGCACCGACGGCCAGTCCAGCCGCGAGCCAGGTGAGAACGCGTGCTACTGGCCCATCGCGACCAACCGTGTATCGTTTCCTTGCTGAGTGCACCGGCTCAGATAGATAGGATGGCATAGGCCGCTTCGGTATAGTCAGATGCGTGAAGAAGTCGAGTGGAGCGATCGTGCAGGAACGAGATTTTACATAGGCGTAGGGAACCATCACTGGGCGAGACCACGAAGGATCTGCTGCGTCGATCCATCGCCCGTCGGGATCGTACCGGGATTCGGAGGTGCGGCATGACGATCGCGTTTCAGTGTCCCAGTTGCGGGCACGGCTTCAAGGTCGATCGCGCGCTTGCAGGCAAGAAAGGCCGGTGCAGCGCGTGCGGCCAGATATTCATGGTCCCATCGCCTCCTGAGGAAGCGGCTCCGCCAAAGAGCCTGAAGTCGATCGGGGAGAAGTCGCCCCCCAAGGCGGCCAAGGCCGATCCGGTCCGCAGGCCCCAGGCGCCGCCTCCCTCCGCGTTCGACCCGTACCTGGACGTCGACCCGCCCAGCTTGCCGCCCCGGATTCCTGAGGCAGAGCCTACGATTTCTCGCCCGCGGAAAACCGCCAAGGCCTCGCGGGGACGGTCGGCTGGCAAAGGCCCGTTCATGCCGGGCCTGAGAAAGGCCGCCGCTGGCTTCATGCTGGCCGCGATCGTCGCAGCAGCGATCTCCATGACCATCGTGCGGCGGGCGCTCGAGGGGGGCACGATGCCCTCGGTTCCTTTTGGGACGATCCCGGCGAACGCTGGGGCCGCACTCACTGCGGTTTTGGTCATGACAATGATCGGGCAGGCATGCATGGCTCTCTGCGTACTGTTCGCGGTTTTGTCGTTTGGCGGCGCCATCATCAGCTACCTGCGCGGCAACATCGCTGCGTTTGAATGTGATGGAGCAGGTATGAAATTCGGCTGGTACGGCTCTGGCCTCTTCGCGACCGTGATCCTGGCGCTTTTGATTCCGGCGGTGCGTACATCCGTGATCGGGGGGGTGAGGCACGCCGGCGGCCAGGCCCAGGCCTTGGCGAAACAGGCGAATAAGCCCCCCGGCAATCCGGCCGAGGTGGACAAGGCCGTCGCCGACCTGAAGAGCTCCGACCGATTCACCCGGCTCTTTGCCGCCTCGAAGCTGAAGCAGTCGGGAGTCGTGCCGTCATTGCGTCAGGATGTGGTCCAGGCGCTGCTCCCCTTGGTGAACGACGAGTTCGTGAACCTCCGCCAAGACGCCACGGAGGCTCTCGGAGTCTGGGGCGGGCATGAAGAAGTACCCGTTCTGCTCAAGGCTCTCGACGACTGGACCGCGAAGAAGTGGAACCGGTGGAGTATCTTCACGGCGCTCGCGCTCTTGAAAGACCCGAGCTCGGCGGAAGCTGTCGTCGCGCGAATCACGAATCGCGAAGATTGGCTTCACGTTCACGGGGTCCTCGAGGCGATCGGTCCCGCGGCCGAGCCGTACGTGTGGAAGTATCTCGATCACCCCGAGCCGGAGGTACGGCACCGGGCCTATGGCTGCCTCCAGCTTGCCGGCAGCGCGATCTCCATCCCGCCAGTCCAGGCCGCACTTCGGCGAATGGACAAGGACAAGGATGCGGAGGATCTGAAGTACGCTCGCGCCACTCTGAAGAAACTGGGCGGATCAGAATAGGCTCAGGGATTTCCAGGGGGAACGGGCGTCGAAATACGGGCTTGGAAAGTAGCGACGCAGGAGATTCGGCGGTTTCGCAGGGAAGCGGCAAACCATTGCTATCGCGATCGTGTGTGCTCTCGCCATCGTGTGCTTCTTGTGCTTGGTGTTCGAAAACCTCACTAAGAGGTTCATCCGCCTCTTCGCTGATCAGGCTCCGCTTGTCGGCAATCCGACCGAACAAGTAATAAAGGCCGGGAATGACCAAGACCCCGATCACGGTGCCCATGAGCATCCCGCCGACTCCGGCGGTGCCGATGGTGCGGTTTCCGATCGCCCCGGCGCCGGTGGCCACGACCAACGGAAGGAGACCAGCGATGAAGGCGAAGGAGGTCATCTGAATCGGCCGGAAGCGCAGTTTTGCGCCTTCGACGGCCGCCTCCTTGAGAGACACGCCCTCCCGCCGCCGTTGGACCGCGAATTCCACGATCAAGATCGCGTTCTTGCCGAGCAGACCGACCAGCATGACCAGACCAATCTGGGCGTACACGTCGTTAGCCAAACCCATGGCCTGCAGGAATAGGAAAGAACCGAAAAGCCCGACCGGCAGCGACAGGATCACTGCCAGCGGCAGGATAAAGCTCTCGTATTGCGCGACCAGCACCAGATAGACGAAGGCGACGACGATGAGGAAGATATAAACTGCCTCGTTCCCCTTTCTTGCCTCGTCGTAAGAGAGACCCGACCAGCCGACGTCGAAACCGCGAGGCAGCGTCTTGGCGCCGACCTCCTTGATCGCCTGGATGGCTTGACCGGTGCTGTAGCCAGCAGCCGGCGCGCATTGAATGGCGGCGGAGGTGTACAGGTTATACCGGGTGATCTCATTCAAACCCTGCTTCTTCTTGATCGTCATGAACGCGGAGTAGGGGACCATTTCCCCTTTGTCGTTCTTGACGAATAGGTTGTCCAGATCCTCTGGGTAGCGCCGGAACTCCGGCCGGGCCTGGACGAAGACCTTGTAGAACTGGTTGAAACGAATGAATCCCTGCTCCCAAGTGCTGCCAATGAGGATGTTGAGGTTGTCCATCGCTGCCTTGATCGACACGCCCTTCTGCATGGCCACGTCGTTGTTGATGATCAGCTCGTACTGCGGGTAGTTGGCGGCGTAGAAGGTGAACAGGTTCGTCACCTCCTTACGCTTTTTCAGGGCGGCCATGAACTTGTCGGTCACCTCTCCGAGCTGCTGGTAATCAGCGGAGAACGTCTTGTCGAGGACGAGCATGGAGATACCCCCGGCGGTGCCAAAGCCGGGAACCGCGGGCGGTTCAAAGAACTCGAGCTTCACGTTGCTCATCCGGCGGCATTTTTCTTCGAGATCCACAATGATCTGGCGTGCGGTTCGCTTGCGGTCGGACCAGTTTTTCAGGTTGATGATACAGGTTCCCGAGTTCGAGCCGCGGCCTTCGGTCAGAACTTCATAACCGGCCAACGAGGTGACGGAGGTGACTTCCTTGATCTCCTTGGCGATCTTCTCGAGCTCCTGGGATTTGGCGTTGGTGTACTCGAGCGTGGAGCCTGGAGGCGTCTGGAGGACGGCGTAGATGATGCCCTGGTCCTCGCCCGGGATAAAACCCGTCGCGAGCTGCGTGTTCACAACGTAAATGGCGTAGCCAAAGCCCATCACAATGAACGAGGTCAACGCTCGGCGCGTCACGATCCGGCGCAGAAACGCAGCATAACCGCCCGTGACCTTCTCGACGGCGCGGTCAAAAGGACCCCGCACGAACGGCAGAAGAATGAGCAGGAAGCCAACCGGCCCCCACAACTCATACGCCAGATACGTTATTCCGCCCAAGACCAGCAACCCTCCCAGCGCATAAAGCAGCTTGACTCCTAGTCCGCGCGGCCTTTCCACGTTGCTCGTGTAGGTGTCAGGGCTCGTGTGGGTGTTAGGGTCGGTGTGGTCGTGGGGCTTGAGAATCATCGCACAGAGGACCGGCGTCAGCGTCAGGGCCACCAGACCGGACAGAATGATGGACGTGGCCATCGTGATCCCAAACTGGCGGTAGAAGGTGCCGACCGCCCCGGGAATGAACGTCACCGGAACGAAGACGGACGTCATCACGAGGGTGATGGCAATGATCGCGCCTGAGATCTCGTGCACGACCTCCATGGTTGCCCGGTAGGGCGATAAGTGCTTCTGGGCCATCTTGACATGCACCGCCTCGACCACCACGATCGCGTTGTCCACCACGATGCCGATCGCCAGCACCAGCGCGAAGAGCGTGATCAGGTTGATCGAGATACCGAGCAACAGCAGGAAAAAGAAGGTACCGATCAGCGATACGGGAACCGCCAGGGTCGGGATCAGCGTGGATCGTAAATCCCCGAGGAACATGTAGACCACGAGAGACACCAAAATGAACGCCTCGAGTAGGGTGTGCAGCACCTTTTCGATCGAGGCGTCCAGAAATTTGGAGACGTCGTAGGCGAATTCGTAGTCCATCCCGGGAGGGAATGATTCCTTCTTGATCTGCTCGAGTTCCGTCTTGATAGACTCGATGACCTCGGCGGCGTTGGAGCCGGGAGCCTGCTTCAAGACGATGGACGCCGCGGGATGCCCGTTGATGTCCGAGTAAATATCAAAGAACTGGGGACCCAACTCCACCTGGCCGACGTCCTTGAGCCGCAGGATCTCCCCATCGGGATTTGCTTTCAAAATGATGTTTGCATACTGCTCTGGCTTGTTAAAGCGCCCGATATAAGTCAACACGTACTCTTTTGATTGCGACGTCTTCCCTGTGGCCTGGCCGAGTCGTCCGGGCGAACCAATCATGCTCTGTTCCGACAGAGCCTTCATGACATCCTCGGACGACAAGTTGTAGGCGCGCATGCGGTCGGGATCCAGCCAAACCCGCATCGCAAAGATGCGGTTGCCGAGATTCCTGGGGATGCCCATGCCTTTGATCCGCTTGAGCCGGGGCATGACGTAGACGTTGGCAAAGTTGAAAAGGTCTTTCTGGTCGGCGTTGGGATCCGTGCTGTAAATGTTCACGTACATCAGCATGCTCGGCACGACCTGGCTCACGAGGATCCCCTCGCGCACCACCAGGGGCGGGAGCTGGAACAGCACGATGTTGACCCGGTTTTGCACGTTCACGACATTGATGTTTGGATCCGTGCCCGGCTCGAAGTAGATGATGATCGCCGCCTCGCCGGCACTGGTGGCGGAGGAGGTAATGAAGCGCATGTTCTGAACGCCGTTGATGGATTGCTCCAGCGGAATCAGAACCGATTCGACCAGGACATTGGCGCTGGCGCCGGGATAAGAAATGGAAACCATGACGGTCGGCGGCGCGATGTCGGGGAACTGTGCGATCGGAAGCATCTTGATCCCCAGCACCCCCAGGAATAAGAGGATGATCGAGATGACGATCGCCAATGCCGGTCTATGGAGAACTTTTGCGAACATGGTCGCACCGGGCGCTTCAACGCTAGCCACTCATGGGCGCTTTTCAAAACCAGCCACGACTTGACTATCGGACGCCTGGAAGGGAATTGGCAGCGCCGTCAGGCCGGGCGCTCTAGGGTAGGCTCTCTGAACGCGCCTCGGCTTGAAGTCACGGGCGGCCAGTATTCCCATCCAGCGCGTTCTTGATCAGGCTGGGTTTTCGAGCCAACCCGATGCCTACAGCGCACGCTAAAGGGTCAACTTAGGCTCGCGCGAGCGCAACCGTGCGGGCGCGCAACACTCTTACAGAGGCTCCAGTGATCGGTAAGCCGACTAGACGCGTTCCCTGGCGCAATTCTCCCGCCCCGCATCCGATCTGAATCAGATACCCGCACGACGTCGCCGAATTGGTCGGCGCCCCAGGGCGAGTTGAATTGGAAATCGCCGCGAAGTGTGATGTCGCACCGAGCTAAACCTCGAAAGCGCTCGCTCAAATTCAATTGTATAACACGGTTGGCGATCAGATACAAGGGACTGGTGCTGGCATTTTTCGAGGTTTTACGTCCGCTCGAATCCGGTCGCGAGGTCACGTCCCGCTCTCGCTCCGCGCCGGCATATCGCTGCGACCAGTTCATGTTTGCGTGGCGTCCGACGGGATTTGAACTGTCATCAGGTCAGTCGAGAATCCCGATTTTCACTCCTTTCACTGCGACACAAGCGCGCGTCGGTCACGACGCAGGCCGGCCACGGCGTCCGATCAGACGGATCGGACGGATCAGACGGATCAGACCGATTTGACGTGGCGGCCGGAGCGGTTCGTCGGGCCAAAAGCCCCGACACGGCGACCGGGGCAGTCGTGCGGTCCCGCTTAGAAAGTCTGACCCGGATCTTCGACCGGCCGACCCGCGTCGGTCCGACCCCGAAGAAGCAATCCGTCAATCACCGACGTGATGACAATGGTGCATCCCAATCCGGCGAAGACCCAGAACACGGGATCGCTCCTTTTCACGAGATGCAGCGACCGGCGGATCGAAACGAAGAATCAGCCTATGACTCAACGGCCCGCGGCCGCGGATCGGACACGGAAAATGCCCGATGATGCCTGGCGTCAACATTGCCGGCGCGCCATGTCACGGCGTGTAGCCTACCGCCGATCGTGCCGCTGGATTACGATAAGGCGATGGGCCGATGCGAGGCGGTGTGGTCGCTTGGCCCGCCAACGGGGTGCGGCATGGATCTGACGTTCATCGACCGAGCACTGGGAAGCGACATTCCCTACATCACCTACGCGGTCCCGGTCTTCTTCCTGCTGATCGGCATCGAGCTGGTGGTGGCTCTTCGGGAACGCAAGCAGTGCTACCGGCTGCACGACTCGATCAGCGACCTGAGCTGCGGCATCACCGAGCAGATCGTCGGGATCTTCCTGAAGGGGCTCTTGTTCGCGCGGCTACCTGGGGACGTATTCGTACGCGACCCGCCCCGGCGATCAATCTGATCGACGTTTCGACCTACTCGGCCGGCGGCAAATGGCTGGCCGCCCTGCTGCTCTTTCTTGGGGTCGACTGCGCCTATTACTGGTTCCACCGCATCGCCCACGAGTACAACGCGCCCTGGGCCGGGCACGTGGTGCACCATTCGAGCGAAGACTACAACCTGGCGGTGGCGCTGCGGCAAGGTACGTTTCAGGGGCTCTTCTCGTGGGTCTTCTACCTGCCGCTGGCGCTTCTGGGCTTTCCGCCGGCTTGGTTCCTCGCGATGGCGAGTTTTGACACGCTCTACCAGTTCTGGATTCATACGCGCACGATCGGCAAGCTCGGGCCCTCTGGAGTGGGTCTTGAACACGCCGTCGCACCATCGCGTGCACCACGCCCGCAATCCCAAAGTATCTCGACCGGAACTACGCGGGCACTGCTGATCATCTGGGACCGGATGTTCGGCACGTTTCAGGCCGAGGAAGAAGAGCCGGTTTACGGGCTGACCAAGCCGCTTGAACAGTTGGAACCCGCTGTGGGCCAACCTGCACGTGTGGCACGACTTGTTCCGCGACGCCTGGCTGGCGCCGCGGTGGCGTGACAAGTTGCGGATCTGGTTCATGCCGCAAGGCTGGCGGCCCGCGGGACTGCCGGCCCGCCCGCCTGCCCCCGAGGTGACCCGCGAGACGGTCGTCTGCTACGACACGCAGTTGCCGCGAGGATTGAACATCTATGGGCTTGTCCACTTCGTTGCGACGTTGCTCCTGGCGTTCGGGCTGATGGCGGTGGGCCAGTCGCTGCCGCGCCGCCAGCTCGGTCTTGCTCGCGGTACTGGTATTGTGGGGGTCTTGAACGATCGGCGGCATCTTCGACCGGCGCCGCTGGGCGCTCCCCGCGGAGCTTGCTGCGGCTGCCGGTGACGGCCGCAGCGCTGGCCTGGTGCTCGCTGCCTGATGCCTGGCTATGTGCCCCTGGGATTCGTGCTCGGGCTGGCGTCGTCGTGGTACACCCTGGTTCAAGCACCGCCGTTTCTTGACGGTTCGCGCCCGCGACGAAGAGTCAAGTGATCGGCGGCCCGGCACCCAGATCGGTGCGCGTATTCGCCAAGACCCGCGGTCGTCGCGGGCACGGCGGGAGCGTCCGATGCCCGGTAAGGGCGGACCGAAAGAGAGGAGCGCGTGATGACCGAGGTAAACGGTTGGGTGCAACGCACCTCGTTGAAGCGGCTGCTCTTGTCTCGATAACGCTGGCTCCCGCGGTGTGGGTTGCGCTCCTGGCTCGTTCTGGATCGCAGACGCACGTCGCGGCGTGGGTTTACTGGCAAGTAGGGCTTATATTCCTGCTCATCGTCGAGTTCGTCTTCGTCGCGGCCGTGGCGTTTGGCGTGATCGGCGCACTGCTGTGCGCGATTGCTCTTCTTTCGCTCGAGGGGCAGCCCCAAGAGCCGAGCACGGGCCAGCCGTGGGCTTTTGCTGTGCGTATCGCTTCTGGTCTCGATGGCGATCGCCGAGTCGATCGGCGCGATCTGCAACGATCGGACTTCGCGTTCGAGCGCCGTGCCGGTGGGCGGGCTCGATTCGCGGCACAGTCGTCGCGGTCTGCGTGGCGGTTCGCCGCACCGCTCGACAGCATTGACCTGCCGCGCGAGTTCCCCGACCCGCGCGGCGACCGTGAAATTGACGTGGTCGTCCTCGGTGAATCGAGCGCCGCCGGGGTGCCGTTCGAGGGCAACGTATCGGTCGGCGAGATCGTGTGTTGGAAGCTCGAACAAGTGCTGCCCGGCCGGCCGATTCGTCTGCGGGTCCTTGCGCGAGCCGGTGATACCCTTGAGCGGCAGCACCAGGCGCTGGCCAGCCTGGACCGCCGGCCCGATCTCGTGATCGTGTACTGCGGCCACAATGAGTTCTATTCGCGACTCTGGTGGTCGCGCAACCTCGACTATTAATTACGACCGAGCCAAGAGCAGCTCGCAATCGCTCCTGGAACGCGTGGAGAGGCGGTCGTCATTTTGTGGCTGGATCGGTGCCAGCATCGCCAAGTGCCGCATCGCAATTCCGCCGACCGAGAACAACACGCGGGACCTGATCGACGTGCCCGTCTACACGGTCGCCGAGTACACGCTGCTTCTAGCGGACTTTGAGCGCCGGCTGGACGAGATCGTCACATACGCAGAATCGGTCGGAGCACTGGCGGTCCTGGTCATGCCACCGGCCAATGACGCGAGTTTCGAGCCCAGCCGCTCATTCCTGCCGGCAACGACCCCGCGCGCGGTTCGCGAGGCGTTTCGCCTTGAGTTTCTGGCCGCTCGCACCCACGAGTCGTCCGATCCCGCGGCGAGCATTGAGCAATATCGGCGGCTCCTGGCTCGGCAACCGTGCTTTGCCGATGCCCACTATCGCCTGGCGCGGCTGCTCGAGCGTTCGGGCGAATGGGACGACGCCTACGAGCATTACGTTGCGGCCCGCGATCTCGACGGCCTGCCGATCCGCTGCCTCAGCGAGTTTCAGCAGGCATACCGCGACGTGGCCCGACGGCATGACTGCGTCCTGATCGACGGCCAGGCGTATTTTCATCGGATCGGCCGCCACGGCTTGCTCGACCTGAGCGCTGTTCGGGGATGCGATGCACCCGTCGCTGCGCGGTCATATCGCGCTTGCTCAGGCCGTTCTCGCCGCACTCAAAGTGCGCGGGGCCTTCGGCTGGCCAGAGGAAG
This sequence comes from uncultured Isosphaeraceae bacterium, assembly GCA_963830625.1. Classification (GTDB taxonomy): domain Bacteria; phylum Planctomycetota; class Planctomycetia; order Isosphaerales; family Isosphaeraceae; genus CAWHMZ01. The sequence goes on along the minus strand of CAWHMZ010000011.1, from coordinate 290,949 downwards.
AACCGGCCCCGGTCATCGATCCCGCGGAGTGCGCCAGCCATTTCTCCATCGGCCCCACGGACTGGGTAAACATGTGCGATAATGAGCAGGCGGTTCTCGGTACGGGTGCTATGCTCAGCTACGATCCGGTTCCGCGGCGGGAAGCGGGGGACGCTTTGAAAGCGGCGGCCGATCAAATCGAAGCGGGCGCTGCACCCGAAGCGACCGGCTTGCCCAACGTCGGAATTCCAGCGCCGGTGCCGGCGATCTCGCCGGCTGAAATCGGGATTTCGAGCAAAGCAGGCCCCGGCTTCTCTCCTTTGCCGTGGATGGCCGCGCCGCCCTAATGACCGCCCCTTGGTCCCTTCTTGTGCCGCCAGCGCGGTCGCGCTTGCGGTGATAGTGGATGATGCCGGCAAGCCGGAGACCGGCGGGAGTGGAGGCGTGAAGTTTCAGTGGAGAGGTCTCTGGTCTCGGCCGGTGGCCCGATGGTCGGGGTTGTCGGCGATCGCGCTGGGCGTGGCACTCGCGATCTCGTGTGCTTGGATTCGGCTGTGGGAGGACATGCCGCGCTTCGCGATTTGGAAGGCGGCCGTCGCCTGCCTGATGGCGGTCGAGGCAGGCTACCCTGTCACGGCGGTAGCGGCCTGTACCGGCGTCGCAATCTTGGGGCGGGCCGTATGGAATGCGCGGCGGCGCCGCGCGACGCGGCCGGCCGCCGCACGTGGGTTGCTCTTGTGCTTCTCGATATTGTGCTCGTTGGTGGTGGCCGAGGTATGCTCCGCGGTCTGGTTGAATCGGTTGCGACAAACCGGTGCGCTGGCGGCCGCCGACGGAGACGACCGTGCGCGCGGCAGCCGTTCGGTAAGGCTCGCGCCTTTTGCCGGCGACGTCGAACCCCCGGCCGATTTCGCGGGCGCACCGGCAGACGGCGACGTCGATCTGGTCGTCCTGGGTGGGTCGAGCGCGCAGGGCGTTCCATTCCACCAATGGGTGTCGATCGGCCACCTGGTCGCCTGGAAGCTCGAGGAATCGATCCCCGGCCGATCGGTCCGGCTCCAGGTGGTAGCGCGCTCGGGCGACACGCTCGAACGGCAGCACCAGGTGCTTGCCGGTCTCGAGCGGCGCCCTGATGTGCTGATCGTTTATGCCGGGCACAACGAGTTTCAATTGCGCTTCTTCGCCTGGCGCGACCCGGAGTACTACCGGGTCGATCGCCAGCCATCGTGGCTCGAGCGTTTGCTGGACCGGTTCGAGAAGTTATCACCGCTCTGCGCGCTCATCAAGCGAGTAGCCGATCAGTGCCGTGTGGGAATTCCGCCGCCGCCCGAACGGCAGCGTGAGCTGGTGGACGTTCCCGTCTACACGCCGGCCGAGTACCGCGTGCTCCTCGACGATTTCGGCAGGCGCCTGGAATCCATCGTCGGTTTTGCGGAAAAGGTCGGCGCGATTCCGGTCTTGATCTTGCCGCCCGGCAACGACGCGGGTTTTGAGCCGAATCGGTCGTTTCTGGCGGCGACCACACCGCCCGATGAGCGGGAGGCGTTTCAGCGCGACTTTCTGGCCGTTCGCCGCCGCGAGTCGGTCGATCGAGCCGCAAGCATCGAGCAATATCGCCGGCTCGTGGCCCGGCAACCTTGCTTTGCCGAAGCGCACTTCCGCCTGGCGCGTCTGCTCGAACAAGAGGGCGACTGGGCTGGCGCGTATCGGCATTACGTCTCGGCCCGCGACTTCGACGGCTATCCGATGCGGTGCCACAGCGAATTTCAGCAGGTCTATCGCGAAGTGGCCGCAAGGCACCGGTGCATCTTGATCGACGGACAGTCGTACTTTCATACGATTGGCCGTCATGGGCTGCTTGATGACGAGCTGTTTCAGGATGCGATGCATCCCTCGCTGCGCGGGCAGATCGCGCTTGCCCAAGCCGTGCTGGCTGCCTTGCGAGCGCGGCGAGCCCTTGGCTGGCCGGCGGGCTCCCCGGCCCCGGTCATCGATCCGGCCGGGTGCACGCGGCGTTTTGGCATCGGCATGCCGCAATGGAGAGCGATCTGCGCGTGGCGCGCGGGCTTCAACGGACTCGTCGACCGGCTGAGATATGAAAACAGCGAGCGCCGAAGCAGGATCGCGGACGCGGGAAAGGCGGCCATTAAACTTGACGCGGGGGTCGCTCCCGAGGCGGTCGGCTTGCCGAATCTCGGCGTGCCGCAGCCGGTGCCCTTCACGACAGTCGAGTCGGGCGTTCCGGCGGGCTGAGTGGACCTGCCGAAGTCGTTGTGTGGTGTAGGTCAGGCTTTCAAGCCTGACGGCAGGGCACCGTGGCCAATACGCGTCAGGCTGGAAAGCCTGACCTACACCGTCTTGCGAGCAGTTCGCCCGCGTGGCTTAGCCACTCAGCCGAGGGCAAGCCGTAGGGACGGAACTTTTCGAGGCGGTTCTGCTCTTCGCTGGCAAAGAACGCCCGATGCGGCCCCAGCTTGCTGGCGTGTGGCGCGTCGAGCATATGGCCCGAATCAGTCGGGCTCATCTGGAAGAGAACGCGCATCTCGAATTCGCGGAGGATCTGATGGGTGAAATGGCGGTTAAGGTTGCCAACGGTGTCACACCAGGCGATGAGATGGACGCCGAGAATAGGCCCGTCGCGCAAGATCGAATCGAGGTGCTCGGCAGGGCCGGCCTCGTCTTCGCGGCGCGAAAAGCTGAAATCGTCGTCGCGCCGTCGCAGGTCGCGAAATCGCGCCAGGTCGTGTATGAACAAGAAGACTTCCGGGCCGTCGGTCTTCGCTTCCTGGCGGCGCTTGAGCTCGGCGCCGACCTCGGCGAGCACCCGCGCGACGTCGCGCCAGTCGCCGACTTCCACGCCGTGCGGCAACGTGGCTGCGACGCGACCGAGCGCGCCTGCGGACGGGTCGTCTTCGGGCGTGCCGTCGAGCAGGTAAAAGCGAGCGCCGAAACGGACCGCTGTGTCGCGCGCCTTAGGGTACTGAGCCGCCAGGCTGATCAGGGTCGACGCCATGATCCCCAGCGCCGCCTCTTGGTTCTGGCCGACGATCAACAGGTGATTGCCGGCCTGCCGGCGAAAGAGGGCCGCGGTCGGGTCTTTGATCGAGATGGCATCGCCCACCCAGGCCTGGGCCGAACGAGGCGACTCTTGCGAGCTCGAGGCTTCGAGCTGTTGCCGCAGAAGCGAGTTGCGCGCCAGGTCGGCCGGCGCATCTCCCTCGAACACGATCGGCGTGCGCGCCAGTACGGGCTTGCGCTCCTGGGCGAGACGATGTAGCCGCTCGAGATAGGCCTCGCGGCGCTCGTCCGACAGCCAGACGACCTGGAAAAAGTGGTTTCCCTCGGGCGCGCCGTTGGCGTCGTTGTAGATGGCCTCACCGGGACGAGAGAGCATCCGCGGCGCGATGTTGTTCTCGCTCAAGATCAAGTGCGCATCGTTTTCGCTGCACTGGAGGGCAATGCGCACCGCCATCTGGCCGAGGGTGCTGCGCCCAGGGTGAACGCTCCACCCAGGCTTTGCGAGCCCAGGATGACGTGCACTCCGAAGGCACGGCCTTGCCGCACCAGACGGTCCAGCCACAGGGCGGCCTCCTGGGCGAGCTTGTCCTCCTCGACGAAGAACTCCTGGAACTCGTCGACGATCAGCACGACTCGCGGCAGCGGCGGCGCTCCGGGGACGCCGCGATAACCGCTCAGGTCCTGGACGCCGGCGTCGCGGAACCGATCGGCGCGGCGGCGCAGCTCGGCGTCGAGCCGCTCGAGCACGCTGATCCCAAACTCACGCTCGCTCTCGATCGCGACGACGCTCCCATGGGGCAGCTCGTGGGTGGCATACACCTTGAACTCAACGCCCTTCTTGAAGTCGATCAGATAGAGCTCAATTTCGTCGGGGCTGTAATTGAGCGCGAGGTTGATGATCAAGGCGTGCATCAAGGTCGACTTGCCCGAGCCGGTGCGGCCGGCGATCAGCACGTGCTGCGAGGTCCCCTGGCCGAGCGTAAATTGCTGCCGCTTGGTTGCGCCGGCCTTGCCCAGCGCAACGTCGATGCCCGCGCGGGTGTCGCGTGTCCACCAGCTTTCCTCCGGCGGCGCGATAAACTCGAAGGGAACTTCGACGCGCTTGGCGTCTCGGGCGGCCGCTCCGACTCGCTGAATCTGCCGGGTCGCGAGCTCGGCGGGCGGCGGCCGGTCGGGCGCCAGCGGGTGCGCGCCGAAATCGCGGTCGTCCCAGACGAGGCGGCCGCTGACGGCGTCCCAGTTCAAGCGGGCGCAGAAGGGACGCAGCTCGTCGAGCTGAAAGCCGCTGGGCAAGGGCTTGGAGAGGTCGGCGGCGATCAAGGTCAAAACACCGCACGGCACGCCACCGGCGGCGATGGCGGCGAGGCGCGCCGCCGCCTTCTCGTCGAACTTGGTAGGAAAATCGGCCACCACCAGCACGCGGTACGGCTCGGCAACCTCCTGGGCGACGGCGTTGTACTCCTCGATCGTGGCGTACTCGTTGCGCAGGTACTTCTGGGTGACCATCTCCATGTGAGTCGCCAGGTCGACCAGGCGCTCTTCGATCTGGCGGGGGTCGGTCCACACCTGGTTCGTCACAAGCGCCGGGTCGTAATCGGCCAGATGCATGAACGCGCCGAAGTTGCGACCGATCCCGATCGGATCAACAATCGTGAATCGGACCTGGCCCGGCGGCAGGCTGGTGAGCAGGCGAAACATCGATGCCTGGAGCACGTCGAGCGCGGCCGCGCGCCCTTCGGCCGGGGCCTCGATCAGCAGGTTGGCGCCTGCCGGGAAGGGCCTCAGGGCCGGAAACTCGAATGCACTCGGTATGCCTTCCATCAACCGCGCGTCGGCCGGGATTCCGCGCGGCAACGAGGCAAGGTGGAGTGGAATCGCGCCGAAGCGAATCACCGGCGGCACGACCTGCGGCAACGAGCGCTCCGACCAAGTCGGGTCGTCCCACGCCGGGCAGTAACCGTCGACTTCGCGCCCGATCACATCCAGCGAGGCCGTTGCCCGCGCCATCCCCTCGCACCAGCGATCTTTGAGTGCGTTCCTCGCGGTTTCGTGCTCGTTTTGAAGCTGTTCTTTGAGCGTTTTGTACTTCTGTTCCAGCTTGGGGATGCTCGTTCCGCGCTGCGTTTTCTGCGCGGCCACCCTGTTGTCGTGTGTGTCGATCGCCTCGCGCAGGGAGCGCTCTCGAGTTGTCTGGACCTCGACCATTCGTGCGGCGTAAATCTCATTGATCTGGCGCAGTCGTTCGTCGCGCTGGGCCTCGGCAGCGGCAAACTCCCGGCGGAAGTTTTCCTCGGCGCGCTTCAGCTCGTCATCGCGGCGCGCGGAGACCCGCTTGCGCTCGGCCTTGAAGCGCGCCTCAACCAAGGCACGGCAGTGCGCAGTCAAAGCGTCGGCGCCGGATAGCGACTGCATGAGCGGGGCGTACAGGCGCGTAAGCTGCGTCTTCGAGAGCTTGACCAGCCACGTCCTCGCCAGAAAACCGAAGACGGCGCCCGCAAACGCGGCCGCCAGAACCAGGTAAATGTCGGCCCCCAGTGCCAGCGCCACACCCGCTAGCGGCAAGATGATCACGATGTAGACCCAGGCCTCGCGCCCCCCTTTCATGGTTTTGGGGATGATGAGCCCTTCCAGGAGCCGCAGGGGCGGCTCCATTTGAGTCAGCCGTGTGAACAGCTCGTCGCCTGGATCGGTGAACTTGTCGTATGATTCGGCCGTGGCGCGGGGGGCTCGGGGTCCAGGCCGAACTTGCGGTACTCGACCGCCAGGGTTGCCAGCCGCTGGCGGTACGAGTCGGCGAGGCCGGCGCTGTCGTCGATCGGCCGGAGCTGGTCGGCCTGCTGCTTGGTGGCCGTTTTTAGACCGGAGTCGTAGGCCGCGGCGGCCTCGCTCTTGGCGCGGCTGTTATCAGATCGCGCAGTCTCTCGTAAGCTGTCGAAGAGCGTGGCAATCCTGCGGCTGGCGGCGGCGAACTCGGCCTTGGCGTCGGCCTCGCCCCGTATCGCCGCGTCGATGACCGCTCGCCGGCGTTTTTCATCGTCGGAGCGAGCCTCGCTTTCGAGCCTGTCGAACTTTTCAAGAAGCGCCCGCCGCGCCTTTTGATACTCCGAGTCGGCCGCCGTGTCGTGCGCTTTGAAGCTCGCTTCAACGCTCGCCTCGGCCTCGGCACGCTCGGCCACCAGCCGGAGCACGTCGTGGAATCCCGCACGCTCGCGCACCAGAACCTCCGGCTCGGTCTGGGCAGCGGTGCGCGGCGTGGCGTCGGCGCCTGCCATGGTGAGTGTTTGCGAGGTCGTGGTGGTCGTGCTCACAATGCCTCACTCCGGTCGGAACAATCGCGGCGAACCTGATCGAGCACCTCGGAGATCATCTCCATGCCGTTCACCGCTGAGTCGACGGCGCTTTCGAGCGGAGCAAGATAGCGTTCCTCGAACCGCTGCCGCACCGAGTCGGTCCAGGTCGCTTCCGTGATCAGCCAGTGGTCGCGCAAGACTCGGATAGTCTGCTTCAGATGATTAATGCCCGCGATAGCTCTCGCATTGGCCATGGTGCCTCAAGTCTCCTTGCTCTGGTCGTGGGCCTCAGCCGCCGCGGCGGCCGCCGCCTTGTCGTCGTCAAGCACCTGGGTCGCGATCGAGATGAACTCGGCCGGCGCCGGCGCTTTCGACATCGGCGCCGCGCCCGGCGAGGTCTCAAGCGCGCTCAAACTCGGCGGTGCGACCCGCAGATAGGCCTCGAGCGCGTCGATGATCCGCGCGAGCAGGATGACGGCCTGCGGCACGTCGCCGGCCGCCAGGTCCTTGAGCCGTTGCACGTTGGCGTGGTACTCGAGCACAGCCTGCTTCATTCGCGGTTGCCATTTGCGCACCAAGGCCAGCCGCTTCTCGGCCTCTTGCAAGCTCGCCTCGGCCTTGCGCAGGGCCTCTTTCTGCTCAGACATCGGCGGCGTGTAATCGGGCCGTTTCTGAAGGTTTTTGCGAAAGACCTCGGCCCGCGCCTGCGCGACCATCTCGCGCCGCCGCTTGATCTGGTCCTGCCAGTAGACGGGCCGCTCTTCGTCCAGCCAGCGGACCGTCCGGCGTACTTCGGCGTCGACCGTACCCAGGGCGCCGAGCGTTTCTTCGCCGTACAAAGCCAGGGCGGTCCGCATGTCCTTGAGATCGTCGATCGATTGAACCGAAGCCTGGGAACTCATGAGACGCTCTCTCGCCGTCAACCGGCAGCGCGGGAGACCTTCGGTCTACCCGTGGGCGGGGTCAGAGACCCGTGCCGAACAACCGTCTGTGCCCGTAGTTGCGAGCCTATCAGACCGCCCGATTGGTGTAAACCATTGGCTGCTTAACTATTGACGGGTGGTCGCGGGCTTGAATGTCTTCGGTCGCGGCCCGATCGGCACGTGTTGTCGTACCTGGCTTGGCCCACCACATCACTCAGCGAATGGGGCGCCATGTCGCGGGCCCTTGCGACGGCGCGCCACGCGACAGCAAACCGCGAACAAGCTCCACAAGTGCCTGAGCCATCTTGTGGTTGGCTTCTGGGGTAAAGTGTCCGTCGCCGACAAAATTGCGGGGGTCCAGGTCGGAACACATCGTGTGGGTGCTGAAGTATGGGATCTGATCGTGATCGAGGACAGGCTCGAGTGCGCGGTAGATGTGGTCGCGATAGCCCCGATCGTGGATGAGCAAGACAAGCGGCAACTTACCATCTTTTCGTGCGGTTGCGGCGAAATGGGCAACGATTCCTCGGAGCGACCCAACCACTGGGTTCTCTTCGATGAAGCCGGACGGCCCGTGAATGCGCGCCGTCTGCGAAGCTTGCCAGCGCTGCGCCACGGCGCGCCGCACCATTCGTACGAGCGCCGAGCGGTCGCTGGCGGTCTGCCGAAACAGGAACCCGTTGTAAAACGCGTCGGTAGCCGCAAGCTGAGCGACATACTCCTCCCATCCTGCGGGGTCGGCCAGGCGCGCTCGAAGCTGGTCGAGCGTGCGGACCAAGGGCCACTCAGCTTCGAGCCCCGTCGGGGCAGCGTGATAGCGCGGATAAGTGAACGGGGTTGGCCCCTCAAACCGCCAGGTCATTCCGTTGTTGGTGGCGAGGCCGGCGACGCTCGAGCCGAGCACGCCGAGCATCACGACCTCCGACGGGCCGCCGCGATCAAGCTCATAGGTTGCATAGGCGTGATTCGGCGGCGCGGCCGGACCGCCGAACAAGCGGAGATGGATGCTGGGGTCGAGCTCGGCCATCATCGTCGCGAGTTCATTTGAGAACGACATCCCGTAGCATGAAACGACCAGGCTCCCGGGCGGCGCTTTCGGTTTGCTGCGCGCCTGCGCGAGCTCGCGGTCGATCCAGCCCGCCGTCACCACTTGAGAGCTGGTCAGGTCGGTCGGGCCGACCGCGCGGCGAATCTTGGCCTCGATGGACCAGCCGTAATTGAAATAGACCTGAAACTGGTTCTTCGGTAGCAGCGTGGGGTCGGCAGGTAGGCGAAAGAGCACGTTGACGGCGATGTCGGCGGCCGCGAGAAACAAGATCATCCAGACCGCGACCGAGACCGCTTGGCGCAGGTCGCCGGCGCTCGCGGCTCGTGCCGCATCAGAACTGGAAATAGATGAATTGTGCGGTTTCATTCGAGAATCCCATCACAAGGATGAACGCAACCAGCGCGTAAAACGCGCCCCGGACCGCGGGCGGCCAACTTCGGTAAAAAGTACGTGTGCCGGCGATGTATTCCAGCAGTTCGAACCCGAGCAAGACGGGCAAGCCCGCCAGGGCGGCAAAGGTCGGTTTGCCGATGGCTGTTCTGAAGTCACCGGAAAAGGAGAACACGGTCGTGGTGAACCGCACGACCTGCCCCAAGGACGAGGCCCGAAACAGCAGCCAGCCGTACCAGGTCAAGATGAAGAACACGCCAAGCGACGCCGCGCACTGGATCGGCCGCGCGCGCCACGCGTTGTCGGGGACCGGGCCGGGGTGTGTCGCCGGCACGGATACCGAGCTTGCCGGCGCCAGGAAACGATAGGCGCACAAGACAGCGCCCTGATAGAAGCCCCAGAGCACGAAATTCCAGGCGGCGCCGTGCCAGAGCCCGCCCAGCACCATCGTGATCATAAGGTTCCAATACGTTCGCGCGGCCCCCAGCCGGTTTCCGCCCAGAGGAATGTACAGATAATCGCGCAGCCACGATGACAGGCTGATGTGCCATCGCTGCCAGAACTCGCTGGGACTGCGCGAAAAGTAAGGGAGGTTGAAATTATAAAGCAGGTCAACGCCCAGGACCTTGCCGACGCCACGGGCGATGTCGGTGTACCCCGAGAAGTCGCAATAGATCTGAAACGTGAAGAGCAGAGTGGCCAGGAGGACGTCGGCCCACGAGACACTGCCGGTCGCGTTGTAGATTGCATTCACCGACGGCGCCAGACCGTCGGCGATCGCGACCTTTTTCATCAACCCGAACAAAATCAAGAAGAGGCCGCGCGTGGTCTGGTCGACCGAGAGAATGCGCGGCCGCGTCAGCTTGGGCATCATGTGCCCCGCCCGCTCGATCGGGCCGGCGACTAGCACGGGGAAGAACATGACAAACAGCGCGTAGTCCTCAAGCCGGCGCACCGCTTCGGTCCGGCGGTTGTAAACGTCGAGCGTGTAGGAGAGCGACTGAAACGTGTAGAACGAGATTCCCGCGGGCAAGATGATATGTAGGTGCCAGGCTGAGGCCGACAGGCCGAAGCCGGCCAGCAGCCGCAAGGCGCTGTCGATGAAGAAATTGAAGTACTTGAAGAACCCGAGAAAGATCAAATTGGACGCGACCGTCAGGACAAGCCCCACCCTCCGCCGGCCGTTCTCGGGAAGGCGCGCGAGCGGGAAATAGATGAGGTTGGCGACTACGATCGCACCGATCGTCCCGATGAACACCGCCCAGCCCAGAGGCTCGGGCGCGAAGAGCCGCTCGACGTCGACGTGCAGCGAGCCGACCGGCGAGCCCACACTCCATGTCGCCCTAGTGAGAGTTGAGGTATCAAAAAGCGACGATCCAACGTGGATCGCGCTCCAATTCGGCATCACAAACAAGGCAGCCGCCAGCATGAGGCAAGTCGACACAGCCACGCGAGCGGACTTGGGAATCTGGCCCGGTCCCAGGATCAGACCGCAGCAGAAGTCGAGTCCCGTCGAGAGGACGACAAGGTAAAGAAACCGGACGTCCCACCAGCCGTAAAAGACGTAGCTGGCCAAAAGCAGCAGCCGATTTTGGCTGCGAACATCAGGCAGGAGCCGGTACAAGAAATAAACGATCGCGAAAAAAACGAAGAACTCGACCGAGTTGAAGAGCACGAGATCCCTCAGCCTGTTGCGAAACTGGAATCAGCTCGGGCAAGACCGATACCGCGAACGGGCAGGTCGCTTAATCTGACCGGAGACCGTTACCATCTTGGCGGCTCTTCGGCAGTCATGCAAGCGCACTCGACGGCGCCTTGACGGACGCCGATTATTCAGCCGATCGCTCTTGCAAAGATCGCTTCGGCTTGTCGCTTTGCGGCCATGCGCGGGCGGTCAAAACTCTTGATACGTGCGGCCGCCTCCGGGCTCTGGTAGACTTTTGGTCGCCGCCGCAGTTCAGACGTGCGGGCGCCGGCGGCACAACCCTCGGGAGAACGAGCCGTGGCCAATCAAGTTGTTTGGGTGGACATTCCGGTGGTAGACCTTGAGCGTGCGTCGCGCTTCTATTCCGCGGTGCTGGGAAGCCCGGTCACCAAGCAAGAGTTCCAGGGATCGGCATTCGGGCTTTTGCCCGGTTACAACACCGACGTGAGCGGCTGCTTGTTTACCAAGCTCGGCGAAAAGCCGTCCGATCACGGCCCGCTCCTCTATTTGAACGCTCAGGGACGGCTGGACGAGGCGATCGCCGCGGTCGAGCCCAACGGGGGGAAGGTGCTGTCGCCGCGTGAGCCGATCGGCCCGCATGGTTTCCGGGCGATCATCCTCGACAGCGAGGGCAATCGGCTGGCGCTGCATTCGCGCTAAATTTCCTCGCGTGATTTTGGGAGGGCGAGGCTCCTGGCGAGCCCGGTTCGAAAGCGGCTCGCCGGGAGGCTCGCCCTCCCTCCGCACGCGCGGCGCATCGGATCGGGAGGGCGAGGTTCCACCCCGAGCCCGAGGGAATGCGCGGCTCGCCGGGAGGCTCGCCCTCCCTGAATCGTGCAACCCGATTCAGGGTGAGTGGCTATTTCTCCGGGCCGAGCTTGAGCAACAGCTCCCCGGTCTTGACCTGCCGGCCGACGACGGCCAGCACGTCGGCGACGCGGCCGGGCCGTTCGGCGTAGATCGTCGTTTCCATCTTCATGGCTTCGATCGACAGCAGCTTCTGGCCCTTGCGCACGGCGTCGCCGGCCGAGACGGCCACGCCGACCACCAGGCCCGGCAAGGGGCGCGCGATCTGGTTGGGGTCGGCGGGATCGGCCATGGGGGTCTCGCGGACCGACGAGGCCAGCGAGCGGTCGACGACCTCGACTTCGCGCGGCTGGCCGTTGAGCTCGAAGAAGACCGTGCGGTTGCCGTCGGCGTGCGGCTCGCCGACGGCGAGCAGCTTGACGATCAGGGTCTTGCCCGGCTCGATCTCGACCAGGTGCTCGGTCGCCGGGTCGGGACCGAAGAAGAAGATCGACGTGGGCAGGATCGACGTGTCGGAATAGGTGCGCTCGTGGGCGGCCAGGTCGGGGAAGACGCGCGGATAGAGCAAGTAGCGAGAGCGCCTCGCGGTTGCCGGCCGGGCGGCCGAGAAGCGACGGTGGCTTTCTCGCGCGCGGCGTCGAAGTCGGCCGGCGGCAGATTGGCGCCGGGCCGCTCGGTCAGCGGCGGCCGGCCTTTCAAGACCCGCGCCTGCAGCGCCGGCGGAAAGCCGCCCGGCGGCTGGCCCAGCCGGCCCTCGAAAAACTCGACCACGCTCTCGGGGAACGCCAGCTCGCGCGCGGGGTCGAGCACGTCGTCGGGCGTCAGGTTGTTGGCGACCACGAAGAGCGCCATGTCGCCCACGACCTTCGAGCTGGGCGTCACCTTGATGATGTCGCCGAAGAGCTGATTGACCTGCGTATAGGCCTTGCAGACCTCGTGCCAGCGCGCGGCCAGGCCGAGGGCCTTGGCCTGCTGGAACAGGTTGGTGTACTGGCCGCCGGGCATCTCCAGCTCGTAGAGGTCGGCCGCGGGCGAGCGCGGGCCCGATTCGAAGGGTGAGTAAAGCGCACGCACCTCTTCCCAGTACCGGCTCATCTCGATCAAGCGCCGCCGGGTCGACGCCCGTGTCGCGGGGCGTGAACCGGAGCGATTCGACGAGCGCGTTCAAGCTGGGCTGCGAGGTCAGGCCGGCCATCGAGGCGACGGCGCCGTCGGCGACGTCGAGGCCGACGTCGGCGCCGCGCAAGCACGCTGGCCGCCTGCGCGCCGCCGATGTCGTGCGTGTGGAAATGGATCGGCACGCCGACCTCGTCGCGCAGGGCCTTGATCAGCCGCTCGGCGGCCATCGGCTTGCACAGGCCGGCCATGTCCTTGATGGCGATCAGGTTGGCGCCGCGCTTCTCGAGCTCCTTGGCCAGGTCCACATAATACCCGAGGTTGTACTTGGTGCGGCTCGGGTCGAGGATGTCGCCGGTGTAGCAGATGCGGCTTCGCACAGTGCGCCGGCCTCGCGCACGGCCTCGAGCGAGAGCTCCATGTTGGGGACCCAGTTGAGCGAGTCGAACACGCGGAACAGGTCGATTCCGGCGGCGGCGGCCTCGGTGACGAACGCCTTGACGACGTTGTCGGGATAGCTGGTGTAGCCGACGGCGTTGGAGCCGCGGAGCAGCATCTGGAAGAGGATGTTGGGGATCTTCTCGCGGAGCTGGGCCAGGCGCTCCCAGGGGTCTTCCTTCAGGAACCGCATGGCCGTGTCGAAGGTGGCGCCGCCCCACATCTCGATCGAGAAGACGCCCGGGCAGAGCCGGGCGTAGGCGTCGGCGACGCGGAGCATGTCGCGGGTGCGCACCCGCGTGGCCAGGAGCGACTGATGGGCGTCGCGGAAGGTGGTGTCGGTGACGAGCAAGCGGCTCCTGCTCGCGGACCCAGCGCGCGAAGGCGTCGGGCCCCATCGCCAGGAACCGCTGGCGGAAGCCCGGCGGCGGCTCGGCAGAGCGGGTCGAACGGCGGCGGCTCGGGCTCGGGCGCGGCCGCGTGGCCCTCCGGCCGCGCGACGCCGGGAAAGCCGTTGACCGTGATCTCGGCGGCATAGGTCAAGAGCCGCATCGCCCGGTTCTGCCGGACCGGAAAGCGGAAGAGCTCGGGGGTCTCGTCGATGAACCGCGTCGTGCAGTCGCCGGCGATGAAATCGGGATGCTCGAGCACGTTGAGCAGGAAGGGGATGTTGGTCTTCACGCCGCGCACGCGGAATTCCTGGAGGGCCCGCTCCATGCGCCGGGCGGCGTCGATGAACCGCCGGCCGGAGGCGCAGATCTTCACCAGCAGCGAGTCGTAGAACGGCGTGATGATCCCGCCGGTGATCGCCGGGCCGCCGTCGGTGCGGATGCCCATGCCGCCCACCGAGCGATAGTGGGTGATCCGGCCGTAGTCGGGCGTGAACCGGTTTTCGGGGTCCTCGGTGGTCACGCGGCACTGGATGGCGATAGCCCTGCACCTGGACCGACTCTTGCGTCGGGCAGGTCGATCTCCGGGTCGGAGAGCGGCTTGCCGCCGGCGATCAGGATCTGGCTCTTGACCAGGTCGACGTTGGTGACGATCTCGGTGACGGTGTGCTCGACCTGGATGCGCGGATTGACCTCGATGAAGTAGAACTCGCCGGTCTCGACATCGACCAGGAACTCGACGGTGCCGGCGTTGTCGTACCGCACGTGGCGGCCGAGCGCGACGGCGGCGTCGCAGATGCGCCGAGCGGACGGCCGGGTCGAGGTTGTGCGGCCGGCGCGATCTCGACGATCTTCTGATGCCGGCGCTGGACCGAGCAGTCGCGTTCGTAGAGGTGAACGAGGTTGCCGTGGCGGTCGCCCAGGATCTGGACCTCGATGTGCTTGGCCGTCTTGATGAACTTCTCGATGAAGACGTCGGGCACGCCGAAGGCGGTGCCGGCCTCGCGCCGCGCCTGGTCGAGGGCGGCGTCGAGGGCGTCGGCCGACTCGACGACGCGCATGCCGCGGCCGCCGCCGCCCATCGACGCCTTGACGATCACCGGGATAGCCGAGCGACTCGGCCAGCGCGTGGGCCTCCGGGCCCGGCATGACCGGCGCGTCGCTGCCGGAGAGGACCGGGATGCCCGCCTCGCGCGCCAGCTTGCGCGCGGCCACCTTGTCGCCCAGCAGGTCGAGCAGCTCGGGCCGCGGGCCGACGAAGGCGATGCCCGCGGCGGCGCAGGCGCGGGCGAACTCGGCGTTCTCCGACAGGAAGCCGTAACCGGGATGAATCGCGTCGACGTCCTTGGCCTTGGCCAGCTCGACGATCGCGTCGATGTTCAAGATAGCTGCGGATCGGCTCGCCGGGCTTGCCGACCTCGTAGGCCTCGTCGGCCTTCGAGCGGTGGGTGGCGAACCGGTCTTCGTGCGAATAGATCGCCACGGTCCGGATGCCGAGCTCGTGCGCCGAGCGGAAGATGCGGATGGCGATCTCGCCGCGATTGGCGGCCATCAACTTGCGGAACGAGGTCATCGGCCATACCGTGGCGAAGTGGGACGGAGCTAGGACTGCCGTTCGGAGCGTTATCGGATGGCATCCGGCGAGTGCGCGGCTCAGTACTGGTCAAGGTCGTCTTCCTCCTCGGCCTCGACCGGATTTTCCAGCGTGCCGATCGGATCGATCGTGGCCCGCACGTAGTCGCCGGGCTTGAGGAAGGTGCCCGAGGCCGAGCCGACGCCCGACGGCGTGCCGGTGGCGATCACGTCGCCTGGCTGAAGCGTGACGAACTCCGACAAGAACGAGACGATCGCCGGCACCGGGAAGATCATCTCGGCCGTGGTGGCGTCTTGCTTGATCTGACCGTTGACGGTGAGCTTCGATGGGAGCGCCTGCGGGTCGGGGACCACGTCGGCCGAGAGGATGCACGGGCCCATCGGGCAGAACGTGTCGTGCCACTTGCCGTGCATCCAGTCGAAAAACTTGTCGCGCTCGCGGGGCTTGCGGTTGGGGTTGGGCTTGAACGAGCGGTCGCTGATGTCGTTGACGATGGTGTAGCCGGCGATGCAGCCCATCGCCTCGTCCTCGTCGACGTGCCGGCAGCGGCGGCCGATCACGACGGCCAGCTCGCATTCCCAGTCGATCTGGTCGGGCGAGACGCGTGGGAATCACGATCGGGTCGCCGGGGTGAGTGAGCGTCGTGCTGGGGGGCTTCATGAAGACATAAGGGAATGTCTCCTCGCGCTCGGCGGTCGACCCGCCGCGCTCGGCGACGTGCTTGGCGTAATTGCCCGCCAGGAAGAACATCTTGGGCGGATTGGCGATCGGCACAGCAGCCGGACGTCGGAGGTGGGGATCGTCAGCTCGTCGCGCGAGATCAGGTCGAGCTGGTCGATCCAGGCGGACAGCTCGCTGGCGGCTTCGTAAGAGCTGCCGTCGGGCGGCAGCAAGTCGAGCAGGTCCTCGGTGGAAGGGAGCAGCAGCTCGACGCCCATATCGCGGCTGTAGGCCTCGGCGGCCTGGTCGATGGGGATCACCTGGTCGTCCGCGTAGAATCCCGTCAGGACCATCTCATCAAAACCGAACCGGCAGACACGCATCCTGTCGCTCCTTAAACTCGCGATCGTGGATTTCCTGCCTGCTCGGTCGACGGCTCGAGGTCATTCCGGTTGCCGGCCGTGAGTTCATTCGGGGCGTGGCGGCCCGTTGGCCCGGGCCGGCGTGCTCCGATCATGACAGACTTTGCGGATGGCGTCGAGCAGAACCGCGTCGCGATCGGCCGGTCACGGTTCGCAGGTCGAAGAGGACAAGCCCCTTCTGGACGCGGGCCACGACCGGCGGATCGCCTTGTCGCAGGGCCTGGGCCAGCGCCGCTTCCGGACTCGTGCGGATCGGGAAACGGCGGCGAAACGGCGACGGCCACGGTCGGAATCGGCTGAACCGGCGCGCTCCCGCCGCCCGAGAACGACTCGGCCGGCACGACCGCGGCGTTCAAGCCCGAGCTCTGCAGCGAGACGCCGCCGCGAGCGCCGCGGCGCGCGCCCGACAGGGTCGACGACGGGCGTGGCGATCATCGACCAGAGCGGAATTCGCTCGACCGCTCGATCGGCATCGCGCGCCAGGCGCAAGGTGGCCTCGAGCGCGGCCAGCGTCATCTTGTCGAGGCGCAAGGCGCGCATGAGCGGGTCGCTTTCGACCTGCGCGATCGCCTCGCGGCTGCCGACCATGATGCCGCACTGCGGGCCCGCCCAGCAGCTTGTCGCCGGAGAAGAGCACGAGGTCGGCGCCGGCGGCGATGCCGTCGGCGGCGGTCGGCTCGTCGGCGACGCGCCGGCGGCCGCCCTGGCCCGAGCGCGCCCGAGCCGATGTCGTCGATCATCCACAGGCCGTGCTCGTGCGCGAGCTGCGACCAGCTCGGCGAGCTCGGGGTCCTCGGTGAAGCCGACGATCCGGAAGTTGCTGCGATGGACCCGCAGGATCGCGGCCGTCTCGGGGCCGATCGCGCGCTCGTAGTCGGCCAGCCGCGTCTTGTTGGTCGTGCCGACCTCGCGGAGGCTGGCGCCCGAGAGCCTCGAAGATCTCGGGGAGCCGGAAGCTGCCGCCGATCTCGACGAGCTGGCCGCGCGAGACGATCACCTCGCGCCCGGCCGCCAGCGCCTTCAAGCGCCAGCAGCGTCGCGCCGGCGTTGTTATTGACGGCCGTCGCGGCCTCGGCGCCGGTCAGCTCGCGGAGCAGCCGCGCGATCCCCGCCGTGCGCCGCCCGCGCGCTCCCTCCTCGAGGTCGAGCTCCAGGTTGCAATAGCCGCGCGCCACCCGGGCAACGGCCGCGATCGGCTTCCTCGGCCAGCGGGGCACGGCCCAGCCCGGTGTGGAGCAAGATCCCGGTCGCGTTGATCACCGGTCGCACCGCGCGCCGTTCCGGATCGAGAATCTCGCGCGACCGCTCCGCCAGGCTGGCCGGATCAGCCGAAACCGGCGAGCCGGCGTGCAAGAGCAGCGCGCTTCGTCAAGAGCCGATCGGACTGTGCGCACCACTGCGGGCTGGCCTTGCTCGATCAGTTTGTCGGCCAACGCCTCGTGGGCGAGCACCGCACTCACCGGCGGCAGTTGACGTCGCACGTCGTGGTCCAATTTCAGCTCACTTCCGCGTAGCCCATTTGATCAGTCGCCGGCGTCGACCTTACGCTCGCGAGCCGGCAACCACATTGTAACCCCTCTCTCATCCCCCCTTGGTAAGGGGGGAGTAAGGACGAACACGCTCACTGATTATAATTGGGGGCCAAGCCATCGGGCGATACAATGACGGAATGAACGCGGGCGTGCGCGACCTGGTGCTGGGGACCGCGGGGCACATTGACCACGGCAAAACGGCTCTCGTGCGCGCCTTCACGGGCATCGAAACCGACCGTCTGCCCGAGGAAAAACAGCGCGGGATCACGATCGACCTGGGTTTTGCGTCGCTGGATCTGGGCGACCTTCACCTTGCACTCATCGACGTGCCGGGCCACGAGCGATTCGTCCGAAACATGGTAGCCGGCGCGTCGGGGGTCGACCTGGCCTTGCTGGTCGTGGCGGCCGACGATTCGGTCATGCCGCAGACCCGGGAACACCTCGAGATTCTCAAACTGCTGGGGCTGAACGGTGGCGTGGTGGCCATCACCAAATGCGACCTTGCGGAACCTTCGTGGATCGATCTCGTCGAGGAAGATGTCCGCGCGCTTGTCGCGGGACTTTTCTGGAGGGAGCCGCGATCGTACGCACTTCAACAGCCACCGGCCTTGGAGTTGATGCGCTCAAGTCGGAGCTTCGAGCCCTTTGCCGTTCGGCCGCGCCGCGGCATGATCCGGGATTGTTCCGCATGGCAATAGACCGGTCATTTCCGGTGGCGGGGCACGGGACGGTCGTGACAGGGACTGTCGCCTCGGGGAGCGTCGCGGTGGGCGACGAGCTGGAATGGCAGCCGGCGGGCCAGGTCGTGCGGGTTCGTGGCTTGCACCGGCACGACCGGCCAGTCGAACGAATCGGCCGGGGCGCGCGCGCCGCCATCAATCTAGCCGGAGTGCGCCACGCCGAGATTCGGCGCGGCCACGAGCTGGCCGCGCCCGGATACCTGCGCGCAACCCATGTTTTCTCTGCTGAAGTGGTGGCGGCCGGCGAGGCGGCCCGACCCCTGCGTCACCGCGGGCGCTACAAGGTGCATCTGGGAACGGCCGAGGTGCCGGCGATCTTGTCACTGCTGGAAACGGATGACGTAGGCCCGGGCGTATTCGCCACCGCGCAGCTCTTCCTGGCTGAGCCGGTCGTCGCTGTTCACGGGCAGCCGCTGGTACTCCTGCGCTCGAGCCCGCCGGCGACGGTTGGCGGCGGGCGCGTGCTTCAGCCGGTGTCGCGGCGGCTCCGGCGCCGCGACCACTCCGCGATCGCGCGGCTCGGCCGTCTGCGCTCGGCCGACCCTCTTGAGCGGCTGGGCGCCGCCTTGGCTTTTGAAGGTTTGTCAGTACCTGCTGAGGCGCGGCTGTGCGCAGTGACGGGCTGGGACCTCGAAGAAGTGCGCACCAACCTGGCGGTGCTCGCACGTTCGGGGGCCCTGGTCGAGCTGCCGCTCGGGCCGCGGAAAACGATGCGCGGCGCTCGCCGAGGTGGTCGCCGAGCTCGAAGAACGAGCGCTGCGCGCGCTGGCTCGGCTGCATGCGGCGCATCCGCGCTGCTCGGCGATCCCGCGAGCCCGGCTGGCGGCGGCGCTGGGCGACCTGGGCAACGATGCGCTGGTTTTCAGCCTGCTCGATCGCCTGATCGCACGCGGCCAGGTCGTCGGGAGCGCGCGCGCCGTGAGCCTCAAGGGCTACGAGCCCAAGCTCAGTCAGGCCGAGCGCAAGCTCAAGAAAGAAATTGCCGAAGCGATTCGCGCGGGAGGCGTTAGCCCTCCTGACCTCGCCGATCTCGCCGCATTGGCCGGCCAGCGCGCGGCGGTTGTCGGCGAACTGCTCGTCCTGCTGTGCGATGAGGAACGCTTGGTCGCGATCAACTCGAGCCTCTACCTCGACGCCGACGTCGAGCTCGAGCTAAAACGCCGTGTCTGCGAGCGCCTTCAAGGAGGCGTGACCATCACCATGTCGGAGCTGCGCGACCTGCTGGCGACGACCCGCAAGTACGCGGTGCCGATCGGCGAGTACCTTGACCGGATCGGACTCACCCAGCGCGAGGGCGACGTGCGCCGGCTGAGCGCGGTGGCCGCGGCCGACGGCGCTGCGGCGCTCGCCGAGACCGTGCCGGCCGAGGAACCTCATTAACTCGGCGCGGTTGACCACCGCGCCAGCGCAAATTACACTTGTCGTGGGCGTGCCGGTCGATGCGAGCCCGCGGTTGTCTCGCGATGGCACGCGCGAGGGCCTGAATGAGCGTTCCGATCTTGGTCTGTGAATGTGGAATGCCCATCAAAGCGCCCGGCGCAACGCCGGGGCGGGTGGGCAAGTGTCCGCGTTGCGGCGGGCGGCTTGTGGTTCCGGACGAACCGGCCGCCGCGAGCGCGGCGGTGCGCGTTAAGCCGGCCGTGGTGCCCGAACAGGGCTACGGCGTGACGCCCGAGGCCGTGCCCGCGCAGAGCGGCGCGCAATCCGCGCGCTGCGAGCGCCGGTGCGCGGCTGAGTCGGTCTTCGCTGAACGCCCGCAGCTCCCGGCGCCGTCCGATGGGATACTCGCGCCGCTGAAAGAGGTGGAGTCAAATCCGCTCGCGTCGTTTGCGTATCCCCTGCGCGGGGCCGAATGCCTGGGCGTCGTCGGGGCTTTGAGCCTCGCGTTCTGGGTCTTCGGCGTGCTCGTCCCCGAGTACTGCCTGACGCTCATGGGCGACGCCGACGAGATGGGGACCCCGACGCTCGGCAAGTTCATCGCGATGATCTCGTTCTTGCCCGTGGTGTTTCTGTTGCCGTTCGCACTGACCTACTGGCTGCAATACCTGGGGCGCGTGTTGGTTTCGAGCGCCCTGGGCGAAACGTGCCCGCCGCGGTCTCCCGACCGCAATTTCGACGGCTTCACGACGGGCCTGAGTCCGTGGGCTATTTGGCTTGCCCTCGGAGTGTCGGTGGGCCTCGCGCCGGTCGTCGCGTACTGGTATTCGCTCAAGTCGGCGACTGACTGGAACTCATGGATCGCGCTGGGTCTTGGCCTCTTTGGGTTGCCATACATCCTCATGGCCCTGATGCTGTCGTTTCTTCACGACGATGCCCTGGCCGCCATGCCCTGGAGGGTCTCGGTGGCGCTGATGCGGGTGTTCGGCCCGTTCATGCGCCGTTGTTTCGTCGTTGCCGCGGTGCTCGGCTTGGGCATCGGGGCCTTTGTGCTTGCGCTCATCGTGCGCTGCGCACTACTTCTGGTTTTACGTGCCCATCTCGCTCGGAAACGTGGCTCTGCTACTATTGATGTCGGTCGTGGTGATGCGCACTCTCGGAGTCTTCTATTTCCGCCACAGAAGCACGCTACGCTGGCATCGCGCGAGCCCGCGCTGGGGCATCGCGTGGCGCCTTTGATGATCGGTGTTTGTCTGGACCGGTCCCCTTGACTATTGGCTCTCGCCGCGCTACACTCGCAGTTGATTTGCTCGCGACGGGCAAAATGCAAGCTGGCTATGATGGCCCCACCGTGCGACGTCACTCGCAGGATGGGGTTTTTTTGTGCGCCGGCCGAAATATGCGACCCGAAGAGAGACAAGGAGCATCTCCATGACTACCAACCCAAGCCAGATCGTCGTAACGTGCGAACTCCACATGGGCGCACTGCCCCACAACCTGTCGGCCTACCACAGGGAACTGCCCGAGGTTCGCGGCGAAGGCAACTCGCCCACCGACGCCGTGCAGCGATTGGCCGAACTATTAGACCGGACTCTCGACAACGCGCCGAGCGAGTGGCGCCGTCAGATTGTCGAGCAGGCGATCGCCGACGTTCGTGCGTTTGCCGAAAAAGGCGACTGACCATGAACACAGACACCGAGCCCGCCCGGGCCGGCGAATCGGGATCATTTCGAGATTTCGAGAGATCCAGAACACTGCGCTTGACATGAGTGCTGGTTTTAGATTAATCTACAAGCGTCGGGTGCTCATGATGGGCAATCTGACCTTCCGGCTAGGGCGGCCCCGCAGTGCAGGCGTGCACGTGTGGGGTTTTTTTTGGCCCTGAACTGTCCCATGGTCGGACGTCGGGTGCATCCCTTGAGGGATGAGCCCGTTCCCGCGGTAACGGCTGCCGCATTCGATGGAGCCTCGAGGGGCGCGAGCCCTTAGGTTCCCGGAGGCTAAGCGGCATGTTCCCTCTGCGGGTTGGCACGCTCGAGATCGTTTGCCGGTTCCTGCCGAGTGCTCGCTCGATGGAACGGGGACGAGCGCCTTGCGCTTCGCTCGACGTGCCACGGGGGCGAACAGGCAAAGTCCACCTTTCTCAAACGATCGAGTGATCGTTTTCACCCCCAAACACAAAGGAGAAAGCCATGACAGAGCTCAAAGAAGCACCTCGCCCCAAGACTGAGAACGGCGCGGGGCAGTTGAAGGAGGTTGCCCCTCGCGGCGAGGTCACAGCACAGAAATGGGCCGGCAGCCCCTTTTTGTTCATGCGACGGTTTGCCGAGGAGATGGATCGGCTGTTCGAGGACTTCGGGATGCACGCGGCCTGGCACATGCCGAGATTCTTCACTCGCGGCCACGAGCTCCTGAAACACGAGCTGGGGTTCACGTCGGCGGAGTGGTCGCCCGAGGTCGACATCCGCGAGCGCGACGGACAGTTCGTGGTTCATGCCGACCTGCCGGGGCTGGCGAAGGAAGACGTGAAGGTGGAGATCACCGACACGTTGCTCACGATCCAGGGCGAACGGAAGCAGGAGAAGAAGGAGGAGCGCGAGGGGTACCGCTACAGCGAACGCGCGTTCGGCACCTTCTACCGCGCGATCCCGCTCCCGGCGGGTGCCGACGGGTCCAAGGCGACGGCCGAGTTCCGGAACGGAGTGCTCGAGATCACGATGCCCAGCACAGCGCAGCTGCCGCAGAAGACGCGACGGCTTGAGGTGCGTGAGGGGAAGTAACGCCGTGCAATCGAAGCTTCTATGCGGAGAACCAACCATGCAACCGTTTCGAAACATCTTGTTCGCGGCCGACTTCTCCGAAAGCTCGAAGGAAGCCTTTCGGACGGTTTGCTCGCTGGCGGTCGAGAACACCGCGCGGGTGACCGTCTTGCACGTGGTCGAGCCGAATCTTGTGGCCGAGGAGCCCGTGTACTTTGGCCAGGCCAACGTGCAGTACTACGACGCCGGCCGCGATCAAGCCGCGCTGGAATCGTTCCGGCGGAAACTCTGCGAAGTGTACGCGCCGAGTCATCCGCTCGACGTGGAGTACCAGGTCAGAGAGGGTGACGCCGCCGACGAAATCCTCCGCATGGCCCGCGAGGTCGACAGCGACCTGATCGCCATGGGAACGCACGGGCGGACCGGCCTGCGCTGGCTGCTTGCGGGCAGTGTGGCGACCGCGGTCATGCGGCGCGCCCCCTGCCCGGTCCTGGCTTTCCGAACTCCAGAGCTTGTCCGGGAGCCAGGTGAAGTTCGCGTGATCCTGCACCCCACCGACTTTTCCATCGAGTCGGAGGCGGCTCTGCGCGTTGCCCGGGGCTCGCTCGTGATTTCGGTGCACGGTTGGTCGTTGTTCATGTGATGCCGCTCGAGCTTCTCTCGAGCGAAACGATGACGGGGCCGGTGGATCCATATGCCTTCCAGAGTGCGCTTGACGACTTGCGGAAGCGCATCGACGGTCCCGACTTGAAGTATCCCGTGGAGACAGAGCTCACGCGCGGCTACGCGGGCGACGAGATCGTGCGCGTCGCCAACGAGCGCGGCTGCGACTTGGTGGTGATGGGCACGCACGGGCGGACCGGATTGGGCCGGCTGTTGATGGGAAGCGTCGCCGAGTTCGTGTTGCCGCGGGCGTCGTGCGCGGTGCTCGCTGTCAAGCCGGCCCAGCAGGCCGTCGCCGCAAAAGAGAAGCGCCCGGCCGCCAAGGCCGCGTCCGTTACTTGAAGTTCCGACCGCCAGATCAACGGCACGTTTTGTCGAAAGAAGGCGATACGATGAGCATCACGTCGATTGGACCGGTCGAAAGCGCCGTTCACACCGCCAACACCTGGCTCAAGGAATTGATGCAGGAGCTGGACTGGGAAGATCGTGAGCGGGCCTATCGTGCTCTTGGCGTGGTTCTGCACGCCCTCCGCGACCGATTGACCGTCGCGGAAGTCGCCGACCTGGGCGCACAGCTCCCCCTCTTGATTCGAGGTCTGTACTACGAGGGTTGGGTTCCGAGCGGCAAGCCTGTGAAAGAGCGCAGCAAGGAAGAGTTTCTGGCGCATGTCGAAGCTGCGTGCCGGGGCCACGCCGAGACTTTCCCCGAGAGCGTGGCCTGGGCTGTCTTCAAACTTCTGGGACGGCACGTGTCGCCGGGCGAGCTCCGCGACGTCAAGCACGTTCTGCCGGAGTCGATCCGCTCGCTTTGGCCCGCTTCAGCCAATGGACGTGAGAGCTAGGCGCCCGGGCCCAAGGAGCTGACCGTGCACTCCAGGCCAAGAGATGAAGAAGCGATCAAGCGGCGGATGGCTCGCATCCGCCGCAATCGCCACGATGGCGTCCACAAGGCGATCGCCAGCGCCGATGCGGTGATGGACTGGGGAAGCCATGCCGGCACTTACGCCATTTCCGCAATCGGCGCGGCGGCCGCGGTTGTCGTCCTTTACGTGGCTGCCGGCGCGCGCAGCCGAGCAGGGGCGACCGAACAGACCGAGCTAACCTCCGAGCGAGCGACGGCCCGCCAGCGAATGATGAGCGGCGCCGGCGGTTTTCTCGGTCGATTGGCCGCCCGCGCCGCCCAGAACTATCTCGCGCATTGTCTGGAAGAATGGATCACTCCCCGGCGGGCGGGCCACCTCACCAACGGTGCCGAGGCAGATACGGTGAGGGAGCCGGCGCTGCCGTTTGCCAAGAGCGCCCGCTTACGGCTGACCCAAGTGGGTCAGCACAAATGAGGTTGTGCGCGTGTTTCACAACGGCTCGATGACCGATGGCAAGAGCGGTGTTGCGGGGTTCACAAGTGACGTCGTGAACCTGGCCGAGCTTCACGTGCGCCTCGCGGCAGTGAATGGTGCCGAAGCGCTCCAAAAGGCCAAAGCTCCGACCGCGGTAATCGTGCTCAGCGTGATGGTCGTGGCGGGTGCTGTGCCGGTCGTCCTCTTGGGTGCGGCCTGGCTGCTGGCGTCGGCGCTTTCGATCGCCCAGGGCTGGGCGATGGTTGTCGTTGCTGTCGCTGCGGCAGCCGTCGCCGCTCCGGCGGCGCTCGTGGCGATCGCACGACTGCGGCGATGCTTCGAGAGCTTTCGGAGCTCGCGTGACGAGCTCCACCGTAATTTGACCTGGCTGCACGCCGTGCTCGACCCTGGCGCTACCGAGCCAGCTCCGTCAGCAAGGCCACCAGCGACGTAGGCACGTTCTTGAGCTCGGTCCCTGCTTGTTCGAACGGCGTCAGAACGAGCTCTCCGCCGATCTCGCCGACCATCTTGTTCGACTGGCCCTCGTGAAGCGCGCGGACTGCGAAAGCCCCGATGCGGCTGGCGAGGATGCGATCGCGAACCGAGGGAATGCCGCCACGCTGCAGGTGCCCGAGGACGAGTAGGCGGGTGTCGAAGGTCACGCCCAGCTCTTTCATCTCCTGCCAGATTCGATGTACGCCACCAGCGATGGCCCCTTCGGCCACGATGACGATCCACGAGGTCTTGCCGCAGCGTTGCTCGTCTTGTAACCGGTTCACGACCTCAACGACCTGGAACGGAATCTCGGGAATCAGGACCGCATCGGCGCCGGTCGCTAACGCGGTATGAATGGCGATTTGCCCGCTGTTGCGGCCCATGACTTCGACAAGGAAGAGACGTTCGGTTGCATCGGCCGTGTCGCGGACCTTGTTGACGGCCTCGGTGGCGGTGGCGAGTGCACTCGTGAAGCCGATGCTGATGTCGGTGCCCGCGAGGTCGTTGTCGATCGTCCCGGGACAGCCGATGATTCGGCCGTCCCAGTAGCGGGCCAGCTCGAGGCATCCCCGAAAGGTGCCGTCGCCGCCGATGGCCACCAGGTGCTCGATCCGATGCCGCCGCAGCACGTCGGCCGCGGCCCGCAGGCCTTCTTCGGTCCTGAAGCGTTCGCAACGGCTCGTGTGCAGGATCGTGCCCCCGCGGTGGATGATGTTGGACACGCTGCGCAGGTGCATCTGATGATCGTGGCGGTGGAACGAGTAGTAGAAATCTGCGTCGAGCAAGCCTTTGTAGCCGCGCCGAATTCCGATGACGTCATCACCCTGCGGCAGGGCGGTGCGCACCACGGCGCGGATGCAGGCATTCATTCCGGGGGCATCGCCGCCGCTCGTGAAAAGGCCGATACGCAAGAACCTTGCTCCTTTCCCTGAAAGCGATACGACGCGGGGCCGCCTTCCGGTGCGACGGGCCTTGCCCGCCCTTTCAGGCACGCGCGGGTAACGCTTCAAGCTCCAGAACGCTGAGAGTCGTTCGCAGCACGGCGTCGGGGTTAAGAGAGATACTATCGATGCCTTGCTCGACGAGGAAGCGCGCGAACTCGGGGTAATCGCTGGGCGCCTGGCCGCAGATCCCGATCTTTTTGCCTCTGGCCCTCGCGGCGCGGATGACGCTCGCGATCATCTTTTTGACCGCCGGGTTTCGTTCGTCAAAGATGTGCGCGACGATCTCGGAGTCGCGATCCACGCCCAAGACGAGCTGGGTCAGGTCGTTGGAACCGATCGAGAACCCGTCGAAGATCTCGGCAAACTCATCGGCGAGGATGACGTTGCTGGGAATCTCGCACATCACGTAGACTTCCAGTCCGTTTTGACCGCGCTTCAGCCCGTGCTTTTCCATCTCGGCCAGAACGCGCCTTCCCTCGTCGACGGTGCGGCAGAAGGGGACCATGAGCTTGACGTTAGAAAGCCCCATCTCGTCGCGCACCTTGATCATGGCGCGGCACTCGAGCGCAAAAGCGTCGCGGTACCGCG
Organism: uncultured Isosphaeraceae bacterium; assembly: GCA_963830625.1. Classification (GTDB taxonomy): domain Bacteria; phylum Planctomycetota; class Planctomycetia; order Isosphaerales; family Isosphaeraceae; genus CAWHMZ01. The sequence continues at coordinate 264,735 of CAWHMZ010000011.1, read as the reverse complement.
GGTCATAATATCGCGAGGCGCCGCGGAAGCCGAGCATGGGGTTTTCCTCGGTCGGCTCATACCGCGCTCCTCCCACCAGGTTGGCGTACTCGTTGGTTTTGAAGTCGCTCAAGCGCACGATGACGTCCTTGGGATAAAACGCCGCGCCGATCATGGCCACGCCCTGCGCCAGCTTGTCGACGAAGAACTGGGGCTTGTCGAGATAGCCGGCGGTAAGCCGGTCGATCTCGGCCCGCACGGCCGGGTCGTCGAGGGTTTCAATTTCGAGCAGGGCCATCGGATGAGCCTTGATATACGTGGATATGATGAACTCTTCGCGCGCGAGGCCGACGCCGTCATTGGGAACAAACGACAGGCGAAAGGCCTCTTCAGGGTTGCCGACGTTCATCATGATGTGGGTCTTGGGGCGCTTGAGCTGGCGCAGGTCTTGGCGGCGGACCTCGAAGTCGAGCAGGCCGTCGTAGACAAACCCGGTATCGCCCTCGGCGCACGAGACGGTGACCGGTTGGCCGTCGCGCAAGAGCTCGGTGCCGCGTTCGGTGCCGACGACAGCGGGCAGGCCGAGCTCGCGGCTGACGATGGCCGCGTGGCAGGTGCGGCCGCCGCGATTGGTCACGATGGCGCCGGCTTTCTTCATGGTCGGCTCCCAGTCGGGATCGGTCTTGTCGGTGACCAGCACGTCGCCGTTCTGGAACTGATGGAGGTCCTGCACGCGCTTGATCACGCGCACGGGCCCGCGGCCGATCTTCTCGCCGACGCTCCGGCCCGAGGCGAGCACGCGCCCTTTGGACCGCAGTGCATAGACCTCGATCGCATCGGTGTGCTTCTGCGACTGGACGGTTTCGGGCCGGGCCTGCACGATGAAGAGCTCGCCGGTGCGGCCGTCCTTGGCCCACTCCATGTCCATGGGCGTGGGGCGGCCGCGCTTGCCGCTGTAATGATCTTCGATCACGCAGGCCCAGCGCGCCAGCGCCAGGATCTCGTCGTCGCTGATCGCGAAGCGCCCCCGGTCTTCCGGCGGCACGGGCACGTTCTTGGTCATCTTGCCGCCGCCGACGTCGTAAACCAGCTTGAACTCCTTGGTCCCCAGCAGCTTTTGCAAGATCGGCCGCGACGCCTGGTTTGAGGGTCGGCTTGAACACGTAGTATTCGTCGGGGTTGACCGTTCCCTGGACGACGTTTTCACCCAGCCCGTACGACGCGTTGATCAGCACGGCGTCGCGGAAGCCGGTCTCGGTGTCAATTGAGAACATCACGCCCGAGGACGCCAGGTCGGAGCGAACCATCCGCTGCACGCCGATCGACAGCCCGACCTTGAAGTGGTCGAAGTTCTTGTCGACCCGGTACGAGATGGCCCGGTCGGTGTACAGCGAGGCAAAGCAGCGCTTGCAGGTCTCGAGCAGGAGCTGGCCCCCCTGGACGTTCAGGTAAGTTTCCTGCTGGCCGGCAAAGCTGGCGTCGGGAAGGTCTTCGGCGGTGGCGCTCGAGCGCACGGCGACGTCGAGCAGGCTGCTGCCTTCCGCCAGCCGCTGGTAGCCTGCCACGATCGCCTGCTTCAGGTCTTCCGGCAGCTCGGCATCGAGAATCAGCCCGCGCGCCAGGCTCCCCCGGGCGCGGAGGTTGTCGATGTCGCGGGTGTCGAGCCCCTGCAGTACCTCGCGGAGCCGGCCGTCGAGCGCCGACTGACGCAGAAAATACCGGTACGCCTCGGCAGTCACTGCAAATCCGTTGGGGACCTTCACCCCCTTTGGCGTGAGCTCGCGGTACATCTCGCCCAGCGACGCGTTCTTGCCGCCGACGAGCGGCACGTCGTCGATGCCGATCTCCTCAAACCAGCGTATATGCCCACTCGCCGCTATACGGGCCACCATCGGTTGCTCCTTCGTCGTTCGTAAGTGAATGAGCTGAGTGCGACCTTCAGGAACCCGGTCTTTCAGGTCGAGGCCCACCAAATGCACAGTCCAATGAGCACGGCACCGGCGATCAGCCACAAAACGATTCTCACGATCAGACGATAACCCGGATCGATTGGATGGACATGGTGGGGCTGCTCATGGGAATGCGAGTGAGAGGTATGGTGATCCATGTGAGCGATTCCCGTAATGGAGGTCAGCGCGGCTCGAGGGCCTCTTCGGCCGTCAGGATGATCTGAGCGATCTCGATCAGTTTGCGGTTCTTGTCGCTCGCCAGTTTCTGGAGGCGCCGGAAGGCGTCGTGCTCGTCGAGACCGGCCTTCTTCATGAGAATTCCCTTGGCCTTCTCGATCACCTTGCGATCCTCGAGCGCCTGCTTGAGGTCGGCCGTCTCCTTGCGGAGCGCCTGAAACTGCTCGAACCGGCGCATGGCGATTCCGATGGCCGGCTCGAGGTCGGCCTGTTTGATCGGCTTGACCAGGTAGGCCAGGATGTGGTCGGCCTCGGCGCGTCGAATGTACTCCGGGATCGTGATAGGCTGACACCAGGATGACCGGTATCGGGCCTTGGCGATAGATCTGCGCGGCGGCGTCGATCCCGTCCATGTCGGGCATCTTGATGTCGGTGATGACCAGATCGGGCTGAGTGGCCGCGCAGAGCTGGACGAGCTCTCGGCCGTTCCTGGCGACGGCGACCACCTGATGGCCCAGTAGCGGCAGGATCTGCTGGAAGTAATCGCGCATGTCGAGCTCGTCATCGGCGACGGCGATCTTGAGTGAACGACTCATGGTAAACCTCGTGGAAGAGTGATGAGAAAGACACGCGCCGGGCCCATCGTCGTCGGCGATCTTGATCTGGCCTCCATGGGCCTCGACGATCCGTTTGGCGATGGCCATGCCCAGGCCGGTCCCCTTGGACTTGGTGGTGTAGAACGGGTCGAAAACCTTCAATCGCTGCTTCGGTGCGATCCCTGGCCCGTTGTCGCGAATCGAGACGACGAGAGCGGGCTGCGCCGTCAAGCTCCGTCGCGGTGACGCCGACCTCGATCACGATCGGCGGCGAGCACGCGGCCAGGGCGTTGTCGAAGATGTTGTGAAAGACCTGCTCGAGCCGAAACGGGTCGGCCGAGCAACGTGTGTCGATGCCGGCTGTCACTTCGCGCAGCGACGGCCTGCTTGTGCCTTGCGCGCCGGCTCGAGATGAGCCCAGGCATCGCGCCAGACGGTCGTCAAATCGCACTCGGTCTGTCTCGAGCTTGATCGGCGCGGCATAACCTCGGACGTCTTCGTAGAGATGGTGGAGATCATCCTGGGCTTTCTGGAGGCGGCCGATCAGGTCCAGGGCCTCGGGCCGGTCGCGCACGGCCAGGGCGAGCATCTCCAGGCAGGCCTGGCTCCGTTGCAGAGCATTGCGGCTCTCGTGCGCCAGCCCGGCGACCATCTGCCCGATCGCGGCCAGCCGCTCCGCCTGAAGTGCCCGCTCCTGTGCCTGCTTCGAGAAACGTGATATCATGGCCGACGCTCAGAATCGCCGGGCCATCTTGGTAGTCGGGCAGGTAGCGCGCGTTCCGACACGATCCAGCGATGCGAGCCGTCGCGGCAGACGACCGAGTTCTGGATGCCCTGATCGAATGGCCGGCGATGACTTTCAAGAACTCCTCGGCGATCGACCGCCACTCGTGGTCCGGCAACAAGAGCGACAGGTAATTGCGGCCCTTGACCTCGCTCGGCCGAGTAGCCGGTGAGCCGTTCGGCGAACGGGCTGAAATAAGCGATGGTGTGGTCCGGGCGGACGATGACGATCATGCAGTCGGCGGCCTCGACCAGCAGGCGAAACGCGGCCTCGCTTTGCTCCTTGGCCAGGGCGAGCTGCTTCCGCTCGGCGATTCGTCCCAGACTGGCGCGGAGCGCATCGGGTTGTACGGCTTCAAGATATAATCGCTCGCACCCTGGCGCAAGGCGGCAATGGCTCCCTGCAGATCGGAGTATCCCGTGACGACGATCACCGTCGCGTCGGGCGCGAGCCCCTTGATCGTCGGCATGAGCTGCTCGGCCGTTGCATCGGGGAGCTGACGGTCGAGGATGATCGCCGAGAACGGCTGCTTGCCGATCTGCTCGAGGGCCTGGGCGGCGCGAGCCGACCGCGGTCACGCGGTGGTCGTCGAGCGCCAGAATGTCGCGCAGGTTCTCTCTCGCGTCCGGGTCGTCCTCGACCACCAGGATGTCGAGCGGGGGCGAGAGCGACCGGCGTATTCATGGTCGCGTCCCCGTTGCCTTGCCCCGCTCGGACTCGGCCAGCCGCTCGATCGTCTCGACCAGGTTCGGGATGTCGAACGGCTTGTAGCAAACCGCATCGGCGCCCTCGGCGACGATCCGCTCGATGGTCTGCGTCCAGTTCGGAGCGGTAGCCGGTGATCAGGACGGTTCGAGCTTCCGGGTTGGCGGCGCGGACCATCTCGAACACAGCCCCGCCGTCACGATCAGGAATCCGCATGTCGATCAAGACGACCTCGAATGCCGACGCCTTGAGCTGAAGGGCAGCCTCGCCGCAGTCATGGGCCACGCTCACGCGGAAGCCGCGATCGCGGAGCAAGTCCCAGAGGTTGCTGCAGAGATCGCGGTCGTCGTCAACGACCAGCACGAGCGGCTGCCGAAGCGCCTGCTCGACGCAGCCCGAGCAGCTCGGGGAAATCGACCGGCTTGGAAAGCACCTTCCAGGCTCCCGCGGAGATCGCCTCCTCGGCCGTTGCGGCCTGTGCATACGCGGTGATCAAAAGCGAAACCGTGCCGGCGCGCTGCTTCTTGATCTCGCGGTAAAGCGTCAGCCCGTCCATCCCCGGCATCTTCAAATCCAGTAGCGCGATGTCGTACGGCCGTCCGCGCACAAGCTCGAGCGCGGTTGGTCCGTCCTGGGCGCAGTCGACCTGATACCCGAGATCGATCAGGATGTCGCTCAGGTTCTGGCAAATGTCCGGATCGTCGTCCACGACGAGGATCCGGGGCTCATGCCGGGGCGTCATGGCTGTGGTCCATCGGACTTGGAAGCCGTCAGGCGGATCGTGAACGTGCTGCCGCGCCCCGGATCACTGGTGACGCGGAGCGTCCCCTGGTTCTTCTCCACAATCGCTCGAGCAATTGCAAGCCCCAACCCGAGCCCGCGCGCCTTGGTCGAATACAAGCGGCTCCATGATCCGGGCCAGGTCCTTGGCCTCGATCCCGGACGCCTGTGTCAGTCACCGACACCTCGACGAACCCGTCGACCGCGCGCGGGCCGGATCGTGAGCCGGCCGCCCGCCGGCATGGCGTCGCGCGCGTTGCGGACCAGGTTGCCCAGCGCGATCCGAAGCTGGTTGCCGTCGCCCAGGGCGTCGGGCAGATCGGGCGGACGCTCGACCACGCACGTCGATTCCGTCTCCCGGGGGGTTGATCTCGAGCACCTCGCGCACGAGAGGTTCGATCGCGCAGCGGCCGCAATTCGGGCACGGGCACCCTGGCGAAATTCGACAGCGAGGTGATCACATTGTCGGACAGCTCGACGTTGCGCTCGATGCGTCGCAGGTGCTCGATCGGTCTTTTCGGGTGTCGGATTGCGAGCGTTGCGGAGGTAATAAACCGATGTCTTGATCACGTTGAGCGGATTGCGAAGCTCGTGTGCCACACCGCCGGCAACCTGCCCGAGCGTCGCCAGTCGCTCGCTCCGTTGAAGTCGCGCCGCGTACTCGCTCTGATAGGCGTCTTCGATGATCGCCAGATCGAGGTCGAGCAGCTTGTTGAAAGCGCGGACGGTTTCCTTCAGGGCCATCGGCTCTCCCTGCCATCCCATGTGAAGGCTGCGCACCAGCCCGGTGCGCAGTCGCGACAAGGCCACGTTGGTGTAGACCTGCTCCAGGCCGATCTCGACGTGTCGCCAGCCGACTCGCCAGCGCCGGGCCACGTAAGCTGGCGTCATACCTGCCGGCCAAGAGCTCGCGCAGCCACTGCACAAGCGTTCCCTTGAGCCGGTCGATCTGTTGCTGGCCGCCGGTGATGACCTTGCGTGCCTTGGGATGGCGCTCGATCTCGGCGTAGAAATCATCGACCAGATCGATGAGGCACGGCTCCAGAATCGGCGCGGCGGCCACGATCCGCTCGGCGTCGGCATCCGTCCAACCCACGTAAGCCTGAAGCTCGCGATAACGAGTGTACAGCCGATCTTCGTCCATCGTTGTCCTCTTCCGCTTCACCGGCAACTCAGCACAAAAAAAACCCACGCATCACCGCCAGGCGGTTGCGTGGGCTCTCAAAACCCTGGCGGACAGCCGCTCATCAGCAGCGCAGTTTCTACCTAAATTCTACATGCAAACGACCTACGAATGGGAAGAGGGCGCTTCCTTGTCCGGCAGATTTCCACGACCGTGCGGCGCATGCCGGAGCGCTGGCGAAAATTGCAAGAATGCGGGGTTGACGCCGGATTCGGGTCTCATTTAGACTCCAATCATCCTTGCTCATGATGGGTAAGTGAGCGATGGCTATGGCGGCCCCGTTGTGCGACTACTCGCACAGCGGGGTTTTTGTTTGCGCCTACCCTCCTCACGTCCGGCGACCGGACATCCGAGACCCTGACGGTCTCGGCTCGATTTCTCGCGGTAACGGCTGCCGCGGCTCAAAGACACCGGCGATGGCTGGCCCATTGCCAGACCTCAGAAGTCGGCAGCATGAACCGGCGCAGCTTTGCGACGTGAGACTGCGAGCCAGCTCCAAACGGACGAAAGGAGTGATCGACATGTTGGTTCTGAGCCGCAAACTGAAGCAGGCAATCATCATGAGCGGCGGAATTCGCATCACGGTCGTGGGCATTCGGGGCACTCAGGTGCGCTTGGGCATCGAGGCCCCCGACTCGGTGGGAATCATGCGCGAGGAGCTGTGCGAAGGCGCCGCCCCAGAGCCGACCAGCGCGAATTCTTCAACTGCCACACCCGCCGCCGCGTGCGTCGCGGCAGGCACACACACCGCGCACGGAACCGACCGCGGCCTCAGCCGGCGCGACGAGGGGGCCCGCGCTGACTGGAGTGTTTCCAAAATGAGGGCGCGCCCTGTTCGCATTCGCCACTGAAAGAAAGGGCCTTCTCATGCTCGGCAGTATTCTGATCGGCCTCGACGAGCCCACGCACTGCGCGAGCCTGATGGATCTAGGCATTCGCTGGGCCCAACAATCGGCCGCGACAATCGTGGGATTGGGGATCGTTGATGAGCCCGGCGTTCGGGCGATCGAGCCGGCTTTCCCGGTCGGTGGGAAGCCGGGCGTCGATCCTGTCTACCACAAGGGCTACGAGGCGAAACTGGACGAGATTGAGCGCCAGGTTGGCCAGCTTCTGGAGCAGTTCGCCGCGCGCTGTGCCGAAGCGGGCGTGAAGTACGAAAAAGCGAAACGATCGGGTTCGCCCGTACAGATCATCGAGGAGCAGGCCCAGGCATGCGACCTGATTCTGCTCTCGCAGCGCCCCCGCTTCCGCTTCAAGGCGCGCGACAACGACGATTTCGACATCTTTCGCGAAATCTTGAAAAACGCCCCCCGTCCGATCACGATCGTGCCGGTCGCGGCCGCCGCCGCAGGTCCGGTCTTGATCGCGTATGACGAGAGCCTGCAGGCGACCCGCACCCTGGCGGCCTTCGTGGCGACCGGGCTTTGCCCAGCGTCGCAGACCCACGTCATCAGCGTGGCGGCAGATCGTGGCGATGCGACTCGTGCGGCCGGACGCGCCGAGGTGTTTTTGCAGGAACACGAGATCAAGGCCGTTTTGCACGTTGTGCAATCAACCGAGCCACCGGCAAACGCGATACTGGAGCACGTTCGCAGCTTGGGTACCGGCCTGCTCGTGATGGGTGCCTACGGCCAGCCGGTGCTGCGCGAGTTCTTCATTGGCTCGGTCACTCGCACGATTCTCAAGAAGAGCCCGGTGCCGGTGTTTTGTTTTCATTGAGTGCTCCGCCATGATCGTTTCGCTGCCGCGACCGCGCTGGCGCACCGCGCAGCGGGTCTGTGGTGCGGGCGCGATGATTTTTTCCCCGGCGCCAGGACCGCGCCGGCCGCGTTGCCGGCCAGGTGGAAATCACGTAGGATAGATTCCGTCAATCCTTAGCGAAGCCAACGTGCTTTGGAGGCGGATCCTATGGCCGCGATCGTTGGGTCAACCAAGTCAGCCGAGACGCCTCAGGCCCCGGGGGACGGCGCGATCCCGCCGCTGGAGAACGGCGACCGCCTGACCCGCGCCGAATTTGAGCGCCGCTACGACGCGATGCCCGGCCTCAAGAAGGCCGAGCTGATTGAAGGAGAGGTCTACATGCCCTCGCCGGTTCGGCAGCGATACCACGGGCGACAGCACTTGCACCTGAGCTTCTGGCTGTGCGCCTACGAGGGGCGTACGCCGGGAGTCGAGGCCGGCGACAACAGCACAGTCCGTCTCGACCTGGACAGCGAGCCGCAGCCGGACGGTCTCCTTTTTATCCAGCCGGAACATGGAGGTCGCGTCAAGATCGGGGCGGACGAGTATATCGAGGGCGCCCCGGACCTCGTTGCGGAGGTCGCCTCCACCAGCGCGAGTTACGACTTGGGGAAGAAGCTCAACGCCTACCGCCGGAGCGGAGTTCGCGAATACGTCGTCTGGCGGGTGCTCGACAAGCAAATCGACTGGTTTGTGCACCGTGAAGATCGTTTCGAGCCGCTTTTCCCGTCAACCGATGGCATCCTGCGCAGCTCGGTTTTTCCCGGGCTATGGCTCGACCCGGCTGCCCTGATCAGGGGCGATGTGTATGCGGTGTTCAACGTGGTGCAGCAGGGCCTGAATACCCCCGAGCATGCTGCCTTCGTGGCCCGGTTGCAACAGACACGCGGTGCATGAACGAGCTAGCAGAACCCCTTGTGCCGTAGGTCAGGCGTTTGATCCTGACCTACGTTTTTTGGAGTGTCCATGCCGAACACACCGACGATTTCCTTTGTCAGCCTGGGCTGCTCGAAAAACCTGGTCGACTCCGAGCGGATGCTGGGCTTGCTGGCCCAGGACGGCTACGCGATCGTGCCCGACTCCCAGCGGCGCGACCTGGTGATCGTCAACACCTGCGGGTTCATCGAGGCGGCGCGGCAGGAATCGATCGGCGTGATCGAGGAGATGCTCGAGCGGAAGCGGTCGGGCGAGGTCAAGGGGGTGATCGTCGCCGGCTGCCTGGCCGAGCGGCAGAAGGACCTGTCTGCTCGAGCAGTTCCCCGAGGTCGACCACGTCGTCGGCGTGTTCGGCCGCGAAGAGATCGCGCGGGTGGCCGACCGGCTGCTGGGCGGTTTGAACGAGCAGCGCGCGCTGTTCCGGCCGGCGCCGGTCCAGGCCCAGGACGATCGCGCGCGGCTGCGGATCACGCCGCGTCACCTCGCCTACCTCAAGGTCTCGGAAGGGTGCGACCGGTTTTGCACCTTCTGCGCGATCCCCTTCATGCGGGGCAAGCACGTGACCAAGCCGATCGAGATGGTCGTCGCCGAGGCCGAGGAGCTGGCCGGCGACGGCGTCCGCGAGCTGATCCTGGTCGCGCAGGACATGACCTACTACGGCGTCGACCTCTACGGCCGGCCGCGGCTGGCCGAGTTGCTGCGGGAGCTCGACCAGGTCGAGGGGCTCGACTGGATTCGCATCCTCTACTGCTATCCCCAGTTCTTCACCGACGAGCTCTACGACGTGCTGGGCCATTCCGCGGAAGATCATCCCCTATCTCGACATGCCGCTTCAGCACATCAACGACCGGATGCTCAAGCTGATGAACCGGCGGCACAACCGGGCGGAGACCGAGGCGATCATCGCGCGGCTGCGGGCCACGATCCCGGGGCTGGTCCTGCGCACGACGTTCATCGTGGGATTTCCCGGCGAGACCGAGGCCGAATTCGCCGAGCTGCTCGAGTTCGTGGCGGCGACGCAGGTTCGAGCGGCTGGGCGTATTCACCTATTCGTTCGAGCCCGACACGCCGGCGGCCAAGCTGCCGGACCATCTGCCGGAGGAGGTCAAGGAGGAGCGGCGCGATCGGCTGATGGCCGTGCAGCAGCCGATCGCGTTTGCGTTCAACCAGAGCCTGGTGGGCCAGACGCGCGACGTGCTGATCGACGCGCCGGCGCCCGAAGGGCGGCACCTGTGGCTGGGGCGAACCTACGCCGACGCGCCCGACGTCGACGGCACGACGTGGGTCCGAGGCGCGCACCTCCAGCCCGGCGACCTGGTCGAGTGCGAGATCGTGGGCGCCGACGGGTACGACCTGATCGCCCGGCCGACGTCGCCGGCGCCGCCCAAGCGGCGGAGGGCCCGGCCCCGGCCGCGCACGAAGCCGCAGTCGTCGCTGGTCATTCTCGATGATATGTAGCCGGCCGCACTCGATCGGAGCGGCTGAACGTGCACGGCGGTCAATGCGGCTGCTTTGTCTTCAGCGAGCCTGGTGCGTGCCATGAGTCGAACCGAACGCCTATTCGCGGTGGTCGCACCGGCGCCCCGCAGGTTCTGGAACGTCCCCAACACGCTGACCGTCAGCCGGCTCGCGCTGGCGGTCTTGACGTTCGCGTTCATCGATTACGAGCTTGTACACCTGGGCGCTTGTGGTCTTCGTCGTCGCCGCCTTGACCGACGCGCTCGACGGCTACTTCGCCCGATTGCTCAAGCAGGATACGCCGCTGGGCCGCCAGCTCGACCCGCTGATCGACAAGGTGATCGTTTCGGGCTGTTACATCTATCTGGCGACGGTGCCCGGCACCGGCGTCAGGCCCTGGATGGTCACGGCCATCGTGGTGCGCGAGCTCTTGATCCAGGGCTTGCGCAGCCATCTGGAAGGGCAGGGACAGCCATTCGGCGCCCGGACGGCGGGCAAGCTCAAGACGGTCGTGCAGTGCCTGTCGATCTCGGCCGTTCTCTCTGCCTCACGCTGGCGCCGTCCGCCTCATGGGCGTGGTTCTGGCTGCGCGACGGCCTCACCTGGCTGGCCGTCGGCCTGACGCTCTACAGCGGCGTGAGCTACATCTGGATCGCCTTCCCCAAGCTGCGCGGCGAGTCGTGACGATCGGCGGTCGACCGCCGCAGATGAACGAATCTCGAACAGTGGCGAACATTGATGGAATGGTTGGAATCACTGGTTCTGGGCGTCGTGCAGGGCATCACCGAGTTTCTGCCGGTCTCGAGCGACGGCCACCTGCTGCTCACGCAGAACCTGTTTGCCTGGCTGACGGGCAAGCAACACTCGGGCAAGGAGAACCTGTTCTTCGACGTGATCCTTCACCTGGGGACGACGGTCGCGATCCTGGTTTACTACCGGGCGGCGATCGCGCAAGCCTGGCGCGGGCTGCTGGGCGCCGAGGACGTTGCTGCCCGAGTTTCGCCGCCAGTCGGTCGTCCGGGTGGGCGTGCTGGCGGCCGTCGCGACGTCTCGCCGCTGGTTCCGCTCGCGCTCTTTTTCAAGAAGATGATCGAGCAGACGTTCGAGGGGATCACGGTCGCCGGGGTTGGTTTCTTGATCACGGCGGCGGTCCTGGCCTTGACCGCGCTGGCTGCGGCGCGCGATGGAGTCGAAAGGGCCGGCGGAGACGACCTGGCTCGACGCCCTCTTGATCGGGACGGCGCAGATGTTCGCCCCGTTGCCGGGCGTGAGCCGGAGCGGGCTGACGATCGCGACGGCGCTCGCGCTCGGGCTGTCGCGAGCCTGGGCGGTCGGCTTCAGCCTGCTCATCGCCGTGCCGGCGATCCTCGGGGCGGCGGTCTGGGAGATGAGGCATGTCGACCCGGTCGGCCTTGAGCCCCGATCGCGTCGCACAGGCGGTCGTCGCCACGGTCCTGGCGGGCGTGGTGGGCTACTTCGCGATCATCTGGCTGACCAAGATCGTGCGATCGGGCAAGATCTGGTACTTCTCGGTCTACCTGGTCGTGCTGGCGGCTGCGATCCTGGTGGTCAGGTACGGCGGGGCCGAGTCATCTCTCGGCGGCCGGCGACGGTTGAGCACCCGGGTCTCGCCGCACTTGCTTGCTGCGGCGCAAGCTGTGCTTTGCGCGTGCTCGAGCCATCGCTCTTGGAGCTCGGCGAACCCGCTGATCCGGTAGGTGCGCGAGCGCGGCTCGATCCCCTTGCGCGTGCATCGTCTCGCACGAACTGGACGAACTGCTCCGGCGTCCCCTGCTCGACCAGGAACCGGGTCAACGAGACGCTCTGGGCGTAGTAGAGGCTCCAGTCCTTGGCGTTCGCGGATAGTCCATCGCCATGAGCTTGCCGAGGTCGAAGACGCGACCGGTTCGAGCGGTTCGTCGAGCTCGGCCGAGCGGAGCTCCTGCTCGGTGCGCGGCTCGGCCAGGACGGCCATGCCTTCGTCGGCCCAGCGTGGAATCTGCTGGACGTGAAGAGATCGGCGAGCACGACGTGGGTGACCTCGTGGGGCAGGATGGCGGTCAGCAACTGAGGATGGTCGGCTCGCAGATTCGTGCGACGGGCGACGACGCGCTGGCCGTTGCTCTGCATGGTGGAGAAGCCGGGTGAATCTTCGGGCTGGCCGGTCTCCTGGGCCAGTCAGCTTGCCCCGTGGGGTAGAGATAGAGCTCGCAGCGCGGGGTCCCACGGCCGCTGCGTCATGGTGCTTCCCCAGCGCCTGGCCTGTGACCGACGCGGACGATCTCGGCGACCTCGCCGGCCTGTTCGGCCAGGCGTGCGTCGCAGTGGAAGATCCGGAAGCTCGGTGTGTCGTAAACTTGCCATTGGCGATCGGTCGTCGCGTTCCGCTTCGCCGGTCGGCCGTTTGCGCTCGTGAGCTTCGGGAAAGACCAGCGGCGAGCCCGAGCGGGACTCGCCATCAGCGTGTCGGTCGCGGCCTGTAGCTGTTGGAGGTGCGAATCGCTCCGCGATCGTCCGAAGAGCCGCGGAAACCGCCACGCGGGTCCTGGTTGTCATCGGGGGCCGAGCCGCGCACGACCAGCTTGTCCGATTTCGACCGGCGGCCGACTGGCAGCGTTGCGCGCGCTTCGGCGACCTTGCTGCGCAGGTACTCGCCCAGCCAGAGCTTGGGTGCCAGCTTCTGGATGCTCGCGACTTCGGCCTCGATCTCGTCCCACTCACGCGCAGACGCCGGTTGGAGGTTGACGCGACGGGCGACTTCGACGCACCGGCAATAGGCCCAGTGCTCGACGCGGTTGGCGGGCAGTCGAGTTCTGTCGCGCGAGCGCCGCATAGATTCGCCCGGCTTCGTCGTAGCGCTTGGCGGTGAAGAGTCGATCGGCGTCGGCCGGCGTGAGCTCGGGCCTGGCCGTTTTCACCGTGGCCGGCCGCTCCGCGTTTTCGTTATCGGTGCTTCGCGCGCGCAACGGTGCGGCCGCTGCCGGCGCGCGCGGCGGGCTTGTGGCTGGCGCGGGCTGCGGGCTCGTGGCCGGGGAATCCGATGCCCGCGGGGCTGGAAGCCGAGCCTGTTTGACCTCGCCATCGGTTTTCGCAGGCCGTTTCGGGATTGCAGCCGGTGTTGGCCTTTGTGGGGCTCGTTCGTCGGCTCGAGGGGCTGACTTCTTGGCTTGGCCCCGTTCGATGATCGCGATGTTGTCGCGGAAATGGGCGGCGTCGCGCTCGCGGCCCTCGGCCGCGGCCTTGTGCGCCAGTGCGTCATAGGTTTTTCGCAGAAGATCGAGGACCTCGGGCTTGTCCTTGGCGTCGGCTTCGAGCAGTAGGTCTTCGAGCAGTACCAGTGCCGCGGCGTGATCATTGGCCTCGACCAACCGCCGCGCCTGGGCGACCGAGCCCGGTGAATCAGCGCCTCCGCCGCCCGCGCCCGCGGCTGGAGCGAGGGCCAGGGAGAATCCAATCACGATCGTCTTGGCAGCCTGGCGCATGACCGTCCGTGTCCTGCTGGGCTTTTTGATTTTGTGGGCAAGGCGCGAGGTGTGAGTTGACAGGCGTGACCGACGCGACGCCTTCGAGCGCGGTAGATCGCGTGCCCTCGAACGGCGCGTGGGCGAAGTATGCTCAGAATCGGCCAGGCCGTCAACCTGAACCGGTTCGTCGAGCGGCGACAGCTCGCTATGGGCCAGATCGCCGAATTGGGAAACCAGCCTCTCACTTCGCGGCGGTTTCCGGAGCCGGAGCGACGCGGCGGCCGCGCCGCGTGTGGTGAGGGAATAGACGTTGGTGGGCAAGCCGCGTCCCCCCGCAGCCTCCATCGACGCCGCGCGCACCGGCGTCGGAAGGCCAAGCGCAGTCGCCGCCTCGACCTGAAAACGGTAGAGCTCGGGATCAAGGGGCCGCTGGATGTGGAACCAGAGGACGGCCTTGTCGTACCAGACGCGCGCCTGATCGTTGTTACGACCGAGCTTGAGATCGACGAGCGCGAGGAAGAACCAGTCGAAGGCGTCGCCGTCATTGCGTAACTTCAATGACTGATGGAGTGCGTCATGCGCGAGCTGCCAATCGCTCGACCGATAGTACGCCACGCCGAGTGTGTTCCAGTAGTTACCGTTTTGGGGCTGGAGCTCGACTGCGCGGCGCGCGTATGCGACGGCAGTTTTCGGCTCTCGCAGTGCGGCTTCGGAGCAAGTTGCCAGCAGCCAGGCCAGATTGTTGAGCGCCTCGGCCAGATTCGCCTTGTACAATTGCACATAGATCTTGCTGGGCGCCGCCTCGGCGGACTTGATTGCTTGTGTATAGTTATCGATCGCGGCCAGGTACTGCCCATCCTGGGCCGCGTGAAATGCCGTCGTCGTCAATTGCTGGAGCGAGCGAATCCGCTGCTCCTCCGCGGTGAGCGGAGGGAGCCGGCGCGATCGCCTGGTCCTGCTGTTGTCGTTCTCGAGCACGTACCGGCGCACGAGCTGCGAATTGTTGAGAATTTCGAGATAAGTGGCCCACACCGGCACCCGGATGATCACGACGAGGAACCCGAGCGAGACATACATGCCGAGCCGGCCGTAGCGGCGCGGCGCACGGCTGCCGTGCGGCCTGCGTCGACCGGGGGAACGCCCCCGCTCGCCGAGAAAAGCCCCAAACAGCTCAGAGCCGTCACAAGTTCCAGCGCGAGCTGCGCCATGCCCAGCCCACCCAGGGCCATGTCGGAAATCGTGGTGTGGATGAAGGCCCGGCGACTGATATGAAACGATCCGATCGTGATGCCGTCGCCCTGTGCGTTGCTCCACTCCGCGACCACTTCCATGACCCCTCCCAGCGCGAGGATCAGGAACGTGATGGCGGCCGCCGGCAGGAGTTGCGGCCAACGCGTGCGGCGCAACGCGAACGCCAGGACCAGCGGCCACGCCGCACAGACGGCGGCCACCGGATGATGCTCATTCATGAACTCGGCCAAGACGCCGCCACCCAGCCGAGGTCACGCCAGGGCGCTTCAAAAAGCGTGGTCGAGTAGTTGGCCGCCTCGCAGACGAGGCGGATCGTGCCCAGCACGATCATGAGTGAAGTCAGCTCGATCAGTCGGTCGGAATCAGTCGACTCGCCCTCTTGGGTCCCATGGCCGGCAACTGGTCGCCGCGTCAGCCTGAGTGTCGAGGCAAGCGCCATAAGTCGCTCCTGGAACGGAATGGACGCGTTCGATCAGCCTCGTCTTCCCGGCTTGGGAGAGGGCCTCGAAACGAGGGACGAAAGCCGTTCGTGCGGGCGCACGGTCGATTAGTGACTTCCTGTGCATCGTTCTTTATACCCGTTTTTCGGCCGAGTTCAATCTCGGCGCGGCGGGACCGATCAGAGATTCCGGCGTGGCAAGGCAGCGCTTGACACCTGGCTTTTGGTGCGTCCATGATGAGCGTGCCTCGGGCGCTTTTGAATGAGCCGACCGGTCGGTCGGGCCGCGCGTGCGGCGATTTGCTCTGTCCTTGCCGGCTCGATGGCCTTCGGTGGCATGAACAACGAGCCCCCCGATCTGTACGCTTTGCCGCCCGAGGCCATCAGGGAGCCCCCGCGCAGGCCTGGCAAAGTCGATCGGCCAGATCGGGCCGGGCCTGATCCTGGCCGCGTCGATCGTGGGCACGGGCGAGCTTATCAACACGACCAGCTTGGGGGCCAAGGCCGGTTTCAGCCTGCTCTGGCTGATCTTGCTTTCGTGCGTCATCAAGGTGTTTGTGCAGGTCGAGCTGGGGCGGTATGCGATTGCGCACGGGACCACGACGCTGGCCGCGTTTGACTCGCTGCCCGGTCCGCGGGCCGGCGTCTCGTGGTTGTGCTGGTTGTGGCTGGTCATGATGCTCACCACGCAAGCTCAGATCGCCGCGATGGAGGGGACAGTGGGGCAGGCGGCCCTGATGGCCTTCCCGCGGGCCTCGCAGGCGATTGCCGAGGCCGCCGGCTACCTGGTCCCCGCCTGGGGCACGTATTTCGCCAGCCATGGCGAGCACGTCTGGGCGGCGGTCACCACGGTCGCGGCTGTCTCGTTGCTGCTTTCGGGGGGATACCGGCGGTTGGAGCTGATCACCACCGTGCTCGTCGCCGCTGTGACACTCTTCACCGTGGCCAGCGTGCTGGTGCTCCAGTGGACCACGTTCAAGATCGGCCTGGTCGATCTCGCGGGCGGCTTCGAGTTCGCCTTGCCTGGCGCGGCCTTGGCGCTGGCGTTTTCGGCGTTCGGGATCACCGGGGTCGGGGCATCGGAGCTTTTTGCCTATCCCTACTGGTGCATCGAAAAGGGCTATGCGCGTTACGCGGGAGCGCGCAGCGACGATTCAGCGTGGGCCGACCGCGCTCGAGGGTGGGTTCGGGTCATGCAGCTCGATGCCTGGTTCAGCATGGTCGTATTCACCGTTGCCACGGTCGCGTTTTATTTCCTGGGGGCGGCGGTCCTGCACCCCCAGGGGCTCGATCCGAAGGGCCCGGAGATGATTCCGACCCTTTCGCGCATGTACGTTCAGCCGCTCGAAGGCACGCCGCTTGAGTGGCTGCGAGGGTTCACCCGCGTCGGTTTTCTCTTGGGCGCGTGGGCCGTATTGTTCAAGACCCTGTACGTCGCCACGGCCGGCAACAGCCGGTTGACCGCCGACTTTCTGGGCCGGCTGGGCCGGTGGAACGTCACCGGTCCCACGGAGCGCGCGCGCGTGGTCAGGATCTTCTGCGTGGTGTACCCCACCTTGTCTCTTGGCCTTTATTACCTCTTTCGCGAGCCACAGGGCCTGATCAAGGCCGGTGGAATCGCGCAGGCGCTCATGCTGCCGTTCATCGCCGGCGCCACGATCTATCTGCGCCGCCGCGACATCGACCGCCGCGTCGGTCCGTCGCCGGCCAGCGACGTCCTGACCTGGGTTGCGTTCCTGGCTATTACCGCAGTGGCCGTCTATGGCATCGTCGACCAGGCCCGCAGTGCGCTGGCGGCCGTCACACCGCGTTAACGCACACCACCCTTTGGTAACTGAGAGCCCATGGCCAACGCTGCGATTCGCGTCTTGCTGAAATCTCGCACAGGGACGTTTGGCGCGATCGTCGTCCTGCTCGTGGTGCTGCTCGCTTATGGCAAGCGGGTTAGCTACGAGCAGTCGATCCATTCGTTCTTCGCCGACGACGACCCGTACATGCAGGTTTACCAGCAGGCCGCCAAGGCCTTCGGTGACGACAACTTCGTGTTCCTGGTTTACGACGATCCCGAGCTGGTTTCGGCCAAGGGAATGGAGCGGGTTGGCGTGCTGGCGGCCGCGGTTGCGCCGGCTCAGGTGGCGGGGGTCGAGCGGGTTGAGTCGCTCGATGCGATGCCCCTGGTCTGGGCGGTCGACGACGCTCTCTTGGCGATCGACCGTCTGCCGGCGGCGGCCCGCAGGTTGGCCCTCGCGGCGGCCAGGCGGGCGATCTCGAGCGTTGACCTGAAGACAAACGCGATGACCGTCGCCGGCGCGGCCCGCTCGGCCGCCGGCGATGCCAGGGCGCTCGAAGCGCTCAAGGCCCGCTTGACGCGGCACCCGCTTTTCGGGGCACGCTTATCGACGCGACGGGCTTTACCACGGCGGTCGTCGCCAGGCTCAAGAAGACCGACCGGCACAACGTCATCGAGACGGTCGCCGCCCTGCGACGGCCGCCGACCGATTCGCAAACCAGCACGGCCTCTTGCGGCCGGCGGTCGTCGGGCCCCCGGTGCTCCTGGCCGACGGCTTCGCGGCCATCGAGGTCGACGGCCGGCGGCTGGCCGTCGTCGGCATGATTCTGATCGGAATCGTGACGCTCTCGGCGGTTCATAGCCTCTGGTGGGCGATCGTGCCCATGCTGGCCGGCTGGGTCATCTGGCTCTTGACCGAGGCCATTCTGGCCAGCCTGCAGATCAAGCTGGCGCTTTCCGGCGGGCCGCTGGTTGCGCAGATCATCGTGCTCACCATGCCTGCCGCCAGCCACCTGGCGATTCACTTCCGCGACGACCGCCGCCGCGAAGCCGACCCGAGGCTGGCCGCGCGGTCGACGCTGGCCGCCGTCGTCGCGCCGATCATGTGGACGGCCGCTACCGGCGCCATCGGCTACGGGGCGCTCGTTACCAGCGACGTCACGCCGATCCGCCAGTTCGGCGCCATCCTGGCCGCGTGCACCTTCAGCCGCGGCGATCCTGGTGATGCTGATCTCGCCGATCGCCATGCTGCCGCCATTTTGTCTGGAGCTGCCGGTCCGCCATGGCTCGCGGTCGCCGGTCGCGGGATTGGTCAATCGCCTCTTGTTTGCGGTCTATCGCCATCCCGCCGCGATCGTGCTGGTGGTGGCGGCGGTCGTGCCGCCCTTGGCGCTGGGCATCCTCCGTTTGAGTTACGAAACCAATTATATCAATCTATTTCGTCAAAAGACTCGGGTCGTCCACGATTATCACGCGGTCGAGTCGAAGCTGGGAGGCATCGGATTGGTCGAACTGGTCGTGCCGGTGGGCAAGACGCTCTCGACCGCGCGTCGTCGCCCTGCTGAGGCAGGTGGAGGACCAGGTCCGCGCGATCCGGGTGTCGGACCCCGAGGGGGTGGCCCAGGCTTTGTCGCTGGCCGCGGTGCTCGACCCCGACGGCCGGCTCGCCGGCTCGGTCGCGGGCCGGCAAGAACGATTGCTCGCCGACAAGCTCGAGCTCATCGCGGCTTCTCCCCAGAGCGAGCTCTCTGGGCAGCTTCTGGAACGGCCAGACCGGCGAGGCCCGGTTGCTCGTCAGGCTCAAGGAGCAACAACCCGCGGCCGACAAATCGCGGATTTTTCGCGAGGCGACCGCGGCCGGCACCGCCGCGTTCGGGCCGAAATCGTACCTGACCGGGCTCTCGTTCTTGATGACCCGCACCACCGAGGCCGTCATCGCCACCCAGTGGGGGACCTTTTTCTTCTCGGCGATCGGCATCCTCTTGATGTTGACCCTTGCGTTCAAGAGCCCCGTGCTGGCCCTGCTGGCAATCTTGCCGACGTTGCTTTCGGTCGCGCTGGTCCTGGGGCTCATGGGCTGGTGCAACATCCAGCTCGACATTGGCACGGCGCTGGTGGCCAGCGTGGCCCTGGGCCTCTCGGTCGACGACACGTTTCACTGCCTCTTGCAGTTTCACCGCGATCGCAAGACGCACCGGTTTCGGCGCCGTTTGTTCGAGAGTTACCGACTGAGCGGGCCGGGGGTTCTGCTGTCGAGCCTGGCGGTGGCAATCGGGTTTCTGGCGCTGCGAGCCAGCGAGTTCGAGCCGTTCGTCAATTTCGGCACCATGGTCGGGATCGCCACCGCCGGCAGCACGCTGGGAAATCTGGTCTTGCTTCCCGCCTGCCTGACCTTGGGTTGGCGCTGGCGGCGCGGTGTGCTGGCTCGCCGCGGCATGCGCGGAGGGCAGCGCTCGCGCGCCGCGGCGACGACAAACCGACGCCCGACCGCTTGCTGCCCGGGCCCCCCCGGTCATTGCACGAGCCCGAACGTGCCGGTGCCGCTGGCGACGGTGGATGACGAATACGGGACGGTGATTTGCGACCCGTTGCTGATGTTCAGCGAGCTCACGACCAGTTGCGAGGTGAACTGGCTCATCGAGCCGCCGGCGAGTGTGATCGTTGCGTCGGGCGCGTAGAACGTGCCCTTGAGAGTGATGGAGGCGCCGTTGCCGATTTGGGGCGCGACCGACGAGCTTCGATTCTGGAAATAGACGAGCCCGTTGTAGGTACCGCTGGTGGGGGCCGAGAGGTTCGTGGTGGTCCCCCCTTGGAAGCTGATCGTGCCGCCGCCGTTGTCGATGTAGATCGTCACGCCCGAGCCCGTGAGGGTCGCTCCGTTGGCGACCGTGAAGCTCCCCCCTGGATGTAATACAGGCCCGACGCCATCGTGAACGTGCCGCCGTTGCCCAGTGAAACGTTGCCCGAGTAGAGGCCGGGCTGCATCGCGTAGGAGCCATAGCCGGCATACTTCGACAGCGGGGTGGTCGTCGCGGCGGGGACGCTGGGTGTGGGGATCGACGCCAGTGGATCGGAGACCGAGGAGGCCCCGGTCGTGACCGTGCCGGTGATCTGGGAGCCGCCGGTGACCGTGTCGCCCCCGACGATGTTGAGCGAGGCAGTGACCTGCGATCCGTTGTTGACGTTGACCGCGGTCGAACTGCTGGAATCGACCTGGATCGGCGCCGCCGCAGTGACTTGCGACCCGCCGGCCACGCTCAGGCTGCCCGAGCTTGATGTATTCAACAGGACTACCGCGCTGGTCGAATACGGCTTGCCGCCGCCTGAGTTCGCCACGGCCGTGGCGGTCGCCGACATGGTACCCGAGCCCCAGAGCGCACTGAACATCCGCGGCTGGGTTATCGAGACGCTCACCTCGACGCAAGTGCTGCTGCTCGTGAATAAGCCCGACGTCGGTGGAATCGAGACGGTGACGTTGGTCGCTCCCTGAGACGACGCGAACGAGCTGGCCGTGCTCTTGGCGCCGCTGGTGTTCGTCGAGCTCAGGTTAAGCTGGTACGCACCGGCGAGAGCCGCGCCGTCGGCGATCGACTGCGCTTGACGCCTCTGCAAATACAGCAAGCTTCCATCAAGGCCGAGCGCCATCACTCCGATCAATAGGGGCATGGCAATGGCGACCAGCGCCGCGACGGTGCCGTCTCTCGACGACGGCAGCCGACGATACCTATCTCTCAACATCGTTGCTTTACTCCACACCGCGGATAGTTCAGTCCACCAGGCCGAACGAGCTCGTCTTGCCGGCAACCGTTCCGGAGGACCAAGGTACATTGAGCACCGCCGAATTCGAGACGCTCAGCGAGCTGACAATCAACTGCGTGCCGAACGCGCTCAAATCGGACGAGTTGGAAAAGGAAAGCGCGGCACCCGCCGCGTAAAACGTTCCTGTGAGCTTGACGCTGGCGGAATTCGACAACGAAGGAGATGCCGTCGAGGTCGGGCTCTGGAAATAGACGATTCCCTGGTAGGTGCCGGACGTCGGAGCAGAAAGGGTCACGGTCGCCGAGTTAGAGAAGTTGAGGCTGCCGGTGTCCATGTAGATGGTGACGCCGCTGCCGCTCAAGGTGGCCGAGTTTGCGACGGTCAGGCTACTTCCCTGGAAGTAGTACGTGCCCGACGCCATCGTTACGTTCGCCGAATTGGAGATCGTGACGCTGCTGGTGTAAAGCCCGGGCTGCATGGTGGCGACTGTCGAGTTGGCATAGGACGTCGCAGTCGTTGTCGTGGCGGCGGGCACGCTCGGAGTCGACAGCGATGAGAGGGGGTTGGACACCGACGGAGCGCCGGTCGTCACCGTGCCGCTGAGCTGTGCGGAGTTGGTCACCGAGTCGCCGCCGACAATGTTGATGGGCGCACTCGTCTGGGCGGAGTTGCTGGCCGTCACGGCCGTTGCGCTGCTGGAATTCACCTGGATTCCTGCCGGCGCGGTGATCTGGGCGGAATTGCTCATTGCCAGACTGCCTGACTTGTTGGGATTGAGCAGCACGATCGCTGAACTCGAGTAAGGCTGGGAACCGCCGCCGCGAGCCGTTGAAGTGGCCGTGGCCGTCATGGTCCCCGAGCCCCAGAGCGCGCTGAAGAACCTGGGTTGGCTCACCGTGGCCGTGACCTGAATGCAGTTGGTGTTGCCCGAAAATGTCCCGGAAGTCGGTGGGCTGACGACCGTCGCGTTCGTGCCTCCCGCATTGGTGACGAACGTGCTGGCGGCGCTCTTCGCACCGCTGACATTTGACGAGCTGAGGTAAAGCTGGTACGCCCCGGCCAAAGCTGCGCCGTCGGCGATCGACTGCGCCTGACGTCTTTGCAAATACATCAAGCTGCCATCAAGGCCGATCGCCATCACGCCGACCAAGAGGGGCATGGCAAGGGCGACTAAGGCGACGACGGTGCCGCGTCTCGGTGATCGCGGCGAACGAAATGTTTTGCGCATCATGATCGTGTCACTCCGGGGAAAATGCCCTGACAGTCTTGGCCCCGATCACTTGGCTCGGACGTTCTAGTAAGTCACTGGCATCGTCGACGAAACCGTCCAGGTCACGGACTGGAAGTACCCTTCGGGGACCCAGTCATAAGTAACCTGGACCGTCACTGTCGACGGAGGGCTCGACGTGGGCGGGCTCGGGCTCCACGTCACGGTGCAGCTCAGGTTGCTGGTCTGAAGCCCACCGGCGGCAGCCAGCGGCTCGATCGCGCTGAAGACGGTCGAATTCGACGCGTAGGTCGTGTTTTGCTCGGACGCGTACTCGGGGCCGTGAACCGAAGCGTACCGCGCGCCTTCGCGCACCAGCGATAAGAGCTGCTGGTATCGATAGACGCCCAGGCCCAGGATCACAGTCCCCATCAATAGCAGCAAGGTCACGGGATAAACGACGGCGGCCTCGACCACCGAGATCCCCCGGCGCACCTTTCGGCCGCGTTTCTGGGCGATCATGGCTTTTTCTCCCCGGCGGTGCCCGCCGCGGTTCCTCACGGCACCGTTGTGCTCACTCCATTGGGATAAGGCATTGTCGCCGACTGCGTGAGCGTGACCGTGCCCGGCAGCGACGGCAGGCCGTGCAACGAAGGGAGCGCGATCGGGTAGAACGTGGTTGTGGCCGTCACCGTCACCGTGTTGTCGGTGGCCGATCCCGGCGTGCTGACCGTTGCCGTGACGGTCTGGCCGGCCGGTGCGTCGGCCGACACAGCCGCCGACAAGCTCGTCCAGCCCGACGGCAGCGAGAATCCGGCCTTCGAGCAGAACTCGTAAAGGGCGCCGTTCCGCGCAGTTTTGAAGCGCGACTTCAATCGAAACCACGCGCGCATAATCGACCGTGGCCATCGACAAGAACACCAAGGTCGGCAGCAGCATGGCCAGCTCGACGGCTGCCGCGCCGCTCCGGGCGAGTCGATGCGGTCTCTTCGTCAGTCGACACAATCTCATGGAAGCCTCGCGGCGAACACGGTCAGTTCAAGAGGGCGGACCTTTGGCCCTCCAAACAACCACTACGCCGCCACTTCGGCGCACGCCAATCGGTGTTGACGGTAAGAGACACATGGTGCGGCGAGGCAACGAACCTTGACCCCGACTTTATCGCGCACCTGCTGCGATTACCCTCCCGCCCCCTTCTTGGGGGCAAACGCCGCGGCGCGCCGCTCCATCTCTTCAGGTGAAACATCTTCCGTGTGAGTGGCGACGTGCCAATAGTGCCCGAACGGGTCTTCGAGCATGCCCGAACGATCACCGTAGAACTGGTCTTGTACCGGTCGCAGCACCTTGGCGCCTGCCGCGATCGCTCGCGCGACGACGGCGTCGACATCGTCGATGTAGAGATGCAGCGTCACCGGAGTACCGCCAACCGCGCGCGGTCCCCGCGCACCCATCTCGGGAAACTCGTCGGCCAGCATGATGCGCGAGTCACCGATCTGAAGCTCGGCGTGACCCACGCGCCCGTCCGGTTGCGCCAAGCGAAAGAGCTCGGTGGCTCCGAAGGCTGTTTTGTAGAAATCGATTGCGCGGGCCGCGCCGTCGATGATCAAGTACGGCGTCACCGCGTGGTGGCCGTCAGGTATGGATTTCACAGCGGCTGGCATGACTTACGTCCCTCTTGTAAAGAAAATCGCGCCCGAGAATTCGGCGGCAAACGTTTGCAGATGTCAAGCGCCGGCTGGCACTCCCCTGCCCCACGTCCGCCTGACCAAAGCACGCATCCGATATACTGAACTAATTATCAGTACTCGGCAAGTAAATTCTTGAAGGATTTCTGCGCGTTCTTTCGGCGCGAGCGCAGCCTCAAACGGGACGGAAACTTCGTTCACGCCCGATTGACTCCCAGGTTCTCCTGCAGGAACGGCAGGTCGATCTCGGGATAGACCGGATACGAGGCGAGCAGGTTGTCGACGCGAGCGCGGGCCTGGGCGCGGACGGCGTCGTCGAGGGTGTACTTTGCCTTGTCGGGCGCCCCGACTTGGTGGTCGCACGGCTTGACGCTCTTGAGGACAAGCGCCACGATCTGGGCGATCTCATCCATCTCGGTCCGACCCATGCCCAGGGTGGTGACCGCCGGGGCGCCGAACCGCAGGCCGCTGGTGTACCACGGTCCGTTGGGGTCGAAGGGGATCGGGTTGCGATTGAGGGTGATGCCGCACTTTCGCACGGCGTCCTCGGCCTGGCGGCCGGTGATTCCGTGCGTCGAGGCCACGTCGACGACCAGCAGGTGATTGTCGGTGCCGCCGGTGAGCACGTGGAGGCCCTGGCGGAGAAAGCCCTCGCTCAGGGCGCGGGCGTTGGCGACGATCCGCTGGGCGTAGTTGGCAAACGCGGGTTCAAGCGCCTCGGTGAAGGCGACGGCCTTGGCCGCCATGACGTGCGGCAACGGGCCACCGAGCACCAGTGGGCAGCCGCGATCGACGTGGTCCTTGAACTCAAGATCGCAGAGCACGAGCCCGCCGCGCGGCCCGCGCAGCGTCTTGTGCGTCGTCGTCGTCACGACGTGGGCATAGGGAATCGGGTTGAATTCGCCCGTGAGCACCTTGCCGGCGACCAGGCCGGCGAAGTGGGCCATGTCGACCATCAAGACCGCGCCGACCTTGTCGGCGATCGCGCGCATCCGGGCGTAGTTGATGTTGCGCGAATAGGCACTGAAGCCGGCCAGCAGGATCAAGCGGCTTGATCTCGACGGCTTGCCTTTCGATGGCGTCGTAGTCGAGCAAGAACGTGCTGCGATCGACCGTGTAACCGTGTGCCTCGAACATCTTGCCCGACGCGTTGAGACGGTAGCCGTGCGTCAGATGACCGCCCGAGGCGAGGTCCATGCCCAGGAGCCGCTGATTGCCCAGCGACCGCCGACACCGCGGCCCACTGCTCGGGCGTCAGCCGGTACCAGTCAGCCGGGGCGAGCGCATCGGGGTCGTCGACGCCCAGAATTTTGGCCATTTCGCCGAGCTCGACGCGGGCGCGGAGGATGGCCCAGAAGGCCACGAGATTGGCGTCGGCGCCGCTATGCGGCTGGGCGTAGGCGTGCGCAGCCCCAAAGAGCTCTCGAGCCCGCCGGTTGGCGAGGTCTTCGATCGAGTCGACATTGTCGCAGCCGGCGTAAAAGCGGTGATGCGGTATCCCCTCGGCGTACTTGTCGGTGAGAAGATTGCCCATGGCGCACTGCGTCGCCAGCGAACAATAATTCTCGCTGGCGATCATCTTGATATTGTGCCGTTGATCGGCCAGCTCCTGGACGATCGAGCGAGCGATATCGGGAGCCACCTGGGCCACGCACTCAAGGTTGGCGACGTACGCCAGAAACCCAGGCGCGATTCGCGCAGGGTCGTGGCTTTTCAGGTAGGCTGCAATCCAGGAGCTAGGCATGGGCGCGGCTTCTTGGTCAAATTTCTGGCTTTATCCTTTTGCGTTCCGCCTTAATTATAATTGGGGCGTAGAGATTGTAACGGCCGGCAACGGCCGGGCTCAAGGGACAGGGGGAGCGTGCAGTGGCACTGGAGTTTGCGCCTGGGAAAACACGAGTCGGCTGGATCGGCACCGGCGTGATGGGCCGGTCGATGTGCGGTCACGTGATGGCGGCCGGCTACACGGCCACGGTCTTCAATCGCACGCCTGAGAAAGCCCTGCCGCTGGTCGAAAAGGGCGCGAAGCTCGCCGACTCGCCCCGCGCGGTGGCGGAGGCTTCTGACGTGGTCTTCACGATCGTCGGTTATCCGCGCGACGTGCGCGAAGTCACTCTCGGCACAGACGGCGCACTCAGGGAGCGAGACCCGGGACAGTGCTCGTCGACATGACGACCAGCGAGCCGTCGCTGGCTGTGGAAATCGACCAGGCCGCGCGTGCCAACGGGGTCCACGCGGTCGACGCGCCGGTCTCCGGCGGCGACGTCGGCGCCGCGAAGCGCGACTCTCGATCATGATCGGCGGCGACAAAGAGATTGTCGAGGCACTGAAGCCGCTCTTTCAAACCATGGGCAAGACCATCGTCCATCAGGGACCGGCCGGCGCCGGTCAGCATACCAAGATGGTCAACCAGATGCTGATCGCCTCCAACATGATCGGCGTCTGCGAGGCACTGCTCTACGGCTACAAGGCGGGGCTCGATCTCAATGTCGTCCTCGAGAGCGTTTCGAGCGGCGCCGCCGGGTCATGGAGCTTGAGCAACCTCGGCCCCCGCATGATCGCCGGCAATTTCGAGCCCGGCTTTTTCGTCGAGCATTTCCTCAAGGACATGGGCATCGCACTGGCCGAAGCGCGGCGCATGAAACTCAGCCTGCCCGGGCTGGCGCTTTCCGAACAACTTTATCGCGCCGTCGAGGCTCAAGGCTACGCGCGACAAGGGCACACACGCCTTGATGCTTGCCCTCGCACAGCTTTCGGCGACCGACTGGAGCGCCCGCCCAAAGTAAGGGCGCCACGAGCAGCTTGGACGCAAGGCCGGGCGGCCCGAGACCGAAAAATGTTTCGCATGAACACCTTGAGACTGCGCGGGTTGTGGATAAAATCTGCGTTTCGGTCTCGACCCGCCACGTTGCGAGCGTTTCGCGGTTCGTGCATCGCTTTCCCATTCCCGAGCCACCCAGAGGAGAACGCATGGCCAGTCGTCGACGCGGAAAAGGACGTCGTAAAGTCGGGCGCAAGAAGCGCCGGATGCGCAGCCGGATTCGCCATCGCAAGAAGTAACGCAGCAAAGCCCCGCCGCAGAGTGTCAAGCCCGCCACCTGGTTCCAATTCGTTGACTTGCAAGACGTGCTGTTCTGTGAGGTGCGCAGATGGCCCGCGCTGGCTTGATCGACCGTGTTGCGCGGGTCACTGCGGTGATGCTTTGGCTCGGGCTGCAGTATCCGGCCGTGGGTCCCGGTGCCGAATCGGTTCAGGCGCGGAGCTCGCATCGCACGTTCGCGGCCAGCCGGTTGTCGATTGACGAAATCCTGGCCCGGCCGTTTGACCGCGACGTGCCCGTGGGCTGCACCGGCGCCCGCGTGTGGGCCTCGAGCCCGCAGGGTTGGGCCTTCGGCTCAGACGTGCACTGGCTCGACGTGACGGGCTTTACCGCCTTTGACCTCGAGGTCCGCGACGAGTACGAGCTGCTCGAGCCCGCAGACGCGACGTATTACCCGAGCCACATCCATTATCGGGGAACCCGGCCCAAACCGCTGGCGGCGTCGGCGTCGTTCACCTTTGCGCTCGACAACGTCGAAAACCCGCTCGCCCGCCCCTTCGAGCCGCGAAAACGTTGGACCTGCTGGTCGAGCGGTGCGCGCCAGGATTGGTACCAGATTGACCTGGGCATCCCGGCGAAGGTCGCCGGCTTCGACCTGTTCTTTTTTGATGACGCCCCGCACGGCGAATGCCGCCCGCCGCGCACCTCGACGTCCAGCATTTTGACGGAACGAACGGAACGTGGTCGCCAGTGGAAACCAGCCGGGTCTTCCCAGAGCGGCCCAGGCCCGGCGAGAACCGCGTGCGGTTCGAGCCGGTGCTGGCAAGCCGGTTTCGCTTCGTTTTTCACCACGCCGGCGACCACTATTACACCGGGCTCTACGGCGTTCTGCCGATTAATGCGGACACCGCGGCAACGACTCGCCCGCCGAATCCGCTGCAATTCACCTGCGACAAATTCATCACGGCCGGCGATATGCTCGTGTCGATCGTGCGCGTGTACAACCCGACCAAGGAAGTGCGCACGATTTACGTCGACCCGTTGATCGGCACGGACGAAGTCTTCGAGTCGTGGGACGTCGAAACGCGCTGGCCGGCGCCGGCTGGAGAAGAGCCAAGCGCATTGGGCCACGAGCCACGGTCGGTTTCGCTTCGGTTCCGGCAGCAGCTTAAAGGCATCGACGTCGACTGTCGGTTTCGATACGCCGTGGTCGACGATCCTCCGGTTGCGCTTGCGGTCTCCCGAGGGGGAACCGCGACGGGAATCCGCTCGGGACTCTTTGCGAAGCGGCGGCTCGGCGCTGCGGACCCCAGCGCGTACAAGGCATTCGGGCATCCGATCTCGCCGGGGAAGACCAAGGTCTTCAAAGCCGCGCTTGAGCTGCGCGCTGCGGGCGAGCCATCGACGATCGAGTCGGTCGTGAAGCCTGCCCACGATCGGGTGCCAGTGATTGCGGCCGAGGCCCAGGACGCCGGTGATCCGCTGGCGGCGCAGGTGCGGGATTACCAGGAGTGGTTCGACGGCAATATTCCCTATTTCGATTGCTCCGACCCCTGGGTGCGCAAGCTTTATTATCATCGCGCGTACGTCTTGCGCAAGAACATGCTCGACCCCAAGCTGGGCAAAATGCGCTGGCCGACGCAGAGTGAAGGCCGGTGGCAGAGCAGTTGGTATCCAAACGTGATCAGCTATGGCGCAGGTCATCAGGTAAGGGAAGCACGCTGGCTGCGCGACCCGAAGTACTGGCAGGGCCATCTTCGGACCTGGGCGGAAAACGAGAAACCCGATGGTGTGTATCCCAGTCACGTGACGATTGCAGGCCCTGCGGGGGGACAATATACCGACTGGATCACCTCGAGTGCGTGGGAAGGCCATCTCGTGCACCCCGATCGCGCGTTCCTGGCCCAGGTGGTCGACAAGCTGGCGGCCAACGTGCGGGGCTGGCAGAAGGAGTACGACCCTGACGGCGACGGTCTCTTGCTGGTCGACTCGCACTGGTGGACCGGCATGGAGTATCAACCGTCGTTCTTTTTCTTCTCCGACTACCGAGTCGCTCGCGACTTCTCCGAGCCTGACCGGCGTGTGAGCCTGGAACGGGTCGATTTGACGTCGTATTGCTACGGCAACTCAGTTGCCGTAGCAAGAATTTATCACTTGCTGGGACAACACGACCGGGCGAGAGAATTCGACGACCTCGCTGCCAAGATCGCTGCCGCCGTCCTGGCCAAGATGTGGCAGCCAGAGAAAAAGTTCTTCTATTCCCTCCGAACGGGCGACCATGCCGTGGCCGATGTGAAGGAAGTGATCGGCGTTTATCCGTTTTATTTCGGCATGGTGCCGTGGGGAAAAGGGTACGAGGCGGCCTGGGGGGCGATTATCGATCCCGGCGAGTTCTGGACGAGGTGGCCGGTGGCCTCGGCATCGCGGCAGTGCCCGGCTTATTCCCAGGCGAACTGGCCCGGCGACGGCCGCGCGGCCGGATGCATGTGGAACGGCCCAACCTGGCCGCACGCCAACTCGCTGGTGATGACGGCCATGGCGCGCACCCTGCGCGCCGCCCGCGACCAAAAGGTCGCCGATTGCCCGCTCGAGCGGCGCCATCTTTGGGAGCTCTTTTCGTCGTTCACCAGGGCCCAGTTCCGCAACCAGGACATGCAACATCCCTGGACCGGCGAGTTCTACAACGGCGATACCGGCCAGTGGAAAACCGCCGAGCGCGACTACAACCATTCGACGTGGCTCGACATTTTGATTCCAGAATTGATCGGTCTCGTGCCGCGAGACGACGACTTTCTCGAGATCGATCCGCTCCTGCCCGAGACAGCCCTGAGCTATCTCCTCCTGGATGGTGTGCGTTATCACGGCCACGACGTGACGATTGCCTGGGATGCCCCTATCGCGGGCTTACCCGATCATTTTGGTGACGACCGCAAGGGGCTCGATGTCTATGTCGACGGCCGGTGCGTGGCATCTTCCGAGCGGCTTGCGCGGTTACGGATCGATTTCGCGACGGCTCGCCCATAGCTTCTTGACGCGTGTCGTCGTGCGCGTTCATAATCTGCCCGATTGTGCGGTTTAGTTCGCATGTCACCAACCGGAGAACGCCGATGTCCAGGCGAATGTCGATCGCGGTGGTCCTGGGGCTCTTGACGTGCACCGGAGGAGTCGCCGTCGCCGGGCAGATCAAGGCCGGAGACCTGATTGTTGTGGACCGCGGCAACGGCACGCTGGACGACGTCAATCCAACAACCGGTGCCAGCTTTGTCATTGCCAGCGGCTTCACGACTCCCGAGGGAGTCGCCATCAACTCGCAGGGCGTGATTTTCGTCTCCGACATCGGAACGCAGACCATCGACGAAGTGAACCCGACGACCGGAACGGTGACCACGTACTCGGGGAACGGCGTGGGCTCGGGCACGGCCTTGGATCGCCCCTTGGAGATGGCGTTTGGCGCCTCGGGAACTCTCTACGTCGCCAACGGGGCTACTTCCGATACCACGAGCGTTCTCGCCATCGCCCCTAACGGCGACCGCACGGTCGTGGCGGGGAACAACGGCTCGTCGACCAATGTCTTCGCCCAGGCCTTAAACGGCGTTACCATCAGTCCCACTACCGGCAACCTGTTCGTCTCAACCGCGACGGGTAACTCGATTTACCAGGTCACTCCGGGCGGCACGGTGACGCCCGTCTACAACAACTCGTCGCAGTTCCCACAGGGTCTTGCCTGGAATTCGGGACAAATCCTCTTCGCCAACGGCGGAACGGCCAATTCGGCAGTTTACTCGGTCAATGCGACGACCGGTATGGCAACGCTCGTCTCCGATGATTTCACCGTGGGCTCGTCGGACCTCTTCGGCCTTGCCGTGGGCGGCAACGGCACGATCTACGCAACCAGCATCGCCAGTCCGGATGAAGTGATCTACGCCATCAATCCCGCGAACGGCGACGCGACGATCCTCGCGGGCAACGGAGTCGGCGGCACGACGTTCGGCGCCCTCTCGTACGGTATCGGGATCTATCCCACCCTTTCTGTCCCCGAGCCGTCGAGCGCGTTGCTCTTTGCGCTCGGTGCAACGGGCCTGATTGCGGCCGTTTCGGTTCGGCGCTGCCGAATGGTGTCTTAGCCCGGCTCAAGGCGCCTCAAGCTCGAATCGAGCGCGTTCCGCTGGCGTGAGCCGGCGCGGAGATCGAACTCGGGCAGCCGACAGGAAGTCGACCGGCCAAACGCGAGTCAGCGACTGGTTGTAGCGTGAGACGACAACGAGTCGGCCGTCGGGACCGAAATCGGCCGATCGAATGTACTCAGTATAGCGGACCAGCGTGCACAGCGGCCGGCCATCGCGGCCATCCCAGAGCCGGGCCGTCCGATCGTCGCCGTAGGTGAGATTGACCGATCAGTCCGGAGAAAAGGCCGCGCTGCGCACCGCTCCTTCGTGGCCTTGCAGACGGGCGATCTCGCGGCCGAAGGAACGTCAATTTTCGCACGATGGTATCCTAATTTTCACCAGCCCTTTGGCGAATCCGTGGGCCTCGCGTATGATGGAGAGTACGAGCCACATTCTGCTTTTAGAGCACGGCCAGCGCCCGGAGTGCGACATGGATCATCGCCCGTCGGTGGAACTTTTGGAGTCCACTCATTTCTTTCCCGGCGTTTACAAAATCAAGGCGATCGGCCGGGTTGACGACGACTTCGAGTCGCGGGTTGTCGAGGCTGTTTGCTCTCACCTGCCTGCCCGATCGGACCTCGACTATTCGGTCCGGACCACTCCCGGCGGCCGGCACGTCGCGCTCACGCTCGACATCTCGGTGCAGACCGCCGAGCAGGTTCGGGCGATCTATGCCGACGTTCGTGAAGTCGAAGGGCTGACGCTCTTATTCTGACGCAAGGTCGATCCCGCGCGTCACCCCGGTCAACTGAGGTGCCGATCCCGAAGGACTCCAGAACGGCAGGGCCCGATGATTGATGCACCTGAATCGCCGCAGTGGATCGACGTATCGCAGACGGATGATCTGCGCGACGTGGTGCATCGCGCCGTGGCCTGCCTGGCGCAGGGCGGGGTCGTCGGGATGGCCACCGAGACGGTCTATTGCCTGGCGGCGTGTGCTCTGAAGGCCGAGGGAGTGGCCCGGGTCGAGGCGCTGCGCTCGCCCGACGGGCGCGGCCGCTCACCTTGCTCTTGAAGGGGCCGGGCGAAGTGACCGACTGGGTGCCGCGCATTTCGCAGGTCGGCCGGCGCATGGCCTGCCGGCTGTGGCCGGGGCCTGCGACCCTGGTCTTCGCCCGCGACATGGCCGACGGTCTCTACAGTTGTCTGCCCAGCGAGGTGAAAACGCTCATCTCGCCCGCTGGCGACGTGGCGCTGCGCAGCCCGGCGCATTCGCTGTGCGCGACGTGCTTGGTCTCCTTCCCGCTCCGCTGGTCGTCACGAGCGCCGTCACGCCCGCGCAGCCGGTGCCGGCTTCGGCCGATTCCCTCCGCGGGCTCGCGGGCCTTGACATGGTGATCGATGCGGGTCCGACCCAACACCAGAATTTCGCCACGGTCGTGCGGATCGACGACAACCGCTGGAGCATCGAGCGTGAGGGGGTCGTCGATGCCGCAACGCTCGCCGAAACCGCCAGCCTGATCATCTTGTTCGTGTGCACGGGCAACACCTGCCGCAGTCCCATGGCCGAGGGCATCTGCAAGCTCGTGCTGTCACGCCGGCTGCGCT
Organism: uncultured Isosphaeraceae bacterium; assembly: GCA_963830625.1. GTDB lineage: Bacteria > Planctomycetota > Planctomycetia > Isosphaerales > Isosphaeraceae > CAWHMZ01. Next base: position 232,100 of record CAWHMZ010000011.1, on the reverse strand, counting down.
GTCCGGTCAATCAGCTCGAGAAGAAAGGATTCATGGTGCGTTCCGCGGGCGTTGCGGCCTCGAGCGGCGCTCCGGCCGCGGCTCACGCGATCGACGTACTTCGCGCCATGGGCGGCTCGATCGAAAACCACCGCGCCCGCAAGATCTCTCTGAATCTCGCCCGACAGGCTGATTTTATCTTTGCCATGACCAGCGACCACCTCGACGACCTGCTCCGCGTCGTCCCCGACGTCGAGTCGCGCGCCTTTTTGCTTGATCCCGCCGGCGGCGACGTCGCCGACCCCATTGGCGGCGATCTTCAGACTTACACCCACACTGCCAAAATGATTGAATCCATGCTCGAGCAGCGCCTCCGCCAGCTTGTGTTCTGAAGTTGAAGGAGGGCACGCGCGGTCACGGCGGATCGGGAATGCGAGCCTCCGTGCGAGCCAACTCAGCGGAAAATGCTGGCCAGGCGCAAAATCTGGGCTCAATGGGTGGGTAATGCGGTCGGAATTATGTGCGAGGCGCAAAATATGGGTAAAGGTGTCTATGTTTGGAAGATTGCGTTATCTGGTTTGTGTCGCGACTTTGAGGCGTCGCACGCAGGTGTCGATGGCCTATGCTTAGGCACGAGAATTCATAGCTGACATGATGGCATGTAAGGCGGATCCGGTCGGCCTTGCCAATCGCCAACGTAATGTCCAGAATGAGCGAGGGGTTAGCACGACCAGAAGGGAGTGACCCGCTGATGGCGGTTGGCGCCGCGACGGCTTCTCATGGCGAGACCGGGATTACGCCGGTCCACCGATTGGGGGAGCACGTCTACGACGTGGTCGCCGAGGTGGGCGACGTCGCGCATTTCTGCGTGCTCACCTTTCTCTGGATCTTTCGCCGCCGGGCGCGCTGGTCGGTTCTGGTGCCGATCTTTTACGAGATCGGGGTATCGAGCGTTTCGGTCGTGGCCATTACCGGGACGTTTATCGGCATGGTGCTGGCCGTGCAGGCCTATCACCAGTTCGAGATGATGGGGCTGGCGACCAGGCTGGGGTCGGTAATCAACGCCTCACTCGTCAGGGAATTGGGGCCGGTGCTGGCCGCTACCATGCTGGCCGGCCGCGTGGGCTCGGCGATGGCCGCAGAGCTGGGGACAATGCGCGTCACCGAGCAGATCGACGCTCTGACGGCGCTCGGGACCAATCCGATCTACTACCTGGTAGTGCCTCGGTTTCTGGCGTGCGTGCTCTTGATCCCGCTCTTGACGCTGATGGGCGACTTCATGGGCGTGATCGGGGGCGCGGTTGTCAGCACGCAAATCATGAAAATCGACTCGTTTGCGTACTGGAAGCACTCACGCGACTTCGTCGAGAGTCTCGACATCTTTGCCGGAGTGTTCAAGAGCTACTTTTTCGGGGCGGCGATTGGACTCATCAGTTGCCATCGCGGATTCAATTCGCGAGCGGGGGCCGAGGGGGTGGGCCAGGCCGCCACCGAAGCATTCGTTCTATCATTCATCGCCATTCTGTTCCTCGATTTCGTGCTCGGCCTGGGCTGGAACAGCGTGTACCGGTCGATCTGGCCGCAGTCGGGGACGCTGTTATGACCGACGACGCCAGCGACGTCCAAGCGCAGTGCGCCGAGCTGATCGAGCTGCGCAACCTCGGCATTCGTTTTCACGATCACGCGGTCCTGCGTGACGTCAATCTGACCATTCGCCGCGGCGAGACCGTGTGCATCATCGGCGAGAGCGGCTGCGGCAAAACCGTGCTCCTGAAGCTGATCATCGGGCTCTTGCGACCCACCGAGGGGAGCGTATGGTTCGACGGGAGGAACCTGGCGAGCCTGGGCGGCACCGAACTGGTCAAGACGAGGCTCCGGTTCGGCTTTCTATTTCAGATGGCGGCCCTGTTTGACAGCCTGACGGTGATGGACAACGTTGCTTTCGGCCTGCGTGAGCACCGAGTTTGTGACGAGTCGCAGGTGCGCAGGATCGTCGCCGAGCGGCTGCAGGAGGTCGGACTACCGAGCGAGATCGAGTCGAAGAAGCCGGCCGAGCTTTCCGGAGGCCAGCGCAAGCGCGTCGGCCTGGCGCGAGCGCTGGCAATCGGGCCGGAGGTGATGCTTTACGACGAGCCGACCACGGGCCTTGACCCGATCATGAGCGACGTGATCAACGAGTTGATTCTGCAGACCCAGCGCAGCAAGCGAACCACCGGAGTCGTGGTGACACACGACATGAAGACGGTGCACAAGGTCGCCGACCGAGTGGTGATGCTCTATCCGCTGGAACGGCTGCAACCGAGCGAGGCGCAAATCCTCTACGATGGTCCGACCTCCGAGCTGGAGCGCTCTCGAGACGAGCGTGTGGGCCAGTTCATCCGGGGCGAGGCCGGCGAGCGGCTGCGCGAGCTGGCCCTGTTGCGCGGCGGTTCTTCCTCCAGCAAGCTGGTCCGAGGCCGACGCTGAGCACTCGCTGGCGCCGGAACGAGGGTGACGATGAACGAGCGCGTGATGCAGTTTCGGATCGGCATGTTCGTGATCGTGGCCGGGCTGGTCCTCACGATGATGATCGTCTGGTTCGGCGAGTCGCCATCGCTGTTGCGCGACCAGGTCTACCTCAAAGTCCGCTACGACCAGGCCCCGGGCGTGCGCGAGGGGGTGCCGGTGCGCAAAAGCGGCATTCACGTCGGCGAGGTCTTCGGTGTCGCGTTCGACGAACGCCCCGGGCAACCTGACGGCGTGCTGGTCACGCTCGCCCTCGAGCGCCGGTACAAGGTCCACAAGGGCTCGGTCCCGCGGGTCACGCGGTCGTTGATCGGCGACGTGTCGATCGACCTGCAGCCGGGCACCCAAGAGGGGTTGATGGAGACCGGCCGCTCGCCCACTGAAGCTCCCGTGGTCAACGGCGAGGTCGCTCCCGACCCTTCCAAGGCGCTCACCGCCGCGACCAAAGCGTTCGAAGATGTCGGCGACACGCTGGCAGCCATTAAAGAGGCCGCGGCTGGGCTGACCAAGATCTCGCAGAACGCCGACAAACTCAATGACTTCCTCTCGTCGGTTGCCGACGCGGGGCGCAACGTATCCAAAGCCGCGCAGGGAATCGAGCGCGTGATCAAGACCAACGAGGGCGACATCCAGCCGGCGATCGCCGACTTGCGGGCCGTGGCCAAGAAGTTTAACGACGCGTTCGACCCCAAAACGCAGGATGCACTCAAGACCGGGCTGGAGCGCTTCTCGTCGGCCGCAGCCCGGCTCGACTCGGGAATCGCCGAGATCGACCCGGTTCTGAAGGACTTGGGTGCGCCCGTCAACCACATTCCAGCGACCGATATCGGCCAGGCTGTGCGGCGAATCAACGCGGTCGCAGCGGATCTCGAGCTCTTGAGCAGCAAGTTGCGCGACGGCCGGGGGGGCTTGAATACTGAGGGAAGCATCCAGAAGCTGATCACCCAGGCCGAGCTGCACGACAATTTGAACCGCATGGCCATCTCGGCGAACCAGGCCCTGGCTCAGTTGAAGTCGGTCTTAACGTCGTTACGAGGATTCGCCGACAAGGTCTCGCAAGATCCCTCCGTCATCGGCCGCGGGGCCTTTCAATCAAGGTAGCCGCGCCACGGCAATTGAATTCAACAAGCGATAGCCGCCCAGACCTCGCGCTGGCTCACCGATCGGAATTGCGAGGCGCATCCAGATTACCCAAATCAGCCAGATTATGGGCCTGGCCTGTAATATAGGTGGTCTCCGTAATGCTTGACGCATTCGATCACCCAGTTAACCCAGATTTTGTGCCTGGCGCTTGAATCACAGCTCATTCCACCGCGCGGCATCTTACTTTCATCGATGCCGGTCGTTGTGATAAACTTCAGGTCCACCTTGACTCAAACGATCCTGCCCCCCCTGCGAGGGACCCCCATGCGCTCGTCAAACCGCCGGTCATTTTTGCATGACACCGCCGCAGTGGCAGCCAGCATGGCCGCGATCCAAGGCGCTGGCGCCGCCGCCGGCACTTTCCGCGACGATGACGACTCCGGCGCCAAGACGGCTGGCCCCAACGACGTGGTCCGCGTTGCGGTTTGTGGTGTGCATGGCCAGGGCAAGTCGCATATTGCGAGCTGGGGCAAGGTCAAGGACGCGCGGATCACGACGATCTGCGACATCGACCTGAACGTGACCGCCCGCCCCGCGCGGTCGGTCGAAGAGCGTTACGGGGATGCTCCCAAGATCGTGCAGGACATTCGCCGCGTGCTCGACGACAAGTCGATCGACGCGATTTCGCTTGCCATTCCCAACCACTGGCACGCTCTGGCAACGATCTGGGCGTGCCAGGCCGGCAAGGACGTCTACGTCGAGAAGCCGGTCAGCCACAACGTCACCGAAGGCCGGCGCATGGTCGAGGCGGCCCGCAAGTACAACCGGATCGTACAGACCGGCACTCAGTGTCGCAGCCACCAGGGGATCCAGGACGCCATCGCCTTTCTGCGCTCGGGCCAGCTCGGCAAGGTCTACATGGCGAAGGGGCTGTGCTACAAGCCGCGCGGCTCGATCGGCGTCGAGCCTGATGGTTCAGTGCCCGCCGGCGTCGACTATAATATCTGGCTAGGGCCTGCTCCCGAGCGGCCCTTCAACCCTAACCGGTTCCACTACAACTGGCACTGGTTCTGGGACTACGGCAACGGCGACCTGGGCAACCAGGGAATCCATCAGATGGATCTGGCGCGCTGGGGCCTGGGCAAGACCGAATTTCCCAAGGCCGTGCTGGCCTCGGGCGGGCACTTCGGCTACTCCGACCAGGGCGAAACGCCCAACACCCTGCACGTCGCGTTCGAATTCGACGACTGCGAGCTTCAGTTCGAGGTGCGCGGGCTTTACACCAACACCGAGGCCGAGGTCAAGGTCGGCGACATCTTCTATGGCACCGAGGGGATCATGGCGATCACCAGCTACGAACAGTGGCAGACGTATCTGGGCAAGGAGCTCGAAAGGGGCCCTGGCGGTAAGGCGGGCGGCGACCACTTCGCCAATTTCGTAAAGGCCGTGAAGGCACGCGACTACAAGCTCTTGAACGCCGATATCGAGCACGGCCACATCTCAAGCGCGTATTGCCACCTGGGAAACATCGCCTACCGGCTCGGCCGTAAGCTGCACGTCAACCCTTCGACCGAGTCGTTCGTGAACGATTCCGAGGCCGACGCGATGCTCACGCGCGATTACCGCGCACCGTTCGTTGTTCCTGGCAAGATTTGAGCCGTTTGCGGGCTCAAGCCTCGACCTGGCCGTTGCGCTCGGTCGGCACGGGGGACTCGAGAAAGACGCCGATGTTGCGGTACTTTTCGTAGCGCCGCGCCAAAAGCTCGTCGATCGGAACGTCTTTGAGCGGGCGGAGGGCGTGAATCAGGTAATTCTTGAGGTTGGCGGCGGCCTCGCGGCGGTCGCGGTGGGCGGCGCCCAGCGGCTCGGGGATCACCTCGTCGATTACGCCGAAACGGAGCAGGTCGCGGCTGGTCATCTTGAGTGCGGCCGCGGCCTTGGGGGCGTGCTCGCTTCCCTTCCAGAGAATCGAAGCGCAGCCTTCGGGTGTAATCACTGAATAATAGGTAAATTCGAGCATAGCGAGCCGGTCGCCGATGCCGATGCCGAGTGCTCCGCCCGAGCCCCCCTCGCCGATCACGACACAGACGATTGGGGTGCGAATCTGGCTCATGGTCATCAGGTTTTCCGCGATGATCGCCGCCTGTCCGCGTTCCTCGGCGCTGATGCCGGGATAGGCGCCCGGTGTGTCGATGAACGAAACGACCGGCAGGCCGAACTTTGCCGCAAGCTGCATTTTCTTGAGCGCCTTGCGATAGCCTTCGGGATGCGCACAGCCAAAGTGGCACGCGGTGCGCTCGGCCAGGTTCTTGCCCTTCTGATGGCCGACGAACATCACTTTGATGTCGTCCAAGTGCGCGAGCCCCGTGACGATGGCCTGGTCGTCGCCGTAGGCGCGGTCGCCGTGCAGCTCCAGGAATTGTTCGAAGATCAGCTCAAGATAGTCGCGCGTCTGAGGTCGCTGGGGATGGCGCGAAACCTGCACGATCTGCCAGGGGTCGAGGTGTGAATAGATCTCGCGCTTGAGCGCAGCCAATTCGCGGCGCAGCCGGCGGACCTGCTCGGCAAATTTGCTGGAATCGCCGCCGGCCCGGCTCTTCGCGTAATGCGCCTCCATGTCAGCCAACCGCGCTTCCATCTCGTAGATGGGCGCTTCGAACGCCAAGCGCGTGTCAGAAGCAGAAGGCATCGGGCAAGGTCCTCGGCCAGGGCTTGCCCCTGGACTCGACCGCACGTCGTGGTCGCTTTGGGCCAACCGAGATGAAAAACCGCCTCGAGCGCAGATGCGCCACCGGACCACTTACATTACATCATGCCCCGGTCGCGGTCGCCCAGGGGGTCGGGATCGTCCTGGAAGATTCGAAATCGGCCGGAAACGAGCCTGAACTTCATGCATGCTGGCAAACCGGTCGGCGGGTCGTTTCTGGATCATCTTGATGACGAGGTCGTTGAACTCGGGCGTAACCAGCTTGTTGTGGGTAGTAAGCGGAATCGGCCGCTCATTGAGATGCTTCTCAAGCAGCTCCTGCGACGAATTGGCGCGAAACGGCGGCCGGCCGCAAGCCAATTCATAACAAGTGATTCCGAGGCTGTAAATATCGACTGTCGGCGCCGGCGATTCGCAGCGAATCTGCTCGGGTGCCATGTACGTCTTGGTTCCTTGCCGCGGAATTCTGCCCTCGAACATCTTGAGGAAGCCGGTCGCGATCTTCCGCGCCAGAGCGTAGTCGATCACGCGAACTTCGCCGGACTTGTTGTACAGAATGTTCTCAGGCTTGACGTCGCGGTGGACCCAGCCGTGGTCGTGCATATACGCCAGGGCAGACGCCGCCTGCTCGATAATCCGGTGCAGCAGGCGCTTGGGCATGGGGTAAATCGATGGCCGGGCGATAGGTAGCTTGAGGTGAAGACCCGTGAAAAGCTCCATCACGAAGTACGGCTGCACCGGATCCTTGACGAGTTCATACACGCGAACCAGGTTAGTGTGCTGCAACATCATGCCAAGCTTGGCTTCATGCATGAATGCTTTGAGCTCGTCGCGGTCCTCGGCTCGTGACGCCTGCAGTTGCTTGAGCGCAAAACGTCGCTGGGTGCCCTCCTGGACCACTTCCATGACAACCGATGTGGCACCGGGATGGATGGTTCGAATGTAACGATAACCGCCGATGCGATCATCGCTGGTGGTATTAATGTCGGTGGCCACGCGCCCCTCCGAACCGGTTGCGACGACTGGGCGGCTCATGCCGCCTGACCGGAGCAGTTCGGCGCGCATACCGACCACCGTCGCTTCGCCCGATGGTATATCATGATCATACTACCAAAAGCCGTAAATCTTGAGCAACTTCCGTCGTTGGGCGGCGGTGCCTTCCGCCACGGTACCTGCGCCAGTTGGAGTTCAAGACCGCGCGCTCGATGCACCGATCTATGGAGCAGAACCAAGGCTCGACCCTGCCGCGGAGTGGTGGGTGGTTCTTGTACCGTTGTTCAGAATCGTGGTGCGACGCAGCATGCTTTGGCACCGTCCCACGGGTACGGTTGGGCACGGCTTGATGTGACGGGGCATCGCGAAGGGAGTGCTCGGGCGATGGAGCAACGCGAAGGGTTTGGGCCGGACGGGGTTGGCCGGCCGGCTGCCGATTCGACAGAGGACGTGGTTTCGAGCCGTGGGCGGGCGCTGGCGCAATTGCAAGCCGCCGTCGAGGCAGGAGACGGGCCGGCGCTGATCACCGGTGAGGCGGGCGCTGGCAAGACATGGCTGGCCGGAAAGCTCGCCGATCAACTCGAGTCATCGTGGGAGATTGCGCGCGTCGACCTTTCCGGCGCACTCACAGCCGTTGATTTCCTTCGCTTAATTGCCCATGACGTGGGCGTGACGGCTGGTGACGGCGTCGGGGAATTGCGCATCCGGCTGCGACAAGCGCTTCAAGACGACGTCGAAGACGGCCGGCGCTGGCTGCTCATCATCGATGAAGCACACCGCGGCGCGGCGCGTGTCTGGGATGAAATCCAGGCGATAGCAAACCAGCTAGGCCGGCAAGAGGGGTTTGGCGGGCTCGTCGTGCTGGGCCAGACCGAGCTGTTGGGCCGGCTCGCAGAGCGGCGCTATCGCGGCCTGGCGTCGAGCCTGAGTCTGCACGAGCATTTGCCGCCGCTCGATCTCGAGGAAGCGCGCGAGCTCATCGGCCTTAAAGGGCGGCCTGATCCGGCCGTCGAAGCGGCGCTCAACGAGCTGCATCGCGCTGCGCGGGGCAATCCTGCTCTTTGCGCCGCCTGGCGCCGTCGTGGCCGACCCTCTGGGTTCCGAGCGTCGGCAGCACGGTAAAGCCCGGCCCGCGCGCTACGCCCACGACTTCGGGGAATCTGCCTTCATTCGGTTTCTCGGTACTAAACGACGAGCCCGAAGAGAAAGCGCCGCCGAAATCTGGCGACGCCGACCGCGCCAGCCGGCGAATTCGCTGCCGTTAGTTCCCACCAAGAAGCCGCTCCGAGTGGAAGACGGTCTGGTCGAGGTGGGGTGGGACGGCGACATCGAATCCGACTTGGAGGAAGCTGAAAGTGAGCCGGCAAGAGCCGCGCTCGCTGCCGCCGACCGACCATCGCTTGAGGAAGAGCCGGTTGAGGACGAATACGCTGCGCTGGAGGCGTGGCCGGATTGGACGGGCAGTCAGACCCGCGCCCCTGCTGCCGACGCGCAGAGCGGTCGCGACGCACCGGTGGAGTCGACAGCCGAAGTGCAATCAAGCGATGAGACCAGCGAGCTCGGCGACGAGGATCGGGTAGAGATCGACGCGGCGGCAGGGCTGTCGACCTCTGGGCTACGCGCCGAGCCACAACATGAGTATGCCCCTTACAGCCAGCTCTTCACGCGTATTCGCCAATCGAAGCAGCCGGAAGGTTGACATCGGGTTTTCTGCGGGCAGCGTCGGGCAGCGGCGACGCCCTTGCATGGGGACGACCCACGTCGGAAAATCGTTATTTCCTCCCCCGCCGGCGTTGGCCGAAAAAAGCGGGTCGAATCGAGTGATGAATTGCTAGACGATCGACCGAAAGCTGTCTTGACGACCTGAGCAAGGCGATTTTCGCTGCGCGGGGGTCGTTGCCGATTTCTCGGACGAGCAGGTGTCGCCGACGCAGATCCTGGTGCTCCCGGCCGTTCCTCTTCCCGGGGGGTACGGCGACCGCGGTCGACCTGCCCTGGACGACGCCTGTCGCTCCGGGACGGGGCCTTCCGGAGGCGGCACCTGCTTTCAACGACGGAGCGCGGCGGTCTTACTCGCGCCCGCTGTTGTCTCGGCCGTCGTGCTTGGCGCCGCCGCTTCCTCCGAGCTGACGCTGCATAGCCATTACACACATCCGGAACAGCGCTATGCGTATGACCTCGTAGTACGCAAAGAGGTCGGGCGAAGCCGTCCGACATTCCGGGGCGATCCCGGCAAGAACGAGAGCCACTTTGCCTGGCACCAGCCGGTGCGTGCCGTGGAAGACGGGACCGTCATCGCGGTCGACCACGGCGTTCCCGACAATATCGGCGACAAGCCAAACCGCGCGAACAAAGACGGCCGGAACTCTTGCCGACAGCCTCATGCTACGTGATCGGACGGGCTACCGGCTCGGTGCCGAGCCTTGCCGCCATCAGGGCCGTAAGAACGGCAATTGCGGCGCGCTTCATCGACATCTTGCGACATTTGTCAGAGAAGGCTATCATCGAAAAAGGGACAGCGCTTTGAGTGCAGCATGTTCAGACGCGTTCAAAGCTGTCATCGAGTTCACATCGAGTGGCAACACACATCGTCGGAGCGGTGACGCCGCGGGCGTGTCGGTCGAGCGCAAGAGGAGGTGGGCCGTGGGGATCGGAGGCGATGCGCGCACCGGCTTGGGCAGGCAGGTATCGAGTGAAGAGCGAGCACCTGCCGCGGCTCGGCCGGCTGCCCTGCGTGAGACGGCCGGCGTTGCACTGGTCAACCCGGCTCGGGGGTTTGTCCGTTTCTTGTATTCGAGCAATCCCTTCTACATCTTGAGCGCTGACCTGGTATTCGTCGGGTTGAAGATGTCGTTCCGCGCGGGAGGACCGGCGCCACGCACCTGGGCGCTCCTCTTGGGGCTTGCGGGCTACACGCTGCTTCTGGCCACGACGGCGTGCTTCTTGATCCGGGTCGGCAAGCTCTGGGACGACCTGCGCAGCTTGCTCATTTTGGTGGTGATGATGTTCATGGCGATGGCGCTGTGTACCGACGAGTCCGTCGCCGCGAACCCGGTCCAGGGCACGGTCGCCTGTGTCGGCGGTTTTTTCTTTGCGGCTGTCGTCACGGAGATCGTGCTTCGAACGATCCGGCTGCGGCTTCCGGGTTGGTATCGCACAGCGTATTACCTCATCCTCGCCTTGGTGTTCCTGTACCCGATTGCGTTAGTGCCGCTCCTGAACGATCCCGAGAGCCCGCGCTTGCAATGGGCTCTCTTTGGGTTCTCGGGGCTGGCGGGTTTGGCTCTGCTGGCGCTGGCGCCGGCGGCATCAGGTGGCGCGGCCGCGCTCTGCAAGAACGGCAGCCCGTGGCGCTGGCCGCTTTATCCGTGGTCGCTCTTCCTGGTTATGGCGGCCGGGCTGTGTGTCCGATGCTACTCACTTTGCGTGTCGTTTCATTACGTGGGAGGAAGCCGCACGATCTTCGGGCCGTATTTCCTGGTGCCGATCGGGCTGGCCGTGAGCCTGGTGTGGCTGGAAATCGCCATTGCCTCGGGCCGGCGTGGAGTGATGGCCGCGGCGGCTGCTTTGCCGCTTTTGCTCGCCGGCTTGGCGCTATGCGGTCACAAGGCCGACGCCGTCTACCTCGGCTTCATCGGCCTGTTCATGGGCACTCTGGGTGGGTCGCCGGCCTTTCTCGCGCTGTTCGCGGCGACGCTCGTCACGGCCATTTCGGCGGTCCGCCGCGTTCCGCTGGCGTGGGAGCTGACGGCGGCCGGACTGGCTGCGCTGGCGATCGTGGGCGCGAAACCCTGACTTTGGACGATACCGTTGCACCCCACTGGCTGCCGCTGGCCGCCGCGGGTCTGGTGCTCGCATCGGCCGCCGCGCGCCATCGAGGCTCGCTTCGGGCCGCGCTCGCTTCGGGCCTGCTTGTGGCAGCGATCACCCGCGGGCTCGCAGTGATCTGGCCCGACGCCAACCTGGTGCCGGTTGGGCTCCATCTCGCGATCGGCGCGATGCTCGTCATCGCCGTGCTCTGCGACGACTGGCTGGCCGATGTGGCGCGGATGGGCGGCGCCTTTTTGGTGCTGGTGCTTGGCGTTTCTTCCGCGGTTCACGCCCCGATGGTTCACGCTGCAATGCCGGCCGTGCTGGTTCCCTGGTATCCGTTGTTTGCCGTTGTAACGTTGTTCGCCATGGGCTTCTTCGCGCGCGACCGAATCTACCTGGCATTTGCCGTCGCCAATCTGGTTGTATGGCTCATTCAGTCGGGGTCGGAGGCCTACCAGAAGCTCCATCCGGTCATGCCGGGCCTCGACCAGATTGCCTGGGGGATGCTCTTCTTTCTGATCGCGGCCGCGATCAGCTTGAGGAAAGCCGGCGTCAAGCTTGGTTGCCGGTTTCGGTTGTTGGCCGCGCTCGCCGCGCGGGCCTGGAATCGGCCGCGATGGAACAAAGATCACGGCGATGTCGTATAAGTGAGAACGTTGCTGCACGCCGCTCACCACAGGGCTAGAATACCAACGTGAAGGCATCGGGAAGGGCCGACTCGGTGCCTGTTACGGTGCGTTTTACCACGCGATGGGAGGCCGCTGATGGTCCGGTTGCTTCTGCTCTGCTGCGTGCTGGTCGGCGACGACGGCAAATCACAGGCCGTTTCCTCGAAGGATCACGCGGCCTACGAATCGGTGGCGCACAGGCCGGCAAGGACGCGGCAGCGCATGTACAGATTGCCCTCCGGTGCGAGGCACACGGCCTCACGGCCGAACGCGTGCGGCATCTGGCACTGGCGATCACCTATGATCCGGCCAATGTGCTGGCCCGTGGACTCGCCGGGCTGGTCTCCTACCAGGGAAAATGGCAGCCTGCCGACGACGTCGAGCGATCGGCCAACAACGACCCGGCGCAGGCCGCGTTGATCAGCGAATACCTCGAACGGCGGGCGCGCACGCCCCACAAGGCCGACACACAGCTCAAGCTGGCCGCGTGGTGCGCCGAGAAAGGACTCAAGGAGCAAGCACTCGCCCATTACACCGAGGTCACCCTGATTGATCCGTCGCGCGAGGCGGCATGGAAGCATCTGGGATACGTGAAGAGGGGCAATCACTGGGTCAAGCCCGAGGACGCAGCCGCCCAAAAACTCGAAAACGAGCGCCAGAGGCACGCCGACCAGCACTGGAAAACACGGCTGGAAAAGCTGCGCGAGGGGCTTGAGAGCTCGAGCTTGCCGCACAGAAACAAGGCGCGTGAAGGGTTGGCCGAGGTGACCGATCCCCGCGCGGTGCCGATGGTCATGCACATCTTCGGCAGCGGCAGCGAGCCCTTCCAGCTCGTCGCCATTCAATTGCTGTCGCAGATCCAGGGCCCGGCGGCATCGCTGTCGCTGACTACGCTGGCCCTCGACAATCCGTCGGCAGCCGTGCGGCGGCGGGCGGCCGACGCCCTGGCGCGGCGCGACCCGCGCGACATCATCGGCCGCCTGATCGCCCGTGTGCACAAGCCTTATCGATACGAGGTAAAATCCGCGCAGGGGCCGGGCTCGACGGCCGCTCTCATCGTCGATGGCGAAAAGTTCGACGTTCAGCGCTTTTATCGCATGCCGGACCTCGATCTGCGCCTCGTGCCGGCAGTGACTGGCACAATCTACGCTTCGAACATGTCCATTGTTGGCGGCAATTCGGCGACTTTCAGCCCGATCCAGATCGATCTCGCCCAGCGGATCAACTCCTACCAGGCGCAACAACGCCAGTTGGCGATTGCCGCGGCCGCGGAAGAAACCCGCGAGCGCGACCTGGCCATGCAACAAACACTCGAAAACGACGTCCGGCTGCTCGACGACTTGAACGCCCAGATCACCGAGACCAATGACCGCGTGCTGCCGTTGTTGCAGGCCCTCACCGGCCAGGATTTCGGGGCGGACCAACAAGGCTGGCAGAAGTGGTGGAGCGACCAGCTCGGCCTGGTCGCCGAATCCAGCTCGTCGACCAGCAAACCCACCTATACCGACAACGTGAGCATGCCCGACACCGCGCTGACTCTGCCGGTCTCCGGCATCAGCCTTGTGCAGCATAGCGCCTGCTTCGCAGCGGGAACCATGGTGCACGCGATCGACGGACTGCGGCCGATCGAATCCCTTCAAGTTGGTGACCTCGTGCTCTCGCAGAACACCACCAGCGGTGCGCTTTCGTTCCAACCGGTCGTGGCGGTGCATCGCAATAAACCGCAACCGACGCTCAAACTTGCTGTCGATCAAGATGCCATCGTCGCGACGGGCATCCACCGCTTCTGGAAAGCCGGCAGCGGCTGGACAATGGCCCGCGACTTGAAGGCCGGCGACAAGCTGCGCATGATTGGCGGCGCGGCTTCGATTCAAGCGACCGACCCCGGCGCGACTCAGCCCATTTATAACCTCGACGTTGCCCAGAACCGCGACTTCTTCGTGGGCAAGACCGGCCTTTGGTCCATGACTTCAGCTTCGTGCACCCCGTGCTTGCGCCCTTCGACCGGCTGCCCGAGCCCGCGCCAGGAGCGGCGGCGGCACCGAATGCAACGCGCCAGTGAGGTCGTCCCACGAGCCGGCTGACGCCCGGCTGACGCCAAGGTAGGATAGGGAATGGTCCCGGCTTTGGGTTGAATGGGCTCAATGCGAAGCACGGTGTCTTATACCACGCGAGGGGAGGCGGCTTATGGTCCGGTTGCTTCTGCTCTGCTGCGTGCTGGTCGGTGACGACGGTAAATCACAGGCCGCTCCCTCGAAGGAGCGCGCGGGGTACGAATCGGCGGTGCGCCAGGCCGGCAAGGACCCGGCGGCGCATGTACGGCTTGCCCTCTGGTGCGAGGCACACGGGCTGACGCCCGAGCGGGTGCGGCACCTTGCGCTGGCGATCGCCTATGATCCTGCCAACGTATTGGCACGCGGGCTCGCCGGGCTGGTCTCCTACCAGGGAAAATGGCAGCCTGCTGCGGACGTCGAGCGAACGGACCGAAACGACCCCGCGCGGGCGGCTTTGATCGGCGAATACCTCGAGCGGCGGGCAAGCACGCCGCATACGGCCGACGCGCAACTCAAGCTGGCGGCCTGGTGCGCCGAAAACGGGCTCCAGGAGCAGGCACTGGCCCATTACACCGAAGTGACGCGGATCGATCCGTCGCGCGAGCTCGCGTGGAAGCGTCTGGGGTACGTCAAGAAAGGCAATCAGTGGGTCAAGCCCGAGGACGCAGCCGCCCAAAAACTTGAGAACGAGCGCCAGAAGAAGGCCGACCAGCACTGGAAGCCTCGACTGGAAAAGCTGCGAGAGGGGCTTGAGAGCTCGAGCTCAGCCCGCAGAGACAAGGCGCGGTCGGGCCTGGCCGAAGTGACCGATCCGCGTGCCGTCCCGATGGTGATGAAGGTGTTTGGCACCGGCAGCGAGTCCATGCAGGTCGTGGCCGTCGGCGTGCTCTCGCAGATCGAGGGGCCAACGGCAGCTTTCTGGCTGGCCGCCTTCGCGATTGACAATCCGTCGGCACAAGTTCGTCGGCGAGCAGCCGACGCCCTGAAGCGCCGCGATCCCCGCGACGTCATCGGCCTGCTCATCACGCGCGTGCACAAGCGGTACAAATACGAGGTCAAGCCGGCACAAGGGCCCGGATCAACGGCTGCGCTGTTCGTCGACGGCGAGCGGTTCGACATCCAGCGGTTCTATCAGATGCCCGACATTGACGTCCGGCTGATGCCCCGACAGACGATTTTCGCCACCCCCGCGAACCCACAACCTGTCTTTGAGCTCCGTGACCTCACCGTGGGGCAGCGGCAAGCGGCGATCGCCGTGGCCGTAGGAGAAAACCGCAATCGCGACCTGGCGATGCAGCAGACTGTAGACAACGACATCCGCATGCTCGACGACCTGAACGGTCAGATTGATCGAACCAACGAGCGGGTGCTGCCGTTGCTCGAGACGCTCACCGGCCAGGATTATGGGACGGATCAACGCGCCTGGCAGAAGTGGTGGAGCGACCAGCTCGGATTGGTGGCTGATGCCAGCAGCTCATCCAGCACCGAGCCTACCTTCACCGACACCGTAACGATGCCCAACACGGCGCTGGCTCTGCCGCCCGACTTGCCTCTCATAATGCACCATTCATGTTTTGCTGCCGGCACTCTGGTGCACTCGATCGATGGCGCGCGGCCGCTCGAGTCGCTCGAGGTGGGTGATCTCGTACTCTCGCAAAACACCACGAGCGGCGAACTCTCGTTCCAACCGGTCGTGGCCCTGCATCGCAACAAACCGCACCCGACGCTCAAGCTTACCGTCGACGGAGATTCGATCGTCGCCACCGGAATTCACCGATTCTGGAAGATTGGAAGCGGCTGGACGATGGCCCGCGATCTGAAGGCTGGCGACAAGCTGCGAATGATCGGCGGCGCGATTTCGATTCAAGCGATTGAGGCCGACAAGACTCAGCCCGTGTACAACCTCGACGTCGCGCAGAACCGTAACTTCTGCGTGGGCAAAGCCGGCTTGCTGGTCCACGATTTCAGCTTTGTGCAGCCGGTGCTCGCGCCGTTCGACCGGCTGGCCGAGCTGGCGCCGCGAGAGGCCACGGCGCCGTCTGCGCCGCGCCGGTGAGCCTACGAGGAGGCGCGCGTCATGCTCTCCTTGATTCTGCTCGGCGGTGTTCTTGCCGGAACTTGCGTGCAAGAAGACTCCGCGCCCACTCTTGATCGAGCGGCCTACGAGGCGGCGTCGCGCCGGGCCGGTGAGAACCCGGCGGCGCACATCCGCCTGGCCCTCTGGTGCGAGGCGCACGGCCTTGCGGCCGAGCGCGTGCGGCATCTCACGCTCGCAATTTCCTACGATCCCGCGAATGTGCTGGCGCGCGGGCTCGCCGGGCAGGTTTCCTACCGGGGGAAATGGGGAACGGCGCAAGAGCCTGAACAGACGGCCCGCAACGACGCCGCGCAGGCGGCCCTGATCCGCGAGTACATCGAGCACCGCGCGGCCGCGGGTCACACGGCGGATGAACAGCTCAAGCTGGCGGCGTGGTGCGCCTAAAGGGACTGAAGGATCAGGCGCTCGCCCATTACACGGAGGTGACTCGGATTGACCCTGCTCGAGAGACCGTGTGGAAGCACCTCGGATACAAGAAGCAAGGGCGACGTTGGGTCAAACCCGATGACGTCGCCGCACAAAGACTCGAAAACGACCGTCAGAAGCGCGCTGACCAGCGCTGGAAGCCCCGACTCGAAAAACTGCGCGAGGGACTTGAAAGTTCAAACGCCACCCGCCGTGGCAAAGCGCGGCGCCGGCTTGGCCGACGTGACAGATCCGGGCGCCGCGCCCATGGTCATGAAGGTCTTCGGCAGCGGTAGCGAGCCCATGCAGCTTGTTGCCATTGAATTGCTGTCGCAGATCCAGGGCCCGGCGGCTTCGCTCTGGCTAGCTTCACTGGCCCTCGACGATCCGTCGGCCGTGGTGCGGCGGCAAGCGGCTGATGCCCTCACACACCGCGACCCGCGCGACTTGATCGGCCACCTGATCTCTCGCGTGCAAAAACCCTACAAGTATGAAGTCAAGCCGGCAGTCGGGCCCGGGTCGCCTGCCGATCTCATCGTCGACGGCCAGCGGTTCGACATCCAGCGACTCTATCCCATGCCCGATCTCAGCATCCCCCTGATGCCGATGATTAACCCCGATATCTACGCGACGGCCGCCAACGCCGGAAACAACAACGCGATGCAAACCAACCCGGCCGCGATCGAGCTCAGCGCGCGGATCGCCGCGTACCAGGCGCAGCAGCGACAGATATCGATCGCCAACACCGCGGCACAGATCCGCGAGCGCGACCTGGCCGTGCAAAGGACCGTAGAAAACCAGGTCCGCCTGATCGAGGACCTGAACGCCCGGATCAACGAGTCCAACGAACTTGTGCTGCCTTTGCTCGGGGCACTGACAGGCCAGGCCTTCGGTGCCAATCAAGAACCGTGGCGGAACTGGTGGTCCGAGGAGCTCGACCTGCTGCTGGTTGCCGGCTCGTCGAGCACCAAGCCGGCGACAGCCGAAACCGTGAAGGTTGCGAACACGAAGCCGGCAGATCCAAAGACCAGCGCGCAGCGGCTCCCACATCGCGCGTGCTTCGTCGCCGGCACGCTGGTGCACGCGAGCGACGGCCCGCGGCCGGTCGAGTCGATTAACGTCGGTGATCTCGTTCTGTCGCAGAATGTTACCAGCGGCGAGCTTTCGCTCCATCCCGTACTGGCGGTGCATCGAATCAAGCCGACGCCCACCCTCCGCATCGTGATCGACCGGGACGAAGAGACCATCGTCGCGACCGCAATCCACCGTTTCTGGACGATCGGGAACGGCTGGACGATGGCCGCCGATTTGAAGGCCGGCGATAAGCTGCGTATGATTGGCGGCGTCGTTGCCGTTAAGGCGATCGAGCCCGATAAAACTCAGACCGTTTATAACGTCGACGTTGACCAGAACCGGGACTTCTTTGTCGGCAAGGCGGGCCTGCTGGTGCACGACTTCAGCTTTGTGCAGGCGGTGCTGTCTCCGTTCGATCGGTTGCTGGAGCCCAAGGTACGAGCCGCTCCGGCCGGCAATGGTGCCGACGATTCGCGATGACCCCGCGCTGCCGAATTGTACGCGGCTGGCTTATAATAGCAGTGAACAAGTCGGGGGCCCTGGGCCGCGATGCGGTCTACCTGGCTTCGCTGACCTTGCGTCTTGCCGGCCGTTGCCGGAAGTCAGAAGGGCGCAGCAAAGGGAGATCGATCCCATGGCCGTGGCGAAAGCCGATCGCGATCTGCTCTTCGGCATGCTTGCGCTTTCGAACCGGCTTGATCGAGCAACCCGATCTGATTGCCGCGCTCAAGCATCGGTCGGCAGACCGGGCGCGGCCGATTTCGGAAATCTTGGTCGAGCTCGGGTTGATTACCGATGAAGACCGGGCACTTCTCGAGAGGTTGCTCGAACGACAACTTGCCAAGCGGGACGGCGATGTACAGGCCGGCGCAGACACTGTGCCAGCAATTGCAGTAATCGCCGCCGGCCTCCGCGCCGCCGGAGTGGCCGAGCGCGACCTGCAAGACTCGCTCTCGTCCGTCGATGTCGCCGGCGGCGCCGAAACGCCCACGCAGGCCGGGCACACGGTCGGCATGGAGAGCTATGCCGAGTCGGAGTCGATGGGCTCGTGGAGCTTCGACCTGGGCACAAGCAGCTCGGAGGGGAGCCGGTTTCGCCTGCTCCGCCGCCACGCGCGCGGCGGCATCGGCGTGGTTTTCGTCGCGCTTGATTCGGAGCTTCACCGCGAGGTGGCACTCAAACAAATCCAGCCGCAGCACGCCGACGATCCGGGCAGCCGCGAGCTCGGTTTCTGGTCGAAGCCGAGCTGACCGGACGGCTGGAGCACCCCGGCGTCGTGCCGGTGTATGGCCTGGGGCGCGACCAGCAGGGCCGGCCCTATTATGCCATGCGGTTCGTGCGGGGCCAGAGCCTCAACGAGGCGATCAACGAGTTTCACCAGGCCGACCGCGAGCCGGGTCGCGAATTGGCCGAGCGCACGCTCGCCTTGCGCGGCCTGTTGCGGCGCTTTATCGACGTCTGCAACGCGATCGATTATGCCCATAGCCGCAACATCATTCACCGCGACCTCAAGCCCGCGAACATTTTGCTCGGTCCATACGGCGAGACGCTGGTGGTTGACTGGGGGCTGGCGAAGGTCATCGGCGGCGACGATCCGAACCCGGGGCCGGCGCCCGATCTTGACTGGCAGTCGGCGGCAGGTTCGGCGTCGAGCGAGACCGTCGCGGGAACGGCGATCGGCACGCCCCAGTACATGAGCCCCGAGCAATCGCAGGGACGGCCCGACCAGATCGGGCCCGCCACCGACATTTACAGTCTGGGGGCGACGCTGTATTGCCTGGTCACCGGCAAGCCGCCGCTGGAGGAAGACCGCGACGTCGAAGCGATGTTGGCCCGGCTTCGCAGTGGCGCGATCACGCCGCCGCGCCAGATCAATCCGCGCGTGCCGCGAGCACTCGAAGCGATCGTCAAGAAGGCGATGGCCTTGAACCCGCGCGACCGTTATCGCTCGCCGTGCGCCTTGGCCGAAGAGGTCGACCGCTTCCTGGCCGACGAGCCGGTCTCGGCCTGGCGCGAGCCGCTCTGGGAGCGGTCGCGGCACTGGATGCGCCGGCGGAAGACAACCGTGGCCGTCATCGCCGCCACAGTGCTTGCCTCGACCGTCGGACTGGCAGCCGTGCTCGTCGTCCAGACCCACGCCAACGCCGACCTCAAGTCGGCCAACGTCAACCTGGAAGCCGCCAATCGGCGCGTCCGTGACGCCAACCGCGATCTCCAGCTCGCCAACCACCGCGAGCGCAGCCGGTTCGATCTGGTGCTCGATGCGATCAAAGCATTTCACGGCGGCGTCAGCCAGGACGTGTTGTTGAAGGAGAAGCAATTCCAGGGCCTGCGCGCGAAGCTGCTGGGTGACGCGACCGAGTTCTGCCGGCGGCTTGAAGCCATGCTCGACGACCAGCCCGACGGCCGGTCGGCGCGGCCCTCGGCCAGGCGTACCATGACATCGGCGAGCTGACCTCCAGGATCGGCTCGCAATCGGATGCCATGAAGGCGCTGTTGCGCGGGCTGGAGCTCCGCCGCGCCGCCGCGATGGCGCCCGACGCCGACCCTGATGCCACGCTTGACCTGGCGCAGAGCCAGATCGCCCTGGGCGACCTCCAGCACGTGACCGGCGAGCCCACCGCCGCTTTGCAGTCGTTCGAGCAGGCGCGCGACCTGCTCGAACCGTTCGTCGGGTTGAGCACCGCAAGCGCACCCCAGCGCGCCGCCTTTGCCAGGTGCCTGCACGGCATCGCCCGCGTCTGGTATGAAACGGGCCGCGCTGCCGATTCGCTGGCGTTTCATGAGCGGGCTCGGGCCATCCGCGAGAAACTGGTCGCCGCTCATCCCGATGTCAAAGAGTTCCAGAGCGACCTCGCCGTGACTTACCACGAGATCGGCGTGATCCATCGGGCCGAAGGAGCCAGTGAGCGCTGCGCTGGCGGCCTACGAGCGCGCGCGGGCCATCCGCCAAAAGCTTGCCCTGGCCAATCCCCTGGAAACGCGGTTCCAGAGTGACCTGGCGCAGAGCTACAACAACATCGGCTTCCTGCAGCAAGAAACCGGACACCTCACCGAGGCACTCGCCACGCTCGAGCGGGCGCGCGCCATCTTGCAAAAGCTGGCCGATGACAACCCGGCTGTAACCCAGTTCGAAGGTGACCTGGCTCAGAGCCATCAAGTGATCGGCTTGATCCAGGACCAGACCGGCCATGCGTCGAGCGCGCTGGCGTCGTTCGAACGAGCGCGGGCGATCCTGCAAAAGCTTGCCACGTCGAACCCGAAAGTCACCGTGTTTCAAAGCCGGCTGGCCATGAGCCACGCCTTTGTCGGGCACGCGATCGATCGGAGCGGGAACCGGCGCAGGCCACGCGCGAATTTCGCCAGGCCATTGCCATCATCGAACACGTCGCAAGCACGCAGCCCAGCGCCTACCATCTGTACAACCTCGCTTGTTTCCGCTCGCTCTTATCGGGCGTCGCGGCCGAACCCGGCTCGGGCGTGTCGGCCGAAGAAGCCGATCGGCTCGGCGAACAGGCCGTCCAAGCCCTCCGCCGCGCCATCGCCGCCGGCCTGCTTGACGTCGCCTTCATGCGCAAGGACACCGACCTCGATCCACTGCGGTCGCGCCCCGACTTTCAGGCGCTGCTCATGGACGCCTCGTTCCCGCGCGACGTGTTTGCAGGCTCGTCTCCCAGCCCAGACCCATTGCGGTCGCGCCGCGATGCGGCGGACCAGCCTTAGTAACGAGTCACTCTCGCACCAGCCGCCGCACCGCCGCGACGATGCCGTCACGGCTGGGGCGATAGGCGTTTTCCAGCACCGGCGCAAACGGAACCGGCACGTCGGCTGAAGCCACGCGAGCCACGGGCGCGAGCAAATCGCCGGGAAACCGCTCGGTGATTCCCGCGGCGATCTCGGCCGCCACGCCGCCTGTCTTCGGCCCCTCTTCGACCACCACGGCGCGCCCCGTCTTCTTCACTGAAACCCCGATGGTCTCGTAATCAATGGGCGCCAAGCTGCGCACATCGATGACTTCCGCGTCGATCCCCTCTTCCGCCAGATCAAGGGCGGCCTGACGCGCAAAGTGGGCCATCAAGAGCCAGCCGAGAATCGTCACGTCCGATCCGGGGCGGCGCACGACGGCACGGTCGAGCGGCACGGTGTAGTCGGTCTCGGGCACGTCGCTAGTGGCGTCGACGGCGCCTGGCTCGCGCCGCGCGCCTGAAGAGCCATAGAGCAGCTTGTGCTCGAAAATCAAAACCGGGTTGTCGTCGCGCACGGCCGCCTTGAGAATGCCCTTGGCGTCGTAGGCGTTTGAAATCGCCACCACTTTGATTCCGGGCACGCCCGTGAAAAAGCGCTCCATGTTCTGGGCGTGCTGAGCCCCGCGCCCGGTTGCGCCGACGGGGCGCGCATCACCAGCGGAACCTTGATCGTGCCGCCTGACATGTACCGCAGCTTAGCAGCGTTGTTGACGATCTGGTCCATGGCCAGGAACAAGAAGTCGCCGTACTGCACGTCGACAATCGGTCGCATGCCCATGATGGCCGCGCCTACGGCCGCGCCAAAGAAGCCCAGCTCGGCGATCGGCGTGTTGAGCATGCGATCGGGAAACTCTTCCTCGAGGCCCAGCGTCACCGTGAACGCGCCTCCCCATCCGCCCGACACGCCAATGTCCTCGCCCAGACAAAAGACCGCGCGGTCGCGGCGCATCTCGTCGCGGATACCTTCTCGCAGGGCTTCGGCAATGGTGAGCTGGGTCATGGTGATCAGTAGTCTGTGAGAGCGGGGGAGACCTGCGGTCTTGCCCTGGGCGGGGTCGGGAGACCCGCGCCGAACATCGACGGTCAGTCGCGGCCCCCTCACCCAACGCCGTTGAGGATTTCATCCTGGGAAAGACTGCGATTACGATTACGATTACGATTATGACTAGGAAGAACACCGAGAGCCGGACCAGGACCAAGAACGCGACCTCGATGACGCCGAAACGACGGGCCCGAGTCGTTCGGGTATGGTCGTAATCGTAATCGTAATCGTAATCTTGCTGATCTTCTTCAGCCTTATCATCCTCTTGGGTGCGCGCTGGCACCCACCTCTTGGCAATGCTTAACGGCGTTGCCCCTCACCCTGCCCTCTCCCCGGCGGGGAGAGGGGGTCGGAAGACCCGCGCCGAACATCAGTCAGGGGCTGAATACATCGGTCGTGAGCTCATCGAGCGCCGGCGGTGGCTGGCGGCGCGCTGGTCGAGGGCCGTTTGAAATCGGCTCTGGGCGGCATGGCGGATTTCTTCGAGCGCCGCCGGGGCGGCCACGCCGGCTTCGACCAACTTATTTCCCAGGAGATCGATGGGATCGCGGGCGAACCAACGATCGCGCTCGTCCTTGGGCTGGTAGTGGCACGCGTCGCGGCGGGAGTGGCCGGTGCGACGATAGGTCAATAGCTCGAGCAACACCGGTCCGCGGCCGTGGCGGCAATCGGAGACCGCGGCGCGGGCGGCCTCGTAGACCGCCAGCACGTCGTTGCCGTCGACCTGCTCTCCGCGGAACCCGTAAGCGGCCGCGCGGTCGGCGATCTGCGGGTTGCGCATCACGCGGTCGACGCGCGTGGATGCGCCGTACAGGTTGTTTTCACACACAAAGACAACCGGCAGGTCCCAGATGGCCGCCAGGTTCAGCCCTTCGTGAAACGCCCCTTCGGCGACGGCCCCGTCGCCGAAAAAACAAGCGACGACCCGCGAGCGGCCCTGCATCTTGAACGCCAGCGCCATCCCCGCGGCCAGCGGCACGCCGCCACCGACAATGGCAATTCCCGGCACCATTCCCTTCTCGAAGTTGCCCACATGCATCGACCCCCCCTTCCCTTTGCAGCACCCGGTGGCCGCGCCAAACAGCTCGAAAAGCAGCTCCTCCGGCGTGAGCCCCTGAGCCAGCGCGTGCCCGTGGCCGCGAAAAGTCGACGTGATGAAGTCCCCACTTTCGAGCGCCGCACACACGCCGGCCGCGGTTGCTTCTTGCCCCTGACATTGATGGATCGTGCCCGGCATCGACCCTTCCAGGAACAGAAACTTCACTCCTTCCTCGAATTCGCGGATCAACACCATCGGGCGGTAGAGCGCCAGTAGAAACTCGCGCGCGTAGGAGGCCAACTCGGCGGCAGGCCGCGGCAAGGTTTCGTCGCGGCTCTGGCGGTTCTGCTCGAAAAATGAGGCCCGCGGTGCGCGCGTCATGGCGGCGCCTTCCGTCGGGTTGACGCTCGCGGCCGGGGTCTTTGCCGCAGTCACGCTGGCTGGCACGGTGCCGAGCTCCGGCGGCGCCGCGCCATCGGCCTGGGCACCGCCCGTGACGAAAATCGTGGCGATGACCTCGCCGGCGGCTGCTTCGCCGCCCGCGGGCACGACGATGGCGGAAAGCCTGCCCGCGACGGTCGATTCGACTTCCATGATCGATTTGTCGGTCTCGACTTCGACGAGCGGCTGCCCGCGCTCGATGGTCTGCCCGGGTTCGGCCAGCCAGCGCAGAACGGTCACCGTGTCGTCGACGGCCCCCAGGTCAGGCATTCGCAGCGATACATCCATCATCCAGCTCCCCGAGCGAGTTTCGCCGGCGCTCAAGGCGCGGTCAAGAGGGGACGGAAAGAGTGGCGGAAAGTGGCAGGTTTTTTGGAAGGTCCGCGGTGCCACTTGGCGTGCTTAAGTGCGTGCTAGAGCGTGGCTTGCTTGCGGTGACCGGAGTTGCCATTATGTCAGAGTATGCCATTCCGGTTTCAGGCCTTGTCCATTTCTGGAACGCGATTCATTCGGCCGGGCCGACCGTGAAGTAGCCCCAGAGTTCGACCGACCGGCCATCGTCGAGAGACGCGTCGACGCGATAGCTCACAGGGGTGGGGCGGTCGAAGCTTCCGATGTCCGCCTCGGCCGGAGGCCCGTTGGACGGACGCACGCGAATGGCCCGCCACGGTCCGTCCAAGTCGGTCTGCAGGCGGATCTTCACTGTTCGCACCTTGCCCCGCTCGGGCCAGTTAAAGCGGAGCATCACCGGCTGATTGGGTTTCGGGACCAACGGGCTCGGTAACGCTGTGAAGGCCGTGAATAGCTCGAGCTGCGCTTTTCCAGCGGCCTCTTTTGCGGTGCCTGTCGCCGCGGGGGTCGGCAAGCCGAGAGCCCGTTTCTGCGACGCATCGAGCCACGTCTGGTTCAGCCAGTACTTGTACTGGCGCGGCCCATCACCGAATGGTCCTCAGGCTTCGGGTGAAAGAGGCCGACGGAGTGGCCGACTCCCTCGTGATAGACGGCGCAGTCAGACCCGCTGTAAGGCACGCGCCAGCCGTCGCCACTGACCAGTCCAAGTCCGACCCCTTCCTCCGGCAGGTATCTCGCCCGCGAGCCCCCCGACTCCGCGCCTGGAAAGTGGCGGCCATCGGCATCGATCGACCCGTCGAACGTGGCCACGCCATCGACGAGTCTTGTCCGCCGGAAATCGTCGAGCTCGCGCCAGTTGATCTCACTCAGGACGAGCAGGATTGGAATCCATCCCTCTGCCGCGGCCATCCCAGGGCCGACCGGGCCTCGCGGAGTGAATGTTCGAAGGTCTGGTCGGGGTCGTCGCCGCGGATTTCCGTGGCGGTATGCGCAGCGACCACCGGATCGGGATGGACTTTCTGCTTGACGACCGCCTGCTAGCGGCTACAATATGAGCGCGCTCAGATTAAGAGGAGGCCGGCGATGAGGGTGACTGCCGAGGCCAAGCTTGCCACCAGGCGCCGCATCCTCGACGCGGCCCGGGACTGCTTTTCCAAGGCGGGATTCGAGGCCGCGACGACGCGCGACATCGCCGCGGCGGCGGGGATCGCGGCGGGCACGCTGTTCAACTACTTCCCGGCGAAGGAGGCGATTGCCATGGCGCTGGTTGCCGAGGCGTTAGAGGGCGGCACGCCGCCAGTTCGAGGAACGGCCGCGCGGCGAGTCGCTCGAGGAAGACCTCTTCGCCCTGATCGCCGCCGAGCTGCGATCGCTCCGGCCGCACCGGGGCTACCTTCGGCCGGTGCTCGAGACGGCGCTTAGCCCGATGGCTCGGGCCGAGGCCAGTCCGGAGGGAGAGGCGATCCGCGTCGAGCACCTGGAGGCGGTCGGGCGCTTGATCGCGGAGCGCGCTCTCGCAGATCCGCTCTCGCCCGTGGCGTCGAGTTTGTACTGGACGCTCTACACGGGTGTGCTGGCCTTCTGGGCGTGCGACGCGTCGCGCCACCAGGAGGAGACGCTCGCCGTGCTGGACCACTACCTGAAGGCTTTCGTGGGCTCGCTTTCCCGTCCCGAGTAACCCGGCCCGAAGGGCCCGATGCAGAGAGGAGCCGTGTCATGTCACCGAACGTTGCCGAACTGGTCGCCGGCGCTCTGCGAACTCGAGAGCGACCGAGGAGCCGTCGCGGCAGGACCCGCTGCGGGAATCCCTGGCCGAGCTGACCAGCGCCCGGGCCCGGAGGGCGCGCTCCGCCGGCTCTGGGTCTTCGGCGGGCTCCAGGCCCAGGTCGCCCTGGCCTACCTGGTGTACTGGGTGCGGAGCTGGTTTGCGAGCGCCGACCGGCGCGAGCGCGAGCTGGCCGAGGCCCACCTGAAGCGGCCATCAAGATGCTGCGGACCATGGGCTACCTCCGCGGCGCGGCGACGAAGCTGGGCCAGGCGCTGGCGAATTTCCCGAGCATCGTCCCCGACCAGATCGTCGAGACGCTCGAGCGGCTGCACTTCGAAGCGCCGCCGATGCACTTCGCATCTACTGCGCGAACACGTGCGGAACGAGCTCGGGCGGGAGCCAGAGGAGGCCTTCGCGACGTTCGACCCGCGGGCCTTCGCGGCCGCGTCGCTGGGCCAGGTGCACCGCGCCACGCTTAAGTCGGGCGAGGACGTCGCCGTGAAGATTCAGTATCCCGCCATCGGCCGGTCGATCCGCTCGGACTTTCGCAACCTGTCGGCCTTCCTGTTGCCGCTACGCCTCGGGCGCGGCTGGGAGCCGATGAAGGCGCAGATCGAGGAGATTCGCCGCGTCATCGAGCTGGAGACCGACTACCAGCAAGAGGCCGAGTGGCAGCGGCGAGCCCGCTCGCTGTTCCATGAGGACGACTCGATTCTCGTCCCTCGCGTTCACGACGAGCTCAGCACGCGGCGCGTGCTCACGATGGAGTACCTGGACGGGGTCCACATCCAGGCGTTCCTGGCCGGCAATCCGCCCCAGGAACTGCGCGACCATTTCGGCGGCTTGATGGTCTACGGCCGGATGCCGCCTCCACTTCGCCGGCCGCCTGCTCTACGCCGACCCGCACCCTGGTAACTATCCTCTTCCGGGCCGACGGGCGCCTGGGTCTGCTCGACTTCGGCTGCGTCCGCCCTTACACCGACCGGGAATGGGAGTGCAACCGTCTGGCCGACCTGGCGATCTGTGGCGGCGACGACGACGACATCGTTCGGTGCTCGCGCCAGCCTCGGGCTGGCCGAGGGCGAGGAGCTTGCCCCCGAGATCATGGCCCGGAACGTCGAGTTCGGCCGCTGGATGTGGCGACCGTACTGGCATGATGGTCCCTTCGATTTCGGTGACCCCGGCTATCTGCGTGAGGGCGTCGACCACTTCGTCGCGCTCGGTCGCGCGGATCCCCACGCCGTGGTTGCCGATGAACGGGTTGATCACGCGGTGGAACTTCGGCACGTGCGCCATGCTCTATCGTCTGCGGGTCCGCGTGGACGTGCGAGCCATTTACCTTCGCGAGCGCCTGGCGGCCGGGTGGGGACCGGCGTAGCGAGGAGGCCGGGCCTTTTCCCCCCTTGAGAAGGGGGGACACAGGGGGGTGGGGGCAACGCCGTTAAGGACTTCATCCTGGGAAAGACTGCGAATACGATTATGACTACGACTACGATTACGATTATGATTACGATTACAAACAAGACCAAAAGCAGGACCAAGAACGCGACCCCAATGACGCCGAACCGACGGACCGAGCCGTTCGGGCGTAGTCGTACTCGTAATCTTGCTCATCTTCTTCATCCTGGTCATCCGCGCGGCGCGTTTTGACTTTGCGCTGCTGTGCTTCATCCGCTCCGAAGATGATGAAGTTCACGTCTTGTGCGTCATTAGCGTCATTTGCGTCATGCTCGGCGTAACGCGTTACGCGCTAAGCAGCTATGATACTCGAGCTCGGCGCCGACTCGGGGCTCGTTGCGTCATTTGCGTCACTTTGCGTCATCGACGGCGTGGTGATTTTGCGGATTACACCGATTTCGCGCGGTCGGCGGAGGTTTCGAGGCTCGCCCAATTGGGCGGGGCACGTGTGCGTTTCCCGCCAGGCGCAAAGGCCTTGCACGTTCACCCCCCTGTGCCCCTCCTTCGCAAGGAGGGGAAAGCTGCGCCGGCGACCAATTCCGCTGGCTACGCGCTCGCCCGGAGGGCGTTAGCCTCGGCGGGCCGACAGCGCGCGCACTTCGTGCGGCTTGGTGACGGCTCGTGTCGGCATTCGCAACGCGGAACGGTGCGAATTGTGAAGGCCCCATCAGATGCGACACGTGCGACACGTGCGACACGGGCAAGTCGTAAGCGATCTCCAAACAAGTGCTTACGGCATTCCCGCGAGAACTCGCGATGCGTCCTCATGCGACGCGGTGCGACGCGGTGCGTCGCGTCGCATTAACGGAAATGCTGGCTTTGCAGGTTTTGCGGAAGGATCGGGTCGTATTGATGATTCCGTGGTAGCGCGATTTGCGGCCGACGACACGGTGGACGTGACAAGCTAACGTGGGCCGAAACGGCCCTCGCGCGGCGGCGGTGCGGGTCCGTAGCGTCGGGCGCGCACATCCCGGCCGGCGTAGGGCGCCGCGAGGCGACGGCGCCTTGAAGCACGGCGAGTCCAATGTGGGCCGGCCGGAACCGGCGCGCTCTGCGCGTACCACTGAGATTCCGTACGCTTAGTGCGCCATTCAAAACCGGCGGAGAGTTGCGAATGAAGGAGTCGCACGGGAAAGATCGTGTGTCTGGAAGTCCGGGCTGCGCCTTCTCGGCATTGCACGCTTGCTCTTTATGACCAATTCTGGCATATTCGCACTGGCGATGGAAACGCACGCGAAAAGGAGCAACTGATCTTGGCCGCCAAAAGAACCCGCGCCTCCGAAGGCAGCGTCACCGAGAGTAGCGGCAACGTTTTTGCCGATCTCGGCCTGCGGGACGCCGACACCCTGATGGCCAAATCCGTCCTCGCGCTACATATGAAGCGCGTCATCAGGGCACGCCGACTCACGCAGGCGCAGGCTGCGGAAATCCTCGGCATTGACCAGCCCAAGGTCTCGGCCATCACCAGCGGCCGTCTGGAAGGCTTCTCCACCGACCGCCTAATGCGCTTCCTGAACGAGCTCGGGTGCGACGTGAAAATCTCCGTTTCCCGGCCGCATCTAGATAGTCCCGGTCATGTCGTGTTTACGTAAGGGCGCATTCGCGGGGTTTGCCGCCTGGTCTCGTGGAAGGACTTGGAGCGGTGGTGCTGCTTCGGGGCATGGCAGGGACCGTGCAGCTTGTCCTATTCTCCCTGACGTTTACACGCCAGGCTACGACCTGTCGCCGCGTTCGGGGCTAGGACGCCGAAGCCCGGCGGCGGTAGGCTTCCTGGACGATCTGCTCGAGGTCTGGGTCGTCCTTGTATTTGCCTGCAAGTGCAAGGATGGCGGTAATTCTCGTTTCCGAGGGAGGCGATGCGGCTGGGTTCGTCGGCCCGAGGGCGGTCGTCCCGTGCTCCCAGCCCAGCGACCGGGCAATTCGTTTTTTCCTGTTCACTCGGATTCACGCCGAAGAATGCCGTCATGCTGGACATTTGCGCGAGGAGCGGATCGCCGCACAGACAGATACAACGCGGCCAACGCCACCAAGTACAGGGCACCCTTGATAAGCACGACGACTCCATTGCGAAGACCCGATATGTCTTTCGCAACCACGCTCTCTAGCTGACTGAAGAAGCTGCTCCAAATCCCGCCGCAGAGAACACCCCACGCCGCCGTGGGCAATGCCGGTCCATAAACGTGCCCGCGCGACACTGATCGCGCACTCCCGAGCAAGAGCGCGCCGATGATGAAGTCGTCGATGTAGCCAGGGATGTCGTCGACGTTCGTACGACGGCGCACCGCCTCGAGGACAGGCAGCATGATGCCCAACACGTATGCCGCTGTCACCTCGAAACGACCGCGCATTTAAGCACCCGTTTCATATAAAATGTTTGCAAGAAGCCTCTCTTTCGCGGTTGCGCGACGAGCAGGTGCGGCCCGACAGCCGTCATTAAGTTCAGCATAATCGTCGCGGTGCACCTTTCGGAAGGTGAAGCGACGCATTGTGTCAGATTTGAGTCGCATCATGCGGTTCAGACCGAATTTCAAGTCATTTTACGACTTCCGGATTGATCCAACTTGTCCTCCAGGCCCCTCGGTTGCTCGCGAACTCGCGCCTGGGCCGCTGATCAGGCCATGAGGTGGCATTCAGCGTCGGAATGCCGGAGGCGTAATCGTCGTGGCGTGTGCTCCAAAACAAGATACTCGCCGACGGACGGCACGAAAAAACTCAAAACTAGGTCTGACCCGCTCGACGGCCGCTCGACGAAACGTTGTGGAGGTTTCCGTCGCATGGGATAATCCATGGTCATGGCTCGCCTGCGGCTACCCAGGGTGCGCTGCGCGACCCTGGGCTCGGTTGTGGATCCCCTTTGGGGAAACGATCGATACGCTGAAGGCGTTCCAGACCGAAGGCAACTATGGCGCAGGATTTGCCGCGGCAGCGAGGGCGGCCGTCCAGTGCTCCCAGTCCAGCGATCGGGCGATTGGCTTTTTCGTCCGTATCTTTAGCTCTTATGTGACCGCACTTGTTACGTAGTCATCCGAGCTACTTGGGTTTAATTAGGCAAGTTACGTCTCCACGAAAATCGGCTGTGTAAGCAACAATCTAGCCGAAAAGTGTTGCGTGATGCTTGGTTCGGTTCTTATAAAATAGATCGTGGGGGCGGGGCAATGGTGTTTTGTCCACTACCGCCGGCTCTAATCTCATGCGCAATCGATGGCTCACGACAACCAACCTAACCTTCAGGTCGAAGGCTGGCTCGAGACTTTGGGCATTGAATCGTTGTGCCAGTGGGACGTGCTGGTGTTCCTGGACCGCCATCAGCCCACCCTGGTCAGCGCCGAGCACATCGCGCGCTTTCTGGGCTATGCGACGGCCGCAGATGTCGTCGCCGCGCTGGACAGCGTGGAATCAAGAGGACTCGTGCAGCCTTCGCGGGTCTCCCAAGGAGTGCGCTTGTACCAATTGACCGCACCGGCAGACCCGACGCGTCGCGACGCCGTGGAGCGGCTCATGACCCTCGCTGACGGCCACACTGTGCGTCGCTATCTGGGCCGGAGGCTGCGGGGCGACGACCGGCCGACCAAAACAAAAAGGCTGTCCGTTTGCCTGGCGTGGAGACGTGTGAATCATGACCGGAGCGATGTGATCCAGACGGGCATTTACGGCCTTGACCAGATCTTCTTGGACGGGATTCTCAAGGGCAACGTGATCCTGGTCGAAGGCGCGGTG
Source organism: uncultured Isosphaeraceae bacterium (assembly GCA_963830625.1). GTDB lineage: Bacteria > Planctomycetota > Planctomycetia > Isosphaerales > Isosphaeraceae > CAWHMZ01. Next base: position 201,159 of record CAWHMZ010000011.1, on the reverse strand, counting down.
GGCACGGGCAAGACCCTGCTGGGCCTGGAGTTCATCTACCGGGGCATTACCGAGCACGACGAGCCCGGCATCATCGTGGTCTTCGAGACGTCCCCCAGGAAGCTCATCCGGGATGCGGCGGGCTTCGGCTGGAATCTGGACGAGCTGCAGCAGCAAAACAAGCTGAAAATCATCTTCACGAGTCCGAAGGTACTCGACCAGGAGCTGCGTTCGCCGGACAGCCTGCTGCTGGAAACCGCGGCAGAGATCGGCGCGCGCGCATCTTCATTGACGGCATTTCGCTGTTACGCACGCTCCCGACTGACAACGGCGCCAACGGGAACGGGGCCGCCTCCTACCGCGAGCTGCTACAGCAGTTCATCGAAGGGCTGCAACGCGAGAACCTGACCGCGATGCTCTCCCACGAGGTCCTCGCCCACCAGGAGGAGTCCGCCGCATTGGAGGTGGCGGAATTCCTCGCCGACACCGTGATCGTCCTCAAGCGCGAACATCACCACCGGAGTATCCACCGTAGCTTGGAAATCATGAAAAGCCGGGGCCAGGACTACGAGGCCGGCCAGCACACGTTGCGTATCACCGCCGGCAAGGGGTTGGAGGTGTTCCGCCGCGTGCAGCTCCGGGCGCGTGGCGTGCCGGTTCAGCCTACCTCCGAAAAACGCTCGCCCATCGGTTGCGCGCCACTCGATGCCCTGATCGGCGGCGGTATCTACGACGGATCCACCACCATGGTCGTGGGCATCTCGGGCGCCGGCAAGACCGTGCTCGGCGTGCAACTGCTGCTGGAAGGAGCATTGAAACAGGGTAAGCGCGGCCTGCTGGTCTCGCTGGATGAGCACCCGGCACAAATCCTGCGCAATGCCGCGACCCTCGGCATGGATCTGAAAGAGCAGATCGACAAGGGGATGATCCAGGTCCTCTACGATTCTCCTCAAGAGTTGGAGATTGATGCTCACTTTGATCGCATCATCCGGACTATTGAGGAGTACAAGATCGAGCGGCTGCTCATTGACGGCATGACGAGTTACAGCAGCGCCCTCGGGGACCAGGGGCTGTACCGCGATTTCATCCACTCCTTGGTGGCCTATACTAAAAACAAGCTCATGACGACCTTCTTCAACTATGAAAATCCTGAGCTGTTCGGCGTGTCAAACTACATGCCGGATTTTGCCATCAGCTCCATCGTGGATAACCTCATCCTGATGAACTTCGTGGAGCTGGGCACCTCGCTGCGCCGCGCCATCACCGTGGCCAAGGCGCGGGGCAGCGAACATGAGTTTGTCACCCGCGAGTACACGATCGGGCGAGGCGGTATCAGCCTTCTGCCGATCGAAGAGGGCAAAGCCCTGCCCGCGCTGCCGTTCCAGAGTTATTATGGCCTCTTGAGCCGCGCACCGACCCGGCTCAGCCCCGATTTGCCGCGAGTCGGGGAGGGCGGCGGCCTCCCCGAAGAAACGTAACACTGCTCTTCTTGCCTTGCAGCCCGGAAAGGAAGCCATGCCCCTCCCGGAGCATCGTGTGCTGGAGCACAACCGCAACCAAGACAATGGCGAGGCCTCTGCGCAACCGATCGGCGTCGAACTGCCGCCGGCCATCCGTGCCGACCTCTTGGACCCGGCCCTCTGGCAAGACGGGCTGGCAAAGTACGCCCGTGGCACGAAACTCGCGGTGGCCCTCGCCGATGCGGCCGGTCGCCTGATCGGGTCGACCATCAACCCCCGACCGACGTGGAGTCTCTTGCACGCCAAGACCCCCCCTGACTCCGCCCCCTGATTCCTCGGAAGGGGCGGCTGGGGTGGTGGGGTGTCCCTTCTCCCTGGCGCCGCTCTCGCCCTGTCACTGCGTTGCCGACGCCTTGGCCAGAGGCGGCTTTGTCGTGGCGCGCGACCGAACGGGGCTGGTGCATTTCGCCGTGCCGCTGGTGCTGGGCGAACATCCACTGGGGGCGCTGGTCGCGGGCCAAGTGTTTGACCAGTACCCCGAACAACTGCCGCTGGAGCAAGTGGCCAGGCAGCTCGGTCTCTCACCGGCACCGGCCTGGCAGGCGGCTCGCCTGGAACATCCTGTCAAGCGGGCCACCCTGGAAGTGTATGCCGACCTGCTGGCGACCCTGGGCCAGACGTTCCTCCAGACGCGCTATCACACGATCCTGGCCGAAGAAAGACGAGGGCAGGAACGCACGGCGGAAGCGCAACGAGGCCCGCGCCCGGCTGCTCAAACAGGTCATGTCGGCGCGGGAAGAAGAGCAGCGCCGGATTGCGCGGGACCTCCACGACGGCATCGGCCAATCCCTCACGTCGTTGCTCCTTGGGCTGCGTGTGGCGGCAGAGGTGCCTACGTTTGAGGAAGCGCGCGTGCGGCTCGTGGAACTCCGCGGCATCACCGCCTCGCTCCTGGATGAGGTCCGGAGGCTGGCCCGGGGCTTGCGCCCGACCGTTCTGGACGATCTGGGCCTTGCGGCAGTCCTGGAGCGCTACGCGGCCGATTACACCGAGGCGCACGGCATCGCGGTCGATGTGTACGCTCCGGACCTGGCCTTGGCCCGTCTGCCGGCAGAAGTGGAGACGGCTTTGTACCGCATTGCCCAGGAGACGCTCACGAATGTCCTGAAGCACGCGGCGGCGACGGCGGTCAGCCTCGTGGTCCGGCGCGAGTCGTCGGGCGTACATCTGACGGTGGAAGACGACGGACGTGGGTTTCGACAACGATACCCTGCTCCTGGTGCCTGGAGCCGGCGACGGTCTGGGCCTGCTCGACATCCGCGAACGGGCCGCCCTCTTGAACGGCTCCGTCACGCTCGAGTCGCGGCCGGGAAGCGGAACTACGGTCCACGTGTGCATTCCCATCACGGAGGAGAACCATGGCGAAGATTCGCGTGCTGATCGTTGATGACCATGCCATCCTCCGGGCCGGACTCCGGATGCTCATCAACCACCAGCCGGACATGGAGGTCGTGGGCGAAGCCGCCGATGGGCATGAAGCCTTGTGCCAAGCCCGCGAGGCCAACGCGGATGTGCTGACGCTCGACCTTACCATGCCGGGAGGTGGCGGCCTCAAGACCCTGGAACGCCTCCGGCAGGCATGCCCGCAGACCCGGGTGCTGGTCCTGACCATGCACGAGGACCCCTCGTATCTGCGCGCGGTGCTGGCCGCGGGCGGATCGGGCTACATCGCCAAGTCGGCGGTCGACGGCGAGTTGCTCGCCGCGATCCGCTCCGTCGCTCAGGGTCGCACCTTTGTGACGATAAACCTCAGCGACAGTGAGACTCAGCAAGTCCTCGGCGACCGGGCGACCCGCACCGCATCGGCCCCACGGGCGCCTGTCCAACTCCTCAGTCCTCGTGAGCAAGAGGTGCTCAAACTCCTGGCTCAGGGGTATACCAACCAAGAAGTCGGCACGCGGTTGTGCCTGAGCGTCAAGACCATTGAGACCTACCGCGCGCGCATCGCGGACAAGCTCGGTCTCCGCAGCCGGGCCGACCTCACGCGTTACGCCTTGGAGATGGGTCTCCTCAACCCGGTCCCATCCTCTCCCGGTTAGCTGTCGGCTCCGCCTCCTTTGTGAGGGTTTTCCTGACAAATCGCCTCGATACAGGGATTACCCTGACAAGCGCCGCTCGCTTTTCCCTCATGTCCAGCCTGATTTCTAGTAACTATCCTGATACCTCCGGGTGTCCGCGCCTCGGTAGTATTGCGACATTCCCCGAACAGCCGGAAAAGAGGCCTACGGGCAACCGGCAATTGGGCCCTCCCAACGTCATGGAGGGGCCGGCGGCTGCCAGCGACATCATGGAGGCGATCGATCATGCTAGTCCTTTCTCGAAAAGTCGGCGAGAGCATCCTCATCAGCGAGTCTATTCGGGTCACCGTGGTGCAATCCAGCAACAACGGCCGCATCCGCTTGGGGATTGAGGCTCCTCCGGAGGTCATCGTGCTCCGCGAGGAACTGACCAAGGTCTGCTCCACCTCGTCGCCAAGCCAGAACGGCCAAGCTGAAGCACGGCCTCCTTCCGCCTAGCTGCCCCGAGCAGACACGTGCAGCCAGACTTGCCCGTGCGAAAACCACCCGGCCCACTGTCAGGGACAGGCAGCGGCGTAATCCAGATGACGATTGCCCCGTCCTCTCGAGGACGGAGGGGGGCCGGGTGGGAAGTTGGCGAAAACTTATCACCGGAGGATGCTCCCCTTCGCGATTCAGGGGTAATGGCCGGAAAGAACACACTCCTACTCTCCTCTCGCGGTCCGAGTCGATCGCCACGGCAGGTCGGTCGCCTGGTGAATCACGCCAGTGCGCTTGTCCTGCACGAACAGGGCCAGCCGGAGGTTCGCACGTTTCTTTCCGATATCAAAAGGCAGTTCAGTTTCGCATGTTTCTCGCTCTCGTGTTTTGGTGCTGGGATCGCCCCTTCCCTTCACAGCGCAGGCCTGGCTGAATGACGGTTGTCAGGGCGACGCCCGGGTTCGCTGCTCCTCCGTTGCTCAAGCCTCCACGACGACTTGATCAACACAGCGTGCCTGGCAGCTCAGGATCACGTTGTTCAGTCGATCGACGGGATCGAGGGCATCTTGCACATCCATCACCACGCGTCCGGCGAGCAGCTTGGTCTTACACTGGCCGCAGATGCCAGCCCGGCAGTCGTATGCGATGCCGACGCCCAGGTCTTCCGAAGCTTCGAGCACCGTCTCGCCCGCGGCGACCTGTTTCGATTTCCCGGCTCGGGCGAACGTGACCGAGGCCAGAGCCCCGGGGGTGGACGGGGCTGCCGCCATCTTCGCCTCGGTCGCCGTCACGGTGATGCCCGCGTACACGTCTGGGGCTGATTGCGATGTGGACACCTCCGGCCGGCTGGCCGGCGCGAACGATTCGAGCCTGATCCGCTCGTCGGGCACACCCAGCTCGTGCAGCATCTGGATCATCGATTCGTTCATTTCCTGAGGCCCGCAAACATGGACACGGCGCTCCGAGAGCCGCGGGACGACCCGGTTCAATAATTCGGAGGAGATCCGGCCGCGCTCGCCTGGCCAACTCGTCCCGTGGTCGCGGGTGAGGGTCACGGTAACGCGCAGGTTGGGAAACCGCCGCCGCAAGTAGTCGAGCTCGTCGCGGAAGATGATGTCGTCCTTGGTCTTCACAGAGAACACAAGGTGGATCTCCCCGGGCCAACCCACGTCGGTCAGGTAGCGGATCTTCGCCATCAGCGGCGTGATGCCGACTCCACCCGCGATCATCACGATGCTCTCGGCCTCGGTGCCCGTGAACGTGAACCGGCCAGCAGGCGCGGACACGTCGAGCAGGTTCCCCTCGCGGACCGTGTCGTGCAGGTGCCGCGACGCCACCCCACGCTCCTCCCGCTTGACCGTCAACTCGCAATATCCGACGCGAGTGGGCGGCGAGGCGATGGTGTAGGAGCGGTTCACCTTCTTGCCGTCGACCATGAGCGAGAGGTTCAGATACTGGCCGGGCAAGAAGTCGAACGGCAGGCGCGTGGCGACGGACGGCACTAGTCGGAACGTGCGTACCAGGGGCGTCTCGTCGAAAACCCGCGCGACCCTCAGTTGACCCGACCAGAACTTCGGCCTCGGGGTCGGCCTGGCAAGGGCGTCGTGAGCAATCGCTATCGCGGGGGCTCTTCGGAGCTCGTGAAAAGCCGATCGGAGCTTCAAGTAGTGGGCGACCAGTCGGTAGACGAATAGAACCGCCAGCACGACCGCAAACGCGACCGGCTGCGTGACGTCGGCCTTGACGAGCATGTAGTAGTGGACCACTCCCGCGACCGCGACCACGTAAGCCAGCCGGTGCAGTGCCTTCCAACGCTTGCCGCCCAGCCGCCTGATCATGCCGTCGGTCGAGGTCGCCGCCAGTGGCACCATGAGCACCAACCCGAGCGTGCCCACCATCAGGTAGGGACGCTTCACGATCTCCGACAGAGTGCCGCTCGCGCTCGCCCCGCGGTCGAACCCGAAGAAGATCAGAAAATGCAGGCAGGCGTGAAAGAACGCGCACAGTCCCAGCATCCGTCGGAACTGGCCGAGCCAGCTCCAGCGGGTGATCCGACTCGCGGGAGTGACCAGCAGCGTGAGGACCAGGAAGATCAGCGAGAGGAGCCCGGTCGTCCGGATGGCGAAGTTGACCGGGTTGGCGCCGAGTTGGCCCATCCAGGCGTCCCAGCCGAGGATGATGACCGGCACGGCGCAGTTGAGGAGTACGGTGAATTTGGCGAATGGAGTGACCTTCATCCCTGCCGCCCGCCTCAGAAGTTTGCCCGCAGGTCCATACCCGAGTAGAGATGGGCCACCTGCGGGCCATAGCCGTTGAACATGAGCGTCGGCCGGCGACCCGACTCGCCGATCCGTTGCTCGGTGGCCTGACTCCAGCGCGGGTGGTCGACCGCGGGGTTAACGTTGGAGAAGAACCCGTACTCGGAGGGTGCGCTCATGTTCCAGGTCGTCGCTGGCCGCGTCGACTGCAGCGTGATCTTCACGATCGACTTGATTCCCTTGAAGCCGTATTTCCACGGCACCACCAGCCGTAAGGGCGCACCGTTCTGGGCGGGCAGCTCGTGCCCGTAGAGGCCGACGGCCAGGAGCGTCAGCGGGTGCATCGCTTCGTCCATCCGCAGACCCTCGACGTACGGCCAGGGAAGGACGTCCCCCCTTTGGCCGGGCATACGAACAGGGTCGAGCAGCGTCTGGAACGCAACGAATTCGACGCCACCCATCGGTTCGACACGCTCGAGTAGCTTGGCCAGCGGGAATCCCGACCAGGGGATCACCATCGACCATCCCTCGACGCAGCGCATCCGGTAGACGCGCTCTTCCAGCGGAATCGACGTCAAGAGCTCGTCGAGATCGAACACCCGCGGCTTGTGCACCATCCCACCGACCGCGACTTGCCAGGGCTTCGACACGAACCCGGAGGCGGCGGACGCGACGCTCTCTTTGTTGGTCGTGAACTCGTAGAAGTTGTTGTAGTTGCTCACGCTTTGCAAAGGGGTCATCGGCTCGTCGACGCGAAACCCGCTCGCGATGCCCGCGGGCCCGTCCGGCGCTGCCCGCAGCTCCGCTAAGCTGGGCGTGTCGACCTTAGCCGAACCGGCGGGATTGAGGCGGCGGTAAACCCACCCGGTCGTCACCACGCTGGCCGCCGCAAGCCCCAGTTTCATGAACGCCCGGCGGCTCTTGTACAACGACAGGGGTGTAATCTCGCTCGAGGGGATTTGATTCATTCCTCGCATCACAGAGCCCTCAGGGAACATCGAGTTCGAGCAAGGCCGCCACGAACCCCGAGCTGGCCACAACCGAGATGCCACCGCGCAGGAGCTCTTTTAGGTAATCGAGTCCGGCGGCGTCAACGAATGTCACGGCCGCGAGGTCGAGACGGAGGCGATCGGACGCGGACGACCGTTCTTCGCAGACATTTCTCAGCACGTCCACCCACGGCCCTTGTAGCTTCCCTTCAAGCTTCAGGGTCGGCATCGCGTCGTCCACTTCGATCCGCTTGATCATGAGCATGGATGAGTCCCGTTTTCGACGTCGCTGTGTATTGCGATCGCGATGCCAAGCTCCGAAGCGGGGTCGATCCCAAAAGCGCAAAGGGAGTCGCGGCATTGGGTTGATTTTTCTGGCCGCTGATGCCCAGCCGCTTGGTCGGACGCCTTCAAGCGATCGGCGCCACGGAATGTCGTGGGCACCACGAGCATTCGTGGGAGGAGACAAATCTGGGCCGAGTTCGGCACATGAGTAGCCGCGACCGCTCGGGTGGGCTACGGGCCGTGGAAGGGTCGAGAAATGCCGAGCTTCTTCATTCGGCTGCGCAGTGTGTTGGGGTGTATCTCGAGAATCGTCGCCGCCCCGCGTGAACCCTCGATGACCCAACCTGTCTGGTCAAGCGCTGCCAAGATGTGGGTTCGCTCGTTCTCCTCGAGGCTTTCCAGTGAACCGCCTGGTATCTCTCCCCCGGCAAACGGAGATGTCACGGCGTGAGACCCTGGCGCGACACGCTCGGATCCAGGTGTTCCTGTTTGCAAGGACGTGCCGAACACTGCGGGATCGATCTCGAGCATCGGACCGTTGGAAAGGATAATCGCCCGCTCGAGGACGTTTTCCAGCTCTCGAATGTTGCCTGGCCAGTGGTAGCATACGAGTCGCTCCATCGTCGCTCGGCCGACAGACTCGATACGCACGCCAACGCGCATCGAGAACGCGGCAACGAGAAACTGGACGAGCAACGGGACGTCGCCGATCCGATCGCGTAGTGGGGGCAGCTCGATGGGAAACACATTGAGGCGGTAAAACAGGTCCTCTCGAAACTTGCCCTCCCGCATCGCCTTGGGGAGGTCGCGATTGGTCGCGGCGATGACTCGGACGTCGATCTTGATTGATTGCGAGCCTCCGACTCGCTCGAACTCACGTTCCTGGAGGACACGCAGAAGCTTGACCTGGACGTCCGCCGGCACTTCGCCGATCTCGTCCAGGAAGATCGTGCCGCCTTGGGCGAGCTCGAATCGTCCGAGCCGGCGCTGAATCGCTCCGGAAAACGCACCCTTCTCATGCCCGAAGAGCTCGGATTCGACCAAGCCGGGTGGCAGGGCCGCGCAGTTGAGCTTGATTAATGGCTTGTCGTGTCTACGGCTCGCGGAGTGGACGGCACGGGCAAAGAGTTCCTTACCCGTGCCGGTCTCGCCGGTAATGAGCACGGTGGCGTCGGTTTTGGCCACGCGATTCACCCTATCGAGCGCCTGCAAGAGCGCCGTACTCCGCCCGATGATCTCCTCGAAATTGTGGACCGACTTGAGCTCTTCCTGGAGGTAGGTGTTCTGGTCTCTTCAGCCGCGCCTTTTCCTGCTCCATCAAAACGCGGTCTGTGATATCGACGAACATGGTGCGCGTGTACTTACCGCCGGGCTCAGGCTTCGACCACCACTGGATCCAGATCGGCTTGCCGTTATCTTTCCGGCGAAGTTCGAGAATCACGCCGCTGGTGTCTGTCCCTCGGCTGACCGAGGCAAACGCTTCGCTCACTCGACGCTGCGCATCGGGCGTGTCCGGGACGAAAGAAGTTCCGAGTGTACCTGGGACTTCCTCCGGCGTGATGCCCAGGATACGCATTGCTGCTCGATTGGCGCTGATGAATCGCGAATCGAGATCTTCCTTGACATAGGCGATCGGCGCCTCTTGATAAAGGTCGCGGAGCCGCTCCTCGTTCTCGACGAGCGTGCGCTCAAGATGAAGGCGCGTCAGCTCGGCCGCAGCGCGGGCTGCAAAGATCCTGAAGATGAGCAGGTTTCTTGGCTCGGCCGGCATCGCCTTCGTATCGAAGGCGGCAAGATGGCCCAGGTGTCGACCGTCGGGCGCGATCAGAGGCACGCCGAGATAGCTCTCAATGCCGAGTTCCTCGAGGGCCAGATCGGCCGGGAACTCTTTGGCCACACCGGCTGGGTGGTGGCAGAGATTTCCACGGACGACGTCCTGGCAAGGCGTGCCTTGCAGGTCATATTCGACGTTCGGGCCCAGCCGATCGACCTGCCAGTAGGCAAGTGTACGAACTCGCGTCTCAATTCCCGCGAATTCGGCAACCAAGACGTAGCTCACCCCGATCGCGGAGGCGAGATGCTTGACCAGCGACTGGAAGAACGCTTCTCCGGTGGATTCCGCCGTTCCTTCGACAATCGCCCGCAGAGCCGCAACGTCGCCGTGATCCCACGCGAGCCCGTCGTTCGCGGTGCACCCTTCACCGCTCGTGCTTCGTGTCGATCCTGAGTTCATCGCGTCAACCTGCCGGTGGAAGCACCCCCGATCTCCATCTTAATCGGCAACAGTCATTAAGTAAGCCTCAAGCCGATCACCGCCCTCGACCACGAGGGCACGGGCAATCGCCTGACGCCAAAAATCCGGGTGGACCGCCAGGCGGTAGATGTTGCCGCGCCAACCGTCGAACGTACTGAATTCCCGGATGGGCTATGCCTCGAGCAATGGCAATGGGTCAAAGTGCCCGCCGAGGACCTCGTGCGCCGGGAGGTTAAGCCACTGGTCGAGGAGCGTCGCGTAAACGCGCCGAAAGTCGATCGACCACTCGAGGTCGCCGTCTCGCAAGACGCCGAGCAACGGCGTCTTGCCGACGAGACCGGCCTTCACGCGCGGTCCGGCGAGGAAGACGGGGCCCGCCGTGCCGTGGTCGGTGCCGAGTGAACCATTCTCCTCGGGCCGGCGGCCGAACTCACTGAAGGCCATCACGACAACCCGGTCGGCCAGCTTGACCGCGCCGAGGTCGTCGAGGAACGCGCGAACCGCGCCGGCAAACTCGCGCAATAGCTGTGACTGAGTGGGCAACTGGACGGCGTGCGTGTCGTAGCCGCCCTGGATCAGGTAGTAGACCCGCGCAGGCGACCCCGATTTGATCGACCGAGCGACGAGGTCAAACCGCCGCGCCAGGTCCGAATCGGGATAGCGGGCCGACGCGTCAGCCCCCTTTGCCGCGGCAGCCTCCAACTCGGCGGCCGTGGCGTACGCGCTGGTGACAGTGCGCTCGACGAACGCCGTCAGGTCGTCGCGCTGGGTGCCGTCGGCGTTCGGCGGTGTTTCTCGTGGGGCGGGCAGGGCCAGCGACAGATCGGAAGCGTCGGCGAACGATGCCGTCGTTGCCCGCCGCGCGAACAGGGCGCGGGGAAGGTTCTGGGTCCCGACGTGGATCGCCGATGGTTCGCGCCGGGCGTCCCCGGCCGCGTCGAGGGCGCGGCCGAGCCATCCCGCGACGTCGCGACCCGGCCGGCCCAGGCGGGCCGTCTGCCAGATCGCCATGCTCTCGAAGTGCGAACGATCGGGGTTCGGGTAGCCGACTCCGTGCACGATCGCCAGCCGGCCGCTCTCGAGCAGGTCGGCGGCCGGCCGCATCGCGGGGTGCAGGCCGACTCCCTCGCCGATCTTGAGGAGCTTGTCGGTCGGCAGCCTGAGCTCGCGGCGGTGCTTGGCGTAGGCTTCGTCGCCGAACGGGACAACCGTGTTGATGCCGTCGTTGCCGCCGTCGAGCTGGAGCACGACCAGCACGCGGCCGTCGCGCCCGGCGCAGCGGCGCGGGCGGTCCGCGATAGAAAGACGGGGACTGCGGGCGCCAGGGAAAGCATCGCGCTGTTTCGAAGCAAGTCGCGTCGCGTGAGCATGGTAACGGCTCCTCAGGTCAGTACAGGTCGATCGTGACGGGTGTTTCAGCACAACTGGGCCGCGGGGCCGGCCAGAAGGAGAGCGACCGCGCGGTTGAGCCGGTCGTGACTCGAGCCGCCCTCGGCTTGGGCGGATTTCCAGAGTGAGACAACCGCGGCGCGGTCGGGCTGCCGGCCGGTGAGAAGCTCGACATAGAACCCGAGAGCTTCCGGCGGCCCCGTGGCGTGGGCCCTGCGCTCGGCGAGGCCGGCCAGGTCGGGTGGCGTGACGTCGGAGTTCAGGCGACCGGAAACGACGGCCGCCGCGAAGTTGGCCCGCGCCACGACCGCGCGTCCCGAGAGCCAGCCCCGGCCACCCGGCCAGCCGCCGACGTTCGGTGGGTAGAACAGTTCCTGGCCGAGCCTCGCGGTCCACTCGGCCAAAAGCAACGTGCTGGGCGGCGGGTCGAAGCGCTCCAGCGCCCGCAACGTGCCAACTACGAACCCAACCGGGTCGGAGACGCGGGCGTGCAGGTTTTTCGCGGAGAAGAAAAGCTCCGACCGGAGGACGGTTTCGACCGCGCGGCCGACGTGCAGGCCGTCCTTGCGCAGCCGGTCGGCGAGCTCGCCTCGGGCCGAGTCGTCGGCAACGCCTTCGCCCAGGAACGTCGCGCAGAACCGCGACGCGAGCCGGTCGGCCGCCGCGGGCTGCGACAAGAGGTGGTCGGCGAGCGAATCGGCGTCGAACCGCCCGGTCTTGCCCAGGATGGTCTTGTCGCCGCCGTCGTGGTCCTGCGGGCGGAGCTGAAACCGGCCTTGCACGACCGACAGACCCGTGAGTGCCCGCGCCGTCCCCTTGACGTCGTCTTCGGTGTAACGGCCGACGCCGAGCGTGAACAGCTCCAAGCAGCTCGCGGGCGAGGTTTTCGTTGGGCTTCCCCTTGCGGTTCGACGGGGCGTCGAGCCAGTCTAGCAAGGCCGGGTCGCGCAGCATCTCACGGAGCAGGTCGCCGAACGGACCGCGGCCAAGGCGCCGAAACATCTCATTTTGCGCCCGCATCGCGGCGACGTCGTCCACCTTGAGCTGGCTGGTCGCGAAGTGGTCGTGCCACATCAGGGTGAGCCGCTCCGAGAGCGGGTCGGGCGTGAAGAGCGCCGATAGAGCCACCACGCCTGGAGCCTGCGCGCGTCCGACGCGCCCGCGGCTGCGTCGCCGAGCAGGTCGGCCATCCGGGTGAACTCGGCCGGAATTCCTTCGCTCTGGCATTTACCCGCGACGACCCGGTCGACGGCCGCGGCCGGGCCTTCGGCCACGTCGCGTTAAGCTCGCGCCAGGTCGCGGCGAACCCGGCCCGGCGACGGAGCGTCCAGGCGCGCTCGAGATTCCAGGGCGCGGCCGACGTCGGGCGATACGGGGCCCACGGAGACGTGTTCATGAAATCCGGCCTCCCTCGGGGTCGAGCGCGGCTCAGTCGTTCTTGAAACGGATCTCTCCGACGTCGGTCGTCTCGCCCGGCTTGACGCTCGCCTTGCCGAACGCGACCCGCCTTTCTTTGATCATGGTGCCCGACTCGACGACCAGGCCGTATTCGCACCCGACCGGAACTTGCGCAGCCTCGAACCGGCCGTCGCGGTCGGCGACCACTTGCGCCAGTTGGTGAACGAATCCCTCGGTCGGCTGGACGTCCACGCGTACAGTCGAACCGGGGACCGGGTTGCCGTCGGCGTCCACGACTCGCCCCTTGATCGTGGCCGTCGGGTCCATCGTAACGACCACCGGCCCGCTCGCGTCCTCGCCGGGGCGAAGGCGCACGACCTTGCCGAGCGACCGCGCGTCGTGCCGGACGACCACGATTGCGGACCTCGTCGGGCCGAAAACTCGACAGCATGAAAACGGCGTCGGGGGTGGATTCGCCGGCAGGCATGTGGCTCCCATTGGCGACGGAGGCATCCGGCACGGGTTTCCCCTCGGCATCTACGACCTTGATGCGCAGTGTCAGGCCCGGATCGAGCTGGGCGTCGACGGTGAGGGTCTCCGTCCCCTCCGCGGGGTTGATCTCGACCAGCGTGTGCGGCCACGACCGCCCGGGCCAGATCGGATTATGCCAGGTCTTGTAGTTGCCGTTCTTGTCCGACCCGTTGATCGTCTCGGAGCCGACGCCGCTACGGTAGGGCGTGTCGCCGATACCCTCGACGCCCACGATCGCCCGTCCGGGCATGCCGACAAGCCTGTAGGTTCCGTCGGTCGCGGTCGTGTATCGCGTCTGGAAACCTTCGACGTTGCCGTTTTTGTCAAACTCAGGGAGTGCCTGGACGAACTTGTTCTCCAGGAACGGCAGGTAGTGCAGCCGCGCCCCCGCGACCGGCTTGCCCGTGGACTTGTCGGTAATTCTGCCTGTGATCATGAGTCCCGCGGTGGAGCTCGATCTCGACCGGGACCGGGCTGATCCCCGGCGGGTCGCCGACCGAGGCTTCCCGCATGAAATAGGGTTGATTATCGCCGGGGATGGCGATCACGATGTTCCCACTCCCCTTGGGCATGCCGACCAACCGGAACCGCCCGTCTTGGTCGGAGACCGTCTTGAGCTGGCGTGTATCGACGAAGTCGGACCCGGAGAACCGCCAGCTATGGACCATGACCCCGGCCAAGGGCCGTCTCGTCTTCGCGTCGCGCACCACGCCCTCGATCACCCTGCCCGGCTTCGCCGTGTACGTGAAGTCGGAGCCGTAAACCGTCTGTGCGCCGGGGCCGTGGGTGTCGGGGAAGCCACGGGCGGGGAACGGGTCGGTCTTTCTCGTGACGACGTCGATCGACGTGTAAGCGACGGTGTCTCCCATTGATCCACAGGTCGACGACGTGCTCCGGCCCGAGCCCTTCGAAACGGAACCGGCCGTCTTGATCGGTCGTGGCTTCGCGGTGGACGGCATCGGGCACCTTCACCTGGTCTCCCAGGTGACGATACGCGATCCAGGGGGGGTCGCCTTTCTTGACCCCTTCGATCCACGGGGTCAGATCGCCCGTTTTCGGGCCCTGGACGCTTGCGACCGTTACCGAGACGCCTGCGACCGGCCTGCCTTCGAGGTCCACGATCCGCCCGTTGATCGGCACGTCGGCGGGCGGCGCCTGCGCGGCCGGAGGCTCGACGCGCTTGCCGGTTGCGACGTTATAGGTACCGAAATTGATAACCTGCCCGGGTTCGACGGTCAGCTTGTCAGCCAGCGCGAACGGCTGGAACGCGTCTGACTTCATCTGGACCCTGGCCATCGAGCCTTCGCGGTTGATCAGCCAGACGCGGAAAGAACCGCCGGGCGGCAGGTCGTCACAGCGGAAGCGGCCGTCGGCGTCGACCTTCACGTCGGCGATGTTGATCTCGCTATGGAACTGCTTGACGGCGGGGACGAGGCAGACCTGGATGTAACCGGCGGCCGGCTTCCCCGCGTCGTCGACGACCCGGCCGGTCACCGAGGCGTTCGGGCGGAGTGTCACGGTGATCTCATCGCCATCCTTTGACCCCTCGGGTGGAACGGTCAGGACGGCGCCGATCTTGCGCACCGACTCCTGGGCCACGAGCGTCCTGAATTCGCCTGGTTCGAGGCCGCCAACCTCGGCGACGCTCTCACCTTCCATGCCGCGGTTCAGGTCGGTCGAGTTGGGAAGCCGGCCGGTTACCGTGGCAGTCGTCACCGGGCTGCCGGAGGAGTCAACCAGCCGGACCCTGAGCGAGCCGCCCGGTTCGAGCGGCACGTCACATGAGAACGAGGTCGACGCCTGCGGGACATCGACATCTCTCAGGCCATTATACATTGACGTGTAAATGTGGTCGTACGTCATGAGCTGGTCGCGGTCAGGTCGCCCCTCGATCGCCTCGGCACCGAATCCGGTACGGTACGTCCCGCCTTCGACGCGAGCCGTGACCACGCCCCGCCCGTGCAGGGCCGTGACTCGGAAGTGGCCCTCTTTATCCGTCCGGTAATGCGTCTTGACCGCGACCGAGCCGGTGATCGCCGGATCAAAGTTGGGGTAGTCCTTGGCGCGTTCGTTCGAGAGCATCGGGAAGTAGTCGACGAGCGCGTTCTTGACCGGCTTACCGGTCTTGACGTCCGTGACCTTGCCGGTCACCCAGGTGCCGCGGCGCAGGGCGATGTCGCATTTCACCGTGTCGAACCCGGGGCTGGCCGGCACCGCGATCTTGTCGGTTACGAAATAAGGACGATCGATCGGCGGGTACACGGCCAGTTCATGACCGCCCGCGCCCTCCTTGGGAAGCCCGACGAGCCGATACCGGCCCTGCGCGTCGGTCTCGGTTCGGATCAGGCCATCGATGCCGAAATTCGAACCCGAACGTTTGTGCGCGGTCACGACCGCGCCTGGAATCGGCTCGTTGGTTTCGATGTCGCGGACGAATCCTTCGATCGGCCGCGTGGGCTCGACGGCGACCGTGCAAAGGGCGCCATAGGTCGGGGTCATGACCCGGTCGCCGGAGCCGGAGTCACGAGGCTCGCCGGCGATCGGTCCCTTTGCACGCGAGATGACTCGGAATCGTTTGAGCGCGACCTTGGGGCCGGAGACTTCGAGAAGCGCCATCACATCGCGGCCCAGTCCTTCGATCTGGAAGCGGCCGTCGGAGTCGGTCGCGACGCCGCCCGGGAGTACCGGCTCGCCGTCAAGGCCCATGCTCTTGGCGAACGGGAACTCGTAGGGCCCGCTGCGAGCGTCGGCCTCGCGCCGGTCGTCGGGGTCGGGAACCCAGATGTGAATGATCCGAAGTTTGGCACCGGCGACGGGGCGTCCTTCGAGATCGACGAGCCGGCCGATCACAGGCTGGCCGCCGGCGGAAAGGCGGATCGGCTTGTCTTTCAGGTAATACCCCACGCCGAAGCCGGGGGCGGTCGCGATGACCGAGACTCCGTCCGCGCGTTCCGCGGCCGACGCGTGTGGTTCGGCGGGGTTGAACGTCACCTCGAACCGGCCTTCGGCGTCGGCGGTCTTTCTGATGTAGTCGTATTGCCACATTCCGGCCGGGTTGTACTGGTTTTTGAACTGTTCCGACCCTAAGCGGGCGTGCTGGCGCCAGCCTGTGACTGTTGCGCCCGGCACGGGCTTGCCGTCGAGATCGACGACCTGACCGCGGATGGTCTCGCTGTTCGATGCGGGCTTCGCCTCGGCAACCTGCGCCTGCGCCTCACTCTTAGCGCCGCCGACGCCGAGCAGCCCCGCGAGCAGCGTGCCGGTGAGGCCGACCAAGAGCATGGCGAAGACGGCCCGCGTGCCCGCCCGGGTCGAGAGCGACCGCGACGTGTCGAGCAGGCGGACGATCCGCCGCGCGAGCATCGAGCGGAGCGAGACCATGCCGACGCCCGCCGGTGCCGCGGGCGGGAGGGCGCGTTCGGCGAGCTCGAGAAGGTGGCCCGCGTAGTGGGTCCGGTCGGCGCCGAACTGGACGACGTAGTCGTCGCAAACCTCTTCTGCCGCGCCCTCCAGCCGCCGAGAAAGGGCCCAGAGCAGAGGCTGGACCCAGAACGCCGCGACGCTCGCGCGCCTGACGAGGTTCCACAAGCCGTCGCGCCGGGCGAGGTGCGCGAGCTCATGAATGAACGTCTCGCGCAGGTTTTCAGCGACATCGTCCGGCAGCAGAATTGCCGGCTTACGCAGTCCGTCGAGACAGGGGCTGAACAGGAACGGGCTCCGCAAGACGGCCGGCGCGCCCAGACCCATCTGGCCGGCCAGGTCGCGGCAAAGCGCCCTGGCGTCGGGCTCGGCCGGGACCGCCGTCGCCCGTAGCCGGATCATCCGCCGGTGGCCGACGAGCAGCCGCGCACCCATCAAAGCCGCGCCGAACAGCCAGACCGTCAGCCCGATAGCGGCGGCCGTCAAACGCAGCGCGCGCGAAGTCGTTGTGGGTTGCGCAGCCGCCGATAGACCCGGAAGAACCGGCTCGCTCTGCGTCTCGTCGGCCGGACTCGGCGGCGGTTCCATCTGATTCACCGCATCGGTCGGGGCGCCCAGGCCGCTCGCCGCCATCGCGCCGCTTGAAGGCAGCGGGTCGATGCTGGGGCGGTCCGCCAAAGCAGTCTCGCCGGTCGTCGGATTCGGGAGCCGAATGGTCAAGCCGTCGTAGCCCGCCGCGCTCAAGATCGCCGACGCAAATGGACAGACCAGGACGGCCGCGAGCGTCGTGCGGTAGACGCCCGACTGAACGGCGGCTCCGGCCCTTTTCAATAAATGACCGGCCAGTAGCCCCAGGGCCAGCAGGGCCGTTGACTGGACCAGCCAGGTGACGACGACCCCGGCCAGGGCCGTCGTTGACGTCGCGGTACTATGCCACATGGCGCACCCCTTCGCATTGCGCTTGGTTCAGTCAGTCCTTCCGCCGCTTGTCGAGCATCCGCCTGAGTTCGTCGAGCTCCGTTCTCGACAGCCGCTCGTCGTTAAGCAGGTGAGCGACGAGGCTTCCCACATTGCCCCCGAAGACCCGCTCGACCAGGTCGCGGGTGGCCGTCCACTTGACCTTGTCTTCCTTGAGCGTCGGGAAAAAGACGAAGGTGCGGCCCTCTTCCTGGTGGCCGATCGCCCCCTTCGCCTCGAGCTGGCGGAGGAGCGTCTGCACGGTGCTGTGGGCGACCGGCTCCGCCTCGTTCAGCACGTCGGTCACCTCGCGGGCGCTGGCGCGTCCGCGGTCCCAGAGGACCTGCATGATCCGGAACTGCATCCGGCCCAGTTGTGTCTCGCCCATCGAGCCTGTCCTCCCGACCCGCGATCATTTACTCAAATAAATCTACCAAAGTAAACGACGAAATCAAGGGGGTAGTGCCTGGGCTGTGAGATGAAGGGCTGCATTCGGCGCCGCGTGAGCTTCCCGCCGGATATCTTGCGCGATGGGCCGATGCTCCGCGCGTTTTTTTCCCCCCTTGCGAAGGGGGGACACAGGGGGGTGGCGGGGCGCGTGGCTCAGACTCAGTGACTTCTTGTGGGTGTTTCGCACCGGACGCAGAGGCTCACCCCCACCCCGCGCCCCCCCTTCGCAAGGGGGGGAAAGCTCTTGCCAATGTCGCGCAACAAAAACGCGATCGCGTCGACAAAGCAGTTGTGACCGTCACAATCGCTACACCCACCATTGGCTCGTGCGCCTCCCGTGTCCTCTACCAAGTTTGTTACCCATGTCCTCACCGAATAACCGAAAAAATGGGAATGCAACCCCTAAGTCATTAACCCCTTCCCCCTTGATCGCAGTCCCTAAAAGTGAGATGACTGAAGGCAAGGTCCGCCGATTTGCAATTGAAGGGCCGCGATTCTTCGTTGAATGAGTACGGGTCGATTCCACCCGTCGATCAGATCCCCACTCGACTCGCCGCAATTCAGCAAACGAATCGCGCTTTAGGCATGCGGGCGCCTCACTCCTACGAGAGATTGATGTAATGGGCAAGCGTTCACACCAGGGGCTGGCTTTCCTGATCGAGGAGCGGCCGGTCGAGGCGTTCGAGCAGCTCAACGTGGCGGCACGCGTCGTCCCGCTGCGCAACTGGTTCTTCCTCGCCGCGGCGTTCCTGACGCTGGGGGCGTTCGGGGCGTTTTCGTTCTGGTACCAGGTGCCGCTGAAGGTCGAGGGGCGGCGGAATCCTGGTGGCGAAGCACGCCGAGGGTTCCGAGTCGCTCCTTCAGGTTACGGCGCCGGCAACGGGGCGGCTGGGGAAGGTCGCGGTGACGATCGGTTCGCTCGTCCATGTGGGCGACGTGCTGGCCGAGATCGACCAGAAGGCAGCTGGGGGACGAGGTGACTGCGGCAACGGCGGAGCTGGTGCGGCTCCGTGAGGAAGACGAGCTCTTGACCCAGCTCGACCTGGACGAAGCCCGGTCGAAGAGCGAGGCCGAGCGGCAGCTCGAACTGGCCCTCAAGCGCAGCGTCGAGCTCGATCGTGTCGCGGCTTGTCACCCACAAGCGGATTGTCGCCGGCGACTAAGCCTGCAAGGCCCGCCGGTTGGTTAGCGATAAGATGCCCTCAAGTCGCAGTCGAGCGCCGACGAGGTCGAGAGCCGAATCGCCGCGACGAAGCACGGCTCCAGGAGATCGCTTACAAACGCGTGAGCGACGAGACCACCCTCCGCCGCGCCAGCCTGAAGCGGAAGCTCGCCATCCGCGAGGCCCAGACCCGGCTGGACCTGCTGGAGGCCAGGTTCCAGCGCGATACCCGGATCGTTTCTCCCTACGCCGGCAAGGTCGTCGACCTGCTGATCACGGCCCACGCCGCGGTCCAGATGGGCAGCACCGCGGCCTTGCTCCGCCCGGTCGACACCCCGCCCGGCGCGCTCGAGGCGATCGTCTTCGTGCCCGCGGGACTTGGCAAAAGGGTCCGGGTGGGTGACGCCGTCGAGGTCGCGCCCGACACCGTCCGGCGGCACGAGCACGGGTTTATCCGGGCCGAGATCCGGTCGGTCTCCGAGATGCCCTGCACCGACCAGTCGATGCTGGCCGAGCTCAAGAACCCCGCGCTGGTCTCCAGCTTTATCGAGCTGTATCGCGGGCAGGTGCTCCTCACCATCCATAGCGACCTGCGCAAGGCCCCCGCGGCGCCCGCGGATGGCGCTCACGCCCGGCTCAACAGGCTGGATTGGTCGTCGTCGTCGGGGGCCTACCAGAGCGTCTCCAGCGGGACGCTCTGCTCTGCGTCGATCGTCGTCGAGCGACGGCCCCTGATCGCCTTGGCGATGCCCTGGTTCAAGCGGCTGATCGGCATCGATTGACCGGCCACTCGCACAGTCCGGCCCGCTCCGGTCCCGCGTCTGCTCCGACTGCTAGACGGTTCGAGGGGTTTGGCCATGGCCGATCGGGTTCGAGACAAGCGGTTCCGGCGGGTGCGGACGCCGTCCGTCCTGCAGATGGAAGCGACCGAGTGCGGCGCGGCCTCGCTCGGCGATCATCCTGGCCTATCACGGACGTCACGTCCCGCTCGAAGAGCTGCGCGTCGAGTGCCGCGTCTCGCGCGACGGCAGCAACGCCCTCTACGTCAAGAAGACCGCCGAGAAGTACGGGCTCTCCGGCAAGGGGTACCAGATGACGACGGAGCAGCTCCGCGGGCTCCGGCCGCCATTCATGGTCTTCTGGGAACTGAACCACTTTCTCGTCGTCGAGGGATTGGGCCGCGACCGGGTCTATTTGAACGACCCGGCGAGCGGGCGGCGGTCGGTCAGCCTGGACGAGTTCACCGAGTCGTACGCGGGCATCGTCTTCCGGTTCGAGCCGGCGCCGGGCTTCCGCGGGGGGGCCGAAGCCGAGCGACCTGGCGGTCGATCGCCCGGCGGATGGCCGGGGCGTATACCGCGGTGGCGTTCGCCGTGCTGGCGGGCGTGGCCCTGATGGCCGCCGAGCTGGTCACGGCGACGTTCAATCCATTGTTCGTCGACCAGATCCTGGTCGCCGAGCGGCGGCAGTGGATCCGACCGCTGCTGTTGGCCATGGGGCTGACCTTGCTCTTCCGGCTCTTGATCGGGTTCCTCCAGCTCGCCGGACTACGGCGCCTCAAGCAGTCGCTGGCGGCGACGCACTCGGCGCGGTTTGTCTGGCACGTGCTGCGGCTGCCGACGGTGTTCTACCAGCAGCGCTACGCCGGCGACATCGCCAGCCGGGTGGACGGCAACTCGGCCGTGGCCGACCTGGTCTCCGGGCCGCTCGCGACCACGCTCGTCGGCCTGCTCATGGTCGTCATCTATGGCGCGGTGATGCTCGCCTTCGACCCGGTGCTGGCGGCGGTCGGGCGTCGTGTTCGGCTTGCTCAACATGGCCGGCATTGCGGCGGTACAGCGCGTGCTGGCCGA
This sequence comes from uncultured Isosphaeraceae bacterium, assembly GCA_963830625.1. Lineage (GTDB taxonomy): Bacteria > Planctomycetota > Planctomycetia > Isosphaerales > Isosphaeraceae > CAWHMZ01. The sequence continues at coordinate 180,216 of CAWHMZ010000011.1, read as the reverse complement.
CGAGAGCATCAAGGTCAAACACTTCAGCGGTCTGCTTGCCGGGTCGATGATGCACGCCGTCCAGATCATCGAGACGCTCAAGGCGGGGGCGTCGGAGCACGAGGCCCTGGTCCGTCTGACCGGCAACCAGGCGCGGTTGACGAACGCCTCGCAGCGCGTCACCACGGTCGCCGGCTTGCTGGTCGTGCTCCCGCCGTTCTTGTCGCTGGTCACCACGGCGGCCGTGCTCGGCCTGGGCGGCGGCCACGTGATCGACGGGCTGATGAGCGTCGGAGCGCTGGTGGCGTTCCAGGCGCTCTTGACCCAGTTCAACCGGCCGTTCGGCGACCTGGTCGGACTGGGCTCGAGCGTGCAGACGCTTCAGGCCGAGCTCGCCCGGCTCGACGACGTCGAGCAACACCGGATCGACCCGGTCTTCGATGCTGCGCCGCCGCGCCGGCCGCCGTGCACCGCGCCCGCCGGGCCAGACCGGCCGCGACTCGCCGCGGCGGCTCTCGGGCCGGCTCGAGTTCCGCGACGTGACCTTCGGCTTCAACCGCACCATCGACGAGCCGCTGATCAACCGGTTGTCGCTGACGGTTCGGCCCGGGAGCCGGGTCGCCCTGGTCGGTTCGTCGGGCAGCGGCAAGTCGACGATCGGCCGGCTCGCCGCCGGGCTGCTCCGTCCCTGGGAGGGACGAAATTCTCTACGACGGGTTCTCGATCGACCAGATCCCCCGCGCCGTCTTCACCGACCAGGTCGGGATGGTCGACGACCAGACGTTGCTCTTTCGCGGGACGATTCGCGAGAACCTGACGCTCTGGGACGATGTCGGTCGCCGACCGCGAGATGACGCGCGCGGCGATGGACGCCGGCATCCATCGCGAAGTCGTTCGCCTTCGCAACGGGTATTCCGCGCGGCTGTCGGAAGGGGCACGGAACCTCTCGGGCGGCCAGCGGCAGCGCATGGAGATCGGCCGGGCGCTTGATCCGCAACCCGGCCCTGCTCATCCTCGACGAGGCGACCAGTGCGCTCGATCCGGTGACCGAGGCGCTGGTGGACGACAACCTTCGCCGCCGCGGCTGCACCTGCCTGATCATCGCCCACCGGCTCAGCACGATTCGCGACTGCGAAGAGATCATCGTGCTTCGCCAGGGCAAGGTCATCGAGCGCGGCACCCACGACGAGCTGATGACCGATCGAGGCGGCTTTTATGCCGAGCTCCAGACCCTCCACGACGACATGCAGCTCGTCGCTCGCCGCCGCTCCCGCGCGGTCATTGCGACAGATCGCCGTGTCCGTTCCCGCCGCCTTGAACGATTCTGTCTCCGAGAGCAGCACTGCCGCGAACGGTCACGCTGACCAGTCGCCGGCGCTGGCTCGGAGCAACGACCCGGCCGAGCTTGCCCGTTTGCAGGCCGTGGCGACGGCGCTCGAGACGAGCGACGACCGCCGGGGCGCCGACCTGGGCGAGGCCCTGGCGCTGTACGGCGAGGTCGTCACGGCCGCGGGCAACCAGCCGCTTGCCGCTCGACGACCCCGGGGCGGTCTGGCGGGTCACGTCCGGGCAGGTCGACGTCTTCTACGTCCGGCCGGAGCCGGGCCAGAGCCGCGGGCGGAGACGCCACCTCTGCCGCGTCGAGGAGGGAGGGCGCGATCTTCGGGCTCGAAGGGGTCCGTAGCGGCGAGCAAGGCGATCTGCTGGCGGTCGGCGTCGGTCCGGCTCGGCTGCTCAAGGTCCCCAAGGCCGATTTGCTCAGACTCAGTCTGGACTCGGCACTGGCGCCGCGACGTGGCCGCACTGATCGACGACTGGGTCGACCGGATCAGCCGCGCGGCCCCAACCGGCGACCCTCCCGCGGCCGATGGCCTTCCTCGAGCGGGACGAGCCGCACCAGGTCGCCCTGGGCGGGCGCGTGACCGCGCGCCGCGAGGTTCTGTGGGTCCGGCCCGGGGCCGCGGGCATCCGGTTCGTCGACAGGGTGTCCGTCCCGACCTGTCCCCACGAGCTCGCGGTTCCCGCTGTCGCCGCACGCGTGGATCAGCTTTCAACCAATCCGAATCGGTCCGGGCCTGGGACACCTTGACCCTGATCGAGAATGGCGACCCCTGGGAAGGATTGCAGCGGTTTCACCAGGTCGTGCTCGATGCGATTGCCGCGGCGCTGGCGCTCGAGAGGGCCCAGGCCGACGCGCGGCGGCAGTCCGCCTGCCTGCGTGACGGCGCGATGGTCGCCACGGCCCTCACCGGCCTCTGCCAGCCGGCCACGGCCGGGCCGAGCCGATCGCTTCCGCTCGTGCCTGCGCCGGCAGCCTTGGCCGAGGGCGACCTTTTGGTCGCGGCGTGCCGCCTTGTGGCAGCGGCGCAGGGAATCGAGGTCGCGTCCCCGCGGCTCGACGACGTGATCGAACCTCTGCGGGTCATCGCGCGTGCCTCGGGCTTTCGCACGCGCCGCGTCAGGCTGACGGCGAGCTGGTGGTTGCACGACGACACTCCCATGCTCGGCCGCCGCGTGGAAGACGGGCAGCCGGTTGCGCCTCGTCCCTCAGTCCGGGCGCGGGTACGTGCTCGTCGATCCAGCCCGCAACACCCGGGTCCCGGTCGACAGCGAGCTGGCTCGTACCTTGCAGCCAACAGCCGTCGTTTTCTACCCGACGATCTCGTCGGAGCGCGCGACCTTGGGCGGGCTCGTCCGTTTCGCCCTCCCCTTGATCCGGGGCGAGCTCTGGACTGTGGCCGTCATGGGCTTCTGCTGCGGCCTCTTGGGGCTGGCTGTGCCGATCGTGATTGAAATCACCATCGACGACGCGATTCCCCGGGCCGACCGCGGGCAGCTCGAGTTGCTCTGCGCGTTCCTCGTTGCCGTGGCGCTGGCGGTCGCCGCGTTCCAGGCAATCCAGACCGTGGCGCTGGCCCGCCTGCGGGGCAAGCTGGAGTCAAGTCTGCTGCCGGCATTCTGGGACCGGCTGCTGAGCCTGCCGGTACGATTCTTCGCTCAGTACGAGGCGGGCGACCTGGCGATCCGGGCCCTGGGGCCGGTCCGGTTGATCGATGTGCTGGCCAGCACGACCATGGCATCGATGCTGGCGAGCAGCTTCGCGCTGTTCAACATCGCGGCCCTGTTTGTCCTGAACTGGCGGCTCGGGCTACTCGCGGCCGGGCTGATCGTGGTGTTCGTGCTTGTCGCCGCCGCCGCCCTGCGGCCGCTCTGGGTCTGCCAGCGCGCGATCTCGGCCCTGCGGGGCGAAATCGCCGGGTTGCTGTTCTTGCTCTTGGGAGGGATCGCACGCATCCGCGTCGCGGGAGCCGAGCCCAGGGCCTTCGCGCGGTGGGCGATGCGCTATCAAGAGCAACTACGGCAAAGCCTCCGCTTCCAGATGATCTCGGGCCGGCTGGTGCTCTTCGGCGACGTCTGGCCGATCGCCGTGCTGATGGCCGTTCTCGCCTTCGCGGTGTCGGGATCGGCGTTCATGAGTGTCGGCGAATTCCTCGCCTTCAACGCTTCGCTCATCCTGGGACTCGCTGCGGTGGTCGGCCTCTGCAAGGGGTCCATCGCCTTGATCGACGGACTGAGGGAATGCGAGCGATTCGCGCCGATCCTCGCCGCCGCGCCCGAGGTCAGCGACGTCGGCGGCGAGCCGGTCCGCCTGGGGGGCGCCATCCGGCTCGACAACGTCTCGTTCCGCTACACGCCCGAAGGGCCGCTGGTCCTCGATTCGGTGAATTTCCAGGTCCGACCCGGTGAGTTCGTGGCCGTGGTCGGGCCGTCGGGTTCCGGCAAGTCGACCCTGATGCGGTTGTTGCTTGGGTTCGAAACGCCCACCGAGGGGTCCGTCTCGTACGACGGCCGGGAGCTCGAGACGCTCGACATCCAGGAGGTACGCCGGCAGATCGGCGTCGTCCTTCAGGACGCGCGGCTTCGCCCGGGCGACATCTATTCCAACATCGTCGGGCTGTCCACCCAATTGACCCGCGACGACGCCTGGCACGCGGCCAAGCTTGCCGGCCTGGCCGACGACATCGAGCAGATGCCGATGGGCATTCATACGGTCGTGACCGAGGGAGGGAGCGGCCTCTCAAGCGGCCAGCGCCAACGGTTGATCATCGCCCGCGCCCTGGCTGGCCGACCCAAGATCCTCCTGCTTGACGAAGCCACCAGCGCACTCGACAACCGTACCCAGACCCACGTCAGCCATAGCATCCATACCCAGCTCGCCGGAACGACGCGGGTGGCAATCGCCCACCGGCTCAGCACGGTGATCGACGCCGATCGCATCTACGTCTTGAGCGGCGGAAAAATCGTCCAGACCGGCCGATTCTCGCAACTGATCGCCGAGCCCGGACCATTCCAGGATCTAGCCCGCCGGCAGATGTTGGCGCAGGCTGCCGTCAGCTAACACGACAGCAGCCGGCGCCAAAGCCGTTATCGCCACCAATGTCACTTGCCGTGGACGTCCGCCGGATTGACTGGGGGCGCCGGGCTGATTGCACCGCCGCCGACCACGGCGGCAATATCCTTGTCGCTCAATGCCTTCTTGACTTCCGGCTGCTCGCCAGTCGTCTGCGCGTCGTCGCTCTGGCGGGTGTTCGCGGTCTTGGCGTCCGCCTGCTTCGGATTCTGGCTCGTCATGGTCGGAACTCCCCGAGGAAAAATCACTGACGCGTCGGAACGTGCTCCGTGGGCACGGGCTCCGCCCGATGCGCTTGGTTTGTCCCATCGACCTCGGTGACAGGACTGACCTAATAGTAATACCCCCAGCGGCCGAGGTAAAGGGGCTGCGCTATTTACGGTCGGAAGCTCCGTCTCATGGTGAGTCCCCGAACGGCCGAGCGGGAACGGCCATATCCATGATCAGGGGCTCCACGTCGTCCCTCGAGAGGAGAAGTTGGGAGTCAGGATGGGACTTTAGCATAGGGAGGTCTCGGAAGCCGCGCGCGACGGCTAGCTGCAGATTGGCGGCGGCCTGATCCAGATCGAGCTTGCGGACGGCGAGCGCGGCCGGTGGCATGGGGGTCTTTCCATAGCCTATCAGGGCGGCCAGACTCGTCTGCTTCAAGGCCAGGGCGGCCAGCTCGCCGGGCGGCCGATCTTGCCACAAGGCCACGCGCCGGGCATCGACCCCGTCTGCCTCCGCCGTGTTTTTCAGAACACGAAGCACACGGGCGAGCTCCCAGAGCGCTGCGCTATGCGACTCGCGTCGCCTGGCTTGCTCGGTGGATGGCACCGATGCGTCCGAAAGGGTTTTCACCGACCGGTCGAGCAAGGCGCGCGCCTTGTCCGGCTCGCGCAGATCGGCCAGTGTGCTGGCTTCTCGGGCGAGTGCCTCGCCGAGCCGAACCTGGAGCTCGCCATCAGCCGGCGTCGCGGTCGCGCCGCGCTCGAGCACGCTCCGCGCCTTGAAGTACGACTCGCGCAGCGGTCGAGTCGCCGGCATGGCGCTCTATGTCTCCTAGCTTGGTGTACGCCTCGGCCAGTTTCAGTGTGTGTTCGGGGTTCCCCGGTCGAACAGAGAGAATTCCCTCCAGGATCACGATCTCCCGGCGATAATGAGGCAGCGCGTCGCCGACCCTTCCCAGGTGGACATATTGCTCTCCCAGGTTATCGAGCTGCGAGCACAGCTCGTGCTTGTACAAGTCGACTTCCGGGGCAGAAGCCACTGCTTTGGACTGCTCAGCGATCGCGCGGTTGAATGCTCGGATCGCCGCCGCGTTCTGCCTGGCTTCGTCGAGGAGATAACCTTGAATATTCCAGCTTCGCCCCAGATCGTGGCGGTAACGCGGCTGCTCCGATTGCGCAGAGACAAGCTTCTCGAGCAGCTCGATCGATCTCTTGATCGAGCCTTTTGCCTTGTCGTCGTGGAGCGCCTGGTGCTCTAGCACGGCGATCTCTGCCAGGTTCTTTCCGAGGTGCTCTCGGAACTGGGTGACCGACGGATGGGCGTCGGCCAGCGCGGACCGATATTCGAGCGAGCGCTCAAAGGATTGTAAGGCCTCCTCGGTCTGGCCGATCTCCCACTGGATCGACGCGATGTTGTAATGACTGATCGCCAGCAAGTCGAGGAGATAGACCGGCTTGGGCCCGACGGTCACGCCGTCGAGCGCCGACTGACAAATCTGCTGCGCCTCCTGAAACGATTGGAGCGCGGCGGCATAGTTGCGCCGTTCATACTCGAACGTTCCCGTGGCAAGAATGATCTCGGCCAGCGTCTTCTGGTCGGCGTGCCCCCCCGGAACCCGGGCGATCAGGCGTAGCTGGATCGCCTTCGCCTTTTCGAACGTTCGCCTTGCTTGATCGGTTGACCCGAGCTGGCCCAGGATCATTCCCATGCGCAGGTAGCAGGTCGCGAGGCTCGCCTGGTAAGAGGGCACTTCGGGATGCTCCTGGGTCAGCGGCTCGAGAATGGCCCGGGCCGCAGTGAGCGAGCTCATGGCCGCCTCTAAGTCGTCGGTCAAGGACTGAAGCCTGCCGATCGCCAGGCGGCAGTCGGCCAGGCGGCCGCGCAGCTCGTGATCCTCGGGATTTGCGGCGGCGAGCGGTACCCACAGGACCTCGGCCGCGCGAAATGCGCCGATCGCCTCGCCCGGTGAACCGATTTCCCTGGTGATTTCGCCCACGCGGTCGTAGGCATTGGCCAGTTGCCGGCGAAGGCGGGGATCTTGGCTCCGCTGGTTCACGAATCCCTTGTAGTACTTGAGCGCGCTCGTGAGCAGCTCTTGCCGGAGCCCCCGGATATCGACGGAATCCTGTTGCTGGAGCAGCGTGTTTTCACTGACGCTCGTCAGGTAATCATCGACGGCGCGCTGAGCCGTGAGGAAATTGGCCTCGGCTTCCTGGCGGACCTCGGCTTCCCGGCGGCGTGCGCCCTCCACGACCACGACGCCGATCGTCGCCACCAGCGAGATACCGACCAGGGTGGCGACGGCCGCGAAGGTCCACGCTCGATGGCGGCGGAGCCAGCGCGAGAGCCGCTCGAGTCGCTGCTCGGGGTACGCCTTGACCGGTTCGTCGGCCAGCCAGTGCTCGACGTCGTCGGCCAGGGCCCGCGCCGTGAGATAGCGGTCCTCCGGTTTCAAGGCCATCGCCTTCAAGCAAACGGCCTCCAGGGCCTTGTCGATCGCGGGAATGAGCTTGCGCGGTCTGGAAAGTCACCCTTCTGCACGGCCGTGAGCACGGCGGCGAGCTTGTCTCCCTCGAACGGCGGCTTGCCGGTCAGCAGGTAATAGAGCGTTGCCCCCAGGCTGTAGACGTCGGACCATGGTCCCAGGCGGTCGAGCTGGCCCGCGGCTTGCTCGGGGCTCATGTACGACGGGGTGCCCATGGCGCTGCCGGGTAGCGTCTCGGAACTCCCGCCGGCCGAGGACGGCATGAGCGACCGTTCGCCGAGTTCGATTCCTCGGCTCGACCGTGTTCATCGACTTGGCCAGTCCCCAGTCGACGACCAGCGTCTCACCGTGCTTGCCGACGATGATATTCGCTGGCTTGATGTCGCGGTGGAGCACGCCGCGTGAGTGGGCATAATCGATGGCGTTGCAGACGTCCATGAATCGGCCGAGCAGGCTGCGAAGCGCGAGGTCGCGCGAGCCCGCCGTTCGGGCCGGACTTGCTCGGGGCCTTGGACTCTGCGTGAAACTGGTCGATCGCTTCCTTGAGGGTGTCGCCGCGGATGAACCGCATGGCGTAATAAGGCCGGCCGTCGGCGTAGCTGCCCAGGCCGTAGACCGGAACGATGCCCGGGTGCTCCAGTCCCCCGGTGACCTGGGCCTCAAGCACGAACCGCTGCCGGCTGGTCGGATCATCGGCATGGCGGTCGTGGATCTGCTTCAGCGCCACCTCGCGGTTCAGCTCGGCGTCCAAGGCGACGAAGACGGCGCCGAGTCCGCCCTTGGCATGGGGGCGGAGGACGCGGAACCGCTGCCCGTCGGAGGTGGTCGAGCCGACGGAATAGCGCCAGTGCGGTCGGATTCACTGCCGCGGACCGTCGCGTCGGGCGCCGAGCCGACTGTGCCGTGGGTCGCCTCGAGATCGGGGCCGCCGCGCTCGACACTTTCGGGAGTCGGCTCTGGCTGTCAGGGCGGCGAAGCTGTTGCCGGCGTCGCCGCCAAGGATCTGGACATGCAGGCTGGCGATGGCCTCGATGGCGGCGCGGCGGGGGCATCGAGGTGTGCAAGGTCAATCAAGTGGTCGGCCAGAGGCTGACTCTTGTCGCGAGTCCAGTCGGCGAAGGCCGCCAATAGCGCCCCCTGGTCGATCAGGCCGGTCTGCAAGGCGAGCAAACCGAGGAGGAGATTGCGATCGCTCTCGGCGGAGGACATGACACGAGTCTCCTGGCCGCCCGGCGGCGCCCTTCGGCGCCTGGACTCCGACGACGGTGTTCGCCCCCCCGGGCCATGAACGGGGTCAATACGATTATGGCATGGCCGCTCATCTTATGCAGCCGCGCGCCGTCCGATCGGGCCTCCGGACGAGCCGCGGAGACCTTCGGTCGCGCTCTGCTCTGCGGTTGCGCGACGCCCCCGCCGTTCGGGCAGTGCTCCGCCGAAGGGCTGGGGTTGCGCGACGCCCCCCTCACCTGGCCTTCGGCCATCCTCTCCCCGCGGGGGAGAGGGGGCGACGCGCGCGCGACAGCCAGTTGGGCACCGGTGTCCATTTATCGGCCGCCGAATGGCCTGTCAGGAAAGGCCATGTCGTCGAGCAAAGGCTTGACATCCTTCCTTGAGAGGAGGAGTTGGGAATCAGGATGCGCCTGGATCATGCGGAGGTCCTTGAAGCCCCGCGCGACGGCCAACTGCAGGTTGGCCACGGCCTGATCCAGATCGTGCTCGCGGATGATCAGCGCCGCGGGTGGAACGGGGGTCTTTCCGTAGCCTATTAAGGCAGCCAGGCTCGTCTCTTTAAGCGCCAGTGCAGCCAGCTCGCCGGGAGGCCGATCTTGCCACAAAGCTGCGCGTTGGGCATCGATTCCGACAGCATCTGCGCTTTTGCCCAAGGCCCGGTCGATGAGGGCCAATTGCCAATGTGCCTCGCTCAGCCGCTCGCGATCCTCCTGATCGGCCTTGGGGGCGGACCCCAGCGGCGTCAAGATCTCGACGGTGCGCGCGAGCAACGGCAGCGAGGCGTGCGGCTTCTGCTCCTCGGCGAGTGCAACGGCCTCGCGAGTCAGAGCCGTTCCCAGCAAGCCGGAAATTGCGGCATCACCGGAGTGGGCGGCCGCAAGCTGTTCGAGCAATTCGCGCGCCTGGGTGAATAGCTGCTGCGGCGCCCGCATGGCCGGCGTGCCGCTCGACGGCGCCGACCTGGGCGGTCGCCTTGGCGAGGTCGAGCGCGTATCCCAGGTTTTTCGGACGGGCGAGGTGGAGGTCCTGGCGAATCCGGAGTGCCTTCAGGTAATACGGCAAGCCCTCGTCAAAGCGGCCCAGGTCAACGTATTGCTCGCCCAGGTTTTCGAGGCCCAGGCTCAGATAGACCTTGTAATTACGGACATCCTGCGACGCGGCGCCGGAGCGTTCGTGTTCGGCCACGGCCCGTCCAAACGCGGTGATCGCCTTCTGGTTGTCGCGCGCTTCGTCGTGAATAACGCCGAGCGTGGTACAGCTCATTCCCAGATCGTGATGGAAGCGTACCTGGTCGGGCTCCGACTTGACGAGCCTCTCGAAGACATCACGCGCCTGGCAGGCTGAAGAAAATGCCTTGTCGTTCTGGTGCATGGCGAGCTCGAGATCGGCGATCACCTGATAGCTCTCGCCGAGCTTTTCATGGAACCTGATGACCGACGGGTGAGCGGCGACCAGCGCCGACCGGTAATGGATCGATTGCTCGAGCGATTGAAGCGCTTCGTCCTGCTGATGCTTTTTCAACTGGATCGTGGCCATGTTGTAGTAGCTAGCGCGAGCCGGTCGAGGAGCCGGATCGGTTTGGGCCCGTACGGGATCTGCTCGAGCAGGGACTGGCAGATCTTCTGAAACTCCTGAAACGCCTGGACCGCTGCCGGATATTCGAGCCTCCTGTCGAACACGTAGCCCAGCTCGTTGATGACCTCGGCCAGGCTCCGCTGGTCGCCGATGTCATGGGGCGATCGTTCGACCAGTTGCTCACGGATCGCCTTGGCCTTCTGAAGCATTGCGAGAGCCTCTTCCGTGGAGTCAAGCTGCGCGGATAACCCCCGTTTTCGCGAAGCACTCGGCCAGGTTCGCCTGGAAGGCCGCCACGTCGGGGCGCCGCGCCGCCAGCGGCTCAAGGATCGCAAGGGCCTGGGCGAGCGCACGCAACGCGCCATCAAAGTCGCCGATTTTTTCCTGGACCTTGCCGATCTCGAGCTGGCAGGCGGCCAGGTGGCCGCGTAGTTCGTCATTCCTGGGCTCGCTCGCGACAAGCTGTTTCCAGATCGTCTCGGCCGCACGGAGCGTCTCGAGCGCGTGTTGCGGCGACGAAATCTCCTGGTTGATCAGGCCGACGCGGAAGTAGGCATTGGCCAGCTCGCGGCGCAGCCGAGGGTCGCCGCTGCGCTGGTTCACGAATTTCCGATAATATGCGAGCGCGCTAGAGAGCAGTTCCTGGCGCAGGTTGCGTAAGTCAACCGAGTCTTGTTCCTTGAGCAGGGTGTTTTCGCTGACGCTGGTCAGGTAATTGTCGACGGATTCCTGGGCCATGCTGAAGTTGAGCTCGGCCTCGCGGCGGGCGTCGGCTTCGCTTCGTCTTGAGCCCTCGATGACCGCGGCGGCGACGGTGGCGACCAGGCAGGTGCCGATCAGGGTAGCCAGGGCGGTGTAGGTCCAGGTGCGGTGCCGGCGGAACCATCGGCCCATCCGCTCGAGCCGCCGCTCGCGGTAGCCTGCGACCGGCTCGTCGGCCAGCCACAGCTCGATATCGTCGGCCAGGGCCCGGGGCGTGGCGTAGCGGTCCTCCGGTTTCAATGCCATCGCCTTCAGGCAGATCGCCTCCATGGCGCGGTCGATCGAGGGGTCGAGCTTGCGCGGCGGCGCGAACTCGCCTTTCTGCACGGCGCGGAGAATGGCGGCGATGTCGACTCCCTCGAAAGGCGGCTTGCCGGTCAGCAGGCAGTAGAGGGTGGCGCCCAGGCTGTAGACGTCGCTCCGAGGCCCCAGGCGCGCCAGGTCCCCCGCGGCCTGCTCCGGGCTCATGTAGGCCGGCGTTCCCAGTGTGCTGCCCGGCAGCGTCTCGGCACTGCCGCTGGAAGAGCTCGGCACCAGCGTCTGTTCGCCCGATTCGGGCTCGGGCTCGACCTGGCTCAGCGACTTGGCCAATCCCCAGTCGACGACCAGCGTCTCACCGTGCTTGCCCACGATGATGTTGGACGGCTTGATGTCGCGATGCATCACGCCGCGGGAATGGGCGTAGTCGATGGCATTGCAGACGTCAAGGAAGCGGCGGAGCAGCTTTTGATGAAGAAGAGATGCCGTCCAGGGTCGGCTTTGAGAGCCTGGTTGCTATGGAACTGCTCGATGGCTTCCTTGAGGCTGTCGCCTCGGATGAATCGCATGGCGTAAAAGGGGCGGCCGTTGGGATAGGTGCCCAGGCCGTAAACAGGTACGATTCCCGGATGCTCGAGCCCCCCGGTGACCTCGGCTTCCAGCAGGAAGCGGGCGCGACTTCTGCCGTCGTCGGCGTGCGAATCGAGGATCTGCTTGAGGGCGACCTCGCGATGTAGCTCGGTGTCCATCGCGACGAAGACGGCGCCCAGCCCGCCCTTGGCGTGCGGGCGCAGGACGCGGAACCGCTGTCCGTCGGAGGTGGTCGAGCCGACGGAATAGCCAGTGCGGTCGGGTTCACTGCCGCGGACCGTCGCGTCGGGCGCCGTGCCGATGGTCCGGTGGGTCGCCTCGAGCTGGGCGCCGCCGGTGCGCTCCGCACTTTCGGGAGTCGGCTCTTCGACCGTCAGAACAGCGGCGCGATTGCCGGCGTCGCCGCCCAGGGTCTGGACTTGCAGGCCGGCGATAGCCTCGATGGTGGCGCGGCGCGGGGCATCGAGGTGCGCGAGGTCGATCAAGTGGTCGGCCAGGGGGCGGCTCTTGTCGCGAACCCAGTCGGCGAAGGCCGCCAACAGCGCCCCCTGGTCGACGAGGCCGGTCTGCAACGCGAGCAAACCGAGGAGGAGATTGCGATCGCTATCGACGGGGGACATGACACGGGTCTCCTGGCCGCCCGGCGGCGCCCTCGGGCGCTGGACTCCGACGACGGTGTCCGCCCCCCGGGCCATGAACGGGGTCAATACGATTATTGCATGGCCGGTGATCTTATGCAGCCGCGGTTCTCAGTCCTTGGTAAGAGGTCGCCACCGGCACTTTGCACGCGGTGTCGCCCATGATCACGGAAACGACGCCGATGGCCTTGGCCGCGGCCTTTGCCTGTTTCTGCAGGCGCAGTACGACCGCGTCACAACGGCCGAGGCTTTTCGCGCCGTGCGGACCCAGCCTACCGCGATTGCGTCAGGGAGTCCCGACAATTCTGGCGATCTTCGTGTTTTGCGTTATCGACGTGTCATGATCGGCGGGACGAAGAACTCTAACTTATAGGAGCTATAACCGCCGTCCACACGCGGGCCAGGCAATCCCAGGCCCAGGTCTCCAGCGTCCGCGTGGACGCTGAAGTAATATTTGTCACGACTTAGGTTGGAAGAGAATTCGGTCCAGGCCGCGACCACCACTTTTGCGGTCTGGCCAACGCGCAGCGGGGGAAGTGCGACAGTCAGGAACTCGTTTTCCGCGTTGGGAGTGATGGTTGCACCTGTCGGTATCGACACGACCTGCACATTGAGCAAATAGTTGTAGCCGCCCTCTTTACCCACCGCTGCGTACGCTCGTTCGGCAGGCAGGTCGCCCGGTCCGTCGTTTTTGACGGTCTCCACCCATGTCACCTCGATGGGCTGGTCCAATTGGTTAACGGACAATTTGCGGGGCGTTTCATTGGGGAGCGGATGGATACTCACCTTGAGATGCACTTCTTTGTTGAGCGGAGGCACCGGACGAGCGGGCGGCGGCGCCGTGGGCTCTGGGATCGGACGCTCGCGAGGGAGGCCCCACCCAGTTTCGGTCAGACCCGGCTCATAATTCTCTCCCAAGTAAGTTCCCTCGAGGTCAACCGTACCGGCGCTCGTGGTGAACTGGCCGGTGAACGTGTCGTTGACGTTCATGTAGTCGGGGTTCGGCGTTGCGTTCAGCGTAAAGGTGCCGAGCGACATGGTGCCCGACGACAAGGTGTCGACCGAGCCGGTGAGCGTCGACGCGTCGGGATTGAGCGTGAGCGGGAGCACGAAATAGTAGGTCTGGGCTGAGGAGATCGAACCCGAGAAGAAATTGGTGGTGTAAATCACGTCCAGGTACGGATAGGGTGAATCGTGAGGGGGCGCCTCAGAGACGTCGAGCAGGGCGTTGTTGTTGACCTCCCACCATCCCACCCAGTATGAAGCCACGGTCAGCACCCCGGGCGAGGCGGTCATGAGCGCACGGCCCTCCAGCGATTCGACTTGTGTGTGGAACGCCACCGAACGCATGCGCCGGTGCCGCCGGCCAGAGCGGGACGGGCTCGGTAGCTTGATCGCGCGCGGCTTGGACCAGAGTAGTGAACATAAGGTGCCTCTCTTTCGGTTTGGGGGTCTCCGCTAGCTCACCAAGCTCCGAAAATCCCTTCGACCGGACACAAAAAATCGCGAACGGGCCAAAAAGGTGAGCTGCACGCAGGCGTTCGGCCACAACGTCGTGGCGACCGGCGATGCGTGCGCAGTAGGATAGGACAAGTTTTCGTTTGGGCTGCCCCCCTTCTCCGACGAGGCCCGGGCTATGCGGCACGTTGCCGATTACGCACATGAGCTCGCGTTCCCGAAGCTCAGCGAGGCCGAGGTTGAATGTCTGGCCGAGCTGGCGCAGCTCTGCTCGTTCGACGACGGCCAAACGATCTTTCAGGCCGGCCAGCGCGGGTTGACGCTTTACGTCGTCAAATCGGGTGGGATCGCGATCGTTGACGAGTCGCGCGCCCTTCCCAAGACGATCGTTGTTCACGGACCGGGCGAGTTCACAGGGGATGTCTCGCTGTTGATGGATCGACCGGCCGTGGTGTCAGCCTACGCCAGGGGAGCCTGCCGGGCGTATTGCGTCAGCCAGGCCGAGCTGCGTCGGGTGATCCAGGAGATTCCCGACTTGAGCGACAAGCTGCTCGAGGCGTTCCAGACGCGGCGGATCATGCTAGAGCGGTCTGGTTTCGTGGGCGTGCGCGTCTTCGGGCTTCTGGGCGATCCCGACCTGACGGTCATCCGCGAGTTCTTCGACAAGAACAAGGTGCCGCATACCTGGATCAACGCGGACGAGCCCGAAGGAAAAGCCGCCCTCTTAGCGCTGGGGGTCGGCCCCGAACAATTGCCGTTCGTCGCCTGCAACCGGGGCACGCGCTCGCCGCGCCTACGGTCACCCGGATTGCCGAGTGCATCGGGCTGAAGCGTCCGATCCGCACCGAGCCATTCGACCTGATAATCGTCGGCGCCGGCCCGGCCGGGCTCGCGGCGGCCGTCTACGGGGCCTCAGAAGGGTTGGAAACCATCGTTCTCGACCGGTTTGGCCCGGGTGGACAGGCGGGGACCAGCTCGCGGATTGAGAACTACATGGGATTCGCCAAGGGAATCTCCGGGGCAGATCTGGCCAACCAGGCGTACATCCAGGCACTAAAGTTCGGGGCCGAGCTGGTTGCGCACGGTCGAAGTGCGTGCCATAACCGGCGACAACGGCGTGCACCGGCTCACTCTCGACGACGGGCAGGTCGTCAGCGGCCGGGCGGTCTTGATCGCCACCGGAGCCAGTTACCAGCGGCTTCCCGTCGCCGGTTGCGAGCGCTGGGATGGGGCCGGCATCTACTATTCCTGCACTTCGGTGCACGCGCGATCGTGCCAGAACGGCCGCGCCGCCGTTGTGGGGGGCGGCAACTCGGCAGGGCAGGCAGTCATGTACCTCGCCGACCATGCTGCCGGGGCCATGCTGATTCTGCGCGGCAATGACCTTCGCAAGAGCATGTCTGACTACCTTGCGCACCGTATCGAGCGTCATCGGAATATCGAAGTGATTTACAACGTCGAGGTCGATGCCGTTTGTGGCGACCGCACGGTCACGGGACTGCGGCTGCGCAACTGCCAGGGACGGGAAATGCCGCGAAATGGATTGTTCGGCGCTCTTCGTTTTCATCGGTGCGCATCCCCGGACCGACTGGCTGCCCCCGAGCATCGCCATCGATTCGAAGGGCTTCATCCTCACCGGGGCCGATGCCGCCAAATCCAACCGCTGGCCCTTGACGCACCGCGAACCCTGCGTTGTCGAGACCACGTGCCCGGGGGTCTTCGCCGCGGGAGACGTGCGGAGCGGAACCACCAAACGGGTCGCCTTTGCCGTGGGTGACGGCGCGCTGGCGGTCGCTTGCGCGCACCGGGTGCTCGCGGAGATTTGAACGACGACGAGCGAATTCGATTTCGGGGCCGCCGGCTGCGGGAGAGGCCGCAGCCCGCGGCGTCTCATCTCGAGCCGCGTCACGGCTGCGCCCGCTCGAAAGTCACCATGACGAGGCCCGACCCAGGCTTGGTGCGGAAACCCGCAGGCCGGCTGTTCTGAACGTCGCCCGCATTATCGCAGATCGTCAGCATCTCGCCGTCAAGCCTGTAAACTCCCAGCCAGGTCTTGCCAGCCAACGAACGTCCCGTGTGCTTGAAGTCGATGGTCCAAGGCTCAGTTGACGCGTCGGCCGTGAAGGTACCCTCGTAGATCGTCGCCCCCTTCTCCTGAATGCTGAAGGTAGTGCCATTGAAGACCACGACGTGGCCAATCACGTCGGCGGCCTCTCGGCCATCTCGCTCGGCCCCGACGGCCGTCCATGTTCCTTGCAGGCTGTCGGTGGCATTTGCGCTCATCGCTCGCGGCACCGCGGCCGCCAACCCGGCGAATCCCAGCGTGGCAAACATAAGGCATGAATCGAACATCGGTCGCTCCTCGATAGAAACAGTGGTCGCGAATCATGTTGCGCTTGAGTCGTGTTGTTCTCGCGAGAACGGACTGGCGTCCGCCTACAAGCTAACCGTCAAGGCGAACGGCAACCCGCCAAGCTTCCGCTCTATCTGACCTCCTGAACCCAATTCCGAATCGTGGCCTTTATGGTGCGCCAGTTCATGTCCCACAAGAGCGCTGGCATTCGCTCCCGGTCGGCGTCGCCGAAGTAGGCCAAGCCGTACAAGACGTGGGCGACGTCGCGGATGGCGAACTTTTACCCCTGCTCAACCAAGGTCGGCCCGAGCTCGGCGAGGACGCGCTCCTGGTTGCGCGAGAGGATCTCGGGGTGCCCGCTCATGGGTGGCACCGTCCCTCCCATACCTGCCGGCGCAGGTCGCTGAGCCAGGCGTTCACCTCACGGTGAGGCAGCTCGAGCACGAGCTCCCAGTACCGAAGCTGACGCGAGCTCAACCCCGCCGCGCCGGTGCACGAGCCAGCTCCGAAGTGCTTCCTCGCCCAGCTTTCTCCGTAACCAGCGCACGCCGTCCCAATCTCCGGCCGCGAGAATTCGCCCGGTGATCAAGTCGGCATCGGCGTCCCAGGTCAGAGCGCACAAAGTCGTGGTCCCAGAAGAACGGCCGGAGGTGCAAGGGAAGCCCGCCAGGACGCCTGCCCCGCCGGACGCGCTTTTTCATGGTGCGCTCCCGTCGGCCTTGCCGCGGCAGCCGAGCTGGTCGATGCGATCGAGGACGGCTTCGCGCACGGCGAGCCGGCCGGCTAGCAAGGCGTCTTCGGCACCGCCTTTGCCCAGTAACCGATGCGGGTCGGGCACGTCGATCGACAGGGCGTCGCGCACGGCGTCGAGATAGTGCTCTTTGAGATACGTGCCGAAATTGACCTTGGCGACCCCGCGCCGATCGCTCGGCGCAGGAACGGCGCGCTGATGCCCGATCCGCCGTGCAGGACCAGCGGAATGGCCACTCGCCGGCGGATCTCGTCCAGGAGCGCCAGGTCAAGTCCGGTCTGGCCGCGAGTCTGGATGTGGACGTTGCCGACACTCACGGCCAGGAGGTCAATTCCCGTCGCCTCGACGAACTCGGCCGCCGCTGCCGGATCGGTCAGGCAGCCGCCGGCGGGAGCATTGCCGTTGCCGTTGCCGGCGTCGGCCGCGCCACGGGAGCTCGCCGAGCTCGGCCTCGACGGCGACGCCGCGACTGTGCGCGATCGGCGTGATGGCGGCCACGCGCTCGCGGTATTCGGCCAGAGGCGCTTTCGGGTCGGCGAGCATGACCAGGTTGAAGCCCGCCACGATCGCGGCCAAGACCCAGTCGTCGTGCGGACACTCATTGAAAATGAGGCCGCACGGGACCGTGGCCGATTCCGCGGCCGCGCAGCCCAGGCGCCATAAAGCGCCAGGCGCTCGTCAACCGGCCGCGCGGCACTCAGAAACGCCCCGTTGAATCCCAGAATCACGGGAGATCGCGTTTGCTCGGCGGCATCGACGACCCCCTGCAGCGAATCGAGGCTCCAGCTCTCGAAATAGCCGACGGCGTAGCCTTCTCGGCGAGCCCGCTCAATCATCGCCGGGACTGGTACCAGGGTCATCAATCCGCCTCCTCAGCTCTTCCTTCGCACTCGTGATCGTAATCGTAATCCTAATCGTAATCGCAATCGTAATCTTATTTCTCCCGTCCCGCCCGAGACCGCGACAGCCGTCCCTTCGCGCACCAGGCCGCGTAAAGCTATCTTGTTCGGGCCTTCAGTCCCCATTTCAGAGATGCAACGAGCAACCGGGGCTGGCCGGCTGGTTGAAGCAGGAATGATTTGCAAAGTGTCTGAACCCTCCTCCGCGCCGGCCGTCGGCGCCACGCCGCGGCTGCTGGTTTCACTGGCCACTTACAACGAAGCCGGCAACTTGCGGCCGCTGG
The DNA here is from genome assembly GCA_963830625.1 of uncultured Isosphaeraceae bacterium. Taxonomy (GTDB): domain Bacteria; phylum Planctomycetota; class Planctomycetia; order Isosphaerales; family Isosphaeraceae; genus CAWHMZ01. The sequence continues at coordinate 162,332 of CAWHMZ010000011.1, read as the reverse complement.
TCGAGGCGATCCGAGAATACGCGCCACAGGCCGCCGTCCTCGTGATCGACGACAACTCGCCCGACGGCACCGGCAAGATTGCAGACGAGCTGGGCGCGACGCTCGCTGATTTCCACGTGATTCACCGGTCGGGAAAACTTGGGCTCGGAACGGCCACGCTCGCCGCGTTCCGATTCGCTATCGAACATCAATTCGACCTGCTTTTGAACCTCGACGCCGACTTCAGCCATCCGCCACGGTTCATCCCCGACCTGCTCGCGGGAATGGCCGAACACGACGTCATGATCGGCTCGAGGTATGTGCCCGGCGGCGGTGTCGAAGGAGGCTTTACCCTCAAGCGCCGGCTCATGAGCTCGGGAATCAACAGCTACGCAAAGCTGTTTCTGGGGCTCAAGACCAAAGACAACAGCGGCACCTTCCGGTGCTACCGGGTCAGCAAGCTCGCCCTAATCAATCTCGATTTGGTGCGGTCGCGCGGCTACTCGTTTCAGGAAGAGATCCTGTTTTGGTGCCAGGCAGTCGGCTGCCGGATCGGCGAAACGCCGATCTTGTTCGAAAACCGCCGGAGCGGGAGTTCGAAGATCAATATGAAGGAAGCCGCCTCGGCCCTCTGGATTTTGCTGCAACTCGGGGTGGCGAGAGGGACAGGACGCATCGGCGGCAATCGCGAGGGGAAGGCACCGACCCGGACGGGGGCGGAATAGCATTAAGATTGTGAATCCGATTACGATTAAGAGTACGAGTACGATTAGGACCGATCCGGCGACTGGCGATGGTTCTATCTACCCCTGCGCCGGACCACGAACTGCGTGCTCGGTCTCGATTGTAATTCGGTTCTGAATCCGCCGGCGGATTGCTCGCCCGCAGCCAATAGGCCTCAGACCAGCTCTCGCTCGCGCACCGTGACATACACTTCCTGGCACGCCTCGGCGATCCTTTCACCCAGCCCCTGGTGCTTGCTTTCAAGCTGGCCGGAGTACATCCCCAAGACTTTGCACAGAAACGCGCCGTGACACGCGTCGGCCTCGCCGTCGAGTTGATCGAGCGATTCTTCGATCTGGTCCGTGAGGTAAAGGAGAAACTGGGCCTGGCCCTTGATTTCAGCGAGAGACTGGCGCAGTTCAAATGACGTTGCACTGTCGCGCGGACCGATGCCCTCGGCGCTTTCGGCCTGGATGGGGCCCGAGCCGGCGTTTCGGACCGCAGAACCTCTCGCCGCACCGTTTTTTGAATTGTTCATGGCAAATCTCCGCGGGAGTGCTCATCAGGCGAGGCGTCAACCAGCGATTCGAGCGCCGCACAGAGTTCGTTGACGACTCGCATGTTCTGGCTTTCGACCCTGAGATTGGCGGCGTGCATTTCGACCAACTGCCTGATGAAGATTCGTGTGCCGGGGTCGGTTTCGCCACGATAGCGCTCGGCATCAGCCAGCGCGGCCCGCACCAGGTAGTCCATGAACTGAAGCTTGCCGCGAATCGAGACGCAGAGCTTCGTGAGCTGGGACTGTTCCGCGGTTTCGTGTTCCGATGTGAGTTGTGTCATCCTGATCGCGTCCCCCAACGATAGGCCGGACGCTACGGCTCGGCAAGCCTCAGCATCCATGCCGGGAGTTGGTTTCCGTGCATTGCTCCCCGGTGAATTAGGGACCGCCGCTCGGGTGAGTCCGTCCGGCGTCAACGGAAGACGCCGGTTGAGGATAGATTACGGTTCTTGGGGCAACTCCGCAAGCGGAAAGGGAGCCCCTTGCGGGCCGTTCGGGATGATTGTAGGGGCGAACACGAGCACGAGCACGAGAAGGAACCCGCGCTGGGGATTGCGGGTGGTACCAGAACATCTCCGCTGGACGATTCCCTTCCGTTGTAAGTTGCGGTAAAAGGGGAAGATCGCTGTTTCCGACGCACGATCGATCACGCCAACAGGGAGAATGAAGCAATGGCGGCGGAACTGAATCGTCGACAATGGCTGCAGACCGGGGCGGCCCTGTGGCTGGGAATCGAAGGGGCCAGGCGCGCACTGGCCGCGCCCGCGAGGAGCTCCAAGAAAGTCTTGTTCTTCACCAAGAGCTCGGGCTTTCAGCATTCGGTCATCACGCGCAAAGGCGACAAGCTGGCCCACGCGGAAACGATCCTCACCGACATCGGCAAGGATCATGGGTACGAAGTGGTGGCGTCAAAGGATGGACGGTTGTTCGAGCCCGATCAGATCGGGCAGTGGGACGTGTTCGTGTTTGAGACCACCGGCGACCTCACCAAACCGGGCCCCGCCGACAAGAGCCCGCCGATCTCCGCCGACGGCGAAAAGGCGTTCTACGACGCGCTGCGCCGGCAAGGGGTTTATCGGAATGCACTGCGCCACCGATACGTTCGGCCCTCACCGCAAGAAGGGCCTCGACGACCCCTACATCCAGATGATCGGCGGTGAATTCATCGTCCACGGCCCGGAGCAGGAAGACAGTCAAATCGACATCGTCGACCCCGAGTTCCCCGGCATCGCCAAAGGCTTCGGCAGCCAGGGGCGGTCGTTCAAAATCAAGGACGAATGGTACGCGCTCAAGCACTTCGCCCCCGACCTGCACGTGATTCTCGTCCAGGTGACTGAGGGCCTGACGGGCGGCATGTATGAGCGCCCGAACTATCCGATGACGTGGGCACGTCCGCACGAGAAGGGCCGCGTTTTTTACACCTCGATGGGCCACCGCGAGGACGTCTGGGAAAACCCGATGTACCAGGGCCTCCTGCTCGGCGCGCTCGGATGGGCCTCGGGCCGAGTCGACGCGAACATCGAGCCCAACCTCCTCAAAGTCACCCCGCATCACGACCAGCTTCATCGCTAAAACGTGCAACGTTGACAGTGGCCGATCGTCGATGCTACCATGATGCGATGATTTCATCGAATCAACGTTGATAGAATGCCAGCGAGGGAGCGCACGGCGGCGCAGTGTATATTCTTTGCAGCGATGCGCCGGCCCGTGGGGCCGAACGTGTCGAAGCGCCGCACGTGTTCGTTGCTCGCCCCAGCGTTCGCGCAGCCGGCGGTGCGGCTTAGCTGGCTCGGTGAGTAAACGTCGGGAGCCATTCCACCATGGTGCTCTGGCACGGTCGGGTTGCGGGAAAAGCCAAGGGTCGTCGCGGGGTCGAGCACCGGCGGAATACGCGTGGAGCCAGGGGTTGGCAAAGGTCCTTCGGGCCGGTTGTCACGCTGCTGGAGAACCGCGCATTGCTGACGGTCCAAACGGTGACGCTGCTCACCGAGTCGACCAATATGTTGACCTATGGTCAAACCGAAAAATTCACGGCGACGGTCGAGACGCTGCCCTTGAGCTCGACAGTGCCGACCGGTGGAACGGTCACGTTCTACGACGGTCCCGCCACGCTCGATTCCGCGGACCTTGGACCGGGCGGCACGGTCAGTTTCACCACGCCGGACTTGCCGGCGGGCGTGGCCACGATCACGGCGGCGTACAGCGGGGCCACGGGTTTTGGGCCGAGCGCGACCCCGCTTTCGCCGGTTGCCGTCATCAACACGGTCGCCGGGGGCGGCAATGGCGACGGCGGGCTGGCGACGGCGACTTCGCTTAATTCTCCCTATGGCGTCGTGATCGATTCGCAGGGCGACATCTACATTGCCGAATCGGCCCAGAACGAGGTCCGCGAGGTCAATGCGATCACCGGCGTGATCACGACGGTTGCGGGCACCGGCGTGGCGGGTTATTCAGGCGACGGCGGTTCGGCCACGGCGGCCGAGCTCAACGACCCCACGGGCCTGGCCATCGACGGCTCGGGAGACCTGTTCATCGCCGATACCGGCAACAACGTTGTCCGCGAAGTGAGTGCGGCGACCGGCGACATCACAACGGTCGCGGGCGACGGCACCGCCGGCTATGCCGGCAACGGCGGCTCGGCCACGGGCGCCGAGTTGAACGGGCCGCAGGGCGTTGCGGTCGACTCCATGGGCAATCTGTACATCGCCGACACCGGCAACAGCGTGATCCGCGAGGTCAGCGGCGGGAACATCACCACGATCGCGGGCGACTACAATCTTGGCGCCGGCTACAACGGCGACAACAGTACGGCCACGGCCGCGCAGCTCGACTATCCTACGGACGTCGCGATTGGCGCCGGCGGCCTGTTCATCGCCGATACCGGCAACAATCTGGTGCGCGAGGTGTCGGGGGCGCCCTCACCACGGTTGCCGGCGACTACTCCCTCGGGCCAGGTTATTCCGGCGATGGCGGCACCGCGACGGCCGCGCAGCTCGACATGCCCACGGCGGTGGCCGTCGACTCCTCGGGCGATCTGTTCATCGCCGACAGCCTCAACAGCAGGGTGCGCGAGGTGACGAGCGGCACGATCAACACGATCGCCGGTGACGGCATTCCCGGCGACACCGGCGACGGCGGGTCGGCCACGAGCGCCGAGCTTTCAGACCCGGTGGGGTTGGCGGTCCAGTCCTCGACCGGCGACCTCTGGATCGCCGACGAAGCCAGCGGCGTGGTTCGCGAGGTATCTAGCGGCACGATCACCACGGTGGCCGGTAACGGCTTCTCGAGCTACGGGGGCGACGGCGGCCCTGCGACGTCGGCCGAGCTGAATACTCCGTTCGGCGTCGCGGTCGATTCGAGCGGCGACCTGTTCATCGCCGACACCTCCAACAGCGTCGTTCGCGAGGTGAGTGCGTCAACCGGCGACATGACTACGGTCGCGGGCGACGCCACCGCCGGCTACGGCGGCGACGGCGGCCCCGCGGTCGACGCGGAACTGACTGACCCGACCGGCGTGGCCGTCGACAGCGCCACCCACACGCTCTACATCGCCGATACCGGCAACAACGTGATTCGCGCGGTCGACCTGCAAACCGGCGTGATCACCACGTTCGCCGGCGACTACAATCTCGGAGCAGGCTACGGCGGCGATGGCGGCCCCGCCACGTCGGCGCAGTTGAGCTCGCCCACCGGGCTCGCCCTCGATTCCAGCGGCGACCTGTTCATCGCCGACTCCGGCAACAACGTGGTCCGCGAAGTGAGCGGGGGCGACATCAGCACCGTCGCCGGCAATTACGCCGACGGGCCGGGCTACTCAGGCGATAGCGGCCTTGCCACCAGTGCGCAGCTCAGCGACCCCTCGGGCGTCGCGGTGAATCTGACGTCGGGCGCTCTCTACATCGCCGACACCGGCAACGACGTGATTCGCGAGGTGAGCGGGGGCGACATCAGCACCGTCGCCGGCGATTACGCCGCCGGCCCCGGCTACAGCGGCGACGGCGGCCCGGCCGTCGACGCGCAGCTCTATTTGCCCGAGGACGTCGCGGTCGACTCGTCGGGCAACCTCTACATTGCCGATGCCGACAACGAGGTGATCCGCGAGGTATCGGGCACAACGATTTCGACCTTCGCCGGCGACAATACCTATGGCTACAGCGGCGATGGATTTCAGGCACCACTTGCCCAGTTGTCGAACCCATACGGTCTCGCCACCGGCAGCTCCGGCGACCTGTTCATCGCCGACACCTTCAACAATGCGATCCGAGAGGTCACCGTGCTGGCGAATTCGAGCGCAGTCACGGTAACGGTCACGCCGGCGGTGCTCACGGTCGCCGCGTACCCACAGCAGATCACCTACGGTATGCCTGTGCCGGCACTGACCTACGAGATCACCGGGTTCGTCAACGGCCAGAACGCAAGCGTCGTTTCGGGTACGCCCACCTTGACCACGACGGCCAACAACGCCAGTCCGGTCGGAACTTATCCGATCAACGTCAGCCTGGCGGGCGTCTCGGCTGCCAACTACACGCTGGTGGCGCAAAATGGGGTGCTGACGATCACCCAGGCCACGCCGACGATCCTCTGGTCCGACCCTGCGGCGATCACCTACGGCACGGCGCTTTCCGATCGGCAGCTCGACGCCGTGTCGCCCGTGATGGGGAGCTTTGTGTACTCGCCGGCCCTGAACGCCGTTCTCGACGCAGGGCCCGATCAGACGCTCTCGGTCGTCTTCACCCCGAACGATACAACCGACTACACCACCGCCAGCTATTCCGTTGAGATCACGGTCAACCCCGCCGTGCTGACGGTGACCGCCAACAACGCGGAAATGACCTACGGCGGAACCGTGCCCGAGTTTACCGACACGATCACCGGTTTTGTGAACGGCGATAACTCGAGCGTCGTGTCAGGCAGTCGCGTCGATGGGCACGACAGCCACGAGCGCCAGCCCGGTCGGCGAGTATGAAATCGGCATCGACGTTCAGGACCTGTCGGCCGCCAACTACACGTTCAGCGGCCAGACTGGCATCCTCACGATCGAACCGGCCGTTCTGACGGTGACCGCCGTTACTACCTATTCTTTTTACGGCAGCCCGTTGCCGACCCTGACGGACGCGATCTCGGGTTTTGTGAACGGCGATACCACGAGCGTTGTCTCGGGCCAGGCTGCGCTCGCCACCACGGCCACGAGCGCCAGCCCGGTCGGCAGCTACCCGATTACCATCAACGTTTCGGGCCTGTCGGCCGTGAATTACACATTCGAGGGCCAGGACGGCACATTCTTTGTCGAGCCGGCCGTCGTGACCGTCGAGGCCAACAATGAGTCGATGACCTACGAGGGCGCCGTGCCGGCGCTATCATACACGTACTCGGGGTTCGAGAACAGCGATACGGCGAGCGTTGTCTCGGGCCAGCCCATGCTGTCGACCTTGGCCACCAGCACGAGCACCGCCGGCAATTATCCCATCACCGTCAACGTGGCGGACCTGTCGGCGAGCAACTACGTTTTCCAAGGACAGAACGGCACGCTGACGGTCAACCCGGCGACACCGGTCATCAACTGGTCGCCGACCGTCTCAGAGATTGTCTATGGCACGGGGCTTTCCGGCGCCGAGCAAAACGCCACCTCGCCGATAACGGGCAAGTTCGTGTACAGCCCGGCGCCGGAAGCCGTGCTGGGTGCTGGGCCCAACCAGATGCTGTCGGTCACGTTCACTCCCAGCGACACGACCGACTACACCGATGCGACCGCCAGCGTGGAGATCACGGTGCTCAAGGCGGACCTCGCGGTAACCGCCACGAACGCCGCGACGACCTACGGCGGCACCGTGCCGGAATTGAGCGACACGATCACCGGGTTTGTCAACGGCGACAGCGCCCGCGTCGTCAGCGGCCAGGCGAAATTGACGACCACGGCCACGGACACGAGCCCGGTGGGCTCTTACCCCATCAATGTCGACGTCGCGGACTTGTCGGCGGCGAACTACGTCTTCAGCGGCGTGCCCGGCAGTTTGACGGTCAACCCCGCCGTGCTCACCGTCGCCCCGAACAACGCATCGAAGACCTACGGTGCTGTGCTGCCAGCCTTCGGCGATACGATCACCGGCTTTTTAAACGGCGACACGATCGCCGTCGTCTCGGGCCAGGCCGGCTTCACCACGACGGCCACGAGCGCTAGCCCGGTGGGAACCTATCCCCTTGACGTCAACGTGTCGGGGCTGTCGGCCGCCAATTACACCTTCACCGCCGGCCCGGCAGCGAGTCTGCACGTCACGCCAGCCCCGCTGTTGATTACCGCCGGCTCGGCGGAAATCGTCCAGGGCCACGCCATCCCCGCGCTTTCGGTCAGTTACAGCGGCTTCGTCAATGGCGACACCCCGTCCGTACTCACCAGCCAGCCGAGCGTGACGACTACGGCGACTGCCCAGAGCCCGCCGGGATTTTATCCCACCGTCGCCAGCGGCGCCAGTGCAGCCGACTACACCATCTCCTACGCTGCGGGCACGCTTACGATCACTTCCAAGTCGGGCGGCGTCGTCACCACCGCCCCGCCGATCGTCGAAAGCGTTGCGATCACCACGGTGAAAACCGGCAAACACTCCAAGGCAAAGGCCATCGTCTTGCAGTTTAGCGAGGGCCTCAACGCCGCCGACGCCGACAGCAGGGCCACTTATGCGCTGGTGACGATACCGTCGAAGAAAAAGCAAAAGAGCAAGCGGGTAGCGCTCTCGAAAGCAGTCTATAGCCTGACAGCGACCGGGAGCACCGTCACGCTCTTCACCAAGAAGCCGCTGGTGCTGAGTCCGGCGCTGCAGTTGACGGTGAAGGCGACCGGAATCATCGATTCGCTCGGTCGCGACCTCGACGGCAATGACTCGGGGCAATCGGGCGGCGAACTTCGTGGCGACGCTTGCCAAGAGCGGCGTGACGGTCGACTCGGCTAAAACGGCGACACAGACTTTGCTCTCAGCCGCGGCAGTCGATGCGCTCTTGGACGAGAGGATGGGATGACGATCGCGTTGCGGATGCGCAGGTGTTATTGCGCTCTCCCCCCTTCGCAGTTGCTCCGCCCCTTGCGAAGGGGGGGCAGGGGGGGGTGGGGACGCATAGCTCCGTGCGCGGTGGTCGGGGCTTTCGCGCTTGTAGCAGTTTGTGCGCTGCTACCGGCGCGCGCTTGGGCGAACCAGCAGCCGGGGGTGGGGCGCTCGCCGTCGGATTTGGCCGCGAGCGACCGCAGGCTCTTCGCCCGCGACAACCTGATCGCCTGGTGCATCGTGCCGTTCGACAGCAAGAAGCGCGGCCCGAGGAGCGCGCGGCCATGCTCGAGCGGCTGGGCTTCAAACACTTCGCCTACGACTGGCGCGCCGAGCACATCCCCACCTTCGACGCCGAGGTGCGAGGCGCTCAAGCGGCACGGCGTCGCGCTCGATGCCTTCTGGGTGCGCCGGGCGAGCTCAACCGCGAATCGCGGATCATCCTCGACCTGCTCAAGCGGCACGGGATCAAGGCCCAGCTCTGGGTCTTGCTCGACCTGGGCGCCGACCGCGTGACCGGTGCCGAGCAGGAGCGGCGGATCGCAGCGGCGATGGCCAAGCTCGCGGCCGCTGGCCGACGAGGCCGGCAAGATCGGCTGCTCGCTGGCGCTCTACAACCACGGCGGCTGGTTCGGCGAGCCGGAAAACCAGATCGCGATCATCGAGCGGCTCAAGGCGGCAGGGCGTCACCAACGTCGGCATGGTCTACAACCTGCACCACGGCCACGACCATCTCGACCGCTTCCCCGCCTTGCTGTCCAAGATGATGCCGTATCTGCGGGCACTCAACCTGAACGGCATGGACCCGGAGGGCGACAAGGCCGGGCGGAAGATCCTGCCGCTCGGCCAGGGCGTCGCTCGATCTGGAGCTGCTGCGGGTCATCGCGGTCGAGCGGCTATCGCGGGCCGATCGGCATCCTCGGCCACACCGACGGACGACGCCGAGGAGCGGCTGCGCGACAACCTCGACGGCCTCGACTGGCTGGTTCCGCAGCTCGACGGCCGGCCGGCCGGTCCGCGGCCGAAGCCGCGCACGCCCGTGCCGCCGGCCCGCCGGCCCGCGACAAGGCGGCGGTCGGCAGCTTCGGCCGAACTGGTCACGGCGGCGACGCCGTTCGACCCGACGTTGGCCGCGGCGCTGCTTCGAGACGCGCGCACACAGGGTGACGCTCGGCGCGGGGCCGCGGTGTTCGCATCGCCCAAGTTCGCGTGCATCTCGTGTCACCGCGTCGGCGGTCAGGGAGGACTCGGTCGGCCCTGACCTGTCCAACGCGGGCGTCTGCCTCAAGCCCGAGGAAGTCGTCGAGTCGATCCTCTGGCCGCGCCGGCAGGTCAAGGAGGGATACGACGGCGATCACCGTCGCGACCGACGACGGCAAGATCCGCCAGGGCTACAAAGCAGGCGCGAGACCAGTGACACGCTGGTGCTCCGCGACCCGGCGTCGGGCGAGCGATTCCAGGTCGCCAAGACCAAGATCGAGGAGATGCGCGAGGACGGCACGCTGATGCCCGACGGACTGGCCGCGGCGATGACGCCCAGGCGAGCGCGAGACCTGGTCCGGTTCCTGCTGGACCTCGGCCGTTCCGACGGAGTCGGCCGCGGCTAGCTGCATCGCCATTCGCACGCTGCCGGCCGAGTTTGCCTTCGACCGGGCACCCTTGCACCCCGAGCAATGGCCGAGCTGGCAGCTGCCGGTCAATCGCGACCGGGTCTATGACTTCTACGCCAAGGAGGCCGAGCTATTTCCGCAAGCAGCCGAGCGTGCCGACGCTCTTGCCGCCGTTTCCCGGCCTCGACGGCGGCACGCACGGCCACTGGGGCAACCAGAGCGAAGAGACCTGGGCCGACGACCGCTGGAACAAGACCGACCTGGGCACGCGTCCTCTGCGGCGTATTTCGCGGCGCGGGCGTGACCGTTCCCAAGGCCGTCTGCGTGCGGCTCGGCGATCGCGGCGAGCTGGCCGCCTGCTTCAACCCCGAGACGCTCTGCTACGAGGCCCTCTGGAGCGGCGGGTTCGTCAAGTTCTCGGCCACCCGCCACGGCATCATGGACGGCCTGATCCTGGCCGGCAACGCCCCTGCCCCGGCCCGCAGGGCAAAAGGCCCGATAAGCCGTTCGTCTATCACGGGTTCTACCGGCACGGCAAGCGCGTCGTCTTCGCGTATCGGATCGGCGACGTCGAGCTGCTCGACGCCCCCTGGGTCGAGAACGGCCGTTCACGCGGGTGGTCGCTCCGGCGGCCAGCCATCCGCTGGCTGCGCTCGACGCGCGGCGGCCTCGCCGCAGTGGCCGCAGGTGCTCACCACCCGCGGCACGCTGGGCCAGGCGCGGGTGGCCCTACGTCGTCGACACGATCGAGCCGCCGTTCGAGAATCCCGTGGAACGCCCTTCTGTTCTTCGGCGATCACGACTTTCTTGCCCGACGGCACGGCGATGATCTGCACGATCCAGGGAGACGTGTGGCACGTCGAGGGGCTCGATCGAGACGCTCGAGCAGGTGCGCTGGCGGCGGTTTGCCTCGGGCCTGCACCAGGCGCTCGGGCTGGTCGTCGCCGATCGCGCAGGTTTATGTGCTCGGCCGCGACCAGATCACCCGGCTGCACGACCTCGACGGCGACGGCGAGGCCGACTTTTACGAGTGTTTCTGCAACGCCTACGAGACCTCGACGGGCGGTCACGACTTCATCAGCGGGCTCCAGCGCGACTCCGCCGGCCGGTTCTACACCGCGACCGAGCAAGAAGGGGTTGTTGCGGATCGCGGCCGACGGCCAGACGGCTCGAGGTCGTGGCGACCGGCTTTCGCAATCCCGACGGCCTGGGGCTGGCGCCCGACGGCACGCTCACCGTGCCGCAGTCGGAGGGCGAATGGGTGCCGACGTCGATGATCTGCGAGATCCGTCCCGGCGGCCATTACGGCTATCTCGGCCCGCGCGATGGCAAGCCGCCCGATCTGCCGCTGGTCTACCTGCCGCGCGGCCTGGACAACTCGAGTGCCGGCCCAGGTGACGGTACCCGACGGCCGGTTCGGTCCGCTCGAGGGCCAGATGATTCATTTCTCGTATGGAGCCGGCGCGCATTTCCTGGTGCTGCGCGAGAAGGTCGACGGGCAGCCCAGGGCGCGGTCGTGCCCCTGCCTGGCGAGTTCCGCTCGGGATCGCACCGCGGCCGATTCAATCCCAGGGATGGACAGCTCTACGTCTCGGGGATGGCCGGCTGGGGCACGTACACGCCCGCCGACGGCTGCTTTCAGCGCGTGCGCTACACCGGTGGGCCGGTTCAGCTCCCGATCGCGTTCCACGCGCACGAAAACGGCGTGCTGCTGGCTTTCTCTGCGGCCGCTCGACCCGAGCGATTGCCGGCCGCGCCGACAAGCATCTCGCCCAGGCCTGGAACTATCGCTACAGCGCGGGCTACGGCTCGCCCGAGCTCTCGCCGCGGCACCCCGGCCAGCCCGGTCACGACGTCCTGCCGATCCGCTCGGCCCACGTCCTGGCCGACGGCCAGAGCCTGTTCCTCGAGATCCCCGACCTTCAGCCCGTCAATCAACTGCACTTGCACGTCGCCCCGGCGCGAGCGATGGTAAAGACCAGGCACGGGCTCGGTGCAGGACCTCTTCGCGACGATCCACCGGCTGGCGCCGCCGTTCACCGGGTTCCCGGGCTATCGGCCAGCCGCCAAGACGATCGCCGCGCACCCGATCCTGGCCGACATGGTCGGCGTTATCGCACCGGCCCGCGCCCAATCGCTGGCTCAGGCACCTTGATCGAGCGCGGGCGATCACGATCGAGGCCGGCAAGAACCTGACGTACTCGGTGCGCTCGTTCAAGGTGAAGGCCGGCGAGCCGATTCGCTTCACGTTCGTCAACCCCGACTCGGTGCCGCACAACTGGGCCCTTGATCAAGCCCGGCACGCTGGCCCGGGTGGGCGACCTGGTCAACAAGATCATTGCCGAGCCCGACGCGGCGCTGCGGCACTACATTCCGACGCACCGACGACGTGCTCGTCTACACCGACATCGTCGGGCCGCAGGACCAGTTCACCATCTTCTTCCGCGCCCCGACGACGCCCGGGCGTTATCCCTATCTCTGCACGTTCCCGGGGCACTGGATGGTCATGAACGGGGAGATGATCGTTGAATAGTTGTGGTGCAGGCGACCCGCCTGCATGCCCGGAAGCGCAGGCGAGACGCCTGCACCACAACCAGGCAGAGGGACTCCTCGTTTGGCGCACCGTTAGAGAACGGTCGCCTTGCCGTGCCAGTCATCCGGAAGGTGGGGATAGTCCGCTGCTTCGTGGTCGGTGATGGCTCGTTTGGATCGGATCGTGAAGTGGATCCAGCGGCCGCAATGCGGACATCGGCCGACGAAGCCCGTGTCGTTCCACCATGCGCGCACCAGCGGGTCGTGAACCGCCCGACCGTGGTCCTCCAGCCGAAAATCGATCGCCTGCATCGGCTCGCCGCAGCCGGCGTGCGGACACGCCGGCTCGCGGTACACGATTTGGGCGGCCGCCTGGCGTTGCTCGGCTCGCTGCCGGTAGACACTGTGCATGCGATCGCTTTGAAGTTGGCCAAGGACGGTTTGGACGTCGGACCAAAGCTTCGGCGAAATGTCCGCCGGACCTGATTGGATCACGAGCCGGAGCGCATCGGTCGCAGAGCATCCGTCAACGAGAGCGAGCGCGGCGGCTGCGATACATGGCGAACGGCTCATGCCCGCGCTGCAAAAGACGAACGTTGGCGTACCGGCGCGAACCAAGGCGGCCACGGACTCGATGGCGGCGCGCAATAACCGCGAGGCATTGCCCGAGCCATCGGTGAGCGGAAAGCGGCAGTAGATGAGGTCGCGAAGAAAAATGGCTGGCGGCTCGTTCAGCGCGAGGTCTACGACGGCGACAATTCCTTGCGCGGAAAGGCTCAACGAGTCGACGACCTCTCCGGCGTGCCCGAGCCAGAGCGAATAGTTCTCGACGCGACGCATGGTCCTCGCCCTCCGTGCAGAATGGGCGTTCTTGGTTCGACGATCTCATATCTGCGGCTCGGCTACGGTTTTGCTCGAGCGCGTAATCTTGATGTTCATTGTAGCGCGGCGCACCCGAAATTGTAGCAGACACGCTCCGCGTGCCGTGGCTAAACCTGGCTCGAGGCGAGATTTCCAGGTCGCGGTCTACGGCACGCGGAGCGTGCCTACTACGACGTTCGGTGCCATCGGCATCGCGCGGGCCCTACTGACCCGTCAACTGCCGCCTTGTGCGAGGTATTCCTCGAGTGGAGGATACCTCCGATAATCATCGCTGCCCTGCTGGACTGCCCGGGCGACGGCAAGGAGTGTCGTCTCGTCGTAGAGCCGGCCCGTGAGTGTGACCGAGCCGGGGACCATCCGGCCGTTGCGCTCGCGAAACCCCAGGGGAAAAACGACGCAGGGATGTCCCGTCAGGTTCGTGATGGGCAGATCCTGCCCCGAGCCGACGTAGACGTCGACCTTGGCCATGCGCTCGGCCATGGCGTGCATGAGCTTGGTGCGCACCCTGGCGGCACGGAGATACTCGACAGCGGGAACGAACTGGCCGTTTCGGAAAGTGAATCCGGCCAGGAATTCAGGCCTTCGCTGATATGCTTGCGCGTGATATCGTCGAAGACCGTTGCCGCCTCGGTCTCGAGCATGAGCGTGACAGCCCAGACCGGCAGGTCTTCGGGCAGCGTGATGGGCACGAGCTCGAAGCCGAGCTTGCGCGAGGGCCCGAAGCTCCTTCGCGCTCGTCGGCCGGCCGGCGGGGATCGTCGATGAAGCCGACCTTGATGCGCTCGAACTCAACTCGAGGGGGCCAAGCGAAAGGCTGGTCGACGGCCGCCGGGTCGAGCCGGATCGGCGCCATGGATCGCGTCGAAGACGAGCGCGCAGTCTTCGATCGAGCGGGCGATGGGACCGAGCTTGTCCATCGACCAGGAGAGGGTCATGCAGCCATGGCGGCTGACGCGGCCGAAGGTGGGCCGCAGTCCGGTCGCGCCGCAGGCACGGCAGGGCGAGACGATGCTGCCCAGGGTTTCGCTGCCGATGGCAAAGCCGACCAGACCCGCGGCGACGGCCGACGCCGAGCCGGCCGACGATCCGCTCGAGCCGGCCCGCGGGTCCCACGGCGACCGCGTGCGGCTGCCGAACCAGAGGTCGCCCTGCGCCAGCGCGCCCAGGGACAGCTTGGCCACCAGGACCGCGCCGGCTTCCTCGAGCCGCGCCGCCACGGTCGCCTTGTCATTGATCACCCGGTCCTTGAACGGCGTCGCGCCCCACGTGGTCGGATATCCGGGATAGGCGATCAGGTCCTTGGCGCCCCAGGGAATGCCGTGGAGCGGCCCGCGATAGTCCCCGGCGGCGATCTCCTGGTCGGCCTGGGCGGCTTGCTTCAAGGCGAGGTCCTCGGTGAGCGTCACGACGCATTTGAAGAGCGGGTCGAACCGCTTGAGCCGGTCGAGATAGAGCTTGGTCAGCTCGGTCGAGCTTACCTGCCGCGACTTGACCAGGGCCGACAACTCGGTGACCGGCAGGAACGCGAGCTCCTCGGCGGAATCGGGGCGCGGCCGTACGTGCGATTCGACCGGCGTCGCCTGGTTGCGGCGGATTCCGCCGGCCGGTTCGAGCGGAGCCGGCAAGAAGGTCAAGGCCGGCGGAATGTCGTAGCCGACGTCGACCTTGCGCAGCTCGGCGAAGCGCTGCAGGCTCTGGGAGATCAGGCGGGCCGTGCTGGCGCGCTCGGCGTCGGTGAGCTCGAGACCGGCGATCCATTCGGCCTGCTTGATCATCTCGGTCGTTACGGTGATAGAGCCGGCCTGGGCGGCTTGTGCGGCCAGGGCGCGGCGAAAGGTGGCGCTGCCGACGCCGAGCGCCGTCAGCCCCTTTAGGAGCATGCGCCTGCTGACTGCGGCGCGCCCGTCGTCTGGGAGCGTGTCCACGGACTGTTGCCCTCTGAACGGATCATTTCCCCGCCTTCTCCTCCCACCACCACAGCCGCGGCAACGGCTTCTTCTCGGGCCAGATCCTGTCGAGCGTGTCGCCCTCGAAGAGCTCGCCGTTTTTCATGACGTAGCGGATCGAGCTCGATGTTGTGGATATCCTCGAGCGGGTCCTTCGACAGCACGACCAGGTCGGCGAGCTTGCCGGTCTCGATGCTGCCCAAGTCCTGGGCGTAGCCGATCGCCTCGGCTCCGTGCAGCGTGGCGGCCTTGCAGGACGTCGATCGGCTGCCAGCCCCCGCTCGGACAGGGCCCACATTTCCCAGTGATAGCCGATGCCCTGCATCTCGCCGTGGCTGCCGATGCAGACGTGTCCGCCGGCCTGGGCGACCTTGGCGGCCGATGCGGCAATCAACGGATAGACGTGCTCGTCCTTGTGAAACCAGGCCGAGCGCCGCACCTTCGAATCGAGCACCTCGTGGGGGATGAACCGGCGGACCTTGGCGATCGTCGTGAATCGACGTGCGTGGTGAAGAAATACGGTCTCGGCGAACGGTCCGCCGTAGGCGACCAGCAGCGTGGGCGTGTACGAGATGCCGGTCCGCGCGAAGAGCTCGACCACGTCGGCAAAGAACGGCACGACCGGCAGGCTGTGCTCGTTGCCGCTGAAGCCGTCGATGGCGTGCGTCAGGTTCAGCTTCAGGTCGATGCCCCCCTCGGTGGTCGGCATGACCTCGTTCTTGTGGCAGGCCTCGATCATCCACTGCCGCTGGCGGCGGTTGCCGATCATGTACGACTTGAGGGTATTGGTTCGGTAGTACTTCTTGTACTTGGCGACCACGCGCCTCGACCTCTTCGGCCGACTGGAAGTCGGTGTCGGAGAACACGCCGGGCCCGGTCGAGAAGGTGCGCGGGCCGACCAGGTCGCCGGTCTCGACGAGGTCTTGATAGGCGAACATGTCGTTGGTGCCGGTCTGCGGGTCGCGGCCGCGTGGTCACGCCATAGGCCAGGTTGGCGAAGAAGCTCCAGGTCTGCAAGTCGAGCACGCCGTGGCGCACCGCGCCAGTGGGCATGGGTGTCGACAAAGCCGGGCACGATCGTCATGCCCGAGACGTCGATGACCTTCGCGCCTTCCGGCGTCTTGACCGCATCGCTCGAGCCGACGGCCACGATCCGATGGTCAGTGACCACGACGTCGCCGTCGGTGATGACCTCGTCGCCGCGCATGGTGACGATCTTGGCGCCGCTTGAGCACGATCGTACCGCGCGGCCGGCCGCGCGGCCGCTCGATCGACGACGGCGATCTCGTCGGGCTTGGGCTTCTGTTCCTTGGCTATCGGCTTCGGCTTTGTCCTTGTCTTCGACCTTCTTGTCGTCTTCGCTCTTGAGCGGCTCGAAGACGACCGAGTCGAACGGCAGCCGGAAGAAGCTCGAGCCGACGGCCCAGGTGATCGTCTTGCCGCCGTCGGCCCAGGCGGCGTAGTCGGCGCCGATGTCGGTCAGCTTCTTGAGGGGAACGGACGGCTCGTGCACCGACACCTTGGGCGCTTCGCCGCCCGACTGGGGCAGGGCCAGCAGATAGAGCTGGTTGGTCACCCGCGCCAGGACCCACCGCCCGTCGGGCCGCACGAGGATCTCGTCGGCGGGCTCGGGTTCGCCGGGCCTGTAGGCGGTCTTGCCGGTGACGCTGATGACGGTCCGGCGATCGGTGCCGTCGAAGCGCATCGAGACCAGTCCCTGGGGCGTTGTCACGTAGATCCGATCGGCCTCCTTGGCGAAATGGGGCCGGCTGGCGCCTCGGGCCGGGCTGATCACGGTGGCGTCGCCGCCGTCGGAGGGCACCCAGACGAGGTCGAAGCCGGCACCGAATCGTAGGAACCCGGATTCTCGACCCGCTCGCGCCGCGGAGCGCGCAGGGCGACGACCCGCTTGCCGTCCGGCGAAAAGACCGGGTCGCGATAGAACGCGGGGACGCGCGAGATCTGCACGGGCGCACCCTGGCCTTCGTCGCTCCGCTTCCAGATATGGCCTCCCTCCGGCGCCCAGCTCACGTAAACCAGCGTCTTGCCGTCGGGAGACCAGCTCGGATGAAACTCGCGCGCGCCTCGGCCGAGAGCTGCTTCGGCTTGCCGTCGGGCAGGTCCATGACATAGAGCCGCGTCAAGGCCGAAAACGCAAGCCGCTTGCCGTCGGGCGACGGCTCCGGTTCCTGGATCAAGCCGCGCTTTGACCGGGCCGTCGTCGACCCGAATCGGGAAGTTCAATCGCGATCCGACCGGCTGCGAAACGCGGGCCTTGAACGGGATCAGCTGCATCCGCGCCGGTCGTGACGTCGAGCCGGTGGATCTTGCCGCCATACGCCGCGCAGCACGTACTTGCCGTCGGGCGTGAAGGCGTAACCGGGGATGAGGTCGCGGGTGTAGCGCGATTCCTGCTCGTCGCGCTGAATCGGCAGCTTGAGCCACCGCTCTTCGCCGCTGTGCGAGTCCCTGATCCGCAGGCCGGTCTGATTGTCGAGGCGCGTGCCGTAGACCAGCTTGGTCCCGTCGGGCGAGAGCACCGGGCGAAAGCCGCTGCCGTGGGCCTCGGTGATCGTGTCTTCGTCGCCGGTCGCTCGGTCGCGCCGCGTGACCTGCGACAGCGGAAAGTTCAGGTTGTTATACGCGTTGAACATCTTGGGCCGCTTGGTGTAGTAGAGGTACTTGCCGTCCTTCGAGGCGACCGCCCCGATGGCGTGGACGTATTCGTCGGGGTTGGAGTCGGGCTTGGGCTTTCCCTTGGTGACCTGCACGCCCGACCCGCCGCGAACGTGGTACATCCAGAGCTCGAAGGCGCCCCAGGGAAGCTGCGGCTGGCGCGAGACGAGCACATAGTCGCCGTCGGGCGTCCACGACGGCGACGCGAAGAGGCTCTGCTTGTCCTTGGTGAGCGGCCTCGGGTTCGACCCGTCGGCGCTGGCGATCCAAAGGTTGTCGGCAGCCGTCGCGATCGCTCACGAACGCGATCGACTTGCCGTCAGGTGAATAGCGCGGCTGGCTGTCGAAGGCGATGCCGGTGGTGATTGCCTTCGCATCGCCGCCGGCGACCGGCACGGTCCAGAGGTCGCCCAACAGCTCGAACAAGATCGTCTTGCCGTCGGGTGAGACGTCGAGCGACACCCACGTCCCTTCCTCGGTCGTGAACTCGATCGTTCGATTCGGCTTCAAGGGGAGGCCCGAGGTCTTTTTCTTGGGCTCGTCTTTCTTTTCCTTTTCTTTTTCCTTCTCCTTTGCCTCCTGCTTGGGCGCGACTTGGCCGGGGTTCGCCGCAGCCTGCGCGACGGCCGTGACGAGTCGCCGCTAACGTGAAAGCCAGCGCCGTGAGCTGCAGCATCTGGCACTTTGCGTGCGCAGTTCGGTTCGAGAGCAAAGAGGTCATGGGTCAGCGTGTCCTTTAATTGGCCTTGCGCTTGGCCGTGAAGACGCCCTCGGGCGTTTCGAAGTTCAACTGGATCGTGTTCGTGTCCTTCGCCGTCACGAAGCGGATGATGACCGTGGACTGGTTCTTGAGCCTGAATCCATCATTTCGATCCGGAACGAGCGTTACCGAGCGTTGGCCCTTCTGATCGAGCACGAGCGCGTGGCCCTCGAGACGCACGCCCACGGTCTGGGTAGCCCGCTCGTACTCGCCGGTGAACTTCTTCAAGTAGTCAGGATCAGACAGCCGGGCATCGGACCGCATGGTGAAGACGATCGGCTTGACGCTGGGCTCGAAGGGGACGGCCAGGCTGTCGACGTCGCCGTTGACATTGGTGAGGAACTGAACCTTCTCGTCCTCGAAGGCGGGGTCCTTTGGGTTCTTCAAGGCGCGGAAGACCTCGAAATGCCAGTGTTCGAGCGGTGCTTCGATGCCGTTGATAGGTCAAGCTCAGCTTGCCGTCGTGCAGCTCGACCCTGACGACGCCGTAGCCCGGGTGCTCGTATTCGCCGGCATATTCCTCGAGCTTGTGCGCAGGCGACGTGCCGCTGCTCCTCACGGTCTCCTTCTTGGTCTTGGCCTCCTTGGCGGCGGCCTTGCTTTTCTTGCCTTGGCGAGCTCCTCACTGCTCCAGTCGATGGGCGAAAGTCCGAAGAGCCGGTCGCTGGCGTGGCGGGTGATCAGTTCGGCAGGGCCGACCCGCCCTGGTTCGCGAGCACCACCAGCCCCAGGCCGTCGTCGGGAAAGAGAGTCGTCGCGGCCACGAAGCCGTCGATCGCGCCGCCGTGGTGAATGCGGCGGTGCCCGCGGTAATCGTCGACGGCCCAGCCGAGTGCGTAGCCGGCCGGCGCGATTTCGGGACGTTCGGGACGCGCGCCGGTCGTCATGTGCGGCGTGTGGATATCGGCCAGCACGGCCGCACTGATCACTTGCTGCCGTCGATCTTCCCCTTGTGCGTTTGGACGACCAGCCAGCGCGACATGTCCTCGCACGCTCGAGTTGATCGAGCCGGCCGGTCCCGACATTGGTGATGTCGCGAAACGGGATCGCGACGACCTTGTCGTCGCGGTCTGCGTACGGCTTGGCGAAGTCGGGGCTTCGCTGCGAGTCCTTGACCGAGAAGTTGCTGGAGGTCATCGTCAGCGGCTTGAAAATCCGCGCGCGCACCGCGTCTTCCCACGACTGGCCGGTCAGGCGCTCGATCAAGGTAGCCGGCGGTCATGAACATCACGTTGTTATATTGAAACTTGCTCCGGAATGGCTCGCTCGGCTCGAGGTAAGGCAGCCGGGCGACGACCTCTTTGCGCGACAGGTTGGCGTTGTACCAGACCAGGTCGTGGCGCGGCAGGCCCGAGCGATGCGTCACCAGGTCGCGCGGGGTGATGAGCTCGGTGGCGACGTGGTCGTGAAACCGGATCTCGGGGATGTAAGTGCGCACCGGGGCATCCCAATCCATCTTCCCTTCGTCGACCAGCGTGCCCATGACGAAGGTTGTAAACGCCTTGGTGCAGGAGCCGATGGCAAAGAGGGTATTGGGAGTGACCGGCAGCTTGCTCGGCGACGTCGCGAAAGCCGAAGCCCTCGGCGAAGATGACCTCTCCGTTCTTGACGATCGCCACGGCCAATCCCGGCACTTCCCAGGCCTTGATCGCGTCGTTCACGAACGAGTCGAAGCCGGTCAGAGACTGCTTGGCGGCCGCGACCGCATCGGCCTCCTTGGAGTGGGCGGTGTTCTTCTCTTGCGGTTCGCCGGCAAGAATGACGGCCGGCCGGCCCACCTGGGTCAGGCCGGCGAGCAAAATCAGGCGGCCAGGCGCAGGGATCGGGCGATCGTGAAGCCAAGGCTCATGCAAGTTCTCCTGGGAGATAACGGGTACGGTTTGCTAGTCGTCACCGTCCGCACGCGGCCGCCGGGACTGCTTTGGTCTGGCTGCGATGGCGCTTCGCCTCCAACCGGCGTTCCTGCGAGCCGGCCGTCGGTTTGGTCGCGCGTCGCGGCCGGGGCCGCTCGCAGGCCCGCTTCACCAGCTCGACGAGCCGCTCGATGCCTCGCGGCGGTTCGACTCCTGCGTGCGGCGGCTGCGCGCATGGATCGTCAGGAACCCATCATCGCCGACCCGCTTGCCCGCGAGCCGGATCAGCCGGTCGCGCACGTCGGCCGGCAGCGAGGCCGTGCCGCGTACGTCGAACCGCAGCCGCACGGCCGTCGACGACCTTGTTGACGTTCTGGCCTCCCGGGCCGGACGAGCGGATGAACTCGAACTCGAGCTCCCGCTCGTCGATTGCAAGGCCGCGCTCGACTGGAATCATTGCACGCAAATCTCAGGTCAGGTACCGCTCGACCTCGGGCATGAGCCTGGCAAAGTTGAAATGGTTCGGGCAGGCGGCGCGTGCGCGGCCTCGAGATCGGCACCGGACCAGTCGCGACGCTCCTCGGCCAGCGCCGCGTACTCGCGCCGGGCCAGGGCGCGGTCGCCGTGGTGCTGGTAGTAAGTGAGGAAGCGGGTCAGGTTGCCCAGCTCGGCCGTGCGTGCCGCCGGCGAGCGAGCAGCGGCCGTCGCAATCGCCGCAGAACGTCGGGCCCGTGAGCGAGTATCGCGTCGCGCAGCTCGTGAATCTGCGGTCGTCGTGAGCGGCTCGTAGCGGCGGGCCGCGTCGACGTTATCGCGAACGCTGGTCGGTGTTCTTCATCGAAACGCAGGCCGCGCTGATGCGCTCGTCGGTCCAGATCGCGTGCAAGCAGCCCCTGGAACGGAGTCAGGTTCTTTTCGGCGAGCGTGGGCACGCGCTTGCCACTTCCTTGAGAATGTCACCCTTGGGCTGATCGCCGAAGCTCGCCGACGCGATCTGTTTCA
The DNA here is from genome assembly GCA_963830625.1 of uncultured Isosphaeraceae bacterium. Classification (GTDB taxonomy): domain Bacteria; phylum Planctomycetota; class Planctomycetia; order Isosphaerales; family Isosphaeraceae; genus CAWHMZ01. The sequence goes on along the minus strand of CAWHMZ010000011.1, from coordinate 140,776 downwards.
TCGAGATCAGGCCGACGCCCTTGTGCCATGCGGCATCGAGCGCCTTGTTGAGGGGCGATTCCTTGTCGAGCCAAGGGGTGTACTGGAGCATGATCGCGTCGACGATGCCCCCCTCGGCCGCCGCCTGAATGAGGGCCGCGCGGTTCTTGTGGTGGGTCGAGAAGCCGAAGAAGCGGATCTTGCCCGACCTTCTTGAGCGCGTCGACCGTCTCGCTCGAGCTCCTTGCTCTTGATCATGTTGATGGCCGTGTCGAGTTTGTGCATGTCGCCGAAGCCGTGAATGAAGAACAGGTCGATGTAGTCGGTCCCCAGGGTCTCGAGCCGGTCGTCGACCATCGCGGCGATCTGGTCGGCCGTCCTGGGCATGTCCTTGGTGACGAGGAAGATCTCCTTGCGCACCTTCGGGAGATTGCTCGAACCAGCTTCTTGAAGTTGGGCTCGGTTCTGTAAAGCTTGGCCGTGTCGAAGAGGCGAATGCCGCTGGCGTACGCGATCCGGAGCACGCGGTCGGTGCTCGTGCATGGCCGCTCCCTGCTCGAGCATCGTGACCTCGACGCCGGTCTTGCCGAGCTTGCGGTTCGGGAGCACGGCGAGCGGGCGACCACGCTCCTGCGCGCTCGCGCCCGGGGTCAAACCGAGACGACCGAGGCCGTGGCGAGAGCGCCGGCCTGGAGAAACCGACGGCGATCGGTACGATCCGTTCTGTCGTGGGCCATCACTCTCGACTCCTCGCTGGGTGGAACCGAACAAAAACGACGTTCTACTGTACAGCCTCGCCAATCGACGAGCAACCGTCTTAAGTCTGACGGATGTGCGAACCTGCCGACGCCCTACCACGAGCGTTCAGCCGGTCTGCCCAACTCCTGTTGAGGCTTGGGGTTTTGCAGGCTATTCTCGATTTACCGCGGCAATTTCCCGCGGCGGAGCCGAATTCCATCGAACATTTTGGCAGCCTCCTACGATAGGATGGTGTTCGTCAGAGCGGCTCATTTCGGCATGAAACGCAGAATCTTCACGATGATTCAGGGAACACCAGCCATGAAAACGAATTGGAAGTCGTTGGCACTCGCGGGCGGTCTTTTCTGCGCGAGCATGGGGCTTTGCGGCTCGCAGGCGCGGTGCAAGGGTTCTCGTTTGGCTACAGCGGCCCCGGCCTTTCGGTGGGCGTGACGGCGCCCGGGTATGGCTACTACGGCGGCGGCTACGTTGGGGGCTATCCGGCCGTGGCGCCAGCCGCGGTTGCGGTGGCGCCAGGGCCGGTTCTCGTGCGCCCGGTCGCCCCCTTGATCGTGCCTCGCCCGCTCCTTGTTCCTCGTCCGGTGTACGGCTACGGGCCCCGATACGGATACGGCCCGCGCCCGTACGGCGTGTACCGGCCAAACCGTTACTACTGGCGCTGAACCGTTCGGCAGCTCACGGCAGCACATCGTCGAGGATTCGACGCACGAACCGCGGAACGAGCGCCGGAACGACTACGCCCGCTGGACCGTAGGGATAGTAACCCGGCGGGCGAATCACGTAGAAGGGCACGCCAGGGCCGGGTAGGACCACGACCGGCGAGATCAGTTCTGGTCGCTCGGAGTGGGCAATCACGTCGCGGTCAAGATCGGCAGAGGGTGGCAGCGGTGGCCGATCGTCCGCGCGCGAATCGGCGGATCGCGCATCGCCGCCAGGCGCGGTCCCTGACCCGACCCGCGGCGCCGTTTGGCGGACGTCGATCGTCTCTTTTACCTCGGGTTCGCGCGCCCAGTGGCCCGCGCGAAATTCCCAGCCACTCGGTCGCCGGACCCAGCGAGCCGGAACCCAGTCCCAGCCCGGGCTGCTCGCGCGTCCAGAATCCGGGCTTCCAGGCCAGCCTGCTGCCGTCGGCGACTGGCTCGTAATGGCCGGCCACGAAGAAATAGTCGGGGCCCGGGGCCGGCGCGGTCGTGTCGCGCGGGTGATCGGCGGGCGGACCGGTCGTCTTCCAAGCCGGTTGGTCTTCGGAGCTGAATAGCGGCGCGGGCTCGCGGCCGCCGCGCCGCGGGCTCCAGTAACCAGCGACGCGGTACCAGCCCTTCTGGTCGCGCATCCAACGGCCGCCGATCCAGATCATTCCCGGCGGCGGAACGTGCCACAAGCCTTGCATCCAGACAAACTCGCCGCGGCGCGTGTCCCACTCCCAGTAGCCAGGGACCCAGACGTTCCGGGCGCTTGGCCGCCGGCCTGCTGGACGCTCGGCGAATTGCGCCGGCGGCGGCTGGGTGCATACACCCTGCTTGACCGCTCATTGGCGTCGGCAGCCTTGAGCGCGTCGTGGGTCGTTTCTTCCTTGACGGCATCACCCTGCGCCGGCGACCGGTCGCGCGCGGCGCTTGTCTGCGGGATCGGCTCGAGATCGGTCACCGGTCCTTCCAGCGCCGGAGCACCCACTTGCCCAGGCGGCGGCGGAGGCGCCGAATCCGCTTGCTGAGAGAAAACCGACGCCGGCAAGACCGCCAGCAAGAGAAACGAGCACACCAGGCCGAGTTGCTTTAGATCGATCATTTCCAGAGCTCCCATGGTGCATGAACCCTGAGGGCGCTGCCACCCTTATCTTACCCCAAACGACATTAATGCAAAAAGAGTGCCGTCGCCACCGGCTGCAGTCGGGTCAATGCGAGCGACCAACATGGTGCAGCCGCCAGCGTTTCCGGCTATCCTGTGCACGATCAGGCTGCCGGAATGGAAGCGGATTGATCTCGACTTCGCAAAGTGACGGCTGCTGATCGAACCTGCACGACTCGGTTGACACGTTCGCACACCGCACCAATCGATAGGCCCGCGCGTGAAGCTCAAATGGCTGCTCGTCTTCCTCCCGATCGCGATTGCGCTCGACTGGTATGGCGCTGGACCCATACTCGTCTTCGCGGCCTCGGCCTTGGCGGTCATCCCCCTGGCCGGCTTGATGGGCGACGCCACCGAGGCCCTCGCGGAATCGCTTGGCCCGACCGTGGGCGGGCTCTTGAACGCCACGCTGGGCAACGCTCCCGAGATCATCATCAGCATCTTCGCCCTGCGGCGCGGCTTGATCAGCATGGTCAAGTCGTCGCTCACGGGCTCGATCATCGGCAACCTGCTTTTCGGCCTGGGTCTCTCGATGTTCGCGGGAGGGATCTCTGTCAAGAAGCAGACGTTCGACCCGCTGGTCGCGCGAATCAACGGGGCGCTGTTGATCTTGGCGTCGATCGGGCTGATCATCCCGTCGCTGTACCGGTCCGGTCCAGCGGCCGCCGGGCAGCTCGCCGCCAAGCACATTTCGCTCGAAATCGCGGTCATTCTTTTCTTCGTCTATTTGGGCAGCCTGGTCTTCACGCTGGCAGCTCACAAGTCGGTCGTGGGCAAGGCGGGGGTGGCCGCCGAGAAGAAGGAAGCCGGCGCGTCGACCGCCGAGGTCGAAACCATTGAAGTCCACTGGAGTCGCAACAAGGCACTGGCCATCCTGGCGATGGTAACGCTCGCTCTGGCGTTCATGAGCGAGATCTTGACCGGTGCGCTCGAGCCGGCTGCCGACAAGCTGGGTATCACGCCGATTTTCGCCGGCGTCTTCTTGCTGGCCGTCGTCGGCAACGCCGCCGAGCTCATCAATGCCATCCGGTTTGCCCGCAAGGACAAGATGGAACTGGCAATCGGCATCACCGTCGGAGCCAGTACGCAGGTCGCCCTCCTGGTGGCGCCCGTGCTGGTGTTTGCCGGCTTTTTCATGGGGCAGGACATGAACCTGCTCTTTACTCGCTACGAGATGTGGGCGGTCGTGCTGGCGGTGATCATCACGCGCATCCTGATCTACGACGGCGAGTCGACCTGGCTCGAGGGCCTGATGCTGGTTGCCATATACGCGATGCTCGCAGTCGGTTTTTTCCACCTGCCGCCGCAGGCGGCCAATGAGTTCTAACTGCGGCCGCAGAGAAAGCTCTTCAGGCCCGCCGCCACGTCCGATCCGTCCGATCTGTCCGGTCCGTCTGATCAAACGCGGCAGCCGGCCCGTTCACCAGTCGCCCTGAGCGCTCTCGCGCTGCCTACTTGTTGATCATTCGCAGCTTGTGCGCCTTGATATAAGCGTCGCGCATCGGCCCGGTTTGTTTAAGCTCACCGACGTAAGCCCCGGCCGCCGCGTTCAGACCACTTGGGCCGGTAATGAGCGCGGGGTCGCTGGTCGTCATGTACTGGCCGATCGCCGTCAGCATTTGAAGCTGGTGAGTCTGGGCGGATGAAAGCCGGTTGCGAATGGCCTGGAGCTCGCCGTTCCTGGCTGGAATCGTCGGGATTTTCTCGCCAAGAACGTTGCTCTCGGTCTTGAGTCGGTCGAGCGTTTGGCTATTCGCTGCGTCGCCGACACCGCGCTTGTCGATATCCGCCGTGAGCTTGTCGATTCCGTCGGCGATCCGATCAAACTCCAGCAAGATCGGGTTGGCGGCGGCATAAAAGTCGTTGTACGCCGGGGCGGCATCAAGGCTCGGCCCGATCTCGGGATCGGCGAGTATCCGGGTGCGGGCCGCCGGAATGGCCTTTTGCCCGATCAACGCCAGTGCCGCCGCCAGGACGGCCACGGCCACGGTCCGGCGCAAGATCGGCGCGGGCCGCCAGGCCAGCCGCGCATCGCGAGCCGACACCAGGGTCAAGACGAGCCCGACGACAAAGCCGGTCGCCAGGCCGCCGAAGTGGGCCGCAATGTCGATGCCGGCGGCAACGAAGCTGAAGTACGTGTTGTAAGCAACAAACGCAATTGCGCCGGCCAGCATCGGCTTGAGCACGGTGAATGGAAAGTCGCGGTGCCGAATCGCGAGGTACCCCAGCAGTCCGCCGTAGATTCCGAAGATCGCGCCCGAAGCTCCTGCCGACACGTGCGCCGGCTGGGCGACCGTGCTCGCGATGAATCCCCCGATTCCCGCAAAGATATAAAGCACGGCGAAGCCCAGGTGGCCAAATAATCGCTCGATAACCGGACCGGAGACAATGAGACAAAACATGTTCATTATCAGGTGAAGCGCACCGATGTGGAGAAACATCGCGGTGAAGAGCCGCCAGAATTGATGGTTGAAGGCGACGGCCGCCCCCGAGTTGGCACCCCACGCATAGAGCTGCTCGGTCGTTGGCTGCTCCACCGGCACGCCGCCGGCGACCATCAGCGCGAACACGGCGACACACGCAACCGTCAAAAGCGGCGTGACGATCGCCCGCCTGGCGACGCGGGTGCGGCTGTCGTAGGCGTGGGTTTGCGCGTGCAGAGCGAGAACCCTGGCGTTGCCGGCGACCACCCGCGGCCAGGCCCAGCGCGCCCTTGAAAGGTCCGCGGGCGATGGTTCCAGCGCGGTGGTTTCTCCGCGCGCCATCGATCCGACTTGGGTCAAAACCGAGACCAGCGCGGTACGCATTGGGACGCTCCCCACAACAGGAACGAACGCCCCTGGCGCCAGTTGAATGCCCATCCCCACGCCTTTGCGCGTGATAGTCGCCGCGAGTGCCACGTAATCGAGCGATTGCGATCGACTCGGGCCGGTAAATGACGCGCTGCGCCGCTTGCCGGGCCAGTAAATGCGCTTGCTTGTGAGGGCGCATCCCGCGAAGGGCGATCCCTCTTTCTTGACGCCGACGATTGCCAGCAGGACCTCGTCGTCCTGAAGGTCGAGATAGCCCTCCGCCGCACGCACGAGCACCGGATCCGGGATCTCGGGGGCGATGTGCACGTTACCGGCGTCGACCGAACTGAGCTGCTGGCAAAGAGCCAAGACCCGCGTCTCGAGCGCATCGGTCGGCAGCGCTCCGCCCGGTTCGGCCGCCGCATCGCGCAGCTCGGGCTGGTTGATATTCTCGTCGACCCCCTGGATATGGCGGGCGATCAGTCCGGTGAGGAACTCGAAAACCGCGTGACGCTGCTCGCGCTTCAGGCCCGAGCCGATTTTCATCTTTCGCTTGCCCGCCGAGACGACGATCGCACGCTCGGCCTCGTCGAGCCGGACCTGGTTCAGATGGACCTCGAGCCGTTCGTGCTTCGTCGCCAGGAGCGGGTGTACCGCAAGCCGATCAGGCGTGATGATCACCTTGGCGCCAGAACGCCAGCCGCGCGCGATCCACATTAAGCCGGAGAAAGCAGCGGCGGCGACGACCGTCACCAGCGCAACAGATGCGACGCCCCAGCTCCTGTCCCGCAAGGCCGCAGTGGTGAAACCCAGCCAGAAAAAAACGACCGGCGACGCCAGGAACCCGAGCAACATGCCGCGGCCCAAGCCGAGCCGCGACGGCAGCCGAATTTCGATCCGGTCGGGCGTCTCGGTCAGTTCCAGGCCCAATTGCTCAAGCTCCGCTGTCATCGTCGTCATCCCCCGGTGCTCGCTCGTAGAAGACCAGCAGGGTATTGCCATAGGGCTTGCGTCTTACCTCTACGATCGGGCCGAGGTCAAGACTTTTGTACTCCCTGGGGTCGATCTGGACGATCGCAACACCGGGGGCGCGATCGTCTTCGGCCGCGCTGGCCGCACTGCGCAGCAGTTCGGGCCGTTGCGCAAGCTGGTCGAGCGCAAGCGACCAGAGGTTTTTGTACTGAGGCGGCGCGATATAAATCAGATCAAAAACACGCTGAGTGGAGCGCAAATAAACAAGGCCATCCCCGCGGAGCACTTCGGCCTGGCCGGTGAAGCCGGTCGTTTCAAGGTTTGTCTTGATCGTGGCAATGGCCTTGGGCGCAAGATCGATGAACGTGCACGATTCTGCGCCCTGGCTCAAGGCTTCGATGCCAACGCTGCCGGTGCCCGCAAACAGGTCGAGCACGATCGTGCCCGCGATCCGCGGCCGAAGCATGTCGAAAAGCGACGTCTTGACGCGGTCGGCAATGGGGCGCGTGCCCTGCCCCGGCACCATGATCAGGTGCTTCCCTCGGGCCGTTCCGCCGACGACGCGCACCGCTAAACCCCTTCTCGTGTCAGCTCGGTAAGACGAGCCGTGGCGACGTACTGGCCGCGAACTGGGTGTTGCGCTCGAGGGCCGCGACGTAGTTCCCTCTGGGGAGGTTTCGTCCGATCGCCAGCGTGGCGACGCCCCCCTTCAGCCTGGCCTTGCCGATCACCTTGCCGTTCTTCCGGAAGACGACCGTTCCCGTCGTCACGGCCGAGCTCGCGGTTGCCGGCGCAACCGCCGCTACCAAAAAGTAGCGGGTGCTGCCGTTAGAAAGCGTCTCTGTCGTCAAGGTCAGGCTCGTGACGGTCGGGGCGGCTGTCACCGTCTGTTTCAGGACCGGGCTGACCGATCCCAAGTCGTTGGCCGTGCCGCTGAACACGGCCTGAATCGACGACTTTCCGACGGGCAGCGCTGAAATCGTCAAGCTCGCCGTCCCGCTGGCGCCGAAAGCGACCGTACCCAGGAACTGTTTGCCGCGCCGGAAAGTGACAGTTCCGGCCGTGACCGGCGCACCCGCCGCGACGACCGTCGCCGTGAACGTGATCGGTTGACCGAAGGTGCTCGGGTTTGGGCCGCTCGCCAGGGTCGTCACGGTCGTGTAGGGAACGACCGATTGGGTTAAGCTCGGGCTCGTGGAGTTGAGGTTGCCGCCGGACCCGGCATAGATCGCCGTGATCGTGCTCGTTCCCACGGGCAGCGACGTCGTGGTCAACGAGGCCGTCCCGTTCGGGCCGACGGAGACACTACCGATTGGCGTCGTCCCGCTCAGGAACGTCACCATGCCGATACCGACCGGCGCCGTACGCGTGGTCACCGTCGCCGTGAGCGTGACCGGTACGCCCGGATTCGTCGGGTTGGCCGAGGTGCTGATTTGCGTCGAGGTCACCGACTGGAGTGGGCCGATCGTGACCGACGTACCCGTCGACGTGACGCCGAACGGAACGCCCGCCAGCGTCACGCCACCGCCGACTACGTTCTGGAAGCCGCCCGAAATCAACGGCGCCGACACGATCGTGAACTGATCGCCTTGCTCGTAGCTGTAGCCGATCACAGCGGACAGCGTGCTATTGCCCAGGTTGATGCCGCTCGTCGCATCACTATCGACGAGCTGAGTGTACTCTGTCGACGGGGTGGTGCCATTGAGCGTGACCTGGAACGTGGACCCCGGCTGAAAGACGACCGCGCCCGAAAAGTTCCAGTTGCCGAGGCCGCCAAAGGTCCCGTACTGGCCCACGTCCAGTGCGCTGCGCTGATCGAGCCATCGACCGTAAGCGTGCCGTAATTGGCTTCGATCGAGCCGGTGCCGTTCATGGCAATCGTGCCGGTCGTCAAGTCTCCGTTGCCGCTGGCGATGAACTGCCCGGTGCCCTGAATAAACCCGTCGAACACGTCGGTGGATGAATTGGGGACGCCGACCGAAAGGCTCGTCGTGTCTCCAGCCGTGGTCGTGCCTTCCAGGTCAATCAACCCCGTGCCGGTAATCGAACGTACCTTTACGGCCGCGTCATCGGCGATGTTGAGGGCAGCGCTCGAGTTGATCTGGAAGTTGATCGCGCCCAGGTTGGCATTTTCGCCGAGCGTGATCGCCCCGCCGGCGATCGTGACCGGCACCGGCGAGTTCAGGGCTGTCGTCGGGTAGAAGATGCTCTGGGTATTCACGACAACCGCGCCGGCGCCCGTCTTGGTCAGCGAACCCTCGAGCGTGAGCTGAAGCCCGGTGGGCGCACTCGTGCTGCCGAGCACGAGCGTCGTCCCTGTGCCGGCGCTCACGACCGCGCCCGAGTCAAACTCCAATCCCGAGAGCAATACCAACACCGTCGTCGCCGTCTTGGGAGTAAATGGCGTCGAGACAGAAAGCGAATTGACGATCGTGACGGGTGTTCCCTCGAACGTGTAAGAGTCGCTGACCGTAAGCGAGTCGAGCGGCTGGTAAAGATAGTTAAAATTGAAGTTAATTGTGGTGGCGGCGCCCTTGGGCAACGTGGCGATAGGTGGGAAGACTACGTCGGAAAACGCGGGCGGCACGCCCGGCTGGTACATGCTGATATTGGGAACGAGGTGACCCCAATTCATGGGGTCGTTCCAGGTTTGTCCGTCGCCCAGGGCGGTCCAGTAATAGGTGCTGAAATTCAGCCGGTTCTCGAGCTCTTCGAGGAAGAGCCGCTCGGGTCGCCGGCGGGTTCGCCCTTTTTGCGAACGAGCTCGTCGGCCCGCGCGAAAGAATGGAAGCGAGAAACGGTTCCACGGGTGCATCCGCGCGAGGTCCTTTCCGGGGTGCAGTCGCAATGTTGCAGGTAGGTCTATGAGGATCAGTCGGATGAGTCCAGAGTACCGCGACAGGTTCTGATCGTGAAGTGGGCCGGAGCGGCGAAGATTCGCTCGGATCGCTCGCGGCGGCCCCCTTGCTGCGCTGAGAGCCTCGACGATAATGGGGCTCGACCCGGCACCCGCGGGAGGCCGTCACGCCCTCCCAAACGGCAACTTGGAGAATCGGACATGGTGACCTCGTCATTGCTCTTCACGATCGCCATGGCAAGTGTCGCCGGGGGACCGCGGCCCTCGAGCGCAGCGGAGCAGGCGCCGGCTGCCGACTCGTTCTTGATTATCCCGCTCCGCGCCCACCTTTTGTCGTCGCCCAACCTGCCGCTGGCCGACTGCAAGCTCCGCGATCAAGACGTCACGCGGGTGGTGGGCAAGCTCAATACGATCTGGCATCCGGCCGGCATCTATTTCGGGCTCGAGTCGACTGTGCACGAGCCGGCCGTTCAGACCGAGCGGTTCCGCTTGATGGCCAAGCTCAATGGCGGCATGCCGTCTGCAAGCGACCTGCAAATGCTCATGCCCAAGGAAACCCGTGTGTTCGACGGCGTGCAAGCGTACTTTTTCCACGCTCTGCCGATGAATGGGGCGCATCTGGGCGACGACATCGTGGTCGTTCAAGAGGGCGCCCAGTTGAACGAAGTCAAGGGGGGCATCGACGAGCCGATGCCGCGCGTGCTGGGTTTTGCGCTCGGGACGGCGCTCGGGCTTGAGCCGCGGCGCGAGCCCCAGACCAGCTTGCTCGCGCCGGGAACTACCGGCATCGAGCTCGATGAAGCCGACGTCGACCGCGCCCAGCGCGTGGCGAAAACGGTCGAAGGGGCCATGACCCGAGCCGAAGCCCAGCAGGCCCTCGATGCCGCCCAGAAGGCGGGAAAAACCGACCGCGCCAAGCTGTTGCGCGGCTGGCTTGCCGAGATCGACGCGCCCAACCGCGCGGTAAGGTCAAAGGGGAGAAGCAGGTGGTGCTTTGATCGTGGCCGACTGCGAAAGAAAACGTCGCCGGTGCTGATCGCCGTTTGCTGGCTACTGGTGCTCGTTCCGTTGGGATGGGGAGTGGTGCAGAGCATGGTCAAGTCGATGCCGCTGTTCCACGCGCCCGGTGCTGCGGCGGCGAAGTCACGCCGCACAGAGGGTTGACGCCGACCGATCGAAACCAAAGGGACCGCCCGACTAGAAAGAGAGCTTATCCCGGAGGATACGCGCCGGGTTGAAAAAAAGGCCTTCGCTAAACCCCGCCGATAGAGCTTACAGTCATGGTGGGTCTGCGCCATTAGCGCAACGGTCGCGACAGCCAGGTCGATTCCGGCAACCGTCAGGGGTCGGAGATTGGAGGTACCGAGAGCCATGGTCATGAACAAAGTGCGGCTGATGGCCTTGGCCCTGACGGCGACCGGTGTCGCGGTGTCAGGGATCGCCCTGCTCGCGAGGCAAGTCGCGGGTGCGCAGGAACCAAACACCCGAACTGCGGAAACCGCCCAACCCAGTCGGGATGCGACCGACACCGCAACCGGGCGCAATCGCGAGGCCGCACTCCGGCCCCGCAGCGTCGAGAACATGAAGACGATCGCACTAGCTCTGCGCGACTACCACGCCGCCCACGGCTCATTCCCACCCGCCGCTCTGCTCAAACCGGGCGGCAAGGCAACTTTTAGCTGGCGGGTTGCGATCCTGCCGTACCTTGGCCAGAAAAAGCTCTATGATCAGTACAGGTTCGATGAACCTTGGGACAGCCCGCACAATCGCGAGCTGCTGGAGAAGGTCCCGACGGTCTTTCGCGCCCCCGGTGCGGAGGCCAGCTCCACCGCCACGAGCTATTTCGTCCTGTCGGGTCCACAGACCATCTTCTCCGACAAAGAGGGGACGGCTCTGGACGCGATCCGCGATGGCGCACCCACGACGATCCTGTTCGTGGAGGTGAAGCGGCCGATCCCTTGGACGAAACCCGAAGACATTCCTTACAGCGCCGAGAAGCCTCTGCCCGAGTTGGGCGGCTATTACGACACATGTGCCGGCAAGGGGGCGTTCCACGCAGCGTTCGCGGACGGGTCGGTCAGGCTTATCTCGGGGACTATGGACGAGGTCGTCCTCCGCGCCCTGATCAGCAAGGCAGGCGGCGAAAAGTTGACATTGCCCTGACCCAAGCTGCGCGGAGAAGAGCGACTCTCGATATCATCGATCGCGGCCGTCGACTTGATGCCGGCCGACGTCAATTCCCACGGCTCGCAAGGCCAACAAGCAGTCGCTCGGCATTCTTCGCGTAGAGTTATTCCAGCACGTCGCGCGGCAGGAACACGCCGTAGATCATTCAGAATCCCTGGCGCGAACCTGCACCATGCGCCCGCTATTCGCCCCGCTGCCAGGACGTCTTCAACAGAAGTTAACGAAGGCAACGAAGGGCGCGATACCAGCCTAGCGCGGCGAAGCCGCAGGCGTAGCAGGCACGCTCCGCGTGCCGTGGCTGAATCTGGTTGGAGCAGTTTTTCCGGCAATGGGCTACGGCACGCGGAGAGGCCGTGATCTTTTTGAGGAGTCGCTGGAGATTAGCCGGCAGACGATTTTGGTCTGGGGTCACGCCATTCCGACGCCATCACGGCCTGCGGTTCGGCCCGCTCATCAATGAGTTCTCGATAACGTCAAATAATTCTTCCTATATTGACCTGTTTTCGCAGGATCACGTTCAAACCCTGGCTTGGGCCACGGCTAAGCGCAGCCTCTCACCGGCGACCAGATTATGAGCAATTGCATAGATCAGTGCTACAATGCGACAACGCGGCCGGCCGCGTACCGGCATCTGCCAGAGCCCGCGGTTGCGGCACTGTGCATTCACCCATTCCGCCGTTTGGCACCGCAGCCGATAGATCAACTTGGCCGATTCGGTTCCCATTCGGCTCCGCCACTGAGCAACCGCCTCGCTATCTCCTTTCTTGGGGGCATGCGGATCTTTTCCCTCCGCCCGTTGCTTCTCCTCGTCTTTGAGCGGAGCGTACACGGTACAGCCGCGCTCGGCCGCCCCGTCGATTGTCTCCACTGTCGCGAAACCGCCGTCGACGAGCGCTTCATCAGGCACGCGGTCGTAACGCTCGTCCAACTGATCAAGCATGGGTACCAGCTCTTCGCTGTCGGTCCCGGCCTTACTCACGTCCGCACCGACGATGACGCCGCTTTCGGTGTCGGTAGTGAATTGAACGTTATACCCCGGCCGGTATCCTCCGTCCGCAAACTTCATGGTCCTCGCCTCGGGATCCGTGGTCGACGCTCGAGCTTCATCCGTCTTGCGACCGCTCTTCTTCGCCGAGGCTTCCCGTTGCTGCTGCAACTCATCGCGCTCACGCATCGCCGCTTCGATTCGTTCCTGACGCTCGCGCGCCGCACGCTCGCGGGCGGCACGTTGGCGTCGTGTCAGGTCTTCTCCATCCTGCTCGGCAAGTTGCTTGAGCGTTTCAACCTGCCGCCGCGCTTCTACCAGACATTCCTCCAGTCGACCGCGCCTGCGAAACGAGCTCTTGCCAGCACTGGCACGCACCCTCATACCGTCTTGAGCCGCCCGGTGCATTTTCACCAGACCCGCGTTCAACAAGACGGCAACGATTTGCGTGAGCAGTTCGTCCCATTTGTCGCCGCCTTGAGAGCGGAAGTCGGCAAGCATGTGATAATTGACGCTCACCCCGCCGCAAAGCCACCGGTAAGGCAGAGACTCGGAGCAGAGCCGAGCCAGCTCACGAGCGCTGCCGATTCCCTTCAAGGTGGCGAAGACCCACAATGCGACCAGCAGGCGGGGGTCTGTGGCGTCGCGGCCGACGTGTCCCCTGACCGCCTTGATGTCCCTAAGCCAGGCACTCAGGTCGAGCCGACAGACGGCCGACCAGACAATGCGTACCGAATGGTCTGCATCCAGCAAATCATCGAGGGATGCCGTATGCATCTCGACCTGGTCGCGAACCGGGCGGCGCAATCGTGGCCTGTCCGCGGGCATGGACTGGGCAATTTGTGCCGGCGATGGCGGCTCAGGCAAGTCATTGGGGTCAAAAAGGGGCCGCGTCATGGCGTTTTTCCTGCAACGCGTGGACAGCCCGAATCTGGGCGATTCGTATGAATGCGTGATAGGATATCATAGACAATACAAATGTCAACTAGAATTTCCGAAAAAACTCACACGCTCGGAGCGTGCCTGCTACTACGTTCGTACTCATCCGCGCAGATGCGCCACGGCGCATAGAAGTTATTGAGCGAGACTCTAAGAAGAGGGGATTCGCGCAACAAAACGGGTGGACCGCGCCAAATGCTGAGTGGCCACGCACAATGTTGCGGTGCAGGCGGCTCGCCTGCCCAGCGTGCAGGCTGGAAGCCTACACCACAATCGCCCAGAGTTTTCCGCGGTTCCACTTAGAGTCCGAGTTTTCATCAGCCCGGTGCAGCGCGCCCGTGTCGAATCCGACTCAATCGAGTGTTAAACTGTGTGATCGATCGACGCGGCTCGCCCGAGGAAGTCCGTGAGTTCAATCGCGCGCGGTCTCGCAGCGCCCGCATGTCGCCGGGAACGTGAGTCCCATGCCAGACGAGCAAGCTGAAGTCTTCATCTCGTTTGCGAATGCAGATGGGCGGCCGCTTGCCCAAGACCTGCGCGACTGCCTCGAGGCCGCGGGCATCCGCTGCTGGCTCGAACCGGAGGACATGCAAGGCGGCGAGCCCTGGAAGCAGCAGATCCTCGATGCCCTCGACAAGGTCCGCTTCATGCTTCTCGTCCTGACGAAGGGCGCGCTCGGTTCCGAGTGGGTCCCGTGGGAGTGGAAGAGCGCGCGGAGCAGGCGCGTCCGTATCGTGCCGGTGATGCCCGACGATCCGGCGATCAAGCCGGATATCCAGCAAATCCCCCAGATGATCCGCCATGTCGACTTCTGGAAGGACCCCAGCGAACGCGGCGGGTTGGTCCTGCACATCAAGAGCCGGCCGGAGCCGCCGCTGCGAGCGCCGTTCCTCGTTCCCGACAAACCGAAGACCTACGTCCAGCGCACCCAGGAATACGAGGCTCTCCGCGACTTGCTCCTCGACAAACAACGAGTTAACCCGGTCGCGATCACAACCGCCATCGAAGGTGGAGGCGGATTCGGCAAAAGCACACTGGCCAAGGCGCTCTGCCACGACGACGACATTTACAACGCGTTCACCGACGGCATCGTCTGGGTCGAGCTCGGCCCCGGCAAGGACGAGTCGAGCGTGATTCACGGCTTATCATCCATCTACCGCGCATTCACGGCCAAGACCCCCGAATTCGCCAGCCGCCGCGAGGCCGCATCCGCCGTGGCGGAGACTTTGAGAGACCTCACTGCCTTGATCGTCATCGATGACGTCTGGCGGCGGTCAGATCTTGCCGATTTTATCGAAGGTGGTCCCCAGTGCGCCCGGCTGTTTACAACACGCAGGCACGACATCGTCGCCGATGTCAACGCCGCGGGCGTAGCGGTCGACCGGATGAAGCCCGACGAATCGGTCGATCTCGTCGAGATCCAGTTGGACGAGCGCTGGCAGTCGACGGCACATCGCGTCGCGCTGCAATCACTGGCCAGGCGAGTCGGCGAAATGCCGATCATGCTCGCCCTGGCCGGCAAGGCGCTCAACAAGCAAATCGAGCGCGAGGGCGGCGACTTCGTGCGCGGCCTGCACGTGATCGAGGAACGTCTCGAGCGCAAGGGCGTAATCGTGTTCGATCCGCGCGACGAGACCCGACGCGAGTACTCGATTGCCCGGACGATCGAGGTAAGCTTCGAGTTCCTGCGAGACGTAGAGCCGGAGCGCACGCTCGAGCTGGGGATCTTTCCCCCCGAGACGCCGATTCCGTTCACGACCCTTACCGCGCTATGGGGACTTGACAAAGATGACACGGAGTTGCTCGCCGAGCACCTGGCCGATCTTGCGCTTGCCACCATCTCCAACCGTCAATTGCGCCTCCATGATGTGGTGCGCCGCTATCTTGCCGAACGGCTCGCAGCGACTGCGGGACTGGCTCCGCTTCACGCTCGGCTCATCGATGGCTGGGGCGACTTGCACAATTCACCCGACGAGTTCGCGTGGCGCCACGTAGCCCACCACTTGATCGAGGCGGGCCGCAAGGATCGGCTGCGCGAGCTCCTGCTCGACTACCGCTGGCTCCGGGCCAAGCTCCGGGCGACCGATCCGATCGCGCTGCGTGACGATGCGGCCCGTTTCCCTGACGATCCCGACCTCCGGTATCTGGCCAGAGCACTCAACCAGTCGGCGCACGTGCTGGCTCGTGAGCCCGCGGCCCTGCGCGGACAACTCTACGGAAGGCTGATGGGGGTTGAGTCACCCGGGGTCCTGCGGCTAGTGGAACAGATCGGTAAGACGGCCGGCGAGGGCCCGTGGCTGCGGCCGCTGCGGCCCGCGCTGACCACAGCCGACAGCCCGCTGCTGCGGGTCGTGGAAGGGCACAGCTACGTGCTCAAAGCCTTGGCACTGACGGCGGACGGGCGCACCGCGGTCTCGGGGTCGCTCGACATGACAGTCCGGGTTTGGGACTTGGCAACCGGTCAGTCGCGGGCCCTCGAAGGGCACAGCGACCAGGTTACTGCAGTGGCACTGACAGCGGACGGGCGCACCGCGGTCTCGGGTTCCTGGGACAACACGGTCCGGGTTTGGGACTTGGCGACCGGTCAGTCGCGGGCCCTGGAAGGGCACAGCAGCCTGGTCACTGCAGTGGCACTGACAGCGGACGGGCGCACCGCGGTCTCGGGTTCCTGGGACAACACGGTCCGAGTTTGGGACTTGGCGACCGGTCAGTCGCGGGCCCTGGAAGCGCACCGCAAGCTGGTCACTGCAGTGGCACTGACAGCGGACGGGCGCACCGCGGTCTCGGGTTCGGACGACAAGACGGTCCGGGTCTGGGACTTGGCGACCGGTCGGTCGCGGGCCCTGGAAGGGCACAGCAACCGGGTCACTGCCGTGGCACTGACAGCGGACGGGCGCACCGCGGTCTCGGGTTCGGACGACAAGACGGTCCGGGTTTGGGACTTGGCGACCGGTCAGTCGCGGGCCCTGGCAGCGCACAGGTACGCGGTCAATGCGGTGGCACTGACCGCGGACGGGCGCACCGCGGTCTCGGGTTCGGACGACAAGACGGTCCGGGTCTGGGACTTGGCGACCGGTCGGTCGCGGGCCCTGGAAGGGCACAGCCACTTTGTCCGTGCGGTGGCGCTGAGTGCGGACGGGCGCACCGCGGTCTCGGGTTCGGACGACAAGACGGTGCGGGTTTGGGACTTGGCGACCGGTCAGTCGCGGGCCCTGGAAGGGCACAGCAACACGGTCAATGCAGTGGCACTGACAGCCGACGGGCGCACCGCGGTCTCGGGTTCGGACGACGACACGGTGCGGGTTTGGGACTTGGCGACCGGTCAGTGGCGGGCCCTGGAAGGGCACAGCAACTTGGTCAATGCAGTGGCACTGACCGCGGACGGGCGCATTGCGGTCTCGGGCTCGTGCGACAGGACGGTGCGGGTTTGGGACTTGGCGACCGGTCAGTCGCGGATCTTGGAAGGGCACAGCAACTGGGTCAGTGGGGTGGCACTGACAGCGGATGGGCGCACCGCGGTCTCGGGATCGGACGACAAGACGGTCCGGGTTTGGGACGTGGCGACCGGTCAGTCGCGGGCCCTGGAAGGGCACAGCCACGCGGTCAATGCGGTGGCACTGACAGCGGACGGGCGCACCGCGGTCTCGGGGTCAGATGACCGCACCGTGCGCGTCTGGAACGTGGCCACTGGAAAGACGCGGGCCCTGGAAGGGCACAGCCGCTCGGTCTACGCAGTGGCACTGAGTGCCGACGGGCGCACCGCGGTCTCGGGTTCGTACGACCAGACGGTCCGCGTTTGGGACTTGGCGACCGGTCAGTCGCGGGCCCTGGAAGCACACCGTGAGAGCGTGAATGCGGTTGCGGTGACGCCTGACGGGGGGACCGCGGTATCAGGGTCGGACGATGGCGCGATCCTGGTATGGGACGTCTCCGGAAACCGTGCCATCGCGGATTTTCACGCTGATGCGCCGATTCATGCGTGCGCGGTCAGCGCCGACGGCCAGATCGTCGTAGCTGGGGATCGCGCCGGCCGGGTTCTTTTCTTGAAGCTCGAACGGTGAGCACGCGGCAACAACGCGGAGTTTGGTGATAGTTATCATACTATCGGAGCGGACCATCGAGGGAGCGACTCGGTAACGCGGCCGAAACGGCGGCCGGCCGGAGCCAAACGAGACTCGTAATCGCATGCACGAGCAACCCGAAGTCTTCATCTCGTTCGCCAGCCGCGACGGCGAAGCCTTCGCCGAGGCGGTGCGGGTACGTCTCGAGCGCGAATCGCCGGCGCCTCGTCTCTGGAAAGACCACATTTCGCTCGAAGGTGGCCTGCGGTGGTGGGAACAAATCCAGCAGGCGCTCGACGAAGTGCGCTTCCTGGTTCTCGTCGTGACGCCCTGCGCCCTGCAGCCCGAGCTCGCCTGTCGTGCAAAAAGAGCTGCGCTACGCCCGCCAGCAAGGCGTTTGGATCTACCCCGTGATGGGCGCCCAAGGACCAGATCCGTTTGGACAAGTTCCCGCGCTGGCTCGCCAAGCTCACCAAGATCACCTTCTACGACTTCGAGCCCACATGGCCATCGGGTTGGGATCAGCCTGCGCCGGGCCACGACTACCAGTTCAAACGCGAGTGGGATCGCTTCGTCCGTCAGCTCGATCGGCCCGGCCGCCCGCCGCGAGTGCGGAATACGGCGCCGACCGACTTGCCGACGAATTACGTGCGAAGGCAGCCCGAATATGAGCGGCTCCGCGCGATGTTGCTCGCGGATGATCGCAAGTCGCCCGTGGCGATCACGACCTCGCTCCGCGGTCCCGGCGGCTTTGGCAAGACGACCTTGGCCAAGGACCTGTGCTGCGACCCGGATATTCAAGAGGCTTTCGACGACGGGATTCTCTGGGTCACGCTGGGCGAAAAGCCCAACGTCCGCGACGCGCTGGCGAAGCTCTACGACGAGCTTACGGGCGAGACTTCAGCGTTCAAGGACGAGGAGCAGGCGATCCAGCAACTGCGGCCGAAACTCGAGGACAAGGACCTGTTGGTTGTGATCGACGACGTGTGGTCGCCCGATCACGTCAAGCCGTTTCTTGAGGGTGGCGCTCGAACCGCCAGGCTGTTTACAACCCGTGAACTGACCGTAGCCGCCCAAGCGCGCGCTCTCGCCCATCGCGAACCCGACGCCAGGCCGAGTCGGAACGACGCGTGGGTGACAGTCGACGAGCCCGACGCCGATCTTGCCGTCGAGATGCTTCTCGAGGGTCTGCCCGCGCGGCCGCCGCAAGACCAGATTGCGCTCTACCGCGACCTGGCCGTGCGGCGCCTGGGTCGCTGGCCGCTCCTGATCGACCTGGTGACAGCCGAGTTCAGACTAAAGGAACTTTCCGGCGCGACGCTGCAGCAGGCCCTGGCGGACGTCAACCAAGGTCTGGATGAGGAGGGGCTCATCGCCTTCGAGCCCGGGGACGATCCCGCAGAGACAGCCCGCCGGCGTGAGAGCTCGGCCCGACTCACGATCAACGCGAGCCTCAAACGTCTAGCGCAGGAAGATCGCGAGAGATACGAGACGCTGGCTGTTTTTCCCGAAGACAGGTCCGTGCCCTGCACGACTCTGCAAGCGTTTTGGGGACTCTCCCCGTTCAAGACCAAACAGCTCGCCGAGGCGCTCGCCAGACGCTCGTTGCTGAAGTACGATCCGGCGAACGAGTCGATCCGTCTGCACGACGTGTTCCGCAGTTATCTTGTCGGGCAAGTCGATGGCTTGCCGGCGCTCCACAAATGCCTGATCGATGGCTGGGGCGACTTGTACCATTTACCCGACGACTACGCCTGGCGCCACGTGGCGCACCACTTGATCGAGGCGGGTCGCAAGGACCGGCTGCGCGAGCTCTTGCTCGACTACCGCTGGCTGCGGTCAAAGTTTCGGGCTACCGATCCGATCGCGCTGCGCGATGATGCGGTCCGTTTCCCCGATGACCCAGACCTTAAGTATCTGGCCAGAGCAATCAACCAGTCGGCATCCGTGCTGGCTCGAGATCCAGCAGCGCTGCGCGGCCAGCTCTATGGAAGGCTGATGGCGATCGAGTCACCCGGCGTACGGCGGCTGGTGCAGCAGCTCGGTGAGACGTCGGACGAGGGCTCGTGGCTGCGGCCGCTTCGACCCGCGCTGACCCCGGCCGACAGCCCGCTTCTGCGGGTCCTGGAAGGGCACAGCCACATTGTCAAAGCGGTGGCGCTGAGTGCGGACGGGCGCACCGCGGTCTCAGGGTCGTACGACCGGACAGTACGGGTTTGGGACTTGGCGACCGGTCAGTCGCGGGTCTTGGAAGGGCACGGCGACGTGGTCAAGGCGGTGGCACTGACTGCGGACGGGCGCACCGCTGTCTCGGGGTCCTGGGACAAGACGGTCCGGGTTTGGGACTTGGCCAGCGGTCAGTCGCGCGTCCTGGAAGGGCACAGCGGCTGGGTCAATGCAGTGGCACTGAGTGCGGACGGGCGAACCGCGGTCTCGGGGTCGTCCGACAAAACAGTCCGGGTTTGGGACTTGCTCACCGGTCAGTCGCGGGCGCTGGAAGGGCAAAGCTACGTGGTCAACGCGGTGGCACTGAGTCCGGACGGGCGAACCGCGGTCTCGGAGTCGTCCGGCAGGATCCGGGTCTGGGACTTGGCCACGGATCAGTCGCGGGTCCTGGAAGGGCACAGCGGCTCGGTCGTTGCATTGGCACTGAGTGCGGACGGGCGAACCACGGTCTTGGGGTCCTGGGACAAGACGGTGCGGGTTTGGGACTTGGGCACTGGTCAGTCGCGGATCCTGGAAGGGCACAGCGACTGGGTCGATGCAGTCGCACTGACAGCGGACGGGCGAACCGCGGTCTCGGGGTCGTCCGATCGCACACTCCGGGTTTGGGACTTGGCCACTGGTCAGTCGCGGGTCCTGGAAGGGCACGGCGACCGGGTCAACGCAGTCGCACTGAGTGCGGACGGGCGAACCGCGGTCTTGGGGGCGGGCGACCGAAGGGTCCGGGTTTGGGACTTGGCCAGCGGTCAGTCGCGGGTCCTGGAAGGGCACAGCAACTGGGTCACGGCGGTGGCACTGAGTGCGGACGGGCGGACCGCGGTCTCGGGGTCGTTCGACCAGACGTTGCGGGTTTGGGACTTCGCGACCGGTCAGTCGCGGGCCCTGGAAGGGCACAACGACTCGGTCGATGCAGTGGCACTGACTGCGGACGGGCGAACCGCGGTCTCGGGTTCGCACGACAAGACGGTCCGGGTTTGGGACTTGGCGACCGGTCAGTCGCGGGCCCTGGAAGGGCACAGCAGCCTGGTCACTGCAGTGGCACTGACAGCGGACGGGCGCACCGCGGTGTCGGGGTCGGACGACAAGACGGTCTGGGTTTGGGACTTGGCCACTGGTCAGTCGCGGGTCCTGGAAGGGCACGGCGACCGGGTCGATGCATTGGCACTGACAGCGGACGGGCGGATCGTGGTCTCGGGGTCGCACGACAAGACGGTCCGGGTTTGGGACTTGGCCACCGGTCAGTCGCGGGTCCTGGAAGGGCACAGCGGCTCGGTCGTTGCATTGGCACTGACAGCGGACGGGCGAACTGCGGTCTCGGGTTCGTACGACAAGACGGTCCGGGTTTGGAACTTGGCCACCGGTCAGTCGCGGGTCCTGGAAGCACACCGTGAGAGCGTCAATGCGGTTGCGGTGACGCCAGACGGGCGCACGGCGGTCTCAGGGTCGGGGGACGCCGCGATCTTGGTATGGGACCTCTCCAGTGGCCGTGCCATCGCTGCTTTTCAAGCTGAAACTGCGGTCGGCGCGTGCGCGGTCAGCGCAGACGCACAGCTTGTCGTGGCTGGAGACGCCGCCGGCCGGGTCCATTTCTTGAAGCTCGAACGGTGAGCAGGCGCCTTAAGCCCCGGGTTCGTCATTCTCTGCATCTCGCACGACTGACTATCGCTGGAACTGGCCGCGATACGCTGCCGAACGAACTCCGATCGTCAGATATACGCTAACGCTGCGTTCAGCAACCGGCGATACCGCAGCATCGACGTCGCGTCCTGCTCGTGCTCGAGGATTCGCCAGTCGGGGTTCGACCCCTCGCCAAGTTCCGCGACTACCAAGCGAGATGCGCCGCCGGTGTATTGGAGGGGGATCATCGGCTTGGCGGGATAGGCCGTGAGAAATCGCCCGGCCTCGAGTTCGTCCCAGAACCGGTCGGTCGCCGGCCCGAGCGCGACCAGTTGATAGCGTCTTACCTTCGACATGGGCCAGATCCCTAGAGCGCGCCTCGACCTTCCGGCATGGACGCGCGACAACCTGACTTGACCTCGATCGCTCGGCCGACGCGCAGCCGCCACGTGGGACACGCGGTCGACGGCCTATCGCCACGGGTCGACCGGAACGCCGTTTAGAAACCGCTCCTTCACGTGTGGGAGCCTCCTTCTGGCCACATTCTCGGCCAGCCCGATCAGGCGATCGACCGCCTTAACGTCGTCGAGGCTCGTGTCCACGGTCGCCTCGTCCACCCGCAGGAACCGATCGCCGAGCAGCCTTTCGCAGACGTGCTCCGCCGTCTGGCTCTGCGTCTTCATCAAGAACCCCGCGATGTTTGGTAGCCATCCTAGTTTACCCTGGATGCGCATCGGCTTCCAGAAGATCGAAGCCAGCTTGGCGGGTAGCCAGCCGACTACGGGCTTGATCGCAGCTCCGACCATCTTCCCGTCCAGCAGGAGCGGCTGTCCTTCGAGCGAGGGGGAATAGGTCGTCCCGACGCTGAGCATCTCCACGCGCTCGATCGCAACGCCGAGCTCCTGGACGGCTTCGGCCAGCGCGATCGTGGTCGGAGAGTTCGCCCAGACCCCGCCGTCCACGGCGAGGATGTGACCGACCTTAGTCGGATTGAAGTACGTGGGCGCTGCGGCGGTCGCGAGCGCGACTTCGACGGTGTTCCGGCCTCTGTCGATAGCCCCCCCAGAGCCATGCGGAGTGCGGAAGATGACGAGAGTGTCGGCTGCGGTGTTGTAGGCCGGGATCACCAATCGGGTGAGGGCGTCGTCGAGGACGGAAGTCTTTACCGGCGCGGTTTTGTACGCGGCGTCGATCTTCTTCCTCAGCACACTCTGATCGAATTTAGCGCCGAACCAGTGGCGGAACGAATGGCGAAGGCACTGGATTTCTTGCTCGATCGGGAAGATCGTGCCACCTTCCTTCACGTAGAAATCCAGCATCTCCGAGGCTGGCATGCCCAAGCCGAGCCCGATCGCGAGGATCCCGCCCGTCGACGTGCCGGCGATCAGGTCGAAATGATCGACTACCTTGCGCCCGGTGGCTTGCTCCCAGTACTTGAGCACGGCCGCCGTAAAAGCCCCGCGGATCCCGCCCCCATCGAGGCAGAGGATTCGGAATGGGCGTCCGCTCTGCGGCGTTCGCCATCGCAGCGGCAGCCTGGATATCTGTTCGACGACCTGCTTGGACAGCTCGTCGGGATCGCCGACTTTCGAAAGCGCAATGTTCTCTTGTTCGGTCAGCCCGTTGCGACAATCCCGAAGCAACTCGCGGTGAGACTCGAGGTATTCCCGGGTCGCGCCGCCGAGCCCTCCCAGCAGGAAGAGCGGCAGTTGATTCTCCTTCGCCAGATCGATCTCGTCGGGGACGCCGGCCATCTCCGCGGCGACCTCCCATCTCCCGCCCACGGCGACGATCGCATTGCATTGCTCGACCAGGACGTCGCGGAGTATCCGCAAACTGCCCGGAATCGAGATCTCTCCGGTGGCTGGATCGGCCAGGGCTTCCCTGGTCTCGATGACCTTCTCGGCGCACAGCGCGTTCCACTCCGCGAGCTTGACGCCATTTTGCTCCGGTTCCTTTGAATAGAGGCGTGAGACCACCATGACGAGCCCAGCCTTCTGTCCCTTGCTCGTCTTATACTCCCGGGCCGCATCGAGAAGGACGTCTCGAATCGACGGGTGTGTGCCGTGCACCAAGCGTCCGCCTCGATGGAAGACCTGCTTGGCAAAGGCCGACACGAAATCGCGGATACGTTGCTTTTCCTCGGGCCCGACCTCGTCCGGAATCGATCCGGACAGCCATATTCGGATACCTTGTAGTAAGTCATTCGTCACAGCCTTAAACCCTCGCAAGAATTCCCTGACGGCGTTCGAGTCTGGGCCGAAGCGAGTTATCTTGCCGTCCTTCGTCTTGAGGTGCAAGTGACGGCATCAGGCCGTCTCGCGCTGACGATGGATATTGCGGCGAAGCTCCGGGTTGGCGACGGTTGTCGGTTCGGCGTATCAAGGATCAGCGCCAGGCTTCGGACGGTGATGGCGAGCATTGTACATTCGAGTCTTGTGGACGAGCTGAAGACGAGCGAGCCAGAGCGCGTCTAACCGAGGTAGTGGCGAATCCGGCGCTTAACAGGTAAGAGCCGGCAGCGGAAGTCAACAAAAAAGTCCGGATCAGCAGGCGGTATTGCTCTGGCTTGCGGCCGGCGACCGTGCGCTTCGTTCCGGTGGCCCGGTCGTAATCGGCCGGCGCGAGAGAGGTCTACGAGCGCCGCGAAGCAGTCGTCCCGGGCATGAGCTCGTGATTCCGGCCTTGCGGCTGGTTTCGTTCGTGCCGCGCACCGATCATAATGGTACTCGAACAGACCAAGCGGAGAGGCTGCCGGCTCGTCCAGCCGCGAAGGTGGTCCTCGCATGCACCGCGCCCCCGACGTCTTCATCTCGTTCGCCAACCGCGACGGCGCGGCATTCGCCGAGGCCGTGCGGGTGCGCCTGCACGCGCGAATCGCCGGCGCTTGAGATCTGGAAAGACCACGTCTCGCTCGAGGGCGGCCTGCAGTGGTGGCCCCAGATCCAGCAAGCGCTCGACCAGGTGCGCTTTCTGGTGCTGATCGTCACGCCCAGTGCGCTGCATGAAGAGTTGGCCCCCGTCGTCCAGAAGGAGCTGCGTTACGCCCGTCAGCAAGGCGTCTGGATTTACCCGGTCATGGGGGCGCCCAAGGACGAAATCCCGTTCGACAGGTTCCCGCGCTGGCTTGAGAAGCTCACCAGGATCACATTTTACGACTTTCAGCCCAACTGGCCTTCGCCGTGGGATCGGCCTCCACCAGGCCACGATTACCAATTCGCGCATGAGTGGGACCGCTTCGTCCGCCAGCTCGATCGGCCCGGCCGGCCCCCACGGGTACCGAACACGGCCCCGACCGATCTTCCTGTCAATTACGTGCGCCGCCAGGCCGAGTACGACCAGCTCCGTGCCCTGCTGCTCTACGCCGACCGCCGGTCGCCGATCGCGATCACCACCTCGCTGCACGGGCCCGGCGGGTTCGGCAAGACGACCCTCGCCAAGGACATTTGCCGGGACCCGGCGATCCAGGAGGCCTTTGACGATGGCATCCTCTGGGTCACTTTGGGTGAGAAGCCCAACGTTCGCGATGCGCTGGCCAAGCTCTACAAGGAGCTCACCGGCGAGACCCCCGGCTTCACGGACGAGGAGCAGGCGCGGCAACAGCTTCGGCCGAAGCTGGAAGACAAGGAACTGCTGATCGTGATTGACGACGTTCTGGTCGGCCGATCACGCAAAACCGTTTCTCGAAGGTGGTAACGACGCTGCGAGGTTGTTTACAACCCGCGAGATCACGGTGGCCGCAGAGACTCGCCGCGCGGCGCGGCCTGAGGGCAGTCCCAACGCCGATGGGCACAATCTGTGGGTGACGATCGACGAGCCCGATGCCGATCTGGCGGTCGAGATGCTCATGAAAGGCCTCCCGGACCGGCACCGGCCATCTGATGATCAACTGCCGGCATTCCGCGACCTTGCCGTCCGGCGCCTTGGCGCTGGCCGCTCTTGATCAACCTCATCGCCTCCGAGCTTTTCCTCATGATCGAAGACGGCGAGTCGCCCCAGCAGGCCCTTGCTCTGGTTAAAGCGGGGCTCGACGAAGAGGGACTGACAGCATTCGAGCCTGCAGCGACTTCCGAGGAGACGGGCCTTCGGCGTGAGCGGTCTGCCCGGCTCACGATCGATGCCAGCCTGAAGCGACTGAACCCGGACGACCGCCGCCGCTACGAGGAATTGGCCGTTTTCCCCGAGGACGTCGCGGTGCCGTGCACCACGCTTCGAGCGCTCTGGAGACTCTCCGATTTCAGGACCCAGCAGCTCGCGCATGAGCTGGGTCGTCGCTCGCTGGTCAAGTATGACGCAAGCACCAAGTCCATTCGGCTGCATGATGTCTTCCGCGCCTACCTGGTGCGGCAGCTCGCGGATGCCTCCGTACTCCACGCTCGCCTGATCGATGGCTGGGGCGACTTGCGCAGACTCGCCGACCCGTACGCTTGGCGTCACATCGCCAGTCATCTGATTGAGGCTGGTCGTGAAGATCGGCTGCGCGAGCTCTTGCTCGATTATTCCTGGCTGACGGCCAAGCTGCATGCGACCGACCCGATCGCGCTGCGCGATGACGCGGCCCGCGTTCCCGCGGACCAAGACCTCAAGTATCTCTCTGCGCGTTCGGCCAGTCGGCGCACGTGCTGGCTCGCGACCCGTCCGCGTTGCGGAGCCAGCTCTATGGGCGGTTGATGGGAATCAAGTCCGCTGGGATCCAAAGGCTGGTCGCGCAGATTGATCAGGCCGCCGAAGAAAACTCGTGGCTGCGACTCCTGCGGCCCAGCCTGACCCGGGCCGACAGCCCGCTGCTGCGGGTGCTGGAAGCGCTCGGCGGATTGGTCCTCGCGGTTGCGGTGACCCCAGACAGCGCCACCGCAGTCTCGGGATCGGAAGACGGCAGGGTACGGGTCTTTAGCCTGGCCACTGGCGAGGTGCGGACGCTCGAGGGGCACAACGAACTCGTTTGCGCGGTGGCGGTGACGGCGGATGGTCGCACCGCCCTCTCGGGTTCGTCAGACAAGACCGTGCGAGTCTGGGACCTGGCCACAGGGAAGGCGCGGACGCTGGAGGGACATGGCGGCGAAGTCCGCGCGGTGGCGGTGACGCCCGACGGACGTTTTGCCATCTCGGGTTCCTCGGACCACACAGTGCGGGTCTGGAACCTGGCGACCGGCCAGGTGCGGTCACTGGAAGGCCACGGCGGCTGGGTCAATGCGGCGGCGGTGACGCCCGACGGCCGCACCGCCGTCTCGGGGTCGCGCGACCGGACGGTGCGGGTCTGGGACCTCGTCACCGGAGAGGTGCGGACGCTGGAGGGGCACGACCAATGGGTACGTGCGGTGGCGGTGACGCCCGATGGCCGCACCGTCGTCTCGGGGTCGGACGACCAAACGGTGCGGGTTTGGGACTTATTAACCGGCCATACAATGACGCTGGTCGGGCACGCGAACTGGGTCAACGCGGTGGCCGTGACCTCCGATGGCCGCACCGCCGTCTCGGGGTCGTCCGACGGCACGGTGCGGGTCTGGGACCTGGCCACCGGCGAGGCGCGGACACTGAAGGGGCACGGCGCGTGGGTCCGCTCGGTAGTTGTCACACCCGACGGCCGCACCGCCGTCTCGGGGTCGGATGACGGCACGGTGCGGATCTGGGACCTGGCCACCGGAGAGGCGCGGGCGCTGGAGGGGCACGGGGGCGAGGTCTTTTCGGTAGCCGTGACGCCCGACGGCCGCACCGCCGTCTCGGGTTCGGATGACGGCACGGTGCGGGTCTGCGACTCGGCCACCGGGGAGGCGCGGACGCTCGACGGACACAGCGGCCGGCTCCTCATGGTTGCGGTCACGCCCGACGGGGGCACCGCCGTGTCAGGCTCGCATTTCGGTTGGTTGCGGGTCTGCAATCTGGTCACTGGGGAGGCCCGCGACTCGGTGGGACGCTTCGGCGGTGTCAACGCGCTCGCGGTGACGCCCGACGTTCGCATGGCCGTCTCGGGGTCGGGAGACCGCACGGTGGTGCATGTCTCGAACCTGGTTACCGGAGAGGCGCGGACCCTTGAGGGACACCGCGGCCGAGTTCTCCCGGAGCCGGCGACGCCCGCAGGCCCCACGTTCGTACCGGCGCCGGATTACGGTTGGTGGTCTGAGAATATCCGGACGGACACGATCTTGGAGCGGGCTCTGCAGCGACGCGGCGGACGTGTCAACGCGGTGGCGGTGACGCCCGACGGGCGCACTGTCGTCTCGGGGTCGGACGACGGCAGGTTGCGGGTCTGGGACCAGGCCACCGGTGACGCGCGCACGTTGGTGGGGCACGGCGGCGAGGTCCGCGCGGTCGCGGTGACGACTGATGGCCACATCGCCGTCTCGGGGTCAGTTGACCGCACGGTGCGGGTTTGGGACCCGGCGACCGGGGAGTCACGAACTTTGGACGGGTACGATGGCGGGGTCCGCGCGGTGGCGGTGACGCCTGACGGTCTTACCGCCGTCTCGGGGTCAGATGACCGCACGGTGCGCGTCTGGAACCTGGCCACTGGGGAGCCGCGTGCCACATTCTACACCGACGCCGCGGTGAGTTCTTGCGCCGTCTCCGCCGACGGCCGTACGCTTGTCGCCGGCGACAGTAACGGGCAAGTCCACTTCCTACGACTGGAGGACGGCGCCGTCGCTTCGAACGAACCAGGGGCGCCGGGCTGACGGGAACAGCAAGGTAGAACACACACAGCAGTTCCGCCAAGCGCGCCACGGCTGACTGTCGCTTCCGTTGCAATTCCCCCAGGTGCACTCACCAAAATGCCGTGCCGCACATAGGCCGCTCTCACTTCCCCTGCCCCGCGAGCCCAAAGAGCAGCCGCTCGGCATTCTTCACGTAGAGTTTTTCGAGCACGTCGCGCGGCAGGAACACGCCGTAGATCATCCAGAACCCCTGGGGATGATGCCCGCCGGCGGGGTCGAAGTACTCATCGTCGGTCTCGAGGAAGCGGTAATAAATCCGGTAGGCGGCCCGGCTGGGCGGCGTGTCGGTGCCGAACATCACGCGATCCTGGTACTTGATCAAGAACCGGCGCGCCGAGTATGGTTGGCGGCCCAGCTCGGAGATTCTTGCATCAATATCTACGTACATGTTTGGATAACGATCGAGCCACTCTGCGACTTGCGGCGAGATCTTCGCCGTCGTTGGCCATGTGGGCGCAGATGAAGGTCGTCTTCGGATGGCGCTCGATGACCCGCATGCGCTGGGCGTGGAGGTCGGCGCGGCGGGGATGGCCCTTGCCGTGAAACAGCCAGTCGGGGTGTTGGTTGAGCTCATGCCACCGCTCGCTGAACCGATCGAGCGGCGTGAAGAACGCGCCGGGATCAGCCGTGTGAATTTCGACCGGCCGCTTGTATTGGCGCAGACCTCCCAAATCGGATCGAGCTTGGGGTCGTCGACCGGCATGTACCGGCCGTCAGAATAACGGACGCCGAGGCCAAAGGTCTTGTGGAACTTCAGTCCCTTGGCGCCGGCCTCGAAGCTCTCTTTCAGCCGCGTTGCCTCGCGGTCCGACCAGCCCGGCTCGTCGATCCCCGAAAAGTCGATCAGGGCATAAGTGAGAAACCGGCCCGGGTGCGCGTTGTCGAGGGCCGCGAGCGTCCCCTTTAGCCGCTCGCCCCAGCCGCCGTCGAGGTTAACGGCCGCTCGAACCCCCGCCGCGTCCATCTCAGTGAGGTAGTGCTGCACGCGCTCCGGCGTGAGGACCTGCCGACCGCCGCCCAAGTGGTTGTGCACGTCGATCGCCGGAAACGCCGGCTTGGGGACCTCCGTTGCCTTGGTGATCAGCATCGATTTGGGTTTCCAATCCCGGAGCTTCAACTCTCTGATATCGCCGTTCTCCTGCCCGAAGAGCTCGGGGGAGAATGAAATCACGAGAATCGCCAATCCGCCGATCCGCGCTCGACTCATGCGACACCTCCCATCGATGGCAACCCATGATACTCAGGGGAACCGACTCAATCCGCATTCAGTCTAGCGACTATTCGCGCCCCCGGGTGTTAACTTGCGCACATTACTGGTCGAGCCGCCGCGGCGGGGCACTCGCGCGCAGTCGGTCGGTGCTCAAATTAGGCCGTGCCAAAATAAGTTGATCAATTCTCCTTTGTGGTGCAGGCGTCTCGCCTGCGCTCAATGTGGTCTGTGGTTGTGGTGCAGGCGTCTCGCCTGCGCTCAATGTGGTCTGTGGTTGTGGTGCAGGCGTCTCGCCTGCGCTCAATGTGGTCTGTGGTTGTGGTGCAGGCGTCTCGCCTGCACCACAACCGTGGTGCGTGGCCACTCAGAGCGCCGGCCCTGCGCGATCTCGTTGGTAATACCTTCGTCGGTGAACTTGAAGTGCCGCGTCGGCTCCCGGAAGGGCGAGTTCAGGATCGGGTTTTCGATCAGGGTGTCGGCGATGCGCTACTCCCGCGTCGCCGTTGACAGGCGTGCGTACTGCCACACGAACTGCCACCGGTCAATAATGAGGTAGGGGAAGAAGATACCGGGTTCGCAAAGCCGTCGAGCACTCTCCACGGCAGTCCACGGCAATCCACGGCAATTCCTCTGTCGTGTCAAACTCAGCCCGAGGCAGGTAGCGTCTCAGTTTGAAATTTGAAATCGCGTGCCGCGCGGTGAACTCATGAACGCGACATGAAGTGCGCAAAATGGTCCTCTAGTTTTTTTATTCAAAAAAAAGTATCCCGAGAACTGCCAATCACTTCCAGCATGGCTTTGCACGGTTTTCGGCTGAGATGCGTTAGGGAAAATGGGAAAAGGCCGCATATTACTGTAAAAGGCGCGCGTCGCGCGCACGCGGGTGTGTGCGCACGCCGAGTCGAACCGCACCATAGATTGCATTTGGAATGGCCATCTCTGAAACCGACCAAGGGGATCATTCAATCACGAAATCAGCGAGATACACGAGGGAATCAAACCCTGCGAACGCTCGCGTTGCTACCGGTGCCCCGCTTTGGACTCTGCTCTCCCTTTCGTGTCTTTTCGCCGATTTCGTGGTCGGTCCAGCGGACGGATCGGCCGAATCCCGCATCTCGACCAGCAAAGGCTACGGGGAATTCGCGGGACCTGCCCAGAATTAATAATGTGCTCCAATGGGCTCCGATTTTCGACCGGATAAAGCGCACGCACGAAATAGCCCCTACAACCGGCAGGCCGCCGGCAGAACTTGGCCGGCTACATTCACCAGATCCTCCGGGGACACCTCCGCACCTCGGAGCTGGACAGCAGACCGGCTGAGGTAGCCAACGGCGCAACGCCTACCTTGGAAGATCTCATTGATTACGAGGCCGTCGAGTCTTGCGCCCGCGAGGTCGAAGGCAAGGATGTGCCATCAATTGAAGAGGTCCGCCGGATGCTCTCGAAGATCCCGGGCTCGATGGCCCAGGCCGTCATCGAAGAGAGGGAAGACCGATTCTAGATGCCGCGCTACTTCTTCGATACGAGCGCCCTGGTGAAGCACTACCACGCGGAACTGGGATCTGAAATGCGATGGCTCAAAGCTCGCGGCTCTTCACCGGATTGGCTCGGGCGATGTCCAGGACGATCGTTCCGAGCGCGCCGACGTCATCGATGCAGACAGCGTGCAGCACCACCGCGACCACATGATCGCGATCGCCAAAATCGACGAAAATGCGACGAAAGAAGCCAATTTCGCTGAAACCATTAGGATCATGTAAGCACAAGAATCGATTCAAATTGCGCCATATTCCGGCCCTCTTTCGGAACTTGACAATTGCGGCTCCGCCGCAATAGAGCAGTAGAGCGGAGAAAGGAGTGAGGAGACCAGATAAGCCGTCGCCCGCTCTGCTGCGGTCTACTGTCTACTTATTACTTTCTTGAAGGAACTGCCATTGCCGCTTCGCGGCAATAGAGCAGTAGAGCCGAGATAGTCGTGAGGCTCAGTCGCGTTAGAGAAAACCGGAAAGGGCCGCATATTATGCGTAAAAAGCGCGCGTGGCGCGACGGGTGCGCACGCCGAGTCGAACCACCCCATAAATCGCGCATTTGCAATGGCCATCTCTGAAACCAGCACGCAGCGCCGGAAGCCTCGTTGGGCGCGAATCGCGGTCCGCGGTGTTACCCAAAAAAGCCTATTTTTGAACCAGGCCAAGAACTCAACCGCCGTCCATCCCTTAAAGAGATTGCCTCAAGCTCCGGGGCGAGATAGCCTGGCATGGGAGTCAAGTGGCAGCGCACCGCTAAGTGGAACCGCAGAAAACTCTGGGCGATTGTGGTGTAGGCTTCCAGCCTGCACGCCGGGCAGGCGAGACGCCTGCACCACAAAAATTGTGCGTGGCCACTTGGTTGCGTGGGCTCCCGATTTTGAGTGAGGAAAACGATCGCATGCGCGACGTGATAGGGCGGTTGATCGAAGGCCTGGAACACGGTCGCGAGCTGATCGTGTGCCAGGTCGTCGAAACGCGCGGGTCAACGCCCCAAAAGGCGGGTGCGCTCATGGTCCTCGATCCCGACGGAGGGCAGGCCGGCACGCTCGGCGGCGGATGCGTCGAAAACGAGGTCAAGCAGCGGGCGATCCGTCAGGCCGGTGGTGAAGCGCCGGCCGTCCACTCATTCGTCCTCGATCACGACTATGCCTGGGCCGATGGCCTGATCTGCGGGGGGAAGATGGTTGTCGTGTCGCAGTCGGCGCGCGGGCCGGGGGCGATGGGTTATTTCCGGTCGATCGACCAAGCCATCGAGGCCGGCGAAGGGTTTATCGAGGCCGTCGTTGTCGACTCAGAGCGCGCCGGCGGTACGCTTGTAGGCAGCCGGTTCTTGATCGATCAAGCCGGCCGGATTTCAGCGGCTTGGCCCGGCGGGCCCGTGCCCGACGGGCTCGCCGCACTTGCGGCGTCGCTGGGCGAGCGACCCGGGCCGGCCTTGCGCAATGGCATCGCTCTCTTGCCCCACTGGCCGCGCATTCGCCTGCTTATCGTCGGCGCCGGACACGTCGGTCAGGCCGTTGCCAGCCTGGCAGCGCAGGTCGACTTTGACGTCTGGGTCGTGGACGACCGCCGGCAATACGCTAACGTCGAACGATTCCCGAGTGCCAAGCAGATCGTGGTCGCCCCCTTCGAGGAAGCGCTCACGAGCCTGGAGATCACGCCCCGGACCTACGCCTTGATCGTGACGCGCGGCCACGGCCACGACCAGGAGGCTCTTTATTACCTGGCGCCAACCGCGGCCGGATATGTCGGGCTTATCGGCAGCCGGCGCAAAATCCGGCTCATCTTCGAGAACCTTCGCGCCACGGGCATCGAGCCCGCGCACCTGGAGCGGGTGTCGGCGCCGGTCGGGCTGGAGATCGGCTCGCAGTCGGTGCCCGAGATCGCGATCAGCATCGTCGCCGAGTTGATCGCCCGCCGCAACTTGGGCGCACCGCTCCGCCCCGGCGACTGAGCAAAACCGACGACCTGTCCGGGGCGCGAACTGCAAAGGTGACAGCGATCGCGCCAGCGCCGAGGTCGGGGGCTCGACATGATCGGCGCCGTCGTGCCCGCAGCGGGACGCAGCACGCGGATGGGCCGCGCCAAACTGCTCCTCAAACTGGGTGGCGAAGCGCTGCTGGCGCGAGTTGTGACCGCGCTTACGGAGGGCGGAGCCAACCGCGTCGTGGTGGTCGCGCCGCCGGCAAGCGCAGCCGAGGGGCCAGCCATTGCCACGCTCGCAAAAGAATCGGGCGCCGAGGTCGTCGTTCCGCCCGCGCAACCTGCCGAGATGCGCGATTCGATCGAGCTGGGGCTTTGGGCACTCGCATTGCCGCTACCGCCCGATCGCGTACTGATCGCGCCCGGCGACTGCCCGGGTATCACTGCCGAGATCGTTGCTAGTTTGCTTGCGGAAGCCGCCGTCCAGGCCGATTCGATCGTCGTGCCGAGCTGCGATGGACGCCGCGGCCATCCGCTTGTCTTGCCCTGGGATGTTGCAGCCGTAGCGCCGACGCTGCCGCCCGGGCTCGGGCTCAATGCCCTGGTCGCACGTTACGAAGAGCGCGTAATCGAGGTCCGATGCTCAGCGCCGGGCCCCGACGACCTCGACACGTCCGACGATCTCCGTCGCTGGGAGGCGCTGCTGGGCGAGTGTAACCCCGCCCAGTCACGAATTGCTGCGTTGCCGACCCTGCGGCTGCGAGTCCGTCTGTTTGCCGCGGCCAAGGAACGCGCCGGCCGATCGGAAATCGACGTGGAGCTGCCAGTCGACGCCACCGTCACGCGGCTGCGCACAGCGCTTGGCAGCGAGTGGCCCGCGCTCGCGCCCTTGTTGCCCACGGCACTCATCGCCGTTGACGAGGAATACGCCGGCGATCAGACCGTGATTCGGCCCGGCGCCGGATCGCGGTGATTCCACCGGTCAGTGGGGGCTTCGCATGATCGAGATCACCGCTGCGCCGATTGATCACACGGCGATCACCGAGCGGGTTCGCTCACCACTCGCGGGGGCAGTTTGCACATTCTTGGGTACGGTGCGCGAGCTGACGGGCAACCGCCGCACGCGCTCGCTCACGTATGAAGCGTATTCCGAGATGGCTCAGAAAAAGCTGGCCGAGCTCGAAACCGAGGCGCACCGGCGCTGGCCGGTTATCGAGCTCGCGCTGGTCCATCGCGTCGGCGACCTCGACCTGGGCGAGATCAGCGTGGTCGTCACCGTGAGCTGCCCCCACCGCGACCAGGCTTTCGAGGCCTGCCGCTGGTTGATCGACACTTTAAAGGAAGTCGTGCCGATCTGGAAGAAAGAAGTATGGGCCGACGGCAGCGAGGAATGGGTCCATCCCGGGCTCGACACCAAATGAATCGAACGGCCTAACGAGACTCTGGCCGCCTGCCTCGGCTATAATGAACATCCAGCGCACGAATCGCCGCACTTGGCAAGGCGGTTTGCGCGCGGCAAGACCATGGCGGAGCCGATGACTTCATCTCCAGAGCGACTGGTAGACACTTACGGCCGACCGCACAACAACCTGCGGATCAGCGTTACCGACCGCTGCAACATCCGCTGCGTTTATTGCATGCCGGAAGCGGTAACGTTCCTACCGCGCGTCGAGCTCTTGACTTTTGAGGAGATCGAGCGATTCGCGCAAATTGCGGTGTCGCTGGGAATCGACAAGGTTCGCTTGACCGGCGGCGAGCCGCTGGTGCGGCGCGAACTGCCCGCGCTGGTCGAAAAGTTAGCCCGCGTGCCAGGCCTCAAGGACGTGGGGCTCACGACCAACGGCATGCTCTTGGCGCCTGTGGCGCGAGCGCTGCGAGCCGCAGGACTGCAGCGCATCAACGTCAGCCTCGACACCATGGATGCCGCCAAGTTCGAGCAGTTGACCCGACGGCCGGGGTTCGAACAGGTGATCGAGGGTATCCTGGCCGCCAAGGACGCCGGGTTCGACCCGGTGAAGATCAACGCGGTGGCCATTCGCGGGGTCACCGAAGACGACGTGGTGCCGCTGGGAGAGTTTGCCAGGCGCCATCGACTCGAGCTGCGATTCATCGAGTACATGCCACTCGACGCCGGCCACTTGTGGGAGCGCGAGAAAGTCTTGTTCGCCGGCGAGATTCTCGACCGTCTCGGTACGGGAATCGGGCCGCTCGTCCCTGCGGCCGACCAGGACCCGCGAGCACCCGCGCTCGATTACGAATACGCCGACGGCGGCGGGCGCGTTGGCTTCATCGCCTCGATCAGCCGGCCGTTCTGCATGAATTGCAACCGCCTTCGTCTCACCTCCGACGGCAAGCTGCGCAATTGCCTCTTTGCGCTCGACGAGACCGATATCCGCTCGCTGCTGCGCAACGGCGGACGCGACGCCGAGATCGCGCAAGCCGTTCGCGACTGCGTTGCCGCCAAGTGGGAAGGCCACGAAATCAACACGTCCCGGTTTATTCAACCCGAGCGGTTGATGCATTCGATCGGTGGTTAGAGCGCCTCGGGTGCCGTTGTGTGCCAGCAGTCCGTTTCGGCGCGGGCGTCATCGCATGCTTCGCAGTTCACAACTCTTGATTTCGCAGCAGGTTGGAACCATAAGGGTTGCCAGAATCGGTCGCGGCCGGTAGAGTAGCGGCTCGGTTCATGGCTTGATGGACAGCGCCTGCTCGGGGCCAAGCATGAAGAAAAAGAAAGCATCCGAGCCTTGGTATCACGAGGGACTGGCGTTCTCTTGTACTCGCTGCGGCGCCTGCTGCACGGGCGCACCGGGATTTGTTTGGGTTACGTTCGAAGAGATCGAGCGCCTGGCGCAGTACCGCGGCGAGTCGGTCGAGACATTTTCCGCGAAGTTCGTGCGGCGGGTGGGAGAGCGGTACAGCCTGGTCGAGAAGCCGGGGGGCGATTGCATCTTCTGGGACCGAAAGGCCGGATGCACCGTTTACCCCGCACGCCCGGTCCAGTGCCGGACGTGGCCGTTCTGGAGCGAGAACGTCGAGACCCCCGAGGCCTGGGAGCAGGTGCAAAATGTTTGCCCCGGTTCGGGCCGGGGACAGCTTTTCACGGTCGAGGAGATCATATCCTCGATTAACAAAACACCAATATGACAGACAGAGCGGCCGCGACAAAGCCCCTGGTCCCACGACTGGCGCCCAACGCGCAAGCCGAGCTTGCCGCTCTGTACAGCGAGCTCGACGCCGCGGTCGCGCGCGGCGGCGCGGTCTGCCAGTTGAGCGGCCGGTGCTGCCGATTTCAGGAATACGGGCACGCGCTTTATGTCTCGGCAATTGAAGTGGAGTGGCTGCTTGATCGAGCCCCCCCGCCCGTGCGGCCGCTGGACCAGGGCCAGACGTGCCCGTGGCAGAACGAGCGCGGCCTTTGCACGGCGCGCAACGCGCGCCCGCTCGGCTGTCGTGTCTATTTTTGCGATCCGGCGTTCCCGCCCGTGGCCGCCGAGCTTTCCGAGCGGTTCATCGCCCGGCTCAGGGAGCTGACCACGCGGCACGGGCTTGCATGGAATTACGCGCCGCTGCATGACCACCTCGTGCGCAAGCGCGCCGGCGATCGCCTGGAGTTCAACCCGGAAGAAAGTGACGAAGCCTGATTCCATGAACCATCTTCAACCCCACGACCGAGCCCCGCCGAGCGTCGCGCTCAATCTCGCAACGCGCGCCCGCAGAACCTGCCAAATCACTTCCTGCACCAGGCGCCCTCCGCGACCCGACGGCGGAAACAGCAAAGCAAGGAATGGTTTCTCCTTGACACTACTCTAAGCTACCAATACACTTGAGCCACTCGCAGCCCGCACCGGGCCGCTCTCGTGGAGAATGTCATCGTGACCAAAAAAGAAATCGTCAAGAAGATCTCCGACGATATCGGTCTGACCCAGCTCAAGACGAAGGAGATCGTTCAACTCACCCTCGACGCGATCATCCAGACCTTGGTGGCCGAGGGTCGGATCGAGCTGCGCAACTTCGGTGTGTTCGAGGTCAAGCGCAGGGCCCCGCGCAAGGCCCGGAACCCCCGCACCGGCGACAAGGTTTATGTCCCGTCGAAGAACGTGGTGACCTTCAAGCCGGGCAAAGAAATGGAAGAATTGGTTCGAAAGATAGATCCGTCAAAACTTTCACTACTGGAAGAGGGCTCGGATGCCGATGATGAAAACGACGGACCCGTCGAGCCGGTGTCGGAGCAGCAGGCGGGTGCGTCCGCCGATTGAGTGGCGAGGAGCCCAGGCGACGGACGCTGCTTTGCTCTGCCCGCGGCCGCCGATTCGTGCGGCTGCCGGCCGGCCAATTCGACGATAAAGCTTAATGGCGGCGAAGCTTGCCTCTGGCAGTCGAAACGCCGCGGATCTTGGCGAAGGGAATCTGGCTCGATCCCTTGGGTTTTAACCCGAGGCGGCGAGTCCCCCCGATCTGACGCGTGCCAGGAAGGCGCGATCGGTCAAGTCGGTGCGGTATCAAGACGGGAGGAGCCCGACATGCGGAAACTGTTCGCGGCCCTGGCGATTGTGCTCGCGTCCCTCGCCGTGTTCGAGGGCTGCGCGCCGGTTCCTTTGCCGCATTACGCGGCATACAAGCCCCGCCGAGTCGAAGAGTTGCTGGTCGATTCGGAAAACCTGCGCCAAGCTGGCGACGAGTGGGAGCGGTTCTGGCTGCTTGACCAGCCCTCGCACATGACGCCGTTTCGGACACACGGCGGTGTCGGGCCTTGAGACCTTGCACAGGCGGCCCACCGTGGCGGCAGCCGGCGGTTGTCGTAGCGAGAGGGCCTTTGCCCCCCACGCCGCTTAGTTTACATGCACGATCCGGCCGGCCAGACGCTGTGCGTCTGAGACCGGCCGTTTCGCCTTGCGAGGCGGCCTTGCCCGCAATGGTGTTCGTCGTTATGCTATGAGCCGCCATGGATGGCGTCGGCCAATCAATTTGCGCCGTTTGACGCCGCGCGGCTGGCAGCAACGCGCTGGCGCGGCGTTTTCGAATCGAAGCCCTCGGGCAACGGTCGGGGCTCACGCGGATGGTAGGCGTCGGCATTGTCGGCATCGGCTTCATGGGGATGATTCATTTCCTGGCCGCGCCAGCTCGCCGCAGCGCGTATCGTCGCGATTTGCAGTCGCGACCCCGCCAAACTGGCGGGCGATTGGAGCGGCATCCACGGCAACTTCGGGCCCCGTGGAACCCAGATGGATCTCGCCGGCGTGTCGTGTTATCGCGAGTTCGACGCGCTGCTCGCCGATCCCCAGGTCAGTCTCGTCGACCTTTGCGTGCCCAACGATAGCCACGCACCGATGGCAATCCGGGCGCTAGAGGCCGGCAAGAACGTGCTCGTCGAGAAGCCGATCGCGCTGTCGACGGCCGATGCCGACCTCATGGTGTCGGCCGCTCGAGCCGCGGGCAAGCTGCTTCTGGTGGGACAGGTCCTGCCGTTTTTCCCCGAGTTTGCCTTTGCGCTCGAGGCAGTTCGTTCGGGCGCTACGGCCCGTTGCGAGCGGCTCACCTGGTGCGCGTGATCTCGCGTCCCGACTGGTCCAGCGGCATCGCCGACCCCGGGCGAAGCGGCGGTCCGGCGATCGATCTGCATATTCACGACACGCACTTCATCGGCCTCATCTGCGGCGTGCCACGGGCCGTTCACTCGCGCGGCGTCGTCGAAGACGGAAGCGTCGTGCACTTGACGACGCAATATCTGTACGACGACCCCAACCTGGCCGTATCGGCGGTATCCGGAGCCATTTGCCACGCCGGGCGGCCGTTCACACACGGTTTCGAGCTCTATCTCGAGCGAGCGACGCTCGCGTTCCAGTTTGCAAATCTCGGCGGTCAGGCTCAGCTCGCAACGCCCCTCTCGGTCATCTTGCCCGACGGCAGCATCGAGCGTCCCGAACTGGGATCCGGTGACCCGATCGACGCCTTCGCTCAAGAACTCGCCGCGGCCGTAACGGCCGCCGCCACGGGGCACGAAGCCCCGCCTCTCTCAGGAGAACTCGCCCGGCAGGCATTGAGAATCTGCCTGGCTGAAATCGAAAGCGTGAAATTGGGACAAATGATCGGGCTGAATTGAAACAATTCCTCAAGCGCCCGACCGTTTTTTCCGATGCCGATTCAGAGGACACGAAGTCCTCTCGATCCGTCAACGCAGGAGGAGAAGGGTCATGTCGCTGACCGAAACGGATCTCATTCACCCGACGGCTGTTATTGACGCTGATGCGACCCTGCCCAGTGACGTTAAAATCGGGCCCTACGCAATCATCGAAGGACCGATCGAGGTCGGACCGGGATGCGTGATCGAGGCTCACGCATGCTTGAGCGGCCCGCTCGTGATGGGAGCGAACAACTTTGTGGGCTACGGGGCCGTGCTGGGCAAGAGCCCGCAGCACCGCGGCTATTGCGGCGAGCCGACGTCGGTTCGGATCGGCGATGACAATGTGTTCCGCGAATTCGTGACCGTGCATCGCGGCACGACTCAGGGCAACGGCGAGACCTGGATCGGTGACCGGAACATGTTCATGATCGGCAGCCATATCGGCCACGACGTCCACATGGGCGATGGCTGCACGGTGGTGAACAACGCCTTGGTTGCAGGGCACGTTACGCTGGGCGACGGCTGCATTCTCTCCGGCCATACCGCCATTCAGCAGCGCGTACGGGTCGGACGGTTGGCGATGCTCGGCGGCATGGGCTCGACTTCCAAGGACATCCCGCCGTTCGTGCTCCAGCAAGGCCAGAATTGCGTGACCGGCCTCAACATCATCGGACTGCGGCGCGCGGGCCTGTCGTCAACCGCGATTGATGCGGTGCGGCAGGCGTTTCGGATCTTCTTCCGCGAGGGGCGTGCCCAGCCCGCCGCTCTCGATCTCATCGAGGCCGACCTGGGAACGATTCAGGAAGTCGCCGAGTTCGTCGCCTTCATCCGCGAGTCGAAGACGGGCATCAACCCGGCCCGCGGGGTCGAGCGCGCTCACCGCAATATCTAAGCTCGCGATCGGCTCTCGAGCGAGAACATCGCGGAATCGCAGCTCTGGCCCTGCGCCGATCGCGCAGGCCACCGCGCCCCGGAGCCGGCCTATCGATCGCCGGCTGCGCTTTTGGCCGGGCCGCGATTTCAAAGCGGCTGGTCGAGACCGTCGGCCGTCGGTTGCCCATCGCCAACGATCGACTCGGTGGTCGAAGCTTGGTTGATCTTGGCCTCTTGCGCAGGCTGTGCGGAATCGCCGCACGAAGCCGATAGACCCAGCCGCACTTTGACCCGCTCGAATTCGTCGTCGCTTAGCTCGCCGGCTCGATGAGCGTCTTCAAATGAGCGCAGGAGGTCCTCGGGAGAATCGGGATCCTCGACGTCGAGGATGTCCTCACGTTCTCGGTAAGCCTTGATGATGAGCAATACCAGTACGACCGAGAACAGGAGCAGCGGCAGGATGGTCGACCACCCGACCGGCCAGGCGCCTGCAGCCAACGGCCCGAGTTTCGTACCAAGCGCACTAGAAAGCACTGCCATCGTAACTCAGCCTCCTCAGGCGCCACGTTCATTCCCGCAAGAGGGCAACCACCGTTCCCGGCCATCCGTCCCAGGTTCGCACGCCAGCCGGAACCTGGGCAGTCGGCACCGTGCACCAAGAACGGGGCGCGGCCCGCACGTCGTCCGGTCGGCGCGATTTTCGAGATGGCAACTTGCGAAACGTCTTATCCGGGTTATGATAATGATTCTAGAAGGTGAGTGTTTCCGCGCAAAGCCAGGTCGCATTCCGCTCGCGTCAAGCGGCACGGCGATCCGAAGATTCGATGAGACGGGAGCCCGCGCGGCGACCGAGGCACGAGGAGGGGTGGATATCATGGCAACGCGCCTGCTGCAACGTGCCAGCCTGTATACCATGCTGGTCGCTTCATTGATGTGTCTCACCGGACAGGCCCGGGCTCAATTCGGAGCCGGCCTCGGCGGATCAAACGGAACCATCCTCAACGATCCATTCACGTTCTATTATGCCTTCTACCTGCCTAACCAGCAGATGCAGTCTTTGAGGGTGCGCCCCTCCGACACCATCGACCAAGCGATGGTGGCCCGCCAGTATTACGCGCAAAACGATCGGCGCGCTCTATGATCCCGTCTCCGCGTACGGTCAGCAGACCTACGACCCGTTGCGGCCTTACTCCCAGCAAGGGCAGGAACGGATCTCGCGGCCGTACCGGTTCAGCCATAACCCCTCAAATACCGACGGCACCGGTCCTTCACTCTATTATGGCCGTGCAGCCCAGTTCTTCCCCGAACTCAGAGCGGGCCGTGGTAATAATGCCAATGTCGCCGCGTCGCGGCGCGGCCGAGGAGGCCGCGGCGGCGGCATGGGTGGCATGGGCGGTGGCATGGGTGGCATGGGCGGCATGGGCGGCGGCATGGGCGGTGGCATGGGCGGTGGCATGGGGATGATGTGACCTGCTGGCGTGCGATTGTCCATCATGGCGATCCGCGGCCGCGTTGCCGGCGTCACGACGCACCTTTGGCGCGGTCAGTTGCTCCTTATCGCGCCTGCGTGATTGTCTCGTGTCCGGTGTGGGCGAGCGCTTGGCCACCCGCGACCTTGGCAGGCGAATCCTGTGCGCCGAGCCGTGCGCCATCCTGAGCCCGGGTTAGGCGGGGCAAGGCGGAAGTGGCAGATCCGCGTGGAAGCGCGACAATGGCGAAACAGCCGGAACAACTGCGACTGAGCTCGGACGAGCGAGCCGACCTCGTGGCGTATCTCGATGGCGAGCTGCCCGATGCGCATGCACGCGCGATCGCCACCAAGCTGACCTTGAGCGCGACGGCCCGACGGGAAGTCGAAATGCTCCAGAAGACCTGGGAGATGCTCGACCACCTCGACCGCCCCGCAGTGCCCGCACAGTTCACGGAAAAAACGATCTCTCAAATCCGACGCATCGAGCTGGAGGGCCGCGCCTGGGAGCCGGTGCTGTCTATCTGGTCGGCCCGAGCGGCCCGCGCTCTCGTGGCGGTCGCTCTGGCTGTGGCCTGCCTGGGCGTAGGCTACGGCGTGACGCGCTGGGCCTGGCCCGACCCGAACGAACGCCTCATTCGCGACTTGACGCTGGCCGAACATCTCGACGAATATCTAGAAGTCGGTTCATTCGATTTCTTAAGCGATCTGGCCGATTCGCGGGACTTCGCCACTGACCCCCCATGAGACGAACCGCGGTGTGGAAAGAGGAGATTGGTGAGCGTTCGGTGGGCTGGGCGGGCTTGCGAGCGTCTCGGCAAGGCGATCGTCGCCCGCCGGCAATGTTCGGCAGAACGATGAACCCGGCAAGTAGCGGCCGTGCGGTGCGAGTCGCGGGCCCGCTGGCGCTGTCTGCCCTGGCGACGATTCTGCTGGCCGCCGTCGACCCAGGGCGCAACGAAGCACGCCTCAAGGCCATGCCCGTCGAAGAGCGGCAGCGGCTGCTCGAGAACTTGAGAAAGTTCGAGCTGCTGTACTCACCGCGCGAGCAACAGGCCGTGCGCGAGCTCGACCGTCGCGTCAATGAGCTCGAGCCGGAGCGGCGGGCCTTCTACCTGGCGGTCCTTCGGCGCTATCACAATTGGCTAAACCGGCTCCCTGACGCCAAGCGTGACGAGCTCAAGACGACGGCGCCCGAGCAACGAATGGCGCTTGTCAAGAAGCTCCTCACCGACAACCCGGTCCCGCGAGCCGACACCCCCCAATTCCTCAAGATCACCGACGTGGGCGCTGATTCGCCGCTCGAGCTGGCTGCGCTATACAAGATCTGGCAAGCCATGACGGCGGCACAAAAGCAAAACGTTGAGCAGAAGCCCGACCCTGACAATCGGCGGAGATTCTTGCAGACTTTTGCCGATCGCAAGAACCTGCCCCACGAGATCATTCCGCCCGATTTCAACGAGGCCGCGTCGACCGATCACATCGAGCCGCTCCTCAAGAAAAGCCGGCCAGGCCTGGCGCCCGCGATCGACGAGATCAAGAAGAGGCTTGCCAACGACGCGGCGAAGAATAAGAGGAAAGACGCGCGCTTAGCCGAGATCATGCGACGGCTCGCGATCAACCACTACTTCCTGGAACACGAGGTCGCTCCCGTGTCCCCGGAGCGGTTGGCGCAGTTTCTGAGTGCGTTCCCGAGCTGGATTCAGTCGACATTCGATAGTTATCCGCCCGACGAAGCGCAGCGGCGGCTCACGATCGTCTACCGGCTGGTGTACCCTCACCCGGCGGAGATTCCGCCGGCGCCGACGAAGAGCGCGAGCACTTCGGGCAGGGAAACCTCGCCGGCGCGTGGTGCGCCGCGGTCGCAGACCCAGCCAGAGCGGCCGGGTCGTCCCGCGCCGGGCAGCTCGCCGTTCTAGCCCGGAGGTGCCGCGCGTGGGACGCACCTTCGCCGAGCATGACGACGCCCGCTGGATGCGCCTGGCACTGGCGGAGGCCGCCGCCGGCTTGGGGTGCGTCGAGCCGAACCCGCTCGTCGGCGCCGTCGTGGTGCGCGACGGCGAGCTGGTCGGGTGGGGTCATCATGAGCGTTTCGGCGGCCCTCATGCCGAGGTGCTTGCCCTGGCCGCCGCCGGCCGGCGGGCGTCAGGCGCCACGCTCTACGTGACCCTTGAGCCCTGCTGCCATTTCGGCAAGACGCCTCCGTGCACCGAGGCGATTATCGCCGCGGGAATCGCCCGCGT
This sequence comes from uncultured Isosphaeraceae bacterium, assembly GCA_963830625.1. Taxonomy (GTDB): domain Bacteria; phylum Planctomycetota; class Planctomycetia; order Isosphaerales; family Isosphaeraceae; genus CAWHMZ01. Next base: position 97,477 of record CAWHMZ010000011.1, on the reverse strand, counting down.
CGTCGCAGCCACGCTGGATCCCTTCCCCGAAGTTAACGGTGGTGGCCTGGCCGCGCTCGCAGCCGCAGGGCTCGAGATCGATGCCGGCTGCGAGGCCCGGCCCGCACGCGCCTTGAACGCCCCGTATCTCAAGCGGCTGCTCACCGGGTTGCCGTTCGTCACTGCCAAGTGGGCCATGACCCTCGACGGCAAGACCGCGGCCGAGTCGGGCGACAGCAAATGGATCTCGTCGGAAGAGTCAAGGCGGCTGGTGCACGAGCTGCGAGGTCGCATGGACGCCATCCTTGTCGGCATCGGGACGGCGGAAGCCGACGACCCGCTGTTGACAGCCCGCAGCGCCGCTCCGTGCCGGCGTGCCGTGCGAATCGTCCTGGATAGCGCTGCCCGACTTCCTGTGTCGAGCCGGCTGGCGCAGTCAGCGCGCGAGTCGCCGGTCGTGCTGGCCGTCACCGAGCGTGCCGACCCGGCACGCGTGGCCAGGCTCGCCGAGCTCGGCTGCGAGATCCTGCCATTTCCCGCCACGGGCACGGTGCCGCCAGGCGCGCTGCTTGCCGAACTCGGCCGGCGCGCGATGACCAACATATTGATTGAGGGGGGCGGCCGCGTACTTGGCTCATTTTTCGACTCGAATCAGGTCGACGCGGTGGACGTATTCATTGCACCCATCCTCGAGGGGGGCGATCATGCCCGCACTCCCGTTCGGGGCCGCGGACATGCTCTCATTGGCGACGCGTCGCGCCTTGCGCAGGTCGAAATCTCGCAGAGTGGCGGCGATTGTCGCGTGTGCGGCCGGTTACTTCAGCCGTGGTGCCAAAACGCGGGCCTCCAGGGCGACTGAGTGACCTTGACCCGCCCGGCGAACGCTCGTTAAAGTCACCGTAGCTGATGGCATGGATTGGCCCCGCGTTGCGAGCCCCAATTGGCCCATGTGCGGGCCGCGCGGCCGCGTTTTTCTCCGCCACGGAGTCTCGCAGGTGAGCGATTCAGAGCGCGAGCCTTCGGGAGTGAAGCTGGCACCCAAGGCCGTGGTGGCGCGAGTCAGCCTGTACTTGCGGCAGCTCGAAGCCTATCAGCGGCAGGGGTTCACCACCGTCTCGAGCATTCAGCTCGGTGCGCCCCTCTCTGTCAAGAACGCGCAGGTACGCAAAGATCTGGCCTTCTTCGGCCAGTTCGGCCATCCGGGGGTTGGCTACCGGATCGACGAGCTGATCGAGACCTTGAGGCACATTCTGGGTATTGACCACGACTGGCCGCTGGCCCTGGTCGGGCTGGGCAACCTCGGGCGCGCGCTTTTGCGCTATCGCGGATTCCGCACGCGCGGCTTTCACGTCGTCGCTCTTTTCGACAACGACCCTTCCAAGATCGGTCAGAAGATCGATGGACTGCTCGTTGAGCCGGTGGAGGCGCTCCGCACGGCGATCGGCCCGCGCAAGATCCGGCTGGCTCTGCTCTGCGTGCCGATCGATGCGGCCCAGCGTGTGGCCGATCTGCTGGTCTCCGGCGGAATTCGCGGCATCCTCAACTTCGCTCCTTCGCCCGTTACCGTGCCCGCCCACGTCAGCCTCGTGCCCGTGGATCTGAGCGTGCAACTCGAAAACTTGGCCTATAACGTGCAAAAAACCCTGGGCGAGGTGTCGACGTCGTGCGCCGGATAGCCTTCACGGCAGCGCGGGCGGCCGATACAATAGCGGTCAGATTACCCGGTGGTGAAACGGTATCACAACAGGTTTTGGTCCTGTTTTTCCAGGTTCGAATCCTGGCCGGGTAGCTTGGGTGCTGCGCGTCAGCTCGTGCTGAGGAGGATCGGAACGACGCGCGTCTGCAAGCCGCCGGTGACGTGAACGGCTCCGTCGGCGTCGACGAACACGTTCACCTCGCTCCGAACGCCGAACTCGTCGAAGTAGATCCCCGGCTCGATCGAAAAGCATGTTCGGCGCAATACCAGCCGCTCATCGTGGGTCTCGAGGTTGTCCAGATCAGCGCCGTTGCCGTGGACCTCTTGGCCGATGTTGTGCCCGATGCGGTGGATGAAGTGGTCGCCATGGCCGGCCGCGTCGATCACGCGGCGGCCGGCTGCGTCGACTTCCCATCCATGGAGCGGGCGCCCTGCGGCGTAGGCGTCGCGCACGCAAGCAATCGCCGCGTCGCGGGCCTTGGCCACGGTGGCGAAGATCGTCTCGTATTTCGCCGGAACCGTCTCGCCGACGTAGCCGACTCGGGTGAGGTCGCTATACACCGCCCGCGGCCGATCGAGCTTGGCCCAGAGGTCGACCAAGACGAAGTTTCCCATGCCGATGGCCGCGTCGTGTCCCGTGCGGGGTTCGTAATGCGGGTCGCCGCTGTGTGCGTTCACGGCCACGATCGGCGGGCTGTAGGTCGTGAGGCCGTGCCGCTTGAAATGGTCCATGATGGCGGCCTGAACCTCGGTCTCGCGGATCGTGCCGCCCGCCCGCACTCGCTGGGCAATGAGCGGGAACACGACATCGTACGCCGATGTCGTCACCTTTTCGGCGTCGCGGTGCATCTGCCACTGTGCATCGTCCCACGTCGCCTCGAACTGCTGGATCAAGTCGCCCGAGGAGACTACTTCGACCTTGCAGCTTCTCACCAGCTCGATCGTGCCGGCGTCGACGCGCGACACGTACGGGTTCGACACCCGAGGCGCATACTCCATGGCCACCCGCCGGCTGCCGGCGAGCAACGAGGCAACCCCTGCTTCCAGGTCTTGCCAGCGCAGATACACCGATTTCGCGCCTGGTAGATCGTCGAGAGCGGCTGTCTCGATGCGATGGACCAGCTTGCGCGGAGCACCCTGCGCTGGGACATAATAAAAGAACCGCCGGCTCCCAGCCGGCTTCTGATCTAGCCCCAATACCCTCCGCGCCAGAATGTTGGACCCTCGAAAATCATAAAGCAGCCACCCGTCCAGGCCAAACGCCGTCAGGCTGCGCTGAACTTCCGCGAGATCGAACATGTCTTCACTCCGTGTGCCAATGTCGCCCGGTTTATCTTCAAGAGAAGTGTACCGCGTGCACGCGGTAAAAAGCGACGCGCGATTTGAGTTTCGACGCGCACACCGCCGCGCGATTGACGCGCGCCCCGCCAGCGCCGATCATATCCGAAAGTATTCGTCGTGGCCGAAACCGGTTCTGGAGCCAAACCATGACCGACGAGGTTGGTGGGCCGAAGGAGGTCGGTGGGCCGAAGAACGCGGGCGAGGCGACGCGGCGATTCAACGTGGGCGATGCGCTGATACTGATCGCGGCCCTGGGCCTGGGGCTCACGGGCATTCGCGATCGTATCCGGACCTTGCCCGGCCGCGCCTACTGGTGGGCCGACGAGTACAGAAAGTTCCGCGCAGATCTGGCCAGTCTGCCGCCGATGACCCAGGAAGACTACGAGTTCTCGCTCCGTTCACTGGTCTTTTACATCTCCGACGAGGGCGAGACCTGGCTGACGAGCACCCTGATCGGGCTGACGCCCGCTCAGATCCTGCTGCGGCTGCGCCGGCCGCGGCCCCAGTGGCGCAGCTTGATCCGCCAGCCCGGATTCGCTGCCTGCCTGGCCCTGCTATTCGGGTACTTGATCGACCAGGGATGGGACCGCTCACTGCGGTTCGGGGTCGCGCGGTTTCCGTTCTGGACCTCGCTCCTGGTGCTGGTCGCCTGGGCGATCTTGCTGCTCTTCCGCCGCTCCCAGGCAGAAAAGAGCTGGATCGATCGGCTCGGCCGAGTGATCGGTGTCGGCTGGATCGTAGCGGGCTTCTGGTCTCAGCTCGAGCAGGTCTACTTCTGGTGAACCACCAATGAAATGGCGCATCGGACTTTTGTGCGTGCTGGCCGTTGTCCTTCCGGCTCACGTGGTGAGCGCAGACGATCCACCGGCCGACCTCGCCGGCGCCCCGGAGCGAACGTGTTTCCAGACGGGTGCGCCCTGGCAGGCAGACCTTCAGCTCGGCTCCGACGTTGCCATCTGCTACGGCCCTGACAGGGGCCTGCGCGACCGGATCGCCGAGTGGACGCGACAGGGCTATGTGCCCCATTTCATGACGGGTGTCGCTTGGGGTCACTACACCGACTACCTCGACGGCGCTTTCGACGGAGTCAGTCATCGAGACCAGGCTCAAACCGACCGCTACGGCAACGGCATCTATCACGGGCGAAACACGCCGTACTTCTGCCCGAACGACGCCTACGGCAAATACCTTTGCTCGGTGGCCAAGCGTGCGATGGATGCCGGTGCGCTCGCCATCCACCTTGAAGAACCCGAGTTCTGGGCACGTGCCGGCTATGGTCCGATATTCCAGGCAGAATGGAAAGCGTTCTACGGCGAGGACTGGGTTGCGCCCCACACGTCGCCGGACGCCCAGTACCGCAACTCGCTGCTCAAGTACGAGCTCTACAAGCGCACGCTCAAGCAAGTCTTCGACTTCGTCAAGACTGAAAACGCTCGCACGGGGCGGCACGTGAAGTGTTACATTCCAACGCACAGCCTGATCAACTATGCCCAGTGGCACATCGTCAGCCCCGAATCAAGCCTGCTGGATGCGGGCGCCGACGGCTACATCGCGCAGGTTTGGACCGGCACCGCACGCACACCCAACGCCTACTGCGGCGATCGCCGCGAACGGACCTTCGAGACGGCGTTCCTCGAGATGGCGCCACCGCAAACATGGTGAAAGCCGCCGGTGCCGTGCTCTGGTTCTTGGCCGATCCCGTTGAGGACGACCCCGATCACTCGTGGGATGATTATCGCACCAACTGGGAAAGCACGCTGGTCGCCTCGCTTCTCTGGCCCAGCGTTTGGCGCTACGAAGTAATGCCCTGGCCCGATCGGATCTTGCGCGGATCGTATCCGACGCTCGAGCGCAACCGCCGCGTGCCGGGCGCTCCGGTGGTGAAGACGAAAATCCCGCCTGCCTACGGCACCGAAGTCATGACCGTGATCAACGCGCTCAACGACATGAATCAATCGGAACTTCACTGGGATTGCGGCACGCGCGGAATCGGCGTCGTCATCTCCGACAGCATGATGTTCCAGCGCGTTGACCCGAGCCCTTCCGACCGCGATCTCGGCTCGTTTTACGGCCTGGCGCTTCCTTTGGTCAAGCGCGGCATTCCCGCCGAGCCCGTCCAGCTTGAGACGGCCGTGCGCCCCGATGCGCTCGCGCCATACAAGGTACTCTTGGTAACGTATGAAGGCATGAAGCCCATGACGGCGCAGGTGCACAGCGCGCTGACCGAATGGGTGAAACGAGGCGGGGTCTTGATTTCTGTCGGCGCCGACACCGATCCCTACAACGCCGTGCGCTCTTGGTGGAACGATCGCAAGCAGGGCATGCAGTACAAAGCACCGCGCGAGCACTTGTTCGAGCAGCTCGGGTTAAGCAAGGATTCCGCCGCGGGAACCTACACCGTCGGCAAAGGCCGGCTCATCTACGCTACCGAAAGCCCTGCGGCCTTGAGCCGCCGGCGGGATGGCGCCGACGTCGTTCGCGCGCTCGCCCGACGCGGGTGCGAAGCTGCCGGCCTCGCCTGGCGTGAGACCAGCTACTTCGTGCTCCAGCGCGGCCCTTACCTGATCGCGGCCGGCCTTGATGAATCGACCACCGGTGAACCGCCCGTCTTGAAGGGCCGATACATCGACCTGTTCGATTCACGGCTGCCGGTCGTCGATTCGGTGACCGTCAAACCGGGAGCACGCCGGCTGCTGCTTGACCTCGATCGCGCTGGCAATGCAAGCGCGGCCGTGCTGGCTTCGGCCTGCAAGGTGACCGACGCGCACGCCGAGAGCGACGGCGCCTTCCACTGCCGTGCCACCGGAGCACAGGGAATCGAAGCGGTCATGCGAATCCGGCTACCGCGCAACCCGGCAAGCGTCGAGGTAGACGGACTAACTGCAGGAGCCACGCACCACGAGTGGGACGCGGCGACTAGCACGCTGCTTCTCCGGTTCCCAAACTCGGCGGCGGGGGTGCGGGTCAGCGCTCGATAGGCCGACCGCGCACGTTTGTCACCTTCGGCCAAGGTCCTGGCCGCCGCAGCGGATCGGCCGGGAAAATACGCTTACCGCGGGGACGCAACGGGGAGCCCAGTTCACGGGTGGTGCTCTGCACCGCGCTCGCCGACGGCGCGGTCGCGCTTCAAGAGCAGGACGAGCCTGCGGCCCACCGCGCGGCCCCACGCCTCGGAGCCGAGCGCCGAGAAATGGTCGTCGTTGAGCGGATCGTTGAACAGGGGACTCTCCGCGCTCGCGGCCGCGCTCGGGCGCATCGCCAGGGTGCTCGCCGGCGATCTCTGTCTCGAGATGAGCATTGACGAATTCGTCTAGCGGGTCGAGGAAATTCGCGCTTCGATCGTTCAGAATGTTCACGAGCGCGCCGGGGTAACGGCCGGTTCTCCGCACCCGGGCTACATGCGACCTCAAGGGCACGGCCACAATCAAGTGGGCCCAGCGCCGCGCCTGGCAACGTCTGACGATCTTTTCCAGCCAGTATTTCCCCTCCTCCCAGTCGGCCTTACCCTTGTTGACGGCCTCTTCGACGTTGCCGAAGTCGTTGGCGCAGATGCTGATCACTACCGCATGCGGGCCAAAGCGGTGTTCGAACGCCAGCAGCGTGTAGTAATACTGCTCGGGCGAATAGCCGATGACGCCGGTGTTGAGCACACAGACCCTGGTTTTCAAGCGACTCTGCAGGTCGCGCCGCAGGCTCTCGGCGGGGGTCTCCTCGTCACCGATGAACAGGCCCTGCATGAACGAATCGCCCAGGACAAGCACGCGCAACGAAGCGTCGAGGTCGGGCTCGGGTCCGCGCACGCCCCAGGAATTGGTCGTCTGGCGCGTGGTCTCCATCGGCACGGCGGTCGTTTCCTCAATCGCTTCGGCCAGCCCCGGCCCAGCAGGCACCAGGTAAGGGACCCCGAGGTAGCGCGAACCCCCCACGTTCTTGAGCCAGATCGATCGCGTATTGGGGCGCAGACGGTAGGAGCGTCCGCTGTCGTCGGCCTCAAACACCTTCGATGAAAGCAGAATCGTCCAGTTGACGTTGGCCCACCGGAGCAGCGCGTGGTCGGGGTCCATGCCGGCGTACCGCAACAGGCGCTGCATCGCCGGCGACGATTCGTTGTACAACCGAACCACCAGCGGCCGGGTCACCTCGATTCCGTGCTGGCGATAATCGCGCCAGTAAGCCTCGACAACGGCTCGCCGCTCGTCCCAGAGCAGCCCGCGGGTGGTTCGCTGCGCCTCCAAGGCCACCGATCTAGTGAAACGACGACCCCACGGAACGACCGTGAGGATGATCGCGATCAGCACGCCGGTCACGACGAAAATCGATCGCTTGAACATGCTCTCGCGGCGCAACGACCGATCGAGGAACCCAAAGTTCCTCTGGCGAAACCGCGGCGATCGATGGGAGCGCAGTCGCATTCTCATGAAATCGGCACCGGAAGGTTGCCCGGCCGGGGCGGATGCATCTGGGTTGAGAGAGTCGGGCGCTGCAAACACTCGCCCCCGCGCGCCCGATGCGAAGACGGGGTGTATCGGATATCGCAGGCATCGCCCGGCATGAGGCTCTCGCGGATCTGACCGCTATCCTAAGCGGTATGCCGATGGTTCGGTAAGACCGGTGCGTTCGTGCCCAGATCATTCGACGAGTGCACTTAGCTCAAAAACTGTCCGCGCTGACCGCGTCACCCGAGCCGCGCATGCCCAGCGCCCACCAGGTCGGCATCGCGATCGAGCCCTTTATGAATCGCACCGAGCCGTCACAAAAGAGCGCATGCGCGCCGCCTGGATGATAGCTACTCGCGTTTGTAATATCGGAATGGTCGGCATCGGCAAGGAAGCAGTTCAGGCATTCGTACCGGCACTGATTGAAAGAGTACTGGGTCGAGTTAGGCGGAACGATGGTGTTAAAGAGCGTCATCGCCTCACTTCCCCACGCCCAAAACTCACCGCGATTACCACTGATCAAGTTTGGCTTGGCACCTGGGCCGGCAAATTTGTCTTGGCAGTCCTCGAGGTTTTTCATGAGCTGGTCGCCGACTTTTTCAGCCGTGGCGGTTTCCGGATCGGGAAACTTGGTGCCGGCGTTGATCACGCCATTGCCGCGATAGGGCCGAGCCTGGCTGCTGCCCGAAAGGCCCTCGGCGAAGGCGACAGTGTTGGATTGGCCGTCGGTAATATCGCGCGCCTGCAGAGAAACTGATAACCGAAGACGCCGGTCGGCCGGTGCGCGTATCTGCACATTTGTGCCGATGCTCGCATAGTAGTTGTTCAAGTGCGGCCGCCCCGCAAACGGGTCGTTCGGGCACAAGAACAGGCCGACCTTGGTCTCGATGTTGGTGAGGTTGAACGGCTTTTCAGCGTCGCTCGCCATCGGCTCGAAATCGAAGTTGATCGAGTTATAAAGCGCGGTTTCGCCAAGGTAATTGAGCATGAGCGACTGCGCGCTCCAGCCGCTCCAGTCGTTGGGAACGCCGCGCGTCCTCACACTCGAGTTCTCTGACTCGCTGAACGTGTTGAACGACGCCGTCACGCCCAGTGGATAACAGTCGTGGGTCGCCTGGTAGTTCTCTAGCGCCAAGGCGATCTGTTTCAAATTGTTGATGCAGAGTGCGCGCCTGCTGGCATCGCGCGCCCGCTGCACGGCGGCCAGCCAGATCATCGCCAGCACACCGAGCGCCATCACGATGCCCACAAGGTCATTGAGCGAGAAACCGCGTCGCGAGCGTTTCATCGCGATTGAGCCTCAAGTTCGAGTCAAGGGGAGGTCGATGGCTCACGGCTCATTTTGCGCTTTTCCGGTCATGGGCACAAACCGGACGCCCGCGAGAACCTCGCGCTCTAAACCGGTTTCGGTCTTGGTGACCCGCACGAGACGCTGGTCATCGCGGCCGACCGGGGCAACCAGCCGGCCGCCGAGCTTGAGCTGGTCGAGCAGCGGGCGCGGCACGTCCTTGGGGGGTGCAGCGGTTAGAATGATCGCATCGTACGGCGCGCGCTCGGCCCAGCCCTGGTAGCCGTCGCCGATCCGGACTCGCACGTTGCGATACCCCAGCTCGGTGAGCAAAGCTCGCGCCTTGTTACCGAGCGCGGGCACGACCTCGACCGAATCGACTTCGGCCACGCACTCGGCTAGCACCGCCGCCTGGTAGCCGGAGCCGGTGCCGACTTCCAGCACGCGCATCGTCTTGGCAGGCTCGATCAATTCCGTCATCCAGCCGACGATGTAGGGCTGCGAGATCGTCTGGCCTTCGCCGATCGGCAGCGGGCCGTCGTCGTATGCGAGGCGTTTCCAGATCGCAGGCACAAACCGATGGCGCGGCACTTTGCGCACGGCGTCGAGCACGCCCTTGTGCTTGACGCCGCGCGCCTCGATCTGTGTCGCTACCATTTCCAGCCGCCGCTTTAGCTGGGCTTCTTCGGATTCGTCTTGACAGAAGAAGCCAACGGCAGCTACCGCAGTGGTGAGCGTCAAGATCGCCGCGGTGACGATCGCGGCTCTCAAGGCAGGTTTTTCCGAGAGAGTGAACCGCATCGCACCGCCTCGCTTCGCAAATTGCGAACGCCGAACTCGACGGGGGTTGGTAACTCGCGTTAGGCTTGCTTATGATCGCCCGCCCTCGCGGGCAGCCCCAAGCGGATTGCTCCAATTTATTACTGTAATTCTTTCTATTTCTTTACGAAAGGAGCTGAGCAATGAGCCGACTCTTTGAGCAACTGACGGAAAGGCAATTCAAGTCATGCACGTCATCTCAAAGAAGTTCGTGCGCCACGTCCTGACTCACGCCGACTACAGTCGCGGGATGTGGAAGAACACATGACACTGCTCATTGGGGAAGCACAGCAAGATGCCGCGTTCGCGTGTGACAAAAAAAACTCGAAGGCGCCCCACTGGGGACCGTTACCTCGAGCTCGTCCGCCAAGTACCGCTTCGTCCCATCCGGTCGGAAGCCGAGCTCGACCGGGCGATCGCGCAAATCGACGCGCTGCTCGACCAAGACGAGCGCAGCGACGGGGAAAACGATTACCTCGACGTTCTCAGCGACTTGGTGGAAAAGTACGAGGATGAGCATGACCCCGCGCCGCCGGTTTCCGGCGCGGAGATGCTGCGATTCTTGATGGAAGGCCGGCGCACAACTCAGGCCAAGGTGGCGACGGAAACCGGCATCGCTGAGTCGACAATATCCGAGATCTTGGCCGGCAAGCGCGAGCTCAACCGGAAGCATATCGAGGCGCTCTCTCGCCATTTTCAGCTGAGCCCGGCCGTCTTTTCGACATGATTCCTGGCCTCTCGCCATGGCGTGCGCCGGTTGGTATAATTAAGCATCGTCGAATTCCCTAGCGCCTCGGTCGGCCGGGCGTCCGCTGGTTAAGTGGCGCGTGCGTGCCGTCGCCCGATCCGATCGAAGGCTGCGAAGTCACCGACATCTCCCGTCGCTCGCTCGCGAATGCGGGCAGACCTCGGTCCCCAATGAACCGTACGCGGACCCGTCGAATCAGCCACGGAACGTTAAGGATCGGTCGACTCTTCTTGGACTAGCCAAACTCGGCATCATCATGTTTCAGGCCAACCCCGAAGCCATTCCGTTTTTCATCGCAACGGCGATTTCGGGGGCGCTGGCGGTATGGGCCTGGATGCGCAGCAGGACGCCGCAAGTCACAAACTTCGCCCTCGTCATGGCGGGAGAGGCCTCGTGGGCGCTGTTCGAGGCGCTCGAGCTGGTAACGACCAAACTGTCGATCAAGTACGTCTGGTTCGAGATGAGGACGGCGGGCGCAATCCTGACGGTGCTGGCGGTGCTCGCGCTCGTGCTGCGTTTTGCCGGGCTGTCCCAGTGGCTACGGCCGATTCGCCTGAGCCTGATCAGCGCGCCGGCGCTAACCACGATCGCCGTAGCCTGGACGAATCCGCTTCACCACCTATTCTGGAAACGACTCTGGAACGCCGACATCGGTGGTTTCTGGATCGCCATGCCCGTCTACGGTCCGTTGTTCTGGGCCAACTTCGTGTATTGCTACTTGCTGGTCGCGTGGATGACCGTCATCTTAGCGCATGCGGTTCTCCGCATGCGGGGGCCCTACCGCGCCCAGGCGGGTGTCATGCTCATCGGAGTCACGCTTCCCTGGGTTGTGAACATGATCGACATGTCTCATGTCTTTGGATTCATATATGTGGATTCGGGCGCGATGACCTTTGCAGTGACGGGACTGCTCTTCTTGCCGGGCCTGCTTCGCTTCCGGCTGTTCGACCTGACGCCTGTGGCCTGGGCAACGGTTGTCAACGGGATGAACGACCCGGTGGTCGTGATCGACCCGAGCGGTCGGATCGTCGAGTTGAACCCGCCGGCGGCGCGGCTCGCAGAAGCCCAGCTCGCAGGGGTTTTGGGCGCCGACGCCGCGTGCACCTTCGATCATTGGCCGGCGCTTGCCGGCCGGATCAAACAGATCGAGCAGTTCGGCGAGACGAGTTTCCCTCTCGACGGGCCACCGGCCGCCGCCAGTTCGGTCTACGACGTGCGCGTCTCGCGCCTGGGCGAGGGCAACGAGCCAGCGGGCTGGGTGCTCGTCCTTCGTGACATCACCGAACATCGCCGCGCCGCCGAGGAACGCGTCCGCGCCCTGCGCGAGCAGGCTGCGCGCGCCAAGCCGAAGCCGCCAACCGCGCTAAGGACCACCTCTTAGCCACCGTGTCGCATGAGCTCCGCACGCCGCTCACGCCGGTGCTCGCCACGGTCACCGCGATGGCCGACGACCCGGCGACTCCCGAGGGCCTCCGACCGGTGCTCGAAATGATCCGCCGCAACGTTGCGCTCGAAGCCCGGCTGATCGATGACCTGCTCGATCTCGCCCGAATCGACCGTGGTACGCTTTGCCTCAAACGCGAGTTGGTCGACGCCCATGAGCTCGTCGATCGTGTCATCGCCATCTGCCGCGATGACCTCGAACGCGGCGCCCTTCGGCTGATCGTCGATTTGAGCGCGGCCGATCACCACCTTGATGCCGACCCGATCCGGCTGCAGCAGGTCCTCTGGAACCTGCTCAAGAACGCCATCAAGTTCACGCCCGCCGGCGGAACGGTGACCGTCCGATCCTTTAACGGCGTGCCAGCGGACGGCGGCTGCGACGCCGGCCAACATGACGGTGTCAACGGCGATTCTCCTTCAGCGGCCCGCATGCCTTGCCTGTTGATCGAGGTGAGCGACACGGGCATTGGCATCGAGCCCGAATTATTGCCGCGGGTATTCGACGTTCTCGAGCAAGGCGCTTCGCTCGCCACGCGCTCGTTCGGTGGTCTCGGCCTGGGTTTGACGATCAGCCGTTCCATCGCCCTACAGCATGGCGGGCATCTCGCCGCCGCCAGCCCCGGCAAAGGCATGGGGGCCACGTTCACCGTGGAAATGCCGGCGGTCGCGGTCGCCGCAGGGTCCGCGCAGAAGCGCCCTGCGCCGCCGCTCGACGAGCCCGAACTTCGCGGCGCGGGGCCGCGCATGCGCATCCTTCTGGTTGACGACAACGCCGATACCCTCAAGTCACTGGCGCGGCTCTTCGGCATGCGGGGCTACTTGGTACAAAGCGCCAACTCGCTTCGATCGGCGCTGGCGATTGCGGCGGAAACCGAGTTCGACGTCTTGGTCAGCGATATCGAGCTCCCCGACGGCAATGGCCTGGAGCTCATGTCGCGGCTGCGCGACATCCGCGTGGTGCCGGCCATTGCCCTTTCGGGCTTCGGTGCACGCGAAGATGTCGAGCAAAGCCTGGCCGCGGGCTTCGCGCTGCATCTGGTCAAACCGATCGACTTCCGCCGGCTCGAGCGAGCCGTCCGCGAAGTCGCCGGCGCCGGCGCTGCCGAAAGCTTGGCCCAGGGCTGACGACGCGGTAGGTCGTCTTCGTGGTTGCTGTACCGCCACGTTCGCGGTTGGGGCCGCCGGTTCTCGCGAGGCACCGCTGTCAGGCACAGCGGAGCCACTGGTCGCGGACTCTAGGGCGTCTGAGTTTCACTTCGCCAGCAGTATCCGATGCGACTCGCACCCCTCCTAATCACGAGCCGAATACGCCTCGAAACTCCGGGCAATGAGCCTGCCAACCAGCCCGACGGCGAGGACCGCCATGCAGTTGCCGATCCGAATGAATTGCTCTTGGTCGTTCTCAGGCCGAGCGGTTCCCAGGAGTCCGGCGAGCCAAGCCCAAGCCCGCAACCACGGAGCATCCCCCTCCGGCAGTCCCATGATCACCCAGCTTCCGTGCATCCGGTCCCAGCCCAATTCGGCCTTCGATCCAGAGACGTCGCGCACACGGGTGGATAATGACGACGACGCCCAGCTACCCGATTTGGCGTCTCTCGGGTGCAGCGCGATCAGCAGTCGGGTACTCGGCAGTCGGTTACCGAGTTCCGTGGAGAACCCAGGGCCGAAGGCCAGCATGAAATAACCCCAGCCGAAGACCGCGAAGCCAAGCCAGTCGGCACGACGACGACCACGCTTGTAAATGGCACCGAAGATCGCTGTGCCGAGGATCGAGAGGACGAGCGTCAGCATGATCCCAGCCCATATCTCCGAGGCGTCCCGCAGTGCCGCCAGGCCAGCCGCGGCGCCGACGATAAGGACCATCAAGGTGCGGACTGAAAAGCGTCGCATGGGTCACCTCCCGCCACACGATACCACGATGCCGGGTTCCGGGTCGCCGATTCTACCTCCGTCTAAGTAGCAATGAACGGAGACCAAGAATAACATCGTTGTGCGCCTAGGAGATAATCATGAAGCTGCCCCGTTTCCGCATCGCCTCGATCATGGTCGCTGTCGCCATTGCCTCCATTCACTTCGCGGCATTTCCGGGATTGTTCGATGCCGGTCTTGGCGGAGTCTTATTGGCATTCGGTGCCTTGCCGATGGCTGACGTGTTGATAGTGGGCACCCTGATTGCTCGAAAACGTCCCGGGAGTCGCCCGTTCCTTCTCGGGTTTGAGGTATTCGGTGCTTTGGCGTTGGTCCTTTACATCGTCGCAGTCTCATTTTCCGGAATTCAAGTTGGGCTGTTGAATAGGTACCTTTCCCTAGTGTTGGGTCCCCTGAGAACTGTCATCCAGCCAGACGGGCCTTGGGTTCACGACGCAATCGAGTTGTTCGTGGGCACTGTCATGCTCGTCGGTCCGCAACTCGTCTTCGCCGTGATCGGTGGACTCCTCAGCCGTAGGTTCAAAATCACCATCATCCCATCGCCAGGTCGATAACTCGTCCCAGGTGAATAGCTCGGGGGCCTCGGTACCCCCGAGGCGGTCAGTCCACCTTCGGCGCAGGTTCACGCCATTCTGCGCGGCCTCAGTCCAATCCTTGTAGGGTCCGGGCGGCCTGACGCGAACCGCACGGGCGGGCCAGCCTTCTGCGGCCTTGTCGCCATTCGGTAGCAGTTGGGAGACGTTTCCGTTCGTTCGCAGCCGCTTCAAGACGTGATGATTGAGCAGAATGCTCTTGCGTGGATGGAGTCAGAATCGCTGAAATAGCAGGGCTTGAGACGCTTCCGTGCGTCGCCGTTCGCGTCCTGTCGGGAGTACCGGGGTCCGGACTCGAACCGGAGACCTGCGGATTATGAGACCGCCGCTCTAACCAGCTGAGCTACCCCGGCCAGAAGCGAAGGAAGTGATCGACGACTGGCTCGGCAGGGCCGCTTCCTTCGGGCCTTTTAAGCTACCACATGCGCTCCTTGGCCTTCAAGCCGCGCTCGAGCGCGCCCTAGCAGAAACCGCTCTTCTCTTCGCCGGGGGCGTGCCGTTAACTTTGATTGTCAATCTGCTCGAATTCAATCCTGACCGGGAAGCACGCGCACATGCCTCCGCAATACATTTTCACGATCGAAAAGCTATCGAAAGCCTACGGCAAAAAAGAGGTCCTGAAGGGCATCTGGCTCGCATTCTACCCCGGCGCCAAAATCGGCGTGATCGGCGGCAATGGGTCGGGCAAGAGTACGCTCCTGCGCATCATGGCCGGCATCGATACCGACTTCATCGGGACGGCGCGTCCTGCCTCGGGCATCACGTCGGGTTACCTGCCGCAGGAGCCTATGCTCGACCCGGCACGGGACGTGCGCGGCAATGTCGAGATCGCCGTCGCGCCGATGAGGGCACACCTGGCGCGATTCGATGAGATCAATACGCAACTCGCCCTAGGGCCCGACGCCGATCCGATGGACGCCCTCCTGGAAGAGCAGGCTCGCGTGCAAGACGCGATCGAGGCGGGTCAGGGGTGGGACCTCGATCGCCGCATCGAGATCGCCATGGACGCGATGCGGCTGCCGCCCGGCGACGCCCAGGTTGGCACGCTCTCCGGCGGCGAGCGCCGTCGGGTCGCGCTGTGCAAGATCCTGCTCGAACGCCCCGATCTGTTGCTGCTGGACGAGCCCACGAACCACCTCGATGCCGAAAGCGTCGCCTGGCTCGAGCGGCACCTTCAGGAATATGAGGGAACGGTCGTGCTGGTCACTCACGATCGCTACTTTCTCGACAACGTCGCCAAGTGGATTCTTGAGCTCGACCGCGGCCAGGGCATCCCCTGGGAGGGCAACTATTCGTCGTGGCTTGAACAGAAACAGGCCCGGCTCGCGCTCGAGGAAAAGCAAGAGAGCGCACGGCGCAAGCAACTGGCGCGTGAGCTGGAGTGGGTGCGGATGTCGCCGCGTGCCCGTGTGGCCAAGAACCGCGCCCGACTGCAGCGTTACGAACAGCTCGCGACCCAGGATGCCGAGAGACGCGACGAGGCGATCGTATTGCAGATACCGCCGGGCCCGCACCTGGGCACGCTCGTGGTCGAGGCCCAAGACCTCGCCAAGAGCTACGGCGACAATCTCCTCTTCGAGGGCATGAGTTTTCGGCTGCCGCCCGGCGGCATCGTCGGCGTCATCGGGCCCAACGGTGCCGGCAAGACGACCCTGTTTCGCATGATCGTCGGCGAGGAAACGCCCGACAGCGGCACGCTGCGCATCGGCGACTCGGTTGTGTTCTCCTACGTCGATCAAAACCGCGACGCCTTGAACCCCGATAACACCGTCTTCCAGGAGATCACGGCCGGCCACGACCCGATCGTGCTCGGCAAGCGTAAATTGCCGGCTCGCGCCTATGTCGCCTGTTTCAACTTCAAAGGGCCCGACCAGGAGAAAAAAGTCGGCAACCTTTCCGGCGGTGAGCGCAATCGTGTGCACCTGGCCAAGCTCTTGAAGAGCGGCGGTAACCTGCTCTTGCTCGACGAGCCCACGAATGACCTCGACGTCGAAATGCTGCGGGCTCTCGAAGAAGCCCTGGTCGATTTCGGCGGCTGCGCCGTCGTGATCAGCCACGACCGCTGGTTCCTCGACCGCATCGCCACGCATATCCTCGCCTTCGAAGGCGACAGCCGGGTCGTCTGGTGTGACGGCAACTACCAGACCTATGAAGAACAGCGGCACGAGCGCCTGGGCCTCGACGCCGATCAGCCGCACCGGATCCGCTACAAATCACTGACCCGTTAAACTCACGCTGGGGCATTGGAGCGATTGTGCATGGTGCCATTTCGCCCGCCGCTTGAAACTTCTCTGGAGATAAAGGCTTAGGCGGCTGTCCGATTGATCAAAACGGCGGCTCACCATGTGGGGTACTCCTTGCGTCAACGCCGAGCGCGTGCACTCGTGATTCGGCACATGCCGACGGGGCGAGGAGTTTGCGGTTCGCTGGGAGACGCACTCGATGGCCGACCTTCTGCTCGCGGAAAACGACCGAGGGATCGTGCGGCTAACGCTCAATCGGCCTGAGAAGCGAAATGCTCTTTCGCTGGCGCTGCTGCGCCAACTCGAGCATACGCTCGCGCTCTTGGCCGCTGATCCTCAAGCGCGAGTCGTTGTGATCGGCGGGCGGGGACCGGCTTTTTGCTCGGGTCATGACCTGGGCGAAATGGTCGGACAGACTCAAGAGGCTTACGACGAGCTGTTCACGCTTTGCTCGCGAGTGATGCTGGCGCTCCGGCAACTTCCGATGCCGGTGATCGCCCGCGTGCACGGGGTCGCCACGGCCGCGGGGTGCCAGCTCGTGGCGGCGTGCGACCTGGCCGTCGCGGGCGAAGAGGCCACGTTCGCGACGCCCGGCGTCAAGATCGGGCTCTTTTGCACGACCCCCATGGTCCCCCTGGTGCGGGCAATCCCAGCCAAGCCGGCCATGGAAATGCTGTTGACCGGCGAACCGATCAGTGCCCGGCGCGCACTCGAGCTGGGGCTCGTCAACCGAGTCGTGCCCGAGCGCGACCTCGACCTCGAAATCAAAGTGCTCACTGACGCGATTCTGGCCATGAGCCCGTCGGTGATTACGAGCGGCAAGCGGGCGTTTTACGATCTTCAGGGCCTCACCGAGGCCGATGCCTACGAAGAAGCTGCTTCAATCATGACGCAATGCGCGCTCTCCCGCGACGCCCAGGAAGGGATCTCGGCTTTCCTGAAGAAACGCACTCCCCACTGGTCGGGGACCTGACGTTCGGTACAATGCGAGGATCATACCGCATACCCTCATACCTCCGAGGCGATCATGGGTCTCGTGCAAGAGTTTGTCGCGTTCTGTGACGAGGTTCACGAGCGAGACGAGGACGAATGCTGGTCGATGACGTGGCTCGAGACCGTGCGTGACGGCGACACGCTGGGGCTGCGCCTGGCGGTCCACACCGGTCTCGACGAGGTGCCAGACCAGATCTGGGAGGTCGGCTGCCGGCACACACGCGGGTTCTCGTTGGTCGAATTCGAGTTTTCCGACTGGACGCTCCATGACGACCACGTCTTGCTCTGGGACCATGAAGAGCCGTTTTCGCAGCTCAACTTCCGCGGGCCGGCGGCGTGCCACGTCGAAATCCTCTGGAGCCTGCGCGAGCGGCATCGCGCAGTCGTCGGCCACTGGATTCCGTTCGAGCGTTACATCAATCCTTGGTGCCTGAACAATCGCCTTGCAGGAGGCAGCGGCGTGCTGGCCGATGGCCCTCATTGCCTGCTCAAGGAATACACCCAGGTGCTCTCAGGTACTGATCTCGAGCCCTATTTCCCCTATCCGGCCCGGCCGGCGCACCGCTGGGACGAGGAGCGGAGGCGCTGGGCCGACGACGATCCGAAGCTCGCGGTACTGGTGCTGGGCGGCTCGTCTTACGTCGTGGGCGCTGACTTCTTCGCCAGCCGCGTCAGCTAGCCGACCGAGGGTGGGCCGTGTCCTCCGGAGAGTTTGACCGGCTGCGAATAGAAGCCGACCGCCGCGGCCAGGCGGCGCACCTAGCCGTGGCCGGCGGCGACGACCCAACCGTGCTTGAGGCACTCGCAATCGCGCGCGACCGCGGCTGGGTGCGTCCCACCCTCGTCGGTGACGAGGCCTCGATCCGCGCCGTGGCCGAGGAACGCGCCGTCGACCTGGGGGGCTTTACCATCCGGCACGCCGAGGGAGAACAGGTCACGGCGGTCGCGGTAGACCTGGTGCGCTCGGGCGACGCGCAGGCACTCATGAAGGGACAGATCGCCACTCCCGAGCTCATGAGGGCCGTACTCGATCGCCAGCGCGGCTTGAGGACGGGTCGGGTCGTCTGCCAGGTCGTCCTGATGGAAGTTCCGCGCGACGGGCGGCGGTTTCTGCTGGCCGACACTGGCATCAGTGTGCAGCCCGATCTGGATGAGCGGGCCGACATCTTGACGAGCACGATCGAGGTCGCGCATGCCCTTTGGAACATCCCTCCCAGGGTCGCCCTTATGGCGGCAACCGAGACAGTCAAGGCCGTCATGCCCGAAACCGTCGAGGCCGCCGAGCTGGTACAGCGCGCCGACAGGGCCAGTTCGGCGACTGCGTGGCCGCGGGCCCGCTCTCGTTCGACCTGGCCTATGCAGCCGATGCCGGCGCCAAGAAGAGAATCGAAAACCCGGTCATTGGCTCGGCCGACATCATGCTGTTCCCCAACCTTCTCTCCGCCAATTTGACCGTCAAAGCCATCATGTATACCGCCGACTGCCGGTTCGGAGGGGTCTTGCGCGGCACGTCGGCGCCGGTGGTCTTCATGTCGCGGGCCGACACCACAGAAACGCGGCTCGACTCGCTTGCCTTGACGCTCAGCATCCTGGAACATTGATTCCTGCTGCCACGGCCGCGATAGAGGAGTCAATCGATGCGTAACTTGCGCCGCTCGCGAGCGGCCACCGTTCTTGTGGCGATCGCTTGGTGGCTGTTCGCCGCGACCGGCGTCGCCGCTCGCTTTGAGGTTTCGCCCGCCGGCGCTGAACAAAATGTTGCCGGTGTGCCCGACCACGAGATGCTGCGAAGCTATCTGCTGGGCCAGGCACACCAGCAATTCGAGGCGAGGCGCAAGGCCGTCGCCGCCCTCAAGACACCGGAAGACGTTGCCCGGCGGCAGCAGGCGTTACGGGCGTTTTTCCTGCACTCGCTCGGCGACCTGCCGGAGCGCACGCCGCTCAATCCGCGCGTTGTCGGCAGTCTCGTTCGTGACGGCTATCGCATCGACAAGGTGATCTTCGAGAGCCAGCGCGATCATCACGTCACGGCCAATCTGTACCTGCCCGACCGGAAGCCGCCGTTTCCGGGGGTGCTCGTGCCGTGCGGCCACAGTGACAACGGCAAAGCCTATGAGGGTTATCAACGCGCATGCATCTTGCTCGCGACGAACGGCCTGGCTGCCTTGTGCTACGACCCGGTCGGGCAGGGAGAGCGCTACCAGCTTCTCGACCAACAGGGCAAACCCGTGATTCGCGGCACGACCGAGCACACGATGGCGGGGATCGGCGCACTGTTGGTCGGCCGCGAACTGGCGACTTACCGGATCTGGGATGGCCTGCGCGCACTCGACTACCTGGCGAACCGGCCCGAGGTGGACTCCAACCGCCTGGGCTGCACGGGCAACTCCGGCGGCGGCACAATGACCGCATACTTGATGGCGCTCGACGACCGGATCGGCGTGGCCGCACCGTCGTGCTTTATCACCTCGCTCGAGCGCCTCTACGCCACGATTGGGCCGCAAGACGCCGAACAGAACATCACGGGCCAAGTTGCCGCCGGCATGGAACACGCCGACTACGCGGCGATGCGCGCCCCAAGCCGACTTTGTTCACGGTCGGAACCCGCGATTATTTCGATATCCGGGGGAGCTGGGACACGTTCCGTGAGGTCAAGCTGATTTACGGCCGCCTCGGGTTCGGCGAGCGCATGGATCTTTTCGAGTCGGACGAGAAGCACGGCTTCACACGGCCCCGCCGCACGGCGACAGTCCGCTGGTTGATGCGCTGGCTCCTGAAAAAAGATGATGCCGTGACCGAGCCCGACTTCGCGATCGCCACAGACGCCGAGCTGCAATGCACCCGCACGGGGCAGGTCCTGCGCGACTTTGGGGGTCGTTCGGTGTTCGATTTGAATCGTGAGCGCGCCTTGGCCCTGAAGCCGCGGCGCACGACGGCCCTTGCGCACCAATCGCTCGACGAGTTCCGCGCGGAGGTCCGAAAGCGGCTGGGGCTCGCCCACGCGACGATCAAGCCTGTGGTGCCGGAGGCCGGCGAATCTGCGGGCCGCCGGACGCTGGCGTTTGGTGTCGAGCCGGGAATCGTGCTTCCCGGCCTTGAGGTCTTTCAGGACCGCGAACCGGCCCGCGGCCGGCCCACGCTCGTCAAGGTCGGCGCCGACTGGAAGCACGAGCTCGAAATGGGCCCCACGCCGGAGGAGCGCAGAGCAGTACGCGCAGCATTGTGCTTGTCGACCTGCGCGGGATGGGCAAGACGACCCCGCAATGGCCGTCCGCTGGTGCCGATTCGCCGTTCGGCGCCGACTGGCGCGAGGCATTCATGGCCTTGGCGCTCGACCGTCCCTTGCTGGGTCAGCGCGTGGCCGATCTTCTCGCCGTGATCGCGGGCCTCGCGGCCGCACAGGGTGCAGGCGGGGGCGATCGATCCGGTTTTCACCTCACCGGCATCGGCGCCGCCGGGCCGGTCGTGCTGCACGCCGCCTTGCTCGACGACCATGATTGGATCAAGAGAATCACGCTCGAGCGGTCGCTCATCTCGTGGTCCGACGTCGTCGAGCGCGGCATCAGCCGCGATCAGCTCGCGAGCGTCGTGCCCGGCATACTCGGCTCTTATGACTTGCCCGACCTGGCCGCCCGTCTCGCCCCGACACCGCTTGCCATCCGCGCCCGTCGATGCCACACTGGCGCCCGTTCCGTCTGCGCAGCTCGCCGCGATCTACGAGCGCTGCATCGACGCCTACCGCACCACGGGCACACTCGAGCTCGACACGATGCGCTGAACGACGTTTTCCGGCCGCCGGCGACGTTCGGCGACGGACCGCTCTATCGGCAAGCGGGCCGCCGGCCGCATGCTCGGTCTGTTGACAAACGGCCGCGATCACTTCACCGTATAAAGTGAGCCGGGCAGTGAGCGGGATCTCGTGGGCTCCGTGTTGTCTGAGCGTCATGCGATTGAGCACGGTGGCTCTGGTGGGGGAACGGCCGATGGAGCTGCGTGAAGCGTTGACCCAGATCACCGAGATCCGGTCGCAGCTCGCCCGGACCGAGGTATTTCGGGGCTACCGCGCGATGCCGGTAGCCTTCTCGGGCTGCGTGGCGATCTTGGCTGCGATCATCCAGTCAAGAACGATCACCGATCCTCGCGGCGAGATTGGGGCATACCTCGTGCTGTGGATCGGCGCGGCGGTGGTAAGCGGGTTAGCGGCCGGCCTGGAAATGATGATCCGGGCGCGGATTGCCGCGACGTCGGTCACGCGCGAGTTGACCTGGCTGGCAATCGAGCAGTTCTGCCCGTGCCTGGTAGCGGGAGCTCTCGTGACGTTGGTACTGGTCCGCGCTGCGCCTGACTCGCTGTGGCTGCTGCCCGGCCTGTGGCAGATTCTCTACGGACTGGGCATCTTTGCGTCGTGCCGCCTGCTTCCCAGGCCGACGTTCTGGGTGGCGGTGTTTTACCTTGGGACCGGACTGGCGGTGCTCTCGCTGGGACCTGAGGATGCCGCCCTGAGTCCATGGGCAATGGGGCTCCCCTTCGGCGCAGGCCAGATGCTGGCCGCCGCCGTGCTGTATCGAACTCTGGAGCGTGATCATGGTCCAGTCTAAAGCCGCTTCCGTCGACACTACCGGCCGGTTCGCCTACGACGGACTCGAGCGAATCTTTCACGAGAAGGCCCGGCTCGGCATCATGACCTCGCTGGTCGCCAACCCCCGCGGATTGATTTTTGCCGATCTCAAGGAGCTTTGCAGCTTGACCGACGGCAACTTGAGCCGACACCTTCAGGTGCTGCACGAGGCCGGCTTTGTCGAGATCTGGAAGGGATATCACAAGAAACGCCCGCAGACACTCTGCCGCATCACCGACGAAGGCCGGCGCCGGTTTTTGGAATACATCAACGTCCTCGAGACCGTCGTGGGAGATGCTCTCAAGGCCGCCCGCACCGCCGCGCCGCCGGCCACCAGCGCTACGCTCGCCGACAGTTGGTTTCCGGCTTGAAAGGGCCCGCCGACAGCGAAATGATCGCTCGCAATTGCGAACGTCGTGACTTGGTAATTCCATGTGCTGAACTAAGTCGGCCAGGCTATTGACACACCGATCGGGCGTCAATAAACTCAAGTATTAGGTTGCTCGCGAGGGGCAACCTGAGAGGCTATGGTGGCCCCGCCATGCAGGTTCGCATGGAGGGGTTTTTTCATGCGCCTGCCCGTCTGACGACCGGACAAGCGGAATCGCCCGCTAGTGGCTGATTTCGTGTCCGCGGTGATGACTGCCGCCTGCAAGGGGCGCCTTGAGGGTTCATTCTCCACGGCGTTTCCGGAGGTTGCGGCATGTTTCCGTCACGCACTCACAGCCCGGCGACTCGACTTGCTGTTTCACTGCCGGGCGAAACGCGCGCTTTGGCTGTTGCACCAGCGGCCGGTTCGCGGCTGGGCGCCGCTACACAGCAGAATTGCACCCTGAAGAGAAAGCTATGCTGAAACCATTCCGAGATCGAACCGACGCAGGTCAGTGTCTCGCGCAGAAGTTAAGTGCCTACGCTGGTCGCCCGGACGTGCTGGTTTTGGCGCTGCCGCGCGGCGGCGTGCCGGTGGCCTTCGAAGTGGCCCAGGCGCTGAAGGTCCCGCTCGACGTCTTTTTGGTCCGCAAGCTCGGCGTACCGGGCCACGAGGAGCTGGCGATGGGCGCGATCGCGTCGGGGGGCATTCGGGTCCTCAATGAAGACGTCATCCGCGGCTTGAACGTGTCCTCCCGCGCGATTGATGCCGTCAGCGATCGTGAGCTTCGAGAGCTGGAACGGCGCGAGCGAGCGTACCGCGACGACCGTCCGCCGGTAGAGGTGCGCGGCCGCACCGTGATTCTGGTCGATGACGGGCTTGCCACTGGTTCGACGATGCGGGCGGCCGTCGCTGCTTTGCGGCGGCTGGGGCCCGCTAGGTTGATCGTGGCCGTGCCGACAGCCCCAGAGTCGGCCTGCGCCGAGCTCGCCCATGAGGCCGACCTTTGCATCGCCGCCATCACGCCCGAGCCCTTCTACGCCGTTGGCGTCTGGTACCTCGACTTCGCCCAGACGACCGACGAAGAGGTCCGCGACCTCCTCGAACGCGCCAATTTCGGGTGGATGGTCGCAGCCGATAAGCGATAAGGAGCGATCCCCATGAAGTCAACAACCCATCGATCACACGCGGGCCGTCGAACCGCGCAGGCGCATCGCCGTCTGGCAGAAAGGCGAGGTGCCGGAGACGTTCCCGAGGGGCATCTGACTCGGTATGGGACCCACAAACAGTGGCCATGTATGGGAAAGAGGGCAAGAGATGGCGACATCGAGCACGAGCACCAAAACGCGCGAGCGATCGGTGCAAGTCCCGGCAGCGACGCGCAGCGTCAGGGGCATCCTCCGGCTGCCGCAGGAAGCCCAAGGCATTGTGGCCTTTGCCCACGGCAGCGGAAGCGGCCGGTTCAGCCCGCGCAATCAGTTCGTCGCCCAGGTTCTGCACGACGCCGGCCTCGGGACGCTGCTCGTCGACCTGCTGGAAGAGGATGAGGCCCAGGACCGGCGGCTGGTCTTCGATATCGAGCTCCTGGCGAGCCGGCTGAGTGCCGCGGCCGGATGGCTGGGCAGTGACCCCGAGACGCTCTCTCTCTCGCTGGGATACTTCGGCGCCAGCACCGGCGCCGGAGCGGCCCTGGTGGCCGCGGCCCGGCAGCCTGAGCGAATCGGAGCGGTTGTCTCGCGCGGCGGGCGCCCCGATCTGGCATGGGACGACTTGCCGAGCGTCACGGCCCCTACCCTCCTGATTGTCGGCAGCCGCGACGTCGAGATCTGCGAGCTGAACCGCCAGGCACTGGCAAGGCTGCGGTGTTCCAAGGAGATGATCCTCATTCCCGGCGCCACTCACCTCTTCCCCGAGCCAGGAGCTCTCGAGGAAGTCGCCCGATTGGCGACGCACTGGTTCCTCCAGCATCTGGGCTCTGGTTCTGAAGTGCACCATAAGTCGTCGCCGACGAACCCCGTCGGCGCTCGTCCCGGTCGATCCTGATCCGGTCTGAGTGTCGAAAGGAGCAATGCCATGCAAACGGCTCGAGTCATCCTGATCGCGGCCGATCTGTCGGAAAGCTCTGTCGATGCCTTTCGCCTTGCCTGTTCGCTGGCCACCGGCGATGAGACGCGGCTCTTCGTGCTGCACGTGATCGATCCTGAAATGATCCCCAAAGAGGCGAGCGCATCCGAGGTCGAAATCATCCGCGGGACGCGCGAGCGGCAAGTGCGTGAGGTCTATGTGCCGGACCGGCCGGTCGCGGTTGAATACCGTACAACACAGGGATCGCCGGCCGCAGAGATCATCCGGATGGCCGATGAGCACGGCGCGAACTTGATCGTCATGGGCACCCACGGCCGCACCGGCCTGCGCAGGCTCGTGGCCGGGAGCGTGGCGAACGCAGTGCTGCGCGGGGCGAACTGCCCCGTGATGGCCCTGCGCTCGCTCGAGGGCAGGCGGTCCGCCGGGGAGTTTCGTTCGATCCTTCACCCGACGGACTTCTCGAAAGCCTCGTCGACCGCAGCCGGCGCAGCCCGCTCGCTCGCCCGCGATCTCGGCGCCCAGCTCGTCGTGCTCCATGTGGCGCCCGCAGACGTGTACCTGGAAGGTAACACGGCCGAGAAACAGGACACGCGTGATTGTCAGGAATCGCTGGACGAGCTGCGCCGGGGCCTCGATGGTCCCGACCTGAAATACCCCGTCGAGACCCGGCTGACTCGTGGCTTCGAGGTCGAACAGATTCTGCGCGTAGCCCAAGAGGTCGACTCCGACTTGATCGTGATGGGCACACACGGGCGGACCGGACTGACCGGTGTCTTGCTGGGTAACACGGCGGA
The DNA here is from genome assembly GCA_963830625.1 of uncultured Isosphaeraceae bacterium. Classification (GTDB taxonomy): domain Bacteria; phylum Planctomycetota; class Planctomycetia; order Isosphaerales; family Isosphaeraceae; genus CAWHMZ01. The sequence goes on along the minus strand of CAWHMZ010000011.1, from coordinate 72,102 downwards.
GTCGATACTGCCCAAGGCGCCCTGCGCGGTGATGGTTGTGAAGCCTCCGCAGCCAGCACCGCAATCGACGTCCGGTCGGCCCGCCGGCGCGAAGGGGGTAACCGTCTTTTGACGTTGGCGCTTACTGGCCAGTGCGCCTCTGCGGGGGGTGCGCTGGTCAGCTCGTGGTCAAAAATGGGCCTTGACTTGCCGCCGGATGGGTCATAGGATCGACCTCAGCAGTTGCTCGTGACGGGCAATTGGCACTCGGCTAAGTCGGCCCCACCGTGCGATTGACGCAGGGATGGGGTTTTTTGTTGCCCCGACGATTGCCGTGCGGACACTTCTGATCGCTCTCGTCGGGTGATTTCGCGTCGCGGTAACGGTTGCCGCACCCAGGGCCCCGAATGGACTTGAATCCGTCCGGTCGCCGAGGAGTCGGTACCATGAACGCGCCTTTTCGATCAACCTCCGATTCACATCGAGCAGCCGCGCCGGGCTCGTGCAGCATTCAGTCATCGGTCGAGCGCCGATTGCTCGGCAGCGGATACGCAGCCTTGGGCCGGGTCTGGTGCGAGTTTCAACCGGAAAGCGGCGTGCTCCACCTGAGCGGCTCGCTTCCCTCGTACTACCTCAAGCAGCTCGCGCAGGAGCTCGTCATCGACCTCGAAGGGGTGCGCCTTGTCATTAATCAGATCACCGTCGCCCGCGCGCGCGAAGGGCGCGAGGTCGTCACACGTAACGAGACGCCGGCGAATTCGATACCTGCGCCCAAACTCGCTAGCCAACAGTCCCAAAGGGAGGATTCAACCATGGCCACTGCGACCTGGATCAAGAGCATGCTGGAGAAACGGGGCGTTGCGTTCGAAGAAAGGCATCACCGCCCCGCATTCACGGCGCAGGAAGTGGCGCAAAGCGAGCACGTGAGCGGACACCAACTGGCCAAGGTGGTGGTGGTCATGGCTGACGGGCTGCCGGTGGAGCTCATCCTCCCGGCCAGCCGCCGCGTCGCGATGGAACGAGTGCGCAACCTGCTCGAGGCCGACAAGGTGTTCCTCGCGTCGGAGGCCGAGATGGAGCAGATCGTTGATCACATGCCTTCTCGTTGACCGCTGGAACGGAAAGCGAGTAAATCGCCATGAGACTTCCCTTGCAGATCACCTTTCACAAGATGCCGCACGAAGCGGGACTTGAAGAGTCGATTCGCGCCAATGCGGAGTGGCTCGAGAGCTACTGTGACCGGATCATAAGCTGCCGGGTCGTCATGGATCGCCCGCACCGGCGCCGCAAGGTCGGCAACCTCTACCAGCTCAGGATCGACCTGAAAGTGCCGCGGCGCGAGCTGGCCGTCAAGCGCGAGTCGAGCGAGCGTATGGAATACAAAGACCCTGACATCATGATCCGCGATGCCTTCGACGAGATCCGCCGCCAGTTGGAAGACCACGCCCGCCGCCGCCGCGGTGAGGTGAAGGCCCACGCGCCCTTGCCCCATGCCCGCGTTGCCAGGGTCTTCCCCGAAAACGGCTACGGCTTTCTCGAGACGCCCGAGGGACGCGAAGTCTACTTCCACAAGAACAGCGTCGTGGAGGCGGCCTTCGAGGACCTGACGATCGGCGCGGAGGTGCGGTTCGTGGAAGAGCTCGCAGACAAAGGGCCGCAGGCGAGCACCGTCACGCCGGTGGGCCGCCACAGCCATCTATAACGGAGGAGTTTTCGCTAATGCCGTCGGCCCACGATCGGTCCGGCGCCCGGGCAGTGCCCGGGCGGACGGGTCGGTGGGCGGTTTGTCCAGGCAGAGAAACGCAAACAAGTCGGCGATCTCCTGGGGAACGAGCTGCTTCTCGACGTCCTCGGGCATGAGTGACACGGTACTGGTCTTGAGTTCCTCGATCTGGCCGCGCGGGATCGTTTCGCGCTTGCCCCCCTGCACTTTCAGGATGACCCGATCGTTGCCGTCTTCGGCGAGCAGGCCCGTCAAGACCCGGCCGTCGGAGGTCGCCACGGTCGTCGCCTGGTAGCCGCTGCCGATCACCAGGCTGGGATCGAACACGTTGGAGACGAGCTGGTCGAAGTCGTTGCGCCCGTTGGCGGTGATGTCTGGGCCCACGTCCTGTCCCTCGCCGTAGATCTTGTGGCATTGGGCGCACAGCTTGCGGAAGACAGCCTGCCCTCGGTTCGGGTCACCGGGCGTCCCCTTGACGAGCTTGCGCATTTGCTCGACCAGGCGCTCGCGCATAGGGTTTCGGCCCTCGCGGATCTTGCCCCAGATCGCCTTCACTCGGCGAGCGATCTCGGCGTCATTGGTCTTCTGCAGGCGGCGAAGCTGGTTGAGATTGAGCGCCGACGTTGGAACGTTCTTCTCCTCGATCGCGGCGAGCAGCGCCCGGCTCCAGATCGGGCGCTCGGTCAAGAGCTCGACTGCCCTCGCCTTAAGCTCGGCCGGCAGCGCGGCAAACGCCTTGAGCACGACCGCCGCGATCATCGGGTCGTCCAGGGTGCTGAGCAATTCGAGCACGTCGCTGCGGAAATCCACCGAGCTCGACAATTCGGTCTCGGCAAGGATGTTTTCCAGTAGACGGGGAATCGAGCCGCGAGCGTCGCGCAATAAGAGGGCCGCAACGGCACGAATCCGGATCTCTTCACGCTCGCGCCGTTTTCGCGGGTTTCTGTCGTGCCCGAAGAGCGACGCAAGTCTTCGTGCCCGCGCGAGGCCTTGGGCGTCGCCGCAGTAGGCCAAAACGAGCGTGCACTCGTCAGCGTTGGGAAATCCGCCGTTCCGCGGATCTTGGGCGATCGCCACGAGCTCGCGTTTCAGGGCCTCTTCGAGCTCGGCTGGCATGCGGCCGGTGCGAAAACGTGCGGCGAGCACGTCAACCGCGTCCAAGCAGTCTTCGGTCCAGAAACACTGGCGCAAGAGAAGCCCGATGACATGGGGATCGGCTTTGGCGCTGGCGAGCAGCTTGTCGATGGCTCGCGGCGCCAGTGGGCTGAAGCTGCTGTCTTCGCCACCCCGCTGCTCGAGCCGGTCCGCGATCTCGTGCTGGCGCTCTTCCAGAATGGGATGTAGATTCTGCCAGACGATTGGCGGGATCACCGGGTCGCCGAGACTCGATCGCTCGACATCGAGGAGAACCGGCAAGGGGTCGACACCCTCGAGCTTGCGCGCGGCGATCGCAACCTGGAGCCGCACGTCGGGGCTGGCGTGGCGGGCCAAACCCACGACGCGCTCGCTGACGCTTGCATCGACCTTCCTCATGTTCCCCACAGCGCGCACGCCCCAGGCGCAGAAGGCCGGGTCTTTGGCACTCAAGAGCCGGAAGTGAAAGCCCGGCTCGAGAGGCGCCGCCGAGATCAAGGCCCACAAACCGTGCATTCGAGCTGGGCGCGGGGCCGATTCGTCGAGGACGAGCGTCTCTAATCGGCTGCGGATCGACGGCGAGGAGCGTTCGACGAGCAACCGCTGTGCGATCTCGCGGTCGTAGACATTGGGGCTCGCGAGCAGCTTGAAGAGCTCGTCGTCGGTCGCCACGGCGAGGTTGAAGCCGGCGCGCCGCGGCACATTCTGGTAGCGCACGCGATAGAGCCGCCCCTTCTGCCGGTCGATCCCGGCGGGGTCGCGATTGGCGTCCTGGTAGCAGTGATAGCGATCGTACCAGTCGAGGAGATACAGGCAGCCGTCGGGTCCGGTCTTCTGCGCTACCGGCATGAACCACGCGTCGTTGGCTCGCAAGAAATCGTCCGCGGGCTGGGCGCGATACGTCGAGCCGTCGCGCTTGAGAACGTCGACGTTGATGCAGTTGCCGTGAATGTTGCCCATGTATAGCCGGCCGCGATATTGCGGCGGATAGGCAGGGCTGTCGAAATAGTGGATGCCGCCATAGGCCGCCTTCTGGTGCTTGTGCTCGACGATCGATTCCATGGGCCAGGTAAACGGCGGATAGGGCCCCCCCTGGCGGATGTAATACCCGGTCTGGACCAGGTGCCACAGATGGTCGATCACGCAGGCACTCGAGAAAAATGAACCCTCGGGATCGATGGCGATTCCCCAGGGATTACTGGTGCCCTCGCACCACACTTCAAAAACGCGCGTCCGGGGATGAATGCGAAAGATCGCGCAGGTGAACTCGTAGGCCTTGCCGTTTTTCGAGACGACCTTGCTGGGGTTGAAGACGCCGTTCCAGCCGTAGAGCCAGCCGTCTGGGCCCCAGGTGAGCGAGTTAGGCAGCTCGTGGGTGTCGTCGCGGCCGAAGCCGGTAGCGACGACCTCCCGGAAATCGGCCCGTCCGTCACCGTCGCGATCCTGCAGGAACAGGATATCGGGAGCATTGGCCACCCAGACTCCGCCGTGGCCGACGGCGATGCCCGACGGAATATTGAGCCCCTCAGCGAAGACCGAGAACCTGTCGGCGCGGCCGTCGCCGTCGGTGTCTTCGAGCACCTTCACGCGATCGCGGCCGGGCCCCGGCGCGCGCCGCGGATACTCGAGGCTCTCGGTGATCCAGATTCGCCCACGCTCGTCGAACGTCATCGCCACGGGGTTGACGATGTCGGGCTCGCTGGCGACGACCTCGACTTCAAAGCCGGGCGGCACGGTCATCGCCCGAGCAGCCTCCGTCGCGGAGCGCGGCGGCGTTCGGCGGCGCGTCCTGGCCGTGAGGGATCTCCTCGCCGAAATCACCCCGTGCATCAGCCGATCGGACAGGCCAAGCAAGATCACCGCGTGGAGCAGGCTCGAAAATGACGCAAGCCGAAGCGCTTGTTTCATGCGAGTTCCTGGGGCCCAGTCGCGCGATCTATACTCGTCCTTAATGGTCATGCACGCGCCGTCATTTTCGTCGATCCCACGCGGCTCGGCAATCGCCGCTCGGCGTTCATTGTTCGCGGCGCCTTGGTGCAGAGGGGTCTTTCGGCGCGGCCAGACGCGGGCGAGAATGGTGGAATGCCCCACACACTCTGGAGACCCTCGCTGGTCCTGGCACTTTATCGCAACCGCCAGGCGCCGATGTCGCGGCTGGTTCAGCTTGCGACGATTCGCGCCGACGGCCGGCCCGCGAACCGGACCCTCACGTTTCACGGTTTCTTGAACGACACACACCGGCTGATTCTCGCGATGGACAACCGCAGCGCGAAGGCCGCGGAACTGGCGCGCTCGCCCTGGGCGGCCGCGTGCTGGTATTTCCCTGTCACTCATGAGCAGTTTCGGTTAGGCGGGCTCACCACGGTGTCAGGCGCCGACGAACAAGACCCGGTAAGACTCGAGGCTCGCCGCGAGTGCTGGCAGAATTTGTCAGATTCGGCGCGGCACGTATTCGCGTGGCCGCCCCCCGGCGGGCCGCGCCAGCCGCGAGCCCGGTTTGCGATTGACGCTCCCAGCCCGGACGAGCCCTTGCCGAACTTCTGCCTGCTGGTGCTCGACCCGCAAGAGGTTGAGCATCTCGAAATCAACGGCAGTCCCCAGAACCGCTGGCAATACCGCTGTGACAGCGACGGCGCCTGGTCGGCTCTTGAAGTGAACCCGTGATACAAAAGTGGCAGAAAGTGGCAGTAAGTGGCAGGTTTTCGCAAGGGTTTGGTTGCCATTTCGGCCGGGCTTGGATGCGATCTGCAAATGCATTCTGTGGGCGACTGGGGCCGACGTCGCTCGAGCGGAACTCGCCAATTGCTTTAGCTTTGCGTGGGTTACCGCTGAAAGCCGCCCGCTGAAAGCAGATTGACGATTCCGGGCTCTCGGAAGGCCCCAAGAAAAGTGGCAGATAGCGGCGACTCTGCCACTTCATCGCAGAGCGGTAAACCCGACACGGCGGCCATTCAGCGTCTGCCGGCGACCAAGCGCACCCTGCGCGCACTTTCTTCTTATATATATACAGTATGCGCTCATTTGCGAGTTTTCTTAACGCACTCGAGCCGTGATTCGCGCAATGGCATCTCTCAAGTCACTGGCCGCCCAGGGGATACTTTTTTTTCAATAAAAATCCTGAAGAACCAAAGTCTGCGCTGCTGAATCAAGGTATTAATCGCGCAGAGAAGACACAGCCCTGGCATTCATAATGCGTGGTCGTCATTGGGGTACCACCCGGCCCTTTCGCATGTGACCCGCGTCGCGGGTCCCGCCTCGGCTGCGCGGCCCAACGCGCGTTCTAGGAGATCTGGCCCATCAAAGCCCCTCGTACTGGTGATCGTTTTCCAGCACGATCGTGACGAGGCCGATTCGTCGTCGAGGTTGGCTGTCGTCCGATTTCGCCCCGACATAACTCTCGAATCCCGAATTCCCTCAGTGACCCCAACACCATGATCGGGTCGGGCGGATTGGCGGCGTCAAACCCGCTCCAACGAAGATACGCCTCGTACTCGGGTCGCGACTGCGACAAGACGCGGTTGGCGAAGAGCGAAAAGAGCTCCTCCGATTCATACACCTGCTCGAGGTCCTCCATCCCTCGAAACGGATGGAAATCCGGTCTCCTCGCGCCGCGGGTGTAGCAGAAGCGGTACAGCTCACCATCGTGCTCCAACCGGCCGACGGGGCGCCAGTCGCCCTGAGCGAGATTCATGGGCCTCCAGGCTACGAACAATGTATTCATCGCAGCGCCCCTAGTCCTCCAGCAACCGTTGCCGGTTGGTCGCCAAGAGTTCCATCGTAAACTGCTTGCACGTATCACTCATTCGAGCCGCCGGCGCCAAGCGGATGGCGTTTCCGTCCCACGAAAGCCTGAGCGATCGGGTTGGGTGGCACCGACCGGGAAATCGCTTGGTCCGCCGGTCGGGTCGGGCGGAGGCCGAGAGCCTCACGCGCGGCGGGCGAATGGCTCGGCCGGGAACGCCAGGTCCATCATCAGGAGCTGGAAGTCGGGCCGATCGCGGAGCGGGTCGAGGGCCGATTCGGTCCGGTAGTCGTCGGGGTTGCGGTAGCCCATCGTGACGGCCTGGCGCAGCACGGCCATCGCCTTCTCGGCCTCGCCCTCCCGCTCCGCAGCGGACACCCCGGAGCCCGGCCGGCCCGCTAGCCCTGCGAGGGCGGCGTGGCAGCAGGCCATGAGGAACGTGTCCTCTCCGTCCCGAGACTTGTTCGCGCTCGCACTGCGCGCGCGCACGTTTCCAGGCAGCAGCCGCTCCGGCCAGGTCTTTCATGTCGCAGCGCACCTGCCCGAGTCGCAAGTAGGTCACGCCTAGGCCCGCGCGGTAGAACGGAAGCTGGGGATGCGCCTCGACCAGAGGCTCACGCACAGCCAGAGCGCGCTCGCAGGCGGCGAGGGCCTCGTCAAGCCTGCCCGACCGACGAAGGAGGTCCGCCGTGATGGTCTGGCAGTTCGCCAGGAGATCCTTGTCGTCGGGGGTTGCCGAGCGGGCCTCGGCGAGCTTCTGCCGGATAGTCATCGCCTTGCGGTACTCGTCCTCCGCCTCCACCGCCTTGCCCCTCCGATCGAAGAGCAAGCCGAGGTTGTTGTAGCTCTTCGCCAGGTCGCGGTGGAAGTCGGTGACGGCGGGATTGTCGTCGGCCAGCTTCTGCCACAGAGCCATCGCCCTACAGTACTCGGCCTCCGCCTCCGATGACTCGCCCTTGTCCGACAGGAGGTTGCCGAGGTTAAGGTGGCTGAGTGCCAGGTAGCTGCGGAATTGGGTGACGGCGGGGTTGTCATCGGCCAGCTTCTGCCGCAGAGCCAGCGCCTTGCGGTACTCGGCCTCCGCCTCCGATGACTTGCCCGTACGATGCAGCAGCCAGCCGAGGCTGAGGTGGCCGTTGGCCAGGCGGTTGCGGAAGTCGGTGACGGCGGGATTGTCGTCGGCCAGCTTCTGTTGGATCGCCAGCGCCTTGCGATACTCGGCCTCCGCGTCCGTCGACTTGCCCGTCTGCGACAGCAGGTTGCCGAGGTGGTTGTGGCTGAGTGCCAGGTCGGTTGCGAAAGTCGGTGACGGCGGGGTTGTCGTCGGCCAGCTTCTGCTGGATCGCCAGTGCCTTGCGGTACTCGGCCTCCGCTTCCGATGACTTGCCCGTCGCCGACAGCAGAATGGCGACCCTGTGGATCGTGTCCGCCAGGTCCCGCCGGGACTCGGCCGTCGCCCCGGGGGCGGCGGCCAGCGCCTCCTGGTCCGCACGCGCCAGGCGGTAAGACCGACAGGGCTTCGTCGTCTGCGGCCCGTGGTGTGGAGCAGCCAGCCGAGACGCGACCGGCAGTTAGCCAGGACAGCTCGCGCCGCAGCGGCCTCCGCGATCGTGTCGACGAGCTCGACCAGCAGTGTCTCTGCCTTGCGGTACGTCACCTCCGCCTCCTCGGTCCGTCCGGTGGCCTCCAGCAGACCGGCGACGGCCGTCAGGCTGCGCCCCACGTCGGCCTTGATCTCCGGGTCGGCCGGCGTTTCGGCCGCCAGCGCCTCGCGGGCGGCGAGGACCTGCCGGTGTGCCGCCAGCGCAGTCCTCCGGCTTGCCGACCTTGCCCGTCAGCTCGGCCACTTCGTAGTTCGCCTGCCACAGCGCCCGCCGCGAAGCCAGGTCCGACTCCTTGCCGAGCAAGGCACCCAGCTTGCCGTAGAAGTCGCTGGCCGACTTCAGCAGCCGGTCGCGGACCTCCTTGAACTGCTCCTGCTTGAGCAGGAAGTCTTCGCTGACGCCGGTGTGAAACGTCTTGATCGCGTCGACGGCCAGGTCGTACCGGGCCTGGACGGCGGCCTGAGAGCGGGTCAGCTCGGCATTGGCAGCGGCCAGCGCGCGTTGGCCCGGGTCTGCACGGCCAGCACGGCCGATAAGCCCGACCACCCCGGCCACCAGGGCCACGGCCGCGGCCGTCACTGCGGTGCGGTTCCTCCGCCCCCATCGCCGCGCCCGGCGCCAGAATGGCTCGCGCCAGGCCGTGACCGGCTCGTCGGCCATCCAGCGATCCAGGTCGTCGGCCAGGGCCTTGGGCGTGGCGATAGCGGTCCTCGGGCTGGTGGCGCATGGCCTTCAGGCAGATCGCCTCAAGTGCTCTGTCGAGCGCGGGATCATGCTGGGACGGCCGTCGGAATTGCCCCTCCTGCACGGCACGCAAGACGGCGCCGATGTCCTCGTCGTTCTCGAACGGCGGCTTGCCAGTCAGCAGGCAGTAGAGGGTGGCGCCCAGGCTGTAAACGTCGGACCGCGGGCCCAGCCGATGCAGCTCGCCCCGCGCCTGCTCCGGGCTCATGTAAGCCGGAGTGCCCAGCGCGCTACCGGGCAAGGTCTCCGACGAACCGCCCGACGACGGGGCAAGCGTCTGCTCGCCGGTCGATGGATCAGCCCGGCCCACCACCTTGGCCAGTCCCCAGTCGACCACCAGCGTCTCGCCGTACTTGCCCACGATGATGTTGGCCGGTTTCAAGTCGCGGTGGATCACGCCGCGGGAGTGGGCGTAGTCGATGGCGTTGCAGACGTCGGTGAAACGCCGCAACAGCTTGCGCAATTCCAGCGAGCGGTGGCCGGGGTCGGTCTTCTTCGCCTCGTCCTCGTGGAACCGCGCGATCGCCTCCTTGAGCGAATCACCCTTGATGAACCGCATCGCGTAATAAGGACGCCCGAAGGAATCCGTGCCCAGGCCGTAGACGGGAACGACGCCCGGGTGCTCCAGCCCGCCAGTGATCTCGGCCTCGGCGACAAACCGCTGCCGGCTGTCGGAGTCGTCGGCGTACTTTTCGAGGATCTGCTTCAAGGCCACCTCGCGGTGCAATTCGCCGTCGAGCGCCACGAACACAGCTCCCAGGCCGCCCCGCGCATGCGGCCGCAGGATTCGGAACCGCTGGCCGTCGGAAGTGGGCGAGCCTACCGAAAAGGTGCCGGTGCGCTCGGGGTCGTCGTCTTCGGCGTCGGTGGCCGGGCCGTTCTTGCTCCGGGCGACCCGTGCGAGCGTGGCGCCGATCTCCGGCTCGCCGAGCGCGGCCAGGCTGGCGCGAGCGGAACGGTTCGCCGGTACTGCGGCCGGGCTCTTCTCGACGTCGCCGTGCTTTTCGACATGCTGGTCGGCGAGGCCCTCCAGCAGGCCGCGCTGGACGGCGTTGAGGTCGCCCCGCGCAACCAGGATGTCGGCCAGATTGCGCATCTTGTCGAGCGTCCACGCCTGAAATGCGGCCACGAGCTGGCCCTGGTTGATGATGCCCGTCTGAAGTGCGAGCAGTCCAAAAAGAAGATGGCGATCGGCGGCGGCGGCGGCCATGAGGAGGCTCCGGGCCACGACGTCATCTCCGGCACGACCGACCGGCCACGGAGCCCCGGTCGCAAGGTGAGCGTCGCGACGAGCGTATTATCGCATGCACGTACGGACCGTGCATCCCCGCCGGTCTGCCCGTGTCACCCCTGGCCCGTTGCGCCCTTGTATGCAGACCGCGAACGGTTGAACGGGGGTCACCAGAGCCCGTTGGTCCTTGTCCGTTTGCTATCGGAGAGGGCCGTTCCCCGTTCCCCATATAGAGTGTGTTGGAACGGAACGCTTATTCCACCGGCCGAGCCCTCACGCCCCACGACGCAGGAGGGCGCCAGGCGTCAACTTCGGCGTTGAGCCGAGATTGTGGTGCACGTCAAATGTCGTTACTGCGGTGGCGGATAGCCAGGTCCGGAGCAGATAGAGAAGAGGCCTAACATCTCAACTCAGCCCGAACCCATTGTCTGCTACCCTCCCACTTCAGCGTGCGGTTTTCTGCGACGTGGCCGCGCCGTCGGACGGGGCGTGAGATTCGCCGAGCTGCTCGATCAGGGCCTGGACGCCGGCGCGGGCGACCTGGGCATCTTGCTCGCCCGTGCCGCCGCCAACCCCGACGGCGCCAATGACCTGGCCGTCGACCGTGACGGGAACGCCGCCGTGGAGTGTCGTGATCTTGCCGCCGCTCGATTGGGCGGCGTTTTGAAGGCTCAGGTTCAAGAGAGGGTCGGGTTCGGCGGTGCCCGACGGCAGCGGGCCAGTTGGCTGACGCATCGTCGCAGCGCTCGTTGCCTTTGTCAGTGCCGTGTAGGCGCTCGCCGGACGGGCACCGTCCATGCGCTCGAAGGCCAGCAAGTGTCCGCCGTCGTCGACCACCGCGATATTCATATTCAAATGCATCGCCTTCGCTTTCGCCTCGGCGCCGGCGAGGATCGCGCGGGCGCCAGCAAGCGTCAGGCGAACCTGGTTGCGCACGATCAGAGGTGACGAGTCGGCGGCGCCAGCCCGGAGGCCCGATCCAGCAGCCGGCGATGCGGTGATGCCGCCGGCGGTCTTGGGAAGAATGCCGTCGCGCACGGCCGCGGAAAGCGTTTCGGCGATTGCCGCCACCCCGGCCTTCAGGCCACCGCTGTAGTCCTGACCCCGAAACCCACCGATGAACGCCGAGCGAATCGCTTCCCGTCGCGCCCGCGTGAGTGCCGCCGCGTAAGGAAGCGCAGTGTGGAGCTCGATCTTTCGCTCACGCTTGGCGATCAACACAAAAAGCCCCTCGACCCCCGCGCGGCGCGCCAGCCGCGGGGCGGCCTGGTCGATCGCCTCACCGCCGAGCGAGTCAATTGTCTCGATCACCGTCGGCACGTGCGTCTCGCGCTCGAGCCGCTCGAGGTCTTTACGCGCCGCATTCAAGACGTCGGTCGAAAAGAGATGCGCGGCATCGCGCACGTCGGAGACCGCGGCTGTCGCGCGCGCGGCGCTGGCGGCCGGACGGGTATCCTGCGCATCCGCTGCGATCGCCTGAAGACCGATGGATAACGCCATTGCCGCCAGAAGCCTGATTATGGATGCGAAGCGATGTGGAGCTTCGTCATTGTGCATGAACATGGCTGGTCTGCTTTCGTGGGTTTAGAGTCGCGCTATCGGGAAGAGATGGGAGACCTTCGGTCCTGCCTTGGGCGGGGTCAGGAGACCCGCGCCCAACATCAGTCGCGCCCCTGCCCTTCGGCCTGCCCCGCGTGCCCCGAGCGGAGTCGAGGGAAGCGCGGCCGAGGGGGCACCCCGCCGGCGAAGGCCAGCGGTTGTGCGACGCCCCCCTCACCCTGCCCTCTCCCCGCGGGGAAGAGGGGGGTCGCCGCAAAAAAATCAAGCCGAGCCTCTCTGGCCGCCTTGGCGGTCCGAAGAAGCTCGGCTCGTGTCTCTTTCAGTCCCGGTTGTTTTGTGCTCTGCGAGTGGCTCTTGCGACCGTGAAACCTGCGCAGTCAGACCGTCAACGCTCGCCCGTTGTCCGATCGGTGACGCGACCGCCACGACTGGAATTGGCATAGGCCGCCGTCAGCATTCCCAGCAAAGCCGCCCGGCGCCCCGCACGACCTGAGCGAGCACCACGCCGAACTCGAGCCACCGCACCGGCCCATTCAAAGCCGTCATGCAAAGGTGCGTTTTTCTTGGACTTCTCATTCATCAGACACTACCCCCATTCGGAGAAGCACGACCTAGACAAAAGGCCTGGCTTCACCATTCCCTGGTACCAAGAGGAACCCAAATCCCCTAGGCTGCCTTCCTGGCGTCGGCAATCGCTGCTCCGGGCGGAACCGTCCGCCGCGGATCAAAAGGCGAGACATTGCGGACGAAAGTCACCTGCCTCTGCCAACGCACAACATCGGCAACTATGTCAGTCGCCTGGCTCCGCCCCAAATCGCCAGCAGCAAGTCAATGTTTCATCGGATAACTCGTCAAACAACTTTGACCGGCGACAGATCTGGCAACCCGATACCGAAAGCCGCGGCACGCAAAGCGTGCCTCTTACCCAACCACAACCAGCGCTCGCCGGGACGCAACCTACGATAATGCTTCGCACAGGCGAGCGCAAGTTCCCGCACGACTACAGTACAAAAGAATGTAGCAGTGCCATGCGCCAATGTCTACTAAAAAAAAGCGAATTTCATCGCTCAAAAACCCGCCCACCCGTATCGCCTAAATCCATGCACTGAACTATGATAGCGTGATTGCAAGCAACGCCGGCATCGGGCAACTCGGCCTTCTTCAGTTTTTCACCGGCGCCCGATAGCAGGGCCAAGCACAAGAGCAACACGCTCAATCCGTTGAACGATGCGTGCATCGTGATTGCAGCGATCAAGCTGCCGGTCTTGTAAGCGACGATGCCCAGCCCGAGCGAGAGCACGAAAATCGCGATCGGGGCGGGCCACTGGGGAGCATGGACAACCGCAAAAAAAAGCGATGTCATGAGGATCGCTCGGGCGACGGCGCGGGGATTGGCTTCGGGGTCTTTGGAGAGAGTCAGCGTGGCGACCGGGGCGGATTGGAGCGCGGGGCCGGCCGCCTCGAAGGGGTGTTGCGTCGCGCCTGTCTCGGTTGAGAACATGAGCGCCGCATCGATCGGCTCATTGACTTCCCAGAACGGCTCGCTCGCGCCGTCGTGGGCCGCGTCGTACATGGGCTCGCGCTCTAGATTGGCCGCTTGGCTGCGCGGGCACGGCGTGCGAACGCTTTGATCAGCCAGCGCTGAATGATCCCACGGAACACCATTTCCTCGAGCAGCGGCGCCATAACCACCGCGGTGATGAACGCCAGGTAGCCGACATCGAAGGTGAACTGCTCCTCGAGCATCTGCTCCAGTGGGTGGCCTTGAGGCCTCCAAATCTTGACTGATGCGAGCTGTACGAACCAGACGACCGGCGTGGTGACCAACATGCCGACCACGCCCGCCCCGGCCTGGCGCCACCAGTGGGCGCCCGATATTCCCAGGTCGCGCAGGCGGGCGCCCGAAGTCCTGCGGAGGATGACAGGAAAAACGACCAAGAGCACCAAGTTGGTCGCGGCCGTGACAAACATGATCTCGGTCACGGCAAGCTTGGGGGGCTCGGGCTGCGCGAGGGCGGCAGGCCCAGGCGGCTCATTCGCCGCCGGTTTCGCGTGGCGGGGCACGAGCACGCGCCCGCTTGCCAGCGCGTAGCCTTCCACGACCAAGAGACTCACAAGAAAATACACCGCGACCGCCAGCAGTACCGACCGTCCGCCCCACGGAGGCTCGGTGCGAGGCACCAGGGGCGGATCGGAAAAGATCGGCTGCTGGTGTAAGAGCCGCGACAACAACCAACCCCACGCCACCAGCATCGCCGCGACGATTGACAGAAACGAGCCCGCCAGCAGACCGACAAGAACCTCTGTTGGCACGATCTTGACCATGATGCGCCCGCGCTTTGACGTAGGGAAAAACGGCAAACACTCGGATAACCTTATCGTACCTGGCCGGCAGCCGCTCGGCCACCTTGTCGCTGCTGGGGATCAATCCTAGAATCGGCAAACCCTCAAACACGAGCGACGTTGCCGCGGGGCGCGGATTTTGCTCGCCGTCGCCGCCTCAGTGAGCAAAAAAGGGAGTTCTTGGTCGATGCCGAATGTCAGCGATCAGTTAGCGGTGCTCAAACGCGGAGTCGAGCAGATCGTCCCCGAAGCGGAATTCTTGCGAAAGCTCGAGCGCTCCGTGCGCGATGGCCGTCCGTTGCGCGTGAAGTATGGCATCGACCCGACCGGCATCGACGTGCATCTGGGGCACACTGTCCCGTTGCGCAAGTTGAAACAATTCCAGGAACTGGGACACACAGCCGTGATCATTATCGGCAATTACACGGCCTTGGTCGGCGACCCGTCGGGTCGTGACGAGACCCGGGCCAAGCTCAGCGTAGAGCAGGTCGAGGCCAACGCCAAGGACTACCTCACACAGGTCGGGCGGATCATCGACCTCTCCCGGGCAGAAGTGCACAAGAACGGCGACTGGTTCGGCAAATGGAGCTTCCTGGATGTGCTCGACCTTACGCGCAGGATGACGCTGGGGCAGATCGCCGCCCGCGAAGATTTCGCCAAACGGATCGCTGACGAGAAGCCGGTCTACCTTCACGAGTGCCTCTACCCGCTCATGCAAGGCTGGGATTCCGTCGAGATCCGGGCCGACGTCGAGCTGGGCGGCACCGAGCAGCTTTTCAGCTTGCTGGTGGCGCGTGACCTGCAATCAGCCGAGGGGCAGGAGCCGCAAGTCGCCATGACGATGCCGATCTTGGTCGGCACCGACGGCACGCGGCGGATGGGCAAGAGCCTGGGGAACTACATCGGCGTGGCCGAAACGGCCGAAAACCAGTTCGGCAAAGTCATGAGCATTCCCGACGAGCCGATGCGGCAGTATTTCACGCTCCTGACCGAGCTGCCGATGGACCAGGTCGAGGGGCTCTTGCGAGCCGATGTGAACCCGCGCGACGCCAAGGAGGTGCTCGGCAAGGTGATCGTGGCGCAGTACCACGGCGCGCAAGCGGCCGAGCAGGCCGCCGCATTGTTTCGCCGCCGCGCAGCGGGCGAAGACCCCGACGTCATTCCCGAGGCGGTTCTCGACACCGCCAAGCTCGACGGCAACGGCCGAATTGCCGCCCCGCTGCTCATCAAAGAACTCGGACTGGACACCACGACCTCGAGCGCGCGCCGCGTCATCGAGCAGGGAGGCTTCAGCATCGGTCAGGGTGACAGCCGCGAGACCATCACCGACGTCAAGGCGCTGATTCCCGTCACTGACGGTTTGATCGTTCGCGTCGGCAAGCGCAAGATCGTACGTGTGAAGTTGCTGTGAGCCGCCCAGGGCAGAAGGACTAATGACCAAGGACTACGGATGATGGCCCAGCATGGCATTGGAATCATCGGCTGCGGCATGATCGCCGAGTTCCACACCCGCGCGATCAACGAGATCGAGAACGCCCGCGTCGCCGCCGCCTTCAGCCGCAACCCGTCGAATGCCGACAAGATCGCCAAGCTGGCGCGGGGCGGCTGCCTGATCTGCGACGATCTGGACGTGTTGCTCGCCCGGCCCGACATCGACGTGGTCTGCGTATGCACGCCCAGCGGTGCGCACATGGAGCCGGCCGTGCGTGCGGCCGAGGCTGGCAAGCACGTCGTGGTGGAAAAGCCGCTGGAGATTACCCTGCCGCGCTGCGATGCGATCATCGCGGCCTGCGATCACGCGGGCGTAAGGCTCTGCACAATCTTTCCGTCGCGGTTCACGGCGGCCAACCGCCGGCTCAAGGAAGCGATCGAGCTCGGCCGCTTCGGCAGGCCGACTTTGGGCGACACCTACGTGAAATGGTGGCGCACCCAGGAATACTACGATTCGGGCGGCTGGCGGGGAACCTGGCGGCTCGACGGCGGCGGCGCGCTCATGAACCAGGCGATCCACAACGTCGATTTGCTCTACTGGCTGATGGGCGACGTGGCAGCGATCACCGCCATGACCGCCACGCTCGCCCACGAGCGGATCGAGGTTGAAGACACGGCTGTGGCGGCTGTGCGGTTTCAAAACGGGGCGATCGGAACCATCGAGGCAGCCACGAGCGCCTATCCCGGGCTACTCAAGCGCACCGAGATCCACGGCGATCGCGGCTCGGCGCGGGTCGAGCAAGACGACATCACGCTCTGGGAGTTTCAGGAAAAGGTTCCCAGCGACAACGAGGTCTTCGCCGCCATGGCCGCCCGCACCGGCTTCAAGGCCGGGGCCAGCGATCCGCGCGGAATCAGCCACGTCGGCCATCGCGACCAGCTTGTCGACTTTTTGCAGGCCATCGATCAGGGACGTGATCCGGCCGTCGACGGCCGCGAAGGCAGGAAGTCGGTCGAGATCATTCGGGCGATCTACAAGTCGGCCACGACCGGCGGGCAGGTTTTGCTGCCGCTGGATGAGTCGCGTGATCAGGATTAAGAAGACGATTACGAGTACGATTATGACCATACCCGAGCCGCCCGGGCCTGCCGGTTCGTCGTCGTCGTCGGGGTTGAGTTGATGGTCCTGCTCTTGGTCTTCTTCCTAATCGTAATCGTAATCGTAATCCTTTTCGGGATGAAATCCTGAACGGCGTCCCCCTCACCCGCCCTTCGGGCACCCTCTCCCCGCGGCAGCGATTTTTTGAGCCTAATTGATTACTAAGTTCCGTCGGCGCGGCTAGCCACCGCGCCGTTTTTTGCGCAGCTTGATCTAATTAATTATGGCGTTATCTATGTTTATCATCCAGCTTATATCCGACAGTATCCGTATAATAACGCCATAATCTATTAGACCATCTCCCCCGCCCGCGGTATCCTCTAGGGATGCCAACTGCCGTACCCGCTTCTCTTTCCCCTCTCCATCGGAGAACCTAGCCGTGCAGTTCGACATCCCAGCCCGCCGCATCTCCGGTCCCGCGGGAGAGCTCCCCGTCCTGCCGGACGACCTCGTTGTCGCCCGCTTGGCCATGCTGATCGAGGGCCAATGCGAAGGGCTCGGCACTGCCAAGGCCGCCGAGAAGCTCAGCCTGAGCAAACAGCGATATTTCCAGTTGCTCAAGCTCTACCGTGAACACGGAAGCGCCGGACTCCTGGGCCACAAGCCTGGCCCGAAACACAAGTATGTCCGCACCGATGAGGTCGTTCGCCAGGTGATCCGCCAGCGCTTCCTCGACCCAGAGGCCACGGTCGACGTCATCGCGCAGAAACTCCGCCAGGCTGGATTTGCCATCAGCGTTCGCAGCGTCGTGCGCGTCATCGAAGACTACGGCCTGCAAAAAAAAACTCTATCGCTACCGCCCGGGATCTGAACCGCCGATCGAGGTCCAGACCAAGCGGAATCGCACCAAGCCTGTCCCCTGTGATCCGCGCAGCATCGAGCACGGCGTGCGACAGTTTCTCGCCGACAAGGTCACGGGCAACCTAGCCGGCATCTGGCTACTGGTCCCAGAGCTGCTTCGCCTCGGGGCCTGGGACTTGATCTGCGGTTGGACCGGACAGCGCCCGGAGCGAGTGGGACCTCGCCTCGCATTGCAACTGATTCATGAGGCGGCGCTATGCCGCACCGGTTTGCGGCACCGCCGCACCCTGAACCAGCGGATCTTCGAGCTGGCCAGCGGCCTGCCGTTCCTCGCCAGTGACATGGCCGTCCACGAACTGCTCGCGGCTCGCACAGTCGCCGACAGTCTCAATTTCCAGGTGGCACTCGGCAAGATCCGCCGTGCCTCAGGTCACTTCCAGGGCCGGCTCTTAGCCGTCGATCCTCATCGCGTCCGCAGTTTCAGTAAGCGGCACATGCGCCTCCATCGCCATGACAGTCGAGAACGGCCCACCAAGACCGCTCAGACGTTTTTCGCGCTGGATGTCGATACCGGCCAACCGATCTGTTTCACCACGGGCACATCGGCACGCACGGCGGCCGCTGCGGCCCTGGAACTGCTGAAATTGGCCACTGATATCCTCAATCCCCAGCCCGGCCAAGTACTGGTTCTGGCTGATTCAGAACACTTCACCGTGGAGCTTCTGGACACGGTCAAGTCCGAGACGAAATTCGACCTTCTGGTACCGATGGTGAATCGGCCTGTCCTGCTTGCCAAGTTGCGAGGATTGGCGCCTGAGCTGTTCCAGCCGCGGTGGGCCGGCTACGCGACCGCGAAGCTGGCATACACGCCCCAGGACAGCCACGCCGGGCCGTTCTACCAATATGTCCAGCGAGAAGGTGAACGGCCGGAGGAGTACCACTTCAACGCATTCCTCGCGACCCGGGACGGAAACGAGGTCGAGGAGCTGGCTGGTGAATTCCCCAAGCGATGGCACGTGGAGGAGTTTTTCAATGCTCACCAGGCGCTGGGTTGGAATCGTGCAGGGACGTGCAACCTCAACATTCGCTGCGGCCAGATGACAATGGGGCTACTCGCCCAGGCCGCGATCGCTCAGTTTCGCAAGCGACTCGGCCCGCCCACGACTAGCTGGGACGCCAAGCACATGGCCACGGCTTACTTCGGGGGACTGGAAGGGGATGTGAGGGTCGACGGTGATACAATCTTCGTCACGTATTATAACGCTCCTGATGCCGACACGCTCAGAGAGCACTACGAGAGCATGCCAGCCAGACTGCGGGCCGAGAACATCGACCCGCGCGTCCCGTGGCTCTACGGGTTTCAGATCGACTACCGCTTTCGCTAGTGTCAAATAAATTCGCCCTAAAAAATCGCTGCCCGCGGGGGAGAGGGGGTAGCAAAAGGAAACGCATGCCGCGCTCGAAGAAACGCCGACCTTTGCTCGACTATCTGGTCTATGTCGCGATACGGTTTGTAGTGGCACTGGCCCAGATGCTCACTGTCGAGCAGTCATACGCGCTGGCCCGTTTTCTGGCGTGGGTGATCTATCAGGTTGATAGGCGCCATCGCGCAGTCGGCCTGGAAAACCTGGCCGCGGCCTATGGCGAGCAGCTCTCGGCCGCCGAGCGCGACCAGATCGTGCGCGGGGTGTATCGCCACTTCTGCATGATGCTGATGGAGATCCTGCATACGCCCCGCAAGATTCACCTCTCCAACTGGCGCGACTGGGTCGTGCTGGAGAACTACGCCGCGGTGATGGACCAGTTCATGACGGGCGACCGGCCTCTGATCTTCGTGACCGGGCATTATGGCAACTGGGAGCTGGCCGGTTACATCTTCGGGCTGTTTGGCTTTCCCACGGTCGCCGTGGCCCGCGCCCTCGACAACCCCTACCTCGATCGCTATCTGCGTTCTTTTCGGGAACGGACGGGGCAATCGCTTATCCCCAAGTCAGGCGGGTTCGACCAGATGGTTGAGGTGCTCAGTAACAAGGGCGCCCTTTCGTTTCTGGCCGACCAGGATGCAGGCGCGCGCGGGCTTTTTGTCGACTTCTTCGGCCGGCCGGCCTCGACCCACAAGGCGATCGCGCTACTGGCCATCGAACACCGGGCGCCGGTGGTGGTCGGAGTGGCCCGGCGGATCGGGCCGGGATTCCGGTACGAGATCCGTTGCGAAGATATCATCGACCCCGCCGCGCTCCCAGGAACGGCCGACGACGTTCGCTTGCTCACCCAGCGTTACACGTCGGCACTCGAACGGCTGATCCGCCAGGACCCGACGCAATATCTCTGGCTGCATCGGCGGTGGAAACACCAGCCCAAGCCGGCAAAGGCTCCCGCTGCGGGAAACCCGTGTCCGGCGGCGTCGGAAGAGAGCGATGGGTTGTGAATTCGGGTTGGTTCGGGTCGAATGAGATTGGTCTTGTGGAGTCACCGGAGCGGCAGACCATGTTCGACAACCGAGCGCAGCATTCAAACGCTTCGAGCCGGTCAGCGACTGACCGTCCAGGAATTCATGCGGCGCTGGGAGGCGATGCCGGAGCTCAAGTTCGCCGAGCTGATCGACGGAGTCGTCTACATGCCTTCGCCGCTGGCGTGCGATCATGGCGGTACCGATTTCTGGTGTACCACCTGGCTCGGGCACTATGTCGTAAAGACTCCAGGCTCCGCTGGCGGCTGCCAGGGAACCTGGCTGATGCTCGACAGTGTACCCCAGCCCGACAACTACGTTTGGATTCGTCCTGAATTCGGCGGCCAATCCACGATTCAAGGTAAGTATCACGCCGGTGCGCCGAGCTCGTTGCCGAGATTTGCCTGACGAGCGCGGCCTATGATCTCGGCGTCAAGAAGGACCTCTATCAAGCGGCCGGCGTGCGCGAGTACATTGCGGTTCTGATTGAGGAAGAAGAGGTGCGCTGGCATCGCCTGGTCAAGGGCGAATACAAGCTGTTGCGGCCCGATGGTCAGGGCGTTTTCCGCTCCAGGGAGTTTCCCGGCCTCTGGCTCGATGAGCCGGCACTTTGGGAAGACGATATCGCGCGCGTCCTGCGGACGCTCGACCGCGGGCTGAAATCGGCAGCGCATGGTGAGTTCGTAAAGAAACTCGCGGGCCGCAAATCGTGAGCCGCGGCGATTGCCCGGGTCACCGTCGCCGCGCCGTCAATGCGATTCGAACGTGCCGCGGCGCGCCCTTTTCGCCAATCTGGACGGTGAACTTCGCGCCGCCGGGCTCGACACGCACGTGAATGAACTCGCCGCCGGCCTGGTCGCGGTTGGCGATCAGGGCGGCATCGGTGTTGTCTTCGGTGCTGGTGTCGGCATTGCGGTGGAGCTGATAGGCAGCCTCAATCGACGGGGTCGACCTCAAGAGCTTGACGGTCGCCGGTGCGCCCCCCTTGTGGGGACCGTTATTCATGATCGCCACGATCGGCTTGACGGTCTGCACCAGCGTCGGATGGTTCGAGATGTCCATCCCGTGATGCGTGACCTGATACAGGTCGACCTCGCCGATCAAGTCGACGGGGCAGACCAGTTGTTTTTCGACGTTCCAGGTCAGGTCGCCCGCGTCGAAGAACTGGAACTTGCCGAACCAGAAGAGAAACGCCAGGCTGCGGGCGTTGTCGGACTTGTCGACAGGCAGGTCGGGGGCGCCTGCTCGCAGAGGGAGTTGGTCGATTCAGACGCGGGCCGGCCGGTGGCGCGGGCGACGGTCCGGCGATCCACGACCTTGCCGCCTGATGCGAGCACCAGCGAGTTCAAGCCTTTTATGGGGAGCGAGTCGCCTGGCTTGAGCGCTTTGCGTTTACCCTGGCTTGCCATGCGATACGCCACCCCGAGCGCGTCGTTGGCCGCGGGGCCGTCTGGAAAATCGAGCCCCGGCTCGTGTTCTTCGGGCAGGCCGCGATCCCAGAAATGGGCGATTTGAACCAATTTCGCGAGCCCGGCGACGCCGCCGAAGTGATCGCGGTGCCAGTGGGTTGTCACGAGGTGGTCGAGCTGCTCGCAGCCGGCCCGCTCCTTGAGGACCTGCACGATGCGGGCGGGGTCGCGATCACCGGATCCCGGCCAGCCCGAGTCGATCAGAATCGATTCGCGCTCGGGCGTCACCAGCAGCGTAGCGGCTCCGCCCATCACGTCGATGAAGTAGATCTCGAGCGGGCGGTCCGCCGCCTGCGCATCGGCCGACGCCGGGCTTGCCAAACCCAGCGCAAGCCCCCAGCACGATCGTTGGCAAGATACGCGACCACATGTCGATTTTCTCCCCCGCGGCCCGCGCGACGCGTTGTCGGAACGCAACACCCAACAATGAACTCTCATGAGTTGTGCTCATCTTAACCAGCCTGCTCATGATTTTCCTAGCTAGTGGGTCGTACGAAAAGCTCTCCGCCACCAAACACACCCAGGCGGTACCGAGCTTGTCGTGACGCCGGATCTCATTCACCCACTCAGACTTGGATCAAGACGGGTCGGTATTGCCGACCGTGCCGGGCCAGTCGTTTCGACGTGTGGCGGGGCTTGTCGCAGTACGGTGTCGCGGTGCGCAACTTAGAATGAATTTTTTGGGAAATTTTCGTTCGTGGAAGTCCTAATTTGTTGCCGAGTTACACCACTCCCTTCAGATTTCTGACGCCACAAGACCTCAAACGACGAATTCTTTTGTATAATCACTTTTGCGTGGAAGTCTTACCTAGCGGCTGAATTGCGAGGCGGCCCTAGGGGTGTCTGTCGCGATGGAACGGCTTTGGCGGTTCTCATCTTAACGCGATCGGGTTTGCGATCCAGATGCTTGAGCTGCACGCGAGCTGACATCGTCAAACCTTTGCAATCTTCTAGCCATCCCTGTCGGAATGCATGGACTGGCACAATCCTTGTGCAGGGAGCTTGACCAGATGCTCGACTCCACAATTCTCACCATCACGGGCGATGACGGGTTCCTCACCCTGCTCCGCTCCAATCTTCGCGAGCTGGTCGGACCTAGCGCGGATGGTCGTCGCCAAAACGATTGACGAAGCTTGCGCTCTTGAAGACAGCGCGGCCGCGGCTGGTGGTCGTGCACTGGAACCGCGAAGGCGGCCAGTATGAGCAACTTGATCGCTTGCTCTGGACGACATCAGTGCTGGCGCGACGGGTTCCGGTTCTGGTGATCGCCGAGCGGTATCGAACAGACCAGGCGACGTTGATGTTTCGGATGGGCGTATCCGAATACATCAGCCGGACGCACCATCTCGATCAGCTTGGCCAGGTGTTTGCCGCTTACTTGCGGCCGGCAGCGACCGCTGGGGTGGTGGCCGGCACCGGCCAGACCGGCGCGCGGGCCCGGGCCGAGGACGAGCCGGCGACCGTCGCGGCTCGGGCGGTCTGAAAAGCACGCAGAGGCTCGCCCCCCACCCCCCCGGCCCCCCTTCGCAAGGGGGGGCCAGGCTCCGGTCTCGCCTCGCGCACGTCCTTGTTCGGAAGCCCTGCCTAACGCGACGACGGCGCTGTCTGCACACCGCCGGCGGAGCTCGGGCTCGTCGTGCCGTTGCCGTTGCCGCCGCCGGTGCCGATCAAGCTCGAGGGCGCCTGGTCGATGCCTAGCCGCGCTCGACCGGCCCTGACCTCGTCGAGCCGGTGGCGGAACTTGGCGTAAAGCTGACTGTGCCGGCTGTCTGGTCGCAGGGGCTCGCCATCGACGAAGAGCGCAAGCACGCGCGTCGTCGGCTGCAAGAGGTGGCCCGCTGTCACGACCACGTTGGCACGCTTGCCCGTTTCGAGCGAGCCGACTTCGTCGGCGATTCCCAGGACCTGAGCGGGGGTGAGCGTCACGGCCTTCAAGGCAACGTCTTCGGGGAGGCCGAAGGCGACGGCCGCGGCCGCCTCGAACGGGAGATTGCGCGCCGACGTTTCGCCGCCGGAGGAACCGCTTCCCTTGGAGTGGATCGCCACGGTCACGCCGGCGGCGTGCAGCTTGGCAGGGTTGGAATAGGCGCGATGTCGTACGGGTCGTATTCGTGGCGGGGCAAGTGGAGCGTGCCGCCGACCAAGACGGGCACCTTGGCCTCACGCAGCGCGTCGGCGACTTTCCAGCCGTCGGCGCCTCCGGAGATGACCGCACGCAGCTTCAGCTCGCGGGCGATGTCGAGCGCATCGAGAATCTCGACCTGGTGCTCGGCATGAAAGATCACCGGCTTCAAGCCCCGGGCATAAGGGACCAGCGCCGCCAGCCTGGGGTCGGGCGCCGGCGGCGAATCGCCCCGCTCGCGCGCCTTGGCCACGACGTTGTCATAGGCGATCGCGCGCTGGAAGATTTCCTTGATCTTGTCGAGCCGCTCCTTGCGCCGCTGGCGCGCTTCGTCGCGCCTCGCCGCCGCCACCGGCCACGCCGAACCGCCCGGGCCCCGGCCCGGGTCCAACGCCGGGACGACGCCCCTCGGGCGTGCGCGGAATGTACGTCGGGATGGTGATCGAGAGGGCCGCCGTATCGGCGATCACCAGCTCGCGCGGCACCCATCCGCGGAGGTCGATCAAGCATCCCTGGCCCGAGATGACGCCCCCCGAGGGCTCGATGAGCGAGGTCAGAACGCCGTTGGCGCGGGTGACCGGAATGTGCTCGCTGTCGGGATGCAGCGCGATCGAGCTCTTCAGCTCGGGCTGGAACTGGGCCGCGTCGGCGTAGTCCTGGGTTTCACTCAGGCTGCCGATTTCAAAGAGACCGATGGCCGAACCGGCGTCGACCATGCCGGGCCAGACGTCGAGCCCGGATAGCTCGATGGTCTGCGCTTCGGGTGGGATCGGCGTGCCGGCCGGGCCGACCGCGGCGATCCGCCCGCCGGCAATCACCAGGGTTCCACCGGTCGAATTCCGGGCCGGCCACCGGGTGAATCGTCGCACCGACCAGGGCGAAGATGCCCTTGGGCTGGGCGGTGATCTCGATCGAGCGGTTGCGGGCCGACTCGGAAGCGGCCGGCATCGCGGTGTGCTCGCCCCGGCGCGCGCCGAAGCCCCCGCCGGGCTCGTAACGCTGGAAGTACACCTCGCCGTCGATCATCGACAGCTCGCACCGCGCGAACGCGTCGAACGGGTGACCGTTAAAGAACACGATGTCGGCGTCTTTGCCGACTTCGATCGAGCCGATCCGGCCGTCGAGCCCGAGCTCGCGCGCGGGGTTGATCGTGATCATGGCCAGCGCCTGGCTTTCCGAGACGCCGCCGTACTTGACCATCTTGGCCGCCTCGAGGTTCAAGTGGCGCATCAGCTCGGCGTCGTCGCTCTTGATGCACACGCTCGCACCCGCCTCGGTCAACAGGGCCGCGTTGGCGGGAATCGCATCGTAGGCCTCGATCTTGTAGGCCCACCAGTCGGAGAACGTGCTGGCGCTGGCCCCGTGCGCGGCGATCTCGGCGGCGACCTTGTAGCCTTCGAGAACGTGCTGCAGCGACTGCACCCGCACGCCGTAGCGCCCGGCGACGTTCAAGAGCATCAAGATCTCGTCGCTGCGGTAGCAGTGGCAGTGGATCTTGATGGAGCCGTCCAAGATTCCCGCGAGTGCTTCCAGCCTCAAGTCGACGCGCGGCGGCGGGCCGAGCTGACTTGGGGGCTTGGTTTTCTCGGCCTTCTTGTAATCGTCCCACCGCGCCCGGTAGGCCCGCGCCTCCTCGAAGGCGCGCTCGATCACCGACTCGACGCCCATGCGCGTGTTGGGGAACCGCCCGCGCGAACGAGTGACGTTTTCGCCCAGGGCGAACTTCACTCCCTGCGGTCCCGAGCGGATGATCATGTCGCGTCCCGGCTGGCCGTAGCGCAGCTTGACGACGGCGTCCTGGCCGCCGATAGTGTTGGCCGATCCGTGAAGCAGCCGGGCCGTCGTCGTGCCGCCGGCCAAGGCCCGGTAAATCGCCACGTCGTCGCCGGTCACCACGTCCTTGACGCGCACCTCGGGCACGACCGACAGGCTGCCCTCGTTGACGCCGCCCTGAGACGGCGATGTGCGAGTGGGTGTCGATGATGCCGGGCATCGCGACCATTCCCGAAGCGTCGATCACCTTGACGTTGTCGGGTGCGGACAGCCCGGTGCCGACGGCCTTGATCTTGCCGGCTTCGACCAGGATCGAGCCCTTGGCGATCGTGCCGCGGGTGACGGTCAGGATCGTCGCGTCTTTGATGAGGACGTTGCCGCCGGTGTGGAGCGCCGGTTTGCGGTCGTCGTCAAGCTCGGTGGCGACGTCGACAAGCGGCGGCAGGGCAGCCTTGGCTGCGGGCGTCTGGGAGGCGCCGTTCTTCGATGGCTCGGCGGTCGCGCCGGCCAGGCGGCTCTGGCCCTTGGCGGCCGCGGGTGTGCCGGTCGCTGGCGCCGGCGCGGCCGTTTTGGCCTTACTTTCGACGGCTGCCACGGCCTTCGGTTCCGCTGTTTTCTTGAGCGCGGAGCGCGTGGTCGCACCGATCACCGGCTTTGCGGTCGGGTCGGCCGCCGGTTTCTGGGCGGGCTGCTCGACGCCGGTTGAGCCCGCAGTTCCGTCGGGCGCGTCGTCGCCTTCCGGCATAGAGCCGCGGCCGCCGCGCGGTCCCCGCCCCGGCCGGTCACCGCCGGCCGCGACATCAGCTCCGCCGGGGCGGCCCTTGGCGCGCGCCCGCTCGTCGGGCTTGATCTCGAACTTGCGGCCGTCCACGAGCACGTAACGCACCTTGGCCGCCTGGTCGTTGAACCGGCCGGTCATGGCGATCACGTGCCCGAGCTTGCCCGGTTCGAGCGCACCCAGCCGGCGGTCGACGCCGGCGATGGCGGCAGCGTTCTTGGTAAGGCCGGCCAGGGCGTCGTCAGCCGCCAAGCCAGCCGCGATGAGCTGGCGAATCACCGCGGGGAAATTGTCGAGGCGCTCGATTCCGTCGGTGGCCAGCCCGAAGACGACCCCGGCCTTGGCCAGCGCGGCCGCCGTGCCCACCTGCTCGGTCCAGCGCTGCTTGCGCTGGGCCAGCACGCGCAGCGGCTCGTCGCGCTCCGCTGCGGGCTTCTTGCGATATTCGGCCTCGGTGGGAACCCGTGGCTCCTCGGGAAAGTCGAGCTTGACCACGACCGGCACCTTGGCCGCCTTGAGCCGGTCGACCACCTTGGCGGCTTCGCGGCCCCCCACGACCACGGCGCTGGTGCCGAACTCGTCGGCCAGGTCGAGGGCGCGGTGGATCTCGTCGCGGGTGTTCGCTTCCCACCAGACCGCGATTTTCTTCGAGCGCGCGGCCGATAGCGCCTTGAACGTCGGGTCAAACGGGGGCTGAACCCCGCCATGGGCCTCGTAAAACGCGGCGAGCTTCTCGTGGTGGTCGGCATCGAGCATGGCCTGGCGCAGGTGCGCGATCGAGCCCATCAGCACGCGCGGGTATGGGTTTTCAGCGGCACCGCCTTCCTGGCCGAACAGGCCGCGGCGGCGAACCGCCGGTTGATTGGGGCCGGGCGTCGGCGACGGCTGACCGGGCGTGGCCGGCGGTTGGCCGGGCGTGGGCGTTGGCCCCGGCTGACCCGGAGGCGTCGCGGCGATACCGCCGCCGCCCCCCTCCGATGGCGGCGCCAGGTGAATATGCAGGGCCACCGGCGCCCTCACGATCACCTCCCGGCGCGGCAGCCCGCTCAGTGAGACAAGAGCACTCTGACCGGTTGCGATCGCGCCACCGGGCGCCGACAGCAAGTCGGTGAACCCTATAGCACGGCGGGGCTCGATGACCGCATCGGCAAGCTCGAGGGCGCCGGCCGCCTCGAATTCCGGGGTCAATCCCCGGCGGTTGTCGGGCGGCATCGACGTCAACGGCGCCTCGGTCAGGTCGACCGGCCGGCCCTTGCCGGTCGCCGACCGCTCCACGCCCGCCCGCTGCCCGATCGTCGTGTATAAATCGATGAAGCCGGGATAAACCACCAGGCCCTTGCCGTCGATCGTCTCGGCGTCGTAAGGAACACTCACGTCCTTGGCGAGCCCGACCGCCTCGATCAAGCCCCGGCGCACCACGATCGTGCCCGGCTCGAACGTCTTGCCCGGCGCGGCCACGATCTTGGCCCCTGTAATGGCATACGCAGCCGGGTAGACGCTTGACGTTACGTCTGACTGGTCATCGGCCTCCGCCGGCGGCCATGCCGCGGCCACGCTCGCCGCGATGACCGCGAGCGAGCCCAAGAGGACGACAACGCCGCGTGTTCCCACGATCTTTCGTTTCCAGGGCCTCATGGCAGTGATTCCTCAGGTGGTTGGTGGCTGCTCGGCTGATTATAAGAGCGATTTTCTGTAAATGCACGGCCCACCTGGGGAGATAACGCGCGAGTGCGATTGCAGGGGTCGTTGGGGCGGGCCACGCGCCGAGGCCGGGCGGGAATCGGACGGAGCCGACGGATCCGACGGATCGGTCCGATTTGGCGCGGCCGCCCGGTTGCAGTTCTCGACGCCGGTCGCTAAACATTGGGGTGAATTGCTCGTGCCTAGTGTTCATTCATTCACAACAGTTTCGGCGAGGTCTGCGGTGTATTTCGTCGTTGTCGCGGCCCTGATGCTGGTGCTGCCGCTGATTTCGATCGCCGTCGAGCATGCTCTGGGCCACAACGCGGCGATGTTAACCCTGGTCGGTAAGTGGTTCACCTTCTGGTCTGTGGGTATCCGACTCGCCGTTGCCGGGTTGCGGCAGATCATCCAGCCGCGTTACACCGCACGATCGATACTTGGGCTGGAAGGTGACGAGGCCCTCTTGGTCGTGCGCGAGCTTGGCTTTGCCAACGTGGCCATAGGTACTGTCGGCGTATGCAGCTTGATGCTGCCATCATGGGCGCCACCCGGAGCGCTTGCCGGCGGCATCTTCCTCGCGCTCGCAGGTGTCAACCACGCCGTGCAGACCCATCGCAACGCGAAGGAAAATACCGCGATGGTTTCGGACCTGCTCGTCGCGGCGATTCTCGTCGTCTATTGCGCTTCGCGGGCCTTTCGTTAAGTGAGGACACCTTATGCGGGGGTTTGCTCCGGGCGCTTTTGCAGAGCATCATCAAGTCAAAGGGGCTCAGCGCGAAAGCGCTGCTCGAGCTCGAGCGGATCGCGGAAGGCGGCGAAGAACCCACCAAGCGCGAATCGGGGTCGAACTTGAACGTAGCGGCGACGCAGTCCGAATTCATCGCGTGCATCCGGCAGGGCGGCACCGGCATGGCCTTGATTGCCAAGTGCGCCGCGGCGCTCGCGCTCGCATCGGTGCCGGCCCCTGTTTGCGCGGCGGAGATTTCGGGGATCGTCCTGCTTCCTGACGGCAAGCCGGCAGAGGGCGCTCTGGTGGCGCTGGCCACACCCCGAAGCCGGTTAATCCTGCGCGGGGGCGATCTGGCGCGCAACGCGAACGCACCCACGACGGTTACCGGGCCGGACGGCCGGTTTTCATTTCCGCCGCTCGACGGGCCGTTCGTGCTCGTCACCGTGAGCGCCGCCGGCTACGCCGAAGCCTCGTCTCTTGAGTTTGCCGCTTCGAGCACGCTCGCGCTCAAAGCGTGGGGGCAGATCGACGGCGGCGTGCGCATCGGCCCTCGGTTCGGGTCAGACCAAGTGGTGACGTTCCGACCCATCCGGCCCGAGGTCGACGGCAGGGCCCGCGTGTTGAACTATAATTACATGACAAGTACCGACGACCGCGGACGGTTCCACTTCGACCGCGTGATTCCCGGCCCGGGAATTGTCTCGCGTTCCATCGTCACGAGGTACCCCGGGGGCCTGTCCGCTCGAACGCCTTGCTGGGCAGAGTCGGTCGAGGTCATGCCGGGGCAGGAGGTCCAAGTAACGATCGGCGGCAAAGGCCGCCCCGTGACCGGCCAGCTTACGATCGAGGGCACGCCGGAGACGCCCGTCGACTGGACGCAGAACTTGCCGGTGGAGATCGTCGGAAGCGGTCGTCGCTTCGCTTCCACGATCGAGAAGTCCGGCGCGTTCCGCGTCGAAGACGTCCTCGCGGGCAATTACAACCTGAATGTCGCGGTGCATGGGCCGGCCGACGGCCGGATTGGTGGCGCCGGGACTCTGATCGGCAGAATGAAGAAGGCCCTCACCGTGCCCGAGATGCCCGGCGGGCGATCCAACGAGCCACTCGATCTGGGCACGATCCGCGTCAAGCTTTTCGACGTGCTGAAGGTTCGCGATCTCGCGCCTGATTTCGACGTCGAGCGGATCGGATCTGCGGAAAAGGGCCGGCGGATCAAGCTGAGCGATTATCGCGGCAAGCTGGTCCTTCTGAGCTTTTGGGCCGTTTGGCAGTACGATGACGATATGGCCGTGCTCAAGGAGGTGCAAGATACCCACGGTTCCGACCCGCGGTTTGTGCTCGTCAGCCTCGCGTGCGGCCCGAGTGCCGCGGTGTCCCAGCGGTACCTCAAGCGGGAATGGCTAACCTGGACGCACGGCTCTTGTGGCGACCCCGATTCCGGAGTCGCCGCCAAGTACAAGATCCGGGAGTTCCCGACCGCTTACATTGGGGGCCCCGACGGCCGCATCCGGCGGATTCCGCTATCGTTTCTGATCGGTCCGGATGGGCGAATCGTGGCACATGACATGAACGGAACCGAACTCGAAGCCGTGCGCAAGGCCCTGGAGAATCCGAAGCTGTTCCCTGCTGCGACCAAGCGCAGCGGCTCCCCGTGACCCGCCGCAGCTTAAACCCCGGAATCATAAGAGCCTCCGCGTCTACTCCGGGAGTTGGGGAGCCTCCCGTTTAGTGCGTGGGGCCAGGGCGTGTGCCTTGACTCGCGCTCGCTGCGGCCGCTAGTCTGGCGCTATCAAGCCAGCGCGGCGCAGCGTGCTGTCGCCGGACGTCCGATCCACGGGAAAAGAACCCGTGCCACGCCCGGAAACCGGCGCCAACGCACAACCCGACACCCCGCACGATGCTCCCGCCATGAATGAAGCGATGTCGGCCTACTGCTGGAGATCGGTGATGCAGAAACACTGGGACCGGTGTTCGACGCGATTGTCGGTGCGCTTCGTGGCAGTTTGCGCGCTGGCAGCCTGCGCCGCGGTGGGGCGAGCACAGGCCGATGATCCCGCCCCAGCAGACCAAAAACCAAAACCCGCGACTTCCAAACTGAACATTCCGGCGGCGCGGATCAAGGCGCCCGCGGGTTTTCGCGTCGAGCTCTTGTACTCGGTGCCCCGGGCCACTCAGGGCTCGTGGGTCAACATGACCGTCGATCCCAAAGGGAGGCTGATCGTCTCCGATCAATACGGCAAGCTGTATCGCGTGGGGCTGCCTCCCGTCACGGTGCGGGACGAGGGCAAGGTTGCAATCGAGCCGATCGACGCGCCGATCGGCGAGGCGCACGGTCTGCTTTGGGCGTTTGACAGCCTTTATGTCGTCGTCAACGAAGGACACAGGTACAAAAGAGGCCTTTGTCGCGTGACGGACACCAACGGCGACGATCGCCTCGACCACGTTGAGTTATTGCACAAGATCGATGGCGGCGGCGAGCACGGGCCGCATGCCGTGGTACTGGCCCCCGACGGTAAGTCGCTGTTTGTAGTGGCCGGCAACGCCACGCGGCCCGTCGAGGTGGGCCCTTCACCCGTCCCGCGCGTCTGGGGCGAAGACAGCCTGCTGCCGCACATGGTCGACGGCGGCGGCTTCATGACCGGCGAAAGAGCACCGGGAGGGTGCATTTACCGGGTGAGTCCCGACGGCAAGAGCTGGCAACTCTACTCGATGGGCTACCGCAACCCGTTCGACCTTGCATTCAACGCCGACGGCGAGCTCTTCACCTACGACTCCGACATGGAATGGGACATGAACTTGCCGTGGTACCGCCCCACCCGCGTGCTGCACGTCACGAGCGGGTCGGAGTTCGGCTATCGCAACGGCTCGAGCAAGTGGCCGCCATACTATCTCGACAGCCTGCCCCCGGTCACGAACGTCGGGCCTGGCTCGCCCACCGGCATCACGTTTGGCTACGGCGCCAAGTTCCCGGCGAAGTATCAACAGGCGCTCTACCTCTGCGACTGGAGCTACGGCAAGCTCTATGCGCTTCATTTGAAGCCCAAGGGGGCCAGCTACAGCGGTGAGCTCGAAGATTTCGTCGCCGGCACGCCGCTGGCCTTGACCGACGTGGTTGTCAATCCCAAGGACGGCGCCATGTACTTCGCGGTCGGCGGCCGGAACACGCAGTCGGGGCTTTATCGGGTGACCTACGACGGCAAGGAGCCGACGGCTGCGGCCGCCGGACCCGTCGATTCGAAGGCGGCCGCGGCCCGCGGCCTGCGCCACCAGCTCGAGGCCTATCACGGCCGCAAAGACCCGTCG
This sequence comes from uncultured Isosphaeraceae bacterium, assembly GCA_963830625.1. GTDB lineage: Bacteria > Planctomycetota > Planctomycetia > Isosphaerales > Isosphaeraceae > CAWHMZ01. The sequence continues at coordinate 40,344 of CAWHMZ010000011.1, read as the reverse complement.
GCCGTTGCCGCGGCGTGGCCTCATCTCGGCGACCCCGACCGGTTCATTCGCTGGGCTGCCCGGCTGGCGATCGAGGCGCAAGATCCTGAAAAATGGCGCGAAAAGGCCTTGAACGAAACCGACAGCCCAAAGGCGGCGCTGAACGCCCTCCTGGCGCTCGTGCTGGTGAGCGCCTGACCCGGAGCACCGCGGCAAGGATGCCAAAGCGCCGAGCGAGCCCTTGCGCCGGCGCGTGCTGGGCGCGCTGGAGCGCATCCCGTGGGACGCGCTCGGGCACTCCGAGCGGCTCGACCTGTTGCGCGTCTACCAGGTCGTCCTCCATCGCATGGGACCGCTCGAGCCAAGAGACGCTTACCGCCTGGCCCGATGGTTTCGCGCCGATTTCCCCGCCTCGAGCCGCGAGGAAAACGCCGAACTGGTGCCGCTGCTCGTCTATCTGCAGGCGGAGGACACGGCCGCCAAGGCGATCGCGCTCATCGAGCAAGCGCCCACGCAGCAAGAGCAGATCGACTACGCCCGGTCCCTGCGGCTCTTGAAGACCGGCTGGACGCCCGAACTGTACCGCCGCTTCTTCACGTGGCTTCAAAAGGCGGCGCTCTATCGAGGCGGCAACAGCTTTCGCGGCTTCATGGCCAACATCCGCCGCGACGCGGCCGCCAACCTGAGCGACGCCGAGCGGCTGGAGCTCAAACCGCTGTTGGAGCGGAGCTCGACGCAGGCACAGGCGACGGCGGCGCCCGACCGGCCGTTTGTCAAAAAGTGGTCGGTCGACGAGCTGCTCGCGCTCCTTCAAACCGGCCTCAAAGACCGCGACTTCGACCGCGGCCGGGCCCTCTACGCCGCCGCCAAGTGCTCGGTATGCCACCGCTACAACGACGAGGGGGGTGGGCTGGGGCCCGATCTCTCGGGCATTGCCGGCCGCTTCGGCCTGCGCGACCTGGTCGAGGCGATCGCCCTGCCTTCGAAGACGATCAGCGATCAGTACGAGGCGGTCACCATCGCCACCGACGACGGCCGGACCATCACCGGACGCATCGTCAATCTCAGCGGCGAAGACCTGATCATCAGCACCGACATGCTCGTCCCCGACCGCATGGTCCACGTGCGCCGCAGCAATATCGAGGCGATGAAGCGATCGGACGTCTCGCTCATGCCCGAAGGGCTCTTGAACACGCTCGAGGCCGGTGAGGTGCTCGACCTGTTTGCCTATCTCTTGTCGCGCGGGGAGCGCTCTGGCGCGATGTTCCGGCCAGGCGGCAAGGTCGGCGCGGCCGCGCCGCCACGCGGCGCGAGCGGCTCATCATCAAAACGGCGGGGCGCGCCTCAGGCGCACTTCAGACCGAGCCCGAGCCGTTTTTTAATGGCACCGACCTCACCGGCTGGGAGGGGCTCAAAGACTACTGGAGCGTGCGCGACGGCACCTTGGTCGGCCAGGCGCCGGCCGAGGGAACGCCGTTTCACACGTTCCTTTGCAGCAAGCGCGCCTACCGCGATTTCGAGCTGTCGCTAGCGGTCAAGATCAAGGACGGCAAGGGCAACAGCGGCGTTCAGTTTCGCAGCCGGATCATCGACCGCGCGCGCTTTGCGGTGGCCGGCCCACAGGCCGATCTGGGCAAGCCGTTCTGGGGAGGACTTTATGGCCAGGTCGACCCCGGCCACTGGCTCAAGCTGCCGCCCCAGCGCGTCGTCGCCAAGGCGGCCAAGAACGCCGAGTTCAATGATTTCTCGGTCCGGTGCGTGGGCAAGCGCGTCACCATCAAGCTCAACGGCGAGACCACCGTCGACGACCATTTCCCGGAAATCCCCGACGAGGGGATAATTGCCTGGCAACTACACGAAGGATATCCGAACATGGAGGTCACCTTGAAGAACATCGACTTCAGGGAGCTGCCGCGGTGAGATGGCTTGGTGCATAAAACAGGCGGCGCGGCGGGAATGGGCCGTGCCCGTCATTTCTTTCCCATCCAGCGAGGTAATCTCATGACCCGGTTACTCGGCACGATCGGCGCGATCGCCTTCATGTCCGCCATCCTGGGCGCGGCCCGGGCCGACGGCCCCGACGCCAAGGAAGTGATCGACAAGGCAATCAAGGCCCTGGGCGGCGAGGAGAAGCTCGCCAAGGTCCAGGCGTTTTCCGTCAAGGCCAAGGGCACGATTACCTTCGGCGGCAACGAGAACGAATTCACCAGCACCCAGGTTGCCAAGGGGCTCGACCACTACCGCCGCGAGTCGCAGAGCGACCAGTTTCACCTGGTCTGGGTCGTCGCCGGCGACAAGGGATGGCGCAAATTCAATGACAACGCTCAGGAGTTCGACGGCGAGGCCGTCGCCCGCGAGAAGCGCAACGTTTACCTGTATGTGGTGCCGATCACGCTGGTCGCGGTCAAAGGCAAGGGTTTTGCGTGTGCATCAGCCGGGGAACAGAAGGTTGGCGACAAGCCGGCCGTCGGCGTCAAGATCACCGGCCCCGACGGCAAAGAGTTCACGATGTATTTTGACAAGGACAGCGGCTTGCCCGTGAAGACGGTCGCCACGGTCGCCGGCTTCCAGGGCGACGAGGTCAACCAGGAAACGACCTATGCGGATTACAAGGAAATGGACGGAATCAAGAAGGCTACCAAGATCGTCGTCACGCGCAACGGCGAGCCCTTCCAGAACCTCGAGGTCACCGAGTTCAAGGTGCTCGAGAAGGTCGAGGACGACGCGTTTGCCGAACCGAAGTGACCAGGAGAAGAGCGATGAACCGGCCGCGGGCAGCAGCGCTCACTCGCCGTGACTTCTTGAAGCAGGCCGCGGCCGGCTCGATCGCCGGGTTGGCCTTTCCCGCGGTCGTCCCCGCGCGGGCGCTGGGACGCGCGGGCGGCCCCGCGCCCAGCGAGCAGATCACGCTGGGCGTGATCGGCACCGGCAACCAAGGCTTCAACGACATCAACTCGTTCTTGCGCGATAAGCGAGTTCGCATCGTGGCCGTCTGCGACGCCAATCGCGGCGGACCGGGATACTGGGACAACAAGACCGGCGGGCGCGAGCCCGCCAAGCGACTCGTCGAAGACTATTACGGCCGTGAGCTTCCCTCGGGCACCTATCACGGCTGCGACGCCATCGCCGACTTTCGCGAGATCATCGGCCGGCGCGACATCGACGCACTCGAAATCTGCACGCCGGACCACTGGCACGCCATCATGGTCATCGAGGCTTGCAGGGCCAGGAAAGACATCTACTGCCAGAAGCCGCTTTCGCTGACGATCGCCGAGGGGCGCGCGATGAGCTATGCGGTCAACCAGGCAAAGGTCGTCTTCCAGACCGGCAGCCAGCAGCGCTCCGACTGGCGGTTTCGCCACGCCTGCGAGCTCGTGCGCAACGGCCGCATCGGCGATTTGCGCACGGTCAAGGTCGGCATGCCCGGCGGCCGCACCGACTACGCCAAGAGCGGCGACCATAAAAAGCCCGAGCCGGTGCCCAGCGGCTTCGACTACGACATGTGGCTGGGCCCGGCCCCCGACGCCCCTTATGCGCCGGCGCGGTGCCACGTGAACTTTCGCTGGATCTACGACTACTCCGGCGGCAACGTCACCGACTGGGGCGGCCACCACCCCGACTGCGCCCAGTGGGGCATGGGCACCGAGATGACCGGGCCGATCGAGATCAGGAAGGCCAAGGGCGTCTTCCCGCCCGACGAGCTCTGGAATACGGCCACTGAATATACCTTCGAGGCCGTTTACGAAAACGGCGTGACGATGGTCGTCTCCAACAAAGAGAAGATGGGCGTCACGTTCGAGGGCACCAAGGGGAGAATATACGTCGACCGCGGCAAGCTCGAGACCGAGCCCAAAGAGCTTGCCGACTCGAAGATCTACCAGAGCGAGATTCACTTGTATAAAAGTGACGACCATTTTCGGAACTTCATCGACTGCGTGATTTCGCGCGGGCCGACGGCGGCCCCGGTCGAGGTGGCCCACCGCTCGATCACGATCTGTCATCTCGGCAATATCGCCATGAGGCTCGGCCGCGACAGGCTGCGGTGGGACCCGAGGACCGAACAGATCAGCGGCGACGACGAGGCCGCGAAGATGCTCAGTCGGCCGTATCGCTCGCCGTGGGTGCTGCCGGGGGTTGTGTCATGAATCTGGCGCCCAAGCCGGCCGCCACGCATTTACGCTGGCCCAGCATCGAGCTGCCTCATCCGCTGGAACCGCGGCCTGAAATCAGCCACGTCCTTTTCGATTTCGACGGGACGCTTTCGCTCATCCGCCAGGGGTGGCCGGAAGTGATGGTCCCGCTTTTCATCGAGTCGTTGCCGCGCCGGCCGGGCGAGACCGAGCAAGCGCTCCGCGAGCTGGCCACCGACGACATCATGCGCTTGAACGGCAAGCAAACGATTTATCAGATGATCCAGCTTACCGACCGCATTCACGAGCGCGGCGGCCAGCCCGAGGACCCGCTCTGGTACAAGCACGAATACCTGAGCCGCCTCGACCGGCACATCGCCGCGCGCACGGCCGGGCTCGCCGCGGGGACGATCGCCCCTGATCTTCTGCTCGTGCACGGCGCCCGGGCGCTGCTCGAGCACTTGCGCCGGCAAGGGCTTCCCCTGTATCTGGCCAGTGGCACCGATCTATACGCCGTCAAGCGCGAGGCCGATCTGCTCGACATTACGCGCTACTTCGACGGCCGCATTTACGGTGCGGTCGACGACTACAAGAAGTTCTCGAAGAAGATGGTCATCGACCGCATTCTCGCCGAGCACGCGATCACCGGCCGGCAGCTCCTGTCGTTCGGCGACGGTTACGTCGAGATCGAAAACACCAAGCAAGTCGGCGGGCTTGCGGTCGCCGTCGCGAGCGACGAAGCGCATAATGGCTCGGGTCAGGTCGACCCGTGGAAACGGCAGCGACTATTGGGCGTGGGCGCCAACGCCGTCATTCCCGACTTTCGCGACGCCATCGCGCTTGTTGATTACGTTCTCGGCCGATGAAAGCACTCCGCGTGATTCCGGAACCGCTCGACACCAAGAAGCTGAAGATCTTGCCCTTGGCGGTGCGCAAGAGCCTGACCCGCGCTGACGAGATCCTGATCGACCCGCAGTCGGTGCCCAGGCCGTGCTCGGAGCGGGTGAGCGAATTCGCGGGCGAAGCGGCCGAGGCGGTCCAGCAGGCACGGCGGCGCGGCGCGGCGGTCGTTTTGATCTACGGCGCACACTTGCTGCGCAACGGTGCGGCACTTTTGCTCGAGCGACTCATGGCCGACGGCTGGCTGACTCATCTGGCGACCAACGGCGCGGGCACGATTCACGACTGGGAGTATGCCTGGCTCGGCGCCTCCACCGAATCGGTCGAGGAAAACGTGGCCACGGGCACGTTCGGCACCTGGAACGAAACGGCGGTCAACATTCATCTGGCGATCATGGCTGGTGCACTCGACGGCCTGGGTTACGGCCGGGCGCTGGGACGATTCATCTGGGAAGACGGCGCAACGCTCCCCGGCCCCGACGAGCTGGCCGCCGCGATCGCGCGCGAGCCCGGGCACGTTCTCGCCGGCGCCCGCGCCGACCTTCTCTTCACCATGCGTGAACACGGCTGGCCCGCGGGGCGAACCAGCGTGGTTCACCGTTTCAAGCACGCGTCGATCGTCGCCCAGGCGTTCCGTCACGGCGTGCCGATGACCGTCCACCCCGGAATCGGCTACGACATCATCGCGAACCACCCCATCTTCAGCGGCGCGGCCATCGGCCGGGCGGCCGAGTGGGACTTCAAGCTCTTTGCCGGCTCGCTCGCCAACCTCGAAGGGGGCGTCGTGCTCTCGATCGGCTCGGCGATCATGGGCCCTCAGGTGTTTGAAAAAGCCTTGAGCTGCGTCAACAACCTCCGGCTTCAGGAGGGGCATGGCATCGTGAGCGGTCATTCGATCTACGTCGTCGATTTGCAAGACGGCGGCAACTGGGACTGGACGCGCGGCGAGCCGCCCAACACCAGCCCGGCATACTATTTGCGCTTTTGCAAGAGCTACGCGCGCATGGGCGGTGCGCTGCGTTACGTCCAGGCCGACAACGTGACGTTTCTCCATCACCTCTACCGGCGCTTGAATTGACCATGAACGCCGAGCGATTGCAGGCCATCACGAGCCGCTATGGAGGCGCTGAAAGTCGCGGTCGTCGGCGATTTCTTTCTCGACCGGTATCTGCACATCGACCCCGCCAAGAATGAAACCTCCATCGAAACGGGGCTGACGGTTTACAACGTGGTGAAGGTGCGCACCCAGCCGGGGGCGGCGGGGACGATCGTGAACAACCTGGTCGCTCTGGGAATTGGCGAGATCTGTCCGGTCGGCTTCTGTGGCGACGACGGCGAAGGCTACGAGCTGCGCCGCGAGCTGGCTCGGTTAAAGGGCGTCGTGCTCGCGGACTTTCTGACTGCTCCCTCGCGGCGCACTCCGGTCTACGGCAAGCCGATGGTGATCGAGCCGCACCGGCCGCCGCGCGAGCTCAACCGGCTCGATTCCAAGAACTGGTCGCCGACGCCGGACGCGCTCGAGCGCGACTTGGCCGGCCGTGTGCTCGCGCTTGCCGATCAGGTCGACGCCATCATCGTGCTCGACCAGGTCGAGCTGCCTGAGACCGGGGCGGTCACGCGCCGAGTCAAGGAGGCCGTGCGCGCGGTGCATGACCGCAAGCCCAGCCTGGTCGTGCTGGCTGACAGCCGGCAGGGGCTGCGCGAGTTCCCGCCGATGGGTTTCAAGATGAACGCCGCCGAGCTGGGGCGGATGACCGGGTCGGTGCCGGCGGGGCTTGACGAAGTGAAGCGCGCCGCGGCGGTCCTGGCGGGGCAGACAGGCCAGCCGGTTTTCGTGACGATGGCCGAACAAGGCATCGTGGGCGCCGCGGCCGGTCTGGCTGCCGAGCACGTGCCGGCGCTTCCCGTGCGCGGACCGATCGACGTCGTCGGCGCCGGCGACGCCGTCGCCGCCAACCTGACGGCGGCCCTCGCCAGCGGCGCCACGCTCCGCGAGGCCATGGAGCTCGCCATGGCTGCTGCATCGCACGTCATCCACCAGCTCGGTACGACCGGAACAGCCTCGGTCGAACAGATTGCCGAGCTGTTCAAGGAGCCGTAAGCCGCTCGGATGGCGAGAGGGCCCTGGGCCCGTTGCTTGCCGGCGCTTGGTTGTGGGCTGTCGATGCCGCGGAGATAATACGGGAATCGCCGGCACTGTGCCCGTGACAGTGCGGCGAGACGGCTCCTCGAGCGGTGCAGGCTCCGCGACCTGATCGACGCTTTTTTCCAGGGAGAACGCCATGGCAAAGGTCGTTTGTGTGCTGTATGACGATCCGGTGGATGGCTACCCCAAATCGTACGCTCGCGACGGCGTACCCAAACTGGAGCGCTATCCCGGCGGGCAAACGCTTCCCACCCCGAAAGCCATCGACTTCAAGCCGGGCGAGTTGCTGGGGTCTGTGTCAGGCGAGCTCGGCTTGCGCAAGTTTCTTGAGGGCCTGGGCCACAAGCTGGTCGTGACGTCGGACAAGGATGGCCCGAACTCGGTTTTCGAAAAGGAGCTGCCCGATGCGGAAGTCGTGATTTCGCAGCCGTTCTGGCCGGCCTATCTGACGGCGGCGCGGATCGCCATGGCCCCCAAGCTCAAGCTGGCCATCACCGCGGGAATCGGCTCCGATCACGTCGATTTGCAAGCCGCTATCGAGCGCAAGATCACGGTGACCGAAGTCACATACAGCAACAGCATCAGCGTCTCTGAGCACGTCGTGATGATGATCCTGTCACTGGTGCGCAACTACATCCCCTCGTATCAGTGGGTGGTCAAGAAGGGCTGGAACATCGCCGATTGCGTCGCGCGGTCTTATGACCTGGAAGGAATGACGGTCGGGACCGTCGCCGCCGGGCGCATCGGCCTGGCTGTGCTCAAGCGACTGAAGCCGTTTGACGTCAAGCTGCATTACACCGACCGGCACCGGCTCTCTCCGGATGTCGAGAAGGAGCTCGGGCTCACCTATCATCCGACGGTCGAATCGCTGGTGCGCGTTTGCGATGTGGTGACGATCAACTGCCCGCTTCACCCCGAGACCGAGCACATGTTCAACGATGCCTTGATCGCAAAGATGAAGCGCGGCGCCTACATTGTGAACACGGTGCGCGGCAAGATTTGCGATCGCGACGCCATCGTGCGAGCACTCGAGAGCGGCCAGCTTGCCGGCTACGCGGGCGACGTCTGGTTCCCCCAGCCGGCGCCGCAGGACCATCCCTGGCGCACGATGCCCCACCACGGCATGACGCCCCACACGTCGGGCACCAGTCTCTCGGCCCAGGCGCGGTACGCCGCGGGAACCCGCGAGATACTGGAGTGCTGGTTTGAGGGCCGCCCCATTCGCGAAGAATACCTGATCGTCGACGGCGGCAAGCTGGCCGGCGCCGGCGCACACGCCTACAGCGCCGGCAATGCTACCCGCGGCTCGGACGAGGCCGCGCGGTTCAAGAAAGGACAGTGACGCTTCGGCTGACAAATCGTTGTGCCGCGCGACGGTGCTGGTAACGTTTCCCCCATGAAAACCAGCAACGAGAGCGGTCGCGTTCGATCGATCGACGTGGTTCGTGGCGCCGTGATGGTGCTCATGGCGCTCGATCACGTGCGCGTTTATTCCGGCATTCCGGCCGGCGGTTCCACGCCAGGCGTCTTCCTGACGCGATGGATCACGAACTTTTGTGCGCCGGCGTTCGTGTTTTTCGCCGGCACGTCCATATACCTGCACGGTGAACGCCTCAAGGACCGCGCGCGTCTCTCGCGCTGGCTCGTCATCCGCGGCGCGTGGCTCGTGCTGCTCGAACTCACGTTGCTGCGGCTGGCGTGGACGTTCAACACCGACGTCACGCACTACATGCTCGCCGGTGTCGTCTGGATGCTGGGCTGGAGCATGATTCTGATGGGCGGGCTCGTGCAACTGCCCCTCACCGCAAATGCGCTCTTTGGCGTGGCCATCATCGCTGGACACAACCTCACCGCCTTGGCCATCGGCGGGTCCCGACAATCGCTGTTGCGGGGGAACCTTGGTTGGTTGTGGCGGATCCTCTATTTCGGCGGCGGCGTCACGATCGGCGAAGGCGACCAACCGAACTTCTGGGTTCTGTACTCCATCGTTCCGTGGATCGGCGTGATGGCTGCAGGTTACGCCTTCGGTGCCGTGTTGCGCATGAGCCCGGAGCAGCGCCGCCGGACGTGCTACGCAATTGGCGGTGCCGCCACCGTGGCTTTTTTTGTGATTCAGGGCTTCAACGTCTACCAGAATCGCCCGTGGGTATCGAATCCCCAAGTGCCGATCTGGGTACCCTTTTTGACGGCGACGAAGTACCCCGCGTCACTCCTCTTTCTTCTCATGACGCTCGGGCCGACCATCGCGGCGCTCCCCTTTCTCGAAGGGGCACAAGGCCGCATCGCGCAATGGCTGGCCGTCTTCGGACGTGTGCCGCTGTTCTACTATCTGTTGCACATTCCATTCATTCACGCGGTGGCTGTGGGAATCTCGCTAATCCGTTCGCCCGCGGCGACAGGCTGGCTATTCGGTAACCACCCCGTGAATCCGGGCAAAACGCCGGAGGGCTATACCTGGAGTCTCGGCCTGCTATACCTTGTCACCGCGGCGGTCGTCGTTGCACTTTACTTCCCGTGTCGATGGTACGCGAACCTGAAAGCGCGGCGAAAGGACACGTGGCTGTCGTACTTGTGACCACCCGGAGCGGGTGTCCGTGGCACTGGATGCCTACGCGCAGGGGGACGTTGTGCTCTTGTCGCCCGGCCGGCTTTTCAGCGGCGGTGCAGAGCCTCCCCTGTCGCTTGGTCGAACCAGACGGCGCGGGACAGATCGAGCATCAGGGTGACCCGCTGCCGTTCGGCAATCGGTGCCGTTGCCGGCAGCCGTGCGACGAGGCGGTGGGGACCAAGTGTCAGGGTTGCCAGGAGCGCCGGGCCGTGGAACTCGAGCCGGCGGACCAGGGCCGTGGCCGCCGCCGGCGAGGCGTCGGATGAACTTGTCCCTTCGACTTCGGCCACCGCAATCGCCTCGGGGTGCACGCCCAAGTCGAACTGCCGGCTCGCGGCTTGCCAGCCCGGCGGCAGAAGCGATTCGGAATTGTTCCAGGGAACCGCCAGGCTGGTCGCCACCAGTCGCACCTCGATCGATTGGTCGTGCCGCTCGATCTGGCACGGGATGATGTTCATGGGCGGGCTCCCCACAAATGTGGCGACGAACCGGTGGGCGGGGCGCTGGTAGATTTGCGCGGGGTGCCGCATTGCAACAGCCGCCCGCGGTCCATGATCACCACGCGGTCCCCCATCGACAGCGCCTCGGCCTGGTCGTGTGTGACGTGCACGAGCGTCGTTCCCAACCGCCGATGCAGGTCCATGACTTGCTCGCGAAGCGCGGTGCGCAAAGGCAGGTCGAGACTGGCAAACGGCTCGTCAAACAAGACCAAGCGCGGATTGCGCACCAGCGCCCGACCGATCGCGACGCGCTGGCGCTCGCCGCCCGAGAGGGCGCTTGGCCGCCGCTCGAGCAGCCGTTCGAGCCCCAGGAGCCCCGCCGCGCGACTTACCTCGGCCCGCATCCGGTTGCGCGTTAGCCCGCGCCCTTGAGCCCGAACTCCAGGTTGCCGAAGACTGACAGATGCGGATACAGCGCCGGGTGCTGAAACACCATTGCTGCATTACGGCGGTGCGGCGGCACGCCTTTCATGTCGCGGCCGTCGATCCACACGCCGCCGCCGCTTGGCGCCTCGAGCCCGCCGATCAACCGCAGCAGCGTGGTTTTTCCCGAACCCGACGGCCCGAGAATGACAAGCAGCTCACCGGCCCCAATGGACAGGTCGATGGGACGAAGCGCTTCCACGCGACCGGGATAAAACTTGGCGAGTTGACGCAATTCGACGCTTGCCAATGGACGCGGCTCCGGGTATCAGGGGACAGCAGAATGATTTACCGAGTTTCACAGTGCTCTTCATTGTGCATTGTGCACTCGTCACTGTGAAACCCATGGCCCGTCTCGGGTCTCAACCAACACCGAGCCGATTGCCGAGAACCCACCGTGAGCCGACCGTCCATAGACGCGCCCGTGATCCGCCCGCCGAGGCTCACGGTCGCAGCCCTGGTTGGCCTGGTTGCACTCTGCGCGGCCACGTTCGCGGCGCTGCGCACGTCCTCGCCGTACTGGGCCTCTGCGATGGTGAGTCTGACGGTCGTGGTTCTGCTCGGATCAGTCGCGGCAAGTCTCCGGGGCCGCCATCGGGCCTTCTGGTCGGGGTTCGCAATCTTCGGTTGGGGCTACTTCCTGCTCACGTTTACCTCGCCGTTTCGTGACGTGGTGCGGCCGCACCTGCTTACATCAGTCGCGATCGTCGAGTCGTACCGTTATCTGCACCCGGAGGTGCGCGTCGAGGTGACCGACCTGACCCCGTTGCTGGGCGCGGGTGCGCCAATCGGGTCGACAAACCTCGCAACGGGCGGCCCGCCGCACATGCCGGCGCCGCAGTTTGTCGCGGCCGCCGGCGGAGGCCCTCAGCCGATCATCACCGTCACCTTCCCGCCCACCGCAGGCGGAGGCAGCGCCGCCTACGTCCCCTCCGGCCCCAACCGTTTCTACAGCTTTGAGTGCTCGGCCCACGCCGGGTTCACGCTCATCTTCGCAGGGTTCGGCGGGGTATTTACCACCCTGGTCGCCTACCGAGCCGCGAAGGCCGCCGCGGAGGGCCGGGCATGAAGCGATCTCGCGTGGCGATGCGCACTATCGTGTGCCGCTCGGTGGCGGAAAATAGCCCACTCGCCTCATGACAGGCGGATGGGCAACGCGTGCTTCAGGTCAGGCTTTTTTTTGTCTAGGGAATGATAGGCAGAATCAACCGCGACGGAGAATCCGCGTCGTGACGGACTGTTTGCGTAGCCTTGACCGGTGCGGTCTCGACCGCGATGATCCCACCGGTGTTCGGGTTGCGGTCGAATCGTGGATAATTGCTGCTGGAGACCTCCAGGCGAATACGATGACCTTTCTTGAAGACCGTGCTTGTAGGCCAGAGGTCGATCTTGATTTCGGTGCTGCCGGCCGGCTGCTCATCAAAGCGGCGGCGCAAGATGCCTTCGGAAACGTTCCAGGCACTGCCGTCGGGAAAGACATCCACGAGCTTGCCTGTGAAATCGGTGCATCGCGCCGTGGTTGTAACGTAGAGGTAGAGCTCGATCGGGCCGGTCACCTCGCGGTCGCCGTCCAGCGGTTCGGTTGAGTAAACGAGAACGTCGGGCCTCGATTCGATCGCTTCTTGCCGGGCGTGCCCGCGCCATAACCAAGCATCGCTCCCCCTGCCGTCGGAACCGGGTCGTCGGGATCGTAGGTGAACGTGTCGGGCGGTTCGACGGCCTCGGGCCGGGACGTTCTGAGAAATCCGCTACCGGAGGCCGAATTGGCCGGGCCGGTGCCGTGTAGGTAATACGGTGTGTAACGCGTTCTAGCGAGCGGCCATTCCTGCTCGTCGCGCCATGTGCCCGTTCCAATCGTGTAAATCCGCACGGGAGGGGTGTCGCGAGGATTATTCTTGAGCAGGTGCCGGTCAAACCAGGCGACCGTTGGCGCCAGGCACTCCAGCCGGAAGTTGCGCGACCGTTCGCCTCCCGGTAGGACGGCTGCCTCGGCGTGAGCCCAGGGTCCGATGACGAGCCGCGTTTCGTTGGCGAGGAGTGGATCGGCCTCGCGGCGAATTCGGATGTAGTCGGCCAGCTGAGTCGGCAGAAAGGGATCGTACCAGCCAGCCATCAAGAGCGCAGGCGCTTGCAGCCGGCGGGCTCGGTCGTGGCCATCGATCTCGGCCCAGTACTCGTCGCGGTCGGCATGCCGAACCCAGTCATCAAAGAACGGAATGTCGCACGCGGCCCGGTCGTCGGCTTCGATCAGCGGAAAACCGGCAAATCCACGCTGCATCGCTGCCTGGCTGGGACTGATATCGCGCTTGCCGTGCGACAGCAGTGCCCAAAGGAGCGCGCTCTTCAGCGAAAAGGCTCCGCCGGGGTGAAACATGCCATGAAAATCTGTGCTGGCTTCCTGGATGATGAGCGCCGTCGGACCGGGCTCCTTGCAGTCGGCGAGCACCCATTGAGTGTAGCCGTAATACGAGCAACCCCACATTCCCAGCCGGCGGTCGAACCATGGTTGCCGGGCAAGCCAGTGGAGCGTGTCGATGCCGTCCTGCCGCTCGCCGCGGAGCGGGTAGTAATCGCCCCCCGACTCATAGCGGCCGCGCGTGCCCTGCAAAACGACGGTATAGCCGCGCTCGGCCCACATCTGCCCCACGATCGTGGCAAAGAACCTGATCAAGAGCGTTTTCGAATAAGGGATGCGGACCAGAATCGTCGGAGTTTTCGGACCCGCTCGCTGGGGACGGTAGATGTCGGCAACAAGCGACACGCCGTCGGATGTGGTCAGGGCGACCGAGCGCTCGATCCGCACGGCGAACTCCGGCCGCCGGATGCCCAGCTCGTAGGCCAAGAAGGAAGGGAGCGACAAATAGAGAACCCAGCCGGCAAGGCCCAATCCGAACACACCCCACGCGGCCAGGCGCATACCGCTTCTGATCCAGCGCCGGCGAATCGGCCGAACGGCGGCGTTCTGCGCGAGTTGGCTTTGCCGCCAATGATGAGCGCCGACCGTCAGCACATAGAGCGCCAGCACCCAGTGGAAAAAGATGGGAATCGAGCCCCCCGTCCAGCGCTCGTGCGGATAGAGCCCCATGCGAAGCGCGTACCGGATGATCATCACGGCAAGGTAGACCGTTCCGAACGCCAGGAGCAACAGGCCTGCCAGGCGGCGCGGACGATAGGTAAAGCCCGATCGCCGTGTGAAATCGAGGCAGATCTTCGCCTGGAGCACGATGATCAAGATCTGGCTCGCCAGCAGCTCCGGGTAGGGAACCAGCCCCGAAAACCATTCCGGCGATGGCGGCAGAAAATCGACGTGGAAAAACTCAACAAGAACCTGTCCGAGCACCCGCAGGCAGAACAGCGCCATCAGGACCCAGAGAATTCCTGCAGTTCGAGGGATGTCGGGCAGCGTGGTCGTCACCACGATCAGAATTCCCCTGTCAACTGGCCGAGGCCAGGGCCAGCGCCCACTAAAGCGTTGCTCCAGTAAGGACTTTCAGCAGGTAGTTATCGCTCCAACCACAACTCCGGCGTTTCATGACGAGACTTGTGCGGTCGGGATGTTGCTTCAGGAGTGACAACGTGAACCGATTGAGCCATGCAAAATTCTCCCGCAGCGCCTCATCTCGGATTCGTGACTCGTCCTCGCGATACGTCATATCGAGAACCCAGTGGCAGGAATTTTCGATACTCCAATGACCCCGGACGGCTCTCGCGAATTGCTTCACGCCCATGGCCAGACTGCTGATGTAGTAGCGGATCTCGATCGTCTCGTTCCCGTTACGAAAGCACTGCGACGTCACGATCCCGATCGACTTCAAACCCTTCCAGAGCGCGAAACCTGGCAGGTCCTTGTGGGCCGGAAGTTGAAGGTAGGTTCGTGTCTCTTCACGTCCATGGCCCGTCTCAGTAGTCACATGCTCACGCCCGTTGCCAAGGTCGCCGTCCAGCTTTTCGTCGATGTAGTCAATGACCGCCTGGTGCAGCGTGTCCTGATTCCCCTTGAGCGCCAGGACATAGTCAGCCTCCCCCTCGATGATCTCGGCTGCGATCGCCTTTTGAGTTCCCATCGCGTCGATGGTGATGATTGCCCCTTTGATGTCCACCAGCCTCAGAAGCTCGGGAATTGCCGTGATTTCGTTAGATTTCTCGGCGCACGCAACTTGCCCGAGCGACAAGCCGAACTCGCTGGCCCAGACGCTAACCGAATGCAAAGCGCCCAGGCCATTCTTGCGATCGTGGCTTCGTCGTGCCGTCTTGCCGTCGACTGCCAGAATGGGTTGGTCCACGCCCGTGGCCTCGGCCGCTGTCGCACGCAACGAATTCAGCCAGTCCGCAAAACAAGCTTGAAAGGCACCCGGGCGCAGCGCCATCAGCACGCGACGAAAGACATCCTTACGCGGCACCCCGTTGGGCAAGTCCAGCGTGTTCAAAAGGAACTCTTCTTTCATGGCAGCCCACTTTCCAATCGCCGTTGGCCCGCTCGCGCCGGCCAGCACCGCCATCAAAGCGATGACGACCACGCTGACCAACGGATGTTGAAGATTGACAGTGGAGCGAGGATCCTCCAACGCCGCAAAATGCACCACAACCTCATCCAAGGAAATATGCCGACTGTCCGCCATCGGTTGTTCTCCGTGCGCCTTCGTGAATGTAGCAACACAGAGAACGGTATACAAAGAAACGGATCAGGGCGCAAGCACCCCAAATTGCCAAGACTGCTTAAAGTCTGCGCTGGCCCTGGGCCGAGGCCGATGCAGATCGACGTGCCGTCAAAGCTTGTCGGCGAACATCGTCTTGTAGTGGCGATACCAGTCGCTTTGAAAGCACTCCTGTGGGTCGTACTTCTTCTTCAAGCGCAGCAAGTCGACAAACTGAGGATAACATGTTTCCACTTGTTTGCGCGTTGCCCAGCGGTGATACGTGAGGTAGTACCGTCCGTCAAACTCGATCGCCCGGTCGATGATCCGGCGAAAGTCGGCGACGGCTTTCGCCTTCCCCAGGTCGGTGTGAACCACGTGCAGGTTGCACACGATGCACACCGACGGCACCTTGGCCCACGGCAGAAAGGTGTCATTGTCTTGCTCGATGAAGCGAATCGTGCCGTAGGTCATATCGACCTGATGGTCGATGAAGTCCTGCCGGACCTTGGCCATGAAGGGGATGAATTTGTCTTTTGTGACGTAAACCTCGGTGATCATTTCCGTGCCGCGGCGCTTGTCGACGGCGTTGCGGTATGCGTCGAAGCTGCCGGCTAGCAGGTGTGTGTCGGACCAGTAGACTTGCTCGTTGGTCGAAAGGTAATACTTGCTGTACGCTTCAAAAGCCTTTTTCTTGTCGGTACGCGCCAGCTTGTAAAACTCGATCCATTCCTGCGCGGAGAGTTGCTTTTGCTCTTTGGGGATCGGCGTGTCGCCGGCAACAGGCCGGTAACATGAGAAGACTCCGGCGTGCGCTTCGGCCTCGACATTCAGGTCGGTGGAATACTGGCAATCGCCGTAGACGAATCCAGCCGCCAGCCGCTTCTCGACCCAGGCAAGCAGGTCTTTGACAGGAATCACCTCGACGATCCGCTCTACCTTGGTGCGCCGCACCAGCCGCAACGTGACATGAACGATGACTCCGAACAGGCCGTAACCGCCGATCGCCAGGGCAAAAAGCTCCTGGTTCTCGGTGCGGCTGCACTTCTTCAGGTCGCCGTCGGCGGCGAGCAGAGTAAACGACTCGACGTCACCGACAATGGGTGGAAAGACCAGGCCGCGGCCGTGCACGTTCGAGGCGAGCGACCCTCCCAGACTGACGCGGTCGACGCCCGTTTGCTTTTCGCGGATGGCCCACGATTCACTCTGGCCGACCTGCTCGGCCTGCATGTACTCGATGAGCTCAGGCCACTCGATTCCGGCCTCTACCGTAATCCTTCCCCCGGCTTTGTCGAAACTCACGACCCGATTGAAGTGCGTGGTGTCGAGCAAGATCATGTCGGCGCCGAACTGCTGGCCTCCCATGGCATGGCGTCCGCCCGCCAGGCTGACCGCCCGCCTTTGGCGCTGGGCCTCGCGCAAGGCGCTCTGAATGTCGTCGATTGAACGGGGAGTCTTGATTTCATGCACGCGGGTAGCGTTCAACTGCGATTGGACATCGTTGACCTCGATGCCGCCGGGCTCATCCGCCCGCGCGAAGAACGGGCCAGACGGCAGGGCGATGGCCGCGCCGATCTGCGCCGAGGCTTGGAGAAGTTCGCGACGCGTGGGCATGAATCGGCCTCCTGACTAGGGACTGCGATGCTATAGAATGCTCATGCCGCGAGCAGGTAGTAAAGCGTTCAACCGCACCAATGACCACGATGCGGTGCCTGTCGTCCGTCAGGCCCTGGATCGGATGGTCCGCCGACAGCAGAGTGGCACAGAGCGAGGCTTGTCGTGAAAATAGCTTTGAGGACCACCTCAATTTCAACTGCGAGCATGACAGCCGCAATTGACCAACGCGGAAAAAGTTATGCGACTATCAAACCTCGCTCGCGGTCTTGTCACGCTGATCGGGTTGTGCGTAATCGCAGGGTGCGCCGGCGAAGAGACTGAACTTCCGAGGGACCACGGCGCGAAGTCCACATACGAGAGGGAAGACAGTCCCGGAGCATACGTCGTCAAAGTTTATTACGGAACTGACCGAGGCGCCTTGGTCGGGAGCCGGGTCCCCGAACGGCGCGGTGCGGGCGGGATGTTAAACACAGCGCTTTGCGCTTTGCTAGTTGCCGCACTGGCCGCTTGCCTCGCCTGGTTTGTGCGTCGGGGGTTTTTCAGGCAGGTCTCGATCGTGTTCTCGATCGTCGGCGGCATCTGCTCGCTCGCGTGCCTGGCCTGGGCGTTTTCCCTCTGGATAGCCCCGCCGCCCCTGATCCCAAGGCTCACGAGAACATACGGGCCGGACCGGGGCCAGGAAATGGAGTACGGTAGCTGCGAAGTGAGCATCCCGAAAGATCACAGGCTTGGTGCGATGGAATCTCCGTCCATCTTTCAATTCCGGTATGCGGAAGACCGTGGAATGCACGTGGTCCTGGAGTCGGTGACCGAGATGAACGTGACCGACTTCTTCCAAAGCGTACACGCGGCCGTCGAGGACCAGAACAAGAGCAAAGAGCTCTTCTTGACAACTTTGGTGAAGGTCCTCAATGAGATCGGACAAGGGCGCGACGATTTCCTGCGTATCTTGAGGACGCACATCAAGGACGGAACGGAGGACCAGTTAGGCGGGGAATTACCTAAGCTATATCCGTTGGATAAAAGCAACCGGGGTGATTTTAATCAGTTAGCATCATCCATCAGCGAAGCTCATTCAAGAAGACAATCGCTCTTGAGTGTGATCGACGATGCGGCAGCGGGGAAAACCGGCGATTACCGCGAGGCGCTGGTCTTCGTCCACGGGTTCAGTGTCTCGTTCGAAGACGCTGCCCGCCGGACGGCCCAACTCGCCTACGACCTGAAATTCGCCGGGGCGCCGATCTTTTTCAGTTGGCCGTCTCGGGGACAGCTCTCGCCTTTGGATTACACGGCAGATGAGGAAAGTGCGAGGTGGGCGGTCGACGATTTGCAAAGGTTCCTCCAGGAGGTCGCCGCCAAGTCTGGCGCCTCGAAGGTTTACCTGATCGCCCACAGCATGGGGAACCGGTGTCTCACCGATGCCCTGAAGGGCATGAATGTGGCGGCGGGTTCAACAGCCGTTTTAAGGGAAGTTATCCTGACGGCTCCAGACATCGATGCAGACACCTTTGAACGAAGCATCGCCCCGGCCATCACCAAGGGCAACGCACGCGTCACGCTTTACGCGTCGTCCAATGATAAGGCCCTCGCCATATCCAAATCAGTCCACGGTTATCGGCGAGCCGGCGATTCAAGCGAGGGCGTGCTCGTCGTGCCTCCTATTGAGACAGTCGACGCTTCGTCCGTCGATACCACACTTGACGGGCATTCGTATTACGGCGAGAGCCGCGCAGTCATCTCAGATGTATTTTCTCTTATCCACTATGGAAAGCCGGCCTACGACCGATTGGGGATGCGGGCGATGAAAGACCCGCGAGGTCAAGCGTATTGGCTGCTCGAACACAGGCCGTGAACAGCGGCCCTGAATAAGGACCAATGTTGCTTGCAAATGCACGCCGTAGGAGGCGACGTCCGGCGGACTCATTCTGCGCTGGGCGATTCCACAATCAACAGAGCGTCTTCCCATCCTTCGGGCGTCGAGAACTCGCGCGGGCCAGTGTTCGGAATCGCACCGAGCGGGACCGAAGAGCATGGCCTGAATAAAAGAGAATCCTTTGCTCTTAACGTTCTGAAGGATCGTCGCGGCTTCGTCGGGCGTGTTGTCGCGGAAGATCTGCCACTGGGTCGTTCCCATCCAGAAGACAGGGGTCACCCCTCTGGTCGACGAAGTACCGGCCGTTTTCGCTGCCTTTGACCGGGTAGACCGGTTCATCGGCCGATCCGGTTGCAGCGGCCGTGAAGACCGAGGCCGCCAGGATAAGAGCCGTGGTCGGTTTCATGGTGAGTGGTCCTCTGCAGTCAGCAGATCGGGTCGGTCCGTTGGGTTCGCCGGCCATAGGATAGGGTGGATGCGATCTGAGTGCCAGGGCTCCGGCCGTCTCCGAGCGGGATCGACCTCCTGGCCACCTGCGCGGCCATCAGGTAGGGTGACACCGAGTACATCAGCAAAAGACGATCACGGACGCGGCCGGTTGGACGGCGCGCGCGGCGAGGTAGCCGAGCTTAAAAGGTAGGCGACGATGTCGAAGCCTTTTGACGCGACAATGCGGAAGTTGATCGAGCTCGAGCCGGCAGCGTGGCTGCGGTTTCTGCACATCCCGATCGCGGACCCGAGTCGCGTCAGGGTGATCGACTCCAATCTGTCGACCGTCAGCGCCGAGGCCGACAGGGTCTTCTGGATTGATGAGCTCGTTCCCTGGATCGAGCACGTCGAGCTTCAGGCGGCGCGAGAAGTCGAACTGGCGGAGCGAGTGCATTGGTACAGCACCGCCTTACGCCGCAGCCGCAAGGTACCGGTGCACACGACGATCGTGTTGCTCCGGCCGGCGGCCGACGGCGCGGACCTGACCGGAACACTCAAGCACCGCGACCGTAACGGCGACGTTTACAACTGGTTCCGGTATAATGTCGTGAGGATCTGGCAGCAGCCAGTTGAGGAAGTGCTGGCCGCCGGCTTGCCGGTGTTACCGCTCGCGCCGGTATCGGACATCAAGCCCGAAGAGTTGGACAGGGTGCTGGTGGCGATTTCGGACCGTTTCCTCAAGGAAACCAGTCCGGACCGGGCGGCGACGTTCTGGGCGGCGACGAAGGTGATGATGGGACTGCGATACTCGAAAGTGCAGGTGGATCAAATTACTGAGAGGGTTGCGGCCATGACCTTGGGGATTCGAGGCATAGAAGAATCGTCAGTCTACCAGGACATCTTCGCCAAGGGTGAGGCCAGAGGCCGACTCGAGGGTGAGGCGAAAGGCCGTGTCGAACACGCTCGCGCTGCCATCCTGCGGGTTGGTAGCAGCAAGCTGGGCGAGGCCAATGAGGCCGTTCGCGAGAAGCTTCGGTCGATCTCCGACGTCGATCAGCTCGATACGCTTCTCGATCGAATACTGAGCGTCTCAAGTTGGGACGATCTGCTCAACACGCCCGCGCCCCCGGCGTGAGCGGCGGTACACTCATCGGTGAAACGAGGCTCTTTTCGCCATGACCACGCTGCTTGAACGAGCGTTTGCCGAGGTGTCGAAGCTGCCTCCGGCCGAGCAAGAGCTGCTGGCTGCTCGCCTACTTGCCGAACTGACCGTGCAGGACGAGTTCGACCGGGCGATCACCGCGTCGGCAGACAAACTGTCGCGGCTCGCCACCGAGGCGATCGCCGAGTATCGCGCCGGGATGACCGAGGAGCTGGACGTGGACCAGCTACGAAATTGAAAACACTCTCCCTTGCCGCACACCTCGACGTGGCGAAAACCAGCCAGGCGGTCCCTCCGCGGAAAAATCGCCCAATGCTTGTCACGCCTCGAAAGTTCGCTCCGGCCCAGGTCGCTGCTATTCTCCTTCTGATCTCGGGTGTGATAGCAGCAGATGAGCGGCACCGGAACGACGGCGATGCGCCGCACGAGACGTTCACCGCCGAGCAGCGCGGGCACTGGGCCTATCAGCCGGTGAAAGGCGTTGCTCCGCCCACGGTCAAGGAAGCCGCGTGGGTCAGGAACCCCATTGACCGGTTCATCCTGGCGGAGCTCGAGGCGCTCGGCCTGCCGCATTCGGCGCAGGCCGATCGCGCCGCTCTCATCCGGCGCGTCACGTTTGACCTTACGGGACTGCCCCCTGCCCCCGAAGAAGTCGCGGCGTTTCTCAGTGACGACCGTCCCGACGCCTACGAGCGGCTGATCGACCGCTTGCTGGCCAGTCCAAGGTTCGGCGAGCGCTGGGGGCAGCACTGGCTCGATCTGGCGCATTACGCCGATTCCAACGGCTTCGAGCTCGATGCCGAACGCCCCGATGCGTGGCGGTATCGCGATTGGGTCGTGCGCGCGCTCAACACAGACTTGCCATACGACGAGTTCCTGTCGTGGCAACTGGCCGGCGACGAGCTACGGCCCGGTGATCACGAGGCGCTCTTCGCCACCGGCTTTTGCCGGTGCGGCCCGCGCGAGCTGGTGGGAGGCAACGTGATCCCCGAAGTCAAGCGGCAATCGGAGCTCTCGGAGATCACCGGCACGGTCGGGTCGGTTTTTCTCGGCCTCACCATCGGCTGCGCGCTGCCACGACCACAAGTTCGACGCGATTCCGACCACCGACTACTACCGACTGCAGGCGTTCTTCGCGGCGTCGGAGCTGTCCGAAGCCCCGATCGCCTCGAAGCGCGAGACTGAAGCCTTCGAAGCAATCGACAAGGCAATCAAGGAGAAAGTCGCACCGCTCAAGGCCGAGCTGGCGGCGCTCGAGGCGCCTTACCGCGCGGCTCTGAACGCGCACAAGATGAGCATGCTGAGCGCGGAAGAACGCACAGTCGCGAACACGCCGGAAGCAAGCCGCACACCTGCGCAGAAGCGGCTGGCGAAAGGGCTCACGACCTCACTGCGGATCATCTGGGAAGAGGTTGCCGAGGCGGTTGCGGCCAACCCGGGCGACCACGCGCGGCGCGAGAAGCTCAAGCGGCAGATCTACGAGATCGAGCGTACGTTGCCGCGCCCGCCGGCGCACGCGATGGCGCTGGTCGACCAGAAGAAAAAGGGCGAAGAGACGTTTGTCCTCAAGCGTGGCGATTACAAGAACCGCGGGCCCAAGGTTGCGCCGCGACCGCCGGGCGTGATCCTGGCGTGTCAGGCCTCAGATGCATTCAGAGACTGCGCCCTAGCGGACAAGCCGGCCAACGACCGCGCCCGGGTGGCGCTGTGCGCTGGCTCGCTCGCCGCGACAATCCGCTGACCGCGCGCGTGATCGTCAATCGGCTCTGGCAACATCATTTCGGCCGCGGGATCGTGCCGACGTCGAGCGACTTCGGCACGCGCGGTGAGCCGCCGTCGCACCCGGAGCTGCTCGACTGGCTGGCGTCGGAGTTATTGACCCAGGACTGGAGGCTCAAACCGCTGCATCGCTTGATGGTTACGTCGGCCGCGTACCGCCAGTCGCACCAGGCTCTTCCCAAGCTCGCCGCGGAAGACCCCGACAATATGCTCTTCGGCCGCGCGATTGCCCGCCGGCTCGACGCCGAGGCCATCCGCGACGCGATGCTGGCGGTCTCGGGCGACCTGAACGCAAAGATGGGCGGCCCGGGCGTGCTCGCACCCTTGGAAAAAGAAGTGAAGGACCTGATCTTCACCGAGGCCGAGGTCGTCGATCTCTGGCCGGTGGATCGCAACCCCGCCGAGCATTTTCGCCGGTCGCTCTATCTCTTCCGCAAGCGGAACGTGCGCTATCCCCTCTTTGACGCGTTCGACGCGCCCGATACCCAGAGCGCGTGCCCGCGCCGCGCGACCAGCACGCACGCTCTTCAGGCCCTGACATTGCTCAACAGCGAGTTTGCCGGCAAGTGTGCGCAGGCGCTGGCTGGGCGCGTGCTGCGCGAAGCTGAAAATCGCGCCTTAGATCGCGTCAAGCTCGCCTACCAAGTGGCACTCGGCCGCGTGCCCAAACCGGCCGAGACGAAGCGAGCACAGGCGTTCTTGACGGTGCAGACCAAGCTGATCGAGAATGACAAAACCCGGCGAAGCGGCAGCGAACACGACAAGGCCTCGGCAGAGCGCGCTCTTTACGACGCGTGGGTGGATCTTTCGCTGGCGATTCTGAATAGCAACGAGTTCTTGTACGTGCATTAAGCACATATAGGTAAAAAGAATTGGAAATAATGTCTCAGAGCCGTGCTTCGCACCGTTGCCCGGGCCCTCAGCCGTTTCTGCCGCGCAGCCGGCGCGACTTCCTCAAGGCGGCGGGTTGTGGGTTTGGCTTGCTTGGACTCGTTGACCTGCTGGCGCGCGAGTCGCGGGCCAAAGAGACAGGCTCCGGGGCCAGAGAGGGGCCGCTGTCGGCGAAGGCGGGTCACATTTCCGCCCAGGCCAAGCGCTGCATCTTCTTGTTCATGACCGGCGGGCCGAGCCAGATGGATCTGTTCGATCCCAAGCCGCTCCTGAATCGGCTCGACTCGCAGCCGCTGCCGCCGAGCTTCGGCAAGATTCACAGCCAGTTCCTTGAAGACGACCCGTTATGCCTGGGAAGCCATCGCAAGTGGGGCAAGTACGGGCAGGCGGGCATGGACATGTCAGACCTCGTGCCGCACCTGCACCGGCACGCCGACGATATCGCACTCTTACGCTCATGTTATGCCGACAGCGTGATCCACGCGCCGGCAATGTATCAGATGAACACGGGACGGGTCATGATGGGCTTTCCCAGCCTGGGGAGCTGGGTCACGTACGGTCTGGGGTCGGAAAGCGAGAACTTGCCAGCGTTCGTGGTGATGACCCAGCCCGAGGGAACGCCCGAGGGAGGCGCGCCGTGCTGGGGCGCGGGGTTTCTGCCGGCGCATCATCAGGGAACGTTGTTCCGCAGCGGGCCGGCGCCGATCGTGAATCTCGACCCGCCGGCCGGCGGGTCGCTCTTGCGGCAGCGAAGCATGCTCGATTTGCTGCGGGCCATGAATGAGCAAGACCTCGACCCGTCTGACACCGAGCTGTCGGCGCGAATAGCAAGCTACGAGCTGGCGTACCGGATGCAGAGCGCGGCGCCTGAGGCTGTCGACATCGCGAGTGAAACCGCGGCGACCAAGGCACTCTACGGGCTCGACGATCCGCGGACGGCCGAGTTTGGCACGCGGTGCCTGCTGGCGCGGCGGCTGGTTGAGCGCGGCGTGCGGTTTGTGCAGCTTTACTCGGGCGGCGGACCGGTGGCCATGCAGTGGGACGCTCACGACGACATCGATGCCAATCACGAAAAAATGTGCGGCATGACCGACAAGCCCGTGGCCGCACTTCTGACCGACCTGAAGCGCACCGGCCTCTTGGATGAAACGCTCGTGGTTTGGGGGGGCGAGTTTGGCCGCACGCCCGTGCGCCAGGGAGGCGGTCGCGGGCGCGATCATAACGCGACCGGATTTTGCATGTGGCTGGCCGGCGGCGGCGTCAAAGGCGGCACCATTGTCGGCTCGACCGACGAGGCCGGGCTCAAGGCCGTCGACGACCGCGCGCATATCAATGACATCCACGCCACGATCCTGCACTTGATGGGCCTTGACCACAAGCAGCTCACGTTCCTGCACACCGGCCGCGACGAGCGGCTCACCGACGTTGGCGGGCGCGTGATCAAGAAGCTGCTGGCGTGAATCAAAGGCCGTTGCGCAGGTTGGCGAAGAGCGGGGCAAGCGAGCGCTCGTAGTGCTTCCAGCGGCCCACCGAGCTGGTGTAAATAGGCTGGCGTACCTGAACGACGCTGGGGGTGCGCAAGGGGCGCTGCTTGCGGTAAAACTCGAGGCAGGCCGGCTCCCATTCGAGGCCGCAAAATTCCAGCAGCTTGCGGGCTGTCGCTTCGGGATCGGCCACCATCGTTTCGTAGTCGAGCTCGAAGATCGGAACCGGGAGCGTGCGCCGCCAGTGGTCCATCAATCGCTGGTATTCGGCGAACCGCGTGGCGATCTGGTCGGGGTCGCACGCCCAGCGGACCTCGGCGAAATTGAGCATCCAGCACGATAGCGCGATATCGCGCAGGTCGCGGCGGCAGTGGATGATGCGGGCGCGGGGAAAAATCGTGGCGATGAAGCCGAGGTACAGAGTGTTCTCGGGCATCTTGTCCACGATCCGATCGGTCGAGCCCTCGATGTCCGCCAGCTCGGCCAGGTGACGCTCGGCCAGCCGCCGGGCGGTGTCGCGGTCGAGCTCATCCAGGCAATCGAGGGGCTCCTCGGTGCGGCGGAGTAACGAGCCCAAGGCCTCGAACGTCGCCTGCACGAGCTTGAGCTCACCGGCGCCGAAGACGCGGGAATGGCTCGCCAGAACTTGCTCGGTGAGCGAGGTACCCGAGCGCGGCAGCCCGACGACGAAAATGGGGCGATCGCTCTCGTGTCCCATGCCGCGCGTTCTCTCAAAAAATGCCGGCGTGAAATGCGCGATGATGTCGTCGACGAAGGCGTGGTGCACATGCTGATCATAGGCTTGACCGACCTTGTTGAGCTCGCTCTGCTGAAGCGCATTGGCCTCGAGCGAGAGCTCGGCCGCCCGGTCAAATTGGCCCTTGGCGTCCAGCGCAGCAGCGAGCCCGAAGAGCAACTGCGTTCGCGGCTCGGCAGCCAGCGTGGGATCGGCGAGCAGGCCTTCGATCGTGGCCTGGTCGACCTCTGCGAGCTTGTCGCGCAGCCGGACCGCCAACCGGGCGAGTGCTCCGGAGTGGCGGGCGTCGCGCTTCAAGACTTCGCGAATCGCGGCGTGCGCCCGGTCGAACTCGCCGAGCTGCTCCCACACGTGGGCCAAGCTGGCATGAATCGCGACCTGCTCGGGGTCAAGCGCAAGCGCAGTAAGCAGGCTATCCTTGGCCTCTTCGAGGCGTCCCAGGGCCTGCAGAACGTTGCCCAGGTTGTTGTGCGCGGCGACCATGGTCGGACGAAGGCGCACGGCCTCGCGGCTGTGGACGAGCCCCTCCTTGGCGCGGTCCAGCTCGGCTAGCAACTTCCCAAGGTTGCACCGTGCCTCGGCCGACGCCGGATCGAGCCAGACCGCCTTTTGGTAACACGATAGCGCGGCGGCCTTGTCGCCGCTGGTGCGCAGCGCGTTGCCGAGGCTGTTATGCGCGGCGGCGAACTCGGGCCTCTGGCGGATGGCTTCGCGGAAGTGTTCGATCGCGGCGTCGACTCGCTCAAGCTGCAAGTAGATCAGTCCCAGGTTAAAGTGCGCCTCGGGATACACAGGCTGCATCGTGAGCGCGCAATTGCAGCATTGGATGGCGCGGTCGAGCTCGCCCTTTCGGCGGTAGGCCTCGGCAAGGTTAGCCTGGATGACCGGGTCGCTCGGGCGGATCGCGGCAGCGCGCCCGATCATGGCCAGGGCCTTCTGGGCGTCGCCGCGCTCGAGTGCGACTAGTCCCACCAGATGGAGCGCATCGGGATTGTCGGGGTTCTCAGCCAAGGCGGCTTCGTAGACGCGGGCGGCCCGGTCGATGTACCCGCGGCGGTGCTCTTCCAGTCCCACGTTCAGGTCGACGGGCATGGTGCGTCCATCTAGCGTAAACGCCGGACTTTCTCTCCACGAATGAAGACCATCATACAAGAGTAGCAGCCGCGTTTGTCATCCTGTTATCCTGTCGGGAGCCGGCGCAGCCGGTGCGCTTTGGCGCAGTGGATTCATTGACGCGCGCCGAATATGGTTTAGGTATAAAGGAAGAGCATCTCCGAAATCGATCGTGCGGGACGCTCTTGAATCGTCTCAAGATCTTCTTAGACTTACTTTTACGATAATTGGCCCTGGCCAGGGGCGCCGCCATTTACCGGAGTGAGGCGGAGTGCGCCTAGACGGGCCTTGAACCATTGGCCGTGGCGGTACGTAAGATGGTTAAGGCCGTAACCTCCGATTCGGCAGAAGACCTCAGTCAGCTTTCTGACGAGGAGTTGATGGGCCGGTATCGCGAGGAGGGCCACGCGGCTGTCTTCACTGAGCTCGTCCACCGCTATGAGCGCGAGCTGTATCGGTATCTCGCACGGTATCTCGGTGATCCGACTCTGGCGGAGGACGTGTTCCAGAACACGTTCCTTCAGGTTCATTTAAAACGAGACTTATTCGAGAAGGGCCGGCTGTTTCGGCCGTGGCTTTACGCCATCGCGACGCATCAGGCGGTTGACGCCCTGAGAAAAGCCGGGCGGCACCCGACCGTCAGCCTCGACCAGCGCGTGAATGCTTCGGCGCTGATACCGATGCGGGCAACCTGATCGACATGCTCGTGAGCGATGATGGAGGGCCGCTCGCGGAACTCCAGGAATCAGAGCGAGAGCAGTGGGTGCGCACCAGCATCGCGCGGTTGCCCGAGGCCTTACGTCAGACCTTGATCCTGGCGTATCATCAAGACTTGAAGTACCGTGAGATTGCAGAGATCCTCAAGATACCGGTTGGTACCGTGAAGTCGCGCTTGCACGCCGCGCTTGAGAAACTTCAACAGATGGCGCGGTCAGCCAAGCTCAGCGGAGGTGAGTGACGCCATGAACGCGGATGAAATGATCGAGCACGTCCTGGGCAAAGCCGAGCTGACCGAATCGGAGCGGCTGCGCTTAAGCGACGAGCAAGCGAATCGAATCCAGCGCCTCCGCACGGCGGTTCAGTGTTTGGTCGATGACGGGGCCGAGCACGACAGCCCCCCCGACCTGGCGCTACGCACGATTGTTTTCGTAGCGCGATACCGCCGCCGGCCCAAGACCTGGCTTGACCATGTGCCGCGGCGCGTGCCATTCCGATGGGCAGACCTCGCGGTTGCCGCCAGTATCTTCATCGCCGGCACGCTCACCCTGCTCCCCGCGATTCAGCGATCGCGCGAACGCATGAACCAGGCCGGCTGCGTGTTCAACCTCTCGCAGCTTGGCAACAGCCTGGCCCAGTACGCGACGCTGCAGCGCTTCTTGCCTCATCCCCCCGAGCAACGGCCCGACACACATGCGGGCATGTTTGCGGTCATGCTCCACGACGCGGGTGTGCTTCCGAATTTGTCGGTGCTCGATTGCCCGTGCAATGGCGCTTGCCCGCACGTAACAAGTATGAAAGACTTGGAGAGCTTCGAGCAAATCGAAAAGATTCGCCGCAGCGACCCGTTGCGTTACGGTCAGATGCTGGGCTGGGACTATGCGTACAACGTCGGTTACCGCCATGCGTCGGGCCACCTGCAACCGCTCGAGGTGATCAGCTCGGCACGAGTACCTGTGATCGCCGACCAGCCCGGCCACGACGACTACCGCACGATCCACGCGGGCAACAGCCCCAACCACGCCGGACGCGGGCAGAACGTTCTCTTCGGCGATGGCAGCGTGGGCTGGTACCGTTCGCGGCTGATCAGTCCTCACGACCCGGACCTGTTCCTCAACAACGACCACCAGCCGCGCCCGGGTGTTCATCCGCTTGACTCGGTGCTGGTGCCCAGCAAAGTGCCGTTTGACGGGGCGGTGAACGGCAGGCCTTGACCGCTCTGGGGGTTATTCAGCTTTGTCTGGCCGCGACGAGGCGGTCGCATAGCATCAGGGCGATGATCGACTTGGCATCTTCGATTCGGCCGTCATCAGCCATGGCCACGGCTTCCGACCAGGGCACGATGATGGTTTCCAGGCGCTCATCAAGCTGATGCGAAGTCGGGCCGGGCCGCAGGTCTTCGCAGAGGAAAAGATACATCACTTCGGTCATCACCCCGGGTGAGACGTACCATTGGCGAAGACAGCGAAGACGGCCGGCAACAAAGCCGGTCTCCTCGGCGAGCTCGCGCCTGGCGGTCTGCTCGGGCGTTTCGCCCGGGTCGATCGTGCCGGCAGGAACCTCCAGCAGGGTTTCGCCGATCGCATAGCGGTGGTTCTTGACGAGACAAACATGGTTGTCGTCAACCATCGGCAAAAGCGCGACCGCCCCGCGGTGAACGACGACCTCGCGCAGGCGCGCCGGCCATCGGCAAGCTCAACCGGCTGGAGCGCAAGATCGATTTTCAGTCCCCGGTAGATGACCCGCGCGGCTTCCAGGTCATCGCTCATCCTTCATCCTTTTTGCGGTGGCGATCGCGAATCGTGAGGACCGGGCAATGCGCCTCGCGGACGATGCGCTCGGCCACCGAGCCCAAGAGTACGTGCGAGAGGCCGGTTCGTCCGTGGGTGGCGATGACGATCAGCTCGATTTTGTGATCGAGGGCATACGACACGATCGATTCGACGGGACTGCCCCACCGCACGACGTTCGTAACCGAAGTGGGCTTGCCCCAGGCGGGATCGAGCAATTTTGCGAGGGTTTCGCCGGCCCGGTCTTCGTTTTCCTGATAGAACGACGCCGGCATGACGGGCATCAAGAGCGGGTCGGGTCCGGCGGGGAGGATTTCTGAGAGCACGTGGAGCAAATGGAGGCTCGAGCCCAGCCGCTCGGCAAGGCCGCAAGCAAAGGCGACAGCCTGCTGGGAGTGCTCGCTGAAGTCGGTGGGTGCCAGGATGGATTTGATCTCGATCACGGTGCGCCTCGCAGTCATCGTTCCTCGCGCACCAGGGCGATGAACCGCTGGCGCAGGTCGCGGGTGATCGGCCCCGGGCGGCCGCTGCCGATTGTGCGGCCGTCGCATTCGACGACGGGAATCAGCTCGGCGGCCGTCCCGGTCAAGAAGCACTCCTCGGCATTATAAACGTCGTGGCGGTCCATCGTCCGCTCGATGACCGTGTGACCGGCCGCGCGCGCCAGCTCGATGACCGCCGACCGCGTGATCCCCTCGAGGATGCCGGCGTCGATCGACGGCGTGTGAATCGCCCCTTTGCGGACGACGAAGATGTTGTCGCCGGTGCACTCGGCGACTTCGCCCTTGTGGTTGAGCATGAGCGCTTCCAAGCAGCCGGCCTGGGTCCCCTCCATCTTGGCGAGGATGTTGTTCAAGTAGTTGAGCGACTTGATCCGCGGGTTGACGGCGTTGGGATGGTTGCGCGTCGTGGCTGCGGTGATGATCTTGAGGCCGTGATCGTACAGCTCCTCGGGGTAGAGGCTGATGCTGTCGGTGATGATGATCACCTGCGGGTCGGTCGTCTTGCGCGGGTCGAGCCCCAGGCTCCCCGCACCGCGCGTCACGACGACCCGGATGTAGGCATCTGAGAGCTTGTTGACGGCGAGGGTGTCGACGATGGCGGCGGCCATCTCCTCGCGCGTCATCGGCACTCGCAGATGAATGGCCTGGGCCGACTCGTACAATCGGTCGACGTGCTGCTTGAGCCGGAAAACCCGGCCCGAATAGGCGCGGATGCCCTCGAAGACGCCGTCGCCGTAGAGCAGCCCATGATCAAAAACGCTGATCTTGGCGTCGGCCTTGTCGTAGAGCTTGCCGCTGATATAGACCTTGGGGCTCACGGTGGCGCTCCTCCCCGCAAAGGGGCAGCGAAAGCCGACGCCGGGCCCCCGCAATCATTGGTCGCTTCAGGCCGCTTGCGACCACCTCTCGATTCGTCCTTCGGCCAGCCGAACGACCCGGTCGGCCTGCTTGGCGATCTGTTGATCGTGCGTCACTAAGATCATAGTGAGACCATATTCGCGGTTCAAGTCGCGCAAGAGATCGATGCACCGACTGACCGTTGGCGGCATCGAGGTTGCCGGTCGGCTCGTCGGCCAGTAGCACCGAGGGCCGAGCGGCCAGCGCCCGGGCGATCGCGGCGCGCTGCATTTCGCCACCCGAGAGCTCGGCCGGCAGATGGGTCATCCGGTGCCCGAGGCCGACCCGCTCCAGGAGCTCGGCGGCGTCGCGCTTCAGCCGCCCGCGCTCGCGCCAGTACGCCCAGAGGCCATGCCCGATCAACTGGGGCATCAGCACGTTCTCGAGCGCGGTCAGCTCGGGAAGCAGATGATAGAACTGGAAGATGAAGCCGAAGGTGCGGTTGCGAAGCTGGTCGCGCTGGCGCTCCGAGACGTTGTCGATCCGGCCTCCGTCGAGCACGACTTCGCCACGATCGGGCGCGTCGAGCAGCCCCAGCAGATGCAAGAGCGTGCTCTTGCCCGACCCGCTCGCCCCCACCACGGCGAGCATCTCGTGCCGCTCGACGTCCAGATCGACGCCGCGGAGCACCGGAACCTCGTTTTTGCCTTTCCAGAAGCTCTTTTCTAGACCGTGCGCGGCGAGATGGCAGTCCATCGTTTTGATCGCTCCTGTTGAGAATCCAGCATTCCTGATCGCAACTCGGAACTGATGGGTTTATTCGTAGCGCAGCGCCTTCACCGGGTGCAGCTGGGCCGCGCGCTGGGCGGGCCAGATGCTGGCCGTGACGGCGATCAAGATGGCACCGGCCACGATCCAGAAAACGCGTGAACGGCTGCACGGTCGTGGGAATCTTGTCGAAGTAGTAGATCGTGTCGTCGAACACCTGGCGGTGCATGACGGTGCTCAAGACCCGCTCGATCTCGTTGATGTAGCGTACAAAGAGCAGCCCGCCAGCCATCCCGACGCCGCTGCCGACGGCGCCCAGCAAGAGACCGTAGCCGAGAAAGATGCCACGGATGCCGGCGGTCGACGCCCCCAGGGCCTTCATGACGCCGATGTCGCGGGTCTTCTCGACGACGATCATCGAAAAGATCGCCAGGATGCCGAACCCGGCCACGGCGATGATGAAGAAGAGCAGGATGTTGAGGATGCTCTGCTCGATGGCGACGGCCCCCAGAAGGGGCCCTTGCTTCTGCTTCCCAGGTGTAGACGCGGAAGAACGCGGGATGGAGCTCGTCGAGCGCGTACCTGAATCTTCTCGGCCAGCTCGGTCGAGCGCAACGTCGGGCTTGACCTTGATCTGGATCTGATTGACCGCGCCGCGGCCGTTCACGTCGATCAGCCTGCGCTGCTCTTGCAAGTCGTTCCAGCGGCACGTAAACGTGGGTCGAATCGTACTCGCTCATGCCGCTCTTGAAGTAGCCGACGACCGTGAACGTGTCGAACCCTCCCTCGGACTTGAACTTGCCGGCCAGCGGGAAAGAGCAGCCCGACCTTGGTGCCCGGCGGCGCGATGAAGTGATCGGGCAGGTTCTTGCCGCGATGGTGGGTCGCGAGGGCATAGCCGAGGATCGTGCCTTCGTCGGGCGTCTGCTCGCGCTGCTGCTGCTTCGAGTTCCTCGAGCATCGCCTGGCCGAGTTGGATCGTTGTCGTCATCCGGCGGCAGCTCCTTCAAGATCTCGCCGGCCGGCGTCTGCTGCTTGAATCTCATCGTCAACCTCGAACGAGGGGGCGATCTGCTGGTTGCGATCGTCGACCAGGAACTCGCCGAAATCGCCGGTCTTGGCCCGATCCTCGGGACCGACGCCGATGATATCGACCGGTCGGGTGATGACCTGCCCGCCGGGGAAGCGGAAGTGGAGGATGCCCGGCGTTTCCATGGTCGGTGCCTGGGCGATCACCTGGTCGCCGGCGACTTGCGCTGACGCGGGCCATCACCTCGTCGGCAGTTGTAGAATCCGTCGAGCGAGACGCATCTCGACGACGACGTCGGCGAGCACGCCGTGCAGGCGGTCGCGCATCTTCTCGGCGAAGCCGGCCATCACCGAGTTGACCACGATCATGGTCGCCACGCCGAGCATCACGCTGATCACGCTCGCCAGCGCGATGTAGCGCGTCTTCAAGTATCGCCAGCAGAGCAGATATTTATACATGTACGCGACTCCTTCCGTGGGTTGTCGGTAACGGGCGAGCTACTCGCGGGGTTCAGGCCGTCGTGCCTCCAGCCTGGGGGCGCATGAGCGGAAACAAGATCACGTCGCGAATGCTCGGCCGGTTCAAGAGAATCATGCAGAGCCGGTCGATGCCGATGCCGAGGCCGCCGGCCGGCGGCATCGCGTGCTTGAGGGCCCGCACGAAGTCGTCGTCCATCTTGGCCATCGACTCCTCGTCGGGCAGGCCGGCGAGCTGCTTCCGGAAGAGCTGCTTCCTGCAAGCGCGGATCGTTGAGCTCGGTATAGGCGTTGGCCAGCTCGATCCCGCGAATGTAAAGCTCGAACCGCTCGGCGACCGCCGGGTTCGACGTCTTGCGCTTGGTGAGCGGGCAGATCGCCGCGGGATAGTCGATGACGAAGATCGGCCCTTCAAGTGAGTCTTCGACGACGGCTTCAAAGAGCTCGCTGGCCACGACGTCGGGGTCTTTGCCGGCGGTCGACAGCCCCGGCGGCCTCGGCGCGTGCCTTGACCGCGCGCGAACATCGGCGGGATCGACCCCGGCATACTCGGCGATCAGCTCGGCATACGTTCGGCGCGGCCAGGGGGGCGTGAAGTCGATCGTCGCGTCGCCCCACGGGCGCACGTAGACCGCCGCCCAAGGCCTCGATCGCGCCACAGATCAGCGACTCGGTCAGGTCCATCATGGCGTGATAATCGCCGTAGGCCTGATAGGCCTCGAACATCGTGAACTCGGGGTTGTGCCGCGGGCTCAGGCCTTCGTTGCGATAAACGCGGCCGATCTCGAAGACCCGCTCCATGCCGCCGACCAGCAGCCGCTTCAAGTACAGTTCGGGCGCGATCCGCAGGAAGAGGTCGATATCGAGCGCATTGTGAGTGCGTGACGAACGGGCGGGCGGCCGCGCCGCCGGCGATCGACTGCATCGTGGGCGTCTCGACCTCGATGAATCCCTGCTCGGCCATCGTCTTGCGAAACGAGGCGATCAGCTTCGAGCGGCCGAGGAAGACGGCCAGCGACTCGGGATTGCTGAACAGGTCGACGTAGCGCTGGCGGTAGCGCTGTTCGATGTCGGTCAGGCCGTGCCACTTCTCGGGGGGCGGCAGCAGGCTCTTGGCCAGAAACGTGAGCTTTTCGGCGAAGACGGTCAGCTCGCCGGTCTTGGTGTGGCCGAGGCGGCCGTCGACGCCGATCAGGTCGCCCAGGTCGAGCTGTTCGACCAGGCTCCAGCCGAGATCGCCGACCTGCTTCTTGCCGACGAAGATCTGGATGTGGTCGGTCCAGTCGCGGAGGTCGAGGAAGACGACCTTGCCCTGCCCGCGCCGGAGCATGATCCGGCCGGCGACGCGGACGGTCGGACCCGGGCTCGCTCGGTCGGTCTCGGCCGGCGCCAGCGCGCGCACCGCGGCGATCGCCTGGTGCCCGTCGAATCGCTGTCCCCAGGGATCGATCCCCAGGCTCGGCGATTCGCTCCAGCTTCTCGGTGCGAACGTCTTCCAGGCTCTCGCGTGGCTCGTCGGCCATTGTTCCCCTTACTTCTTCTCGATTCATCACTTCGGGCGAACTGGCGCCAAATTGTAGTGTTCCGCCGGGCTTGGTCAACGGCAACCGGGTTGACGGCGCCCTCTCGCGTGGGGCCGCTGATCCTGGGAAAATCGGTTCCTCGTTGACATTGACACGCTCGGGCAACCGGCGGTGTGCCGTCTTCCGCGGAGTCTTGATATGCGAACATTGCGAGCCGCCGGGCTCCTTTTGGCTGCAGCCTATTTCCAGCGTTGCTATCGGGCGTCGCTTGTGCGCAGCAACCCGCGCCGGTGGAAGACGTTTCGTCGTTTCCAGCTCGAACTCCGGCCGACGAGCAGAAGGCGCTGCACGCTCCGCCGGGCTTTGAGATCCAGCTCGTGGCGTCGGAGCCGCAGGTGCACAAGCCGCTCAACCTCGCCTTCGACGACCGCGGGCGGCTGTGGGTAACCGACACGGTCGAGTACCCGTATCCGGCTGCGCCGGGGACCGAGCCGCGCGACTCGGTGAAGGTCCTCTCGAACTTTCAAGCCGACGGGCGAGCGGGCAAGATTGAGACGTTCGCCGACGGCTTGAACATTCCGATCGGCCTATTGCCGCTGCCGTCGGCCGCGCGGCCATCGTGCACAGCATCCCCAACATTTATTTGATGCGTGACGACGACGGCGACGGCCGGGCCGACTCGCGCGAGGTCCTTTACGGGGTCTACGGGTCGCGCGACACGCACGGGATGACCAACGCCTTTAGCTGGGGCTTCGACGGCTGGATCTACGCCTGTCACGGCTACACCAACGACTCCACCGTGCAAGGCAGCGACCATCATCCGATCAAGATGAACTCGGGCAACACCTACCGGATGAAGGCCGACGGCTCGCACGCCGAGTACTTCACGCACGGCCAGGTCAATCCTTTCGGTCTGGCGTTCGATCCGCTCGGCAATCTGTACTCGAGCGACTGCCATAGCCGGCCGGTATATCAACTGCTCCGCGGTGCGTGGTATCCCAGCTTTGGCAAGCCCGACGACGGATTGGGCTTCGGCCCCGAGATGGTGACCCACGATCACGGGTCGACGGGAATCGCCGGCATCAGCTATTACGCCGCCGATCAGTTCCCCGTGGCTTATCACGGCACGGTCTTGATCGGTAACGTGGTGACCAATCGGATCAACCACGACCGGATCGAGTGGCACGGCTCGTCGCCCAAGGGGATCGCCCAGCCCGACTTCGTCTGGAGCGAGGACAACTGGTTTCGGCCCGTCGACATCGAGCTCGGGCCCGACGGTGCGCTCTATGTCGCCGACTTCTACAACCGGATCATCGGCCATTACGAAGTGCCACTGACTCATCCCGGGCGCGATCGCGAGCGCGGGCGGATCTGGCGAATCGTCTACCGCGGAACTGACGGCCGGCCGGCACCCGCGCCGTCGCAGGTTGATCGGACCGAAACCTCTGTCGATTCGCTGGTTGCCGAGCTGGGGCATCCCAATCTGGCCGTACGCATTGCAGCGGCCAACCAATTGGTGGAGCGCGGCGGTGACGAGGCGACTGCGCGCCGTCCGCAGGGTCATGGTTCCCGGTGCACCAGCGCGGCAGCGCGTGCACGGCCTGTGGATTTTGAATCGTCGCCACGCGCTCGACGACACGACTCTCATGGCCTGTGCCGGTGAGGCCGATCGCGAGTTGCGCACTCACGCCCTGAAGGCACTCATCGATCGGCCCGACCTGCCGGCGTCGTTCGCAAAAATGGTTCACGATCACTTGAGCGAGCCCGACCCATTCGCCCGCCGCGCGGCCGCGGAGGTGCTGGGTGCGCATCCTGCGCTGGCCAACGTACGCCCCTTGCTCGCTCTACGGCAGTCGACGTCGCCCGACGATACACACCTGATCCACATCGCGCGGATGGCGCTGCGCGACCAATTGAAGCGCCCGGATGTGTGGTCGCAGCTCGAGACGCTGGCCTTGAGCGAGAGCGACCGCCGCGACATCGCCGACGTGGCGACCGGCGTGCATACTCCTCAGGCTGCCGCGTTCTTGCTGGCGCATCTGAATCGATATGACGAGCCATTGGGAAACGTCATTCGATTTGTGCACCACGTCGCGCGCTACGGCGTGCCCGATTCGATGGGCAAGCTGGTCGCTCTGGTCGAACCCGAAAAGCGGTCGCCCGCCGAGCGCCTCGAGCTCTTGAAGGCGATGCAGCAGGGGGCTCAAGAACGCGGGTCGGGACTTGACGAATCGGCCCGGCGCCTGGCTGCGCGGTTGGCGCAGCAGCTCTTGGGCTCGAAGCAGCCGGGCGATGTGACGCTGGGCATCGACGTGGTTCGTGATTTCGGTTTTCGCGAGATGCAGCCTGAGCTCAAGAAAGTGATCGAGCGCGGCGACCTGCCCGACCAGCCGCGAACCCACGCGATGGGGGCACTGACCGTGATCGACCCGCAGGCCAACCTGCCGCTGATCGCCGGCGTGCTGGGCGATGCGCGGGCGCCGATTGCGATGCGCGAATGGGCGCCTACCTGCTGGGACGCCAGCGTCGTCCAGAAGCCGAATCTTCCCTCCTCAAGAACTTGCCGGTCGCGCCTGAGTCTCTGCAGTCGGCGATTGCCTCGGCGCTGGTGCAGAGCCGTAGCGGGTCCGATGCGCTGCTTCAGGCCATCGCGGCCGGCAAGGCCTCGGCGCGGCTGCTCCAGGATCGGAGCGTGACCATTCGGCTTGAGAGCTCTGGCCTACCGGGCGTGGCCGATCGCATTGCGTCGCTACTAAAGGGTCTGCCGCCGGCCGACCAGAAGCTCAAGGACCTGTTCGCTCGCCGCCGCGATGGCTTCGCTGCCTCCAAGGCCGAGCCGAGCAATGGTGCTGCTGTCTTCGAGAAGTACTGCGGCATCTGCCATCAATTGGGCGGCAAGGGCGCCAAAGTCGGCCCCCAGCTCGACGGCATTGGAAGCCGCGGCGTCGACCGGCTCATGGAAGATATCCTCGACCCCAATCGCAACGTCGATCAGTCATTTCGCGTCACGAATCTCGCGCTCAAGAACGGCCAGATCATTTCGGGCTTACTCTTGCGCGAAGAAGGCGAAGTATTGATCGTGGCCGACGCGCAAGGCAAGGAGGTGCGCGTTCCCAAGTCGTCGGTCGAGGAGCGCTCGACGGCGTCGCTCTCGCCGATGCCGGCGGACCTGGTCGATCAGATCGCCGACGGTGACTTTTATCGCTTGCTGGCGTTCTTGCTCGCGCACCGCGAGCCGGCCAATTCGCCACCCGGCGCGGCAGGCGCAAAGTAAAGGCTCCTCATCACGCGCGACCGCAAGGCTCGGGCGGCGCGATATCAGTGAACGTCTGACTATAACCCGAGAGGCTGGCTGACAAATGTGAGATGTGTATACGGAATATCCCCTTCGCATCAACGGAATCCGAGACGTCGCGAAAGGACTTACGTCAAAACCTCAGTGTAAAGCCTCGACTAGAGATGGCCCGGACAGTTGGGCGCGGGACGATGCGGGAGAGTCCGGGACGGCTGGTTCAGGCTTCCTCTTCAGCAAGACTCTCTCGTGTAGGGCACAGAGGTAACCATGTCGTCCGACGTCAGCTCAGCATTGCCCCCCTCGAAGCGCTTGACGCTGAGACGCATCATGGGTGCGATCGCGGGCTCGGCGCTCGCCTTCGCTTCCCTGCCCTGGTTCTTGTCGATTCCGCTCGTGGTCGCGGTCTTCGGTATCCTCGGGCTGGACGGCATCCATCCGCCCCTCGTGACGAGCGGGGGTGGCGTACGGCGGTGGGTCCCTTGGGCTGTCTGGTCGCTCGGGCTAGCCGCTTGCCCCATCGCGATGGCCGTGCTCGACACCGTGTATGAACACGGTGGCCCGCCGGTCTACGATCGTTGGGTCGCCCGCGTGCTGGAAAGTCAGCCTGGCCATGCACAACGACTTCTAGGCCATCGGCACTACGATGATTGGGTCGCCCGCGTGCTGGAAAGTCAGCCTGGCCATGCACAACTACGTCGAGGCGATCGGGTTTACGATCGTTGGGTCGCCCGCGTGCTGGAAAGGCTGTTCCTGGCCCATCTGGGAATCATGGTCATCGCCTCGGTCGCGGTCGTTGTCTTGACGGCGGGCTCATACCGCTAGTTGGCTTGGGCCGCCATTCTGGCGGTCGGCGTGCTGGGCTGCCTCTTGTTCGAATCGTACGTCGTGGCGACGTTGGTTCCGCACTACTAACAGAATTGGGTTCCGACGCCTGTTTTTCAGGGGTTGCGGCCAATTCTGTTTTAGCCTCTATGATGGGGGCGTACCTCTGATGTTGTTGGGAGTCTCGTCGCTCTTTGTCGCTCTCTGCCGTTGATTTACAGGCCGGCGCCTGATCGATTTGTTCGGTTGCAATCGGTCCGGACCTCTCAAAATGTCGAGGGCGTAAACCCGGTGGTCAAGCATCACAAGATTGTCCAGCTTCAGGTGACCTACGACGAGGCGATGGACGAGGCATCGGTCACCGATCCAAGCAACTACTCACTACAAGCCGAAACCGCCAAGAACTTTGGCGATGGCGGGACCGGGGGTTCGGTCTCGGTACGCCGCGCCGATTATAACCCTGCCACACAGACGGTGAGCTTGGTCCCAGCGAAGCCGCTGAAAACCGGCGTCGTCTACGATCTCAATTTCAATTCGTACTGGGTGACGAACACGACCGCCACCGGCATCGAGGATCCGCCAGGCAATCCGCTCAATACCACGGACATCGAAATCGGCGTTGGGCACACGCTGAGGTACGCGACCCTTCCCGCGGCGGAGATGGGCGGCCAGTTCTACAAGGAATCCATCAAGCTATCCGGTCCCGGAACCATGATTGCAGATAATGGGATGCTGTACCTGGTCGGCACGAATTCAGGCAAGAGCGTCTTGACCGGCACCAATTCTCCGATCAGCGTCAACTCGGAGTCATGGACCGTCGTCAGCCCGAATGGCGTGATCGATCACTCGCACAGCACTTATTAACGAATCTGTGCAGCGTCTCCACGTGAATATCAGGCGGCCAACTACGAATCACCACGTGCAGTGAACCGCTTCGGCCCCGAACTCGCAACGGGAAAATTGACTTTGGAACAATTCGACGGCGATGACGGCGTGGCGGTGACGTGCGGCCTGGCGGCGCTCTTGTTGGTGGGCGTGCCCGTTTTGTTGTTCACCCTGGTTGACGGGACCTTTTCCGGCATTACCCCGCTCAGCGCCGCCGCGGGCGTGTTCATGCTGGCCGGCCTGGGCGCTGCCGCCGTCTTTCTACTACGCACGGCTCGTGAAGCCAGTGCGCGCTATTTCGTGGACGATGAGAGGATCATACGCCGCGACTGGGGCCGCACGATCGTCATCTGCTGGCGCGACCTCGCCGACGCTGACGAATCCGGCACGAGCCGGCCGAAGGCCAAGGGCCGCGCGTCGGGCCGGTGCGTGCTTCACGGCGCCCAAGGTCAACGCCTTGCGATCCCGTTTGCCTTTGTGGTGAACGCGGAGAGGCTGCGCAGCCGGCTCGAGCCCCATCTCGCCGCGATCCGCCAGCAGCAGCAACTCAACCTCGCCAAAAACGGAGGCACGTTCCGGCCCACGCGATCAGCCGGCGTGTTTGCGCTGACCTGGATTGTCCCGATGTTCCTGATCACCGGTGTGGCGGCATTGACCGAGCCATTTTCGGGTAAGGGCGAGATCACCCTCTCGCAGAGATTCTTGGGCTTTTTCGCGGTCGCAGGCGGGCTTGGCGTGGCCGTCGTTGGGCTCGAGCAGGCGTCGCGAACATTGATGGTCAATGCCGAAGGCGTCGCGCTCAAGAGCCTGTTCCGCCAACGATCGATTTCCTGGGAGCGGGTCGAATCGGTCGCGGTGAAGGCCGTCGAGCAGGAAGAGGATTCGCATCACGCCGTGGTCGACCGTGTGCGCATCGTGGGGGATGACGGGCAGTCGATCACGATCGATTCGTGGATGCCCGGTTACGTTGCTGTGCTTGGCCAGGTACGCTCGCGCTGCGGTGCGAAGGTCAGCACTCTCGCGGTGGACGACCCCGAGTTCTTCTGAGTTTTGCACCCGGAACGACGCCGTCGAAATTCGGGGATTCCAGACACCCAGGGATTCGCGGCGACCCCATGGGGATCAGGGCACCGGCATTTCACTGACTGGCTGAAGGTTGGGCGAATTACGGCGCACAGTCGCTGTCAAGCGTTGGATGGCTGGAGAAGCGGTCGGTGCGTCTCAGATTGCCTGGACGGACAGAGGACCGAAAAGAGGGTGTCTTTGCGCCAGG
>CAWHMZ010000010.1:0-399898 GCA_963830625.1 uncultured Isosphaeraceae bacterium | reverse complement strand
TGGCGATCGTCGTGTCGAGGATTTCCATAAACGTGGGGATCACCACGGCCGTGGCGACAAGCCACGGGTTGACCGCCGGGCGGCTGACCGCGCCGAAGGTGAGGGCCGCGCTGCTCATTTTGCTGCTCCTTCGGGATCCTCGACGGTGAGCGATGGTTCTAAGGCAATTGCGGTTTGACCCTCGGCCATCACTGGCCCACGCGGACCTGCAGAGGGGCAGCCACCGATTGTGGCGCTCTCCCGGGGCCGGACACGTTGCGATCGCGCGTACGCGGGCGACGCGGCCTCAAGACATCGCCGGCGTGCGGCCCCGTTGCGGGCTCCTTGCAGTATACGTAAGGGACGACCGAGAGGCCGACGAGCAATGGGACCTCGTCAGGGTCATAATCGGTCAGCTCGATGCGCACCGGCAAAAGTCTCTGCTTGGTTCATGATCGCACTCTCCTTTCGGCCGTGGCTCTTGCTTTAGCTCGGCCACGGACATGGGTTTGTCCTGGTGCGGGCGGCGCCCTATGGGGGGTCGCCCAGGATTCCTTTACCGCTCTGGGCGTGGCCCCTGGACAGCGGAACTGTTAGAATCCGGTGCGTCGCCTCGATACGTGTGCTGGGCATTCGCCATGAACACGGAACACACCACTGCCATCGTGCAGCGTTACCTGGAGGCGCTGGACGGTGACGAGCCCGCCGAGCCGATCGTCCGCGCGCCTCTTGGACCGCTCGGTCCGGCGTCTGCAGTTGCTCTGCGGAAATCTCCTGTACCGTGAGTACCGCCGCCTGACGCAGCCGCCGCTGAACCTGCAGCCGGAGGAGATGCTCTCCGCCGTGGTGGAGCGGCTGCTCAAGGCGATGCGTTCAGCCCGCCCCCGCACGGTGCGCCAGTTCTTCGCCATGGTCAACCAGCACATGCGCTGGGAGCTTAATGACCTGGCCCGGCGCCTAGATCATCAGCCGGTCGCGGCGCAGTTGAGCGAGTGGCAGGTGCCGGCGCCTGAAAGTAGCAGCTCGGCTCTCTCGCCCGAGGGCCGCCGCATGCTCGAGGCGATCGACAGCCTCCCCGAGGAGGAGCGCGAGGTCTTCGAGCTGGTCCGGGTGCAGGGGCTGACCTACCCGGAAGCGGCGGGGGTCCTGGGCGTTTCGCCCAAGACCGTACAAAGGCGACTGAACCGCTCGCTCTTGCTGCTGGCGAAAGAGCTGGATCACCTCCGTCCGTCGTAAGGGGCGGCCCGCGATGACCGACGACCCGCGCGTGGAGCGACTGCTGGAGGAGCTGCTCGAGTCGGGCGGCAGCCCCGAGGAGGCGTGTCGCTCGTGCCCCGAGTTGCTGCCGCAAGTGCGCACCGACCTGCAGCGGCTGCGGCGGCTGGAGCACGAGATCGACGCGATCTTCCCCTCGACCGTGCCCCCGGAGGGCGCCGGGCCCGTGGCCCTCGCGACCGCCGAGTTGCCGAGGATCCGCGGCTACGAGGTGCAGGAAGTACTGGGGCGCGGCGGGATGGGTGTCGTGTACCGTGCGCGGCACCTGCGGCTCGACCGCCCCGTCGCCCTGAAGATGCTCCTGGCCGGCTCCTACGCCGGTCAAGAGAGCGCGACGCGCTTCCAGCGGGAGGCGGAGGCGGTGGCTGGCCTTCGCCACCCGAATATCGTTCAGTTGTACGACGCCGGCGACCTGGACGGCCGGCCGTACTTCACCATGGAATTCGTCGAAGGTGGCAGCCTCGCTCAAAAGATCGCCGGCATGCCGCAACCGGCACGTCAGTCCGCCGCGCTGCTTGCGCAGGTGGCGGAGGCCGTCCAGTTCGCGCACCAGAGTGGCATCGTCCACCGCGACCTGACGCCGGCCAACATCTTGCTCGCCAACGACAGCACGCCCAAGGTAACGGACTTCGGCCTGGCCCGCCGGCTCGAGCGAGGCAGCGGGTTGACGCTCAGCGGCGTCCCGATGGGTACGCCGAGTTACATGGCCCCCGAACAGGCTCGGGGCGAGAAGGGGGCGGTCGGGCCGGCGACCGACGTGTATGCGCTGGGGGCCATCCTGTACGAGATGTTGACCGGGCGGCCACCCTTCCGGGCGGAGACGTCGACCGGGACCTTGCAGCAGGTGCTCCACGACGATCCGGTGCCGCCGCCGCGCCTCAACCCCGGGGTGCCGCGCGACCTGGCAACCATCTGCCTGAAGTGCTTGTCCAAGGAGCCGCAGCGGCGCTATGCCAGCGCCGCTGCGCTGGCAGAAGATCTGCGCAGGTTTCTTCGGGGGGAGACCATCACGGCGCACCGTGCAGGGCGGTTCGAGCCTCGCCCGGTGGGCGCGGCGTAGCCCGGCGGCGGCGGCGCTGTTCGCCGTCACGCTGTTGGTGGCGATCACCGTGCTGGGCGCCGGTAGCTGGCTGCTCGGGCGGCAGATTCTCACCGCGCGGGCGGTAGAGGCAGACTTGCGGGAGGCGGAGCGGTGGCAGCAGCAGTCTGCCCTCCCCGAGGCCGGCGCCGCGCTGGAGCGGGCCAACTCCCGGCTCGGCGACGGCGGGCCCTTCTGGCTGTACCCGGTTGTGAAGGCGGCCGGCCGCGATAATCAGTTCCTGGTCCGGCTCGAGACGATCCGCCTGAATCGATGGACGCTGGTCGAGGGGCACCATAACCATGCCGCCCTGCTGCGCTTCAACAAGGCCCGGGCGGATCGAGACTACGCCGAGGCTTTCCGGGACCACGGGCTGGGCGAGCCTCTCAGCGACCCGCAGGGAGTCGCGGCGCGAGTCCGGGCCTCCAAATGGGCTGCCCACATTGTCGCCGCGCTGGACGACTGGGTAGTCTGTGCCGCCGACTCTGCCCGGCAGGATTGGCTGCTTGAAGTGGCGCGTCGGGCGGACCCCGACCCCTGGCGCGACCGCGTCCGCGACCCGGCGTTCTGGCGAGATGGGAAGGCCCTGGCCGAGTTGGCGCGGGCGGCTCCGCCGCCGGACCAGCCCGTACCGTTGCTGCTCGCGCTGGGCG
This sequence comes from uncultured Isosphaeraceae bacterium, assembly GCA_963830625.1. Classification (GTDB taxonomy): domain Bacteria; phylum Planctomycetota; class Planctomycetia; order Isosphaerales; family Isosphaeraceae; genus CAWHMZ01. Next base: position 396,913 of record CAWHMZ010000010.1, on the reverse strand, counting down.
AACGGCTGTCTGCGACGCGGGAGGACGGTGTCGGCTTTCTGAGGCGCGTAAGGGAGCAGTATCCCGAGGACTTTTGGGCCAACTTTACGCTGGCCCTGGCGCTGCACGGCGCGGGAAGGCACCGGGGGGTGACCCGACCCCGTCGTTTGCCTATTACGAAAAGGCTCTGGAAATCCGCCCTGGAGCGGTGGCCGTTCTGAACGACTTCGGCGTCGTCCTGTATGACCGGTACTGGATGTGGGACAATGACCCAAAGGGGCGACGGCGGGGCCATTACCATCTTTCATCAGGTGGTGAAGAACGATCCCCGGTGCGCCGCGGGCTTCAACAACCTCGGCATGGCCCTGAAAGTCAAGGGCGACTGGGGAGTGGCGGTGCTCCTGTACCGGGACGCCCTGGAGCTCGATCCCCGGTTGGTCCCCGCCCATTGCAACCTCGGCGAAATCCTGGCCGGTTCGGGACCTCTCAACGAGGCGATCGACCACTACCGGCAGGCTCTGCAGTTCGATCCCGATTGTGCCCGGGCCCACCACCTCCTCGGCGTCGCCCTGCTCGCAAAGGGCCGGCGGGACGAGGTGGACGACTGCTACCCGGAGGGCGTGAACCGCCTCGGCCCCTTCCGCACTGACGCCCGGGCCAGGGCGATCGCTTATTACTGGCAAGCCTTCGAGTGTGACCCGGAGTGGGCCCCGGCCTGGAACGCGCTCCGCATTCCCCCGCAGGACGAAGCCCGATTAAAGGAAGCGATCGACCACTTCCGCCAAGCCGTCCGGCTCGAATCTCAATTCGCGTGGGCCCATGGGGCCCTGGGCCAGGCGCTGCTTGCTCGGCGAGAGTTCACCCAGGCCGAGGCCGAGATCCGGCGGAGCCTCGAACTTGGTCCCCGAAGGGGAGAAGAAGCTCCGCACAAACCTCGAACGCCTACTGCAGCACTGCCAGCGCTCCGCGCCCTGGAAGGTCGTCTCCCCGCCGTCGTCCAGGGAAAGGATAGGCCAGCCGCCGCCGATTGCCATGACCTGGCGGAACTCTGTTTCGTCAAGAACCACTACGCCACGGCCGCTCGACTCTATGCCGAGGCGCTCGCAGCCACACCACAATTGACCGAGGACCTCCGCCCCGGTCACCGGTTCAACGCCGCCCGCGGCGCCGCCCTGGCTGGCGGCGGTCATGGCGACGACTTGGCCGGACTCGGGGAGCCGGAGCGGGAAGCGTTGCGCAAACAGGCCCGAAACTGGTTGCGACTCGACCTGGCCGCCTGGGCCAAGAAGGTGGACACCGGCACGGAGGCGGATCGCATCCAGGCTCGGAAGACGTTGGCGCCCTGGCGGGACGACCCCGACCTGGCTGGGCTGCGCAACGCTGAAACCCCCGAGAGACTGACTCCATCCGAACTGCATGAATGCCGGGCGCTGTGGCAAGACATTGCAGCATTGCTCCGCCGCGCTCAAGCGACCGAGTGAGCATAAGGTGAGGCTGTGGCACATGAGCGATCGCCCGGCAACTCGTCGCCGGGCGGGTCACGCCGGTCCGCGAAGATGGAATGGGTCGTGATCGTGCGCGCGGGTCTGGGCTTTTCCCCGCGTGACCGTGTCCACCCTGCCACGCTCGGTGAGTATGCGGGGGAGGAGAGCGATCGATAGGATCGCCCGGGCCTCCAGGTGTCGGGTCGACCGGAAGCGCCCGGCGGGCGGGTCGCCTGGCGCGGACCCAGGGCGAGCCCGGCGTATCCACGGCACGCCGGATGCAATTCAAGCGGTGGCTCCGACTGGCCCGGAGAAGCCGGTCACCGCAAGGGTGTACGACAAGCCCCGCCGGGATTCACCGCTCAGATTCCCGATTGGAAAGAACCTGCTCTACCCTCTTGAATCCCGAAGTTGGATTCAATTATTGTGACAATCTGGTTCGTGCTCGCGACGGGCGAGAACCACTCGGCTAAGGTGGCCCCACCGTGCGGATCGGCGCATGGTCGGGGTTTTTTTGTGCCTATCGGTCGAACTTACGCGCGGCCACCTCAGGTCGCACAGGTAGCGCGCTTAGCTTTCCTGCGGAATCATTGGCCCGAATCGACTTTTCGCGGACTCTTTGAGATCCCGAGGGCGGCCGCCGGCTGCTGATCACCGCCACGCCTTCGGAAAGACCAATCCCCGCCCCAAGGACCGCGACATGACCGACAATGACGCACACGGTTCCGCGGACGACAAACTGGCGAGGGAGCTGCTCCGAAATTACCACGCCGAACGGGCGGCCAATGTGGAGTCCTCGGAGGACGCGATTGTTACGAGGACCCTGGACGGCGTGATCATCGGCTGGAACGCGGGCGCCCAGACGCTCTTTGGTTACGCCGCCGAAGAAATCGTCGGTCGCTCGGGTTCGCTCCTACTCCCGCCCGACCGTCTCGACGAACAGTCGCGCATCCTCGATGCGATCAAGCGGGGGGAACGGGTTTCCCACTATGAGACCGTGTGCGTACGCAAGGATGGCAAGCAGGTGCCCGTCTCCCTATCCGCCTCCCCGGTCACGGATGCCGGCGGCAAGCTGGTGGGAGTCTCGTCCATCGCCAGCGATTTAACGGAGCCCAAGCGGACGGCGGAAGAGCTGCAGCACAGCGGGTTCAGGCATCTGCCGAGGCCGAGGAACGGATGCGTTCGGTCGTCAACCATGTGGCAGACGGAATCATCACCATCGACGATCGCGGCACGGTTACGACCTTCAACCCGGCAGCGGAGAGGATTTTCGGTTACGCCGCCCAGGAGGTCATCGGCCAGAACATCAAGCTGGTGATGCCGGAGCCGTACCACAGCCAACACGACGGCTACCTTGCCAATTACGTCCGCACCGGACATGCCAAAATCATCGGCATCGGACGGGAAGTGGTCGGTCGCCGCAAAGACGGCACCACTTTCCCGTTGGACCTGGCCATCAACATGTTCCGCCTGGGTCAGGGCCGGTATTTCACGGGAATCGTCCGGGACATCACCGAGCGCAAGCGGGCCGAGGAGGCGCTGCGGGAAAGCGAAGAGCGCTTCCGCGGCACGTTCGAGAACGCCGCCGTCGGCATCGCTCATGAGGACCTCGCCGGCCGTTTCCTGCGGTTCAACAAGAGGTTCTGCGCGATCCTCGGCTACCCACCCGAAGAGCTGGTCGGGAAGACGCTCGCGGAGGTGACGCACCCCGAGGATCTGGCGGCCGACCTCGCGAAGTTTAGCTCTCTCGCGAGGGGAGAATTGCCCAGTTACACGATGCAGAAACGTTTCATCCGCAAGGATCGCACACTCGTCTGGGCGCACGTGACCGTCTCGCTCCAGCTCGAGGCACCGGGCAAGCCTGCCTACTGCATCAAGGTCATCCAGGACATCACTGACCTCAAATCGGCCGAGGATGCAGTGCGCCAGAGTGAGGAGCGGTTCCGCGGCACCTTCGAGAACGCGGCCGTCGGCATCGCTCATGAGGACCTCGCCGGCCGTTTCCTGCGGTTCAACAAGAGGTTCTGCGCGATCCTCGGCTACCCACCCGAAGAGCTGGTCGGGAAGACGCTCGCGGAGGTGACGCACCCCGAGGATCTGGCGGCCGACCTCGCGAAGTTTGGTGCTCTGACGCGGGGAGAATTGCCCAGTTACACGATGGAGAAACGTTTCATCCGCAAGGACGGGACCCTCATCTGGGCCGTCGTGACCGTCTCGGTCCAGCTCGACGCGGCGCAAAAGGCCGTCTACTGCATCAAAATGATTCAGGACATTTCGGACCGCAAACGGCTTGAGACGGAGTTGCAGCGGGCGATGGAAGCGGCGGAGGCAGCCAGCCGAGCCAAGAGCGAGTTTCTGGCCAGCATGAGCCACGAGATCCGCACCCCCATGAACGGCGTCTTCGGCATGCTCGACCTGGCTCTGGACACAGACCTCCAACCCGAGCAACGCCACTACCTGGAGCGGGCCCGGTCGTCGGCGGACCTGCTCTTGCGGGTCATCAACGACATCCTCGACTTCTCCAAGATCGAGGCCGGCCGGCTCGACCTGGAGCCGGCAGCTTTCAGCCTGCGCGAAAGCCTCGGCGAGGCGATCAAGGCATTCGGTCCGCGGGCGCACCGGAAGGTGCTGGAGCTGGCCCTGCACGTCCGCCCCGACGCGCCGGACGGCGTGGTCGGCGACGCCATGCGCCTCGGCCAGGTCCTTACGAACCTCCTCGGCAATGCCATCAAATTCACCGACCACGGGGAAGTCGTTCTGAAGGTTGGGGTGGAGTCGGTAACCGAGAGGCGAGTCTGCTTGCACTTCGCCGTAACCGACACGGGACCGGGCATCCCGCCCGATAAACAGCGCCTCGATCTTCGGCGCTTTCGCCCAGGCAGACAGCACCATGGCCCGCCGGTTCGGAGGCACGGGTCTGGGGCTGGCCATCTCCGCGCGGCTGGTCGAGTTGATGGGCGGGCACATCTGGGTCGAGAGCGAGGTAGGCAAGGGGAGCACCTTCCACTTCACGGCGTGCTTTGGCCTGGCCCGCGCCGCCGCGGCGGAACACCACGCCAAGCAAATCGACCTAGAAGGGCTGCCCGTGCTGGTGGTGGATGACAACGTGACGAACCAGCAGGTCCTGGCTGAGATGCTGGCCAACTGGCGGATGCAGCCGACCGCCGTGGGCAGCGGGCGCGCGGCCCTGGCCGAGTTGAAACGGGCCGCCGGGACGGGGGACCCGTTCCCGCTTGTACTTATTGACGTGATCATGCCAGACATGGACGGATTCGCCGTGGCCCACGAGATCAAGCATGACCCCGCGCTGGCCGGAGCGACCATACTCGTGCTGTCTTCCGCCGACCGGGGCGGTGAGCTGGCACGTTGCCGCGAGTTGGGCATTACCGTCTACCTGCGCAAACCAGTCAAACAGTCCGAGCTGCTCAACGCCGTCCTGACCGCCCTGGGCAGTCTACCGGATGCGCTGGAGACAGCTCCCACGCCTGCTGGCGAACACCTGGCTGGCATCCCGCGCGGTCTCCGCATCCTTGTCGCCGAGGATAACGAGTTCAACCAAGAGCTAGTGACCAGCCTGCTACAGAAGTGGGGGCACGCGGCCGTGCTTGCCGGTGACGGGAAAGCGGCCCTGGCCGCCTGGGAAAGGGAGCCGTTCGACTTGATCCTGATGGACCTGCAAATGCCCGACATGGACGGAATCGCCGTCACGAAGGCCATCCGCGCGAAGGAGAGCGCCACGAACACCCATGTCCCGATCGTCGCCCTGACGGCTCACGCGATGAGAGGGGACCGCGAGCGCTGCTTGGCCGGCGGCATGGACGCCTACGCCTCCAAGCCGATCCGGGCCGTGGAACTCTTCGACGTCATCGCACGCTTACTCTCGTTGGATGTCGCGGGGGCGAAAGAGACGCAAAGTCCGGAGGAACAACCGGGAGCGGTATTTGACCTGGACACCGCCCTTGCACAGGTTGAAGGCGACCGGGCGCTTCTGCCAAGAATGGTCCAGTCGTTCCTCGACCACTGCCCGAAGATGCTGGGGGAGATCCGTGACGCAGTCGTGCGCGGGGACTGTGCCGCCCTGAAGCACGCGTCGCACAAATTAGCGGGTGCGGTGGTCAGCTTCGGTGCGGAAAGAGCCTACCAGGCGGCCCTGCGGCTGGAGGAGCTGGCGGGTGCCGGGGATCTGACAGGATGCCAGAACGCCTATCCTGGGCTGGAGGAGGCGGTCAGGCATCTTCAGGCGGCGTTGGCCGACATCGTCGTCAGAGAGAGCGGCACAGGAGGGTCGTAATCGCCGACGATGGTGAGCCACGGGCAGAGGACATCCAGGCGCCGCACCGGCACCAGTCGGTGGCGTTGGATCTGATCATCGACTGCAAGCCCGGCTGCCACACGCTCGTCGGCAAGGAGCTGGACGATCGCGGCCGGATCGTCGATCCAGAGCGAGTGGACTGGAAGCCGGCCTCGGCGTTCGTGACGCCGCCGGGCTTCTGGCACGCCCACTACAACGAGTCGGGCGCCCCGGCGTATCTGCTGCCGATCATGACCCGCCGACGAGTTCAGGGCGCGGCCATGTGTTGCAGGAGGATGCGGCGGATCTCGCCTACGGCGGCCGGGCCCTGCTGAGAGCCGTGGTGGCCCGGAAAGATGGCCTCCGAGGCGGCCTCATCCATGTGGGCACTCCAGAGCGGGACGAGCAAATCAGTCGGCGCGTGGCCGGCGAATTGGAAGGCGATGGTGTGGTACGGCACCCCCGGCGCCACCGGCAGCCGGCCGACGGCCAAGAGCAGCAGGCTATCGACACGGAGGTTGCCGATCGCGGTGGTCGACGCGCCCTTAGGTTCTCGTCCTTGATCACTCCGGGGCCGTTCAGCGCCTCGAGCTCGGCAATCATCGCGGCCCCCTCGGGCGGCGGCCTTATCCGGCCGCTGTAGAAGCGGCCGACCACGCTGCTCGCCAACGGGCTGCCCCGATGAGGGGTGGCGATTAAGATAACCCGGCGCACGTATGGCAGCGGACGGAAGAACAGGTACTGGTCGAGCGCCGTGCGGGTCGCGGGCGAGGCCCGCAACCCTTCGGGCGACGCATTCAAGGCGCTTTCCCAGACGTCCCTGCCCGAGTCCGACACGACCATGTGTGCGAGGATGCCCCCCATGCTGTGCCCGACGACGACCATCCGGTGAAAGGCCGGGTCGGCCCCGTACGCAGCCTCGACCCGGCCCAAGGCCGCTCGGAACCGCTGAGCCGAAACGACGATCGTCCCGCCGGTCGGGTAGATGAACACCCAGAACTGGTAATGCGCCGAGAGCACCGGGTCGTTCTGGAACTCGTTGACCGCCTGCACGAAACCCACCGGGGTGGCTGCGAGACCGTGGACCAACACGACCGGGATCTTTCCCGGTGCGTAGGGCCGGAGCATGAACAGGCCCGGCTCGATCTCCGGCCCGAACTCCGTGGCGATCACGCCGCGGATCGCCTGGGCCGGGAGCCGGTCCTGCGAGGCCTGCAACGCCAGATGGGTCGTTCGGTCGGCCGCCAGCGGCATGTCACGCCCACCGGCCCAGCACGAATCGACCCGGAACGGGTCGTGAAAGACGAGGCCGAGCGACGACAGCCGGTAGGACCCGCCGGCCAGGCCGCCGCCGGGCGCGGCCAGCACGGTCGCCGCGATCCGGAACCGAGTCGGGAAGAATTGTTCATCCGTCTCGATTGGGTGTTGGCGATCGACGCAGCGCGTGCCGACGACCGGAACCCCCAATCCACAATTCCCGAACCGGTGCCGCATCCCGCAAACGCGCACGTCTGCTGCCACCACGACCGCCGCGAATCGCGTGGGCTCGACAAACAGATCCCCCGCCTTCACCACGACCCCGAGCCCGGCCAGCGCCAGCGACCAGTTCCGGCCCCCGCAGACGCGTTCGTCCTGCGAGATCCGGACGAGCCGGGCCACGGCGTCGTTATGGAGAAGGACGGCGCGATCGTAGCGCCCGGCGTCCGGCTCGGCCAGCGCGAGCGCCGCGGCAGCGGCTGACGCGCGCAAGGAGGGAACGGCTGACGCCGGGTCGTGGTGCGGCTCTCTCAGGGCGTCGCGATACCAGAGCTCGGCAAGGGCGAGCATGGCGCCGGGTTCGCCCTCGGGGCAGGACGCGAGCACCGCTTCCAGCCGCAATGCAGCGGCTGCCGGGTCAACCAGTGCTGCCCGAAGGAGTCCGTGTCGCGACAGCACCTCGCTCGCACAGGCGCTCGCGCCGAGGTTGGATGCCACCCGATCGCCCAGGTCGCGCACAGCATTGCATACCGTCGCCTCGCGTGTCCGGACCCAGCCGAGCGAGAAGACCGAGGCGAGCGTGATCGCAATCGCCAGCGCCCGGCTGCGAATCCACGGCGAGGCAGCGCGCCTGGCGGCGCCGGCTGGTCGGACGCCGTCAACTATCATGGTGCACCTCGCGCGCACGGACTGAGAAGGCCACGAGGGGCTTTCCCGAAATCGACTCAAGGCGACGGCAAGCCCGACCGCCGACCCGACGACTGAGTCGCCAAGGGGGCTTCAGCGAGCCCGGGGCGCTCCGTCGACTGTGATCGGGGTGGCCACCCAATCACCCGTTTCTTCGGACTTCTCCAAATTCCAACTGAAGCACATCCGGAAAACATGTCTGTGGCCGGCGACGCGTCTTCGGGCCCTCTCGACACTCCATGCAGAACAAACCTCTAAATTGCGATAAGAAGCCCTTCCGAACACAAGCTAAACAATCGAGCTCATTCCGCTGCGCCTGCGGGCGCTCGCCGGCGAGTAGGCTCATCGTCGAGGCGGCCGTCCTCAATCTCCAGGACGATGTCGCTCGAGGTGATGAAACGCCGGTCGTGGGTCACGATCACCAACGTCTTCCGCCGATCGCGCAGGAGCCGGATGATCTCGTCGCCACCCGCGCGATCGAGGTTGCCGGTTGGCTCGTCGGCCAGGATCAGCACCGGATCCTTGATCAGCGCCCGAGCCACCGCCACGCGCTGCTGCTGTCCCCCTGAGAGCTGGTCCGGGCGGTGTTTCAAGCGGTCGCCCATCCCGACTTGCCTCAAGAGCTCTTCGGCCTTCGCCCTCAGATCGGGCGTGACGCCGAGCGGTATATAAGGGACGAGCACGTTGCCGACCGACGAGAGATTGGAGATCAGGTTGAAAGACTGATAGACGAATCCCACCTGATTTCGGCGGTAGTCGTCCTGCTCGGACTCGGTCATTGCGGTGATGTCCCGGTCCTCGACGCGGATCGTGCCCGAGGTCGGTCGGTCGAGCGCACCCATCAGGTAGAGCAGCGTGCTCTTACCGGAGCCTGATGGGCCGACGATGAACGTGCATGACCCAGTCGGGACCTGGAAACTCACCCCGCGCAGGGCCTCGACCGTTACGTCGCCGGTGACAAACGACTTGCGGACGTCGCTGACCTCGATTCCAGAACGCTCTCTTGCTGTGTGGAGACACTGCATACGTTACGTATTCCCGGCGTGGCGGATGGCGTCCATCGGCGTCATCTTCGAGGCTTTCCAGGCGGGGTAGAGTCCGGAAAGGATCGCGACTGACACCGCGCCGGCCAGGCTGACCAAGACGAGCGAGGGCCTCAATTCGATCTGGAACCCGGTGAGGAAGCGGTTCGCTATGAGCACCGCGGCGACCGCGACCGCGGCAGCGAGCGCGCCCGATAGAAGGCCCAGCAGCCCGCTCTCGGTCACGATAAGGACGAGGATATTCCTCTTGGTCCAGCCATTGCCGCGCAACACACCGAATTCGACGAATCGCTCGTACGTGCTCATCAGCATCGTATTGGCGATTCCCACGCCGCCGACCAGCAGGGCCAGGCTGATCGCCGCAAACAGAAAGACATCGAGCTTCTCCATGATCCCGCCGACCGTGAGGCTGAACTGGCTAATGCGCTCGGCCTTCACCCCCGGCAGGGCGGCCTCGATCCGATGCGAGAAGCGCCTCGAAGTCGGCGCTCTGGTACGGCTCCACGGCGAACGCGGAGACGGCCTCATCCGCCACCCCGAGCAGCCGCCGCGCCACGCCGATGTCCATGACGATGGTCACGTCGGTGGCGAGAGAGCCCGTTTCGTAGAGCCCGACGATGGTAAAGTCGTCCTGTCCGATCCGGATCGTCTGGCCGACCCCCTTGGCTGTACCGTCGGCGTTCGGGTACTCGCGGGCGATCGTCGTGCTGATCACGACGTTATGCCTGCCGATGTCCCCCAGGTCCAGGAATCGTCCCCCACCGCGTTCCTTGGGCAAGATCGACATCGCGAACACTGTGCTCTTGAGTTTCAAGTTTTCGGGTAGATCTTGTCCCGAGATCACGACCATCTTGGCGAGGTTTTTCATCCCCGATTCGCGCGACTGGGTCAAAAGGCCGATTGCCGTGGCTCCAGGACCACCTCTGCCGTCGATGGACGGGGCGAACTTCCAGACCTGAGGCGCGACCACACGCACGCCCGGAATTTTCTTGAGGTCGCGGGCCAGATCAGGGCGCAGGTCGCTGAACACGGGGCTAAGCGAATTTTCGCGCAGGACCAGAAGCCCCTCCATCTTGGTGAGTGTGCCACCCACCAGCTCGCGGATCCCCCGGGAAATACTGAACAACCCCAGGAATGCGAGGATCGGGATCGTCAATCCGATGATCGCCAGGGCCGTGCGCGATGGCCGCGTGATCAGGTTTTGCCAGGCGAAGCCCCACATGACCAATACCCCGATTAGAATGAGTTGACCAACCGCTCCTCGCCGGCCGCCATCATCCGCGCCATGGTGTGGACATGGTAGTGCATCACCAGGTGGAAGAGATAGAAGAGGGTCAGGCCGGGCCGGCGGTGGACCTCGACGAGTCGCCAGAGTCGCCGGCGATAATGGCGCCTCAGCTCGGGCGATTCGATCCGGGTCAGCAGCCGGGGGAACAGCCCGATGGCAGGCAGGATGAGCTTCGCCTGGGTCCAGGCATACCGGAGCGGGCGCCGCCGCCAGTACGCGGGGCGGGATTTCACATAGGCGATCTCAGCCATGCTCCACCCCTTTCCGAGTGACCAGCGACAGCGGCTGCGCGCCGGCTCGTCGGCCCGCGTCGGCGAGCGGATTCTGCGGGCCGTTGTCATCCGACCCAACGATCAGGATCGTCGTCGAGGCGACTAGCAGCATCGCGATGGGCTGGACCATGGCCGATCAACCGCCTCCCTTCGTGGAGAGCCGGAAGACGAAGGCGGTGGCATCCGCCGTCGCGCCCGGCCGTGTTCCGGTGATGTAGACCTCCTCCGATCGTCCGTCGTCCAGCGCCAGACGATAGGGATTGACCGTCGAGAGGAAAGGGGCCATACCCTCGAGCACCTCGAAGGAGCCGGTCCGAGGGTGACCGGGGGCCGGGTCGTCGAACACGGCGACGATCCGCCGGTAGATGACCCGCTCGCCGAGGACCAGTCGGCCTGTCAGGCGTCCCATGAGTCCCTCTCGCTCAACGGGCCTGGTGCCCGGTTGCTGGGCCAGATCGCGGCCATCCGCGCGAAGAGCGAAGCCAGGGCTTCCCCCCACGGCTCCCCGATGTCTCCCCCGCGCTCCTCCGGCAGCTGCTCGTCCCGGGGCGGTCTGGTCGAACTCACGATAGGCTGCGGGTCGACCGGCCGGGGACCAGTTTCGGCCCGGATCTCGTAGGACCGGATCGGCAACTCGGTCATGTCCAGGACCGTCTGCAATGCGAGCTGCTTGGCATGAAGGGTCCGTGTCCGGCCGCGCAGGATCAGGCCTCCGTCCCGCAGCTCCACCCGGAGATCTCTCACCTGCCCGCCGAGCCGTCGCTGGATTTGCGCTTCGATTCGTTCAGTCATGCTCCCGCGGGTGTCCACTGAGTTCGCATCGAGCCTTTGCTTCGGCATGGGATGTCCTCGCTGCGCACGTTGTGTCGATGCTCTACCTAGTCCGGCGTGAGAGGCCCTTCAGGGGTCGCTCGGCGCAAAAAAAAGACCCCACCGACGCGGTCGTCTCGCGCCGTGAGGCCGTCATAGCCAAGGGACCACCCGCCTTGAGTGTTCCCCGATCTAATCAGTGTAAGACCTGTGTCACTGTCGATCAATGGGCTGGAGCCGCACCGAGGATGATTACACTTCCTCCAGGGCCATCATCGCGAGGCGGCCGAACAGGAGGCCAGGGCTTCCTCGAGTTCATCCGCGCTCGGGAATCGATCCCGAAGTCGAGCAGCTTGACGAAGTCGTAGCGACCGCCGCGTCCGGCGGCGAAGATGTTCGCCGGCTTGAGGTCGCAATGGATCAGGCCCGCAACTTGGGCCTCTGCCAGGGCCTCGCAGGCCTGGCGCAGGAGGAAGATGACGCGACCCAGCACGAGCGGCCGCCGACTGCGAGCAGCCCCGCGCCGCGACGCTTACGCCATCGTCCCGATTGTTTTGCGAAACCGTGCCAGCGCGACACTGAAGAGAACCGCGCCAATCAGAGCAAGGGCAAGGAACTGCGGCCAGACGGCGCTCAGGTCCGCGCCTCGACGCGATGGACATGCATTGCAGAGTCAGTCGGCGAGCAGTCTGGCACAACGCAAACCAATTCGCAGCCAACGCAAAGAGCGATTCGCTGCCCTCGCCGGCAACAACCGGTCGCGACTGCAATGCATGTCCTAGCACCTCCTATTCCGATGGCTGGTCAGCGAAAAATGCGCTGGGAGAAGAGATACAGGTTGTTCTTCCACTCCGTTGGGTCGTGCGCGTTGCCATCGACATGCCAGACGTGCGGGACGTCTCTTTCCTTCAGGTAGGCATGCACGCCCTGACTGATACGGATCAGGCCATCCCTCTTGCCGCAGGCGAGCCAGAGCAGTTTCAGCTTCTCCTTGGCGACCGCCGGATCGGGCACCAGCTCCGCCGCCGGCTTCGTGTTGGGCGCCGAGGAGAAGGCGCCGACCCAGGCGAAGGTATCGAGGTGCGCCAGCCCGAAGTTGAGCGACTGGCCCCCGCCCATGGACAGTCCGGCGAGGGCCCGGTGCTCGCGGTCCGCCTGCACCGAGTAGCGCGCCTCGATCGTGGGGATCACGTCCTTCAGCAGGTCCTGCTCGAATGCCGCGAAGGCCGGTGCCGCTGCTGAAGACGTCTCCCTCGGCCCGGTCGTTCTTCTGCGCGCGGCCGTTGGGCATGACCACGATCATGGGCGTGACCTTCCCCTCGGCCAGCAGGTTGTCGAGAAGGAGGTTGGGCTTGGCGAAGCGCTGCCATTCCGTCTCATCGCCGCCGATGCCGTGCAGCAGGTACAGCACCGGGTACTTCTTCTCCTTCGAGTAGCCCGGTGGCGTGTAGACCTGCATCTTGCGTGTGGTGCCGACGGACTTGGACTCGTAAGAGATCATTTCCAGCCGCCCGTGCGGCACGTCGCTGCGCTCTTCATCAATCCCGGCGGGTGGGTCGGGAAACGCGGGCACGTCGTCGGGATTCAGCACGATGGGTCGCCGCTGCGCCATGCCGGCCCGGCGGGCAGCGGGCGCGCTCACGAACAGGAGCGGGGCGAACTCGTGCAAGCTGCGGCGCCAGGTCAGCCACTCGTGCGACGTGCCCGGGCGATTCGTAGTACGCATGCTTGATCCCGGCCTTCTCGCAGCGCCTCGTGATAATTCTTCACGCTGTCGTACATCCGCTTCGGCTCGGCCGTGCCGATGCCCAGCCAGAGGAGACGCACCTTCCTGTTGAACTCGTCCGCGTCCGCCATGACGCCATTGTGGGCCGTCTTCGGGTCGAAGGGGACGCCGCCGAAGCCCCCGCCCGCCCCGCTGAAGCCGCCGATGTAGGCGAACAGATCGAGATGCTTGAGCGTGATCTGGAACGTCTGCATGCCGCCCATGGAGAGCCCGGCCATCGCCCGGTTCTCGCGGTCCGGGATCGTGCGATAGGTCGCGTCGATCATCGGGATCAGGTCCTTGACCATCACGTCCTCGAACGCGCTGAACATCCTGCTGAAGTCGGGGCGCGGAGCCGGGGCTTGCCCGGGCGCGGCCGGCCGCGCCGGCGGGACCGGGGAGGGGGCCGCCTCGCCGGGCCGTCGCGCATAGCCCTGCTCCATGACCACGATCATCGGCCTCGCCTTCCGCTCGGCGAGCAGGTTGTCCAGAATGAAGCCGACGCGCCCCTGGTTCGGCCAGCCCCGTTCGTCTTCGCCGCCGCCGTGCTGCAGGTACAGCACCGGATACCGCGTCGTCGCGATCGGTGTCGTAACCGGGCGGAGTGTAGACGAAGATGCGCCGCCACGCCTGGGTCGTCTTGGAGTGGTACCAGCGCTCCCGGACCTCGCCGTGCGGCACGTCCCTGGGGAGATAGAAGTCGACGCCCTTCTCCGGGATCTCGATCCCGCTGGTCTCCTTGCCGGTCCCGTAGAACGTCTCGCTCGCGGGGTCATTGACCTGCACGCCGTCGATGAACACCCTGTAGTAATGGAACCCCGGCACCTGAGGTTCCGTGGTCGCGGTCCAGAAGCCATCCTCGCCCTTCTTCGCGGGATACCGCTGGCTATCAAAGAACCCGAATTCGACCTTCTGGGCGTCCGGCGCCTTGATGCGGAACGTCACGCGCAGGTCCGGATGGATCCGGGGATACTCCTGGCCACGAATGTTGCTGGGCGCGGGCATGGTGTCGTTGGGCTTCGAGCCGTCTGTCTGAGCAGGGGGCGCGGCCAGGAGTACCGGCAGCAGGCTGGCGAACCACACGCTGTTCATGAGTAGAGCTCCCGTGTTGGTTTCATCAGTCACCTCGGGTGTCCTTCAGTCAACGGACGGCTTGCTTGAGGTACGATTATATGGGGCTGAAAGATACGGTGCTACCGGGTACGCCCTGAGTGTCACACTGCTCATGACGCGTCCTCCGCGGCGGACCAATGTCCTCTCGACAAGAACTCGTCTACTCACCCCGATCACTCATCGCCGGCCGCCGCACGCGGCGGCTTGTTCTCGGCTGCTTCGGGTTGGTACCCGGTTTCGCTGCGGAGGCGGCTGGCGATCAACTGGCTCATGATCGCGAACAAAACGGCCGTTGAAAGTCCGAAGAACAGCAGGCCGTTGGTGGCCTCGAGGGGGCCGAGCAACCGCCACCGTTCGGACAGCACGACGTCGCCATAACCGAAAGCCGTGAAATTCTGGGCGGAAAGGCAGAAAGCCGTCTCCAAGGTCGAGACCTGCCCGAACAGAAGAAAGGCCGCCGCCCAGAGGGTGATCTGGGAGAGGTGCGCAGTCGCGATGATTCCCGTGACGAGCGTCATGACCGCGGTACCCCTCCAGAAACCCAGATCGCCGGAATCACTTCGGATCAGCTTCACCATAACACGCACAATAAGTTGCATCGCCGCGCCGTAGGCGAGCAGACCGAAAAAAAGCAGGACGGCGGCGAGCATGAGGGGCAACAACATCGGCGGGAACTCCACTGCTATCAATCCTCACTTCCGGCTTGCGCTCGACGCAGGTGACGGAGTCGGGTCCGTCGGGCCCGTCGAAGGAGGGGCGGGGGGTCGCAAGACGGCCCCGGCGTGAGGGCCGGTCGGCGGCTCCTTGTAATACACGTAGGGGACGACCGACAACCCGACGAACAACGGCAGCTTGCCCGGGTCGTAATCGGTCAGCTCGATGCGGACTGGCAGCCGCTGGACGATTTTCACGTAGTTGCCGGTGGCGTTCTGCGGCGGCAGCAGGGCAAGGGTTTGGCCGGTGCCCATGGTAAAGCCGGTGATGCGACCAGCGAATTCATGCCGGCTACCGTACATGTCGAACTCACAACGCACCCGTTGGCCGATGCGCAAGTCAGCCAGTTGAGTCTCCTTGAAGTTGGCGTCGATCCAGATCTCCGTGAGCGAGCGCACAGCCAGGAGGCTTTGCCCGGCCTGGACATTGTTGCCGGGGTTGACGTTGCGGCTGGTCACCACGCCGTCGATCTCGCTCCTGACGTCGCAATAACGGAGGTCGAGCTCGGCCAGCGCGAGGTCGCGCCGGAACTGTTGAAGCTTCGTCTCGGCCTGCTTGATGGATGGTGCCCGGGCAATCAGATTGGCAAAGATGCGATCGAGATTGCGCTTCAGGGTCTTGCCTCTCGAATATGTCGAGGGCTTGCTTCGGGCTCAAGACCCACGAAGGGGGAGCGAACCCCAGCAGCGAGGCGCTGCGGTACACTTGTCCCAGCGCCTGCCGGATCGCCGAGTAATTCTGGTCGAGGTCGTCGGGAACCTCGCCCAGGTCGTGGCCCGTGGGAGGCTGGGCGGGCAGTCCCAGGGCGACTCGCGACGCCAGCACTGCCTCGAGCGCTTGATCGAGAGCCGCCTGAGCGACCTTGACCGACTGGCGCCGCTGGTCGAGGTCCTCCTTGCTGATGCCTCCACTCGGCGAGAGGTCCTCGCCCCGCCGAAAGTTGTTCCGCGCCAGCTCCAGAGTCGCCTGCCTGCTCTTCAAGGTCGCGATGTTGGACCGCAGGTTGGCGACCTGGGTGTGGACGTCCTCGATGGCGCGCTCGAGCTGGAACCGATCGGTCTGAAGCTGGGCTATCAGACCGCGCGTCTGCGCTTGGGCGGCCGCCAGGTCCGCCTCGGCCGCCGCCACGGCGGCCTTCTTGAGTTCGACCTGATCCTCGAAGGGTTCCTTGTCGAGCTGGACCAGCACGTCCCCCTTCTTCACCCGGTCGTTGTCATCGACCAACACCCGGCTCACCTGGCCTGAGATCCGGGGGGCCACCAACGTCACGTGGCCGTTGACGTAAGCGTCATCGGTGGAAACCGTGTTCATCGCCGTTTCCACCGCCGGCTTCAGGTAATAGCCTCCGACTGCCAGCCCGGCCACGAGCCCCATCCACAGCAACCATTTTCGCCAGCGGTGTGATGGCGGCCTGGTCACGGCTGGTTTGGGCGGCCCGTCTGCCGGCGCCGCCTTTGGAGGATCGGTTCTTGCTTCCGTCATCGTCTTCTTAGTCTCATCGTGAGCGCTTGCCATGTAGGTATTCCCTTTCGAGTCGGTCAGATCCGATGGTCATGACGATCGGTTCTCCTCGGGTTTGGTTCGGGATGGTGGAGCGGGCGCGAACGAGCCGGCCGGGCTATCCATTGCACCGGGTTGTCACGCAGAGCCGTCTCCTCCCACGAGGACGACGACCGAGCGTGGCAGGACCCGGTATCGCAGCGAGGGCACCGCGGCCTCCTCGCCTTGGTCCGCGATGTCGAGGGGGCTATCGAGCCCCGTGTCGATCGCACGGCGCCAGCCGCCCGGAGGGCATTCCCCTTGGGACCGGGCAACGATCGCCGCCGGGGGATGAACCTGACCGCGGCGTGCCTGCCGATTCGGCGCGATCAGAGCGGTTTCCGCTGTCATGGACATCGCCGGACGCTGCCGGCCCCTAGGAAGATCGTGGAGGTCTCGGATCGAGGGAACGCAGCCTAAAGCTGTCCGAGCGGCCCGGCGGACGAGGGGTCGATCGGCTGGCCGGCCTCGGGATAGCGGCCCAGCCCGAGTTTCAGGAGCGACTGATAATCTTGCATGGCTCCCTTGATGAACTCGTCGCCGAAGCCGGCCGCGACGGCGGCATCCACGGCCGCGGTGAAGGCGTCCCTCGCCGCCAGGTCGGCCGCCACATTCGCCAGTTGCGGGAAGGGGTTTGGCAGTCGCGTGCCCATCAGGCTGACTTCCGCCGGCTCGTCGCGCAGGCCGAGGCCTTCCATCGCCGCCGCGGCCGCGTGGGACGTCCACACGACCGCGGCCACCGCCGTCTCGCGCACGCAATCGCCCTCCGCGATCGCCCGACAGGCCTCGACATCCCGGATCACGGTGGGCACGTCCCGGCAGGGCGAGCCCCTCGCGAAGTCCTCCGCCAGGCGGAGGGCACCGTCGATGGCCGACCGGCACCGATCCCTGTCCGGGTGGCCATCGGGCAGGAGGCCGAGAGATTCCACCCGCCGGGCGCAGCGGACGGCCAGGGCGACGATCGCCCGGAGCGGCAGCTTCTTCAGGTCTTCCGTCGAAATGTTCGGGACGATCATGATTCACATCTCCCGGATGGGGCTGGCATGGTCTGATCCCTCCTCGATGAGCTGCGGATGACCGACAACGGCGACGGATTCACCTCGGACCCATCTCACCGGCCGACTGGCTCAGGATTGATCCACGGCGCACGGCTCGGACCCCGGATGCCGCGGGCGTATTCCTCGATCGTGCGATCGCTGGAGAACGTCCCGGAGTGGTCCCCCAGTGCCCCAGCAAGCGGGGCTTGAAGTGCTCGAGCTTCAGCGGCTCGCGCAAGAGCGGGTTGTCATAGAGGTAGATCTGCCCGACCGCGAGGTAGTTGGCGGCGCGCCAGTAGGCGTCCATGAGGCGGAGCTCGCCCGGCTCGAGGGGAGCCCCTTCGATGCTCGCGCGGGCCTCGCCGTAGGCGCTCAGTGAATCTCGTTCGGTTGCGACGGTGGCCATGGTTGCCTCCGGAAGGGAGCGAACTGGATGTTCTCGTCGGTGCGCTGTGAACTCGCGGGCTTCTAATCTCCTATGCGTTCGGGCAGGACACCGAGGTGCGAGGACGTCGTCGCGCCGGGAGTCCGAGCGAGTCGGCATCCTCGAGGAGCACCCGGCGGACCTCGCGCACCCCGTGCGGGTGCTGCGGGCCGCGATGATCAGGTGGCATCTCCCACCGTCTCCATCGCTTCATCCCCTTTCGACGGCTGGTCGTGCCGCTCTGGGTTCTCCGGACAATCCGGTCAGGGCCCGTAAAACAACAAGGCCCCGCACCGCGATATGTCGCGGAACGGGGCCACCTTAGCCGGGACCGCATTCCCTACGCGAGAATGCAGTCATCAAACATTTACATAACCAGAATACTTAGCCATCGTCAATGCCTTAGCGCGTCGCTCTCCATCGCTCGCCGCGCGGAAAGACCCGGACGAAGGAGAGGACCGGGACTTCAATGTCCATCGACCGGCCGATGACCACCGTCCCCGCCGCGGCATTGATGCGGAAGTCGGCGCAGCCCGACGATTCGGTCGCGGCGCCGGCGACGAGAAGCCCGGCCATCGCGGAGAGTAATACGTTTCGGGATCGCGTCTTCATCGCGGATCTCCTCTCGAATAGGAATCGGCCGAGGCTGTCCGGCGCCCATCCGGCGGGCTGCGATGCGGAGCCTGCCAACGGGGCGGAGGAGCCGGACATCCCCGTTGTGAGTGCCGCGGGCGTCCTTTCGATCGATGTACTCGCGGGAAGGAGACGGAGAGTCCCCGCCACCGGCGATCAAGCCAATTGGCCTTTGAGATCGGCACCGCCCGCTCCTTTTAGCACGTCAAGAAACTGTTTCGCCAACACCGAACCAATCGCATAGACGGCTTCATGCCGGTCGAGCCCCTCGTCCATCAATCGCAAGAGAACGGGACGTACCGGAAACGTATCACCGAGGGCCACTTGGTTCTCGACGATCGCGTGAATAGCGGCGTGAAGGTTCTCGTTAGGAAGCCCGATTCGATTCGACCGACGGTATTGCCGGACTAATTCAATGCGCTCAGATTCATCGATCGCTTGCCAAGCCTCGGGGTCAATGTCCTGGTAAGGATCGAACCGCATAATTACCGCCTGCGCTTTTTCGGCAGATGGCCCGGCCGCGGGATCTTGCCCGGAGTATGTTCGGCGACAGTCCGGTCACATGGCTTGCCGTCTGGTTCGTGCCGCGGTTGCCGCAACGGGTCGGGCGACAGCGCGCTCATGCTACCCGGAAGATGATTGAATTCGCTATTCGTCAGGGATTTCAAACACCCATCGTTTCGGGTCGTTCGCCCGCAACCGTTCATCCATGGCTCAGAGGGCCGGCAGAAAACAACACTCTCTGGAAGCTTCCAAGGTGCAGAACAGGGGGCCCACATCGCCCGGCGAGACACCGCTGTTCCACGCCGCCGCCGGTGGGGTCGGTCTGATCGCCTGCCCGTGGCTGAAAGCGCTCGGGGCGACAGCGATCGGCACCCTGGTACGGGCCGACGTGGCGGAGTTGTTCGAAGAAGGCGGGCTCTTGCCCCCGTGTCGGCCGCCGTCATTTACGCGGTGGCCGTGCGCCTGGGAAAAGGCCGGCACGGATCAGTAGCCGGCGCAGCTCGACGCGTTCTGGAGCGTTCATGAGAAGGACATCGATCGTCGTTCGTCCGATGTCGGATCGGCCGGTAAGCACGGGAGGTGCTTTCCGTGCGGTCCCAAACCAGACGTCTCAGCGCCTCGTGCATCGCGTCACGGGGCAGGGGAAGCGGGCTCGGCCAATGCGCAGCGAGCCTTGGCGTGGATCAGGTTGAGGAAGTTGCCGACGCGCAGATAACGCTCCAAGAGGGCGCGTTCGGCCGGCGCGATCGTTCCACTGCGGTTCTTTTCCGCCAGTTCGTCCATACGCGCGACTGCGGCAGTATTAAACTGAAACCGCAGTAACGCCTGCGCAGCCTCGGGCGACATCCCGGGCGTACCGGGTTCGATGACCTGCTCCAGGATTGCGCTTTCGGTATCAAGAGTGGCTGTCTCGCTCATGACGCGAGTATATCGCGGATCGGCGTGTCACAACAAGAGAACGCGTGCATCGCCGGCCGCCGGCGGAAAGGCAGAGGACGCGGCCAAACTCGATGGCAGCGATCCGAAGACAATTGTAATTATGATTATTATTATGATTGTAATTAGGAGGGGGATGGGGGGGGCGATCGCTGGCTCGTGGGGCCGTCTGACTGGTGGTGCCGATCGTACCGATTGTGCCGCCTGATCACGGCGCGTTACGGGCTGTGCGTCACGCGAGACACGCGAATTGTGAAGGTGACATCAGGTGCGTCACGCGCGCCAAGTGCGTCGCGGGTTGTTTGTAAATGCTTGGTAGACAGCGGACGCCCTGAAGTCTGTGAAGACCTCGGGCGATCAATTCGTGGCCGTCGTGTCCCTCAAGCTGAAAGGAAATCGTCGTGGGACTACGGAGCGATCTCGACGCAACTCGCTCCCAAGGGCGGCGCCTCGACGACGATGCGGCTGCCCGGGGCGACCGGATACAACTCCAGGGGCGAACCGGTCAGGATCACCTGGTCCTTGCGAAGCTGTAGTCCGAACTCCGCCAGTCGGCCAGTTAACCAGCGCAACGATTTGACGGGGCAGACGAGCGACGCAGAATCTGCCACGGTACCGACCACCACCTCGTTGATGCGGATGCTCAGGCTATGCGCGAAGTTCACCAAGCCAGAGCAACCTTGGCCCGCCTCCGCGAACACGAATCCTGCGTGCATGCCGCTGCTTGCGATCAACCACTGCCCGCGGGGCCAGGACTCGGGAACGACGTAGTGATGCAACTCGATCACGGGAAAGACGGCTTCGATAGCCTCGCGACAGGCTTGCTCCGAAACGGTCGGCCCGATCAGATCACTACCGAGGCGCACCGCCAACTCGCCCTCCACCGCCAGATTCGCGAAGCACGCGTGCGAAAGACACGCGCCGGAACGAAAACACCCTGTGTCGAAGATTCTGCCGAAGATCGGCTCCTGCACTCCCAACTGCGCTGGATCGGTTTGCTCGTACAGCCAACTTTGTAACCGATCAGTCGCTCACCTCGCTGTTCGCGGAGCCGGCCCACTTCAGCCTGGACAGCGTATGCCTGTGCAATCGTTAGCGAGCACGGCTGACCAAAAAGGCGCCCGGGCGTTTTGGCGTCATAGTCAGCCAACACGCACAATGCGATGCCCTCTATTTCATCAGGGCTCACTGTTCCAGTTCCTTGATCTTGATTTCCTTGAATTGCACTTCCATCGCCGCGCCCTACGTGGATCTGGAGTGCGATGACACCGCTTGTGTCTCCCGTCGGGTCTTCCAGATCGACGGACTTGATGCCGTTCAATTCCAGCGTGATGTGGTGGCCTTTGGCGGTGATCTGATAATCGTTCCACTCGTCGGGCTTTGACCTTCTTGACGGCCTCGCGTAGCAGGCCGCTTGATGATGAGCCGGGTCGGGCTGCCTTCCTCCAGGAGCAGGCCCCAGAATCCCTTGGCGACGTCGGCCTGGTAGCCTCTGGCCGTGCCGTCCGGCAGTATCCTTGTCCGGAACTGGATACCACTGTTGCCTTCATCCTTTACCAGCCGAACGGAGGCCTTCAGAACGAAGTCCGCGTATTTTTTCTTGGTTGCCAGGAATGTGTTTTTCTTGAGCTGATTCTTGCCCTGTTTGCCGATGATCATGCCGTCCTTGACGGTCCACAACTCCGGCTTGGTCGCCTCCCAGCCTTCGAGATCCTTGCCATTAAAGAGCGGCTTGAAATCATCGATGTCGTCGGCGCGACCGGCCGCGATCATGCTGATGCCGGCCATGACGGTTCCGATCGTCAGAGATCGCACCATGACGCTGTCCCGGTTCATGAAGTTGCTCCGCTGGTAGGCGGTTTTTCTAAGTGGACCCGCTGAAGTCGTCGCGCGGTGTAGGTCAGGCTTTCCAGCCTGACGGCAGTGCACTACGACCAATTCGCGTCAGCCTGGAAAGCCTGACCTACAAGACTTTCTCGGCGGTCAGTCGGCGAAAGCAAGCTTTCCCAGCTTGTCGTTCCATGTGACTTTTTTTCCGCTGCGCAGGGCCGCATTGCCGATATGGGCCGCCCGCGCGGCGGCGACGCCGACCTTGATGGGGGCATTGGGCTCCTTTCGGGTGCGGATGCATTCCAGCCAGTTGCGCAAGTGGTCGGAGGTTCCCTCATGCTCTGATTCGACACAGATTTTGGGCTCCGGCCGCCAGCGCCGCTCGGCCCGGTTGAATTTTGGCCAGCCGCGGCCGCGATCCTCTTCGTAGAGAGCCAGCGCCGCCCGGCTGATTTCCAGGGTCGCCTTCGAGCCGCGGAATATGATGCTGCCGAAATCCATTCCCATCGAGTGGCCGCCGGAGTAAGTCACCAGGAACCCCTTGGGGTACTCGAGCGTACAACTCAGGTAATCCGGACATTCGAAGGGCCAGTCGTAAGTGCGGCCGATGCCGACAGCGCTGGCTGGCGTGTCGCACTCCATATACCAGTGAACGGTCTCAATGGCATGGGTCATCAGGTCGGCAAGATTGCCGCCGCCAAAATCCCAGAACTGGCGCCATACCCGGAACTTCAACTCATTGAAAGGCTGGGCGGGCGCCGATCCCAGCCAGGCCGTCCAGTCGAGATTGGCCGGAGGCGACTGAACTCTTGCAAGATTCTTGACTCCTCTGGCGCCGTAATTCATGAACCAGAAGGCTTCGACAAGCCGCACGACGCCCAGGGCGCCCGAGGCGAGGATTTGCTTGCCCTGGACGTAGTGCGGCCAACTGCGCTGCTGGGTACCGGTCTGCACGATCCGGCCGCTTTTCTCCACGGCCTCGATCACCTCGGGACCTTCCTCGAGGGTATGGGTCACCGGTTTCTCGACGTAAACGTCTTTTCCCGCCGCAAGCGCATCGATGAGCATTTGCTTGTGCCAGTGGTCGGGGGCGGCGATGATCACGGCCTGGATATCTTTTTGATCGAGCAGCTTGCGGTAGTCGTGGAACTTGGCCGTGTTGGCCCCGGCCCTGGCGGCGGCCTGGTTGCGATGGGGCTCGTAGACGTCGGCCACGGCCACAAGCTCGGCGCCGTCCACGGGCTTCGTTTTCCATTGCGGAATGCCGCTTTGAACAGGTTCCTTCGCCTTGGCGATCAGGTGGTCCATCAACTGCAAGGCTCTACCGCCTGTGCCAATCACCCCGATCCCGACGCGGTCGTTGGCTCCCAGAACGTTGGCAAAGGCGCGGGGTCCGAGCGCCGACAAAGCGACAGGCCCCGCTGCGGCGGAACCCTTGAGAAAGCGGCGTCGAGTTGCTTCGTCGTTTGCTTTCACGATCAGTCACCCAGCTCAAACGGTGGGCCGAGCAGCTCTTTCCACTGCTTTTTCTGGGCGTCGGTGAGGACGGCTTCGAGCTTTTGGGCGTGTTCCTTGCGGAGCTGCTCGACTTTGGGTCGAATCTCTTCCGGATTGCCGCCCGATTGCGCCTCTTTGATCAAGGGGTCGACATGCTTGTGCAGCTCCTGCACGACATCCATGAATTTCTTTACTTGCTCTTGGGTGATCTCCAGCTCTTTCCGGACGTCTTCCTGGCCGAGGGCAAAATTGCCCTCTTGCTGGAGCGTCACCTGACGCAGCCGTTTCAATTGTCCAGGCTGGAGCACTTCCTTCAGGTGTTTGGCGAGCTTCTCCAGAGCAGTTTTCCGGTGCTCGTTCAGCTTTTTTTCACGTTCCTGACCGGCGTCTTTCAAGGAGTCGAGGAACGGGCCCGTTTCCATGACCTGCTCCATCGCGTACTGCATCAGCTTCTCTCGCTGGTCGTCGGAGACCTTGAGCTCGTCCAGGACTTTTTCGCGAAAAACGATGAAGGGAGCGCCCAGTGCCTCCGTGAGCTCCTTGCGATTCTGATCCGGGATGACCTGGGCGACGGCCGTCTGGAAAGACTGGCCCGCAAGCGCGATCACGGTCAAAGCCATCACTGCGACACGGTAGCAAATGCGATTGGGCATCGGGTTTTTCCCTTCGGTTGGAGTTTGTCTGGTCTGCAACTGGGAGGGCGAGGCTTCTGCCGAGCCGGGTTAGGTGTTTTTCCCTTCGGTTAGAGTTCGTCTGGTCTCTAACCCATCACCATCGCGGCGCACCGGGCCGATCATTTTCTTGCCGCTCTTCCATGAACGCAAAGCGACTGTTTCAGGTGCTCCTTCAGATAATCGAAGTGGCGTGCGATCATTTGCCGGTCTTGGTGAGTGCGCATGAGTATGATCGAGCCTTCGACGACGGCCACGATATAGCGCGCAGGCGCCCGAGTCGACGGACCGCCCCGGGCCGTATTTGACCGCGGCGGCAGCCAGGTGTGGCCTGAACTCCCGGGCCATCTCGTCGAAGCACTGGTCCAGCCGCCGCCGAAAGGCGTCGTGTGTATCGCTGAGCGCCGTGCTGAGGTTCCCGACCAAGCATCCCCCCTTGCGCTCTTCGCGGCGGCGAATCATCTCCTCTATCGCGTCCAGCCGGCGGAACACCCGCTGCAACGGGTCATCTTCGTCCGATGGCGGAAGGCGTTTCTCGATCTCTTCCAGCAGCAGCCGGCGCTTCTCCATGTGGCGGTCGATCACGGCAAAGCCCAGGTCCTCCTTGCTGCCCAAGTGGTGGAAAAACGCCCCGGTCGTCACCTGCGCCGCATGAAGAACCTCTTCCAGCTTGGTGTCGTGGTAGCCCTTGAGCGCGAACAAACGCGCCGCCTCGCCCAGGATCTTCTCCCGCGTCTCTACCGCCCGCGGCTGCCTGACGGCTCTCATCGGCCCCTCCAAGAAACAGAGTAGTCGGTTTGTTATTGGAAACCGCGCGGAGACCGCTGTCAAGACTGTGATGCTGCATTCATCGGCGATGGCTCACTCGTCGGTGGAGAACCGCGCGTTCTGGTGGCTTCCAAGGTGCGGAAGGACGGCGTTCTGACATCCCTCTTGCTCGCGGGGCCTCGCTGCCGTATCGTGAACTAGGTTTATAAACTAGTTTGTTGGAGCGACCGTTGTGGAAACAGTCGGTACGTTCGAGGCAAAGACTCACCTGACCCGCCTTCTCGAGCGGGTGTCCCAAGGCGAGCGAATCATCATTACAAGACGAGGCAAGCCCATCGCGATGCTCGTGCCGCCGCAAGACGACGACCAGCCGGACTCGGCGGCAACCGGCCGCGAAATGCTTGCGTACCGGGAACGGGTCAAACGTTCCCTCGGAGCCTCGTTCCGAAAGCTTGCCCACGAGGGACATCGATACTAGCGCGTGAGGCGATCTATGGCGAGTCCCATCGTGCCGGAGCGTTTCGTCCTGGACGGGTCCGTCGCTATTGCATGGCTCTTTCAGGACGAAAAGGACGCCTACGCTGACGCCCTCATCGCGAAACTCCCGCATGTCGTGATGCTCGTTCCACGGCTCTGGCACCTTGAAGTTGCCAATGTGCTCCTAATGGGCGAAAGACGGCGACGCAATAACCAATCGGACACAACCAACTGGCTGCGATTCCTTTCGGGTCTTCCGGTAAGGGTCGATGCCCTGACCGAGGCAAGCGCCTGGTCGACTACCATCGATCTGGCTCGACAGCATGGCCTCAGCGCATACGACGCCGCCTACCTGGAACTCGCCCTGCGAGAAGGGGTGGCGCTGGCCTCGCTCGACTCTCAACTCAAGGCCGCTGCCAAGTCTCTGGGAGTCCCGCTCTACAAACCGTGAGGCTAATAGATTGAGCCTGCATGCTCAGGCGGCCTCAGAACTATCTCGTTTTCCGGTCGGGAGGGTGTTCGACAACCCATTTCAGTACAATTCGTAGACATGTTCTCCGCCGTGCGCTGGATTGCCGATCAGGCATCGGTTTCGAAGGTCGACCACGAAATCCAGATGTTCCAGGGGCAACTGGCCGATCAGGACGGGCACATCATCCGGAACTTCCATGACGTCCATCGTGCAACTTCGGCCACCGATGGTCAGCCGAACGGCCTCGTAGAGAGAGGCGTAAGTTACACCAATGCTGCTGCGGACCTGCTTGGATGAGACCATCGCCAGTCCGAGTCGATTGATAAGCGCCGACGGCAGCGACAGCAAGGTCGCGCCCGTGTCGACCAAGGCGTCTGTGACGGTCAACGACCGAGCTTGGTCGGGAGTTCGCAGCCCTTGCTCCACTGCCCAGATATCTTTGAGGTTCTCGATCTTCGCTTCCGTGAGGACACGGCCCACTGGTTCCGGCTCCATGCTTGAGCCCCCGACATGGTGATGTATTCGACTCAGCCCAGCACGGGGTTGAGGCCCATGTTGGTGCGCATTTCGGCCCGCTGCTTTTCGTAGTGCATCAAGAGCTTGCGGTCGCGGAAGTGCTGGCGCTCTTTCTTGCGCTGGGCGGCGATGAACAGCCGGCGCATGCGCAGGCTGGTGAGCTCTCCCCGGCCGGCGAGCCGCTTGCGGATGCGGGCCGCGGGCTTCTCGCCGAACGCTTCAATGATCTCGTCGTCGAGACAGATGAAAAACTGGGCCAAACCGGGATCGCCCTGGCGGGCGCAGCGGCCGGCAAGCTGGCGGTCGATGCGGCGGGCTTCGTGGCGCTCGGTGCCGATGACGTGCAGGCCCCCCAACTCGGCCACCCCTTCGCCGAGCTTGATGTCGGTGCCGCGGCCGGCCATGTTGGTCGCGACCGTGACGCGGCCAGTCTGGCCGGCCTGCGCCACGATCTGAGCCTCGATCTCGTGGTTCTTGGCGTTCAAGATCTGGTGCTCAATTCCCTCGGCTTCCAAGAGCGCGCTCAAACGCTCCGATTTTTCGATCGAGCGAGTGCCGACCAGCACCGGCACGCCGTGCTTGTTCCATTCGGCGATCTGCCGCGCCACCGCCCTGAAGCGCTCTTCCGAGGTAGAATAGATGCGGTCGGAGAGCCAGACCCGCTTGCAGGGGCGGTTGGTGGGCACGCGAAACACACCGACCTTGTAGATCCTGCGCAGCTCCGCGGCGTCGGATGACGCCGTGCCGGTCATGCCGGCCAGCTTGTTGTAGCGCTTGAAAAAATCCTGGACCGTCACTCGGGCGGCTGTGATCGTTTCGAGGGTGATCTCCAGCCGCTCCTTGGCCTGGATGGCCTGGTGCAGGCCGTCTTGCCACTGACGCCCGGGCATCATTCGGCCGGTAAACTCGTCGACGATGATCACCTCGCCGTCGACGCAGACGTAGTCGCGATCTTTAAGATAAGCGATCTGACCGCGGAGCGCGCGTTCGACATATTCATAAAGGCCGTCGACGGTGAGGCTGACAAACGCGGGATTGGCGGCGACGGCCTGCACCTTGCGGCGGCCGGCGGCCGATAGCTCGGCCTTGCGCTCGAGCGGATCGTACTTGTAGTCCTTGACCCGCACCAGCGTGGCCGCAAGCTGGTCGGCACCGTAGTACGCCGCAGCCTCTTCCTGCGTCGGCTGATTGTTGGCCCCGATGATCAACGGCGTACGCGCTTCGTCGATCAGAATGCTGTCGGCCTCGTCGACGATCGCGTAATGATGGGTGCGCTGCACCGGCGTCTGCGCCTCGATGGCGCCACCCCGCCCCAGGTAGACCTGCTCGAAGGTCTTGCGGTGGGCATCGCCCCCGAGTTGCAGCCGCTTGAGCTCATCGCGCAAGAAATCGAAGCCGAGCTCCTTGGCCGTGCCGTAGGTGATGTCGCAGGCGTACGCCGAACGGCGAGCCACGTCGTTCTGGCCGGTTTGAATGCATCCGACGGTAAGGCCGAGCATCTTGTAGATCGGGCCCATCCACTCGGCGTCGCGCCGTGCCAGATAGTCGTTAACTGTGATAATGTGAACACCCTTACCCGTCAGCGCGTTCAAGAACGCAGGCATGGTGGCCACCAGGGTTTTGCCTTCACCGGTTTCCAGCTCGGCGATGCAGCGATTGTGGATCGCGATGCCGCCGACCAACTGCACGTCGAACTGGCGCTGGCCGATCGCTCGCTTGGATGCTTCGCGCACCAGGGCATACGCCTCGATCAAGAGGCTATTGAGTGAATCGCCCTGGCGCGAACGCAGCCGCAGCGCGTGGGCTTTGGTCTTGAGCTCCTCGAGCGGGCAGACTTCCAGCTCGGGCTCGAGCGCGTTGATCTTTTGGACCAAGAGCGCATAACGGCCCAGGCGCCCCGTGTGGGTCGGGCCCGTCAACTGCGAAACACGGTTCAACCAAGTCGGGCCAAGGCGGTTGGCCATGGTAAATTCAGGCTCCCAATAGGTTAGACGGCATTTTTCGGCCGTGGGCCGAAAAATAGAGCAGGAGAGCAGAGAAAGTAGTGAGGAGAGCAAGGAGACCATCGCCTGCTCGCCTGCGGTCTACTCACTCCTTTCTCCTTTCTGCTCGGGCTGGCCGCCGGCGGAAGTTGCCTGCCGACCGAAGGTCTCGCCCGGCTCGCCCTCCCCCCCCAAATACGTGGTTGGCACCCGCGCAGGCTCTCGCCCACATGATAACGGGACACGATCGGAACAGTTTATCCCGACTTGGCTGTCGCCGCAGGAGGGCTGGGCGATTTACCGGCCTTGCTCGGTGCCGGCTTGGGCTGGTGCGTCGGGTCTTTGTGCGGGCACATCGCCCGAAGCCCATCCTTGAAAAACGCCCAGTAATCGCGGCTGGGGAGGCGGCCGCCAATGGTCGACTGAGCCCACTCCTCCAGGAGCCGCCATTTTTCCTCGGCGCTGGGCTGACCGGGCTGCTCGTCCCCCGGCGGTGCCGACCACCAGATTATCGCTCCCTCCCCGTTGACCACGAACAAGCCGTAGGGGCTGTCGTCGCTGACGATGATTTCGACGATGCGCAGCGCGCCGGGGCGGCCCGGTTCGCGCTCGGCCGTTTTCATGCGGAAAAAACCGGCGAGCCGGGCCGCACCCACAATTCGCTCGTCGTCCCGCTCGGTTCCCGCCGCGCCGTCCTTCATTTTCCAGCGCACGCCCGGCCGCGGGTCGACAGGCGGCTGTAATCTATCGTCGCCCGTAATGTGGATGAGCTGGCCAAATTCATCCAGGTTTACGTCGTCAGCCGACAAGAGGGCTGCCGTTTCGTCGATCAAATGCCGCTGACCGCGGGAGGGCACGACCCATGCGACCGGCGTTCGATATCGGAGCCATACGCGGATCGAACCGGGGCCGAAGGCAACCTTTGTGACCTCTTCGACCCAGGGGTACTTTTTGAACGCAATCTTGATCCGATTGGGCTCGTAATCGAGCACCGGCACGTCGCCGGACTCGCCGGCGCCGCGGCGAACCTGGTCGAGAAAGGCTTGGTTCCCACCTCGGTACCACGCGGGCGGCGGTTCCACAAGCTCGATACGTTCGAACGCAACTTGGTACTGCGGTTGGGCATGAAGCCAGTGGAAGGCTGCCCGCGCAGAGCGATACGCCAGATACGTTAGCCCGGCGAGCACAACCGCGGTCACTGCCAAGACACCGACGCGGCGGTCGACTAAGTGACGGCGGCCCCGCGCAAGGTTGAGCGGCGCAGGCGAAAACCCCCACTCGCGGCGGGCGCGGTCTCATCCACGCGGCGTTCGCTCGCACCGACGCCAGGAGGCTCAGGGCGTTCCTTCACCTGCGCTCCTCCCTCGGTCGCGACATTCCGCATATCTGTGCCAGGTTTCCGGTTATGTCACTCGAACCACGGCGACTTTCGATTTGGCCGCCGGAAGTATTCTACCAGACTTGGATCTGGAGTTCCAATTCGTAACCGTACTGCTGCCAGACACGTTGGCGAATGCGGTCGATGAGCTGAAGGACGTCGGCGGCCTTGGCGCCGGGATGGGCGATGATGAAGTTGGCGTGGCGGTCGGAGACTTCGGCGCCACCCTGGGTGATGCCTTTGAGGCCAGCCTGATCGATGAGTGCTCCGGCCGAGACATCGGGGGCGGGGTTCTTGAAAATGCAGCCGGATGATTGGTGTCCGTAAGGTTGATTCTCTTTCTTGATGATCCAGATGCGGCGCATGCGGCGGACGACGGATTCGGGGTCTTCGGGCGCGAGCTCAAATTCGGCCGAAAGGATCAGCGGTTCGTCGAGGTTGGAGTCGCGATCGGCGAAACTAAGATCGTCGCGTTCGCGGACCTGGATTTCGTCGGATGGGTCGAGGACGGTGGCGCGGCGGACGAACTGGCCGATCGCGCCCTGGCGGCCGCCGGCGTTGCAGCGGAGCGCTCCGCCGACAGTGCCGGGAATTCCCGTCAAGATCTCCAAGCCCCCGAGTCCGGCGCGAGCCGACTGCGAAATTAGCGCCGTCAGCGGTACGGCGGCCCCGGCGTGGACCACGTTTTCATGGACCGTCACGTCGGCGAAGAAGGGACTCTCGAGGTGGATCACCAGTGCGTTGACCCCCTCGTCGCGAACGAGCACGTTGGACCCGCCGGCCAGGATCTTGAAGGCAATGCCTTCGTCGCGGCAGCGCCGCAACAGAGGCACCAACTCGTCAAGCCCGCGGGGGCTGGCAAAGTATGCGGCCGACCCTCCCAGACGGAACCATACCAGAGGTGCCAGGGGCTGGTCTGGGACGACGGTTCCGCGGAAGTCGTCGAATACGTGCATCTTATCGACCTAACTCCATAGATCGCAACATGGTAGCCTCACGGTTCGCCCCCGTCAAGCGCGACCGGTTGCGGCAGTCTCCGACCTGAAACGAGCCTCCGCCATGGGCTTGCCATCCCCGCTGGGGTATTCGACCTCGCGCGTCGGCCGTTGGCGCGGGACTGTCGCCATGATCGTGCTCCTTCTTTCGTCCGCAACCGGGGTGTCGCCCGGCACCGTCGGCCTCGATTGTAACGTGATCAGCACCGGAGAAAAAACCCATGCGGCGAACATGGTGAATACCAGGGTGTTCGCATCCGGGGGACGAAGTGGGCCAAGCCGTGGACAATTCTTGCCAAGCTGGACGTCTGCCACGCCGGCGGCAGCCGATCGCCAACGGTGTTGCTCGCCGCCGTGACCACGGCCTATACTACGTATTACAAGTGGTTCATCTGTCATCAGCCGACTCCCCGGGGCGAGAAACGATGGCTTTTCGCGTGTTCCATGCCGTGGGCCCGTGCGCGATCATCGGGGCGCACGAGTGCCGGGTCCGCCACGAGGAATGCCCTGGAACCGTGTGCCGGACATTCTCGGGACAGTTCGAGGACTTTTGCGACCAGATCGGCGCCGAGGGTTACATCGTCTCGTGCCAACCCGAGAAGGCGATCTTGCGGGACGGGTCGCTGACGCTGGAACAACGTCCCAAGCCATGGCCGGATGCCAGGGGCGCGCGGTTCCACTTGAGGGAGATCTGGTACGGGTTGAGATTGGTTGCCTCGGCGGTGCGGTACGGGTCCGACGTGGCCGTGATCGACTCGGGGTGCTGTCCGTACTTTGTGACCGCGCCCTTGCGCCTGTTCGGCATCCAGGTGATCCCGACTTTGCACAATACATTCTGGCCGCCCGGTTATCCGCCGACGCGCCTGGTGCCGCGGCTGGTTCTCTGGCTGGAGTCGTTTTTCTTTCGCTGGGTGCCGCTGGCGACGGTCGGCGTGTCGCCGGAATGTTTGCGGCAGATCAGGACGCTCACCGGCGGTCACAGTGGTCCCTTTCACGAGATCAGGGCCCAGTTTCCGCCGGATTATTTTTCGAGCGTTCCCCGCGCCGGCGCATGGGTCGCGCCCGTTCCGCATCATGTTCGTGGGCCGCATCACCCGGGCCAAGGGGGTCTTTGATATCCTGGAGATGGCGCGCCGAGTCGAAGCGGCCGCACCGGGCCGTGTTCGCTGGGAAATCTGCGGGGGCGGGCCTGACCTCGAGGAGCTGAGGAAAGAACAACGGTCAATGGGACTGGAGTCGATCGTGGATGTGAGGGGTTGGACCTCGCTCGAGCATTTGCATGACGTCTATGCCCGCAGCCACGCCTCGATCGTGCCGACGCGGAGCAACTTCACGGAGGGGCTGCCCGGCACGGTTGCCGAGGCGGTGCTCGCCGGTCGTCCGGTCATCACCAGTTCGGTCGTGCCGGCGCTTGAAATGTTTCAAGCGGCCTGCGTCCAAGCTCGAACCGACGATGTGCAGAGCTATGTGGAAGCCATCCTCAAGCTGATCGACGACCGCGAGGGTTATGAACGGCTCTGCCGAGCTTGTCCCGAGTTTCAAGCGCAATTCTACGACGGCGAGATGTGGCTGCCGGCCGTCTTGACCCGCCTCATCAAGCCGCTTCGAGACCAGAAGCTAGGCCAGACGGTCGCGAACGGCGAGCGGGCCGCCGCGGCGTCGGCACTGGAGTGAACTGGGTCGTCGATGGGCGGCGCTGCGGCCCTTCATTTCGCCGCCGGCAGCCCCGGCGCGGTCGCGGCCGCGAACGCTTCCAGCGTGCGCGTGCCGTCCAGTTGCCAGTTGCCAAAGGCGTCCGATACAAAGCAAAGCGACACGCTCAGCGTGAGCTTCGCGTCGGAGTTAGCCAGGCTGGGGACCGGTTGGAGCGCGTCAATGATGGCGGTGCCCTCCTTTCGGGGGCCGCCGTTGTAGTAGGTCACGTCCACCATGGTACCGCCTCCTTGCGAAGGCTCGTGCACGTTGAGCTTGACGCTCGGGTCTAGGCCGCCCAGGGCGACGCTGAGCTCAGCAAACTTTTTATACGCCTCGTTGTACCATTTGATCGTATCCATCTCGGTCCCAGAGGACGCCAGCGCGATCACGTCCCTCATGAGCTCGGGCTTCTTGAGGCACGCCGCGACGGCCTCGGATCGGGCCTCGATCGACTGTCGCGAGAAGAACCAGTAGACCAGCAATCCCACCACGAGGACGCCGGCGACGATGGCGATCGTGCGGGGGGGAATGGCAGGGATTTTGAGCTTGGTGAGCTTGGAGGTGAGGTCGTCGAACGCCGCGACGGTCTGGTAGTCGGGCCCTTCGCGAGGCGCGCGTGGCTTGGGAGCGTCCTTGGGCGGCGCCGGCTCGCCCAGGACGGCTTGCCCGCTTGGAGTCAGGTGAAAGACCCGCAAGCACCGCTTGCAAGTGAGGCGGCTGTTGACTTTCTCGCGCGGCAGGCGGCCGCCTGCGCCACAGCTCGGGCATTTCATTTCAATCATCGGGTTGTTTCCTCCGCGCCTGATTGGGAATACGCCTCGCCCGCGGCCCCACTCCTCAAGAGAATTCCGCGTTGTCGAGCCGTCGCACGACGCCCCGCCACGACTAAGGGAATGATCACGATCACGACGTTGGCAGGTTTACCCACGTTAAGGCTAATCCTCCGGCGCCCGATTCGCAACGCCGAAGGGCCCACAACTCGAAAGAATGATAGCGCAGCCGTAAAGCCCACCCACGCTGATTCATTCGCACTTGTGCGATTTGCGGAAGATGAGCCAGTAGCAATGCTGTCGCCGCGCGTGATGAGCGGTTTTCCACTTGGGGTCGACAATCGGGCCTTTTCGAACCTTGACGATGCAGTCGCACGCACAGAAGCCGGCATCGACAGCCGCCCGAATGAGCTCAACATGGGCCCACTGATATCTATGGTTATGGATGTAGTCGGCGATCTTGCAGAAAAGCAGGCCCTCCGGACGGAGCACGCGAAATGCCTCGCTCACAAACGGCGGGTAGAGGTGGGCCAGGTTATACCCGTTCTCGGCAGACGACTTGAGGACCAGACCGAACCGGCTGTTGAAGTCTTTCGAGCGGTCGCGGCCCTGGTTGGGAACATGGGGAGGGTCGTAGACGACGACGTCAAACACGCTTCTCTTGAACGGCATCCTACAGTTATCGGCGATCACGTCGGGGTGGAACTTTGAGTTCCGATCGAGACCGATGACATTTCGGCGGGCGCCATCCCAGAACCGGCGGGCGTTCACGGTCGCATCGAGGATTCGCTGCGGCTTTTTCCGCGGGTAGAAGTCGAGAAGCTGTCGGAGAAGCTCGGCGTCGGTACCGCTCCAGACTGAGGGCAGCGGTTGGTAGCCCTTGCCAATGTCGTCGGCGTGCGCATCGCCATAAGGCTTCGCCAGGCCATTCGGGCGGCCGCGTCTCATCGTCCTTTTGCTCCTCGGTCCCGACAGGATACAAACGCCTGTTCAGTATGTCCAGAGGGTGTGTCCCTTCAGGCATGCCATACAACGTTCGGTGCTGTAGGATGAAAAAAATATTTCAGAGAGCGCGGGTCCATAGCCGGCGCGCGCTGGTATCCTAGAAGCGTAGCCCGGTACCCGGCTGGGACGCCACTTGCGACCGAGAATGCGATGGTGGTCGGCGGGTGTGGATCGAAACGTGGCCCGATGGCAAGCGCAGTCAATGCGCGGGTCGTGGACGTTCATCATGACCATGCGACGACTCGTGGGCATGCTGGTTCTGCTGGCGGCGCCCGATGCTTGGGCCAGATCGGACGAGCCGAAGATCGTGGGCGGCCGACCGACGCAAACGCGGAACGTGCTGCTGGTCACCACCGATGGTCTGCGTTGGGAGGAAGTTTTTGGTGGGGCGGATTCGTCGCTCGTGAACGTTGCCAACGTGGCCGCGCACGACCTCGGCGCGATCAAGGACGAGTTCCTCGCCGGCGATGCACTCGAACGCCGGAAAGCACTTTTGCCCTTTATTTGGGACGTCGTTGCCACCGGAGGGCAGCTCTTTGGCAATGAAAACGCCGGCAGCGAGGTCAAGGTTACCAACGGCAGGAACTTTTCCTACCCGTGCTATAACGAGATGTTCACCGGGATTGCCGACCGCACCCTCGCAAGCAACGAGAAGCACGCCAACCCCAACGTGAGCGTGCTCGAGTGGCTGCACCGCCAAGACGAATTCAAGAGCCGCGTGGCGGCGTTTGGGTCGTGGGACCTCTTTCCGTACATCTTGCACCGCGGACGAAGTGGGCTGAAGGTCGTCGCCGGCTGGACGCCGCATAGCGGCGGCGGGCTGTCAGAATCAGAGCAACTGATCAGCACGCTGATGCGCGAGACGCCGCGGATGTGGCCGCACTGCTGTTACGACTCGTTCACGTTTCACGCCGCCCACGAGTATTTCAAGCGCCAGCGGCCGCGCGTTTTGTACGTCGGCTTTGGCGAGACCGACGAATTTGCGCACATGGGGCGCTACGGCCAGTACCTGCGAGCCGCTCACCGGTTCGATGAGTTCGTGAAGACACTCTGGGAGACGGTTCAGAAGCTGCCGGACTATCGGGGAAAGACCACCCTGATTGTGACGACCGACCATGGCAGGGGCGGCGCACCAGTCGAGTGGAGAAGCCATGGCGCCAAGATCACGGGGTCTGACCGTGTTCTGGATCGGGGTGCTCGGGCCCGACACGCCAGCGCTGGGGGAGCGGACAGAGGTGCCGGAGCTCTATCAGACACAGATTGCCGCAACGCTTGCGGCGCTTTTGGGCTATGACTATCGCACCTTCGCACCCCAGGCGGGCGCGCCGATCGCCAGTGTCTTGCCGATCTCGGAGAGCAAACATGCACCGCGCGGTGACCGGAACGACCGCTAAGGCGCCGGCGGGGCGCCTGCGGTCGACGAAGCAGGCTTCCAGGCTGCGGCCGGAAGCCGGGGGCGCGGTCGGGTCGTGCGCGGTGCTGCGCGAGCTTTCGGTGCAAAACCTCGCCCTCCTCGAAGACGCGCGGGTCGAGCTCGAGCGCGGTTACTGCGTCTGGACGGGCGAAACCGGCGCGGGCAAGAGCCTCCTTTTGACTGCGCTGGGCTTGGCCCTGGGGGGTAAGGCCTCACCCGAGCTGATCCGCACCGACGCGCGCGAGGCCCGGGCGTCGGCGGTCTTCGAGATCGACGACCCCGCCCTGCGCGCCGAGGTCGAGAACATACTGGGCTTGCCGGTCGACGGCCCACGCCTGGTGATCACGCGGCTCGTGTCGTCGCAGGGGCGCGGCGGCGCCAGGGTCAACGGCAACGCGGTCGGGCTGGCCACGTTGCAGAAGCTGGGGGAGCGTCTGGTCGATATCCACGGCCAGCTTGACGGCCGCGCGCTCTTGGGCCCTGATCGACAGCGAGCGCTTCTGGATGCTTACGGCGGTCTGGGATCGCTGCTTTCGGGCTACCGTTTCGCGCGGCAGGCGCATGAAGCCTTGCGCCGAAAACGCGAGCAGCTTGTCAGCTCGGCCCAGGCGCGGCTGCGCGAGCGCGCTTTGCTCGAATTTGAGCATGACTTGTTGGCGGCGGCCGATCCTCGACCCGGCGAATACGACGAGCTGGTGCGCGCTGCGCGGCGGCTGCAGTATGGCGAGCAAGTGCGCACCGCGGCCGGAGCGGGTTATGCGCTTCTCTACGAGAACGACCATTCGGCGCAGGACCTGCTGGCCAAGGTCGCCCGGGCCCTCGAGCCGGTAACCAAGGCAGCGCCCGAGATCGCGCAGGCGCTCAGGGCGCTCGAACGTCTTGCCGACGAGACGCGCGAGGTCGCCTTGACGCTGCGGACCATAGAGCGCAACTGGGAAGACGACCGGGAGCGGCTCGAAGAGCTCGAAACCAGGATGGCCACGTACCGGCAACTGACCGCGCGGTTTCACTGCACGCCCGACGAACTCGCAGAGCGGCTGGCGGCCACAAAGGCGCGGCAGACCGCGCTTGCAAACGATGAACTCGACCTGCACGCGATCGAAGAGCCGCTGGCGCGCGCCTGGGACCACTTGAGAGAGGCCGCCGCAAGGCTCACGGTGGCGCGGCGCAAGCTCGCCAAGGAGTTCGCGCGGGTTATCCAAGAGCGCTTCAAGCCGCTGGGGCTTGACGGTGCATCATTGTCAGTCGCGGTTGAAACACTCGCTCTGGACGACGATCCGACGGTGCAAGGGCCGGCGGAATCGGGGGTCGATCGAGTTGAGATGCTCTTCTCGGCCAATTGCGGCGAAGAGCCGCGCCGGCTGCGCAAGGTCGCATCGGGAGGCGAGCTGTCGCGCCTGACGCTCGCCGTGAAGACGGTGCTGGCCGCCGTCGATGGCGTGCCGACGCTTGTCTTCGACGAGATCGACGCGGGGGTTGGCGGCCGGCTCGGCTCGGCAATGGGCCAGGCACTCGCCGAGCTCGCCCGCCATCATCAGGTCATCTGCGTGACTCACCTTCCTCAACTCGCCAACTACGCGGATCGCCACTGGGTCATCCGCAAGCGAACCGAGCGCGGCCGGTCGCGCACGATCATCAGAGAGCTGGACGACGCGGAACGCATCGACGAGCTGGCGGCGATGCTGCGCGGCGATTCGGCCGCCGAGGGCACACGCCAGGAAGCCATGGCCATGTTGCAGGAAGCCCGCGCGCACCGTTGAGGCACCACCGTGGATCAGGCTCTATTGCGACGCTCGCTGGGACGAACCGGGCGCGCGCTCTTGGCCGTGGCCCTCGTGTCGGCGCCGACGATCTTGTTTTTCCAAGCCGACCAGATGCCGCTGCGGGCACATGTGCCGCGCGAGCCACTAGATATTTACATGCTCTTCAGTGACGACGTGGCCTACTTGGCGGGCTCGCGCACCTGGCATAGCACGCTCGAAAACCTGTTCCGGCCGCACAACGCGCACATCATTCCGGCGTGGCGGCTTGTGACCTACGCGCTGGCGGCTTGTGCGGGCAGCCTCGAGCGCGCCAGTGCCGTGCTGGCGATCGCGAGTTACTCGATCCTGGTTGCCGTCATGCTCATGACCGGCCGCCTGGTTGCGCGAGGCCGGTCAACCGGCTCTCGGGCTCTTCGCGACGGTCATGGTCGGAACCACTTCGCTCATGCTGGCGCCTGTCACGTGGTATTCGGCAGGGCAGCCCCTGTGGGCCGGGCTCGGAATTCTGGCGACGCTCTGGTACGCGCAGCACTACCGGCGGACCGGAAAGGCGCTCGCTCTTTTGTTGGCGGCGATCGCTGCCCCGATCGCCGGCTGGATCTGGTCGGCCGGCCATCTGGCGGGGCCGGTGGCCGCGATTTATCTCTGGGTCGATGGTCGCCGGCGCTGTCGGATTGCCGCGGCCGTGCCCCTGGCGGCATCGATCGTGGCCGTGGCGCTCGGGTTGGCCCTGGCCGGGCGACAAGTCGACACCAGGGTCAGCTTTCACGGCCGCACCGTGAGCGAGGCGGCCAGTCCGCTGCGCGGCCTTCTCTACACGGCGCAGTCGATTCCGGAAAACCTGCTCTTGGGCAACTTGGGTTTGGCCGCGCCGACAACGCAAGCCCAGGGTACGATCATCACATTGGCGATCTTCGCCGTTTGGTTGCGTTCGCTCGCGTACCGCGGCCGGCGCCCCGGAGCCACACCAGCGACATCGCCCGGCGTGCGCGCCTGGCGCAGGCGATGCTGCGCGGGCTCATGCCGCTGGAATGCGCCGGCGTGGCGCTGCTCCTCGGCAGCTACGTGATGGAGTGGACCGTTCGCGGCTACATGGACTATCAGTACCTGCGCACGACCAACATGCATTACATCGTGCCGTGGTACGACGCGCTGCCCCAGATAGGGCTCGTGCTTTTCGTCACGAGCTGGTGGTCTGCCGCCGATCGCACGTCGGTCCGCTACGGCGGTGCTGCAGCACCCGTTGCCTTGACGCTCAAGGGCGCGCTCATGGCGGTGCTCTTGGCACTGTTGCTGATCGCGCTCAACCGCCCCCGAGTCGACGCCCTGGTACGAGCCAGCGTGCCGGCGCTGTTGCCGTCGGAGCGGAAGAGGTTTCCGATCGTCAAGCTGCAAACGATGCGGGCCAACGCCATCCTCTACGAGCAGGCCAGGTGGCAGCGCTTGTATTTGCGGCGCCTCGACCGAGCCGAGCAGGTGGCGCGCCGCTTGGGGCTTTCGCGCGATGACATTCGCCGGGCGTTCGGCCATCAGTGGGTGCCTGCGAGCGGGCGCGGCGCCCCGTTGCAGCCCAACCTCTACGACGCGGCCGCGCTGCTCGATCTGCCGGAGCATGGTCGCACGCTCGACGCGGCAAATGTTTATCATGCGCTCAAGGAGTACCTGGTGGCCGACCCCGAGCCGCGGCCGGAATGGCTCGAGCCCGACGATCCCTGGCCGCCGCCTTGACGGTCACGCCACCCGGACCGGCGCTTCAATACGTCGCGCCGACGTCGTCGAGCAGCGGCTCGGCCACCGAGGCCATGTTTTCAAATCGCGTCAGGTTCTTGAGGAAGGTCAGCTTGACGCTGCCGGTCGGCCCGTTGCGGTTCTTGGCGACGATCAGCTCGGCGATTCCCGGCTGGATCGTTGGCGTCGTAGTACTCGGGGCGATGCAGGAGCAAGACCAGGTCGGCATCCTGCTCGATGGCGCCCGATTCGCGCAAGTCGGCCATGCGCGGCCGCTTGTCTTCGCGGCTCTCGACGGCGCGGTTGAGCTGCGAGAGGGCGATGACCGGAACTTTGAGCTCGCGGGCCAGCGTCTTCAACCGACGGCTGATCTTGGCGATCTGCTCCTGGCGGCTGTCGCGCGTGTCTTCGGTGTCGACCAGCTGGATGTAGTCGACCATGATCAGGCCGATCTGGCTGCCGGCGTTTGAGCCGCCGCGCGCTGGCCGCGATCTGCATCATGTTCCGCGCCGGCGTATCGTCGATGAAGATTGACCCGCCGCTGAGCTCCTTGAACGCCTTGCTGAGCTGCGTCAATTCGCGCATGCCCATTCCCAGGCCGGTTCTCAGCTTGTGTCCGTCGACCCGCGAGCGAGCGCAGCAAGAGCCGTTCGCCGATCTCGAGGTGGCCCATCTCGAGGCTGACGAACAGGACGGGAACCTTGTTGTTGATGCCGACGTGGTCGCAGATGTTCAGCGCCATGGCCGTCTTGCCCATGCTGGGCCGGGCCGCCAGGATGATCAATTGCCCCGGGTGGAAGCCCGCCCGTGATGTCGTCGAGGTCGACGAGCCCGGTCGCGAAACGCCGGTGACCGAGTGCCCGCCCGAATCGGCTCGAAGTGGCGATCTGGTCCATCGCCTGCTTGACGACGTCCTTGAGCTCGAGCGTCTCGCCCCGGATCTGGTCCTCGGCGATGCTGAAGATCTTCCGCTCGGCCGATTCGAGCAACTCCTGCGCGGTGAATTGATTGGAATAACCGTCGCGAATGATGTCGGTGGCGTTCTCGATCAACTGGCGGTTGGTCGCTTTTTCCTTGACGATCTCGGCGTAGTACTTGGCGTTGGCCGCGTGGGGGACGCTCGTCTGCGATCTCGGCCAGCGTTTCATCGCCGCCGACTTGCTCGAATTGATCGCGACGAGTGCAGCTCTTCGGCCAGGGTGACCGCATCGATTCCCTTGTTCTTGTCGTACAGGTCGCGGATCGGCCGCATAGATCACCTGGTGGGCATCGCGATAGAAATCCTCGACCCGCAGGAAGGGGATGATGTCGTGCAGGACCTCGTTGTCGAGCAGGATGCTGCCCAGCACGCTCTGCTCGGCTTCGATATTCTGCGGCGGCAGACGATCGGCCAGGGCGCTCCGTCGGTTTTGGCAGCGCGCCGGCGCCGTTGGGACTATTACCCTGACCCTGAAAGGAAGTCGCCATCGTTGGTCGCGCTCCGCAATTCCACCGCGCCCCGAATCTGCCCCCACGCCCGGACCGGCGCCGCGATCGAGCCCAGCCTTTGGCTAACGGCTCAACGCCGATCGACGCCGAGGCCTGCACGACGCCGAGCAGTCCTCTTCGATTGTACCTGGTTTCCGCGCTCCGCACGCAAAGAGCAGGCGCGTTTTCTCGGCGCACGATCGGTATGAACTACTGTATCGTACCGCGCAAGCGCGTTCGTTGTGAAAAACCCGCGTTCGGTACCAAAACGCCGAATGATACCGGTAGCCGTGCTTTGCGGCTTGCTTTGGCAACATGCAGCGCAAGTCGACCGCCTGCGCAGAAGCCATGCAGCCTTGCCCGCCGTTGGTGTCCGTGAAGGATCGCGGGCCGTTTGGGGCTCGTGCGAGCTGCTGGTCGAATTTTGCCAGGTCGATGCCGGGCGGCCGGCTCAGGATACTCAGGCTGCGCTCTGCAACCGTGCGCTGAGTGGGCCCGCAAGAAGCTGCGCGGGCCGGCCGCGGCGACCGATCGGACGGATCGGACGGATCGGACGAATTAGCCTGATCGCGCGGCGGCCGGCGCGATTCTCCGGGCTAAGCGGATCCGCCGAAGTCGTCGCGCGGTGTAGGTCGGGCTTTCCAGCCTGACGGCAGGGCACGTTGGCCAATACGCGTTAGGCAGGAAAGCCCGACCAACACAGCAGTGCGATTCAAGTCGCGGCCTCTTCGGTGTGAGTCGGCACGACCCAAAGTTTGAGCTCGCCCTCGATGTCTGAGGCCAGGTGAATTCGGATCGAATAGAGCCCCAGTTCTTTGAGCGGCCCTTCGATGCGGACCTGGTCGTTTTCGACAGGGAAACCCTCGGCGCGAAGCGCTGCGGCGATCTGGTCGGCGTTGACCGAACCATAGAGGTGCCCCTCGGCGTTGGCGTTAGCCTCGATGGTGAGCGAGCGCTGTGCGATCTGCGCGGCGAGGTTCTGCAAATCGGCGTGCCGGGCTTGCTCGAGTTCTTTGAGCCGCTGGCGATGTTTCTCGATCATTCGCAGATTGTTCTGGGTTGCGAACGTGGCGAGCCCCTGGGGAACCAGGTAGTTACGCGCAAATCCCGGGCGGACCTTGACCACGTCGCCGGACTGGCCGAGCTTTGGGATCGCCTGAGTCAGGATGAGCTGGATGTAGCCGTGTTTGGCGCGCACCGGATGGTTCTGTCGCCGCTCGACGCCGGGCTTGCGCGGCGGGCCCTCGCGCGCGGTCTTCGCCTGGGCCCGCTCGGCTGTCTTGGGCTGCGCTTTGGCCGTGGCGGTCGCGGTTTTGGGCTTGAGTTCGGCGGCTGTGGTGTCAGTCGTCTTGGCCATGAGAGTTCCAGTTAGAATGGCGGGATATCGTCGTCTTCCAAGTCGGTGTGATCGGCCGGGGCCTGCGGGACGGCTGGAGCGGCCAGGTTAGGGCCGTTGGTCGCCGGCGCGCGCACGTCGCCCTGGCTGCCGCCGGCCGGCCGGCCGGTGTACCCTCCAGAGCGCCGCGCGGCCGGCTCGCGCGCGGGCGAGGCCGCGGCGTAGTCGTCGTCGGGGCTGCCCCCGCCACCGGAGTCACCGCGACGCGAATCGAGGAATTGCACACGATCGGCATGCACACGCACCTTCGAACGCTTTTCGCCGGTGTTCTTGTCGTCCCAAGTCTCCGTGCGCAGTGAGCCTTCGACGTGCACCGAGCTGCCCTTCTTGAGGAACTGGCAGCAGTTCTCGGCCTGCCGGTCCCAGACGGTCACGTCGACAAACAGCGTTTCCTCGCGCCGCTCGCCGTCGCGCCCGTTCCACGACCGATTGGTCG
Source organism: uncultured Isosphaeraceae bacterium (assembly GCA_963830625.1). GTDB lineage: Bacteria > Planctomycetota > Planctomycetia > Isosphaerales > Isosphaeraceae > CAWHMZ01. The sequence continues at coordinate 354,658 of CAWHMZ010000010.1, read as the reverse complement.
CCAGCCGAAGCTCGGTGACCGCTGTCCCGCTGGGCGTGCGCCGCAGCTCGGGGTCAAAAGTGAGTCGACCCATCAGAAATACTTTGTTCAAATCGGCCATTGCCCGGGCCCTCCCTCTCCTTGGTGTTCTCCGTGGTCTCGCAACTCTCGTCTCGTCGTGCGCAGCCTGGCGCCTCGCTATGGCACTTTGCCTCACGACCAAAGGCTAACAAATCTTCTTTTGGTAGACAAGAGTGCAGTACAAAATTGTGGCGGACTGGCCGGCTCGCCTGATTGATCGGCGGCGGCTTGGCGGTTCAGTCGTCGCGTCGACGTCTGCGTGGCCGGTCGTCCATTTCCTCCTCGCCGGGACCGCGCTCTTCGGCATCGACGTTGGGCGTCGAGGTCATCGCCTGGTTGACCAGATGGTCGGCGAGCTTGGGATGGACCTTGAGCACCAGCTCGCGCAGGATGACGTCGCTCAAGCGGCAGTCGGCGACGATTTCCTTGAGGTTCTTGCCGTCAGTCCGGAAGTAAGTCAGAAGGTAGGTGCCTTTTTTGTGGCCGCCTGATCGGATAGGCCAACCGGCGCTCGTCCCACTGGCGGCTGGCCACGATCTCGGACTGGTGCTTGGTCAGAATGTCGTGCACGTGCTTGACGGTGTCGTCCCAGGCCGTGGCGGCCTTGGCGCTGTCGAGCAGAAACATCCCCTCGTAGGTGTTCGGCTGGCAAGATGCGGTTTCCTCCGTTGGCTCATGGTTTGACGGTTGGTGGCCGCCGTTGAAGCGGTTCATGGCGGCATCGATTCCCTGCGTGACCCACACGGCGACGGCCTGACTGGCGAGGATCAGGGCGTCGTCGATGACCGGCCGTTCGGCGCTTTTGAACTGGCTCAGGACGAAGTCGGTGGCATCGACGTTTTCGCGGTCGCCGATGCCGATCCTCAGTCGGTGGAAATTGTTCGGTGCCGAGGTGGGCGGCGATGTCGCGCAGTCCCTTCTGCCCGCCGTCGGACCCACCGGGCCGCAGCCGCAGCTTGCCCAAGGGCAAGCTAAGATCGTCGCAGACGACCAGCACGTCTGTCAACCGGTAACTTGTAGAATCGCACCGCCTGGCCGACCGAGCGGCCGCTCAAGTTCATGAATGTTTCGGGTTTCAAAAGCAGCACGCGGCGGAAGTCGATCTCGATCTCGGCGAGCTGGCCTTCGAACTTGTGAGTAAAGCTCGCGCGTGAGCCGCCGCGTGCGAGCATGTCGACGAGATCGAAGCCGATGTTGTGCCGGGTGCCTTGGTACCGGTTGCCCGGGTTGCCCAGGCCAACCACCAGTTTGAGGGTCAATCTTCTTTCTCTTTTTCCTTGCGCTCGGGCTTGATGACCTCGGGCTGCGTGGGCGTCTCGGCGCCGGCCACCGCGGCCTCGGCCGCCGGAGTTTCTTCTTGCACGATCCGGACGACGACGTGCACCAAGAGCAGGTCGGCATCAGCCTTGACGGTAACTTCCGGGGGCAGGACGAGGTCGCGCACGTGCACACCGGCGCCGACCTCGAGATGGCTCACGTCGATTTTGATGTTGTCGGGAATCGAGCCGGCTTTACAGGCGATGCGCAGGGTGTGCGCGACCGGCTCGAGGATGCCGCCGGCCGCGATGCCGGCCGCGTGCCCGCGGAACTCGAGCGGCACCTCGGTCTCGATGATTTCTTCGGCGCTGACGCGCGCGAAATCAAGATGGAGGATTTCCTTGCCGAGGTTGTCCCACTGCGCGTCGCGGATCAGGACCGTTTCGACAGTACCGGCGACATCGAGGTCGGCGAGGTGCCCGGGCGAATTGACCAGGCGCTCCGCGTCGGCGTGCGGCAACATGATCGGCACGACCGCTTGCTTGTGCCCGTAGATCACCGCCGGCACCAGCCCCTTTTTGCGCAGCCGCCGGGCGACGCGCGTGCCCGTTCCCTTGTTCTTGGCCGGGTCGCGCGTTTCGACCCGAATCTTGACAACTTCGGCCATGGTTTACTCGCTAGGAAAATCAAAAATGCGACCCGAGCGGGCCGCAGGAACCCCGAATTATCGAATCTCCGGTCTTTTTTTTCAATACCTGCGCGTTGACGGGCCAGCCGGCGGGGCCGGCGACGCCCGATCGGACGGATCGGACGCATCAGACCGATCGGACAGTCTGATTAGACACGGCGCCCCGGCGGTCCTTCGGCCTAGGCGTTGCGACCGTAGAGCCGGGCCGTGATGCGGTCCCACTTAGAAAGCCCGACCCGCGTTACACGGCGACTTCGGCGGGTCCGCCTAGCCCCGCCCAAGCTTGCGCAGATCATGATGGCGGCGATTCAAGAGTCTCCCCCGGGATTCCCGGGTGGGAGGCGAACCCGCGCCGCCCAGTAACGTCGATCGGTTGAGGAGGCTCGCCCGCGCCGCGGTCGCCAGCGCCGCGAGACCGACCAGCGTGGCCACCTTCCCAACGTGGCTGTCTTCAACCCGAGGCGGTTCGGGATCGAGCGCTCCAAACAGCTCGGTGCGATCCTTGACGTGCAAGACCCGCGCAGACGGGTTGTGCGGTCTCGTCAGGGTAGAATCAGGGAGAATCGGGAAGATCGATTTCAAGGCAGCCGGGTCCGGGCTTCCCAAGGCGCCAATCGCCGCATCGATGGCCGCGTTTGGAACGTCTTGGGCTCTCTGCCAGTAACTGGTCCCAAAAACGGCCTCTTCCAGGAATGAGGTTTTCACGGTCGCAGGGGCGGTGTCATCAGGCTCTTGCAGGGTTGTGTCGGGCTGCTTGACGCTCGGCGCGGGTTGTTGCTCCCGGAGCAGCCGGGTGTCTACCTCCTTGCGAATGGCCTCGATCGCCTGATCCAGGCCGATGACAAACCGAGCCCACGACAAAGGATTGAGCGCATTGGCCGCGGGCTGCACGCCGGTGGGCTCGACCGTCGCTTCGATCTCGTCCGGTCCGCCCTTCGACCCGAGCAAGCTGTTGCCGGCCCCGCCTGGTCCGCTCGCTGAGGGGGCACCGGTGGCGGCCTCACCCGATTCAAAAGCCTCGGACTCCAAGTTGAGCGAGACGGTCAACAGCGTGCCGACCAAGGCCAGCGAAGTCTCGTTTAAGGAGAGGAGCTGGGCCGAAGGCCCGGCCGTGCTCGCCGAAAGAGCCGAAGCTGTCGCGCTCTCTTCGAGCTGAAATCCTAAAACGGAGGCAGATTCTGCACCGTCGTTGGTCGCGTAGAATTCCAGATTGGCGCTCGTGAAACTGGCCAGCGCCAGCCCGGATGGATTGGGAAGTCCTGAAGACGACAGGACCGACGACAGGGCCAGCCCGTTGTCGTCAGGCTGAAACAGCGAGAAATTGCCGTCGGCATTGTTGGCGACCAACAGGCTCTGCGGACCATTCGCCGTGAGACCCACCGCGATCGCAGCCGTGGGATCAATGCCGCCACTTGGCATCGATTGCGACACAGGCGTCGCGGTCCCTAGCCCGGAGACCAAGCTCACGCTGTCGGAACCCGAGTTGACGGTTACCAGGTCCATACCCGGTTGGTCGCTGAACTGTCCGACGAACAGGGCGGTCGGGTTGATGCCCACGGGAAAGATCGTCGGCACTTGGTCGTTGAAGAAGCCGTTGCCCAGCCCCGGGAGCAGCCAGACGTCGTTGGCGTCGTTGTTGGCGACCAAGAGGTCGGGGGTGGTGCTGCCCGGAAGGTTCACAACCGCCGTCGCAACCGGCCCATAGCCGACGTCGAGCTGTGGCCCTGGCTCGAACGTGAAGCTGTTGCCCGCCTGCACGTTGAACAGGATGGAGACGGTGTTGGATCCCTCGTTGGCGATGACGAGGTCCGGCCGGCCGTTCAAGTCGGCGACCGTGATCCCCGCGGGGTTGGTGCCGGTGAAGAAGCCGTTACCGCCGTTCAATGCGGGCCCGAACGCGCCGTTCCCGAGCCCGGGGTAGACAAGGACGTTGTTGCTGCCGCCGTTGGCGACGATCAGGTCGAGAACGCCGGGCTTGCTGGGGTCCAAGGGGGCCAGCGCGACGGCCGAGGGGGATATCAAGCCGGTGGACGCACTGCCCAGCACCGTCGTGACCCCGCCCACGGTCTTGACCACGACCTGATCGGTGAGCTGATCGGCAAAGATAAACGCGGCCGGCGTGCTGCCGCTGGGTGCGTAAACGGCGAGCGAAACCTGCTGGTCGAGGTTTTGACCCGGCGAGAAGCCCCCGTCGCCGTTCCCATAGAGTACCTGCACGTCGCCTAAGGCGTTGCTCACCAGCAAGTCGGCCGTGCCGTTGTTGGTCAAGTCGGCGACGGTGAGGCCGTTGGGTTCAAACCCGACGTTATAGTAGGTCGGCGGTAGGAACCCCCCGTCGCCGTTACTGACGTAGACGTACAGTCCCTCAGGGCCCAGGACGGCCAGGCCGGCCAGCCCCGAGTCGTTAAAATAGACGGTGCGGACCACCAGCCCGCTCTCCGGCGTCGGGAAAGACGCCTCGTTGGCGAGCAGGCCGTTGCCCAGGCCCGAAAGCAAGCCGAAGGTATTCGAGCCGGGGTTGACCGCCACCAGCGACGGCAGGTTGCCGGGCGTGAAATAGCCGGCGGCGACGCTCGTGGTTCCCTCGAGGCTAAAGACCGGGGATGGGTCGGCCGTTCCGGTGACGCCGTAAGGCCCGGGGCCGGCTTGATAGATCACGGGGGAAGCGAAGGTCCCTCCGCCCAGGTTGTCGATCACGCCGACTTCGCCCGAGATCTCGTTGGAATAGACGATGTCGAGCAGGCCGTTTTGCTCTAGTGCCGCCGCCTCGATGTCCGAGACACCGAGCCCGACCTGAAGAACGACCGGCGCGAGGAACCACCCCTGGCCGTTACCGAGAAACACCGAGAGCGTGCCGTCGCCGGCGTTGCGAACGATCAAATCGGTCACGCCGCCCCCGTCCAGGTCGGCTGCCACGATCTGAGCCGGCTCGGAACCGGTGACGAGCTGGGCAGCCATGACGAACCCGCGGGGCTCCAGGACGAAGAACGAGATCTTATTGTCGTCGGCATCCACACTTGCGATCGCCTGGCCGTAGTCAGTCGAGACGAAGGCGATGTCGCGCGACGGGTCGCCGGGTTGATCGTGACGGGCGGCGCGAAGCTGCCGGGCTCGCCGGGCCGTCCCGCGCGGTAGAGAATATTGCCGGCCGCATCGACCACCAGCACATCCTGGGCGCCGTTCAAGTCAGCGACCAAGGGCGTTTCACGGCGGACGAGGTCGACTTCCGACGGGCTCGAGAACGTGCCATCGCCGTTGGAAAGCTGCACCTCGACGCTGTCGGGGCCGGTGCGGGTGATGGCCAGGTCGGTGAGTCCGTTGCCGGTGAAATCACCGGCCACGATGGCCGACGACGACCCCCCGCTTCCACCCAGCGCATAAGGGGTCGGGCCCTGGAACGTGCCGTCGCCGTTACCGAGGTAGATGCTGTAATCATCGGTTCCGGACCCATTCGCATCGGCCGTGGCCAGGTCCATGTTACCGCTGCCGGTGAAGTACCCCGCGACGATCCCAATGGGAAAGACAGTGAAGTAGCCCAGCGAAATCGTGGGCAGAGACCCGTCGGTCAAGACGGGCGTAAACGTGCCGTCACCATTCCCCAGGAGCACGTCCACGGAATCGCCGTTGCCGAAATCGGTGGTGGCCACGGCGAGGTCTTCATTGCCGTCGTTTGTGAATTGGCCGACGACGAGCGTCATGTACAAGATGTCTGAACTAGCCCAGTTCCCGACCGAGATCGGCGACTGCGGGGATAGCACGAACGTGCCGTTGCCGTTGCCCAGCAGCACCGTGACGTCGTCGGTGAATGAGTCGGCGACGGCCAGGTCGACGATGCCGTTACTGGTGAAGTTGCCGGCTACGATGGCGTCGGGGAAGCTGTACGGGTTGGCCAGCGGGATCGGGGGCAGGACATTGAAGGTGCCGTCGCCGTTGCCGAGTAGGATCGTGACGGTGCTCGCGTCTTCGTCGGCGACGGCCAGGTCGACGATACCGTTGCCTGTGAAGTCGCCCGCAGCCAGAGAAACCGGGCCGCCCGGCACCGAGATCGGCGGCAAGCTGTCGAAGGTGCCGTCGCCGTTGCCCATCAGGATTGAGACCTCGTTCAAGCCGAAATCGGCGACGGCCAGGTCGGTCCGCCCGTCGCCGTTGAAGTCGGCCGCCACGATCGACGTGGGCTGGGCGCCAGCCGGCAAGTCGACGGTCAAGGGCTCCTGGAACGTGCCGTCGCCGTTGCCCGGCAGGATGGTCACCGTGTCGGAGCCCTGGTCGAGGACGGCAAGGCCGAGGTTGCCGTTGCCCGTGAAGTCGCCCGTCACCTCGGCCACCGTGCCATCGCCGACGTTGCTGGCGGCCGGTTCCTCGAAGGTGCCGTCGCCTTTACCCAGCAGTACGGTGATGTCGTTGGAGGAGGCGATTTCCGTGGCCAGGTCGAGGCGGCTGTTGCCGGTGAAATCGCCTGCCACCAGATTGATCAGGTCTGACCCGGTCGCCGCGTACAGTGCGGGTTGAAACGTACCGTCGCCGTTGCCCAAAAGCACCGAGACCTGGTTGGAATCGGCATCGGTCACCGCCAGGCTGATCTGGCCGGTGCCGAAGTCGCCAGCGACCATCGAGAGGGGTTGGCGCCGACCGTGACCGACGACGTCAGCGCGAACGTGCCGTTGCCGTTGCCTCGCAGGATGTCAACCGAGCTCGTGTTCAAGTCGGTCACAGCCAGGTCGACCTGCCCCGTGCCGAAGTCGCCGGCCACGATCGCCGCCGGATAGGCGCCCGCCGGGAGCTGGATAGGCGGCAAGGCCACGAAATTCCCGCCGCCCTGATTGGACAGAATGGTGACTTGCCCCGAGAGGATGTCGGCCACGGCCAGGTCGAGCCGGCCGTCGTTCTCGAAGTCCCCCTCGGCGATCGCGACCGGGCCTTGCCCCACCGTCACCGGCGCCATCACCTGGAACGTGCCGTTGCCGTTGTTGAGGAGGACGGTGACTTGATTGGTGCCATCGTCGGCGACTGCGAGGTCGACGCTGCCGTTGCCCGTGAAGTCGCCCGCCACGATTGCGTCGGGCATGGCCCCCGCCGGCAATCCGTAGGTCGTCGGCGTCTGAAACGTACCGTCGCCATTGCCCATCGAGATCTGGACGCTGTCGGTTCCGGCCAGAGCGACGGCGGCGTCGAGGTCGCCATCGCCGCTAAAGTCACCGACGGCGATCGCCGACGGCGACGCGCCCGACGCGGGGTTGACGAGCGGATCATTCGGGTTGGGTGCCTCGAAGGTCCCGTCGCCGGTCCCTAGATGCACGCCGTCGGGGGCGACGATATCGAGGATGCCGTTGCCCGTGAAGTCCCCGACGGCCATCGGTGCGTAAGAATACTGTTCAAAGTTGGCGGGCACCGGCTGACCCGGGTCCGACGACGGCGTGAGTGATGTCGAAAGCGAGTAACTGCCCGAGCCGGCCAGGCTCTGGACCTCGAGGAAGTCATTCCCCGCGGCGACATGCTCCTCGACCAAGGGGTTCTGCTGGCCGGCCGACTGGCCGTCGCTCTCGACAAGCAAGTTGCCCTGGCCGTCATATAACGAGAGCCGTAGCGCAAGCGAGCTGGAGCCGGGCTGGGTCTCTGCAACCAAAAGACCGTCCGAGGCCGGCTGGATCTCGTAGAGATCGGCCCCGCCGGCGCTGAGATTGCCCGACACCGGTGCGCCGATTGTTATCGGAGTCGCACCATTCAGAACAGATGCTGACAGCACGACGGGGGCGTTGGCCGAGCCTCCCGAGAGCAGGACGCGCTCCTCGAGCCACATGATGCACGCGGGCCAGGAGTTACGGGCCAAGCGCGCGTCTCGCGCCGGCTCGTGACTGTCTTCTGGGTGAGGCGAGTCAAATTGCGACGCTGCATGGCTGGGCTACCTCGGCTGCTGGGCTTCGCCGCGGACGCACCGATCCAGATACGCGTGAGGCTACCGATTGTTACGCGACGTTACTTAATTGTTATTTATTGGTCAGGATCAAATCCTCGAACTTGAGCCGCCGCCGGATCGCCTTCAAGGCGGGGTCGGGCAGGACGGTCTCCCGCCAGAACGCTGCGCGCTCCTCGGGGACTTTCCGTTCGAACGCCTGACGGATCAGTTGCACCGCGGCGTCCTGGTACTTGACGGCAAGCTGCCTCGCCTGGCGGCCTTTCTCTCCGAGCTCCGTCGCGGCGACCGAGGCCGCGATGGCGTAGACGCGCGCGGCGTTGTAAGCAACTCGGGGGTCGGCGCCGCCTTTGCGGAGGGCCTCGCGGGCGTCGGCGACGGCGGCCGCGTGGTCGCCGAGCCGCGCGGGGCCGTGCCGCGGCCGGTATAGTACACACCGCTCGACGGGTCAAGCTTGATCGCGGCTTCAAAGTCGGCTAGCGCCAGCTTGGGAGAGTCGTAGACCAGATAGGCCCAGCCGCGGCGGTCGAGCAGTTTCGGCTCGTTGGGCCGGAGCTCCAGGGCCCGGCCGAAATCGTGAATGGCGCCCAGGAAATTGTTGTGCTTTTCCTCGGCCTGGCCACGTAGATCGTGGATCACCGCCGATTTCATCCCCTTGGCAATGGCCACGTCGCACGAGTGGATCACTTCGTCGAACTGATTTAACTTGAGCAAACTCTGAACCTGAAGGACGTTGGCGTCGATGATCACGCTCGCATCAACGTTGTCAGGAAGAACGACGAGGGCGAGCTTGCTTTCTTCGAGCGCGTCTTTGTACTTACCATCGCGGTACAAGAGCGCGGCCCGATTGACATGGTCGTGGACCACCACCGAATTGTCGGGCTTCTCACAGGCGATTGCCTTCTTCAGGTCGTCAAGGGCCGCCCGGCGCTGCTCGCCCGTCGAGTCGGAACGGCGTAGCACAACTTCGGCGCGCCCCCGATAAAGCGGCGCCCAGTCCGGCTTCACCGCGATGGCCCGGGTGAACTGCTCGATCGCCAGGTCGGGTTTATCTTGCTTTTCGTACACGTGAGCGAGCTCGGCATAAGCCAGGTAGGGGTCTTTCTTCAAAGCGACGGCCGCCCGGTAGTCGGCGGCGGCCGGGTCGAGACGGCCGCGCTGGAAGCGAACGAGGCCGCGGTTAACAAGGAGCACGTAATGTAGATCAGTGTCGGGTGTTTTTTGGAGACGCAAAAGCGCATCGTTGAAATCCGCCTCGGCCAGATCGAACTGGAAAACGGCCTTTTCCTTGAGGCCGGCCTCGCGACCCGGGCTATTCGCGACCAGGTTTTGATACTTGGCCCCTTCCTGGCCGCTGGCAAACCCCCGCAGCAGATAGAGCCAGGCGAAGTCGCGGTCGGCCATCAGGCAGCCATCCAGCGCGGTCTTCGCCGCTTCAAATCGGGCCGTGTTGACGTAGCAGATGGCCATCAGGCATTTGGCCCAGAAATGGTCGGGCTTGGTCCGCAGGGCGCTCTCGAAGGCCTGGATCGCGTCGGCAAAGTGGTTGAGCTTGTACTCTTGCTGGCCGATCAGGAAGTAATCAACCGCGGTCTGCGGGCGCAGCGCGCTGGGCTAGTTCGAGCTCCCGCTTCTCACCGGCGGCATCCTTCTTCCGCGCCAGGAGCGATGCCTTCCTCAGGTGGAAAGCACGGGAATGGTCGGGCATGAGGCGGTCGGCGCTCTCGAGGATCACGAGCGCGCGGTCGAGTTGCCCTGGGTCCTGGGCGGCCACCGTCTCGGCGAGGACCAAGAGCAGCTCATAGCAGCCTTCCTTGACCTCGGCTTGTTGTTCGCTCGAGAGCGCGGCGGGCAATGCGCAGCGTCCAGCCGCCATCGTCTTCCCGCAGCGCGAAGACGCCGAGGGCGGCCTCGGCTGCCTGCCTGCCGAGCTCGCGGTTGGTCGGCAGCATGACACCCGTGAATTGCGTGTCACGGACGAGCGTCTCCTTGCGGCGGTCGAGGAAGTGATCATAGCGCTTTTGGACCTCGTCCCTGGCCTGTTTGTCGGCCAGCCGCGCTGCCTCGGCAGCCAGTGCCTTCGCGACTTGGTCTAGCTTGAGGCCAGTTCGATCGTAGAGGCTCAAGAGATCGGCGCTCTTCTTTGGTTCGCGATCGAGGATGGTCTTTCGATTCGCGAGCAGCACCCGTCCCTCGCTCAGGTCGTTCCTGGCGATCAACTCCTGGGCGCGGAAGAGGTCGTCGGCGGTGTCCTTTTGCATCTGGGCGTCGTGCTTGAGCGCGCTCAACTGGAGCGAGCGCTGGTGGTTCCAGTACCACGCTCCGTATCCGACCAGGCTGATCATGGCCACGGCGGCGACGGCCGAGGCCAGCGCCGTGGTCGGGTGCCGTCTGGTCCATCTGATCGCCCGCTCGTGCGGCGGTGTGCGCCGTCCCAGGATTGGATCACCCGACAGGTAACGGCTGAGGTCGTCGGCCATGTCCTTGGCGGTGGCGTAGCGCTTGCGGGCGTCTTTCTGCAGGGCCTTCAGGCAGATGGTTTCGAGGTCGCGCGGCACGTGGAACTGCACCCGCGACGGCGAGACCGGCTCGACCTCGAGCACCTGCTTGACGGTGTCCATCGCCGAGACTCCCTTGAAGGGAGGCCGGCCCGTCAGCATTTCGTAGAGGATCGCGCCCAAGGAGTAGATATCGGCGGGCGGCCCGGCCGATTTCGTTTCGCCCCGAGCCTGCTCGGGCGCCATGTAGCTCGGCGTTCCCATGATCGCGCCGGTGTGCGTCTGGCCTTCGTCGTCTTCCAGCTTCTTGGCCAGGCCGAAGTCGGTGACCTTGGGGACGCCGTCGGAAGTAAAAAGAATGTTGGCCGGTTTCAGATCGCGGTGCACGATGCCGGCCCGGTGGGCGGCGTCCATCGCCTGAACCAGCGGTACCATCCACTCGGCCGCCTGCTTCGGCGGCAGCAGCGTTCCTGTGCGCTGCATTCGCTCGGTCAGGCTGCCCCCTTCGAGCAGCTCGAGCGCCACATACGGCGAGCCGTTGAACTCTCCGATATCGTAGATCTGCAAGATATTGGGATGGCGCAGCGTGGCGACCGCTTCCGCCTCGATTCGGAAACGCGTGATCTGGATCTCGTCGACATTGGCGCCTCGGATCATCTTCAAGGCGACGAGCCGGTTCAAGAGGCGGTGCCGAGCCTTGTAGACCACACCCATGCCGCCCCTGCCAAGCTCTCCGAGCAGCTCGTACTCAGCCGGTCCGTTCTTTCCCGCCGGCGTTGCACTACCGAACGCTTCCGGTAGCGTCCTCTCGATCCGCTGTCGTACCCCCGACCCGGTGTCGAGCGTCGCATCCGACTGCTCGGGCGCACGGTCGAACGTTGCCTTCTGGGTATCGGCACCCGACGACCAAGCCGAGCGAGCCCGGCCTGGGGAGGTGATGACCCCCGTCTCCTGCAGAAAGGCGGCCGACTGCGAGGTGTTGTCGGTCTTCTTCCGCGGGGCCAACGGCAGCGTCTCGTGGGACGGCGCGGCAGTGCGGCTGGAGATTTCGATGGTATTCTCCGACGCGGACCCGGCGATGCTTTCGACGGTTTGCGGCGAATCAGGCAAAGTGGAAACGCTGTCGGCGGGCTGCGCCGCGACCCTGGCGGGCAAAGGGACGGGCGGGGCGCTTTCGCGCGGTTGCGACGAATCTCCCCACGTGGTCGGCTCGTCCGAATTTGACGCTGGGGCCTCCGCCGGCAAGGGCCCGGTGATAATGTTGTCGACCGCTTCTGACGCATACGCCCAGGCGGCGGGTGCGCTGCCGGACGACGCCTGGGACGACGCGAGAGCCCCATCACGAACCGTCTGGTCCGCCAGCGTCTCGCTGGGAACGCGGACGACCACCAAGGTCTCGCTGGGACCTGGCCCGTCCACCACCGTTGCACCCTGATCACGTACCGGGCTAAAGTGCACCGTGCCGGCTCGCGACCAAGCCTCCATCAACTCTCGGCACTCAGGGCACGATCGCGCGTGCGCACTGATCTCGGAACTTTCCGGGTCGCTGGTGCCTTCGGCGATCAAGCTCTCGAGCTGCTCTCGACTCGGGCAACCTGTCATGGTGATCCCCCAAGATCTTCGATGGCCGCGCCGCCTCGTAGTCCGCCAACCGGATCCAGATCATTTAGATTACCATGTATTGTATGCCAACGTCCATTCGTGACCGTGCGTTTCTTTCCGGCGACTGTGAATGGGCGACTCGGCGCAAGCCGTAACCGGGAGGAATCTGCTTAGGCCGACGCTTCTTTGGCACGGACAGGTCTCACAACGCGCCTTTGACGGCGTTTCCCAGGGGGACGCGTTTCTTTTTTTCAACGCAATTCGTTCTTTTCTCCAAGCGCAGATTTTTTGTTTGCACGACGATTTCCGGTCAGTTATCCTCTTTCCAGGACATTCCGCGACATCGCGGATGATCATTAGTCGGTTGCGCCCGAAGGCGGGTGGTCGATTCCGAAGCAGTGTCGCTTTCCAGTCGTTCACATGACGGGGGGGTGTGTCATGACGATCAGGGCTCGGGTTCTTTTCCAATCGATTGCGCTCGTGGCTTTGCTAGGAGGGTCCTTCGTCCCGTCGGCCTCCGCCTCGATCATCGCCTCGGTTTCATACGAGGGAACGATCTCGACCTCAGGCACCGAAACTGTGACCATAGGCACTACAACGTATAATGTGAGTGGTTCCAAGATCGCTGGTGTCTTCACCTACTCCTCTGTATCAGGGACAGGCGGAGTTTATGCCATGAGCAGCTCCAACCCCGGAACGCTTACCGTTACAATTACCAACTCGAGCCTGCCGTCGCCCGGTACTGTCACAGACAAGTTCGTTCCTGGGGGTACTTACATAGCCACGGTCACAAACCCTACTACCACAACAACCCAGTTGGAGCTTAACGGGGCGTTCAACAGCTCGACCTCATTCTATTTGTACCTTGGATCTTCGAGTTCCTTGTCCACCTCCGTGCTCCCCACTACGAGCACCATCGTGTCCGACTTCAACCCCAGTAATTCAACTCTCGCGTTTCACGACCTTGCCCTGGGCTACAGCGAAAACTTCTCGGCGAGTATCACCAGCCTCCAAGCGTACAGTGTGCCAGAGCCATCGAGTTTGGTCGTCGTAATCGTCACCGTTGCAATCGGCGGACTCGGTTTCTCGGTCCGATCTCTGCACAGCACGAACGGGCGTGCGCGCGCTGCGATCGCTTTATCGCCGTAACGGTGAGTTGTTTGACGGGTGAAGTCGACGGTATACCTGCGCGCGCAGCGACAATTCGCCGTCGATTACCGCTTCGTGACCCCAGGCTAGCACTTGTGGCGCTTTCGTCACGGCTCACCACTCAGCATTGAGCCAAGCTGCCGCACCGCCTCGAACACTGCGACGGCGACCGCATTCGCGAGATTCAGGCGCGCCCACATCTCCTTCACCACTGAAGTGGCTCAGACCGTCTCGACCGTCCTCGCCTCGGTGGCCGCGGCGTAAGGAGAGATAGGGATCACGTCTCAGCGGCTGACGGCCGGCGGAGCGGGGAGTTCGACGCGAGTGCGCGGCTTTTCCGCCGGCGGGCCGGGGTGCTTGCGCAGGTCGATGTCTACCCATGGTGACGGCTTGGTCGAAGGAGCCTCTTCCGGAATGCCCTGGCTTTGCTTGAGCGCCGCGAGCAGGCTTTCCCACCGTCTGATTCCGGACTCGACCTTTTGCAGCCGCGCCTTGAGTTTGGCTTCTTCCTCTTTGAGAGCCTTGAGCCGGGTTTCCGCTTGCTTCTGGTTCTCTTCGGCAAACGCGAAGGCTGCTCTCTCGGGGTCTGCAACGGTCGCTGTCGCATTGGTTGGCTCGGCGGGAAACACGGGCGCGACGGCATCGAATGGAGTCGGGGTTGTGCTTTCGCGCAAGGCCGCGGCAGTTGGAGCGGGAACCGACTTGTCCCGGAGCACCGGCCCGTCCGCGCGCAAGCTGTCAGCCTGAGTCGCCGTGGATCAGGCATGAGACGCCTCTGCGAAGTTTCCCCATACCTTCGACGCAGGCTTCCGACTGCCGGGGAAATCACCAGCCGGGTGGTTGCAATCGCTGCGAGATTCGGATCAAGATAGTGCGAAGATGGAAACGTGATGATGAAGAAGCGCAAGCGACAAAGGTCAAGGTACGCGGTCTCAGCTCCGGCCGCGACTGGGAACGCCAGGCGCGGTCAGGAACCGCTGCCGGCCTGGGACCGGCGCTCCTGGCTGGTTGCGATTCCGCTGGCCCTGTTCGTCATTGCCGCCTTCATCCCGATCCTGAACAACGGCTTCGTCACGTGGGACGACGACTACAACTTCCTCGACAACCCCTTTTATCGCGGCCTGGGCTTAGCCCAGGTGCAATGGGCCTGCAGTACCTTCTGGGTTGGCGTTTACCAACCCCTGGCCTGGTTGCTGTTCGGGGCGCAATATGTCTTCTGGAAACTCGATCCGCGTGGTTACCATCTGACCAGCCTGTTGTTCCACGCCGCCAACGCCGTCGTCCTGTACGTCTTGACTGTGACGTTCGTCATCCGCTGCCGGCCCGATTTGTTCCTCAAGAGTCGGTGGACATGTTTCTTAAGCGCGGGGCTGGCGACGGCCCTGTTCATGGTGCATCCACTCCGCGTCGAGGCCGTGGCCTGGGCCTCGTGCCAGCCGTATCTGCCCTGCGCCTTTTTCTCCATGCTGGCGGTCCTCGCCTATCTTTGGGCATTCCCGCGGGATTCATCACGGCGGTGGGGTTGGCTGGTGTGGTCGTTCGTCCTGTTCGTGGCGGCGCTCCTGTCCAAGGCGGTGGCAGTGAGCCTGCCGGCGGTGCTTTTGATCCTGGACGTCTACCCGCTGCGGCGATTCGGGGGCGGCCGCGGGGGCTGGTTCGGGTCGGCGGCGCGGAAAGCCTTGTTGGAGAAGGTCCCGTTTGTGATGGTGAGCCTTGTCTTCATGGGTCTGGCGATCGCGGCCAAGCCGCAATCACAGTTCCCAGTTGTGCAGCAACACGACGCCTCCACGGGCATTGCCCAGGCGTGCTACGGGACATGGTTTTACATCAAGAAGACGGTGCTCCCGCTGGACCTCACCGCATTTTACCCGATGCCCGGGGACATGAATTGGCTCGCGCCCTCGTTTCTATTGAGCATCCTGGGGACGCTGGCGATGAGCGCCCTATTGTTTCTGGTGCGCCGGCGTTGGCCGGGACTGCTGGCGGTTTGGCTCTGCTACCTGGTGATCCTGGCGCCTAACTCGGGCATCATCCGGATCAGCGGCCAGATCGCCGCAGATCGGTACAGTTACATGGCCATGCTGGGCTGGGTGATTCTGGCCGCCGCCTGTCTTTGCCAGTTATGGCAGACGTCTTCGGGGGCGCGTGCTGGTCCGACCGGAATCGTCGCGCTTTTCCTCGGAGCGATCCTGGTCCCCATGACGTGGGACCAGTGCCGGACTTGGCGCGACACCGAAAGCCTATGGGTCCATGCTCTAAACCACGGGTCCGGCTCTAGCTATTTAGCGCACAACAACTTCGGAACCGCCCTCGCGCGACAGGCGAAGTACGAGGCAGCGGCGGCTCACTTCGCCCAAGCACTACGACTCAATCCCGGCTACGCCGAAGCGCACAACAATCTGGGACTGCTACGCTACAGCCAGGGAAACCTCGAAGCGGCGGCGGCTCATTACGTCGAGGCCCTGCGGCTCAATCCGGCATACGCCGGGGCACACAACAACCTGGGAATGCTCCTCGACGGACAGGGGAAGATGGAGGCGGCGGCGGCTCATTACGTCGAGGCCCTACGGCTCGATCCCGCCCACGCCGATGCGCACAACAGCCTGGGAGCCGTCCTCCACCGCCAGGGGAAGCTGGACGAGGCGGCGGCTCATTACGTCGAGGCCCTACGGCTCAATCCTGCATCCGTCGAGGCACACAGCAACCTGGGAGTCCTCCTCGACGGACAGGGGAAGATGGAGGCAGCGGCGGCTCATTACGTCGAGGCCCTGCGGCTCGATCCCGGCCGCGCCGCGCACACAACAACCTGGGAGTCGTCCTCGAAAAAGAGGGGAAGTACGAGGCAGCAGCGGCTCATTATGCCGAGGCCGTGCGGCTCAATCCCCGCTACGCCGACCCACATAACAACCTGGGAGTCGTCCGCTCACGCGAGGGAAAACTCGAGGCGGCTGCAGCTCATTACGCCGAGGCCATACGGCTCAATCCTAACTACGTGAGCGCACACAACAACCTGGCGCGTGTCCTCTCAAGCCAGGGGAAGTTCCAGGAGGCCGCGCGTCATTACGACGAGGCACTGCGGCTCGATCCCGGTTACGCCGACGCGTACAAGAACCGTGCGATGATCATGGCCGCCTGTCCCGAAGCGAAGTACCGTGACGGGAGGAGAGCGGTTGAATCCGCGACCCGCGCGTGCGAGTTGACGGACTGGAAGAGCGCCGCCTGTCTGGAAACGCTCGCCGCCGCCCACGCGGAAGCCGGAGACTTCGACGCTGCGCTCTCGTCGCAGACCTTGGCGCTCGACTTACTGCAGGACGAACGGCAGAAAACCGATTGCCGCTCCCGGATCGTGCTCTACAAGGCCAAAAAGCCCTACCGTGAGGCACCCCCACCGCGCGCCTCGACCGAAGCTGCGCCCGTGATGTCGGACAGCAGATGGGTTGTGTGATTTGGCGGATTGGCTCGATCGAGCGTCACGGGCGTGGTGCGTTTGCCGGCTGGGCGAATCGGGGATCCCCGGGCCTAGGTCGATGCTATCATGGCGGCGTTTGACTCTTAATTAATGAAATAACTCGTGTTTAGTACAATAATGCACTAATGAATAAGCACAGACGAAAAAGGTCAAGGCACGCGGACTCCGCTCTGGCCGCGAGCGGGAATGCCGGGCTGGGTCAGGAACCGCGGCCGGCCTGGGACCGGCGCTCCTGGCTGGTTGCGATTCCGCTGGCCCTGTTCGTCATTGCCGCCTTCATCCCGATCCTGAACAACGGCTTCGTCACGTGGGACGACGACAAGAACTTCCTCGACAACCCCTTTTATCGCGGCCTGGGCTTGGCCCAGGTGAAATGGGCCTGCAGTACCTTCTGGGTTGGCGTTTACCAACCCCTGGCCTGGTTGCTGTTCGGGGCGCAATATGTCTTCTGGAAACTCGATCCGCGTGGTTACCATCTGACCAGCCTGGTTTTCCACGCCGCCAACGCTGTCGTCTTGTACGTCTTGACTGTGACGTTGCTCGTGCGATGCCGGCCGGATTCGTTCCTCAGGAGTCCGTGGACGTGTTCCGTCGGCGCGGGGCTGGCGACAGCCCTGTTCATGGTGCACCCGCTCCGTGTCGAGGCCGTGGCCTGGGCCTCGTGCCAGCCGTATCTGCCCTGCGCCTTTTTCTCCATGCTGGCGGTCCTCGCCTATCTTTGGGCATTCCCGCGGGATTCATCCCGGCGGTGGGGTTGGCTGGTGTGGTCGTTCGTCCTGTTCGTGGCGGCGCTCCTGTCCAAGGCGGTGGCGGTGAGCCTGCCGGCGGTGCTTTTGATCCTGGACGTCTACCCGCTCCGGCGATTGTGCAATGGCCCTGGGCCATGGTTCGGTTCGTCGGCGCGGAGAGCTTTGTTGGAGAAGGTCCCGTTTGTGATGGTGAGCCTTGTGTTCATGGGGCTCGCCGTCGCAGCCAAGCCGCAAACACGAGTCTATTTCAAGCATTACGACGCCTCCGCGCGCTTTGCCCAGGCGTGCTACGCGCCGTGGTTTTATATCGAGAAGACGGCGCTCCCGCTGGACCTCACCGCGTATTACCCGACGCCCGGTGACATGAACTGGCTCGCGCCCTCGTTTCTGCTGAGCATCATGGGGACGCTGGGGATGAGCGCCCTATTGGTTCTGCTGCGCCGCCGCTGGCCCGGACTGCTGGCGGTTTGGCTCTGCTACCTGGTGATCCTGGCGCCCAACTCGGGCATCCTTCGGATCAGCGACCAGCTCGCCGCGGATCGGTACAGTTACGTGGCCATGCTTGGCTGTGTGATTTTGGCGGCCGCCTGTCTTTGCGGGCACTGGCAGACGCCCTCGCGGGCACGTCGTGGTGCCATCGGGACCGTGGCGCTTTGCCTCGGAGCGATCCTGGTGCCCATGACGTGGGACCAGTGCCGGACCTGGCGCGACTCGGAATCGCTATGGACCCATGCTCTGAACCACGGACCCGGCGATAACTATGCGGCGCACAACAACCTGGGAGTCGTCTTCTTCCACCAGGGGAAGCACGAGGCAGCGGCGGCTCATTACCTCGAGGCACTGCGGCTCGATCCCGGCTGCGCCGGCGCACACATCAACCTGGCAGCCGTCCTCCACGGACAGGGGAAGTACGAGGCAGCGGCGGCTCATTACCTCGAGGCGCTGCGGCTCACTCCTGGCTCCGCCGACGCGCACAAGAATCTGGGACTGCTACGCTACCATCAGGGGAGGTCCGACGACGCGGCCGCTCATTGCGCCGAGGCCGTACGCCTCAAGCCTGACTCCGCCAACGCACAAAACAACCTGGCGCTTGTCCTCTTCAGTCAGGGAAAGTTCCAGGAGGCCGTGGCTCATTACGACCTAGCGCTGTCGCTCGATCCCGGTTACGCCGACGCGCACAACAACCGTGCGATGATGATGGCTGCCTGTCCCGAAGCGAAGTACCGTGACGGCAAGAGAGCCGTTGAATCTGCGACCCGCGCCTGCGAGTTGACGGATTGGAAAAGCGCCGCCTGTCTGGACACGCTCGCCGCCGCTCATGCGGAAGCCGGGAACTTCGACGCCGCGATCTCGTCGCAAATGAGGGCGCTCGAAGTTCTGAAGGACGAACGGCAGAGAGCCGACTTCCGCTCCCGGCTTGTGCTCTACCAGGCCAAGAAGCCCTACCGCGAGGCACTGCCGGCGCGACCGCGCTCTACCAGCTCGCACTAGACCAGGGGGCCGTGAGCGCATCGCGACGGGTCCCGCTGGAAGCTCGATCGAACAGCCCTTCAAGCTCCACGAAATGGTCAAACACGATGTTGAAGTCCAATCGAGAATACCAGGTTGATGCGATCATGGCGGCGTTTTGCACTTAATCGATGAAATAACGTATTTTTATATTAGGAATTTGCTAATGATTAAGCGCCGGCGAAAAAGGTCAAGGCACGCGGTTTCCGCTCCGGCCGCGAGCGCGAATGCCAGGCGAGGTCAGGAACCGCCAGCGGCCTGGGACAGGCGCGCCTGGCTGGTTGCGATTCCGCTGGTCCCGTTCGTCATTGCCGCCTTCATCCCCGCGCTGGACAACGGCTTCGTCACGTGGGACGACGACATCAACTTCCTCGACAACCCCTTTTATCGCGGCCTGGGCCTGGCTCAGTTGAAGTGGTCCTGCAGTACGTTCTTGGCTGGCGTCTACCAACCCCTGGCCTGGCTGCTGTTCGGGGCGCAATATGTCTTCTGGAAACTCGATCCGCGTGGTTACCATCTGACCAGCCTGTTGTTCCACGCCGCCAACGCCGTCGTCCTGTACGTCTTGACTGTGACGTTCGTCATCCGCTGCCGGCCCGATTTGTTCCTCAAGAGTCGGTGGACATGTTTCTTGAGCGCGGGGCTGGCGACGGCCCTGTTCATGGTGCACCCACTCCGCGTCGAGGCCGTGGCCTGGGCCTCGTGCCAGCCGTATCTGCCCTGCGCCTTTTTCTCCATGCTGGCGGTCCTCGCCTATCTTTGGGCATTCCCGCGGGATTCATCCCGGCGGTGGGGTTGGCTGGTGGGGTCGTTCGTCCTGTTCGTGGCGGCGCTCCTGTCCAAGGCGGTGGCGGTGAGCCTGCCGGCGGTGCTTTTGATCCTGGACGTCTACCCGCTGCGGCGATTCGGGGACGGCCGCGGGGGCTGGTTCGGGTCGGCGGCGCGGAAAGCCTTGTTGGAGAAGGTCCCGTTTGTGATGGTGAGCCTTGTCTTCATGGTGCTCGCGATCGCGGCCAAGCCGCAAACGCGCTTCCCGGTTAAGCATCACGACGCGTCAACGAGCATTGCGCAGGCGTGCTATGGGATCTGGTTTTACATCACGAAGACACTGATCCCGCTGAACTTGAGCGCGTTCTACCCATTGTACGGCAAGATGAGTTGGCTCGCGCCACTGTGCCTATCGAGCATTCTCGCGACGCTAGCGACGTTCGTCGCTTCGTTTCTCCTGCGCCGGCGCTGGCCGGGGATGCTGGCGGCCTGGCTCTGTTACCTGGTGATCCTGGCGCCTAACTCGGGCATCATCCGGATCAGCGGCCAGATCGCCGCAGATCGGTACAGTTACATGTCCATGCTGGGCTGGGTGATTCTGGCCGCCGCCTGTCTTTGCCAGTTATGGCAGACGTCTTCGGGGGCACGTGCTGGTGCGACAGGAATCGTCGCGCTTTGCCTCGGAGCGATCCTGGTCCCCATGACGTGGGGCCAGTGCCGGACGTGGCGCGACACGGAAAGCCTATGGGTCCATGCTCTAGACCACGGGGCCAGCTATAACGCTGTGGCGCACAACAACCTGGGAGTCGTCCGCTTCCGCCAGTCGAACTATGAGGCAGCGGCGGCTCATTTTGCCGAAGCCCTGCGGCTCGCTCCCGGCTATGCCGACGCGCTTAACAACCGTGCGATGGTCATGGCCGCCTCTCCCGAAGCGAAGTACCGTGACGGCAAGAGAGCGGTTGAATCGGCGACCCGCGCCTGCGAGTTGACGGATTGGAAGAAAGCCGACTATCTCGACACGCTCGCCGCCGCCCATGCGGAAGCCGGAGACTTCAACGCCGCGATCTCTTCGCAGACTTTGGCGCTCGAACTTCTGATCGACGAACGGCGGAAAGACGACTTCCGCTCGCGGATCGTGCTCTACCAGGCCAAAAAGCCCTACCGCGAGGCACCAAGAGCACGCGCGTCGACCGAAGCGCGCCCATGATATCGGACAGCAGAAGGGCGGTTGGGTTTGGCGGGTCCGCTCGATCGAGTAGCCGATGACCTCCGACGCCCGATTGAGTCGATCACGCAGGAAACGCCTATGCGAGCTTGGACGGATATCATTCGCATGGCCCGATTGCCGGCACGGCGAATCCGGGAGCCTCACTCCCAGCAACGGTTGGCAGGTCAGGCTATCGAGCCTGACCAACGTCGTGCGCTCAATTAAGCGGGAGCACTCAATCCGGCGACTTGCAGGGGCGACCAGCCGCGTACCGCCTGGCGACGTGAGTGATCCTGGTCGAGAACCTCTTGCTCCCTCCGTGAAATCAACATCGATTATCATGAGCGGTGCGCTTTCAATTGTCTTGATCGCTCGCATAGAATCCAAAAAAGATCTCGATTCCTGTTGACTTTCTGGCGGAATCGTTTATAAGTGGAAACTACAGTCCAGAGTTCTCTGATCGTTTTTGCGCTCACTTCGAAGGAGAAGGCAAGTGATTCGGTTCACTTTTGGCGTCATGGCTTTGGCGCTTTTCTTGGGCTGCACAGGGCAGGTGAATGCCGACCTGGCTCCGCCAGGTAGCACCGGTGACGTGCTCGTTGGCACCGGGCCCGTGGGAACCGATCCCCAATATAATTTTACCTTTTCTAACATTTCCGCCGGCGATGCGGGCTATGGCACGCTCTGGGCGGTCCCTTCGGGTCTTGGTGATGGCAGTATGTGGGCCATGAGCGGGTCCTTCACTCTGACCAGTAGCTCAAATGGCACTGGTTTGGGGACGTATGTACTGCTCTCGTTCGGGCCCGGAATCAGCGTCAGCCCCTCCACGTTATTCGGTGTTGACAACCTTATTTACCCCGCCAACGATGCCGCGAGTGGCGCTCATAATTCAGGCAGTCCCTTCGGCGCAATAATCAGTAACCCGTCGTACCTCACCAATTACGGTTTGCTTTTTGGGCCGGGATCGGGTACCACCGGATCGCAATCAGAGATCAACATTTGGGGTAATGGTGGCGGCGATTACGCGTTCGGATCAGAAAAAAACGGCATCTACAACATTCAAGATTACAGCGGCGGTACGTTCACTTTTTCCGTCGCTATCGCCTCCGTTCCCGAGCCGTCCAGCCTGACCGTTGTGCTAGGCATCGGCGCACTCGTTTTGGGTGTATACTCGTGGCGGCGGCGGGTTCCAATCGCGCAGGCGTTGGTGCCTGAGAAGCTGGGCTCCCTGCGACGACACGTCGCTAGATAGAGCCCGCTGGATTGCTTGCGAACCGTGCGTTCCGCCCCGATCTGCACCGGAATGCGAGACCAGACTTCCCACTCGCGGGATCGCCACTGTTCTAAGTGCCGGTGCGCCGCCTTAAGAAGCCCGTCGTCCTCCGTCTCCCTTCACGGCTCGCGACTCGCCGTTGGCCCAATCTGCCGCACCGCCTCGAAGACTGCGACAGCAACCGCGTTCGCGAGGTTCAGGCACCGCGCCTCGGGCCGGATCGGGATTCGCACGGCGCGGTCGGGGCGGTCGTTCAACCAATGAGGTGGCAGGCCGCGGGTCTCGGGGCCGAAAACCAGGGCGTCGCCTTGGCGGTAAGTCACGTCGGTGTACGTGCTGGCGGCGCGGCTGCTGAATGACCACATGCGGTCGCGGCTCAGGGCGGCCACAACTTCGTCAAGCCGGTCGACGACGTGCAAGTTGAGGTGCTGCCAGTAGTCGAGTCCCGCTCTCTTCAAGTGAGGGTCGTCAAGATGAAACCCCAGCGGCCGGACCAGCCATAGCTCTGCGCCGGCAGCCACGCACGTGCGGCCGATGGAGCCGGTGTTGGCCGCGATCTCGGGCTCGACCAGCACGACGTGCAGAGGGACCAACTCGACAAGCGACATCACGCGCATCCTACACGGCCGCAGCCGCCCGCGGGCAATCAGTGTGCTGACGGCGCCGCGGCTGCCACTGCGCCATTGCCGGTCACCTCGGCGCCGTCGCCATTGCCTGCGTACGCGCCTGCCCGCGCCGCGGCTTCGGTGTCTTCCCCGGCAGGCTCAAGGTCGCCACCGTCCTGGTTGGCCCGGCGCGCTGCCGTCCTGCGGTCGCTCGCCCACTGGATCACGTAATAGAACACCGGCGTCAGGAAGATACCGAAGAGCGTCACACCGAGCATGCCGCTGAAGACCGCGGTGCCGAGCGTCTGGCGCATTTCGGCGCCGGCGCCCTCGGAGACCATGAGCGGCACGACGCCGAGGATGAACGCCAGCGAGGTCATCATGATCGGCCGCAGCCGGAGCTGGCAGGCCTCCAGCGTGGAGTCGGCCAGCGCAGCGCCGTCTTCATGCCGCGCCTTGGCGAATTCGACGATCAAGATGGCGTTCTTGCACGCCAGGCCGACCAGCACGATGAAGCCGACCTGAGTGAAGATGTTGATGTCCATGTGCGCCGCGCACGACTCCGACGTTCGAGCAGAGCAAGACACATCGGCACCACCAGAATGACGGCCAGCGGCAGCGCCCAGCTTTCGTACTGGGCCGCCAGCACCAGAAAGACCAACACGACCGCCAGCACAAAGGCGAACATCGCCGTCGAGCCGGTCTGGAGCTGCAAGAACGCCAGCTCGGTCCACTGGTGGCGCATCGCCTGCGGCAGGTTGTCGCGGACCCAGTCTTCCATCTGCTCGATGGCCTGGCCCGAGCTGACGCCGGCGCGGGCGAGCCGTTGACTGCGGCCGAGGGGTACATGTTGTAACGCATGATCAAGACCGGCCCGCTCACGTCTTTGATCTCGGCCATGCTCCCCAGCGGCACCATTCCGTTGCGCTCGCTGCGCACCTTCAACTGGCGCAGGTCGTCGATCTGCTTGCGGAAGTTGGACTGGCCTTGCACGTTCACTTGCCATGTCCGGCCGAAGAGGTTGAAGTCGTTGACGTAGAGCGAGCCGAGGTAGACCTGCAAGGTGTTGAACAGCTCGGCGATCGAAACGCCCAGGAGCCTGGCCTTGGTGCGATCGATCCTGAGATCAAGCCACGGCGTGTTGGCGCGGAAGCTGGTGAAGAGGCCCTGGACGTCGTGCGGCGGAAGCTTGCGGTGCGAGGTCTCGCCCGCGGCGGCTAGGCGCGCGCGTCGTCGGCTGTGTTCGCCGCCAGTGCGGCATTCTGCCCCTCCGTCGCTTCGGCCGTTTCTTCGCGTCCATTGACCACGTTGTTCGCAATGTCCTGAATCGCCTTCAAGCCCGAATCGCCCCGATCTTGTATCACGATCTTGAAGCCGCCCGCCGTGCCGAGGCCGTCGACCGGCGGCGCCTCGAAGACGTTGATCGAGCCCTCACCAATGTCTGCTTGTAGTTCGGATTGCAACCGCGCCGCGATCACGGGGCCCGATAGGCCGTGCTCGGCGCGCTTGTGGAATTCGTCGAGCATCACGTACATCGCGCCGAAGTTGGGAGCGTTGGCGTTCAACAGAATCGATTGGCCCGCAATCGCCACGCGATGCGCGACTCCCTCGAGCCTGTCCCGCGGATGCCTCGATGTGCTTCATGACCTCTTCAGTGCGCTCGAGCGACGACGAGTCGGGCAACTGGACGTTGACCAGCAGGTAGCCCTTGTCTTGCGACGGGATGAAGCCGGTGGGCGTGTGGGTGAATCCCCAGTACGTCAGTCCGAGCAAGCCGACATAGATCAAAAGGACGACCACACTGATGCGCAGTAGCCCGCCGACGGATCGGGTGTAGAGCCCGGTCACGCCATCGAAGCCCTTGTTGAAGGCGTAAAAGCCGAAGCCGAGCAGTCGGTTGAGCGGGCGGCTCACGCTCCAGCCGGCGAGTGCCCCGGCCACGAGGCCGAGTGCCAGCGGGCCATGTTCCTGGAGCAGGGGGCCTAGACCACTCGGCATGCGGCCGGCCGCCAGCCTGGTGAAGGGACCGGTCAGGTATTCATAGCCCAGCCACGCGCCCAAGGCCACAAACGCAAGCCCCGGCAGTGCCTGATACACGCCCTTCTGGCGCGGCTTGAGCAATAACGCCGACAGCGCCGGGCTGAGCGTGAGTGAGTTGAACGCCGAGATGATCGTCGACGTGGCGATCGTCAACGCAAACTGGCGATAGAACTGGCCCGTGATGCCGCTGATGAACGCGCAGGGAATGAAGACGGCCGTGAGCACCGAGCCCGACGGCGATGACCGGCGATGACACTTGGCTCATGGCCATGATCGTGGCCTGCGCGGGGCCAGACCGTGCTCGATATGGTGCTCGACCGCCTCGACCACCACGATCGCGTCATCCACCACGATGCCGATCGCCAGCACCAGCCCGAAAAGCGTGAGGTTATTCAAGCGAAAAGCCGATGGCGGCCATCACCGCGAACGTGCCGATGATCGCCACCGGCACGGCGACCAGCGGAATCAACGCCGACCGCCAGTTCTGCAAGAACAAGAGCACCACGAGCGCCACCAAGATCACTGCGTCGCGCAGCGTGTCGAAGACCTCGTTGCACCGACTCCCTGATGAACGGCGTCGTGTCGTAGACGATGGCGTAGTCAAGGCCCGCGGGGAACCGCGCCTTGAGCTCTTCGATCTTGTCCTTGACGCGCTGGGCGGTCTCGAGTGCATTGGAGCCGGGGCGCTGATAAACCGACAGGGCGACCGACGGATGGCCGTCCAGGGTGCAGTTCTGGTCGTACTCGCGGCGCCCAGCTCGACGGTGGCCACGTCGCGCAGCCGGACGATGCTCTCGGTCTCGTCGGTCTTCAAGATCATGTCGGCGAACTGCTTCTCGTCGACCAGCGGCCGAGTGTGCTGATGGTGTATTGAAACACCTGGCCGGTGGGAATGGGGGGTTGGCCGAAGCGGCCGGCGGCGACCTGAGCGTTCTGCTGAGTGATGGCATTGACCACGTCGGCGGCCGTGAGGCCGCGGAACGCCATCTTCTGCGGGTCGATCCAAACGCGCATGCTGTAATCGCGCTGGCCGATGTAGGTGATGTCGCCCACCCCTTCGAGCCGCGCCAGCTCGTCGCGGAGCTGGATCGTGGCGTAGTTGCTCATATAG
Source organism: uncultured Isosphaeraceae bacterium (assembly GCA_963830625.1). Taxonomy (GTDB): domain Bacteria; phylum Planctomycetota; class Planctomycetia; order Isosphaerales; family Isosphaeraceae; genus CAWHMZ01. Next base: position 328,762 of record CAWHMZ010000010.1, on the reverse strand, counting down.
AGATTGTCGCGGCTGTCGTCGGGCGAGAAGAGGTTGATCATCATCAAGATGTTGGGCGACTTCTTTTTGACGGCCACGCCGCGGCGCTTCACGAGGTCAGGCAAGATCGGCTCGGCCAGCGACTCGCGGTTCTGCACCAGCACCTGCGCCATGTTCAGGTCGGTCCCCAGGCGGAACGTCACCGTCAGTTTATAGGTGCCGTCGTTGGTGCACTGCGACGACATGTAGAGCATGTTCTCGACGCCGTTGACCTGCTGCTCGATGGGCGCCGCCACAGTATCGGCGACGACCTGGGCATTGGCGCCGGGATAATATGCCGAGACCTCGACGGTTGGCGGTGTGATCTCGGGGTACTGGGCGACCGGCAGCGTCCAAACGGCCAGCCCCCCCGCCAGGGTGATGATGATCGACAGCACCGACGCGAAGATCGGCCGATCGATGAAGAAGCGGGAGAAACCCGCCCCTTTCATGCTCTGCATGAAGGCGTCAGAGCCCGGAACGGCCGCGTCGACGTAGAATCGCTCGCTCACATTGGCCTCACTTAAGCTCGGGCGGATCACTGGGCTTGTGCGGCGGAGGCGCCGCCTTTTGGCTCGAAAGAGCCCGCGAGAGCGGTTTTCGCAGAGCGCTCAAGCTGACAATCCCTAGTACCAGGTCGGCCAGACGGCGCAGCGGGCCGGCGGCGAAGAGCGGGGTCTCAGAGAGCCAATCGATCACGTAGAAAAAGACCGGGGTCAAGAAAATGCCGAATGCCGTAACGCCAAGCATGCCGCTGAAGACGGCCGTGCCCAGCGTGCGGCGCATTTCCGCGCCGGCGCCGCTGGCCAGGAGGAGCGGAACGACCCCCAGGATGAATGCCATCGAGGTCATGATGATCGGCCGCAGCCGCAGGCGGCAGGCCTCAAGCGTGGCCTCGCGGATGCCAAGTCCTCGATGCCGGTGCACCTTGGCAAACTCGACGATCAAGATCGCGTTCTTGCTGGCCAGCCCCACCAGCACCACAAAACCGATCTGGGTGAAAATGTTGATGTCCATCTTGGCGATCCACACCCCGGCGATCGCGCTCAAGAGGCACATCGGCACGACCAGGATGACGGCCAAGGGGAGCGACCAGCTTTCGTACTGTGCCGCCAGAACCAGAAAGACCATGACCACTGCGAACCCGAAGATGATCATGGCCGTGTTGCCGGCCAAGAGCTCGATATAGGCCATCTCGGTCCATTCCGTGGCCATGGAAGCCGGCAGGAATTCCCCGGCAACTTGCTCTGTCAGATCGATCGCCTGCCGCGAGCTGGTTCCCGGCGCGGCGGCGCCGTTGATGAACGAGGCCGGGTACATGTTGTAGCGCGTAAGGACGAGCGGTCCGTTCTCCATTCGAATGTCGGCGAGTGATCCCAAGGGCACCATCTGCCTGTGCTGGTTGCGCACCTTGAGCCGCGCGATGTCGTCGACCTGGTCTCGAAAGGTCATGTCGCTCTGGACGATCACCTGCCAGGTTCGGCCGAACAGGTTGAAGTCGTTGACGTACAATGAGCCCAGGAAGACCTGCATGGTGTCAAAGATGTCGCGGATCTCGACTTCCTTGGTCATTGCGGCGTTGCGGTCGAGGGCGACGTATACCTGGGGCACGTTGGCGCGAAATACCGACGAGACTCCGGAGAGTTCGCTGTAGTTCCTGAGCCCGGGCTTGGTCTCGTCCCCGAGAACGAGCCTGTCGGTCTCGACTTGCAGCTCTTGCAGGCCCTCAAGCTTGCCGGCGTTGGGTCCGCGGTCTTCGATCATCATCTTGAAACCGCCCGCTCGTCCCACGCCGCGCACCGGCGGCGGCGGCAGCACGTTGATCATGGCCTCGGGGAATTCCTCCCGGAACCGGCGATCGAGCCTGTTGGCGATCGAAACGCTGTCGAGCGGCTCGACCTTCGTGATGTGGAACGTCTGGCGCAGCCGGCGCTCGAGCTGGGGATTTTCCAGCCAAGCTAAGAACCGCTCGATTGCCGGCTGAGGTCGCTGCTTGAACGGCTTGAGCATCACGAACATCGAGCCGAAATTGGACCCAAATGCGCTCAAGAGCATCGACTGACCCGAGATGAGCACGGTGTGGGCTATCCCGGGGGTATTCAGGGTGATCTCCTGCATTCTACTCATCACGCTGAGCGTGCGCTCCGACGAAGCCGAGTCGGGCAGTTGCACGTTCATCATCAGGTAGCCCATGTCCTGCGACGGGATGAAGCCCTTGGGCAGGCCCTGAAACAGGAGCGCATCGCGCCTGGTGTCTGCCAACCAGCGTCGGAATTCGAGGGCAAGACTCCCGCCCCCTTCAGGGGGGCCGGTTGCGGCGAGTGCCTTTGCCTTCTCAAGTTTCTCGATGGTTTCAGCGTGCAAGAGCCCTCTGGGGAAGCCGGCGTAACCGAAGTAGGTGAGCGCCAGCATTCCCCCGTAGACCAAGAGCACGAGCGGCGTGACCCTGAGCATCCCGCCGACCGTGCGGGTGTAGGCTCGGCCAGCCAGGTCGAAACCGCGGTTGAAGGCGCCGAAAAACCGCGCGAGGAGCCAGTTAAGCGGCTTGCTCGCGGCCCAGCCCAGCGAGCCGACGGCGACCAGCTCGAGCCAGGGAGCCAAATCGAGGAGCACGGGAGTCGCCGGCGGCAAGCGCCACCAGATATCGGCGATGATCGAGCGAAGCCGCACCGGAGCGTGGGCTGCAGCCCAGACCATGAGTCCAGTGCCGTACCTCTGATAGCCCAGGTAGCAACCCAGGGCTGCGAATGCCAGAGCCGGCAGTGCCTGGTAAGAGCCCCGCCGCTTGGGCTTCAAGAGAATCGCCGCCAGGGCCGGGCTCAAGGTCAGCGAGTTGAACGTCGAGATGATCGTCGACGAGGCGATCGTCGAGCGCAAACTGCCTGAAGAACTGGCCCGTGATCCCGGTGATGAACGCGCAGGGTACGAACACCGCGCTCAAGACCAGCCCCACCGCGATCACGGGTGCCGACACTTCGTCCATCGCCTTGATTGTCGCGGCCCGCGGCTTCATGCCCTCCTCGATGTGGTGCTCGACCGCCTCGACCACCACGATCGCGTCGTCGACCACGATGCCGATCGCCAGCACGAGCCCGAACAGCGTCAGGTTGTTGAGGGAAAAGCCCATCGCCAGCATGACGGCGAAGGTGCCGACGATCGCCACCGGGACGGCGATCAAGGGAATCACCGCCGACCGCCAGTTCTGCAGGAACAAGAGCACCACGAGCGCGACCAAGATCACCGCGTCGCGCAGCGTTTTGAACACTTCCTCGATCGACTCGCGGATGAACGGCGTGGTGTTGTACCGCACCACGTAGTCGAGCCCTTCGGGAAAGTCTTTCTTGAGCTCTTCCATTTTGGCCATGATCCGGTCGGCGCATTCGAGCGCGTTGGCGTCGGGAAGCTGGAACACGCCCAGATTGCCGCTGGGCTTGCCGTCGACCGCGCTATCGACGTCGCAGTTTTTGGCGCCCAGATCGGCGCGGCCGATGTCCTTGATGCGCAGATAGTGCCCGTCGGGCGTGGTCTTGACGATGATGTTGTCGAATTGCTCGGTCTCGATCAAACGTCCGAGCGTCTTGGTGGTCACCTGGGTGCGCTGGCCTGTTTGCATCGGCTGCTGGCCGATCGAACCGGTGGCGACCTGCAAATTCTGTTCGCGGATCGCGCCCACCACGTCGCCGGCGGTCACGTTGCGCACCGCCATCTTGTCGGGGTCGACCCAGATCCGCATGCTGTAGTCGCGCTGGCCGAACATCGTCACGTCGCTCACGCCCAGGAGACGGGCCAGCTCGGGCTGGACGTGGATCATGGCATAGTTCGAGAGGTAGAGCTGGTCGAACCGATCGTCGGGCGAGAAGATGCCGACCGCCATCAAGATGTCGGGGGCTTTCTTCTTGGTCGTCACGCCGGTTTGCTTGATCACGTCGGGCAGGAGGGGCTGCGCCAGCGCCACGCGGTTCTGGACCATCACCTGCGCAAATTGAGGTCGACTCCGAGCTTGAAGGTGATCGTGAGCGTGTACGAGCCGTCGTTGGTGCACTGCGACGACATGTACATCATGTTCTCAACGCCGTTAACCTGCTGCTCGATCGGTGCGGCGACGGTCTCGGCGACCACCTGGGCGCTCGCGCCCGGATAGGAGCACTCGACGCTGACGTTGGGCGGCGAGATTTGCGGGTACTGGGCGATCGGCAGCGCCAAAGCGCGAGCAGGCCGGCGAGCGTGATCACGATCGACAGCACCGCGGCGAAGATTGGGCGATCGATGAAGAAGCGCGAGAACACGGCCTTGTCTCTTGCGTGATACCGGGAGGGCGAGGCTGCAGCCGAGCCGGGTGTGCAAGCGGCTCACCTCGCTCTCCCAGGGTTGCGAAACACGATTTAACGGCGCTTTCCGCTACTTTCCCGGGCGGCCGGGACCTCGGCGCTAAGAGGCGGGCTGGGAACGGCTGGGGACAACTGAAACGCGACCTCCTCCTGGGGCGCATCGACGCTGGGATTCACACTGGCGTTGACCTCGCTGCCGGTCTTGACGCGCTGAAGGCCGGTGACCACGACCTTGTCATCGGGCTTGAGCCCGCTCTCGATGGCCCGGAACTTGCCGCGCAGCGAGCCGATGTTGACTTCCCTGGTCTCGACCCTAAACTCGGCGCGCGGCCCGCCAGCCTTCTTGGGAGCCGAGGGCGCGCTCCCCGCGGCGGGCTGCTTGGCCGCGGCTTCGGTCTCTTTGTTGGTGACCAGGACAAAAAGGATCTTGCGTCCCTGGTCGCGCATCAGTGCCTCTTCGCGCACGAACAGGGTGTCGTGGGGGTCGCTCACCGGCAGCCGCACACGCACGAAGAGTCCCGGCGTCAAGATCCCCTCCTCGTTGCGCACCACCGCCCGGAACCGCAGGCTGCCGGTATTGACGTCGACGTGGTTGTCGGTGAAGTCGACGATCCCGGTATGGGGAAACGCGGGCGCCTCGTCCGACAGGCCCACCATCACCGGCACCTCTTTCTCGGAGCTGGCCTTGATCTTGCCCTCACGGATCAACCGCCGCACGTGATGCAGTGTATTCTGCTCGTCGACGTCGAAGTAAACGTACATCGGGTCCTGGCTCATGATCGACGTGAGTACGGTCGTGTCGGCCCTGATCAAGTTGCCCGGGTCGACCATGCGCCGGCTCAAGAGCCCCGACGACGGCGCGGTCACGTCGGTCCATTCGTAATTAAGCCGCGCCAGCTCGAGATTGGCCTGAGCCAGCTTGAGATTGGCCTCGGTTTCCCTGAAGTCGCCCTCGTACCGCTCGTACTCTTCCTGGCTGACCTTGGCCACGGTGCGCAGGTTTTTGGCCCGCAGGTATTCGCGCTCGAGCCGATGCCTGTGGGCTTCGATCTGCCTGACATTGCCGTCGGCGCGATCAAACTCGGCTTTGTATTGCCGGGGGTCGATCTGAAAGAGCTTGTCGCCTTTGTGCACGAGTGAGCCGTCCTTGAAGTAAACATTGGTCATGTAGCCCGAGACCCGCGCCAGCACCTGCACGTTGAATTTGGCCTCAGTCGACCCCGGGAAGTCGGCAAAGTCGGTCACGCGGCCCTTGATCGGCAACTGGTATTTGACTTCTTCAGGAGGACGCTGTCGGCTCGCGGCGGCATTTGAGCCCTGACAGCCCGCAACCGGCACGGCCAGCAAAAGCAGGAACAAGCTCCACAGTCGCTTCATGGTTGTCGGTTCCCGGCGACGAGCCGGTCCTCTCTAGGGCTAAGGGCCTTTCTGTTCATCACGGCCGCCCGCCTCGCCCGTGGGCCCAGCAGCCGCGAGGCGGTTACACCGCCGTTCCGACTCGGTGAGGATGCCGTGATAGACGATCTCGACAATCTCGCGGGCCTGAACGTCCGATGGCTTCGCCTGCCCTGTGAAGTAATTTATGAACATCGTGCCGTAAATCGCGCCGCTGAAGACGTCGGAAATCTGTTCGACGGGCATCTCGCGGATGCGGCCGGCCGCAATCAGGTCGCGATAAAGCTGACGCCAGCGCTGCACCGTACGTTCGCGGTGCTCGAAATAAGTCGGCCGCTTTCGATCCTTGAAGTGCGCCCGCTCCTGGATGATCAGCTCGACAAACTGGGGGTGCTCGGCAAAAAAGGCAAGGTACGCCGCGATGGCGCGAGCCACTCGCTCGAGTCCGTCGGCCACCCCGACGATGCTCGCCTCGACGCACTCGTTGAGCTTGATCATCACCCGGTCTGCCGCCGCCAGAAACAACGCGCGCTTGCTGGGGAAATGCCGGTAGATCGTCCCTTTTCCGATCTGGAGCCGATCCGCCAGCACCTGCGTGACCGCGTCGGAAAAACCGTGCTCGGCAAACAATTCAGTGGCGGTCTCGAGAATTTCCTCCCGCCGCGCGAGCATCGCTATCTCGTCGCAGCACCGCTTCGACTTCTTATCTGTCAAATTGCTCATCAAACCCCCAAGCGAGCGGACTGACCAGTCAGTCCACATTGTAACCGACACGAGCCGGCGGTCAATCGGAGGCCGCGGGGAATTCTGGCGGAGCGGGGAGCAGGCGGTGGGCGGCCTGCCGCGAGCAGCGCCCTAGCGTGGTCGGAAGACCCGTGCCCGAGACGGTCGTCACTGGTGAGTGGCGCGTGAAAGGTGGAGAGTGGATCGTTATACTCATCGTTGATCCGTCACCCATTGCAGCGACAGGTCATGGCAATCAACCGTAAGAGATTTCTCGAAGACGCCTGCTGGGCGACCGGCGGGGTCGCGTTAGGGTTCCTCGGCCGCGGCCAGATCGAACGGGCTTCGGTCTCGAATGGTGCGCCCCCGATCAGACCGCCCGAGGCGCAAGCCGCCGGCCCGCCGCCCAAGCGGCGCAGTCCGCCGCTCCTCGACCATGCCCTGCAATCGTTTTCGCAAGCCGGCGAAGACCTCATCGTGCGCTCTTCTTGCGCACCGGGGCATACGTACCGGCACCTACCTCGATATCGGGGCCAACGATCCCATCGACCAAAACAATACATACTTCTTTTATCGCCAGGGGTTCCGCGGGGTACTGGTCGAGCCCAACCCTGCCTACGCCGAGTTGTTGCAGTCGGTCCGGCCGAAGGACAAGACGCTGGTCGCCGGAATCGGCACGACCGCGGCCGCTGCGGCCGACTTTTATGTGCTGAGCATGCCCGCCTTGAGCACGTTTTCGCGTGACCAGGCCGATCGCGCGATCAAGGCCCTGAACGGCAAGGTGAACATCAGGGAAATCATCAAGGTGCCGCTCCTCGATATCAACGACGTGATGGCCAAGCACTTCGAAGAGGCGCCCACGTTCTTGTCGATCGACACCGAGGGGATGGACCTGGCGATCTTGAAGACAGTCGACCTTTCGCGGTTCCGGCCCAAGATCATCTGCGCCGAGACGGTCGAAGTCGGTACCACGAAAATCATCGCCGAAATCCCCCGCTACATGGAAGCGCAGGGCTATGTCGCGCGCGGCGGGTCGTTGGTCAACACGATCTTCGTCGACTCGAAAATCCTCTAACACCCGACGGGAGGCATGACATGCGCACCCCACGATTCTCGATCGGCACTTTGCTGGCGATCATCGCCATCCTGGGCGTTGCCATGGCGGCGCTCCGCAGCCCGTCGTACCTGTGGGCCGGTGTCACGTTCACGCTGGCGCTTTTGGCCGTGATGGCGGCGGTGGTTTGCGCGGTCGCTGCGCGGGGAGTGCGGCGGGCGTATTGGCTCGGGTTTTCGCTCTTCGGCGGAACTTATCTGGCGATCTGCACGGTGCCCGGTTTGCACGATACGGTGTGCCCTCGGCTTGCGACGGAAGCGCTGTTCGACTTCATTTATCCGTTCATGGCGCCCCAAGACGCTGCGCTGTTAGTTCAACCGCCAATCCCGGGATCGTTCGTGTTTCTGCCGACTATCCCGCCGGCGCTCCCAACCCGATGCCTGCGCCGGCGCCGGGAACGCCCGTGCCGTCGGTTCCGGTCGATCCATACGTCGATCCATACGACCCGCTCATGGCGCCACTCCCCGCCAACCCGGCGCCCGCGCCGGCAACGCCCGTGCCAATTCCCGCGGTCCCGGCGCCGGCGTCCCCTTTCAACATGACTTACACGATCAACGCCGTCGCGCTCACACCGTCGCCGCCTGTCAGCCGCTGGGCGGCGTGGACCGCCCCCGACCGATCCGTCGGCGTGGGCTATACGATCGGGTCTGTATCGCTGGTCAGCTCCGAAGCATTCCGGCGGATTGGCCACTCGCTGACTGCGCTTCTCTTGGCGACCCTGGGAGCGGCGTTTGCCAGAAGTCGCTACGAGGAGTATGCCCGGCTGCAACCGCCTTCCGACGCGCCGCCGCGAGCCCAGGATGATCCGACGATTCACAGTTAGTCTGCGTCGAATTCGAACCCGCATGCGCCAGACCAGGAATGCGGCGCCCGCGTCTTCTACTCGAACGGAGGCATTCGATGCGCGCCCCACGGTTTTCCATCGGCACGCTGCTTGCGATGATCGCCATTCTCGGTGTTGCCCTGGCGGCCCTGCGCAGCCCGTCTTACCTTTGGGCCAACGTCACCTTCACGGTGGCGCTCTTGGCCGTCACGGCCGGCGTGATCAACTCGGTTCTTGCGCGCAGCGCGCGCCGGGCGTACTGGCTGGGATTTTCGATATTCGGGGGAACGTATCTGGCGATCTGCTCGGCTCCCGGTCTGCACGATACGGTGTGCCCTCGGCTCGCGACGGAGGCCTTGCTCGACTGCATCTATCCGCTCGTCACGCCCCAAGAACCCGCGGCGTTTGTGCCGCCGCAAGCGGCCGCGTTCTGGAATGGAACCGTTTCGATGATCTACGGGGCGCCTCCGGCCAGCCCGATGCCCGCCCCCGCGCCGGTGGCGCCGCGCCCGCGCCGCCACCACCCCCGACGCCGGTGCCCATTTCTGGGGTGTCTTACGTGATCAACGCAGTGCCGCTGCCGCCGGTGCGGACTGTCAGCCGCTGGGCCGCCTGGACAGCGCCGGACCGTTACGTCGGCGTGGGCACTACGGTCGGGTCCGTCGCGCTTGTCAGCTCCGAGGCCTTCCGGCGAATCGGTCACGCGCTGACCGCGCTTCTCTTGGCGACCCTGGGAGCGGCATTCGCCAGAAATCGCTACGAGGCGCATGCACGACTTCGAGCGACTTATGACACGGCGGCGCGCGCCCAGGTTGACCCAGCCGTGCAGGATTGATTTCACGAACCAGAAGCATCAGCATGGCGTACACCGTCGCAGCGCACTGGATCGACGACAGACCGCAGCTTCGCACCGACGTCTTTTATCTCATTCGCGCGGCGGGGCAGGGGACTCAGGCGGTAGCACGATCCGGCCCCTGACGGCCTCTGGGCTTGTTGGCAAGGATCAAGGGTGCGACCGACGGCGCATCGATCTCGCGCGGGTTTTCGAAGCCGGTGTCCGTCAACCATTGGCTGACTTCGGCAAACGTGTATGTGTCGCCCTCTTCGGTGTTGACCAGCATGTTCACGGCGAAGATCAAGGCGTTGGGCGGTCCGGTGCGATCGGCGTTGGGGGTGAATTCGGCGATGGCGATCGTGCCGCCAGGCGCCAGCGCATCGAGGACGCGCGCAAGCAGCTTGCGGCTGCGGCCTTCGCCCTCGCTGTGCAAGATATGTCCCAGGGTCGCGACGCGATGGCCGGCGCCGAAGTCGGCTTCGAGCAGGTCGCCCTCGACCGTGTGCACGCGGTCGCCCACGCCCTGGCGCTGGGCGATCCGGCGCGTGACCGGCGTGACTCGCGGCCAGTCGACCGCCGTCACGTGCACCGCGGGCGACTTCTGTGCCAGCGCAATGCCCCACACGCCCGAGCCCGCTGCGATGTCCAGCACGGTAACGGGTGCGCCCGCCTTGCCCGGGGCCAGGTCATCAGCCAAGGTGTCGGCCAGCAATTTTGCCGCGGCATAGCTCAGCGGGAACAGGTGCTCCACAAACTGTTCGAAAAACTCGCCGCCCTGGCCTTGTTGATTGACCGCGCGGTAGGGCCGGCCCGTACGTACGATGTCGTTCAAGGTGAGCCACGCCGGCATGAGGTCGCTGGTGTGATGGAAGAACCCGCCCTGAAACGCCGGCTTGTTCGAAACCAGAAAAGCTTCGCTCTCGGGCGTCAACGCGTAACGATCACCGTCGCGCCGCAAGAGCTCCATGCCGACCAGTGCGTTGGCGATGGCCCGCAGGCCGCGCGGGCTGTTCCCGGTCGCCGCGCAGAGCTCTGCCAGCGTTTTGGGGCCGGTATCGAGCAGGTCGAAGAGCTTGTTGCGCACAGCCACCTCGAGAATCAACGGCTGGCCAAAGCTCCAGGCCATCTCGTTGATTCGCTTGGGACTGACACGGGCCGCCGCGTCCGACGCGCGGGGCGCTCGATGGTGGTTGGGACATCCAGGCCTCCCTTTTCGCTTTGTTGCCCTGGCAAGGCGGCGAGCGGCGGTGCACAATGCCTCACCCCCGGCGCAGCGCCTGCGATTGTGAAGAACGTGTGTAAGTGAAACCAAGAGCGACCCCTGGCGATCATCGACAGGTTAGAATAGCGCTGTCAAGCTCGATGAGCTCTTGATTGGCGCGAGTGCGATCTCGGTCGAGGAGCAAGCCTGTGATAAACGAGCGGCGCAACTACGATGCTGAACCTGCTGTCGATCGCTCGGAGCCCGAGCTCAAGAAGCCGCGGCGGGCATTTCTGCAAGGGGGCATGGGGCTCTTGGTGGGTCTGGCCGCGGGGTGCGCGGTGATCATGTCGGTTTGGAGCATCGCCGGCGACCAGAGTCGTCGTGCGGCGAGCGCCGCCGTGCACGCGATCCAACACTCCCGAGCCCCTACCGAGCGAGTCAATGCCATCCGTGACCTGGTACGATCAGGCCCGAATGACGCCGCCGCGATCCGTCCCTTGATCGCTTGTCTGTTCGACGCCGATACCGCCGTCCGCGTCGAGGCGGTGCGCGCCCTGGGCACGGCCACGTGTACGGCGGCGGCTCTCGCCGGCCAGACTCCTGACGTGAAAGCGGCGACCGCGGCCCTCTTGAGATCGCTCAAGGATCGCGATCCCGCCGTCAGGCGTGCCGCGGCCGATGCGCTGGTGCCGGTCGCAGCGCCCGTGAGCGAGCGCGCAGCCGTTGACGCCAGCGCGATCACCGCCGCTCTGGCCGAGACGCTCGGCGATGGCGACGCCGCGGTGCGTGCCGAGGCGATTACAGGGCTCGGCAGTTTGGGTCTCACCGTTCTCAAGGAACCGCCCCCGGAATTGGTGGCGGCGCTCCACGACGAGTCGATCTTCAATCGTGTGGCCGCCATCAGCGCGCTCGTCAAGTTTCATCAAGCGATCGAACAGTTCGTCCCGATCTTGTTCCGCAGCTTCGAGCAATCGGCCGCGGGGAGTTCGGAGCGCGCGGCCTGCATTCGCGGCCTGAGCGAGATGATCCCGCCCCGGGCCGCCGACGCAGGGCCCGCCCTGCTCGCGGGGCTCAAAAGTCCTGATCGCGAGCTGCGGTTTCACACCGCCGCCGTGCTCAAGTGGCACGAACCCGGCATCGCGGTTGCCGCGCTGGTCGCGACCATGAAAAATGAGCCGATCGATCCGGCGGCCGCCGCCCTTAAGCCTGATCCGAGGACCTGGGACCCCTGCTGCCGTGCTGCGCAGAGCCTGGCGGAGATGAGCTCGCGAACCGGCATGAACCTCGGGCCAGAAGACGGCAGCGCCGTCGCCAAGGTGCTGACCGAAGTCATCAAATCGGGCCCGCCGGCGCGGCGGTACGCCGCCGCTGAAGCACTCAAGACCCTTGCGGCGAATCTGCCCGTGAAAAACACCACTTTCTTCGCGGCCGCCCGGGCGGCGGTTCCCGTGCTCGTCGCCATTGTGAACGAGCCCGAGCCACCACCGGGCCGCCTCGACGCCGGGCCATACGCCGCCATCGCCTTGGCCCGGATCGCGCGCGGAGTGGAGTCGCCCACTGAGATCGTCCAGGCCCTGACAGACGCCATTGGCCTGAAATCGAACAGGGGGCAGTGCGCGATCCAGGCCTTGCGAGAGCTCCGATCAACGGCCGCAGGCGCCGTCCCGGCCCTCATCCGCGTCTTGCACGAGCCCGAGCCGGCTGCACTCAGCGCGGACCAGGAGCCGATGGCAGTGGCCGCGGCCCGAGCCCTGGGCGACATCGCGCCCGGCACGTCGTGGGAAGACCAGGCCATCAGCGCACTCGCCCTAGCAACCCAGGCGAAAGCCAAAGAGACTCGCGCTGCCGCGTGTGTCGCTTTGGCCGCATTCAAACCGAAGGCTGCCACGTTACTTCCCCGCATCCGCGCGCTCGCGCACGATGACCCGGCAGCCGAAGTCCGCAAGAGTGCTGCTTTTCTCAAGAGGGTTCTCGAAGCTCCGGCACCTCGATAACGTTTTGCTCGAGGACAAAGGCCTTGGCGGCGGCAATAACCTGGTCGCGCTCACGGTCGAGGGCCACCAGATGATCCGAGCGAGGCAAGCGCACTATCTTCTTGTCGCTCGACCCGATATTGCGATGTAGCCAGCTCGCCTGGGTCGGCTCGACGACCGTGTTGCGCTGGCCCTGAATGATCAAGGTCGGGATCGTGATGGCCGGCACCAGCGGTATGACCAAATCGATCAGCTCGAGAGCACTGGCCGCGGCTTGCAGGCTGAAGGTGCGATACTGTTGTTGCCGCGCCGCCCAGCGCCGCATCTCGGGGTCGCGCACGGCCGGTGGCCGGCGGGGGACGTTCGGGACTACGCGCGAGACGGGCCTCATGTAACCAAGCGCCGGTAGCGGCACGAGTGAGGTGTAACGGATCTGCAGGAACGGCGACAAGAGCACGAGCCGCGCGACCGGCCGACGTGTCGCCAGATTCAACGCCAACGTGGCGCCGGTCGAAAACCCGATGCAAACAACTGGCTCACCCCACTTGGCCAGTTCGTCAAACGCCGATTCGGCTGCGGCCGCCCAGTCGAGCCAGATTGACGCGGGCATGACTGGTCCCGGACCTTCGTGACCGGGCAATACCGGCGCCAAGAACGCGCAGTCCCTCGGCTTCCAGGGCATCGATCAGCGGCTGAAGCTCATACGGCCCGCCTCCCAAGCCGTGCAGAACCAGACACGAGGGCTTGCGAGGACGCGAGGCTATCGTGTGAACCGGCTCGTTTTCGGTCCACGAATCATCCGACATCGTTGTCCTGTTTAGGAAGGAACGGCATCAAAGCGGCTCCCTCTCTTCAGGTGGCTGCTGCTGCGGCCGCTCGAAGTCCCCTTGCCAGGTTCCCGCCATCGACTGTACCCAAGCCTGCCACTCGTCTAGGGGAAACCGGACCGGCCGCATGGGTTCCACCGATACCTGCACTTCCTGATCCGCCCGCTCTCTACCAACTGGCACATCGATGTGCAGGATGCCATCGGATCCCACCTTGGCTGTCAGGACAATACGGCTCATCATTCAATCTCCGTGTCCAGCGTTGTCCCCATTCGATCATAGTGCCGCGCGGCATTGCCAGCACGGCGATTCTCAACGTCACCGCTGCGGTGACGACCGCGCCGCGGCCAGCCGCGCGACAAACGCCATGTGTTCCGGCGTGGCGCAGCCCAGCTCGACGACCGCGTGCAGGCGCCGGAAGTCGCCGGCCAGAAGCGCCGTTGGATCGAGCCGCACGACTCCGTTAATCAACTCGGCACGCGTGCTGGGCGGCATCGCCTCGTAGAGTGCGTGAAACGTCGGCTGGTCGAGCCGCTGACCTTCGACTAGCCCGTGCGGCGGATCGACCACTCGGGATTGGTCGGACATGTTCGAACGACCTCCTCTTGGACACTCGGGCAACGACTCTAAGCCTAACCCAGAACGACAACAGCCTCAAGGCGATGCGCCAGGGCTCGCCCTCAAAGGAGTCCCAGCCCTCTTGACGCGGCCGCTTGATGTAGATACAACTTAGACATGGAGCGTCGATCGTCAAAGCGTGAAGCAGCCGCTGTGATGGCGCAGGAATGCATCGCCGTGCGCGTGCGGCTGATTAACCGGGTGCTTTCGGCGGTGTATGACGAGTCCCTGCGACCTTTCGGGCTGCGGATCAGCCAGGCCAATATCCTGGCAGCCGTCGCCCATTTGGGAGAGGTCCGACCAGTCGACCTCGGACGGGCGCTCAAGATCGAAAAGTCCACGCTCAGCCGCGACCTTGAGCTCATGAAAACGCGCGGCTGGCTGCAGTCGGACCCGCCGGGCGGCGGCCGCAACCAGACGATCTGTCTCACGCGTGAGGGCACCAAGCTCATCACGAAAATCCTACCGGCGTGGCAAAAAGCCCAGGCCGAAGCCGCGCGGTTGATCGGCGCCGACGGCGAGGTTGCGCCTTTCCGCCTGGCCGCGCGACTCGGCTTCGGAAAGCCGGCCGATTGAAACGACGGTTGCGGCGGCGCGGGCGACACCGCGCCTCGCAAGTTGTACATACAACAATCCCGCATGAGGAGCTGACAATGGCCAAGCTGGACCTTCACCCGACGGTGGTCCGATACCGCCAGAGCCCCCATGCACCGCCGCCCGCGGTGCTCGATGCCGGCGAACTCCGGCGGCTGTGTCTGGAAGCCGGTGCCGACGACGTGGGTTTCGTCTTGATCGGGCGGCCCGAGCTCGACGACCAGCGCGGTGACATTCTGCGGCAGTTTCCCTGGACCAAGGCACTGGTGAGCATCGTCTGCCGGATGAATCGCGAGCCGATCAGGAGCCCGGCACGCTCGGTCGCCAACCTCGAGTTTCACCACACGGGCGAGCGAACCAACGCGGTCGCCAGCTCGATCGTGGCCGCGCTCGAGGCGCAAGGACACCGCGCCGTCAATCCATCGATGGGCTTTCCGATGGAGATGGATCGCCAGCCCGGCAAGATCTGGGTGATCTCGCACAAGCCGGTGGCCGTGGCGGCCGGGCTGGGTCACATGGGCATCCATCGCAACGTGATCCATCCCAAGTTCGGCAACTTCATCTTGCTGGACACGATCCTGGTTGACGCCGAGATCTCGGATGAGGGCAAGCGGCTCGACTACAACCCGTGCCTCGAGTGCAAACTCTGCGTGGCGGCCTGCCCTGTGGGGGCAATCGGCGCCGACGGGCATTTCGACTTCTCGGCTTGCTACACGCATAACTATCGCGAGTTCCTGGGCGGGTTCGGCGATTGGGTCGAAAACGTTGTAGCCAGCAAGAACCCTCTTGAATACCGGCGCCGCGTGAGCGACAGCGAGACCGCCTCGATGTGGCAGAGCCTGGGCTTCGGGCCCAACTACAAGGCAGCTTATTGCCTGGCGGTCTGCCCGGCCGGAGAAGACGTCATCGGCCCGTTTTTGGACGACCGCAAGGCGTATCTCGACACGGTGGTGAGCCCATTGCAGGCCAAGGAGGAAACGCTCTACGTGGTCGACGGCTCCGATGCCCAGGCGCATGCAATGAAGCGGTTCCCCCACAAGCGCACCAAGACGGTCGGCAACGGCTTGCGCGTGAACTCGATCGGCACCTTCTGGCGCACATGCACCTCACGTTTCAAAGGCATCGGTCCGAGGGACTCGCGGCGCTGTTCCACTTCACCTTCACCGGCGCCGAGCCGGCCAAAGCGACCGTGGTGATCAAGGACAAGACGATCAAAGTCGAGAGCGGGCATACGGGCGTGTCCGACCTCTCGATCACGGCCGACAGCGAAACTTGGATCGGCTTTCTGCGCAAAGAACGCAGCCTCATCTGGGCACTCTTGCGGCGAAAAATCCGCTTGAAGGGCTCGCCTCGATTGCTGCTGGCGTTTGGCAAATGTTTTCCCACGTAGGTCAGGCTTCAGCCTGACAGGATCTTCAGTAAAGCTCGCCGGCCAAGATCGATACCATCTCAGTGCGGTTGAGAAAGACGAATCGCCACCGCGCCTCGTGCGGCAGCTGAAGCGCTTCGGAAACCGGTTGTCGCGGGCGATCCTCGCTGAAATCGAGTTTCGGATTGACCGGAACTTGCTCGAGCCGCGCAACGGCGCCGCGGGAATCGAGTATCGACCAAGCGAAGTATGCCGTCGACGGAGCCGGCCCGGACTTGTCGGCGAGTTGCTCCAGAGCGGCTCGAGCGGGTTCAAGCACGACCTCGGCCACATTGCGGTCGTACCAACCGAGAAGGAGAGCCAGCTCGGCGGCGGACCCAATCTGTCCAGCGTCGCTCGGATCGCCGACAGGCGGCCGCATGGCGACGATGCGCCAGAAGTACTCGGGCACCAGTGCCGGGTCGATTTGCTCGACCATCGGCAACAAGACCTGGCGCCACCGGACGAACGACCTGATACGCCGGCTCCTTCATCAACCGATCGATGCCTTGCATGGCGATCTGAAACGCCCGAACCGCGCCGGCGGGGTCGCGCTGCTTGAGGCCGTGGGCCAGGAACAAATACCGCTCTGGGTAGTCGACCGTCTGCTGGGCGCTCTCGGTCAACCTCCAGGCGCACGCGCCGGATCGACCGCGGCAATCTTCCATGTAATGGCCGGATGGAAACGATCGCGCGTTGCTTCTTTGGGTATGAGGCTCAAGATGCGCATCGGCTTCGGCGGGATGATCTCCGGCTACGCGCTCGGCGATCTCAGGAAGAACCTGGTCGGCGAGGTCGGGATCGCTGGTGCGAAACTCCTCGGCGATCGCCAATGCACTCGGCAGGTCGACACACGCCAGCCTGGGGGCAAGTATGCTACGTATCGGCGCCCCCTTCGTGGTGGCCTGGTTGGTCAGCCGAAGCGCCTCCCGCAAAGAGCGCCCGAGCCTTTTCCCTGTCGCCCGTATCGTACCAGCGGGCGGCCACGAGGCTGAGCAGCCCCGCGCGTTGGCTGGGCGCGCGTGCGTTCCTGGCCTGCAAGTGCGCGCGCTCGAGCACGGCGAGCTTGTGGGCTCTCTCCTGGTCAGGCAACGCATCGGCCACCAAGAGCAGGTTTCGGCAGCGGCCGCTCGGCTCATCGATGGCTTCGGCCACCGTCTCGGCTTCCGCCGGGTCGATCTGGACCAGCGTGCGGACTAGCTGATTCAGGATCCTTCCCTTCATCGTGGGAATCTCGAACTTGACCCCATCGAGCTTTTGAAGAACGCCTATTGGGTCGACCCTCACGAGCGAGCGGAGGGCGGACACCTTGTCGGCGTTTGTCCTGTCGTCAAATCCTTTCCAGTAGGGCTCGATCAGGCGGCGCGCCAGGGCACGCGATTCGTCCAGCGGGATCGGGTCTGGAAGCATGCGCATCTCTCGCGCCGGCCGCTCGGTCAGGCGCGTCAACCCGAGCGTGACGTCGACGCCGGCCTCGCCGGCCTTGATTAATCGGCCCGAGAACCGAAAGCCGTCACCGCGCGCGAAGACGAAGACGGGCCCCTGGCAAAATCCGCCGAGCGTGAATCGGCCCTCGGCGTCGGTGACGGTCGAAGTTCGCTCGGGCCCGTCGCCTGACTGAGAGACCTCGATGCCCGCGAGCGGCTTGCCCTGCCGGGCGACCGCTCGGCCGCTGATCGTGCGGAGCGGCCGCAGGACAAACGGCGGCAAGACGTGCGGAGTTCCGCCGATCGTGATCCAGTCAGAGAGGGCCGGCTCCATGCCGGGTGCCCGCACGACGGCGCGGTAGGCGGTGCCCGCCAGCAGCTTGTCGGGGGTTTGAAACGAGCCATCGGCGTTTGTGCGGATCGGACCGTCTGCGAGCTTGACCTGGCTCGCCGCCGTCCACCTGTTGCCCTGGGACCAGATCTCGACGGCCTGGCCTTCGACCGGCTGATTTGTGCGGGTTTTCACTCGGCCAGCCAGTCGGTTGACCGGCTTCAAGCGAATGACGATGCTCGATCGCGAGCCGGTGCGCGGCAACTGCTCGACGAGCGGAAAGCACTGCGTGCCGATCGGCTCGGCTTCCACGTATAGGGCGACCACGGTGTCTGCGGCGGCCATGTACTCAAGTACCACCTTTCCGTCGGCGCCTGTTGTCGCAGCCAAGGCCGGCGCCAGCGCATGGGGCACCTCCTGTATTCGAGAGGGGGAGTCGAAAAAGATAGATCGGGGCCAGATCTTGGCGCCGGTGATCGGTTTGCCGTCGGGTCCCTCGATCGTGATCGCGCGCGGCTGCGGCTTTTTCAAGACGATCGATCCGGCAAGCTGATCGCGGCCGCTCACCGCTTTGAGCGCCCGCCCGGGCTGATAGATCCAGAGCTTCGAGGCGTCATTCCACCGCGCCCGCGGTGTCGCCAGGTGAAACTGCCCCGCGGCGTCGGTCTCGGTGTGCGGCCGGGCCGATTCCGCCGAGCTCTCAGAGCCTGCGGACGTCCAGAAGACGACCCGCGCGCCAGCGACCGGTTTGCCCTGGTCGTCGACGACGGTGCCTTGATGAATTGTGCCCTGGGTCTGAGCCGTGCAGGCCAGCGCCAGCAACCAACCCAAGCCGATCGTCATGGCTAGAGCCTCCGTCGTCACTGTCGCTCGTGCGTGACGACGTTGAAAGTGTTTCAGTAAGAATCCCCGAGCAGAAAGGCGAAGCTTCCCGAGTTTTCGAGGTAGTCCTCGCGCCACCGGGCGGTTGCCGGCAGGACCAGCTTTTCCGCAACCCGCAGGCGCACGGTGCCTCTCGGGTCGAGGCTCGGATCGACCGGCGTCTTTTCGATCTGTGTGACCGCAGCGCGGGGGTCAACGGCCGACCAGGCCTGAAACGCCGTCCCCCGGATGATCGGCGGCACTTCGTCGCCCCGTTCGAGGGCAGAGGTGGCGGCCTCAGACAGCGCAGCCGCGACGTCGCGATCGTACCACGCCAAAAGCCGTGCCAGGCCGCTCGCAATTCTTTGCGACGAGTCGCTTGCGTCACCTCGCACCGGCCGCAGGGCGATGGTGCGCCAGAAATATTCGGACACGAGCGCCGGATCGATTTGTTCGACCAAAGGCAGCGCGACCCCGAACGTCCAGACGCGCCTGTCGAGTTCAGATCTTTGAGCCACTGATCGAGACCCTCCATGGCGATTCGAAATGCGCACGCGCGCCGGCGGGGTCACGCACCCGCAGGCCGTGAGCTACGCCGAATAGCGCTCCGGGTAGGCGACCTCGCGCTCGGCGGCGTCGGTAAGCCTCCAGGCCCGCTCTGGGTCGACCGCTGCCATTTTCCACGTGACGTCCAAGAGAGCGCGGTCGAGTAGATCCTTGACTACTATAAGGCTCCAGATGCGCTCCGCTTCGGCAGGGTTCAGGGCGGCGACCTGGGTGGAGATCGCCCGATAGGCCGACGCGGCTAGCTCGGGATTATTCCTGGCAATGTCCTTGGCAATTTGCAAGGCCGCGGCCAAGTCAGCGCGCGCCACCATGGCGGCGACCTGGAACAGCGGCCCGGTCTCCTTGGTCAGCTTGAGCACTTCGGGCAGGAGGGCCTGCGCCCTGGCATTTTCTCCCAGCGCACACAGCCGATTGATCACGCGCGCGAACATGTTAGCGCGAAGCGAGGGTATGGCCGAGTTCCTGGCTTGCACGATCGCCCGTTCCAGCAAGGTAAGCTTATGAGCGTGTTCTTTGTCGGGTAACGCGTTCTCGACGAGGAACAGGGCCCTGGCACGTGCGCCGGGCTCGTTGATCGTTTCGGCAACCGCTTCTGCTTCAGACGGATCGCTTTGGGCGAGTGCGTCGACTGCCACAAGAAGGATCGTTTCTTTCATGAGCGGCCTCGGTGGCTTGACCGCATCGAGCTTGTGCAGCACCGCCACGGGATCGATCGATGCGAGCTCGCGGAGCGCGAAGAACTTGTGCTCGTCGTTTCTGGCGTCAAAGCATTTCCACTCGGGTACGATCAGGCGGCGCGCCAGCGCGCGCGATTCGACGAGCGGAATGGGCTCGGGCAGCATGCGCATCGGCTGCGCGGGCGGCTCGCTCAAGCGGGTGATTTCGAGCGTGACGTCGTCCTCGCCCGGCTTGAGCAATCGTCCGGAAAACCGCCAACCCTCACCGCGCACGAAAACGAAGACCGCCCCCTGGCAGAAGCCGCCAAGTGTGAACCGGCCCGCGGCGTCGGAGAGGGTCGAGGTGCGCTCGGGGCCGTCACCCGACTGAAACACCTCGATGCCCGCAACCGGCTTGCCCTGCCGATCGACCACCCGGCCCGTTTTGTTGCAAAGCGGCCGCAGCAAAAACGGCGGCAAGACGTACGGCTTCTCGCCGAGCGTGATCCATGCGGAGAGGGCCGGCTCCATGCCCGGAGCGCGAACGAGTGCGCGATAGGAAAACCCGGCCAGCAAGTTATCCGGAGTCTGAAATGATCCGTCCGCAACAGTGCGCGCCGGCCCACTCTCAAACTCGACGGGCCTTGCTGTGAGCCACGGTTTTGTCTGCGAGTAGATCTCGATGGGCACTCCAGCGCAGGGCTCGCCTGCGGCGGTTTTCACCGTTCCCGCGATCCTGCTCGTCGACTTGAGACGGATGGTGGCTGCCGTCCAGTTGAGGCTTTGGATCGGCTCATCGCTGACGAGCAGGCTCTGCCGGCCGATCGAAGGCGTGCTGACCTGAACTGCAAATAACTGGTCGGGGCGAGCAACGCAATCGAAAGTCACCTTGCCGTCGCGGACGGTTGTCGCCGTCAGCGACTGTGCGACCGAATCGGGCAGGGATGGGGTCCGTCTCCTGCGACCGGTGACGAACACGACGGATTCCGGTGAAACCTTCGCACCGACGATCGGTTTGCCATCGGGACCTTCGATTGTAATCGTGCGCGGCCACGGCTTTTTCAAGACGAGTGTTCCGGGGATTTCCTCCCAAAGTGGCACCGTTGCCAGTGCGAAGCCGGGCCGATAGGCCCACAAGGTCGAGGTGTCGATCCATCGCGCCTTGGGAGCCGCCAGTCGATACCGTCCGGCGGTGTCGGTAACGGTGCGCGGATCGGCTGATTCTTCCGAAGTGAGTCGCCCCACGGATCGCTGCAAGATCAGCGTAGCACCGGCAACCGGTTTGCCCTGCTCGTCGACGACCGAGCCATCAATCTCCCGGCTCTGGGTTTGAGCCGTCAGAATCAGCGCCAGAACCGAGACCGCGACCGTCGTCATGGCAAATGCCTCCATCACCATCGTCGCTTATCGGCGATCACTCAAAAGTGTCTCGGTCAAAATCCCGGACCAAAGAAGGCGGACCATCCCCAGTGATCGAGGTAGACTTCGCGCCACCGCACTGGCTGCGGAAGGGCGAGCAAATTGGCAACTTGCACGCGCGGGTCGCGGGCGATCGTGGAGGGCCGGAGGCCGGGTTCCACGGGCGTTTTTTCGAGGTGCGCGACTGCGGCGTGAGGGTCAAGGACCAACCAGGCCTCAAACGCCGTCAGCCCGACGGCCGGCGGCAGGTCATCACCACGGTCCAGAGCGACACGGGTGCGCTCAAACAGGGCGGCCGCCACGTCGCGGTCGTACCACGCGAGCAGCAGCACGAGTTCGTTCGCAACCCTCCAGTCCCCGTCGCTCGGCTCGCCTCGTGCGGGTCGCATCGTGATCGTGCGCCAGAGATACTCGGGCACGAGGGCCGGGTCGATTTGTTCGACCATCGGCAGCGTGACCGCGGACGTCCGGAGCACAAGTGTTGACTTCGAAGCGGCCATCCGGCGATCGAGGCCCTCCATGGCGGTCTGAAACGCTGCGCCGCGCACCGGCAGGATCGCGCGCGCGCAGGCCGTTGGCGAGCCACAAGTAGCGCAACGGTTGGTCCAGCTCGCTCTGGGCGGTGTCGGTAAGCCTCCAGGCGCGCTCCGGGTCAACCTCCGCAATCTTCCAGGCGACCTCCAAGACGCCCCGTTCGCGGTCTTCTCTCGAGCGTGTCAGGCCCCAAACCCGTTCAGCTTCGGCGGGGCTTTCGGCGGCAATCTCGCGGGCCAGCTCCGTATAGAGCCGCCCGGCCATGTCGGGAGTTTTGGTCGCGACCTCGTTGGCGATTTGCAACGCCGCAGCCAGGTCGACGCGTGCCAACATGGCGGCGAAGTTGATCTGTGGCCCGGTCTCCGTGATGCGCTCGAGCACTTCGGGCAAGAGCGCTTGCGCCTGGCTTTTTCTCCCATCGAGCACAAGCGATGGATCACTCGCGCGAGCAAGGCGCCGCGAAGCTGGGGCCTGGTTGCGTTCCTGGCTTGCACCGTCGCCCGTTCCAGCAGGGCGAGCTTATGCGCGCGCTCGGTGTCGGGCAATGCGTCTGCGACCAACACCAGCCCCATGGAACCCACGCCGGGATCGTCGATCGTTTCCGCCACGGTTTCCGCTTCAGCCGCATCGGTTCGGGCAAGTGCCGCGACTGCCAAACGTCGAATCGCATTTTTCATCTGCGACGCCGCCGGTAGCTTGACGCTGTCGGCCTTGCGCAGCGCTCCGAATGGATCGATCGATACGAGCGCCCGCAGCACGAGGAACTTATCCTCATCATTCCTGGCGTCAAAGCTTTTCCATTCGGGCTCGATAAGCCGCTGCGCCAGCGCCCGCGATTCGACGAGCGGAATGGGCTCGGGCAGCATGCGCATCGACCGGTCGGGCGGTTCACTGGAGCGTGTGACTTCGAGCGTGACGTCGTCTTCGCCCGGCTTGATCAGCCAGCCGGAGAACCGAATACCTTCGCCGTGCGCGAACACGAAAACCGGCCCTTGGCAGAATCCGCCGAGTGTGAACCGGCCCGCGCCGTCGGTGACCGTGCTCGTGCGCTCGGGCCCGTCACCCGACTGAAAAACCTCGACGCCCGCAACCGGTTTGCCCTGCCGATCGACCACCCGGCCGCTTTTCTTGCCCAGCGGCCGCAGCACAAGCGGCGGCAAGACGTGCGGCTTCTCGCCGATCGTGATCCACCCCGAGAGGGCCGGCTCCATGCCCGGTGCGCGAACTAGCGCGCGATAGGTAAATCCAACCAGCAAATTGTCGGGAGTCTGAAACGAGCCGTCCGCGGCGGTGTGCACCGGCCCCCTGTCAAACTCGACCGGGCTTGCTGAGAGCCACCCTTGCGTTCGCGAGTAGATCTCGATCTGCGCGGCAACGCCGGGCTGACCTGTGGCGGTTTTCACTGTTCCCGTCAACCTGCTGGTCGCCTTGAGACGAATAGTGGCTGCCGTCCAATCCAGGCTGTACCTTGGCTCGTCAGCGACGAGCAAGATTTGCCGGCCGATCGACGGCGCGCTGACATAAACCGCGTCCAACTGGTCGAGGCGAGCAATGCAATCGAAAGTCACTTTGCCGTCGGCGCCGGTCGTCGCCGCCAGCGACTCTGACAGCATAAGGGGCGGGGTTGCAGTCAGCCTTATGTGCCCGGTCACGAACACGACCGCTTCCGGTGAAACCTTCGCACCGGCGATCGGTTTGCCATCGGGACTTTCGATTGTGAGCGTGCGCGGCCGCGGCTTTTTCAAGACGAGCGATCTGGGGCTCTCCTCCCACGCTTCCACACATGCCAGCGCCAGGCCGGGCCGATGGACCCACAATGTCCCGGCGTTGTTCCAGCGTGCCTTTGGAACCGCCAGTCGAAACCGTCCGGCGGTGTCGGTGAGGGTGCGCGGATCGGCCAGTTGCTCCGAACGGGGCCGCCCCGCGGATCGATGAAAGATCACCGTGGCGCCCGCGACCGGTTGACCCTGCTCGTCGACGACCGAGCCGTCAATCTCCCGGGTCTGGGTTTGAGCCGTCAGAATCAGCGTCAGGATCGAGCTGAGGACCATCATTTTTTCACCTCAACGGTCGTTGCGGCTTGCAATACGCCCGCCAGCGGGCCAGAGTCGAACTGGGTCGTGATTTTGGCGGAGCCGATCGGATAGGTTTCGGGCACTCGCACCGAGGCCGGGCAGAAGGTGCCTCATGAGAAGCCCGAGTGCGCCGTCGCCAATGATTTGCCGCTTGAGTCGAGCAGCGTGACCACCGCGGCGAGGAACTCTTGCAGCGCCGGTGCCGACGGATTGCCGCGATAGGCAGTCACGATCAAGAGGCCGTCGCCGGTGTAAAGCGCGGGCCGCACTGCAATATCGTCGCCAGGCTTGGGCACCGCCACGGGGTCCCTGAGCGCGAGCTCAAGCCGCGGGGTGCCGATTGGATCGATGGTCACGGCGGTGTCCTTGTCGGCCTTGTACCACCGGGGAGGGGCGATGATCCCACCGCGCGAGAACACAAACGACCAGCGCTCGCCGCCGTGCGCGTCGTCAAGAGTGATCGTGACGTCTGAAACCCGATATTCGCCGGCCGGCACGATCGTCTTCTCACTCCCCGCGAGCGCAAAAACCGAACCGTCGCGACTGACCATTGTGGCTCGAGCCTCAACCTTGTCTTTGGTGCCCAGCCGTAGCGTGGCCGTGCCGACAAGCGGCTCAAATGCCAACCGGTTGCCAAGCTCGTCGGAGAGGACGACGAAGTCGCTCGCCTTCGAGGTTGAGCACCGCATTGTAAAGGTATTGCTCCGACGTGGCGTCGAATCGGCTGTCGCCGTTCAAGTCGATCCAGATGCGGTCCTGGGGGTCGGCCAAGAGTCCGTTGCCGTCGCCGTCGACGCGCCGCGCGGCCAGAACGTGCGCGGGCTTTTTGCCGCTTGCCTCGGCTCCGACTGCAGCAAGCGAGACGTTTCCCTCGAGGTAACCGGCCGCTGCATAGCCGAGCGTCTGACCGCTGGCGCCCAGCGCAAGACAACGGACCGCGGGATCGTTTTGACGGCGTTTTGCTCCACGAGCGCGACATCCAGGGGCACTTGCCAGATCCACTCGCGGCGCGGTCCCTGCGGTAAACGCCGCGGGTTCACGCGGTCGCGGTCGTCGATGGAGAGGGTGCGGGCCGTGTCGGCATAGAGGTCGACGTCTCCACTTGCGAGGGTGTCGACCACGACCGTCACGCGGGTCGAGCTCGGGCTGCCGAACCGGATCTGCGCGTAGCGGCGTTGCGCCGGCACGCCCCGATATTTTGCTTTTTCGATAAGCTCGTCAGGCTTCTCGCGGCGGAGCACCAGTGCGCGAAACGGCGCGTGCTCGAATTCATCACCTGGCGCGGGCAGCACGTATCGCCACGCCGCGGGCGCCTGGGTGTTCTGCTGGCCGCCCGAGGGCAGGGCCGCGATGGTCAGAGCAAGAGCCGCCAGAATCGAAGCCATGGCCAGGTCCTCTCAAAAATCGCGGCTGGTGCCGCCGAGTCCGACATTCCATTCCCTCCAGATCCTGTTCCACCGCTCGTCGTCGGGCAGCGCCAGCACCTCCGCGACGTGGACCCGCGCGCTCATGACCGGCGAGCGCGGATCGGAGGAGAAAGGAAACTGTTCGAGCCGGGCGACAGCCGCGCGGGTCGAAGCAACACCAGGCGCCGAAATCGGCGCCCACGTCGGAAACGTCATCTGCGCCGGCCTGCATGAGCCGCGTGCGCGTGTTCTCGAACACGACCGCTGCAACCTCGCGATCGTACCGCGCCGCCAGTGCGACGAACTGGCTCGACCAGGAACCCGCGCCCAGGGTACGTGGGTTGCCGGTGGGGTGGCGGGCCGACAGTACAAGCCAGAGAACCTCGGGCACGAGCGCCGGATCAATCCGTTCAACGATCGCCAGGAGAAAGAGCGGCTGGGCGCGTTCCGGCGATTCGCGCACGATTCGCGCAAGCGCCGCCACGCCCGCTCGAAAGGCTTCGCGCGCGACAGCCTCATCGCGTGTTTTCGCCCCCAGAGCGAGGCACATATAGTCAAGGGGCGTCGGCGCCGGCAAAAGGCCGTCAACCGCTCGGCGCGCCGCGCCGGATCGACCTGGGCCATCTTCCACGCGAGAGTCGGATCCATCGCGATGGATTTCGACTCGCGCTGCGTCAGGCCCCAGATCCGCTCGGCCTCGGCGGGGTCTTCTTCGACGAGCCGGAGGGCCATTGAACCCAGGACCCTGCCGCGCTGGCGCGTGCCCTCGAAGTCGCGCGCAATCTCGAGGGCGGCCGGCCGATCAACCCGCAACAGCCGGGCGCCGAACAAGCCGCGGCGATACTCGGTCTTGCCGTCCATCCGGCGTGCGATCGGCAGCGCCTCGGCAAAAAGAGCCTTGGCCTTGTCGACTTCGTGGAGCTCATGCCAGCGCTCGGCGACCTCGCCCATCTGGAGCAGCCGCGTGGTCTCGTCGGCAGCGAGCTTGGCCTGAAGCAATGCACGGTCGAGCAGCGCGAGCTTGCGCGTGCGCTCGCCGGCTGGCAGCCGATCGACAAGATGCACGAGAGCCCACGATCGCGTGCCCGCGTCGTCGATCGATTCGGCGACCGCGCTGGCTTCCTCGAAGTCAATCGGGGCCAGAGCCAGCACCAGCTCGCGCTCTAGGCGATACCTCCATTCCGGAGCCTGGAAGTTCACCGCGCTCAGCCGCGCGAACACGCGAGCCGGGTCAACGTCTGCAAGCTTGCTCAACACGCGGGCCTTGCCGGGATCGTCGCCCGTGGCAGCGGCCGTCTCCCAGAGCGGCTCGACCAGCCGCCGCGCGAGCGTCCGCGATTCGGCGTACGGGATCGGTCCGGGCAGCGTCTTCATGGACCGGCTCGGCTGCTCGCTCGTCCGAGTCAATTCCACGACGACGTCGTTTTCGGCGGTCTTGACCAACTGGCCGTGGAAGCGAAAGCCGGAAGCCCGGGCAAAGAGCAACACGGGCCCCTGGTGGAACCCGCCGAGCAAGAACCGCCCGCCGGCATCGGTCGTGATCGACGTGGCCTTGGGCCCATCGCCCGCCTGAAACAGCTCGGCCGCCGCGACAGGTTGCCCCTGGCGATCGAGCACGCGCCCGCTGACCGGGCGCAAGGGCGCAGCACAAACGGCCGTAGAGCGCGGCCGGTATCGCCGATCGTGATCCAGTCGGAGAGAACCGGTTCCATGCCGTCGCCGCCGACTTCCACGCGGTACGGCGCACCGACGAACAGGCAATCCGGCGTCTCAAAGGAGCCGTCGGCGGCCGTGCGCACGACACCGCCCGGTGGCACGACGATGTTCGGGGCGAGCCAGGTTCCGTCGCCCCGCGACCAGAGCGCGACCGAATGATCGGCGACCGCCTGGCCATTCCCGTCGACGATCCGGCCGGTGACCCGACTCGTTCTCTTGAGCTTGATCACGATCTCGCTCGGCTCGGCTTCTGTTTGGGGCCGAGTCAAAAGCACGATGTCCTGCGTTCCGATCGGCGGGGTGCTCACACGCACGGCCGCCAGCTTGTCGCGCGCGGCCAGATAGTCGAGCGCAGCAACGCCGTCGGCGCCCGTCGTGACCGTCAAGAGGTCTGACAGCGATGGCGGCAGTTCCGCGATCGTGGGACTGGACACGTATAAAAGCCGCGGCCCAACCCGCGCCGGCGATGGGCCTCCCATCCGGGCCAACGACCCTGATGGCCCGCTGTCTCGGCTTTTCCAGGGCAAAGTGCCGGCGCCCGCCGAGGAGCCAGCGGGCGGCCAGAGCATTCCCCGGGGAATACACCAGAAAGTTGACGCCGTTGACCGCGATGCGCCGGAGCGGAGGAACCGTCAGGCTGAATGCGCCGCGCGAATCGGTCATGGTCGATACCTCGATCGGCTCGCCGTCTCCGTAGCCAACGGGCGGCGCGTACAGCACGACGCGTGCGGCGGCGATCGGCTTGCCTTGCGGGTCAACGACGTCGCCGGTCGCCGGCGCCCTGGCTGGTTCCTGAGCGGCGAGAAGCGCGGCCAAGAGCAGATGCGCGAGGGTCATGGCGAGTGCAGCCTCAGCAATCAAGTCATATTGCAACGAATTCTGACGCCGGTGAACGTCATGCAGATTACTTGCTTACCGCTCCTGCCGGGCTCCGTCGAGAATCACAGTCCAATCGCGCCAGATTTCGCGCCAGCGTTCTTCGTGTGAGCGGGCCATTGACTGCGCGACGGCTAGGCGGGCGTCTCGCCCGGCACGAAGTGGCAACTTTTCGAGACACGCGACGGCCGCGCGCGGGTCGAAGAGCGACCAGGCGACAAAATCGCTGCTGGAAGCGCCGGAATCGCCGCTCGTGGCGGCTTGCAGAACCACTCGCGTCGGCTCGAATAGCGCGGCCGCGACATTGCGGTCATACCAGGCGACATGGCTGACCAGGAGACTCATCGGCGAGCCGCCGGTGAGTGCGTAGGGATTGTCGGTTGCAAATCGCGCGGCCAGGTCGAGCCAGAGCAACTCGGGTACCAGCGCGGGGTCAATGCGCTCGACGATCGGATAGAAGAAATCGGTGAGAAGACGCTCTGGTCTCTCTCGCACGATGCGATCGATCCCCTTGATACCAAGCTCGAACGCTTGCGCGCGGCCGCTTCGTCTCGGGCTTTGGCACCGAGGGCAACGAACAGATAAAAATTCGGCGGCGCAGTGGCGCCGATTTCCTCCACGAGTCTCAGTGCCCGCGCGGGGTCCACACGAGCCATCTTCCAGAAAAATGTGGGATCGAACGATCTGGTACGTACTTTCCCCTTGGTCTCTCTCCACAATCGCTCGGCCTCGGCGGGGTTAAGATCGGCGAGTGTAAGCGCGATGCTGAAGGCAGCGCGAGATCGTTGTTCGGAATCGGCAACCAGCGCCACTGCCGCCGGCAAATCAACCCGCGCCAGCTTTCCGGCGAAGACCGCTCGCTGGGGCTTGTCGACGTTCGCCGCGGCCGCGCGTGCATCGGCAAAGATGGCCTTCGCCCGATCGAGCTCTCCGAGGTCGCAGCAGCGATCGGCCACATCGCTGATCTCGCGCAGCCTCTGGCCCGGGTCGGTCGCAATCTGGGCCGCGAGCAGCGCGCTGTTTCAGGAGCGCGAGCTTGCGCGTGCGGTCCTTGGCGGGCAATCGATCTGACAGTTGAACCAGGGCGTCCGATCGGGCGCCGGCGTCGGCAATCGTTTCGGCATAGGCCGTGGCCTCGTCGAAGTCTTTAGCGGCCAGCGCCAGCACCAGTTCCTTTTGCAGCCGCAGCTTGGGCGCCGGCGACTCGAACCGGTAGTTCTCCATTCCTGCGAGCAGCCGTGCCGGATCGACGGCGGCCAGTGCGCTTAACTCGCGGAACTTCGCGCGGTCCGTTCCCGCAGTGCCGGCGTCGTTCCAGAAGGGCTCAATCAGCCGCCGCGCCAGAGCTCGCAATTCTTCGCCCGGTATCGGGTCGGGAAGCATCGGCAGCGCGCGCGTCGGCCTTTCGGTCGTGCGGGTGAGCTCGACGGTCACTTCGCTTTCAGCCCGCCTGATCAACTGGCCGTGGAACCGGAATCCGTCGGCCCGCGCCAGGAGGAACACCGGCCCCTGGCGAAATCCGCCCAGCACAAACCGGCCCCCGGCGTCAGTGCTGGCGCGCGTCGCACGCGGTCCGTCGCCGGTTTGGAAGACCTCAATCCCGGCGAGTGGTTTTCCTTGCCGGTCGACGACGCGGCCACTCACGCTGCGCAAGTGCCGGAGCACAAGCGGCGGCAGCGTCTGCGGCTTCGCGCCGATCGTGATCCAGTCGGAATAGACTGGCTCGATGTCGTCGCCGCGGACCGCCACGCGGTATGTCGAGCCGGTCATGAGGTTATCGGGAGTCTGAAACGAGCCATCTGCCACAGTCTTGAGCGGTCCGCCGGCAAGCTCGACCATGCCGGACAGAAAACCGCTTTCGAGTCCGCGCGACCAGATTTCAACGGTACGATCGGCGACCGGCCTGCCGGTTTGGTCGGTGACGCGGCCGGCGACGTGACTGGTCGGCTTGAGCTTGATCGTGATCACGCTGGGCTCGGAGCCAGTTTTGGGATGCTCGACGAGCACGATGTTTTGCGTGCCGATCGCAGCGGCTGAGACGCGGACCGTGCCGAGTAGGTCGCGTGCCGCCAGATAGTTGAGCGTGGCTGTTCCGTCGGGGCCAGTCGTGACCGTCAGCGGTCCGGCCAGCGATGGCGGAACGCCTGCGTTAGGATTGCCGAAGACGCGAATGAGCACGGGCACACGCGCACACCGACGCCCGGCCGCCCGTCGGCCCCCTCGACTTTCACCGGCCGCGGCCGCGGCTTCTCGAGCACCAGACGGTACGGCTGCCGCATTAACCCTTTCGCCGTGAGTGCGCCCCCGGGCGAATAGGCCAGGAAATTGACGCCACCGGCGAGATACCGCCGCAGGCCGGCGCGCTTCAGACGGAAGGCTCCGTTGGCGTCGCTCTGCGTGGCTAGCTCGATCGGGTCACCCTGCCCGTAGCCGATCGGAGGTGCGTAGAGCACCACCTGTGCGCTTGCGACGGGCTTGCCCTGACCGTCAACCACCTCGCCCGTGAAGAATTCATCGGCCTGTGCTAGCGCGAGTGCGGCGAGGAACAGTCCCGATATCGCTATCATGTGTGCAGCCTCTCTGACGACAGTTCGACCGGCACGGTCTGACGTTCCATAGGATTCGTGCAGTCAGTTTCTGCGCTCGGATGCCATTAATCAATAAAGCGCCATTCCCGCCGCGGGTGGACGCTCAATGTGCCGTCCAGGCGCATGTCTCGTGAGACGTCGACTTAATCGAGCGGGCTGTCAATCTATGACTGCCCGGCGCAGCGCCCGGAGACCTTCGGTCTGGTCATGGGCGGGTCTGAATACGAGAGAGATGTGCTGCTGGGTTGTCCCTTGCCTGCTCTGCCAGGACCCTCGCGCACTCTGCGACAAGCCTCGCTCGCTCGGGCTCGGTCCGGAGCTCTTGCTCCTGTTTTAACGCGACCGTCAGCAACGTGATTTTCGCCGTCTTTCGGTCGTTGTCGTACTGGAGCAAGTCGACCCTGGCCATCGCGCGCCGCAGCAGGATGCCCTGCATGACGACCGTAACATGAGCGTGGTGCTCATTCGGCTGGCGCACGGCCTGCTTCCAGATCTGGGAGGGCGTCAAACGGCACGAGGCGCACCTCCGGCAAGGTGTTGTCGTGGACCAGAAGCCCCGTCTTGCCCGCGAAAAAGGTTCGCGAGCCCGCGACGTCGAGATTAAAGAGTGGGGCGGCTTCGTCGGCTTTGACCGACTTGACCGACACCAGACCTCCCTTGCCGCGGAGGACGTCGCCTGGCGCAAGCTCGCGCACCATGGCCCAGCCCCGGCCCGAGCGCCAGAACCGGTGATAGACGCTGCATGCAACCGAGTCGCCGCTTGAGAGCAACACCCGCAACGTCTTGTCGGGTCGGTTGTGGTGCACGCGCACGACCGGCTGAAAGCCGAGCTCGCCGCTGGCGGCGTTCTGGCTCAAGACCTGGTCGCCGACCTGGATGGCCTCGATCGGCCGAGGGCCGCTCAGGGTTTCGACCGGAGTCCCGGCAACAAAGCAGGTGGTGATGGTCGGATAAGCAGATAGACCCTGCTGCGGCGTCGCGTTCTGGGCCACCGTGATCTGCTCGGGCACCTGGTAACGGTAACCGATCGAGTCGTACCACCAGACGTGCCAGGCGTCTTCGTCGTCGTTGAGATCGGCGGGCGCGCCCGCCGCCACCTTGAGCACCGCACCGGCGCGGCTGTTGATCGCCTCGGCCTGCGCATTGGCCGTCTCGATGTCGCGGATGTCGGCGGCCAGTTGCTGCCGCGCCAGCTCGGCATTGAAGTTTGCTTCGGCGAGCATCGCTGCGGTGCGCAGCTTCGATCGCATGCATTCGGGCCGAAACCGTGATCGGGTTGGCGTCGCGCTTGAACTGGTCGAGCTCGACGCCGCGAATCACGACCGGCATGCCGTTGTCGTTATAGCCGACGTAGCCGCGGAACGTGGCGGCAAGCTCAAAAGCCGGCGGCACCGAATACGTGCGCAACAACCGGTAGCGAGGCGTTTCGACCAGAAGCGCTCCCTCGGTGGCCGGGCCTGGCGGCGGCTCAAACACGTATTTCATTGGCGAGTGGATCGTCTCCACCAGGTCGGAGGCGTAGTCGCGCCGCGGGCGGGCCTTGAGGATTTCGCCGGCTTCCTGCCGCGCCAGCACCGAATCGCTCTGGAGCGCCAGCCTGGCCAGCGCCCGCGATGACGCCGGGTCGTCGATCTGGCCGAGCAGCCGCGCGGCCCGCTGCTGGTCGTCGTCGCGTGCGCTTGATGCAAAGACCGACACGATGGCCGGAACGGCCCGGCGGTCGTTCACTGTGGCGAGGCCGGCTTCGGCTTCGTCGCGATGACGCTTGTCGCCGAGCCAGATCTTCCACTTCCGTAAGAGCGGCTCCCAGCGCTGATTGGCCTGGCGCTGTTCGCGGTCGTCTTTTTCCTCGGCCGCCGCAGCATCGGCGCTTTGCCAGCGCCCGTTGCGCTTCACGGAGCCGAGGTGCTTCCAGGCCGAGTCGCGAGACGGGTCGCAAAAAACGGCCGCGGTGTAATGGGCCAGGGCCTGGGGCTTGAGGTCGTTGCGCTCGCACCACATCGCTAATTCCGCGTGGGCCTGGGCGAGCTTGCGCGAGCCCGCCGCCCGAGCGAGCTGGGCTCGCGCTGGCAGTTTCTGGCGCTCGAGGCGGTCTACCTGGTCTCGCACGCGGCTGTCTTGCTCGCTCAGCTTGGCGCGCCGTTCTTCGTACTGGGCGATCTTGGCCGCGCGTGCGTCGTCGGCTTTGACTCGGTCGCGCACCTGGTCGGGCGTTTCCCAGCGGCCGGCGAACGAAATGAGGCCCAGCAGCCCGCGCGCCGCCATGTTCTTGGGATCCGCGGCGATGGCCTGCGCCAGGTGTTTTAAGCGCTCCTGGTTCAGTCCATGTGCTTCGCACCAGAGCGCCAGCTTGACCTGGGCACTCGCGTCCTCGCCGGCCTTGGCCTTCAGGGCCTCGTAGGTCTTGGAATCGGCGGTCGGCAGCGACGCTCCGGCGATTTGGCCGGCCAGAAGGCTCGCGCAAACCAATACGAGTGCACCCATGACTTGAGGCTCCGGAGCGGGCTTGGTGAATGATCTCTGAGGCATCATTGTACGACTGCTCTTCAGTTCAGGTCAACGAGTTGGATTTGGCAGTAAATGGCAGGTTTTCGGAGAGGGCCCACGGCCAGTTAGCGGCTCTTGGGGGCAAGGCGAGCGCGGTGCCTGGGCGTGGGTGAATCGACTGCTGCTCATGCGAAAGTAGCGAGAGCGTTTTGGTTTGCGTCGACTGCGCTCGCCAGCCTGCACCGGCACTGGGACCGATCGCGTGGTCTGGAGATCACGGGGAAAATAGTGGCAGAAACGCCGGCGGTCTGCCAAAAAATCGGCGCGGGCCCACGCGGGTTGGAAGGCGAGCGCGCACTTTGGGCGCTTTCCTATACAGTATGCGCTCATTTCGAAAGTTGAGGCACGCGTTCGGCGAAAATCTGGCTCAATAGTTGACACAAGTTGATGGCTGAATTGGAGAAAGAATTTTTTCTCCGAGGACTCTCGAGAACCATTTTTTTTTGCAGATCAGAGGGGAATGTCAGGCGCCGATTTAACCCCCTCCGGGCTGATCGGACCAGGAGACTCACCCACCGGGTCATTCAACCACGAAATAAACGAAACGCACGAAAAATCAACACCTGTAAATGCTCGCGCATGTCTGTACCTAGCTTTGGTCCCCGTTCCCCTTTCGTGTCTTTTCGTCGATTTCGTGGTTGGTCCAGCGGACCGATCTTTTGAGCTTCGCGTGCCAGCCTGGTGTCGTGGGAAAGGTTTCGTCACTTGGCATTCTGCATCGAACGCTTTTCGTTCAATCGCTGCGTGTAGAATGCGCGAGCTTGCTCGAGTCGTGCCTGTGCCTGGTCCCGTAGTTGTTCTGCCAAGATCCGTCCTCGCTCGGCGTCGACCCGCATTCGCTCCGCCTCGGCGCGGAGCACTTGCTCCCTCGCCGCGGTGCGCTGCAACTGTATGCCCTGCATGATGACCATGATGAACAGGGCCAGAAAGGCGATGACGATCATCAAGGTCCGCAAGCGGAACTGGCGGAGGGGCATGGCGTGTGACTCCGGGTGCCGGGCTTCAACGGCGAATCCGCGCGAATATCATCGTTCGAGTTTCGCATCGACGCCTTGTCTTCGCCATTGTTGTTGCAGTTCCTCATTTCAGCTTTGGCAGCCTGACGAGGGGCTGCCGCTTCGGGGCAAGCAAGATTCTCGGTACCCACCGCCGCAGCCGCCACCGCAATAACAGTGCTCGTAACGCTTCAGCCGTTTTCAGCAATCGGCCTCCCGGGGGCGAGTGCCGCCGGGAGTTATCGAGACGCTCCTGACTTTTCGATGCCTAGCCACCGCTCTGGCTCAGTTTTCCCTCTTCGTTACCTTTGTTCCCTTCTGTTGAAGTCTTATTTGCACCGGCCAGAATGAGCGTTGAGGTTGCGTCAGCGAGCTTGACCTCACGGAAGTTGAACACCAGCCCCAGCGGCACGTCGAGCAGTTTCATGTAACTCAGCACGTTGGAACAGAAGATAACGAAGGAAACGACGAATTCGCTCGAAGAAATAATCAAATAAGAGTCCGTTCATTTGACGTTAATTCTTTTCGTGCAATCTCAGCCCGGCGGTTCCCTCGCGTTTCGCGCCGTCTTAAACCCGTGGCGCCGTCGATGTGTTTCCTGGCCGCCTATCCCGGATCAATTTGACAGCATCTTCGATCCCCTCGCTGACATCTCGCCAGGCGGAGTCACGGTCAGACCACTGGGTCACCGCTTTGACGTTCTTGGGCAGCCCCTGCAGTTTGGCGAACGGGGCGTTCTTCCAATTGCAGTCGCGAAGGATGACGGGAATCACTCGGGCGTCACCGGATTGCCCGCGCTCAAGGGCCCGCTTCATTTCCTTGCAGTAACAGTAGTCCGAGGCGATGAAGTCGGCGCTGACCAGCAGCAGGATGATGTCGGCGGATTCCAGCTTCCTGTCGATCTCGTTGCCCCACTGGTCACCTGGGCGGATCAGCCGGTCTCGCCACGAAGAGATCAGCCGCTGGCGTTCCAGAATCTTGAGGTGTGTTTCCATCTCGTCGCGAAGCGGCTCATCCTTGTGGGAATAGCTGTAGAACAGCTTCACCAGTGAATCGGCCCTGACGGCCGCCGCCGCTCGCTGGGGCGGACGGGAGAGGTCGACGCCGTCGAGCAGCTCCGGCACGCCGAGCTCCACCACGTCGTCGCCGATCAGCTCCTCAATCTGCTTCTTGCCTTTCTGCTCGAGGATCGAGAGCTTGCGGTATTCGATCAGGTGCTTCGGTCGACCGGGGACGGGCACCATCTCCTGTGGCTTCAGCTCCGGAATCGAAGCATGAATGCGATCGAAATCCGACCGGATCACGGCGAGCAGTCGGCGGCGGCTGCCGACAGGCCCGTCGACGAGCACCTGCACGCGCTTGTCCTGCACGTCGGCCTTGACTAGGGCCCGGCAGCCCTCGAACTGAAGAATGACTCCGGAGCGCCAGCGAGGTTGCCCTTCGCTCATGACATGGCTGCCGCACGATGAAGCGCGGGAGCAAGCCTTCCGGCAGGATCGGGTAGTGGTACTCGAATCCGAGGCACGCCGCCGGCGAGAATTGGTCGGCTTCCTCGGGCTGCTGCTTGTCGAGAAGCTCCGGCACGAGATAACGGTCGGACTCGTCGGGAAACGGGAAACAGAGCTCGAACTTCCGCATCAGGTCGAGCAGGAACATGTGCATTTTGCGCGGATAGTTCTCGGCCGGCAGGATGTCGGACAGGTCGGCGAAGTGCAGTTCGCCTTTCCTGGTCGGCAGAATCTCGGCGTTGAGGATGCGGTAGATGCCGCCGGTGACCCAGTGGGGGTTGAGCACGTGGGTATCGCGCAGCCGCGGGTCGTCTTTGTAGTTGAAGGCGATGCCCAGGTCGTGCAGGTAGCCGGCGAGCGCGGCCTGTGCCGCGGCATCGCCCTCGCCGTGGTTCCGGCAGACCTCCTGGAACTGCTCGAACGAGAGGTAGCTCTCGGTCATTCCCGATAGCCGCTGCTTGATCTCGAACCAGGCGGCGGGAAAGTCGACATGCCAGGCCTTCCAGGCCGACAGCGTCGTGCAGAGCGCTTGTCTTCAGGTCGCCGATCCCCAGTCCCGTCTCGCAGTCTGTCGCCACGAACGCGCGGATGTTGGGATATTTTTGCTCGAGAGCCCGGCGGTTCACGTCGAATCGGTGCTCGTTCATCTTGTTGAGCACGACGATCACCGGCGACCCGGCCCCGAAGCTCGCGACCAGCTTCAGCCAGTACTCGGCGTCCTGCGTCCTCGGATCCTTCACGACCGCTCAGGACGACCACGTAAAGGCTCCGCTCGGTCAGGAAGAACTGGTGCGTGGCGTGCATGATCTCCTGCCCGCCGAAGTCCCAGACATGGAGCCGTACGGTCTCGTCCTCGATCGTCACGGGCCACTGCGTGATCTGGATTCCCTCCGTCTTCGCCGACTTCGGGTCAAACTCGCCGCGAACCAAGCGGTTCACGAGCGACGTCTTGCCGACCCCGCCGCGTCCCATGAGGATGAGCTTGACCTCGTTCAGAGGGCGTTTGCCGGCGCGAATCTGGAAATAATAACGTAGGATTGCCGAAGGGTCGGCGGGATTCGCCCCGTCTAAGTACACAATCTCGATGCGGTCCGAGAACTTCGGGCGGGATTCCGAGGCCTGAGTTGCCGTGCAGAAAGAGTCTTTTCAGTTTTGACAATCTACTCAGCGATTGCGGCAACGAGGTGAGCTGGTTGTCCGATAGGTCCAGTTCCTCCAGCGCGGTGAGCTGCCCGATCGACTCCGGCAGCGACGATAGTTGGTTGTTGCTGAGAGTCAGCTGCATCAACTGCTTGAGCTGCCCGAGCCACTCCGGTACCGACGATAGCTGGTTCTGCCATAGGTGCAGCATCCTCAACTTGTGGAGCTGCGCCGATCGGTTCCGGCACCGACGATAGCTTGTTGTCGCCGACGCCCAGCGTTCGCAACTGCTCAAGCCGCGCGATAGATTCGGGCAGCGACGACAGCATGTTGGTGGTGAGGATCAAGTGCTCTAACGCAGTGAGTTGCCCGATTGACTCCGGTAGAAACGATATCCCGTTGTTGACTAGCTCCAGCCTTTTCAACTGCCTGAGCTTGCAGACTGATTCGGGGACTTCGGTGAGGCCGCACGAATTGAGATTGAGCTCCGCGGCGCCCGCGGAGTTCGCCAGGGCATCTTGGATCTTTGCTAAGGCTGCTGCAGACTCGTTCGACTTAGCCACTAATCACCGCCGCGGCTCAATGCCTAATGTTCCGCGCCATTGAAGCGTACCGGCGATTCTGTTTTTAACCATTCTTTCGCTCCGACGCCATCGACCTACAGCTTCGGCAGCCGCACGAATTCTTCTCCCTGCACGTCACGCACAATTCTCAGCCCCCGCCGTGGCGGCCGTCCCCGCAACAAAATGATGAACTGACACCGACTTGCTGCTGTTCACGGCGCGAACAACTCCGCCGGCAGATCGGGTAGCGGTGCGGAGCCGCTCGGGTCGGGCTGGCCGAGCAGCTCTGCGGCCTCGCGCCAGAACGCGAGGAGGGCGGCGTCCTTGGGCTCGTTCTTCTGCGTCCACGAGACGGCTTGCTCGAAACACGAACCGGACCGGTCCTGGTCGCCGTTCTGCCAATGCGCCATCGCCTGCAAGAACCAGTTGACGGCGTTCACGCCCTTCGTCAGTCCGATCGACCGATCGGCGGCGGCGATCGACTCGCGCCAGTGTCCGGCGCGGTACTCGGCCAAGGCCAGCGTGGTGCGGAAGTCGCCATCCTTGGGCACCAGCACTACCGCCTGGCGAGCGTGCTCGAGCGCCTCGCTCCGCTCTTGAGCGCTGCAATCGGGTTTCTTGACCAGGGCCCAGGCGATGCTGTTGTGGGCATCGGCGCAGTTGGGCCGGGACGCGATGGCGGTGCCGTATTCGACGATCGCCTCGATCGCGCTTCCCCTGAAGCTCAAAGATTTCGCCCAGGCCCATGTGAGAATCGACGAGAGTTAGGCTGGAGCTGGCTGGCGGTTCGGTACTCGGCGATCGCCTCATCCAGCTCATCCAGGTTCTGAAGAGCGAGGGCGAGGTTGTTGTGAAACAGGGCGATGTCGGGCTGGAGTCGAATGGCCTCGCGGAATTCGGCGGCCGCCGCGCGATGATCGCCCTTGAAGTCGCTGAAAATGTGGCCGAGGTTATTGTGGGCGTTGGCGAAGTCGGGCTGGATTCGGATGGCCTTGCGGTGCTCGGCGATCGCCTCGTCCAGCTTCCCCTGCTGACCCAGGGCCTCGCAGAGGTTGTCGTGGAAGGTGGCGTCGTCGGGCTGGATGCGGATGGCGGTGCGGTACTCGGCGATCGCCTCATCCAGCTTGTCCTGGAAGAACAAGACGAAGCCGAGGCTGAAATGCGCATAGGCGTCGTCGGGCCGCGTGCGGATGGCCTCGCGATTGGCCGCCGCGGCCGCCTCGAGGATGGCGCCGGCTTCCTGCGATCGGCCCTGAGCTTTCAGGGCCCTGCCCAGGCAGCCGAGGTGCCGGCCGCTCTCCGGCCGCAGCCGCCTCAGGTCCTCGAAGATCGCGATCTCCTCGTCGCCCTTCGCCCTTGTAGCCCAGTGCATGGGCCAGCTCGTGGGCCGTCTCGGGGCGGAGCGACCGGGCCGCCGTGTAGTAGCGGATCGCCTCGTCCCGCCGGGCCAGCTTCTCCAGCGCACCGGGCCAGGTCGTAGTTGATCCACACGTCGCCGGGGTGGCGCTGCTGGGCCCGCCGCAGCACCGCCTCGGCCGCGGCCGGGTCACCCGCGTCCTTGAGGGCCCGGCCCAGGAGGTCGAGGCTGATCGGACCCAGCGTCTCGAACGGCGCGGCCTTGGCCAGACGCCTTAGCGCCTCCAGGCGAGCGGCCTGGTCGGGCAGGTCCAGGGCACGGCGCAGGCCGAGGCGCCAGGTGTCAGGGTCGGCGGCAGCAGGCCAAGGCCGACAATGCCGCCGCGCCGGCACGGTTCTTCCTCCGATCGCGCCGGATGGCGGCCCAGTCGTCCACCGCGGTCGCCAGGGCCGTCGCCACCTCGGGCGGCCGGTCGCGGATCCGCTTTGCGGCCTCTTCGGTCGGACAGTTGCCGCCACGTCCAGCCCCGCCTCGCGGAAAGCGTCGGCGTAGGCCGCGTCGGTGCTCCAGCCGCCCCGGTCGTCGGCCTCGGCACTGCGGATGTCGACCAGGCGGTCCAGCAGTCGTCGGTCGCGCTCGGCTGCCTGTGCGGCGGCCTCGGCCTGCTGCCGCTCGACCGCCAGCTCGGCCACCAGGTCTTCCACCTGTTTGCGCAGCGCCGGCTCGACGCCGGGCTCCAGCAGGTCGCGCGCCTTCTCGGCGGCGGCGGCCGCCAGCTCCCAGGGACCCAGGTCGCCCACCGCCGCGCCCTGCGCCAGGCCGCGCAGGCGGGTCGCATCCTGGAGTGCGCCGTTGACCCGCCCGGACGCTTCCCGCTCCCGCTCCAGCCGCTGGAGCTCGACCCAGCGCCAGCCGGCGCCGCCCAGCACGCCGGCCAGGAGGACCGTGGCGGCCAGG
Organism: uncultured Isosphaeraceae bacterium; assembly: GCA_963830625.1. Taxonomy (GTDB): domain Bacteria; phylum Planctomycetota; class Planctomycetia; order Isosphaerales; family Isosphaeraceae; genus CAWHMZ01. Next base: position 289,379 of record CAWHMZ010000010.1, on the reverse strand, counting down.
GCGGCGGTCAGCCGCCGCGCCCGCCGCTCGGCAGACGCCTTGGCCTCGGCCTCCTGCGCGCGGCGCTCTCGGCGGCCCGGGACAGCTCGGCCTCGCGCAGCCGCTCCTGCACGCCGGCCAGGTAGGCGGTCATGCGCCCGGCGACCACTCCCGCGTCGGCCGGTCGGTCCTTCGCCAGCGGCGGCCAGACAGTCGCGGGCCAGGGCCAGGAGCTCAAGGTCGGCACCGCAGTGCTCCAGCCGGACGAGCGCCGCGGCCGTATCCGCCCGCCGCGCCGCTCGAATGATCTCGTCGGACGTGCCGCCAGAGAACGCCGGCGCCCCGGTCAAGATCTCGCAGAGGATCGAGCCCAGCGCGAACACGTCGGCCCGGCGGTCGATCGGCTTCGGTCTCGCCCCGGGCCTGCTCGGGGGCCATGTAGGCCGGCGTGCCCAGCACCGAGCCGGCCTGCGAGATGATCGCTTTCGCCCTTGCTGCGGACCGTGGCCACGACCGTCTGGTTGGCCGGGGGCGCAACGACGTCCTTCTTCGGTCCATCCTTGGGCAAGACCTTGGCCAGGCCCCAGTCCATCACCTGCACCTCGCCGAACGGGCCGACCATCACGTTGGACGGCTTCAAGTCGCGGTGGATCACGCCCCGGGCGTGCGCGTAGGCCATCGTCTGACAGACCTGCTCGAAGATGCCCAGGAACCGCGGCAGGTCGTGCGCGGGGTCGGCGCGTTCCTTCAGCAAGGTCGCCAGGGTGCGTCCCTTGACCAGCTTCATGGTGAAGTAGGGCCGGTGGTCGCTGAATGAGCCCAGCTCATAGACCGGCACGATGCCCGGATGCTGGAGCTGGCCGCCGATCTGGGCCTCCTCGACGAAGCGGCGGACGAGGTCCGGGGTATCCTGGTGCTCTTCGAGCAGGACCTTGACCGCGAGGTCGCGCCCCAGGTCGGGGTCGCGGCCCTTGAAAACGGCCCCCATGCCGCCGTGGCCGATCTCGCCCAAGAGCTGGTAGCGGCCCCTGTCCGCCGGCATCTCGGGCGACGACGGCCGGACCACCGGGGATTCCGGCCCGGTCTCGGTGTCGCGGAGCAAGACGCTCTTAACCTCGCCGATTGTGCTCTTGAGATCTTCCAAAACGCTCCGATGCGAAACCTCCTCGCTCCAGCGAGCCGTCACGACGGGATTCGCCCGTATGCGACAGGCTGAGCGAATCGTCATCCATCCCCTGGGTTAGCAAGCAAATCGGGCACAGGCCCATGCGGCGCATTCATGGGTAGCTCTTGGTTGCAGCTCGGGCAGCGCGCAGGTTTCGCCATGGGAGACGACTCCGAAAGACTGTCATGCCGCATTTTCTTGTTACGAGATTCGCCCAGAAACCTTTCACCGATTGGCGGATTTCGTCCGAAGGGCGTCAAACAGAGAACGGATCTCGTCATCGAGCTCCGCCGGATCGTCGAGCGTGGCGGCGATCTGTTCCTCCAGAATCTCGCGGTAACGCTTTCGCAGGCGATGGCTTGCGCTGTGGACTGCACCCTCGGACATCTCGAGCCGCTGCGCCACCTCCGCCGCCCGCACGGCTCCCTTGCCTTCCGTCAGGACGACCTTGAGCTGGTTGAAGAGCTCGGCCCGGTCGGGCTCGGCGTACTCGGCGGCCAGCAGGCCCAGCACGCGCTCGAGCAGGGTGAACGCCCAGGCGCGGTCGAACAGGTGCTCGGGGGTCATGTTGTCGGCCGGTTCGATCACGTAGCGACCCTCGGCGGTTCGCGCATCGATCGAAATCGCCTTGGCCGAGACCTCGCGTTTCTGTCTCCACGTGTCGATCAGAAAGTTCTTGCAGGTGACTTGCAGGAACGCGCGGAAGTGGCCCTTGCGCTCTTCGACCGAGCCGAGCAGGTCCTTCTCGAGGAGCCGAGCGAAGAAGTCCTGGGTCAGGTCGAGGGCTCGATCGGGGGCGTTCCCCTTGCGGCGAATGAAGGCGTAGAGGGGATACCAGTAAACCGAGCATAGCTCCTCAAGGGCGGCGCGAGCCTGTGACGAGGCCGGCGTGCCGGCCTTGACGATGAGACTCCACCTGGTCGTTGGGAACGAAGGCGTCGCCCGGGCTGTCCGGATTGACATCAGGGTTCATGAGGACACCCATCGGCCGCTCTTGCGTGATGATACTCCAAGGCTATGACCGGTTAGCATAAGAAAAATCAGAAACCGGCGAAAGGTTTCAAGGCGTGATGCGTTAGTCTATCTAACGGAAGAAAGCCCGCAGCGTGGAGGTCGCGAGGGGCTCTGGCGGCTTCTCGCCGCGGTCGTGGCCCTTTGACTTTCTGCCGATGTCGGCTTCGATTGCCGTTCAGCTCGACGGTGGCCCCTCGTTCCCTCCCTGGCTTTCGCCGGAGGACCCTTTCCATGAGCGTCTACGCACACGATCGAGAGCCGCGGGCAAATCGGCGTCCGAAACCACGTCGACGAACCCTCCGTCGTCTGGGGCTCGAGTGCCGGGCGATGAGTCTTTGGCCCCGGCTCGAGTGGCTGGAACGCCGCGTGGTGCTCTCGCCGATGATCTTCATGGTCAATTCGACGGGAAACGGCACCTCGGGTTCGGGCGACTCGGGCACGCTGCCTTACGTGGTCGGCCTGGCCAACGCCAATACCAGCAGCGATGGCAGCGAGATCGAGTTCCAGCCGTCGGCTTTCTCGTCGGCACAGACGATCACGCTCTCTGCCACGCTGGTGCTCTCCGAGACCGGCGGCCCGGAGTTGATCGACGGCACCGGCGTCGGACCTGTGACGGTCAGCGGCGGCGGGACCAGCCAGGTGTTCGAGGTCGACGGGAATGTCGCCGCGTCGATCTCGGGCCTGACGATCAGTGGTGGCTTTACGACCGGCAACGGCGGCGGACTCGAAAACGACGGCACGGCGACGCTCACCGACTGCACGATCAGCGGTAACACCGCCGACGGCGGCGGCGGCCTGTTCAATTCCTACGGAGCCTCGCTGACAGTCCAGGGCAGCACCTTCTCGGGCAACTCGGCTGGCGACGCCGGCGGCGGACTCGAAAACTACGGCACGGCGACGCTCACCGCCTGCACGATCAGCGGTAACTCTGCGGTTTTCGGCGGGGGCGGCCTCGACAACCAAGCGACGGCGACGCTCACCGCCTGCACGATCAGCGGTAACTCCGCGGTTTACAGCGGCGGCGGCGTGGGCAACGAGAGCTCAGCCACGCTCATGCTCACCGCCTGCACGATCAGCGACAACTCCGCCTCCGTCGCGGGCGGCGGCCTTTACAACACCAGCTCCGCCACGGCGACGCTCACCGACACAATCGTGGCCGGCAACATCACGCAATACGGCCCCAGCGACATCGGCGGATTCGAGGCCGGCCAGGTCACCGGCAACTACAACTTGATCGGAACCGGCGGCTCGGGGGGCGTCACCGGCGGCAGCGACGGCAACATCGTCCTGACCAGCCTCTCAAGCCTGGGCCTGGCCACGCTCGGCGACTACGGCGGAACGACCGAAACCATGGCGCTATTGCCCGGCAGCGCTGCCCTTGGCATGGGCACGGCCGTCAGCGGCGCCACCACCGACCAGCGTGGCCTTCCGCTCGACTCGCCCCCCGACATAGGCGCCTTTGAGAGCCAGGGTTTCACGCTCACCCTGGTCGCCGGCGGCACCAACCAGGAAACGACCGACGGCACGGCTTTCGCCAATCCGCTGGCAGTCGTCGTCACGGCCAATAACCCGATTGAGCCGGTCGTCGGCGGCACCGTGGCGTTCACCCCTCCCTCGTCGGGCGCCTCGGCAGGCCTCACGGCCGGCACGGCCACAATCGGGGCCGACGATATCGCCTCGGTCATGGCCGCGGACAACTCGATCGCAGGTTCTTACACCGTCACGGCATCAGCATCCCCCGCCGCGACGGTCTCGTTCAGCCTCACCAACCTGGTCTCGTCTTTGGTCAGCGATTATACCGTCAACACGACGAGCGGCGGATTTTCCGGTTCCGGCTCGTCGGGCACGCTGCCCTATGTCATTTTCCTGACGAACGCCGACGCTAACACCAGTACCGACGGCACCGAAATCCAGTTCGACTCCTCTGTGTTCTCCTCGCCGCAGACGATCACTCTTGGCGCCACACTCGTCCTTTCCGAGACGTCCGGGCCGGATGTGATCGATGGCCCCGGGCCCGGACTCGTGACGGTGAGCGGCGGCGGGACGATCCGGGTGTTCCAGATTCAGAGCGGAGTCACGGCGTCGATCTCGGGCCTGACGATCAGCGGAGGCGCGGTGACCGGCAGAGGCGGCGGACTGGAGAACTACGGCACGGCCACAGTCACCGACTGCACGATTAGCGGAAACTCGGCTTCGAGCTATGGGGGCGGACTGGACAACAACGGCACGGCGACGATCGTCGGCTGCACGATCAGCGGCAACAGCGGCACGGATGTTAGAGGCGGAGGCGTCGCGAACTCCGGAACGGCGACCTTGACCGACTGCACCATCAGCGGCAATTCGGCTTCATCTGCCGGCGGCGGCATGTGGACCAGCGGCACGGCGACGCTTACCGACTGCACGATTAGCGGTAACTCCGTTGTGGATGAGGGCGGCGGACTGTATAGCGATCCATTCGATAGCGCTGATACCACCTTGCGAAGCACGATTGTCGCCGATAATACGGAGGCAATTTTCGGCGGCGCTGCCAGCGATATCGGCGGTTACACCGACAGCACCAGCTCATACAACCTGATCGGCACCGGGGGCTCAGGCGGGATCGCCAACGGCCAGAACGGCAACATCGTGCTGACCACTCTCGCCGGCCTCGGCCTTGCTCCGCTCGGCGACTATGGCGGGCCGACCGAGACCATCGCCCTCTTGCCCGGCAGCCCGGCGATCGGGGCCGGCGCGGCGGTTAGCGGCGTCACGACCGACCAGCGTGGCGAGCCGCTCGACTCGCCGCCCGACATCGGGGCCTTCCAGAGCCAGGGTTTCACGCTTTCAGTGGTGGCCGGCAGCACCCCCCAGCAGACGACCGACGGCACGGCTTTCGCCAACCCGCTGGCAGTCGTCGTCGCGGCCAATAATCCAGTCGAGCCGGTGGCCGGGGGTACGGTGACCTTCGCTGCTCCGTCTTCAGGCGCCTCGGCGGCACTCTCTGCCGGCACGGCCACGATCGGCGCCAACGGAACCGCTTCTGTCGTCGCCGCGGATAATTCCATCGCCGGCTCTTACATCGTCACGGCCGCAGCGTCCGGTGCCGCGCCGGTCTCATTCGATCTGACCAACCTGGCCTCGTCTCTGGTCAGCAATTATACCGTCAACTCGACGAGCGGCGGATTTTCGGGCTCGGGAACGTCGGGCACGCTGCCGTACGTCATTTTCCTGACGAATGCCGACGCCAACCCCAGCAGCGACGGCGCCGAAATCCAGTTCGACTCATCCGTGTTCTCCTCGCCGCAGACGATCACCCTTGGCGCCACGCTGGTGCTATCCGAGACGTGGGGACCGATCGTGATCGATGGTCCCGGTACCGGACCCGTGACGGTGAGCGGCGGTGGCACGGTCACGGTCATCCAGGTCGACAGCGGCGTCACGTCGACGCTTTCCGGCCTAACGATCAGCGGAGGTTCGACCGCCAGCAACGGCGGGGGAATTTACAACGAAGGTACCTTGACGATCACTGACAGCTTGGTCACGAACAATCAGGCGATTGGTAGTAGCTCCTTGTCAGACGGCGGGGGAATCTACAACGACGGTACCTTGACGATCAGTGACAGCTCGATCACGGACAATAAAGCGGGGGGCTTCGGCTTCTACAATGGCGGCGGGGGGATCTTCAACGACGGTACCTTGACGATCAGCGACACTACGGTCGCGAACAACTCCGACGAAGGTGTCTTCAACGACGGGGTTTTGACGATCAACCAGAGCCAGTTCACGGGAAACACAGGAGCCGGTTTGTACCAGGAGTACTATGGACCGATGGCGGTCGTCACAAACTCGACATTCTCCTCGAATGCCGGGGATGGCATCGACAACTTTTCCAACATGTCGATCGTTAATTGCACGATCGCCGACAACTCCGGTTATGGAATTAATACCTTGACGGGCGGCGGCGAAAACCAACTGCTCCTCACAATCGAGGATTGCACGATTGTCGACAACGGTTACGACGATCTCTACAACTGGGATGACACTGGCCCGGTTACAGACGTCGTGGTTGGCAATACGATCTTTGGGACCATCAACGGCGACATCGAGAGCCAGGGTCACAACCTGATCGCCAACAGTTCGGAGGGCCTGGGATTTGCCCCGAGCGATCTCTTGAACGTCAACCCGATGCTGGGCCCGCTTCAAAACAACGGCGGGCCGACCCAGACGATGGCCTTGCTGCCCGGCAGCCCGGCCATCGACGCGGGCGACACCGCCCTCGTTCCCGCCGCTGTCATCAGCGACCAGCGCGGCGCGGGCTATCCGCGGATCGTGAACTCTAGCGTGGACATCGGCGCCTACGAAGTTCAGGGGCCGTGGCATTTCGTGGTGACGGCGCAGCCGCCCGCCAATGTGATAGCCGGGTCCGGCTTCGGCTTGACCGTCGAAGCCCTGGACAGCGCGGGCAACGTCGACACATCGTTCAACGGCACCGTCAACTTGGCGATTTACAACGGCCCCGCCGGAGCTGTCCTCGGCGGCACGACGACCATCGCGGCCAGCGGCGGCGTCGCGACGTTCTCGGGACTGACACTTGACACAGAGGCCGATGGCTACTCACTCGTTGTGTCGGGGAGCGGCGAAATCGGCGAGGCGACGAGCCTCTTCAACGTGACGCCGACGGCGGCCACTCAGCTGGTGGTGACCACCCAGCCGCCCGGCGACGTAACGGCCGGCAGTCCGTTCGGGCTGGTTGTCTCCGCCGAGGACCCCTTCGGCAATGTGGATCCCACTTTTGATGGCAGCGTAACGGTCGCCCTGCTCGACAACCCCGGCGGCGCCACGCTCGGGGCGCGCTCACCGCGACGGCCCAGAGCGGTGTGGCCACTTTCTCGGGACTCACCCTGAACACCGCCGGCGCGGGCTACACCCTCCAGGTCTCATCGAGCGGCCTGACCTCGGCGACATCCAACCCGATCACCGTCGACACTCCGACCATCTACACCGTTGACCTCACGAGCGCAAGCGGAACGGGCTCGGGAGACGCGGGTGATCTGGTCTATTGCATCGGCCTGGCCAACGCGAACACGAATCCCGCCGGCAGCGTGCTCGAGTTCGATCCGTCGGTGTTCAATTCGTCGTCGCCGCAGACGATCACGCTGGGTGCCACCCTGGTGCTCGACGAAACGGCCGGCCCGGAGGCGATCGACGGACTCGGCGCCGGAATTGTGACGGTCAGCGGCAACAACACGAGCGAGGTGTTCAACATCGAAAGTGACACCGTCGCCAGCATCTCCGGCCTGAGCATCATCGACGGGAACGGCACTTTCGGCGGCGGCCTGTTCAACGAGGGGACGTTGACAATTACCAATACGACGTTCACGGGGAACTCCGCGCCGTATGGCGGTGCCATTTATACTCGCGCTTTGGTGGGCGATCCCCTCGACGGTATCCTGACGCTGACCGGCGACACGTTCTCAAACAACTCCGCCACCGCCGAGAGCGGCGCTATTGATAACTGGGCCGGGGGCACTGTGACCGTGATGGACGATACGTTCACGGGGAACTCCGCGCCGAATGGCGGTGCCATCGGCAACGAGTGGGGCTCCGTCGCCGTGAGCGACTCCACGTTTTCGGGCAATACAGCAACCACCGGCGGCGCAATCATCAACTACAACCCCAGTGACGACTTCAGCAACAGTCTGTCGGTCGTCGACAGCACGATTTCCGGAAATGCGGCAGTCAATGGCGGCGGCATCGCCAACGGTGGCCCCGACACACTGAGCCTGACCAACGATACCATCACGGGCAATTACGTCACTGGCACTGGCGGCGGCCTGTACGACTACGGCACGGCGACGCTCACTGACTGCACGATCAGCGGCAACTCCGCCGCCAACGGCGGCGGCGGCATCGCCAACGTGGGTGGCGCGGTCAGCATCGGCAACACCATCGTAGCGGCAAACACGGCTAGCTCCGGCGGGCCCGATGCGTCGGGAATCTTTGCGTCTGAAGGAAACAACCTCATCGGCGCGACCGACGGCAGCTCTGGCTGGGTCGCCTCCGACTTGACGGGCACCGAAGCCCAGCCGCTGGATCCGCTGCTGGCACCGCTTGGCGATTACGGCGGGCCGACCGACACCATGGCCCTGTTGCCCGGCAGCCCGGCCATCCACGCGGCCAACAGCGCCCTCATTCCCGCCGGTATTACCACCGATCAGCGCGGGTTTCCGCTCGACACCCCACCCGACATTGGCGCCTACCAGGCCGTTTCGGTGCCGCTGGTGGTCAGCGTGACGACCGATGGTGCTCGGCGCGCCGGTCGGCGAGCTTGACTTGCGCGGTGCGGTCAATCTGGCGAATCTCGAAACCGGCGCCGCCACGATCACCTTCGATCCGGCTGCCTTCGCCACACCGCAGACGATCACGCTCACGCAGGGCCAGCTCGAGCTATCCAACACGAGCGGGACGGAGACAATCATGGGCCCGGCGGCGGGCGTGACGATCAGCGGCGGCGGATCCAGCCGTGTGTTCGAGGTCGATAGCGGCGTAACGGCCGTCCTCAGCGGATTGACGATCACCGGAGGCTCGACGACTGGAAACGGCGGTGGCATCTACGACTACGGCGGCACGGTCACGCTCTTCGACTGTACCATTACCGGTAACTCCGCGGCCGAAGGGGGCGGCGTGTTCGCGACCAAGCGCAGCACAGGGACGATGACCGGCTGCACGATCAGCGACAACTCCGCCCAATCGGGCGGCGGTCTGTACAACTACGGGGGCACGACCACGCTCGCCGACTGTACCGTGAGCGGCAACTCCGCCGGATCGGGCGGCGGCGTGTTTAACACTAAGCGCGGCACAGGCACGATGACCGGCTGCACGATCGCCAACAACTCTGCGGCCGTGGGCGGTGGAATCGATAACGTGGCCGATGGCGGCGCCACGCTCGAAGACACGATCGTCGCCACCAACACCGGCACAGGCGGCTCGCCCAGTGACATCGGCGGTGACAGCTCTTCTGGCGTGGTCGGCACGTACGATCTGGTGGGCACCGGCGGCTGCCGGCGGAATCGCCGGCGGCACCGGTGACATCGTCCTCACCAACTCGAGCACCCCGCTCTGGCCCCGCTCGGCAGCTACGGCGGTCCCACCGAGACCATGCCCCTGCTCCCCGGCAGCGTCGCCATCGGCGCGGGCACGGCCGTCAGCGGCGTCACCACCGACCAGCGCGGCTTCCCGCTCGACACCACACCAGACATCGGCGCCTTCCAGACGCAGACCGGCCTGGTGGTCAATACCACGATCGACGGCACCGGCTCGCCCTCGGGCGACCTGAGCCTGCGCCAGGCCATCAACCTGGCCAACGTGCTGGACGGCGCCGAGACGATCACCTTCGACCCGACCGTCTTCGCGACGGCGCAGACGATCACGCTGACGGAAGGCCAGCTCGAGCTCTCCAACACGAGCGGCACGGAGACGATCATGGGCCCGGCGGCGGGCGTGACGGTCAGCGGCGGCGGGACCAGCCGGGTGTTCCAGGTCGACAGCGGGTGTCACCGCGTCGATCTCGCGGCCTGACGATCAGCGGGGGCTCGACTCGTCCGGCGAGTGGCGGCGGTCTGTGCGAACTACGGCACGGCGACGCTCACCGACTGCACCTTCAGCGGCAACTCGGCTCGAGCGACAGCGGCGGCGGCATTTACAACGCGGGAGGCACGATCCACCTCAGCGGGTGCACGGTCAGCCAGAACTCGGCCGGATACGTCGGCGGCGGGCTGGACAACTCGGCAAGCGGCACGGCCTACCTCACCAACTGCGCGATCGCTGCCAACACTTCGAGCGCATTCGCCGGCGGGCTGGTCAACGACGGCACGGCATCGCTCACCGACTGCACGGTCACTGGCAATACGGCCCCTACAACGGCGGCGGTCTGTACAACGGCGGAGACGGACGGCGACGCTCGACGACTGCACGATCAGCGGCAACTCCGCGGGCAGCGCGGCGGGATCTGAACCGGGCACGCTGACGGCCGCTAACTGCACCTCAGCGGCAACTCCGCCAGCAGCGGCGGCGGCGTGGACAACGGGGCACGGCCATGCTCACCGACTGCACCGTCAGCGGCAACTCGGCCTCCTGCGACGGCGGCCTGTAAACGGAGCCATGGCGACCTGACGACACCATCGTCGCCGGCAACACCAGGGACGGCTCCGGCGCCAGCGACATCGAGCGGTGCAACGTCTCGGGTCAGCTACAACCTGATCGGCACCGGCGGCTCGGGGGGGCTGGTCAAGGGGCGACGGCAACATCGTCTTGACCAGCCTCGCCGACCTGGGCCTGGCTCCGCTCGGCGACTACGGCGGACCGACCGAAACCATGGCGCTCTTGCCCGGCAGCGCGGCCATCGGCGCGGGCATGGGCGATAGCGGCATCACCACCGACCAGCGCGGGGCGCCCCGACCGGCTTCCGGCGCCACCGACATCGGTGCCTTCCAGGACCAGGGCTACACCGTGGCCGTTTCGTCGGGAAGCCCTCAAAGCCACGCTCGTCAGCCAGGCCTTCGATGCTCCACTCGTGGCCTTGTTGACCGAGAATTTTGCCAGCGCGCCGCTCCCTGGGGCGACGATCGATTTCAGCGCGCCGGCGTCGGACGCCAGTGCCACGCTCAGCGTCACTCGGCGGTCACCGACGCGAGCGGACTGGCGAGCGTCACGGCCACGGCCAACGCGACCGCCGGCACCTATGTCGTGACCGCCTCGGCCACCGGAGTGACGTCGTCGGCGTCTTTCAACCTGACCAACCAGGAGCTCCAGCCGAGCTTCTCGGGGCTGACCGACCAGACGATCACCTACGGCAGTACGGTCACATTCACGGGAACGCTCGCGGCCGGACTGCAGGTCCCGGGTGGAGAAGACGTCGCCGTCACGATCGACGGCGTCACGCACGACGCCACGATCGCCGCCGACGGTTCGTTCTCGACCGAATTCACCCGTGCAGACGTGGTGCTTGAACGCGAGCTCGATGGCCTACGACGTCAGCTACGACTACGCGACCGATGGACTTTTCCTCGGCGGCCAACGGCTCGAGCCAACTGACGGTCAACCCGGCGACGCTTACGATCACGGCGGTAGCCAACACCAAGGTCTACGACGGCACGACGAGCGCGGCGGCGGTGCCGACGATCACCTCGGGCAGTCTGGCCGCGGGTGACACGGCCGACCTCATCGAGACCTACAACACCAAGAATGTGGGCACCGGATTGACGCTGACGCCGAGCGGCGACGGTCGACGACGGCAACGACGGCAATAACTACATCGTACACATTCGTGCCGGTTTCGACGGGCGTGATCACGCCCGCACCGCTCACGATCACCGCGACCAGCGACTTCAAGGTCTACGACGGAACCACCAGCTCGTCGCAGACCCCGACCGTCGGCACTCTCTACGATGGCGACACCGTGACCGGGCTGACCCAGGCGTTCGCCTCGAACGACGTGCTCGGGACCTACGACTGCTACGCTCGTGGTCACGGGCTACACCGTCAACGACGGCGATGACGGTCACGACTACACCGTAACCACCCAGGATGCGTGGGGTACGATCAGCCCGGCCCCACTGACGCTGCGGGCGAACAATGTTTCGACCGTCTACGGCTCGGCGCTTCCGGCCTTGACTTATACAATCAGCGGGTTCGTTGGCGGAGACAATTCGAGCCTGTTGAGCGGCGCGCCCGTGATCGCGACGACGGCCGCGCCGGGCGCGAACGCCGGCGCCTACCCTGATCACGATCGCGCCGGGCACCTTGAGCGCCCCCAACTACTACTTTCCCGCGGCCGACCTGATCGCCGGCACGCTGACGGTCGTCGCCCGCGCCTCTGGTGATCACGGCTGTCTCGACCAGCATGATTGCCGGCGAGGCGGTGCCCGCGCTCACGGCGGTCTACACCGGTTTCGTCAACGGCGACACGCCGGCCAGTCTCACGCCGCCGCCGGTCTTATCTTCGGCTGCCAGCCCGTCGGCAGCGCCGGGCAGCTACCCCATCACCGTCAGCGGCGCCAGCTCACCCAACTACACGATCACGTACGTGCCCGGCACGCTCACCGTGATCCTCGCGCCGGGGACGACCGTCGCGCCGGCGACGGTCGAAAGCGTCTTTATCGAGAAGATCAAGGTGAGCAAGCACAAGACGGTGCAAGCGATCGTCCTGCAATTTAGCGAGGCCCTCAATTCGGCGGCGGCACAGAGCATGGGCTCGTACGCGCTGGTCACGGTCGCGAAGAGTAAGAAGCAGAAGAGCAAGCCGGTGGCGCTCTGGAGTGCGAGCTACAACTCATCGGCGTTCACGGTGACGCTGCTGACCAAGAAGACCCTGGCGCAGAGCCTGCCGCTCGATCTCACGATCAAGGCTGCCAGCCTGCGCGACGCCTTGGGCCGAGAGCTTGACGGCAACGATTCGGGACAGTCGGGCGCGAATTTCACGGCCGTTCTCAGCAAGGCCGGCACCAGCGTCACGAGCGCCCGGGCGCTTTTGCGAGAGGGCGGCCTTTCGACTCACGCGGTCGACGCGGTGCTCGAGGCGGGCTTACGCGCGCACCGGTGAACGAACGGCGGTAAGCGATCGGACGGATCAGACGGATCGGACGGATCGGACGCTGAGGCGGGCACTTGGCTGATCATGGCTTTGGCAGCCTGACGAGGTTCTTTCACGTCACGCACGATTGTCAGCCCCTGCCACCGCGGCCGTCCCCGCAACAAGATGATGCACTGACACCGACTTTTTTCTGGATGGCCTGTCCGGATTGACATCAGGGTTCATCAAGACACTCATCTGTCCCTCTTGCGTGCTGATGCTCCGAGGCGATGACCGGTTAGCATAAGAAAAACAAGAAACCGGCGAAAGGTTTCCGAGCGTGTTACGTTAATCTATCTAACAGAAGAAAGCCCATCGCGTGGAGGTCGCGAGGGGCTGTGGCAGCTTGTGGGCGCGGTCGTGGTCCTAGACTCTTCGCCGGTGCCGGCTCGGTTCTGTTCGGCACGGCTGTGGCGCCTCGCCTGCCTCCCGCCGAGGGACCGTTCTCATGTGTGTCTACCATCACGATCGAGCGCCGCAGGGAGGTCGTCTTGCGGAGACTTGTCGGCGAACGCCGCGTCGGCCACGTCGAGTGCCCGGGGCGACGGGCCGCGCTGGTGCTTTCCATACGGCAGGCACTCAGGTGATCGGCGGCCCCGGTGCCGGATTTGTGGCGGTGCGCTCCGGCCGTACCCTTCACGCTGAGCCAATACGGAGTCTCCGATGCATTTTGGCAATCGCCGACCGCGGAAATTGACCGCGCGGCGGCACGTTTACGACCTGTTTCGGCCGCGAGCTGAGCGTCTCGAGTCAAGGCGCCTGCTGGCCATCGACCTGGGCGGAACGGTGCCGCCGATCAACCCGATCATCGCGACGGCACCCTTCGGCATGGATTTCGGCGGTGCCGTGACTTCGCAGGGGGCGGGTTTCAGCGTCGCCGACGTGGGCGACGTCGACGGCACCGGGTACGACTCCTTCCTGATCGGGGCGCCGACGGTCACCTCTACGCCGTCCACGATCGGGACCGGAACCGACAGCGCGGTCTACCTGGTTTTCGGGTCGCAGACGCTCACGGCGGTCGGTATGACGTCGATTACCAACTGGATCGGCACGACGTCCGGAGTGTTCAACTACACTGCGAACGACCGCGTTGGTGACCTCGGCCAGCTCACGGAGCCCAACAATCCCACTCCCACGGTACAGACCAATCCGGTCACCACCTCGCCTCTCGGTTTTCCGTTTGCCGGCGTCGAATTCGTGACGAATCCCCTGATCGATCCGACGCCGATGCTGGGCGCGTCGGTTGCGGGCGTGCGCATGCCTAGCGGCCAGGGCGGAATCCTGATTGGCGCACCCGGCGGCTTGAGCTCCGCCAACGCCAACCCCGGCACCGGCCGCGCCTATCTGATCTACGAGTCCGCCAACGGCGACTTCACCGACTACGCCGGCAAAGAGGTCAACCTCGACGATCCCAACTTCGCGACCGACTACCCGGGTTTGAACCTCGTGACATTTGTGACCTCGGTGACCGGGAGCCAGCTCGGTTATTCGGTGGCCGGCGGGTCGAACATCTTCGGTGACGGCCAGAACGACATCATTCTGGCGCTCCGCTGGCGACCGTGGCTCCGTCGACGACGACCAGCCCGGTCAACGCCAGCACGGGCGTGGTCTTTGCCCTGTCGATGTCGCTGCTCCCGACGGGGACAGGGACGGTCAACGTGGCGACCGCGGTGGGGCAAAGCGGCAGCACCAGCGTGCAGTTGGCGGGAGTCAACTCGGGCGACAAGGCCGGGTTCTCGGTCGCCGACGGAGGCGACGTCAACGGCGCGACGATCGGGGGCAAGAACGTCGATGACATCCTGGTCGGGGCGCCGTCGGCCAGCTCCACCGCGGGCGCGGCGTACCTCGTTTATGGCGGCACCAGCATGGCGGGACTGGCCACGACCACCAACGGGGTGCGCTACATCAATCTTTCCAACGTCGGCGGCACGGGTACCAACGCCGTTCCGGGCGCGATCTTCACCGGGCCGGCCGGCGGCGCCATGACGGGCTTCTCGGTCAGTACGGCCGGCGATTTCAACGACTCCGGATTTGGCGATATCATGATCGGCTCGCCCGGCTTCAGCAGCAGCTCCACCACGACCAGCCAGGGCGAGGTCAGCTTGTTCTACGGTGCAGCCAGCACATCGACTGCGTACCTGACGGGCACGATTCCCCTGAGCAACATTCCCACGGCCATCCAGTCGGTCACCTTCACGGGGGCCAACGCCGGCGACATGGCCGGCTACGCGCTGTCGGTGGTCGGTTTCATCAATGTCGGCCAGCCCAATTTGATCTTGATCGGCGCGCCCGGCTTCAACTCGGACGCTGGGACAGCGTATCTCATTCCGGGCCGGGCGGGCTTCACCGGCACCTACTCGCTGGCCAACGAAGAGGCGTCGCCGATCTCGGGCCTTCAATTCGTGCTCTCCACAGCCGCCTCGCCGTCAACTTCGCCCAACTTCTTCGGCGCCTCGGTCTCGAGCCGGTTCCAGGACACGAGCTTCACCGGCGACGGCGACTCGTTTGCCGACTTCATCATCGTGCGCCGGGTTACGACGTGACTGAGAATAGCAGCCGGAATCTGGCTGGCGGCGCCATGATCGTCGAAGGGGGCCTTATCACTGTGCCGACCCCGGCCACGAACACCGTCACGACCCAGATCGGCGTCGGCACGCCGTTTGCGCCCTTTACCATCAGTGCGACAACCCCTGCTAACCTGCAGATCTACGTTTTCGGCTCGACAACCACCACGCCCAACTTCATGCCGGTAACCGACATCAACCCCGCGACGGTGGTCGTTAACGGTGTGGCCTACCCCAACGCCACGATCCAGGAAGACCCCGACACCGCCAACTACTTGGACGGCATTCCCGACGCGATCATCACCATCAGTCCCCGCTCGGCGTTGAACCTCTCCAGCGGCACCGCGAAGATCACGATCACGGGCCAAACGCTCTCAACCTCGCCGTTGCCGAATTACTCCTGGACCGGCACGGCGACGGTGACCGTGGCCGCCGCGGCCACCCAACTGGTCGTGACCAGCCAGCCGCCTGTCACCGTCGAGGCGGGCGAACCGTTCGGGCTCGTCGTGTCTGCTGAGGACTCTGCCGGCAACTTGGTTCCCACCTTCGACGGCAGCGTGACCGTCGCCCTGTCGAACAACCCCGGCGGCGCCACACTCGGCGGCACACTCACCGCGACGGCTCAGAACGGCGTGGCCGGTTTCTCCGGATTGACCATCAACAACCCCGGGGTCGGCTACATCCTTTCGGTCTCGACCGACGGCCTGACCTCGACGACCACCAACGCTTTCAACGTTGGCCTTCAGACCGTCTACACTGTCGACCTCACCAGCGCGAGCGGCACGGGGTCAGGAAACGCGGGTGATCTGGTCTATTGCATCGGCCTGGCCAACGCGAACACGAATCCCGCCGGCAGCGTGCTCGAGTTCGATCCGTCGGTGTTCAATTCGTCGTCGCCGCAGACGATTACGCTGGGTGCCACCCTGGTGCTCGACGAAACGGCCGGACCGGAGGCGATCGACGGCCCCGGCGCCGGAATTGTGACGGTCAGCGGCAACAACACGAGCGAGGTGTTCAGCATCGCCAGTGACACCGTCGTCAGCATTTCCGGCCTGAGCATCATCGACGGGAACGGCACTTTCGGCGGCGGCCTGTTCAACGAGGGGACGTTGACAATCACCAACACGACGTTCACGGGGAACTCCGCGCCGTATGGCGGTGCCATTTATACTCGCGCTCTGGTGGGCCATCCCCTAGACGGTATCCTGACGCTGACCGGCGACACGTTCTCAAGCAACTCCGCCACGGCCGAGAGCGGCGCTATTGATAACTGGGCCGGGGGCACCGTGACCGTGACGGACGATACGTTCACGGGGAACTCCGCGCCGTATGGCGGTGCCATCGGCAACGAGTGGGGCTCCGTCGCCGTAAGCAACTCCACGTTTTCCAACAATACGGCAAGCACCGGCGCCGGCGGCGCAATCATCAACTACAACCCCAGTGACGCCTTCAGCAACAGTCTGTCGGTCGTCGGCAGCACGATTTCCGGAAACGCGGCAGTCAATGGCGGCGGCATCGCCAACGGTGGCCCCGACACACTGAGCCTGACCAACGATACCATCACGGGCAATTCCGTCACTGGCACCGGCGGCGGCCTGTACGACAACGGCACGTCGACGCTGATCAACTGCACCGTCACCGGCAACTCCGCGGCCGGCGGCGGCGGCATCGCCAACGTGGGTGGCACGGTCTTCATCGGCAACACTATCGTAGCGGCAAACACGGCTAGCTCCGGCGGGCCCGATGCGTTGGGAATCTTTGCGTCTCAGGGAAACAACCTCATCGGCGCGACCGACGGCAGCTCCGGCTGGGTCGCCTCTGACTTGACGGGCACCGAAGCCCAGCCGCTGGATCCACTGCTGGCACCATTGGGCAATTACGGCGGGCCGACCGATACCATGGCCCTGTTGCCGGGCAGCCCGGCCATCCACGCGGCCAACAGCGCCCTCATTCCCGCCGGTATTACCACCGATCAGCGCGGGTTTCCGCTCGACACCCCACCCGACATTGGCGCCTACCAGACCCAGTTGACCCTGATGGTCGATACCACCACCGACGGCACCGGTTCGCCCTCGGGCGACCTGAGCCTGCGCCAGGCCATTAACCTGGCCAATGTGCTCGACGGCACCGAAACGATCACGTTCGACCCGACCGTCTTCGCGGCATCGCAGACGATCACGCTCTTGGAGGGCCAGCTCGAGCTCGCCGACACCGGCGGAACGGAGACGATCATGGGCCCGGCGGCGGGCGTGACGATCAGCGGTGGCGGGAACAGCCGGGTGTTCCAGGTCGATAGCGGCGTGACGGCGATCTTGAGCGGACTGATTATCACCGGAGGCTCGACCACAGGGAACGGCGGCGGCGTGTACAACGATGGAGGCACGGTCACGCTGACCGACTGCACCCTTAGCGGCAACACAGCGGCCGCAGGCGGCGCCCTGTGCAACACCAAGCGCGGCACGGGCACGATGACCGGCTGCACGATCAGCGACAACTCCGCCCGAATCGGGCGGCGGCGTGTACAACTACGGGGGCACCACCACGCTGACTGACTGCACCTTGAGCGGCAACTCCGCCAACGCGGGCGGCGCCCTGTGCAACACCAAACGCGGCACGGGCACGATGACGAGCTGCACCATCAGCGGCAACACCGCAGCCGCGGGCGGCGGACTCTACAATTCCACCACAGAGAATCTGTATGCCTGCACGATCGGCGGCAACTACGCGGCCGTGGGCGGTGGAATCGATAACGCGGCCGGCGGTGGCGCCATGCTCGAAGACACGATCGTCGCCACCAACACCGGTACAGGCGGCTCTTCCAGTGACATCGGCGGTGAGAACTCGTCCGGCGTGGTCGGCACCTATGATCTGGTGGGCACCGGCGGCGCCGGCGGAATCGCCGGCGGCACCGGTGACATCGTCCTGAACAGCCTCACCGATTTGGGCCTGGCCCCGCTGGCCAACTACGGCGGACCGACCGAGACCATGGCGCTATTGCCCGGTAGCGCCGCCATCGGCGCGGGCGCGGCCATCAATGGGATCACCACCGACCAGCGCGGCTACGACCGCATTGTTAACAGCACCGTGGACATCGGCGCCTTTGAGGCCCAGCCCATCCCGCTCGTGGTCAACACGGCAGCCGACGGCGCCGAATGCCCGCTCGGCGAGCTCGACCTGCGCGGGGCGGTCAACCTGGCCAATATCCAGTCCGGAACTCAGACGATCACCTTCGACCCAACCGTTTTCGCCACAGCGCAGACGATCACGCTGACGCAGGGCCAGCTCGAGCTCTCCAACACGAGCGGGACAGAGACGATCATGGGCCCGGGGGCGGGCGTGACGGTCAGCGGCGGCGGGATCAGCCGGGTGTTCCAGATCGACAGCGGGGTCACCGCGTCGATCTCGGGCCTTACGATCAGCGGGGGCTCGACGACCGAGAGCGGCGGCGGCCTGGCGAACTACGGTACGACGACCTTGACCGATTGCGCCCTCAGTGGCAACTCGGCCGGCAACAATGGCGGCGCCATTGATAACTATGCCGGCCCCGTGACGCTCACCAACTGCACGATCAGCGGCAACTTTGCTTCTTCCAACGGCGGCGGGTTCAACAACGACGGGGGAGCGGCAACGCTCACCGACTGCACGATCAGCGGCAACTCTGCCCAGTACGGCGGCGGCCTGTACAACTCCAGCACGGCTGCGCTTACCGACACCATCGTGGCCGGCAACTCCGAGCTCACCGGCGGCCCGAGCGATATCGGCGTCAGCCTGGCCAGCGCGGTCACCGGATCGTACAACTTGATCGGCACCGGCGGTTCGGGCGGAATCACAAATGGCAGCGACGGCAACGTTGTCCTGACCAGCCTCACGAACCTCGGCCTGGCCCCACTTGGCGACTACGGCGGACCGACCGAAACCATGGCGCTCTTGCCCGGCAGCGCCGCCATTTCTGCCGGCACGGCCAATAGCGGCGTCACCAGCGACCAGCGGGGGGCAGCCCGACCGCTTACCGGCGCCGTCGACATCGGTGGCTTCCAGGACCAGGGCTACACCTTGGCCGTTTGGTCGGGAAGCCCTCAAACCACACTGGCCACCCAAGCCTTCAATGCTCCGCTGGTGGCCTTGTTGACCGAGAATTTTGCGAGCGCGCCGCTCCCGGGGGCGACGATCGATTTCAGCGCGCCATCGTCGGGCGCCAGTGCCACGCTCAGTGCCATCTCGGCGCTCACGGGCGCGAGCGGCCTGGCGAGCCTAACGGCCACGGCGAATGCGACTGTCGGTACCTATGCCGTGACCGCCTCTGCGACCGGCGTGACGCCCTCGGCTTCATTCGAGCTGACCAACCAGGTGCTCCAACCGAGCTTTTCGGGGCTGATCGACCAGACGATCACCTATGGCAGCACGGTGACGTTCACGGGGACGCTCGCGGCCGGCTTGCAGGCGCCGGCTGGAGAAGACGTCGCCGTCACGTTGGGCGGCGTCACGCGCGACGCCACGATCGCCGCCGACGGGTGGTTCTCGATCGAATTCACCAGAGCGGACGTGGTATTGAGCGCGAGCTCGACGGCCTACGACGTTACGTACGTCTACGCGACCGATGGAGGTTTCTTCGCGGCCGAAGGCTCGAGCCAACTGACGGTCAACCCGGAGGCCTTGACGATCACGGCGGTGGCCAACACCAAGGTTTACGACGGCACGACAAGCGCGGCCGCGGTTCCCATGATCACCTCAGGCAGCCTGGCAGCGGGTGACACGGCCGACTTCAGCGAGACCTACAACACCAGGGATGTTGGCACTGGCCTGATGCTGACGCCGAGCGGGACGGTCGACGACGGCAACGGCGGCAACAACTACACCTACTCGTTCGTGGTGGTGTCGACGGGCACAATCACTCCAGCCCCGCTCTTGGTGCGGGCGAACAATATCTCGACTGCCTACGGGTCGGCGCCAGCCCTGACCTATGCGATCACGGGGTTCATTGGCGGGGACAATTCCAGCGTGGTGAGCGGCGCGCCGCGCTCGCGACGGCCGCGCCCGGCGCGAGCGTCGGCGCCTACGCGATCACGATCGCGCCGGGACATCGAGCGCCGCCAACTACATTTTCTCCGCGGCCGACCTGATCGGCGGCACGCTGACCGTGACGCGGGCGCCTCTTGTGATCACGGCCGTCTCGACGAGCATGTTCGCCGGCGACCCCGTGCCTACGCTCGCGGCGGTCTACTCAGGATTCGTCAACGGCGACACGCCGGCCAGTCTCACGCCGCCGCCGGTCCTTTCTTCGGCCGCCAGTCGGTTGGCGGCACCGGGGAGTTACCCCATCACCGTCAGCGGCGCGGGCTCACCCAACTACACGATCACATATGTGCCCGGCACGCTCACCGTGATCCTCGCGCCGGCGACTGTTGAAAGCGTCTCTATCGAGAAAATCAGAGTGAGCAAGCGCAAGACGGCGCAAGCGATCGTCGTGCAATTCAGCGAGGCCCTCAATTCGGCGGCGGCGCAGAGCATCGGCTCGTACACGCTGGTCACGGTCGCGAAGAGCAAGAAGCAGAAGAGCAAGC
The DNA here is from genome assembly GCA_963830625.1 of uncultured Isosphaeraceae bacterium. GTDB lineage: Bacteria > Planctomycetota > Planctomycetia > Isosphaerales > Isosphaeraceae > CAWHMZ01. The sequence goes on along the minus strand of CAWHMZ010000010.1, from coordinate 268,487 downwards.
CGGTGCCGCTTTCGAAAGCGACCTACAACTCTTCGGCGTTCACGGTGACGCTGCTGACCAAGAAGACCCTGGCGCAGAGCCTGCCGCTCGATCTCACGGTCAACGCCGCCAGCCTGCGCGACGCCCTGGGCCGCGAGCTCGACGGCAACGACTCGGGACAGCCGGGCGCGAATTTCACGGCCGTCCTCAGCAAGGCCGGCACCAGCGTCACGAGCGTCCGGGCGCTTTTGCGAGAGGGCGGCCTTTCGAGTCACGCGGTCGATGCCGTGCTGGAGGCGGGCTTACGCGGGCGACCAAGTTGGGCGCGGGTCTCCTGACCCCGCCCTCGGCGCGACCGAAGGTCTCCCCGGCTCGCCGGGAGGCTCGCCCTCCCAACTGCTGGCGCCGATCTTTCGGTTCGCCCGAGCGGCGATCGAGGGTTTTACCCGGCTCGCACGGAGGCTTGCCCTCCCTGTTGCCTACTTCGCGCTACCCCACGGTCCCTCGATCATCGTCTGCTCGCGGGCCGACACAACCGCAGCTTCGAGCAGCGCGCACGACCTCGCGGCCATCTTCGGCCGTGACGGCCAGTTCGGCATGGCCGTGCAGGTGGTCGGCGATGTTGCGATAGTAAGCTGTCCCAGTGGCGCCGGACGGTTGGCACGCGAGTTTCGACTACATCGCCTGAAGGCTGCATGAGCCGCAGCAGGCCCTGCTGCTCCACAGGCTCGGCTGCGCGATCGATGTCGCCGGCGCGCAAGGCGTCTTCCTGAGGGTCGATGCCGTACTTGACGAAGCCTGCCGTCCGTGCCGACGATCCACCAGCGCGGCCGGTCGATCCGGCAAATCCGGCTGGTTTCGACTTGAAAGAGGACGTCGTCAAACTCCATGACGATCCGCCCGTGCCCGCCCGAATCGACGCCCGGCCCACGGCGCGGGCGTCAGCCAGGCGGTCGAGGCGGCGGCAGGGGCCCAGCCCAAGCTCGAGCGCCTGGTCGACCAGATGCGCGCCCCAGTCGTGCAGAATCGTGCCGGCGGCTTCGGCTCGGCCGCGCCAGCCGCGCGGCGGGGCGAACCGGCAGACCGAGCTCTCCACGACCAGCGGCCGGCCGACGCGGCCCTGCGCGAACAGCTCGGTGACGGTCAGATAATCCCAATCCCAGCGCCGGTTGTGAAAGACCGAGAGCATGCGCCCCGAGCGGTTGCGGGCGGCGATCATTGCGTCGGCCTCGGCCGTGGTGAGCGCCATCACCTTGTCGACCACGCAATGGCGCCCGCGCCCAAGGCCCGCGACGGCCAGTTCGGCGTGGGTGTCGTGCGGGGTGGCGATCACGACCAGCTCGACGGCTGGGTCGGCCAGGGCCTCGATCGAGGCTGGCATAGCCGCGGACGCCGTCGCCCCAGAGCGCAAGGGCTTCGGCGCGGACTTGCGGATCGCGGGCCACGATGCCGTGGAGCCTTAGCTCGGGCTGGCGCTTGATGAGCGGGCAGTGAAACGCCCGGCCCGCCAGGCCGTGGCCGACCACGACAGTGGGAATCATCGCGTGTTTTCCTGGGCAACTTGCCGGTAGAGCGCGCTCTTTCCCACCCTTGCATTTGACCAGAACGCCCAATTTCCTAATAATACAGTGCCCGTTCCCACCAATCGAGTTACTCGCTTCATGTGATCGTATGAGGCGCCGTCTGGGACGTCTCGCCCGCTCTGGAATGGCTCGCGGGAGTTTGGTAGTACACGCGTCGGTCGCTCTAGCCCTGGGAAAAGGAAGTCCGGGAGGGAAAGATGATGATTCCTCTGGAACGTGACGAACCGCGGATCCTGGGGCCGCTGCCCGGGCCCAAGAGCGCCGCCTGGCTGGAGCGCGACCATCGGGTGATGTCGCCGTCGTACACGCGGGTCTATCCGCTGGTGGTGCGCCGCGCGAAGGGGGCGATGATCGAAGACATGGACGGCAACCGCTTCCTCGACTTCACGGCCGGGATCGCGGTGACCAACGTCGGGCATTCGCATCCGCGGGTGGTGGCGGCGATCCGCAAGCAAGCCGGGCGGCTGATCCACATGTCGGGCACCGACTTTTACTATGCGCCGCAGGTCCGGCTGGCCGAGCGGCTGGCCGCGCTGGCGCCCGGGCCCGAGCCCAAGCGGGTCTTCTTCACCAACAGCGGTGCCGAGGCGATCGAGGCGGCGCTCAAGCTGGCGCGGCGGCACACGGGCCGGAACCGGGTGATGGCGTTCATCAACGCGTTTCACGGGCGGACCTACGGCGCGATGTCGCTCTCCGGCTCGAAGCCGATGCAGCGCCGCGGGCTTTTCGCCGCTGGTGCCCGACATCCATCACGTTGCGCTACGGCGACCTCGAGAGCGTGACGGCGCTTGCTGCGCACGATCTGCCCGCCCGAGGAGCTGGCGGCGATCTTCGTCGAGCCGATCCAGGGCGAGGGGGGCTACATCGTGCCGCCCGACGATTTTCTGCCCGGCTTGCGCCGGCTCTGCGACGAGCACGGCGTGCTCGCTGGTCTTCGACGAGGTCCAGAGCGGCATGGGCCGCACCGGCAAGATGTTTGCCTCCGAGCACTGGGGCGTCGCCGGCGACATCGTGTGCCTGGCCAAGGGGATCGCCAACGGGCTGCCGCTGGGGGCGATCGTCGCCAAGGCGTCGGTGATGGACTGGCCCAGCGGCAGCCACGCCTCGACCTTCGGCGGCAACCCGGTGGCGTGCGCCGCGTCGCTGGCGACGCTGCGCTTGATCGAAGAGTCGCTACCGCGCCAATGCCGAGGAGCGCGGCCGGCAGCTTCGCGACGGGCTTGCGCGTACTGGCCGAGCGGTTTTCGTTCATTCGCGAGGTCCGCGGGCTGGGCCTGATGATCGGCGCTCGAGATTCAGTCGACGGCGGGCGAGCCGGCCCCGGCGCTGCGCGACGGGATCATCGAGCTGGCGTTTCATCGCGGGCTGCTCTTGCTCCCGTGCGGCCCGAGCACGATTCGGTTCTGTCCGCCGCTCTGCCTGACCAGCCGGCAGGTCGAGGTCGGTCTGCGAGCTCCTGGCCGCGACCATGGCCGCCGAGGCGAAGGAGATTGACGGCTGCGGTATGACGACGGCCACGCCACGAGCTCGAGGAGCTGCGCAGAACCGACGTGACGGCGAGCTCGAGACTGTCGCCGACGGAACCGACCTGACCAGATCGAAGAGGAGGCCGACCATGCCGCTGTCGCGGAGAAGGCCGCCCCGCCGTGTTTGACTGGAAGCGCTGGCCGGAAACCGAGGCGTTCGTCGACGACGCTGATCGCGACGGCGCTCGACGGCAACGCCTTCGCCGCCGAGCTGGCCGAGCGGATGCACGCGCGAGACCGGAACGCGGTTCAAGGATCTGGGTCGATCACCTGGTGGTGAAGGGGCCGGCCGATGCTGCCGCGTCGGCTCGATGGAGCTGGGCTACGAGCGGCAGCCGACCACGTACGCCGTCGGCGTGCCGGTCTTCGCGCATCCGGGCGGGATCTTTCCCCGGATCGCGGTTGCCGGCTCATCGAGCGGCGGCAACGGGGCGCGCAGGCGACGTCGGTGCCGGAGGTGGCGATCAAGGTCGAGAGCGTCGCCGCGTTTTCGCGGGCCCACGACCTGGGGCTGGAGATCGTCGGCTATCCGATGGGCCCGTACCGGATCGGCGCGGGTTGCCGGGCGAGCCGACGGCGCTGGCCGTGGTCGAGCGCCGGGGCTATCTCGGCTTCGAGCCGTTTCCGGGCGAGCTGGCGCGCGAGGGGCGGATGAAGCCGCACGCGGCACGCGACGCCCTGGCGGCCCGCGACCTCTGGCAGGCCCGCCGGCGCCGGTTCGATGACGACGAAGAGGGATTCGACGCCACCGAGGCGACGCTCGAGCGGGTGATCGAGCTGGCGGGCTCGACCGACCTGGCGTGTCATCTGGTCTTCGAGGTCGAGCGCGAGTACTGGCAGTCGCGCAACACGGCCGCGCGGGTTCAGAAGGCGCGGCAGGATCGGCTCGGGCCTGGGCTGGGCCAACCACGACCATCACACGTTCCGCTGCTCGCGGCGGTTCTTCCCGCGCGTGATCGGCATGTTCACGCGGCTGGGCTTCGAGCTCCGCGAGCGGTTTCACGCCGGCGCGCACGCCGGCTGGGGGGCGCAGATCGTCGAGCATCCGGTCACCGGCATCGTCATCTTCGCCGACCTCGACCTGGCGCCCGAAGAGGCCACCGAGGACTTCGCCCACCAGGTCGCTGCCCGACCTGCCGCGGCCGGGGACCGTCGGCCTCTGGGTCGCCCTGCACGGCGAGTCGATCCTCGAAGCCGGCATGCACCACCTCGAGGCCCAGTTCGACTTCGACGCCCTGCGCGACGGCCTCAAGGCCGAGGCCGGCATCGAGACGATGGCGCCGTTCTCCAACTTCCCGTTCCTGCGGCAGGCGTTCACCGCCGGCGAGCGATGGCCGGTCTCCAGGCACCGCGCCGACCGGGCGCTGGCGCTGGGCTGGATCGACGCCGAGCAGCACGAGAAGTTCCTGCGCGAGGGAACGATCGGCAGCCACCTCGAGAACCTGGAGCGCCGCGAGGGCTACAAGGGCTTCAACCAGCAGGCCGTCAGCGCGATCATCGCGGCGACCGACCCGCGGCTGCATTGAGATGGCTGCGCGGGCTCCGAGTCGACGAACGCTCGGAGGAACGCATTCCGTGACAAGCCCAGAGCAGTCCGCCGCGATCCGGAGCACGATCTCAGATCGCGGGCAACGCTAGCCCGGAGAGTTGGTCGCAGTCGCAAGCCGAACTCGAAGCCAGCCGGCAAGGCCAGCCGAACTGACAGCCGTCGCGAACGTCGCACGAACGAGTCGGTGGCCACCGTGGTCCAACGCGAGCGATGCTATCCGAAGACTGTTGCCGTGACCCGTGTCGAAACAGCCCGCAGCTCGACCGCCGCGAAGTCGATCCGCGAACGGCCGAGCTGGCGGCGGAGGCGGTGATCCGCTGGGGGCGGGGCGGCGGCGATCGAGCGCCAGCATGCCAAGGGGCGGAAGACAGCCCGCGAGCGGATCGAGGCGCTTGCTCGACCCGGGCTCGCCGCCGCTCGAGCTCGGCTTGTGGGCCGCTTACGAGATGTACGAGGAGTGGGGCGGAGCGCCCGGCGGCGGGCGTCGTCACCGTGATCGGCCGGTCGCCGGCCGGCGCGTGATGGTCGTCGCCAACGACGCGACCGTCAAGGCCGGCGCGTGCTTCCCGATGACGATCAAGAAGATCCTCCGCGCCCAGACGATCGCCGGCCAGAACCGGCTGCCGCTGGTCTACCTCGTCGATTCGTCGGGCGTTTTCCTGCCGATGCAGGACGAGGTCTTTCCCGACGACGACGACTTCGGCCGGATCTTCCGCAACAACGCGGTGCTCTCGGCGCAGGGCATTCCGCAGTATGCCGCCATCATGGGCAACTGCGTGGCGGGCGGTGCCTATTTGCCGGTCCTCTGCGACACCGTGCTGATGACCGAAGGCTCGGGCCTGTACCTGGCCGGGCCGGCGCTGGTGAAGGCGGCGATCGGCCAGGAGATCTCGAGCGAAGAGCTGGGCGGCGCCCACGTGCACGCGGCCATCAGCGGCACGGTCGACTACCGCGAGCCCGACGACGACGCCTGCCTGGCGCGGCTGCGGCGGCTGATCGCGCTCTTGCCGCCCGATCCCGAGCCGAACGGTCGACCGGGCGACGATCGAGCCGCCCGTCGCGGCCGGCCGACGAGATCTACGACCTGGTGCGCTCCGACCCGTCGGCGCAGTACGACGTGCGCGACCTGCTCGCGGCGATCCTCGACGGCGGCCGGCTCGACGAGTATCGCGCCGAGTACGGCCGGACGCTCGTCTGCGGCTTCGGCCGGCTGGGCGGGAACGGGCTGGGCATCGTGGCCAGCCAGCGGCTGCGGTTCCGGCCCGAGGGGGGCGGGCCGTTCCAGTTCGGCGGCGTGATCTACGCCGACAGCGCCGACAAGGCCGCGCGGTTCGTGCTCGAGTGCAACCAGAGCCGGCTGCCGATCCTGTTCATTCAGGACGTCAACGGCTTCGACGTGGGCCGCGACGCCGAGCGCACCGGCATCATCCGCCGCGGGGCCAAGCTGGTGAGTGCCGTCAGCAACAGCACGGTGCCCAAGATCACGCTGATCGTGGGCCACTCGTTCGGCGCGGGTCATTATGCACTTTGCGGCAAGGCGTTCGACCCGCGGTTCCTGTTCGCCTGGCCGGGGGCGCGGTACGCGGTCATGGGGGCGCAGCAGGCGGCCCGGACCATGCTCGACGTCAACGTCGGCGCGCTCAAGCGCCAGGGGAAGGAAATCGACGACGCCGAGCTCGCGGCCATGGCCGGCGAGCTGCGCGAGCGGTACGATCGCGAGACCGACATCCGCTACGCCGCCGCGCGGCTCTGGATCGACGCGATCATCGACCCGGCGCAGACGCGCGAGGTCTTGATCATGGCCCTCGACGTGGCCGTGCGGCAGCGCGACAGCGTGCCGGTTTGCACGGGCGTGTTTCAGGTCTGATCGCGTGGTTCACGGCAGCGAGCGAGCGCAGGGAGACATCGATGCATGGCCTCAGATCGCAAGCTCCAGAAAGCGACCACTCGCCGTCGGCAACGGCGCCGGCTTCTGGGGCGACAACCTCGATGCGCCTTATCTGCTGGCTCGCGACGGCCAGATCGACGTGCTGACGCTCGAGTACCTGGCCGAGCTGACGATGGCGATCCTGAGCCATCTGCGGTCCAAGGACCCGCAGGCCGGCTTCGTGACCGACTTTCCCGAGCTGGTCGAGCGGCTGGCGCCGATCCTGCGCGAGCAGGAGGGGCTGCGAATCGTCACCAATGCGGGGGGCTTGAATCCGCCGTCGTGCGCCGTGCGTTGCGGCCGAGATGCTCGTGAACGGCCGGCCTGGGAGACAGCCGATCGGCGTCGTCACGGGCGACGACGTGCTTGCGCTTGATCCCCGAATGGATCGCCGCAGGGGATCGACCTCGTCGCACCTCGAAACCGGCGAACCGATCGCGAGCGTGGCCTCGCGGCTGGTGGCGGCCAACGTGTACCTGGGGGCGCGGCCGATCGCCGAGGCACTTGCAGGCGGGTGCGCGGTTCGTGGTGACCGGCCGGGTCGCCGATGCATCGCTGACTCTGGGTCCGGCGGCGGCCCATTTCGGCTGGCGGTGGGACGACTGGACCAGGCTCGCCGGTGCGTCGGTCGCCGGCCATTTGATCGAGTGTGGCGCCCAGGCGACCGGCGGTCTCTGGCACGGCTGGAACGAGCTGCCCGACTTCGCCGGCATCGGCTATCCGATCGCCGAGCTGGCGGCCGACGGCTCGTGCACGATCACCAAGCCCGAGGGAACCGGCGGACTGGTCAGCGTCGGGACGGTCACCGAGCAACTGCTCTACGAGATCGACGACCCCGCGCGGTATCGCACGCCCGATGTCGACGTCGATTTCACGGCGCTGTCGATCACGGAGCAGGGGACCGACCGGGTGGCGGTCAAGGGAGCGCGGCGGAACCCGCCGTCGGATCGGCTCAAGCTGGTGTGCCGTCTATCGCGACGGCTGGACGGCCAGCGGGATGCTGGCCGTCGTGGGCCGCGACGCCGAGGCCAAGGCCCGCGCGGCCGGGGCGATCGTCCTCGAGCGGGTGCGGCGGTCGGGCGTGACGCTGGCCGATTCGCTGGTCGAGTGCCTGGGGGCGGGCGACGTTGCGCCGGGAGTGATTCGTCCGGCGGCGCCGCCGTTTGAAGTGGTGCTGCGGGTGACGGTGCGCGACCCCGACCGCGCGGCGGTCGAACGATTTTGCCGCGAGCTGGCCCCCCTGGTCACCTCGGGGCCGCCGGGCATCGTCGGCTATGCCGCGGGCCGGCCGTCGCCGCGTCCGGCGTTCGGCTACTGGCCGGCGCTCGTTGCCGCGCACGCTGGTCGAGGAACGAACCCGAGTCGAGGTTCGCACGGCCGGCGAGTGGGCTCGCGTATGCGTAGTCCAGGAGCGAGTCCGTGCGAGCCGATGTATTGAACCTCGGTGCATTCGCGAGCGATACCGCTGACGCAGTCAGTGAGAGAGTGAGCCTGACCGATGCTCGGAAGCCATGACAGCGATCGATTCGACTGGGAGAGCTGGCGCACACGCGGAGCGGCGACAAGGGTGATCGATCCAATATCGGAGTCGTGGCCAACGACGCGGCCGGCTATGCCTGGCTCGAGACGCATCTGACCGAGCGGGCCGTCGCCGACTATCTTCGACCCATGGGGGTCGGCCGGGTCGTGCGCTACGCGATTCCCGGCCTTCATGCGTTCAACTTCGTGATCGATCATGCCCTGGCCGGGGGGGCGAGCCGGTCGCTGCGGCTCGACACGCAGGGGAAGGCGCTGGGCGTGGTGCTGCTGGAGCTCGAGCTTCCCGCCCCGCCGGAACTCGTAGAATCACAACACGGAGGGTCTGCGCACGATGAGCACGAATCTCGTGATCCGGGCAGATCGTGGTCCGGTCGCCATTCTCACCCTGAATCGTCCCGATCAGCGCAACGCGCTGTCGCCGGGCGCTGGTGGCGCAGTTGCTCGACGCGGTCGACGAGCTGGCGGTGTCCGCGGCGGTGCGCGCGGTCGTGCTGACCGGCGCGGGGACGGTGTTCTGCGCGGGCATGGACCTGAAAGAGGCCGCCGCGCATCGACGCGACCCCCGAGGCCGAGCGAGCAGACAATCGCGACGCTGCACGAGTTTGCCGATCTCCTGCAGCGCCTGCACACGCTGCCCAAGCCGATGATCGCCGCGGTCAACGGCGATGCGCTGGCGGGCGGTGCCGGGCTGATGGCGGCCTGCGACTTCGTCGTGGCGGCCGAGACCGCCCGGATCGGCTACCCCGAGGTGCGGCGGGGGCTGGTCGCGTCGATCGTGATGCACGACCTGATCCGGCAGATCGGCGACCGCCGCGCGCGCGAGCTGCTCCTGAGCGGCGACCTGATCTCGAGCCACGGTCGCCCAGTCGTGGGGCCTGGTCAACGTCGGTCACCACGCCCGACTCGCTGCCTGGACGAGGCGATCCGCGCTGGCCGAGGGCCTGGCGCGAGTGCGCGCCCGATGGCGCTGGCGACGATCAAGCGGCTGCTCGACGAAGCCACCGTCTCGCCCCGCGACCTGCGCGGGGCCGCGGCGATCAGCGCGGCCGTCGCGCTGCTCCGAGGAAGCCCACGAGGGAATCCGCGCCTTCGTCGAAAAGCGGCCGCCCGGCGTGGGCGCCGGCTCGAGACCGGAGGAGAAAACCGCAATGAGCGAGCGACAGCAGCGGCACGCTACCCTGGGTGTGGGATCAGACGGTCGGCAGCGTTCTGGACCGGGCGGCCGAGCGGTTTCCCGATCGCGATGCGCTCGTCTTTCCCGGGCCTGTCGCTGCGCTGGTCGTGGCGCGAGCTCGACGAGCGGGTCAACCAGGTCGCGTCGTCGCTCCTGCGCTCTGGGCGTCGAGCGCGGCGAGCACGTCGGAATCTGGTCGATGAACGTGCCGGAATGGGTCGTCGACCCAGTTCGCCGCCGGCCGGATCGGGGCGGTCCTGGTCAACGTCAACCCGGCGTATCGGCGTGCACGAGCTGGAAGACGCCCTGGCGATGGCCGACGTGGCGACGCTGGTGGTCGGCAGTCCGTTCAAGGGCTCGAACTTCGTGGCGATGGTCGAGTCGCTCTGTCCCGAAGTCGCCGCGGCGAGCATCGCGCGAGTGGTCGTCGCAGCCGCTTTCCTCGCCTGAAGCGCCTGATCGCGCTGGGCGAACGACCCGGGCCCGGCTGGTGGACCTGGACCGAGCTCGAGCCCGGCAACCCGCGCGGCGCGAGCCGACCTGGACGGCCTCGCGCCCAGCAGTCGAGCGCGACCGACGTCTACAACATCCAGTTCACCTCGGGAACGACCGGCCTGCCCAAGGGGGCCATGCTGACGCACCGGAACGTGCTCATGAATGCCTATTACACCGGCGAGCGGCTGCGCTACTCGCGAGCGCGACCGGGTCTGCGTGCCGGTGCCGTTCTATCACTGCTTCGGCTGCGTGCTGGGCACCCTGGTCTGCGTGGTCTATGGATCGGCGATCGTGGTGCCGGCCCCGTCGTTCGACGCGGGCGCGACCCTGGCCGCGATCGCCGCCGAGCGCTGCACGGCGGTCTACGGCGTGCCGACCATGTTCGTGGCTCAGCTCGAACATCCCGACTTCGCGCGGCTACGACCTGACGAGCCTGCGCACCGGCATCATGTCGGGCGCGCCTTGTCCGTTGCCGCTCATGGAGCAAGGTTGTCAGCCGGATGGGCATCCGCGAGATCTGCATCGGCTACGGCCAGACCGAGGCGTCGCCGATCATCACGTTCACGTCGGTCGACGACCCGATCGAAGTGCGCGTCGGGCACGGTCGGGCAGCCGATTCCCGGGCCTCGAAGTCAAGCTGGTCGACCCGGCGAGCGGCGCGCGAGGTTGCGACCGGCGAGACGGGCGAGCTCTGCGTCCGCGGGCATTGCGTGATGGCCGGCTACTACAACAACCCCGAGGCGACCGCCAGCGCGATCGACGCCGACGGCTGGCTGCATACCGGCGACCTGGCCCGCCGCCGCGACGACGGCAACTATCGGATCGTGGGCCGCAGCAAGGAGCTGATCATCCGCGGCGGCGAGAACATCTATCCGGCCGAGGTCGAAGAGTTCCTGCATCAGCATCCGGCCGTCGCCGAGGTCGCGGTCGCCGGCGTGCCCGACGTCCAAGTACGGCGAAGTCGTCGCCGCCTGGGTCGTGCCCAAGGCCGGCGCGCGGCTGACGGCCGAAGAGTTGAAGCAGTACTGTCAGGGTCAGATCGCCCATTTCAAGATTCCCCAATATGTCATGATCGTCGAAAGCCTGCCGCAGAACCGTCACCGGCAAGATCCGCAAGCACGTGCTGAGGGAGCAGGCAATCGACGAGCTGGGGCTGGCGGAGGCGGCGGAGATCGAGACGGCGTGAAGAGGCCTGTAGCAGGCACGCTCCCTTCGGCCCGGCTCAGGGCAGGCCGCGTGCCGTGGCGATTTTGTTTTTAGAATATCAATTAATGTTAAATCGAGCGACGGCACGCGGAGAGGCCGTGATCTTTTTGAGGAGTCGCTGGAGATTAGCCGGCAGACGATTTTGGTCTGGGGTCACGCCATTCCGACGCCATCACGGCCTGCGGTTCGGCCCGCTCATCAATGAGTTCTCGATAACGTCAAATAATTCTTCCTATATTGACCTGTTTTCGCAGGATCACGTTCAAACCCTGGCTTGGGCCACGGCTAAGCGCAGCCTCTCACCGGCGACCAGATTATGAGCAATTGCATAGATCAGTGCTACAATGCGACAACGCGGCCGGCCGCGTACCGGCATCTGCCAGAGCCCGCGGTTGCGGCACTGTGCATTCACCCATTCCGCCGTTTGGCACCGCAGCCGATAGATCAACTTGGCCGATTCGGTTCCCATTCGGCTCCGCCACTGAGCAACCGCCTCGCTATCTCCTTTCTTGGGGGCATGCGGATCTTTTCCCTCCGCCCGTTGCTTCTCCTCGTCTTTGAGCGGAGCGTACACGGTACAGCCGCGCTCGGCCGCCCCGTCGATTGTCTCCACTGTCGCGAAACCGCCGTCGACGAGCGCTTCATCAGGCACGCGGTCGTAACGCTCGTCCAACTGATCAAGCATGGGTACCAGCTCTTCGCTGTCGGTCCCGGCCTTACTCACGTCCGCACCGACGATGACGCCGCTTTCGGTGTCGGTAGTGAATTGAACGTTATACCCCGGCCGGTATCCTCCGTCCGCAAACTTCATGGTCCTCGCCTCGGGATCCGTGGTCGACGCTCGAGCTTCATCCGTCTTGCGACCGCTCTTCTTCGCCGAGGCTTCCCGTTGCTGCTGCAACTCATCGCGCTCACGCATCGCCGCTTCGATTCGTTCCTGACGCTCGCGCACCGCACGCTCGCGGGCGGCACGTTGGCGTCGTGTCAGGTCTTCTCCATCCTGCTCGGCAAGTTGCTTGAGCGTTTCAACCTGCCGCCGCGCTTCTACCAGACATTCCTCCAGTCGACCGCGCCTGCGAAACGAGCTCTTGCCAGCACTGGCACGCACCCTCATACCGTCTTGAGCCGCCCGGTGCATTTTCACCAGACCCGCGTTCAACAAGACGGCAACGATTTGCGTGAGCAGTTCGTCCCATTTGTCGCCGCCTTGAGAGCGGAAGTCGGCAAGCATGTGATAATTGACGCTCACCCCGCCGCAAAGCCACCGGTAAGGCAGAGACTCGGAGCAGAGCCGAGCCAGCTCACGAGCGCTGCCGATTCCCTTCAAGGTGGCGAAGACCCACAATGCGACCAGCAGGCGGGGGTCTGTGGCGTCGCGGCCGACGTGTCCCCTGACCGCCTTGATGTCCCTAAGCCAGGCACTCAGGTCGAGCCGACAGACGGCCGACCAGACAATGCGTACCGAATGGTCTGCATCCAGCAAATCATCGAGGGATGCCGTATGCATCTCGACCTGGTCGCGAACCGGGCGGCGCAATCGTGGCCTGTCCGCGGGCATGGACTGGGCAATTTGTGCCGGCGATGGCGGCTCAGGCAAGTCATTGGGGTCAAAAAGGGGCCGCGTCATGGCGTTTTTCCTGCAACGCGTGGACAGCCCGAATCTGGGCGATTCGTATGAATGCGTGATAGGATATCATAGACAATACAAATGTCAACTAGAATTTCCGAAAAAACTCACACGCTCGGAGCGTGCCGGCTACGCTGCGGCGGCCGGGGCGGATAACAATCTGCGTCGTCGCCTTGTGTTTCCGCAACAACTTCGTTACTCAGGAATGGTACGGCGCCAGCGTCGCTGCCGTTTACTTCATCGGGGCCGGTCGCTGCCACAGAATGGTTTCAACATGACATCGCCCACGTTGCTTCTCGTTTTAGTCTTGACTTCGCAGACGAAGACGGCCGGCTCGAGCTGGGTTCAAGCCGTCTCGAAGGACGGCCGATTCACGTTCGCGATGCCGGCCGCGCCCATCGAGAAAATTGTGACGCAGCAATCCAAGAATGGGCCGATCGAAATCCTCGAGTATTCGTGCACACACGACGGCTGCCTGTACAAGATTGAGAAGACAAAGGTCCCGGTCGCGATCGCGGACGACAAGCTCGAGCAGGCCCTCGCCGGCGCGCGGGACTCGATCGCGCGGAAGAACAAGCTGCTGGCCGACAAGGCGACGACCGTCGCCGGCTGGCCCGCTCGCGAGCTCGTGATCGAGGCCTCCCTGCGTCCGGGGGCGGCTGCGTCCACTATCGCGATGCTGATCTGTTACGTAGATGGTGAATTCTGCCAGGTGCGCGTTTTCTCGACCAAGCCTGGAGCGGTGCCGAAGGACGCTCGGAAGTTCTTCGATGCTTTCAAGCCGAAAAAGGTTCGGGCGAATGCCGAGGCGAAGAAGAAGTCTTGAAGAAGTTCTCTCGCCTGACGACCGGTGGCCGAAAGTGTTCGCCGAGGTGGCAGAGTACCTCGACGCGGGCACAACCGTTGTGATTGTCCTCGATGACCAGCGCCGCCAGGCACACGTCTACCGCGCGGACCGCACGCCGCGCATCCTGGGCGCCGACGAAGAGTTGACCATTCCCGATCTGCTCGGCGATTTCGGCGTAAGGGTCGCACGATTCTTCGAGTGATCCTACTTCCCGGCGGTTGCGGCCGAGGCCAGTCCGCTTGGCTTGGCGGCGGTCTGGGATCGCTGCTTTTCGATGGCGAGCGCGTCGATCTCGGCCTTCAGGGCCTGCACCTTGGCGAGCGCGGCATCGAGCGGGGCGCGTTTCTCGGCGAGGGCCTTCTCGGCGCCGGCCTTGGCGGCGCTGGCCTGGGCGTGCTCTTTCTTGGCGGCGGCCAAGCGTGCTGGTTGCGGCTTGCAGGGCGGCGCGGGCGTCGGCCAGGGCCTTGTCGGCGGCGGCTTCGCTCCTGTCGGCGCGGTTGACGGCGTCGCGCGCGCGGACGCGACGGCCAGCGTGGCGGCCTTGGCGGTCGAGCGGGCAGTCACGGCGGCTTGCGGTGCGGCGTTCTTGGCGGCGGTGGCCTGGGCCAGGGCTTGCGACGCGGCCGACTGGCGCGTGCCCGCCGTCGCGATGGCCTGGGTCAGCTCGACGGACTTCTGGACCTGCTTGGCGAGCGCGGCGGCTGCGGCCGCGGCGGCCTCGGGCGTGGCCGCGGCCTTGAGCGCGGCGGTCGCGGCGGCCAGGGCGGGGTCGTGGGCGGTCTTGTCGGCCAGGGCCTTCTCGGTGGCCGCCTTGGCGGCGGCGAGCGACGTCGGTCGCCGCCTTCTCGGCCTGGGCGGTCGCGCCGATCGCCTTGTCGGCGGCCGCCTGGGCGCCGTTCGTCTGCGCAGCGAGCTGGTCGGCGGCCTGGGCGGTCGCGCGCGCTTCGTCGGCGGCAGCGGCCTTGGCCTTCTGCGCCTGCTCGAGTCTGCTGGACCAGCGCGGTCTGCTTGGCCGCGGTCTGCTCGGCCGCGGTCACTTTCGCCTGGGCCTGCGCGACGCCGGCATCGGCCGGCGCGATCGCGGTCTGGAGCGGCGCGAGCTGCTTGGCCAGCGAGTCGGCCTCGGCCTGAGCGGCGGCGACGAGCGCGGTTTGGCCTGTTCGAGCCGCGTCGCGATCGGCGCGGGGTTCACCGCCAGGTTCGCCAGGCGGCGGCCGTCCTTGACGTCCCAGACGCGGATCTCGCCGGTCCAGTCGGCGGCGATGACCTTCGACTCGTCGTGGCTGAAGACGGCCTCGAGCGCCAGGTCGCCAAATGGCTCGAATTCGCGCTGCTTGCCGCCGTTCTGGTCCCAGAGCCGGACCACGCGGTCGCGGCCGGTCGTGAGCAGCCGCCCATCCTTGGCGAACCGGACGCGAGGCGACCCCGCCGCCGTGGGCGCCGAACGACTTGATGTTGCCGCCGTTTTCCATCTCCCAGAGCTTGACCGTGCCGTCCTCGCTCGCCGAGGCGACGACGTTCGAGTCGAGCCGCCACGCTGACGTCGGTGATCGCCGCCTGGTGGCCGCGCAGGTCGAAGAACTCGCGGCCGGTGTTGGCTTCCCAGACGATCAGGCCGTTGTTGCGGTCGCCGGTCGCGAGCAAGACGCCGTCGGGGCTGAACTCGACGGCGGTGATCCACTCGGTGTGCTTGCGCAGCTCCTGGGCGAGCGAGCCGTCGGCCGTGTTGTAGACGCGGACGACCTTGCCGGGCCCGCCCAGGGCGACCTGGCTGTGGTCGGGGCTGATGTCGGCGGCCAGGACGACGTCGTATTCCTTGCCGACCTCGAAGACGCGCGTCCCCTTCTTGACGTCCCAGGCGACCGCGATGCCCGGACTGGCCGCCGCGGCCGCCGCCGGCCAAGAGCAGGTCGCCGTTGCGGCTGAACTTGAGGACGTAGATCGACCCTTCGGGAAACGGCAGCACGCCGACCAGGTGATGATCGGTCGTTCGATAGAGGAGCACCTGCTTGTGGCCGGCGATCGCGACCAGGGGCGCCCAGGGGCTCGGCGCCATCGCCACGACGGCGCTCGGCTTGGCCTGGGGCACGAACGGCTCGGTCGACGAGGTTCTCGGGCATCGCCGGCGTGCCGGCCGGCTTGCCCATCGCCGCCGGGTCGAGCTTGAACTCAAACTTCGGCTTGGCCTTGGCCGTCACCACGCTGCCCGAGTTTTCGAGCGCACCCCCCTCGATCCACTTGCGGATCAGCTCGATCTCGGCGTCGGGGATCTTGGGCGAGTTGGGCGGCATCTTGGGCTCTTCCTTGTGCGAGATCACCAGGAAGAGCGTGCTGTTGTCGGCATCGCCCGGCTCGATCACCTTGCCCGAGCCGCCCCCTTGCATGGCCGAGCCGTAGTTGTCGAGGTTCAGGCCCCCCTTTTGCTTGTCGGGGTTGTGGCACGAGCCGCAACGGCTGCGGAAGACGGTCGACACGTGGTCCTGGTAGGTGATCTTCGCCTTGGGCGGGTCGGCGGCGAACCGAGGCCGACGACCGCCCCAGGACAGCGGAGAGCAGGCCCGATCAGGGCCGCAGCCAGAAGCTTCGATCGCATGGTCATCGTCTCGTTGTATGGTTCTGTCAGATGCGCGGCCGCGACGGCGACCTTGACGGTCGCGCGCCGACTTGCAAGAACAATCAATGATTGAACAAAAACTCACGGCTATTGAGCAAGCCCAGAAGATGTCTTCGAGCGCCTGCGGCTGGTCCTTGGCTCTGGCTCAAGACCGGCACGAGCTTCGCGAGCTCGGCCTTGGTCGGCTTGCGCGACAGACAGCGGATGTAGAGCTCGGTGATCCGTTCCTCGGGGAACTTCTTGGTCGCTGATCAGCTTGGGGATCAAGCCCGCCTTGCTTGATCTTGTCGTTGACCGTGCCGCCGTTCAAGAGGTGGAGGGCCTGCGAGAGCGTCGGCTCCATCTTGACCTCGCACGAGCAGGCGGTCTCGCGGGTCGCGCGGCCGAACGTCGTGAGGAAGTAGGTCGACCGCGTGCCGTCGGCGATCTGGACGGCCCGGGCGCCCACGGGCAGCCCGTCGAACTTGTCCTTGGTGTCGGTGACCGCGCTGATCGTGTCGAGCAGGTTTTCGGCCTTGATCCGGCGGACCAGGGCGTGGGCGAAGTTGCGCTCGTCGCCCGCGTTGCTCTCGTTGCGCTGGGTCGTGCGCTGATAGGTCCGCGAGTTGCAGATGTCGCGCACCAGGGCCTTCAGGTTGTACTTGGTGTCGGTGAAGTGCTTGCCCAGGGCCTCGAGCAGCTCGGGGTTCGACGCCGGGTTGCTCACCCGGAAGTCGTCGACCGGCTCGACGATCCCCACGCCCATGAAGTGGGCCCAGACCCGGTTGGCGAACGAGGTCGCGAACCAGGGGTTCTGGGGCGAGGCGAGCCACTTGGCCAGCACGACGCGGCGATCCTTGCCGGCGACGTCGGGCGTCTCGCCGCCCAGGAACTTGGGCGGCATCACCCGGCCGCCGACCGGGTGGTTCACCTCGCCGCCGCCCGAGTTGAAGACGATCGTCTCGCGATAGTCTTCGCCCTGCTTGCGGCCGATCTGGGCGAAGAACGCCGCGAAGCTGTAATAGTCGTTCTGGGTCCAGCGGTCGAACGGGTGGTTGTGGCACTGGGCGCACTGCACGCGAATGCCCATGAACACCTGCGCGACGTTTTCGGTCAGCGGCAGCGTCTCGTTGGTGATCTGGTAGAAGTTGGTCGCCGCGTTCTTGAAGGTGCCGCCGCTGGCGCCCAAGAGCTCCTGGACCATCTCGTCCATCGGCATGTTCTTCGAGAGCTTGTCGACCAGCCAGTTGTAGTAGAGGAACATCGCCTTCTGGCTGACGTTCCGGTTGGGGTCGGTGCGCACCTGCAAGCAGCTCGGCCCACTTCGAGACCCAGATCTCGGAGAACTCCTTGCGCTCGAGCAGCTCGTCGACCCACTTCGCCCGCTTGTTCGGGGTCGGTCGACGCCATGAAGCGGTTGTATTCCTCGACGGTCGGGCGGCAGGCCGACGATGTCGATCGACGCCCGGCGGAGGAACGTCTCGTCGTCGCACTCGCCCGAGGGAGCGATCCGCAGCTTCTTGAGCTTGTCGTTGACCAGCTTGTCGATGTAGTTGTACTCGGGCTCGTCGGGGAACGTGAACGACAGCCCCTTGGGCAGGACGATGAACTGCGAGCCGACGGTGTGGGTCTCGAACCGGGCCATCACGAAGGCCTCGCCGCGCTCGCCGGCGGTGACGAGCCCGTCGGGCGCTGACGGGGGCCGACGACGTCGTTATTGGTCAGGAAGACGGCCAGGCTGGTGACGTCGCGGTCGGTGCCGTCGGAGTAGCGGGCCCGGACGGTGAGCTGCTGGGTCGAGCCCTTGCCGTCGAGGACGGCCTGCTTGGGATAGAGGTCGACGCCGACGACCGTGGGGAGCTTGGCGGCGTCGTCGTTGGGCGCGCCGGCTTCGATCCAGCCGTGCAGCGTCTGGTAGAGCTCGCTGCTCGGCTCGAACCGCTTGCCGCCGGTGTGCGGGACGGCGCCGGTCGCCTTCTCGAGCAGCGTGCTGTCGGAGGGCACGGCCAGGTTGATGCGGCGGCCGACCATCTCGCGGGTCAGGCGGAAGTGGTCGCCGTCGGGGTCGAAGCCGAAGAGCGAGATGCGAAAGCCGTCCTTGCCCCGCGCCGCCCCGTGGCAGCTTCCGGTGTTGCAGCCGGCCCGCATGAAGACCGGCATCACGTCGAGCCGGAAGCTCAAGCGGCGGCTGCACGGTCGCCTGGGCGACCTTCACCGGCACCGTGACCGTCTTGCCGCCGTAGGCGACCGTCAGCGTCGTCGCCCCGTCGGCCGCCGGGATAGAAGATCGCCCCGGCGCGCCGGACCAGCTTGGGATCGGCCAGCGTGAGCGCCGCCTCCTTGGTCACGTCGCGCGTGATGCCGTCGGCGAAGGTCGCCTGGACCACGATCGACTGCCGGTCGCGCGCGGTCGTCAACTGGATCTCCGGCGGGAAAGACCGCGACCTCGGCGAGCGGCGGCAGTTGTCGCGGGCGCGAAGACCTGCGCGGGCAGGTCGGCCGCCGCTCAGCTCGGGCCGGCGTGGACAGGGCGCCAGGCCCAGAACCAGACAGGCAGAGCAGGCACAGGTCCGGGCGATCGAGGAGCGAGGCGTGGCTCATTGCGATCAAGTCCTTTTCGAGAGATCCGCGTCGGCGGCCGAAGCGGCCGCGGCACCATGCGATTGTCATTTACCGGCGGCCTTGGCTTGCTTGGTCTCGAGCCGGAGCTTCTCGAGCCGGCTCAGCGGCTTGGCGGCCGGCGCGGCCGGTTTGGGCGCCGCCGCGACGGCCGCCGGGGCAGGGGCCGGCGCGTTGGGCTTGGGGGGCAGGGGCACGTCGATCCGCAACGTGCCCGTGCCGATATTGTGCACGATCGGCTCGCCGTTCTGCGTGATCACCACCTGGCAGAACAGGCTCGCATGATTGCCGGCCGGCGAGACCTTGTCGGTCTTGATGTGGAAGACCAGGTCGGTCGTGTCCTTGGTGATCTTCTTGACGTCGGTCGTGACCTTGTTGGGCAGCCCGATACAAGGTGACCTGCGCCTCGCCGGGGAAGTCGACGGCCTTGGCGACCTTGATCGCCATGTCGACCTCCTTGCCCTGATCGACGCTGGCCGCCTGGAACGTCAGGCCGACGTACGGCTGGGCGATCGTCAGGTTGGCGAGCTGCGACGAGACCATGATCGGGCCCGACGCCACGCCCGAGGCGCCCTTGACCACGATCTTCCAGGTTCGCAGCTCGGCGCCGCCGTCGGCGTTCATCGGGATGACCGCCTCGTTCTGGCCCTCGGGAATCGCGATGCCGCCGCCCGAGCCGACGCCCGGCGGGTTCCAGGGAAGATAGACCGCGATCGCCGCCTTGAACCCCGGCTTGCGGTTGGCGCGCACCTTCAGCCCCATCGAGCCGCTCGCGCACCAGCGGCACCTTGGGCTCGACGATCTCGATCGTGTACGGGCACTCCTCGGTGACGGCCACCGCCAGCCGATCGACCGTCCGCGACCAGACGTTGACGTTGTTCTGGCCCAGCACGAGCACCGACATCTGCTCGAAGTGCGACGGGACATTGAGCTTGGCGTCGACCGGCTTGCCGGTGACCTCCGCCAGCGTCGCCGCCAGCGGCGCGTCGGGCTTGGCCGAGAAGAGCACCGGCACGACCGACCTGGCTGGCGACGATCGTCGGGGCCTCGACGCTCACGCCCGCGGGCAGCTTGCCGACGCCGACGTTCACGTCGCCGCCGAAGTCGGCCCGGTTGCCGTAGATCAAGATCGCCTGGCGATTCCCCTTGGGCACGGCGATCGACATCACGCCGGTTCCCAGCGGGATCTGCTCGGCGTTGGTCGTCATCGTGAGCTGGGGCACGACCGGCGTGACCTCGATCCGGTAGGCGTAGTCGGGCCCGCCCTTGCCCAGCTGATCGACCAGCCAGATGACGTATTCGGCCGTTTCGGGGGCCTGGAAGCGGAAGTAGCTGTCGGGGCCGATCGCGTCGTCGGCGCCCAGCATCGCGCCGGCGCCCTTCTTGCCCAGGTACATGACCGGGTCGAGCGGCGAGCGGATCCGCCGGGCGTAGCAGTGGATGTCGAAGACCTGGCCCTTGGTCGCCTTGAACACGAACTGGTCGACGTCGCCGGGCTTGTCGATCACGCCGTTCAAGGCCATCGGGGCCTCGAACGGCGTGGCGTGGGCCTGGTCGTCGTTGGGCTCCTTCTCGATCACGTTGCCGAGCGGCGTCAGGCGGAACGTGTTGGGATAGGGCGAGACGCCCTTGTCGTCCTGCCGCTCGATGCCGAAGTCGCGCTCGAAGGTCGGCGGGCAGCTTGATCGTCGAGGTGGTCTCGCCGGCCGGGTCGCCGATCCAGCGCACGCTGACGGTCTCGCCCGGCTTGCCGCCGGCGGGCACGATCGCCGTGGCCCGCGGGAAATTGCCGACGTGCAGGCGGTAGATGCAGCCGCCGTTGCCGGCGTAGGCGCTTTCGCGCACCTGGATGATGTACTTGCCGTCCTCGGGCGCGATGATCGAGGTGAACCCATCGCGCCAGCGCCAGGGCCGCGTCGTCGCTGACGCCGAGCTCGAACCGCTTGGAGTTCAAGATCGCCACGTAAGGGTCGAACTCGCTGATGCCCAGCCGCAGGCCCTCGACCTCGGCCGAGATCCGCTCGCCCTTCTTGGCCTCGACCACGAAGTAGTCGACGTCTTCGTTGTCGGCGATGCCGGTGACCGTCACGTTCATCGGGATCGCCTGCGGGGCCGCGAAGTCGTTGTTGGGCTCGACTTCGTTGATCTCCTTCAAGAGCGCCGACGCTGAAGGTCCGCAGCTCGCTGATTCCGGTCGCCGTCCGCACCCGCAGGTCGTGCAGGCCGAGCGGGCAGTCGGGCGCGATCTTGATCTTGGCGGCGACGTTGTTGTCGTCGACCTTCTTGAGCGAGACGCGTGGTGATCCCGGCTGGTAGTAGATGATCTCCTGGGCATCGCCCAGCCGGGCGCCCGAAAGCGTGACGTCCAGCTCGGTGCCGCGCTGGCCGCCGACCGGACGGATCGCCGCCGAGAGACGGCGTGGCGGCAGTGAGCAGCCGGCGCGGCCAGGAGGCAAAGGGCGATGACCAAACGAAGCGTGAAACGCATGGAAGGATTCTCGATGTATCTGGCTCATTGGTCGTTACAGTGGGGCAGTGGCCATCGCCCGCTCGACATTAGTCGGCGCACGCTTGCGAGCCGCGAAGGAGCTCATGACTCAGGACTGCGTCGACTTGCCTCAGGCGAGCAGGTCCTTGACGACCTTGCCGCCGTCGACGATCTCGATCGGCCGGTTGCCGGGTGCCATCAGCTCCTTGTCGGCGACGATGCCGAGCAGGTGATAAACGGTGGTGGCCAGGTCTTCGGGCCCGATCGGGTCGTGCTCGGGCTCGCTGGCGGTGGCGTTCGAGGCGCCGTAGATCGTGCCTCGCTTGATGCCGCCGCCGGCCAGGACGACGCTGAAGACCTTGGGCCAGTGGTCGCGGCCGGCGTCCTTGTTGATCTTGGGCGTGCGGCCGAACTCGCTCGAGACCATGACGACCGTCCGGTTCAAGCAGCCCGGTGCGGTCGAGGTCGCGGATCAGGGCGGCGAAGGCCTGGTCGAACGGCGGCATCTGGCCGTTCATGCCGGCGACGATCTGGGTGTGCATGTCCCAGCCGCCGTAGTCGACGGTGACGAACCGCACGCCCGCGGCCACCAGCCGGCGCGCCATCAGCAGCCGCTGGCCGGCGGCGTTGCGGCCGTACTCGTCGCGGATCTTGGCCGGCTCGGCGGCGATGTTGAACGCCTCGCGGGCCTTCTGCGAGCTGATCAGGCTGTAGGCCCGCTGGTAGAAGGTGTCCATCGCCGTCGATGTTGTCGCTCTTCTCGCGCTCGGCGAAGTAGGTGTTGACCGCGTCGAGCACGGTCCGCCGGGTCGTGAACCGCGGCTCGGTCGATGCCGCCGGGCAGGTTCAGGTCCTGGACCTGGAAGCCGGGGTCGGCCGGGTCGCGGCCCAGGCGGAACGGCGAGAACGACGAGCTCAGGTAGCCCGTGCCGGCGTAAACGTTGGGCTGATTGGGAATGCAGACATAGGGCGGCAGATTGTTCTTGCGGGCCGTATTCGTGCGACACCACGCTGCCCATGCTCGGATACTGCAGGGCCGGGCTGGGCCGATAGCCGGTGAACATGTTGTGCGTGCCGCGCTCGTGGGCCGCCTCGCCGTGCGTCATCGAGCGGATCACCGTCAGCTTGTCGGCGATCTGGGCGGTCTGCGGCAGCGTCTCGCTGAACTTTTCGCCGTCGATCTTGGTCGCGATCGAACCCATGTCGCCGCGGTACTCGATCGGGGCGAACGGCTTGGGATCGAACGTCTCCTGGTGGGCGATCCCGCCGGGCAGGAAGATGTGGATCACCGAGTCGGCCTTGGCGGCGATCGGGGCATAGTTCTTGAGGTCGGCCCGCGCCTGGATCCGCAGCAGGTCGGCCAGGGTCAGGCCACCCAGTCCGATCGTGCCGACCGTCAGGAAACCTCGGCGACTGATCGGGTTCATGAAACGGCCGTTTGCCATCGACACGACTCCTTTGTTCCGTGGTTGCACGTTTCACTCAACGAAAGTACCCAATCGGATGTCTCGGGAACGACGCTCCGGTTACAGGGAATCGATGCTGTGCGGTCGTCTTAAATCGTTAGAATGAATAACGTTAGGCGGGATTGTTGGACCGTTGCGATCCATGAGGGCCCGTGATGCCAGCATTGCTGCAAAACACTTGTTATATACTACGGATTCCCTGGCGATAGCGCTCGCGCAAAAAACTTGGCTTCAGGGCGGCTGCTGTGCGGCTGTTCCGATTCTACCGGCTTTGATGCCCTGCTGCTCCACCGACTGTGGCTGACAATTTGCCACGCATCCATGGCCGTATTATGACGAGCGGGAGGGCTTTTGGCTACCCTCTGCCGGCCGCGGCGCTTGGGTGGGGCACACGACGTGGCTCGCGCGGCCAGGGGCGGCGGGGCATGGCTCCGCTTGAGGTCCCGCACCGGAGCTCAACTGTGTCCGATCAACGCGGTTGTAGGGGTCAATTCGTGCGTGCGGTTTATCGGGTCCAAATTGTAGCCCGTTGGAGCACATTATTATTTTTTGGGCTGGGCTCGCGACCCGCCTCAGCCGGGCCTGAGGCGGTTTGGGGCGACGTGCTATTTGTCGGCGCTCGATGGGCTGGCATGGGATGCACGGGCCGGGCTGTCGTTGTCGGCGTACTCGCCGCGCAGGTTTTGATGTTGCGCGTTCTCGCCGAAGTCGACCCCAACGGGGTCGCAGACCGAAGCCCAGGGTCGGGCAGCGCACCCTGGGGTGGCGGCGGGCGAGGCACGACACCCCGCATCTCGATAATATTGAACCCTGTAAGGGTTCCACAGCGTGTCGCGTGGCGTAGGCACCATGGCGAAGCGGCGTGGACGTATTGTGGAACCCCGTTGGGGTTCTCCGGAGAGGTACGGGGGGACGAAAGGAATGGTCGCGGCCGGCACCCAGGGTGCGCTTCGCGACCCTGGGATTTGATCTGTTTCCCTTCAGGGAATCTTTGGCCGCCTTGTGGGCCGGCGGCCACCAAACGCGCAACATCAAAACGCGCAGGCGAGGGAACGGCGTCGCGCGCCCTTCCGGACAGTAGTGGGCCGTCAATCTACAGATGGCCGGTGCGGAACCTGGAGACCTGCGGTCAGCCCCTGGGCGGGGTCAGAGACCCGCGCCCAACAACCCGTCAACTGACGCTTGACGATCCACTAGTAGAGCTGCTCCATTGCTGATGCGGCGGTTCAACGTGTCGGCCGGACGTCGGCGGAATGCGGCGGGCGTCGCGCCACGTGCTCTAGATATAAATACAATATGCGGCCTTTTCCGGTTTTCTCTAACGCGACAGAGCCGAAAACCGCGCAAAGCTATGCTGGAAGTGATTGGCCGGTCTCGGGATACTTTTTTTCCAATAAAAAGAAGTCAGCACCATTTTGGATGACTAATTGCGCGCGGCGAGGCTGCTCGTTCGAGAAAGTGGTGGGTGGAAAGTAGATCGCAGCAGAGCGGGCGACGCCTTCGGCAAAGAAGGTGGAAAGGAGTGAGTAGACCGCAGGAGAGCAGGCGACGGTCTCGGCAAAGAAAGTAGTAAGGAGTGAGTAGACCGCACGAGAGCAGGCGACGGTTTTTTCCGGTCTCCTTACTCCTTTCTCCGCTCTACTGCTCTATTGCGGCGGAGCCGCAGTTGTCAAGTGCCGAAATAGCGGCGGAATCTGGCGTAACGTGAATCGATTCTGGTACTTATGTTCTCCTAATTGTTTCATCGAAATTGGCTTCGTTCGTCGCATTTTCGTCGATTTCGGCGATCGCGATCATGTGGTCGCGGTGCTGCTGCACGCCGTCGGCATCAATCAAGCGAATGACAGACACCCTTCTTTTGCACGTTGGAAGCCACGGGAGCGCGTGGTTTGTAAGGCCGTCTATACCATCGATGAGTGGCCGCTGGCGAACGCCGCCAACCGACGGGTGTCTGAAATCCTGCTCGAGTGGAGCTGCTCGATTGCTGATGTGGCGGTTCAACGTCTCGGCCGGACGTCGGCGGAGCGCGGCAGGCGTCGTGCGCACGCGTTCTACGTAGATACATACAATATGCGGCCTTTTTTGATTTTCTCTAACGCGTCTCAGCCGAAAACCGTGCAATTCCATGCTGGAAGTGATTGGCCGCTCTCGGGATACTTTTTTTTGAATAAAAATATTGGGGAACCATTTTGCGCGATGCATGTCGCGTTCATGAGCCCACCGCGCGGCACGCAATTTCAAATTTCAAACTGAGACACTACCACACGGCAAAACTGCTCCGGCCGGCGAGACGCGTGCGGGTATCGTGTTCGAGCCGGCGCGGGCTGGGGTGGATTGTAAGCGGTCATTGCGAGCTACCAGCGTGCGCGCGGTTTGCCGGACACCCACGGCTTGCCAGACACCCACGCGCGGCCGGCCGGACACGCACGTTTGAGCGGCCTCTTGCTATCCATAGATGGGTGTCCGCTGGTCCGCGCAAGCACCCGGGAGTAGGAGCAGCCAGTGGGTGTCTGACTTCGCCCTTTTGATGACGAGCACCCACTGGGATGGTATGCACGTTCCGTGGGGCTTTTGATGACGAGCACCCACCGCGATGCATGCCCTGTCGGCCCATCCAAAGAAGCCTTGCCTCCCTAGATAGAATGCCCGGATCAGGGCCCGCTCTCGAACATCTGAAGAACCTGCCCCCCTGTAGGGGGGAAGTCGAACCCGGGCCGGATGTGCCGGCCCGGAATGGCATGATTTCCCGGCTCCAACCAACTCCGAGGGCGAGGCCCTCTCGATGAACGATGCACGAACTCTTTGACGGTCTCCACCAAAACCCGTTCTTCTCGGGTGGCCTGACCCTGATGCTGCTCGGCTCGGCGGTCGCACTGCTGCGCAAAGTTCCCGGCCAGATCTGGAAATTCCTCGAGCGGAGGGTGCTGATCTCGGTCGAGATCCCCGACCGCGACCCCGCGTTCCGCTGGGTGCAGAGCTGGCTGGCCGAGCAGACCTATGCGCGGCGATCGCGCGGCTTGAGCCTGACGACGATCTGGGAGAACCCCGAGCCGACCGCGGCGCCGGCCGACGATTGGTGGGAGTATGACGAAGGATCCGCGCCCGGCTCGAAGGCCAAGTTCGTCCTCTCGCCGGCACCCGGTGTGCACTTGATGACCTATCGCGGCCGGATTGTGATCCTGCGCCGGACGCGACGCGATCTCCAGAGTGGCGGCACCTCGGCGTTCCAGGAGACCATGACGATTCAGATCGTGGGAGGGACTCGGAGCTTTATCGAGGATTTGCTCGGCGAGGCCTATGCGGCCTCGTTGCCCAAATCGCCCGGGGTCAGTGTCCTCACCGCTCATCATAACAGTTGGCAAGCGACGGCGTGGCAGCCCAAGCGCCCACTGGGCTCGCTGGTGCTGGCCGACTCGATCCTCGAAGACCTCCTGGCCGACCTGCGAGATTTCTACCGCTCGGGCGCGTGGTATGCCGAACGGGGGATCCCTTACCGGCGTGGGTATCTGCTCCACGGGCCGCCCGGGACCGGCAAGACGACCTTGGTCCTGGCCCTGGCCGGGGAGTTGAAACTGTCCGTCGCAGTCCTGAGCCTGAGCAGCCGGCTGATGTCGGACGAGGTGCTCCGGTCGATGATCGACGCCTTGCCGGTCGCGACATTGCTCCTGATCGAGGACGTCGACTGCGTTTTCAAGGACCAGCGCACCACGACCGGCGAGACCGGTGTCACGCTGAGCGGCCTGCTCAACGCCTTGGACGGCGTCAGCTCGCGTGAGGGGCGGGTGCTGTTCCTCACGACCAATCACCCGGAAAAGCTCGACCCGGCGCTGGTCCGCCCGGGCCGCGTCGATCGCAAGGTCGAGCTGGGGCACGCGACCCCCGACCAGGCGCGGCGGCTGTTCCTCTGGTTCTACCGCGGATGCGGCCCGAGCCCGGCGGAGCTGTCCCGGCTGGCCGACCGCTTCGCCGCACAGATTCCGCCGAGGAAGCTCTGCATGGCGGCGATCCAGGAACACCTCCTCCGCCACCGCCGCGAGCCGGAGGCCGCCGCCCACGAAGTCGCCTTCGAGGGGATCGCTGCCGTAGTCGAGGTGGCCGTTGGCCATGAAGTCCCAGACACCCATCGTTTGGTGCCACTCAGCGATACATGTGCGGTCGGCTGACAACGATTGGGTGTATCGCTTGCCTTAGACACGTCAACCGTCTGGTTCTGCTCCCGGCGGCCACCAACCAACCTGTACCCAGAGTGAGCGTGCGGCGACGAGTTCCGGCCGGTTCAGTTGAAGAGTGACAACCGTGACGCGACCGCACGGCGTCACGCCCAGGATTTCCGTTCCGTCAGCAGCCCAGTCGAAATGATCGCGCCATTTCTGCCTTCTCGGGTTCCAGATGCGCACAGTCTTTCCCGTCGCGGGATCTCGCCCCAACGTGCGAACTCCCTTGAATTCGTTGCACGCTTGGCAGGCCAGCCAGAGGTTTTCTTCGACCGTGCGGCCGCCCTTGGCTTGAGGAATGACGTGCTCGATGCTCAGGCGAAAGCCCGCAATGCTCTGCGGTGTTCGGCAATATCCGCAGCGGTAACCGGCCGCCATGGCAACGCGCTCGCGCATGGTGCGCGGCACGTGTGCTTTGCCGGCCATCGTTATACATCCTGAATGCTGGGCACCCGATGCCCTCGGTACTTAAGTAAAAGGGCCGCGTAAGACCGGCGGAGCATGAGGCGGTCGCCATCCAGGCGCAGCTTTACCAATGCATGATCTTCGCGGTCCGTCAGCTCTCCGCGCTGGTTCTTGTCCAGGAGTTGTTCCAGTCGGCGGTGCTTGGCCGGAGACGGGCGACTCTGGAGGATTCTCCGCAGTTCTTCATCGCCGAGGTCTTCCATCGCCTCGAGTTCCGCGCGATACGCAGCCGGAACTCTTTCCAGCGAGGGCGACGCGGCCCGGACGATGTTCACCAGGGCCTTCTCCAGCGGTTGGTTCATGCCCTTGGCGGCGCGCTTGACGCGCTCATAAACATCGTCGGGCAGTTCCAGGGTGAGCACTGGGTGGCCCATGATCTGCTCCTTTCCCTTCACGTCCGGCATCGTCACGCGGTACGCGACCCGCGAGAGTTGGTTCAGCGTGCACCGCCAAAAACGGCTGTGCACTCTAGGATACTCAAAGACTGCGAGCACTGTGAACGGATTTGTCGACGGAGCTGGTCTTGGCGCGCTCCAACTGATTGCGCGCGTTCGGCGAGGATTTTTTGCAACGATTCTCGCGGATTACCAGAGTTGCGCGGGCAGCAATTGCCGGGCGGCGCCGTTCACAGATTTGGCGAGAGTTTTGGTAAGGATGCCATTCTGGTCAAGCTCGTCGGAATGGAAAGTCCATCCGCCGGAGAGCATGGCGAGAGCGCCAGAGCGCTGCCGGAGCCGGCGCGAGGGCGGTCACAAACGGATTATGTCCGGCTGGCCGGCATGGTCAGCCCGTCCCGGTCGACCGGCATGGAGCGGGAGCCGCATCGCTGCTGGCTCGCCGTCTATCGAAACATTTCAAGACACTCGGTGGTTGGCGAAGCATTTCAAGATGCCCAATGGTCGGTGCCTCGCCGATTCGTGGCTGTTTGCTTCAGGCCCCATGGTGTCTGCCTTCCTCGCCCCAATGGCCATTCGTAATTCCGGGCCGTCGGGGCTCCTGCCGACCCGCGCCGGAATTGCCCTCCGAAGCCGGGCAGACCGTACCGGAATCGTGCGCGGGCATGTAGGGTCGCGATCCTCAGCGGGCGACTCAGGACTGACATTTCCCAAGCACGGTTCCTGCGCGGCCGAGGCGGGCTTCCGCTTGAGCGTCGAATTCAAGTCGCTGCGCCTCGATCTCGCCCAACGGCACGGTTCCGAGGCGTCACTTGCGTTTCGTATACGTAATCTCCATGAACTTGATCTCGTCCTTGTCCGTCTTTCCGTACAAAGTGAAAACCCGACTGCCGTCGTCCTTGGTCTTCGTCACCATTTTCTGGGTGTACTTCGTCTTGCCGTCGGGTCCAACTCCGTCGCCGACGTAGGTCATCGTCTTTGTCGCGGAATCGTAGGTGCCTTCCAAGACCGTGAGGCTGGGGCTTATTGTGTCGATCCACGTACCAACATACTTCCCTTTGTTTTCGTCATATCCGTATTGTCCTCGTCCTTCGAATTTCGCGCCCGCGTACTCGCCTTCGAATTTTGACACTAACCACCGACCACCGGTCAAGAGCGTATTGACCTCTGTGCCCTTGGAGACGGTCGGCTCCGCATCGGGCCCCGCCATGAACCACTTAACGACGGCGTCCCACGTCCCTTCATCGTGGGCGAGTACTTTGTGTTTCGCCGAGGCCGGAGGCGCCTGGGCCGACACTTCGGCGCCTGCAACGGCTACGACAAGTGAAAAACCCAGCACTAATTTCCACAGGTACATTGCGATACCCCTGATCCGAGAAGTGACAGAGAATCAAAACGAAATTCAGTATTAACGTCTGTTCCCTATCTGTCCAGAGAGTGCGAGCGATTTATTGTTTCTCGATTGATCATAGCTGCATAAAGAACGCGAACGACAGGCAGCGCGCGAGCGTGTCAAGTCCGCCGCTGTGCTCGAGCCGGTTCACCCGGCGGGATCACGCATCCCGAGTTGGCTGCCCCTGCGGGTCTTGTCGGGATTTCGACACGGCCGCCGATGTCCCAATCGCTGACGATCATGACGCGTGCTGCAGTGCCTGTCGTTCGTCTTCCTACCAGTTCGTGCGTCCACGCCGGGCTCTTCCGAATGCGACCGTGTGAGAGGTGCTCGACCAATAGCCTCTGTCCGAGAGACGGATGCCTTAATTGGGCACGTCCGGTTCGATGAGCGGGATGTGGAAACGGAGCATGGTTTGATATTAAGGCACTGGCAATCGAGAGAGCCAGCAACCGCTATGCAAACCTAAACCACCGCGCCACAACTCGACTCTACGGTTCCCTTATCGCACAATGGGTGTCTGGTTCCGTTATTGCACAGGATGCCCGCACCGGTAACAACACATTGACTGGGCGTCCATCGCGCGGGACTATGCTCACGCGCCCGGGAAACCCGCATCATGACCGACCGCTCAATCCTCTTGGCCGCGCTCGCCGAGGCTGACGCGGCTAAACGCGCGGCTTATCTCGACAAGGCGTGCGGCGCCGACGCCGCGCTGCGGCGGCGGGTAGAGGAGCTGCTGGGGGGGCATGAGTCAACCGCCGACTCGGTGGCGCCACCGGACAATTCTTGTGGCGCTGCTCCCGGCGGCCCCACGACCGACCAGCCTCCACTACGCCCGCTCGCCGAACGACTCGGATCGTGGATCGGCCCCTACAAACTGCTTCAGGAAATCGGCGAAGGCGGCATGGGCGCCGTCTTCATGGCCGAGCAGGACAAGCCGGTGCGCCGTCGCGTGGCGCTCAAGATCATCAAACCCGGCATGGACAGTGCCCAGGTCGTCGCCCGCTTCGAGGCCGAGCAGCAGGCGCTGGCAATGATGGACCACCCGAATATCGCGCGCGTGCTCGACGTCGGCACCACCGACACCGGCCAGCCCTACTTCGTCATGGAGCTGGTCAAGGGCATCCCGATCACAACGTATTGCGACGCCAACTGTCTCACACCCCGCGAGCGCCTCGAACTGCTGGTACCGGTCTGCCAGGCGATCCAGCACGCCCACCAAAAGGGCATCATCCACCGCGACATCAAGCCCTCGAATATCCTGGTCACGCTCCACGACGGCACCCCCGAGCCCAAGGTCATCGACTTCGGCGTGGCCAAGGCCATCGAGCAGCGGCTCACCGAGCGGACGCTTTTCACGCAACTGGGTCAGGTCGTCGGCACCCCGGAATACATGAGCCCGGAACAGGCCGAGATGAGCGGGCTCGATATCGACACCCGCAGCGACATCTACTCCCTGGGCGTCCTCACGTACGAGCTCTTGACTGGCAGCACGCCGCTGGAGCGACGCCGACTGCGCGAGGCGGGCATTGGGGAGGTCCTGCGGCGGGTCCGGGAGGAAGACCCGCCTCGCCCGAGCACGCGGCTCTCGACCGCGGACCAACTCGTCTCGATCGCAAAGCGGCGCAAGACCGAGCCGGCGAAGCTGGCGCGACTGGTGCGGGGCGAGCTCGACTGGATCGTGATGAAGGCGTTGGAGAAGGACCGTACGCGGCGGTACGCGACGGCCAACGGGCTGGCGCGCGACCTCCAGCGTTACCTCGCCGACGAGCCGGTGGAGGCCGGGCCCCCGTCGGCCCGCTACCGGCTGGGGAAGTTCGCCCGCCGGCATCGCGCGGCACTTGCGACCGCGGCGGCGTTCGCGATCGTGCTGGTCGCCGCCACGGCGGTTAGCGCTTGGTTGGCCCTCCGCGCCGCGAAGTCCAAGGAAGAGGCCGTACAGGCCTACGCCGCGGAGACCGAGCAACGCCGGCTGGCGCAGGAGCTACGCGGGATCGCCGAGCAGAAGAGCAACGAGGCTCAGGCCCAGGCCAAGCTACTCGAGCGCCAACTTTACATCAGCCTGGTGGCTCTCGCCCAGCGCGAGAACCTGGCCAACAACGTCGGCTCCGCCGAGCAGCTCCTCGATCGCTGCCCGCGCCCACTCCGCGGCTGGGAATGGCGGTTCGTGAATCACTCCAACCACGACGAGCTGTTCACCATCGGCGCACCTCCCAGGCCCCCCCTTTTCGCGCGGTCCTCAGCCCCGCGGAAGACCGGGTCGTCTGCTGCGGCGGGAACGACGTCTGGATCTACGACCTCGCCAGTGGACGCCAGTTGCACCACCTGAAGGGTCACGAAAAGCCGGTGTCTGCTGTCGCCTGGAGTTCCGACGGGGCGACCATCGCCAGCGCCGGCGTGGACAAGGCGATCCGCCTGTGGAACCCCACGACGGGCGGCGAGACAGCCGTGCTCCGCGGCCACGAGGGGTGGATCTTCGGCCTCGCGTTCAGCCCCGACAGCCGTTGGCTCCTCGCCGGGGCCGGAGCTTACCCCAACGTGCCCAGGACGCCAGCCGAAGTTAAGCTGTGGGACTACCGCAAACATCGCGAACACCGCTCGTACTCCGGGGTGACGGGGGTTAGCGCCACCTCGGTGGCCTTCTCGCCAGATGGTCGCACGATCGCGGCCGGCGACACCAGTCGGGCCGCCCACCTCTGGGACGTCGAGACGGGGCAGAAGCTCCAAGACTTCGCAGGCATGCACCGGATGCCCGTCGTGAATGTGGCCTTCTCGCGGGACGGCCGCAGGCTCGCTACTGGCAGCGAGGACGGCCTCGCCGTCGTCTGGGATGTCGCCACCGGAAAATCCCTCCGAGTCCTTCGCGGCCATAACGGCGCGGTCTACGGCATCACGTTCTCGCCCGACGGTCGGCGTCTCGCCACAGGTTCGGTCGATTCCACGATCCGCATTTGGGACCCCGAGACCGGCCTCGAGATCGGCCTCTTCCGGGGCCATCATGCCGCCGTCCGGGCTCTCCAGTTCAACCGTGCGGGCGAGCGGCTCCTCTCCTCGGGCGATGGCGTGGCCAAAGTCTGGGACGCATCGCTCGCGTCCGACCCGCCGGTCCTGGAGGGCCACCGTAGCTGGGCATACTCCGCTGCATTCCGGCCCGGACGAGGGACGGCCGCCACGAGTGGCTGGGGTATCATCCACTTCTGGGACCCAGCCACCGGACGCTGCGTCGGCTCTATCCGCGATCCACATCCGTCGGGGGTGGTCGCGATCGCCTACAGCCCTGATGGCTTTTCCCTTGCCTCGACAGGCGAATCGGCGCTGGGCGTGCCCGATGGCGGCGCGAGAGTTTGGGACGCCGAAACCCTTGCACTGCGATACGAGCTCAAGGGACACGCAGGCGGCGTCTACAGTGTGGCCTATCGCCCGGACGGGACGACCCTGGCGACGGCTGGAATGGATGGCACGGTCCGCTTCTGGGACCCCTCGACGGGTACCGCTCAGCGCGTCCTTCAGGCCCACGCCAAAGGTGTGGGCTCGCTGTCCTTCTCTCCCGACGGCGCCCGGTTAGCGACCGTCGGGTCCGATGCGTTGGAGCGGACTGCGGGGGGCTATCCGACCGTTGACACCGCAAAACTCTGGGACGTCGCCAAGGGCGACGAGGTGCGCAGGCTTAATGTCGCGCCTTCCCGTTCATTGCCCTGTGGCAACGCCGTCGCATTCTCGCCCGACTGCGTCTTCGTCGCCGTTCCCCGGGCCGACAACCGCGTCGCCCTTTTCGATGCCCACGACGGGCACCTCATCAGAGACCTCTCCGGCCACACCGCCGCAGTCAACGTGGTCGCCTTCTCGCCCGACGGCCGGCGTGTCGCCACGGGCGGCGAAGATCGCACGATCCGCCTCTGGGACCCCGACACCGGCGATGAGATGTTCAATCTTCGCGGTCACCAAGGCGGCGTCACCTGGATTGCCTGGTCAGCCGACGGCCGTCGCATTCTCACCACGAGCACCGATTGCACCGGTCGCATCTGGGATTCCGGCCCGCCGACGGACGAAGTCATTCGTGATCGCTGAGCGATGCAAGACATCCACTTTCCCGGCGCTTTTGCTGCACGCACCCATACAGCGAGGCGGAGCAGAAGACCGGCGCTGACTCCCCCCGTATTCGCCATTCTCCCACCAAAAAGTGGATGTCTGCCTTCGATGGATTAAACCAGACGCTCGTTCCACTCGGATTTCTGTCGAACCATGTCGGGCTATGAGCCGTCAATCACCACGGCTCGCCATTGCCGAATGACCAGTCCTCGCGGTCGACGAAGACCAGGCTGATGAAGATGTCCTCACGGCGCACGCCGAGGCGGCGGTTCAGTTCGTTGGCCATGTGCCGGAAGAAGGCAAGCTTCTGCTCCTTGGTATTTCCGACGGTGCTGGTCACCTGGACGTAGATGAGGTCCGGCGAGCGCTTGATGTCGAGAAAGTTCGGATCGAAAACAAAATTCTCCGGTGAATGCTCGCCGATGACCATGAAGCGGTCGCCATCCGGCGCCTTCAGAATCCCGACAATCCCCTCGTACACGACGTCGCCCACAGTGGCGCGATACTCGGGGGGTTTTCCTTGAGCCATATCGATACGTGCAAACGGCATAAAACTCTCCTTGAATGGAACCCGTCCTGGCCCGGCGCTGGAGCCGATGATCAGGGGTTATTGAGACACCCATGGTTTGGCATCGATTGCCCGCGCCCATTCATTCACAACACACGCGGTCGATGGAATACCGCGCTCTCCGGCGATTTCCAAGGTGGCGAGGGAGGCCGCCTGGCATCCCCAGTCTCACGGGGCAGTAGCCACAGCAAGGAAATCCGCCGCGGTCAGGATCGGGATTCCCTGAAAAGTCCCGAGCGGCAGCAAATGCCGGCGGTCCCCTGTGATGATATGCGTCGCCCCAACCGTCACTGCGCATTCCAATACCTTGTCGTCGTCCGGGTCAGCGGCAACGGCCTTGAGGTTACCGGTAATGGAAACGACGCGCAGAAACGTGACCAGATCTGTGAGCGTATCGAGCGTCTGCTCGGGCGTAAACGAGAGCTTCGATTCAAGCTTTTCGGCCAACTCGTCAAGCAATTCCGGGCACGTCACGCCATCGACCAAGCCGGCGCGTGCCAACTCGAGACACAGGAAAGGCTTGCCCTTCCAGCCGACTCCCGAGAAGAGGATATTGGTGTCGAAGACCGCTATTTTTCGCACGGACGATCCTCGTGCAGAAGATCGTCAATGAAAGCTTCGCGCTGGTCCTCGGACATCTCGTCCCATACCAGTCCGCGCTCCGCGCTGACACGTCGTAACTGCCCTTCCGCATACTGCATCCGCTCCTCGCGCCGCGGAGCCGCGCCGGCTGCCAACGCGAGCAACGCTTCCCGCCGACGCTCCGGCGGCAACTGTTTCAGCAACTCCATCACTTGCGCGTCGGTCAATTCGAGAATCGGCATGGGCACACCTCCACGGCGCATTGTACCCGACTGGAGACAGACGACGCATCAGGCAGTGGAACCAGTCACCCATTCATTCCAGGTTGACCATCCATGAGTGCCCAGCCTTCGGCAACCGCTGGGTGTCTTGAAACCCCAGACTGTCGCGGAAGAAGCAGATCACGGGTTGGGCCTCATTCAGGTTCCGAGCGCAGACGGGTTGCTCGCCGGGGAACACGTACATGGCCGGGCTGGCGGCGACCGTCGCGCTCCGCTACTGTTTGGCCAGGGCTCGACTAGTGGGTCTCTGCCTTCCCTCAAAAGAAAAGTGGCGGTCCCCTCTCCTCGGCCGGCACCATAGGCTCAGATTGAGTCCAATCCGAGGCCCAGGAGAGGGGGGGACGAGATGACGATCATGAGCGAGCATCGAATCGGGGTATCGCGGCATATTCGGACCGTCTTCGACTCGGGTGCGCTCGGCTCGCTGGCCGATGGGGCGTTGCTGGAGCGGTACCTGGCCGGTCGGGGTGACGAGGACTCCGCGGCGGCGTTCGCGGCCCTGGCGGAGCGGCACGGACCGATGGTCCTGTCCGTCTGCCAGGCCGCGATGGGCGACCCACACGACGCCGAGGACGCGGCTCAGGCCACGTTTCTGGTCCTCGCCCGTCGGGCCGGCTCGATCCGTCGGGCCGAGTCGCTGGCGAGCTGGCTCTTCGGCGTGGCGCTGAAGGTGTCGTCGAAGGCGCGGGCCCAGACGGCTCGCAGGCGAGCACTCGAACGACGGGGGGCCGAGATGAGGGCGCAGGCCGCCGGATCCGACAGGCCGGGCGAGACCCGTTCGGAAGTCTGCGAGGAACTGGACCGGCTGCCGGAGCGGTTCCGGTCGCCGATCGTGCTGTGCCACCTGGAGGGGCTGACCAACGAGCAGGCGGCCAGCCGGCTGGGCCTGCCGGTCCGGACGGTGCAGCGTCGGCTGGCGGCAGGCCGCGAGCGGTTGCGGCATCGGCTGACCGGCCGCGGGCTGGCGCCGGTCGCGGGTGCGGACCTGGGCCTGCTCGGCCCGGTTGCCGGGCGGGCGTCGGAGGCCTGGATCGAGGCGACGGCCCGGGCGGCCGCGGGCCTGGCCGCCGGCCGGGCAGTCGGCGCGGTCGCCTCGGCGCCGGTGGCGTCGCTGGTGAAAGGGGTGATGGTCATGATGTTCGTGGGCCGGCTGAAGGTCGTCGCGGCGGGGCTCTTCGTCTCAGGAAGCCTCGCCGGGCTGGCCGGCGTCGGCTGGCTTTGGTCGGCGTGGCAAGAGGCGCCGCCGCCCGCGGCCGAGGCCCAGGTCGAGGGTGTCCGGCCCGCGCCCCCGCCGGTCGCCAAGGCCGGGCCCCGGATCAAGGGCCTCGTGGTCGACGAGGGGCGCCAGCCGGTCGCCGGTGCGCGGGTCTGGTCGCTGGAGTCCTCCCCGCGTCAGATTGTGATCACCGGCGCCGACGGCACGTTCGACCTCCCCGACGACCGGCCGGAGGTCCTGGAACATCCCATCATCGCGTCGGCCGACGGCGGTGCGCGGCAAGGGATGTGCCTATTCCAGCCGCCGGCGGATCCCAACGCCCCGGGCAACCGGGCGGGGATGATGCTCCACCCCGCCCACGAGGTGACCGTCACGGTCGTCAATGGCCGCGGGGCCCCGGTCCCGGATGCGGCCGTATTCCTCCTCGACGTGGTCTACCCGGCCGCCGAGGCGCGGACTGACGGTCGCGGCATCGCCGTGCTCCGCGTCCCGACCGGGGTGAGGACGGCCTACATCGTCGCGGTCAAGCCGGGCGTCGGCTTCGACTACTTCGAGAATTACCAGACCGACACGCCCACAGCGTTCGCTCCGCCTCCGCGAGAGGCCCGGCTCGTCCTCGGCGGGGTCCTCCGCAACGTCCGCGTCCGCGTGGTCGACTCCGCGGGTCGACCCGTGCCGGGCATCGAGATGTACCCCGTGACGATCCAGAAGATGGGCAAATATCGATTTGTCAACCTCGCCCCGCTTCCTCTCGATCCCCACACCGATGCCGATGGGGTCGCGACGTTCGACTGGCTCCCTGCGGACCTCAGCTCCGCCTCAGTGCTGCCGGCCACGCCGGTCTACACGCTGCCCAGGCCTTGCGAGGTGGACCCCAGCAAGCCCGACGCCCTGCTGACGGCACGCGTCCGCCGCATGACACGAGTCTCGGGCAAGGTGACCTTCCACGACGGCTCGCCCGCACCCTGGATTCGGGTCGAGGCCAGGGGGTCCGGAGGTCGTCCCGGGACGCCGGAAGGATGGGAAGCCCAGGGCCGGGCCACAACGGCTGCTGACGGGTCCTATGAGATGCAGCTCATGCCGGGCGTGTCCTACACGATCAAGGTGGCCGACCACGAAGGGGTCGGGCCGGGCCTCAGCAGCGTCGAGGTCCGCGAGGGTGTCCCGCGAACCGGACTCGACCTGTCCCTGGTCCGCGGGCCGGCGGACCAGGGCGCGGCCCCGCCCCCGCCCTCCGCGGGACAGGCCCCGGCCCCGGCCCCGCCCTCCGCGGGATCGAAGCCGTAGCCCACGCCTCCTTCGAGGCCGAAGACTCCTGCGACTTCACCGAGTGAAAGGACATGCAGCGCATACCGACGGTCATCGTCGCTCGGACATCTGGCTCATCGCTCTTTGTGGCGTCTGATCCTTGGGTTACGATACCGTTGAGTCGGGCGCTCCTGGACTGCGCAGTGCGTGTCCTTCAGTTCCTAAGCACGTACCCCCTACGTACGGGCGGGACGAGATCAATGGCCGCCGCGCGCGGCCTCTGTTGCGCCGCCCACGCTGACCGACTTTCATCTGCTCAAGCCGCGAGCGAAGCCGTTCCTTCACAGCTTGCGCGGCCGGAAATCGAGCCC
The DNA here is from genome assembly GCA_963830625.1 of uncultured Isosphaeraceae bacterium. Classification (GTDB taxonomy): domain Bacteria; phylum Planctomycetota; class Planctomycetia; order Isosphaerales; family Isosphaeraceae; genus CAWHMZ01. The sequence goes on along the minus strand of CAWHMZ010000010.1, from coordinate 231,044 downwards.
GGTTGTCAGACTCATTCGGATCGTCGCGCTCGTTGAACAGCTCCTCGGTGCCGTCACCCTCATTCCGAATGTAGACGTAATCCCCTTCCGCGAGTGAGGCCAACGCACCCCGGTGGGCAGGCGATCGCCCTTGATTCGGATCGTACGGATTGGGTGTCGGCAGTTCGGAGAGCACGCCATCCCCTTTGTCTTTGTCGGCGGCGGCGACGGAGGAGCCGCCCTGGCGAGCATCCCGCCACAGCCTGACGAGCGACCGGCCCGGGAATGCGCGACTCGTTCCCTGGCCCGCCAGCTCGACGATCGTCGCCGGTAAGTCACGAAGGCTGATGGTTTCATTCACCTTCACGGAGTTCTTCTGCCCGGGCAGCAGAATCACTAGGGGAACGCGGATCTCTGTGCGGTAAAGACTCTCCCCATGGAAAAAAAGGTCGTGCTCCCCCAGTCCTTCGCCGTGATCGGAGGTGACGATCACAATCGTCCGGTCCAGTATGCGCAGGCGCTCGAGCTCGTCGAAGAGCTCGCCCAGCCGCGCGTCCAGATAACCCACGCAACTGTCATAGCAATCCCGCGCCAACGTGATGTACGCGGGGGGCAGCTTGAGCTTGTCGAGGTAGCCCCACTTGATGAGTAGCTGGGAATCGGCTTCGGTCTTCGGATACATCCCGAAACGGTATCTAGCGCCGGGAGGAAGGAGGTAGTGCGAATGGGCGTCAACGTAGTTCAGGAAGGCGAAAAAGGGACGTGCCGGCTCACGGCGCTGCGACAACCAATCCAGGAAGTTGCGATTGATCGATTCGGCGTATATCTTGGGATCTTGGGTCAACTTGCGCCACAGCGTGGAGTGCTTGTCGGGGAGAAACGGGTTCGAGCCGAAAGTGGCACTCAGCGTCCGACCCAGATCCGCCGCGGTTTTCAGGATGGAGTCACCCAGGTAGCACATCTTCAGGGGAGTCATTGGTTCGAGGACGTAGTCCTCGTAATGGGCGAAGCCGCGGTTCAGGCCGAACTCGTAGGAGCATACGAACACGTTGGCGACAAAGCCCGCGGTTGCGTAACCGCGAGCGCCGAAATACTCCGCTACGGTAGGGAACTTCCTCCCCAGTGGAGTCATCCAATCGGTATCGAGCTCATGGGGCCAGCGGCCAGTAAACATGCTCGCGTGCGACGGGAGGGTCCAGGGGGCCGTCGCGCGCGCCTCCTCGAAGCGGATGCCCCGCTTGGCCAGCCGTTCGAGCGTTGGACTGGTCGGACGCCGGTAGCCGTAGAGACTTAGACGGTCCGCTCGCACCGTGTCCAACACGATCAAGAGCACATTCGGGGGATTGCCAGACGGCACGGGACGGCTCGCCTGGCGCCGCTCTGTGAGCCAATCCCCTCCGAATATGAAACACAAGAGCACCAGTTCCCATGCCACGAGGGCCGGAAAACTCCGCAAAAGCCAGCGCCGCGCCGCGATCGGATGGCGCTCGAGAAAGGGCGCCAGACGCGCGGCGAGCCCAAGAGCCAAAGTCGCCCAGGCCGATGGGTAGATTCTGCGGCTGGTCGCGCTGAGCACGGCCAGAACCGCCAGGAAACAGACCAGCCGCGCGGCCAGCCAGCCGGCACGACGAGGCCAGACCTTCGCTGCCAGTGCCAAGCACAACCCAATTGCGGATAGAACCAGCAGGTTGGAAAGGGGCGCCATCCAGACGAAATGCCGGCTCATCGCGTACGCCCGGTGGCCGGGAGCGACCTTGGAGACGACTCTTGTCCCCACCTCGAGCAACCCGCCAGCCAGGCCACACCAAACCGAGAGGATGAGCACGTCAAGCGCACCGAGCCGGCGCTGAATCGCCATCGCCAAAACCGTTCTCCCCCGTACCAGTGCGTGAGCTCGCCAGCGTCGGAGACGGGAAATGACCTCGTGTGATACGGATCACCGTGCATTCACCTGCTTCTGAATGCTATTAGGAATGACTTCGCGGAACAAGCAAGTGCAGATCGTCGGCACGGTTGCCAAGAAACTACGGGAGGAACAAGACATCGCACGCCTGATCGGGCGAATCTCAGAGAAATCCGGAAAAAAGTGAGATTGGAAATCTCCCCGGGTGCAGAATGATGGGTGAACGGGCTGCCAACGTCGGGAGGCACATCCTCGTGAGCCGCTACTCGGGGCTCATCCTGGGCCAGTTGGATCGGGTCTTCAACCAGGGGACCGTCGCGGGCCTAGACGACGACAAGCTCCTGAAGCAGTTCGTCGTCGAACGCGACGAGGTGGCATTTGCCGCCCTGGTCGCCCGGCATGGGCGAATGGTCCTGGGCGTCTGCCGCCGGATCCTCCACGACGAGCACGACGTCGAGGATGCTTTCCAGGCGACGTTCCTGGTGCTAGTCAGCCGCGCGAAAGCGATCCGCAATGGTGGTCTCCTGGGTCACTGGATCTTCGGGGTCGCCCACCGGGTCGCCGTCCGGGCTCGGGCCAACGCTGCTCGGCGCTACGTCCACGAGCAGACGTTGACGGCAGCTCAGTCCGGGGTCGAGTCGCCGTCGCGCGAGGGCGAACGGAGCGAGCTGCGGGGGGTCCTCGATGAAGAACTGGCCCGCCTTCCGGAGCTGCTGAGGGTGCCGTTGGTGCTCTGCTACCTCGAAGGGCTGACCCATGAGGAAGCTGCCGAACGGCTCCGTTGGCCGGTCGGCACGGTTCGCAGCAGGCTGGCTCGGGGCCGAGACAAGCTGCGACGCCGACTGACCCGGCGAGGGCTGACGGCCGACGACGCAACCCTGACTGCCACGGTCGCCTCGCAGCCGGTTTCCTCGCTCCTCCTCGACGCGACGGTCCGGGTCTCCCTGGAATTCACCACAAGACAGGCGAAGGCGACCGCCCTGGCCTCGGCCACGGCCACCGCTCTCGCCAAGGGGGTTCTCCACGCCATGATGATCTCCAAGCTGAAGTTTCTCGGTGCGGTGACGCTAGCCTGCGTCTTCGCCTGGGGTGGCCTGCGGACCTATGCCGTCCAGTTCGGGGGCGCCGGCGGGGCTGTGGGTCCGGCGGCGCCCGGACCCCAGGGCCAGGCCGATGACCGCCGGCAGGCCCTGTTCCGGTCGGTGACCAAGATCCAGGGTGATCTGGCCGAGTCGGCCCGGATCAACGCGGAGCTGCAGAAGGAGCTGAACGACCTGCGGGCGCAGTTGCTCGCGGAGGGGACCGCCAAGGAAGCGCAGGAGCAGATCCGCGCCTTGGGGGCTACGAACATCATCTTGCGCTCCGTGAAGCCCAGCGACGAAGCCCGGGCCACGGCCGGCCGCCCGGCCCGGGTCCTCAACTACGGGCTGAAGTACAGCGATTACGACCGGATCGTGGAGACGATCCCGACCATCCGCACGGTTCTGCCGGTCCGGGAAATCCGCAAGCAGATCCGGCGCGGCGCGCTCTACCTGGATGGTCGCGTGGTCGGCACGACGCAAGACTACGCCGAGTTCAACTTGCTCCAAGTCGAGAAGGGCCGATTCCTGACCGCGTCGGATAACGAGAAGTACCAGAATCACGCCGTGCTGGCCTCCGAGACGGCCAAACGGCTCTTTCCCAACGAGAACCCGCTCAATCAGTCGGTGAAACTGGGCGCGGATTACTACACGGTCGTGGGCGTGACGGCGGAACGCGCCAGCTCCGCCGGGATCGGCAGCAACCGGATCTCAGAGGAATTCAACAAGGATGTGTACATCCCGCTCAACACGTGCAAGCTGCGGTTCGGTGAAAAGATCGTCGACAACCGCTCGGGCTCGATGCAGGCCGAGGAGACGCAGTTGACCCAGATCACGGTTCAGGTCAACTCGACCAACGATGTCTTGCCGACGGTCGACCTGATCAAGGCGTCGTTGGAGCCGTACCACCCCAAGAAGGACGTGGAGATGACGGTCCCTTACGAGCTGCTGCTCCAGGCTCAGACTGAGTGATATCCACACCATCTTGCCCTCGATAGAGGGACGTGAGACGATTCTCGATCGGGGAACGAACGGGTTGAGCGTCGAAGTCGAGCGGTTCGGCGCTTCAGAACAGGCCGGCGACGTCAAGGGCGAGGGAGAGAACTGGTGGGATACCCGATCCTTTTTACATGTCTCCTCATGACGATCACGGCCAAAGCCGACTTCCTCGACGCGAGTGTCGGTCGCGAGCGAGGGGCGGCAGCGGCGTCGACCACGGTCGACGGCCCACCTCGCCCGACGAGGGAGCCGCTGGTCAAGGCCGTCGACCTGTCGATTGGCGAGTCGCGCACCGTCACGCTGGCCGGCGGCAATACGGCGACGGTCAAGCTGCTCGCCGTCGACGAGCGCCGCGACCCGTTCCGTTCGGCGGTCCGGGAGGCGAAGGTCAAGGTCGAGGTAAACGGCGAGGCGGTCATCCTCGCCTCGGGCAATTACCAGTTGCCGGTCGCGGCGGGCGGCGTCCAAATCGATTGTCCGATCACCCGGGGCTATCGGTCCAATAGCACCGAGGACCTTTGGGGGCTCGTCGCTGACGCCCGAATCAGGCTCTGGCCCGCTGGCTCGCCCTGGATCGAGCCGGCGAGCTTCGCCTACCCGGCCCGTCAGCGCTGGTACGCCTCGATGACCCAGATGGCCAACGAGCCGGTGTACGTCGACGGTGGCGATAAGCCTGGGACACCGAAGATCTACTATCACAACGGCCTCGACATCGGCGGGGCCGAGGGGCTGGTCGAGGTCGTCGCGGCGACCGATGGCGTGGTCGTGAGCTCGGGCACCGAGCGGCTGGCCGGTTACGAAGACTCCCCCGTCCGACCGCGCGTATGACGTGGTCTACCTGCTTGACGACCGAGGGTGGTATTACCGCTACAGCCACATGCAGACTATCGAACCGGCCATCGCTCCCGGCGCCGCTGTTCGGATGGGCCAGAAGATCGGCACGCTCGGCAAGGAAGGTGGGAGCGGCGGCTGGTCCCACCTCCACTTCGAGATCACGAGCCGACAGCCCTCGGGGCGTGGGGGACTCAGGAAGGGTACGCCTTCCTTTGGCAGGCCTACCTCCGTGAGCAAAAACCCGACGTCTTAGCTGTCGCACGGCCCCACCATCTGGTCGGGATCGGCGAGCCGGTTGTGCTCGACGGGTCGAAGTCGTGGAGCCGGGCCGGGCTGCTCGCGAGCTTCGAGTGGACCTTCGGCGACGGCTCGACAGCGAGCGGGCCGAAGGTCGAGCGGACCTACGCCCTCCCGGGGTCGTATAGCGAAGTCCTCAAGGTCACAGACCGTTTCGGTCGGGTCGATTACGATTTCGCCATCGTGCAAGTGTACGACCGCTCGAAGCCGACAGAGCTCCCGCCGACCATTCACGCCAGTTATGCCCCGACGCAAGGCATCAAACCCGGCGACCCGGTCACCTTCAAGGTACGGACCTTCCGCACGACCGACGGCCATGAAACCTGGGACTTCGGCGACGGTTCCCCGCCCGTCGAATCCCACTCGGACGGCAACGTTGACCTGCATGCCCCTAACGGTTACGCGATCACAACTCATCGATTCGACAAGCCGGGCGATTACCTCGTCCGCGTCGAGCGGACCGACCGCCGGAACTTCACGGCGACCGCTCGGTTGCACCTGGTCGTCGAAGGAGTTTCCGGGAACTGATTCAGCAAAACGTCGCGACACTCAACGCGATGCAAGACATCCACTTTCCCGGCGCTTTTGCTGCACGCACCCATACAGCGAGGCGGAGCAGAAGACCGGCGTTCTGACTCCCCCCGTATTCTCCAATCTCCCACCAAAAAGTGGATGTCTGCCTTCGCAAGGACCAGGCGATGCCAGCGGAGGAAGGTCACGAGGAGGGCCCCCACGTAGAGCCCCACGGCCGCCACGAACAGGCGTAGGTCGGGGTTCCGGGCCCGGACCTCCCCGAGCTTCGCGCGGTTGCTCCATACGGTCCAGCCCAGCAGGCCGAACGCCACGAGGCTGAGCAGTACGTTCAGGACGAGACCCTTCCACGATCGCCTGGCCGCCATGATCAAAGGGCCCCCCACGGCTACCGCATTATGAACGGGATACTCCGCTGGTTCGTACCTCCTCGGCGACCGCCGCGCTCCGCTCGGCGACCAGGCGGTTCATCGCTTCATTAGCTGGCCGGATCTCGAATGATACCGATAGCAACCTGACCGCCGGGTGTTTCGACATCAGCGCGATCGCGTGGTTCAGATCGCGCGCTTCCAGGAGCAGAACGCCGCCGAGCGTTTCCTTGGTCTCCACAAAAGGACCATCGGTGACGGCGACCTGGCCGTCCTTCATTCTCAACGTAACCGCGTTACGGGCGGAATCGAGCGCTTCGCCTCCCAGGAAATGGCCGCCACGTCGGAGTACATCATCGTAGGCAAAGCCCTCTTCCATGATTCTCTGCCTGTCTTCCTGGGGAATCTCGGCAAACTTCGACTCATCGATGAACCCTAAAACCACGTATTTCATGCGAGTCATCCTTCAATCAGGGTCTTTCTGGACTTGCCTGGCCTTCACCGCGGCCAGGCTTTCATCGAGTAGTCAAACGGGCCAGGCCGTAATCGACACCACGGACGGAATTCTCTGAAAAAAACTGGCCTAACGGGTCAGTTCCCTGATTCGTGCCGCCAGAAACCGCTGCTCCGGCTCCTGTCGGGCAAGCTCGAGCGCCCGCTGAAACGCCGCGAGAGCGTCTGCCGTTTTGCCCGCCCGTCGGAGGAGTTCGCCGCGTGCCGAGTGGGCGAGCTGATAGTTGTCGAGCTGCCCCCTGCCGAGAATGCGGTCGATCATGTCCAGGCCCGCCTCTGGACCGTGTTGCATTGCGACCGCGACGGCCCGATTGAGCTCGACAACCGGCGATGGATCGATTCGCTGCAGTACGGTGTAAAGCACGACAATCTGATTCCAGTCCGTCTGGGCGGCACTCGCGGATTCCGCATGAATTGCTGAAATGGCGGCTTGAAGCGTATACGCACCAAACCGCCGTGACCGAAGTGCTTGCTCGACGAGTGCCGTGCCTTCGGAAATCATTCCACGGTCCCAACGTGAGCGGTCCTGATTTTCAAGCAGAATGATTTCGCCGTCCGCGGAAACACGCGACTCCCGTCGCGATTCGTGCAGCAGCATCAGGGCCAGCAGCCCCTTGACTTCCGGATCGGGGAGCAATTCGAGAAGTAACCGGCCCAGTCGAATGGCCTCGGCAGTCAGATCGACCCGTAAGAGTGATGCACCTTGCGAGGCCGAGTATCCTTCATTGAACACCAGATAGATGGCGGAAAGCACCGCGTCGAGCCGCTCGGGCAGGTCCGCCAGAGAAGGAACGGCATAGGGAATCCGAGCATCACGAATCCTCGCCTTGCCGCGCACGATTCGCTGGGCCATCGTGGCCTTGGAAGTCAAGAATGCGTGGGCGATCTCCTCGGTCGTCAGTCCACAGACCTCACGAAGCGTCAATGGCACTTGCAACTTGGGGTCAATAGCGGGATGACAGCAGGTGAAGATCAGACGCAATCGATCATCTTCGATCTCGGTTGCGGCCCGGACCGCATTTTCAAGGGCGACTTCGTCCAATCGTGCAGCGATTTCCGGCTGAAGCTGCTTCAATCGCCCTTGCCGGCGCAGCGAGTTGATCGCCTTGAATCTTCCGGTTGAGATCAACCACGCTCTCGGGTTCGCCGGCACCCCATCGCGTTGCCAGATTTCGGCCGCGGCCGCGTATGCCTCGTGCATGGCATCGTCTGCCAGATCAAAATCATTGAGCAATCGAACCAGAGAAGCAAACACCCGACGGGACTCGGAGCGGTAGAGGTCATCGATCTGGTCGCGGATTGTTGCGAAGGCATCGTCTTTCATGTCGATCGTTTCACACCATTCGGTTGGCACGATTCGGACACCAGACACATGATACCGCGACAGGGTTCCGAAGACCGTCTGTTCGAAACCGAAAAATCCACCAGCCAAAAAGGCGGAGCCCGCAAGACGACAGCGGCCAGTCATCGAGTGAAAGGATATGCATCGCATACCGACGGTGATCGTCGCTCGGGCATCTGGCTCATCGCTCTTTGTGGCGTCTGATCCTTGGGTTACGATGCCGTTGAGTCGTGCGTTCCTGGACTGCGCAGTGCATGTCCTCCAGTTCCATGTCCTCCAGTTCGCGCAGTGCATGTCCCTCAGTTCTCTTCGATTGGCGCGTCGGCAAGCGTATGGGCGAAGATATCGTCCACCACCAGCGTGCCGAGTACGGCAACTCGACTGTCGCGACGCTGTCACGAGTATTGACGCGCGACTACGGCCGCGGCTATTTGCTGCAGAAATTGACCGAATCCAGCGCCTCCGAAATCATGCTTGCGCGGGTATAATAGCTCGGTAGGAAATCGGGGAGAACCACCATGTCAGAACTGACCTTGGAAAGCCTGGCCCGCCGCCTCGAGGATCTCGAGCGCCGCCTGAGCGAGAAAGAAGCGAGCAGCGCCAAAGATTGGCGCATGGCCGCAGGTATGTTTACGGGCCGGGAGTTTTCGAAAATTGTCGATGAAGAAGGCCGAAAGATACGCGAAGCCGATCGGGAAGAGGCACGCCAGGAATTCGGTGAGTGATCCTTCTGGACACCGATCATTTGACGGTTCTCAAATACACCGACAGCGATCGCTACGCGCAGCTCCACGGGCGATTGCTCGCTGCGGCCCCGGAACTGATAGGCACCACTATCGTCAAAGTTGAGGAACAAATGCGGGGCTGGTTGTCCGCAATCGCCAAGGAACGAACGCTTCTGCGTCAGATCACCGCTTATCGCGAACTGACAGATCTGTTCGATTTCTTCGCGAAGTTGAACATCGTTTCTCTGGGTGCCGACGCGGTAGACCTCTTCAACGGCTTCCGCAAATCGGGCATCAGAATCGGTACTATGGATCTGAAAATTGCCTGCATCGCGTTGGCCAATAACGCGCTTTTTCTCACGGCCAATCAGCGAGATTTCGACAAAGTGCCGGGGCTGAGGCTAGAGAATTGGCTTGAATAGCGAACGGATGAGCGTTGCATCCGCCTTATCGCCATCGAAGGAGACCATCCTGGCGGAGTCGCTAGCCTGTCTTTGACGGCATTCACCGAGTCGTGGGCCGACATTGCGACGGGACCAGAACGACGTCTAACGCCAGGAGAATCGCCCGGCGCAGCCAATCCGGCCCCCGGTTTCGCCGGTGCGGTCGATCGACGCCGATCATTGAACGCCGAGGCCGCGTCTGGGTGCAATTGTCTCACCCGAACGCGAAGGACAGGCAGCGCGCAAGCGTGTCAAGTCCGCCGCTGTGCTCGAGCCGGTTCACCCGGCGGGCTCACGCAACCCGAGTTGGCTGCCCCTGCGGGTCTTGTCGCGATTTCGACACGGCCGCCGATGTCCCCCAATCGCTGACGATCATGACGCGTGCTGCAATGCCCGTCCTTCGTCTTTTGGTGAGACCTTCGGTCTGGCGTTTCGGCGGGGTCGGGAGACCCGCGCCGAACAGAGGTCTGGCGTTTCGGCGGGGTCGAGAAGACCCGCGCCGAACAGAGGCGCGGGCCATCCACCGGCTCAGCGGGAGCTTCGCCCCCCCCCGAAAATGCGACCGGTCATTTCACGCCAGCCGCCGGCGCACGTGGTCGGCGATCTGCGTACCGATATTGAGCGACGCAGTCGCCGCCGGCGACGGTGCATTGCCGACGTTGATCACGCGGTCGGCTTTCCTGGATCAGGAAGTCGTCGACCAGCGACCCGTCGGCAGCCACGGCCTGGGCGCGCACGCCTGCCGGGGCGGGCGACAGGTGCGCCGCCTGAATCTCGGGCACGAGGCGCTGTAGAGCTGCCACGAATGCTCGCTTGCTGACCGACCGCCACATCTCGCCCAGGCCCATCCTCCAGTACTTGGCCGCCAGCTTGAGGAAGCCCGGGTACGTGAGCGACTCGGCCAGGTCGGCGATGTTGACGTCGGTCTTCTTGTAGCCCTCGCGCGCGAAGGCCAGCACGGCGTTGGGGCCGCATTCGACGCCGCCGTCGATCATTCGGGTGAAATGCACGCCCAGGAACGGGAAATTGGGGTCGGGCACCGGGTAGATCAGGTTCTTGCAGAAATGATGGGCCTCGGGCTTGAGCGTCGAAGTACTCGCCGCGGAACGGCACGATCTTGGCGGCCGGCTTTTCGCCGCTCATCGCCGTCACTCGGTCGCAGTGCAAGCCGGCGCAGTTGACGACCTGCGAGCGCCTCCAAGTCGCCGCGCGTCGTCGATACCATGACCGAGCCGCCCGTCGGGTCGCATGCCCGTGACGCGGGTCGACGTCAGCGACCTCGCCGTCGCGCTCGCGGACCCGCTCGGCCAGGCGCTCGCAGACCTGCGCGATAGTCGACGATGCCCGCCTCGGGAACGTGGATCGCCCTGATACCGGCGGCGTGCGGCTCGAGCTCGGCCAGGCGGTCCTTGTCGATCATCGTGCAGCTCACTCCGTTGGCCTGGCCGCGCTCGTAGATTCGCTCGAGCGCGGGCAGCTCGCTGTCATCGACGGCGACGATCACCTTGCCGCAGATCTCGTAGGCGATCCCTTCGGCCGCGCAGAACTCCTCCATCGCCTTCTTGCCCGCCCGGCAGTTGATCGCCTTGAGCGAACCGGGCTTGTAATAGATGCCCGAGTGCAGCACGCCCGAATTGTGGCCGGTCTGGTGATGGGCCAGATCGGCTTCCTTTTCGAGCACCACGACGCGCCGCCCGGGGTAGCTCGGCGCGAGCTGATAGGCCGTGGCGAGGCCGACAATTCCTCCGCCGATGATCGCAACGTCCGCTTGCTTCTGCATGCGTCTGTGCCATCCCTGCCGAGGTCGGTCCTTGACGAGCGAATATTCCAACCGAGATGGAGCCGAATTCAATACCGTGAGGCGAGCCCATTGCTGATTGAACCACGCTGGATCCTCTGTGGCTGTACTCTCTTGATCGCGATGGTGGTCGCCGTCCAGTTTCTGCGCTGCGATTCTGCGCACCGCCTGGCGATATCCGCCGACGGGCGCGCCCGATCGCCCGTTCCGGCTGAGCGTGATCATCCCGGCGCGCAACGAAGAGCAAGACCTTGGCCCCGCACTCGAATCGGTGCTCTGCCAGGCCGACGTCGAGCTCGAGGTCATCGTGGTCAACGATCACTCGTCGGACCGGACCGGCGCGATTGCAGACGCGGCGGCCGCTCGCGACGCCAGGGTTCGGGTGATGCACGATCCCGAGCTGCCGCCGGGCTGGCTGGGTAAGTGCAACGCGATGCAGCAAGCGGCCGCCATGGCGACGTCCGAAATGCTGCTTTTCACCGACGCTGACATCATGTATCAACCGCGGTGCTTCGTTGCCGCTCTCATGGAGCTCGAGCGCCGTGGGCTCGATTTGCTCAGCCTTTTTCCGCGGATGGATTGTATTTCCACCTGGGAGAACATCAATTTGCCGTCCCTTGTGGGCGGTATGGCCGTCTTCGCCACGCCTGGGATTGAAGACCCTGGTTCGAACGACGCCCTGGCCGCCGGCGCGTTCCTGCTGATACGCGCGGCGACGCTCAAGGCAATCGGCGGCTTCGAGCCCTTGAAGGGAGCGATGCTCGACGACGTCGAGCTGGCGCGCCTGTGCAAGCGGAACGGCCGGCGCGTCGGCCTTTACATCGCGCCCGAGTTGCTTTCCGTGCGGCTCTACAAGGACAACCGGCACGCATTCTGGGGCATGACCAAGAACGTCTTGGTGGCGCTCAACGGCAGGTTGTGGCTGGCGCCCCTGGTCGTTTTGCTGCCGGTTCTGGTCTTCTCGGTACCGATTTATTGTGTCGTCGCGGGCTTGGTCGAGAGGAACCCTCTTCTAGCGATCGCCGGTGCGAGCACCTATCTTCTGCAATACGCCACGTTCTGGATGGGGCGCGGGCTTTTGCGGTTCCATCCCGGAAAAGCCCTGCTTTTCCCGCTCTGCGCGCTTCCGGTCATCTGCTGCATGGCGCGCGCACTTTACCTTTACGTGTTCGAGGGCGCGGTCCAGTGGCGCGGCCGAACGGTGCGGGTTCGAGGCGACCAGCCGTGTACGTGACCTGAAAGCGAGGAAGAATTGCCACGAGGTACAACACCTCACACAACCGGCACGTTCACGGGAGTCGAGTTGTTCTGATCCTGGCTCAGGGCCTGCTGCCGCATGCCGCGGCACCCAGCAAACCGCCCAGGCCCATCGATTCGACGGCGGTGCTTGGCACCAGCATGAGCGCGCCTTTCTCCTTGAGGCCCTCGTAGAGAATGTTCATCGCCCGCAGGTGCAAGGCCGTCGGGTTGTGCTCGTAGCTCGCGGACGGCCCGGGCGAACAAGTTCGGCGATCTCGACCTCGGCCTGGCCGAGGATGATCCGCGCCTCCTTTTCGCGCGCGGCCTGGGCCTCTCGCGACATCGCGTCCTGGAGCGATTCGGGGATCACCACGTCGCGCATCTCGACCGACTGGACCGTCACGCCCCACGGGTTCGACCGCTCGTCGATCAGCTTCTGGAGCTGCGCCTCGATCTGCTCGCGGCCGCGCAACAGCACCGTCAGCGGCGTGCGGCCGATGATGTCGCGGAGCGCCGTCTGGGCGGCCCAGCTCACCGCGAGCTTGTAGTCTTGCACTTCGAGGCGCAGCCTTCTCGGGGTCGTAGACCATCCAGAAGAGCACCGCGTCGACGTTCACCGGCACCGTGTCGGAGGTGAGCGTTTGCTCGGCGGCGAAGCTGGTCGTGATCGTCCGCTGGTCGATCCAGCTCGAAACCAGGTCGATGCCCGGAATGATCCAGAACAGGCCCGGTCCGCGCATGCCGACGTAGTTGCCCAGCCGCAGCACGATCGCTCGCTCCCACTGCTGGGCCACTTTGGGCGAAAGCGCCACGATACCGCCCATGCACGAACCCGGCGATCAGCGGGATCGGATTGTCCGTGAGCACGGTCGCCACGATGCCGGCGCCCGCGGAGACAAACAAAAAGAGGAAGCGAAATCACGTTGACGTGCGGCGGGTCAGGCCGGTGTGCGCCGGTTCTTTGCGTGCATCAGTCACGTTCTTGGGGTCAGCCATCGGATTTCCCTCGTTTCATGTTGATGCAACGGTTCTTGACAAGATGCCACCGCCTCGTCGGCCGAGAAGCCGAGCGTCGCCGCCTCGCCCAGGAAGCGCATCGGCGAGCGCGATCAACTGGTGCTCGCGCTCGGCGCAGCGACGCCGCACCGTCGCCAGCCTCCTGGACAAACGTGCCGACGCCGCGCTGCGTTTCCAGCACGCCCGCTCGCTCGAGCTCGCCATAGACCTTGGCCACCGTGTTGGCGTTGATCCGCAGGTCGACCGCGAGCTGCCGGACGGTCGGCAGCTTGTCTCCCCGTCGCAGCCGCCCGGTCGCAATCGCCACCCGAATCGCTCGCTCGAGCTGAGCATAAAGCGGCAACGGGTCGGACGGCGTCGATCGAGAACATGAGCCAACTTGTCCCCTTGTTCTAGCATAATAGTACAACTCGTCCTGCGACTTGTCAAGGGCCGGCCGCCTCACACTTGGCCCGTCTCCCCGGTCTCCCTCACCTGGCCTTTGGCCATCCTCTCGCAGATCCCCCCTCATCTGGCCTGCGGCCATCTTCTCCCCCAGGGGCGAAGGGGGAGAGGGGAACGGGAAAAACGCACGCTGTGGCCGGTGCGCTCCCTCGCCCCCGCGGGGAGAGGGTGCCCGAAGGGCGGGTGAGGGGGGTGCCGCACGACCGGAAGCCCAGCGCGCATACGCTGCCCGAACGGCGCGTCAGGGCGCGCCTTCATTTAGCGCTGGAGCTCAAGCGTGCCGCCTTGCCCACGTCGATCACGCAACCGGGCTCGCCGCCACACGAGCTCCCTTTCATCGTCGCGGTCTTGATGCTACATTTGTCGTAGTCAGGCGGTAAGAGGAGGGGAGAGCAGGGGGATGGAAAGCACACCATTATCAGACCAATCCGATCGACCTGGCCCGCGCTGGCAGATCAGCATTCGGGGCCTTTCTGCGCTCGTGCTGGCGATGGGGCTGGCGGCAGGGGTGTTGCGCGGCTCGAAGGACGTCTGGGGCGAGCACCTGATTCAACCGCGAGTGAGTCAGACGGGTGCAACGTACCCGGCCGTGCTCACCGTGCCGGTGCCCGTCGAGCGCACGATCGGCGCGATTCTCGAGGTCGCCGCGGTCTTTCTCGCTTTGTTGCTGGTGCGCGACGTGGCGGCGCTGGCCCGGCTCCGGCAGGCGGGCGGCACAGGGGAGTCGGCGCGGTTCCTGTTTCTGATCGCGTGGCGGCTGGCGGCCATCGCCGCGCTTTGGTGGTTCGTCTCCCTCGAGTCGAGTGTCTTGCAGACGACTTATGACAGCGGATACGAGCTCAACGAGCGACAGCTCGGATGGGGCCCGAATTACAGGGCCCGAGAGCGCTTGTACCCCATCTGTGGCATGCTGATCATGCTGGGGCTGGCCATGGGAATGGGCGCTGGTTCGCTCTTTGCAGGACGCCCGGAGCGGTTCCGCAGGCCGTGGTGGCTGTTCGCACCACTGGCCGCGCTGGTGGCGATCCTCTTGGCGGCGACGCCTGACATGTCGCTCATTCCGTATGTCGTGCTGATTGCAATGGAAGCCGTTCTGCGCGCCCACTTGATCGAGTTTGCCTCGACTCCCAGCCTGTCGGCACGCCTGCTTCACGCCGGGATCGACGTCACGATCGCGCTCACGCTCCTTTTGTCGCTCGCGCTGGTCGTGGCGCGCGATTTCGAGCGCGCCCGGCGCGACGAACCTTGGGCGACGAGCCGGCGCGGGCGGCTCGCTCGTCTTCTCCTCCTGGCAGTGGTCGCCGGATCGGGAGCCCGGCTCGCCTGGGTGATTGTGCCGCGAATTCAACCGTGGCTGGCGCAGGGATTCGGCCAGGTGCTCGAGCCCAGTGCCCTCCGGGCCATCATCGCCGGCTTCGGACTGTTCGCATCGGGGCTGGCGGCGAGGTCTCTCCATCGTGAACCAGCATGGGAAAAACCGCGCTGGCTCACCCGGCTCTTGGCCTGCGGGCGGCTGGCGGTGCTGGCTCTTTTGTTGTTTTCGGTGCTCTCGTGCCTGCCCTCCTCGGGCCTGCTCGAGCCTCACGTGCCCGCGATCATCACGGGCTATCTCGATGCCATCGAGCGGGGCGTGTCGTGGCTCTTTTGGGAGCGGCTACCCGATCGGCTTATGTCGGCCGTCAAGTCGTGGCTGGAACCTGAGCACTTGATCTGGGCCTTGATGGTGATCGGGCTCGCGCTCCTCTTGCTCGAGCTGGCGGTGCGGCCGCCGCGGGTCGGAACAGCGCCGTTCGACGGCGCCTTGGCCAGTCGTGATCGGGCACTGCGCATTTCGTGGCTCGCAGCAGCTCTCGTGTGCCTCTCTGTGGTTGCCCTGCCGTCCCTGTTCATCGCCGGCCAGGTCATTTATCATTTGCAAGTCAATGCCGCCGATTTTGCAAGGTACGGCTGGCTGCGCTAGGGAGGCTCGCGGGACGACGAATCGGCGCTCGTTTATCTTGCTTGCAAGCGGAGACGATCTCGATGCTGGGGCGCCCGAGAACGCCGGGTACAGCATCCGCCGGCGGCGCAGGGCCGTATCGCCTGGCGTACTGGACCTTGGCCTTTGCCCTACTGTGTGGAGGGGCGCTGCGGCTGGTCTGGATCGAGGACATGGAATGGAAGGAAGACGAGCAGTGGTCGTACCGGATGAGCCAGGAAGTCGGCCGGGTGCGGCCCTGGCCGCGGGTGGGCATGCCGACCAGCCTGGAAATGCCCAATCCCGGGCTGAGCGTTTGGGTTTTCGTGGCGATCGGTCGAGTCGCGACCTTACCGACGTCGATGGCCCACTTCATCGCGATCTTGAACGTGATCGGCCTCTTGGGGTTCACCGCGGCAGTCTGCGCGGAACTGCCATCACGCGAGCGCGAGCCTTGGCTCTGGGGGCTGGCGCTGCAGGCAGTCAGTCCGTTTGCGATCCGCATGTCGAGGAAGATCTGGCCGCCGTCGCTCCTCACGCCGATGTTGCTCTTGCTCTGGGTCGGCCATCGGCACCGGCAGGCACGCTGGGGCGCCGTCACTTGGGGACTCGTTGCGCCTTGATCGGCCAGGTGCACCTCTCGGGTTGGTTCGTGGCGATCGGCCTTGCCCTCGGCACCGCGCTCTTTGAATGGCGCGGCGTCCTGCCCCGATCGCGTTACTGGCACTGGTGGCTCCTGGGCACGATCCTGGGCCTTGTAAGTGCCTTCCCCTGGGCGCGCGGCTTGCCCCGGGTGCCCCTGAGTCTGCCCGCGGAGTCGCTCGCGCAATTACTCGGCATTCGAGTAGGCTCATGTTGTTATGCACTCGCGGCGTCCGCGACGAGCGTGCTTCCCTTCGCCGCGCTCGGGCTGGGTGAGAATACAACTCAGTATGAAGTTGGTCCAATAATAGATGGTATCCGCACGCGCGTGCCCGAGACGCTGAGCTGGTTCATCACCCTGCTCATCGCGGTGCGGCTCGTGGTGCTCTTCTACAGCGGCGTCGTCGCGCCGGCGGTTCGATGGATCTTAGGCAAGATCGCGTCGCGCGGCGGTTCGCACGTGGTTGCCGTGGCGCCCGCGCCCGATCATCCGCCTCACGCCGAAGAGTCGCGCGCGTCCACGGGCTTTTACCTCTGGTCCACGATCGCGATGCCGAGCGCGATCTTCGTGCTGACGACCGCCGTTTTCTTCTACCATTATTTTTTTGTGATGTGCCCGTTTTTGTTCGTGCTGTTCGCGATCTTCATGTTGCCGTGGCGCCGCGCTCTTTTGGCGCTCGTCGTCGCCCAGGCGCTCTTGAGTTTCTGCTACCTGAGTTATATCCATCAAAAGGGAGGAGCCTCTCACGGGGAATACGGCGGGACTTACGCTCGCTGGATGAGCCAGCAAATGCGGTGATCTTTTGCCCCTTCGATTGACCTCAATGACCCTTCCGCCTATGATCTAACCCCCCGCTCAGCACGCCAACTCGATGCTGCGCGCTGGTCTTTCACGGAGGAACTCGCCATGCAGGCTGCACCGGGCTGGTTCGTCCTGGTTCCGACAGGGGGCGATCGCCGTGGTACGCGCAAGCGCGCACAACCAAAGCGGCCGTCGCAGCTCGACCGCGCCCCAGTCGGCAGCCGCTCCGGCAAGGCCGAGCTGGGCGGTTTACCTGACGTTTCTTTCAGGCGGCCTGGCGATCGCCGTTGCCTGGCTGGTCACCGAGACCGTACTGAGCGCGGTCCTGGGCTGGGTCTCGGCGCTCTTCTTGGTGTGCGCCTGCGGATGGGCCGGTTCTATCTGCCGGCCTATTGCGGCGGGCTGGTCGTGCATGCCGTCGGCTTCTACTGGATCCTGGGCACGGTCGCCCGCTTCGGCGGGTTCGGATTGGCCGTTTCGGGGCTGATCTTCGCGCTTTACGTCGCGACCGGGGCCCTCATGTTCCTGCTGATCGCCGTGATCTTTCACCTGCTCGGGCCCCGGTTCGAAGTGCTCTGCGCTGCGATCTCCCGTTGCGGTGGTGCTGACCGAGCTCTTGATGCTGCGCCTGTTTGCCTGGCACTTCGGGCACACGCAGATTGCGTTTGTGCCGCTGGTGCAGGCCGCGGGAATCGCCGGCGCGATGGCGGTGACGTTCATCATGTTCTGGGTGGCCGAGGCCGTCTGGCGGGTGCTTTTCGAGCGCGAGCGACGGTGGGTGCTCTGGGTTCCCGGCGTCGTCTTTCTTGGCGCGCTTGTCTATGGCTTGGTGATGATGAAAACGTTCGCCGCGCCAACGGGCGAAAAGCTCGAGGTGCTGCTCGTGCAAGGCGACCCGGCGCTGCTCGAAAAGCAGGACGCCGAGCTGGCCTGGCGCAACGTTGCCCGCATCTACGAGCACAGCCGCAGGGCTGCGCACGCCAATACGCTCATCATTTGGCCCGAGTCGTCGATTCCTGCTTACGTTCGCGCCGAAATAGGTTCGGCGCGCACCGAGCCCGGGCTGCCATGGCTGGGCAACGGCTCGGCTTTCCTGGTGGGCGGTTATTCCTTCCTCGCCGAGGACGAGCGCTACAACGCCGCCTTCGCCATCTATCCCGACGGCACGGTTCCGCGGCCGTATTTCAAGCAGATCTTGATACCGTTCGGCGAATACATGCCGGGCGCCTCGGTATTACCCTGGCTCAACGACCTCAATGCGAATTTCGGCATCCTGCATGCCGGCACCGAGGCCACGGTCTTCTCGTACCCGCTTTTGCGCCGTGACGGCAGCGAGCGCGTGGTCAAGGTGGCACCCCTGATCTGTTATGAAGATACCGTGCCGGCGCTCGCGTGCGCAGCCGTCCGGCGCGGTGCGCAGGTGCTCGTGAACCTGACATACGACACCTGGTTTGGCCGCACGGCATGTCCGTATGAGCACCACCTGATCGCGGCCTTTCGAGCGATCGAAAACCGCCGTTTCCTGGTTCGCGCGACCAGCACCGGCTATTCCGCGGTCGTCGATCCGCTCGGCCGGACCATCGCGTCTCTACCGCTTTACAAGGAAAGCCACGCGCTCGCGCAGGTGACTCCGCTCGACTATGAGAGCACCTACACGAAATACCTGGGCGATCGGCCCTGGTGGGCGCTCTTGTCCTTTTGTGTGGGCACCATCGTCGTCCGGCGCTGGCGAACGGGTCGCTTCATACTTGAGCCTCGAGTTCGCATCAAGTAGGCTTCTTTAAGCTTAACACTTCGCGAGGCGCTTGTGACGACGATTCGAGCTGCAACACCCGCAGATGATGCTGCGATCGGCGAAATCGTCCGCTCGGCTTTTGGTCGCGACGATGAAGCTCGACTCGTTGAGCTCTTGCGGGGCAGTGGGTACGCGCGAGTGTCACTGGTCGCCGAGCGCAACGCCGCGATCGCGGGCCACATCATGTTCAGCGAGCTGGCGATCGTGACCACTGGCGAGACCGCCTGGGCGCTGTCACTGGCACCCTTGTCGGTGCGGAAGGAGCACCAGGGCCAGGGCGTCGGGTCGGCGCTCGTCAGGCTGGGGCTGCAGATCTGCCGTGACGAGGGGCACCAGATCGTGGTCGTCGTCGGCGATTCAGCGTTCTATCAGCGGTTTGGCTTCTTGCCACAACTGGCCAAATCGCTGCGGTCGCCTCACGCGGGCCCAAACATGATGGCGATCGAGCTAGCACCCGATGCGCTCGAGGGCATCGAGGGCGAATTGCGCTACCCGCCCCCTTTTCAACAAATCTTCGGCTGAATTTGGGCCGCGACTTCCGCCTCACCGACTTGCATCAAACGCCCGGTCAAACCTTCGAGCGTTTCGAGCGCGGGGGATTGCACCTGAGGCCTCCTGCCGCCACGGTGCTCCTCCCGCGGCGCTGATAGTCGTCGAGCAATCAGCCGAATCTGGTCGCAGCTCGTCGACCGAGGGACGAGACTGGTCGAGCAGGTGCGCGACCAGCAGGCTCGCCGAGCCGTTGATAGACACGCTTGAGCGTCTCGCCCAGGAGCGAGCGCAGCGTATGCTCGCGCGGCTTGACCGGCTCGTAGAGAAACGCGCGCCCGTGCGGATGCCGGCGCAACAGCCCTTTCTCGGTCATCACGTTCAGCAAGCTCATGACCGACGTGTACGCGCGAGGCAGCTCGGCCTCGCGATTCACGACCTCGAAGACGTCGCGCACCGACGCCGGGCCGCTTCGCTCCCAGAGGATCTTCAGCAGCTCGAGCTCACCCGGAGTCGGCTGCTCATGACGGGGGCGCGGCATGAGAAATGGACCTCCATGTCCACGAATTATGGTTCCAAACCACGGGTCGGATCATACGGGTTTTGCAGTAGTTGTCAACGGCAAAAACCGTAGAGTTTTTCGGGTTTGACCTATTTTCCCGAGGAATCAGCACTTCGAGGCCGCACGCGTCTTGATGAGTCGAACACAGACGTGATCGATGGCAAGTTCGACTCGTTTTGGATTCCCACTTCAACACGGTGAGTGAAAGTGGGGAAATGAGTAGTCGAACTTGGCGCGGCGGGCGTGATCGTCGTTCGGCGCGGGACGATGCGCTCGGGCTCGCCGAAGCTGTTGGTGACGTCGGGCTCGCCGGCGTTCTTGGTGTCGGCCAGAGTCCAGACCTCGACCGGTTTGCGCCGGTCTCGGCTGGTGCCGGCGCAAATGCCGGAAGTCGATCGGCCGCGAGATCGGCATGTGGGCTGTCGTTGACCGCGAACAGCGATCACGGCGTCGTCGCGCGTCGAGAGCGTCGCGCTCAAGTCGGGCCCGACTTCGCGGGCAAGGGGATTCGATCTTCAGAGGGTCGATCGCCGGCCAGCGTGGCGTAGAGCTGCTGGGCGTAGTACGTCGGCGTCTTGTACAGCCGGTGGTTGTCGGTCTGGATGCAGCCCGAGCAGAAGCTGTTGATCAGGTTCGAGCGGCAGGCGATCGTGACCAGGTCGCAATGGCGGTGAATCAGGTTATGATAGCGCGAGCAGGCGAGTGCATTCTCGAGGGTCCAGAGCCGCGCGCGGCGCGGGCCCCAGTCGCCGGCGGTCGTGTTCCACTCGGTGACGGCCACCTTGATCGGCCGGCCGGGTGCGTAGTCGCGCGAGCATGCGGCGGATGCCGGCCAGGTCTGCCTCGACGCCGGCCAAGATCGGCGCAGTCGTAATGGTGCGGCGAAACGTAGTCGATGCACGCGCCGGCGCCGCTCGAGCACGCCCGGCGTGGGATAGGACGAAAGGACCTCGATCGCTCGGGTCGACCTCCTTCATCGCCCGGCAAAACGCGGGCAGGCCGCTGCTCGTATTCGGGCCCGCGCTGCTCGTTGCCCACCTGCCAGTAGCGGACGTGATACGGCTCGGGATGGCCGTTCTTGGCCCTGCAGCGCCCCCATCGGCGTCTCGGCGCCGCCGTTGAAATACTGCACCTGGTCGGCCGCGTCCTTGCGGTGTTCGGCGCGTGAACCGGACGCAGATCAACGGCTCGGCGTCGACCAGCCGGCAGAACTGCACGAATTCTTCGAGCCCCGCGCCCGGTCGGCTGCAAGCCCGCCCCAGGCCCGGAAGGGCCGCCGACGGTCGGGGTCGCCGATCGTGTCGCGCCACTCGAAATCGCCCAGGTTGCGCGTCGTCGAGCGTGCTGCCGCCGAAGCGGATGATTCCCGGACGCATCGCCTTGACCGCCGCGACCACGTCGGCCCGCCAGCCGCCCACGGCGTTTTCGGGCATGAGCGACGCGTTGTCGAGCCAGAGCGTCCCCGGCCCGTGAAACTCGATCGTCAGCGTGGCGTGGTGCTCGGTCGCTGACGGGCACGAGCCGGGCGCTGATACTTTTGCCAGTCGCCGGTGGGCCTGAAGCTCGGCCGATGCATAGACCGTCCCCTCGCGGTGCAGCCGCACCCGCACCGGGCCGTTGATGCCGCTCTGCTTTGAGTGAGCATGTGAAGTTGCACGCCAGGCCTTGCTCGACCGAGATCCCATCCTGCGCCACCGCGACGGTGCACGGGGACCGTCTCCGGGCCACGATCCTGTCAGCTCGTCTCGCCGCTCACCTTGGTGGTCGCGGTCGCGCTCGAAGGTCGGCGCGGTTGGTCGCTCCCGCGGGGTACCAGGGCCGCTCGCGGAAGTCGGTCTCCTTCAAGAAGGCGACCTTGTAGGGCGAGAGCCCCTCGAAGCTGCCGTCGTAGAGCTTCTCGGCCCACATCGACGGCACGACGTTGCAGAGGTACTCGATGAACTGGCCGTACTGATACGGGCTGATCGGGCTGGTCTGGAGGAACTCTCGCTTGATCACGACAGGCGCCTTGCTCGGCTCGACCTGCTCCGACGCGGGCGCGCTGACGACAGCCGAAAGCGCCATACAGACCAGAGAAACGACGGGCGTGGTTTTCATTGGGTGATTTTCACCTCGCGATCTTCATGGCGCGCTCGACACTTTTGCCGGATTCACCCTTTCATCAAGATCACCTCGGTGGCTTCGTAGATCGCTGCAACTGCGAGAACCAGCGCAATCCAGAAGTTGGCCTTGAAATTGAGCAAGAGAGCGCGGCCCAGCGCGACAGCAGGTTCCCTCCCAGCCTCGACGAGAGGGTGTGGATCGGTATCAAGAACCCAAAGAAGGCGGCGAGGATATAGCCCTCTCCCTCGAGCAGCATCGTTCCGGAGTGCGGCAGCATCGAATACGCCAGGTCCGGGATCGTCGGCGCCAGCAGGAAGCCCCACATGAAAGCCCGGAACCACGTCAGGAACAGACCTGCTCCGAAGAACAAAATCGATGTCAGCGTGATGTAGCCGAGCGAGCCCGCGAAGAAATTGACGACGAAGGTTAAGAGGGCGGCCAAGGCGATATTTCCACTGCGATAAACCTCACCGACGATGCCGAACGGGCTGTCTTTCGCCCCAAAAGCTTCGCCAACCTTCGAGAGCAGCACGGTCTGCACTTCGGGTTGCTCGTAGATCAACGCCGAGGCGGCCATCACGGTTCCGAAGTAAATGAGGTGCACGGCCCAGAGTAGACGAGGCCTCTGTCTCATCTCCAGGAGGGGCGCGGCGAAGAATCTCGCGCCGTCTTTGCCCGACATTCCCGGCCGGCCAGCGAGCCATCGAAAGAGCCCGATCAGTGCGCCCGTGCCCCCGAGCAAGAACAGCGCCAACCCCCCGAGATAACGGTAGAACGCTCGTGAATCGAGCCGTCCCGTAGGCGTAAACGTGGCGTATTTGTCGGCTGGAAACGCCGCCTCGATTTCCTTTTGGGTCTTGGAGTCGCGGAGCTGTTCTGCCGGCACCTTCACCAGTCGCGCGGGCCAAACCGTGGGGACGTCGTGCGGCAAGAACTTGCTCGCCGAGTCAGACGGCGGAATGAGGTATGAGTCGGCGAAGAGTGCGATGTCGGGTTTGAGGGTCCCGACGACTTTGAGCGGCCCGCCACCCAAGAGCAACTGCTCGCGCTGCTCGATTCGGGCGCCCGCGATGATTTCGTCGCGTCCCGCCTCGGGCAGCCGGCCCGACTGCAGAGCACTCGCGCCCAAGCCCAGTTTGTCCAGAGCGACCTCGATCAGCTTGACCCGCACGTGTGCTTTGATGGCGAGGGCCTTGTCGGGCGCACCGTCGCCCGCCACCATCAAGGCCATCTCGGCGGCGTCGCTCGCCGAGAGCAGCCTCAAGCGTACGGGGATCGCTCCCGCGAAGGCCCCATCCTTTGCCGGAGTCTCGGGAGCAGTCGCCTTCCCGCCGGCGGTTTTTTCTTCGCTCGGCTTGCCGCCGCCTTTTTCCGGCGTCGCGATCGGGCCGATCACGATTAAGCCCGACGCCCAAGGCGCTTGCGTCAAGGTGCGCTCGCGACGTGTAGCCCACAAGCATCAGCGCCAGCCTATTGCCGCGACGACTAACCAGATCAACGATTTCATCACAACTCTCCAAAGGCTTCGAGCTCACGGCCGCTTGGGTACCACGATGGTTCCCTCTTTCATCACGAACGCGACGCGGGCGGTGACGGCGATATCGGCGGTCGGGTCGCCTGGGATCGCGACGATATCGGCGAGCTTGCCGGGTTCAAGAGAGCCGATAGTCTTGGTGAGGCCGAGCAGATCGGCGTCGGCCGAGGTGGCGGCCTTGAGCGCATTTAACGGCGTCATTCCGTGCTTCACCATCAGTTGAAACTCGCGCGCGTTGTCGCCGTGGTGCGAGACGCCCGAGTCGGTGCCGAAGCCGACCTTGACGCCGAGCTTCACCGCGGCGGCGAAGGTCTTGGTGATCGACGCGTTGGCCGCCAGGGCCTTGGCGGCGATCTCGGGGGGAAACTTGGACAGATTGGGCATGAAGAGAATCGGGGGCCATCAGGGTCGGGATCAGGTAAGTGCCGTGCTCCTTCATCAGCTTGAGCGTCTCGAGCGAAAGGAACGAGCCGTGCTCGATCGAATCGACCCCGGCGAGGACGGCGTCGCGGGCCGCCTGGTCGCCGTGACAGTGGCAGGCGACCTTCTTGCGCAGCCGGTGGGCCTCGTCGCAGAGTGCGGTCATCTCGGCCAGCGTGAGCTGGGGCGTGTCGACCTCGTCGGCCAGCGACAGCACGCCGCCGGAGGCGCAGAACTTGATCACGTCGGCGCCGTACTTGACCTGGTAGCGAACCGCCTCGCGAAAGCCGTCCGGGCCGTTGGCGATCCCCTCGTCGGCGTGCTCTTGCGGGAAGAGGTCATGCCGCAGGCCGGTTCGGTCGGCATGCCCGCCGATGGCACCCAAGCGCGTGAACGCAGACCAGCATCCGCGGGCCGGGCACGATCCCCTTGGCAATCGAGTTCCGCAGGCCGACGTCGAGCAAGTCGTCCGAGCCGACGTCGCGGACGGTCGTGAAGCCGGCCTCGACGGTCCGGCGTGCATACACGGTCGACAGGATCGCCTGCTCGGGGACCTCGCGGCGCATGATTCGACGAAGCCCTGGTTGAAGTCGGCGGTTCGCTCATGGGTGAGATGGGTGTGGGCATCGATGAAGCCGGGGCAGAGGTGGCGTCGCCCAAGTCGATCACCGTCGCGCCCTCGGGGACCGCCAGGCCCGTTCCGACCGCCTTGATCGTCTTGCCCTCGACAATCACCATGCCGTTTGGCAACAAGGCATCGGTCTTGCCGTCGAACAGCCGAGTGGCCTTGAGCACGATGGCTGCGGGGGGCTTGGTGGTTGGGGGGTTGTTTGTCTGGAGCACGAGGAGAACGCAAAGCGCAATCGTGCAGGTCATCGCGGGGTTGCTCCGGTAGCAGTGGTTTGGGTTTTCGCCCGATCGTACCAGGAAGGAGCCGGCGATGCAGCCCGACAGACCCTCGTGGACAGCGTGCTCTCATGGTAATTTGAGATAAGCGTGCCCCACCACCTGATTTTGGCCGTCTGACCGCTTCGAGGAATGCCGAGCAACCCGCCGGGAGGTCGTCGATGAAGACTTGCAAAGTGTCGCTCCTCATCTTGTTTCTTCTCCACAATCACCATGCTGGCGGGCCGAGCTGCCGCCTGGGGCCAGGGCGACGGCTCGACGGTGCGGGCCTATGCCAGGATCCTGGTCTACGCTGAAGCGCCGAAGGCGGTATCCCGGACCGGCGACAACGAGGCAGGCGGTGATGACTCTCGTCGCTTTCAGCGGACCCAGTTGATCTTGGTCAAAAGCCGGCTGGTGCTCCAGGCTGCCCTCAAAGACGAAAAAGTTAGCAAGTATCGCATGGTTCAGGAGCAGGCCGACCCGATTTCTTGGCTCGAGCAGGAGCTGACAGTCAGGTTTGTTCAGGACAGCGACGTGCTGGAAATCGCGTGCTTACGGGGCGCGACCCAGTCGAGGTCGCAGGCCTGGTCAACGCGGTCGCGCCGCTACATGTCGGAAGTCGTCAATGTCGACGTCAAGCGCCAAACGGAGCGACACGCGAAGCTGAAAAAGATAAAAGACATGTATTCGGAAATCCTCAAGGAGCGTCGGAACAGGTTTCGCCACTACTCCCGCGAAATTGACTTCGGAAAAGAGCCGTTCCCCACCCTGTACCAGAACCTCATGGCCCAGAACATCCAGCTCGATATGGAACGGGCGGAAGCGGAAACGCTCCTCGCACGGCGTAAAAAGGCAGCGGGTGCGGAGACGGATCAAGTCCGCAAGGAGATCGCCCAGCTTGATGACCGAATCGCCGTACTGACGGCTCGCAAGAAGGTGCTCGATGACGGGTTGGAGCAAGTAAAACCGCGCACGGCAGACCGCCGCCGTTCAAGCATCCGACCGGAAGGACCTCGAAGACGAGATTGCCCAGTTGGATGAAACGGATCGACAGATCAGGGCCGAGGTTGAAGCACTCACTGTGAAGCTCCAGGCTCCTTCCCGCGTCCGCGTCATCGACGAGGCCGTGCCTCCTGCGCGGAAATGAACCGCCTCGCCGCGAAGCGAAACGGCATCAGGACGAAAGCTCTCGCGGCGAAGTGCGTCTTCCGCGATCGCCACTTCGCGTTTAAACTGACTAAGGTGGCGACGACTCACAGAGCGGATGATCGATCATGGCACTCAATTCCGCCGCGGGGGCATCCCCGACACGGGCGCACTTTTCGACCGCCACAAGGAGCGGCTGCGGCGCGACCGTGCGCCTGCGGCTCGACCGCCGGCTACTCGGTCTGGTCGACTCGTCCGGCGTTCTCAGGCTGGTGCGCGAGGAGGCCGCTCGCCGCGGCGGCGAGCTCGTCCGAGCCCGGCAGCGCCGACCCGTTCCTCTGGCTCCGCCAGGTCACCGGGCAGGTGCTCGCCCAGCTTCACCAGGAGCGTCTGGGCCCCGACGTCCGCGGCGATATCTCGCTCTACCGCGGCGCTCTGCCCGAGGCCACGAGTGTCTCGCTGGCCGCTCATCTCCTGGGCAAGGATGGCGGCGACGACGACAAGGCGGCCGCTCGGGCCGAGCAGAAGCTCCTGCTTCAGGAAGCACTCAACGCCATGACCCCGATCGACCGCGAGGTCTTGACGCTGCGGCACTGCGAGCAACTCTCGAACGACGAGACTGCCGCCGTGCTGGGCATCCCGGTTCGCACGCCAGCGAGGCCTACATCCGCGCCCTTGAAGCGGATCACGCCGGTCCTGGCATCGCTCCCCGGCTTCAAGAAAAAGTCGTGATCGTGATCGGTCGCCCGCGGACCTTCGTTTTGCACGCTTGTGCTTTCGTCACCCTGGTGGGGCAGCCACGAATCGACCCAGGTCAACGACCTGGGTGCCAAGGGGTTGTCAATGACGTCGCTCAGCGGCAATCGCAATCCGGTCGAGGTCCTGGCCGAGGAGTTCCTCGAGCGCAGGCGGCGCGGCGAGGCGGTGACGCCCGAGGAGTATGCCCAGGCACACCCGGCGCTGGCCGACGAGATCCTGGCACTCTTCCCGTCGCTCTTGATCATGGAAGAGCTCGGCGGCGACGACGGCGGCAAGACGCGGCTCGCTCACGAGCGGCGGCCGAGCGGTCGGCGGCGCCGCATCGGGTCGGCTGGGCGAGTTCCGGCTGCTGCGCGAGGTCGGCCGGGGCGGCATGGGCGTGGTCTACGAGGCCGAGCAAGAGAGCCTGGGCCGCCGCGTGGCGCTTGAAGGTGCTGCCGGCCAGCGTGCTGTCCGATCCCAAGCAGGTGCGGCGGTTCGAGCGCGAGGCGCGGTCGGCGGCGCGGCTGCACCACACCAACATCGTGCCGGTGTTCGGCGTCGGGCAGCACGAAGGAACGCATTTCTACGTGATGCAGTTCATCCAGGGCCAGGGGCTGGACGCCGTGCTCGACGAGCTGAGGCGGCTGCGCGACAGCCGCACCGCATCCGACGCGGGTACCCGGCCGGCCAGCCGACCGGCGCCTTGACCGACCGCCAGCGGGCGCCTCGGAGATCGCCCGGTCGCTGGCGACGGGCCGGTTCGCCGCCGGTCCCGGCGACGGCCGCAACGGTGACACGCCGCCCGGCACGGCCACGCTGCCGTATTCGGCGTCGGAGCCGCCGCCCGCCGGGCGATCGCCGCTCGGACTCGGGAATCTCGAGCTCGTCGGTGAGCTCAGGCGTCTCGACCCTCTCGGAGTCCGACCGCCGGTTCGCCCAGAGCGTCGCGCGGATCGGCATCCAGGTGGCCGAGGCCCTGGCCTACGCGCACGGCCAGGGCATCCTGCACCGCGACATCAAGCCGTCCAACCTGCTCCTGGACCGCGACGGCAACGTGTGGGTGGCCGACTTCGGGCTGGCCAAGGCGGTCGGCGCCGACGACCTCACGCACACTGGCGACATCGTCGGCACCGTGCGCTACATGGCCCCCGAGCGGTTCAGCGGGGCGGGCGACGCCCGGGCCGACATCTACGCGCTGGGATTGACCTTGTACGAGCTCTTGACGCTCGCGGCCGGCGTTCGAGGAGAAGGACCGGGCCAGCCTGATTCGCCAGGTGACGCAGGAAGATCCGCCCCGGCTGCGGAAGCTCAACCGAGCGGTGCCGGCCGGATCTGGAGACGATCGTGCACAAGGCGATCGCGCGCGAGCCGGTCCAGCGGTACGCGTCGGCCAAGGCGCTGGCCGAGGACCTGAATCGGTTCCTCGAGGGCCGGCCGATTCTGGCGCGGCGGGTCTCGCCGGCGGAGCGGGCCTGGCGGTGGTGCAAGCGCAACCCCTGGCTGGCCGCGCTGTCGGCGGCCTTGGTCGTGGCGCTGCTGGGCGGTACGATCGTCGCGTCGATCTTCGCGGCGCAGCCACGCCGGCAGGCTGTCGATCGCCGAACGGAAGCCACTCGCGCCAGGCGGCTGGCCACGACCTGCAAGTGGCGCTCGACCGATCGAACCGGCTGGCCGGTGAGCTCAAGACGTCGCTCGAGGTCTCGGAAAACCGGCGAAGGCGCTGAACCATCGAGCGCGCTCGCAGCATGGTCGAGCGCGGGCAGGCCGCCTGCGACCGCGGCGAGATCGGCCCGGGGCTGCTCTACCTGGTCGAGGGCTGGCGATCGGCGGTCGAGGCGGGCGAACCCGAGCTGGCGCACGCCGCGCGCGCCAGCCTCTCGGCCTGGCGGCACCAGTCCCCCCGGCTCCTGCACCAGTATCGCCGCGACATCAGCGGTCCGGCAACTCCGATGTGGTGTTCAGTCCCGACGGCAACACGATCTGGCGGTGTTCGACGGTGACAACGACGTCCGGCTCTGGGACGCCGCCACGGGCAGCCCGATCGGCTCGCCAATGCCGCACCAAGGCAGATGGTCGAGCTGGCGTTTAGCCCCGACGGCAAGTACCGTGCTGACGGACGATGGCCCTCTGGCGTGCCGTCGTATGGGACGCCACGACCGGCCGGCCGATCGGCCAACCGATCACACCCATCCGGCGACGTGTTTATAGCCGTCGCATACAGCCCCGACGGCAAGACGATCCTCACCGGATGCTCCGACAAGACGGCCCGGTTGTGGGACGCCGCCACCGGCAAGCCAGATCGGCCCAGCCCTGACTCTTCAAGAGTCGGCATTCTGCGGTGGCCTGTACAGCCCCGACGGCAAGACCGTGCTGACCGGGAGCGTACGACAAGACGGCGCGGCTGTGGAACGCCGCGAGCGGCCAGCCGATCGGTCAGCCGCTCGCGCATCAAGGCACGGTTTTTCACGTGGCGTTCAGCCCCGACGGCCAGACGCTGCTGACCGGGAGCGCCGACCAGACCGCGCGACTCTGGGACGCCGCCTCGTGCGCGCCGATCGGCCCGCCGCTTGTTGCATCGCGGCACGGTCCTTGCAGTGGCGTTCGACCGCGAGGGCAAGCGCGCCCTCACCGCCGCCTTGAATGAGATGCGGGTCTGGGACGCCGCCACCGGGCTCGCACTGACGACACCCATGCAGGAATTTGGCAGCATCCACTCCCGAGCGTTCCGCAGCGACGGCACGGTCGTCTTCAGCGCGAGCAGCGCACGGCCCGATCTGGCTGTGGGATACGACCGCCGGCGTCGCTCCAGTCGCCAGGCCCCTGACGCACGCCGGTATCGTGATACGCCGTGGCGTTTGGCCCCGACGGCAAGGCCGTCGCCACGGCAGTGCCGATGGGACGGCGCGGGTCTGGGACGCGCCACCGGCACACCCATCGGGCCGCCCTTGACGCATCGAAACGCGGGTCATGGCCGTGGCGTTCAGTCCCGATGGCAAGACCGTGCTCACCGGCAGCGACGACTTCGACCGCTCGACTGTGGGACGCCGCCACCGGGCAACCCGAAGGTGCGCCCCTCGCTGGCTCACGGCGCCAGGTGTATGCCGTGGCGTATGCCCCCGATGGCAAGACGGTGCTCACCGGCAGCGCCGACAAGACCGCGCGGCTGTGGGACGCCGCCACCGGCAAGCCCAGCGGCGCGCCCTCATGCACGCAGAGTGCGTTGCCGCCGTGGCGTACAGCCCCGATGGCAAGACCGTGCTCACCGGCAGCTACGACAAGACGGCGCGGCTGTGGGACGCCCGCCAGCGGTCAGCCGATCGGTCAGCCGCTCGCGCATCAAGGGCAGAATCAACTGCCGTGGCGTTATAGCCCTGACGGCAAGACCGTGCTCACCGGGAGCTCCGATAAGACGGCGCGGCTGTGGGATGCGGCCAGCGGCCAGCCGATCGGTCAGGCCGCTCACGCATGAAGACGCTGTGATTGCACGTGGCGCTTCAGCCCCGATGGCACGGCGCGCGCTCACCGTGGCGAGCAACGAGGTGCGACTCTGGGACGCCGGCACCGGCGGCCGATCGGTTCACCCATCACGCCAGCGTGACCGAGTGATCTCCGCGGCTTTCAGCCCGGACGGTCGCAGGATTCTGACCGGGGCCACTCGAGAAGTCGGCGCGGCTGTGGGATGCCGCCACCGGCCAGTCAGCTCGGACCGCCTCTGCCGCATCGAGGGCGTTCATCAGGCCGTGATATTCAGCCCCGACGGCCGGACGGCGGTCTGCGGCAGCGGCAACGAGGCGCTCGTCTGGGACGTCGCGGAGCTTCCCGACGACCTGCCGCGCCTCGAGAGCTGGGTCCACGTCAACACCGGTCTGACCCTCGACGACCAGAGGGCCGGTGAAGAACCTCGACGCCGCGGCCTGGCACGAGCGAGCGCGATCGGCTCGCCTCGCTGGGCGGAGTTCCTCGGAGGCCGAGCCGCGCTGGCGGCTCGACCCCATCCTCTTCGGCCCCGAACCGACCGCCCGGGCCAAGGCCTGGGTCGAGCGGAAGCGCTGGGCCGAGGCCGAGGCCGCCTTCAACGAGGCCGTCGCGGCGCGGCCGTTCGATGCGACCGTCTCGCTCGAGCGCGCCGGGTTCTATCACGTCCCGCTCCCAGCCCGAGAAGGCCGAGAGCGACTACGCCCGGTCGTACGCCCTCGGCAGCCGCGACGCCAAGCTGATCGACGCGATCGTCGCCAGCGAACCCCTGCTCCGGCGCGTCGCCGCGGAGTCGCCCGGTTCCGCCGCGTCCCTCTGGGCGAAGCACGGTGAGCTCATGGTGTCGCAATCGCGCTGGGACGAAGCGGCCACCGACTTCGCCCGGGAGCTGGAGCTCTTGCCGGAGGATCGCATCTGGAACTCGCCGCGCAGCGAGCGGGCCCTGGAGCTGGCGCGGTGGGACCGGGCGTACGACGCGGCTCCTGGAGCTGCGGCCAGATGACGGACATCTCTGGTGCGTTCGCGGTCGGTACCACGGTTTCCGCGGCCAGTGGGATCGCGCCGCCGCCGACTTCGCCCGGGGAGTCCCATCGGCCCCGCCCGAGCAGCGAGGAGTGGTTCGAGCACGCCTGCCTGCGGTTGATCGTCGGCGACAACCACGGCTATCGGTCGTTCGTCCGGGAAATGCGCCGGAGCGCGGGCCAGACCAGCGATCCCTTCGTGGCGTACGTGCTCGCCCGCAGTTGTGTCCAGGTCGCCGAGCGGCGTTGAACCCGAACGAGGTCATTCGCTGGGCCCAGCAGGCCGTGAACGCCGAGCGTTTGCCGTGGTACCTCCTCCCGTTAGGGGCCGCCCATTACCGAGCCGGCCACCTCGACCAGGCCATCAAATGGCTCGAGGAGTCCAACACCATATATTCCAGCCGTGGAATGATCGCCGACTACCAGTTGCAAAACCGTCTCCTCTTGGCGATGGCGCACGAGCGCCTCGGCGACATGCCAAAGGCGCGTGCCTTGTTACAGGAGGTGCAGCAGTCGCTCAATCGCGTTGACGCCACCAGAATCGACGGCGCGGTATCGTTGCATTCCACCGACTGGCTGCCCCTTCAGCTCCTTCGCCGCGAGGCCGAGGCAATGATCGTTTACGACCCGGCCTTTCCAACCAATCCGTTCGCAAACGGGCCATAAGCGCAGAGCGCAGGCCATGCGACTTCCCAGGTTTCAGTTGGGAACTACGAGTCGCTCACGCCAAAGCCGGAGCACCGCGATGAAATCGCGTGTCTGCCGCTCGTTTGGCCTGCTCGACGCGATGATCCTGGTTGCGGCGGTCGCCGGCTTTTTTGCGGCGTCGCGCGGGATATTGCTTTGGCCGAATGACCCCAACGACTTTCCGTTCTGGCAACAACTGGGCCGGCGGTGGGGCTTGTTGCTGCTATTTCTATCGGTGGCAATGGTTCTCATTCGCCTTGCGCCGCCCCGGCCGCGGTGCCGGCGGCTCTGGAGTCAGCCGGGCTTCACGGCCTGTGTTGCGGCATTGTTTGGGTTCGCCGTGAACTCGAGCTTCACGGCGCTGCGACTCCACGCGTCGCTAATCGGTCCTGAGGCCTACACCATGACGAGGTTCTGCGAGGGTTGGCCTTATGCGGGCCCCGCGGTGCTCGGCGCTTGGCTCGCACTCGTTCTGACTCGGCGCTGGCGCGCCGAGCGTGGCGCGATCGACCGCCTTGGCCGCCTGATCGGACTGCTCTGGCTCATCGAGCTTGTGTTCAGCGAGCTGCCGGGCTCGCGATGGTTTCTGGTGATTGACCGCTTTATGTGGAAACATTGGCGATGAACGTTCGCGCTGCATTCCGCGGCTCGCCGTGGCTCGATCTCGTGCTGGTGCTCGCGACGCTTGGCTCGACGACTTGGGTCGCGACGCGCGGAGAGCTCGATATCGAGAAAGCGCTCGGGCTCTGCTCGACAAAATGGCTCTGGGCCATGCACGACAACAACATCAAGTTTCAGGCCCGCATGGCGCGGTTCCAGCGCGGCGACCCGCCCCGGCCCTTGCGCGAGCGGTATGGGGAAATACACCCTTGGTCGCCGATCGCGTGGGTCAATCGCGTGCCGGCGATGGAACCGGTCTGGAAATGGTGTGAGGAGTTTCAGGAAAAAAAGGTGGCGCCGCTCTTGATCATCGCGAGCATCGGGCTCGGCGCGATCGCGGTCCGGCGGCCCGGTGCTCGGCGGGTGCGCTTGGGCCTGGACGGGTCGCCGCGGCGATTGCGGCTCTGCTGGCCGCGATTGCCGTCGTCGAGGAATTGCTGCTGCGCCGGCTCGATCTTATGAGTTACGGCGAGTATCACGACACGATGTTCGGCTCCTGGGGTCGCGACGGAGCCAAGATCGGGATGGCGATCGCGGCCGCATGGTTAATTCTTTTCGTCGGCGGGCGCTGGCGCATGCGCTGGAATTGGCGCGAGTGGTTGGGCCTCGCGCTGGGCACAGCCTGGATCATCAATTTCCTTTGGGTGACCGTTTTGGAGCCAGTTGCACAACTTTCTCCGTAAGAAACCGCCGTAGTCGTTCAGGCGGGTTCGCCGGCCTTGTCGAAGAGATCGCGCACCGAAAGACGGAAACCTGGCAGCATATCGCCACCGCTCAGCTCGTCCTCTACTCCCAGAATGCGGACCTGAGTTGGCGACGTGTACGCATAGATTTTCTTGCGAGCGGGATAGACAACCCAGACGGCGCGTACTCCGACGAGGAAGAACTCTTCGAACTTTTCCGCGATCTCGACCGCGGTGTTGCTGGCGCTGACAATTTCAATTGCGAGGTCGGGCGCGACGGCCCAAGACCGCGTTTGCGGAATGCCACGATCACGCGCCCAACGCTCGAATGAGACAAAAGCCACGTCCGGCCGGCGCTCGCGGTCGACGTGTGGCCGGAGGTCGAAGATCATCTCTATCACGGCGCGGCCAATCGAATTCTCGTCAGCATAGCGGTCCAGTCGCCCGAATATCACCGCCGCAAGCCAGTTTTCATAGACGCCCATCGTCTTCTCCACGAAGCGCCCATCGACGACCTCGTACAGGTAATCCGGCTCAGTCTGGTCCAGAACCGCGTCGGTTCGACCGGGAGTTACCGTGGCCATGGGCTGTCTCCACCTACGGGACTCGAAATAATACGACAGTCATTGTACCACCACTTGCCTTTATCAACGTGGTCGGTTGCGCGGCTCGCTGCGCTGTCGGGTCGCCAATCGCTTAGCCCTGTGCGAACACGGCCATGGCCGCGGCTTCGGTTGGGTAGATCTCGACGACCTGCTCGAGACCGACGATTTCGGCTCCCAGGCGGATCTGTTGTTCCATGTTGCAAAACTTGATCTGGCCGCCGGCACCCTTGAATTCTCTGACCACCCTGAACAGCACGGCGAACCCGGTGCTGCTCAGGTAGGCGCAGCGCGCATTGAAGTCGACCAAGAGCTTCTTCGCCCACTCCTGGGACGTCACACGTCCGAGCTCGGCGCCCAGCTCTTGGGCGAGCGCCGGTCCCTGGATATCCTTGGTGGTAATCTCGACGAGCGTCACGTCTTTAACCGTCGACAAGCTCAGGTGCTGGAGGTCAGATTTGGGCATCGCGGATCTCTTTTTGAGTGGTGGTTGCTGGCGGGTGAAAGCCGCACAGGAACGCCGTTGTTCGGAACGTGGTTTTACAGCGTAACCCCTGACCTCGCTGCGTCGCAACTCTAAGGACTGCCCGAAAACTTCATAAAAGGCGCCAGCGCCCGGCAAATACGTGGCTACGCTGGCCGGCGAGTGTCAAAATAGGTCACGGCTCGCAAAGCCAAGCCCAAGAGCGCAGACCGGCGCTGGCCGAGGTCGCCGATGCTTCACAAGGACCGCACACCATGGCCGACATATTGATCCCCGCCACGGTGATCGGGAGCTGGTCGTTTCCCGGCTGGTTCGAGAAGTTCATCGCCGACGTGAAGGCGCATCCCGAGCTCTTCGGCCCGGCCGATCGCGACGAGGCCGTTCGCGACGCCGTGCGGCTGGCCGTCGACGACCAGCTGCGGGCCGGCCTCGATCGGATCACCGACGGCGAGATGCAGCGCGTCGATTTCAACCTGGGCTTCTACGAATACCTGCGGGGGCTCGAGCCGCTGCCGCGGGCCCGGCGACTGGGTGCGCCGGCGCACGACCAGCGCGACCGCTATCGAGCGATCGAGCCGATCTCGGCCCCGCAGGGCCTGGGCACCGTCGCCGAGTATCGGCGGCTCCGGCGCTCACCGACGCGCCCGGTCAAGGTGCCGGTTCCCGGCCCGTTCACCCTGGCCGGCTGCATCGATGGCGGCGCGGTCTACCCGGATCGCGACAGCCGTCACCGACGCGCTCGATCCCGATCGTCAACGCCGAGCTCAAGGCCCTGGCCGCCGCCGGCGTCGACTTCATCCAGCTCGACGAGCCCAGCTTCGCCTGCCATCCCCGAGAGCCCGACGCGTTCCTCGACGTCGATCGCCCGCACCGTCGACGGCGTGCACGCTTATATCAGCATGCACATGTGCTTTGGCAACTACCGCGCGCGGGCGGTCGGCCACCGGTCGTACCGGCCGCTGTTTCCCCATCTTGGCCAGGCGCAGGGTCAACCAGCTTGCGCTCGAGTTCGCCAGCCGCGAGCTGGCCGAGATCGAGCTGCTGGCCGAGTTGCCCGAGACGATGGACGTCGCCGTGGGCTTGGTCGACGTCAAGAACACGTGGGTCGAGCCGCCCGAGCTGGTCGCCGAGCGGCTGCGGACCGTGCTGAAGTACGTCGGAGCCGAGCGGGTCTCGGTCACGCCCGACTGCGGCTTCTCGCAGACCGCCCGGCACATCGCGGTGGCCAAGGCGAGGGCCATGGTCGAGGGAGTCGACGATCGGTGCGCGACGAACGGAGGGCGTGCGAAGACGATGATCGAACCGGTGCGACAAGGCGCGGAGCTGATCGACGGAGATCGCCGGGATCGGAGCCCGGGCCCGGGTCGCTCTTCGTCTGGTGGCTGGGGCAGAGCGGGTTTCTGATCAAGTCGCGGACCGGGCTGCTGGCGATCGACCTCTACCTCTCGGAGCACCTGACCAAGAAGTACGAGGCGACCGAGCCGGCCGCACGTTCGCATGACTCGCGGTCCCGCTGCGCGGCAGCGACCTGCTCGGGTCGACCTCGTCCTGGCGAGCCACAAGCATTCCGACCACCTCGACCCGGGGACGGTGCCGAGCTGATGGCGGCCTCGCGCGCGCCGTGCTGGTGCTGCCCGAGGCGACTCGCGAGCATGCCGGAGAGCTGGGCCTGCCGGCCGACCGGCTCGTGGGCTGGACGCCGGCGACTCTGTCGAAGCGGGCCGGTTTTCGCGTGCGGGCGATCCCGTCGGCCCACGAGGAGCTCGACACCGACTCGAACGGCCG
The DNA here is from genome assembly GCA_963830625.1 of uncultured Isosphaeraceae bacterium. GTDB lineage: Bacteria > Planctomycetota > Planctomycetia > Isosphaerales > Isosphaeraceae > CAWHMZ01. Next base: position 195,057 of record CAWHMZ010000010.1, on the reverse strand, counting down.
TCATCTTTACCTGGGCTACGTGATCGAGTCGGAAGGGCTCAGGCTCTATCATAGCGGCGACAGCCTGGCCTACGACGGGCTGGCCGAGCGGCTGGCCGGCGATCGGTTCGACGTCTTGTTCCTGCCGATCAACGGCCGCGACCCCGCGCGGGGCGTGCCGGGCAACATGACGGCCGCCGAGGCGGTCGACCTGGCGGCCTGGGTTCGACCGCGGTTCGTGGTGCCGCATCATTACGACATGTTTACATTCAACACGGTCCCCGTCGCGGAGTTTGTCGCCCGAGGCCCGCCGGCTGCCCGAGGGGGTCGTGCCTCAGAGTCTTGCAGCTGCGGAGAGCGCTGGGAGATCACGCCGTGAGCATCACGCTGGGAATCGACATCGGGACGTCCGGGACCAAGACGCTGGCCATCGACGAGACGGGGACGATCCTGGCGTCGGCGTCGGCCGAGTATCCGTGCGACCATCCGCGGCCGGGCTGGTCGGAGCAGGATCCCGAGCTCTGGTGGGACGCGACCGAGAAGACGGTCGCGCAGGTGCTGGCCTCGGGGCGGTTTCGGCCGGCGGACGTCGCGGGAGTGGGCTTGAGCGGCCAGATGCACGGCTCGGTGTTTCTGGATGCCGCGGGCCGGGTGATCCGCCCTGCCCTGCTCTGGAACGACCAGCGCACGGCGGCCGAGTGCCGCGAGATCGAAGCACAAGGCCGGCGGGCGCGAGGCCCTGATCCGGCTGGTCGCCAACCCGGCCCTGACCGGCTTCACGGCGCCCAAGCTGCTTGTGGGTGCGGAAGCACGAGCCGAAGAACTGGGAGCGGGTGCGCCAGGTGCTCTTGCCCAAGGACTACGTCCGCTACCGGCTGACCGGCACCTACGCGACCGAGGTGAGCGACGCCTCGGGCACGCTCTTGCTCGACGTGGCCAACCGGCGCTGGAGCCGCGAGCTTCTGGCCAAGCTCGAGATCGACCCGGCGCTCTTGCCGCCGTGCCACGAGAGCCAGGTGGTGTCGGCCCAGGTGAGCGAGCTCGGGTCGAAGGCGACGGGACTGCAGGTCGGGAACGCCGGTCGTCGGCGGCGGCGGCGACCAGCCGGCCGGGGCGGTCGGCAACGGGATCGTGCGGCAGGGGGTGGTCTCGGCGACGATGGGGACCTCGGGCGTCGTGTTCGCCCACGCCGACACGTCTGGGCTTCGATCCGCTGGGACGGCTCCAGCGCGGCTGCCACGCGGTGCCGGGTGCGTGGCACGTGATGGGGGTCGTGCTCGCGGCCGGCGGCAGCTTCCAGTGGTTCCGCAACGAGCTGGGCAAGGCCGAGGTCGCGGTCGCCAAGACAGCGCGGCGAGGATCCCTACTTCATCCTGACCGACGAGGCCGCCCTGGCCGGCCCGGGCGCCGAGGGGCTGTTCTTCCTGCCGTACCTGACGGGCGAGCGGACGCCCCACTTCGACCCCGACGCCAAGGGGGCCTGGGTCGGCCTGACCGTGCGCCACGGCCGGCCGCACCTGATCCGCAGCGTGCTCGAAGGGGCGACCTTCGCCATGCGCGACAGCCTGGAGCTGATCCGCGAGATGGGCGTCGCCATCGAGCAAGTGCGGCTCTCGGGCGGCGGCGCGCGGAACGCCCTCTGGAAGCAAATCCAGGCCGACATCTACGGCTGCGACGTGCACACGCTCAACTCGACCGAGGGACCGGCCTTCGGCGTCGCGCTCCTGGCCCAGGTCGGCACCGGCGGGTTCGCCTCGGTGCCCGAAGCCTGCGACGCCACCATCCGGACCGTCGACTCCACGTCGAGTCGACCCCAAGGTCAAGGCGTATTACGACCGTGCTTACGCGTCTACCGTCAGCTCTATCCGGACCTGCGTGGCTCGTTCAAGTCGATCAGTGCGCTTGTCGCTGCGCACGCCTGACGGCCAACGGGCTTTAACTTAGTGCGGAGGCTTGAAAGACCATGAAGACGGCATCGCCCGCAGAGGAGCTAGAAACCTTCATCGCGCGGTTTACGCCTGAAATCGCCGACACCGCGCACACCGTCCTCGAGTCGATGCGCAGTCGCCTGCCGGGCGCCATCGAGCTGGTGTACGACAATTACAACGCCCTGGCGATCGGCTTCGGGCCGAGCGAGCGCGCCTCGGAGGCGATCTTCTCGATCGCCCTCTACCCGCGCTGGGTGAGCTTGTTCTTTCTTCAGGGGGCGACCTTGCCCGATCCCGAGAAACTCTTAAAGGGGGAGGGGAACCAGGTGCGCCACATTGTTCTTGCCGACCCCAAGATGCTCGAGAATCCTCGGCTTAAAAGGCTCATGGCCGACGCGCTCAAGCGAGCGATCAAGCCGCTCGATCCCAAGCAAGAGGGGGCGCATCGTGATCAAGTCCATTTCGGCCAAGCAGAAGCCGAGACGACCTGGCTAACGGTATCATTTCCGTTAGGGCTGTGTTGATCGTCTTAAGGTGCACGGCCGCGTCGCGCTCTTGCGGGAGGTTTCGCTTGCCACGCCGTCGAGCCCGGTCCAAGACGACCCGCCAGCCTGCCGCCAAGCCGTCGCCCGGGGCCGCCGTAGCGATCAGCACAAGAGCGCAGGGGGAGCACCCCGGCGAGCCGAGCACTGGCGCGGCGGCCTCGATCGCTGGCGGGGCGCAACGAGCGAAAGTGGCCGCCGCCGTGGCGGTTGTCGGGCTGTTGGCATTTCACTACGTACTGGCAGCGCACAGTCTCCGGCTCGAAAATCCGACGGTCGACGAGGTGGTCCACATGCCGGCGGGGATCACCTACTGGCAAAAGGGGACATTTCGGCTTTATCACCACAACCCGCCGCTGGTCAAGCTGGTGGCTGCCCTGCCGGTGGTGTGGGCAAACCCGATTACCGAGCCGCTTTATCAATCGGAAAGCTGGCGCTCGCTCGACCCGTCGCAGGCGACCTTTGCATCGCTATTCGCCTTTTGCAACGCCGACCGATACTTCGAGCTTTTCGAGCTCGCGCGGCTCTTGATGCCGCTCTTCTCGATCGTCGGCGGGCTCGCGGTGTTTGCCTGGTCGCGGCGGTTGTACGGCACACTTGGCGGGCTCTTGAGCCTGTGCCTGTGGGTGTTTTGCCCGAACATTCTGGCCCACGCCCGGCTGATCACTTCGGACCTGGGTGCGGCGGCCTTCGGCGTGACCGCGACCTATCTGTTCTGGCGTTTTCTGAAAGAGCCTTCGTGGCGGTGGGCGATCGCCTCGGGGGTCGGCCTGGGCCTGGCCGCAGTTGACCAAGTTCAGCATGTTGTTGCTTTACGTCGTCTGGCCGTTTCTCTGGTTGGTACACCTCGTGCTGGCGACGCCGAGGGCGAAGTGGCGCGCTTTGGTCGTGCGCGGCACCCTTCAATGCGCAGCGATCGCCGGCTTGAGCTTTCTGACAATTGACGTCGGCTATTTCTTCGAGGGCGTCGGCAGACCGCTGGGAGCGTTCGAGTTCGGCTCGAAGTCGCTCACGCGACCGGTGCCGCCGGGCGCGATCCGTCCGCGCAGCAAGAACCCGTTGCTCGACGCGACCTGGGCGTTTCGCATCAACCGGTTCCGCGACACGTGGCTGAGTTCGGTCCCTTGCCCGTTGCCGAGCCATTACATGCTCGGCTTCGACGAGCAGAAGATCGAGACCGAAGGTGTTCCCGAGCGCTTCGTGAAGGCCGTCGACACCCGAGACGAAGTAGCCCGTGCGCGGGCCGTCGATAAGGAGCGATTGGTTGCGGAGTCAGCGGCTGAGTCGAGGGCGGCGTACTGGGTTTATCTCGACGGCGACCTGCGCTCGAACGGGCTGGTGGTACTACTACCTGCTCGCGCTCGCTTACAAGATTCCGGAAGGAACGTTGCTGCTTCTGGTCCTCACCATCGGATCGCTACGGTACGTCGCGCGATCGAGCGCCGACTGGGCCGACGAGATCACGCTTTTCTCGGTGCCGGCAGTCATCGTGATTGCGATGAGCTTCTTCACCGACATCAATCTTGGCTTGCGGTACGTATTGCCGGTCTTGCCTTTTGGCTTCATCGCGGCGGGTCGGCTGGTTCCCTGGTTGCTCGACCTCTCTGGATCGAGAAAACGGGTCATGATGGTACTCATGTCGGCCTCGCTCGGCGCCACCATTGCAGCCACGCTGGAGATTCACCCGGATTACCTTGCGTACTTCAACCGGGCCTCGGGAGGAGCCGACTGCACGCCGGCGCGGTTGATCGACAGCAACCTCGACTGGGGTCAAGACCTGGTCGCTCTTCAGAAATGGTGGAAGAGAGACGATACCCGATCGAGCCGCTGGGACTGGCGTATTTCGGCCAGATCAATCCCGTCGATCTTCCGGCTGCGCGGCGAGCCGTTTGACTGGTTCCTGCCGCCTGTGCGGCCCGCAGCAACCGAACCGATGTTATCGCACACCGACCTGCTGGTCGGTCCCGCCAAGAAACTGACGCCGGGCTACTATGCCGTCAGCGCGAGCTTGGTTTACGGTCTTCCGTGGCGGCTCTACGACTCGGCCCCGCCCGACAAGGTCCCGGCGGCATGGGGGCCAGCCTGGAATGCCCGACGAGCTCGACGCCTTCTGGTACTTTCGCCAATTCGAGCCGATCAAGCGCATCGGGCACTCGATCTACATATACCACCTCTGCGCGAAGAGGATGTCGCGTCACGCCGATTCCATCTTTATTGCCCGCGACGAGAAATGATCGCGTGCTGATCAATCGCGTATCAGATCTTATGGCAGACATAGACCTGGGCGAGGTCGTCGTCACAGTTGGGCCCGAAGAATGTCTCGGTGGCAAATCCGGCCCGTTCGAGCAGCGCCGGCAAGTCGGCGCCGAACTCGGTGAAGACCGGGTAGCCGACGTCGCCGCCCGGGTGAGCGATGCGCGGGCGCGTTCTTCGAGTGAACCATCGGGTCGCGCGATTGCGCGCGCGAAGGTTCGCTCAACATGAGGCAAGAGGGGAATGGTGAAAATATGCCGTCCGCCCGGCGCGAGCACTCGGTGAATCTCGCGCAGGGCGGCGTTCAGGTCGGGCACGTGCTCGAGGGACTCGGAAGTCAGCACGAGGTCGAAACTGGATTCCGGGTAAGTCAGCCGCGTGAGGTCTTCCGATCGGACGCCGTTAACGGTCGCGCCGGGCTAGCGCCCGGGACGAAATCAGAGACGGAGCTCTGGGCCAGCGCCGAATCTGCTCGTGAACTCCGTCGATGCGGTTGATCTCGGCGACCCGCATTTTCTGGATCTCAGGCAGCTCGACCCATCGCGCCAATGAGGGCGCCGGGGCAGGGGGGCTGCCGGCCGGGTAGAGCGCGAGCATTACCTGCGCCAGCCGGCGCCCGCGCAGCTTGGCGCCGCAGTGCGAGCAATCGCACGATTCCTTGCGCGCCAGGGCCTCGGCCAGTCGCGGCGTCAGCCCCCAAAGTTCTTCCAGCCGCGGCGGGATCACCCGGCGGCGGTAGAGCATGAGACAAGCGCGCCGCAGACGGTGCAGCGTCGAACCGGCCATGAGCGACGGCGCTTGCGTAGTCGTAGGCAAGCCAGCCGTACTGATGGGCCGCATTCCAGCCTGGTACCAGAAGTCGCTTGAGCCAGCCCGGAATCTTGTCGCGCATGCGGGGAACAATGAGGAGAGGTAGGACCGCCCTGCGAACGTTAAATCGGTTTCAGGAGAATAGATTACGGCTGGAAGGGTGAACAAGGTAACCCCCACTGTGACATCGAAGAGCATAAAGAGGTCCGCCGAGCGAACCCGTTCGCCGCCTTGACCACGGCCCCGCATTTGATTACGATAATCTCATGTGTTCGGCGCAAGTGGAATGAGCGCAACCGGTTGAATCTTGGCACTCGAGGACGGATTGCGATGGCGTATGCGACGACAATTGAGCGGCACAAGACGCGCGAGGTGAAGCTGGGGGACAAAATCGTCGGCGGTGAAAACCCGATCTGGGTGCAGTCGATGACGACCACCAACACCTTCGACGTGGCGGCGACGCTCGAGCAGATTCATCGCCTCGAAGAGGCCGGCTGCGAGATCGTTCGCGTGACCGTGCCCAAGAAAGAGGACGTCGAGGCGTGCAAGCTGATCCGCGACCAGATCACGATCCCGCTCATCGCCGACATCCATTACGACTACCGGATGGCGCTTCAGTGTCTTGAGGCGGTCACGCCGTCGGGGCGTCCGGCCGTCGACAAGATCCGGATCAATCCCGGCAATATCGGCGGCGAGGAGCGCTTCAAGGAGGTGGTCAGGAAGGCGCGCGACAAGGGCATTCCGATGCGCGTCGGCGTGAATTCCGGCAGCCTCGAGAAAGACCTGATCGACAAGTACGGGTTTCCCTGCCCCGAGGCGATGGTCGAAAGCGCATTACGGCACATCGAGACAGCCGAGCGGCTGGGTTATCGCGAGATCATCGTCAGCCTGAAGGCGAGCCATGTGCCCACGGCGGTGGCGTGCTACACGCAGTACGCGGCGCAGGCCGATTATCCCACGCACGTCGGCATCACCGAGGCGGGCTCGCGCGAGTACGGCACGCTCAAAAGTGCGGCCGGCATCGGTGCGATCTTGCTCCGCGGCGTCGGCGACACCATTCGCGTTTCGCTCCTGGGCGATCCGGTCCCCGAGATCGACGCCGGCTTCGACATCTTGCGCTCCTGCGACCGCCGCGTGACCAAGCCCGAAGTCGTCGCTTGCCCGACTTGCGGCCGGCTTGATATCGACCTCGAACGAATCGTCGCCGAAGTCGAAGACAAGATGAAAGGCATGAGCAACCCGCTGCGCATCAGCATTCTGGGCTGCCTGGTCAACGGTTTCGGCGAGGCCAAGGAAGCCGACCTCGGCATCGCTGCCGGCTCGGGCAAGGGCATCATCTTCAAGCGCGGCATTCCGATTCGCCACGTCAAGGAAGCCGAGATGGTGCAAGCCCTGCTCGAGGAAGTCGAGCGCTTCCATGAAGAGACGCGCCCGCTTGATTCGTACGTCGAGAAAGAGAAGCAGCGCAAGCAGAAGCTTACGCTGCCGGTACTGGGGTGAGCCTTGACCAGGCGCACGACAGGGTGTGGGCCAACGGGCGTCCATGAAGCCAGGCGCTACGCCCATCGGTTGGCGCACCTCCTGAGGCACGCGCGGACGGGAGGGAACCAACCCACGGGCAGCAAAGGCCAGCACAAAGTTAGAGAGCCAGGTGAACAGATTTCCGGTCGCGAGCCACTTGCCGATTCATTCATTGAGCTACCCATGAATTCATCCGCATGCGAAACATTCCCCGTCCTGCGTCCCGAGATCGCCGGCGTTCCGGTCCGGGAGCTGGCACACCAGTTCGGTACGCCGTGTTTCGTTTACGACGCGGCCGCCATTCAAAGCCGCATCGAGGACCTGCGGGCGTTTGATGTGATCCGCTACGCGCAGAAGGCGTGTTCCAACATCGCGATCCTCGACCTGATCCGCCGTCACGGTGTGCTGGTGGATGCGGTGAGCGCCGGCGAGTTGCAGCGCTCTTTTGCGGCGGGCTACTCGGCAACCGGCGACCCGCCGCCGGTCGTCTATACCGCGGATATCTTCGATGAAGAGGCGCTCGAGCTGGCAGTCAAGAGCGGGATGCACGTCAACGTCGGCTCTCCCGACATGATCGCGCAGCTTGGCGAGCGCGCGCCGGCCGCGCGATCACGTTGCGAATCAACCCGGGCTTCGGCCACGGCCATAGCCACAAGACCAACACCGGCGGCGACCACTCGAAACACGGCATCTGGCACGCCCAGCTTGCCGAAATGACGGCGCTGGCTGCGCGGCACGGCCTGCAGATTACCGGCGTGCACATGCACATTGGCTCGGGGACTGACCTCGAGCACCTTTCGCAGGTTTGTGGCGCGATGGAGCGTTGCGCGCGGCAGATCGGCCCTTCGATCACGACCATCAGTGCCGGCGGCGGCCTGCCGATCGCGTATCGTCCCGGCGAGCAGCTTGTCGATTTGGAGGCGTACTTCCGGCTCTGGGATGCCGTCCGCAAGCGACTGGCCGAAGCGTTTGGCCATCCGGTCCGCCTGGAGATCGAGCCCGGCCGTTACCTGGTGGCCGAGAGCGGCTATTTGCTCAGCCAGATCCGCGCAGTCAAGCAGACCTCGACGCGAACGTTCTACATTCTGGATGCAGGCTTCAACAATCTGCGCGGCCCATTCTCTACGGCGCATACCATCCGATGTCGGTTGCAACCGATAACGGCATCGCCCTCGAACGTCCTCTCCAGGACGTGGTCGTAGCCGGCCCACTCTGCGAATCGGGCGACGTCTTCACCCAACAGGAGGGCGGCGTGGTCTGCACGCGCCCGCTGCCGGTGGCGCGCGTTGGCGAATGGCTGGTGATCGAGCGCGCCGGGGCCTACGGTTTCGCGATGGGCTCCAATTACAACAGCAAGCCCCTTGCTGCCGAAGTGCTCATCGTCGACAAGAACCCCTATCTCGTGCGCACCCGGCAAACGTTCGAAGACTTGATACGCGGCGAGAGCATTCCGGACTACGCCGCGGGCCGCGCCTCATCAAACCCATCGTGATCGTCGTCTCGTTCGATGAGCGACGTGGTTCACAAGATGGGTCACCGGATGAGCACTCCGGCGGACCGCCACTTGAGGAATTCACTTCGCCGCGTCAGCCCGCCGCCGTCGGCCGCTCAGCAAGTAGAGATCGGAACGCACCTCGGTCAGCGGGTCGCCCGCCGATTCGATTCCGTCCACCCGAGGGACGGGGTCAAAGATGATCTTTCGACGCTCCGGGGCCAGCTCGTCCACACGCTCGGTGAGGGTGACGGTCCCGAAATCCACGAGCTGACGAGTCTCTGGCCAGATCGCGGTGGCATTGGTGACTTCGTCCCCGTCCTCGGCCACTTGCACAAGCACGCGAAATTCCACCGGCCCCCGGGCAAGCCGCTCCGACATCTCGGCGGCGAGGAAGTCGGCCGTCTTTTCCTTCGCTTGCTCCGGGGACAGGAACTCGGTCCCGGCTTCGGGACGGAGGCGGAACCGGCCGAACCGGCTCTGTCCGTCGGCGCTCGTGAACTTGAAGGCGGTCACTGCGAAGTACGCTTGCCGGGCGAAGCTCGACGGGATCGGCTTCGGGGCCTCGACGAACGCCTTGGCCGACGGATGGGAGGCCAGGAACGCCACGATGGGCGGCGGAGTGGGGGCACCCGGTCCGCTCGAGGCGACCGCGCGAATGAACTCCAGGAACTCCTCCCCGGTCCGTGTCGGAAACCCGTTATGAGAGTGGGCGATGATGTCGGTGTGAACATGATCGCCCAGGTGGAACCGCACAGCCATCGCTTGCGGGCTGGACCCGTTCGCGTCGTTGTCGGCGATTGTCGGAATCCCCGCCGAGATCGAGAAGCGGACGGTCACCGGGGTGGACGAGCTGACGGCGTGCGGCGCCCTCGTCAGCTTCGCCGCGTCGGCCGAGGGGGTGAAGGTCCCGGAATACATGACACCCCTGGCGTGAACGGGGCGGAAACCGGGATGAACTCCCCCGGAAAGCTGATCGAGGACGTCGAGCAGATCGCTCGCGAGTTCGGAGGGCATGACGCGAATCTCCTGATCATGGTTAAGCGAAATCGAGTCTGGACGGGCGGAAATGGTGGGCTTCGTCCCGAAGAGTCTGTCGAAGAAACCCGTCCGGCGCCCTCGGCGGCCGAACGAAAAGTGTTGTATGGGAAGTGCCCAGGACGGGTTCGCCCGTGGCCCTCTCGCATCTCGGCACTTCCTACACAGTCGTGAGTTGGACGGAGCCCCAACTCCGGGTATTGGATCGCGCCCCAGGCCCAGGGGCAAGGGTCGACCATTCTCAGCGACATGATCCATTCATCGAAACGGGCCGTTATCGGAATCGACTTGCGGAGCGAGGTTCTCAGGTATCAGACGGCAATCTGCCTCGCTCTGCGACGAATACTATGACAGTGCTCAACGGCCCGTAACGATGACTCGGGGAAATCGACTTCGTTAAAGGTGAGGAAGAGGTGGGCTGGGGATTCCATACTTGCGTCGTAACAGGCCCAGTTTCGCCGAGTAAGGATCCACAAAAATACACATGAGTCGGGAGAAATTCGATGAGTCTGAGACTACCCCTTTCCCGGCGACATCTCGTCGTGTTTGCAATCGCCCTTGCGTTGCTGGTGTTTGGGTTCTGTCTCGGAAAGTGGTTCTCCCGAAGAGACTCGGTAGGTAAGTACCCCGAAGAACTGGTCTATGCACGAGCGAGTGACGACATCGTCGACGGGGGTGCTTTCTTTATCCCTCCGAAAGAGTCCACCAAACCCGTCGCCGTGATCTGGGTCCACGGGTGGGGAGTGAATTTCTATTCACCGACATACGTCAGAATTGGCCGGGCCCTCGCGGATCTCGGGTACCCGTGTGTCACCGTAAACACTCGCATGCATGACATCGGTACGGTTGCCGGCTACCGGGAGGGGAAGCGGTTGCGCGGGGGTGGCTACTGGGGTGTTCCAAGTGAAGCCGTACGAGACATCGCTTCGTGGATCGACTTCGCCGGTGAGCGAGGGTTCAACCAGGTCATTCTGGTTGGGCATAGCTTCGGTTGGTCAGTAGTTCGTGCTTATCAGGGAGAAAAGCAGGACCGTCGGGTCGTTGGAGTCGTTCTCGCGTCGGGGGGAGTGAGGGGATATACTCCTCCGGCCGACACGAATCAACGGGCCGAAGCCACTCGCCAGCACGCGGAAGCCACTCGCCTGGTCGCGGATGGCCGCGGCGACGATTTACTGCGCCTCCCCGATCGGCCATTCCCGTCTTTTATTAGTGCGGCTACTTTTCTGGATGATGCCAATACCCCGGCCGAATATGGAGACTTCTTCGGGGAGCAAACACCCAACCCGGCAGTCACTCGTATCCGTTGTCCACTGCTCGCTTTTTTTGGTACACGTGAATCGGAAATCGGTACGGAGGCTGATTTGGAACTGATCAAGACCTGCATCCAACGCCTGCCGAGCGGCCCTCGTAGCGTGGACACCGTCATGATCCGGGGAGCCGACCACATGTACTCTGGGGAGGAGGAACAAGTGGCCCGGACGATCGCGACATGGGCCGATAATCAGGTGCTTACCAGTGGACGGACTGAGGGCGCGGGAGGCAAGCGCTAGCGTTCTATCGGCCAACGGGCGTCCGTGAAGCCAGGCCATACGCCCATCAGTTGCCGCACGTCCTGAGGCACGCGCGGACGGGAGGGCACCAACCCGCGGGCAGCAGAGGCCAGCAAAAACCTAGGTGTCTGGCAGGCCCGAGATCGCCGCGGTGCTGGACACGGGCACTTGGTTCGAGTTTAATGCGTGTTCAGGAGGCGAGGGCGAGATCGCTGGCGGCGAGGTCAACGCCCAGCTAAGGAATCCCGGCTCAGGCAGGCGCCCGAGTACCAGCGCGTAACTCCGGGAGGAAGCCATGCACGGGGCGGCCGAATCCAGATTCGAGATGGCAGACCAGATCGTCGCCTTCAAGCGCTCGATGGCACCACGACGCGAGGCGCTGAAGCGCGCCTTCGGCGAGGTGAAGGATCATGTAGGCCGTGCTGCCGACGCGATCCGCAAGGACGCGGCCGCCGGCCGGCCCGTCGTCCCCGAGGTCGACTACCGCGACATTAAGGGCGGTTCGGTGTCGGAGGGGATGCGTCAGGCGATCCGCAGGACCGGCTGTGCGGTCGTCCGCGGTGTCTTCCCGGCGTCGGTCGCGAGCGACTGGTTCGCAGAGCTGGGCGAGTATCTCGAGATCAACGACTACGAGAAGCGCGAGGGCGAGAAGCGGGGCCTCGATCAGTATTTCTCCGGCCTAAAGGCCGGCAAGTCGCAGATCTTCAACGTCTACTGGTCGACGCCGCAGGTGATGGCCCGCCAGGATCCAAGACTCGCCGAGACGCGCGCGTTCCTCGACCGCCTGTGGGCCTACGAGGGCGTGTTCGATCCCGACAGGCAATGCACCTATGCCGACCGCGTGCGCCGCCGGCAGCCCGGCGACAAGACGCTGGGCCTCTCGCCGCACATGGACGCCGGCACCGTCGAGCGGTGGATCGATCCCGGTTACCAGAAGGTGTACGAGAAGGTCTTCGCCGGCGATTGGTGCCGCTACGACCCGTTCGACGCGACTCACCGCTTGGAGACGGCAGAGATCCCCTCGCCCGCCGTGTGCAGCATGTTCCGCACCTATCAGGGCTGGACGGCGCTGACGCGGCAGGGTCCGCGCGACGGGACGCTCCAGCTCATCCCAATCGCCGACGGCATCTCCTACGTGCTCCTGAGGGCGTTGCAGGACGACGTCGCGGAGGATGACCTCTGCGGCGCCCGGCCCGGGCGCGCCCTCGGTGTCAGTCCCGAGTGGCACAAGGAGCTGTTGGCCGGCCTGGTCTCGATCCCGGAAGTCCAGCCCGGCGACACGGTCTGGTGGCATACCGACATCTGCCACGCCGTCGGCGATGAGCACGCCGGCAAGGACTATGCGAGCGTCATCTATATCGGCTCGGCGCCGGATTGCGCCAAGAACCTGCGCCTATCTCGCGAAGCAGAAGGCGGCGTTCCTCGCCGGCCGCTCGGCGCCCGACTTCGCGGCGATGGACTTCGAGGTCGATTTCCGGGGCCGCGCCACGGAGGAGGACCTGACCGAGATCGGCCGGCAGCAGATGGGATTTTGAGTGCGAACGCTCCACCGCCTGAAGGCGGTCCCTGGCGCGAGGCGGATCAGGCCGCGAGGGCGAGTATTTTCGGGGGGCGACGCGATGCGCCGCGCAAACTGCGGGTGGGGATGGTCGGCGGCGGCGGCCCGGCCAACTTCTTCGGGGGGCCGCACCGGCGGGCCATTCTGATCGACAACTCGGCAGAGCTGACCGCCGGCGCCCTGCGGAGCGACCCGCTAGGGTCGCTAGAGTCGGCCCGCGAGCTGCTCTTCCTGCGAAGCTATCCCGACTGGCAGACCTTGATCCGGCAGGAGTCGGCGCTGGGGGCGCACGAGCGGATCGACTATGTGACCATCGTCACGAGCTGCACATGAGCCTCCATTACGAGTCATGCGGTCGCGGAGTCGGGAGACCCAGCGACGAGCAAGCGGGCGTCACGCCTCCCACGGATCATGTTCAAGATCCACCGAACCGTCCCGGTGCCTGATTGCGACACCCCAGCGTCGCGACGTATGGCGCTTCTGTTAAGTTCCCCGGTACTTGGCATGGTTTCTTCGAGGCTATTTGGCACTCTGCATGCAATCGTTGAAGGGAGGGCTCCGATGGCCCGCAACCACCGGATCTTTATACTTGGTTCGATGACCTGGGATGGCACAGGTCGAGGAAATGTCATTTTCCCCAGGAGGCCGACCCATGAGGCGGTCTCGGATGACGACGCGGCGGTGGATGGTCGCGGTGGCGGTCGTAGGGCTGCTCTTGGGCGTCGTAGTCGAGGGTCGGCGTCTTAAGCAGCGACGGGATTACTACTTGCAACAGGCGAATGACGTAGCTCGACGGGAGAATTACTGCCGCTCCGTGGCATCGAGGGTCGCCTCACGCCCTCCAATGCAACGCCCTTCGGTCACCTTTGTCGGGCACACGTATACAATCGCCGAGGTGGCTGCGGAATACGCCAAGCTGAAAGAAATGTATCTTCACGCCGCCTCCCGACCGTGGATTTCAATCCCGCCCGCCTACGGCAGCCGGGCGTTCCTTGTTCATGACGTTCTCCCGCACCCCCCGCGAGTCGTCGTCGAGAACAGCGGACGCCCTCTGCCGGAGTTGGTTGAGTCCCCGAGTCCCTGACGGGCAGAAGGAGGCGCCCGGATTATCAGGCCTGACCGCCGTCATCCATTCCGGCTCACCATCGAGCCGGGCGTCTACAGAAGTCAGTCTGGCAATAGGAGGCCGACGGCACGGCTAGCAGGCTGCCAACGACCAAGGCGGGACACAGCCGAGCAAACATCGCCAGGCTCCTTTCTCTTGAGAGTCGGTGCTGGTCTTTTCGCGAGCGGGCGCTAACTAGTGTGACAAGTCGGCCGCGCAAAGCAAGGGCGCAGACAATCGTGCGCAATCCCCTCGCGACGCCGCACAGCGAGCCCGGATGGTACAGTCCATGACCCAGGATGCGGCGGGCGCCGCGGCCGGTCCGTCAACTGCCGGTCCGCCGCGGCTGACGGCGCTTTAGACGCACCGAGAATCAATGTTCGCATCTGAGAGGCCCGTCGGCGAGCCACCCCGGCCGGACACTACCGCCTCGTCCGATTGATCGGGCGCGTCCATTTCGCCGTTCCGTTCCGGGAATGCAAGGGGTTGGCATGGACTGAGTGAGAATGACTTCCGCGCCCCAGCTAGTGCGACCACCGGACGGAACGGCGCGATTCGTTACGTCACCCGCACACGTCGGTGATGCGAACGCTGCAGTCGATTAGCAGTGAGACGACCAGTTGCTGAGCTCGGAGCGAAAAGCGTACCGGTCTCCGTTTAACGTTGGCGCGTCGGCTAACCGTCGCTGGAACGCTTTGACCGCAGCGACGCAGTCCGATTGCGACGCGTACCCGTCGTCGGGCTGATGAATCTCACGGCCGTCGTCGAGGTGAAGGCACCAGCGCCATTCCCTTCTGATGTTCTGATAGACACTGAATTGCATGGCAGTGGGAAATCGCTAAGGTCGAAGTTTGGCGTAGCAAAAATGGGCCCCGGCGATCGGCCGTCGATGGCCTCACACCGGGGCCACCTGCTCACAATCTCGGCCCCCGGGCCGACATGTATCTCAACATTACTTTACACTTGGCGGTTACGCAAATGGTGGCCAGCAGCTAGCCAGGCATGGGCCAGGGGCCGCCTCGGCCAGCGGGTAATCAGTCGGATCACCGAGAAGCACCTGAACTCGAAGGCGAAAGAGGCCGTTAAGGCGCTGATCGGCGAAGGAGAGTCGCTGGCCGACGCCTCGACCTGGGCCGACTAGCACCGCCGGGAACCACTGTGTCGAGGACATGCACATGCCGATGCACGTCGGCGACAACAAGGACAAGGGTGGCAATCGAGCGCAGGTGCGGTTCTTCGACAAAGGCACGAACAGGCCCCGGCTCTGGGACAGCGACATGATCGAGCGGGTGAGCACCAGTGAAGACGTTTGGTTGGCCGATCTGGCGGCGCTGGACAGGGCTGAGAATCGGAAAGCCTGGATGGCGGGGAGCGTCGAAGACTGGTCCACTGAGAGCCTGCCAGCGGCTCGGGCAGCCTACATGGTGCCGGGTACCGAGAAGCGGATCAAGCCGGTTCAAAAGCTCGGGCAGGGGCACATGGCGATTCACATGCCGGTTGCGCGGCGACGGCTGTGCCAGGCGGGGTTGAAGTTGGCGTGGGTGCTCAACGAGGCGCTTGTGGAGAAGTGATTGACACGAGTCGCTCTCTTCAGCTCACTTGTCATGGTGGAACGCCGTTTGTGCCGTCGGCACAATGCTGCGGTACTTCATCGGTTCGAGGACGCCATTGCAGCTCAACTTGCTCAATGAGGGTACGCTCAAGACGGCGCGGGAGCTTTATCTGCCCGGCGCTGGATAGGTCAGCGCTCGGCGTGACACTACCTTGAGGACACGCGAGAGCGAGCGGAGGCCGGTACGTTGGCGAAGCGACTGCATGGCGAGGTATGGCGACACGCACTTATCTTGTTTCGTGACGGTGTCCTCGGCGACATGGGCGACGAGCAGCTCGTCGAACAGTTCGTGAACGGGCAAGGCGACGCCGGCGAGGGCGCTTTCGAGGTATTAATGGAACGCCATGGGCCGATGGTATTTCGCGTCTGCCGCACAATCCTGCGTGATCGATACGACGCTGAGGATGCGTTTCAGGCAACGTTCCTCGTGCTGGCGCGACAGGCTCGTTCGATCAGGCGTCCCGCGTCGCTGGCCAGTTGGCTGCACGGGGTCGCCCGCCGGGTTGCCTGTCAGGTTCGCTCCGCGGAATTCCGGCGCCGGCGGCATGAGCAGAGGAAGGCTGGTCTGGCCGATCCTTGCGTGATCGAGCCCCGGCTGGATGATCTCGCGGAGGTCGTCCATGCGGAGATCGATTCACTGCCGGAGCGGTATCGCCCCGCGGTCGTGCTTTGCGACATCGAGGGTCTTACCGAGGGGCAGGCTGCGCGGCAGTTGGGCCGGCCCGTGGGAACGATCCGCAGCCAGTTGAGTCGCGGCAGACAGCATCTGCGCAGACGGTTGATCCACCGGGGCCTGGCGCCGGCGGTTGCGCTCTTCGCCCTCACACGCGCCGCGCTGGCGGAAGAGGGGATCGTGTCGTCGGCACTCGTGAGCGCGACGGTTAAGTGTGCCCGCAAGTTCGTAGTGGCGCAAACCACGGCGGCCGGGGTAGGCTCGGCGGCTGGTGCACTTGCGGAAGGGTTTCTCAGGAGAATGATGATGGTCCGGATTCAGCTTACCGCAATCGTGGCGCTCGGGGCGATCGCAATCGCGACGGCGGGTGCATTCGCTCTTGAGCGAGAGGGGGGCAAGTCAACGCCGCCCTTGGATGCCAAAGAGGAAATCCTTGCGCTGGTGCACGCCTGGGAGAAGGCCATCATCGACGGCGACGTCGGCACCATGGACCGACTGCTGGCGTATGAGTTGGTGGGCACCGACCCAGAAGGCTGGATTTGGGACAAGACCAAGTACCTCGATCACGTCAAACGGCGCACCCAACAGGTCGCGGCGGTGGATCTCAAGGACATTCGAATTCAGGTTTACGGGGATGCGGCGGTGGAGACCGGGATTGGAGTCGGGCACTACGACCAGGCGAAGCCGCCGTGGATCGCCGCGCGCGGACACATTACCGAACGCTTTACAAGAACCTGGATCAAGCGACATGGAACCTGGCAGTGTGTCGCCTATCAGACGATGGTAACCGAACGGGCGGAGGATCCGGTTGTTGGAAAGACGCCCCCGCCGGGGAAGGACGAACGACGCTGACGGCGCTGGCGGTGGATACACCCCCGGACGGATTTCCTTGGGGTCGCGCATGCGGAGAACGCAGTTCCGCTTGTTGACCTTCTCATTCTGGAAGCGAAAGCGGCCGTAGCCGGCGCCCGCGAAAATCGGCGTTGAATGATGCCTTGGCCCAGCCGGCCAATTAGAGCCTGCGCGGCAAGCCTGTCTCATCCTGAATCAGGTAGATCGGCAGTCGCGCTTCCCACGGGTAGGGCTCACGCGCGACTTCGCCATCGGCCCTCTGGTCCGGCCAGCTCATCGTCCCGGCGAGGTTGTCCCCGTCCTTCTTGATCTTCAAGGTGGATGTCCGCTGCTGTCCGCCGATCTCATATTCGAATTCCCCGATCACGGGCAACGACTCCCGTGGTAACGACGCCAGCCTCTGGAGGACGTCTGCATCCGCTTCATTCAATCGGATGACATTGCTGACATTGCAACCCGAGCGCTGACGATGCGAGACTATGCCGCACCGGTGCTCAGGATCATAGGCCCTTCGGGCATGCAATAAGCTCGGGAGGAACATTCGTGACCGGAGCCGATTCACGCCGAATTTTCCAGAGCCAGGGCCGGCTCGATACGATCAAGCTTGCGCTCGCCTTCTTCGCCATCTACTTCATCTGGGGTTCGACCTTTCTGGCCATTCGCTACGCCGTGGAAACCGTGCCTCCACTCTTGACGGCAGCCATCCGGCACACGGTCGCGGGATCGCTGCTCCTCGGCTGGGCTGTGCTTCGGGGTTTTCGCTCGACACCGGCAAATTGGTTCGCGGGGCTGGTGGTGGGGTCTTTGTTTTTTTTGGCAGGGCACGGCTTACTGCACTGGGCGCAACAATACGTGGCTTCCGGGTTGGCAGCCGTGCTGATCGCAACCGAGCCAATGTTCATTCTGGTGCTGTCGTGGTTAACGGGCCAGCAACAGATCAGCCGCCTGAGTGCTTGCGGTCTCGTGTTGGGCGTCGTCGGTGTTGCTTTTTTGGCGGGCGTCCGACTAACCGTCAGTGACTCGAGCTTCCTTGCCCTATCGGCCGTACTCGCGAGCTCCCTATCGTGGGCCGTCGGTGTGGTCATTTCGCCCAAGGTCAGATCCCCTCGGATGCGCTCGGACGCACGGCGATCCCGCTTGTCTGCGGCGCGGCGCTCTTGCTTGTCGCCGCGGGCATCGCCGGGGAATTTCAGGGGATCGAGCGGACTGTCATCTCATGGAAGTCGTTGCTGGGCTTGGCTTACTTAATTGTGTTCGGCTCGATTATTGCGTTTACCTCGTATACGTGGCTACTGCAGCGCTGCCCTCCTGCCTTGGTTGCGACGCACACCTATGTCAATCCGCTGGTAGCTATGCTGCTCGGTTGGCTGGTCGCGTCGGAGCCCTTAACCATTCGCGTCGTAATGGCTTCGGCCGTGATTCTGGCAGCCATCGTGCTCGTTCGAAGGGGAGAGCGCAGCGCTGTTCCAGGTACGCCGGAAATCATCGCTGTGGCCGCGGAGCCGGAACACGGGGCGATTCCCGGACCGAATGTTCGGCCCGCCCTGACAGGGAACGACCGGCTCCAAGGTTAGGCGTAACCGTCTCCGGATTCGGTAAGGTAACCAGACATCCGCAAGAGAGAGCTGGGGCAGCTATGAGGCGGCGGGGCGAGCTTTTACCTCGGACCAGCGGCCCGTGCCTTGAGTTTGCGATCCGAGCGTCCTTGCTCACGCCGCGGGCGTCGGTGGTGTGCCACTGGGGTGGCGACTCGCCATAGTCAACTAACGAGCCTGGCACTGTGGAGCGGACGGCTGGAGTCCTCGGGCAAGTGAACGTAGACATGGGTCCAATTGGGCTGCTGACCAGGCACTGGCCCTTCGAACGACTCGCGCACCGTGACAAGAGGGACCAGCCGGATTTCAAGAGGCTCGGCTCGCTGCGCCTTCGGGATCATGGCGATTCCGCCATGCCGTCGCGACGGGTCGGCGCTCAACTCGAAAGCGAGGTAGAGCACTGGCGAAACTGAGGCGGTAGAATTGAGGCTGTGGGTCGCTGCCATGAGTAAGCTCCGTGAGAAAGAGTGTTGAAATCCCCAATTCGAGCTTACTCGCAGCGACTCACATTATAAATCGTTCATCCCCCCCTCATATAGAATCTTCGCGTTTCCCGCGGGTCCATGCGGGGAGGGTGTTCCATTAAAAAATGGCATCGCCCCCCTTGGCCGCGCGAACCAAGTCGTGCGCTCCCTTAACCCTGCCGCAGGCCGACGGAGACATACTTGGTTTCGAAGTAAGCATCCAGCCCTTCGATCCCCAGCTCGCGCCCCATTCCCGATTCTTTCATGCCGCCGAAGGGGCATTGCGGCGTGGCGGGGACGGGGTCGTTGACGCCGATGATTCCCGCTTCGAGCCCCTCGGCCATGCGCGTGGCGACCGTCAGGTCGTTGGTGAAGACGTATGCGGCCAGGCCATAGGGCGTGTTGTTGGCCGCGGCGATCACGTCGTCGAGCTTGGAGAAATCGAGCAGCGGCATCACCGGCGCGAACGGCTCCTCGGTCATGAGCTTCATCGAGCCGTTGACTTCGCGCACGATCGTAGGCTCAAACCAGTAGCCCTTGTCGAACCGGGTGGATCGCCCGCCGCCGGTCAGGACCTTGGCGCCCTTTTTGCGGGCGTCATCAACCAGGGCTGTGGTCTTGTCGAGCGCGCGGGCCTCGAACATCGGGCCGACCTGCACGCCGGGCTCGAGCCCGTTGCCGACCTTGAGCTTCCTGGTCAGCTCGACGGCCGCTTCGGTGAACTCGCCGGCGATCTTCTCGTGCACGTAAAAGCGCAACGGCGCGATGCAGACCTGGCCATTATTGCGAAACTTGCCGATCACTGCGGCCTGGGCCACTTGTTGCACGTCGGCGTCGGGGAAGACAATGAGCGGCGCGTGGCCGCCCAGCTCGAGGCTCAGTCGCTTGACCTGGTCGGCCGATCGCCTGATGAGATCCTTGCCCACCGCGGTTGAGCCCGTGAAGCTGATCTTCCGCACGGCCTGGTTTTCGAAGCAGGCGTCGGCGAAAAGCACGGGCGGGCCCATCACCAGGTTGGCCACTCCCGCCGGCAGGCCGGCGTCGGCCAGGCGTTCGAACATGAGGAGCAAGGTGAGCGGCGTTTGCTCGGCCGGTCGGCTCACGACCGTGCATCCTGCGGCAAGCGCCGGCGCGATCTTGCGGCTGGGAAGGGCCGCCGGAAAGTTCCACGGCGTGATCGTGGCCACGACTCCGACGGGATGCTTGATCACGTAATAGCGCTTGGCCACGTTGGCCGGCGGAATGATGCGGCCGTAGGCTCGCTTGCCTTCCTCGGCGAACCATTCGAACGTGTCGGCGGCATGCAACACCTCGGTCTTGGCCTCGGCCAGCGGCTTGCCTTGCTCCTGGGTGAGGGCCCGAGCGATCCGGTCAGCGCGGTCGCGCATCAGTTCGGCGGTGCGCTTGAGAACCTTGGCGCGGTCGTAAGCCGAAGCAGCGCGCCACTCGGGAAACGCGCGGTGGGCGGCAGCGATGGCACGCTCGGCGTCTTCGCGGCCGCCATACGCGACCTCGGCGAGCACCGACTCGTCGGCCGGGTTAATCACCGGCAGCGTTTGGCCGCCGCGCAGCGTCGCACCACGCGCCGTCGATGTACATCTGGGTCCTGAACTCGCTAGCAACCGCCGTGGCCATGATTAATGTCTCCCCTTTTGGACCGCCGCCGCGCATCGCCGACCAGCTCACCATTCCACATTAGCGGCGCCCGCCGGCACATTCAACCAACGGACGGTCGAGCGCACTCGGCTCAGGCCGGCACGTCAAGGAGCCCATTTCGCGCCCTGGTTCGCCAGATGTCTTATGTTGTGCAATCTGCGCGAGTCACCGCCTTTTTTTACCCGAGAAATGGAATCTCGTGAATAATCGACTCAACCGTTCGGGTCTGAACTGCCGATAAAGTTGACGATAGCGCCATGTTGTCGGCGCAAAAGATCGAGCGAGCATGGATCGATGGCTCGTGACCTCAGCTCTCGGGTGGCACATGAAGTGGTTGATCTGGGCACCAAGGCAACGGCAGTCGCTCGGGAAGCGGTGCGTCGGATTTCTGTGTGCAGGCGCGATCGGTCTTTGGGTTGCCGGCGCCGACGCCGCCCCGATCCGCAAACACCACGACACTGTTTCGGAAGACAACGCCGAGTATAAACGTGGTCGGGGTTTCTGGCGGGCGGACCGAGCGTTTGGGCCACTCACGAGCACCCGGTCTGGGATTTCAAGATTCGGGAAGAGGTCTGGAACATCATCAAGACCGATCCCGGCGGCACCAATCCGATGATCGAGTTTTTGCTCTGGAAGCAAAGCCTTGACCCTGTGCGCTTCGATCGCTTCCACCCCAAAATCGGTCCGGCAATCGACAAGCTCGTGAAGACTACGCCAACGCCGTCCAATGTGCTCAGCCCGCCCACGACCACGCCGTCGTCGCCACCACCGTCTGAGGGGCAGGTGCTTGCTCCGAGTGCGGCGACTCCCGAACCGTCGACCTGGCTCGTCGCGATGGGCATGACCGGCTGGGCTCTATGGCGGCGGCGCCGTATGGTAGATTGATCCGGGTTCTTGTGACGCACGAACCGCCGGCGGCCGATTGATGTCCGATGATTGGCGGCCCGCTGCGCTTGCAGGTTCTCACGAGCGGGAACGATCGATGCGCAGCCCGCGCAACGGGCATCGCAGGTGGAATTGATGGATCACAACGAGCGTTATTACATCACGACGGCGATCGACTACCCCAACAGCCGCCCGCACATCGGCACGGCGTTCGAGAAGATCGGCGCCGACGTTCAGGCGCGATTTCGCCGGATGGAGGGCAGCTCGGTCCATTTCTTGATGGGCAACGACGAGAACACGATCAAGGTGCCGCAGCGCGCCCGCGAGCTGGGCGTCGGGCCCAAAGAGTACGTCGACGACATGGCCAGGCAGTTCCAAGACGTCTGGCGGGCGCTCGACATTTCGTTCGACGACTTCATCCAGACCAGTGAAGAGCGGCACCACATCGGCTGCCAGAAGTTTATTCAGAGGGTCTACGACGCAGGCGACATCTACAAGAGCACGTACGCCGGCTACTACTGTACCGGCTGCGAGACTTTCAAGACCGAGAAGGAAGTGGAGGAAGCGGGCGGCCGCTGTCCCAACCACCCTAACCTGACACTGTCGTGGGTCGAGGAAGACAATTACTTCTTCCGCCTCTCGGCGTATCGCAACCGGCTGCTCGAGCATTATCAAGCGCACCCTGAGTTCATCCAGCCAGAAAGCCGGCGCAACGAGATCATCAGCCTGGTCGAAACGGAGCTCAAGGATGTCGCCATCACTCGCAAGGGTTTCACGTGGGGAATCAAGGTTCCGTTCGACGCAGATCAGACGATCTACGTTTGGTTCGACGCACTCCTTAACTACATCACGGGCATCGGCTACGGCACCGACCCAGAGCAGTTTCGCCGCCTCTGGCCGGCCGACGTTCACTTGATCGGCAAAGACATCACACGGTTCCACTGCGCCCTTTGGCCGGCGATGCTCTTGTCGGCAGGCCTGCCGCTGCCGCTTCAGGTCTTCGCGCATGGGTTTGTCTATCGCAAGAACGAGGCGACCGGCGAAGTCGAGAAGCTGAGCAAGAGCCTGGGCAACATCGTCGAGCCCATGGATCTGGTCGAGAAGTTCTCGTCGGAGGCGTTTCGCTACTACTTCATGAGCCAGTGCCCGTTCGGCGGCGACGGCGAGTTCTCGCTCGAGCGGTTTGCGGAGACGTACAACAGCGGCCTGGCCAACAATCTCGGCAACCTCTACAGCCGCGTGTTGACGATGTGTCTCAGGTATTTCGAGGGCCGGCTCGATGCACCGTCTGCGACCGACCTTGGCCGATGGCACCACGGCATCGACCTCGAGGCGACCGTGGCCGACCTCCGCAAGCTGGTCGGCTCGTTCCAGTACAACGTCGCCCTCCAGCGCCATCTGGCGCAACGTGATCGATTCGGCCAATCGCTACATCCAGGAGACCGAGCCCTATAAGCTCGCCAAGACCGACCTCGATTCATGCCGCGCCGTTCTGCTCAATCTCGCCGATGCGCTGCGGGTCGCCGCGATCTTGATCAAGCCGTTTCTACCGCGCACGGCCCAGACGTTCTACGAAGCGTTTAACTTTGGCGAGGTCACGCCGTGGGAGCTCGTGCGATACGCCAACGCGCAGCAATCGATCTCGGGCGCGAATTGAAGGTCACCGCCCCGATCACCGGCGGCAAGCCCGCTCCGCTGTTTCCCAAGATTGAGCTGCCGGTTCTCTAATTCGTCGTCGCCGACGAACTCACGATCCTCCACGAGGAATCGGCCGGCGAGTCGCGCAGTTAAGAATTGTAAACCCCAGGTCGTCTCGGTTGCTCATTTCCCGAGGATACATTAGAAGCAAGTCGAGCCGGCACCGTTGCCATGCACGGCTTGTCATTCTCGCCCGAGGCTAGGCCCATCGACATTGAGATCGGCCGATCGGTCTCCTACGTAGTTTCCCGGCCGCGCGTCGACCGATCCCCTGCGCCTTCGCCCATCAGAGGTCGATCAGGGGTCGGAGTCCCCTAGCGAGTCACGCTGATGTATGTTTTTTGCGTCGGGATGTACCGGTCTTGTTCGACCTGGCAATACCAGGTGGCCTGCCACTTGCTTGAACGCCGCCGGAGCGGCGAGCGCCTCGGATTCTTGCACGGCGACCACTTCGCCGCTCATGCCGCCTCGGGGGTTGACCCGGCGCGGTGGTACGTGCTCAAGTCGCACGACGCCGACGACCGCCTCGGTAGCGCGCTCGAGGAGCGTCGTGCCCTTGGGTTCTATGTCTATGCGACCTCCGCGATGTGTCCTACTCGCTGATTTTCAAGTATCGGGAGGACTTCGATGAGATCCTCGTGCGACGGCGGCTCTTGCACGCGATCCTCAACAACGACCGTTACTGGACGGCCCGGCCCGGTGTGCTCTTGCAGCGGTACGAGGCGCTCGTGGAGGACCCGATTGGCGGCGTGGAGGAGATGGCTGCACACCTGGGCCTGACGCTCGCGTCGGGGGAGGCGGAAGCGATTGCGGCCGAGTATTCGCTCGAGGCCAATCGACGCCGGACAGCCAAGCTGACGCAACAACTGAGCGAACAGGGCGTCGACCTAAACGACCCGGCTCATGCCTTACGGCACGATCCCCATTCGCTCCTGCACTGCAACCACCTGCGTCAAGGTCGGGTCGGCGGCTGGCGCGAGGATGCGACGCCCGCCCAGCGAGTCACGATTGCCGAGATTTGCGGCGCCTGGCTCATCGCTCGCGGCTACGAGTGCGACACGGACCGGGCGATCCCGCCCGAGGGGTTACGCGAGCGAATCGCGGCGCAGCGTCGTGCCCTGGCCGAGCTGGAAGCGCAACTGGCCGAGGCTCGCGCGGAGTTCGCATCGGCCCGCGCACGGCTCGCCTCTTACGACGCGCTTGGACCTTTTGTCCTCGGGATCGCGCAGAAGGCGCATCGCTTCTCGCACCGGCTGGCCGGCCCGCATCGATGGTCAGGCGTGGTGGGAGCCAGAGCCAGCAACCGGGGATTCCGTGGCGTTTGAGGCAATCGTCGCGGCAAGGCAAGACAGGCTTGCTGTCGAGCGCTGCGATGGCCACGGACATCGTGCTCAGGACTCGGGTGTGAATCATCCGGGTTAGCCGGCCGTAAGTAGCGCGGGCGTCGTACCGAGGTAGTCGCCCACCTTGGCCACGATTCTGCGCGCAGCGCGGCCGTCGCCATAGGGGCTCGTGCGGAGCGCCTCCCGTTGGCGGCAGGCCGTCTGGCAGAGCGCAATCATGGCCTCCTCGGCGATCGTCGTCGCGTCGTGCCCAACCAGCCGCGCCGCCCCCGCTTTAACCGCCTCGAGTCGCTCGCTTTCACGGCGCAACACGAGTACGGGCACTCCCAGCGCCGGGGCCTCTTCCTGAATGCCGCCCGAATCGGTAAGGATCAAAGTGGCCCGTTTCATCGCGGAGACAAACGCCCCGTACGATAACGGGCGAGTAAGGTAAACGCGCGGTTGTTGCGACAGCATCTCCTCGACCATCGGCCGCACCGACGGGTTGGGATGCAGCGGCCAGAGAAACTCGACGTCAGGGCACCGGTCATGAAGCGACCGGATCGCGCGGCAGATCGCGCGCGAGGGCGCGCCGAAGCTCTCGCGGCGATGGGCCGTCACCAGGATGAGCCGCTTGGCTGGGTCGAGCTCGACGCCGATCGGCTCGCCGCGCCCGCCGCCTCGAAAAGCGCGTCGATCACGGGGTTGCCGGTGACATGGATCGACGCGGACGGGACCCCTTCGCGCAAGAGATTGTCACGCGCGGCGATTGTCGGGGCAAAGTGAAGGGCGCTCAACTGGCCGGTGATAACGCGATTGGCTTCCTCGGGGAACGGGGCGTCGAGCCGATGGCTTCTCAGGCCCGCCTCGATGTGCCCGAATGGAATTCAGTGCGCAAAACACGCAAGCGCTGTAGCCAGCACCGTCGACGTATCGCCCTGGGCCAAAACCAGGTCTGGCCGCTCGACCGCCAGTGCCCCCTGCATGGCCCCCAAGAGCCGCCTGACCAGCTCGGGCGGCGACTGGCCTGGTTGCATCATATTCAGATCAAGGTCGGGCTCGATCCCGAAGAAGGCGAGCACCGAATCGGCCAGCTCGCGATGCTGCCCGCTGTGCAGCACGCGGCAGCGAGCCCACGGCCGTTCTCGAATCGCCTGGATCACCGGTGCCATCTTGATGGCTTCGGGACGAGTGCCGATCACGCACAGGACCGTCTTCCTTGACCTCGCGCGCATTGTGTCGGCTCCCCATAATCCGCTTTTGCCGTACTGCTCGCGAATAAATTCATTGCAAAGGCCGCTGATCATGGACGGCTCAGTCAGAGGCGGCGTGCGCGGTAGGTTGAAAGCGTCGGAGCTCGCGATGGAGCCGCCGAGACACGGCGCCGTTCAAAGCGTTCAAGGCGTTGCGAATTCCGGGCGGTTCAGATTCGGCGCCTCGTTCTGGCTCTAAAGCGGCCGTCGGCGTCGGCTGCGCCAGGCGGCGAGGCCCAATGCAGGATGGCGCCCTTTAGGAGTTGGCGCCGCTTGAGCGCACCAGGCGCGGGCGCAGGATGACTGTCCTGTAAAGATTGACGGTGGCCTGCGCGGTCTTTTCCAGCAAAACTGTTGGGCGCGGCCCTTGCCGCGCTCGCGTAGTTCCTCGAGCGGCCTTGCGCTGCTCGCCAGACGCTCCATCGCACGCGCCAGGTCTTCGGGCGCAAGCCCCTCGGCATAATCCGCACCATCGGCTCCGACTTCCGGCACCGCTGAGATCGGCATCGCGATCACTGGCGTGCCCGCGGCCATCGCCTCCAGGGGTGGTAGACCAAAACCTTCATAGAGCGACGGATAGACTAGCGCCAGGGCGTTTTGATAAAGCACTCGAAGCTCGTCGTCGGAAACCGGGCCAAGCAGCTTGAGCCCTTCCGGCAGCGGTGCCGATCGCAGGCTTTCGTACAGGCGCCGGCGCGATCCCAGCGCATAACCCGCGAGCGCGAGCCCAGGAGGTTCGCCGTCGCAAGAGCGGCTGCGCAACACTCCGTACGCCGTGATCAATCCCGCCAGGTTCTTGTGCGGCAGATCGGTGGCCAGGCTCAAGAAGTACCGCTCCGGCAAGCTGAACCTGTTCAGGACTTCTTCGTCGCCGGACCGGCGCGTGGCAAAATGCTCGGCCGCGATACCCAGGGGAATGACACTGATCTCCTCCCGTGGAAGCCCGAACTCCGCGTGGACTTCGGCCGCTGTGTTCTCTGAAAACACGATCACGTGCTGGGCCGCCAGGAGCGACAGGCTGCTGGTGGTGCGATAGAGATCGCGGTCGGTGTCGACCTCAAATGCTGCCGCGACGTGGTAAGCGATCATATCTTGGTAGGTAATGACAACATGCGCCGACGATTCAAAGAGCAGGCTGAGCTCCTGCCTGTCGAAGACCTGGCCGGGCTTGTGGATTACGGCGACGTCGTCGCACCACTCGCTTTCCGTAACGGTTCGGCCGGTAAGTCCGTCGGCCTGGGCAGGGTGGCGCACCAGCAGGGTCAGTTCGATCTCGGGATGTTTGGCCAGTGCGCTCGCAAGCCCGACCGCGTGCGCTCGCGTGCCAACCTGTGCAACGGGTACGTGCCGGATATCAAGGGCGACTTTGATCGTTCCCTGCACGTGGAGCCGCACCGCGTGGGCCGCTAAGGCGGCGTCGAGCGTTGGCGACGACAACGATGTCCAGCTCGTGGGCTCGGTATGTGGGTGCTCAAGCAATGCGCCGTTAGAGGGCCTCGCGTGTTCCGATCGAAGCGGCAACCCGGGTACGGCCGTTTTGAGCACGAATGCGTGGTTGGCGCGTCTGGCGAGGAAGCCCAGCGCGAAGGCTCGCCTGATCCAGTCGTCGAGTGCGTCGGCAGCCGTCGCCAAGCTCGGGTCGAACGCGCCCACAGCGTCGATCGCGTCGTCGCGCAGATAGGCAGCACCGCGTCCAGGCAAGTGACGGCCGTGAATCGCGGCAGTCCCGAGCAGGCGACTTGAGCGGTGGCCGGAGAGATCATCGAGGCCGGCGTATGAGCGTCGAGGCGGGGAACGGAGAACACACCGCCGTCATTCGAAAGCGGCGACACGCCGGCGATCCGCTCCCCTTCGTGAGCCACCCGCGCCAATTCGTTGAGCCAGCCGGTCGTGACCCATGTGTCAGCGGCCAGCAACACAACATCGCCCCGCCGCTCAGCGATTGCGCACGTGTAAGCCTGCCGCCCGGCCCAGGCCGGCGCCTGTGCCCAGCAGCGTGACACGTGAATCGAGCCCGGCGAGCTGCGCGATGGCTGCAGCCACTTCGGAGTGAGAAAATCCTGCGTCGACCACGAGCAGACGGCCCAGAACTTGTTCCCCGCACTCCAAAATCCGCCGCAAGAATCGCACCACTTCCTGTTGCGCCGACTCGAGCGCGACGACGACGTCGACCTTGCGATCCACTCGCGTGTCAGTCTTGTTGCCCGCGACACTCACGGCTCGATGAGCGAGCAGTCGTTCTTCGGGCCGCATGCCGTCACTCCGTTGACAGGCTTCGAGCGTTCTCTCGAGTTTCCAAATCGGGCCGCAATCCTAATGTGAAAGTGGGTTTCCGTCTAGGCGCATTCTGAGGCACCGGGAGTGAAAAGCCGTGAGAGCCACTGCGGCTTCCGATCGGAGAAATTCCAGACGGAGAACTGATCGTTGGCCCGTTCGCTCGGCCGGGCGGTCACGAAACCAGCCGATGCTTGAGCTTCCGCGCCCAGTCGTAGCCGATGGTAACCAGGCCGAGACCGTCAAGCAGCCGATACGGCCGGAGCTGCCGTTGGGTCGCCTCGAGTTGCCGTTGGGTCGCCTCGAGTTGCCGTTCCAGACAACCGATCTGCTGCTCGAGCGCCGACAGCCGGCTTGCCCACTCGGCTCGCTCGCGGTCCATTGCGCGGCACGCCGCCTCCCATCCCCGGTGGAGCTCGTCGTGCTGCTGGCGCTCGACGGCCATCGTCTCCTGCTCTCGAACAAGGCGCCGGTGAAGCTCGGCGGCTTGCTCGCGCTGCACCACGAGATCGTGAGCCACGAAGTTGTCGAGAAAATTGACCGGAGTGGCGAACCGATCGAGCAAGTGCCGCAGGTCCTCGCGAACATAAAACCGGTTCACCCCATTGAACACGGCGAAAAGGTAGCCCTGCGCGAGCAGAATCGGCTCCCATTCCTGGTGGGAAGGGGTCGTCGTCCAGGGCAAGGTCGCTTCCACAACGAGAACTCGGGGTCGCCAGAAGTCCAAAGGCGTCCCCCGGATGACCGCGGCCTCATGGCCCTCCACATCGATGGAGAGCAGGTCGGGCGGCTCGAGTCCATGGGTGTCGATCAAGCTGCGGATTGTGCGCACCGGCACGCAGTACGCGGCGATCGCGACCCCTACGGCGCGATACGTCTCGGCGATCTCTGGCGTGTAGCGTGGAGTTGCCGGAATGCGCCTACGACCTCGTACAGGGTGAGATCGCCATCGTGATCCGAGGCAGCCAAGCCAGGTTGAGATCCTCGGGACGGTGCTCCTCGAACAGCGCTGTCCCTGCCGGGTCGGCTCGACGTTGACGCCCCTCCAGCCCTTCTCGTAGAAGAAATAGCGTGTTATTGGCAATGATAGGATGATGCGAACCGACGTCCATGTACCGCCCGACATGATCGCCGAACAGGCGGTCCAGCAGGATGTCTTCGCAGTTCTGAGCATAGGAGACGCGGGAATTTTTCATGTTGGGATGTCGCAGCCGCCCGTCGGTTGAACTGGCGAAGTTTCGCGCTTCTCGTCGCCGCCAGATCGTGAATGTCTTGGGTTTACCTGATGCGCTTCAGGCGTCTGCGTCCGGCTCGGTCATGTTCAGGCGAGGGCTCGCGAGCAGGCGGCCTCCGACTTCGAATGTGCCGGGCGGTCACACTACCGTCTTTCCAGGTAACTTGGTCAGCCGTTTTCGTCGACGATCGACAGCGGACTTTCGTTGTGGACTCCCTCCCGGACGCTCGACTGCAGGTCGTCGATCTGCTGCTGGAGGATCTCGACCTGGATCTGGAGCCGGGCCAGCTCGCGCACGACGCTGCTCAAGGCCAGGTCGAGGTTGGCCGGGGCGATCGGCGCGCAGCGCGAAATGGAACCGAGAAGCTGCATCATATGCTGATCGAACTTGCGAATGACGGGCCGGCTGACGGGGGCCGAGATCCGCCAAAGGCTTCGGGCTAGCTTCTTGAAGCAGGTGCTTCATGACTCACCTGGCAAGGTTGGGGATGGGGACCTGTCCGACGTGCCGGCCGTCCGACGCGAGCCCGCAGGCGGGCGGCCGGCCCGTCTCACGATGCGGCCTGGAGCCATTCCGGCGAGGCGACGACCTGCGGGCCCGGCAGCACGCCGAGCGCCCGTCGGCTTGCGGCCGGATCCGTCCCGCGACGGTCCGCTCGATGATCTCTTCATACGAGTCGGCCGCGCGCGGCCAGCGCGTGGTTCTCTCGGACGTACTGCCACGCCGCGCGGCCCAGGGCCTCGCGCCGCGGCCGGTCCTCGGCGAGTTCGCGCAGCGCCTGGGTCAGCCCGGCGAGCCCGTCCGAGTCCCAGCGGTGCTTGCGGACCACCGAGTCGGGGTAGCAGGAAAACGAGCCCACGTCCGAGACGATCGTGGGCACGCCCAGGCGAAGGAGGTCCATCAGCGCCGCCGAGGTCTCGCCGTTCGTCGGGGGCCGCCGCAGGCAAACGCCGATATCGGCGATCGCGGCCAGGTCGGCCAGGACGTCGGCCGGGTAGTGTCCCAGGAACCGGACCCGATGCTGGAGGCCCAGCTCCATGACCTTGCGCCGGGCCTCGCCGTTGTCGATTTCATTACCGACGAAGATCAGCAGGGCCTCGGGGATCGCGCGGGCCAGCGGCGCGAAGGCCGCGATGGTCTCGGCATTCATCTTCGTGGGATGGATCAGTCCGAGGCTGGCGATGATCAGGGCCTCCGGCGGCATGCTCGAAGCGGGCGCGGATCGCCCTACGCTCCTCGGGGGAAGGATCCAGGGCGGTGGCCCCGAACGCGACCACGGACGTCTTGCCGAGATGGGCCGGGAACCGACTTCGCACCTGCTCGACGCACCAGGGCGAGTGCACGATCACGGCGGTCGCCTGCTCGAAGATCCGGCCGTTGAGGTGGTACCCCTGCTGGAGTGCAGGCACCGGGCATCCCCCCCGGCGCACTCGGCGCAGGCGGCGAGCTCGCGCAGGACCTCGTCGGCCCCGGCCCCGCAGAACGCCTCGAACTCCCGCCGGATGTGGGCGTCGCCATCCACCCCGGGCTGCTGGGCGTACCAGAAGTGGAAGTCCGCGAGGCCCAGGTCGTGCAGGGTCACGATCCCCGGGTGGCGCAGCAGGGTCTCGTACATGTATCCGTGGTAGGGTGAATTCCCCATCTGGTAGACCAGCGCGTGGTAGCCCAGGACCCTGGCGTTCCGCTCGAACAGCCGGTAGTCGTAGCAGCCGAAGTCGGGGGACCGGAGCCCGATGTGCGGCACGTAGCCGGCATCGTGGTACAGGTCGATCGTGTAGCGACGCTTCAGCTCGTCCAGCAGCCGCGCCGAGTAGTCCGAGACCTCGGACGGCAACGGGGGCAAGGGCGAGAAGAAGGCGATCCGACGCCGCGGGGCGCGTCGGCGTCCGGAGCGCGGGTGTGCCGTTGGCTTGGGGGCGTGCGACCGGGTCAGCACTTCCAGGGTCTTATCGGCCGTCTCCTCCCAGGAGAAGCGCCGGGCCTGGACCACGGCCCGCTCGCCGATCTCCCGCGCCCGGTCCGGGTCGTCGAGCACCCGGACCAGGTGGGCCGCCAGCTCGCCGGCATCGGCGACGTTGAACAACAGTCCCGCGTCGCCGACGACCTCGATCTGCGACGAGTTGTTGCCGGCGATCACCGGCGCCCCGCAGTGCATGGCCTCGAGGATGGGCAGCCCGAACCCTTCATACGAGGAGGGGAAGACGAACGCCGCGCATCGTTGATACAAGACCCGCAACGCCTTGTCCGAGAGCCAGTCGGTCAGCACCAACTGATCGGCGACGCCGCGGTCCCGGGCGTACTGTTGCACCCGGTCGCTGTCCGCCTCCGACAGGGCATAGCTCAGGACCAACTGATGCGCCCGCCGCAGCTCGACCGGCAGCATCGCGAAGGCGTCGATCAGCCCCCACAGGTTCTTCCGGTACTCCAGGGCGCCCACGGAGAAGACGAACGGCCGCGTGATGCCCAGCACGTGCAAGAGCGCGCGCGATTCCGCCGGCATCGGGTCGGTGCGGTCCGGCACGAAGAACCGACCGTCACTGGCCGTGCCGATGGTGACGACCCGGTCCGGGGACAGACCCAGCAAGGACACGAAGTCGCGCCGGGTCGCCTCCGAGATCGCAAGCAGGGCATCGTAGCTGCGCAGCCGGTTCAAGCCCTGGAAGTAGCGGCGCACGAACTCCGGCCCCGGCCAGCGGGAGAAATACTCCTCCTGAAAAAGCAACGGGATCAGATCATAGACAACCGCGACCATCTTCAGCCCGTTCAAGGGTTTGGCGGGGAGGTCGTAGCCCAGGGCCAGTTCCAGGGGGTTGAGCAAGCAGGAGCACGTCGAGGCCGTCGGGATTGGTCTCGGTCAGCCGCTCCATGACGTGGGCCAGAGTCGTCTCGCCGCGGGCCGGGTCGGGTCGCAGCAGGCGGACGACGGCGTTGGGGGCCGTGGGGATCTGATCGGTGGGCAGCCCATCCTGGCCGTAGAGCACGTAGTCGTTGTCCGGGTCGCGGGCCAGCAGCGTGGCGACGAGATTCCGGCTGTACCGCCCGATACCCCGGTGGCGGCTGGCGGACTGGGTCCCGAACATCTCGATCCCGATCCGCAGCCCAGCGTTCTGCTTGACGCGAGCGGCAGCCGCCTGCTCCGGCCCCGGGACCGCGGGAGGGAGGGGATCTCCTCCTGCCGGCCCTGCGCCGGCGCCGCTGAACCCGGCCGCCGGGACCGAGGCCGGCCGGCAGCGACCCCGGCGCGGTTCCGCGCATGGGCGTCCAGCAGGGCCCGGGCCACAAGGTCCCAGTTGTAGAGGTCGTCCAGCCGAGCCTGCGGGATCGTGACCGGCCTGGCCGCCTCGAGCCGTTGCCAGGCCAGGTCCACCGTCGCCGGGTCTTGCGGGTCGAAGAAGAAGACTCCCGGGTGGTCGAATTCGCCCATGGAACTGGTGCAGCTCGCGAGGACCGGCGTGCCGTGCCGCAGCGAGTCGAGGATCGGGAAGCCGAACCCTTCGTACCGCGACGGGTAGATCGACCAACTGGCCTTCTGGTAGAGGCGGCAGAGCTCGGCGTCGGAGACGTTCCCCAGGAACCGGATCCGGCGCCCCCCGGCGGGATTCGCCATCCGCTCGAGCTCCGTCGCGCGAGATCATCCAACCGAGCTTGCCCACCCACCACAGCTCCATGTCGGGCGGCAGCAGCGTCGTCTTGCTGGAACCAGTCGAACAGGAAGGGGGCGT
Organism: uncultured Isosphaeraceae bacterium; assembly: GCA_963830625.1. GTDB lineage: Bacteria > Planctomycetota > Planctomycetia > Isosphaerales > Isosphaeraceae > CAWHMZ01. The sequence continues at coordinate 162,040 of CAWHMZ010000010.1, read as the reverse complement.
TCTTCCGCGGCTCGATCGTCGAGACCACCAGGCCGATCCGGTCCGACCGCGCGACCCGCCCGCGATGGCGATGGGTCTCCACGCAGAGGCTCGGCCCCGGCGGCGCCACGACGATCCGCTCCGGGTCCAACGGGGAGAACCAGGCCGCGTCGGCCTTCGTCGAGTGCGAGTCCGACAGCACCAGGTCCGAGGCCGGGATGTCCTCGGTCAAGAACTTCCCGAAGTCGTCCCGGGCCGCGTCCGGGAAGGCCCAGGGCACGACCATGGGGCAGAAGTCGTGCAGGATGCTGACCTCGTAGGGAAAGATCCGCTGGCTGGGTCGCGCCGCGCAGTACAGGCCGATGCAATCCGCCGGGGGCGTCCCGAGCGGTCGGCGCCGACCCTGCCAGATCTGGCGCCCCCAGTCTTCGAGATCCTGGTCCTGCGACCAATTGAGGTCCTGCGGCGGCAGCAGCTCCTGGCCTTCATCGAAGAACCGGACCGGCACGTGTGCGGCCAGTGCCAGTGACAATCGAGCCGTGTAGCGCGGGATGCCGGCGAACCAGGGCCAAGAGAAGGGAGCGGCATCGATATAGATGCAGGAGGGCAATGTCCTTGACGTGCCTAACTTCAAAGTAGCCAAGTGACAACTCCTTTATCGGGCCTAGAAGCCTGCCCTGGCTTCTGGCGAGAAACCATCCAGTTTCCCGAAATGACCCTTTGGTCCTGGCGAACGGAGTTCATATAGGCTCGTCGCAGTTCCGACAAGAACGAATCCTTAGATCCGTTACATTTTGCCACAGGGGATGAGCAGAAAGCCGCCCTCTCTGAAGCGAGGTTAAACACGCTCGATAGAACGGTGTGTTCTAAAATGCCTGTTTGGTCCATCTTGGAGGCGCTCCGACCAGTGAGGCCACAGCCTGACGTAGTGCCATTCGGGCCATTTGACACGTTGCGGGGCGAACAAGAATGACCAGCATTGGGCGTTTCTTCAAGTGGGATTGCCAAATTATCGAATCGAGACTACAAAAGTCGCGAAGACGACCTCCCCGTGTAAAGGATTTTGAAGAGGTGACTCCACCCACGCGCTCGTTTCTCATCCAATAGGAGCGCGGCCGGAGTCGGGAACCTCGGGGCACGGGCAAATCCACGGAGGTGAAAGATGAATCAGTTTGCGAATGAATCGCGTGAAAGTTTGCTCAAGAAGATCCCGGAAATGACGTGGGCGCACTCGATTGACGTGGGCGGCGGCGTTGTGACTCCCGGCCACTGGGGAGCCCCGAATCCGTTGATCGTCAGCGCCTTGAACGAAGTCGACTTCAAAGGCAAGAAGGTCCTCGACATCGGTTGCTGGGACGGCCTCTGGTCGTTCATGGCCGAAGAGCGCGGCGCGTCAGAAATCTACGCGACCGACGACCGCAGCCAGCGCCCGTTTACTCACTCCCCGACCTTCGACCTCGCCGCCAAACTCCGCGGTTCCAAGGCAAGGTACTTCGGCGACGTCAGCATCCATAACGTCTCCAAGCTCGGCGTGAAGGATTTCGACGTCGTCATCAATTGCGGCATCTATTACCATCTCAAGGACCCCCTTCTCTCCTTCGCACGCCTGCGCCAGGTGATGAAGGACGGGGCGACTCTGATCGTGTCGGGCATGGTGACCGACTCGCCCGAAGTGTCCGCGAGGTTTTACTATCACGAGCACTTCGCCGGAGACGCCAGCAACTGGTGGGTGCCGACCATCCCCTGCCTGCGCCAGTGGGTCGAGTGCTCGTTCTTCGAAATCCTCACCCAACACCAAACCCACCCCACGAACTGTGCTCTGACCGCCCGCGCCGTCAAGCGCAGAGACCCGCATTATGTGTTCCGGGATACGGAGCTCGCCGAATTCGACCTCAACGTTTATGCTTGAATTTGTGCCGGCGTGAATCGTTGGACGTGGGAAGGGCGCGTCTCGGGACTCGCCCTTTTTTGCGGGACGATGACAACTTATCGCGCCCCGGTTTGCGTCCCAACGAGAACAATCACACGTCAAAGACCATTACTCGGTGCGCGGGTAGGCGCGACGGATGATCCGCTTGGCTATTGAGGCAAGTCTTGGGGACCGACTCGACATGCGCCGCAGTCTGTGCGCCACTTTGATAGCGATGGGCCCCAATTCCTGGAAGGGTGCAAGCCGAGCCCGGGTGACCTCAAGCTGAGCTTGGGTGGCGTCGAACTGGGCCTGAAGCCCGTGAAGTGCGATCTGCGAATCATCCAATGCTCGCCGCATTCCCATGAGAGCATTCCGCGCCTCGCCGAGCGCGGCCTGGGCAGCGTCCAGGGCTGTTTGTGTTCTTCCACGGGATTCCTGACTTGACTCGAACGCGTGGCGAAGTTCTTGAATTTGCCGATGATAATCGTAGATCTCGAACTGGTCAAAGACGTTCGCCGGCACGCCGAGTAGCGGCAGCAACTGCCGATCCTCTGCGCGCACATAGTAGCGATTGAGCCCGTCGAAGAAGGCGAAAAGATAATCGGCCGCGAGGAGAAGAGGCTCCCAATCTTCGTAGCTCGGGATGTTTGAGGACGGCCGAGTGGCCTCCACCACGACGACCCGCGGTCGGTGTCGGCTCCAGTCTGCTCCCTCCAGAACTTCCCGCTCGTGACTCTCGACATCGATCTTGAGGAAATCGATCGTGCGCACGGCATACTGCTCACACACCCGGGCCAGGGTCGTGACGGGTATCGAATGTTCCACAAGCTCGTAGCCTGTTCGCCGCAGGTCTTCGGCCCGCTCTTCAGAGAAGGTCGAGGAGCCCGCCTGCGAGGGACATTCGTAGAACGTGCACATCCCCTCCCGGTTCGAGAGCCCGATGGGGAGGTTGATGTCTCGCTGTCGGTCGTGAGTCAACATCTCAGACCTGCTCGGGATCGGCTCAATGTTGATCCCATCCCACCCGCGGTCGTAAAACAGCTTCGTCACCGAATGGATGACTGGATCGCAAGCGCCGACGTCGATGTAGAACCCGCTGGGACGTTCTGGAAAAACGCGGTTGAGCAGCACGTCCTCGAAATTCTGGGCGTAAGAGATTATTGCCATGGCTCTTGCTTTCCCCGCGCGCTAGTAGTGGGGGGATGGTCAATTGACCTTGACCTTAACGTCAACGACCTGCTTTACCTCGTTGTCACCCGGGTGCCCTTCCAGACCCGGATAGCGAATCACCGATCGTGCGCGCCCCGCTGACGTTACTTCCAAATCGCCGCCAGCCTCCCGCGCCAGGAGCGCCTCCACATGGTCCTCAAGCGCTGCCAGTCGTCGTGCGATCGCGACGTGGTCCCATCCCATCCCGAGCACGGCCTTCAGGTCCCGATCGAACTGGTTCTGGCGACGGTCCAGTTCGTGGAGCTGGCCGTCGAGACGCTGGAAAACTGGCCGGAGCAGGCGGCACAGGAAGGCACGGAAGGGGGTGACGACTCGCCTTATCCCGTTGCGAACATGCCAACGGACCGTGTGCGACGCGAGATCACGCATGGCAATACCCTCCTCGTTCAGCCGGGATTGACGGACACAAGGCTTCGGGTCCATTCCCCATCGGCTTGCTCTCTTTCCAAACCGACCGCACCAAAACTTCGAGCTCCAAAAATCCACAAGAGACGCCGCGTCGCACCGGCCGAAGAACACTGCACCATGACACCGCCTCCGCGCGGCGCGACGAACCGCACTCGACGTTCTCGGACCCCTCACGCGGCCCGGTAGGAGTCCTGAATGAGCACCTGAGCAAGTTTCTCCGCCAACACGGCCAACTGATACGCGTCTGTGGTGTTTCCCCCTGGCGGCCTCGGCGCTCGGGCCGCCCGGTCGAGCGCTCGCTCGATTCGGGGAATCAACTTCTCCAGGTGGAGATCGCGGCGGACCATCGCTCTGGCCCGGCGACCCAACGGTTCCAGGTCGATCTGCCCCTGGAGGATCCGCTGAAACATCCCGGCAAATGCCTCCGCTGTTCGCGGCACCTTCAGGCAGTGGACCCCGTGGACCATCCACTCGGCATTACCGCAGACTTGAGACATGATTGGCACACATCCGCTCGCCGCCGCCTCCAGCGGGGCGAACGCAAACGGTTCACGCTCCCAGGTCGGGAAGGCGAAGACGTCGTAATGCTCGTAGAGGCTCATGAGCTCAGCCTGCGTCCTGACCCCCTGAAAGGTGACACGATCATTCAAGCCAAGCTTCTGAACCATCATCTGAAACGTTAAGTCGTCTGCCTTTCCAAAGAGGTCGACTTGGAAGTTCTGATAACCCCAATCCTTGAGAAGACCGGCTGCCTCGATGGTCACATCAACACCCTTGTGCCGGGCGAGCACCCCCGCCGAAGCAATCCTCAGGGTCCCGTCCTGGAGATAGGAGCTACGCCTGGAGAGCGGGACGTCTACAACCCAGTTCGGCACGATCTCGACCTCGCCGTAGAGACGAATTCCACCGGCTTCGATCTCATTGACCAGCCCCCGGCTGCAGGCCAGGTAGGTCCCGCGCACCTGGCGCTGGAACTCGCGCGCAGGACGAAAATGACCGTTGCCTGTCTCTTGCAAATGTTAAGGGGGACACAATCCATGAGGTGCCAGACCCAGGGGACATGAAGGTGGTGGAGGCACCCGACCAGTCCTAGTCCCCCCACGCCAACCAGATTCCAAAGGTAGACGACGTCGGGTCGGAACTCTTCCAGCTCCTCGATCAGACTGAAGACGTTATTCGCATTGATGTAGAGCGATTCCGCCTCGGCGAGGTGACCGCTGACGGGGACCCTCTTCGCGAGAATGTAGGGGTTAAACTGATCGACGATGAGTTTGAATCTTCGGCGCACGTGGGGCTCAGCGGGGACCGGGGTCCTTGGGGCGGACGTGAGCACGCGCACCTCGTGACTGCGACCGCGGAGATTGTCGACGACCTGGCGACAACCCAGTTCGTAGCCGCCGATGAAGTCTGGTGGATAGAGATTGCTGACGACGAGGACCTTCATGCAGCGGCCTCCTCGTACCCTCTGAGCAGGTCCTCATAGACCGCCCAGAGCTTGGCGCCGGCGACTTTCAAATCGAACTCGCGTTCGACCGCCAGGCGCGCCTGCCGCCCCATGGTTTCTACCAGGGAAGGGTTTTCGCTCATCCGCCGCAGCAGTTCGCTTAGGTGGTCCGTATCATCGAAGACGAACCCGGTCTCGCCCTCGCGGACGAATTCCGGCATTGCTGCCACACGCGAGCAGATCACGGGCGTACCGCAGGCCATCGCTTCGAGGAGGGTGAACCCCATCAGTTCGGGGGCCAGGTACGTCGTGCCATAGCAATCTTGGTAGACCGAGGGCAGGACGTTCACCCAGGCGCGGCTATAGAGGTGGCGAATGGTCTCGTCGTCGGCATCCATGACGAACTCCACTCGTTTACCACGGGCAAGCTTGCGTAGCAGGCGAAAGAAATCATCATGGTAGGACCGGCCGCAGACCGTCAGGGGCAACTCAGTGGGCAGCGCCGCAATGAGCCTGTCGATCCCTTTATGGGGAAGCAGGCGTCCCACATAAAGGACGCGGTCGCGAGGCAGCCGTTTGGCGGGCGGAGTGAAAACGGTCGCGTCGACGCCCCCCTTGATCAACACGATCGGGGTTCCGGTCCGATACAACGAGGCGCCGAACTCAGAATAGCAAATGATCCGATCGGCCAGTTCCAGGCTCCCCACCTGGGCCCCCAGAGGACTGGTGAACCCACCGTGGTCGGTGATGCAGATCGGTTTTCGCTGCTGTTTGGCCACCAGAAGGCCCATTTCGCTGCATCGCGTGTACGCTTGATGGATATGAATAAGATCGGCATCTGCAAAGGCTTCAGGCAATTCCCACGAGACCACGTCGAGCGGATTATGCGGGCGACCTGCGGCGGTCAAGACGCGCAACGTGACCCCGGGGTGGAGAGGTCTGGTGAACGGGGCATCACCAAACGAGATCAGCTCAACTTCGCAAGCTCCGCGGGAACCCTCGACGACCCCTCGGGCCAGGTTCAGCGGGTAGCGCTCGCCTCCGCCCACGTATGACCGTTCGTCGAAATACTGGGGGGTGAGGTAAGCGACTCTCCCTAATGCCATGACCGAACTTCCTCCAAACACGGCTGCATCAAGGGACCGCCTTTCCCCCATCGTCCCACGTCCAAAGGGCGACTAGCACGACTTTTGCACTTATTCGGTCGGTCGCTGACACGGAATTGAACTTATGCTTTTCGCAACGATCCGTGGGGCGGACCAAGGTCAGGGTAAGAACCAAAGGATGACAGTCGCCCGGGTGTGACGATTGGCCAAGAGCGGGGGCAAAGGGCATCGGAATCGCACCTCGGGGTCTCCCGATAGCCTTTCGGCTCTGGAGTTTGCGCGGGCCCTGAAAACAGCGGCGAAGAGCGACGACTGGCGCCAAGAATTAATCAAGGAATTTGCCGGATTTGCCGATTATCCTAGGGAGAAAGCGCGGAACCATGAGAACGGACTCGTGCCGATGAAGCATTCGATATGCTTGGTAGGAGGATGCGGCCACATCGGCCTTCCCCTGGGCCTCGTCTTTGCCGAGGCCGGGGCGATGGTGACCCTGCTCGATACGGATCTCGGCCGGGTGCAGCAAGTCGCGGCGGGACGAATGCCCTTCCTGGAACATGGTGCCGATGAGCTCTTGCCCCGAATGTTGGCCAGCGGCCGGTTGCAGGTCACGACGTCGTGCGAGGCCATACGCGAGCATGACGCGGTCATCGTGACGATCGGCACCCCTGTGGACGAATTCATGGACCCGAGCGTACGGTCGTTCGACCGCGCGATCGACTTTGTTTTGGACCAGATGCGTGAGGGGCAGCTCCTGATCCTGCGGAGCACAGTCTTTCCGGGCGTGACTGTTCGCCTGGATCGACGAGCAGCGGAACGGGGCTTGGCGATCGACGTCGCCCACTGCCCCGAGCGGATTGCCCAGGGTCACGCACTTCTAGAACTCACGAAGTTGCCCCAAATCGTCGGCGGTGTGACCTCGCGTGCGACCGAACGGGCCGTGGCCCTATTCAGCGAGATCGGCGCCAGAGTGATCGAATTGCCTCCCGTCGAAGCCGAGCTAACCAAGCTTTTCTCCAATGCCTACCGATACATCAGCTTCGCCATCGCGAATCAGTTTTTCGTGATCTCCGAGAAGTTCGGGGCCGAGTTCGACCGAATTCGGCGAGCGATGACCGCTGAGTATCCCCGCATGGCAGGCTTTCCGGGGGCGGGGTTCGCGGGCGGGCCTTGCCTGCTCAAGGACACCATGCAGCTTGCCGCGTTCAATCACAATGCCTTCGTGCTGGGACAGGCGGCGATGATGGTCAACGAGGGCCTTCCCTCTATCCTGGTCGAGGCCGTCAAAGCGCGGTACAGCCTGGCGGGCTCAACGGCTGCGATTCTCGGCATGGCATTCAAGGGCAATAGCGACGATCCCCGCGATTCGCTGGCATACAAGTTACGCAAGGTGCTCACGCTCGAGTGCCGGCACGTACTCTGCACCGACCCGTACATCGACGACCCCAGCTTCGTGCCGCTGGAAACTGCCTTGCGCGAGGCCGATTTCGTGTTCCTGGGGGCATGTCACGAAGATTACCGGCGGCTTAAGATCGATAAACCGGTCATCGACGTCTTCAACTACCTTGGCCACGCCGACGCAACCAGTTCCCTGGAGCGCACCGCTGCGTGAGCGGCTAATGCCTCGGGCAGGCGTGCCCAGGGCGCCGGTGTTCGTATACTGGAGTCGAAGCGGCTCTTTTCTCGCCAGGCACGCGGAGCAATGTTCATGAAGGTCTTGGTCACAGGCGCAGCCGGTTTCATCGGCGGCTACCTGGTCGAGGAGCTGCTCGCCGACGGGCACGACGTCGTTGGGCTCGACAACTTTTCCAAGTACGGAGACCTCGAGCAAGCGAGCCTGGAACACCCGCGCTATCGCCTGGTGCGCGGCGACGCCAAGGACGTCGCGCTTCTCAACGAGCTCCTGGGCGACTGCGATCACTTTATTGCCGGCGCCGCCATGATCGGCGGGATATCGTATTTCCATACCTTTGCATACGACTTGCTGGCCGAGAACGAGCGGATTACCGCGGCTGCATTCGACGCGGCCATCGCGGCCCATCGTGACGGACCGCTGCAGAAAATCACGGTCATCTCGTCGTCGATGGTCTTTGAGGGCGCTGTTCATTTCCCGAGCGTTGAGGGGGACCAGCGCCACTGTCCGCCGCCGGCATCGACTTACGGATTTCAGAAGCTCGCCGTCGAGTACTACGCGCAGGGGGCCCACGAGCAATATGCCTTGCCGTACACAATTGCTCGGCCGTTCAACTGCGTGGGAATCGGCGAGCGGTGCGCCCGGTGCGACAAGGAGATCCTGTCGGGAAACGTCAAGCTCGCCATGAGCCACGTGGTGCCCGACCTGGTGCAGAAAGTGCTTAAAGGCCAGGACCCGCTCTACATCCTCGGCGACGGGCAGCAGATTCGCCATTACACCTACGGCGGAGACCTTGCCCGAGGAATTCGGCTTTGCACGCTCCATCCCCAAGCGCTTAACCAAGACTTCAATCTCTCGACCGCGAAATCGACAACGGTGATGGAGCTTGCCGAACTGATCTGGCGGAAGATCCATGGCGAGTCGAAGCCGTTCAGGACTGTATCCGACAACCCCTTCCCCTACGACGTGCGCTGTCGCATCCCGTCGGTTGAGAAGGCGCGTAACCTTCTGGGCTTCGAGGCCAATACCTCGCTCGATCAGATCCTCGACGAAGTGATTCCCTGGGTCGAGCGCCAGTTGGAAGCGGGGGTAATCTGATGGCGAAGCGCGCGATCCGCCACGGCCGAGCCGGTTTGCCCGTTCGACACGCTGTCGCTCTTCGTGAAAGAGGACGGATGACGCGGACACTGAACGTGGTGCGCGACGCGCCGCTCGAGTCTCTCGTCGAGCGGATCTACCAGAACCGGTTCCCGACCGAGATGCTTGCCCGCCGGGCGGCCACCTGGAAGGTGCTGTGCGACTCGTGGTTCTCACGCTACGTCCCCCGGGACGGCAGTGTGCTCGAAGTCGCCGCGGGGTACTGCGAGTTCATAAACAACATCGCCGCCGCCGAGCGCGTGGCGGTGGACTTGAACCCCGAGACGCGGCATCATGCCGATCGCGGCGTGGTCTTTCACGAGATCGCCGCCGAACGGCTCGGCGACGTCGTCCCGCCCGCTCATTTCGACGCCGCCTTCATGAGCAACTTTCTCGAGCACTGCCGGACGCGTGAGCACGTTCTCGAGGTGCTGAGCGCAGTTTTGGCCGCCCTCAAGCCGGGCGGACGCGTGCTCATCCTCGGCCCAAACTTCCGGCGTTGCCCCAAAGCGTATTACGACTACTTCGACCACCACTTGCCCCTCACCGAGAAGGCCGTCGCCGAAGCGCTGCTGCTCACCGGCTTCACTGTCGAGCTGGTGTGGCCCAGCACGCTTCCCTATACGTTCCGGAGTCGCCTGCCGAGCTGGTCGTGGTTGGTGCGGCTCTATCTGAAGCTGCCGATCCTCTGGGGCATCTTCGGTGCGCAGTTCTTCCTGGTCGGTCGGAAACGCGACCCGAATGCCGCTGGAGCCCCCGAGGGCGTGGTACCGACGGCCTGAACGAACCAGACCGTGGGATCTGAGTGGTTCCGGCTCCGGGATTTCCATTCGGCCGTTCCAGACTTCCTGGCTTCGTTTGCGCTAGGCACCCCAACGCAATTTCAAGATCGGCGGTCTGCGCGGCTTCTTCAAGACGGCGATCGCCTCCACGTAGTTCTTGCCGAAGTATTTGATCTTGAACGAGTGGCCGAGATACGCGCGAGCGCGCTTCAGGAAGTCGCGGAAGTGATCACAATCCCATATATGAAAGTGAATGCTATAATTCATGTCCATCAGCACTTGGGCGCGAATCTCGGCCTGCGCGGGGTCCTCGACCTTCTCGATGAATCGCACCCATTCTTGAAAGTGTAGGGTGCGCGACGAGTGCGCGCCGTCGCGATCGTCGCGAAGCAGATGTTCAAACGGCGTGAGCGGGCGATTGATGTCAAAGCCGCACCGCTTGTCCGGCACTGCGTAGTAAAGGGTCCCTCCGCGCCTAATCTTTTTCAGGTGGTTGCGAATCGTACCCAGGGGGTTCTCCGTGTGTTCCAGCATGTGATTGGCGATGATGAAATCAAGTGAGTCGTCGGCGATTGTCGCGAGGGTCTCGCCGTCATCAACGATGTCGACATTCACGAGCTTGTATTGGTCCAATTCCGGGTAATGCTTCCTCAGGCCGTCGACATTCATCCGGTCGACGTATCGGACCTTCGCCCGCGTGCTCGTCTGGATCGGATAATGAAGGGCACCGATCTCAACGCCTGACCCGACCAGGAATTTCGCGGCGATCTGCCGCCTCCGATCGAGAATTGGCTTGGAAATACGCCGCATTGCATGCTCCTTGGGTGAATGAGCCGATTCGCCGCGATCAGATCGCAGCGGCGGCGCGGAACGATCACGGGGCTGGGGCACCTCTCGATCCGCGGCCTGCCTGCAAACGCTCGGAGTCGGCTCCGCCAGGCCGGCTGTGTGGCGGCACGATAGACCTGCGCGGTGAGCCGATCGTCCATGTTCGCCGCCCGCCCTGCTGCGAGGCCGCAGACGAACCGGCCGTGCCGGCCTCGAACTCGTGCACGGGCGCACTCTCCGCCGCAGCCTCGAACGTGCTCAGATACTGCTGGTCCATATCGCGATAGTTCGGCAGCCCGCGAGAACCCACCCCGAAGCCTCCGCGAGCGCCGACCTCGTTTGTGGGTCGCGGACGAGCCGCACCAGGTGCCGGCGCAAGGCGAAACATCGCCGGGTTGGTAGAAGAGGGCGTTCACCGAATCGCGCACCTGCTCGGCGATGCCGAAGACGGGTGTGGTGATGATCGGCAGTCCGGCGGCCATCGCCTCCAGAATGACCCGCGGATAGCTCTCGATCCGCGACGTGCAGCAGAAGATGTCGGCGGCGCGCCAGTACAGCGCGGTCTCACGAGTCTCGGCGACCACGACGAACCGATCGCGCCGATCGGGCTTGAGCGACTCGGCCTTGTGAAACGAGCTGCCGGCTGTAGCGCAGGCTCGTCGCGGCCCCCGACGACGATACACTTCACCCGCGCAGCCGATCTCGTGCGGTCAGGCTCGCGAACGCGTGCAGAAGGTCGTGCTGTCCCTTGCGCTCGCAGACCGTTCCCACGAGCAGAACGCACAGACATCGCTCTTCACTCAAGGCCGAGCTGCCGCCGCGAGCGTCGCGCCGATCGATCGCTTCCAGCTCGGCGCGAAACGTCTCGGTATCAAAGGCAAAGCGGATCAAGCCCGAAGTTGCAGCTCGAATTGAGGTCCTGCCCAGACGCGGGCCGAGCTCTTGGCGGTGAAGACGACGCGATAGGGATACGCCAGGCAAGCAAGGGCCGCCGCGGCGCAGGGGCGTCGGCAACGCCTCGAAATGCGACTGCCAGGGATCGCTTTCGTGAACGCTCCAGACCGACGGCAGTCCCGCCCGCTCGCGCCGCGTCGACCCCCCAGTACGATTGCAGCGTGTTGGCGTGAACGACCCCGAAGCGCCCCTTGCTGCATGATCCGCGCCGAGGTGCGCGACTCGCTTTTCGATAGGCATCCAGAGACGTCGCCGGTACGCCGCCCAAGCTCGGCTCGATCCGGACCTCGATGCCGGCCTCCTCGTACGACTGCTCGCAGCGGCCCGTCACAGGGCGAAACGACCACGGGGTCGACCGCGCCCGCGGCCTTCAATCGCGACAGCAGGTCGCGCTCAAACATGGGAGCCCCCTCGCAGTTCAGGTTATGGGGATCACCGCCAGGACGGCAGCGGTCGCGAGTGTCCGCCGACCGGCACGACCGTCGGCCTGGTCTCGAAGGTCTCCGATTCAGGATCGAGAGTGCGGGTTGAAGTACGGGTCGACCCGATGGCCATGCACCTCCCGATAGGCGGCGACTCTCGCGGGGGTTGTCGATGAACCCGCGCGACGATCCCTCGTGGTGAAGCAGCTCGGCCTCGGCGCAGTAGACCGATCGATAGCCGGCGTCGGCCAGGCGATAGCCGTAGTCGGCGTCGTTGTAGGCGACCGCGAACCGCGCCTCGTCGAATCCTCCGAGCTCGACGAACAGCTTGCGCGGGGTGAGCATGCACGCCGCGGTGACCGCCATGCAGTCGCGCGATACCCGCGCCAGGTTGAGCGTGCCGGGATGCCACCAGGGGAAGCAGCCGAAACGCATGGCCGGCGAGCCCCTCGTTCAATCCCGTGGACGATCCCCGCGTGCTGGATGCGGCGGTCGGGGAACAACAGCCGCGCGCCGACGGCGCCCACGCCCGGCAGCCGCGACCAGCCCACCATCTGGCTCAGCCAGTTGGGCTTCGATCACCTCGGTGTCGTCGTTCAAGAAGAGGAGCAAGTCTTCGGTGACCATCGAGGCGGCCGTGTTGTTGATCGCGGCGAAGCTGAATCGTCCATCCCGGTTGGGGATTCGCAAGACGCGATGCGGCTGCGCGGCCAGATACTCGAGCGTCGCCGGGTCGTCGCTCTCGTTATCGATGAATGTAGACCCGGTAATTGCGATAGGTCGTCTGCGCCAGCGAATCGATCAGGCACTTGAGCCGTCGCTTCTGATTGCGGGTGGGGATAAGGATGGCGACGGATGGCCCGTCATGGGGCATGACGGGCTGAAAGATCGCGCAGCCGGCGGCGGCGGCCCACTCGGCCTGCTTGACGGTGCACGACACGCCGCGGCGGTGGAACGCCTCCTCGACGGCCTTCCGCCCGGCTTCAAAGCTCGCCGGCTTGCAGTTGCCGCTCGAGGCCGTCGATCCGGGCAGCACGCGCCAGTGGTAGAGAAGCTGCGGGACGTGGCCGACGCGGCGGCGCTCGCTCGCTGGCCCGCAGCCAGAAATCGTGGTCTTGCGAGCCTTCGAACCCGGCTCGCATGCCGCCGACCTCGTGGAAGAGCTCCTGCCGAACCGCCGTGAGATGGCCCGTATAGCAGAACGACAGCAGCAGCTCGGGCGACCAGTCGGGCTTGAATTGCGGCGAGTGACGCCGGCCGTCCAGGTCGATCTTGTCGTCGTCGCTGTAAACGCAGGTCGGTATCCGGATGGGCGTCGAGATAAGTCGCGACGATGCAAAAGCGCATCGCGATCGAGCAGATCGTCGTGGTCGAGGAAGACGAGAAACTCGCCCGTGCGGCCGCGGCCGCTTGGTTGGTCGCGACCGAGATGTTGCCGTTGTCGTGGCGGTGGATCGCGCTGATGCGATGGTCGCGGCGCCGCCCACTCATGCATCTCGGCCCGAACTCGCGCATCGGGGCTGGCGTCGTCGACCAGGACCAGCTCCCAGTCGGCGAACGACTGGTCGACCACGCTGGCGATCGTCATGCGCAAAACGTCGACCGGCGTATTGTAAACGGGCACGAGAATCGAGAAGTTCAGTCGGCCGGCATGCGTCAGCCGCTCGCTCGCCGCGTCGAGCCGGCGCCGTCGGAGGGGGTTCTCGCAGTTGACGTTCATCCACACGTCGTAAGCGTCGCGCGGCGGCGGGGGCGAAAAATAGCGGCATCGGCCCGACCACCGTCCCGCGCCTGGCAGCCAACGTGCCAGACTGAATTGCCGGCCCGCCTTGCGAGCCACGCGCTCGATCGCCGCCCAGATGCCGTCGCTGCGGGCGATCGACACGAATCGGATCGTGGCCCTGCCGATTAATCCAGCCATCCTGGCTTTGCCCTCTTCTGTGGTTTGACATGGACCTCGCTCGACGCGCGGCTCACTCAATCGGACCGGCGTTACCAAGCGTGGCGCACGGCAATCCCTATGGGGGCGCTGCCACGGGATAACGCCGATCCAGCTATCTGTCAAGGTGACCTGGCGCAGCCAGCCATCGGGCTCGCACCGCGATCCCTCTGACGGGCGCACGACGTGGTTCGCGCGGCCACCGGCCGCGGGGCATGGCTCCGCTTGAGGTGCGGCACTGGAGCTCGATTGTGTCCGGTCAACGTTCAGGAGAGTCGCGTCCAACTACAAGGCCAAGAGCGATTTTCACCCGTTGGGATTGCGGACGGGGGCAAACGGCACATTGCATGGGTCGAAGTGAATCCGTGAGCCTTCGTCTCGCCCCTCAGGGACTGGGACACCAATTCGTCGATTTGAATAAGGAAACCAAGAAAGCAGGAAGGAAGAAAAATGGCTCTGGAACACGAAGCCTTGACCGAGCAAATCATCGGAGCGGCGATCGAGGTGCACCGGCGGCTCGGGCCGGGTTTTCTCGCAAGAACCTGGAAGACATCCACTTCGCGGTCGGTTGCTCCCAACTCAAGGCCGTGGATAGGCAACACGGTTTACTGCTCAACTTCGCCAAGACAACGCTCGGACCCAAGCGAGTCATTGCTCCTTGAGGCTGTTCCTGCTTTCCTGCCTTCCTTATTGAGGTCTGAGCGCGAACGTCTGCCCGAAAGCGCAACAGATTCAACGAAAACGCCCCGAGCCGAAAATGTGAAAATTACGCCCCGTTTTCATCAGGCCAGGGCGAGGCTCTCCATCTTGGGCCGCGCGAGTTCTCGGCCGGGAGCGGGTGGGGATGCCGGTTGTGGGGGTCAAATCGTGTGTGCGGTTTATCCGGTCCAAATTGTAGCGCGTTGGAGCACATTGTTAATTTTTGGGCTGTGGCCGCGAATTCCCCGCAGCCTTTGCTGGTCGAAATGCGTGATTCCGCCGATCGGTCCGCTGGACCGACCACGAAATCGACGAAAAGACACGAAAGGGAGAGCAGAGACCAAGGCGGGGCACCGGTAGCAACGCGAGCGTTCGCAGGATTTGATTTTTTCGTGCTTTTCGGCGATTTCGTGGTTGCATGATCGCCGTGGTCGGTCTCAGAGACGGCCATTCCAAGTGTGCAATTCATGCGGCGGTTCAGCTCGGCGTGCGCACTCGCCTGCGTGCGCGCACGCGCGCCTTTTACCTATTAATATGCGGCCTTTTCTGATTTTCTCTAACGCGTCGCAGCCGAAAACCGCGCAACGCTATGCTGGAAGCGATTGTCCTGTCTCGGGATACTTTTCTTTGAATAAAAATACTGGGGAACCATTTTGGAGGGCGGATTGCGACCGGCGAGGCAGTTCCTTCAAGTAAGTAGTAAGCAGAAAGTAGACCGCAGCAGAGCGGGCGACGGTCTCGGCCAAGAAAGTAGAAAGGAGTGAGTAGACCGCAGGCGAGCGGGCGATGGCTTGTCTGGTCTCCTTACTCCTCTCTCCGCTCTCCTGCTCTATTGCGGCGGAGCCGCAATTGTCAAGTTTTGAAAGAGCGGCGGAATCTGGCGTAAGTTGAATCGATTCTTGTACTTCTGTGCTCCTAATGGTTTCATCGAAATTGGCTTCGTTCGTCGCATTTTCGTCGGTTTCGGCGATCGCGATCATGTCGTCGCGGTGCTGCTGCACGCTGTCTGAATCGATGGCGTCGGCGCGCTCGAAACGATCGTGGTGGCCATCGCCCGACCCGAACGGATCAAGAGCGGCGAGCTTTGAGCCATTGCTTTCGTGGTCCGCACGTCGTGGGCCCTGTGACCTTTCGTCCGGGAAGGCGCGCGGCTCCGCGCCACTGTCCGCGTGCGACGCGGCCTTTGTCTTGGCCTTGTAGTCACGATAGTTGGCCATTCCTCGGAACAGTGTGCTCGTGCATTTGATCAGGTAGTTGCGCAGTGCCTCGCCTTCGGGGCTGGGATCGAAGCTGAGGCGGCCGACTGTTTGCTCGGCCTGGGCTTCCGCGTTCTCCTGGTGCACTTCGAGTTTCGCGCTCGAGCGCTCGATGTTCTGATCGACCAGGCCGAGCAGCATCTGTCTCCACTCGACTTCTTCTCTGGCGCGGAACAGATCGGGCCAACGCTCGCAGACGGCTTGCCGATAACGGTCGCGCTGCGAGTCCTCCATGTCGCTTGAGAGGTCGTCAAACTCGGTCTTGCCGGCTCGCTTCAGGGCGTGGCTGGCCACAAAAATTGTGGCGACGCGTCGATCCTCGTTCGCCTCGACCGGCTGACGGCCCAGGAGGCGAATGGCCTTGAGCCGATCGTTCGACTGCCAGAACCCGTTCGGCTCCAGTTGCGAGCGCAGCGCCTGCCACTGGTCCCGCAGCCAGCAGCACCCCGCAGCATTTCTTTCGAGGATTTTCACCAGCGCGGCGGGGTCGTTGGGATCGACGGCCTCTCCGTTCCACGATGTCTTCTTCTTGCTGGAAAAAAACTTCCGGTTCCCATAGAGCGGTGCGGGGCCGGCACGATCGAAAAACAACTGCTTCCCGACTGCCTGGGCCAGGGCGGCTTCATCTTCGTCGGCCTGCTCGATGAGGCTTGTGCACCGCTGGACACGGGCACGATGGGCACGATCGAGCTCGAAGGAGAGGCAAACGTTCCGGTAAATGAGGTACTCTTCGACGTCATTTTGCGCATCGCCGATGGCCATCCACTTGCGCAATCGGTCTTCAAAGGCATACGAGTCCTCGCGCAAGAGCGCAAGCCTTTGGGAGCAATTTCCATGCTTGAGTGCGTTCATAGACGACCTCGCCCGGCCTTCTGGTGTGCTCGGGCCGGTGGATTTGCGGCTGTTAAGCCGGTTTGCCGCGATCTGAGCTGGAGAAGCCACGAGATGATCTCCGTGTCAGTAATTGATCTTCCCGGTCCGAACTTTAATTTGGTCCAGATTCGCGAGCAGGCGAACTCAAAATCGAGTGGAACTGATGGCGTGGTCGTGCACAATCCTCGCACACGGCAAAACCGCTCCGCCCGGCGCGAGGCGGGTTGCGAGGCACCCATGTTTGAGCGGGCTCTGGCTGTCCATCGATGGGTGTCCTCTGGTCCGCGCGTGCATTCAGCAATAAGGGCAGCCGATGGGTGTCTGGCTTCCCCCTGAAGGACCTGCCGCGCGGTCGGTGTGCCGATCGAATCGGAAGGGCCCCACTGGCCCGTGAGCTCACCTAGCGGCACTCGGCCATCGATCCCGCCGGCATTGAACCGAAGCGCTCGGATGGCTGGGTGCTTGCGCAAGAAGGGTTTGGGGTTATAATCACGGCTGGGAGGTGCGTGCGATGAAAAGCATTACGATCGATCTGCCCGACGACGTGGCGCTGCCGTTCGCGCGCTCGGACGAAGAGTTCGCACGCGAGCTGAGGCTGGCGGCGGCGATTTTTTGGTACGACCGGGGACTGATCTCACAAGGTCGAGGCGCTGAGATCGCGGGACTGACCCGTGCCGATTTCCTTGACGCTTTGTTCCGCGCCAACGTGCCCGCATCCCAGGTGACCATCGAGGAGCTGAAGGAGGAGCTCGAGTCGTGGGAACGCCAGTCCGGCGAGTCGTCGACGCCTCGCCCCTGATCTTTTTGGAGAAAGTTGGCCAGTTCGAGTTACTTCGCGCCGGCGTACCCGAGGTGATCGTTCCCGATGCAGTCCTCACCGAGGTAGCCGCTCGAGGGCCATCCGACCCGGTTCTTTCAGCGGATCCAGACCACTGCGTGGGTGAAGGTCGTCGCGGCGCCGCCGACTCCGCCAGCCGTGCTCGTATGGGGTCTGGGTGACGGCGAGAGTTCCCTGCTGACGATTGCGCTAGGCGATCCGGACTGCGAGGTTGTTCTCGATGACCGCGACGCCCGTCGGTGCGCCAAGACATTGCAAATCGGAGTGCGCGGAACGCTCGGATTGGTCATCCTGGCGAAGCAAATCGGTTCCCTGCGCCATGCCCGTCCCGTGGTTGAACAGTTGCGACAAGCGGGTCTTTTCCTTTCTGATCAGATCACCGACCAGGCCCTGGCGCTGGTCGGGGAGTAATGCGCGATGCCCAAACTCAAACCCTAGGGCTTGCCAGACACCCACGCGCGGCCCGCCGCACGCCCACGTTTGAGCGGGCTCCGGCTGTCCATCGATGGGTGTCCTCTGGTCCGCGCGTGCATTCAGCAGTAACGGCAGCCGATGGGTGTCTGACTTGCCTTATTGACCCACTGCCGTTCGTGTGGCAGTATGTACGCCTGTCAACGCCGACGCGGGAGCAGCGCATGGCCGACACCCTGATCGAAAACCCGATCCTCAACTCTCCGTTTCGGGAGCCGATGAGGAAGGTCTACCTCATTGACGAAGGCATCACGAGCAAGATCGCCTATGGCAGGCGCTCTAAGTGGCGACGCAAAACGTTTGTGGTGCAGGCGTCTCGCCTGCCCAGCGTGCAGGCTGGAAGCCTACACCACAATCGCCCAGAGTTTTCTGCGATTCCACTTAAGCGAAAAAGGGATTCTGACGCACCATGGCTTACTCGATCACTTCTTGCTCGAGCAGGATTTCGACGAATTTATACTTGATCCTCGTAGATTTGCTGACTCCATGAGTGGCTCCGGCCCGAACACGTCGTCGAAGACTTGTCGAGCTGCCTCGTCTCGCTCGATGGAGGCGATCATCTCCGGCTTGTTCTGCGCCTGGAGGATTTCCTGCCAGGGAATCGGGCTCGCGTTACCCTTGAAATGATCGGCCCACTCCCTGAACGCGTGCGTTAACTCCGAGAGCTCCCAATCGTCGATGTCTCGGTACCTCTGGGTGACCTCGGCGAGCTTTTCCACGATTCCCTTGGACAGCTCGCCTCTGCCCGGATCCCTCACGAGCTCGACGGAGTAGCCCTCGGTGTGGATGAAGTCGTCCCACTCCCCGGCCTTCGACCCATTACCCTTGATCAGGTCGTAAACGGTCGAAAGAACCGGGCCCTGCTTCATCGCGTAAGCCCGGTCGCCTGTGATCGACTCGCCGGTTTCGGCGAGCCACTCCCGCTCGGCAATATAGAGTAGCTTGAGCAGGCGCAGGAAACTCATCCTTTTGTGATCGAGGCGCAGCAGGTAGGCGCTCGCCTGCAGTGTTCGCTCGAAATTGAAACGGAAGTGCATTGTTTCTCCTTTCACCTGCTAGTGTTCAATGTTACACATCGTGCCGTAGCTGCGTCAACGCGAGGATTTCGCCGGGACGGGCGCAGCAGGCCAAACCGTTGGGTTCATGTCCAAGTAAAGCGTGTCATCGCAGATCTTGCCCCGGGCCGGTTTTGCTCGATGTGATCGTCGTCATCGCCGGTCCTCGACATGGACCTGTCGGGCTTGCCGGAGCCGGTAGTCAAGAGCATCAAGCAGCTCGTCGAGTCGCTTCGCGCCGCGAGGGGCTCGCGAGCCCACGGCCGCTCGGGAGCGACGCCCCAACCTCCCGCCTTGCCTTACGGGGTCGTTTCGCCGCCCTCAATCTGTCCCGTCGGTCCCGAAGGAGGACAGGACAACGACGAGGCCCGTCCAGCGCGAAGCATGGCAAGAATTCCTCCGCGCGTTTCCTGAGCCGGATCAGGCAGACATGAGCAATGTCCTGGCCGATGCGCAAGACACCGGCATTCTTGAGTTCAGGAGCCAGCGTGTTAGCCGCGGCGCCGCGGCGCGAAGGGACGCTGGGTCAATTGGGGCTCCAAATTCCTGATCGCTGCCGAGTATTCCGTTTCGGTCAACCGGCCGCTCCGGCTTTGAAGGGGAGCTTGCTCTTGCCCTGGTCCCAATACTCTGGATGATCGGGCAAAACATCCCCTTGGTCGGACGAATGCCCAAGAAACAGCCGAACGAGTTCGACAACCCAAGAGCCGACGGAAACGGTCGTCAGATTGGGCATGCCCGGTGAGTTCATGGTTCCCGGCGCCGTTCTCCGCGCAAACGCCGCACTATTCCCGCACTATTCCGCATTATTACCGCACTATTGCTGGTCACGCCGCAACGACCATCTTGCCCCGGCGCCACGCCCCCTCAATTCGATCAGACCCAACGACTGCAACATGCTGAGATCATCCTGCAAGGTCCGCTTGGCGGGTCGAGGCTCCAGCCGATCGAGGATGTCCTTGACCATCCACCGCTCCCCTCCACTCAAGATCAACAAGGTTTTCCGCTGGCGGTCGGTCAGATCATGACCCACACGAAGCGGCGGGTGGTAGCCACTGGGTCGAAACCGTACGACCACCGCACCGGCTTGCTCCTCGAACTCGGGTTCCGGCTGGCCCGCGGCCACGCACCACTCAACGATCTTCTGTGTGCCGCGCCCCCACTGTTCGATGAGCCCACGACGGTAGAAGACTCCGGCGATCAGCGGGTTGCGCAGGCGTGAGGCATGGTCCCGCTTGAGGTCGGCCACGGTGACTCCCGCTGGCAAGAGTCCCAGGCTGGTGACTTCCAGCCGGTCGTCGTAGATCGCAACGAAGATGGCCCCCCCGGCGATCGTGTAGTCGCGGTGGCAGATCGCATTGACCAGGGCTTCCCGCAAGGCCAATGGCGGGTAGAGCGGCACATCCTGCCGTTCCAGTTTTCCTGGGTCGAAATGACCGGCGATCGGAATATTCCGCAAGATGAAGTGCATCGACTCGTCAAGGATCTGGAACGCATGGCCGTGCAACTGTCGCTGGTCGAGAAACTCGGATTTGTCGGTCCCTTTGAATCGGGCCAGGCGCACCGTGCATTGCGGGTAATAGGGCATGAACTTTCGCCCGAAGAGGACCACGGCCGCGTTGAGCAACTGTCCATCGACCCGCAATTGCAGACGATCGAGCGCATCAAGCGGGTCGGACGCCCGGCTTTCGAGCCGCCCGCAATGAATCGCCGCCCGCACGGCCCGATCGATCTCCTCGACGTCCAGATCACTTCCGGAGTACCCTTCCGCGACTTGGTTTTCCCACCGGTGCCGGTCGCTCGCACGGGCCAGCAGACGCCGCTGATACTCCGCCTGCGGCATCCGGGACGTCGTGTTGCCGATGCGCTGGTAAGGCCGGCCATCGAACGTGTAGGGGCCATCGAGAAGCACGGTCGTCTCCAGGATCAGGACTTCCTTGGTCCCGCCCACGGGTACGCGGATCTGCTCGATGCAAGCCGGAGGCTCCAGCTTGCGGATCGCGTTTGCGACTTCCTGAAACGTCGCGTCGGTCGCGTCTTGTCCCTGGATCCTGCCCGCGTGGGTGACGCCGAAGAAAACCTTACCGCCGCCACCATTGAGAAATCCGCAAAGCGACTCCATCCCGCCTTGAAGCTCGCCGGTGGTCTTCTTGAACTCAACACGCTCCCATTCGCCCCTATTCTCGGCGATGAGGCGCTCGAGCTCGCTCAGCGTCGTGCTCCCCGGCGCAGGCATCGGAACCCTCCTACTCGCCGGTGCGCATCTGGGCGTTGTTGTAAAGGCTTCCAAGACACCCGATGTTCGGGGGCATTATGGCGTCGATGGATAAGCCGATTGTAAACAATGGACCTCTGCTTCTTCCCCTACCTCATTATTGACCTGGTGTCGTTCGTGTGGCAGTATGTACGCCTGTCAACGGCGACGCAGGAGCAGCGCATGGCCGACACCCTGATCGAAAGCCCGATCCTCAACCCTCAGTTTCGGGAGCCGACGCGGCACTTCAAGTTCACCGACGAAGGCATTACCAACGAGATCGCCCAGGGCCGGCGCTCCAGCTCCTACTTCATTCCGATCAAGATGCCAAAGAGAAAAGGCAAGCAACTCGCGTTCGAAACGGAATGGACGCAGGACCGCATCGAAGACAACAAGTCAGTCAACCGCATCCGCCAGCGCGTCGCAATGTGGCGCGAAGGCGGCTACGTCGGCATGACGGACCCCCGGGACGAAAGAGGACATCGACGAGGCCCACCCGGCGCGAAACACGGCAAGATTTCCCCGCGCGTTTCCTGAGCCGGGTCAGTCCGACATGAGCAGTGTCCTGGCCGATACGCAAGACACCGGCGTTCTTGAATTCAAGAGGCAACCTCTTGGCTGCGGAAACGCGACGCGAAGGCACGCTGGGCCAGATGGGGTTGGGCCCCAGCGCGGCGGCGCGCGCGAGCCCACGCCAGGACGCAGGCCGAGGAATTGGCCGGTTGAGAAACCGTAAGTGATCGGCCTCCACGTCGATGCCATTCCAGTCGCGGTCAATGGCCGGGCCGGCGGCGTCGCCCTGACGCCCAACCAGTTCATCAAGGCCCAGCGGGTCGGCCAGGACTACTGGCTCTACGTCGCTGCGACGTGCAAAACGAAGCCGGAATTGAATGTGATTCAGGATCCGGCCTCCATGTTGCGAGCGACGGAAGAGGTGAGCGTGGTAAGATACTTGGCGGCTCAGAGCGAGTGGCGCCGAGCCGCGGCGGCGAATTCGCCGGAGGACGGCACGCGGTGAGCGGGAGCATGATGACTGGGCTGCAGACGAGGTGACCCGCTTGATGCAGCGAGCCACGGAAAGGAACGGCCCATGACCTTTCGCGACCCCTGGATCGATCCTCGCATCCTACAGTTGCATCCCGAAGCAGTTCGGGCCTACTTGCGCGGCCATGGCTGGGAAAACCTGGGCCCAGCGGCGATACCGGACATGCTCATGTTCGATACGCCCGAGCCGCGCGGCGACAAACCGAACGTACTCTTGCCGCTGAAGCTCGAGCACCCGCAGCAAGTCCAACGCATGGTCGAGCTGGTCGGCGATGTGGCGCGCTACGAACAGCGATGGGCCGTCGATGTCGTTAATGACATGCTGCGGCAGCCCGTCGATGCGGCGCCTTCCAATGGTCCAGCCGCTGAGCAGCCCGCGAAATCCGGCGTTCCCTGATTCCGACGATGACGCTACCGAGGTTGCAGCGATCTTCGGGCCGCGGGGGAAGCCGTTGGAATCGATTCCGCCAAACGTACGAGGCAAGAGACGGACGCGCGAGCATGTGCTGGCGGATCTGGGTGTCAACCACGTGGAACGGCAGGCGCTCTTGTGCGGGTTTTCGGTCGACCGGGTCCAGCACGATTACGGATACGATCTGACGCTGGCCACCTATACCGAAGGAGGCGAATTCGAGCCGGGCGCGGTTCATATCCAGGTCAAGGCCACCGATCGGCTGCCGCGACTTGCGAAAGGCAAGGTGTTTTCTTGGAAGATCAGCCGGCGCGACCTCAAACTTTGGCTTGATGAGACCTACCCGGTGATCCTGGTTGTGTATGATGGAGAGAACGACGTCGCCTATTGGATTCACGTGCAGGAGCATGTTCTGAGGCACGAGATGCCGCGACTGTTTGGCGCCGGCGAAACCATCAACGTCCGGATTCGGACCACGGATCGCCTCACCCCGCAAGCGATTCACAGAATCGCACGCGTAAAAAATGAGATTCACCAACGATTTCGAGCAGGGGGCCGCGTCAATGTCTGACCGCAGGATCACATTTGCCCAACTGCGGCGGTTGTTGCTGGAGATCGGCTTCACGGAGACGGTGGCGCCCAAGTCACACGTTTTCTTTGCGCATCAGCCATCCGGCGCCGAATTCGCGCTTCCCGTATACCGTGCCAATCGGATCGTTCTTCCCCATCACCTTGCCATGATCCGAACGACGCTAGACGCGACCGGGTTGATGGAGGGTGATGAATTCGACGAAGTTCTGGCGGCGGCATCGACCAAGCAGTCTGCTTCCTGAGCGTTCGGGCATTTTCGGTATTGTCATTGCATTAGCTAACGGACAAAGGGCCAACGATGCCCCGAGCTTGGCAGGAACACTTTTTCGATCAACTCGTTTCCGCCAAGAAAGATACGAAGGGGCAAGAGCAGACGACCAAAGGTACGCCGCCGTTTGATGTTTCGCATTTTCAGAAGTGCCCCGAAGGGGCCGGGCCCACAGCGTAGCTGGGGCGGGGACACAGCCCAAGGCAACGCCCTGGGGCTGGAGTCTCGTGACCATCCGGGAGGCGAGAATTCCCCCCGCGCGTTTCCTGAGCCGGGCCAGTCAGACATGAGCAATGTCCTGGCCAATAAGCACGACAACGGCGTTCTTGAATTCAAGAGCCAGCCTGTAGGCCGTGGCGCCGCGACGCGAACGCACGCTGCGCGGGTTGGTTTGCCAGACACCCACGCGCGGCTTGCTAGGCACTCACGTTTGAGCGCGCTCTGGCTGCCCATCGATAGGTGTCCTGTGGTACGCGCGTGCATTCAGCAGTAGGGGGCAGCCGATGGGTGTCTGACTTCGCTCGACCGAGTCGGCGACCGCCCTGGCCGCGTTGAGCCGCGTTGCAAGAAACGCCGCCCAAAACCTTATCGCATGCTCAAGGTTCCTCGGGATCAAGCTCGCAAGGCTTTGCTGGACGCGGCTTAGCGCTTATTACAGTGCCATTCGTGTCTGACTTCCCCTTTCAGCCCAGGCCAAGATGCAGGCCGAGGAATTGGCGGGCTGAGAAATCGTCAAGGAACGGGCTCCGCGTCGGGCGCCCGACGACAATCCCTCTAGCCACCTCCCAGCAGCCAGCCCGTTCCCTTGCGCCTCCATGGACCTTAGAATCAGGAGGTTGCGCCGTCGCCTCCTGATTTGCCGGGAGATGCATTCAATCTCCGCGCATGGCAACATGCAGGCCGATCAGTTGCTTGCCCCCGATGCGCAGTCAGGCTTGGATACTCATGGACGACGTGGTGAATACCGTCGACGAAACCCAGTCGGTGCTGCGAGCGCCCGAGGCAGGGGAAATCGTCCGCGTCCGGCAGCGCCAGTACTTCGTCGAAGAGGTCGTCCCTCGCGCGGCCGGAGACGACTCGACGCTCGTGCGCATGTCCTGCCTCGACGATGATGCCCAGGGCCAACCTCTTGAAGTGCTCTGGGAGAAAGAGGTCGATTCCGAGCCGATCAGGGCCGAAGCCTGGCAGAAGATCGCGAGCAAGGGGTTCGACCCGCCGAAACTGTTCTCGGCCTACTTGCACACCCTTCAGTGGAACTGCGTGACCTCAACCGACCCAAACCTCTTCCAGTCCCCATTCCGAGCCGGCATCCGGATCGACGCCTATCAACTCGAGCCGCTGCAGAAGGCACTGCGCCTGCCGCGGGTGAACCTCTTCATCGCCGATGACGTCGGCCTCGGCAAGACGATCGAGGCCGGCCTGATCGCCCGAGAACTGCTGCTCCGCAAGAAGGTCCAGGACATCGTCGTGTCCTGTCCGCCCTCCATGCTGCTCCAATGGCACGAAGAGCTGGAGGACCGCTTCGGCATGGTCTTCCAGATCCTCGACAAGGAGTACATCGCCCGCGTCCGGCAGGAGCGCGGCTACGGCGTCAACCCCTGGACGACACACTCGCGGTTCCTGGTCTCGCATCGGCTTGCTGATCGACGAGGCCTACACCGCCACGCTTCGCGACTGGCTCGGCGACTTCCGGCCTGGCTCACTGCTGATCCTCGACGAGGCCCACCACGCCGCCCCGTCGAGCGGCGCGAAGTATGCCATCGACTCGAAGATCACCCGGGCCGTGCGCGACCTGGCCGGGCGGTTCGAGCACCGGCTCTTCCTCTCGGCCACTCCCCACAACGGGCACTCGAACAGCTTCTCCGCCCTGCTCGAGATCCTCGACCCCCAGCGCTTTTGCCGGGGCGTCCCGGTCCGGAGAAAGAAAGTCCTCGACGCCGTGATGGTTCGTCGCCTCAAGGAAGACCTGCGGGCCGTCGCGGGAGGGTTCCCCAAGCGGGTCGTCCGCCAGATCGACCTGAGCGGCCTGCCGGCCGACACCCCCGAGCTGCGTCTCTCGGTCCTGCTCGACCAGTACCGTGAGCTGAGAGAAGAACGCCTGAAGGGCGAGACCAAGCGCAAGCAGGCCAGCGCCGCCCTGCTGATCTCCGGGCTGCAACAGCGCCTGCTCTCGTCAGTGGAGGCGTTCGCCCGCACGCTCCGCGTTCACCGCCGGACCGTGCAGCGGCAATG
Source organism: uncultured Isosphaeraceae bacterium (assembly GCA_963830625.1). Classification (GTDB taxonomy): domain Bacteria; phylum Planctomycetota; class Planctomycetia; order Isosphaerales; family Isosphaeraceae; genus CAWHMZ01. Next base: position 136,276 of record CAWHMZ010000010.1, on the reverse strand, counting down.
GGAAGCGGCCGAGGGACGGGCAAACCGATCCGAACAGCCATGCCGGCGAGCCGTCACTCTTCGCCGAGGGCATCGACAACGACGACGACCGGGCCACGCTTTCCGAGGAGGAACTCCAGGCCGAGGAAGACGCCCAGATCGAGGCGGCCACGCTCGACACGACGCCCGCCCGGTCAGACGCGCTTCGCCCGCGAGAAGCAACTCCTCGACGAGATGACCGAAATCGCCGAGGCGGCGAGGGGTCTTCCCGATGCCCGGGTCCGCAAGTTGGTCGACTGGATTCGACAGAAGATGTGCCCGGACCTGCCGCCGCTCGGAACGATGCCAGCGCCAGGGCCAGCCGGCCAGGTGGAACAACACCCGGATCCTCATCTTCACCGAGTACGACGACACCAAGCGTTACCTCCAGCAGCAGCTCGCGGCCGCCATCGATACGACCGACCGGGCCAGCGAGCGGATCGCCATCTATCACGGTCCGACGCCGCCGGCCGAGCGCGAGGAGATCAAGCGCGCGTTCACGACCGACCCGAAACGGCACCCGGTCCGCATCCTGATCGCCACCGACGCCGCGCGCGAGGGCCTGAACCTCCAGACCCACTGCTGGAACCTGTTCCATTTCGACGTGCCCTGGAACCCGAGCCGCCTGGAGCAGCGCAACGGTCGCATCGACCGCAAGCTCCAGCCCAACGCCGAGGTCTACTGCCACTACTTCGTCTACACCGACCGCAAGGAAGACCGCATCCTCGAAGGTGCTCGTCAAGAAGACGGAAACGATCAAGAAGGAGCTGGGCAGCCTCTCTCAGGTGCTCGAAGGCCGGCTGGCCAGCACGCTCAAGCACGGTATCCGCCACCGCGACATCGATGCGCTCGCCAAGGAGCTGGAAGAAACCAATCCCGACGCCGAGAACCGAGAGGTCGTCGAACGAGGAGCTGGAAGCGGCCCGCGAGCGGCAAGAGGACCTGAAGGCCCAGATCGATCGACTCCGGACCCTGAAAGAGCGTTCCCAAAAAGTCATCGCCCTCAGCGAGGACCATTTCCGCTCCGCCATCTCGTGCGCACTTGCAAATGATGCACGCCGATCCCTTGAAGCCGCTCGGCGCGAGGCGACGACTGGGACAAGCCGATCGACCGGTTCGAGTTCCCCGCGCTCGACCAGCGCCAGGGAGCCGATCCGACCTGGGCCGAGACGATGGACACGCTCCGGGCACCCCGCAAGCGCGACCAGAAACCCTGGGAATGGCGGCGGGAGTCACCGATCCGGCCGGTCGTCTTCCACGACACCGGGCACGATGGACCAGGACGTGGTTCACCTTCACCTGGAGCACCGCGTCGTCCGGCGGCTGCTCGGCCGGTTCACCGCCCAGGGCTTCGTCCTCACGACCTCTCCCGGGCGTGCCTGAGCCATTCGAAGGATGCGATCCCCCGAGTCATCCTGATGGGCCGGCTCTGCCTCTACGGTCCGCGGGCCGCCCGGCTGCACGAGGAACTGGTGCCGGTCACGGCCCGCTGGATCGAGCTGAGCCAGCGGAAACACGGCCTGAGCCCCTACGGGCGAGAAGCCGAGCTAAAGACCCTCGACCTGCTGGAGAGTGCCCTGCTGCCGAGCGAACGCACCTGACGTCGATCCCGTCAGTCCAGACGAAGCTCCGCGAGGCCGCCGCACGCGATATCGAACGAGCTGCTGCCGCACCTGAACTCAGCGGGGCAAAGAGCTCGCCGATGGGGCCCGAGTCGCACTGGCCAAGCGGGCGGAACAGGAAGCCACCGCGATGAAAACGATCCTGGAGGAGCAGAAGAAGCGCGTGGCCGAAACCGCTGGGAAGTACCGCGACCCGCAGCTCTTCCTCGATTTCAACGACGACGAGCAGCGCCAGCTCGAATCGAACAAGCGGCACTGGGACAAGCGGCTCCGCGCGATCGACCAGGAGCTAGCATCCGAGCCTGAACGCATCCAGGCGCATCTACGAGGTCAAGGCCCAGCGCATCGAGCCGGTCGGGCTGGTCTATCTTTGGCCCGTTACGGGGTGACATCATGGCCAGAGATCCGGAACTGATCGCGCACCAAGAATGGCTCGGCTACCTCCAGCCCGTCGGCCTTGTCGTCTCGCCACCTGCGCTGGCCGCCGCCGGAGCGTACCCGAACAAGAACATCATCCCCGACCACACCCGCTTCCTCGAACTCGTCGAACAGATCACCGTCGAGGGCAAGGACGACCCTCAACCGGCCATCCGCGACTTCCCGCGCTTCGCCACCCAGATCCTCGGCTGGGAGCCGGCCGACTTGCTGGGCAGTCCCGACGGCGAACCTGTCCCCGAGACACTCGAAGTCGCCCTGCCGGAATACAACGAGACGCTCCGCCCGTCCTACGCCGTCCCGGAGTTCAGACAAGACCCAGGAGCGGCGACCGCAAATGGCTGATGCTGATCCAGCGGGTCAAGCTTGGCCTCGACCTCGACGACGCTCCGGAGACCGATGCCAAGGACCACCGCTGGCAGGCCAGCCCCCAGGCTCGCTTTGAGCGGCTCCTGCGCGAGACTCAGGTCCCGATCGGTCTGCTCTCGAACGGGACGCACCTGCGGCTCGTCTACGCCCCTCGCGGCGAGACCTCGGGTCATCTGACGTTTCCCGTCCAGGCGATGACCGAGGTGGCGGGCCGGCCGATCTTCGCGGCGCTCCAGATGCTGCTCTCGGCCGAGCGGCTGTTCACGCTTCCGGACAAGCAGCGCCTGCCGCACATCCTCGCCGAGAGCCGTAAGTACCAGAACCTCGTCTCGACCAAGCTGGCCGAGCAAGTGCTGGCCGCCCTCTATGAGCTGCTCCGCGGCTTCCAGGCGGCCGACGATCAGCGGCACGGCGAACTGCTCCGCGAGGTGCTGAAGGACGACCCGAACCAGGTCTACGCGCGGCCTGCTCCGCGTCCTGTTGCGGCTGGTCTTCATCCTCTATGCCGAGGACCGTTCGCTCCTCTCGAATGACGAGGTCTACCAGAAGTATTACTCGGTCATCGGCCTCTTCGAGCGGCTCCGCGAGGACGCCGGCCGCTATACCGACACGATGGACCACCGCTATCGGCGCGTGGGCCCAGCTCCTGACGCTCTTCCGGCTGATCTACGACGGCGGCCGCCACGGCGGCATGAGGCTGCTGGCCCGCAAGGGGTATCTGTTCGACCCGGACCGTTACCCGTTCCTCGAAGGAAGGTCGCAGGGCTCGAGGCGCGAGCCGGGCGAGCGGACGGACCCGCCACGGGTTTCCGACGGCGTGGTCTTCCGCGTGCTCCAGAACCTGCTCATCCTCGACGGCGAGCGGCTCAGCTATCGGACGCTCGACGTCGAGCAGATCGGCTCGGTCTACGAGACGATCATGGGCTTCAACCTCGAGGTGGCCCAGGGCCGCTCGATTGCGATCAAGCCCACGAAGCCGCACGGCGCACCGACCACGATCAACCTGGAGGAGCTCCTCGCCGCCAAGCCCGCCGACCGGGCCAAGTGGCTCAAGGAGAAGTCCGACCAGGCCGTGACCGGTCAGGCTGCTACCGCGCCTGAAGGACGCCAAGACGCCTGAGGACGCCGTCGCGGCCCTGGAGAAGAAGGTCGCCCGAGCGGCGACGCCGAACATCGTTCCGCCCGGGGCGATGGTCCTTCAGCCGTCCGACGAACGCCGGCGGTCGGGCTCGCACTACACGCCGCGAGTTCTCACCGAGCCGATCGTCGAGACGACCCTCCGGCCGATCCTGGAACGCCTCGGCCCGAACCCCACGCCCGAACAGATCCTCGACCTGAAGGTCTGCGACCCGGCGATGGGCTCCGGTGCGTTCCTGGTCGAGGCCTGCCGCCAGTTCCTGGCCGAGCTCTGGTCAAAGCCTGGCACGCGCACGACTGCGTGCCGAGCATCCCACCGGATGAGGACGAGATCCTCCACGCCCGCCGCATCGTGGCCCAGCGTTGCCTCTACGGCGTGGACAAGAACCCGATGGCGGTCGACCTGGCCAAGCTGTCGCTCTGGCTGGCGACGCTGGCGAAGGACCATCCCTTCACCTTCCTCGACCACTCGCTGCGGTGCGGCGACTCGCTGGTCGGGCTGACCCGCGAGCAGATCGCCGCATTCCACTGGCAGCCGAAGAAACAGATGGAGTTTCTCGAGGGACAGCTCGGCAAACGGATTGCGCGGGCCGCCGAGTATCGGCGACAGATCCTCGCCGCGCGGGACGACGTTGCCCTACGAACAGTTGCGCCAGTGCCTTGACGTAGCCGAGGAGGCCCTTTCCGCCATCCGGTTGGTTGGTGATGCGTCCGTTGCGGCGTTCTTCTCAGCCGACAAGGATCGTCAGCGCGAACAAAAGCGGGAGGAGTTCGCTGGGTATCTCGAATCGTACCTCGGCCGGATGAAGGTCGAAGACCGCGAGCCGATCGTCAGAGCGGTGATGGAACTCCGCGATGGTGATCGAGCGATCGCCCCGTTCCACTGGCAGATCGAGTTTCCCGAGGTGTTCACGCTAGATGCCAAGGGCAGCATCGGCGGGGGGTTCGACGCAATAGTGGGAAACCCGCCGTTCGCGGGCAAGAATACACTCATCAGCAGCAGCCGAGACGGTTACATCGATTGGTTGAAGGCCATTCACGAGGAGTCGCACGGTAACGCGGACCTAGTCGCACATTTCTTCCGGCGCGCTTTAATCTCCTGAAGCCGGGCGGGTGCTTCGGCCTTATCGCCACAAACACAATCGGACAAGGCGACACACGATCCACTGGACTGCGCTGGATCTGCACGCACGGAGGGACGATCTACGAGCGCTCGCAAGCGATACAAGTGGCCGGGGCAGGCAGCAGTCGTCGTGAGTGTGGTCCACATCGCTCGAGGCAGGATGTCCGGGCCGTTCCTCCTCGATCACCGTGAAGTTCCGCTCGTCACTGCCTATCTCTTCCACGCCGGCGGCCACGAAGATCCTGCCAAGCTCTCGGCCAACGACGGCAAGAGCTTCCAGGGTAGTATCGTCCTTGGCATGGGCTTCACCTTCGACGACACCGACTCCAAGGGCGTGGCCAACCCCATCGCGGTGATGCACGCGCTAATCAAGAAAGACCCGCGCAACGCCGAGCGCATCTTCCCCTACATCGGCGGCGAGGAGGTCAATGATTCCCCGACCCACGCACATCACCGGTACGTCATCAATTTCGAGGGGATGAGCGAGCAGGAGGCACGGCGCTGGCCGGACTTAATGCAGATCGCGGAGGAAAAAGTTAAGCCTCAGCGGATGACAGACAATCGCGAGACGTATCGCAGATACTGGTGGCAGTTCGCGGAGAAGCGACAGGATTACTATCAAGCAGTGAATAATCTTGAGCATGTCTTAGGGGTAGCCAGAGTTAGCGATACGTTTGCTTTCACTTTTCTGCCATCCAGGTCTGTCCTGAACGATAAGATCGTTCTCTTCCCGTCGCGAGGGTTCCGATCGTTCGCGCTTCTACAATCACAGACACACGAGACGTGGGCAAGGCTCCAAAACTCTACGCTCAAGGATGACATGCAGTATACCCCGTCCAAATGCTTCGAGACCTTTCCCTTCCCCGAGGACTTTGAAACCAACGCTGCTCTCGAGACTGCCGGTCAATCCTACTACGACTTCCGCGCCGACCTAATGGTCCGCAACAACGAGGGCCTGACCAAGACCTACAACCGCTTCCACGACCCCGACGAGGACGCTCCCGACATCCTCAAGCTCCGCGAGCTGCACGCCGCGATGGACCGGGCCGTCCTCGACGCCTACGGCTGGACCGACCCTGAAGCCCACCTGCGAATTCCTCCTCGACTACGAGGAGGACGAAGACGAGGAGGAGTCGGGCGGAGGCCGCCGCCGCAAGAAGCCGTGGCGCTACCGCTGGCCCGACGACTTCCGCGACGAAGTGCTCGCCCGGCTGCTGGAACTCAACCACCAGCGGGCCGAGGAGGAGCGTATGAGCGGTGCCGAAGCTGAAGCCCGCCAAGGCGAGGCCAGAAAGAAATCGACGAAGGTCCGGAAGGCAGCGAAGACGAAGCCTGACCAACGCGAGCTTTTCGGAAGCTGACGATGTCCCAGCGCAGGAAGATGGTCCGCCACAGCCCGACGAGTCGCCCGACCGCGCCGGTGCCGGCACGGTCGGCGGACCGCCTTCTTAGCGACATTCGCTCCCTGATCCAAGCTGCCCGCGAGCAGACGGCACGCGCGGTCAACTCGGCTCTGGTTGGCCTCTACTGGCACATCGGCGCCCGAATCCGGCGAGACGTCCTCGATCATAAGCGGGCTGGATACGGCGAAGCGATTGTCGCGGCGCTGTCGCGACAATTGACCGCCGAGTTCGGGCCGGGCTACACCGAGAAGAGTCTCCGTCGAATGATCCAGTTCGCCGAGACCTTCCCAGATCCGGAAATTGTCGCGGCGCTGTCGCGTGAATTGTCCTGGAGCCACTTCGTCGAGCTCATCCCCCTTGATGACACCTTGAAGCGAGACTTCTATGCCGAGTTGTGTCGGGTCGAGCGCTGGACCGTGCGGGCACTCCGACGCAAGATCGACCATCTGCTGTTCGAGCGAACGGCGGTAAGCAAGAAGCCCGCAGAGCTGATCGCTCGCAACGTCGCTGCGTTGCGGGATGAGGACCGCATGACACCCGACCTGGTCTTTCGTGACCCGTATTTCCTCGACTTCCTGGGACTCACCGGCGCCTACTCTGAAAAGGATATCGAACAAGCCATCCTCCGTGAGCTGGAGGCGTTCATTCTCGAGCTCGGCAGCGACTTCGCCTTCGTCGCGCGGCAGAAGCGCATCTCGGTCGACAGCGTGGATTATTACCTCGACCTGCTTTTCTACCATCGCCGGCTGCGCCGGCTGGTGGCAATCGACCTCAAGATCGAGAAGTTCGCGGCTGCCGACAAAGGCCAGATGGAGTTATACCTGCGCTGGCTCGAGAAGTACGAGGTGCGACCCGGCGAGGAGCCGCCGCTGGGCCTGATCCTGTGCGCCGACAAGTCCGAGGAGCACGTCGAGCTGCTGCAACTCGACAAGAGCGGCATCCAGGTTGCCCGCTACTTGACAGAGCTACCACCCCGAGAGCTGCTGGAAAAGACCCTGCACCAGGCGATTCGGAGGGCGCGCGAGCGCCTGGCGATCGCGAAGGGGGACGCCTCCGTGGAGGCTGATTCGATCGCATTGACTGCGCGGGCGAAACAACAAAAACCTAAGAAGCAGACGAAAGGGCGCTGAGGTAAGTCTCCTTGTCTTCCGTGCCGCCTTGATGATCAAGAACTACAAAGCCTCGACGAAGACCTACAACCGCTTCCACGACGCCGACGAGCGCTCGCCCGACATACTGAAGCTTCGCGAGTTGCACGCCGCGATAGACCGCGCCGTCCTCGACGCTCACGGCTGGACCGATCTGAAGCCGACCTGCGAGTTCCTGCTCGATTGCGAGGAAGACGTCGACGAGGAAGAACTGACAACTAGGAACTCGCAACTGGCAACTCGCCACAGGCGCAACCCGTGGCGCTACCGCTGGCCCGACGACTTCCGCGACGAAATTCTCGCTCGTCTGCTGGAACTCAACCGCGAGCGGGCCGAGGAGGAGCGCCTGAGCGGTGCCGCCGCTGTGGGCAAGACCAAGGGCGCACCTCGCAAACGCGCCGGCCGGAAGAAGGCGAGTGATCAGGCGGAGATGTTTTGAGTGCTCCCAGGACGCGTGCCCTCAGGTGAGATTCGGCGGAGCCCCCGAGTTGAGCGTGGATGGCACCGTCGCATCCCGTCAGCCCTTGCCCGCAGATCCCGTCGCCTGGGATAATCGACGGCTAGCCTGATAAGCGTGGCACGAGGCCATCTGCGCCGAGGGGCTGTCGAGCCGACTGGAGGATTGATGAGCATCCAGGACAAACCCCATTACGAGCTGCCGGCTTCGGCGCTGGCAACCTGGATCGAGCAGCAGGGAGCGGATCGCTGGTGGAGCGTCGACGGCGATCCACTTCTGACGGGACTGATCAGTTTTCCTTGCCCGGGTGACGAGCTCGCGGCCGAGCTTCGTCGAATCGATCGCCCCTTGCTCGTGTTCGACAGGACCAGGAACCCGGCGGCCAAGGGTCAGGTCATCGATGCGGGCAAGCTCGACGAGCTGGTGGATCGCCTCGGGGACGATAGCACGACGGCAAACCGGCTGCTCTATCTCTCCTGGAAGCACTCCGACGAGGACTGGCTCCTAGTCGAGGATCGGGAGACGACCGAGAGCACCCGCGAAGAAGCGGCAGCGCGAGGGGAGAACCGGTAGGCGTGCCTCGTACTCCGATCGATCTGAGCCAGAGGATCAAGGACATCCTCACGCATGTCGGGCCGCTCCCGAGCGAGGCAGAGAACCCGCTGCCGCACTACCGGCGCAGCGGCATCGACACGTGGAACCTGCTCGCCTACATCGAGCGCAACTTCGGCCGGCTCACCGTCCGATTCTCGCCTGCAACCGGGCCAGCGTCTCCACGCTGAGGTCGAGCCCGAACCGAGCGAACAATTCCCGCGCCGCCAGCGCCGCGAGCTCGCGCGGTCGCGCGACCAAATTGGTGTGGCTGCCTTCCCACCGATGATTCCACACAGGTATCTCGGTGACGTAAACTCCGCTCACCGGGACCAGGATGTCAGTGGAGAAGAGGCGGCGTCCCTCTAGACCGTGGATCTCGATTTCGACGCGCATGAAGGCCGCCCCAGCGGGCGAGAGCGCCAGGCGGGCCGCGAACTCAAAGATTTCAAGGAGTTCGTAAATCGTATCGACGTAATTGAGATCTCGGCCGGGAACCCATCCATTCGCCGGGGGCCAGTGGCTCGACTGATCGCGCCAGTCTTCAGAGATCGCGAACAAATGGACGAACTGGCCGCTGAGGTAAAGACGCCAGGCCTCGATAAAGAAGTCCCAGTTGGTGTCTTGGCCAACCCAGTCGTGGTCTCTTCGCGGCTGGCGTTCGTGGTCAATATGGGGATAGTCCCATCCCCGAAGGCGAACTGAATTCTTCTGGACGATTGGGTAGAGATCGGCGTAATTCGGAATGTGGTTTCTCTCGAACGTCGTGGGCCGGATCACGACGCGCCAGTAACCCCGGGTCCGAATCTTCTCCAGGACGGTCTGCTCTTGGGCGACGCTCATTCCATTTCCTCGGCTTGTTTCTCGAACAGGGCTTCGTCTGACGGCGGAGCCGGGAGGTTCGGAAACAGCCCCGCCTTCTGCGCCCTGATCACAAATTTTCGAACGCCCTTGTCAATCGCCAGCTCCAACAGCTCGCGCATCTCCTCTTCGGAGGGGATTTCCGACGTTTCCGGCTTGTTTCGCGACCTGACATAGCACGCGCCCCGCCGGAGGATCAGATCTGCTTTGCCCCTGCCCGGCCGGTGAAAGTCCCTACAGCAAAGAATCGGGATATCCTCGAACTCGTGGACACGGATGCTCACGAAATTTCGGTCTCGGAATATCTGAGCTTCGAGTTCGAAGTAGACACTCGGGCTTGCAAACTCGTTCACCTTCTCCGCGAGCACGTCGTAATTCATCCATGTCTTCACCTCGTCCTCGTCAAATCCCTCCGGGTCAAGCGAGTCCGACTCGACTCCGATGATCACCCGGCCGCCGTCCCGCCGGTTTGCCATCCCCAGAATTGCTCGAATGACTCCGGCAAGAAACGGCGAATCCGTCCTCCTACCGCGGCTCTTGAACTCCACCCCGTTTGTTTCGTAGCCTCGCGCAAGCAGGCTCTCAAAGTCCCGTTCCGTCACGGCGCTTCCTCGCTGCCACCCGGGTTTTTGGCCTAAGCCGATTATCCGGCCGCTCGCACCGGAAGGTCAATGCGATCTGACCGGCTCCGCCGCTAGCAGCTCCCGCCCTGCTCTCGATCGAGATCGCAGCTTGGTTTGGGCCGTGCCTGGTTCGACCGCGCTGTAGAGGACAGGTCTTTCGAGATCGGGTCGTTCCTGAACCGGGCGAGCCGGCGATTGCTTGGTGCAGCGAAATCATGCATAGTGGGAACGAGGAGCCGCGGCACACACGATCAACCCGATCGATCATCTTGGAGTCGAAGAGGACTGCCATGAAGCCCGTCGACGTCCGAAGCCAACTCGTTGAAGCACTGCGCCTGGACCTCGTCGGCCCCGAGAACGGCACCGACCTGGAAGCAGAGATTCTGCCACAAGCCCCATCGCGCTGGTATCTGACCGGCTTTCTTGTTCCTCTGGAGGCCGACGATGCGCAGAAGGGGGACGAGACGGCCGACGACAGTCTTGACGCACCGGCGGGCGCCGGCGGCACCGACGACGACGCCACGCCCGAGCCGCCGGCTTCGCGCAGGGCGTTCCTTCCTTCCTCGATCGGTCTGAGCGTACTCGTTTCCAGCCAAACCCGTCAGCTCCTGGTCGAGGTGAACTGGGGGGACTATCGGGCTGAAGCGCTGGAAGTTGCGGAGCATGGAAAAGAAAACCCGCTCCCGGATGCGACCGCGCGAACGTCGTTCCGGTGGAGCGCGTAAACCGCGTCGGGTGGAGATGACCGTAAACTTGCCCGAGGAAACCAGCAAACCTGACAATCCGCCGGTCCCGGGGAGCGACGGTCTGCGCGTTGGCTGTGTCGGTCCGTCCGGTCAGGGCGCTGGGAATCGCCGAGGGAATGGTCCCCGACGGCACACGCTCCGTCTCGGTCTTCCTCGTCAATCACCGCGAACCGCTTTCTTCGAGCGAGCACTGGGACGAGCAATTCATCTTCCAGGCGGGTCTCACTGTCAAGTCGGCCGAGCAGCTCATTCCCCGTCCGAACCTCAAGGGCCACGCGACCAACGAATGGGACGAGCGCGTGGCGGACCTTCAGTACCGAGACGTCTACGAGTATTCCGTGGGACACGGCATCGCGACCCACTCAGAGATCGACGGCAAGGGGACCTGTCACACTGTCCGCACGTGCTGGATTCCCGCGTCTGGCGTCGAGCATGTCGCCGCCGCCGAGATCACCAACGTTGAGCTGCGCATGGAAGCCCTTGCCGTGCTGGCCGATGGTGAGGCCGCGCCGCAGGCCCTCGGTCCGTTCGTGACTCAGTATCGTGATTGGATCGAGGACCAGAAGAAGGTCCTGCGGTCCCTCACCCCCAATCGCCGCGTGACGGCTGACGAGCTCTTTCGCGGGCAGACTCGGCAGCCAAGCGCATCGAAGAAGGGATCGACGCCCTGAACGACAGCCAGACCATGCTCGCCTTCCGCATGGCCAACCGTGTGATGGCGCGAGCCGCCCGGCGCCGCTTCGGTCCCATGCAAGGCAAGAGCGAAGCGTCGGTCGAAGCGCCGACCTGGCGCCCGTTCCAGCTTGCGTTCATCCTGATGAACCTCAACGGGCATCGCGAATCCACGCCACTTCGACCGCGAAGTCGTCGATCTGCTGTTCTTCCCCACCGGCGGCGGCAAGACGGAAGCCTACCTCGGACTGGCCGCGTTCACTCTGGTCTACCGCCGCTTGAAAAACCCGGGCTACGCATCACCAGGACTCAGCGTACTGATGCGGTACACGCTACGGCTGCTGACGCTCGACCAGCTTAGCCGTGCCGCAACGCTGATCTGCGCCTTGGAGCTGGAGCGGCACAACGACCCGGATACCCTCGGCCCATGGCCCTTCGAAATCGGCCTCTGGGTCGGCAGGGCTGCCACGCCGAACAAGATGGGGTTCAAGGGTGACAACAACCCAAACTCGGCACGATCGAAGACCATCGCCTTCCAGAACGACGACCGCAAACCGGCGCCGATCCCCCTGGAAAACTGTCCCTGGTGTGGCGAGAAGTTCAAGCAAACGTCGTTCCAGCTCCTGCCCAACGCCAACGAACCGGCCGACCTCCGCGTGGTCTGCGCGAACAAGCGCTGCGACTTCATACGCAACCAACCCCTGCCGATCGTGGCCGTCGACGAACCGATCTATCGCCGCCTTGCCGTGTTTCCTGATCGCCACGGTGGACAAGTTCGCGGCTATGCCCTGGACCGGCCAGGTCGGTGCTTTCTTCGGCCGCGTCGACCGCTACGACCAGCACGGCTTCTACGGACCGTGCGAGAAAGACAAAGGGAGGCCGCTACCGGCGCCGCTCCAGCCGCCCGACCTGGTCATCCAGGACGAGCTGCACCTGATCTCGGGACCCATGGGAACCATGGTCGGGCTCTATGAGTGCGCCCTGGACGAGCTTTGCAGCCGGGTCATCGACGAAGCGAAGATCCGGCCCAAGATCATCGCGTCGACGGCGACGGTCCGGCGAGCGTCGAACCAGATTCGAGCCCTCTTCAACCGCCGCGAGGTCGATATCTTCCCACCGCCGGGACCAGACCGCCGCGACTCCTTCTTCGCCGAAACCGTTTCGGTCGCCGAGAGTCACCCGCGCCTGTATCTGGGACTCGCCGCCCAGGGACGCAGCCTGAAGGTCGTGATGTTGCGAACCTACCTCGCCCTGCTTGGGGCCAGCCAGAAGGCCTACGAAGCCGACGGCGGCAAGAAGAACCACGACAATGCCGCCGATCCCTACATGACGCTGCTGGGCTATTTCAACAGCCTGCGCGAGCTGGGGGGCAGCCGGCGCATCGTCGAGGACGAGGTCGAACACCCGGCTCACCGGCTACGCCAACCGCAAACGAATCGGCCAGAAGGAAGGTCTCTTCGTGAACCGGACCATCGCCTACGAGGTCGTCGAGCTGACCTCGCGCGTGCCCACCAACCAGGTCTCCGACGCGAAACGCCGGCTGGCGCTGCGGTTCCACGAGAAGGACCGCGTAGACGTGGCGATCGCCACCAACATGATCTCGGTCGGCCTCGACATCACCCGGCTCGGCCTGATGGTCGTGCTCGGTCAGCCCAAGACCTGCGCCGAGTACATCCAGGCGACGAGCCGCGTCGGGCGCGACCCTGACCGGCCCGGGTCTGGTCGTCACGCTGCTCAATATCCACCGGCCCCGCGACCGCTCGCACTACGAGCGGTTCGAGGTATTCCATCAGTCGTTCTACCGCACCGTCGAGGCGACGAGCGTCACGCCATTCTCTCCCCGGGCCCTCGACCGTGGGCTGGCCGGCACCCTGGTCGCACTGTCACGCCTGGGCCACGTCGCCGATGACGCCGCCCAAGGGAGCGGTCGAGATCCTCCACGAGCGAAATGCTCTAGATTTTGTGGTCCAGAGCCTCTCCGACCGGGCGAGCAGCCACGCCGCGACTGGAAGCCGCCGAGTCCGAGGCACTCCGCCAGGGCGTCCGCGACCGCGTCAAGGACTTGTTCGACACCTGGAGCCGATCGCTCACGACTACCAAGACAAGGGCACCGCCCTGCAATACAACCCAGCCGAGGTCGGGGCCGCGAAGCCCTTGCTGCACGACTTCCTCGACCCCGAGCTCAAGACGATGCACCCTCGCCACAAGGAGTTCCGGGCGAACCGCTCGATGCGCGACGTCGAACCGAGCGTCAACCTCTGGCTGCGAACGATGGACAACATCGACATCGAAGCAGGAGGAGCATGCCATGAGTTCCTCCAGGGCCAAGAACAAGAAACCCGCACGGGCAGGTCCGCCAGAGCCAGGTGGTGACGACATTCGGGCCGGGCTCGATGTTCGACCTGCCGAATCATTCGGTGATTGTCGGCGGACTCGACTACTGGACCATGGGGGACGAGATTCCCGAGCCCCGGCTGGTGGCCAAGCTCAAGGAAATTCTCAGGACGTGTCGGCCCTCTCGCTCCACGCGCCGCCGCCCGACAACGAAGACCCGACTTCGACCCAGAAGACGGGCATCACGTGCTGGCAGTTCCCCGAGTGGTTCATCACTCAGGGCGCCCTTGCCACGGAGTCCGAGCGATCGATCCGCTCGCGGCGCCTGCTTCCCCAGGTCGTCGCTCTCGAAAGGCAAGTTCGTCGATGAGAACAGGAAAGCTCAGCGGGTCGTACCGGTCCGGTTCGTGAGGGCCTGCCGCAAGGGGCATATCGGAGACATCGATTGGTATTACTTCGTCCACGGCGGACGCCAGCAGTTGCCGCCGCGAGCTCTGGATCGACGAGCGGGGGACCAGCGGCGACCTCTCCGAGGTCTGGGTGCGCTGCGAGTGCAAGGCCGAGCGGCCGATGATCGACGCGACCAAGTTCGAGATGCACGCGCTCGGTCGATGCAATGGTTGGCAGCCGTGGCTCGGTCCTCGCGTCTTCGAGTCCTGCGAAGAGCCGAACCGGATGCTGATCCGCACCGCGAGCAACGCCTACTTCCCGCAGACGATGAGCGTCATCTCGCTCCCCGATCGAGACGAGGAAGTGGCCAAGGCGGTCGATCAGGTGTGGGAGCACCACCTTCAGTACGTCGAAGACCTCGAGGAACTGGCGAAGGAGCGACGAAGAAAGCCTCCCGTTGCCGCACGCCTGGAGGGGTTGTCTGACGAAGCACGTTTTCGCGGAAATCCAGTCTCGTAGGCAGGGAACGATTCCGGGGTTGCAGAAATCGGTCAAACAGGCCGAGTTCGAGACCTTGGTCAGCGCCAAGGACGAGATTGGCTCGGACAAGCCCGACGGCGATGTTCTTCGCCCGCTCCCTGCCGAAAGAGCACTGGGACTTCCCCTGGATGTCGGACGTCGAGCGGGTCGTGCTGGTGCATCGACTGCGCGAGGTCACGGCCCAGATCGGATTCAGTCGGTTTGAATCCTACTGTCCTAACGCCGAAGGAGAGTACGACCTGGACATCGGCGTCAGCCAGGCGCCACTGGCGCGTGAAATCACCTGGCTCCCGGCGATCGAGAACCGAGGTGAGGGGATCTTTATCCAGTTCAAGAGTGAGGCGATCGATGCCTGGCTGGAAAAGCCCGCGGTGAAGCGGCGCGGCGAGCAGCTCGATCGCCGGCTTCGACTGCTGGAAGGACGACCACGACAAAAGCAAGCGCAAGTTCTTCGGGCTTCCCTACGTCTTGCTCCACTCGCTCTCCCACCAGCTTATCACCTCGGTCTCTCTCGAATGCGGCTACCCGGCGAGCTCGATCAGGGAGCGAATCTACACCGGTAACATACGGGGATGGCATCCTGCTCTACACGGGCACTTCCGACGCAGAGGGCACGATGGGAGGGTTGGTCCAGGCCGGCCGCCAGATCGCTCGCCACCTCAAGGCCGCGATCGACCTCGGGCAGGCTATGCTCGAACGATCCCGGTCTGCGCCCAGCACGCACCTGAGAACCAGCACGAATGCCGGTTCCTTCACGGGGCCGCCTGCCACGGCTGCCTGCTGATCGCGGAGACATCCTGCGAGCAGCACAACGATTTCCTCGACCGGGCCCTGGTGATCTCCACGGTTGACGGCAACGGTGCCGAATTCTTCGGGCAGGACGGCTCATGACGTCCGCGCTGCTGCCAGCTCACCTCCGAGGACTTGAGCCAGCTCGCGGCAGCCCTTCGCTCCGGCCGCATCGCTCCGCCATTCAGTACACTCGTCCTGCGACGCTACCTCCCTGACAGCATGGCCGATCGTGTCGCCGCCGAGCTTCAGCAGCGGATCGCCGAAGGAATGGAATCGCGCCACCTGGCCGACTGCCTCGAACTGCTCTGTCACGACCGCAGGCTACGTCCCGTGGCCGAAGACCTGATCGATCTCGTCTGGACTGGTCCCGAGGTGCCCGGCATCGTTAACCGGGACACCAGCGTTGTCGTGCGGGAAATGTTCAGAAACGCGAGAGAGTCCGTGCTCATAGCAGGCTACGCCGTCTATCAGGGCCATGTCGTCTTCAAGGAACTGGCGGAGCGGATGGACCAGATCCCCGATCTCCGAGTGCAGATGTACCTGGACATCCAGCGTCCGCATCAGGATCAAACGAGCCCTGCGGAATTGGTCCGTGCGTTCGCCGAACGATTCGTGCCGCAACGAATGGCCGGGGCGCCTGCTCCCGAAGCTTTTCTACGACCCGAGATCGTTAGAGGCGGATCAAGGCAAACATACCGCCTGCATGCAAAGTGCGTCGTGGTTGACAACGAGCAGGCGTTCGTCTCTTCAGCAAATTTCACTGAGGCTGCTCAGACGAGGAATCTCGAAGTCGGCGTGCTTCTTCGCTCGTCATCGTTCGCCCAGAAGCTCACCAATCACTTCGAGTCACTTGGCGCGTTGTCGATACTTAAACCGATTCCGCTTGGACTTGGTACTGGGCACCTCCCGGGCGGAAGTGATTGACCTGGCCGAGCACGTCGGCAGATTTTTGCAACAGAACGTGGGCATGATCGAGGTATCGACCCCTGTGGGGCCTGTTGAGGACGCTTGGAACCCCGATCCACTGGGCTGGGGATGAAGTCACGTTCTCGGGTGCTCAAGGAAGCCCCAACACAACCGAACACAGGTGAGCAAGTGGCTGGTCGCATCTACCTTCTCAAAGAAGATTCCAAGCTCCTCGCAATGGAGGAGGCTCCGTACGACTCGGAGAGCCTCTTGCAGAAGCTCTTGGCTGATCACCCGGATCTCCTCGCTGGGGACCAGATCGACGCCGAGGAGCCGAGGCGTTGGCTGCTCGTCACCCGTGAGATGGCTGTGCCCGGCGAACAAGACGGGGCGGCGCGATGGTCGCTCGACCACCTCTTCCTTGACCAAGAAGCCATCCCCACGCTCGTCGAGGTCAAGCGAAGCTCCGACACCCGCATCCGGCGTGAGGTCATCGGTCAAATGCTCGACTACGCCGCCAACGCGGTCGCCTACTGGCCGGTCGAGGAGATCAAAGCCAAGTTCGAGAGCCGGTGCAAGGATGACGGCGACGATCCCGAGACCGAACTCGTCGGGCTCCTCGGCGAAGGTCAAGACATTTCGACCTTCTGGCAGTCAGTGAAAACGAACCTCCAGGCTGGGCGGGTCCGATTGCTCTTCATCGCCGACGAGATTCCAACTGAGTTGCGGCGGGTCGTCGAGTTCCTCAACAGCCAGATGGACCCGGCAGAGGTGCTCGCCATCGAGGTCAAGCAGTTCGTCGGTGAGAACCTCAAGACACTCGTTCCACGTGTCGTGGGACAGACCGAAACGGCTCGCCAGAAGAAGAAGGTGGATCGGGGCGAATCACGGCAGTGGGACGAGGCGTCATTCTTCTTGGATCTGAGTCAAAGACGGGGTGAACAAGAGGCGGCGGTCGCTCGGCGACTTCTCGACTGGGCGAAGAACCACGGTCTTCGTATTTGGTGGGGTCAAGGCAAGAAAGACGGATCGTTCTTTCCGTCGTACAACAACAGGTTCGGCCAGCACCTTCTCTTCTCCGTCTGGACCTACGGGAGCGTCGAGCTTCAATTTCAACACATGAAGAGACCACCGTTCGCCGAAGAAGGCGAAACGCAAGGAACTTGCCCAACGGCTTTCGGCGATCGGAGTCTCGATACCCGAAGAAGCTCTGAAGAAACGACCGACATTCGGTCTCAGCTTGCTGTTGGAGCCCGGTCACTTGGACAAGTTCGTGGGAGCCTTCGACTGGGTACTGTCGGAGATCAAGAAGGTTGAGAACGACGGGGCTAAGCCGTCCTGACCTTATATTCGGGCTCCATCCGGCGGACTGGAATCTAGAGGGTTTGCCAGACACCCACGCGCGGCCTGCCGCACGCCGAGGTCTGAGCGGGCTCTTGCTATCCATGGATTGGTGTCCTCTGGTCCGCGCGTGCACCCAGGAGTAGGGGCAGCCAGTGGGTGTCTGGCTTCGGACGAATTGAGCTTCCTCCTGCCGAGGACCCCACCGCCTGGTAGTGGGAACCGTCGGAGGGTTACGATGGCTCGGCGCGTGGGGCATGCCTCGGGTCTGGTGGTGCCCGGCCTGTTCGCGGGCACGGTGCGGCCGTGGGCGAAGGATCAACCTCGACTCAGGGAGCTGCCGCGGAGATAGAACCGGGGGCCGCGCATTGAGTTCACCACACGATGAGTCGCTGATTCTCGAGCTGGACAGTCCCGTCGCCACGCTCGAGCGGGTTGGCGGCAAGGGCGCCTCGCTGGCGCGCCTGGCGGCAGCGGGCCTGCCTGTGCCGCCCGGCTTCCACATCACCACGCTCGCGTATTGCCGCTTCGTGAGCGAGAACCAGCTCGCCGAGTCAATTCTTACCGCCGCGGCCCAGGCGAAGGCCGACGACCCCGCGACACTCGACACCGCATCCGCACAGATCCAATCCCTGATCGCGCAGGGCACGATCCCCGACGACATCGCCGCCTTGATCCGTCATGAGTATGCCGGGCTGGGCGGCGCCGATCCGCCCGTCGCCGTGCGCTCGTCGGCCACCGCGGAGGACCTGCCCGAGCTGTCGTTCGCGGGCCAGCAAGATACGTACCTCAACGTCCGCGGCGGCGACGGCGTGCTGGAGGCCACGAAGCGCTGCTGGGCCTCGCTCTGGACGGCGCGCGCCCTCGGCTACCGCGCGCGGCACGGGATCCGCCCCGAAGATGTCGCGCTGGCCGTCGTGGTTCAGCAGCTCGTGCCCGCCGACGTCGCGGGCGTCCTCTTCACCGCGAACCCGATGACGGGGTCTCGCGACCAGGTGATGATCAACGCGGCCTGGGGGCTGGGCGAGGCGATCGTTGGGGGGCACGTCACCCCCGATACGCTCACCGTCGACAAGCCCACAGGCGTGATCGACTCGAAGGAGATCGCCGACAAGGAGGTGATGACGGTCCTCTCGGCCGGAGGCACGCGCGAGGAGCCTGTGCCGGCGGACCGTCGCAAGCAGCCGGCGCTTCAACCGCCCCAGGCCGCCGAGCTGGCGCGCCTGGGCGTGCAGATCGAGCAACTCTACGGCATGCCGATGGACGTCGAATGGGCGCTGCACGACGGCCGCCCCTTCATCCTTCAGGCGCGCCCGATCACCGCGCTGCCCGAGCCGCGCGCGGCGCTCGATTGGCCCCTGCCGAGCCCGAAGGGGAAATACGGGCGCGCCAGCGTCGTCGAGTTGCTGCCCGAACCGCTCTCGCCCCTGTTTGCCACGCTGGCCCTCCCGCTCTGGAACGAAGGGTATCGCGAGCTGCTGCGGGCCATCGGGCTCTCGGGCATGTTCCCCGAGGAGTACCTGCTGACCATCAACGATTATGCCTATTACGATTATAGTAAGTTCAGCGGGTGGCGAATGATCATCGCCCTGCCGCGGTGGGTCCCCGCGCGCGCGTCTGGCTGCGCCGGCGCGATCACGCGCTGGGCGGACGAAGCACGGCCGCGATACGTCGCCGTCGTCGATGCCTGGTCCGCGCGCGACCTGGGCGCGACCCCCGCCGTGCAACTGCTCGACGGCGCCCGCGAGATCGCGCGGATGGCGGCGGAGCATTACTTGACCATCCAGACCGGCATCCTGCCCAACGCGGCCATGGCCGAGGCCCTGTTCACGTTCGCGTACAACCGTCTCGCCCGGCGCAAGGACGACCCGCCCGCACTGACCTTCCTGCTCGGCTTCGACAGCGCGCCGATCCAGGCGGAGAAGTCGCTGTATGACCTGGCGACGTGGGCGCGCTCGCAACCCGAGCTGGCCGACTATCTCTCGCGTGCAGGGAGCGGCGAGATTGTCGCGGCGTATCAATCGCCGTCCGCGCCCGTGGCCGACGCGGAGTCCTGGCGCGAGTTCAGCCGCCGGTTCGCCGAGCACCTCAACCGATTCGGCCATGCCGTCTATGACCTCGATTTCGCCAAGAGCGTCGCCGCCGACGAGCCGGCCCCGCTGCTCGAAACGCTCAAGTACTTCCTCACGGGTCAAGCGCGTAACCCCTACGAGCGGCAGGCCGCGGCGGCCGGGCGCGTGAGGAGGCCACGCGGTCGCTGCTTGCGCGCGTCGAAGGGCCTGCGCCGACGGTGGTTCACGCGGCTCGTGCCCTGGGCGCAGCGCTACCAGCCGGTGCGCGAGGACGCGCTCGCCGACGTCGGCCTCGGCTGGCCGGCGCTCCGCCGCATGGTCCGCGAGGTCGGGCGGCGGCTGGTCAGGGCGGAGTCCATCGCCGGTCCCGACGACGTCTTCTGGCTGACCTGGGACGAGCTGGAGACCGCGGCCCGCGCCCTGGACGCGAGCCAACCCGTGCCCGATTACCGCCGCGCGACGGCCGAGCGACGGGCGACCTGGGAGCGCAGGCGCAAAGTAACGCCGCCCGTGGTGTTGCCCATCAAGGGTGGCGCGCGCTTCATGGGGTATGACTGGAGCAACTGGATGCCCGCGCGGACCGGCCAGGCGGCGGGCGACACGATCAAGGGCGTCGGGGCGAGCCCGGGGCGCGTGGCCGGCACGGCGGCCGTCATCCACGGACCCGGTGAATTTGCCCAGATGCACCAGGGCGACATCCTCGTTGCCAAGATCACCACGCCCGCGTGGACCCCGCTCTTCGCGCTGGCGGCGGGCGTGGTCACCGATGTCGGCGGCCCACTCAGTCACAGTTCGATCGTTGCGCGCGAGTATCAGATCCCCGCGGTACTGGGTACGGGCGTGGCTACTGAGCGGATCCGCAGCGGGCAGCGCATCACCGTGGATGGTGATGGGGGTGTGGTGACGATGGGCGGGTGATCGGGCATGGTGTTTGTACTGCGAGCGTCCGATGAAGCGAACTTGCTCCTGTGCCGACCATCATGAGTGAAAGCGACCCGCGTCAGACGCAGCGATCAAGCCGACGCTGCACAAATTCGGAGGAATCGCAGGTGAGATGTGCGGAAAGTAGGATCAACCTTGTGCTTTTCGGCATTTTCGCGAGAATCAGCCGCCGTCGTCTCAGACGGACGAGCAGGGCAGGCGGGGCTACACGGAGGAGAAACCATGCTACAGGCGGCGTGGTCGACGGCGCGGCGGCACTGGGAGCGGAACCCTGAGATCGCCTCGAAAGGGCAATGGACCGGCAATCCCGTAGTCGGCGAGGCGGTGTATCGCCGCATGTCGGGCGGAGCGTCGTCGGGCCACTGGCTAAGCTGGCTGTTGCGCGATTACTTCCGCAAGCGCCGGTTTCGGCGGGTTCTCTCCCCAGCTTGCGGCGTCGGCGATCATGAAGTTGAGATGATGTCGTTTGGCACCATCGATCAGCTCGATGCCTTTGACTTTTCCGAAGCCAGCCTGGGGATCGCCCGCGAGAAGGCAGCCGCCCGCAAGCTCAAGATCAACTTCTACGTCGACGACATTAACGCCTTCGAGGTCCCCAGAGGCGTGCGCTATGACATGATCATTTGCTCGGGCTCAGTGCATCACGTCAGAGAGCTCGAGCGCTTCTTCCAGGTCGTGCGCGATGCGCGTGCAGCCTGACGGCGTCTTCGTTTTCAACGAATACGTGGGCGCAACCTACAACGTTTATCCCCACAAGCAGTTGAACATCATCAACCGCCTGCTGCGAGCCATTGCGCCGAGCTGCGCAAAGACGACAAACTCGAACAAACCACCGTGGAGTTCGCGCTTCGGCACGACTCTTCAGAATCGGTGCGCTCGTCACTGATCATGCCGTTCGCCGCGACCTACTTTGACTTTGAACTGTGCAATCCCTTCGGCGGCACCGTCCTCCATCCGCTCTATCCGCTCTTGAAACACGATCAGATGACCAAGCAAACGCCCGAAATTCAGTCGATCATGCGCCTGCTGGTGGAGTTCGAGGCGATCTTGATCGAAAAGGGAGTGCTCGAGAGCGACTTCGTCTTGTGCGTCTGCAAGAAGAAATGACCGCAAAGGGCGGGTCTGGCGCGATGAAAAGTCGGCGATCTGCGAGCCGGGCGGGCCGGCGCCCGTGTCACGTTTTTGTTGCGCGGCATTGGCAAGAGCTTTCCCCCCCTTGCGAAGGGGGGGCACGGGGGGGTGAGCGCGTAAGTCTCTGTGCCGGGCGAGAAATACGCCTCGCCACCCCCCTGTATCCCCCCTTCGCAAGGGGGGAAAAACGCGCGGAGCATCGGCCCACAGCGCAAGATATCCAGCGGGAAGCTTGCGCGGCACCGAATGCAGCTTTTCATCAGCCTAGTGCGGGTCTTGCGCCCGCAACGGAACGGGCAAAAGCGCCGCTTTGAACCGGTGCTGGCTCAAGATCGGCATTACGGCTTCTCGCCCCTGACGACGGCGCGCAGCCCATCGATCTGAATAGATCCGTCGTCGCGCGTGCTGGGACGAAAAGTGCGAATGACCGGGCCGGCGAGCAGCAAGGCGCGCACGGCGGCCTTGGTTTGGGCCGGCGTGCCCCGGTCGAACCATTCATCGAAGTCGAGCGTGAACGGTTCCTCGACATAGCGGATCGCAGTCAGCCCCAGGCGGGCAAACAGATCGACGAGCTCGCCTCCGCTCAGGTTGCGCGTGTGGGTTTTATCGCGCGCGATCTCGATCGCCGCGTGGCGCAAAGCGACGGCCGGGTCGGGGTCGGTGATGTGGTCGCACACGACGAGAATCCCTCCCGGCCGGACCAGTTCCACCTGGCGCGCGAGGAAGCCCGCTGGCGATTCGACGTGATGGAGCACATACCGCGAGATTGCCGCGTCGAAGGGACCGAGCGCATCGAGCGACCGGTCGAACACCGAGACCTGCTCGAACCGGGCCCGCGAACCGTGTTCCGCGCACCGTTTCGCGCCCGCTCGATCATCTCGCGCGACAGATCGACGCCCACGACGCGATGGCCGGCCTCGAGCAAGCCGTTGCTCACCAGGCCCGGCCCGCAGCCGGCATCCAGCACGAGGCTGTCGCTTGACAAGTCGGCGGCACGCACCAGGCCGGCGATCGCCACCGGATCGCTCTGCACCGGGGCCACCTCAAACTTGGGTGCTTGAGAGTCAAATGCACGGGCGAGATTGTGGTCGTGTTCGTTCATGGGTTGCTTTCATCGACGCGCGCCCGAGGAATCGTTGGTGCTTGCCGCGACGCGATCGTCGTTCAGGTGTATGAATGCGCCCAAGCCGGCTCGCTTGAGCATGCCGAAGCCTTCGCGAACGGTGCTCTGATTGGAGTGGATGTATCGGCATGCGTGCCTCACAACCTCGTCGGCGGGAAGGCGAGCGATCAGGTTTTGTTCGACTCGCCGTTCCGCGTTCCAGATCTTCGCGCCGTTGCGCAGGCCGTTTGCGGCACTGTCGCGAACGGCCATGCAAACCAAAACAAAGAGCACAACGTGCACGCCTCGTCGCACGACGGCGCCTCCGTGCGCGAGCCACGCGAAATAGATGGCCCCCAAGAGCGGGGCGGTGATGGTGACGTAGCGAGTGGCCAGTCCCACGCTGGAACCGAGCGCCGAACGAGTATACCCGACGGCGCAAGCGGTCGTGCACATCGCCATCAGGATGGCGATCATCCCCGCGGCTCGCACCCGCTCATCAGGCGCGTGCAGCGCGACCTTGACCAAAAGCACCAGCGTGGCAACGATCAAAAAAACGACGAACAGCCCCGCCATCTCCCAGTGCTTGGGCGCGTTAGGCGCGATCGCCAGGCTGAGATACTGCAATGTTGTCGCGGCAAAGGCGCCCAGCGATGGCGCCGGCGGATGATACGGCGGCGAGACATAGCCGCTGAAGAAAAGTGCCGTCACCGC
The DNA here is from genome assembly GCA_963830625.1 of uncultured Isosphaeraceae bacterium. Lineage (GTDB taxonomy): Bacteria > Planctomycetota > Planctomycetia > Isosphaerales > Isosphaeraceae > CAWHMZ01. The sequence goes on along the minus strand of CAWHMZ010000010.1, from coordinate 112,807 downwards.
CGAGCAGAGCATGAGCGCGACGACTCCCACGGTGCGACCCGCCCGGCCCAGCGGCCGTCGGGCCCACCAGTCCCAGGCCACGTAACCCGCGATCCAAACGAAGAGCGGAGGAAGCATGACGACGCCGCTTGTGAGCGGGAGGAGGGCAAGGAGCAATCCGAACGTGAGGACGGTCGCCCAATCTCGGCGCGGCCGGGCCAGCGCCACCGTGGCGATGAGCGCGAACGACACGATGGCGGTCAGTATCAGGTTCATCGCGAAGGTGATCACGAGGGTCTCGGTTTGTGCGAGGGTGAGAATCGAAAGCGGCAGCACGGCGTCACTCAGCGTTGTGGAGCCCCTGAGCTTCCGCGCGACGATCACCACCCCAGCCGCCGCCGCCGACAAGAGCGCAACGCTGAAATACTTGCCGGTCCGAAAGTCATTGGCGACATACCGGGCAAGTCCAGCCAGTATCAACCTCGAAACCATCGGCCGATGCTCATTGTGCTGCGCCCAGGCCCAGTGCAAGCTCACACTCTCGGTTCCAGTCATGACCGATACGAGGTTAAAATCATCTTGATACGGCACGTGGCGCGGAAACTGCCTGACAAACAGTACGATCGCGACCGTCATGGCCGCCCACACGGCCCACACGACGACCGGGCCTGCGAACCTGAGCGTACGCGGCAAACAGACACAGACCAGCGCCCGGAAGTTCGTGTTCATCGCACTCATGGGCCCTTCTGTCATGGGTTGCTTTCACCGGCGAACAGCGGATGAACCGCTCGCAATCACGCTCGCGGCGTCGCCGCCGTCGTTCAGAAGTTTGAAGGCGCCGAAGCCGGCCTGCTTGAGCTTGCTGAAACTCTCGCGGACTCTCTTCGCGTCGGTATGGACTGCCGGACAGCTTCTCTTCACGATCTCGTCGGCCGGCAGGCGCACCATCAGAAACCGTTCGACGCGCCGCTGGGCCTGGCGAACGGTTTCACCATGACGCAGTCCATGGGTCACGTTTGCCGGGAGCATGATTAGCATCGATGCCAGGAGTCCGCCGTGAACCAGTCGCCGCCCGACGCCGCTCCCGTACAGCGACCACGAGAAGTAAATGGCGCCGAACAAGGGTGCAGTCAGCGTGATGTAGCGGCTCTGAAGCCCGGTGGTCGGTCCAAATCCCGAGCGGGAAATGCCGACCACTGCGGCCATGCTGATCATCGCCAAGATGAGTGCGCTCAGTCCTGCGGCCCGCGTACGCTCTCTGGGAGATCTGTGGGCCGAGGTCGCCAGGAGATACAGCGTACTGGCGATCAAGAATGACACGACGACACCGCCGACGATCCAATACCGCCCGGCGTTGGGTGTGATCACCGTGCTGAGGAACTCGAGCGTCGTGAGCGCGGCCGCCTTGATCGAAGGAGTCGCCGGGTGATGCGAGGGTGCCGTGTAGCCGCGCATGTAGAGCACGGCGATCACGGTGCAGATCGACAGCGATCCGACGCCGATCGCCCGAGCCATTCCGCCCACGTCCCGCCCGGACCACCAGTTCCAGAACGCGAAGCCGGCAAACCACAACATCAGACCGGGAAGCATGACCAGGCCGCCGCCGCTGCTAAGCGGCAGGAGGACCAGAAGCGAGCCAGATACCAGGGCCGCCCTTATGGTGTGACGCCCGTCGGCCTGGGCGAGCGCCGCAAGCAGCGCGAATGCGATGCAAGTTGTCGTGATCAAGGCCATCGCAAACGTGAGCGTCAGGCTCTCGGCCTGACCGATCGAGAGGATTGCGAGCGGCAAGACGACATCCGTGATGCTCGTGCGGCCACGGAGCCGCCGTGCGAGAAGAATCATTGAAAGAGCGGTGACCGACAGGAGACAGGCGCCGAAGTACTTGCCGGTTCGGAAATCATTGACGACGTAGCGCGAAAGCAGCGGCCAGGACCAGACGTGCAATCACCGGCCGGTGCTCGTTGTGCTGACCCCACACCCAGCGCAGGTTGACTTCCTGATGTCCGGAATACATCGAGACGAGATCAAAATCATCCGCGTAGGGGACGTTGCGCGAGTACTGCCTGATGAAAAGCACCGTCGCGACCGTCATTGCGGCCCATACAGCCCAGACGATCACCGGGCCGACGAACCTGAGGGTATGCGGCAACCGGGACCGAGCCAGCAACCGTAAGTTCATGCTCATCGCACTCATGGGTCCTTCTGTCAGAGGGTTTCCGCGAAACGATTTCCCGGCGACCGGCCGGTGCCCTTGCGGTTGACCGCCAACTGGTGCAAGTCGGGAGACGCGCGGCGGACAGAACGAGCCGCGCACACCGCGGCAGTGGTTATACGCAATGATCGAATCTGCGCGGATGTCAAGTTAAGTAATTACCGAAGTCCAGAGCGGTTTCGCATCGGTGCTTGAAAGCTCGTTTGTCAATTTCGCGAGCCTTCCAGCGGCCCGAGCGGTCCGTTCGATGAGGGGTCGATTGGTTTGCCTGCCTGCGGATAGCTGCCGAGGTCGAGCTGGAGCAGTTTCGCATAATCGTCGGCGCTCGCTCTGACGAAGGCATCGGCGTACTCTTCGCCGCCGGCCGCTTCCATCCCCGCGAGGAAGGCTTCCCGCGCCGCCAGGTCGGCCGTGATGTCGGCCAGGTGCGGAAACGGATTGGGCTCGTGGAAGCCGAAGTAGTGCGGCTGGTCGGGCTCGGCACGGAGCGCCAGCGCATGCATGGCGGTCGCCGCCGCATGGGCTGCCATGACCACGGCCCCCATCGCGCTGGCGCGCTCGTAATCGCCGTCGGCGGCAGTTCGGCACGCCTCGATCTCGCGTACCGCGGCTTCGGGCGCCATGCAGGGCAAGCCCTTCGCGAAGTCTTCGGCCAGCCCGATGGCGTTTGCCACCGCCGACCGGCATTGCTCTTTTTGCGGGTGGTCGTCGGGCAGGAGAGCGAGGTGCTCGACGCGCCGCGCAGTGCGCAGGGCCAGGGCGACGATCGCCCGCAGCGGCAGCTTCTTCAGATCGTCGGGTGTGAATCTCGGGATGATCATTTTCGCCTCGGCTCTATTGTGTCCGGGCGCAATCGGCCCGTCCACCGCCATAGGGGCAACTACCTTCAGGGGGCGCCTGGATGTAATAGGCAGGGTAAGCGGGCCAGCACACTCTGGGAAGCGGTTTACGGCAGTAGTCGTCCGGGCCGCCACACCGGGGGAAGCAATGGCGGTTCCACCAGTGGAACAACCCGCCGCCGTAAGGGTTCCAGCCGCCGACTGGATTCAGGCGCTGCAAGCAGCCCTGCTGAGGCGGCTCACACTGCCCAGTATCGCCGCCATGCGCCTGAGCACTCGCGATCAGACCGAGGGCGAGCACACCGAGCATTGCATTCATTTTCATGGGGTCAGTTCTCCTGTCTAGTTTGGCCGCCGTCATGGAACGGGGAACGGCGCCGGCAACGGCGCCGGCGGCGCAGCGGGCGCTGGTGCCGCCGGCAGCTCAGCCGGCACGGGTGCCACCCCAGCGCCGGGCATTGGTCCTGTGCCATGGCCGTCTCTCTGGAGGCGCAGCTCCCAGCCGCCTCCCAGGGCGCGATAAACGTTGATCAAGTTGAGAGCAATGTTGCCGGCGGCGACCGCCAGATTGTCTTGCTGTTGCACCTGCGCGGTCTCGAGGTTGAAAACCCGGTTGAAATCGATGACTCCGGTGCGGTATTGCCGCACGCCGAGCTGGGTTGCCGCCTTGGCCGCGGCCACGCTGCGGGCAAGGTCATCAGCTTGTTCACGGGCCTTCAAGAAGCCGCGCAGCGAAATCTGCACTTCGCGGGCAGACGTCAGCACCGTGTTCTGATAGGTCGCAATCAACTCCTGTGTCTTGGCCTCCTGGAAACGCACGTTGTTCAGGATTCGGCCGTAGTTCAAGATGTTCCACGACAAGCTGGGAAAAACCGCTCCGATGAAGCTCTTGGTCTCGAATAGTTGGGTAAAGTTCGCGGCATCCCAGCCGAGGATGCCGTTGATCGCGAGGGTGGGGTAGAGGGCCGCTTCGGCGATGCCGATCTGGGCGCTCTGAGCGGCCACCTGGCGCTCGGCCCTGCGCACGTCGGGGCGCTGGCGCAGCAGGTCGGCCGGGATGCCCGTGGCGACCCAGGCGGGCGTGTTCGGCATCGGGCTTTGGCCGACCTCTGCGCCGGGGCCAAGCTCGCGCTCCAGGTCATGCGGCGGCATGCCGAGCAGCGTGCAGAGCGTGTCGTTTGCCTGGCCCAGTGTGATCTCGAGCGCGGGGATCGTCGAACGGGTCTGCTCCAAAACCGTCCGCGCTTGTTCCGCGTCGAGCCTGCTTGCCGTGCCGACCCGGAATTTCTCCTCCGCCAGGTTGAGGATCCCTTCCTGGATCCGCACGTTGTCGCGGGCAATCTTGATCCGCTGCTGAGCGATCCGGTATTGCACGTAGTTTGTGGCGACGTCGGCCAAGAGGGTCACGAGGGCATCGTCGTAGCCTTCCACCGACGCATCGAGGCTGGCATTGTTCGACTCGATACCGCGGCGCAGGCGGCCCCAGAGGTCGAGCTCCCAGCTCAGGTTGAAGCCCTCGAACCAGTTGGAAAACGCGGCCGAACGGTCTTTAGGCGGCTGGAAGTCTAAAAGGTGGTCGACGATGGGCATGTTGGAGTTGAGGTTGACCCGGGAGTACGACGCGCCCGCTTGCTGTGTCTGGGGGAAGATGTTGCCCACGGCAATCGCCTGCTGCGCCCTCGCCTCGAGAACTCTGGTGCCCACGACCCGCAATGTCGGGTTTTGCTCATATGCCGTCACGATCACCGAGTCGAGCAACGGATCGTGGAAGACTTCCCACCAGTCTTGCAGGTGGCGGTTCTGGACATCGGGGTTCTTGGCGTAGGTCCACTCGTCGGCGACAGGTGCCGGCGGCGGACAATAATTGGGCCCGACCTTGAAGCCGTTGCGAATCCATTGCCCTGGACCGGTCGTGATACATCCGCAGTTGAGCAAAACCGCGACCACCAGGCCGGCCAGCGCGCCATCGCCAATGGCGAGGTCGAGGAATTCGGTGGACAACATGTCCCTGTGGACGTCGCCAGGTCATCCGTCATTTCCGTCGTGTGTGTTCGTTCGCGGCTTCCCACACGAGAACGTCGCCCTCGGCAAATCGAGAACGATCCGCACAGACGAAACTATCGGTCGGTTCAGCGCGGACGGTTGAGAATGACCCTGCCACGAATGCCGCTTCACGCAGTCAAACGGTTCATTTTGCCCAATCTGTCGAGTCTGCCCCGCTCAACGCTGAGGAACGAGGTTGATTTGGCATTACGCCTTTCCGGAAAAGCGCACGTCCTCTTGATCGGCGTACCGAGCAAGCATTTCGCGCCACGCCGTGATGTCGGCTCGATGGCGCAGCCGCAACCAGGCGCCGAACAGGAAAAGGACGAACGCCATCGCGGCGGGCTCGACCGTTATGACGCCCGCGCCCTCCGCAAGCAAGTAAACGGTGACCCCGGCGACAAAGAGTCCGAGGGCGACCGCAACCTTCTCGGCAAGTTGCGGGAGCAAGAGCGCGATCCCCCCGGCGAGGTGAAAGACCCCGAGGAGGATTCGGAAGCGCGGGCCGTACCCGCCGCGCGCGAGGTCTGCCGCAATCTCGGGCGCGAACAAGAGGCCACAGCCCAACGTCGTCAAGATTCCGGCCAGGGCCAGCCTCAAGCCGTTCAGGGCGAGCTTCTCAACGCGCCGGTGTCCGATCCCTGGCTGATGTACGTCCATTGGTAGCATTCCTCATCCGAGAAAGAGCAAGGGCTTTCTCAGAGAACTATTCGACTCTGCTCGTTCCGCGCGAAGTTCCGAAGCTTGGTGTGGGCCCGCGCCTCGATCTGGCGCACGCGCTCCTTAGTGATTCCCAGTTCCTTGCCGAGTTGCCGCAGGGTTTGTTCACTGGCCCCATCGAGCCCGTACCGCCCGGCGACGATCCGCCGCTCGCGGCGGTCGAGCCGGCCGAGCATGAGCGCGACGGCTTGACGCCTTTGCTCAGTAGCCCACTCCTGCTCGCCAAGGTTGGGGCGCGTGTCGGCTGTGTCGGCCAGCCCGTCGCTACCGGCGACGAACCGGACGCGACGGCGGCCGGAGTCGGCAGAACGCAGGAGCTCGTTCCGGACCAGGTAGGTGGCGTAGGTGCTGAACTTGTAGCCCCGCGCGAAATCGAAGCGATCCACCGCCCGCAGGAGCGCGACAACGCCGTCAGACACCGCCTCAGAGAGGTCCCCCGACTGCGCGACGAAGCGCCTGGCAATCGAGATGACCAGGCGGAGGTTGCCGAGGACGATCTGATCCTTAACGCGCATCGCCTCCTCCTGGAGCCGCTCGAGCCGGTCCAGAGCGGTTTTCCGGGCCCGCGCCGGGTCGAGCCGGCGGCGGAGCGCGACGGCACGGCATTTGAGGTAGTTCATCTTGCGGAACAGGTGAGCCTCCTGGTCGCGGGACATCGGTGGCACCGCGCAGTAGGGAGCCAGCTCGGGGAACCTGTCGCCGGTCGCCGGGACCGGGCGCGGGGAGTCAACGCAGGGCGGGTCTGGGTCCGGCCCGAGGATCTCGGCGCGGCACGCCGGATCCTCGAAGCTGGGGTGCGGGACATAGTCCAGCGCGACCCGCAGGAGTCGCCGCGCCGCGCCTCGTTGACCGAGCGGTCGAAAGCGTTCGCGTTCCCGTCGGTGCCTAGCAGGACGCCGGCCGAGTTGCCCCCGGAGGCCGTGGCGGTCGTCCACTCGTTGATGTTCAGGATGTCAATCATGGGCTCACCCCCTCGGAACGCACCGAGGCAAGAAGAAGTTGTGTCCCGTCCGCCTGCGGGCGGCCGCGTCGAGCTTGACTTGCCCCCCACAATGGTTTCGCGGGAAATGAAGTGTGAACCCCTCAAGAATTCGCGGAGGCTGCATGGCTGCCCTTGCGGGTCCGGAATTGTCGCTCATCCTCGCGAGGGCGCGGGCGGGGGATGAGGGCGCCCGCGGGGAAGCGATCTCCCGGATATACGACGAGTTGCGCCACGTTGCGGCCCGGATGATGCAGCGAGAGCGCGCGGGCCACACCCTCAGCCCGACTGCCGTGGTCCACGAGACTGTGATGCGGCTGCTCGGCGAAGCGGTCTTCGACAAGGCGCCCGACCGGAACTTCCTGCTTGCGGCGGCCGCAAGGGCCATGCGGGAGATCCTCGTCGACCACGCCAGACGGCGGGCGGCGGCGCGTCGGGGCGGCAGATGGGTGCGAGTCTCGCTCGACTCGGTGGTGGACTACTTCGAGGCCCAGGATCTCGACGTCTCCGGTGTCCACGAGGCCGTCGTCCGCCTCACCGCCCTCGACGAGCGACAGGGCCAGGCCATCACCCTTCGCTACTTCGGCGGCCTGACCGTACCCGAGGTCGCCGTGGCGCTAGGGGTCTCGGTGGCCACCGTCGAGCGTGATTGCCGGCTCGGGCGGGCTTGGCTCCACGACCAGCTCCTGGGCGGGAGGGGCCGATGAGGTCAACGCGCTGGAGCCAGATCGGCAAACTGTTCGACGCGGCCACGAGCATGCCCGCCGAAAAGCGTGGCGGGTGGCTCCGCAATGCCTGCGGCGACGACGAAGCATTGCGGTCCGATGTCGAACACCTGCTCGACCATGACAGGCAAGCGGACCAGGACGGTTTTTTCGATCAGCCCGAGGTGGCCAGGCGCGAAGTCCAGCCTACGGGATTCTGGCCGCCGGTGGACGGACGGCCTCCGCTCGCCCGAAGCGATGTCTCGCCCCACCCACAGACGCCGCCCGCCGCCGGCACCGATGGCTTCTCTCCGAAAGCGGCCATCACCTCGTCCCGGTCGCAGCGATCGGAAGAGGAGACCCGGTCGGTCATCCAATCGCGGCTGCGCGAGCTGCCGCTCATCTACGTTCTCATCTTCGGGACGATGCTCTTACTGAGGCCCGTTGTGCTCAGTTCGGTTGGCATGGCAACCCTTGGCCCGTTCGGCGTCGTGGCCACAACCTTCGCCGGGATCACCATCCTCCTCTCGGCTCGCAACCTCTCCCTTACATGGCTCCGGAGGATCGAGCTGGTCATGATCGTGGCGCTCGCGGGCGTCTTGGTCGTCTACGAATGCCACGCCATCGTCGGTCGTTTCCTCCCCGAAGACCGGATCATCGCCGAGAAGCTCGTCAAGAACATGATCCTGCTCGTGTCGCTTCTGATGCTCATCGACGCGATCTACGTGCCCAAAGGTTGGCGCCGGGCAGCGATCATGTCCTCGTCGCTGGCGGTTCTGCCCGTGGCCACACTGGCGGGAGCTTACCTGCTTCGTCCCGAGATGGTGCGATGGGTCGGCGAACCTGGGGCCCACGGCATTAAACCCCTCGCCGTTTTTGGAATGGACCTGATCTTCTTGCTCACCCTGGCCATCATCTCATCGTTCGCGGCCCAGACGATCTCCCGGCTGAGGTCCCAGGTCGTCGAGGCCCGGCGGTTCGGCCAGTACCGGCTCGGCGAGCAGATCGGGGCGGGCGGGATGGGTGAGGTGTTCCTCGCCGAGCACGAGCTGCTCAAACGGCCGTGCGCCGTCAAACTTATCCGCCCGGAAGAGGTGCTTCGGGCGGGGACGATCGATCGGTTCGAACGCGAAGTAAGGATCAACGCGACCCTGTCGCACCCGAACACGGTCGAGATCTTCGACTACGGCCGGACCGAGGACGGGACGTATTACTATGTCATGGAATATCTGCCGGGGATGAGCCTGGGGGATCTTGTGGAACGGTACGGTCCCCTGCCTCCGGGACGCGCCGTCTACCTGCTGCGGCAAGTCGCCCTGGCGCTCCAGGAGGCGCACGAAGCCGGGTTGATCCACCGCGACATCAAGCCCTCAAACATCTTCGCCGCCAGGCGGGGCGGGATGGACGACGTCGCGAAGCTGCTCGACTTCGGCCTGGTTCGGCCCGCGGCGACGGCTTCCTCGGCACGCACCAGCGACGAGTGGCTGGTCCTCGGTACGCCGCTCTACATGTCGCCCGAGCAGGCGACGAACTCTCGACCGCTCGACGCGCGGAGCGACATCTACTCACTGGGTGCGGTCGCCTACTACCTGTTGACAGGGAAGCCGCCGTTCGACGCGGGGACCGCAATCGAAGCAATCGTCGCCCACGCCGCGACCCTGTCGTTCCGCCATCGCAGATTCGCGCTGAGGTCCCTGCGGACCTGGACGCCGTCGTTCTTCGTTGCCTGGCGAAGGACCCGATGGAACGGTTTCCTGACGCCGAAAGCCTCGAGATCGCCCTGGGCCGCTGTCTGTGCGCGTCTTCCTGGGACAAGGCTCTGGCCAGGAAATGGTGGAATGACTTAAAGCTCCTCGGTTAGCGCGTGCGAGCCGGAGTGCCGTCGCCAGGGCTTCTGACGGACCTACTCGGCGCCGATGTGTTCGCCCTTCTCCGCCACCGAGCGCTTCATGAGGGGAACGAGTAAAACCAGCCCGAAGGCCAGGACGCCGAACAGCCAGAAGTCGTCGAAGTAGGCCAGTGCGCCCGCCTGCTGGTCACGGAGATTCGACAGCGCCTGCAATGCCATCTCCTTTGAGCCGGCCGGATCTCCGGTCTGCTGGTAGAAGAACGCCTGGGCCTGCTCAAAGTAAGCGGTCACGTAGGGGTTCAATGGGTCGATGAACTCGCCCACGCGTGCGGTATGGAAATTATCGCGGCGCCACTGGAAGGCCTGGGCCACGGAGGTGCCCACGCTGCCCCCCTCGTTGCGCAGCAGGGCGAGCAAGCCGACCGCCGCGCCGCGCAGATGCGTGGGCGTGTATTTGAAAGCGGCCACGTTGAGCGAAACGAAGATAGCCGACAACCCGACGATCATCACCACGCGCGGCCAGATCACCCAGAACGGGCTGATGAACAGGTTCATGAGTGCCATCCAGTAGTTCCCGACTCCCATGATCAAGAGGCCGGCGGCGATCACCCAGCGCGCATCGACTCCCCGTCCCATCAGGCGGCCGACAACAATGAGCCCCATGATGGAGAAAATGCCAGATGGCGACTGCACCAGTCCCGAGACATAGGCGTCGTAGCCGAAAAGAGTCTGCAGCAGCCCCGGCAGCGAAGTGCTCGCCCCGTAGAGCACGCCATAGGCACAGAAGATGATGATGCAGCAAGCGGCCAGGTTGCGCTCGCCGAGCGGTCGGAAGTTGACCACCGGATTGGGAATGCGCATTTCACGAAAGATGAGGGCCGCCAGACCCAAAACGAACATGATAAACAAAGTCTGCACCCGCCAGAACGGGTCGTTGTACCAATCCCATTCCTGACCTTTGCTGAGCATGATTTCCCAGCTCGACATGATCAGCGCGAGCAGGCCCAGCCCGATGTAGTCGAAATTGAGCGGGCGCTTTCGCAGCGCGGCTCGCTCTTGCTTCAAGTAGTCTGGATCATCGACCAAGAGGTACGACGCGAGGAGGCCGAGCGCGCCACCGGCACGTTGATATAAAAGATCCAACGCCAGTTGTAGTTGACCGTGAGATAACCGCCCAAGGTCGGGCCGACGACCGGCGCAGAAGGGCCGCGATGCCGAACATCGTCTGCGCAGCGCCCTGCTTTTCCGGCGGAAAGGCATCGAGCAGCACGCCCTGGCTCGACGGCTGAAGTCCGCCGCCGGCCAAGCCCTGAATCACGCGGAAGAGGATGAGTTGTTCCAAGCTGGTGGCCGTGCCGCAGAGTCCCGATGCGATCGTGAAGACGGCAATCGAAAGCAGAAAGTAATTGCGGCGCCCGAGATGCGCCGAAATCCAGCCCGAGATCGGCAAGATGGTGGCGTTTGCCGCAAGGTAGCTGGTGATGACCCACTCGCTGTCGACGTTCGACGCCGACAAGCCACCGGCGATGTACCGTAGCGCCACGTTGGCGATGGTGGTGTCCAGCACCTCCATGAACGTGGGAATGACCACGGCCACGGCGACAAACCAGGGGCTGATCGCCGGGCGCCGGACGGCAGTTGGGCTCGCGGCGAGGGTGCTCATTGTCCTGCCTGCTGACCGCCTTCCACGGTCCCTTGCGGCGCTGGCGCAGCGGTTGCAGCACGTCCCCGGCGTTCGGGCCCGTAGGCTTTTCTTTGTAGTAGACGTAGGGGACGACCGATAGACCGACGAAGAGCGGCACCTTTTCCGGATCGTAGTCAGTCAGCTCGACGCGAACGGGCAGGCGCTGGACGATCTTCACGAAGTTGCCGGTCGCGTTCTGCGGCGGAAGCAGCGACAGGGTCTGACCGGTCCCCATCGTGAAGCCCGTGATCCGTCCCTCGTACTCACGCCTGCTGCCGTACATGTCGACCTCGCACACCACACGGTGTCCGATACGCAGTTCGGCGAGCTGAGTCTCCTTGAAGTTGCAGTCGATCCAGATCTCGGTGAGCGAGCGGACGGCCATCAGGCTTTGGCCGACGGCGACGTTGTTTCCGGGGTTGACGTTGCGGCGAGTCACCACGCCGTCGATCTCGCTGATGATGTCGCAGTAGCGCAAATTCAGGAGCGCCTGGTCGAGATCGGAGTTCGCCTGCATCAGCTTGGCCTTGGCTACCTTGACGGCCGGCGCGTCCGGAAGGATTTTTTCGAAGACGCGATCAACGTCTTTATTGACGTCTCGTTTGCGGAAATCTTCCAGGAGCTGCTCGGGGGTGGCGCTTGCGCTGGCCAAAGGCAAGCCGATCTGGGCCATGGTCTGGACCAGGCTGTATTGTGCCGTCCGAACTCCGGAAAAGGACTGTACGAGTTCCGGCGGGACGTAGGTCAAGTCTTTCCCGTCGGGCGGTTCGGGGGAAAGGCCGAGGTAGACCCGGCTCGCGTGGACAACCTCGAGCGCTTGCTTGACGCCTGCCCGATCCACCTCGACGGTTCGGCGGCGCACGTCGAGATCTTCCTTGCTGATGCCCCCGCTTGGTGCGAGCTCCTTGCCGCGCTCGTAGTTGGCCTCGGCCAGCGCCAGCATCGCCTTCTTGCTTTCGTATGCCGCCACATTGGCTCGAAGGTTGGCAATCTGATTGGCCACCTGCTCCATGGCCGACTGCAATTGCCAGCGCTGCGAAATACCGGTGGCCTCCAAGCCGCGCACCTGGGCTTCGGCGGATACGAGGTCCGCTTTGGCCGCCTCGACCTCTGCGCGCTTGATCGCGACTTGAACCTGGTACGGCTCCTTGTCGAGCTGCACCAGCAACTCACCCTGTTTCACGCGATAGTTATCGTCGACCAGGACCCGGGTTACCTGGCCGATGACTCGCGGAGCCACCAAGGTCACGTGGCCATTGACGTAAGCGTCGTCGGTGGATTCGGTGTTCAGCATCGTCACCACCGCCGGGTACATGAAATAACCTGCGACTGCCACGGCGGCGATGGCCATGTGGATCAGCAGCCATTTTCGCACGGGGTGCGATCGCGGCTTGGCCGCCGAGCCTTCGGGATGGTGGTCGGAGTGTGTCGCGCTCGCGCCGGCGGGAGCCGAAGCCGGCGCGCTCGGAGTCTCGCTTTTTTGTTCGCCCGGGTTATCCATGCGGCAGCTTCTCCGATCGGCCGTAGGTCAGGCCTTCCAGCCTGACGTCAGGATAGAAAGCCCGGCTGACAAGACGAATTGACGAACGAGTAGCAGTATTACCGAGCGACCGCCGCCCTGGCAATTCCCAGGCGGCTGACTCGGGCGCCGCGGTGTGCCGCCCACGCTATGGCAGGTCGAGCGTGAGCCTTGGGCTCTTGTCTTTGGCAGCTTCACTCGCGCCGAAATAGGTCGCTGCCACGGCTGCATCAGCAGGGACGACGATCAGGTACAGCTTGCCCCCCTTGGCGATTCGCTCTCGAACCGCGTCGTCGACCGTCAGCAAAAATGATTCGGTCTTCCCGGTCTCGACCTTCTGGAAGTCACCCGAACCCAGCGCAACCAGTTTCTTGATTTGATTGCCGATGCCGTCACTGGCGGCTGGATCAAACTTCAGATCGCCTGTGGCATCCAGTTCGGGCGCAGGAAGAAGCGAATCGGTCCATCCTTTGCAAACCCGGGGATGCTCTGCACCAAAGTCAATGTTGCGCTTTTGACCTTTTTGTCCTGCAGATCCTTGGGGATCTCGAAGACCAGCAGTCCGAAGCTGGCGTATTTGTCGTTGGCTTTGCCCTCGATATTGAAGTATTTGCTTCCGCCGTCGCCTGAGCAGCGCCGGTGGGCTGGATCGTGCGGCTCTCCGAAGCGGTCAATTCCACTCCCGCCTGAGCGGTGGTGATCATCAAAATTGCAAGCACCGAATAGGCGAAGGGGACCGACAGGTTTCTCATCGATGCGCTCCTTGAATGACGGTTGGGCGTTGCCAAGCCCGATATCATAACAATGATGTGGCTTCGGCCGGGTCGGGTCACCGCATCACCGCCCTGATCAGCCACAGAAGAAGGCTCAGTACCACGCTAACCAAAATGCAGCTCACGATGGGGAAATAGAACCGGCTGTTCGGCCTTTCGATCACAATGTCGCCCGGGAGCCGTCCCAGAGGCGGCAGTCCCGGAGCCAGCACCCAGATCAACCCGATCCCGGCGATGACCAGTCCCACGAAGACCAGAATCCAACCAAATCCACTATGACCAGCGGCACGATTCATCTAAGCGTTCCCCCCCGACACCAGCGCCACTTGCGTGCAGTAGGATCGGGCATTTGTCGCTGCAATTCTGCGCGTGCATTGCCGCAACTCACGCCGAGGCCAACCGTTCGGCCGCGGCCACGTAGAACTCGGGGACAATCTCCGCCGCACGATATTTCCGCCGGGATTGAAAGCACACGACTCCGCCAGGACACAAACCACCAAACGGTTCCCAGATCACGTCGCCCTCGTTCGTGCAGGAGCGGATGATCGATTCGATCAACCGCAGAGGCTTCTGGCTTCCATGTAGACTTGAGAACTTGTACCGCATCCCGTCTCGTTCGCCTTGAATCCGCTCGGCACCGTTGACTTGCGGCTCGCGCCAAACATTGGTGATGCCCACGGGGCACTCGAACTTCGCCCGCATCTTGTCCCACTCTGCGCCGGAGATCGGTTTGTGCCCTTCGAGGCTGAAGTAGGGACGTCCCGGCAGCTTGCCATGGCGGTTTGCGAATGCCGCGAGCTTCACAAAAGCGTCCGCGGGCGGGTAGTACCAGAGATGGTCGGCCGTAAGATATTTACGCGTGGCCGCGTTCGCGACGTCACATGCTTGATTGGCCAGCCGGAGAGCTAGACCCGACCGCAGCCATTCGTGCCGCAACCACTCCTGCATGGTCATCGTGCGGTCGCCGACACGGAAGAGCGCCGCCTTTACGTAATGGACACAAACCTCGGTCACGACCGGAAACTTGCGGAGCGTTTGCGTGTTGGCATTGCCGGCCACGTGGCTCATGCCCTTGTCCCAGACGTTGCAGCAGCGATACTCCCAGCCGTGCCGTACCAAGAGCGGGTGAACCGTGGCCCAGCCCACTTCGGTATTCCAGAACCACAGGGTTGTCTGCGGAGTCGCGGCCTGCGACCAAGCCTTGATGTGCGGCTCGTACCAGCCGGCCAAGGGCGCCCACTGGCGCTCGTCGCCCGGGAAGCCGCTCACTCCGTATGGCCCGTCGGAGATGATGCATGTCGGGCTGGGCCAACTTGGGTAGACCCGCTCGGCGCGGTCGAAGTGGATGGCCGCGTCAGCGCGGCGGAACACGTCGCCGGGCGAAACACGATCTAGCGGCATGGCCGGCCCTGGTCCTGTACAAGACGGTTCAGTCGTGCGGAGCCGTCGAGCAAGATACCAGAAGACTGGCTCGCCGCGAAGCGGCATGCCTTCCCGCCGATTTTCACGCGTCAATCACACGAGCGGCAATGATCCGTCTCGCTTGCCGAGGATCGGCTCGGGGTCGACGGCTCAGCCAATGGCGCAGCAGCGTGGCGTAGAGGTCGCGAAAATCGGTGGTGAAGCGTGGGTCGCCCGTGTCATCGAGATCGGCGAGGTTCGGCGGCGGCCCGATCAAGCCTCCCTTGACCGGTTGGCCCGCGAGCAGCACCGGCGCCGCGGAGCCGTGGTCCGTGCCGCCGGTGGCGTTCTCCTTGAGCCGGCGGCCGAATTCCGAAAACAGCAGCACGACCACCCGCTCGTCGAGCCGGCTCGCCTTCAGGCTCTTCAAGAAGCTCGCCACGGCTTGCGACACTCGCCGCAGCAGATCCTGATGAGTGAAGCGCTGACCCGCGTGCGTGTCGAACCCGCCTTGTGACGTGTAGTAAACCCGTAGCGGCAGGTCGGCCTCGATCAGGCGGTGAATCGTGTCGAGGCGGCCCTGGAGTGAATCGGACGGCTCGCCAGAGGCCGCGGTGGCGACCTTGGAGTCTGATCGCCGGCCAACCGGCTCGACAGGTCGCGCGCCGCGGCAAACTGGCGGCGAACTTCGTCCAGTGGTCGATCAGGAGCGAGCGCTGGCTCGCGGCGACTCGGGCAACCGAGCGCTTGCCGCCAGTCGATAGTCGGCCAGGCTCGCCAGTGCCCGTGGAATCGTCTTCTGGCCGCGAACGGCCAGCGGCACCGACTGCTCGCCGACGTGGCAGGCGCCCAAGAGTGGGGTTGGCGTCGGCGACCCGGCCCAGCCAGCCGGCCGGCGGCGCCGGACCGACCGAGCCCGGTCTGCCAGATCTCCATCGAGCGAGTGTGCGAACGGTTGGGGTTGGGATAACCGACCCCCTGAACGACCGCCAGGTCGCCCGACTCCCAGAGGGCGTGCAGATCCTTGAGCGAGGGGTGCAGGCCGACGTGGTCGTCGAGCTTGAGGACCTTGTCGGGCTCGATGCGCAAGGTCGGGCGGCTCTTGTGATAGATGTCGTCTGGCGTGGGGGACGACGGTGTTCAAGCCGTCGTTGCCGCCGGTCAGCTCGACGACGACCAGGATCGTCGCGTCGGCCCGCGGCTCGGCAGCGCGGCCGCGGCCTCGAGCCAAAGGCCCGGCACCCGCCCACCCAGCGATACGATTCCCGACCCCAGGCCGAGCGCGGCCGACTGAATGAGAAGATCGCGACGTGAAAGCATGAGTCAAAGCTCCTGTTCAGCCGAGCTGTGCCTCGGGCAGAGAGATCAAGGAACGGATGCTTTCCAGCAAGTCCGCCGGCGACTGGATGCCCGTCCGGCGTGCGCTGGGCCGGAGCACGGGTGCGCGCCCAGCAGCAACGTCGCCAATGAGTCGAGACAGCGTCTCGGGCGTTTTGAAGCCATGTCGCCGGGCCAGGCTCGTCGAAATGGGCCGCGCCGGCCGGCAACGACGATCCGGTAATCCAGGCCGCGAAATTGGCGCGGGCCACCAGCTCCTGGCCACCCAGCCAGGCCAGTCCGGCGGGCCAGCCGGCCACGCTGGGCGGAAAGAAAAGCCGCTGGCCCATCCTGGTGAGATGGATCTCCAGGTCGACCAGGTCGGGGGGCGGCGCAAACAGCTCGCAGGCCCGGATGATGCCGATCGCATAGTCGACGGGACTCTTGACGCGCCGGCCGCGGCATTCCGGCGAGTGGAAGAGCCGCGAGCGGAGCACGATCTCGATGCCGCGCGCGACGTCGACGTCGTCCTTGCACCCGCATCGCGTCGGCCAGCGGGGCCAGCAGCGCGTCGGTCGGCCGGTCGGTGTCGGCGATGAACGTGCGGTAGAGCCGGCGGGCGATGTGCGTGGCGGCGGCCGGCTGACGGCAGGCGATCCGCACCAGGTCGTCGAGGCCCCACGGGCCGGTCTCGCCGAGAATCGTCTTGGTCCCGTCGTCGAACTCGCCGGGATCGAGCTGGTCGCGATGCTTCTGGAAATCGACCTCGCTCCAGCCGGTGAGCGCCCGCGACGCCTCGCGCACGTCGCGCTCGGAGTAATGTCCCTCGCCCAGGGCGAAGAGCTCGAGAAACTCGCGGCCGAGGTTTTCGTTGGGGTGGCTCTTGGTGCTGTTCAAGCCGTCGAGCCAGCGGCGCATCGCCGGATCGCTCAGCATGCGGCGGTGCAGCTTGCTGATCGGTGCTCGCCAGAGCTCGCGCAGGGCGTTGTTCTGGGCGAGCATCAGCTCGGGCGAATTGACCTTGGCCTGACTGGTGGCATAGTGACCATGCCAGGCCAGGGTCATGACCTCGGCGAGCGGAAAAGGCGTGAAGATCAGCCGGTAGAGCCAGAGCATCTGCACCCGCTCCATCGAGGGCCGGCGGCGCGCTGACTCTTCCATGGCGGCGACAGTGGCGGCGAATTCCGCGGCCGGCTGGCCGCTCGGTCCGTGAGCGTCGCCTTCGAGCACGCGGCGGAGGGATGCGTCATAGCCGTCCTTGAGATCGCGCTCGAGCTGGCCCCACGTCGCCGCGAAGCCCGTGCGGCGGTGCAGGTGCGCGACCCGCGCGGCATCCCACGGTGCGTCGCGACCGGGCCGGTACGGCTCCCAGGCTTCGTCGGGATCGTCGAACAGTGATCGCCCGCCGCTTGTCGTCGATCATGGCTGCGCGCTCCTTGAGCGTGATCGTGCCCAGGTCGCGGTCCTCGCCGGGCTCGAGCGGCTTCACAGGAACCCGGGCCTCGCGGTCGCCTGATGCGCCCATGACGTACAACCGGACGCCGGGCAACAAGGGTGTCGATGCACAAACTCGCCCCTGGCGCTCGACCGTTGTCGCTCGCTGTACTCCAGCATGGCCTGTTGCCCGATCAGGTTGGAGTAAAACGATCGCGTTGCGGAGCACCTCGTCTCGTGTCATCACCCCGTCTTTGTCTCGAGTGACGAGCATGGGATAGACCTGAGCCCCGGCGTATCGGAGTTCCGCCGGTGCTCTTCACCGTGCCGTGGACCTTGGCCGTGGGCTCGAGCTTGACCTCGACCGGTTGCTTCGACTGTGGATCAGGCTTGAGATCGACGACCGCGCCGATCTGCCGCTTCGGCTGGAGCAAGGTAGACGCGATACGTGCGCGACGGATCGGCGCCGGGCAGGCGGAAGACCCCGTCTTCAAACGGTTGGCCCTGGTTCCAGATGTCGATCAGCTTGGCGTCGATTCCCTCGCAGAAGCCGACGAGACCGGTGACGACCTTGCCGTCGGGGCCGATCGCTTTGGCCTCGAGCGTGACCCCTTTGCGCACCGTGATCTCGACCGGCTTGGGTTCTGCGTCCTTGGCGACGTCGATCGACGCGAAACCCTGCGGATAGAGGGTCTCGAATCGCAGGGTCTTCGCGAGCGGCACGCGCACATAATTCTCGTCGGGCGTTTCGACGGCCAGGAACCCCTCGCCCGGCAGCGTCGTGATCGCGAAGCGGCCGTCGGTGCCGGTCAAGACCGTGTTGCGGAGGTCGTGGTTGCGGTTGTTGGGGTTCCCTGGCCTGGGCTGATAGACGACCGCGGCGCCCGCGATCGGCTGCTTGGTGTCGGCGTCGATGACCTGTCCGCGCACCATTTGTCCTTTCTCGAGGGCGAAGTTCTTTTCGAGAAACTTGGCACCGGCGGGCCAGTTGGTGTCGCTGTCGCTGGCGGCCAGGTAGCCGGAGTCGGCCGGCGGGAAAACGGCCGTGAAATAAATCGAGGCCCCGCCGTGGCCGGAGATGCGGTAGCGGCCGTCGGCGTCGGTCCGGCCGTGAAACGGCATGCCGCCGTGCCGGCGCATCGGAGTCATCTCGACGAGCAATCCGGCGAGCGGCTTGCCGGTCTGTTTGTCGGTCACGCGGCCCTGAACCGGACGGGCGGGCTCGAGCGTGTGGGTGAACGTCGGTTTGACCGGGGTGATCTCGAAGGCCTTGAGTCCCGGCGTGAGCGTGTCAGTCGCCGGCGGTGTTGACCGTCACCTCGTCGACGGCGTAATCGGGATGCCAGAAGGTCAGTGTCGCGTAGGTGTCCGTGGGGAACGCCCTCGAGCGTGAACCTGCCGTCGGCGTCGGTCGTACGTGCCGGCGGGCCAGTAGGCAGGGATCTCCTCGTCGGTCGGCGTCAGACCGACGTACATTCCCTCCGATCATCTGGTCGTTGTAAAAACCGTTGAGGGTCACCCGCACGCCCTGCCGCGGGCGTGCCGCCGGGCGTGAGCAGCCGGCCGTGGATCACGACCTCGGCAGCAAGCCTGAGCGTCAACTCGGCGTCATCGGCCTTCACGACTGCGAGAGAGGTGCCCAGCCCGGGCGCCTTGGCCAGCAGGGTCACATCCCAGCCGTTGTAGCGATGATAGCGCTTGGGATCGTAATGAGCGGCTCAGGAGAAAGCGCCGCTCTTGTCGGTGGTCGCTTGGGCCAGGATTTCCGTGCCAATCGATCGGCTCGAATCACGATCCTTCGGCAGCGCGACGAAGGGCAGGGGAGGCTTCGGATTGCGCCGAGCCAGAAGACGGTCGCACCGGAAACCGGCTTGCCGTCGGGGCCGAGAACCGTGCCCTTGATCGTGCGTTTCGTCGCGGTCGCGGTCGGGGCGGCCGGTGCTGCGTTTGTGGCCTGCGCATCGTCGCTTGTCGGCCGGACCGCGCTCCTTGGGGGCGTGCCGGCCGGCTCTGGGCCAGGGCGACGGCGGAGGCCGCCAGAACGATGGCGGCCGCGCTCGACGCAAGCCCAGCGCCAGCCGACGATCGGGCTGGTTCGACGCTCGTCCAGAATGTGGCGCACCCGGCCGACCAGTCCGCTTCGGCTCGAAACCGCCGCCAGAGCGACCGCGCCCCGGCGCTGTGGAACGAGACTCAAGAGCGACTCGGCGTAGTCGGCCGCCGGCAGACCGGTGGAGAGGGCCCAGTCATCACAGGCAAGCTCGCTCAACTCTCCCAGGCGATGCCGGGCCCACCAGGCCAGCGGGTGCCAGGGCAAGGCACAGGCCAGAACTTCGGCGAGCAGGCTCGACCACTGGTCGCGGCGGACCCAGTGCGCCAGCTCGTGGCAGAACACGCCGACCCAATCGACGCGAATCGCGGCTTCGGCGCCCTGCGGGCAAGACGATCACGGGCCGGCGACCCCAGCACCAGATCGACGGACAGCGCACACGCGGCGAGACGCGCAGCTCCGGCGCCTGCACCACGCCCAGCCGCGCCGACGATGCAGCCGCCGCGGCTGCAAGCGTTTCGCTCTTCACAACTCGAGCCCGCCGCACCACGTTCACACCGAGCACCAGCCCTACCACCAGTCGCAATGCGGCCAGACCCAAAAGACTCAGCCAGACGCCCAGCGCGAGCGTCCGCCACGCGATCGGAGCAGGTCTTGCTGTGCGGCTCGCTGGCCGGCTCACTGGGTCGAGCGGTGGCAGGACGGCATCGGCTCGATACGCGCGTGCGGTTCGGCGACCGGCATCGGTGGGACCGATTGGCCGGCGCCCAACGGCGGCACCGTGCTGAGCAAGCAGCGACGCTCGAGCGACTGGCGGCGGAGTCGCGCGGGGTCCGGGCAAGTTGGTCGCGACCAATGCGCTCTGTCCGTACCCAGGGGCGAACAACCCCCAGCCCTCGCGGCGGACCGCCTGCGTCAAGATCGGGCTGGCGAGCGCGGCGAGCATCGCCAGGAGCAAGAAGCCGGTGCGCACGCGCCGGCCACCTGGCCAGCGCCACACTCATCGGCCACGCCCAGCACGAGGAACAACGTCGATTGCCAGAGATAATCCCAGGCCAGTGAACCGCCTTGGTCGGAGCGTCTCAAACATGCGCGGCCTCCCTTCGATGCAGAACGAAACGATTGTCGGTTAAGAACTCACCCATCGCGGCGCTCGTTCTCTTTGTCTTTGCGCCTCCGGTCGATCATGGTCTTCAACGCCTTGAGGTCCTGGTCGCTCAAGTCCTCGTCTTTGAGCAAGTGCTGGAACAAAAGCAGACGGTCGCCGCTGAAGACTCGCTCGATGAACGTGCGGAGCGAGGTCGCACCGGCCTCCTCGCGGCTGCGGACGGGCAGGTAGACATAGCTCCTCCCCTCCGAGCGATGCGTCAGCCAACCGGCTTTCTCGAGCTTCTGCATGACCGAGAGGATGGTCGTGTACGCAGGCTGCGGCCGGCGCTTGATCCGGTCGCGCACGTCCTGCACGGTCGCCTCGCGCAGCTCCCAGACGGCCTCCATGACGGCCCGCTGCAGCGTGCCCAGCCGATCGATCGACGTCCGAGCCATCCGCTCGACCTCCGATCCGGGAACTGAATTCGACAGACGTAGTACTACGAACAATAGTACTCCGTTCGATAGTACATCGCCAGACGGAGGTGTCAAGTGGTCAGTGGCCGATTTTTTCATGGTCGCCTTTCGCTCGTCTCGACTGAGCTCGTCGCAGGCGGCGAAAGGCTATTTATCACAATCGCAAATACATGTTCTTTCGCGGAGCGAAAGACGACTTTCAGGTCCACCGCGACCCTGGCTATTCCGCGTCGCATTCGGAGAGGATCTTCTTGTATGCGTCGCGTGCAACCTCGTAAGCGCGTCGGGCGTCTTCCTTTTCGCTGGCGCGAATGGCCGGTTCCTTCTTGGACCAGCATTGATCAACCGACTTCAAGCACCACTCGGCCGACCGCGATGACGCGCGGACCGGTTTGCCGCCGACCGTCACCCAGATCGGGTTGGTGTGGGCAGACGGGTAAATGCGCAAGGCGACCCAGCTCGATTTCTTGACCGTCAGGTCGAATGAGACGCCCTGGATGGTGCCATCGGCTGATACCTCGGTCTTGGCCACCGGCTCGCCGTTGACCACAAGCTCGACCGGCACCTTGCGGGTTCCCTCGATGCGGGCGCGTTCCAGGTCCCAGTATGGCTTCTGCTCCAGCGACCGGTCGTGGATTGCGCGGGCGTCGGCCGACGGCGTCGGATCGAGATGCGCTGCCACCTGGGCTGTCACCTTCACGGCCGCCGGCGCCTCGAGCTTCAACTCACCGCTCGATTCGCCGACGCCCACGTCATTCACCTGAAAGTCGATCAAATGGCTGTGGCCGTCGCTGACGTACGACCGGCCGTGCTTGATGCCCTCACACCACTGGTCGAAGTCGAGCTGTCCGTCCGGCAGCTTGACGTAAACCCGCCCCAGCCCGACCCGGTCGCCGTAAATGCACGGGAAATCGGTTTCGCCGCTGATCTTGGTGCGGAACCCGCAGTTGAGGGTGTGATACCAGATGTTGAGCTCCCAGGGTGCCGGGGTGTCGACGCTGGAGATGAAGTCGACGGCGTCGTGCACCACGTCGACGATATATTCGTTGGCGCCGATGCCGTCAAATGGTGGGATCTCGTACGACGGCAGCTTGCCGTCTGGTACCCTGAGCCCCCACCCCGAATGCGAAAAGCCGACGACCCCTCCTTGCGACTTGCCCCACCTTAGCACCGGCAAGTCCCAGCTTGGCCATTCCTCGATCTGCGTCGTGCCGGGATAGTCGTCTTCCTTCAGGCGCAACAGGCACAGGTGGCCGGCGTGCGACGACGGGAAGCCCGAGACCTCGACGTCGTAGCGCATCAGATAATCGGCGGTGGAAAGTGGATGGAGCTTGCCGCTGAAGAACTGTTTTTGCGCGTACCAGCACGGGCCCCACGAGAGGACGCAGCCCACGTCAAGGTCTTCGCCGAGGATGTGCCGCCACATGTCCTCGGGCTTGACTCCCTCGGTCGGGCTCTCGTAATGCGCGCAGCCCGCGGCGTGCACGTGATGATCGCCCGAGAACCAGTTGAGCTTCGCCAGATTAATCCAGCGCCGCAGGCGGAAGGGCTCGCCGCGGTACGACCTGGCCTTGGGAACGGTGATCGACTTCGACTGGACGAGGTATTCAGGCCCGCGCGTGAACTCGACCTGGTAGGTGCCAGCCGGCAGCGACACGGTCTCGCCGCTTTGACGGTAGACCTGAGGGTGGAAGAAGAAGTCCGGCGCCAGCCGGCGAGTGGGCGACGGATAGACTCGCCCCATGCGGTCGCGGAACACAAACGACGCCATGACCGGCTCTCCGTCGTCGTCGAGTACGTCGAGCACGACATTCACGGCCGGCTCGCAGTTAAAGAGAATGTCGACGTCGCTGCGGAAACCCAGGTCCTGCGTTCCCTGGCCGACGTTGAAGCTGATGCGCGCTTCGCGCTTGCCGGTGTCGCGGGAATAGATCTGGATGATCCGATACTCGAGGGAGAGTCCCGAGAGCGACGGCTTCAACGGTCGGTCATTGAAGCAGCTCACGTCGGTCCAACGTTGCGCGATTTCCGCCGGGCGAATCGAATTCTTGGGCTCGGCGCGGCCCGACGACGGCTTGTACATCGGCGCGGCGTTGGGGCTCTCGGCGACCAGCTCGGCGGTGACGCCCGCCAGGTTGTGCACCTTCACCAGGAAAACCGACCATCCGTTCTGCACCAGCCGTGCCGGCGCGGACCCTTGTGAAGCCTTGACCCGGCTTTCGGCATTGATCTCGATGGCGATCAAACAATGTTTGTCGAGGACGGCCTGGATGGCGCGAATCGCGGGCTCGCCGCCGGCCGAATCGATCGCCTGGTTCAGGCTCGCTCGCTCATCGCGCGAAAGCGGCTGCCCCAAGAGCTCGAGGGCCTCTGCCACGCGCTTGACCTGGGCCGAGAGGGGCTGAAACTCGACGTCGACGACAACCGGCACAACATCGGCGCGGGCCGCCGCGGCGGCCGCAGCCGCGATCGCGGCGCCCACAGCGAGGGAAACGAGCCCGGTGAATCTCAGGGCCGCGTGCATGATCGAACCTCGTTGACGTTCACAACGGCAGGATTTCGACTGAAAGCTATTCATCGCAGGTTTAACCGTTTCGCGCGCGACCTTCAAGGACGTCGCTGGACTTCGCTCGAGAAAAGCGCCTGGAACTCGGCTCGCCAGGAGTCTCGCCCTGGCACGATGAAAAGTCGACGATCTACAAGCCCGGCGGGCCGGCGCCCGTGCGACGTTTTTGTTGCGCGGCATTGGCAAAAGCTTTCCCCCCCTTGCGAAGGGGGGCCGCGGGGGTGTGTGCGCGGAAGCCTCTGTGCCCGGCGAGAAATACCCCCCGCCACCCCCCTGTGTCCTCCCTTTGCAAGGGAAGAAAAAAAACGCGCGGAGCATCGGCCCATTGCGCAAAATATTCGGCGGGAAGCTCACGCGGCGCCGCGGCCAGCTTTGCATTACCCCAGGACCAAGATTCCAGCCACGCGAGGGATGCTTGCCATACCGAGTATCCCTCTTAATCTTCGACGCGCTCGAAGAACCGAAAGCGGCGAGCGCCTATCACGAGACCAACGGTCACGACGTTCCACACCAGCCAGGCTGCCAGCGAGTGAAACCCGGCGACCGCGACCGCCGGCGAACAGTTGATGCCGAGGAGGATCAGGGCCGCGATCCGCACGCAGTTGACCAGCCAGATGACCACCGTTGCGATCGGCAGCAGCGAGAATGCTCCCGGGAACTGGAGCTCCTTGCGCGACCGCCACAGGACTGCGCCAGCGAAAACCCCAACCAGCCCGACCCCCTCGTAGCCCGAGCATTGTGGCGAAATCGAGACGAGGAACCGTCGTGAGCCGATGATGAACTGTTCCGGAATGCAGACGACATCAACGCCCGCATGGCTCAGCAGACGGCTGACCGTGGCGAACGTTTCCAGGCTGAGCGAGCTCCACATGCGAACGGTAAGCTGCGCCGCGACCCATGCCAGCGAGCCGACGACAATCCCGGCGAGGAGCGCGCCGCGCTGAGCTTTCGCCCATGGGAACCACGACCGCGGCGGAAGCATGGCCGCGCACCAGAGAAGCAACGCCGCCAGTCCCGCGCCGGCCCAGGCGACAAACCAAAACGAAGCGACGACCGGCGCGGCCCCTGAGATGCTGGCGCCGCGCACTCGGACTAACGAATTGGGGTCGCCGCCCAGAAGCACGGCCGTGATCGCGGCAAACGCGAGGAACCCCATGGCGTGAGCCAGGAAGAAAACCCACCGGTGGTGCCGAAATCCGAGTACCTTTCCAGGCCGGAGGTGCTGGCCCCAACCCGAGGTATCCCCGAAGAGTGCCGTCGCGACTGCGGCGGCGCTCACCCAGCATGCGAACTGATTCGTATGCGTCAACCACGGCCAAAACCAGCGGCCGTTCTGGCTGATGTGCGACGCATCGAAGCAGACTGTCAGGCCGATCAGCTCGACAACGATGGTGCCGAGCAGAAAAGCACGGCCAAAACGGGATGCGCCCCGCTGGTCAGGAGCTTCTTCTACGCCGGCGGACAAGGTCTGCAGCTCCGCACGAAAACCGCCTCGTCGCGACACGCTTGAGTTCTTGTCAACCATATCTTGCGGGACGGAAACGGGGCGCACCTAGTTAATGCGCCAGTCGACAAGCCCGGTGGTTGAACACACGCTATTCTACGGGTAGGCTCCCGCGGGGACTAGCCAGCCGAGTCGGCGGCGAACCGGTCCCCCTCGCGCGGGCGATCATGCCGACAGACGTTGTGCTCCAAATTGAGTGCCTTGACCGCTTGCCTGACCCATTCTTGCGAAGACCACTTCTGCTAGAGGACTGTGCTTGTCGCATTTGCAAGATTGGGGTATGGTCCGCACTCGCCTCACCAGGACCACACACCATCGCCGGCAGCTCGCCGCTAAGATCTCAATCCCATCACGGCCGAGGAAAATGAGGGGGGAAGGATTCCCATGACGCCCCATCGCGTTCGAAGGCTTGCGCTTGGTTTGATCGGGCTTCTGCTGTTGCCGCCGCTCTTGTGGGTTGGCGTGGTCTTGGTGGCGCCAACCGCCTGGGCCACGCGCCAGCTCACGGGAGCTCTCGAAGCCCGAACCGGGCGCTCGGTGCGGCTGGAAGGGTTGGCCGTGCAGCTCTTGGGAGGCGTGCGGGTTACAAACCTCGAGATCGGCTCCCCCCAGAACGCAGACGATCCCTGGCTGCGCCCGGGGCCGTCAGCCTCGATATCGGCTTGCCACAGCTCTTATTCGGACGACTTGAGCCGACCACGATCGACGCCGACGGCTTGAACCTGCGTGTGTTCCGCCGCAGCGACGGCTCGTTCGAGCTCGCCGACCTGATCCTGCCCGATGCCCCGCCGACGGAAAACTCCGGCCGTCGCCGCACTCCGCAACCGATTCGGATCCGGGCCCACGGTGGTACGGTTTCGATTCTGGACGAGCCGTCGCACACCCGAATCATCGTGCGCAACGTCGAGGCCGAAGCCGTTCGAACCGGCCGGCGCATTACCATCCGCGAGCTCCATGGCGCGCTCAACGGCGGCACCTTCAGAGTTGCCGGCGAGCTCGTTCACGAGTCCGGCGAGTGGAGCGCGGCCGCTCTCGTTTCGGCCGCCAACGTCGTGCTCGACGACGGCATGAGCCTCCTCCGTTATGCCGTTCCCGTGCTCGCCGGCGCACCCTTGAACCTGAAAGGCCAGCTCGATGCCGAGCTCCGACTCCAGGGCGAGGGGGCAAGCTGGGACGATCTGGTGCGATCGCTTACCGGACAAGGCACCGTCAGCCTCGATCCGGTCGATCTCGGCGGCGCGCCGGCGATCGCCGAGCTCTCCAAGATCGCCGAACTGGCGCGCCAGGGCCGCGTCGCGTCGATCCATTCCGATTTCGTCATCGGCGGCAGGCGCGTGACCACCAGCCAATGTACACTCAAGATCGGCCGCGTTCCCATGACCTTGGCCGGGTCGACCGACTTCGACGGCAAGATTGACTACCGCATCAACTTGGCCGGCTTAAACGACCGCCTTCCGGAGAAGGCGCGCCGCGTCCTGGGTGACTTGAACGTCGATCTCCAGGGATTGACCGACCTCACGCTGCAAGGAACGGTCAACCAGTTGGTGGTTCGTCTCAATGGTCTGGCCCTTGATCGCGACTTGGTGCGCGAGACGCGGTTGAACCTCAAGAAAGAAGACCGCGAAAAGCTCAAGGTACTGGGACGGCAACTGCTCGACCAGCTCTCGCGATGAGCCCGAATGCCACAGTATTCTCCCTTGCTCGACCCGAGCGCGTAGGCTCTCGAACCCGCCGCCCGTCCTTGGTACTATGATAGAAGTGAACCAAAGACGACGCGGCGCATGCCGACGCCGCGCTTTCGGTCCCTTGGCGGGCAGGTTTTCGTGGCGCGGCATCGTTGGTCTGCCGGCAATTCTGCTCGTGAAACCACGCGGCCGAGTCAAGAGCACATGCCCTTGGAGTTGCAGAGTAGAGGGGGCCATATCACCTCGCCAACAAAACACGGCGGGGTCATCAGCGCGGCACTGCGTCGGCAGCGGCACAAGCTCGCGTTTCAATTGATGGACGCGGTGCGCGGATGGGAAAAGTACGACCGTGCGATCAAAATGCACGGGCCGGATCTCGACGAGTACGTGAGGCTGCGTTTTCACGCCTTCGTTGATTTCATCGAGCGCGTATTTCTCGACCGGCGACGACACGTTCCGGTCGCTCTATATCGGCGAGAAACTCGGGCTGTTTCAGGATGAGCCGCTGACGACCGAGGAAATCGCGGCGATTCGCAATCGCGTACTGGCGTCGGACCGCGCCATCCTGCACGGCCAGCTTCAGCACGAGCTTGGGGCCGCGGCCGCCGCCGAGCTCGCACGGTTTCTCGACGGCGTGGAACAGATCCTGACCGCATCGGGCAAAAAGCAGCTCAACGTCATTTTCCTCGGCGACTGCTTCTTGCACGACGTCAGGAGTTTCGTCACTCCGCTGGCGTTCGAAGATGGGATCACGATCAGTGCCAAGATCGTGCCCCAGAAGAACCCTGTCGACCAGCGCAACAAGCTGCGCGAAATCTCGGTCGAACGGTTTGACCTGATCCTGTACAGCCCGTTCACCTACGAATTCGCGCTCGAGCTCCTCCCGATCTTCAACTGGCGGCGATCGGCCGCCGGCCGGCGCAGCTTGGGCGCCATGGTGTCGGCGGCCTGCACTGAAGTCGAGCGAACCCTCGATCTGCTCACCGAGTTGTTCGAGTGCCCGACGTACGTGCACAATACCCTCCTGTTGCGCAGACACGACTCGACGGCTCGAGAACAATTCAAAAACCTCCTCACCCTGCGCGCGCGGCGCATCACCCGCGGGCTGATCAATCCCTGGTTGGCCGAGGCCGTCTCCAGGCGGCAGGCGGCCGAGGCAAACCTTGTTCTCTTCGACGAGACCAGGCTGCTCGACCAAGCGAGCGAGTCGGCCCTCGGCCGCTTGATTCACGGGGCACCATTCCAGCATCCCGCCGAGCTGGGCCGGACGACGGCGCAGGAGTATCGCGAGATCCTGGCGGCGCACGCCGATCTCGTGGGCAAGAAGGTCGTGGTTTGCGACCTCGACAACACGCTATGGAGCGGCGTGATCGGCGAGGGCGCGGTCGACCATTTTCACCACGCCCAGCGCACGTTAAAGGAATTGCGGCGGCGGGGCGTGCTGCTCGCCGTCAATTCCAAGAACGACCCGCGCAACGTCAACTGGACCGGCGCGGCTCTGGGTCCCGACGACTTTGTGAGCATGGAGATCAACTGGGACCCCAAGGTGGTGAACATGCGGCGCATTCAGGCCGCGCTCAACCTCAAATTCAAAGATTTCGTGTTCATCGACGACCGCCCCGACGAGCGTGCACAGGTCAAGGACATGTTCCCCGAAATCCAGGTGCTCGATGCCACTTCAGAGCGGACCTGGAAGCAGCTTGCTCGCTGGGCGGGTGCACTCGCGGCAAACCCCGACAGCGATCGCACGCAGCAGTATCGCGAGCGAGAACAGCGCGAGCAGTTCATCTCGGCGGTTGAGCCTGAAGACCAGACGGCCGTCTGGACCAAACTCGAGATCAAGACCGAGGTCCGCTTCGCCGCGCCGGCCGAGCTCAAGCGCGTGACCGAGCTCATCAACCGCACAAATCAGTTCAATCTGGCCGGTAGCCGGACGAGCCTTAAAGAGGTGCGCCGTTGGCACAATACCCCCGGCAAGCGCGTGGTGGTCGTGGACGCCGCCGACAAGTTTGGCCCGATGGGGCTGATCGCGGCGCTCCTGGTCGACCTTAACGGTCCTGAGATCCAGATCCCTGTGTTCGTCCTGAGCTGCCGTGTCTTCGGCTATGGAATTGAGAACGCCGTGCTGGGAGCGATCAAGCGCCTGGCCGTTGCCGCGCCCGAAGTGAAGGCCATCCGCGGCGACTATCGCGAGACGCCTCACAACGAACCGTGCCGCAAATTGTATCCTGATAATGGCTTCTGCCGCGAAGGCGACTCTTGGGTCCTCCGGCAGATCGAAGTGACAACACCGCCTGCGTGGCTTACAGTCACCGACCGTCTTTCCCCACAGGCCGTCAGCTCGGGCGGTTGAGACTTCCCCGGTGAGTGACGGTCCTCTACGGCCTCGGCTTGCTCAATCGGGCATTTGTGGTTACTAAAGCGTAACCCCCCTCCCATCCCCCCTTCGTAAGGGGGGAGTAGAAGCGCAACTTGATTCGGCGGACGGGTCGCTCTACAATCCTCAACAGATGTCACCCAGACGGAATTTCTTCGACGGATTCCTACGAAGGGGCCCGGAATGCCCAGACGGTATCGAGTCGTGGCCCTGACCGTTTGGCCGGGGCTGGCGCAGATCTGGCAGGGGCAGGAAGTTCTGGGGGTATTACTTGGTGTTTTATTCGCTTCGACCGTGAACCTGGCGGTGGTGTCTCGGTGGATCTGGACCGAGTCGTTCTCGGCGGGTTGGTGCAGTTTTTTCGCAACCTCCGCGGTGGGGGCGTGGCTGGCGGGTTTCGGTTACACGATCTGGTGGGTTATACTGTGTCATCCCGAGAGGTACCGCGCCGAGATCGAGAAGCTGTTTCGCGAAGCGCATGAGGCCTACCTGCTGGGCCGGTGGGCCGACGCCAAGCACCTAATCGAGCGGATCCTGGCCCGGGACGAGACCGATGCCGACGCCCTGATGCAGCTCGGGTCGGTCTATCTGCGAAGTCAGCAGCCGGCTCGGGCTCGCCGCGCGTTCCTACAGTGTTTAGAATTGAAGGGTGGCGCGAAGTGGCAATGGGAGATCAAAGAAGCGTTGGCCCGGCTCGACTCACTTCAGGTACGAACACAGCGGCTCGGCGGTACGGACGTCGGGTTTGGTAACGCGGCAAACCCAGGCAAGAACTGGCCGGCCTGCCGCGGGGTATCGCGTCGGATCGGAGTAGACCTGATGTATGAACGCTTCACCGAACGTGCTCGCAAGGTGATGCAGCTCGCCAACCAAGAGGCGCAGCGGTTCAACCACGAGTACGTCGGAACCGAGCACGTATTGCTCGGCCTGATCAAGGAAGGGAGCGGCGTCGCCGCGAACGTTCTGCGGAACCTGGATGTCGACCTGCGTAAGATTCGCAATGAGGTCGAGAAGATCGTTCAGGCCGGCCCCGAGATGGTGACGATGGGCAAGCTGCCCCAGACTCCTCGAGCCAAGAAGGTGATCGAGTACGCGATCGAGGAAGCCCGCAACCTGAATCACAATTACGTGGGAACCGAACACCTCTCTGCTCGGCTTGTTGCGCGAGCAGGAGGGTGTGGCCGCCCAGGTGCTGATGAACCTGAATCTGAAGCTGGAAGAAGTGCGCGAGGAGGTGCTGAACTTGCTCGGTCATGGGATGGACGCTGGCGGCGAAAGCGAACGCGGTGCCACGTCAAAAGGCAACAAGTCCAAGACTCCGGCCTTGGACTCTTTCGGGCGCGACCTGACCGATCTGGCACGGCAAGGCAAGCTTGACCCGGTCATCGGCCGCCAAAATGAAATCGAACGCGTGATCCAGGTTCTCTCGCGCCGTACCAAGAACAACCCGGTGCTCCTGGGCGAAGCCGGCGTCGGCAAGACGGCGATCGTCGAGGGCCTGGCCCAGATGATCGTCGACGGCAACGTGCCCGAGCTGTTGCGCGACCGCCGGATCGTCGTCCTCGATCTGGCGATGATGGTCGCCGGCACCAAGTATCGCGGCCAGTTCGAAGAGCGGATCAAGGCCGTCATGAACGAGGTTCGCCGGGCCAAGAACACGATCCTCTTCATCGACGAGCTGCACACCCTGGTCGGCGCCGGCGGTGCCGAGGGGGCGATCGACGCCTCCAACGTCCTCAAGCCGGCACTGGCTCGCGGCGAGGTCCAGTGCATCGGCGCCACCACGCTCGACGAGTATCGCAAGTACATCGAAAAGGACGGCGCGCTCGAACGCCGCTTCCAGACGATCCTGGTCGAGCCGCCCAGCAAGAACGAAGCCCTCGAGATCCTCCGCGGCCTGCGCGACCGCTACGAGGCTCACCACCGCGTCCAGATCACCGACGAGGCGCTCGAGGCCTCGGTCGAGCTGTCCGATCGCTACATCACCGGCCGCTGCCTCCCCGACAAGGCGATCGACGTCGTCGACGAGGCCGGCGCCCGCGTTCGCCTGAAGGCGATGACCCGGCCCCCCGACTTGAAAGAGCTCGACGAGCAGATCGAACGCCTGAATCAAGACAAGGAAGAGGCCGTCGCCAATCAAGACTTCGAGCAGGCCGCCTCGCTGCGCGACCAGGCCGACAAGCTCAAGAAGAAGAAAGAGACGATCACCCGCGAGTGGCGCGAGCGGTCCAAGGAAATCGACGGCACCGTCGACGAAGAAGTCGTCGCCGAGGTCGTCAGCAAGATGACCGGCATCCCGCTCACCCGGCTCGAAACCGAAGAGACCGCCCGGCTCCTGGAGATGGAAGACGAGATCCAGAAGAAGGTCATCTCGCAGTGCGAAGCGATCAAGCGGATCAGCGAAGCCGTCCGCCGCAGCCGCGCCGGGCTCAAGGATCCCAAGCGGCCGATCGGCAGCTTCATCTTCGCCGGGCCGACCGGCGTCGGCAAAACCTTGCTCGCCAAGGCCTTGGCCGAGTTCATGTTCGGCGACTCCGACGCGCTGATCCAGATCGATATGTCGGAATACATGGAAAAGCACAACGTCTCGCGGCTGATCGGCGCTCCGCCCGGCTACGTCGGCTACGAAGAAGGGGGCCAGCTGACCGAGAAGATCCGCCGCCGACCCTACGCCGTCGTGCTTCTGGACGAGATCGAGAAAGCCCATCCCGACGTCTACAACACCCTGCTCCAGATCATGGAAGAGGGCCGGCTCACCGACAGCTTCGGCCGCAACGTCGATTTCAAGAACACGATCATCATCATGACGACCAACGCCGGCGCCGAGGTCACCTCGTACACCAACATCTTCGGCTTCGACCGCGGCCGCGACGAGGCCGGCAGCTACGAGCAGATGAAAGAACGGCTCAAGGTCGCCATCGAAAAGTACTTCCGGCCCGAGTTCCTCAACCGGCTCGACGACGTGATCGTGTTCCACGCCCTCAACAAGGAAGACCTGAAGCAGATCGTCGACATCGAGCTTGCCAAGATCCGCGGACGCATGACCGAGCGCGGCCTGGAGCTGGTCCTGACCGACGAAGCCAAGGACTTCCTGATCTTGAAGGGCTACAACCCCGATTTCGGCGCTCGTCCGCTCCGCCGCGCCATCGAAAACCTGATCGAAAACCCGCTTGAGCCGAAGAGATTCTCCGAAACGCGTTCAAGGGCAAAGACCTGGTCAACGTGACGTCGTCAGCGGTGACGACCTGAACAAGCGGCTCAAGTTCATCGCGACCACCAAGCGCGAACAGGAACAGGCGCTTGGTCGGCGTCGGCAGCGAGAAAGGAAAGCCGACAGAGGACGCAAGGGTCGACTCGGAGCCTCGAGTCGAGCGACCTTCGCTCACGCACTTGCGATCGGCCGGTAAGGTCAGCGCTTCGGTCGGCTCGCGACTCCGGCTGGCGGCGCTGCCAGCGTGACGCGGGCTGCGTTCCATCAGGACCAGGAACGCCGGCACCAGGATCGGCCGGACCAGAAACGTGTCGAGAAGCACGCCGAGCCCGAGCGCGAAGCCGAGCTCGCGCAGCGAGGTCAGAGCTTCCCGTCAGCATCGATCCGAACGTGCCGGCCATGATCAGCCCGCACGAGCTGATGATGCCGCCGGTGTGCGCGACGGCCCGGCGCGTGCCCTCGATCGTGCCGTGGATCCGCTCTTCTTCGATCACCCGGGCCATCAGACAAGATGTTGTAGTCCTCGCCGACGGCGACCAGGATCACGAAGAGGAAGAACGCGACGGTCCAGTCGAGACCGCCCCAGGGGTCGGGCCCGCGATGGAGCGCCTGGAAGACCAGGTCGGTCAAGCCCGAGCGATGCCAGATAGCCGAGCACGACGGTGGCGATCAAGTAGAGGCTGATGCCCGGGCGGCGGAGCAGGGCGACCAGGATGGCATAAACGCCGAGCGTGACGAGCAGATACATCCGGCGCTCGTCGCTGGTGGTGACCGCCTTCAAGGTCATGAACCGCCGCAGTCGAGCCGGCGATGCCGATCGTTCGAGTTCCCGCCGAGCGGCTGGCCGGGAGCGGCGGCGGCCGCGCAGCGTCTCGATGACCGCGTCGAGCGCACCGCAGGCTCGACTCCGCGAACGGATCGGTCTTGAACACGACGTCGATGCGCGTGATGTGGTTGCGGTCGGCTGCCTGCACGGGGGCTGTGCTGACGTAGCGCGACTCAGCCGCCGGCAGCGATAGCCTGGTCCTCAGGCGCCCGAAGACGCCCTGGCTCGCTTCGCGTCGTCGGCACCGTGCCCAGGGGCTGGGTGAGCGACCGGACCTCGGCGACGTCGTCGATCTGTCGCAAGCGACGACTGATCGCGGCGATCGCTTCGCGCC
The DNA here is from genome assembly GCA_963830625.1 of uncultured Isosphaeraceae bacterium. Taxonomy (GTDB): domain Bacteria; phylum Planctomycetota; class Planctomycetia; order Isosphaerales; family Isosphaeraceae; genus CAWHMZ01. Next base: position 79,232 of record CAWHMZ010000010.1, on the reverse strand, counting down.
CGACCGGCGACTCGAAAATCGAGCGCGGGGTTGTCGACGAGCGCGGTCGCCGGACTGAGCTCGCCGACCGGGAAGTAGCGCTTGACCACGTTTGCTCCGATCACGCTCGGTCGATCGCGGTCGAGGTCGCTCAACTGGTTGTAATTCGACTTGGTTCGAGCACCGACAACCGCCAGAGGCAACAAAGCGAGCAGACAAACTGACAGAATCAACAGCGGATAGCTCACCACGAGGTCGGCGACCCGCGCCCAGAACCCGGTCAGCGGCCGTTCATCGGGCTGGTCGGCCGAAGCCGGCGCAGCGACCTCGCGGTGCGGAGCAGTGCGAAGGCCAGAAGAGTCGCCGCTCGAAGAGTGCCAGCAAGCTCGGAGCAAGCGTCAAGGCGGCCAGCAGCGCGACCGCCAGACTCAAAGCGATCGTCGGTCCGGTGTACCGGACCTTGGCGAAACTCGAGAAATAGAGCATTCCCAGGCCGACGATCACCGTGCCGGCGCTGGCGACCAGCGCCGAGCCGACCTGCCGGATCGCCTCGCAAAGTGCGTCGACCGCGAGCGGCCGCGGCCGAGCTCTTCGCAATATCGGGCGATCAGGAACAGGCAGTAATCGGTGCCCGCTCCGAAGAGCACGACGATCACAAAGACCTTGGTGATGTTGATCGCCTGAAAGCCGAGCACCGGCACCTTGGTCAGCACCGCGACGGCGGCCAGCGACACGAACACCGACAGCGCGATCGTGACCAAGGGGACCATCGCCAGGAGCGGCGAACGGTAAACGATCAGCAAGATCAGAACGACCAGCGCGATCGTGCTGTTGCGTCGTGTTGTCGATGCTCTCGCCGGCGGCCAGTTGTGTGTCGTGCCCCACGACGGCACTTGCCCGTGACCGAGAGCTCGAGGCCGGCGGGTGGAACGTCGCGCTTCTGCGTCTGAGCCATTCGAGGATCCGGTCAACCGCGATCCGCGTCTTCTTGGACATGTGCGTGCCGTTCAAGCCGGATGATCGTCAGCACCGCCTGCCCCCGTCCGCTCTGCTGCGCGCTGACAAGCCGCGGTCCGATCGCCGGCGAGACGATGCGTATCGAGCTTCTTGACACCGAGTTCTGGATGCGATTGGGCGAACTGGTAGAAGTTTGCGGCCACGTCCTCGATGTAACGCAAGTCGTTGTCAGTCACGGGTCCGCTCGTGCGCTCGTAAACCAACACAACCGTCGAGCTGGAGGCATCTTGGGGGAAGCCCCGCTCGAGCAAGTCCTGTCCGATCACGCGTGAGCGACTCGGGCGGGAAGAACCGGACGTTGTCGTCCTTGGTGACCTGGTCCCAGGTTGGAGCGAACAGATAAAAGCAGGCTGAGATCGCCACCCAGGTGAGCACGACGACCCACGGACGGCGGATCACGACGCTTGAAAGCGAAGACAACATAAGAAGTTTGGCTTCCGAGCTCCGTCGATCCGTAAAGAGGCTGACACTCGGGGTCAATCCGTTGCTCTCGACCCGATCTCGTCAAGAGACCTGGAGATCCGTTGACCGAACATAGTCGATCGGAACGGGGTGTGTCAAAGAGAAATGTGTGCGCCGCCGACACGGTGCTTGCGCCTGGCGGCTCCGCGGACGGCCGCCGTTTGTGACCGATGGTTCTCAAGTCAGACGATCCGGCGCCGAGGACTTGTCCGGGAACCCGCGGTAACCTAGGAATTAGATAGTAGCTTCTCGCGTCGTCGAACCTTCCTGATCGTTTCTGAGGCTAAAGATCTCCGTGTCAGAATCACTGGTCAGCCAGCTATCGAGTCTGTGGATCGGCCGGCTTGCTCACTATCGTTGCCATCGCAATGACGAACACCGCGCCGCTGTGTTCGAGGAAGCGGTTCGTTACACCGGGTTGCACCTGGAAAACGACCTGGCGCGTTCCGAGTTCTGGTCGACGACGCACTTGCGCCGCAGGGCCGTCGTTTTGTTGTTTCTGGTCGATCGCGGCGTCGTCGAACGATCGGTCCGGCGCGGGCGCCGTGTCTTCGAGCCCCTTCCGCACGCCGAGTCGTGGGTCGCCGCACAACCTTCGCTGCGGCCGTATCTCAAGCCGACGTTCGAATTCCTGGCGGCGCTCCGCCGAGAGTTACTCCGTCGTGCGCATTCACGCCAGATCTAAATCGTGCTCCACGATCCGGGGAGGGCGAGGCTGGGGTGATGAAAAGGCGACGATCAGCAAGCCCGGCGCGCGGTCGAGCGTGACGTGTTTTTGTTGCGCGTTGTCGAATGACAATGTGCGCGGACAAAACATGACAATGCGCTCGGACGAAGGTTCTCCCCCCGTTGCAGAGGGGGGGTGGGGGGCGAGCCTCTGCGTCCGGTGGGAAACGCACTCCGGAACCCCCTGAGTCCAAGCCCCCGTCCCCACCCCCCCGTGCCCCCCCTTCGCAAGGGGGGAGCAATCGCAAGGGGGGGACCGCCTGCGCAGCGGGCGTCAGCGCGACGGTTCCGCAGGGAGGCGTTCGCGGTGCGCGGCGCTAGTTTTCATCACCCGAGGCTCGTCCTCCCGTGTCCCTTGCCCTGTGTCGTGGGGCGGGACTCAGAAAAAAAATAACTAAGTGTGTGCTCAACGGCGGTCGCTTGGTAGTTACTCTCTATGGAGAGGTGCTGATGACCGCGGATTCGGGCGACGCCGTTGAGCTGCTGCGGCAGAGCAAGGGTGATCCGGACGTACTCGGCCGGGTGTGGGAGCGCTACCGCGCGCGGCTGCTACGGCTAGTGCGGCTGCGCATGGACCGCCGCCTGCAAGGTCGGGTAGACTCCTCGGACGTGCTTCAAGAGGCGTTCGTCGATTTCGCCAGCCGGGTCGACGAATACCTGCGCCAGCCCGAGATGCCGTTCTACTTGTGGCTGCGGTTCCTCACCGGGCAGCGGTTGCAGCTTCTGCACCGGCATCACCTCGGGGCACAGATGCGCGACGCCGGCCGCGAGGTCTCGCTGCACCGCGGCCCGATGCCGCAGGCCACCAGTGCGTCGCTGGCCGCGCAGCTTCTGGGGCGGTTCACGTCGGTTACCCAGGCCATCCAGCGCGCCGAGATGCAGTTGATCCTCCAGCAGGCGCTCAACGCCATGGACCCCATCGACCGCGAGATCGTGGCGCTGCGGCACTTTGAAGACCTCTCCAACGAAGAGACGGCCCAGGTGCTGGGCATCAAGCCGTCGGCCGCCAGCACCCGGCACGTGCGGGCGCTCAAGCGGCTGCGTGAAGTCCTCCAGAGGAGCCCGGGCTTCTTCGACAAGAACAGGGAGTGACCATGAACGCCATCAGCGACGCGCAAGGGCCGGTCGAGCTGCTGGCCCTGGCCCAGGAGTTCCTTGACCGCTGCAAGCGGGGCGAGCGGCCCACGATCGGCGAGTACTGCCAGCGGTACCCCGAGCATGCCGGCGAGATCCGCGAGGTCTTCGAGGCTCTCCTCCTGGTCGAAGACCTCAAGCCCGGCTCGAGCAACCAGGGCGGGTCGATCGGAGGTATCCGCCTGGAGGCGGACGGCCGGCCGCCTGGAGCACATCGGCGGCTACCGCGTCCTCCGCGAGATCGGCCGCGGCGGTATGGGCGTGGTCTACGAGGCCGAGCAGGAGGCGCTGGGGCGCAGGGTGGCCCTCAAGGTCCTGCCCGGTGCGCTGGCCGGCGACGCCAAGGCCCGCGCCCGGTTCGACCGCGAGGCCCGCGCCGCGGCGCGAATGCACCACACCAACATCGTGCCCGTCTTCGACGTCGGCCAGGACGATGGCTACATCTTCTATGCCATGCAGATGATCCACGGCCAGGGCCTCGACGTGGTCATCGACGAGCTCAAGCAGCTCCGCGATCAGAGCGCAAGCCCAGCGCCAGCCGCCGACGGCGACGGCAAGGCTGAGGGCAAGCCGAGTCTCGCCGCCTCGCTGATCCTGGGGCGATTCGAGCAGGAAGACCTGGCCGCCGGCACCTCGAGCGACACGCAGGCCCGACTCGGCGAGGAGACCGAGGACTACCAGGGCTCGATGCCTTCCTCCGCGGTTCTGCCGGGCCAGTCGGATCTCTCCTCCGCCCAGAGCAACCGCCGCGCCTATTTCCGCAGCATCGCCCAGATCGGCCTGCAAACCGCCAGCGCCCTGAGCTACGCCCACGCCCGCGGCGTGGTGCACAGGGACATCAAGCCCTCGAACCTGCTGCTCGACGCGGCGGGTGTGGTCTGGGTCACCGACTTCGGGCTGGCCAAGACTGCTGACATGGGCGTGACCCAGACCGGCGACATCCTGGGGACCATCCGCTACATGTCTCCCGAGCGCTTCCGCGGCCAGTGCGACGCCCGCGCCGATGTCTACGCGCTGGGCATGACGCTTTATGAGCTGCTGACGCTCAAGCCCGCGTTTGCCTCGCCCGACCGCGTGGCGCTGATCGAGCAGATCCGCCACGTCGAACCCCGCTCGCCGCGCTCAATCGAGACGCGGCTGCCGCGCGACCTGGAGACGATCGTGGTCAAGTCCATCGACAAGGACCCAAAGCGGCGCTACCAGTCGGCCGACGAGCTGGTCGAGGACTTGCAGCACTTCGTGGCCGGCGAGCCGATCAAGGCGCGGCGGATCTGGCTGGCGGAGCGGCTGGCGCGCTGGATCGCCCGCAACCCCGCGGTGGCGAGCCTGCTGGCGGCGGTCTTCGTGGTGATGGCGGCCGGCACGGGCGTGAGCTCGTTACAGGCGGCCCGCGCCCGGCGTGCCGAGGTGGGAGCCCTGAAGGCCGCGGCGGCCGAAAAAGACGCCCGCGATGCGGCCGAGAAGCAGGAAGCCGAAACGCGGGCGGTGCTCGAGTTCGTCGAGAACAAGGTCTTCGCCGCCGCGCGTCCGGAGGGCCAGAAGGGGGGCCGGGGCAGCGAGGTGACGCTCCGCAAGGCCATCGAGGCGTCGCTGCCTCACATCGCCAGCAGCTTCCGCGGCCAGCCACTGATCGAGGCGCGGCTGCGGCAGACGCTGGGGATGTCGTTCTCGTACCTGGGCGAGCACAGGATCGCGCAGGAGCAATTTGAAGCGGCCCGCGCCCTTTACGCCAAGTTCCGCGGCCCCGATCACCCTGACACGCTCAACAGCATGAACAACCTGGCCAACAGCTACGCCGCCCTGGGCCGATACGCCGAGGCCCTCAAGCTCCACGAGGAGACCCTGGCGCTGCGGAAAGCCACGCTCGGCCCCGACCACCCCGACACGCTCATGAGCATGCACAACCTGGCGAACGACTACCTGCGCCTGGGTCGACCAGCCGAGGCGCTCGAGCTCCACGACGAGACCCTGACGCTGCTAAAAGCCACGCTCGGCCCCGACCACCCCGCCACGCTTATGAGCATGAACAACTTGGCCAACAGCTACACCGACCTGGGCCGCCACGCCGAGGCCCTCAAGCTTCGCCAGGAGACCCTGGCGCTGCGGAAAGCCAAGCTCGGCCCCGACCACCCCGATACGCTCGCGAGCATGAACAACGTGGCCAACACCTACCGATACCTGGGCCGTCACGCTGAGGCCCTCAAGCTTCACCAGGAGACCCTGGCGCTCCGGAAAGCCAAGCTCGGCCCCGACCACCCCGATACGCTCGCGAGCATGAGCAACCTGGCCGACAGCTACGACGCCCTGGGCCGTCACGCCGAGGCCCTCAAGCTCCACGAGGAGACCCTGGCGCTGATGAAAGCCAAGCTCGGCCCCGACCACCCCGACACGCTCAGGAGCATGAACAACCTGGCCAGCAGCTACGCCGCCCTGGGCCGATACGCCGAGGCCCTCAAGCTCCACGAGGAGACCCTGGCGCTGCGGAAAGCCAAGCTCGGCCCCGACCACCCCGACACGCTCGTGAGCATGAACAACCTGGCCAACAGCTACACCGACCTGGGCCGCCACGCCGAGGCCCTCAAGCTTCACCAGGAGACCCTGGCGCTGGAAAAGGTCAAGCTCGGGCCCGACCACCCCGACACGCTCATGAGCATGAACAACGTGGCCAACACCTACCGATACCTGGGCCGTTACGCTGAGGCCCTCAAGCTTCACCAGGAGACCCTGGCGCTGCGGAAAGCCAAGCTCGGCGCCGACCACCCCGATACGCTCGCGAGCATGAACAACCTGGCTGACTGCTACTATTACCTCGGCCGTCACGCCGAGGCCCTCAAGCTCCACGAGGAGACCCTGGCGCTGATGAAAGCCAAGCGCGGCACCGATCACCCCTTCACGCTGATCAGCATGAACAACCTGGCCGAAAGCTACCAAGCCTTCGGCCGTCACGCCGAGGCCCTCGAGCTCCACGAGGAAACCCTGGCGCTGATGAAAGCCAAGCTCGGACCCGACCACCCCGATACGCTCATGAGCATGAACAACCTGGCCAACAGCTACGCCGCCCTGGGCCGTCACGCCGAGGCCCTCAAGCTGCGCGAGGAGACGCTGGTGCTGCGGAAAACCAAGCTCGGCCCCGACCACCCCGACACCCTCAGGAGCATGCAATACCTGGCCGAAAGCTACGCCGCCCTGGGCCGTCACGCCGAGGCCCTCAAGCTCCGCGAGGAGACCCTGGCGCAATGGAAAGCCAAGCTCGGCCCCGACCACCCGGCCACGCTTAATAGCCAGGCGGGTGTCGCGAGAAGTCTGCTGCAGCTCGGCCGCGGTGCCGAGGCCGCTGCTCTGGTGCGCCAGGTCGCCGAGCTTTGGGAGAAGCGGAACGGAACCGACGCAAACAGCCTGTACGATGCCGCCTGTTACCGCGCGATCACCGCCGCGGCGATTCGCGCGTCGGACAAATCGCCCCAGGGCGCCAAGCAGGCCGACGCCGAGGCCGACCGGGCCATGGCCTGGTTGAAGAAGGCCGTCGCCGCCGGATGGAACAATGCCGCCCACACGGCGGCCGACCACGACCTCGACGACCTCCGTGGTCGTGAGGACTTCAAGGCGCTCGTGGCAGGGATCAAGGCGAGCGCGGAGAAAAAGAACTGAGCGGGTTGATCGGACCTTCGCGCTAAATCGCGTTGCAGGATTCCGGGAGGGCGAGCCGCCTTCGCATCCGGCTCGGCGGGAGCCTCGCCCTCCCGGGATCACGCAAGGCCATTTAGAGCAGTACCGCCAATCTGCGCGCCTCCGGCGAGCGTTCCGCAAGCGGCCTCGATGTCGGCCCCGCCCGAGTAACGGCGTACGACCGGCTGAGGTAGCTCGCGCGCCAGCACGTCGCGAAACCGCCGGTACTCGTCGGGCTCCGGGGGCGCCCATCGCCCGGTCGGGTCGGTCACGTCGATCAGGTCGAGCCGCACGGGAGTGTCGCCGATCAAGGTCGGCGAGTGCATGCGCGTCGGACTCATCGACATTGACGCCGCCGATGCAGACATACACGAGCATCACCCGATCGCGCCGTGCAGCTGCGTGCCGCCGCGCGGCGGCCATCACCTGCGCGACGGGAGTCCGGCTGGCCAGCGGAACCAGCAAGCCGCGCTTGGCGTCGGTCGCCGCCCCCAGGCTGATCGCCAGGCGAAACGGCCGCTGTTCGAGTGTGAAGCGATCGATTTCGGGGACGAGTCCCGACCGTGCTGATCGTGATCGCCTGGCCGCCGACCGAACCGCCCCACGGACAGCGCAAGAGATCGGCGGCTGCCAGCACACGGTCGTAATTCAGGAACGGCTCGCCCATCCCCATGAAGACCGCGCCGGTGACCCGCCGGCCCTGCGCGGCGACCGTCTCGCCGAGCCTGAATGAACTGGTCGATGATTTCCCACGTCTCGAGGTTGCGCCGCCCCGCCATCCGCGCGGTGGCGCAGAACACGCAACCCATGGGGCAACCGACCTGCGACGACAGGCAGACGCTCACCGCCCCGGGCTTGTGGAGCGGAATCAACACCGTCTCCAGCGAGCAACCCGTCGCGAGTGCGGAACAGCAGCTTCTGGAAGCCGTCGATCGGCGATGTCACCGAGTGCTCCAGTGCAAGCTGCGGCAGCGGCTCGACGATCGGCTTCGCGCAGCCGCCGCGGAACCTGAAAATTCCGTCCCCAGACGTGGGGATCATGGATTCCGCGTCCCACGACGGCCGCAAGCAGCCGGCGGACCGTGGGTTCCGGCACCCCGAAGCGCGGCCGCTCGCAAGGGCAAATACGTCCGGAGCGAGATCGCGCGGATCGAGCACGAGCACCCGCCTCTCCCAAAAAAAGCACGAGTTCTCTGTCGACGGCCACTGCGAATCTATTTAAATTAACAGCGCCGTCGCCGCCACGGGTAGTTCGAGGATTTGACCCAACCTTTCGAATATCTGGTTCGTAACAATGAAGTACATCGTAAGGGAGTCGCATCGGTTAGAGCCAACGCAGGCCGTCCGGCGGTTCGCCATTACGCATGGTTGTTGTGAATCATCGAGGGGTGCACGCAGCCCTGAGATCGCTTGAGATGAGCGATGCTGATGGCAGGGATTAGGTTTGCCGCGGGCCTGCGGTGTCAGTTCCTCGAATTCGACTTAACATCAAGACCTGAGGGTCATTGAGGGAGATCGAAGAAATATGAAACGAAATCCAGTTGCATGGGCCGCCCTGATCGTGGCGATCGGCGGCGCTGGTGAGCTCAGCCGGGCTTCTTGCGGCACGATGCCCGCGGCGCCCAAGGTCACCGAAGAGGGTCAGCGAACGGCCAAGGCTCTATCGCAGGCGTTCAACGCCGTCGCCGAGTTCGCCCGCCCGTCCGTCGTTCAGATCAGCGTACAGAAGAAGGCGGGCAGAGGGATCAATCTGCCGCCGGGCATGCGCCGTCCAGCTGCCGGAGCCCGGCCAGCCGGGCAATCCGAATCCGGGCGACCTCGAAGAAATGCTGCAGGCGGTTTTTCGATCCGGAGTCGGCGGCCCGCAGAAGAGAACAGTTCGGGTTCCGGGCCCGGGCTTGGGCTCGGGATTCGTGTATGACAACCACGGTCACATCTTGACCAACAACCACGTCGTGGAAGACGCCGAGAAGATCTCGGTGACGTTCTGGGACGGCGTCGAGGCCAAGGCAACCGTCGTCGGGACCGACAAGCAGTCCGACGTCGCCGTGATCAAGGTCGACAACACGAGCTATCCGGCGCTTCCCAAGGGCGACAGCTCCAAGCTCAAGGTCGGCGATCTGGTGATGGCCGTCGGCTCGCCGTTTGGGCTTCAGCCAGAGCGTCACGACGGGCATCATCTCGGCGCTCGAGCGTAACTCGGTCGAGATCAACGACTACGAGTCGTTCATTCAGACCGACGCCCCGATCAATCGCGGCAACTCGGGTGGTCCGCTCGTCAACATGGACTGGCGAGGTGATCGGCATCAACTCGGCGATCGTCTCGGGCAGCAGCGGCAACGACGGCATCGGGTTCACGATTCCGATCAACATGGCCTCGCGCGTCGCCGACATGCTGATCAAGGACGGCAAGGTTCACTACGCCCGCATCGGCATCCAGCTTGAGCCCGCTCACGCCTGCGCCTGGCGCGCCAGCTCGGCATCGACGAGGAAACCAAGGGCGTCATCGTCGGTCGACGTCCTCCCGGGCAGTCCCGCCGACAAGGCCGGGCTCAAGCAGGGTGACGTGATCATCGGCTTCGCCGGCGGCAAGATCGAAAGTCTGCCGTCGTTCAGGCTCAAGGTGGCGACCAGCGAAGTTGCCAAGCCGTTCGAGCTCGTCTTCATCCGCGACGGCAGGGAGCGAACCGCCATCGATCGTCTCCGGCGCCGGCCGAGAAAGTGCTGTCTCGACCGCGGACGAACAACCGACCGGCTCAAGACGCCGAGAGCAGCCACCCGAGTCTCGCCAAGTCGACGGTCAGTGATTTCGGCCTGGAAGTGCAGCCGCTCACGGCCGAGCTCGCCAAGTCGCTCGGGTTGGCCTGCCGACGTGAAGGGACTGCGTCGTTTCGGGGGTGAAGGACGGGAGCCCCGCGGAAGCCGTGGGAATCCAGGAGGGAGACGTGATCACCAAGGTCATCCGCGACCACAAGCCCCAGCCGCTCACGAGCGTCAAGGACTTTCAGGACCTGGCCTCCAAGACCGACGAGCTGGCAGTCTACGTTCAGCGGGGCAAGGTGGGTGCCTTCATGGTCCTCTCCAAGAACGCCGAAGTAATTCGGCACCGCGCAAAAGTTGGGAGGGCGAGGCTCCTGCCGAGGCGTGCAGCCGCCCAACCTCGTGCCGAAAACAAACGAACCAGGGCGGGCCGGACTAGCCGGACCGCCCTGGTTCGTTCTATGATAATCCAGATTGACCCGGATTCCGCGGGGCCGATCGAGCTGGAGTTCCAGAGCAGAGTCGGGGGTCGTCCTGGTGGTACTGTGAGTATCGACGAAGCGGGTCGCGAAAGTTTGCTGAATCCTGCCCGGACGTGACGGGCCGTCGTTATAACCGCTACAGAGTGATGGTGGCGACCACCGGGGGCGGGCCCGGGAGCTTCCTGGTGCCCGGGGGCGGTGGCGACTGCGGGCGTTTTGGTGGGTGGTTGGTTCTGGTCGATCCGTCCGAAGATCATCCGGCCGGCGCTGGTCTGCAACACGCTGGTGACCGTCAGGCGCAGGGTCTCGCCCAGGTGATAGGCACCCTGTTCGGCCACGACCATCGTGCCGTCGTCCAGGTAGCCGACACCCTGTCCCTGCTCCTCGCCGCGCTTGAGCAGCTTGACAGTGAGGCTCTCGCCGGGCAGCACGATCGGCTTCATCGCGTTGGCGAGGTCGTTCAAGTTGATCACTTCGACTCCCTGGAGGCGGGCGATCTTGTTGAGGTTGTAATCGTTGGTGACGACCTTGCCGCCCAGGTGCTTCGCCAGCACGACCAGCCGCTGGTCGACCTCGCGGATGCCGGCCAGTTCGGGGATCTCGGCGTCATGGATCCGGACCTCGACGCCTGGAGATTTCTGGAGGCGATTCAAGATGTCGAGCCCGCGGCGGCCGCGGTTGCGCCGCAGCTTGTCGGAGCTGTCGGCGATGCTCTGCAGCTCCTGGAGCACGAACCGCGGAATCACCATCGGCTGATCGATCACCCGGGTCTCGGCCACATCGGCGATCCGGCCGTCGATGATCACCGAAGTATCGAGCACCAGCGGTCGCGCCCCTTTGACCTCCTTGGAGAACTCGACGTAGGGGATGATGAAGCGAAAGTCGTCCTTGGTCTGGAGCAGGGTCGAAATGCAGACGTAACAAATGAAGGTCATGATGAGCATCTGGACCATCCGGTGCACGCTGGGGTCGAGATACGACTGCATGGTCGGCTCGATCGCGTCGTGCAGCAGGTTGGTGAGGAAGATGCCGACGATCAGTCCGATGTAGATCGCCGAAATCGTCTGAATGCGCTTTCGCGGGGTCAAAAGGTCGGCGATCACGATCCCGACGGCGGCAAGCATCACTCCCGCCGAACACCAGCGTAGGGATTCGCGAGCTCGTTCTCCGAGACGATTCTGGCGGTGCGCACGCCCACAGCCGGCGACGACAAGCACGAAGATGGCCCGAATCAATACAAGAAGCATGGCGAGTCACCTCTTCCAAGCGGGTCGGCAAGAGCGTCGGGCGGGCTGGCAATGCTCGCAACGAGAGTTCATTCGCGATCGATCGGCCGACGTTTCCGGTCGATTGGCGTTATACATGGTCCTGTTCCAGCTCGGCGAGCAGCCGGTCGTAGAATTCGAGCAAGCTCTCGACGATCACCTTTGTATGACCGAGAATCGGCATGAAGTTCGTGTCACCATCCCAGCGCGGAACGACATGCCAGTGCAGGTGTCCCGGTAAGCCCGCGCCGGCGGCCTTGCCCTGGTTCAGCCCGATGTTGTAGCCCTGGGGCTCGAGCATCCGATCGAGAATCGAGACCATCGTCTTGAATGGTCTCGATCGGTTCGAGCAAATCGCTGCCGTCAAACTCGCCGAGTGTTCCCCGATGCGGCACGGTGCGACCAGGAGATGTCCATTGTTGTAAGGGTAACGATTCAAGACGACCAAGGACTCTCACGCCGAGAAACAACCAGGTTTTCCCGATCATCGGTGCCGGACCAGCCGCGACACAGGAAGCAGGTCGAGTGCAGGCTCGGTCGGCACCGGAGGCCGCAGCCTGGATGTAGTGCGCGCGCCAGGGAGCCCAGATCCTATTCAGCACGACCCCGCACTCCCGGGCGACTCAAGCGGCTACTCTGACGAATCGAGTGTTGGCCAGCCACGTGCAATCACTCGATTCCACCGAGGCTCACCGCTTGCGCTGCCTGCCACTGTCCTTTGATGATATCAAGCGTCGCGCGCTTTGTCGCGATTGTGGCCGTTTTTTCTTTCGCTTAAAACGGCGAGCGTCGAGCCGCTCTGGCCCGCGCTTCCGGCACGACCGAACTGGGAGCGCCGGCATGCGCTCACGGTGGGGCTTCCTTCGCCCTAAGACAATCAGCATTGACTGCTTACAGAAGGTGTCGATCCAGAACGGGTAATACTGGGCCCAGGCTCGGCCGATGATCCGATCGGAGCGTACGAGCACGAGCGGGCCCAAGGGTGGCAGTCGAGACGCCGTCGTCCTCGGGCTCGACCAAGATCTGGTTGGCGGGAACCTTGAACCGGCACGCGCTGCGGCGAGACCGTCGAACCGGACTCGGGGATGGAGCTGTCGGTCTTGTCCGTCGACTCGCCAGCTCCGGCCGGTCCACTCGACCTCCTGACCGGAGACCGCGACGACTCTGCGCGGCCCGCGGCCCGCCAAACTGCGGCAGGCGCATCCAGATCCACTGCCCCTGGCGGGGATGCGCCCCCCGATAGGCCCAGCAATTGACCAGGTATCCGCTACCGCTGCCATCTGGCTCGAATCCTGGCCATGCGATCAGCGACAGGAACGACAACGATGGCATGTATAGCAAGAAGGCGAGCGCCGCTCGCCACGAACGTAAGTGCCGTCACGACTGGGAATGAGCGGGAACGAAGCTCTGACGTAATACATCGAGTGACGGCCGTGACATGGGTGATGAAGGCAAACGCAAGGATCCCCCAGCCTAACCAGGTTCCCCATGCCCAAAAGCCTGCCAGAAGTGCGACCCCGAACGACTCAGCCAAGACCGCAGCCGCGTGCTCGCTGCCCCCACGCGAAATGCGTCCACCGGGAACCAGAATTTTGAGTCCGACCGATGACTCGAACGGCCGCCGGTGACGATCCGATCTGCCGGCAGCCTCCGGTCGAGGCGCGGACCATGTCCGTCTCCCTCGTTGCGGTTCACAGTGCTTGGTCGTCGAATCGAACCGCTCAGGGCACCAAGCGGATCGCGATCGACGACGGTACCGCCAGCCTGCGCAGCAGGATCGCGCACTGTCAGCCATGCCAGCAATACCGAGCGTCAAATGCCCCGGCGCACCCGGTTCCCATGTAGTTCGAACGGCCGGCCACCATTCGACCGATCCCTCTTGTTTCATGAGCGTCCAGACGGCGATGCGCTCGTCCGCCTGCTCAGCAATACATATTCCATTCCGGCATGAGAACATGCTCAATGGCTATAATAATTATGCCAAGACATGGGATCTGGTTCATCTTCGCGCTTGACCAGAAGCCTTAACCTGTTAAAATATCGTGCTCGCATTCATTAGCTTTACCTGGGACTCTTCCCATGTTCCACACCAAAATTGATTAATGTCGACCTCAGATCGGTTTTGGTGTGCCTCCCAGTTCGTCCCTCGGCATGCCGGTCAGCCCGTCTTGGAACGACGGGTTGATCTGAACCCGGCTGACCTGTGGTGACGTGTGGTTCGTGGCCCGAACAAAGGGCGTTCCACCCTTTGACCGAGGCTGAGTATACTTCGATCATGGAAAACCTTCGAAACGTACGGAACATCGGAATCTCGGCGCACATCGACTCGGGCAAGACCACGCTGACCGAGCGCGTGCTTGTACTACGCCGGCCGCACCCACGTGATCAAGGAAGTCAAGGGTGAAGGCGCGGTGATGGACCACATGGAGCTGGAGCGCGAGCGGGGCATCACGATCACCTCGGCCGCGACGACCGTCCACTGGAACGACAACAAGATCAACATCATCGACACGCCCGGCCACGTCGATTTCACGGTCGAGGTCGAGCGGTCGCTCCGCGTGCTCGACGGCGCGGTGCTCGTTCTGTGCGCCGTGGCCGGCGTGCAGTCGCAGTCGATCACCGTCGATCGCCAGATGAAGCGGTACGCGGTGCCGCGCATCGCCTTCATCAACAAGATGGACCGAACCGGGGCCAACCCGGCCAACGTGATCCAGCAGCTCGAGACCAAGCTCGGGCTGACGGCCATTCCGCTTCAGCTTCCGATCGGCGCCGAGTCGAACTTCCAGGGCGTGATCGACCTGATCGACCGCGTGGCGATCTACTTCGACGGCGAGAAGGGCGAAGACGATCCGCCGCGAGCCGGTCCCGGCCGACATGGTCGAGGCGACCGAGCGCGCCCGGCAGGGAATGCTCGAAGCGCTCTCGATGATCTCCGACGAGATCATGGAGCTCTTGCTCGAAGAGGCCGAGGTCCGATCGAGCTGATCCACAAGACGATTCGCGAAGGGACGATCGCGCAGCAGCTCTGCCCGGTCATGGTCGGCTCGGCCTATCGCAACAAGGGGGTCCAGCCCCTGCTCGACGCCGTCTGCCGCTACCTGCCCAGCCCGCTCGATCGCGAGATCTTCGCCAAGGACCACGCCAACGGCGGCGCGGAAGTGCCGCTGGCGCCCGATCCCGATGCGCCGCTGGTCGCCATGGCGTTCAAGCTCGTCGAAGAGCCGTTCGGCCAGGTCACGTTCGTGCGGATCTATCAGGGGACGCTGGCCAAGGGCACCTTCTACTTCAATTCGCGGCAGCGGAAGCGGGCGCGGATCAGCCGGATCCTCCGCGTCCACGCCGACCAGAAGGAAGACATCGACTCGGCCTCGGCGGGCGACATCGTCGCCGTGATGGGCATCGAGTGCGCCACCGGCGACACCTACTGCTCCGAAGGGATCGGACCTGTCGCTCGAGAGCATCTACGCCGCCGAGCCGGTCATCGATCTGTCGATCCAGCCGGTCAAGCGGGCCGACTACGACAAGCTCGCCAAGGCCCTGAACCGCTTCATGCGCGAGGACCCGACCTTCCGCGTCCACGTCGACCACGAGACCAGCGAGACGATCATCTCGGGCATGGGCGAGCTGCACCTCGAGATCTACGTCGAGCGGATTCGCCGCGAATACAAGGTCGAATGCACCGTCGGCGCGCCCAAGGTGAGCTACCGCGAGGCGCCGACGCGCGAGACGCCGTTCAACTACAAGCACAAGAAGCAGACCGGCGGCGCCGGCCAGTACGCCCACATCGTCGGCAAGCTGATCCCGCTCGATCCGCAGTCGCCCGAGCCGTTCGTCTTCGAGAACAAGGTCACCGGCGGCCGCATCCCGACCGAGTACATCCCGTCCGTCGAGAAGGGCTTCCGCGAGTCGCTGCACAAGGGCCCGGTCGCCGGCTACGAGGTCATGGGCGTGCAGATGCGGCTCGAGGACGGCTCGTACCACGACGTCGACTCGTCGACGATGGCGTTCGAGATCTGTGCCCGCGACTGCTTCCGCGAGACCTTCAAGAAGGCCGATCCGGTCCTGCTCGAGCCGATCATGAAGGTCGAGGTCGAGATCCCGACCGAGTTCCAGGGGCCGGTCACCGGCGCGCTCTCGGCCAAAGCGCGGCGTCATCCTCGGCACCGAGTCGCGATCGGGCTACACCGTCATCACCGCGGAGGTGCCGCTGGCCGAGATGTTCGGCTACTCCAACGACCTGCGCAGCAGGACGCAGGGCAAGGGGAGCTTCAGCATGGAGTTCCTCAAGTACCAGAAGGTGCCCGTCGCGGTTCCAGGAAGAGATCGTCAAGAAGGCGCAGATCCTGGCCAAGGCCGCCGCCAAGGCGTGAATCCCGCTTGCTCTGGAACGGCAACCGCCCAGCCGGCCCGAGATCAGCTCGACAACCGAGCCTCGGGCCGTGTTCTTTTGATCGCTGTGCGGGCGAGTTGAGTGAGCCCTCAATCCCCACTGGGGAGTTGACCGCGCAGCGCCGGCGTGTCATAAGGCAGGGCGTCGGAAGTTTGGGATCAGCCTGGAAGGTGCCGGAACTCGCTGGAAAGGAGGGTCAAGCGCATGACCCAACTGGAAGCGGACCGCACCGCGGCTACCGAGCACGGATCGCTCAAGCGCCGGTCGGCACGCAAGGATCGCTCGTCGCCGCTGCTGGCCGTGGCTGGCGATCATCGTTGCTCGGTCGGATTTGTGGCCGTCGAGGCGTCGGCCCTCTGGCAAGAGTGGTCCATGCTTCAGAGCGAGGTCGCGAGGCGCAGCGCCACGCCGTCATCGGCTTTCACGACATTGCCCCGATTGCCAC
Organism: uncultured Isosphaeraceae bacterium; assembly: GCA_963830625.1. GTDB lineage: Bacteria > Planctomycetota > Planctomycetia > Isosphaerales > Isosphaeraceae > CAWHMZ01. Next base: position 62,906 of record CAWHMZ010000010.1, on the reverse strand, counting down.
CTATGCGAAGGCCCCCGCGGAGTGGTATCGCGATGAAGGCGACGCGATCGCTGCTCTGGTCGCGGTGGGAAGACAGGGTCGGCCATCAAGTGGTTTCGATTCATCCACGGCGAGATCGACCCGACGCGCGATCGCTCGGCCGACCGCGAACTTCATCTCCCGGGCCATCGACTATCCCGTGGTCGAAACCAACGATGGCGACGATCTGGCAGCGAATTCCGCCCGATGCGCAGGTCGTCGGCTACACGCTGGAGGGCCACGAAGTGCGTCTATCCGGTCATCGTCCTGGGCAAGGTTCAAGTGGTCAATGATATGGTCGACGATCACCCGTTCCTGGTCGTGGTCAACCTGTGCGCCAACTGCGGACCAAGCGGTCTCGATCTTTGACGCCAAGCTGCGATGGCCACCGCGTGACCATGGCCGCGACCGGTTACTTCCTCGATCGCAAGCCGCTGCTTTACGACCGCGGCACCGAGAGTCTCTGGGTCGAAGAAACCGACGCCTTGATGGCGTCGCCGGCAAGCACAAGGGCCACAAGCTGGCGCGGGTCGCGCCGCTCACGCCCGTCACCTGGAGCGACTGGCTGAGCCAGAACCAGCAGTGCCGGCTCGTGGTCGGTGCCGACCGCTCGCAGGCGTGCCGACCGAGTGATCGGAGCCGACTGACGGGGGCAAGCGGGAAGCCGCACCGCATATGCGAGATGCTTGACGGCGGTGCTCAAAACGATAACGTTCGGTATTCCAACGCGTTACGAGCGACGGCGTTGTCGTTTTTTCTGCACAAGCCTGATCGGACCGAACTTCGTGGCAATGTAACCGTGCGCAGACAACCGGGAGCGACCAAGAACGATGGCAACACACAAAAATACGTCTATTCATTTGGCGGCGGCTCGGCCGAGGGCCGTGCCGAGATGAAGGACCTCCTGGGCGGCAAGGGGGCGAACCTCGCCGAGATGAGCCTGATCGGCATTCCCGGTACCACCCGGCTTCACGATCACCACCGAGGTCTGCGCCGATCTACTACGAGCAAGACCGCCGGCTTCCCGACGAGGTCAAGCCGCAGGTCGAGGCCGCGCTTGCTGCGGATGGAAGAAGCGGTCGGCAAGAAATTCGGCAACGCCGCCGATCCGCTCCTGGTCAGCGTCCGTTCCGGCGCCGCCTTGTCGATGCCGGGCATGATGAACACCATCTTGAACCTCGGGCTGACCGACGCCTCGGTCGAGGGCCTGGCCAAGAAGACGAACAATCCGCGGTTCGCCTACGACGGCTACCGTCGGGTGATCGACATGTTCGGCTCGACGGCGATGGGAGTCGAGCACGAGGAATTCGAGCACGAGCTGGACAGCTCGAAGAAGGAGCGCGGGGTCAAGCTCGACACCGAGCTTGACCGCCGACGACCTGAAGGAGCTGGTGCGGCGCTACAAGGCGGTCTACCAGAAGCACGTCGGCGAGCCGTTTCCGCAGGACCCGAAAGAGCAGCTCTGGAAGTCGATCATGGCGGTCTTCAATAGCTGGATGGGCAACAAGGCCGTCGAGTACCGCCGGATCGAGCGGATCACCGGTCTCAAGGGGACTGCCGTCAACGTTCAGGCGATGGTCTTCGGCAATACGGGCAACAACTCGGGCACGGGCGTCGCCTTCACTCGCGACCCGAACACGGGTGAGAACGAGTTCTTCGGCGACTACCTGATCAATGCCCAGGGCGAAGACGTCGTTGCCGGCATTCGCACGCCCGAGCCGATCAGCCAGCTCAAGGACCAGATGCCCAAGGTCTACGAGCAGTTGCTGCAGATCCGCGCCAAGCTCGAGGCGCACTACAAGGAGATGCAGGACATCGAGTTCACGGTCCAGGACGGCACGCTTTACATGCTCCAGACGCGGACCGGCAAGCGGACCGGCACGGCGGCGGTGCGGATCGCGGTCGAGATGGTCGGAGGACGGCTTGATCGACCAGACGACCGCGATCAAGCGCGTCAGCCCCGAGAGCTTGAACCACCTTCTCTTGCCGCAGCTCGATCCCAAGACCAAGCGCCGCGCGGTCGCCCGCGGAATCGCCGCCAGTCCCGGCGCGGCCTGCGGCAAGGTCATCCTCTCGGCCGAGGCGGCGGTCGCACATCACGAGCAGCACCCACGATGATCCGATCATGCTGGTGCGCAAGGAGACGAGCCCCGAAGACGTCGCCGGCATGCACCTGGCCAAGGGCATCCTCACGGCCACCGGCGGCAAGGCGAGCCACGCTGCGGTTGTCGCGCGCGGCTGGGGAAAGCCGTGCGTCGTCGGCTGCGACGCCGTCCACATCGACGAGATGGCCGGTCAGATCACGATCGACAACCAGATCGTCAAGGTCGGCGACTTCCTCACGATCGACGGCACGACCGGCGACGTGATGATCGGCCAGGTGCCGACCGTCGACCCGACAATCTCGGGCTACTTCGCCACCATGATGTCCTGGGCCGACAAGGTGCGAACGCTCAAGATCCGCACCAACGCCGACACGCCCGAAGACTCAGAGCGAGCCCGATCATTCGGCGCCGAGGGGATCGGCCTGTGCCGCACCGAGCACATGTTCTTCGGCGACCAGCGCATCGTCGCCATGCGCAAGATGATCCTGGCCGACGACGAGGCCGGCCGCAAGGCCGCCCTGGCCGAGCTCGAGCCGTTTCAGAAGCAAGACTTCATCGGCATCTTCGAGGCGATGGACGGCCTGCCGGTCACGATCCGGCTCCTGGACCCGCCGCTGCACGAGTTCCTGCCGCACGACGACAATCCCTCCGGCCAGGCCGAGGTCGCCCGCCAGCTCGGCATCTCGGTCGACAAGGTCGAAGCGCCGGGTCGAGCAGCTCCACGAAGCCAACCCGATGCTCGGCCTGCGCGGCTGCCGGCTGCCGATCAAGTTCCCCGAAATCGGCGACATGCAGGTCCGGGCGATCATCCAGGCCGCCATCGAGGTCCAGAAGCGCGGCAAGACCGTTCTGCCCGAGATCATGATTCCGCTGGTTGGCGTTCTCGAAGAGCTGGTCATCCTGAAGAAGCGGGCGATCGCGGTCGCAGAGGACGAGATCAAGAAGGCCGGCGTCAAGGTGGAGTATCAAATCGGCACCATGATCGAAATTCCGCGCGCCTGCCTCACCGCCGACGAGATCGCGACGGAGGCCGAGTTCTTCTCGTTCGGCACCAACGACCTTACCCAGATGACCTTCGGGTTCTCGCGCGACGACATCGGCTCCTTCATGCCGGCCTACATTGTGCAGAAGATCCTGCCGGTCGACCCGTTCCAGACCATCGACGCCAAGGGGGTCGGCCAATTGATCGAGCTTGGCGTTGTGAAGGGACGCAAAGCCCGTCACGAGAAGCACGGCGAGCACCTGAAGGTCGGGATCTGCGGCGAGCACGGCGGCGATCCCGAAAGCATCGCCTTTTGCCACAAGGTGGGCATGGATTATGTGTCGTGCTCGCCGTTCCGGGTGCCGATCGCGCGCCTGGCCGCCGCCCAGGCGGCCCTGGCCAAGGGAGGCGCGATCAGCAGGGATAAGTCGAGCGCTCGCGACGGCGCACAGCCTGGCGTTGCCGCGAGCCAGGCAGTATACGCGAGAGCGTGGCGTCGATAAGCTGCCAAGGTGCTACGATTCTCCGCGCCATGGAGGCCAAACGTTGATTCATCGGTTGACCCTGGGCCACCTCGACCCGCACGCGATCACGCGCGAAGGCCGAGCGGTCGTGCTTAGACTCCTGGACATGGATGCGGTGCATCGGCTGCTTGCGGAGCTCGGAGTCCGCGATCGAGATGGACGATCGATGGCAGTAGCGTCACCTTCCCCGAGGGCTGCGTCGTTGTGCCCTGGCAAGGCGGCTGGCGCAACGTCACCTCGGAGGAGTTCGCCCTGCGCCTTCGGGAGGAGACCGGCTGCTTGATGGCCGACCGAGAGCACGGACGGTTGATCGAGCCGGCGCAGCTTCGTGGCCGGTAGAAGAACGCCCGCGAATCCATTAGCATCGATGACACGCGCAGGCAGCGGTGCCGCTTCCTTGGTCGCAGCGTTCGCCTGGGTGCGGGACGCCTCGGCGATATCGTAGCAGGCTATTGAATTCTCCATGTTGGCCGATCACCACAATTTGGGCCCGACCACTTGTCGCCATTAACCTAAAGGTTAACATTGATGGCGGGAGCTAAATCGAGCGCGAGGCCGGAACCACCCGCGCCGGCCCAACCACTGAGCACGGTCCTGGTAACGGGGGCTCTGAGAAAAGTCGCGTTCGCCAAACTCAAAGACGGGAGTGAGCCGGCGAAGGCCTTTTATGATTCGCGCCCGACAATGAGCAAGTCCGCTTCGACGCTTTATTCGAGTGGATCTGTGAGCATGGGACAATTAAGAATGATGAGAAGTTTCACCCGAGTGTTGGCGAGATCGGCTGCATACATGATGGGCTCACGCGGACGTTTCGTGTGTCGGAGTTTAAAGTCCACTCCGGGCCGGGTTACAGGATTCTCGCCGTGCTCGAGAGGGATACATTTGTGTTGACACACGGCTTCAGGAAGCCGAAGAAATCCCAGTTTCCCACTGAGATCGCCCGAGCGCAACGGTATTACTGCGAGGATCGCGCGCGGCGAATGAGCTCTTTGCAACGGAGGGGAGCGAATCCATGAGAATTGAAAAGCACCTGGCTGATAGTTCGGAGCGAACGCGGAGCTTTCAAGCAGCACGACTCGAGACGGAGGTCACCGAACTATTGTGCGAATTGATGGAAAAGGAGGGCGTCACCCGCGCCGAGCTTGCGAGGCGCGTGGGAACCAGCCCTCCGTACGTCACGAAGGTCCTGCGCGGCCGCACCAACCTGACGCTCAAAAGTGTTTCGGATCTATTCTTCGCCCTCGGGAGATCTGTACGCATCATTGATCGCCCACTGGATACGCACTCTCCACGCCTGCTGGCGCTGGAGATTGCGACTGAGTCTGGAAAGGACTCTGCGCCGAAGCCATCTAGCACCCGGGTTCGCCGCTCGCGTTGACGACGTTCAGCTTGAACAGGTCCGAACGGCGCAACCAAATCCACGGCCTCGCGCACGCAATGAGACCCATTGGTTTTGCGTCCTCGGGGGTGACGCTGCAAGAACGCAGCGTCACACGTAAGTCACTGCGACCCACCCGCGGTGCCGCGCTCCGGCGAGTGACTCGATTCGCCGGCGAACCGAATGGCCAGTCGACTGCCGATTAGCCCGGAGACAATCGCCAACACCGAGTGAGTGAGAGCTGCCAGCCCGCGCTCATTGGAAAAGTGCTTGGTGGAAGCATGCGAAGTTTCATTCAGCAGGCGGATCAGCCAAGTTGTCACCAGGTGCGGGCTCGCCGCGTCAGCAGACTCGCGGAAACAGAGCAAAAGATAGGCCCAGCCGAAGGTCGCAAACCCGGTCCAGGCAACGCGCTGCCGCCCGCTCTTGATAAACGCCATGAGGGTAGCGGTCGTCATCACGAACGCTGTCAGCGTGTAGATCGTGCTCAGCCAGATCCACGAGTCCCCCGGGTTGAGGAGCGCGCCCAAGCCCATGGCCAGGTAGAGTGTGATTGTCATCAGAGTTGCGAGCTGGGAACGCTTCATCGTAGGCCCCACGCCGGTAGCTCCGGCCAGCGATCACGAGTAGTGCTGCACGACCGTGGCAACCGCATGCCGCCAGCGGTCACGGACCTGCGTTCGCCACGCTTGGTCGCGCGTCGGACGGAACGTTCGTCCTCCCACCACGACGCGCTCGATCACGGGCTCGGCCTCGGACCACAGGCCCGCCCCAAGACCTGCGAGCAGGCCGGCTCCGAGGGCCGTCGATTCGGCTTGGGGGCTGCGGTGAATCGGCAGATTGAGCAGCTCGGCCTGAAATTGGAGAAATGGTTCTGATTGAGCCATTCCGCCGTCGACGCGAACGTCGACCAGCGGGGCGCCCAAGTCGGCATTTATCGCCTCGAACAGGTCGGCAACGGAGCAGGCAACTCCTTCCAGGGTCGCGCGCGCCAGGTCGGCCACCGAGCTCGCACGCGTCAGCCCGAAGATGGTTCCCCGCGCCAAGGGCTGCCAGTGCGGGGCGCCGAGCCCGGTGAGCGCCGGCACGAAGATCATGTCCATCGCCGGGTCAGACGCCAGTGACAGAGGGTTGATCTCGTACGAGGCGCCGATCGCCTTGAGGCCGTCACGGAACCACTGCACGGCTGCCCCGGCCACGAAAACGCTCCCTTCGAGCGCGTATTGCGGCGGGCCGGCGCCCAAGCTGGCGGCGAGCGTGGTGATCAATCCGCGCCGCGACGGCACGATCCGCTCGCCGGTGTGCGCCAGCAGAAAGGCACCGGTCCCGTAGGTACACTTCGCCTGGCCCGCCCGGAAGCAGCCTTGGCCGGCCAGCGACGCCTGCTGGTCGCCGGCGACTCCCATGATCGGAATGCCGTCGGCCAGATAGTCCAGGCCGCGCGTCTGGCCGAATTCACCCGAGCTGGGGAGGATTTCTGGTAATATTTGCCGGGGAACCTCGAATAATCGGCAGAGATCGTCCGCCCATTGCACCGTGCGCAAATCCATGAGCAGCGTGCGGGAAGCATTGGTGGCGTCGGTGACAAACCGGCGCCCTCCCGTTAAGTGCCAGATCAGGTAACAATCGACGGTGCCGGCGGCGAGCTCGCCCGATTCGGCGCTTCGCCGGGCATGGGGAACATGGTCGAGTATCCACGCCATCTTGGTCGCCGAGAAATACGGGTCGATGACCAACCCGGTGCGCGCGGCCACGTCGGCCTGATGGACCTTCAGCCGGTCGCACGCCGGGGCCGTCCTGCGATCTTGCCAAACCAGTGCCGGCGCAATGGGCCTGCCGGTGCCGCGCTCCCATACGATCGTCGTCTCGCGCTGATTGGTCAGTCCGATGGCGGCGATCCGCTCGGATTTGATTCCGGCTGCGAGCAAGGCGGCCGTGACCTGCGACCCGACCGAGCTCACGAGGGCGGCGGGGTCATGTTCAACCCAGCCCGCCTGCGGATAGCGCGGCAAGACCTCGAGCTGCCCCTGTCCTACGGGGCGCAGGTTTCGATCGTAGACGACCGCCCGGGTGCTGGTCGTTCCCTGGTCAATCACCAAGATATGGTCGCGCGTCATCAGCCGTGTCCTCGCTCGTTACAGGCCCTTGGCGGAATGGATCGAGGTGAGCCGTCAACATATCACGGGTGCGGGCCGTCCGGCGAGAGGCTGGCGAGGGGCAATTCGCGGGTGTACACTGCAAAACTCTAACCCCGAGGAACGGGACCAATGGATCCGATCTTTATCCCCATCGTTGCGATCTTCATGCCGCTGGCTCTGGTCCCGACGATTCTCGTCTTGAAACATCGGCACAAACGGCGCGAGTGGGAGCATCTCGAGCGGATGAAGGCGATGCAGACCCAGCTACCGCTGGCGGTGCAACACGCGATCGGCGGGGGGGCGGTGGCGGCGATCGGTGCGGGCGTGCCGGCGATCTCGGTGGTCGGCGCCGTCATGACGACCGGCCTGACCCTCGATGCGTCGCTGGGTGGCGACGCGATCGCTGCTTACGGCATCGTCTGGGGATGCGCCCTCATGATCAGCGTCGGTGCCTTCATCACGAGCTTCATCCTGAGCGTCATGCAGTTTCGCGCCAGGAAGGAAGCCGACGCCGCCGCTGCCGCCAACGCCGCATACGCCGCCACCAAACCGGCCTTCGACCCCGACGCGTTTGACGTCGTATCGAGTCGATGTTAAGCGCACGGATCGGCCGGTGCGCCATAACGCGGTGACACCGGCCGCGGCCCACAGAGCCAAGAGCGGTTCGATCGGAATGTGAAACCGCGCCGACACGATCGTGAGCGAGTGAAAAACGGTGATCGCCGCGACCGTGATCAACGTCGGCGCCAGCCGCCTGCGCAGCGCAGCTCCCGCCGTGAAGAGCCCAATCGCCGCCAGTACCGAGAGCCCCACGTGGGGCAGCCGGTAAGCCAATACCCTCGACTTGGGGTTCGTCTCGTCGAACAACACGAAATACTTCAGCCTGCGCAAACAGAGCCGCAGATAGCGCCACGGGTCATCGCTCAGCTCAAATAGGGCGCGGCGAAGGAGAATCCGCGATCGCTCGGGTTCGGAGACAGCTCCGAGTCGTCGATAATCGGCCTGGGAAAGCGCGAGATCGTCGAGGTAACCCGCCTCGTGGCGAGCTTCCCAGATCGTCCGGTTCAAGCCCTTGAAGTCCAGGTGATTCTGATTACGGCCCAGGATGCGATCCACCGACGCTCTCACGACCTTGTCGGTCCCTTCGCTGAGTTTGCAGTTGCCTTGCCAGAAGGCATAGCCAAGGGTGCTCTTGATCGGAACAAACTCGCCGTGGACTCGCGCGTTCCGCACGAGCCACGGAGAGATACCGGCTAGCCCGACCGTCGCCATGACCGCTGTGAGTCGCACCGAGCCGATGAGCCGATCGCCGGCACCGTCCCGGCCCTGCCAGATCGCGTAAGCGACGCCGGGCGCGACCAGCGCCAGAATCGGATCGGAGAGTGCCAGCAGAGCAAGCAATCCGCCGGCGATCGCCGCGTCGCGCGCCTGTCCCGACGCGCCGGTGCGATAAGCCCACACGAGCGTCCAGACGAGCAATGTGGCACCGAGCGTAGCAACCTGCACATGGGTCGCGGCATAAACCAAGGTGGGATGTAGTGCGACCAAGAGCGCGGCGGTTAGAGCGAGCCACGAGCGGCCTGGTGCCACAAGCCTGGCGAGGCACAGGGCCCCGAGAACAAGCACACCGCCCAGCACCGCCTGGCCCAGTTCCAGCAAGAGCAAGGCGCGCGGTGTGTCGACCCCGCCGGCTGCGTACGCCAGCGCGACCAGCGTGGGATAGAGCGGCGCCTGCTGCGAAGTCGGCCCTTGGGCGCCCAGAAAGTGCATCGAGAACCCATTGCCCGCTAACAAGTTAGTGGCGATCTCGCCGTGCTCGTACGTGCTGCGCGGGACGTGATGACTCTGCAGCACAAAGATCGCAGCGACGCGGCTCGCGACCGCCAGAACGACGACCAGAGTGTCGAGCATGCGTCGCGATCGGGCCATTGCTCGTGAATCCTTTCGCCTGGGCTGATCGGCCGATTCGTTTCGAGGGCGAATTCTGGCCAAAAACATCCCGGCGGTCAACCGTAGCGCAAGACTTGACCTGTCATCGTCCGTTGTCGCTACGATGAGGCATCCGGCCGCGCAGTCCTGACCCCATCGAGTTGAGCACCCAGAGGTAGGAACCGTCCCTTGAAGCAGTTGACCGACGACGTGTACATTCTGGAGGGTTTTCCGCCCTACGCGATCAATGTCTACCTGCTCGGGGATGTTGTGGTTGACGCAGCCACGCGATTCGCGGCACGCCGGATCCTGCGCCGGCTTCGCGGCCGGCGCGTGACCTTGCACGCTTTGACTCACGCCCATCCCGATCATCAAGGTTCCAGCCATGCCGTGTGTACGGCATTGGGCATTCCGCTCTGGTGCGGCGAGGCCGATGCCGACGCGATGGAAACAGCCGGCGAAGTGATGGCCCGGATGCCGCCTCACTGGCTCTCCGGAACGGTCGGCCCCATCTGGACGGGACCGCCGCATCCGGTCGCGCGACGACTCAAAGAGGGAGACCGGGTCGGCACGTTCACCGTCATCGAAACTCCCGGTCATACTGCCGGCCATATCTCGTTCTGGCGAGAGGCCGATGGTGTGCTGGTTCTGGGCGATCTCCTCGCCCACATCCCGCTCTGGAGGGACCATTCGATGTTCCGCGAGCCGGAACGGATCTTTTCGGTCGATCCGGCTCGCAACCGCCGATCAGCCCGCCGACTGCTCGAACTCGAGCCGAAACTCATCTGCTTTGGCCATGGGCCTCCTCTGCGCCGGTGCCGTGAGTTCATCGATTACGTCTCGCGGCTGCCCGACTAAGTGTTGGGCTTGCCACACCTCGTTTCGAGACTAGAATCCGCGGCGTGGAAGCGTCCGGGGTTCCGGCGGCCTTGTAGCATGGATGGGGGCGTTGGCCTTGTGACAGGTCCGACCAGGTTGGCGTTGCCGGTGACTGCGGTAGCGACGCTGACGCTCGTGGCGCTCGCGGCAATGCAGTGGCATGGGCCCGTGCCTGGCGAGAAACGGGTTAGAGCGGTCGTTCCGCATCGTTTGGTCCGCGGCGCGTGGCAAGCTCCCGACGCATTGCGTTCGATCATCGCCCGCGAGGGAATCAAGACCGTTGTGACACTGACCGCGATCAATCGCGACGATCCCAAGTACGTCGCGCAAGCGGAGGTCGTGGCTGATACGGGTGTGGAATGGATTATCATTCCGATGCGGGGCTCGCAAGCAACCGTCGAGCAGATGTGTCAAGCGGCTGACCTCTTGGCGGACGAGAGCCGGCAGCCCGTTTTTTTTCATTGCGTTGCCGGGCACCATCGCACCAGCCTGGCGCACGCCGCCTATCTGATCCGGCACGAAGGCCGGTCGGGCGAGGCGGCATGGCGGGCGGTCGCGGGCCTGCCCTGGGCGCGACCGGCGGCTTCGGCCGATCAAAAAGACAGGGCGCTCATCGATGAGTTCGCCAGAAGACATCGATTCTTTGCGGCTCCAAACCAGCCCGAGGTGCGCGAGGTCTACAATGGCGCCAGGAACGCGGACGCGGAGGATTGCTGTCTTGACGGCGAGGCTGATTGGGGCCGTCGCGGTCCCGGTCGCACTCTTCGTGGTCTGGGACCAGGCGACTTACAACTTCGGCGTCGTCCAGCAGGGACGGATCTATCGGTCGGGGCAAATGCCGGCGTCGGCGCTGGCGCAGACCTTGCGCCAACATCAAATCAAGACCGTGCTCAACCTGCGAGGCGAGAACCTTCCGGAAGCGTGGTATCAAGCAGAACTGGCGACGACCAGCGCCGCCGGCGCGACGCATATTGATATTGCAATGTCGTCGTGCCTCTGGATGTCGCGCGACCAGTTGCGGGCACTGGTCGGCACGCTTCGATCGGCCGAGTATCCCCTGCTGGTTCACTGCCTTTGGGGGTCGGAACGAACGGGCCTCGCTGCGGCATTTGCCGAGCTCTTGCGTCCCGGCGGCACGCTCGAAGACGCCAGGGCCCAGCTCTCGCTGCGCTATCTCTTCGTGCGGGTGAATGACGGCAAGGTGATGGCCGAACATCTCGACCAGTACGAGAGCTGGCTCAAGGCCGCCCAGCGCAGCACAGCCCGGCTGAGTTTCTCCGCTGGGTGGACGAAGGTTTCAACCAGGCAGACCGGGCCGCGAAGAGTGGCCGTACGACCCGTATCCCCTGGTCGTCGTGCGGCGGCCCGACGCCAAGCCGGTCGAGCGAGCCGGACGCGACGGCTCGTCCTCGGCTGTGAAGTGACTTCGCCGCGATACAATGCCAACTGGCACCCTGGGTGCAAGCCACACAACTCTTCGGGAGTGCGAACGTCATGGACGTCAGCCACGAAGTCGACATTCGCGTGCGTTACGCCGAGACCGATCGCATGGGCCTGTTGCACCATGCCAATTACTTCGTCTACTTCGAGATGGCGCGGACCGAGTTGCTCCGCCAGCGCGGAATCTCGTACCGGGAGATCGAGGATGCCGGGCACTTCCTGGTGATCATCGACATCGGCTGCAAGTTCAAGCGGCCCGCCTACTACGACGACCTGCTGACGGTGCGCACCATCGTCGAGCGGGTCACGCACGTGAAGATCGTGCACCGCTACGAGGTCTTGCGCGACGGCGTGCTTCTGGCCGAGGGGCATTCGACGCTGGCGTGCGTCGATCGCGAGGGCAGACCGCAGGCGCTGCCGGAAATCCTCCGGTAGTGCGACTGAAATAGCGGAGGGATCATACAAACTCGTCGCCGCCGAACCGGTTGCGATTCACGACCTATGTCCGGCAGTGCGCTTTTGCCACGGCGCAGCCCCGAAACGATCGGCCTGCCTGGGACGTCGCTGCTGCTCTCGCGGCTGGTCGCAAAGACTCTGTGGGATTCCGCGGCCGATCAGGGCGCCGGCGCCGAACGGCCTGATGGCGGCTCCGAAGGCTTCGCCGTGGCGGCTGCCCTGTGATCGAAATGGTCGTAGACCGCCCGCGCGATCTCGTGCACAGAGCACGTTGCCGGCGTTGTCGGGAACCCATCGCTTGTCTTCGTTGTCGCAGGTCAGAGCACGCAGAGGGCGACCGGCCCGGCCGGCCATTCGATGATGCCGGCGGCGGTGCGGGTGTCGGCCAGGCTCCCGGTCTTGAAGGCGACCTTGGTCCCGGGCGGCAGGAAGCGTGGCAGCTTGTCTCGATCGTCGCAGGCTCGCAGATGGGTCGAGCATCTCGTCGCTGGCCTGGGGGCTGACGAGCTGCTTGCGATAGAGGGCCTCGCAGAGCCGGACCATCTCGGCGGCCGTCGTGCTGCCCAGGCCGAACTGCTTGCTCCGCTCGGGGAAGACCGAGGTATCGCGGTGAAAGACCTTGGAGTGGATCTTGGTGTTGGGATAGCCCAGCTTTTCCATCGTCGCGGCCGTCGAACCGATCGCCGATCGCGTCGAGGACCAGGTTCGTCGCCGTGTTGTCCGAAAAGGCGATCATCAGCCGAACGGCGTCGCGGAGCTTGAAGGTGGTGCCCTCGCTGAAATGATAGGTCAGCACGCCCGAGCCCGGCACCTTGTCGGTCTTTTTGAGCGTGATGACCGCATCGAGGTCGACCTGCTTGGCGGCCGCCTGGCGGTAAGCCTCGATCATGACCGGGAACTTGATCAGGCTGGCCGTCGGCATCACCTCGTCGGCGTGGTACGCGAACGACTCGCCCGTGCCCAGATGCTTGACTGCGACGGCGACCTTGCCCTTGTGTGCCTTGATCAGGGCATCAGGCGCGACTCGAGCGACTGCGACTCGTCATCGGTGCTGGGCTCGCCTGCGGCCAGGACGTGCGGACAAAGCCAGAACAAGCACAGAGCGCGGCCAGCGCGTGCGATCGTCGCATCATGGCTCGGCCCGGTTTTTCGCCTGGTTGTCGATCGGAAGCATTCGGAACCTGGCCATGGGTTCTTCGCCGGGCGTCGTGCCGTTGTGTCGATAAGCATCAACGCCCGCGATTGTCGCATTTTCGCGCGAGGAGACCAACTCCCTGCGCGAAAACGCGCGAGACGGCACTCGACAGGCGAGCCGGCCGCGCGCGAAAAAGGAATGCGCGCTGGTTCATTGCTCGGAATTCCCAAGTTCGCGGATGAGGCCGACGATGAGACGCGACTGCTGGTTCTTCTGTTCTGGACGATGACGGCTCGCCGCGTGGGCCGACGCAGCCGCGTCAAAGATCGGCGAACAGCTGGCTCGGCAGGGCGACGAGATCATGGTCTGCGGGCAACTCTACCACACGACGACGCGCGTCATTCTCGTGGACCGACCCCGGCGGTTATGACGCCTACCGCGTGGAGCCTCGGTTTGCGCCGCGCAGCAGGCAGCCGCACGGCCGTCGACGCCGCCGAAAACAGCGCCGGCCCAATCGCTATCGGTGCGGTCGGGGAAGCTGACTCGCCGGCGAGCTCGAGCGCGTGCGCGGCGGCGGCTGGGACCTGCCGCTGCTGGCCCGCGTCGTCGACCAGTTCGTGATTCATTTCGACGCCCGCGGGACCAGCCGAGGGTGTTTCCAGGTGCTGCAAGATCGTGCGCGGGCTGAGCGTGCATTTCATGCTCGACCTCGACGGCACGATCTACCAGACGCTCGACGTGAAGGAATCGGCCTGCACGCGACGATTGCCAATGGACGGTCGATCGGCATCGAAATCGCCAACATCGGCGCGTACCCGGACTGACGGTGCAAGCCCGCTGGACTGGTGGTATCAGCCCGACGCGGACGGTCGGGTCCGAATCGCCGTGCCCGCCTCGAGATCTCGCGGACGATCCGCGCTGATCGCCGCGCAAGCTCGCTGCGTCCGTGCCGCGATGCGTTGGTCGTCGGCACGGTTCAGGGACAGGAGCTCAAACAGTACGACTTCACGCCGCAGCAATACGAAGCGCTGGCCCGGCTGACGGCCACCGTCTGCACGCTCTTTCCCAAGATCCGCTGCGATTATCCCCGCGACAGCTGCAGGCGCTCTCGTCAGGCACAAGCTGGCGAACGACCAGTATGCAGCCTACCAGGGAATTCTGGGTCATTACCACGTGCAGACCAACAAGGTCGACCCCGGGCCCGCGTTTCAATGGGACCGCCTGATTGAATCGACGACAAGGCTGATGAAGCCCTGACCACCGGCTTGGCGGGTTCTCGGGCAGCCGGAGAGGACGACCCGAACCGACCGTCTGCTGCGTCGGCAATCGCGAACCGGGCGAGCCCGATGTCGCTTCGCTTCACTCGAGCGGGTTTGACGACAGCCGCGCGACGCTGGTCGCTGCCTCGGGGGTTGCAACTGGCGTGGGTGCAGGAAGCCCGGACGCGGGCGAGGCAACTCGGTCACCCGGCTTCAAGCCGGCGACGACTTCGGCAAAGGTCTGGTCGCTGAGCCCGAGCTCGATCGGCTGCCAGCGCCAGGGCGGTTTGCCGGCTTCGGCCGCTGCGCGGTCGTGAATCGCGACGAAGGTCTGGCCGCCGACCCAGCGAACCGATTCGAGCGGTACCCGCGTGACCGAGCGGCGCGCTTGGACCCAGAAGCTTACCTGGGCGCTCAAGCCCGGTCGCAGCTCGTCGAAGCTGCCGTCGATGTTCACGTTGGCGTAGTAGACCCGCACGTCGGAACCATTCGCCGGCGGGACGTTGATTGCGTTGATCTCTCCGACCGTGCCGCGCATCGGCAGGCCGGGATAGGCATCGACGATGATGTGCGCCGGCTGCCCGCGGCGGATCAAAGCCAGCTTCGACTCGTTGATTCTGGCCCTCACTCGCATGTGCAGCGGATCGGGCAGGTTGAAGATCGGCTGATCCTGGCGCAGGGTCACGCCTTCAGCGATGGGCTGCGTGACCATGCCTCTGCGATCGCTCTGGTTGAAATACACCACGATCCCGTCGCGAGGGGCGCGACACGGTGCAGTTGCGGATGTTTTTCCGGATCCGCTCGAGTCGCTGTTTCTCGAGCTCAAACGCACGGTCCTGCATGTATTTATCGGCCTGCACCGCCTTGACGTTGGCCTCGAGCGCCAAGATGAGCTTGGGGCCGGTCTGATTCTTGAGCCGCGACAACATTCCCTCGGCTTCGCTGAGGGCGATCGTGGCCTGTTGAAGGGAGAGTACGTCTCCGTGGAACTGGTACTCTGTCCGGAAGCCCTTTTTCTGCATGTTTCCCGACCAAACGACCGTGCGGGCGAGGCGGTCTTTTTCGAGCTGGCAGGTCTCGATGTAATGTTTGACGAGCTGCATGTCCTGCGGAAAGATGCCATCGCGGTATTCGCGCAGGGCGATTTCGTTGACCTCGAGAATGGACTGGGCTTGTTTGACGTAGGCCTCGGCTTGAAGGTAGCGGATCTGCTGCACTTGCTCTTCGTCGTCAAAGGACGACGAATCGAGCTTGGCGACGACGTCTCCGGTCTTGACCCGCGTTCCTTCGGCGACGATTTCGAGGATTCGGGTCGAGCCCGGCTGTTCCTCTTCCATCATCATGCCGCCGCGGCCGCCGCCCCGACCGCCGCCGCCACCTCGACCACCTCCGCCACCGCCTCGTCCGCCGCCACCACCGCCGCCTTGACCCTGCTGGGTTTTCTTCTGGGTCGTCGAGGTGTCGGCGGTCTTCGTCGCCGGGCGCAGCGGTACGAACGGGGTGACCGTGTAGGTGAAGCTCCGGATGACCGGCTTTGAGGATGTCGTGGTCGTTGTGCCCGACGATCCGCCCGCCGAACCCGACGAGCCGCCGGAACCGCCCGAGCTCGACATGCTGCTGCCCGTCGAGGACGACGTGGAACCGGAACTGGACGATGAGGTGCCGCTGGACGTGCTGCCTGATTTCGCGGTAGACGACGATCCAGCCTTAGTGGTTGTTTTCTTCTTGCTCGCCGCGCTGCTGTCCTGTGCGCCGCCCGCGCCGCCACCGGACCCGCCCTGCGCTCCACTGCCGGAGGCCCCTCCCGTCGAGCTGCCGCCCTGCCCGGAGCTGCTCCCGCCGGTTGCGCCGGACTTACCCGCGGCGCCCTGGGCACCGCCGACCGTTCCAAGCTGGGCCTCGACCTCGCAACGGACAGTTCTGTTGTTTGCGCTCTCGATCGTTCCCTGCTCGACCACAACCAGCTCGATGTCTCCCTGGTCAATCTCGACGAATTCAAGCGGGAACTTCGCCGCGGTGGGCCAGAATGCCGGACGATAACCAGCCTGCCATGCCCAGCCCGCACCCATTACCGCGAGCAACGCCGCTCCGATCTTCACGAAACCAAGAGCCCCGCGCCGGGGCTGCGGAATCTCGATGGGCTTGAACTCGATCGGCTCAGGTTCTGGAACCATGATCTGCCCCGAAGGTGTCGATAAGCAATCTACCGGCGGCACCACTCCGACCGTCACAAGACATCGATACAAACATCAGCCAGAACGGAACTTAACGCTAGATGCGCTACGCCTGGCGACCGATCAGAACAACCTTGCCGCCGAGATCACCGGTCGCTACGGCCCAACGCAAACCAAGGCGATGCAACTATTATCGGCAAAACGGCGGGCGGGTCAATCGGCCGGAGCATGCCGCCGCCGGCGCACGACAGACTCCACCCGTCCTTCGCTCTCTTTAAGAGCGACAAACGAGGCACTCTTGGGCCAGTGACAACTTACGAACCGGGGAAACGCTGCCGATCTATTGGTCGCCGGGGCACTCAACGCGCGGGCGTCGATGGGTTGACCGTGCGATTGAGTCTCGAGCCTTCACGTCGCTGCTGCTTCCCATGGGATTGTGTACCGCGTCCCAGGAACGACGACGCCGCCGCGCTGGCCGGGAACGACCGAGCCGAATCGTTCCGCGAACACCGGGGGAAGAGGCCGAGCACGCTCTGGCGCCAACCAGAGCCGCAGCAAGTGACGTTTGCGCTCCGGCTCGGGCCAATCGTCGAATGCGGTCCGGTCGTGCAATAGCGTGTGGTTCTGCACGAGCTGAATGTCGCCCGGCTGCAGCTCCATTCGCAAATGCAACGCAGGATCGTCGGCCAGGCTGTCGAAGAGGTCGAGTGCTTCAACCTGTGCCGGCGTCAAGGGCGGCACCTCGGGAAACCGCCTGGCCGATTCAATGTAACTTCGCTGATAGATCGTCGACAAGAAACCGGCATGCCAGTTAAACACCGGTATGCAAAAAAACGGTTTCTGGCCGGCGGGCACTTCCCCGCGACGGTCGGTCTCGATGCGCTCAAACAGCACTCTGGCCAGGTCAGGCCGGCCTTGCGCATTTCATTGAACAGGGTCACGGAACTGACCAAGCTCGACAGCCCGCCTGACCTGGCGGGATGCAAGCATAAGAGGCCGACCACGTCACACGAATCGGTGTGGTAATGTTGCCGTTCTTTCGTCTGGTAGATACGCACGCTCGGGTCTTGGCTCGTGAGCCCCAGGTCTTTCACGTGACCGAGGAGGTGTCCGTGCCGGTTTTGCGAGCGCAGGCTCCCCCAGTGCAGGCCGAGTCCCAAAAAGGCGACGGCCGACAAACGCCGGCCCCAACGTTCAACCGGTAGACCGCGCAAGAGCACAAAGCCCCGTCCTTCGAGGACCTCGTCAAGAACGTGCGACAAACGCTGTTTCAGGGCCGGCAACGGGAAGTCGTCAGGATGCAACGCCTGCCAATCGACTTCCGTTTGGGCCAGCCGCTGGCTGGCGAATTCGATCTCGGCAAGCTCAGCCGGCGACAAGGGCTCGATCCATGCGGCTCGCTGTGCGACGTCGGGACCGTACCAAGCGCAGGGGCCATCGATCAGGGGTGGCAATTCAGTCATGGGGCAGGATCAGGAAGAGGATTAAGAAGAGGATTAAGATTACGATTCGGACCATAGCGGCGCGGCTCGGGCCTGCCGGTTCTGCGCCGTCGTCGAGATTGAGCGTTGTTCCTGCTCTTGGTCTTCCTCCTAATCGAAATCGTAATCGTAATCCTTCTCGGGGTGAAATGCTTAACGGCGTTGGGTGAAGGGCCCGCAACCTTCTGGATGGCACGGGCAGCACTGTGGTAGGGTGACGGCTCGGAATTTGGCCATCGTGCCGGGGCATCGGCACTCGGTTTGCCGCGTGCTTAGCTGCGCGCGCTCCGGCGCGAGAGAACGGACCAACGACACCAAGTGAGGACGACAAAATGGCTGAATACACCTTGCCGCCGTTGCCGTACGACTTCGGCGCCCTCGAGCCGCATATCGACGCAAGGACCATGGAGATCCACTACACGAAGCACCACCAGACCTATATCACCAACCTCAACAACGCGCTGAAGGAGCACCCGCAGCTCCAGGACAAGCCGGTCGATGTGCTGATCGCGAACCTGAATTCGGTTCCCGAGGCCATTCGCACCGCAGTACGCAACAACGGCGGCGGACACGCCAACCATTCGATGTTCTGGCAGCTCATGAAATCGGGCGGCGGCGGCGAGCCCAGCGGGCCGCTCGGCCAGGCGATCACGACCGAGCTCGGCGGGTTTGCCGCATTCAAGGACACGTTCGGGAAGGCCGCCCTCGGGCGGTTCGGGTCGGGTTGGGCCTGGCTTATCGTGGGCAAAGACGGCAAGCTCGCCGTGACTTCGACCCCCAACCAGGATAGCCCCCTGATGGAAGGACAGAAGCCCCTGCTGGGCCTGGACGTCTGGGAGCACGCCTATTACCTCAAGTACCAGAACCGCCGCGCCGACTACGTGGCCGCCTGGTGGAACACCGTCGATTGGAGCGAGGTCGCGCGACGTTTCGCAGCCGCCAAGTAACGCCAATGGGCGAATCACTTTTTCGGCCGCGGAATTTGCCGCACAACATTCAGCTAGACAATAACTTGCGATATAAGGAACCTGCGCCTACCGGCCGACCGCCAAGGGCGGGCGGCCGGTGCAATCGATGCCTTCTCGTTGCATTCGTCCAGTGCGCCCGACTGGCTGGCTCTTGACGCCCGGGCCGAAACCGATATGCTTGCGGCCGCTTCAGAAGGGACCGTGCGTCCCTGCCATTTTTCGTCGGACGTTTCCGCTCCGCATCAAGCACATCGCGCCCTGGTGTGATTCTGGTCTTGTCTTTCCCATCGTGTCCGTCACGGCGTCCTCGTCAAAAGCGGCCGTGGGAGCGAGTGAGCTGTTCCTGTTCGCCTGGCGCCGCCCGGTTTCGGTGTCGGGCACCATGAAACGAGGAGGTCAAGTCGATGGATCGACTCAGTCGTGTGATTGCCGGCGCGAGCCTGGCGATTGTTTTGGGAATCGTGGGATCGTCGGCCGGCTGCCGCAACACGCGGAACGACGTGCCCGCGGGTAAGCCGTACTCGGCCACGGGCGGGACGCCGCCGACCGTTGGCTTCAATTCCGACCCTCATCCGAGCACGTCGATCGGGCCCGGTTTGTACGGCAACGCACCTGCGCAGCCCAACTCGATGGACCCCAATGTGGGAGCGGCGGGATCGGGAGCCGGCGCGGCTTTGCACCTCAATATGGCACGCCGAATCCGACTTCAAGTCCCTATGGCGCGCCCACCGCGAACCGTTACGGTCCCCCGGCAACGACGTCACCCGGAGCCAATCAGTGACGTGGTCGTGAATTTCGCGCGGCGATGTGGTCCCGGCCGCGTCAAGTCGGGCTGAGACGAATCAACTCGGTCCGTACCTGCGGCCGGGAATCCGCTACTTAAGCTTCGCGGAGTGAGATGTCGACACATTGAGCCGAGTGCAGCGTGGACGAAGCACCGTTCATCCTGTTTGAAGATGTCCATTGCCTGGCTGTCGCCAAACCCGCCGGCCAGTTCACGCAGGGCGCTGGGCGCCGCCCGGCGAGCAATCGCTCGAGTCGCTGGTGCGCGCTTACCTCACCCGCGCCGAGCCTCACTCGGTCTACCTTGGCATTGTTCACCGACTGGACCGGCCAACGTCGGGCGTGCTGATCTGGGCCAAGACGCCGAAAGCGGCCCGACGGCTGTCGATTCAATTCGAGCGCCGGCAAGTGGTCAAGGAATACTGGGCGATCGTCGAGCCGCACCGCCATCGGAGGCAGGGGCAGCGGCGGCGAGTCGGTGTGGCGCGACTGGCTCACGCGCGCCGAGTGCAGCGGGAGTCGTTTCGTGCTCTCTGACGCAGGCTCCTGGCGCGCGTGAGGCGGTCACGCGAGGTGCGCTCGGCAGACGCAGGTCTGGCCCACCCGGTTACTGCGTGGCTGCGGCTCTGGCCCGAGACCGGCAGAACACATCAGTTGCGAGCCCAGACCGCGCGGCGCGGGATGCCGATTGTCGGTGATCAGACTTATGGATCGACCGTGCCGTTTCGAGCACGCCGGCGCGATTGCATTGCACGCGCGGTCGCTGCGGTTGCACCATCCGATCACGAACGTCGAGATGACACTGGTCGCGCCGTTGCCCGGCACCTGGGCTCTTGCAGGCTTCATGCTCCCCGAGCCACACGAGGCCGGCGATTGACGCCGGACCGCGTGCGGTGCGCGATCGACTCGCCGCGAAGTTTCGCGGTCTAGGCGCTGCCGATCTCGACGATCTTGAGCTTGAGGACGCCCCGGGGAATCTGGACCTCGACCTGCTCGCCGACCTTCTTGCCGACCAGACCCTGGCCGATCGGGCTGGTGAGCAGGATCTTGTTCTGGTCGTAGTCTTCCTCGCCGGGGCCGACCAGGATGAAGTCTTCTTCCTCATTCGATGTCGAGGTCGAGCACGCGGACCTTGGAGCCGTAGACGACCCGGTCGGTGGGAACGTTGGACTTGTCGACGATGTACGCCTGGCTGAGCTTGTTCTGAAGGTCGTTGATCCGGGCCTGGAGCATTCCCTGGGCCTCGACGGCCGCGTCGAACTCGGCATTCTCGGACAGGTCGCCGTATCCCCGGGCCTGGGCGATCTGCTCGGCGATCCGGGGCATGTCGTCGTTTTTCATCTTGTCGAGCTGGGCCTTGAGCTTCTCGTAGCCTTCCTTCGACATCGGAATTCGGTCGGTGGACATGCGGGTCTGCTCCCCATTCTGTCACTCGACCCTGATCAGAAGAAAAACCGCGACGCTCGGAAAGCCCGATGCCGCGGTCATCCGTTGTCTCGTTGGAAATAGTGA
Source organism: uncultured Isosphaeraceae bacterium (assembly GCA_963830625.1). Taxonomy (GTDB): domain Bacteria; phylum Planctomycetota; class Planctomycetia; order Isosphaerales; family Isosphaeraceae; genus CAWHMZ01. The sequence goes on along the minus strand of CAWHMZ010000010.1, from coordinate 41,745 downwards.
AGCCTAGCTTGCCGTCGCCCTCGACGCAAGGCCAAGAGACTGCGAAGAACGCTCAGGGATGCTTCGGATAGTCGGCGACGCAAGCGCTAGCGGATTCGCAGACTGACTGCCGGCGTTCGAGGCTCATCAGCGTGCAGCCTCATCACTCGTGCCGCAGAGCCTCGATCGGGTCCATCATGGCGGCGCGGCGGGCGGGATAGATGCCGAAGAGGATGCCGACGGCGACCGAGATGCTGAACGCCAGCATGACCGAGCACGCCGGTGACGATCGCCTTCTGATCGGGGATGAAGTAGACGATGATCTGCGGGATCGTGAACCCGACGACAACGCCCAGCAGGCCGCCGACGCCGGCGAGCACGACGGTCTCGATCAGGAACTGCTGGGTGATGTCGCGGCGCTTGGCCCCCAGGGCCCGGCGGATGCCGATCTCGCGGGTGCGCTCGGTCACGGTCGCCAGCATGATGTTCATGATGCCGATGCCGCCGACCAAGAGCGAGATCGCCGCGATCGTCCCCAGGATGATGCTGAACTGGCGAGCCTGCTTCTGGGCCTGCAGCAGCAGGTCGTAGGGGACGGTCATCTCGACGTCTTTCTTGGGGTGATAGGGCTCGTAGGCCGCCTCGATCAGGGGCACGGTCGGCAGCACGTCGTCCATCGAGCCGACCTGGACCGTGATCTGGGTGAGCTGCGTCTCCTCGGCCTGCCGCGAGCCCGAGCGGTTGTCGATGATCCGCTCGCCGAACCGGAGCTTGCAGGTGTTGAGCGGGATGTAGACGTCCTTGTTGTAGTCCTGCGGCGGCCAGGCTGCCGCCGATGCCCGGCCGAGCTTCGCGCTTCTTGGTCACGCCGACGACCGTGTAGTAGTCGCTGCCCAGCTTGATCGACTGGCTGATCGGGTCTTCGTAGGGAAAGAGCTGTCTCGGCGGTCTCGGCGGCGAGCACGGCGAAGTTCTCGTACTTCTCGTTGTCCGACGCGGTCAGGAACCGCCCTTTCTCGATCTGCGAGCAGGTTGAAATCGGCATAGTCTTGGGTGGTGCCGACGACGCGGCCGTCGATGGTGTAGCTGCCGCGGCGGATCTGCTTGCGGATCTCGCGGATCGGCAGCACTCTGCGGATCGTGGGGATCGTCTCGACGATCCGGTCGAAGTCGCTGTACTTGAGCCCGTAATTGAGGATCATCGCGGGCCGGTTGCCGCCGGAGGCCTGGGCTTCCTCGCTCGGCTTGACCGAGCGGATGATGATGTTGGTCGCGCCCAGAGCCCGGATCTGCTCCTGGGCGACGCGGCTGGTCCCTTCGGCGATCGACAGCATCGAGATCACGGCGGCCACGCCGAAGACGATGCCCAGCACGGTCAAGCCCGACCGGAGCTTGTGCAGGAGCAGGCTCTTCATGCCCAGCTTGAGCGCGCGCCAGATGCGTCCCATGGCTACCTCGTCAGTGTGTCAGTTCTTCGTTCGATGGTCTCAGTTCGGGATCGCCTGGCGCTGAAATCGGGCTCCCAGATGTCGCCGTTCTGCGCCACGTCGACCGGCGGCGGTCCCGATCAGTGCGGCCTGCTGCCTTCGCATGCGCGGGCTGGGCCCGTCGTCGATGATCAAGCCGTCGCGCATCCGGATGATCCGCTTGGCGCAGGCGGCGATGTCGTCTTCGTGGGTCACCATGATGATGGTCTTGCCCGCGTCGTTGAGCTTTTCGAGCATCATCATGATCTCGTGGCTGGTCGTGGTGTCGAGGTTGCCCGTCGCCTCGTCGGCCAGGATGATGTACGGGTCGTTGATCAGCGAGCGAGCGATCGCCACGCGCTGCTGCTGGCCGCCGGAAAGCTGCGATGGGGCGGTGATCGAGACGATCGCCCAGGCCGACCAGGCTGGCGACCTCGACCGACCGCTCCTGGGCCTCGGGGCTGATCTCGCCGGTGCCCTGATAGGTCGAGCGGGAGCTGGATGTTCTCGAGCACCGTGTACTGCTGGATCAGGTTATACGACTGGAAGATGAAGCCGAGGTAGCGGCTGCGGATCTCGGAGAGCTCGTCGTCGTCGAGCCCGGCGACGTCGCGACCGCCCAGGAGATACTCGCCGCTGGTGGGGCGGTCGAGGCAGCCCAGCAGGTTGAGCATGGTGCTCTTGCCCGAGCCCGACGCACCCATGATGGCGATGTATTCGCCGGGATAGAAATCGACCGAGACGCCCCGCAGGGCGTGGACGGTCACGGTCGTGACGTTGGGTGCGGCGGCGGAGTAGGCCGCCGCCGCCGGCCGAGTGTCCCATGACGTAGGTCTTGGTCACGTCGACCAGCCTGACGATCGGCTTGCCGGCCGGCCTGGCCGGGACTTGGTCCTCGTTCACTGTTGCGATCCTCCCGCCCGTCGCCGCCGCCCGGAGGTCCGCCGCCGCCGGCGACCGCCGCCACCGCCGAGCCACCGCCGCCGCCACCGCCGAAGCCGCCACCACCGCCGCCGAAGTTCTTGCGCATCTCAGCCATCTGCTCGATCTCGGCGTCGGTCAGGCCGGCTTTCTTGAGGAGCTGCGGTCCGTTCTTCCTCGCTCGGTCGGCGACCTGAGCGGCTGTCCGTTCCTCCTGGCTCAGGCTCTGGAGCTTCGCGAAGAACGCGGCCGCCTGCCGCCCCGGCCACCCTTGCCCTTGGCGAACCGCCGGCGCCCTTGCCCTTGGCCTTGGCGGCCTTGGCGGACCAGCCCGCCTTGCCGGGCGCGCCGGTCCGCGCCGACGACCTTCTTCGCCGCGCCCGGAGGCCCGCCGGCTGCGCGCCTTTGGCGTCGGCGTCGCCTCGCCGCCGGCTGCGCCCCAATCCTTCTTGCGATCCCTTGGCGGCCGACCCGAACGCCGCTCGCTTCTCTTCGTCGGTCATGAGCGACGATCGGGTTCATCACCACGACGTCGCCATCGCTCAAGCCCTTGGTGACCTCGACGTACTTCTCGTTGGAGACGCCCAGCTCGACCTCGGTCTGCACGAAGCGGTCGTCGACCTTCTTGGTGACGTGGTCCTTGCCGCTGAACTGAAGGATCGCCAGAACCGGCACGGTCAGCACGTGTTCCTTGCGGTCGACCAGGATCTCGACCTCCGCCGTCATGCCGGGCCGCAGCCCGGCAGCGGCTGCATCGATCCGCACCTTGGTCGTGTAGACCTTGATGTCCGAGCTGAAGAAGTTGGTCGAGTCGGGCAGGGGTGCGACGTCCATCACCGTGCCGTCGAGCACCTGGTCGGAGAAGGCGTCGACGCGGATCCGGGCCTTCAGTCCCCTGGCGAGTCTTGTCGATCTGCGATTCGTGGACCTTGGTGTTGACCTGCATCCGGGTGATGTCGGGCAGGCTGAAGATCTTCTGACGCTCGCGCACCGTCGCCCCTTCCTCGATCTGGGGCTGCGTTGCTGCCGAAGGACCCGGTTGGGATCGTTGGCGTAGACGACCAGGCCGTCGCTGGGGGCCTTGATCTTGCAGGCGGCGATCTGCTTCTCGAGCTTCTTTTCCTTGCTGTCTTCCAGCTCCCAGGTCGCCTTCTTGGCCAGCTCGTCGGACCGGGCCTTCTCGACCTCGCTCTGGAGCTCCTTGATCGTCTTGGCCTTGGTGTACTCGACCAGCACCTTCTTCTTGCTCTGGGCCTGCTCGAGCGCGAACCGGGCCTTCTTGAGCGTCAGCTCTTCGGAGATCTTGGTGGCCATCGAGACATAGCCCTTGTCGTACATGCGCCGCGCCCAGTCGAGCCGGTCCTCGGAGCGCGACAGGTCGGACTCGGCCAGCTTGATCTCGCCCTCGACGGTCGGCTAGTCCTGCATGAAGATGCCTTCGACGTACTCGATCACGGCGATCTCGGCGACCTCGCGGGTCAGCTTGGCGTTCTCGTAGTTGGCCTCGGCGCTCTTGGTCGTGATCTTCTGGTTGACGAGCTGGTCGTTGAGCGACGCCGAGTCGAGCTCGCAGACGATCTCGCCCTTCTTGACCGCGCGTTCCCTCGGGCTTGATCATGATGATCGTCGTCTGGCCCTCGACCGGGCAGTAGGCGTCCTGGTTCTCCGAGCTTTCGAGGCTTCCCTTCTCGACCACCGTGATCGGCAGCGGCCCGTACGGACCACGGTCGTGATCGACGTCGGTCTTGCCGCCGGTGAACAAGCGTCTTGATGCGGCTTGCTCATGCCGGGGACGCTGTAGACGACGACGCCGCCGACGGCAAGGACTGCCAGGCCACGATGCCGGCCATGACCTTACCGGGACTCAGGCGTCGCCGTGCGGGCTTCTGGAGGCGGGGTAAATCCTGCGCCCCCGGCGGGGGCGTGGCCGATGATGGGCCCGTGGTACTGTGCAGGGAAAAGTTCACTGAAGGCCTCCCATTCGTCATAAGGCAAGATGCCGATGTCGCGATAAACAATCAATCGATGCGTCTGATAAGCTGCCCAGCCGTTGGTCAAGGCGAGCATCGCGCCGATCAGGTTGCCCTGGAAACTGAGCAGGTTGGTCGTCTGGGTCGCGGCGTTGGCCGTCTGGGCCAGGTTCTGCGTGCCCGCCGCCGGCGGAGCGACGATCTGCTCGAACGCCTGGTCCTTGAGCCGCACGTTCAGCTCGAAGTTCCGCTTGGCGATCTCGTAATTGATGTACGCAGAGATGCACCGGACGTAAGTCATTGCGCAACTGAATTTTCAGGTTGTCTTCCGCGTGCTTGCAGCGTTCGGCGGGCTCGCTGGTAATTGATCAAGGCCGTGCGGAAGTTGTTGCGCTCGTTGACCCGCACCAGGGGCAGCTCGGCGTTGAGCGTCAGGCTGAACTGCTTGGCCTGGCTCAGGAACGCGAACGGGTTGTGCGGGCATCGGCGGCGTGTAGACGTTGTTGGTGATCGCGACGTTGAAGTACCCCTTGAGCGCATTGGCCGTGACGCGGATCTGCCGCCAGGCATCGTAGAGCGAGGCCCGGTCGTTCATCAGGTCCATGCGATACTCCAGGGCGATCCGCACCGCGGCTTGCAGCGTGTCTTCCAGGCCTTCTTCGTTCTCGGGGACGAACTCTTTGAGTGTACTCCGGTAGTTGCGGTAGGGAGCCAGTACCGACCGGCCTTCGACGTCGATGTCTTCGAGCTCGGGAAGCTTGGCGATGATCGCGGGAAGCTCGTCGAGGGTGCGGTTCGGGTCGCGCTGCCAGTTGTCGACGGCGTTGAACACGTCGTAAAAGGGCTGGGCCAGGCTCATGTCAACGACGAGCGGGAGGTCGGGAGGCAAGCTCATCTGCATCTTGAATTCGTCGAGCTGGTAGCGGTAGGTGACTCTGTCGGTGAACAACGCCTGTCGACCGGCGATCACGCGCTGCATCACCTGGTCGAGCTGCAGTCGCGACAAGCCCGACGCCTCGCCCTGGATCAACTCTTGATACAGTTTAGCAATACTTTCCAGAAATAACAGGTTGCGCCGGTCGACCTCGACCTCCACCAGGTTGAAGACGACCGGGAGGAAGCCGATGATCGGGTCGGTGTTGCCCGCCGGCGACGAGAAACCCGGCAAAGTGAAGGTGTTGCCGAAGTTCTGGACCGTGCCGCCGGTCAGGGTCACCACGAAGAACTGCTGGCGGAACAGGGCGAATGCACGGACCGCGTAGAGCAGATCTACGCTCGGCCTGAGTGAGCGGCTCGAGGATGACCGCGCGGCCGCCGCCCCGCAACAGGGGCTGCACGAAGCTGATCGGCAGGGCCGAAATCACGGTCGGCTGCTGCGGGTTCTTGCCCAGGAAGTTGAAGAGCGACCTCGTTGGCAAACCCATCAGCAAGCTGGCCGCCCGAGCTGAACAGCTTGCCGACGCCGGCGACCGTTCCCAGGTTGAGAGTCGACACCTGTCCGGTGGGCGAGAAGCGCGTCGCGTAGTTGAACGTGTTCGCGGTGCTCAACGCCCGGCGTCGACGGGAAGCTGCCGCCCGGAACCGCCATTTTGGGGAACACCCGTCGAGCGGACTCATGCCCGCGTAAAACTGCGGCTCGAACGAAAATCGCTGCAGGGTCACCGGGATCGCCGCCAGGTAAACCGTTCTCGAGATTGTACTGATAGAATCGAGCATTCATGATTGCAAGCAACAATGCCTGCTGCATATTGATCTTGATAGACACGGCTGCCCTTGGGATATCCGTAGGCCTCGGTATCGCCTTCCAGCAACATCCTCGGAACAAAGATGTCGGTGAGCTGGGCGGCCTCGGCCGGAGTCACGCGGTTGGCATCGCCGATCTCTTGGATCTGGCGCTCGTTGAGCATCGGGGGCTGAGTGGCGATCTCGCGATCGAGGATATTGCTCGGCGTCGCGGCCGGCGGCTTTTCCTGCGATGGATCTGACGCCGGGCGCGGCTGGGCCGGCACCGTCGTCGGCTGGTTTTGGAGCAGGCCCACCATCTGGAGGACTTCAGTGCGCATACCTGAATCCGAGGCCGTTGCCGGCAGCCCGTTTTGTGGGAACGAGGCCTGCGAAACCGATCGATCCGTCGGGGCGCGGTCGCGCTGGCCGGGGAGTTTGTGAAGCTGGAACCAGAGCGTGGGGGAGGGATTCTCCTCTTCGTGGCCGCCGTGCCCGCGCTCGTTACTGGTATGGGCGTCGAAACCGAGCCGCGTGTCCCGGAATTTGGCGACGGCCTGGGGATTCGATACCTTAAAAGATCGCTCGCTTGCGCTTCGGGCGAGTGGTGAGCTGCCGGCTTGCGCTCCGGACGGCGGCTCGTCGCCGCTTTGCATGCGGACGATCGTCACCGATGCGTTGTTTAGCGGGTCCGAGACGCGTCGATTCAACAGGGCTTGCGGGCCGGTCGGCGGGGCGTTCGGCGGCGGGGTCGGCGGCGACGTCGGCGGAGGCGCGGCACCCCCTGGTGGTGTCGGTGCGACACCGCCCGGTTGGGGTGCGACGCCACCAGGCTGCATGGGCTGATTCGGATTGGAGAACGGCGACCCCGTTACGGGCGGCACGGGTGGGCCGACGGGGGAAGTGAGCGGCTGGCCGGACATCCCCGGCTGACGCGAGTCGGTTACGGGGTGATGACCCCGATCGGGTCGCTGCCAGTATTCGGGTTGGTAGGCGGGAACGGGGTGTCCGGCGGCCGCACTCCTGGCGTCCCGGTCGCGCTTCCAGTATTCGAGCAGGTCAAGATAGCCGGTACCCTCGACCGGGACGAGCAGCCGGTTGTCGGGCCACTGGGGAACTGGCGAGAGGGCCTCGGAAGCGGGGTCGTCGGGCGGGGCGGGCGGGACGTCCTGGTCGTACGGGTCGGCGTATCGGGAGAGCGCCGGGGGCTCGATCGAGAAAACATCCATCCGCCAGCGCGGGTCGCGCGTCTTCTCGAACACGGCTTCCGACACGTCCTGGTTGCACCACTCGCGATAAAACTCGCGGGTGCAGCCGGATTGCGCGCCCAGCGCCAGCGCCGTCAGGATGCTACCCAGCACGAGCTGCGCGCGGGAGGTGATTCGGGGGCTCCTCGCACTTCTCATGAATCTCGCCTCGACACTATGGGATCGCCCGTGGGTTTGCCTTAAGCGAAAACCCGGCGCTTTGTGTCAACCTTAACGTCCTGACCGACTGTCACCCGGTCGGCTCTTGGCTCAACCTGCCAGACCGCACGTTCGACAATCCGGACAACCCGGAGCGCTTGGCACCGTCGCCCCGAAGTGTTTCATGGCGTCCTCCTATATCGGGTGTGCGGGATGAACGAGTTGAACCGAAGGGAACAGGAGTAAGCATGGTGCGGGATCTCCGTTGGGGGATTTGGGTGGAGTCGAGGCCGCCGGCGGACCGAAATTCCAGAAAGGACCCTAAGCCCAGAGCGACGACGTTGCACGGGAGCGGCCCGAGCGGGGCGACAGGATACGGCCTTGCGAGAAGGGAGTCTCAGATGCTTTTTGGCAATCGCCGACCTCGGACGTTGACCGCGCGGCGGCATGCTTACGACCTCTGTCGGCCACGAGCTGAGAATCTCGAGGAAAGGTGCCTTCTGGCCATCGATCTGGGCGGGACAGTGCCGCCGGCCAACCCGATCATCGCGACGGGACCCTTCGGCATTGATTTCGGCGGTGCCGTGACTTCGCAGGGGGCGGGTTTCAGCGTCGCCGACGTGGGCGACGTCGACGGCACCGGGTACGACGCCTTCCTGATCGGGGCGCCGACGGTCACCTCTACGCCGTCCACGATCGGGACCGGAACCGACAGCGCGGTCTACCTGGTTTTCGGGTCGCAGACGCTCACGGCGGTCGGTATGACGTCGATTACCAACTGGATCGGCACGACGTCCGGAGTGTTCAACTACACTGCGAACGACCGCGTTGGTGACCTCGGCCAGCTCACGGAGCCCAACAATCCCACTCCCACGGTACAGACCAATCCGATCACCACCTCGCCTCTCGATTTTCCGTTTGCCGGCGTCGAATTCGTGACGAATCCCCTGATCGATCCGACGCCGATGCTGGGCGCGTCGGTCGCGGGCGTGCGCATGCCTAGCGGCCAGGGCGGAATCCTGATTGGCGCACCCGGCGGCTTGAGCTCCGCCAACGCCAACCCCGGCACCGGCCGCGCCTATCTGATCTACGAGACCGCCAACGGCGACTTCACCGCCTACGCCGGCAAAGAGGTCAACCTCGACGATCCCAACTTCGCGACCGACTACCCGGGTTTGAACCTCGTGACATTTGTGACCTCGGTGACCGGGAGCCAGCTCGGTTATTCGGTGGCCGGCGGGTCGAACATCTTCGGTGACGGCCAGAACGACATCATCCTGGGCGCTCCGCTGGCGACCGTTGCCCCGTCGACGACGACGAGCCCGGTCAACGCCAACACGGGCGTGGTCTTTGCCCTGTCGATGGCGCAGCTCCCGTCGGGGACAGCGACGGTCAACGTGACGACCGCGGTCGGGCAAAGCGGCAGCACCAGCGTGCAGTTGGCGGGAGTCAACTCGGGCGACAAGGCCGGGTTCTCGGTCGCCGACGGAGGCGACGTCAACGGCGCGACGATCGGGGGCAAGAACGTCGACGACCTCCTGATCGGTGCGCCGTCGGCCAGCTCGACCGCGGGCGCGGCCTACCTCGTCTATGGCGGCACCAGCCTGGCCGGACTGGCCACGACCACCAACGGGGTGCGCTACATCAACCTTGCCAACGTCGGCGGCACGGGTACCAACGCCGTTCCGGGCGCGATCTTCACCGGGCCGGCCGGCGGCGCCATGACGGGCTTCTCGGTCAGTGCGGCCGGCGACTTCAACGACTACGGATTCGGCGACATCATGATCGGCTCGCCCGGCTTCAGCAGCAGCTCCACCACCACCAGCCAGGGCGAGGTCACCTTGTTCTACGGTGCAGCCAGCACGTCGACTGCGTACCTGACCGGCACGATCCCCTGAGCAACATTCCCACGGCCATCCAGTCGGTCACCTTCACGGGGGCCAACGCCGGCGACATGGCCGGCTACGCGCTGTCGGTCGGTCGGCGTCATCAATGTCGGTCAGCCCAATTTGATCTTGATCGGTGCACCCGGCTTCAACTCCGACGCCGGCACGGCCTACCTGATTCCGGGCCGGGCGGGCTTCACCGGCACCTACTCGCTGGCCAACGAAGAGGCGTCGCCGATCTCGCGGCCTTCAATTCGTGCTCTCGACAGCCGCCTCGCCGTCAACTTCGCCCAACTTCTTCGGGGCCTCGCTCTCGAGCCGGTTCCAGGACACGAGCATCACCGCCGACGCCGACTCGTTTGCCGACTTCATCATCGGGCGCCGGGCTACGACGTCACGCAGACCAGCACCACCCGCGTTCTGGCCGGCGGCGCCAGATCGTCGAGGGCGGCTTCATCACCGTGCCGATTCCGACCGTCGCTACACGGTCACGACTCAGATCGGCGTCAACACGCCGTTCGCGCCGTTCACGATCAACGCGACCACCCCGGCCAACCTGCAGATCTACGTCTTCGGCTCGACGACCACCACGCCCAACTTCATGCCGGTCACCGACATCAATCCCGCGACCGTCATGGTCAACGGGGTGGCCTTCCCCGACCGCGACGATCGAGGAAGACCCCGACACCGCGCATCTACTTGAACGGCATTCCGGACGCCATCATCACCATCAGTCCCCGCTCGGCGCTGAACCTGGCCACCGGCATCGCGACGATCACGATCACCGGCCAGACGCTCGTCAACCTCGCCGTTGCCGAACTACACCTGGACGGGCACGGCCACCGTCACCGTCACCGGCGGCTCGTCACGACTCCGGTCATTGCCGGTGGCCGTCGCGGCCGCCGACTGGTCCCTCGACCGACGCCACGTTCGTTCTCGCCCTTCGGCGCCAATCCAGTACACGCCGTCGATCACCGCGCTGTCGGCCTTCAACTACCAGCCGATCCCGCTGCAGCGTGGCGCTGCAGCAGTACCTGCCGCCGCAGGGCTTCCGCCAGCGGATCTACTCGTTCAACCATCCCGGCAAGACGATTGGCCCGTACCTGACCAGCCGCGGTCAGAACAAGGGCGGGGCCAGCGGCATCAACACGCTTGAGCAGCCAGGTCTACGATCGCAGCCGCTTCCACGCTCAGAAGATCTACACCTGGACGCACAAGGCGCCCAAGGTGGGCATTCGTGAGTGGCGTTGTCGCCGACGCCAGACCAAGCACGAGAGACGTTCGACGACAACCTGATCGCACTAGAGTCCGCTCTACTGACCCTTGGGCCCGGAGACTTGACGATCTTCGAGAGCCTGCTGGGCCAGCCGCTCCAGGGCCGGGCTGCGGTCGTAGGGGTCGAGATGGACGTTGATCAGGCTGAAGCTGGCGACGTGTTCGCCAGGGCGGCGCGGAGCGCGGCATCGAGCTCGCCGACGGTCCGGACCTCGAGCCCCAGCCCCGCGCCCGACGACCTCGGGGACCTTGTGGTAGGCCCAGTTCTGGATGTCGTTGAACGGCCCCTCCAGCAGGAACCGCTCGGTCGTGTAGCCGTGGTTGTTGAGGACCACGACGATCGGGTTCAAGCCGTGCCGCGCGATCGTCGAGAGCTCCATGCCGGTCATCTGGAAGGCACCGTCGCCGACGATGACCAGGATCCGCGCCTTGGGGTTGGCCATGCTGGCCCCGACCGCGGCCGGCACGCCGAAGCCCATCGACGTGTAATAGGCCGGGCTCAAGAACTCGGTGTGCCGGTGCATCTCCAGGTCGGCCGCGCCGAAGAGCGAATCGCCGATGTCGGCGATCACCGTCATGTCGGTGTACTCGGCCAGCATCTGGTTGAGCCGCGCGAAGAGGCGGGCGGAGGTCAGCTTGCTCGCCGGGCCGGCCGTGCCCGAGTGCCGGCGAACGGGTGCGACCGCCGCGGCACCGGGGTTCGCGCGACCTTGAGCTTGCGGTCGATCAGGCCGCGGATGAAGTCGTCGAGCCGGACGTCGTGGTAGTGATGGTGCTTGATCCGGAGGTCTTCGCTGGTCGCGTCGATGCACTTCGACGGATCGAGCTTGGCCGTCCAGATGCCCAGGTTGATGTCGGTCAAGAAGCAGCCGAGCATCAGCAGGCAGTCGGCCGATTCGACCAGCTCGGTCACCTCGGGCCGGCCCATGGCCCCCTCGTAAACGCCGGCGAAGAGCGGGTGGGCCTCGGAGATCACGCTCTTGCCCAGGAGCGTGGTGGCGATCGGCATGCCGGTCGACTCGGCCAGGGTCAAGAGCTCGTCCTGAAGGCCGAACCGGTGGATCTCGACGTCGGCCAGGATGACCGGCCGCCGGGCGGCGGTCAGCAGCGCGGCGGCCTCGTCGATCGCCTCGCGCAGGCGTCGGGGTCGCTGGGCGGCAGTCCCTCGGGCGGCCGGTGCGGCCCGACCTGCCGCGCATCGACCTGGTCGCGCGGCAGCTCGAGATAGACCGGCCGCTTGTAGCGCACCGCCGCTTCCAGCACCCGATCGATCTCGCTGAAGGCCGTCTCGGGCCGGTCCAGCACGGCCGAGGCGACCGTGATCTTCTGAAACACCTCGAACTGCGTCTCGAAGCCCTTGACCTTGTGGTGCAAGAGCGGATTGTGCGCCCGCTCCGACATCCCCGGCGAGCCCGCCAGCACGATCACCGGCGATTTCTCGGCGTAGGCACCGGCGATGCTGTTGCACGTCGAGAGCCCGCCCACGCAATACGTCACGCAGATACATCCCAGCCCGTGAATCCGCGCGTAGGCGTCGGCCGCGAAGCCGGCATTGTCCTCGCGAGTCACGCCGACCAGCGTGATCGGGCTCTCCTCGATCAGCTTGTAGAGCTGCAGGATGTAGTCGCCGGGAATGCCGAAGACGTGCTCGACCCCCAGGGCCCCGAGCCGGTCGACCAGGTACTGGCCGATCGTCATGGAACCCGCGGCCGGCCCGTTGGCCGTGGCGGCGGCGGTGTTCGTCTTGGATTTGCCCCGCGATGGGGCCTCTTGCGGCGCTTTTGGCATCGCTGTCTCCTTCTAACGAATGCACTAAACAGTCGATCACGCGGCTGCTGAATCGTGTTTCCCAATCGTGGGAGGGCGAGCCTCCCGGCGAGCCGCTTTCACATCCGGCTCGGCAGGAGCCTCGCCCTCCCCGAATCATGCAAGGCCATTTAGGGTCGTGTCCATCGGCCGAGCGGCCCGCCGACTCTGGCGGCAGCGGCCGCGCGTACACGTACACCCAGACGTGCCGGCCGCTCCGAGTCGTCGTCTCGAGTCGCCGGTAAGTCCCGGTCGACTTCCTCCCACCGGTCGAAAGCACCGAGCTCGGCGGGCATGCACCGCCCGCACGTAGCCCTCGACCCAAATCGCCGCCGTGTCGTCGAGCTCGACCAAAGCCGGATACGGCCCCAGGTCGTAGAGCCGGCCGCGCACGGCATCGGCCGACCAGCCGTCTCGAGCGGCGGTTGCCGCGTCGGTCGGCATCAAAGTTCCATAGGCAAAGAGCAGCGAGGTCAACGCCATGTCGCCTGTCTAGTGCCGTGCGTGAGGTTCCAGGGTGCACCGGCTACTATTATTATAATCGATACTGCGAGAGCAACCGCAAAGCGGCAGCGGCGGTGACCAGGAGTCCTCCACGCGACTGCGCCCTGCACAGCTCGAAATGCCCTCTATCCTCTGAGATTGATCGTTTTGCCCAGATCGTGCATGAGCGATTCGACGATCAGCGGCATGTAAAGCCGGCGCTGAACGTGATAGTCGGCCTGGACGCAGCGATCGGCGAGGACGAAGACGTCTTCGGGCTCGAGACGTTCGGCCAAGCGCGATGGCGGCGCGGCGGTCGTCGGGGTCGGGGCAGGGGGCGCGAGCCCGGCGGTCTGCCAGAGGACGCCGCGGAAGAAGCGGGCGAGCTCGCCGATCAACAGGCTGGCCCGGCGCCGCTGGTCGACCGATTCCTTGCCCGCCTGCTTGATGTGAGCCTGCAAGCCGATGAGCCAGGGCGGGCGGGATCGAAGCCGTGCTCGGCGGCCACCTCGTCGATCAAGGACCGGCGAAACCGCTCGAGCTCGGCGTCGGCCAGCCCGATGGCGCGGCTGACGCTTCCCTCGCCCAGCGCGGCCAGCCGGGCCGCGTCGGCGGCGTCGCGAGCGATGCCCTTTTCCGAGCAGCAAGGCGGCGACTCCGACTGCGGGCAGCGGGTCGAACCGCACGACCTGGCACCGCGAGACGATCGTCTCGAGCTGGAGCTCGGCCGACGTGCCGATCAAGATCAAGACGGCCCCCGGCGGCGGCTCCTCGAGCGTCTTCAAGAACGCGTTGGACGCCTCTTCGTTCAGGTCGTCGGCGTCGTCGAGGATGGCCACCTTGTGCGTCCCCGTGCCGGCTTCAAGGCGAACTGGTCGCACAGGTCGCGGATCACGCTGATCGGCAGCTCGTGCTTGTCCTCGGGCCGGGCCGCCTCGATGAAGTCGGGATGCGTGCCCGCCTCGACCTGCACGCAGCCGGGGCAGGTCTCGCACGGGTCGAGCTCGGCGTCGGGGCGAGTCTCGCACAGAGAGCCCTGCGCCAGCTTGCGCGCGAAGGTGCGCTTGCCGATCCCCTCGGGCCCGACGAACAGAAGGCGTGCGGGAACCGTCCCTGCCGCAGGCTCGTCCGCAGCGATTCGACGACCCGATCATGGCCGCGGACGGAGTGCCAGGACACGCTCAACCTCGCGTTTGATTCGGTCGAAGACGGTATCGGGGTCGGCCGACGCATCGATCAAGACGATCGGCGCCGGGTAGTAGGGACACGATGCGGTCGGATCAGGGTGCGCCGGCCGGTCGCGCCCTGCTGCCGCGCGCCGAGATAGCCGGCGCGGACGCGCTCGTGATAAAAGAGCGGCCGGTCTTCGATCCGGTCGCGCGCCGGCCGACGCGGGCCGCGCCGCGCCGGGCGCGATGTCGAGAACGAGCGTGAGATCGGGCAACAGGCCGCCGGTCGCCACCATGCCCACCAGCGCGATCTCCTCTTCCAGCAGCCCGCCGGCACTCCCTTGATAGACGATATTGGCCAGCAGGTATCGGTCGGAGACCACGACGCTGCCCGCCGCCAGTGCCGGCGCGATCACTTCCTCGACGAGCTGGGCCCGGCTGGCCATGTACAGCAGCATCTCGGCCCGGAGCGAGATGGGGACGTCGCTCCGGTCGAGCAAGATGTCGCGCAGCCGTTCGCCGAGCGCGGTCCCGCCCGGATCGCGGCAGGTGACCACGTCGTGGCCCCGGCTCGCGGAGCCAGGCCGCCAGCCGGGCTGCCTGCGTCGTCTTGCCGCCGCCGTCGGGGCCGTCGAGCACCAGGAAAAGCCCCGGAATGATGCGTGCCGGCAGCCGCGTGTCTTCCCATCTTCATGCTTCCTTCAGCCAGGTGTCGGCGTCGGCAAACACCTGGCGAATCTTGGTGTGATACAGGAGCTGGCTGATCTCTTCAAATGTTCCCCAGCGAAACCATTGTCCGGACGGGTCCTCGTCGTGTTCCGGCGAACAGGCCAGGGGCGTCGGGTCGCGAACCTCGACGATGATAATAGGTGACGGTCTTGACGACCTTGCGGCCGCGGCGGATGTAGGTGTAAGAAAGCGTCTGCTCGAAGCCGTCGCGAAACGACCACTCGACCAGCGACGTCTCCTCGTGAAACTCGCGCGCGGCCGCCTGCCGCGTCGACTCGCCGGTCTCCACGCCCCCCTTGGGAAACTCCCACTTGGCGCGCGGGTTGCGCACCGTCGCCGAGTGGAGAATCAAGTACAACGGGACCCGATCCTCACCCAGGCGATAGGGAATCACACCGGCGGATCGCTCATGAAACGTGGTCATGTCGTGGGGCGACTTGACGGCGGTTCGTCACCGCGCGGGCGACCCTGGCTGAGCGGTCGAGGTCGCCGACCGCTCGGCGACATCGTCGTCGGCCGACGGCGACCAGACCGAGAACCGATCCCGGCTCGACTCGATCGTCTTCCCAACCGTGGATCTCGGCCAGGCGTCCGGAAACCGGTGCGGAAACGTCGAACGTGGCGGGCCCGACCAGGACCTCCACCAGCCGTTCCCCCTCCCAGACCCTGTCCCCCCGCGCGGCAAACCAATGGCTGACGACAATCGGTACGTCCGGACCGGTCCCCAGGTCGGGCAGGATCACTGCCGCCAAACGCATGGTGAACCCCGTCTCGTCTTCTCTTCCACCGTCGACTTCGATCGAGGCATGCGCGGCAGGTCGACGCGCTTGCCTCGACACTTCAATCCAGCTTATCTGGCCTCGTACTTTTTGGCCAGATCGATGTCAGCTTGCCGCCACACAGTCGCCTGCTGACTTCTTGTCCATCGTGGACGGCGAGCGGCTAGAATCCATGATTAACAGCTGTTCGTGGCTTGTACGACGACGCGGCTCGAGTCGTGGGACTAGACGGTTAACGCCGTTACGGAAGTTTGCTGGTGCTAACTGCCCACGAATTCTGTCAAGGAGATGGTATGTTCCGTTCTCCGATCTCGCTCCGACTCTTGTGGGTTTTCCTGGTCTTCGGTTGCTGGTCGCGCCGGGCCCGTCCGTGGCGAGCGGCCGTGGGCGGGCCGGCCGCGATAAATCAGAGCTTGCCGATCGATCGCGGCCTGATGCAGCGACTTTCCAATTTCACACTCAAAGACGTCGTAGACCGGGCCATCTCGCTTTACGGTTTCCAGGGCCGGAAGGCGATCGTGCTCGTCTTCCTGGGAACCGACTGCCCGGTCGGCAACCTGTACGTGCCGCGGCTTGATCGAGCTCAACCACGAGTTTCGCAAGAAGGGCGTCGTTTTCCTCGGCATCAACTCCAACGCGCACGAAACCGACGAAAGACGTCGCCAGGTTCGTCAAGGACGCCGGCATCGACTTTCCCGTCCTGAAAGACCCCGGCAACATGGTCGCCGACGCGGCGCTGGTCGAGCGCACCTGCGAGGCGATCGTGCTCGACGGCTTCGCGCGCGATCCGCTACCGCGGTGCCATCGACGATCAGTATGTGCAGGGCAAGGGCAAGGACGCGCCCGATCACACGTACCTGCGCGACGCCTTGACGGCGCTTGTCGCCGGGCAGCCAGGTCAAGGTGACGGCCACCAAGGTCGCCGGCTGCCTGCTCGACCGGGTCGACTCCCAAGCCCATCGAGCAGGCGACGGCTCCGCGGATCCGGGCGGCGGCTCCGCGATGGCCGAGCGAGTTCGACGGCTCGCGACAAGGAGCACCCGGTCGAAGTCGGCAAGGTCTCGTACGCCGCCGACGTCGCCGCGATCATCCAGAACAAGTGCCAGACGTGCCATCGGCCCGGCCAGGTCGGGCCGTTCTCGCTCTTGAGCTACGACGACGCCCGCAAGCACTCGGCGATGATCCGCGAGGTCGTCGAGGATCGCCGGATGCCCCCCTGGCACGCCGATCCGCGCTATGGCCATTTCGTCAACGATCGCAGCCTGTCGGCCAAGGAGCGCGCCACGCTCATGGCCTGGGTCGACCAGGGCACGCCGCTGGGTGATCCCAAGGAGCTGCCCGCCGCCGCGCACGTTTCCCGAAGGGCTGGACGATCGGCAAGCCCGACGTCGTCTTCGAGCTGCCCGAGACGTACTACGTGCCGGCCCAGGGGGTCGTGTCCTACGTCTATTTCCGGGTGCCGACCAACTTCAAGGAAGACGTCTGGGTCCAGGCGGCCGAGGCCGTCCCGGGCGACCGTTCGGTCGTCCACCACATCATCGTTTACGTGATGGACAACGCGAGGCCGTCCGCGGCCGGGCGGGCGGCCCCGGCCGATGCACTTCACGCGGCTATGCGCCCGGCGACGCGCCCGTCGGTCTTCCCCGAGGGAACCGCCAAGCGAATCCCGGCCGGCGCCGACCTCTTGTTCCAGGTCCACTACACGCCCATCGGCAAGGTGCAGACCGACCGCTCCAAGGTCGGGTTGGTCTTCGCCAAGACCAAGCCGACGCGCGAGGCGTTCACGATCGGGATCGCCAACCCCGACCTGCTGCTGCCCGCCCAGCGCGACAACGTGCGCGTCGCCGCTCGTCGTGTTCCCCGCAGCAAGCGCGGCTCTTGAGCTTGTTTCCGCACATGCACCTGCGCGGCAAGGACTTCAAGTTCACGATCACCAGGCCGGGCGAGTCGCCCGCAGGTTGTGCTCTCGGTGCCGGCCTACGACTTCGGCTGGCAGACCTATTACGTCCTCGCCGAGCCGATGGACCTGCCCAAGGGGACGCGATCGACTGCCTGGCCCACTTCGACAACTCCGAGA
This sequence comes from uncultured Isosphaeraceae bacterium, assembly GCA_963830625.1. Lineage (GTDB taxonomy): Bacteria > Planctomycetota > Planctomycetia > Isosphaerales > Isosphaeraceae > CAWHMZ01. The sequence goes on along the minus strand of CAWHMZ010000010.1, from coordinate 24,077 downwards.
GCAACCCGTACAACCCCGACCCCAGCAAGCTGGTCCGCTGGGGCGAGCAGACGTTTGAGGAGATGATGATCGGTTATCTCGACATGGACGTGCCGGTCGGCGCACGCCCGTCTTCGATGGGACCGATTTCCCGCCCACCGTCGAGAAGGCGACGCTTCACGGCGATCCAGGCGTTGCGCCGGTTGGTCGGCGGTAACCGAGCCGACGGTCGAAGACCCGGCGCGACCGCGGTCACGCAGATTGAACGAGGCTGCCCGTCCATGAAACGTCCGCCAGGATGGCCGTCGTGGCCTCGCTGGCTCTTGGTGGCAGCGAGTCTCGCTCCGCCGAGCGCGGGCGCGACGACGCCGCCGACCGCGCGACATTCCCGCCCCTGTTGCGCCATTTGAATACCTGCTGGGCCGCTGGCACGGGCAGGGCGTCCCCAAGGACAACCCCGCCAAAGCAGTTTCGCGGCTGGACCGAGACCCACACCTGGGCCTGGACCTTCGCCAAGGGAAAACCGGTCGGGATGACGGTCACCGATCGAAGGGGGCAAGATCCTCGCCGCGGGCAAGCTGACCTACGACCCGGCCGAAAGGTCTATCGACTCGAAGGGACCGAGCCCGGCCCGGCGGCGGAGCGGTCGCGTTCGAGGGCACGCTCGACAAGACGGGCAAGCACCTGGTGCTCGAACGAGTGATCAAGCCCGGAAAGTCAGCCCGCGAGATCGGCAAGGTGCGTCTGACGGTCTGGCCCAACGCCAATTTCATCCGCTACACGATGGCCGATGACCTCAAGGAGCCCGGCTCGGTTCAGTTCCACCGCATGATCGAGGTCGGACTGACCAGGACGGCGAATCGCTGGCCGGCGTCTCATCGGCCACCGAGCGCCCAAGTGCATCGTGACCGGCGGCGCGGCCACCATGACCATCAGCTACCAGGGCCGAACCTTCCCGATCTGCTGCACCGGCTGCCGCGACGAGTTCAACGAAAACCCCGAGAAGTACATCAAGAAGGCCGCCTGATGCAGAGTGCCGCGGCCGGCAAGTCCAAGTCGAGCCAACCGGCCGGCTCGCGCGTGACTCGGTTCGAAGACGCATTCGCGGGCGATGTTGTGGGCTCACCCGCCGCCCAGTCTAAAACAGCCGTCGCCGAGCCCATGAAAAAACGCGATGGCTCCGATGCGGGTGCCGAGTCGACCCCCGAAACGGCGAAAAAGTCCGAAACAATCCCTGCCAAGAAGGCCGCCGATGCGAACAAAGCATCCCGCCAGGCGACCCGCGCGGCCTCACTGCTCAAACTAGGACAGAACCTCGAAAAAGCCGACAAGACAACTGCCGCCCTCGGTTACTACCGCCAGGTCGTCAAAGACTTTGCTGGCACGCCCGCCGCGAAGACCGCGGCGGAACGAATCAAGGCGATCGAGCAGAAGTAGAAATTCGCCTTTCGCTCCGCGAAAGGCCGCTCTTTGATTGTCGCCTTTCGTTCCGCGAAAGGCCGTTCTTTCGCGGAGCGAAAGACGACGAGCCCTAATCGCCGGGCTGCTTGGGTGCGATCCGGATATCCAGCCCGATGGTGGTCGTCCAGATCTCCCAGTCGTTGCGGTCCCAGCCGAGGATGATTCCCGACGCTTCGAGCCGGTCGAACATCTGCTCGACGTAGGCCGGCACGCGATCTTCGTATTCGGCGACGAGGTCGAGCTTGCGGCCGATCAGGCTGAGGATGCCGCGAATCGTCGACGGCCCTTTCTCGATGATCCGCTGCTGGCCCTCGGGCGAGGCCGGGTCGGGCCCTTCGAGCGTCAGCTCGAGCGAGCGGATCAGCCGGCCGAACTGGCCGAACCAGTTGTCGCCGAAGCCGAAGTACTCCCTGTGGATGATGTGGACCTGATCGCGGCGGACGATGGCCGCCTGGTAGACCGACTCGAGATAGTTCTCGCCGAAGTCGGTCTGAAAAGCGATGTTGACCGCCTTGGCCAGATGTTGAAGCGCGGCCTTCGACGCCGACCTTCTTGCGGGTTGACCTCCAGGCCCATGTCGCGCAGTCCGCCGGCCTTGCGGGCCGTGACCGTGCCGCTCTCACCCGGGTTACTCGAGATCGCGACACCCAACGGCATCTCACCCGGAGTCGCCGGCAGCGGTGCAACGGTAGCACTCGCACTGGCTGGCGCCGGACCCGCAGGCGCGGGGTCTTTTACCCGCGCGGCCGCGCCGGGTGAAGGGGCCGGGTTGGTGCGTGCGTCACTTCCGCGCGCTGACGGCTGATCCCGCCGCGGCGGGTTGCGGTTTTGAGACGGCATACTACATTTTCCTCGCCCGGTCGCGCGCTTCTACGTGTCCCGCCCGCCGTGAATAAACCCGCTGCTATCTTAGCCATGCAACCGACCGCGTCGTAGTGACTTCCCGGATGAATCGGGCCGCCGCTTCGAGGCACCGATTGTGGCAGGCTTTGGCAGTAGATGGCAGATTTCTCGGAAGGCTTCGGTTGCCAATTGCCTGCGCGAGAGGGGTGCGCGATTGGACTGTCTGGCGCATCCGGACGTGAATAATGCTAAATGCAAGGTGTTGATTTGTAGAGCGTTGTAGCGATCGAATTCGCCGGACTTCGTGAACGTTCGACGCACGGGACGGCCCGTCGGTTTGCCGCGCGTGGGCTGGCCCGAAGCGGTCGGATCTGCCACTCGCGGACAGATCGACCGGCGACCATGAAGCGCGCTCCTCTCTCTATATATACTGGAAAAGGGGGGGTACTGCGCACTTTCCAGATGCCGGATTCGACAGATGTCTAAGGCCGCATAAGAATTACGCTGCGCCAAAGTGTGCAATACTCAGAAGGCCCGCGCTCGGGGCGCAATGTGTACGTTTGAATCGTATCCGGTGGCGCCAGGCGAACGCTTCCGTTCTGGTTCGCGCTTTCGCGCTCGCCGACGAAGCGATGGCCGATACTAGCCCGAAGCGCAAGCGAGGGATCTCTGGGATGTTTGAGGGATCTTTGAGATTGCCACGAATCGAGCGCCGTCGCCGCTGGCTGTTTGTCGCCGCACCAGATCCCTCGCTTGCGCGTCGGGCTAGTATGCACCGTGGTGCTCCACATAAAATGGCGACCCTCTGCGTTCTTCATTGCGGAACAAAGCATTCGAGCGAAGAACGCACCCAGGTGATTACAGAAAGCCACCTCGTACAACCGTGAGCTTCGGCGACGCTTGCTTGAGCCGGCGCAGTCCGTCCCCCGTAATTCGCCCGCCTGCGACCCTCAACTCCTTCAGGCCGCCCATCCGAGCGAGTTGGCTGAGCCCCGCGTCTGTGATCTCGGTGTTCTCCAGATAGATCACTTCCAGGTGACGTAGCCGTACCAGGTGGGACAAGTCTTCGTCGGTTGTCGGCGTTCTGATCAGGGACAGCCGCTGGAGGTCCGGCAGTTCCTTGAGCAAAGCGAGACCTTCGTCCGAGAAATCGGGGCCATGGGCGTCGACACCAACGACCTTGGGCCACCATAGACCCAACAGGCCCGGCTCGAACTCGAGGCGGGCTCCCAGCCGTCTCAACGCCCAAAGCAGCCGCTGCTCGGCGCGAAAGCGGTTGACAACCACGCCGATCGGCACCGCGACGAGCGCGATCAACACGAGTAGCATCCAGACCTTGGGCCGGCGCATCGCACCTCCGCTTCTTCGGCTAATCGAGCGGCTTACGGCTTGTTGGCAATTATAGGGACCCGGACCGCTCGCGGCGGTCGACCAACCCAACTTCTTCTGTCGGTTCCCGGCGTGCGGCGTCAACGTCCGATTGCGCGACCGCACCGGCACCATTGATGACCATGTAGGCAGTTTCAGTGCAGAGATACAATGGCGACCGGTTTCGATCTCTGCCTGCGCAGATCAAGGGGAGGCTCGACCGATGAGCGCCGTCGCGAGACCGCCCTCGACCCGCTTCGCGGCAGGGACGACTTCAAGCTCCTCATGATCGACTGCGCCATGCCGGCGCAGCCATTCGCGCCGTGAGAATCAAGGTAAGCGTCCGAGATTCGGGCGATGCCTACCCTCCTCAAGGCTCTGGAGGCAGTGGTCCGCGGCGACCGTCTGGAATCAGCCGCGACGTTGCGTGAGAATGCCCGAAGAAACCGCTCTTTCGCACGCGGCACGGCGACGACATCACGAAAAGGCGCCCTAGCGTTTCTTCATCGCAGAAGATCGGCCGGGGCGCGAGTGCCGGGGTGCATGGAAAGGTCGCCAACGCGAACAGCCGCCGAGAGACGTTTTCCATCCGCGAAGGCCCCCGGGACGCCTGGCCTGGCGGACGTCCGACGTCTCGGGGAAGAAGCGGGGTAATAATTCAGCCACGTCACGACGACTTGCTCAGCAACAGCTCGATTCGGCGATTCTTGGCTCGACCAAGGGCGGTATCGTTGGTCGCCACGGGGTGCTCGCTGCCGAGTCCTGCGGTCGTGAGCCGATCACTGGGCACACCGGCTTTGACGAGCAGGTCTTTCAGCGCGTCGGCCCGAGCGAGCGACCGCTTCTGGTCGGCTGCCGGGTCGCCTGACGGATCAGTGTGCCCCTCGATACGCAAAGTCACGGCCGGGAAGGCACGGATCAACTTGGTCAGGTTCGTGACCGCGGTCTCAATCTCGGGGCGCACGCGGATCTTAGCGTCGTCGAACTCCATGCCGTCGAAGACGAACGTGCGGCTTTTGGTGGCGGTTGCGTCCGAGAGGTACAGTGTGTTACGGCTTAGCCATTAAGTCCTCGAAGTAGTTCTTGGCCTTCTCGCGTTGCTCGGGAGTGAGGATCTCACCCATCGCCTTGAGCTCCTCCCTGCGGAGCGTCTCGCGCTGCTCGCGCTGGGCGGCGTACGTTGCGGCGAAGGTCGAGTAGGCCGCCTTGATCTTCGCGCTGATCCTGGGTCAGGCCCAGCTTGTCCGCAGTCGCGTCGAGCCGTTCCGCGATGGTCTCCTTGAGCAGCGCCACGGCCTGCGGGTCGTTCGGGTCGAGCTGGACGTCGACCATGACCACATGATCCTGGAAGTAGTTGCGTACCTTCTCGCGCTGCTCCGGGGTGAGGATCTCGCCGACCGACTTTAGCTCGGATTTCAGCAGCTCGCGACGGTCGTCGGACAACTTCTCGTACTTTTCGTCGTAGCTCTTGTAGGCGTCGATGATCCGCTGCTGCTGCTCCGAGGTCAGGCCCAGCTTCTCCGCCGCCGCCCGGAGCCGCTCGGATACCGTCTGTGCGATCAACGCGGTCACCAGCCGCTGCTCGAGGTAACGACGCGCCTTCTCGCGCTGCTCCGGCGAAAGCACCTCGGCGATCGCCTTGAACTCGGTCTCAACCAGCTCGCGCCGGGCCCGGCGTTGCTCGCGATACTTCTGGTTGCCCGCAAACGGCGGAGGCCGTTGCGGTATGGACCGTACCCGACATGTCACACGACCAGCGATTGACGAATAGACGCGCGGAACACGAGTCAGACGACCGCCGGAACCGGCGGTGTGCGAAAGACTCTTGGAACGAATGCCGGCGTGAACTCACGGGCGACCCGGTCACGGCGATCCAACCCGCTTCGGCTCCACAAAGCCTTGCGTTCACCCTGACCGGGCCAGCAAGCCTGGTTAGCTGGACACTCGACCGGAAAACCGTTCGTGCACTACTTGTGCGAGTGGCCGTGGGCTTCCTTGGAATGTCTGTGCCCATGCTCACTGTGGTCGTGAGCCGTCGTCGCGTGCTTCTTGGCCTCCTCGTGTTGCCCGTGGGAGTGATGGTGGGCTGCCTGCAGGTGATGGTGCGCGGCAGCGTGATGGTGTGCGGCGGCCTGCCGGTGATGCTCGACCGCTGGGTGTTTGGGCTGCTCTGCCATCGTCTTGTCCTCCTAGAAGGGTCTGGGAAACGGTGGGCGCTTCGCGCCACGCACTGGCCCCGATCAACCGGCCGGTGAGCGACTCGGCGGAAGAACTGCTCGGACTCCGACCTGATGACTTCTGGCCGATGATGAACCCATAACGCAACTCGCGTGTCGAGCGCGTCGTTCGTGAGCGTGGGGTTGCGGGCGCACCCCATGCGCAGACCACACGGTAACGGGTCAACTCATGCTCGTGTGAGCGCGAACCTGCGCGCGCCCAACACTCCTTGCTGCGGATCCGGTTTTCGTTAAGCCGACTGGACGCATTCCCTGGCGCAGCTCTTCCGCGCCGCATCCGATCCGAGACAGGTGACAGCACGACGCTGAATGGGACGAGGTCCCACGACCGGTTGAATTGGCAATCGCCGCGAGGATGGCGGCGCGGTCCCCCAATCCAAACCTCGGTGAAGATCGATTGGGTCAGACAGATTCAGTGTCTAACAAGGCCCGCGATCCAATGCAAGAGAGCGGTGCTCGCATTTTTCAATATTTTCCGACCTGTGGAATCCGGCTGTCAGGTCATTCAAACTCGAGGCGGGCGCCGAGCCGTCTCAACTCGCCGAGCAGCCGCTGCTCGGCGCGATAGCGGTTGACAACCACGCCCATCGGCACCGCGACGAGCGCGATCAACACGAGTAGCATCCAGACCTTGGGCCGGCGCATGGCACCTTCGCTTTTCGACTAATCGAGCGGCTTGCGGTTTGTGCGTAATTCTAGCGGCCCGCTCTGCCCGCGCGTGCTCGGCCCAGGCATGTTTTTTCGTCGCGTGTCCGATCGATGCGATCCTGCGGCAAAGTGTCTCAATAAATCCTGAAAGGCTTCCGAACCGCCGGCTCTGATGGCAACCGGTCCCTTTCCTGCTGCATCTGGGCCGGCTACGATGATCGATCGCACTTCCATGACAGATGTGCGGGAATCCTTCTCGCCCTGGGGTATGGGCATGGCTCGAGCCGCGTGCGACCGCAATCTGCTCTTCGGCGTCCTGGCCCTGCAGATGGACTTGATCTCCCGCGACGGCTTGGTCGCCGCCATGAACGCCTGGCTGATCGAAAAGCACAGGCCACTGGCTGACCTCCTCGAGGAGCGCGGGGACCTCGCACCGGCCGCGCGCGCCTTGCTCGAGCCGCTGGTAGGTCATCACATCGAGCACCACGGCGGCGATCCGGCCCGGAGCCTCGCCTCGCTCAGCTCCGTCGACTGGATCCGCGCCGACCTGGCCCCTATCGGTGAGGCCGACCCGGAAGTTGAACACAGCCTTGCTCGACTCTTCTCCGCCATGACGCCGCCCGGGGGCGATCTCGGAGCAACCGCCAGTCATCCCGGCCCGGCCGGCTCGGGCAACTCGCGGTCCGGACAATCGGAGACGACTCTTCCGCCCGTCGGGACGGCGTCGACGCCGCCGCCGGACGACCGACGCAGCGTCCGCTTTGTTCACGATTCGGACTCGCCGCAGCGCGGCTCGTCGTTATCGCTGCTCTGGGACCGGATGCGGATCGGCTCGTTGATCGGTCTGGGGAGCTTCCTGATTTTTCTCGTCAAAGACGTCTGGGATGGCCGCGCCGCCGACACGTCTTACCAGACAACATTTTGGACCCACTGTGCCGTCATTGTAACCGCCGCCGCTATTGCCGTGCGTTTGTGGAGACGGCAGTCCCCAACTCTTGGGAGCTTGCGGGTCTCGGAGCTGGCCCTGCTCGGCGCGAGCGTTTTGTTCTTCGCGCAGTACCAGTTCCACGAATTATCGGTACGGAACTGGGGCCCATTTTCAGTACCTGGCACCGAGGCTGAATTGATTAACTACACCGGCGACAGTTGTACTCTCCGTTGGTTTGCGTTCCTGGTGTGCTATGGGTTCTTCGTGCCCAATACGTGGCGGCGGTGTGCCACGGTCGTCGCGGGCATCGCGCTGTGTCCGATCGCAGTGACGGTGGCTGTCGGCGTCTGGGAAGGCACGCTCGGGCGGTTCAACGACGTACTCTTCGAGATGGTCGTCTGGCTGGGGATAGGGTCGTCGATGGCCATCTACGGCTCGCACAAGATCACGCAGCTACGGCAGCAGGCTTTCGAGGCGCGGAAGCTGGGCCAATATCGCCTGAGGCAACGGATCGGTGCTGGGGGGATGGGCGAGGTTTACCTCGCGGACCACGCCCGTTTGAGGCGCCCCTGCGCCATCAAGCTGATCCGGCCGGACCAGGCGGCCGACCCGGAGATCCTCCTTCAGTTCGAACGCGAGGTCCAGGCAACGGCCGCGCTGACGCATGCAAACACCGTCCGGATTTTCGATTACGGCATCGCCGCGGACGGCACGTTCTACTACACGATGGAATACCTGCCCGGCCTGACGTTGCAGCAACTGGTCCGGGAACATGGGGCGCTCCTCCCGGAGCGCGCGGTCCACTTTCTCCGGCAGGCCTGCTCGGCCCTGCGGGAAGCCCACGGGCTGGGCCTGATTCACCGCGACATCAAGCCCAGCAATATGATCGTGTGTCAACTTGGCGGTGTCCCGGACGTCCTCAAGCTTCTCGATTTCGGACTGGTTCAGGTGTCGTCGCCGAGCGATCGACGGCGAAAATCGACCGGACCGGTTCAGATCGCAGGCACGCCGCTCTATCTCTCCCCCGAGCAGGCAGCAGGTCGCCGCGACCTCGACGCCCGGACCGACATCTACAGCCTGGGCGCGGTCGCGTATTTCCTCCTTGCGGGCCGCCCGCCCTTCGAGGGTCGGTCAGCGATCGAGTTGCTGACCGCACACAGGGAGCAGCCGGTCCCTCCATTGCATGCGCCCGGAGGCCAAATCCCGACAGACCTGGAGGCCGTCATTACACGGTGTCTTGAGAAGGACCCGGCCAAACGGTTCCCGGACGCCGCGAGTCTCGAACAGGCTCTCGCAGCGTGCCATTGCGCCCGCCTCTGGAACGAAACGGAGGCTCTGGTGTGGTGGCAGGAGGCGCGTGTCGGGCAGAGCCGTGCCGACTCGTCGCGAAGCTGAAGTTGGCGTGGCCCGAAGACGGTCGATTGCGCGATCGCACCGGCAGTATTGATGCCCATGTAGGGAGCGTTCGCGCGGAGATAGAATGGCGAGCGGCTTGGATCTTCGGGCTAGTATCATCCCTCGCTTGCGCTTCGGGCTAGTATTCATGCCTGGGCAGAAGAACGGGAGGCTCGACCGATGGGCACCGTCGCCGCCGAGAAGAACTTGCTGTTCGGTTTGCTCGCTCTGCAGGTGGGCCTGATCGACCAGTCGAAGCTGGTCGCGGCCTTCCACGCCTGGACTCTGGACAGGAATCGGCCTCTGGCCGAGCATTTAGTTGCACAGGGCCACCTGCGGGTTGCCGAGCGGCCGGCCGTCGAAGCGCTCGTGGCCTTGCACGTCGAAAAGCATGGCGACGTCGAGCGCAGCCTCGCCGCGATTCCGGCCGATCGTTCGACGCGTGCGAAGCTTGCAGGGCTTGGCGATGCCGAAATCGACGCCACGCTGCCCTTGGTCGCCTCGGGTTCCGGCTCGACCGAGCCCGACGGCGACGCCAATCGCACCAGGGACTACAGCGTCGGCGCGGCCAGCGATGATGGTCTGCGATTTCGCGTCATGCGGCCACACGCCCAGGGCGGCCTGGGCGCCGTCTTCGTGGCGCTCGACACCCAGCTTCACCGTGAGGTGGCGCTCAAGCAGATACTTGACTCCCACGCCGACGATCCGGCCAGCCGGGCTCGTTTCGTGGCCGAAGCCGAAATCACCGGCGGGCTGGAACACCCGGGGATCGTGCCCGTCTATGGCCTGGGCCTCTACGCCGACGGACGGCCCTACTATGCCATGCGATTCATCCGCGGTGAGTCGCTCAAAGAGGCCATCGACCGATTTCACGCCGCCAAGGACAGCGACTCCGGCCGGCGCTCGCTTCAGTTTTACAAGCTGATGCGCCGCTTTACCGACGTCTGCAACGCCGTCGAATATGCGCATTCCCGGGGCGTGCTCCACCGAGACATCAAGCCGAGTAACATCATCGTCGGCGATCACGGCGAGACGCTGGTCGTCGATTGGGGCTTGGCCAAGGCCATCGGACGCCCCGAGACAGCTTCCGACGAGCGCAGCCTGCGACCGAGCTCGGCCAGTGGTTCGGCCGAGACGCTGCCGGGCTCGGTGCTGGGCACTCCGGGCTACATGAGCCCCGAACAGGCCGCCGGCAACCTCGACTCGCTCGGACCATGGAGCGACGTCTACAGCTTAGGCGCCACCTTGTATTGTCTTTTGGTCGGAGGTCCGCCCTTTGCGGGGGATGCGATCGAGGTTATACGCCTCGTGCGGGAGGGCCACTTCCAGCCGCCGCGCGCGCTCGACCCGTCGATCGACCGCGCGCTCGAAGCGATTTGCTTGAGGGCGATGGCCCGATTACCGGAGGAACGCTACGGCTCGTGCCGCGCTCTGGCCGAAGACATCGAGCGCTGGATGGCCGACGAGCCGGTGAGCGCGTGGCGCGAGCCGCTGCCGCGCCGGGCGCGGCGGTGGGCGCGGCGCCATCGCACTTCGGTCGCTGCCGGCCTCTTCATCCTGCTGGCCGGTTTCGTTGGGCTGGGAGCTGCCGCTGGCGTCCAGGCGCGGGCCAACGGCCACTTGAGAGACGCCAACGCGGCCACACGCCATGCCCTGGCCGAGACCAAGGCGGCACAAGTACAAACGCAAGCGGCGCTGAAAGAGTCGGAGGAATCGCGGACGGAGGCCGAAGCCGTCAGCACCTTCCTGGTCGACGCGTTCCGTAGCTCCGACCCAACTAAGACTACGGACGGGCGCACGATCAAGGTCGTCGATGTTCTGGACCGGGCCAGCGCGCGGCTCGCGAAGGGCTTCTCGGGCTCGCAGGCGACGCTGGGGACATTGCTGGAAAGCCTGGGCAAGACCTATCAGGGATTGGGGCTGTACGACAAAGCGGCGGATCTGCATGGGAAGGCGCGTGCCGTGCGAGCGTCTCACTTTGGCCCGGAGCACCCCGTCACGCTTTGCAGCCAGGGCGACCTGGCCGTGGCCTATCAGTTTGGGGGACATCTGCCCGAGGCGATCGCGCTGCATGAAGCGACCCTCAAGCTCCGTGAGTCGAAACTCGGGCTTGATCACTTCCAAACGCTCTCGAGCCGCAATAATCTGGCCACCGCCTATAAAGACGCAGGGCGCTTGAGCGAAGCGATCGCTATGCACGAAGAGAGCCTGAAGCGCCTGGAGGCCAAGCTCGGGCCCGACCATACCGACGTGCTCACGATCCGGGGTAACCTGGCCAACGCCTATTACGAAGTCGGCCGGTTTTCCGAGGCGATCAGTATACACGAGGGAACCCTCAAGCTGAGGGAGGCCAAGCTGGGCCCCGATCACCCCTACACGAACGTCAGCCGCGTGAGCCTGGCCAACGCCTACAGCCTGGCCGGACGGCTGTCGGACTCGATCCGTCTGCAGGAGGAGGCGCAGGCGCCTGGAGGCCAAGCTGGGCTCGGACCACCTTTACACGCTCATGAGCTGCGGCAACCTGGCTGCTGCCTACGAATATGCCGGCCGGACGACGGAGGCGCTCGAGCTGTTCGAGGAGAGTGTCAAGTTGAGCCAGGCCAAACACGGCGCCGACCACCCGCTCACGCTTGACCTGCGCATGCTGCTCGCCGGCGCCTACGAGTCGGTAGGCCGCTGTTCGGATGCGGAGCGCCTCGAGCGTGATACGCTCGAGCGCCGTCGCAAGACGAGCACGCCCAAGAGCCCGCTCGTCGCGGGCGACCTGGCCGCGCTTGGCCGAAACCTGCTCGCGAGCTCGCGCTGGTCGGAGGCCGAGCCGGTCTTGCGCGAGTGCCTGAAGATCAGGGTCAAGGAGACGCCGGATGACTGGCAAAGGTACGACGCCATGAGCCTCACGGGCGCAGCCCTTCTTGGCCAGGGCTTGTACGCGGAGGCCGAGCCGCTCTTACTTGGCGGCCTCGCGGGAATCGAGGCCCGGAAGGTGCGCGTCCCGGTGCCCGAGGCGTTTCGACTCCGCGATGCCGCCGAACGCGTGGTCCGGCTGTACGAGGAATGGGGCATGCCCGAAAAGGCGACCCAGTGGAAGGCCAAGCTCGATCTAGGCGACCTGCCCGCTGAAATCTTTGCCCGACCGTGAGCGAGGCCCGGTTGGTTTCACGTCGGGACCAGCGACCCACGACCCTGAGCGACCGCAGCGCGGAGTTCCTTCGGGATGAGAACGGCTACGCTGTTTTCCTGACCTGCCAGCTTACCAAACCGAGCGCTGGCCGGGGGCTACCAGTCACGTCAAAAGCGCAAGCAGATGCATCGAGCGACCGCGGACGACGTCGAAGGGATCACAATAGCCGCTGGGCAGGATCAATCTGGAACGTTAAATATTAAAGTATGAGTTCTAACCGCGAAGCGGCTCAGTTCAACGAGATTGTACCCCGCAGGCCGACATTGGTCTGGACGGAGTCTAAGGTTCTCATCGGCCCGCCGGATCCAACTTTCTTCATCATTTAATTACAAGTACGGTGGCCATCTCATGTAAAAAGATCGCATTTAGTCGGGCGTGGGTTTATGGTTTGCAGTCCGCGGCTCGGTGTTCGTTGTCGGCCGGCCGTGGCTCGTTTCAAACAATCATTTGCGCGCCGTGCGTGGGCGCTGGGCCGATGACAAAGCGGCAACGAGACCGATGGCGGTCTTCCTTCGCAAATTAATCTGCGAGTCCTTGAAGCGCACGGACGCCGATGCTACTCTTACCTCCTTGACCCATCATTGAGATGCACGTCGTCCGCTCAGGATCACATGTCATGTACCACTATTCGGTTCGAGTGAGAAAGCACCGTTTTTTGTGGGGCGGCCCCGGTGTTCGCGTGAACGCTCCAACGCCATCGAGTTTCGCCTTGATCTTTCGAGTCGGCGATGGGGGCGAAGAGATCTGCTTTGGCACCACGCAAGTGGGCAAACCCAAGGGAACCGATCTGGGCAAGCTTTGCCCGGGCGAGGTTTTTTCGCTCAATCTGGACGATTTTTCGGGCGTCTACGCCAAGAGCGAATACGACGTCACCGTTGAATGCTGTCTGATCGGTGTGGGCGGCCGGTGACGGCGCACCGGCAGAGAGCTAGAGGGGAATCAGCCACGTCGGGCCGATATGACGAGCGCATGCGCCGCCTTGGCCGTCTCGGCGGTGCGTTATCGCTCTCGTGTGCCGCTGGCGCGGCCACGCTTCGCAAAAGAAAAAAATCGAGACAGCGACCGATCCATCACCATACTTTGGAGCACTTCTGATGTACGAGACGGCCAAGGTTCGAAAGCTCCAAGCTCGTCCGAGTCGCTCGACCGACCTGGCCTTCGCGACGGGAGGTGTGATCGGCGACGTAGCGGTGAGCCCCGCGCCTTTGATCGCCAGCTGGCTCGGCGCGACCGTCCAGGTATCGAGCGTGGCGCAGATGTTCGGGCGCATCGCCGCGGCGTGGTCGCTGCAGGACGATTACAACCTCGCGCCCGCAGCGGTTCCCCCTGGGCAATTGAATCTACCCGAGAACAAAGCGCGTCTCGGCTATGACGCGGCCCGCATTTACAGCGAGCTATCTCCGTCGGCGATCTGCGTGCTGCGAAACGACGGCCTGAAGCTCAAGCTCGACCAGGTGCTGGCGAGCCGCCAGAACAGCTATCTCAAAACATACATGTTCATCGACCAGATCACGACGGAATACAAGAACCAGTACGGCCTGGGCGCTCCCGCGGCCTATGTGAAAACAGCCGGCCTTCAGGCGCTCACGTCGGCGCTCGACAATCGCTTTAACACGCTCGACAACGCCTACAAGACCGACCCTCCCGGCGATTCGGCCGGCGTCGTCAAGGGCTCGCGCTCGACCAGCAAGCCGGTCGGCACGGTCGTCACGATGACGGAGAACGAGCCACTGGGGGCACAGAACGAAGAGCTTGCGCCCAAGTCGCACCAGATCGGCACCAGCACCAATTACCATTACAACGCCGTCGACGTGAACAACGTGCTCACGTCAACCACGGCGACCCAGGATGTGCCGCAGACCAGCAGCCGAAACGTGCCCGCGAAATATGATATTCCGTCGACGAGCTGGCAGGAGGTGAGTGGGCCGTATCTTTCGACAACGGTGACCACCTATTACAACGCCGGCATTGCCGGGTTGGCATTCGAGCAGTCGGCCGCGTCGACGACCGGCCAGTATTCGACGCCAGCCCTCGAAAACATCATCCGGTACCACGACAAGAAGCTCAATACCGAGGACGATTTCTTGAAGACAAGGATCCGTGCGCTTCAGGTTCCCTATCTTGATCGCATCATGGCCAATGAGCTCGTCACCATCGACCGCGAAGTCGCCCGCTACCAACTTGCCTACATGAATACGTTTTTGGTTTCTCCGTTTGCGGGCGTGGTGACGGCCGTGTACAAGGAGGTCGGCGAAGCCGTGAGTGCCGGTGAGCCCATCGTGCGCGTCGAAGACGACACCGAGCTCTTCTTGGTCGGCCGCATCCAGTACCGCGGCGTCCTCAAGCTCGGGGCCACGGCCAAGCTTTGCATTAAAGACCTTGCCGAGTCTGGTGAATCGCTCGACGTTTGCGGCCTCGGGTTGGTCTCGATTCGCGGGCACAACTCAACCGATGACGAGTGGGACGTCGTCTTCCGCGTGACGAACCCGGTCGACAAGAGCGGCAACAAGGCGATTCCGCTCAACTACAGCTTCGACACGGAACGCACGACGGTGATCTTCGAGCCGACCCCCGCCGAAGAAAAAGAAGCAAGCCAAGTGATAAGTCCGCGAGCGAAGCTGTGTGTACCTTCTGGGTCGGTCAGCGTCCTGTTCGTGGACGGGTTTTGCACCACCGTGTGAGGACGAGGCGATGGGATTTCCGTTCCGGTTCCCCATTTCGATTCCCACGCCGCCCTTGCCGGGCTTCCTGAGTCACTTGGGCGCGGTTGTGCACTCCGAATTCACTCATATCATCGATGTTTCCGCCCGATTGGTCCCGGTACCCCGGCTCGGGGGACTGACCGCTGACGCCGACGATGACAGCGACGGCGGTTCCGGTGACGGCTCCGGCGGAGATCCGACGGGGGGGTGGGGGCTACCCGATCCGTTTTCCCCCCGTTCGCTGTTCAACCAAGCCATCGGCGAGCTCGGCGAAGACCTCGCCGACCTGGCCAGTGACGCATTCGGAGGAGACGAAAGCGGCGATGGTTCCAGTGACCGCTCTGGGTCTTCACCCGAAAGCCCGTCCGGGCCGACGGCAGGCCCGCGGGGCAGCGCCCAGCCGCCGGGGCCAGGCGCGGACGGCGCGGCCCAAGTCATCTTGCTGGCCTCCGCCGCTGACGGAGACGACGCGCCCGAAGCGACACCCTCGCCGAGTTACCTCTTAGCGCATCCGGGCGACGGCAGCGGACCGGACGACCCGGTCGCTGCCCCGACCACCGACAAGGTCGGCGACAACGCCGTTCGAACCGAGCGGGGACAGGGGGACGGCGGACAATCCGCGCCGCCCGCCGACCCGGAAGGCGGCGACGGCGACCCGCCACCCCCGCAGCATTTCGACTTCCAAGCTACCAAGACCGCGCAGGCGCCGGCCGACAGCGTGTCGAACTCAGGGACAGGGCCCGATCAACCCACTCCGCCGCCAGCGCCGCCGCCGCGTTGGATCGGCGTCGATGACGGTGGTGGTTTCGGCACGGTGAATGTGTTCAGCCGCGGCCTGTTCAGCGGCCCGTTCGAAGGATCCATCGACGTTGAGGGCACACTAATCAAGGCGCGGACGAGCCCGGCGGGTCCGTCGATGGGAAGGTCGGCATGGCGCAGGTCACCGTGTCAGGAACCTTGGGGGGTTCGCCTCTCGTCATCACACCCGGTGTCTTCGTGGGCGTGGGCGTGTCGCTCGGAATCACCACGACCGGTCAATTCACATTCAGCGGCTACGCCGCCCTAATGTTCGGGCCGGGAATCTTTGCCGGCACCGGATTTGCCGCCGGGATCGCCGAGGCTCCGGTCCCCGAAGAAGGTTGGGGCGACGTGGAAGTGCTCTATCACAGCGAGATCAACGTCGCGCTCGGGGAATCCCTCGAGTTCGGTGGGGGCCTCGATGTCAGCCCCGACCTTGAGACCGTAAGTCCCAGCATTGGCGTACCGGCCAAGGTCAACTTACCAGGCCTCTCGTTCAAGGTTGGCGAGGGAGCGGGGGCGATGGCAGCCGGTGGCCCGGCCGCGACCGTTACCTACACTACGGAGCCGGTGAGCGAATGGTACCGAAGCTTAACCGGTCCGCGCCCATCCGAAGGGAACGAATGACGCTTGCCATCGTCAGTCGTTCGTTGTTCGCTGACGAATTCGTGCGGTGCGCATGTTCTCTTGGAGCTTGTCTTTATTACCTGAGTAGATCGGGCTCTCCCGCACTCTTGATGAGGTCGGCCGCGCAAGTTCCCAAGTAGCGGCCGACTTCACGCAGATTCAAGCCGCGGTCCGCTTCGGCCGAACGCTTCCTGTCGTTCCATCGCGTGCGGGCCTGAATGCTGGGGAGGCACATTCCGGCTCTCCTTCCTCGCTGGTTAATCGTGGACGACCACCATCTTTCCGCCGGCCTCGTTCGCCTCCATGATGCGATGCGCCTCGCGGATCTCCTCGAAGCGGAAGACGCGAGACGGCTTCGCCTCGAGGCGGCCCGCCGCCACGTCGTCGGCGATCTTCTGCAGCGGAACGTCGGAGAGCGGGAAGCCCGGGGTGCCGAAGACGAAGCTGCCGAAGAAGGTCAGGTAGACGCCGCTCGCCATCTGCAAGAGCGGGTTGAAGTCGGCGATCGGCGCGAGTCCGCCCAGCCAGCCGGCGAGGCAGGCGCGTCCGCCGCGGCGGAGCATCGCGAGCGAATCGAGGATGGTGCTGTTGCCGACCAGGTCGAGCACCGCGTCGAGCTTCTTCGCCTCGGCGATCCGCTTGGAAAGATCCGGCCCTTCCCGCTCGACGCGCTCGACTCCGAGCTTCTCGAGCATCGCGAACCGCTCGCGGCTCCGGGTGGTGGCGATGACCTTCAGCCCCGCGTTGACGGCCAGCTTCACGGCCGCCTGGCCGAAGGAAGAGGTTGCGCCGCGGATCACCAGGGTCTGGCCCTTGGCGATCTCGAGGTTGCGGAACAGGCAGGTCCACGCGGTCGCATAGGTCTCGGGGAGCGCGGCGAGCTCGGCCCAGGATAGATCGGACTCGATGAGGGCGACGTTCGACGCGGGGGCGCGGGTGTATTCGGCGTAGCTCCCGTTGATTGTCCGGCCGAGGCCCCCCATGAGCGCGGCCACCTTCGCCCCGACCGGGAACTCGCCGCCCGGGCAGGACTTCACGAGGCCGACGCACTCGATCCCGCTGACCTCGGCGGCCTCGGCCCACTCGCCCCGACGCATGTGCATCTCGGCGTGATTGATCCCGAACGCCTTGATCTGGATGACGACGTGGCCGGCTTTCGGCTCCGGCTCGGGGATATCCTTGTAGACGAGGCTGTCGAGCCCTCCAAACTTCTCGATGACGATGGCACGCATCGTCGGACCTCCGATCGCAGTTGATGAAACACGCTCTCGTCGGGCCGCGACGCGCGGCCCGTCCCGTAGATTCACTCGGAAAGGAACTCCCGGATCGCCGCGGCGATCGGCTCGGCGTGCGTCTCGAGCGCGAAGTGCCCGGTCTCGAAGAAGCGGACGTCGGCCTCCGGGATGTCGCGCTTGAACGCCTCCGCGCCGGCAGGCAGGAAGAAGGGGTCGTTCTGGCCCCAGACCGCCAGGAGCCGCGGCCGGTGCTTGCGGAAGTAGTCCTGGAAGGCCGGATACAGCGCCACGTTGCTCGCGTAGTCGCGGAACAGGTCGAGCTGGATCTCGTCGGCTCCCGGCCGCGTCAGGTAGAAGTCGTCGAGCGAATAGCCGTCGGGGGAGACGGCGGTCGCGTCGGGCACGCCGTGGGTATACTGCCAGAGCGTCGCCTCTGGGCGTCAGGAAGGCGCGGAGCGCCTCCCGGTTGGCCGGCGACGGCTCCCGCCAGTACGCACGGATGGGATTCCAACCGTCGCTCAGGCCTTCCTCGTAGGCGTTGCCGTTCTGGGAGATGATCGCGGCGATCCTTTCCGGGTGCCGCATCGCGATGCGGAAGCCTGTCGGCGCGCCGTAGTCGAAGACGTAGAGCGCGAATCGGTCGAGGCCGACGAGCTCGGTGAAGCGCTCCACGACCCGGGCGAGATTGTCGAACGTGTAGCCGAACTCGTCCCGCCCCGGCATCGCCGTGCGGCCGAACCCCGGGAGGTCGGGCGCGATGACGTGAAAGCGGTCGGCCAGGCGTGGGATGAGGTCCCGGAACATGTGGCTCGAGCTGGGAAAGCCATGAAGCAGCAGCAGCTTGGGCGCCTCGGGATTCCCGGCTTCGCGATAGAAGACGTCGAGCCCGTCGACGTCGATCGTGCGGTATCTCACGGGGGTCACCTCAACTCTCCTCGTGGATGATAACCTTGCCGATGGCGGCAAAACGGTTTGAATACTCCCGTCGGTGATTCCAAGAATTGGTGAATTGAAGCACTGAGCGCGATTCAGTTCGTCAATCTAGTAACCACATAGATCCCACTTGACAGGTTATGGTGCGCGGCGTAACCTGTCAAGTGGATTTCGACGGGTTATCGAAAAGAAGTGCGAGGACGCATCGGATGAGCGATCACAAACCGCCGGCGATCTTCATATCTGGCTCGCTCGGCCTCGATTTCCTCAACACCCTGGCCACGCCGGTGGACGAGCAGGTCGACTGGATCGACGACGGCGACGGCCTGCTCGCCTGGCTGGAACAGGCGCGGCTCGTGCCGGCGAAGGTCCTGAAGGCCCTGAAGGGCCAGGCGATGCCGGGCGAGCTCGACGGCGTCGCGGCCCGGGCTCGGAACCTGCGCGAATGGTTCCGAGGGTTCGTCAAGGCGCGGAGCGGTAGGAGGCTCGGGGCCCACGACCTGCGTGAATTGGAGCCGCTGAACCACTTGCTCGACCGCGACGAACGATTCGATCAGATCGTGGCCGAGGCCGAGGGAGGGGCTTCCGCTCTACGGTTGAAGACGCTGCGGCGATGGCGTTCCCCAGAATCGCTGCTCTTGCCGATCGGCGAGGAAATCGCCAAATTCATCTGCAACGAAGATTTTCAATATGTGAAGGCCTGCGAGGGTTCGACCTGTACGCTTCTGTTCGTGGATCGCACGCGCGGGCGCGCCCGGCGATGGTGCAGCATGGCGATCTGCGGAAACAGGGCGAAGCAGGCCGCCCACCGCAACCGGCGGAAGGCGGACCAGTGAACCAGTCGAGCGATACGGGGCTTCGGGCTCCGGGATGATGCGTGGAGGGGAAGGGTTTCAAGGCACCCATCGTTCGCCAAGCCTGGCATCCATGGTTGGTTAGCTACCAAGCCGAGGGTGTCTGCTGCACGCCGAACGCCAGAAATTGGATGTCCGCGATCCCACCGCACTGCGCGGCGCTCTCCAACGGTGCGGTCGGCGTGGCCGCCTTCTTGCCCGACCTTCCGCGTTGCGCCTGAAGCTGTCTCCACGTCAAGGAGACGCGATCTCGGGAGCACTTGACGCGCAGTCGCCGCATTGACTAACGTCAGAGCTATTACAGTTGTCGTTTGTGGTCGTCCACTACGATCGGGAGCGTTCCTATGAGCACGAGCCGTTGGAGCGGTCTTGCCGCGGCGGTGTTTGCGGCCGTTCTCGGGGTCACGGGTGCTGGACGGGCGGCCGATGACGTGCAGTCGCTGGCCGACTTGCAGCGCGAACACGAGCGAGCGTCCAACCTGCTTCTCGAGCGCCTGGAACAGGCCAAGACCGACGCCGAGCGCAGCCTTGTGCAAGCGCAAAGATGGAAGGAGTTCAAAGAGGCCGCGCGGCGTGCCTTTGCGTTTGCCGAGGCGCACCCGGCTGATCCGGCAGCGATCGATGCAATCGTCTGGACGATCCATGGGCTGGTCAACGGCAGCTACCCCGAGTACCGCGCCGAGCAGAGCCGCGCCTACAGCCTATTGGCGGAGAAGGCCCTTTCCAGCGAGAAGGTCGTGCCCGTGTGCTACTACGCCGGCGGCGAAGGCTTGATGTGCCCCGAGGCGAGAAGTTTCCTCGAGGCGGCGCTGGAGAAGAGCCCGATCAGGCTGGTCCGCGGCGCGGCGTGCCTGGGGCTGGCGTTCGACGATCAGAAGACCGCCGACTTCGTGCAAAAATCGCGAGATCCGCTCGTCGGCAAGCTGATCAGAGAGCGGCTGGAGGAGTGGAACGGTACGGGCGTGAGCGAGCGGCTCGGTCGCCTCGATTCCGAGGTGCTCGTCCGACAGGCGGAAGCACGTTTCGAGGCGGTCGTTGCCGACTTCGGCGACCTGAAGATGCCCCACCCCTACAACCCGACGCCTTTCGCCGAGCTGGCGCGGGGAATTGTACGAGCTCCGCCATCTTGGCGTCGGGAAAGTCGCGCCGGATCTGGACGGCGAGGATGTCCGAGGCGAAAAGCTTCGGCTTAACGATTACCGCGGCAAGGTCGTGGCGGTCATCTTCTGGGCGACCTGGTGCGGGCCGTGCATGGGCATGGTCCCGCACGAGCGCGAGCTGGTCAAGCGAATGGAGGGCAGGCCCTTCGTGCTTTTTGGCGTCAACGGCGACGACGACCGTGCCAGCGCAAGGGAGGTCATGGCGAAAGAATCGATGAGATGGCCGTCGCTCTGGAACGGCGGCAAGCTCGGCGGGATCGTCAGCAAGCTAGGCGTGGTGTCCTGGCCCACCGTCTACTTGCTCGATTCCCATGGCGTCATCCGCTACAAGAATGTTTACAGGGAGACACTAGACCTGGCCGTTGACCGGCTCGTCGCAGAGGCCGAGTCACACCAGAAGTAGCGGAATGGAGACACCCGTTCTTTCCAAGTTGGCCATCCGTGAATGCTGTCGTTGCGGCAATTGTAGGGTGTCTGGAAACTGCTAGGGCAAACGGATCGCAGATCTCCTCGCCGGTTCGCGCGTGGTTCCGGACGGGTCATGTCTCCGGTCAAAATCGGGGCGACATGCCCGCGAAGCAGGGGGGGAAGGTAAGTAAAAGGACTGCGGCCACATCCCTGCTCTTGCCGGAGTTCACAGTGCGGGGCTGCTCGTGCTAAGATAGGAAGGACCCAAGGAAACTTTGTCATGGCAGTTTCTCCGGCACCCGCCTCATTGACCCTGGAGCAACTCCTTGAGGCAGTGGATCGTCTCTCGCCCGCGAAGAAGCGCGAGTTTGAGCGCCGCATGGCCGCGCGCCGCCCAGGTCGGGGGAACGAGGGTTCTGACGAGGCGACTTTGGTCCAACTCGCCAGCGCCCGGCTGCCGGCGACGGCGGAGCGCCGTCTCAAGAAGTTGATCGGCCGGAGCGAACGCGGCGCCCTAACGCGCGACGAGTTGACTGAATATCAGGCACTCGCGCAGGAGGCCCAGCGGCTCGACGCTGCGCGGGCCGAAGCACTGGTGGAGCTAGCGCGCCGCCGTGGAAAGTCGGCGCGCGCCGTGAAGGCGGAAATCGGCTGTGAAGTCGGCGCGGATGGCGCCTGAGGTGATCCCGCGGCCGCTACGGCGGCAGGTGCGCGACCGCGCCGGCGACTGTTGCGAATACTGCCGACATCCCGCAGACTATTCGTGCGCACCCTTCGTGTGCGAGCACATCCTGCCTCGGTCACGCGGCGCAGGGAGCACGGCAGCCGAGCTAGCCTGGGCGTGCCCGGCGCGTAGCGGACACAAGTACGCTAAGACCCAGGCGCGTGATCCGCAAACCGGACGAACCGTCCCTCTGTTCAACCCGCGCCGCCAAAAGTGGTCGCGTCACTTCGCCTGGAGCACAGACTTTTTGCGTATTCAGGGACGCACCGCCACGGGCCGTGCAACCGCGATGGCCCTGCACATGAATTGCCCGGCGCTTGCCAACCTGCGCCGCGCTTTGCGTGCGGTCGGAGAGCATCCGCCGGCACCCCAATGAGCGCACTGCGCACGCCGCGCGCGCGAGATCCCTCGCTAGCGCTTCCCTCGACGGCCCTCGGGACAGGTCGGGCTAGTATGCGCCGCCGCGCTCTCCATTCGCTCGCGGGCCCCAAACCCAGCGCCCGAACGCCGATGCGACAATCACGGCCGCGCACACCAGGAGCATCACCGTCAGGCCGATATTGAGCCAGCCGCGGACGACGTCGCCCGCGTTGATCATGTTCCGGAACTTGCCGGTGATCTCGTAATAGGCGGTCGTCGTCGTGGTCGTCGCCACGAACAGCATCGGCAACAGCGTGACCGGCGCGTACCGGCCGCGGCCGGAGTTGACGAGCACGGTCGTGACCACCGCCAGCGCGATCACGGCCAGGAGCTGGTTGGCCATGCCGAACATCGGCCAGATCGTTTCGACGCTGCCGGTGTAGATGAAATAGCCCCAGCCGAAGACGACCAGGCCGGTCGCCAGCAGCGAGGCCGGCAGCCAGTTCAGGTCGCCCAGCGGCTTCCAGATCTTGCCCAGGAACTCCTGGACCAGGAACCGCGCGATCCGCGTGCCGGCGTCGATCGTGGTCAGGATGAACAGGGCCTCGAACATGATCGCGAAGTGATACCAGTACTTGAGCAGCCAGTTCATGCCCGGGCACGCGCACTCGGAGAAGATCCGGGCCATGCCGACCGCCAGCGTGACGGCCCCGCCGGTCCGGCCGTGGAGCGACTCTTCGACGTCCTGCTCCATCGCGACCAGCTCGCTGCCCGCCGGGCCCGCGGCGTGGCCGCCGTCGACGTCGCGCCTCGGCGGCCTCGAGGAACTGGGCGAAATCGGGGTGGTCGGCCAGGAACTTGGGCCGGCGTGCGCCAGGTCGATGTTGATGTCGTAATACATCGAGTTGGGCAGCGCCGCCGCCGCGATCAGGGCCACGACCCCGACCAGGCCCTCCATCAGCATCGCGCCGTAGCCGATCATCCGGACGTCGCGCTCGCGGTCGATCATCTTGGGCGTCGTGCCCGACGAGACCAGGGCGTGGAACCCCGAGATCGCGCCGCACATGATGCAGATGAAGACATACGGAAAGATCGGCCCGTCGAAGTAAGGTCCGCCGCCCGAGGCGAAATGCGGACTGATGGCCGGGGCGTGCAGCTTGGGGTTGGCGACGACCACGCCGAGCAACCAGAAGCAAGATCGTGCCGATCTTGAGGAAGCTCGACAGATAGTCGCGCGGGGCCAGAGAGCAGCCAGACCGGCAGCACGGCCGCGACGAAGCCGTAGGCCGCCAGCGAGTACACCGTTGGCTTGCGCGACAGCGAGAAGTACGGCTCGAGCGGCGAGCCGGGGATCTAGGCGCCCGCGAACGTCGCCGCCAGCACGGCGACGGCGCCGAAGAGCGACGCCTCGAGCACCTTGCCCTTGCGCAGGCGGTACATGTACCAGCCGACGAAGAGTGCGATCGGGATCGTGCAGGCGATGGTGAACGTGCCCCACGAGCTGCCCGGCACCAGCCGTTTGACGCCGTCCGGCAGCACGAACCCCTTGGCATCGGGGCTGCTCTTCACCGGGGCGCGCCATCGGCACGGCCAGGTTGAAGCCTTCGTGAATGGTCATCGTGTCCTGGGGGCGGTCGCCGAACCGATAGGTCGAGCGCGGGGGCACCTCGTAGATGACCGGCCGGTTCAGCTCCCAATGCTTGTTGATTCCGGAGCCTTCCGGATAGGTGAGCACGCTGCCGGCCTTCATGGCGATCTCCTCGCCGCCCAGCGCCTTGACGACGACGATGCCCAGCCCGGCCAGGGCGATGATCACGATGTAGAGGATGGCGATCGCCGCGGCGAGCCCGGCCGGCCGGCCGATCTCCTGGCGGGCCAATCCCGCCAGGCTCATGCCGTCGCGCCGGGTCGACGCGGCCAGGACCATCATGTCCTGCACCGCGCCGGCCAGGCAGACGCCGACCACCAGCCAGACCAGGCCCGGCATGTAGCCGAACTGGATCGCCAGCACCGGCCCGATCAGCGGGCCCGCGCCCGAGATCGCCGCGAAGTGGTGGCCGAAGAGGACCCAGCGGTTGGTCGGATCGAAGTTCTGGCCGTCTTGGAGCGATGGGCGGGCGTGATCGCGAGCATCGTCGAGCACGGCGACCCTGGCCGCCAGAAACGCACTGTAGTAGCGATAGGCGACGGCCAGGATCGCCAGCACGCCCAGCATCACCGGCATCGCGTGCACCGT
>CAWHMZ010000009.1:0-639477 GCA_963830625.1 uncultured Isosphaeraceae bacterium | reverse complement strand
AGCGCCAGCGATAGTGGTGACTTGATGGACGACGTGAGGATTAGTGTCACTAGTCCAGGCCATGTCGAGTGATCCGCCGACGTCGGCCAGCTCTGGACCGGTATCTTCGGTGCTTCGCGAATAGACTGACTTTCCGGCGAAGGTCACGCCATTGTTCGACGCCTCGACGTTGAGGCGCTCATCGGTCCCCTTCCAGGCGATGTAGAGACCACCGCTGAAGCTGGCCAAGGCCGGAGCGGGCTGTACGCCAGACCTCCGGGCAATGTTGGTCTCACGGAGGCTGACCTTATTGCCGAAGTTCACGCCGTTGGATGACGACTCGACGTTGAGGTGGTGATCCTTATCGGTCCCCGCCCAGGCGATCTCGAGGTCTGCGCCGAAGCCGGTCAGTGCCGGACCGGCATCGCTGGACTCAGGCAAGGTGACCTTATTGCCGAAGTTCACGCCATTGGATGACGACTCGACGTTGAGCCGGTGATCGGTCCCCGTCCAGGCGACGTAGAGCCGTCCGTCGAAGACGGTCAGCGCCGGACTTCCAATGGTGTTCTCAGAGAAGAGGACCTTATTGCCGAAGTCCACGCCATTGGATGACGACTCGACGTTAACCTGGTGAGCGCTGTTGTCCCCTCTCCAGGCGATGTAGAGGCGTCCGTCGAAGACGGTCAGCGCCGGAGATGACTCGGTCTTCTCAGGGAGGTCGACCTTGTTGCCGAAGGTCAAACCGCCGTCGGACGAGGACTCGATTTCGAAAGGACCGCCGTTGTAGCCATTCACTGAGGCCATGTAGATCTTGTCGTTGAAAGCAGCGATGGCCGGCGCGGATGGTGCGTTAATATCTCCGGGCGCGGGACCTCGCGGAACCATGGCCGACGACATCAGTCGCCGCCCCTCCAGGTCGTCGAACGCCGGGCGTAATGCTCGCTTGCTCGTGTGCGGGATGCGTCGAATGCTCATTGGTACCTCGTTTTTGGTTCGAGATCGGGGATCACTCGTGGAGGCGTGGCCCGCTGCGATGATCCCAAGAATGACAGCGGCCTTCAGAGTAGGAAGCGTGCCCTGGCCCTCGAACCTTACAGAAACCTGCAAGATTCCGGGGTGCCGCCTCGACCCGACGGCCAGCCAACCGTCGCTGCGGTGCTGGCCAAGGGCGACGAGCAGGGCAAGCCTTCCGATCTATTTAATGCTCAAGTGACCCATCATCACCGATGCCGGCATCAAGAAGCTCCAGCATTCGTTGCCGGATTGCGAGATCATCCATTCGCCGCGAAACTCGTGGCCCGCCGAACTTGGCCCAGGGATCGGCCGATGGAGCGTGGAGTTCGCTAGCGGCGTCAAGCAAAATTGCGAGTTTTTGAGACGACCGGACCGCCGCGGTTGTCAAACCGAAGCGGGCCTCTGGCGGCAAAGTGGGGGTCCAGAATGAATGGGGCGATGGTCGTTGTGTACGACGACGATCGATTTGAGCGCTGGACCCTCGTCGGCAAGCGGCTTGTCGTGGAACATTGGTCGACGTCGAGTGGGCCGTGGGGCGGTTACCCCCGTTCTGGCCTTTGCCGACCTCAACCCCTGTAATCCGCACTGCGGAGCGCGCCCCGTGATATTCTCCACAGATCACTCATCGAATTGCGACATAACGTCGGTGCGGTCGGGCCATTCCGTCAACCAGCCGTCGCGGAAGCTCGCCTTCCCGGCCCGCGACTCCTCCGAGAATCAGCCGTCGATCGTGCAAGCACGTCGATTCAAGATCGACGTACCACGACTAGGGAATGAAAATGTCCTTGAAGTGGTGCCGATCGAGCGCCGCACCTTGGTCCCCCGTCCAGGCCATGTCCATTGATACGCCGCCGACGTTGGCCAGCTCCGGACCGGCCGCGCCGGGGGTCGCATCGTAGGTGACCTTGTTGCCGAAGTCGACGCCATTTGACGACCACTCGGAGTTCAGGTGTTTATCGGTCCCCTTCCAGGCGATGTAGAGGCGTCCGTTGAGGCTGGCCAGCGCCGGACCGGACTTGAAAGTGGACAAGGTATCGGCACTGCTGGTCTCTGGCAGGGTGACCACGTTTCCGAACGTCACGCCATTGGATGACGACGCGACGTTGAGGTGGTGATCCCTATCGGTCCCCCTCCAGGCGATCTCGAGGTCTTCGGCGCCGGACGACTCTTGGAATTCGGTCAGCGCCGGAGCAGCATCGCTGGAATCTGGGAGGGTGACCTTATTGCCGAAGTTCACGCCATTGGACGACGACTCGACGTTGAGCTGGTGATTGGTCCCCGTCCAGGCGATGTCGAGGCGTCCGTCGAAGGTGGTCAGCGCCGGACCGTCGATGCTGCTCTCAGGGAGGGTGAACATGTTGCCGAAGTTCACGCCATTGGATGACGACGCGACGTTGACGTCGTGAGCTTTGTTGTTCCCTGTCCAGGCCAGGTAGAGGCGTCCATCGAAGACGGCCAGCGCCGGAGTTGTAAGGCTCTTCGCAGGGAGGTCAATCCGGTTGTCGAAGGCCTTGCCGTTATCGGACGCGGACTGCAATCGGAGGGGACCTTGTTGGACCACATTGTAATAGGCAATGTAGATCCTGTCTTTGAAAGCAGCGATGGCCGGCGCGGATGAATCGTTCACCGTTGCGCCGAACGACGACATCAATCGCCGACCTTCCAGGTCGTCGTACGCTGGGCGGAATGCGCGCTTGCTCGTGTGCGGAATGCGTCGAATGCTCATGGGTTCCTCGTCTTTGGTTTAGAGCCGAGATCGATCGCCGCGCTGTAGGCCGCAACGAAGATCCCAAAAATGACAGCGGACTGTTGAAAGGAAGCTTGTCGAGTTCCCCGAACCTTACAGAAGCCCTCAAAAACCTCCGTGCGACTTTAGCGCGGGGGCTGGAAACGCGTCTTGGAGTCTCCGCGACTCAGCCGGAAGCAATGCCTTGGGCCTGGTAAACCCCATTTGACCCTGGCCCCAGCCAGCCCATGTAGAGTGCTGCGGGTGAGCTGGCCAGCGCCGGACCTGTCTCCTTATGGCTGGTTGCCGAGTAGATGACCTTGGCGCCGAAGGTCAGGCCATCGGACGACCACTCGGAGTTAAGGCGGCTATCGGTCCCCTTCCACGCGATAAAGAGACGCCCGCGGTAACTGGCTAGCGCCGGACTGAGATGAGACTCGGCGGCGCTGGTCTCTGGAAGGGTAACCTTCGTGCCGAAGGTCACGCCATCGGACGACGTCGCGACGTTGAGGTGGTGGTCCTTATCGGTGCCCGTCCAGGCGATCGCAAGTGGACCGCCGGAACTGGAGCCGGCCAGGGCGGGACCGGCATCGCTGGTGTCAGGGAAGGTAACCTTGTTGTCGAAGGTGTCTCCGTCGGACGACGACGCGACGTTGAGGTGGTGTGCGGGATCGGCCCCTGTCCATGCGATGTAGACGCGCCCGTCGAAGCTGGTCAAGGCCGGAGCCTCATTGCTGCTCTCGGGGAGGGTAACCTTATCGCCCCAGTTCACGCCATTCGCTGACGACTCAAGGTTGAGGTGGTGACCGGGCCCTGTCCATGCGATGTAGAGGCGTCCGTCGAAGCTGGCGAGCGCCGGAGTCGAAGCGCTGGTCTCGGGGAGGAAGTCCAAGGTGTCAAACCTTTGGCCGCCATTGGACGACGACGAGATCGCGATGCGCTCCGTCCCTTCACCGTGACCCACCCAGGCCATGTAGAGCTTGTCGTTGAAGGCAGCGATGGCCGGCCCGGTTGGTGTCCCACCGGGCCCCTTGGATAGCTGCGGCAGAAGGGCAGACGAAAGCAGTTGGCGGCCCTCCAGGTCGTCGAACGCGGGGCGTAATGCTCGCTTCCTCGTGTGCGGGATGCGTCGATTGCTCATTGGTACCTCATCTTTGGTTCGACAGGGGGAGTCAACGGTGGGCGTGTGGTCCGCTGTGATTACACCCAAAAGCGACAGCCGCCTCGAGAGTGTGTAGCGTGTCGGGACGCTCGAACCTTGCAGAAACCCGAAATGTCCGTGAGTGCGACTTCAATCCGACGGCCGGGCAAGTGTCGCCGCGGTGCTGGCAGGGGCGACGACCAGGGCAAGCGTTCTAAGCGTAAGCGATGGGCTCGACGCGGTAATTTACGCCAGCGGTGGTAGACCGCGAGGCCATGTATAGTGAGCCGGCGGAAACGCCCAGTTCCGGACCGGTACCTTCAAAAGCTTTCTCTGGGTAGATGACCTTGCCGCCGAAGGCCACGCCATCGTACGACCACTCGGAGTTGAGGCGGCCATCGGTTCCTTTCCACGCGAGGTAGACGCGTCCCTTGTAACCGGCCAGCACGGACCGATAAGGTACTCCGAGTTCGAATCGACGCGAGCGGTGTCAGGGAGGGTGACCTTATTGCCGAAGGTCATCCCATCGGACGACGACTCGACGTTGAGGTGGTGAGCCTTATCCTTCCCCGTCCAGGCGATGAAGACGCGTCCGTTGGAGCCGGCCAGCACGGACCGGCGCTGCTACTCTCAGGGAGGGTGACCCTATTTCCGAAGTTTACGCCATCGGCTGACGACTCGACGTTGAGTTCGTGAGCGGGATCGGTCCCAGTCCAGCTGATGTAAAGGCGTCCGTCGACGCTGGCCAGCGCGGGACCGGCGATGCTGCTCTCAGGGAGGGTGACCTTATCGCCCCAGTTCACGCCATTGGTTGACGACTCGACGTTGAGTTCATGCGCGGAGTTCGTCCCCCGCCAGGCGATGTAGAGGCGTCCGTCGAAGGTGGCCAGCGCCGGAGTGGTATTGGTTCGTTCAGGAAAATCGACCAAGTTGCCGAACTTCGCGCCGCCATCGGACGAGGAAGTGATTGCTATCCGGTCACCGGAACTTCCATTCACGACGGCCATGTAGATCTTGTCGTTGAAGCCAGCGATGGCCGGAGAGGATGGTCCGCCTACCAGCCCCTGTGATGCGGCGGACACGGGGGCCATCGACATCAGTCGCCGCCCCTCCAGGTCGTCGTACGCCGGGCGGAATGCGCGCTTGCTCGTGTGCGTGACGCGTCGAATGCTCATTGAATCCGCGTCTGTGGTTTGAGGCACGGGATCGACCATGTCGGTTTGGCCCGCGGCGATACCCCCAGGAACGACACTGGCCATTCAGAGTATGTAGCGTCTCGAGATCCTCGAACCTTACAGAAAAAAGTTTCGATCACGCCCGCGCCAGGAGGTCGTGCTCGCCGCGAGACGGCGGGGCTCCCGTGCGGGCGTCTCAGCACCTCAAGCGGTAGCGATGAAATCCGCGTGCTCGCTCAGCCACGCCATGACCATGATGAAATCCTAACGATCGCGAGCTACAACCTCCCCGGCTGTCGAGCCGTCGCCGGCCGCCCGGAATTCCACTTCGACCTTCTGGCCCAGCTTCAGAGGCGTCGCCTCGCCGAAGGCGATCTTCACAGCGAGCACGCGGGCGTCGATGGGGCGGCCGGGGTCCTGGGGCCGGAGGCGGCGGCCGATGACGGCGTCGGGGATTTCCTCCACCGTGGCGCGCCATTGCGTCCCCGGGTGGCCCTCTGCGGTGAGTGCAACGCGGGCGCCCGGCGCGATGCGGGCGGCGTCGAACTCGTCGACCTCGGACTCGACGCGCAGCCGGCTCAGATCGGCAATCGTCAAGATCCGGTCGCCCACGCCGACCATCTCCCCCGCGTGGACGTGCCGCGCGGTGACCACGCCGTCGATCGGGGCGATGATCCGGGTCTTGGCGATCAATGCCTGGCTGCGCGCCGCTGGGCTTGCGCCGCGGCATGACGGGCGCGGGCCGTTTCCAGGCTGTGGCGATTCCCATCGAGTTCCTGCATGGCGGCGGCCCGGCGGGCAACCAGCGTCTCGTCGCGCCGGGTCTCGCGCTCGTAGTAGCGGGTGTCAGCCTCGGCCTCCGCCGCCTTCGCCTCGGCCTCGGCCAGCGAAGCCTGGAGATCGTCGGCGTTCAGCGCCACGAGCAGTTGTCCTTTGCGGACGGTCGAACCTTCGCGAACGTCAAGCGTCACGAGCCTCCCGAGCGCCTCGCTGCCGAGCACGACCTCGGCGCCAGGGTAAGCGACCACGCAACCCTCGGCCACTACCCGATCCGGCCGCGGGCCGGACCGCTGGACGACGGCGGACTCAAGCGCGGTGCGGTCGCCTGGTGAAAGGCGCCCCGACAGCCATTTCGCGGTCAGCCCGGGGCTCGCGACGAGCCCCGCCGCCACAACGATCATCGACACGGAAAGCCAGAATCGGGAAAGCAGGAAAGCGGACACGGGTCGGTCTCCTCGTCAGGTGTGATCCAAAGGGACGGAATTCAGTTGCAGATTGCGCCGTCGCGGATGTGAACGACGCGGTCGGCGATCGCGCGCACCCGCGGGTCGTGCGTCACGACCAACAGGGCCCGCTGGTCGCGCCGGGCCAGGCCCTGAAACAGGTCGAGCACCTGGGCGCCGGTGTCGTGGTCGAGGTTGGCGGTCGGCTCATCCGCCAGGAGGATTGGGGCCCGTCCCGCCAGCGCCCGGGCGATGGCCACCCGCTGCTTCTGGCCACCGGAGAGGTCGCGCGGCAGGAATGCGGCGCAGTTGCGACAGGCCGACCTCGCTGAGCAGACGTCCCGCCTCGCGCCGGGCCGCCGGCCCCTTCACCCCTTTGAGGTTCAGGACGTACTCGATGTTCTCCGCCGCCGTCAGCGCGGGGAACAGGTGGAATTGCTGGAACACGAACCCGATTGACGCCCGACGCAGCGCGGGGAGAAGATCAGGCCGTGTCGGGTCGACGTTGCGTCCCTCGAGCGTGAGACGGCCGGAGCACGGGGTCAGCATGCAACCGAGAATCGTCAGGAATGTCGTCTTCCCCGATCCCGACGGCCCCTCGATTGCCACGATCTCGCCGCGGTCAAGTGCCAACGAGGCACCTTTGAGCACCGCCACGCACTCCGAGCCTTCGCGGTAAACTTTGGTCACATCGCGTGCATCCAGGACCGTCATCGACCCGCCCTCCGACACTTTGCGGAAACAGCCTTGAACCCATGAAACACGTCAGCCCCGGAAGACCATGGCGGGGTCGAGGGTAGCGACCCGCCGGAACGACACCGTCGACGCTGCCAGGCACAGCCCCACCGTGCCCAGGAACACAAGGGCGGCGAATGCCGGACTCACCTCCAGCTTCAGGTCGAGCGTCGCCACAATGGGGCGGGCGGCGTGGGCGAGCGTCGCGCCCAGGGCGTAGCCGATCAGTGCGGCGAGCACCGCCTGCTTGGCGATCACTGCGAGCACGTCGGCGTTGCTTCCGCCGATGGCCTTGACGATCGCGAACTCGCTGAGGTGCTCCACCGTCGAGGTGTAGAGCGTCTGAGCGACCACGATCACGCCCACGACAGCGCCGAGCACGACGGTCATCACCATGTTCAGGCCCAGCCCGGTCGTATCGGTCCAGTAGGCCCGCGACCGGGCCGCCCACTCGTCGCGATTCCAGACATCGTTGTGCGGGAGGCGGCGGCGCATCTCAGCGCGAACCCGTTCCAGGTCGGCGCCCCGGTCCAGCTTCACGAGGATATATGTCGCTCGCCCTTGCAGCTCCTGCCGCATGAGCGACTGCACGACCCGATAGTCGACGAACGCGATCGGCATCGTCGTGAACGACAGTGCCCCGCTGGTCCGGCCGATGACTTTGAGCCGCTGGCCGTAGAACTCACGGTAGTCGCCCACCGCGAGGGCGCCGAACCTCTTATGGGCCGACTCGTCGATCATCACGAACTTGCCCCGCCTCAGGTCGGCCGGGTCACCCTCCTCGACGGACCATGGCAGACCCCACCGCGCGAAGTCTTCGAGGGCGTAGACGACAGCGTCCTCGGTGGCGCCGTTGGGCTGCGCGACCCGCACGACCCAGACGATCAGGTTGTCGGCGCGGGTAACGCCTGGGATCGACCGGACGCGCTGCACGTAGGTCTCTGGGAACGTGCTCGCCAGGTCGACGTTGGGAGCATTCCGCGCCGTGATCCACAGGTCGGCCGAGGCCTGCTCGATTGTCACGGAGGCGTTCCGTAACACTCCCAGGAATAGCCCAACCTGCACGAACACCAGCGCCACCGCGAAGCCCACGCCCGACACGGTGATCAGGAACCGCACCTTGTCGTGCCACACCATCTTCCACGCCAGGTTCACCATCGTCTGATCCCCGTGTTGAACCGCGAACCGCGGGCACCAACCTGCACGTCACCAGGAACGCGCTTCAAGCAGCCAGAGTGCTCGCGCACCCGACGATGGCGCTGTAATGGCAGATACTCCCCGCAAGCACGAAGACGTGCCAGACGGCGTGAAAGAACCGTCGCTCGGGCAGCGCGTAGAAGCAGAACCCTCCTACGTAAAACGCCAAGCCAGCCACCACCCAGGCGAAGTCGGCTGCGGGTATCACCGCGAT
Source organism: uncultured Isosphaeraceae bacterium (assembly GCA_963830625.1). Taxonomy (GTDB): domain Bacteria; phylum Planctomycetota; class Planctomycetia; order Isosphaerales; family Isosphaeraceae; genus CAWHMZ01. Next base: position 631,073 of record CAWHMZ010000009.1, on the reverse strand, counting down.
CAACTCGCGGCTGGCAACGAGCCACAGCCCTCCCATCACCAGATAAGGCAGCGCGGAGTCTTTTTCAAAGCGGCGGAACCGGCCGACTTTGAAGAGCGTCCCGACGGCGGCAATGCCCCAAACCGCTGCCAGCAGGGACCAGCCCAAGGGGCCACCTAGCCCGATCATCACGATCGGCGTGTACGTTCCGGCGATCAGGAGGTAAATGCCGACATAGTCGAACAGCAGCATCACCCGCTTGCCCCGTCCCAGCGGGCGCGCGTGGTAGAGCGTCGAGGCCGCGTAGAGAAAAACCAGCGACAGTCCGTACGCGACGCACCCGGCCGCGGGCCCCGGCGGCATGCCAATCGCGGCGATGACCGAAAGGCCATACAGGCCGGTGAGGCTCAGCATCAAACCCAGGGCGTGGGTGGCGACGTTGAGCAGTTCCTCGACCTCATCCTGGGCGAATGGCCCTTCGCGGCGAAGGCGGGCTCCGAGCCCACCGTCGGCCGTCCATCCGAAACGAGAACTGCCGGCTCCGCGGTTCCGAAGCAGCGAGTCGCACTCGCCGGTGTTGTCGACGCCCTGAAAGAGTCCCATCACTTCGGCCGCGAGGGCCCGCGTCGTATCAGCCATCGACGTCCCCGGGCCATGCAATCCCACACTAAACGACCGCGCCCCGGCCGGTCGATGATCCCTGCACGACACCCTCGGGGAATCCACGCTGCTGACGACAACTGCTGAATCGGCTGCGAAGCCGGGCAACTCGGCGAGTTCGGCTTGGGCAATCATGGGTCAACTCTCCCGTATTCTGATCAAAGTCTGTGGACGACTGGAGTATGTCACGACGTAAGGCAGTCGATGCTTGATCTAGAAAGCGTGGTATCGGGGCCGACCCTTACATGATTTCGGGGTGTTCCGCTCAGGCGTAGGTGAGCAACGTGGCGTGAGAATGTTGCTCGCGGGCGAATCGATCAGGTCGTGACAGCATGGCTGTCACGACCACGGACCGAGGAGCTGAGATCGATGGGAATGCGTAGCGAGGTGCCATGCACTAAAGATGTGTCGTTAGAAGATCAACGGAACGGCCTACTCAATATTGACAGGAGACCATTCGATTCGAAGTCCTTCGGGGGGGCGGTTACGTGAGGACGATCCACGGGTGCCGACTCGGTGTGGATGGAGACGTTCACGCGCTGATTGATCCGAAGGGAGCCGGGCCTGGCGAGCGAGACGATGACCTCCAGCACGCGCGAGTCCACGTTCTCGAGCGGATCGTCGGAATGGATCACCTTTCGGCCCATGGTGTCGGAGATGCGTCGGACCGTCCCGGCCGAGGCAATGCCCTCATGTCCGGGAATGGATACAGAGGCCTGAAGTCCTTCGCGGACCAGTTGCGCCTGGCTCTCGTCGACCTCGGCGCGAATTGCGAGCTCGCGCGGGTCGGCCGCGACCAAAACGGGGGTCTGATCGGTGCCTGAAACGCTTTCTCCTTCCCTGCGATGTAGCCGCAAGACGCACCCCGCGCGGGGTGCTTTGAGCCGGCTCCGTTCGTAGGTGATCGTCGTCTCGCGAAGCCGCGCAGGGCAACGCGAACCGCCGCCTGCGCCCCGGCGATCTCTTGCTGGGGGGGACCCACCTTGAGCCGTTCCCATCGGGCCGTCGCGGCTTCAACGTCCTTGGTGTTCACGTCAGCGCACGACTGGATCTCGAGCACTTCTTCCTGCGAAGCGGCTCTCCGTGCGAAGAGCCGCTCCCGCATCCGCTTGACGTTCGTCAGATAGGCGCGCTGCGCGTTCAAGCCCTCGACCTGGGCTCTCGCCTCGTCGATCTCTTCCTTACGAGACCCGAGCGCGAGCAGCTCGAGGCGCACCTCGGCCTGCGTCAGTTCGTGCGTGGCGATGTCGACGCGCACGATTAAATCGTCGTTGATCAGCTCCGCAAGCAGTTGGCCTTTTTCGAACCACTGGCCCTCTTCGACATAGACTTTCGCCAGGATTCCGGGCAGCGGGATCGACAGGTTCATCGAGCCTTGCCGGGCCTCGACCTTCCCGAGTGCGGTCACCGACCGGGATACGCGCTTCGGTTCTTGGACCTGCGCCTCGCTCGATCCGGCCGCGCGATGTTCGCCGGAGTGCAATCGGAGCTGCGACCCGCATCCCAGCAACAGACTCAGGAGCACCAGGCCGGCGCACGGGTGAACCGACGCCCCGTCCGGGCCGCCCGCGGCGCTGTGGGCGCCAACGTCGTCGCGGATGCCGCATTCTTCACCGCACCGTGCGACGACAAGGCGCCGGACTCGATCAGGTCCGTTTCGTGGGGTGCCCTCAAGCGCGATGCGCCCTGCCCATCGTCGGCCCGCTGCACACCCGCGGTTTCCGGCGAGGTCCCGTCGCCAGGCGGCAGCGAGCGCCCTAGGCCGGCGGCATTGTCGAGCGCTGTCGCGACGGGTTCTGGCACGGGAATGCGAGGGCGCGAGCCCTCCGTCCTCGTCGACATCAAGCGCCCGTCCTCCATGCGCAGGACACGATCGGCAAATTTCTCGAGCCGCTGGTCGTGGCTGACCATGACGACGATGCGGCCGTCGTCGTGGGCCATTCTGCGAAACAGTTTCATGACGTCGAGGGCATTCTCGGTGTCGAGCGCCGCGGTCGGTTCATCGGCGAGGATCACCGCGGGGTTGCCGATCAACGCCCGGGCAATCGCCACCCGCTGGCACTGGCCCCCGGAGAGCGCCTGGGGTTTGTGCTCGGACCGGTTGGCCAGACCCACGCGCTCGAGCAACCGCGACGCCTCGTCACGAACGGTTGGACACGAGCCGAACTTCATGTGCTGCGCCGCCTCCACGTTCTCTCGCGCCGTGAGTGCGTCGAAGAGATTATAGTGCTGAAACACATATCCAAAATTCCGCGCCCTGAGTTCGGACAGGCGCACCTCGTTTACCTGGGCCGCATCGACGCCGCCAATCCAGACCTGTCCAGAGCTCGGACGCAGGATGCAGCCGAGAACTGAGAGAAGCGAGGTCTTGCCGCTCCCCGAAGGCCCGACCAATAAGACAATCTCGCCCGGATCCAGTTGCAACGACGCCCGGTCGATGGCCACAACGGGATTGCCGGCGGTCTGGTAGACCATATTTACATCAATAAGTTCGATTCGCGTCATCGTCCACTCGACTCCTCTCAGGTGGCTCTACGCCTTGAAAACAAGGGCGGGGTTCGTGAGCAGCACCTTGATCGCACAAAACAGCGACACCCCGACGCTCAACAGCAGGGAACCGAAAAACACCTCGCGCATGATCGCCCCGGTGACCACCATATTCACGCGGCCGTTCAGCCCTAGCTCGGTGAGCGCTGTCAGCCCGACGCCGAAGCCGAAGCCGCTTACGCCCAGAAACAGCCCTTGAACGGCGATCAGCCCCACGACCCGGCGGTTCGGTGTTCCGAGTGCTCGGAGCATCGCATACTCATGAATCTGCTCGAGCGTCGAGAGATACTGGAGCATTCCCAGAACGCCGACCCCAATCAAGACCGACATCAAGGCGGTCACGGTCAGGATCACGCCGATGCCCGTTCGCTCGTCCCAATGCTTTCGCGTCCGGGCACCGAACTCTTCCTGGGTCAGGCATTCGACAAACGGGACGTGGGTTTCGACCGCCTTCCGGACCACGTTCGCGTCGCATCCGTCCGCCACGCGTACGAGCAGGAAACTCGATTTTCGCTCGGTGAAGTGACTGTATGCGCGCGCATTCTTCACGTTGGTGAACACGATCGGGCACGAGTGCAGCGTGCGAATCCCTTGGGTCAGGCCCACGACCCGGGCCTGCATGGGATCGATCATGCTGCTGCCGATCTCGCTGCCGGCACCGACATCATCGACATGAAGCCTCGAGCGGTCGTTCCGATCGATAAAGACCGTCCGGTCCGGTCGCAGGTCAAGAACGTCGCCTTGGTCGACCTTCCAGGGACGGAACAGGACTCCGTCGGCCTCGAAACCGATCACCTGGACCGCTTGCGTGCCCCCCGTCGGCAGACGCCAGTCGGAGAAGCTGACGATCATCGTCTCGACCCGCTCGACCCCGGCCGTGCTGCGCACGAGATATTCCGCACTTTCCGGCAACGGCAAGCTGCTGTCGAAATTCAAGGTCCCGCTCGGCAGAACCCAGAGATCGGCCGCCGAATGCTCGATCGCGTCCGAGCTGCACCCGATCGCGCCGTGCTGGATACCGCGCTGCACCATTACCAGGCAGACCGAAAACGCGACACCCGCCAGGCATGCCAGGGTCTTGGTACAGTCGTGCAGCAGAATCTTGATGGCCAGTTTCAGGAGAAACATCGCTCAATCACCTCGGTGTATCAAGCTGCAGTGTGTTCCAACGCGACCCGCTCTTGACGTGTAAGCGTCACGCCAAGTCGCATGTTTTTCTCGCCTGTAATTATCATTACCATATGATTAAAACGTCTAAATATATTCTCTTGTACGTAGGGAATTCCGTACTGTTCACACAACCGCTTGAGCCGCACTTGCGCCTGCTGGTACCGCAGTAACGGCAGGTCCGGCCACAGGTGATGCTCAATATGGTAGTTGAGGAAACCGTAGAGGAAGTCGTTAAGATCGCCGCCGGTGCGGTAATTCACTGACCCGATGACACCCCGAAGATAAAAATCGGCGCGGTCGGAGATCGGCCCGTCGAAGCGGTAAAGGTCCTCACCCGCGTGGTTCGGTAAAATCACAATAAACGCGTGAAGATTCGTCCAGAACTCCCCCATGATGCTGGTGAGCAGCACACAGAACGCCGCCCGGCCACCGAGCGGCAGGAACAACAACGGGATGACGACGAATCGGGCAAGAACGTACGGTACCAGACATCGAAGCCATACATCGCGACCGATGGATGTGAGCGGATTGAACGCGTCCCACTCGGCGTTCCTCCGGACGGACACTTTCGGCCCCTCGACCAGGCGGCCCTGCCGCGCTCGCCGGCGCTGCGCGTCGTGCAAGAAACACATCGATCGAGGCACCACGCAGTACCACTTCCAGGTCATCGCACAAAGCCCGATCAGCAAGTACTTCAAGGCACGTGGGGCACCGGAGCGCCGCAGCCACTCGGTGTTGAACTCGACGAAGTCTCGGGTCGGAGACTTCGCTCAAGTGATAGTGGTGCGGCGCATTGTGCTCGTGCTTCCACGCGTCGGGAAGGACCCAATCCATGAAGTCCAGGTAGCGCCGCCACCCCTTCGCGAAACGAACGCTCGTGTGACCCGCCGCGACACCGGGAATTCGATCGTAGGCACCATGCATGACTTGATGCATGATACATAGGCGAATGAAGATGCCATGGCCGATCAAGATGGCTGCGATCGGGTTTGGGACGATCCACGCGGTCGCGTATCCGAGAACGGAGCAGACCCTGCCCCACATCTCAATTCTGCGGAGGTGAGCCAGATCGGCAGCTCCGGTGTCCGCTTGGAGTTCGTCATGCAACGCTTTGACATTGCGCAAACCCTTCGTAATCCACCTCGCCAAAGATGCGCTCGTTCAACATCGTCCCGACACCCCTCGTAACGAATGTTTTTTGAACCAGATCGAGAGACGAGAGCACCATCTCGGTCACGGTTACGCCGATCCTCGATCTGCTTGAGAGTTGAGAGCGTTGGTCGAGACGAGAACCTTTCAGCGGAAAGTAGGGAGAGACTCGATTGACACCAAGGCTGACCCGGCACCAGCCGGTTGCAAGAGGCCCGGACCGGACGGGTTCCCGTACGGGCTGCGACGGTGCGCTTTGTTCCCGGGGATGATGCGGGTCGAGCCTGCTCCTGTTACAATCAGTCATGCCAATGTAGACAAGCCGCCTCCCTGCCTGGTTTGTCGAGACGAGTCCGACGTGACTGACCGATGCGGGACGCGGCCGGCTTGGTGGAGGCTCCGCGATGGCCGCGACCCGACAGAGTCTTCTGATCCGGGCGCAGGCAGGGGACGAGGCGTCGTGGAAGGACCTCGCCGACCTGTACCGCCCCTTCCTCATGAACTGGCTGAGACAGCAGGACCTCCCGGAGGCAGATCGCGAAGACCTGGCGCAGGAGATCCTCGTCTCGGTGGTTAAATACCTTCCCGCTTTCCAGCATCCTGGGCGCCCTGGTGCGTTCCGGTCGTGGCTCCGCGCCATCGCCGCTAACCGGATGTGCGACTATTGGCGGTCGCGCGAGCCGCAGGCGCCGGTCAGCGGCGGCAGCGGCGTGGCGGAGGTCCTCAGCCAGGTCGCCGACCCGGACAGCGCGCTGAATCGCCGTTGGGACGAGGAGCACGACCGTTACGTGCTCCGATGCCTGCTGGACCTGGTCGAGGAGGAATTCGAGCCAAATACTTTCCGGGCCTTCCGCCGGCTCACCCTGGACGACGCCAGCGGAGCCGACGTGGCGGTCGAGCTGGGGATGAGCGTGGGGGCAGTGTATGTGGCCAAGTCGCGCGTCATGCGGCGGATCCGCGAAGAGGCTGCGGGATTGATTGACTGACCGGCGCATGGAAATCGTGTAAGGTTCGCGCCGCAAACCCCGCTTAACAGACAAGGGAAACTGTCTCCCTTGGTTCCGCGAGGTCCCGCAATGCACGAGCCAAGCTCCGGCCACCCAACCGACGAGCAACTGCACGCATTCTCGCTCGGCTTGGCGGATGCGTCGGATCAGGAGTGGGTCGCGGCGCATCTGGCGGCGTGCGCGCAATGCTGCGCCGTGCTCGAACAGCTCGCCCGACCCGACGCGATGGTGGCCCGGCTCCGAGAGGCCGTGGCGCCGGAACACGCCAGCGGCGAGGAGGGCTCCGACCGCGAGTCGGCGGTTCGCGCCTTGCGGCGTGGTCGCTGGCGCGAGGCCTTGATGCTTGGGGAGCCTGGGCGGTCAGGGCCGGCACTCCCATCGCCCCCGGTCCCCGATCCCGCCGCGACACCGGTGGCCTGGCAGGTCGGTGCCTACGAAATCCTGGGCGAGGTTGGGCGCGGGGGCATGGGGGTGGTGTACAAGGCCCGTCACCGCGGCCTGAACCGCGTGGTCGCGATCAAGATGGTACTGGCCGGCGAGTTCGCCTCCGAGACGGAGCGGCTGCGGTTCCAACGCGAGGCGGAGCTGGCCGCCCGGGTGAAGCACGTCAACATCGTGCAGATCCACGAGGTCGGGCAGTTGGGAGACCGGCCCTACATTTCGATGGAGTGGGTCGGGGGTGGCACGCTCGCCGAGCGGCTCGACGGCACGCCCTGGCCGCCCCGTGATGCGGCGAAGATGATCGGCGCGCTCGCCCAGGCGATCGACGCGGCGCACCGGCACGGAGTGATCCATCGCGATCTCAAGCCCGCCAACATCCTGGTGCAGCCCGCTGAGGAAGACGGCCCGGCCGGTGACAGCACTTCCTCCGACCTGGCCAGTCCCGTCGCCGGTCTCATGCCCAAGATCACCGACTTTGGCCTGGCGCGGAGCCTCCAAGATCAGGCTGGACTCACGAAAACGGGGTTCGCCGTGGGCACTCCCGAATACATGGCTCCCGAGCAGGCCGACGGAGACCCGGCGCGGGTGGGACCGGGGGTGGATGTCTACGCGCTGGGAGTGATCCTCTACCAACTGCTGACCGGTCAGCCACCATTTCGGGGCGAGAGTCCGGCGGCGGTGCTCCGCGCGGCGGCGACCAAATCGCCGGTCGCGCCACGGCGAATCAAGTCGCATGTCCCTCGCGACCTGGAGACAATCGCGCTGAAAGCGATCGAAAAAGAAACCGCGCAGCGCTATCGGACGGCCGCCGCTTTAGGTGAGGACCTCCGCCGCTTTCTGGCTGCCGAACCGATCCTGGCGCGGCCTCCTGGGCTCGCGGAGCGCCTGGTGAAATGGGCCCGCCGCCAGCCCCGTCTGGCCGCCCTGGCCACGTCGCTGGTCCTGGTCACGGTACTGGCGCTGGCGGGCCTCACCGCGCTGTGGCTGCGGGCCCAGTATAGCGGCATGGCGGTGCGCCGCGCCCTCTACCGCGCCGACATCGCGGCCGCCGCAAGTGCCCTGCAATTGAACCGCACCGAGACCGCCCGTCGGCTGCTGGAATCGAGCCCGATCGAACACCGCAACTGGGAGTGGCGATATCTCGTCAGCCAGCTCGACAACTCCCGCGCCATCTTCCGGCCGGGCACGGCGCCGCCGCATCTGGTCGTCGTGAGCCCGGATTGCGGCCGGGTCGTTTATGCCAACCTCCACGAATCCATCCTCCACCTGCACGACGTGGCTCGCAGAGCGCGAGATCGCCGTGCTGAGCGGCCAGGACGGCGAGATCGTGTCCGTCGCATGGAGCCGCGACGGCAGCCGGGTCGCATCGTCATCCGCCGATGGGACGATCGGGCTGTGGGAGGGGTCGACGGGCCGGCCGCTCGCCGTGCTTCGCGGCAATTCCAAGCCCGCCGTCAAGATGTACTTGAGCGATGATGGATCACGGCTGGCGACCCAGACCTTGGACTCGGAAGTCTGTTTCTGGGACGTGGCCTCCGGCGTGAAGATCACAGCGCTCTCTGACGGGAAGGAAGTCCGAGTCGCCATTCTCAGCCCAAACGGTAAGCGTTTCGCCGTGGGACGAAGCGGGTGGGTGCAATTGTGGGATACCGACACGGGTTCCGAAATTGCCCCCCTTACTTGCGGCGATTCCCAGGTGCTGGCGCTGGCGTTCAGCCCCGACGGGAAACGCCTTGCGGCCGGGACCGACTACCCGGAAAACCGCGTCTGCCTCTGGGACATGGCCACGGGCCAGACCCTCGCCGCGATGAAAGGGCACACCAATGCGATCAGTGCGCTGGAGTTCAGCCCGGACGGGAGTCGAATTGTCTCCGCCTCGCATGACGAGACCTTGCGGCTCTGGGACTGCGCAAGGGCACAGCCGATAACCACCCTGCGCGGCCATTCGGACAAGGTCATCGACGCGCACTTCCACCCGGATGGTCGTCGCCTCGCATCGGCCTCCCTGGACGGGACACTCCGGCTCTGGGACACGCACGATCGGGAGTTGGTCTGCGTGTTTCGCGGAGAGGCGCGCGTGGCGCACTTTGCGATCTCCAGGCCGGTCGGTTCGGTGCTGGCGAGCGTTGGCTCGGACGGGGTGGTCCAGTTCTGGGACGTCGCAAGTGTGCAGCACGAGGGTGTGTTGGGTCAACACGCGAGCTTCGTGTACGATGTGGCGTTCAGCCCGTCGGGCCAAACGGTCGCCTCTGCGGGGTGGGACGGCACCGTGCGGCTCTGGAACCCGCGAACAGCCGGGTCGATCGGAGTGCTGCGGCACCCGAACGACATCGTTACGCTCGCGAACTTTCATCCCGATGGTCGACGGCTCGTGTCGGCGTGTCGGCCCAGCCGGGTTTGCACATGGGACCTGGTGACCGGACGTATGCTGGCGTACACGGAATTGAAGGGCGGAGAGTATATGGAGCAACGAGTCGCCTTTGCGGCTGGGGGTGCCCTGGCGGCATCGACCGGGGGTCGTGACCGCTCGGTTCGCCTCTTCGCGCCGTCGGGCGGGGTTCCGGACGTCGACTTCCCCGAATTCGGCGGCGGTACCAAAGACGTCGCCTTCAGCCCGGATGGGTCTCAGCTCGTCTCCGGCCACGCCGACGGGACGGTCCGCGTCTGGGATGTCGCCCGCCGCTCGACGCTCGGGGTCTTGCGAGGACATGCGAAGTCCGTGTGCCGGGTGGCCTTCAGCCCCGACGGCGGCAAGATCGCCACAGCTTCGGAGGACATGACGGCCCGGCTCTGGGACGCTTCGACGTATTCGAAGCTCGCGGTGCTCAAGCACCACGGCGTCGTGTACGCTATTGCCTTCAATCCCGACGGGTCGCGGCTGGCCACCGGTTGCGATGACAACATCGTCCACCTGTGGGACACCGAGAGCTTCGACGAGGTAATCGAGCTGCCCGGTCACACGTCATACGTCCATTCCGTCTCGTTCAGCCCTGACGGAACCATGCTGGTCTCCGGCTCCGGAGACTTCACGGTCCGCATCTGGGACACGGTCCTGCAGTCCGTGCGCGCCCGGCCGCCGGAAAACAGCCTCCCGCCACCCGGCTCGGTTCGTCACCGCGCCCAGAGCGCGTTCTGATTGACGGGATCTCGGGCGACGGTGCGTGGCAGGCTCGGTTACCAACTCTGCAGCAGTTGCGCCCCCAAAAGGTGCAAGTGCAATACCGGCGGTGGGAATCGAACCCACACGGGCGTTCCCGCCCAGAGGATTTTAAGTCCTCAGCGTCTGCCATTCCGCCACGCCGGCGAGCGCCTGATCTCGAGAGCATAGAGCGACCTGGTGCGGCTCAAAGATACTGGCCCGCACGGGCCCGCCGCAATGCAATCGATCGCCGACGACGGCCACTGGGTCCCACGCTTAAGCGCGCAGCGGAGGGGGTGGGATTTCAAACCCACGGACAGGCGGAGCCTGTCAGCGGTTTTCAAGACCGCCCCGATCGACCACTCCGGCACCCCTCCGATCGAATCGATAGCGAAACGCGCGACGATGACGATTCGAAGATCGCGGGCACCATCGCCGGCCGGGCCGAGCTATTGATGGCCGACCTCTTCAAGGATCTCCTCCGCCACGTAGATCGGCACGTCGACGGTCACCGCCAGCGCGATCGCGTCGCTGGGCCGCGAGTCGACCTCTACCAGCTCGCCGTCGTGGCGGATGCGCAGCTTGGCGAAATACGTATGCTCGCGCAGCTCATTGATATAAATGTCTTGCAGATCGCCTCCCAGGAGGTCGATCGTGCTCGCTAAGAGGTCGTGCGTGAGCGGGCGCGGGGCCGGCTGGCTCTTGACGCGACGGTCGATGCTCGACGCTTCGAAAAAGCCGATCACGATCGGAAACATCCGCTCCCCGTCCACCTCTTTCAAGAAGATGATGTGCGAGTCGCTGGTCTCGTTGATGATGATCCGCGTGAGCTCCATCTGGACCGCCACGGCACTCTCACCTCTTTTTCAGGGAGCGGAAAGGACCATGAATCTCAACCTCGAGCGCGGAAAACCTCGCGCCAGGCGGCTCTCGGAACCGCTCTTCCAACGTCGATCATAGAGGACCGGCTCGGAACCGTCAACGCAACAGGGAGCACCACGTTGCGACCTGCTTCGACCTGCTGCGCCACCGATCAGCCGCCACCGAGTAAACGACCGATCGCGTCGCGCTGCGATTCGAGCTCCCTGAGCTTGCGCGCGTCTGCTCGACGACCTCGGCGGGGGCCCGGGCCACGAATGACTCATTGCCCATCTTGGCGCTCAAAGCGCCGATTTGGCGCTCGACGTCGGCCAGCATTTTGCGCCGCTTGGCGCGCTCGGCTTCGTGATCGATCAAGCCCTCGAGCGGCAAGATGATCTCCATCTCGGGCAGCACGGCGACGGCGCACTCGGCCGGACGGTGGACGGCCGGCACGATCGTGACCGACTCGGCCGGCGCCAGGCTGCGCAGAAACGGCTCGCCGCTCTTGAGAGCAAGGGCGACGCCCCCCTGGGCAATGATGATCGGCGCGGTCCGAGCATCCTTGGGCACGTTGCGTTCGGCGCGCAGGTTGCGCAACGCCTTGATCGCTTCGCGCCAGTGATCGACGACGCTGCGAGCCGTCTCGTCGGATAAGCCCAGTGGTGCCGGCCACGAGGCAATGCACACGCTCTCTTCGGCGGTTTTCGGCTCATAGAGTCCCCGAACGAGCGCCACGGCGTTCAGAGCTTCCCAGACTTGCTCGGTCACAAACGGCATGATCGGATGGAGCAGCCGGCAGAGCTGGTCGAGCACCGCGGCGAGCACACGCTGCGCCAGCGGGCGCGCTCGGATCGCGCAGCCGGCCCTTCACAAACTCGACATACCAGTCACAGAAGTCGGCCCAGGTGAAGTCGCGCAGCCGCCGGGCCACTTCGGCGAACAGGAAGCTTTCAAGGTCCCTTGTCACTCCCTCGATCGTGGCATCCAGTCCGCCCAGGATCCAGCGGTCCTCGGTCGCGAGAGCTTGCGGGTCGACCGCGGCCGGCTCGTAGCCCTCGAGGTTCAAAAGCGCAAACCGGGCCGCGTTCCAGAACTTGTTGGCAAAGTTGCGGCCTTGCTCGAACCGCTCGGACGTGTTGACGCCGCGGCCGCCCTCGAGCTTGAGCGGCTCGACCGGAATCCGCAGGTCCTGGGTCTCGGTCGCACCCGCCGCCAGCGTATAGCGCAGCGCGTCGGAGCCGTAGATTTCAATGATGTCTGCGGGGTCGACGCCGTTGCCCAGCGACTTCGACATCCGCCGGCCCTGTCCATCCTGGATGATCGGGTGAATGTACACGTCGCGAAAGGGCACGTCGCCGCGGTTGAAGAGCCCGAAGATGACCATGCGAGCCACCCAGAGCGTGATGATGTCGCGCGCGGTCGACAAAACACTGGTCGGGTAGTATCTCGTCAGCTCGGGGGTCTCGTCGGGCCAGCCCAATGTCGAGTGCGGCCACAGTGCCGAGCTGAACCAGGTATCCAGAACGTCGGGGTCTTGCGTCAGCACGTGAGTAGGTGCCAGCTCGTCGCCCTCCAGATCCGTCTCGCCGCAAACCAGCCAGCCGCCGGTCTCCGCGGGACGCCAGACAACGTTGTCGCGGCCCGGGAAGGCGTGCGCCAGGTCGCCCTCGGAGCACGTGGCGCAGTGCCAGATCGGGATGCGATGTCCCCACCAGAGTTGGCGGCTGATGCACCAATCTCGTTTTTCACCGAGCCAGTCGAGGTAACTCTTGGCGTAGCGCCGGGGTGGATCTGAATTCGGCCCGACGTAACGGCGTCCATCGCCTGCTGCGCGAATCCGGCGGTGCCGACCGGCTCGTCGCCCATGCGCACAAACCACTGGTCCGAAAGGTACGGCTCGATTGGCGTCTTGCTTCGGTCGGAATGATTGAGGCGCACGAAGTACGTCTCGACGCGCTCGAGCAGATCGGCTGCTTTGAGGGCCTCCACAACCCGCTTGCGAACCACCAGGCGATCGAGCCCGGCGTACACGCCGGCGTTTTCGTTGTAGGTGCCGTCGGGATTCAAGAGGTTGATCATCGGCAGCCGGTTGCGCAGACCGGCCTGGTAGTCGTTGGGGTCGTGGCCCGGCGTGACCTTGACCACGCCGGTGCCGAACGCCGGATCCACCAAGATCGGGTCGGCGATGATTGGGATCATGCGCCCGGTCAGCGGCAGCTCGACGAGCTTTCCGATCAAGTGCCGGTAGCGCGCATCGTCGGGGTGCACGGCCACGGCCGTGTCGCCCAGCATGGTCTCGGGCCGGGTGGTGGCGATGTGCAAGACCTCACCCGCCGGGGCATCGATCACGCGGTACTTGATCGTCCAGAGATGGCCGGAGACTTCTTCGTAGTAAATCTCGTCGTCGGCCACGGCCGTGCGGAGCTGCGTGTCCCAGTTGACGAGGCGCTTGCCTCGGAAGATCTTGCCGGCTTTGAAGAGGTTGAAGAATGTGCGGCGAACCGCGCGCGAGCAAACTTCGTCGAGCGTGAACCGCGTTCGTTCCCAGTCGCACGAGCAGCCCATGAGACGAAGCTGGCACAAGATTCGCTTTTCGTATTCGTCTTTCCAGGTCCAGATGCGCGCGACCAGAGCTTCGCGGCCCAGGTCGTGGCGCGTTTTGCGTTCTTCCTCCAAAAGGCGCCTTTCGACAACCGCCTGAGTGGCGATGCCCGCGTGGTCGGTGCCCGGCATCCAGAGGGCGTCGTAGCCCTGCATGCGCCGCCAGCGTATGAGGATGTCTTGGAGGGTGTTGTTGAGCGCGTGGCCGAGGTGGAGGGCGCCGGTAACGTTCGGCGGCGGGATCACGATGCAATAAGGACGACGCGGGCTCGCCGGGTCGGCGTGAAAATAGCCCTTCTCGGCCCACATCTCGTAGTAGCGCCTCTGCGCGCTTTGAGGGTCGTACTGCTTGGGGAGGTCGGATGTGTTCATTCGGTCGCGACCCTCGAGTGAAGGGTTAGCAAAGCACTTCCGGTTCAGAACTCCGCTTTTTTGCACCTCGATTCGCTTCAGACACCCTAAGGAAGAGGGCGATCCTCGGCAAGACGTTCGCACTCCACGACGAAAAGCGTTTCTTCGTCGGCACCGTAGCGGACCGTGAACGTGTACAGGACATCGCGGCGCTGCGCTCCGGCGTCGATTATGATCAGGTCGAACTGGAGCGTGTCATCGGGCGGGCCGACGCGGATGAGTTGACGGGTGGGGTTGGAGGCTAGGGCGTCCAGTCCCTTGAGAATCTCACGGATTTCGTGACTCGAGAGCCGCCACCCGTCAAGCTGCCGGACCAAATCGTCCGTCAGCTCGACGGAGTAGCTCATCGCGAACATCCTCCAACGGCCGAAAGTTCCCGTGCGAGACAACGTCGTCAGTATCAAAAACCGCTTCAGGATTGCTCCAGAACCCGCCGAGCGACACCGAACGGCCCTCGCTCTCGAGTTCCTTGCGCCAGTCTTCGAATTCGCGACAGGTGAGATGGACGCGGGGAGGCCGCACGCGGGTCGCGCCCGCTACGCGCAACCGTTTCGCGTCACGACCGATCGGCGTTCCAAGGGGGAAATCGCTCGGTGCGTAGACAGCAACGTCGCCGTCCGACTCGAGAACCAGGAACTCTTGCCTAACTTCCATCCTTCGCACCTCCCGCACCCAACAGCCGAACTACCGTCGACTCCTTTGACTCATCGAATTATAAGACCATCGCGATCCTGCCTCAATCCCGGTGGGTGCGTCGCGGCCAGCGCTGAAGAACTCTCGACACCGCGGACCGCCGCCGGCCGTGCGCGGCAAGCGCTCACCCGCTCTGTGGAGCACGATATTCGGCGATAAGTTCGCAGTCCACGTCGAAATAAGTCTGATTTGTCGTCACCAGGTCGGGGGCTCCTTGGTGGTCGATTGAAGCGCCTGGACCAGGTAACTCATCTGGCCGACGTGGTTGTTAAGATGGGCCGCGCACACGAGAAAGAGCCCCAAGCGCGTGTGGATCGGCGGCTGCTCGGCGACCGGCGCGGCAAACCCTGCGGCGGTTTCGGCTGCGACGGTTTGCGCGACCATTTCCGCCGCCTGATGGAAATTCGCCAAGACTTCGTCGCGGGGATGCCGGACGGGGTCGGTGAACTCGTGCTCGCGGTGCCGGACGTAGCCCGAGCCGGCGACGATTGCGCCGATGTAGTGGTTCAAATTGCCGGTCAGGTGCAAGACGAGATGCCCGATGCTGTTGCCGAAGGGGAAGGGCTTGGCCCAGAATTGCTCTTCGGTGACAGACCGGCCGGCGCGGTCAACGCGCGCGGCCAGGTGGCGAAAATAGCATGCAAACTCGTCCGCCGCGACCCGCGCCAGGTCAGGCGGTGCGTCAAAGTTGGTGTGCACTGGTGGCATGGGGTTTTTCTCCGTGGCCTCGGCGAAACGTAAAGTGACTGCGACACGAGATCACGCTTGCGCAGACGTCTCGAGCGGGAGCACTCAATCCGGTCAATTCGGGCTTTCGGCCGGCGCCACCTTCGCCCGCGTGACGGACCGCGCGTCTTTGGCGAGCTTGTATTCGAACGAGTCGATCAAAGCCAGCCAGCTTGCCTCGATGATGTTTTCCGAGACGCCAACGGTCCCCCAGAGCTCGTCGCGGTCTTTGCTTTCGATCACGACTCGCACGCGGGCCGCCGTGCCCGCCCGGGCGTTGATCACGCGAACCTTGTAGTCGACCAGGCTCATCTCCGCCAGGAAGGGGTAGTGGCCCCCGAGCGCCTTGCGCAGTGCGCCGTCGAGCGCATTGACCGGACCATCCCCCTCGCTGACGGTGTGCTCAAGTCGCCCGCTGACCTCGAGCTTGACGGTCGCCTCGGTCGAGATCTGGTGGCCCTGGCCGAGTGTCCCGCTGACGCTGACGTGGTAACCGCGCGACTGAAACCAAGGGCGATCGCGGCCCGCGAGCCGCAAGACCAAGAGCAGGAACGACGCCTCGGCTGCCTCGAACTGGTAGCCTTCGTTCTCGAGGTCTTGCACGCGATCGAGCACCTTGGACTGCAAGGCGGCATCAAGCTCGAGGCCGTATTCGCGGAGCTTCTCGGCGATGTTGGACTTGCCCGAGAGCTCGCTGATCAACACCCGGCGCTCGTTTCCGACCTTGGCCGGTTCGATGTGCTCGTAGCTGGCGGCGTTCTTGCGAATGCCGTGAACGTGCATCCCTCCCTTGTGGGCAAAGGCACTCGCGCCCACGAACGGCTGGTTCGAGCGGAAGTTCATATTGGCGGTTTCGTAGACGTAGCGCGACAGCTCGGTCAGGTGCTCGAGCTTGCCCGGCACGAGCACCGAATACCCGGGAAACTTGAGCGCCAGGTTGCCGACGACGCTGCAGAGGTCGACGTTGCCGCACCGTTCGCCCAGGCCGTTGATGGTTCCCTGGACTTGCGTGGCCCCATGCCGCACAGCCGCCAGCGAATTGGCCACAGCCAGGTCGCCGTCGTTATGAGTGTGAATGCCTACGGGGACGGTGATTTCGCGTACGACCAGGCTGACGGCCTCGCCGATTTCTTCGGGCAGGGCGCCGCCGTTGGTGTCGCAGAGCACAATCCAGGCCGCGCCCGCCCCCGCGGCCGCAGAAATGGTCTTCAGCGCGTAGTCACGATTGCGTTTGAAGCCGTCGAAGAAATGCTCGGCGTCATAGATGACCTCCCCTCCCTGGGCCGCGCAAAAGGCGACCGAGTTGGCGATCATTCGTAAGTTTTCGTCGAGCGATACCCCTAGCACGTCGTGGACGTGCAGGTCCCAGCTCTTGCCGACGATTGTGATCGCCGCCGCAGAAGCGGCGACCAAGGCCTTCAAACCGAGGTCATCTTCCGCAGCGATATCGCGACGCCGGGTCATGCCGAACGCGGCGACCTTGGCATGCTTGAGCTCGAGCTCGCGAACATGGCGGAAATAAGCCGCATCCTTGGGATTAGAAAGGGGGTAACCCCCCTCGATATAGTCAAAGCCGGCCTCGTCGAGGCGGCTGGTGATCAGAAGCTTGTCCTGGAGCGAGAAGTTCACTCCTTCGCCCTGGCTCCCATCGCGCAACGTTGTGTCATAGATCACGATTCGGGTCATGGGCGTTTCACGGGCCGGCGCCCGAGCGGGTCGACGTCTGGGTCCAGCTTCTCGCCTACCAGAGGCTGAGTTTACCAGAAGTGCAAACGCCGTGACAGTACGACACGGCTAAGGACTAATGACTAATGGCTAATGACGGATCGGTCGGCTCGCGAGCGTGGGGCTGCGGAGCCAGAAAAAACACATCATCATTGTAGATCGGCCAGCGCAGCACGACAGGTGCCACGCAGCTTGCCCAAATTGGAACGTTGCCTTTGTTCCTCAAGATCGTGGCGATCGCACTTAGAATCCGCGAATTCCGAGTTGCTTCGGGTTGCGTATTGTGATGGAGCACGTTACGTTACGTGCATGATTATTCTCGTTTTACGCATCATTTGCAGAGGAGTTGACCGTGCGGAAGACCCAGATGGTGACGGATCGTGAGCTGGAGATCATGAAGATTCTCTGGGCTCGCGGCCGGGGAAGTGTGCGAGAAGTGCAAGACGACCTGAACCGCTTTGCCGGGCCGGTCGCCTACAGCACCGTTCAGACCCTACTCAATATCATGGAAGATAAGAAGGGCCTGGTCCGACATGTCGTGGAGGGCCGGACGTTCGTCTATATTCCCAAAAAGTCGTCCGATCGGACGATTCGGGAATTAACCCGGCGATTCGTGGATCGTGTGTTTGATGGAGCGTTGGATCGCATGATGGTAGCGCTTCTCGGCTCGAAGTCTCCCACTCCAGAGGAGCTCGACCGGCTGCGCGCCATGATCGATGCCGCCCAGAACCACACGCTCCCCAATCCCGAGCCTGACGACGAGCTTGGCTCCGAAGAGTCTTGAACCGTTTCAGCCAGGGGCGCAAAGTAAAGTGTAGCGAACGAGGCGCGCAGGGCCCAGCGCGGATCGGCCGGCGACGGAAATGAACCGCTGCCGGCCGGTACGGGTGTCGCCCTTGTTTGTCGTCATCGTCGCGTTCATGGATCTTTGCGTCTCTGATTGAATTCTGTACGATCCACCACTGAGCGTGGAGCGCACAGGGTTTGCTGGCGGAACGAAACTCTGGAGTAAGGCCCTGAGCATGTGGGTCTGGCTCGACCGTGTTGGTTTGGTCCTTTTTGACGCGTCGTTGTCGACTGCGATTTTGTCGAGCTTCGTGATTTTGGCGATGCTCGTTTGTCGCCAACCTTCCAAACGGATCTCGATCGCCCGGGCCGGGCTGCTCGCTTCGCTCTTGATGATGCCTGTCGTGGCGTTCGCCCCCTTGCCGCGACTCGACGTGATCGATGTCATGGTCCGTTCGGGCCTTGTACCTGCGCACGTCATTCGTCACCTGGAGCAAACCGGCCAACCTGCGGCGCAGCGAGCTTTAACGGTCGGTCCGTCTCAGAGTCTGGCGGCCGACTATCATCGTCGTGTCGTGCTCACGCCGGGACCGTGGCTGGGCCGTGGGCTGACCATGACGGCCTTGAGCGGCATGGGGCTGGGCCTGGCGTGGCTGCTCCTGGGATTTTGGGTGGTGCGCCGCTGGGTGCGCGATGCGCGCGAGCCGTCGTCGTGTACCCAGCAGCGCTACAATCAACTTTTCCCGGCTGCCGACCCGCGGCGCCTGCGACCGGCGCTGCGCGTGACGCCGCGGGTCGCCCACCCGGTCGTTGTTGTCGGGCTCTTCCGGCCGACCATCTTGATACCGCCAAAATATGACGAGCTGGAGAGCGACGCCGATCTGGTAAGACTGAGCCTATTGCACGAGATCGCCCACGCCGAGCGCGCGGACGCGTGGTTCGGAACTTTGGCGGGCGTGGCCCAAGCCGTGTGGTTTTTCTTGCCGCAGACTTGGTGGCTTCGCTCGCAGCTTCTCATCGACCAGGAATTCATGGCCGATCACTCGGCCGCTCTGCGTTATGGGACGACGTTGGGGTACGCGGCATCGCTGCTCTCACTGGCAGGTTCTCGGACTGGCCAATCAGACAGTTCGCCCCGGAGCGGCCGCGAGACTGCCGAATCAATGGTGCGCGAGTCGGAACGCCGGTCGCCGCTCTTCCAGCGAGTCTTGATGCTTTTGTACTGTCCATTTCGGGTCGAGCCGCGCGTGCGGGCATCGTGTGCGTGGGCGCTTCGGACGACGGTGGCCGTCGCGTCGATCATGGCGGCTTGCCTGTGTTTGCGCTGGCCTCATGCGCAGGCTATCGAAGCACGCTTGAAGCAGGCCAAGGTGCTCGCACTGGAACCGCTGCGCATCGCCGATTTCGTAGCAGAGCCGCTGGTCGTAACGCCCGGCGGCCGCGGCGTTCCGCACGTTTTGCCCGTGCTGCTTCCCGATCGATTCGAGTTGACGGTAGACGTTTTCGCGAGCGCGACTGACCTCTCTAAAATTCGGATCGCCGGCTACTCACTCGGTGCGGCGACCACCTCGGGACGGAGCGCCGAGTCGATTCCAGGAGCGGACGACTCCGAATCCTGGCACACGGTCCGACTGCGGCGCCAGGACGACCAAGTTTTACTGTCCCTCAACGGGCAAACCGTCGTGCTTTCGCCAGTGCGGCGACGCGAGCGGCTGGCTCTCGTTCGAGCCCAGCCCCGAACGAGCCGCCCGGTTTCGAAATCTCGTCGTTGAATGGTAGACCATCGCACAACGGCCAAACCGGCTCTTCGACCGGCGCGTCGCCCCCGGGTTCCGGTCATACATGCCATAACGGCAGCCACGCCCGTGCATCGTCGACGATCGCCAGCGGGCCATGTCATTCTGACAGCCAACCAGTGACTCGCGGCTGAGCCGGACGCCGCGACCTGCCAGATTTTCATAGATGTTAGGCGTTTAGTAATTCTAACTTGCGACCAATCGTACATCGTCGTTAACGGTCTCGATACGGTTTGGCACATCGTCTGCATTCGTTATTGCTAACGACGAGCGGCAAGTCGAAACTGGCAGATTGGGCGTCGGTTCTGTTCCGAGTTGAAACGCGAGGAGGTCGTATGAGTGGTTTACATTGGCAGCGGCGCTGGGATCCGTTGCGTGAACTGCAGCGTGAAGTGGGGCGGTTGTTTGAATCGCTCGATCCGATCGAGGCGGTGCGCCGTGCTCATCAATACCCGCCATTGAACCTTTACGATGCGGGCGAGAAGTACATTCTGTCGGCCCAACTTCCGGGCGTCGCACCGGCGGACATCGACCTGACGATCACCGGCGAGACCCTGACGATGCGTGGGGATAGGAAGCGATCGGACGGAGTGAAAGAGGAGAGCTACCGTCGCCAGGAGAGGCCGATGGGGCGCTGGGCGCGCACGATCACGCTTCCGGACCACGTTGACGGTGCTCAGGTGGTTGCGTCATTTTCAGACGGCATTCTCACGGTAACGCTTCCCAAGGCGGAAAGCGCCAAGCCGCGGCACATCACGGTGACGGCCAGTGGGGCGGCCGGTTGAGGGAAAGGTGGGGACCATGAAAATCGAGATTCCTACAGTTCGGGTTCGCGTGGGGGCGAGCGGCCAGAAAGAGCCGGGGGTTGACCGGGCGGCGCAATCCGCGGTGACGGAGCGGCCGGAGACGTTCACTCCCCCGATCGACATCCACGAAGGACCGGAGGGCCTGACTCTCGAAGCAGACCTGCCCGGCGCCAAAGAGTCAAATCTGCAGATCGAGCTTGAAGACAATGTGCTCACTCTTCACGCCCGCATCGATTCGCCTGCGCCCGAGGGGGCGCGATTAGTCCACGAAGAGTATCGGCTGGGCGATTACCGGCGTTCGTTCATCCTCAGCGACGAGGTGGATCGCGAGCGCATCACCGCCGAGATCCAGAGCGGCGTCTTGCGTCTGTTCCTGCCCAAGGCCGAGCGCGCTCGGACCCGGCGAATCGAGATCAAGTCATAACGAATTAGGAGCCTGCACATGAGCCGTTCGAATCCATGGGGCCGAGACGTTTCGAGCCCTTTGTCGATGTTGCAGCACGAGCTCAATCGAATGCTCGAGGCCTACCTCGAGCCGGGCCGGTTGCGCGGTGCCGAGTCGCCGCCCACCGATCTTGATCCGACCGCCTGGAGCCCTGCGATCGACGTCTATGAATCGCCTGAAGAAATCATCGTGGTGGCCGAGATCCCGGGCGTGGATCCGGCAAAGCTCGATCTGGCGGTTACGGGCAATGTCCTCTCGTTGGCGGGTTAAAGGAGCAGGGCGACGTACCGGAGTCGCTACTACAGGTGCGCGAGCGGCGGTTCGGGGCTTTCCATCGCGAGCTGGGGCTGTCCAGTGAGGTCGACTTTGACCGCGTCCAGGCCCGAGCGACCAACGGAATCCTGCAAATCAGGCTTCCCAAGCGCAGTCCGGCCAAGCCGCGATCCATTCCGATTCGCCCGAGCTGAGAGAAATTGTCGTCGGGTTGTCATTTGGGTCTCTACCAGCCGTTGATTTGTGGTAAATTAGTCCTATCTCGATTCATTGTCACAATCAGCGGAGCGGTCTGACATGGAGACCGACAAGGTCATCACCTGGTCGGCAATAGCCGTTGCCGGAATCATTTGCCTGGTGTTTCTGCTCGACCTGGCGTTCAAGATTTTCGACCGCCCAAGCATCACCATGGACGTGCTGTTCATCATGGGCGCCAGCTTCCTTCTATGGCAGGGCATCGAGACGGTGCGTGAGCTGCGCGAACTGTGCGGGTGTCCTCAGCACGACCGGTCCGTAACCGGGTTCTTCGCGGCGACACATGCGACGATCGCAGCGACCAAGCCGTCCCAGGTGTAATCGACCGCTTCGACTGCCACGTTCCAGCCCAGGCCGACAGCGGTCTGCGTGGTCACCGGGCTCAAGCTGGCGAGCTGGATCTCGCGCCCGATGCGGCGGCGGTCGTGGTCCGACAAGAGCTGGTAGAGCCGAGCGGCGATCGCTGAGCTGGTCAAGGTGATCCAATCGACGGTGCCCGCGGCAATGCGTGCGACCACCGCATCGGGTAGCGAGGGTGCGTCGGCATGGTGGTAGACCGCAACCTGGTCGACGTCGGCCAGGTGATCGAGCTCGTCCTTGAGAAGCGTGCGGCCACGGTCGGCGCGGGCAAGCAAGACCTTGCGGCCGGCCGCGACGCGGGCGAGTGCCTCGGCCAAGGCCTCGGAGCGATACGACTTGGGCACGAGATCGGCACGAAGGTGGAACCGCGCCAGGGCTCGCGCTGTCTCGGGCCCTATCGCTGCGAGCTTCAGGTGCCCCAGGGCTCGCAAGTCGCGCCCGCGCTCGTCTAGCCGCTGCATGAAGAACCTTACGCCGTTGGCCGAAGTGAAGACCAGCCAGTCGTAGTCGGCCAGGTGCTCAATCGCCGCATCAAGGGGCCCCGAGTCGGCAACCGGCTGGATCTCGACGGCGGGCGCCAGTAGCACTTCCGCGCCGAGCGCCTCGAATCGAGCGGCCGCTGAGGTTGCCTCGTGCCGCGGACGCGTCACGACGATTCGCTGGCCGAACAGCGGCAGGCGCTCGAACCACGCGAGCTCCGCGCGCAATTCGACCGCGGAACCCACAACCAAGATGGCGGGAGGTTGAACCGCCGAGCCGCGTGCGCTGCGAGCCAACGTCTCGAGGCTGGCGACCTCGGTCCGCTGACTGGCCAATGTGCCCGATTGGATCACGGCGGCCGGGGTGTCGCCAGGCTTGCCCAGGCGGATCAACGTTCGGCAGATGGCCGCCAGGTGAGTGACGCCCATGTAGACGACGAGCGTACCCGGAAAGCGAGCCAGTGCTTGCCAGTCGAGCCGGCCGCGCTCGCGCTCCGATTCCGATTCGGGATCGCCGTGTCCGGTCACGAAGGCGACGGCCGAAGCGGCCGCCCGGTGGGTCACCGCGATACCCGCGTAGGCCGGCACCCCGACCCCCGCCGTCACGCCGGGCACGATCTCGAACGGGATGCCCGCGGCATGAAGCGCCTGTGCTTCCTCGCCGCCCCGGCCGAAGATCAGCGGGTCGCCGCCTTTGAGCCGCACGACTGTTTTGCCGGCCCGCGCCTGCTCGATCAACATGCTGTTGATCTCGTCCTGGCTGAGCACGCAGTGACCGATCGACTTGCCGGCCTCGATTCGCTGCGCCTCGAGTGGAGCAAGCTCGAGGAGGTTGACGCCCGCCAAGTGGTCATAGACGACGACATCGGCCTGTGCGAGCAGCGCCTCGCCCCGCCGCGTGAGCAGGCCCGGATCGCCCGGGCCCGCACCGACCAGATAGACGGTGCCCGGCGTGGCCTCGGGCTGCGCGATGCGCGGGTTCGGGCAAGTCAGCAACGCTTTCCCCAGTCCCGCCGTCAGTCTCCAAAGTTGCAGCCCCCTCCAGGTGCGTGTCAGCCCGACGATCCGGCCAGAACCTCTTTGCCGCTGCGCCCACCGATCAAAAGGATACCGAGCTCATAGAGCAAGATCATGGGTACGGCGAGAAGCAGCATGCTGATCGGGTCCTGGCCCGGCGTTAGCACCGCTGCTGCGACCGTGATGACCAGAATCGCGATCTTGCGCTTTGCCCGGAAATCGGCCACCGACAGGATGCCGATTCGCTCGAGCAACAACATCACGAGCGGCGTCTGAAACGCAATGCCGAAGACCAGGGGTAGAATCGTCGCAAAGCCCATCCAGTCGGAGAGCCGCAAGGTCGGGGCAACCCCCAGCCACACGTTGAACTGAAGCAGAAAGTTCAACGTCAGGGGAAGCACGAAGAAGAAGCAGAGAAACACACCCGCCAAGAACAGACCCAGCGAGTAGGGCAAGTACTTCTTCACGTAGCGGCGCTCATGGCGATAGA
This sequence comes from uncultured Isosphaeraceae bacterium, assembly GCA_963830625.1. GTDB lineage: Bacteria > Planctomycetota > Planctomycetia > Isosphaerales > Isosphaeraceae > CAWHMZ01. The sequence goes on along the minus strand of CAWHMZ010000009.1, from coordinate 607,257 downwards.
GGCCTGCTGCCACAAATGCCCACGCCTGGTAAAAGACCCACGGACTGGCGAGCACCAGCCCGGCGACCAGGCACAACATGAAGAAGATGGTCAAGGTCTCAAGGGGTGCCAGCGAGACCAGGCTCTGGTCGATCTGCACCGTCGAACCCTGAGTCACCTTGATCATCCCTGCGGCGAAGAATTGCATGGGCAGGCCGAGCGTCTTGCCCTCGAGCGCTTCCTCGCTCGGCAGCTCGAGCTTGGCGCAGTCTTCTCAGCTCCGCGAATAGTGCTTTCGCGTCGATGACCGCCTCGACCTTGGGGCTGAGCGTCTTTTCGGCCTCGGCCTCCTGGGCTTTCTTCTCATATTGTTCGCGGTAGAACTTAGCGAGCGCGACCTTGGCCGGCTCTTCCATTTTCTTCATGATCCGCCAGCCGATATCGAACGGTGGAATGAAAACGACAATCACACCGACGAACAGCCCGATCAGAGCAAGGATCAGCCGCAAGCGCAATTCTTCGATGTGCTCGCCGAAGCTCATCGTGACCATCGACTGCTCTTCAGCGAAGAGATCGTCATCGCTAGACATGGAAGTGCACCACCCGCAATGAAACAGGAGGGAAGGCGCCGAGAACGGCGAGTTCGAGAGGAGACGCGGGTTGCAACGGCCAGTCCCGAGGCCGGAACCCTTTGCTGGCGGCGCCGCCCGTTGGCCTCTCCGGGACGGCCAAACGCGCGGGGGCGTTCCTGCTGGTGTAGAGTTTACACAATCCCCGCGCGGGTTGCCAGTCGATCTCGTCACCGCGAGACCCGCCAGTCGCCTTCAGGCGGCCGCTGGGTCGACCGAGCCCGTGGGTGCGTGCTGAACTCGCCGGGCCCAACGCCGCACGGGCCTTTTTCGGCCACTGGCCGAAAAATAGAGAAGGAGAGCAGAGAAAGTGGTAAGGAGAGCACGAAAACCACCGCCTGCTCTCCTGCGGTCTACTGGCTCCTTTCTACTTTCTGCGCGGTCCAGTCGTTCGCGGAAGTTGCCTGCCGCCCGAGGGTCTCCGCCGGTTCGGCGGGAGCCTCGCCCTCCTCGGCGGGCGTATCCAGGGGCTGCGCCTTGCTAGTGTGCCCATGGAACCGCCGCTCCAGCTCGGCCACGCGCGTTTCGAGTCCCGCGTAGTTGGAAATGGCGATGAACTGCGAAAGCATGGCCCGCAGCGCCGCACCCTCGCCGGCACGTTTGCGGTGTTATGGCACTTCTCTTGGATCGCGAGCGTGGTCTTCGCAGTCGTGTTTGTGATGTTGCTGATCTACGACTTCAGAACGCGGTCGCTCATGAATGCAGCCTTGAATGTTTGGCGTGAGAATGAGACACGCGAAGCGCAGTTAAAAGCGTGGCACCAGCGAACGAAGAGACCGGAAAAGGACTTCGACCGCATCGTGGAACGGCTGAGAAAGGGCGGGCGCCTACCGAATCAGGCGCCCGGCGTCCCCGCAAGGAAATCCACGGCGAACGGGCGCTCACGCCTGAAACTACTCGGCAAACGCCTCATTGAACACCCACGCCAACCTTACGCCGGCTTTCGGCTGCAGCCTTTCGTGTCGACCGGCCGCGGGACTCTTGTCTCCGGCCCGCTTCAGGTATGATGCGCGATTGTTCGCCATTCAAATCAGAGAAGTGACGAACGCCGCTGTGTGGTCAACGGAGATCGGCGACATGGACCGCGATGAGGCTATTAGGCTGCTCAGGGGAGGGCCGGAGGGAATCGCCGAATGGAATCGGCGTCGCGCGCCTGACGATCGAACGCCGTTGGCAGTCCTCGGCGACGATTTCGAAGCCGACCTCAGTCAGGCCGACCTCAGCGGGGCTAACCTGAAGGGGGCCAATCTCAGTCGGGCCAACCTCAGCGGGGCCAACCTTAGCAGGGCCGACCTCAGCGGCGCCAACCTCAGCGGCGCCCTCCTCATCGACGCCGACCTCAGCGGCGCTGACCTTCAGCCGCGCCGAACTCATCCTTGCCGACCTCAGCGGCGCCGACCTGAGGGGCGCCAACCTCAGCAACGCCGACCTCCGTCGCGCCGAACTCACCCACGCCGACCTAAGCCGCGCCAACCTCAGCGGCGCCAACCTCAGCGTTGCCCAGTGCGCTTGGACAAAGTTCACAGATCTTGATCTTTCGAGGGTCAAGGGGCTCGCGAGCGTCTACCATTATCAGCCTAGCACGATCGGTACAGATACGCTCATGATCTCGCAGGGCAAAATCCCCGGAGCCTTTCTCCGGGGATGCGGCTTGCCAGATGAGTGGATTCGATCGTTGCCCATCCGTTTGGGATCGATGAATCCGATTCACTTCTACTCCCGCTTCATCAGCTATAGCACCAAAGACGAGGATTTCGCTAAGCGGTTCCATTCCAGGATGCGAGACAAAGGGTTGCGAGTCTGGTTCGCGCCGGAGGCTATTCAGGCCGGCAAGAAGATGCACGAACAGCTCGATGAGGCGATAAGGGTCTTTGACAAACTGCTGCTGGTCCTTTCGCCGATCAGCGTCAACAGCAAATGGGTCCGCGACGAGATCCGTCGAGCGCGCAAGTCTGAGATCCGAGAAGGGAGGACGAAGCTCTTCCCGGTGCGACTCATGGACTATAAAAAACTTGAGGATTGGAAGAGCTTCTACGCGGATCTGGCGGAGGATTTGGCTGAAGAGATCCGAGAGTATTTCATTCCCGACTTCTCGAATTGGAGGGACCACAACTCCTTTGAGGCCGCCTTTGCCTGGTTGCTCAGAGACCTCAAATGGGAGGAGTCAATCGGCGCGAAGTCGACCTGACTAGGTACTGGCGTTCGCTCACACCCGTCTCTCTACCTCTCCGTAAACGCCTCATTGAGCACCCACGCCAGCCGCACCCCGCCTGACAGAGCCGCCGCCGATCCCATTCTTGCTTGATCATCTCTTCGGGCTGTTCGGTGGACTGCGGCAATTCGCGATCTCGGTCCACGGGCGCGAGTAGGCGCACCTCGCACAAAGCCTCGTCGCTAGCCACGCGGCCCACGCGCGACAATAGTATGGCGATCACTTCTCGCTCTTGGCCGCGTCGGTGTCGCGCTTCAACTTGAATAGGAACAACTTGCCCTGTTCGCCGGGCTGGAATTCTGTCGGATACTTGCCATCAAATCCATTGCAGATTTCGATGGTGTCCGCATCAATGAATCGGTAAATCCCGTACACGTGTTCGGGCCCCCTACCGTTGCCGCCGTATCGGACGATCTCAAAGAGGTGCATTCGTTTCGGATCGGCTTTCTCGTCGATCTCGAACTTGTATTTGAGCCCGATCTTGCTGCCATCGCGTGTGGTGTTGTCCAGGGCCCCCGATTGTCTCTTCAATGTCATCACCGTTTGAAAACGCCCGTCTTCTCCGGTCGTTCCTTTCCAGACGCCTTGAAGTTTCGCGAGGTCGTCAGTGAGGGGCTTGTCCTGGGCGAAGGTGGTGTGCACCCAGATCAGCACAAACGAAGCGACCAGTACCCGGTTCATGGGACCAACCCTTGTTGAATTCGCGTTCGAGGCCAGCCTGAGCGGGCCGGTTCCATCAACGCCGTGAGTCTGCGGCATAACGCCGCCAGCGAGGCGGTCACTGTGCGGTGAACGCCTCGTTCAGCATTATGGCAAGTCTGACTCCGCCCTGATAGAGCCTCCGCCGCACCACCGGCAGATTCGCTTCCAGGTAGGCATCTGTCAGCTTTTTCGAGCCCGCCCGGTCGTTATCACGTCGATGAGATCAGTGCCGATCCGTTGCCCAGTCGGCACGCGTCGCGACGTTGGGGCCTCGGAATCAGGCACCCTGACGGTTCGGTGGATCTTGAGCCTGATCCGTGAGAGGCGCGACGCCCGGTTGCTCATCGCTAGGTCTTCCGACTCCGCTACCGCATGACTGGTAATGGAGGCTCATGTGCAGCTCATGTATCGCGCAGTAAGCCTTGTCGATCACCTGATAGATCGGGCGGGGACCGATCAGAATTCAGCGCCATTCCTCGCGTTGATCGAGCAACGTAAGATGCCGGGTCTAAAACCATCTTACTTGGCTGGCTGACATCAGCTCGCCTGGGGGTGCTCCCTGTCGTTTCCTTGCGCCCTGGCTGAGGCGCGCGTCGGATCGGACCGATCGGTCGGATTGCACGTAGCGGCCGGCCCGCACCGCTTCATATCCTAACCGACGACGGCGCTGGAATTGCGGCCAGCGCGTATCGTATAATTCTTCTCCGACTGGAATGACAGGGGTTCTGACTCGGCGCGTCAGCCCTCCCGGTTGAACACCCGCTGTTTCTCTCGCCGAGGAGTCGGAGCATGAAGAGGTCTCAGTTGCTTGTGACGGCGGTCGTCTTGGCATTTCCGGTGACGGCGTCGGCCCAGCGCGGCGCAGTCCGAGGCGGCCAGGCTGCGGGCGGGCAGAATCAGCAACAGCAGATGATTCGCCAGCAGCAGCAGGCGCTGAAACAGCAGCAGCAGATGGAAAAGGCACAACAGCGCGCAGTTCAGCAAGAGGTCAAGTCGATACAGAAGGCGCTGGCGGCGCAACAAAAGAATGGAGCCAAGGGGCAGCAAAGCGCGGCGCGACCGCAAGCAAATGCCGCCACGCATTCGGTCCGCCGAGGGAATAAGACCGGACATGCCCAAAGCGATGCCTTGGTCACGCAGAACTCCGCGACCAAGAAGCCAGCCATTACGGGGAAGAACGACCTAACGACTCGAGAGCGACGCGAGCACGCGATGGAAGAGGAACGAATCGCCAGGGTGAAGCGCTGGGACGCGTTCGAACGCTGGCTGCGCGAGAGCGATTTGTTGCGCGAATACGAAGCACGGTTCCGGGCAAAGAACTCTTACGTCGCGCTGGAAGACTGGCTCGCCCGGCAGGAATCCTTGAGGAAACGAGGACTGGCCGTTGACCCGTTGTTCACGCACTACCGCTCGTTCATGGCGAAGTACAAGGCGTGATGCGACGAGTCGGGTGTCGGCGTGCAGGGTTTCGGCTCAGACACAGCTACCCGCATGTGGGATGACCCCGAAAGCCAAATCAAACCTGAACTCGGTTCCAAAGAACGTCTGCTTTGGACCGGTCGCCCACGGTTGGGCCTGGCTCTACGTGCCGCCGATGCTTTCCTGATTCCATTCAGTTTAATGTGGGGTGGCTTCGCCATTTTTTGGGAGACCATGGTAATTATCGGTGGCGCTCCGTTCTTCTTCATGCTTTGGGGTATTCCGTTTGTGCTGGTTGGCTTGTATCTCATCTTCGGTCGCTTCTGGGTTGACGCAAAGCAACGCGCAAGTATGTATTATGGTGTCACCAACGAACGCGTGATCATCATTTCCGGGCTATTTCGCCGGTCGATAAAATCATTGAACATCGATACGCTCACTGACGTGTCATTGACGGAAAAGAGCGACGGATCTGGTACAATTACGCTTGGGCCGACCTATCCTTGGCATGGCCGGTTTGGTGGGTTCAATTGGCCAGGCGCTGGGCAATACTCGACCCCAGCGTTGGAATTGATTGACGATGCTCGGCAGGTGTACGAGACAATCCGTGACGCCCAACGCGATGCGAAAAGGAGCATCTAACAAGGCGCTCGACGGCAGCACCCTCGTCTTCCGGATGTTCAACGTATTCACACTATTTTATTTTGTTAAATCGTTAATTATATTGGGCCGCGTGCCCGGTGAGAGACATTTATCCGACGCTTCACTAGACTGTCGCGCCGCGGCGGCGCCCGAGGGCGTGCTCCGTTTAGCTTGCGCGGGTCGTCGAACCACGTCTTACCGCGTCGAATCTGGTACAGTATTTCGCATAGGGCCAAACCGCGGCCCTGAGCGGTCTGGCGCGTCATTGCGTTCCGGCCGTGACCGGCTGCCCATTGCCTCGTCGGGAGCGACGAAAAATGCCATCGGTATTTCCCGGCATGGACCCGTATCTGGAGCAGGATGACGCCTGGCACGACTTCCACGAGCGGTTCATTCCGCTCGCGGCCGCCATTCTGGGCAGCCAGTTGCGACCTCGGTACCCATCGTGCTAACTCGCACCCTGCCGTCGTGGTGCGCCGTCGCGATTCTCAGGCCGTCGGGGTGCAGGTCCATGTCGCGGGCGGTATTGGGTAACCCGAGTTTGAAGATTTCGCCCGTTTGCTCGGGCTTCCAGAAGAAAAGGTAACCGCCCGCGTTGCCCCCCACCGCGGCGATCAAGAAGCCGGCAGGGTGAAACCGCAGCCCCCACACCAGTCCCAGAACGTTCTCCTTGGGCCGCAGCAGCCGCAATTCCTTGCCGTTCTGCCAGTCGAAAAGCAGGACGGCCGGGTTGCTCACCGCCCCGAGAGCGTTGGTGGCTTCGACCAGGCCGCCGCAGGCGAGGTACTTGCCGTCGTGGCTCAGCGACAGGTCGCGCACGCCGCCGTAATCGACTCCCTGCCCCGCCGCGTTATAGTTGTAGAGCTTGCTCGCATCGAGCCTGCGCGCTTCCTTGCCGGGCCGGTAGTCCCATTCGATCACCCTGCCGCGCAGATCGGCCGAGATCAGGCTCTTGCCCTTGGGCGTGAAGAGAACGCGGTAGACCGGCTTGTCGTGATCGGGGAGCTCGAAGAGGGGAGCGCCGTCGCCGAACGACCAGAGCCGGACCGCGTTGTCATTGCCGCAGGAGGCGACGACCGAACCATCAGGGCTGATCGCGATCGACCTGATCCAACCCTGATGTGCAGACACGCTCCGCAGCGGGGCGGGCTTGTCGGCCGCGGCGGGCCACCAGATTAGCCGGCCGTCGCCGCCGCCGGTGATGAGCACGTCTCCCGCGGGATGAGCCGCCAGCGCAAAGACCCAGCTTTCGTGCCCGACGTATGCTGTTTGTTTCCCCGTGGCGAGGTCAAAGCGCTGCACGGTGTCGTCTTCGGCCGTGGCGTAGACGTACCGGCCGCGCGCGTCGAACCGGCAGGCGACGAGCGGGCGCTTGTGGCTGTACTCCCTGGAGATGTGCGTTTTGTCGGGCTGGGCGATCATGCCAACAGTTCCTTGATCGGCCCGGCCGCGGGGTCCGCGACCTGGATTGCGCGGCCGTCGACGTCGAACGGGCTAGACGGATCGAGCCCGACTGCGCAGATAGGTGTGGAACAAGTGGCCGGCATGAACCTGGCCGTCGACAACGGCGGTCCCCTTGTCGTTGGTCTTGCCCACGACCACTCCAGGCTTGATGCCCGCGCCGGCCGCCACGACCGACCACGCGGCACTCCAGTGGTCCCGACCGTACAGGTGGTTGATGGTGGGCGTGCGGCCGAATTCCGACATCACGACCACGAGCGTATGCTCGAGCCGGCCGCGCGCGGCCAGATCGTCAATCAAGGTCGAAAACGACTGGTCGAATTCGCCCACTTGCTCGCGATGAAACTCGAAGTTTTCGTTGTGGGTGTCGTAGTTGGAATGGGTCACCTTGACGAAGGTGACTCCGGCTTCGAGCAAGCGGCGGGCGAGCAAACATTGCCGGCCCAGGTCATGCGTGCCGTAGCGCTCGAGGTCGCGAGCTGGCTCCTTGGTAACGTCGAAGACGTCCCTGCGCTCCATGAGCATTTGGGCTTGTTCGTAGGTGGTCGTGTAGGCGTCGGTCTCGGCGGTCCGGCAGCGGCGCGAAGCGATCGTTGAGATGATGCCGGAGCACTTGCCGGCCGGCGGCGCCGGCGTCGTCCAAGGACTTGGGCCGTGCCGTGTTGGCCGGCGCGTGGCCGTTGCCCAGGACGAGCGAGCCGTACTTCGGCCCGAGAAACGCCGCTTCGCCGGCGGCCAGGCCGCCGCCTCCCGGCTGAATGTGGATGTAGCCCGGCAGCGGGTTCTGCTCGGAAGTCAGATACTTGGCCGCCAGCGAGCCCAGGTGCGGATACTCTTGTCCCGGCGCTCGCGCCGGCCGGTGTGCATCAGGTAGTATCCCTTGCCGTGGTCGTCTTCCTTGGTATTCACGCCTCGCACCAGTGCCAGGCGGTGCGCAATCCGGGCGGTTCGCGGCAGCAGCTCCGAGATCCGCACTCCCGGCACCGAGGTCTCGATCGAGCGAAACGGGCCGCCGGTCTCGGTTCTGGGCTTGGGGTCCCAGGTTTCAAGCTGGCTGGCGCCGCCGGCCAGCCAGAACAACAGCACCTGGCGCTCGCGGCGGTTCAGCTCGGCCGACACGGCCGGACGGATGAAGCCCGAGAAACCCGCAGCCAGGCCCAGTCCCATTCCAGCCGAGCCAAGGAACGCCCGGCGCGAGATCAAGTGGTCCGCCGAGCCGCAGGCATAATCGCAGCGCATCGGTTGCTCTCCGTCGGCTAGTGGTTAAAACGAAACTCAGTCGAGGCAAGAAGGGCCCACGCCATCTCCTGGAGCGCCGGCACGCGCGCCTTGGAGCGCTGTGCGAGATATCCCGCTGCCTCGGAGCGCTCTTCGTCGGTAGGCCGCCGGGAATAAAGGCTCAGGTACAGTTCGTCGACGACGGCCGAAGCATCCGGCAGGGCCGCGAGGCGGGCGATGAGCGACCCGTCGGAAGGTGCCAGCCAGGCCTGGATGTGGTGGCCATTGCTCAAGAAAAGCGCCTGGTGAACGGTCGGCTCGGTCGCATTCTGCGGCTGGCCGGCCGCCGCTGCGAATTGGTGCACAAACGGGCTGACGTTGCCTTGCAATTGATCGTGGACCCGCTCTTCGACGATCGTGAGTCGAAGCGCCCGCCGCTTGGCATCGGATTGCAAAATCGCCCACAGCTTCGGGTCGTCGCGGTCTAGGGAAGCGACGACGTGGCGCTGGGTACGGTCGACAATTCCTAAACCGCGCATCACGCTCCATGCCAGTTGTTCGGGGCTCAAAGGCTTGAGCGGCGCCACCGCCAGCGCGGCCATCGGGCTGCTCTCTTCGCCGGGACTGGTGCCGGGCGGCGGCTCACTCGAGCGCTGATAGGCCCGCGAAAGCGCCAGCTCGCGGAGGAACGATTTGATGTCATAACCCATCGCACGAAACTCGCGTGCGAGCAGATCCAGGAGCTCGGGGTGCGCGGGCGGATTTTCGCCGTGGTGCAAGTCGAGCGGTTGCACCAATCCGCGGCCCATCAAAAGTGCCCACAGACGATTGACGATGTTGCGGTCGAACTCGGGCACCGACCCCGAAGTCAGCCGGTGCGGCAGCTCGGCGCGGCGGCTATAGCGCGGAATCGGCCTCAACTTGTTTTCCTTATCGGGCGCGAGCAGATACTCTGCGCCTTTCGGCATCGAGGGCTCGTTCGCCTCAGGCCCGTCCAAGATTCGGGGCCCGGTCTTGTGCGACACCTTCTTCTTGAATACCGAGCGGAAGGTGACGTCTCCTTCGGCCTTTTCGGCCAGAACCGCGCCGGCAACCGGGTCGGTGAACACAGTCGTGCGGTTGAGGAAGGCGTAAATCCCGTAGTAATGGGCCTGCTTGTAGTCGTCGATCAGCGGGTGGTCGTGGCATTGGGCACATTGCATATCGCGACCCAGAAACATGCGGCCGACGTCGCGCGCCAGCAAGTTGGGATCGCCCTGGCGATCGAGATAGAACTTGGCTGCTCCGCGTGTCTTGGGATTGGTCCCGTCGGCGGAGAGAATCTGGGCAACCAGTCGGTTGTAGGGCACGTTCTCGGCGAAGGCCCGGCGCAAGAAGGCGTGCCATTCCGCGGCCGGCACGTGCACGTCGTCGCGACGCTCCATCAGCATCACGTCGAACACTTCCTGCATCCGCCGGGCGTATTCGCGGCTGTCAAGCAACTGCTCGATCAGCCGCGGGCGCTTGTAGGGCGAGGGATCGTCGAGAAACGTTCGGACGTCGTTAGAGCTGGGGATCATGCCAGCGAGGTCGAGCCAGGCTCTGCGCAAGAATTCGGCGTCAGTGGCCGGCGCGGCCGCGTCGCGCTCGAGCTTCGCCTCAATGGCGCGGTCGATCTGGCGATGGAGCGGCTCGCCCGCCGCCAAACTTCGGGCCGGCTGCATCCATGTAAGTAGGATCACGTACCCGCCAAGAAGGCAGGTGGAGGGAAGGCCGCGGGCCATCGCATCGCTCCCAAGAGGATCGTCGCCCCCGGTAAACCGGAGAGGCTGTCGCGGCTGTCGCACAATGTTTTAACGGTTGTTAAACATAGACGCTGGCGGTAGCCGTGTCAACCCGTTACCGGCGCCGCTAAGCTCAGCGAGCACGACCGCCACCTGGTGAGATCGCCTGCGGCGCACGCGACAGAATTCATTACAGACTTGGCACAAGCGATGCTAAACTTGCTCGTTGCGACTTTTCCGCTTGACCAATCGTCATCGGCACGGCCACGAAGCAACTCGGAGCGTGATTCATGAATCCGACCGTGTTCGCGCTAAGGCGCCCGGTCACCACCCTGATGCTGGTCGTAGCGCTGATAAGCGGCGGCGTGCTGGCCTACAGCCGCATGCGGGTGGACATCTTCCCCGCGCTGAATGTCCCCAAGATCTACGTTTTTCTCGATTACATCGGCATGAGCCCCGACCAGATCGAGGGCTTCATCGTCAACGAGCTCGAGCTGTATTTCCAGTACGTTGATGGCATCCAGGACATCAACACGCGGAACATCCAGCAGGTGGCCTTGTGCGAGCTCTCGTTTTTCCCCGGCACCGACATGGGCCAGGCGATGGCTCAGGTCGTGGCGATGTCGGACCGGGCGATAGCGTGGATGCCCCCGGGGACCTTGCCCCCGCTGATCATGCGGATGGACTCAGGCAGCGTGCCGGTCGGCTACCTGGTATTCGAGAGCGAAGTTACGTCGCTGGGGAGGATGGGAGACCTGGCGCAAAACATCATCCGGCCGCTGGTGCAGAAAAATGTCCCCGGCACGGTCGCGATCTCCCCCTTCGGCCCCAACATGCGCTCGATCGTCATCAACGTCGACCCGAACAAGCTCCTCGACTACAACCTGACGCCGCAGCAGGTCATTGACGCGCTGAAGACGGGGAATAACGTCGTCCCCGCGGGCAACATCTATATCAAAGACTCGATGCCGATGGTTTCCAACAACGCGACGGTGGTCGACATCCAGCAGTTGGGGAACATCCCGCTCAAGCTGGAGCGGAACGTCTACCTGCGCGACGTGGCGACGATCCAGGACTACGTCGACATCACTTATGGATACGCGCTGGTCAACGGCAAGAATTCGGTCTATTTGCCGATCATCAAGAAGGACACGGGATCGACCTTGACTGTCGTGGCCGACGTCCACAAGTCGATGCAGATGTTCCGCGATGCGGTCCCCAAGGACGTGAAGGTGAGCTTTGAGTTCGACGAGTCACCCACTGTGGTGGCGGCGGTCGAGAGCGTGGCAACCGAAGGACTGATCGGCGCGGGATTGACCGGGCTCATGATCATGCTGTTCCTCGGCGATCTGAGGAGCGTGCTGGTTGTCGTGTCGAACATTCCGCTGGCGCTCTTGGGGTCGTTATTCGGGTTGTGGGCGACCGGCAACACGATCAACATCATGTCGCTGGGCGGAATGGCGCTGGCCATCGGCATTCTGGTCGACGAAGGGACGGTGACGATCGAGAACACGCACGTGCAGATGCAGCACGCGCCGAACGTCGCCGCGGCGGCTCTGTTCGCGAGCAATGCCACGGCCGTGCCGCGGCTCTTGGCGCTCTTATGCATTCTGTCGGTGTTCATCCCGGCGTTCATCATGCAGGACCCGCTCCGGTCGCTGTTCATGCCGCTGACCCTCGCCGTCGGGTTCGCCATGATCTCGTCGTACCTGCTCTCGAGCACGTGGGTGCCGATCCTGTCGGTGGCGCTCCTGAAGCCCCACGAGGGGCATGGCGAGAAGAAGCCCGGGCTGTTCGACCGGCTGCTCAAGGTCTATGGCAGGGCGGTGCACTGGTTCGTCGCAATGCGTTGGCTGACCGTGCCGGTCTATATCGTGGCGTGCGCGCTCATCCTCGGCGTGCTGGGCTTGCAGGTCGGCAAGGAGCTGTTCCCGCAGATCGATTCGGGGGAATTCGTACTGCGGTTCCGCGCGCCGCCCGGCTCGAACTTCGAGCTGACGCGGCAGTTGGGGCTCAAGTGCTTGGAGGAGATCGAGCATGTGGTCAAGCCTGAGCATATCGCGATCACGATGGGCTACGTCGGTCAGGTCGCCCCCAACTTCGGCATCGACAACATGGTCCTGTTCATGCGCGGGCCCGACGACGGCCAGTTGCGGGTCGCGTTCACCGAGAACGTCGGGATCAAGCTCGACGAGTTCCGCGAGACCATGCGCGACCGCCTGCCCAAGCGGGTGGTCCCCTGGCTGGCCAAGCGGCTGGAGCAGGGTGGCCTGGCCAAGGACAAGGCCGAGCAGCAAGCCAAGCTGGCGACCTTCGGGTTCGAGCCGGGCGACATGGTGACGCAGGTCATGAGCTTCGGCGCGGTGACGCCGATCGCCATCCGGATCGTCGGCACCGATCTGTCGCTGGTGCGGCAGCACGCGGAGAAGATCGCCGCCAACATGAGGCGCATTCCCTTCCTCCGCGACGTCGAGTTCGTGCAGGAGCTCGACTACCCGACCGTCGAGGTCACCATCGACCGCGAGAGAGCCGGACTCTCCGGCGCCAAGGTCTCGGACGTGGCCCACGCCGTCGTCATGGCCACGTCGTCGACCCGTTACGCCAATCTCAACTACTGGATCGACGTGAAGACGGGGTTTGACTACTTAGTCCAGCTACAGATACCGCCGCTGCGGCTCGAGAAGCCTGAAGACGTCGAGACGTTGCCGGTTGAGTCGGTCAACCCGCTGGTAAACCTGTTGATTCGCGACGTGGCGCGGGTCAAGAAGGGGCTGCGGCCCGGAGAGATCGACCGTGATATGTCGCAGCGCTACCTGACCGTCATCGCCAACGTCGAGGGGGAGGACATGGGGCGGGCGTCGGGGCAGGTCGCCAAGGCGCTCGCCGCCTCCGGCGACCCGCCCCGCGGCGTGCGTGTGGAGACCATGGGCCAGCTCCCCCCGATGCGCGAGATGTTCCTGTCGCTGGGGATCGGGTTGGCGGTCGCCGTGTTCGTGATCTTCGTGCTCCTGACAGCCTATTTCCAGTCGCCGCGCATGGCGCTGATCTCGGTCGGCGCCGTCCCGGGCGTGATCGCCGGCATCGCAACCATACTCTACGTCACCAACACCTCGCTCAACATCGAATCGTTCATGGGCTCGATCATGTGCCTGGGCGTCTCGGTTTCGAACTCGGTGATGCTCGTGACGTTCATGGACGAGCACTGGAAGACGGGGGCGTCGTCGACCGAGGCGGCCATCGTCGGTGCGAGCGAGCGGCTACGGCCTATCTTGATGACGGCTTGCGCGATGACCGTCGGCATGATGCCGATGGCCCTGGCCCTCGAGCGAGGCAGCCAGATGCAAGCCCCGCTCGGCCGGGCGGTCATCGGCGGGCTGGTGATGTCGACGTTTGCCACCTTGCTGGTCGTCCCGTCGATCTTTGCGATCGTGATTGGCAAGAAGCAGGCCCTGTCGCCGTCGTACTACCCGGACGACCGCGACAGCCGGTATTACGTCAAGAACCTATACGCCGACCGCGGCGCGTCTGATGGGCACGGCCCGAGCAACCATGGCGAGGGCGACGCCGCAATCGGCAGCGGCGGGTGAGGGCCCCCATCATCCGCGCCAGGAGGTCCCTGATGCACCGGATTCTGTCAGCCAAATTTGCGGATCGCGCCGCCGGCGGCCGCCGGGTGTTGCTCTGGCTGTTCGCCGCCCTGACGGCGCCGGGCTGCCAGCACGAGCCGGAGATCGAATTCCTAACCGCCATCAAGCCGGAGGCCGTGCGGCTCTTGGAGCCGCAGCTCCGTAACTTCGTCCGAGAAGTGGGGCAGCCCAGTTTCATCGAGAGCTACGAGCGCACCTCGATTTATAACAAACCGACGGCTTACATTGATAAGTGGACCGTGGACATCGGCGACAAGGTGAAGAAAGGCGACGTGCTCGCCAAGCTCTTCGCGCCCGAGCGCGACGAGGAGCTCAAGACGAAGAAGGCCGACGTCGTGCTCGCCCGCGAGCGAATCGCGCTGGCCAAGGAGATGGTGGAGGTGGCCAAGGCCGAGGTCACGGCGGCGGAAGCGCGCCTGAAAGAGGCCGAAGAAATCCTGGCCAAGTACGAGGCCGAGGTCGACCGCTGGGACACGGAGGTCAAGCGGCTCGAGCGCCAGGTCGCCCAGGGCGTGGTCAATTCGCACGTCCTCTTCGAGTCGAACAATCAGCTCAAGTCGAGCATCGCAGCGCGCGACAAGGCGAAGGCGACCATCAAGAGGGCGAAGGCGGAACTGGTGGCCGCCCAGGCCATGCTCGCGAAGGCACAGGTGGCCGTCAGGGTCGCCGAGGCCGCCCTGAAGGTGGCCGAGTACGAGGAGCAATGGGCGCAGGCGTGGGTGGACTACCTTACGCTCACTGCCCCGTTCCCGGGCGTGATCTCGGTCCGCAACGTCAACACGTTCGATTTCGTCATGCCCATGACCGGCGACCCCACGGCCTTTTACCTCTCCGCCGACCTCTCGCCCGGCGACGCCGCGCCGCTCTACGTTGTCGACCGTCTCGACATCGTCCGGATCTTCGTCGACATCCCGGAACGCGACGCCAACTTCGTCACGATCGGGACCAAGGCAATCGTGGTGGTCAAGGCGTACCGCGACCAGCCGATTCCGGCCACGGTCACGCGTACTTCCTGGGCGCTGAACATGAAAAGCCGCACGCTCCGTGCCGAGATCGACATTCGCAATCCCGACGCCGAGCTCTTGCCGGGGATGTATGCCTACGTCAAGGTGATGATCGCACGTTCGAATGTGCAGGCGCTGCCGCTCGACGCACTCACCTATAACGGCGATCAGACCTTCTGCTGGCTCTACGAGGGGGGCAAGGCGGTGAAGACCGAACTCGACGTCGGCATCAGCGACGACGAGTGGGTCGAGGTCACCAAGCGCCGGCCCCCCGTGGACCCTGAGGCCCCCAGCGACAAGGTACCCTGGACGCCCATCCTGGGCACGGAACAGGTGATCCTGGGCGATCTGCAACACCTCACCGATGGTGCCCCCGTGGAGGTCTCGCGGGCGATGGCGGCGACGAAGCCCGTCAGCGAGACGGCCACCCCCGAAGAGCAGCCAAACCCACGCTCTATGTCGCGCGATCAGAGGCATCAGGATGCTTCGCGCCCGAAAAGGCGCTTACCCTAAAGAGGGTTCCGCAATGCGCCCCATCATCTTGTCCACCCATGCGGAAAGTCGGGCCCTCTGGTGCCGGCCGGCGTGCTGGCTCCCCTTGGCTCTTCTGGCCGCGCTGGCGGCGCCGGGGTGCCATCGCGCGGCCGAGACGCACGGCCCGAGCGTGACGAAGCCGCCGAACGTGCGGCTGACCCGGCCGCAGGTCCGAGACATCGTCCGGGTCGTCGGGCAGCCCAGCTTCACCCAGAGCTACGAGCGCTCGAGCGTCTATCCCAAAATGAACGCTTACATCCTGAAATGGATCGTGGACATCGGCGACAAGGTCAAGAAGGGCGAAGTGCTCGCCACCCTCTTCGTGCCCGAGCTGGTCGCGGAGCATGGCGCCAAGAAGGCGACGGTCGTGCTCGACCAAGAGCGCGATCGCGCTGGCCAACGTGGCGGTTCAGGTCGCCGAGGCCGACGTCGCGGCGGCGGAGGCGCGGCTCGAGGAGGCCCGGGCGGACCTCGCAGCATACACCGCGGAGGCCGAACGCTGGGACTCGGAGGCCAAGCGGCTCGACAACGAGCTCAAGAGGGGCGTGGTCAATCCCCAGGACGTCCTCCAGACCGTCAATCGCTGGAAGGCGAGCGTGGCGCACCGGGACACCGCGGCGGCGACCGTCCAGAAGGCAGCGGCCGACCTGCTCGCCCGGCGGTCCACACTATCTTGGGCGAAGGTCGACGTCGGGGTCGCCGAAGCCGACCTAAAGGTGGCCGAAAGCGAGGAGAAGCGGCTCCAGGCTTGGGTGGACTACCTCATACTGCCCGCGCCCTATGACGGCGTGATCGTGGCCCGCAACGCCAATACGTTCGATTTCGTCTTACCCAGGTTGGGCGACCCCTCGGCCTACCAGCGCGCACCCTACCTCTCGGCCAGCGGCAACGCCGCGCCGATCTACGTCGTCGACCGCACCGACATCATCCGCATCTTCGTCGACGTCCCCGAGCGCGACGCCGATTACGTCAACATCGGCTCCAAGGCCACCGTTCTTGTCCAGGCGTTCCGCGACAAGCCGATCGCCGGCACCGTCACCCGCACCTCCTGGCGCTCAACGTCAAGAGCCGCACGCTCCGCGCCGAGATCGACCTGCCCAACCCGGGCGCCAAGCTCCTGCCTGGGATGTACGCCTACTCCAAGATATGGATCGAGCGGCCGCGCGTGCAGGCTCTGCCGGTGTCGGCGCTCATGCACTTGGGCGACATGACGGTCTTGCAAGTCGGCGAGAAGGCCTTCTGCTGGATGTACAAGAACGGCCTCGCGAAACGGGTCGAGCTGCAAACGGGCGTGATGGGTGACCCCGATCCAAAGACCGACGAGCGATGGATCGAAGTGACCAATTACCGCTCTGCGAGCTCCGAGGCGGCAATCGCCGGCGATGAAGCCTGGACGCCGTTCGACGGGACGGAGCAGGTGATCCTGGGCGACCTTTCGATTCTCGCTGATGACAGTCCCGTGACGGTCGCTCCGGCGTCCAACGCAACGAAGGTCGCCAGTGGAGCTCCGGATCCTGGGGCGAAGAAGATCAACCCGAGATGATTCACGCCTGAGTTGCGGCCTCCAGGCTTCGCGTGGCGAGGGCGCTCGATTGGCTGCAAAACCACGTTGGTCAGGCGCGCTCTGGCTCAGTGCTTCGGGGCGATCCGCTGCAGGAGAGGAACCGCCAAGCTGAGGAGCTGCTCGACCCGGTCAACCTCCTCGCCGAGCCGATTGATCCGTTGATTGAGGTCTCTGATTTGCTGCTTCAGCTCGCTCGCCTCCTGGGCTGAGCTCAATCCGGGAACCGAGGTCGAGGTCGACGCCTGGGTACCCGAATCCTTGGCCGAAACCGTGTTGGAGCCCCCGCCCGACTTGCCGCCTGAGCTCGACTCCTGGTTCGATCCCGCGTCGGTCTTGGACTGGGATGAGGAAGCGTCGCCGGGCTTCGGCCCAAAGAAGTACAAATAGCCCATCGCGCCCAACACGCCGCAGACCAAGCCGACCGCAGCCATGATCAGGAGGTTATTCTTCGTCGAGATCGGCTGCGGCTGTGGGCGTGTCGCCGGTTGCACACTGCCGCCGTCATCCTCATTCTGTCTTGCGGCTCGATCGCCGTCGTCCCGCTGCCGATTCTGGTGATCGCCTTGTCTCGGACTTCGATCGTGGTCGCGATCCTCTTGGTCAGGCTGGGCCGACGCGAGTCGCTGTTCGTCTCGCTGGGCTGACGCGTCATTGGTCACGATTGGAAATCCTCAAGCCAGGGGAAGTGCCTCGTGGCGGCGGCTCCGGCCAGAGAAGCCACGTGTATTCTGAACTCATTTCAGACTCAGGTACTTTATCATCATAGCGAATCGCCGGGCCAATAGTGAATCGCGTGGACAATGGACCTGCCGAGCGACCCCGGGGCCGCGCGGCGCCTGGCTTCGACTCTCGAGCGATTGGCCGGATCGCGCCGATCGCCAAGAAAGGAACCTCATCTGCCGGGGGTCGAGTGAGAACGGGCGGCGGTTCAGCGGGCCACCGGAGGCGGACCATTGCCCACCGGGGGCAGGTAGGCCGGTCGCGCCGTATCCACTGCCTCGATCTTGCCTGGGGGCCGGTGCAAGGTGATCTCATGCGCGGGGTAGCCCAGCGCATGGAAGAGCTCGAACTCCGCACGGTTGTAATCGGCGACCGTGGTAAAGTACTCGTCGAATGAGATTTTCAGAAGCCTCAGCGCATAGATGACTTCCTGCGGTCGATAAATGAGGACCAGGACGTCGCCAAGTCGAGTGGTATGGCGCAGGCCCTCGACGTTGCCGTTGTAGGCGATGATGGACGTGCGCAAGGAGCGATTCGCCTGGCCGACCCGCGCCGCCGCTGACTGGAGATTCGCGTGGGCCTCGGTCACTTCCGCCGCCACCCGGTCCTGGGCCTTGTAGAGCTGGACGATGGCCAGCGACTCTGCACCGCGCTGGTCCTTGATCCGCGCCAGGTTTCCAATTCCAAACGCATCGAGCTGCCAGACGAGCTGGAAGCTCACATCGTCGCGGCCGGCCCACTGGTTGAGGCTGGAGTTGGGGCCCAAGCCGAATATTCCTCCTTGGAGCATCATGCCGCCGGCGGTTTGGAAGCCACCGATGATGACGAGGGGGAGGAGCGGGCGCCACTTCTCCCGGCCGATTCGCTCGGCCGCGGCCTGCACCAGCGCCCGCTGCGAGGCGAGCTCGGGACGGTTGGTCAAGGCAATCTTGTGCAAGTCGGGCAGCGGCAGTGTGGGGTCAATTAACGTGAGCTGAAGGTGATCGTCCTCGAGCGGGACGACCACCGCCAGAGGATTCAGCCGGAGAATCTGGGTCAACCGGGCGCTCGAGACGCGCCACGCTTGACGCGCGGAGGTCGCTTCCTGCTCGAGGTCGGCGAGCACGTTCCGGGCACGCTCGACTTCCACGACCGGCACGAATTCGTGGCTCAAGCTCGCGACCTGTTCGACCAGGTCGCGAGCCCGCTCTACGCAGTAGAGAGCCGCGGCATACATGCCCCGATACTGATGCACGCGGAAGTAGGCATCGGCCGTCATCAAGAGGGAGTCGTTCTTGGCGGCCTGGGTATCCCACTGCCGCGAATCGAGGACCCGCCGCGCGACCAGCGGCTCGAAGTAGGCATCGGTCAGGTTCACGAGCTGAAATAAACCGGAATTGCCCACGTCCAAGCCGCCGCCAGCGTAGAAATAGTTCACGCTCGGGGCGGTCATGACGCCCTTGTTGATATCGGGGCCGCCGCCGTCGTGCCGGATATAATCGGCGCCGAACACCAGTGTCGGGACCCAAAGGACCTTGGCGCGCGTGAGCTGCGCTTCGGCCACCCAGACACCAGCTTGGGCAGCAGCCACGATCAGCGGCCGCGCGTCGGAGAGCCACAAAGCCGTCGCGAGGTTGATCGGAAACCCAAAGTCGCTCGGCTCGAGCGGCGCGGCTTTGAGTTGCACGGCCATCAGGTCCGGCGACGCCGGCGCGGCAACCGGGGGTTGCGACCCTGGCAAGAGCGGCTGCGGCATGTTCCACGCGCGACGGCTCACGGCGGGATCGACGACCGGCGATCCCACGGCTCGCCCCAAAGGCGGACGTCCCTGGGCGGGCGCCGGCGACCGATCGTCAGTCCAGGAACGCGGCGCGGGCAGCGACACGCAGGGCGCTGCCGTCGGCCTCGCAGCCAGCCAGGCCCGCGGCGGAGGCACCCGGGTCGTCGACCTCGCAACCGCCGCAGGCTCACCGCCCGACGACGACACCGACGTCGTGGGCGTCTGTCGAACCGTGGGCGACATCGCCGGCGCCGGGTCTGACGACTGGGCGCGGCAGCGCCATGGCTCGAACCAGAGAAGCATCACGGTCGTGAGGATGACCGTGAGTCTGCCGATTCGATCCATCGGGCGCGGCTCCTTCCCCGTCCCTCCCGATAGGAACTTAGAGCGCAATAGCTCAGGCTTGACAGGACGTCAGAGGGTTTATCGGCTCTGCGCGACGCCGATGTTGATGACGAATGGAGCGATTATAAGCATTTCGCGCTGATCCTCTTGCCGGGCCACACTTCGGCGTCGCGGCCAAAGTTGGCGAGATTGGTCTGCCGATGGAAAGTTCGCCCCCGGCGTCGAGACGTCGAACTCAATACGACTCAGGTAGCAACGGCCCATCGGCTCCTAGAAATGGCCGGCGAAATCGCCTCGGTGGGTCCTAGCGCTGACGAGCTCGTTGATCGATGTGTTGGGCAATCCAAATTGTGCCCCCTGGCCCACCTGGTTGCCCTGGCCGTATCCCACGATCCAATTGAGCGTGCGGGCGAACGTGGCCGGATCGTACTTCAGCCGCAGAAAAATCCCCGATGGTCCTGGTACGGTCGTCGATGACCTGCCGTCCAAGTTGAACTGGAAACCGCCGGCGACTTCGGCAAACGGATAATACTTCTTGGTCAGCACGTAGAAGACCAGGATCTGACCCGGTTTCCACGTTTCATTGCCTGTAAGGATCGGGAAGCCGGCGAAGGATCGGGATTGATTGGTCGTTCGTACGGTGAAATCGTTCTTGGCCGTGAAGGTGAGGCGAGTCCCGTTCTTCACGGTGACGTCGCACACGTTGTAGACCTGGCCGGGCACCGGCTTGCGGCCCTGGACCAAAACCTGCTGGAAGGGAGGAACCAGCTTGTAAGGGGTCTGGTACGGCGTGTTGGTGACGCGAAACAAGAGATACCCGGAGGCTCGCGCCGGCGCAGGCCCGTGGGCATGGTCGCCTACCTGTGCACGGGCGTGACTGGTCGCGTTGTCACCGGCTGACCGGTGAGCACGCGACGTCTCGGCCGAGGCGAGGGCCACGGCGCGCGATCCGTCGTGCGCGATGGCGGCGTGCGTCGTCAATGAACCGGCACTGAGCAGTTGCCTGGCTTCAAATGGCTCGAGGCCAGGGCGGACTTTCATGATCGAGTGCCGGCGCATGGTTAACGAGTCCTGCTGCTTCGAGAAAGCAGGGACGGATCGCGAGAAACGCCTGGCAAAGGCGCCGAAGCCGGCGCGGCGGCCAAGGCCAGCGCCTGCGCCACTGAATCGGATGCGGAGATGCCGGCGGATGATCCGCGGTGGCCAATATCCAGGTCGGGCCGGCTCGATTATGCCCGACGAACCGGATGCAGCGGCTGGTCGAGCGGTCGGGCGGGGCCTGGCGGACAGGTGGGCAGGGCGGCCCGGCCCCGTGACGGTAGGGGGGAGAACCGGGGGATAGTCGACGAGCCCGGTCTGACGTGACGCGGGCGTTTCAGCGCGTTGCGGGCGGCGGACCATTGCCCACCGGGGGCAAATAGTCGGGCCGCGTCAAATCCACCGGCTCGGTTTTCCCTGTGGGCTTCAGGTAGGTGATCTCTGCGGCCGGGTAGCCCAGCGCGTGGAACAGCTCGAACTGTGCCCGGTTGTATTCGGCGACCGTTGTGAAGTACGCGTCGAAGTCGGCCTTCATGAGCTGGAGTGCGTAGACGACCTCCTGCGGCCGGTTGATCAGGACCAGGACGTCGCCAAACCGGGTGGTATGCTGCAGGCCCTCAAAGCTGCCGTTGAAGGTGGCAATGCCCGCGCGCAGGGAACGCTCGGCCTGTTCGACTCGCGCCGCCGCCGACTGGAGATCGGCCTGGGCCTTGGTCACGTCCATTGCCACCATGTCCTGGATTCTGAAGAAATCGATCATGGCTTTCGACTGCTCACCACGCTGCTCCTTGATGCGCGCCAGGTTGCCGATCCCAAGCGCTTCGAGCTCCCAGAGCACTTGCAAGCTCACGTCGTCACGGCCGGTCCACTGGTTCAGTTTGCTGTTGGTGCCCAGGCCGAAGATCCCCGCTTGAATCATCTCGTCGGGAGTCTGGAAGCCGTTGATCAGGACGTTGGGCAGGTACATGCGCCCCTTTTCGCGGCGGACTCGATCCTTGGCCGCCTGAATGAGCGCCTGATACGAGGCAAGCTCAGGGCGGTTGGAAAGCGCGATCACATGCAAGTCGGGGAGCGGTCGGGTGGGGTCGATCAACGTGATCTCGAGGTGATCGTGCTCGAGCGGCACAACGACCGCGCGCGGGTTGAGCCGGAGCACCTGGGTGAGGCGGGCGCTCGCGACGCGCCACGCTTGACGCGCGGAGGTCGCTTGTTGTTCGGTGTCGGCGAGCATGTTCCGGGCCCGCTCGACTTCGACGACGGGAACCAGCTCGGCGCTCAAGCTGGCGACTCGGTCAACCAGATCACGCCCCCGCTTGACACAGTAGAGCGCACCGGCATACATGCCCCGGTACTGGTGAACGCGAAAGTAAGCATCGGCGGTGAGGAGCACGGAGTCGTTCTTGGCGGTCTGGATGTCCCATTGGCGGGAATTGAGCATCTGTCGCTTGACCAAGGGCTCGAAGAACACATCGGTCAAGGCGACAATCTCCCACAAGCCGGCACCGCCGTAGAAGAAATTCACCGAGGGCGCGGTCATGATGCCTTTGTTAAAGTCCGGGCCGCCGCCGTCGTGCCGGATATAGTCGCCGCCGATGTTCAACTGGGGAACCCACAGGACCTTGGCCCGTGTGAGCTGGGCTTCGGCCACCCAAACACTGGCCTGGGCAGCGGCCACGATCAGCGGCCGAGCGTCGGAGAGCCGCAGGGCGGTGGCCAGGTTGATCGGGAAGCGGAAGTCGCTTGGCTCGAGTGGCGTGAAATTGAGTTGCACGCCCATCACGTCGCGTAGCGGCGACGGGGTAACCGGGGGCTGCGACGAATTCGGCAACGCCTGCGGCGGGTTCTCGGCGCCACCGCTTGCGGCCGGATCGACGGCGGCTAGACCGGCCCCCCGCTGCGAAGGCGGACCGGGTTGGGCTGGCGCGGGCGACCCCCCGTTCGGCCACGGCCGCGGCAGAGGAACGCGCGTCGCCGCCCTCGCGGCCGGCGAGGACTCACGCATCGGTGGGGTCGCCGGTGGCGTCGAAATCGTTGGCGCGATTGAAGGCGACGGCGGCGGCGGCGGACCCAACGACTGGGCGTTACACGACCACGATTGCACCAGAGAGAATACCAGCGTCGCGACGACGAGCGTGAATCGACTGAATTGTGCCATCGGCCATGGCTCCTCCGCCCTCTCTCCCGGTCGGAGCGCGCTAAGCGGTCGTTCGGGCTTGACAGGACGTCCTAGGATTTATCGGCTTATCGCGATCAAAAGGTTGATGACGATTGCAACGATTTTGAGCCTTGTCGAACGCGAGGTCATAGGGAACGGGCGTACCGAAGTGCGGCTCTCTCTGTCCTGTCCAGACTTGACAGGCGCTCCATTCCAGACTACGAATTAAAGGAACCGTGTTGCAGGAGTCGTCATGATTGCGGCGATCACTAGCCGAGCTGTTTCGAGCCATGGGATTCGCATCTCATGTGCGCTAGCGCTGCTCGTAGCGGTAGCGACACCGCCGACGCGGACGTTGAGGTCTGCCGCCGAGCGTGCGGTCAGCGCTGCTTGCCTTGTCCGCGGTTCGATCACCACCTCATCGCGCACACCCACCAATTCGGGGCGTCTGACAGCCACCCCTGATTCCGGAATTGCCGTCCGTCTCAAAGCCCTTCCTTCCCAGAATGAGGAGGAAGATTTGAACGAGACGGCCCGTCACACCTGCGCCGCGTTGGATTCTCCCTCCGCTCTCTCCGCCACGGCTGCGTGGGAAACGCCGCTGCCTGGGGGAATGCGAGCGGTCCATCCTCTCCGTTGTTGAGAGCAAGCTCGGCGCGGGTGCGCATCGACCCAACCATTTCGGTGCGCTCGCGCTCGGCTCTCTGCTGCGCCTGCGCCGCGCTCCCCTCGCAGCGGCCTCTGAGAGCTGTCTGGTGGGTCGATTAACTCGCGGGTCGTCACCCCAGAGGGGCGACTGCCACACACCAGCGAGTGTTCTGCGGGCGGCCGCGCCTGCAGTCGGCCTGAATATGGCATCGCCCAGGTGAATGCCAGCCTGATCTGAACAACCGATCGGACACCGTAAGCGACGGACGATCCATGTGTGGGTTCACGAGATACGGCGCCGAGGCGACATGCCAGTCGGCGCGCAGCTCGGACAGGAAGCCAGGTTTTTGGCGCACGGAATCACCATTGCTGGGACCGGACTCTCATGGTGAAGCCGCAGAGTCCGAATCGCGGCGATTCGACAAGGAGTTTCGACTGTGAATCCAACCGTCTTCGCAATGCGGCGCCCCGTCACCACCATGATGCTGGTCGTGGCTTTGGTCAGTGGCGGCGGGTTGGCCTACAGCCGAATGCGGGTGGACATCTTCCCCGCGCTGAATGTCCCGAAGATCTACGTCTTCCTCGATTACATCGGCATGAGCCCCGACCAGATCGAGGGCTTCATCGTCAACCAGCTCGAGCTGTACTTCCAGTACGTTGACGGCATTCAGGATATCAATACCCGGAACATCCAGCAGGTCGCCTTGTGCGAGCTCTCGTTCTTCCCCGGCACCGACATGGGCCAGGCGATGGCGCAGGTGGTGGCGATGTCGGACCGGGCGATGTCGTGGATGCCCAAGGGCACGTTGCCGCCCATGATCATGCGCATGGACGCGGGCAGCGTTCCGGTCGGCTACCTCGTGTTCGAGAGCGACGTTACCTCACTGGGCGCAAATGGGCGACTATGCGCAGAACGTGATCCGGCCGCTCGTGCAGAAATTCGTCCCCGGCACGGTCGCGATCTCGCCGTTCGGCCCGAACATGCGGTCGATCGTCATCAACGTCGACCCGCAAAAGCTGCTGGATTACAACCTGACTCCCCAGCAGGTCATCGATGCCGTGGCGACGGGAAACACGATCATTCCGGCGGGGAACATCTACGTCAAGGACTCGATGCCCGTGGTCGCCAACAACGCCACGGTCGTCGACGTCAAGCGTTTGGGCGATATCCCGCTCCGGCTGGAGCAGAACGTCTACCTCCGCGACGTGGCGACGATTCAGGACGACACCGACATCACCTACGGCTACGCGCTGGTCAACGGCAAGAAGTCGGTCTATCTGCCGATCATCAAGAAGGACACGGGATCGACCCTGACCGTCGTGGCCGACGTCCACAAAGTCGATGCAGACCTTCCGCGAAGCGGTTCCCAAGGACGTGACGGTCAACTTCGAGTTCGACGAGTCGCCCACCGTGGTGGCGGCGGTCGAGAGCGTGGCGACCGAGGGACTGATCGGCGCGGGCTTGACCGGCCTCATGATCCTGCTCTTCCTCCGCGACCTGCGCAGCGTGCTCGTCGTCGTGTCCAACATCCCGCTGGCCCTATTGGGGTCGTTATTCGGGCTGTGGGTGACGGGCAACACGATCAACATCATGTCGCTGGGCGGCATGGCGCTGGCGATCGGCATCCTGGTCGACGAGGCGACGGTGACCATCGAGAACGTGCACGTGCAGATGGGCCGCACGTCGAACATCGCCTCGGCGGTGTTGCACGCGAGCAACGCCACGGCGGTGCCGCGGCTCCTGGCCTTGCTCTGCATCCTGTCGGTGTTCATCCCGGCGTTCATCATGCAGGACCCGCTGCGGTCGCTGTTCATGCCGCTGACCCTGGGCGTCGGGTTCGCCATGATCTCGTCGTACCTGCTTTCGAGCACGTTCGTGCCGATCATGTGCGTGAGCCTCTTGAAGCACACGGGCGGGCACGGGCATGACGCAAAGCCGGGGCTGTTCGACCGGATGCTCAAGGTTATAGCAAGGCCGTGGGCTGGTTCGTCCGCCTGCGCTGGATCGTGGTCCCGATCTATCTGGGGGCGTGCGTCCTGATCCTCGGGGGGTTGGGTTTGCAGGTCGGCACCGAGTTGTTTCCCCAGGTCGATTCGGGCCAGTTCGTGCTCCGGTTCCGGCCGCCGCCGGGCTCGAACTTCGAGCTGACCCGGCAGATGGCGGTGAAGTGCCTCGAGGAGATCGAGCACGAGGCCAAGCCCGAGAACATCGAGATCACGATGGGCTACGTGGGCCAGGTCGCCCCCAACTTCGGCATCGACAACATGGTGCTCTTCATGCGCGGGCCCGACGACGGCCAGTTGCGCGTCGCCTTCCGCGAAGACAGCGAAGATCAAGCTGGCCGAGTTCCGCGAGAAGCTGCGCAAGGTGCTCCCCGAGCGGGTGATTCCCTGGCTGGCCAAGCGGCTGGAGCAGGGGGGACTGCCGCCGGAGGAGGCGGAGCAGCAAGCCAAGATGTCGACCTTCGGCTTCGAGCCGGGCGACATCGTGACCAAGGTCATGAGCTTCGGCTCGTTGACGCCGATCGCGGTCCGCATCGTCGGCACCGATCTCAAGATGGTGCGGCAGCACGCGGAGAAGATCGCCGCCAACATGAAGCGCATCCCCTCCCTCCGCGACGTCCAGTTCGAGCAGACGCTCGACTACCCCGTCGGTCGAGGTCACGATCGACCGCGAGAAAGCGGGCTTGAGCGGCGTCCAGGTCGAGGACGTGGCTCATGCGCTGGTCATGGCGACCGCATCGACCCGTTTCCACTCGCTCAACTACTGGGTCGACGTCAAGACGGGCTTCGACTACCTGGTCCAGATTCAGGTGCCGCCCCTGCGGATGGAAAAGCCGGAAGATGTCGAGATCTTGCCGCTCGAGTCGGTCAACCCGCTCGTGAACCTGATGATCCGCGACGTGGCGACGGTTCAACGGGGCGTGCGGCCCGGCGAGCTCGATCGCGACATGTCGCAGCGCTACCTGACGTTGACGGCGAACGTCGAGGGCGAAGACATGGGCCGGGCCTCGGCCCAGGTCGCCGCAGGCGATCGACGCCGCCGGCGAGCCAGCCCCGCGGCGTGCGGGTCGAGAAGCATGGGCCAGCTCCCGCCGATGAACGAGATGTTCCAGTCGCTCGGGAATCGGGCTGGCGGTCGCCGTGTTCGTGATCTTCGTCCTCTTGACCGCCTATTTCCAGTCGCCGCGCCTGGCGCTGATCTCGATCGGCGCCGTGCCGGGAGTGCTGGCCGGCATCGCGACCATCCTCTACTTCACCAACACCTCGCTCAACATCGAGTCGTTCATGGGCTCGATCATGTCGCTGGGCGTGTCGGTGTCGAACTCGGTGATGCTCGTGACGTTCATCGACGAACACTGGAAGAGGGGCAACGTCCTCGACCGAGGCGGCCATCGTCGGCGCCAGCGAGCGGCTGCGGCCGATCTTGATGACCGCCTGCGCCATGACCGTGGGCATGGTGCCGATGGCGCTGGCGCTCGAGCGCGGGAGCCAGATGCAGGCCCCGCTCGGACTGGCCGTGATCGGCGGTCTGGTGATGTCGACCTTTGCCACGTTGCTGGTGCTGCCGTCGATCTTCGCGGTCGTGATCGGCAACAAGGTCGCCCGGTCGCCGTCGATCTACCCGGACGACCCCGAGAGCGCGCACTACGACCCGACGTCTTCGCCGACCAGGGCCACTCAGGCCACGCCGGCGCACATGAGCAACCCAACGGCGATCGATCCGGTCGACGACGAGCGGCACGACCCGAATGCCGGCGCTTGGCCGGAAGCACTCCGGATCGAATACCCTCCCTTGACCTGGAGAGATGTGATCGAACGTTGAAGCCGGAAAGATCTTCAGGGGCTGGCACTGCCAGGCGCCGCCCTCTTACCCGGAGATCTGTCATGGACCTTGAACTCGGAAAAACGTCCAGGGGCGGGCGCCGCCGGGCACCGCCCCCTTACCTGGAGATCCCTGATGCGCCGCCCGCTTTGGCCCCTGCTTTCGGCGTGATTCTGCCGGCTGCCGCTGGCTCGTGTTGGGTCTCCTGGCCGCCATGGTGGCGCCGGGCTGCGGCCACGAGGCCAAGAGTCGAATTCAAGACCGTCTCCAAGCCGCCGACCGTCCAGGTGATCAAGCCCCAGGTCCGGAACATCGTCCGGGTCGTCGGACAGCCCAGCTTCATCGAGGCGTACGAGCGCACGTCGATCTTTCCCAAACTGACCGCGTATATCGAAGAGTGGAAAGTCGACATCGGCGACAAGGTGAAAAAGGACCAGCCGCTCGCCTACCTTTTCGTGCCCGAGCTGGAAGAGGACCACAAGACCAAGAAGGCGACCGTCGAGCTCGATAAGGAACGGGTCGAGCTGGCCAGGAAGATCGTGGACGTGGCCGATGCCGACGTCAAGGCGGCCGAGGCGCGCGTCGAGGAGGCCAAGGCGATACTCGACAAGTACCAGGCCGAGGTCGACCGCTGGGACTCGGAGGTCAAGCGGCTCGACCACGAGGTCAAGCGGGGCATCGTCGATCCCCAGATCCTCCTCGAGTCGAACAATCAGCTCAAGGCGAGCACCGCCGCGCGAGACGCGGCCAAGGCGACCATCGAGAAGGCGGAGGCCGAGCTGCTCTCCAACCAGGCCACGCTCGCCAAGGCCAAGGTCGACGTCAAGGTCGCCGAAGCGGCCTGGCTGGTGGCCGAGAGCGAGGAGAAGCGACTCGAGGCCTGGGTCGGCTACCTCACGCTCCCGGCGCCCTTCGACGGCGTGATCGTGGCCCGCAATGCCAACACCTTCGACTTCGTCCTGCCCACCACGGGCGACCCGACGGCCGACGAGCGCTCTCCCCACCTGTCGCCCGCGGGCTCGGCCGCGCCGATCTACGTGGTCGACCGCACTGACATCGTGCGGATCTTCGTCGACATCCCCGAGCAGGACGCCAACTACGTTCAAGATCGGCACCAAGGCGACCGTGCTCGCCAAGGCGTACCGCGACCAGCCGATTCCCGGCACCGTCACGCGCACCTCCTGGGCGCTCAACGTCAAGAGCCGGACGCTCCGCGCCGAGATCGACCTGCCCAACCCCAACAGCCAGCTCCTGCCGGGGATGTACGCCTACGCCAAGGTGATCATCGAGCGGCCCGGCGTGCGGGCTCTGCCGCTCGGCGCCCTCACCTACAGCGGCGAGAAAGCGTACTGCTGGAAGTACGAGAACGGCCATGCGGTCAGGACGGAAGTCCAGACCGGCGTCAGCGACGGCACTGGATCGAGGTCACCAATCTCCAGCTCCCGGTGGCGCCCGATGGCGCTCGGATCCAGTGGGCGCCGGTCAACGGCTCGGAGACAGGTGATCCTGGGCGACCTGTCGATCCTGGCCGACGGCAGGCCCCGTGGAGCTTGGCCCCGCGACGGGCGAGACGCAAGTCGCCAGTGCAACTCCGCATCGTGGTCGCCCGGCGAACTCCCAACCCAAGCCGAGATCAGTGAGTGAACACATGTTCATCACAGTGTTGCAATCCGATCATCATGAACGAATTTTTTCTCAATCGGCTCTTGCCAAGAGCCCATCAAGCAGGCTCTAATCATTTGTTGAGCAAGGTATATCTGGAGCGCCGGATGGCGACGCTTGGACGTAATTAGGGGCTGGTGGCCCAGGGGGCCTTGCGCCAACCGGCTGAGGTTGGAAGCGGACTTGCCAGATAGCCTCTCGATCCCTCCATTCGCCACGGCGCTGCGAGATCCCCGACCGACAAGGCGGGGCGTTTTCTGGGGAATCGTGCGAACCTAGGACAACAGTTTGGCTGGCAAAGTGCGAGCGTGGGCGAGTGCAACGCTCTGCGATCATGATTGATCTGGCGCGAGCATGAACATATGTTTTCTAGCATACGTGTGATCCAGTGCGCCGAACGGTCTGAACCACGCCACTCAATGCGTCGTGCCGGCGGGCTCGGAGTGTGGCGAGGAGGCGTGAGCAAGTCGGCGCGGGGGTTGTCTATGAATCCGACCAGCTTCGCCATGCGGCGCCCGATCACGATCCTGATGCTGGTCGTGGCCTTGATCAGCGGCGGCGTCCTGGCCTTCAACCGCATGCGGGTGGACATCTTTCCGCCGCTCAACACCCCCAAGATCTACGTCTTCCTCGATTACATCGGCATGAGCCCCGACCAGATCGAGGGCTTCATCGTCAACCAGCTCGAGCTGTACTTTCAGTACGTCGACGGCATTCGAGGTCATCGATACGCGGAACATCCAGCAGGTCGCCTTGTGCCAGCTCTCGTTCTTCCCCGGCACCGACATGGGCCAGGCGATGGCCCAGGTCGTGGCGATGTCGGACCGGGCGATGTCGTGGATGCCCAAGGGCACGTTGCCGCCGATGATCATGCGCATGGACTCCGGCAGCGTCCCGGTCGGCTACCTCGTGTTCGAGAGCGAGGAAACCTCGCTGGGGGCGATGGGCGACCTGGCGCAGAACGTGATCCGGCCGCTGGTGCAGAAATACGTGCCCGGCACCGTGGCGATCTCCCCGTTCGGCCCGAACATGCGGTCGATCGTCATCAACGTCGATCCCCAGAAGCTGCTCGACTACAACCTGACGCCGCAGCAGGTCATCGATGCCCTGGCGACGGGAAACACGATCATTCCGGCGGGGAACATCTACGTCAAGGACTCGATGCCGGTGGTCGCCAACAACGCGACGGTCGTCGACGTCAAGCGCCTGGGCGATATTCCGCTCGAGGTGGGGCAGAACGTCTACCTCCGCGACGTGGCGACGATCCAGGACGATACCGACATCACCTACGGCTACGCGCTCGTCAACGGCAAGAAGTCGGTCTATCTGCCGATCATCAAGAAGGACACGGGATCGACGCTCACCGTCGTGGCCGACGTCCACAAGTCGATGCAGTTGTTCCGCGATGCCGTCCCCAAGGACGTGACGGTCAACTTCGAGTTCGACGAGTCGCCCACCGTGGTGGCGGCGGTCGAGAGCGTGGCCACCGAGGGATTGATCGGCGCGGGCTTGACCGGACTCATGATCCTGCTCTTCCTGCGCGACCTGAGGAGCGTGCTCGTCGTCGTGGCCACCATCCCGCTCGCCCTCTTGGGGTCGTTGGTCGGGCTCTGGGTGACGGGCAACACGATCAACATCATGTCGCTGGGCGGCATGGCGCTGGCGATCGGCATCCTGGTCGACATGGCGACGGTGACCATCGAGAACGTGCACGTGCAGATGGAGAGCACGCCCAAGATCGCCACGGCCGTGCTCGCGCGGCAACTACGCCACGGCGGTGCCGATCCTGCTGGCGCTCTTGTGCATCCTGTCGGTATTCGTCCCGGCATTCATCATGGCAGGACCCGCTCCGGTCGCTGTTCATGCCGCTGACCCTGGCGCGTCGGGTTCGCCATGATCGTGTCGTACCTGCTCTCCAGCACGTTCGTACCGATTCTGTGCGTGGCCCTCCTGAAGCACACGGGCGGGCACGGTCATGGCGAGCAAGCCGGGGCTGTTCGACCGGATGCTCAAGGCCTACGGCAAGGCCGTGGCCTGGTTCGTCCGCGCTGCGCTGGATCGTGGTCCCGGTCTATCTCGGGGCGTGTGCACTGATCCTCGGGGTGCTGGGGCTGCAGGTCGGCACCGAGTTGTTCCCGCAGGTCGATTCGGGGCAGTTCGTGCTCCGGTTCCGGCCGCCGCCGGGCTCGAACTTCGAGCTGACCCGGCAGATGGCGATCAAGTGCCTGGAGGAGATCGAGCACGAGGCCAAGCCTGAGAACATCGAGATCACGATGGGCTACGTCGGCCAGGTCGCCCCCAACTTCGGCATCGACAACATGGTGCTCTTCATGCGCGGGCCGGACGACGGTCAACTGCGCGTCGCCTTCCGCGAGACAGCCAAGATCAAGCTCGCCGCAGTTCCGCGAGAGGCTCCGCAAGATCCTCCCCGAGCGGGTGATTCCCTGGCTGGCCAAGCGGCTGGAGCAGGGAGGATTGTCGCGGCGCGGAGGCGGAGCAGCAAGCCAAGACGTCGACCTTCGGCTTCGAGCCGGGCGATATCGTGACCAAGGTCATGAGCTTCGGCTCGATGACGCCGATCGCCGTTCGCGTCGTCGGCACCGATCTCAAGATGGTCCGGCAGCACGCCGAGAAGATCGCCGCCAAGATGAAACACATCCCGTTCCTCCGCGACGTCCAGTTCGAGCAGACGCTCGACTACCCGAGCGTCGAGGTCACGATCGACCGCGAGAAAGCGGGGCTCTGCGCGGTGCCAAGGTCGACGACGTGGCTCATGCGCTGGTCATGGCGACCGCGTCGACGCGATTCCACTCGCTCAACTACTGGGTCGACGTGCAAGACCGGCTTCGACTACCTGGTGCAGATTCAAGTGCCGCCCCTCCGGATGGAAAAGCCCGAAGACGTCGAGATCTTGCCGCTGGAGTCGGTCAACCCCCTGGTCAACCTGATGGTCCGCGACGTGGCGACGGTTCGCAAGGGGTGTGCGGCCCGGCGAGCTCGACCGCTCGACGTCGCAGCGCTACCTGACCTTGACGGCGAACGTCGAGGGTGAAGACATGGGCCGGGCCTCGCGCCAGGTCGCGCAGGCCATCGACGCCGCCGGCGCGCCGCCCCGCGGCGTGCGGGTCGAGACGCATGGGCCAGCTCCCGCCGATGATCGAGATGTTCCAGTCGCTGGGAATCGGCCTGGCGGTCGCCGTGTTCGTGATCTTCGTGCTCTTGACCGCCAATTTCCAGTCGCCGCGCATGGCGCTGATCTCGATCGGCGCCGTGCCGGGAGTGCTTGGCCGGCATCGCGACGATCCTCTATTTCACCAACACCTCGCTCAACATCGAGTCGTTCATGGGCTCGATCATGTCGCTGGGCGTCTCGGTCTCGAACTCGGTGCTGCTCGTGACGTTCATGAACGAGCACTGGAAGGCGGGAGCGACCTCGACCGAGGCGGCGATCGTCGGCGCCGGCGAACGGCTGCGGCCGATCTTGATGACCGCCTGCGCGATGACCGTGGGCATGGTGCCGATGGCGCTGGCGCTCGAGCGCGGGCAGCCAGATGCAGGCCCCGCTGGGATTGGCCGTGATCGGCGGTCTGGTGATGTCGACCTTCGCCACCTTGCTGGTGCTGCCGTCGATCTTCGCGGTCGTGATCGGCAACAAGGTGGCCCGGTCGCCGTCGATCTACCCCGACGACCCCGAGTAGCGAGTTCTTACGACCCGGACGTCTTCGCTGACAGAGCCGAGCACTCCAGACCCGCACCAGCGCACGCCACCCCTTCACCAGGAACGGTTCTTGATGCCGACCGCCCAGTTCGAAGTACCCGCTCCGGATCATACCGTCGGCCGACGCTGGATGCTGTTCGGTCGTCGTGGCCGCCCTGCTGGCGCCGGGCTGCGGCCACGAAGCCAAAGTCGACTTCAACAGCGTATCCAGAAGCCCCCGACCGTCCGGGTGATCAACCCCCCGATTCGGACCATCGTCCGAGTCGTCGGTCAGCCCAGCTTCATCGAGGCGTACGAGCGCACGTCGATCTATCCCAAGCTGATCGCTTACATCAAAGAATGGAAAGTCGACATCGGCGACAAGGTGAAGAAGGACCAGCCGCTCGCCTACCTCTTCGTGCCCGAGCTCGAAGAGGACCACAAGACGAAGATGGCGACCGTCGAGCTCGATAACGGAACGCGTCGAGCTGGCCCGAAAGATCGTGGACGTGGCCGATGCCGACGTCAAGGCGGCCAGGCGCGCCTCAAGGAGGCCAAGGCGATCCTCGACAAGTATCCAGGCCGAGGTCGATCGCTGGGACTCGGAGGTCAAGCGGCTCGACCACGAGGTCGAGCGGGGCATCGTCGATCCCCAGATCCTGCTCGAGTCGGACAACCAGTTGAAGGCGAGCACCGCCGCGAGTGGACGCCGCCAAGGCAACCATCGACAAGGCGGACGCCGAGCTGCTCTCGTACCAGGCCGTCGCTCGCCAAGGCCTAGGTCGACGTCAAGGTCGCCGAAGCCGGCCTGGCTGGTGGCCCAGAGCGAGGAGAAACGACTCAAGGCCTGGGTGGGCTACCTCACGCTTCCGGCGCCCTTCGACGGCATCATCGTGGCCCGCAATGCCAACACCTTCGACTTCGTGCTGCCGACCATGGGCGACCCCACCGCCGGCGAGCAGTCGCCCAACCTGGCACCCGGTGGTGCGGCCGCGCCGATCTACGTGGTCGATCGCACCGACATCGTTCGAATCTTCGTCGACATCCCCGAGCAGGACGCCAACTACGTCCAGATCGGCACCAAGGCGACCGTGCTCGTCAAGGCGTACCGCGACCAGCCGATTCCGGCAATTGTCACCCGCACCTCCTGGGCGTTGAACGTCAAGAAGCCGGACCCTCCGCGCCGAGATCGACCTGCCCAACACCAAGAGCCAACTTTTGCCGGGAATGTACGCCTACGCCAAGGTGATCATCGAGCGGCCTGACGTGCGCGCGTTGCCGCTCGGCGGCCCTCACCTACAGCGGCGACGAGACGTATTGCTGGATGTACGACAGCGGCCATGCGGTGCGGGTGGAACTCCAGACGGGAGTGCGCGACGACAAATCGATCGAGGTCACCAATTACCAGTTCCGGCCCGGGCCTGCCCGATCGGAGCGGTGGGTGCCGTTTGACGGCTCGGAGAAGGTGATCCTGGGCGATCTGTCGATCCTGGCCGATGGCAGCCCTGTGGTGGTCGCCCCGGGGACGGAGGGGACAGAGCTAGCCGGTGCCACCCCGGCCCCGATCGCGACTACTCGCAGTGCCGCGACCGCTGGTCCCAAGGCAAACGCCCCTCCGGCATCGAGTTCTGTCGAACTGTCAAACGGCCATCCGGGGAAGCCAGGAAGCAAGTTGTAGTCCGCTGCGTGCGTTGCGTGGTCCGCTAGACTTTCCAGGATGCCGGTCATAGGATCAAGTGGTCGAGTCTCACCGCAAAGCCTTCACTTCATCGGAGGCAGCCACCATGAGCCAAGGGGGAATGCCTGTCGGTTCGAGCATCGTGGCGGTCTATCCCGACCACGCCGAGGCCGAGCGCACATTCGGCAGCTCCACGACGCTGGGTTCGCCATGGCGGACCTTTCGATTGTCGGCCGTAACCTTGAGGTTGACGAGGAGCCGGTCGGCTTGATCAGCCCCGGCGACTACGCCAAGGCCGGGGCAGGGGCCGGGGCGTCGGTCGGCGGCCTGCTCGGCCTCATCGCCGGCGCGGCGGTCCTGATCATTCCGGGAGTGGGCCCCGTGCTGGTGGGCGGACCGCTGGTTGCGGCTGTGCTGGCGGGAGTGGAAGGGGCCATTGCGGGGACGGCGCTGGGCGGCCTTGCCGGCGCGCTGGTGGGCTGGGGTGTCCCCAAGGACCGAGCCCTCAAGTACGAGACGCATGTGAAGGGCGGCAAGTTCATCGTCATCGTGCGCGGAGTTCCCGAGGTCATCGACCGCGCGCGAAGCCTGCTGCGTGACCACATGCCGGAGCACATCGAGGCCTATGATCCAACAA
Source organism: uncultured Isosphaeraceae bacterium (assembly GCA_963830625.1). Taxonomy (GTDB): domain Bacteria; phylum Planctomycetota; class Planctomycetia; order Isosphaerales; family Isosphaeraceae; genus CAWHMZ01. The sequence goes on along the minus strand of CAWHMZ010000009.1, from coordinate 572,318 downwards.
AGTCGTGATCCGAAGCGAAGCACGCGCCTCTCGCCGGGCGGCCCCGGCTTCTTGACTTTCGGCGGCGCGCGAGGCGCTTACCTCGACGGGAAACGATCCATGGGCCGTCTCATCTTGTCTGCCATGTCCAGCCGTCCGGCCAGCTTTCGCTGGCCGGCGTTCTGGCTAATGTTCGGCCTCGCGGCCGCCCTGGCGGCGCCAGGCTGCGTCCATGAAGCCGAGGTCGACTTCACCACCGACGCCAAGCCCCCCAGCGTCCAGCTCATGAACCCGCCCCTCCGGACCATCGTTCGAATCGTCGGTCAGCCCAGCTTCATTGAGGCGTACGAGCGCACATCGATCTTTCCCAAACTAACCGCTTATATCAAAGAATGGATCGTCGATATTGGCGACAAGGTGAAAAAGGACCAGCCGCTTGCCTATCTGTTCGTGCCCGAGCTGGAAGAGGATCTCAAGACCAAAACGGCAACGGTCGAGCTCGATCAGCAACGCGTCGAGCTGGCCCGAAAGATCGTCGACGTGGCCGATGCCAACGTCAGGGCAGCCGCGGCGCGGCTCAAAGAGGCCAAGGCAATTCTCGACAAATACGAGGCCGATGTCGTCCGCTGGGACTCGGAGGTCAAGCGGCTCGACCGCGAGGTCCAGAGCGGCATTGTCGACGCCCAGATCCTGGTCGAGTCGCGCAACCAGCTCAAGGCGACGACTGCCACGCGAGACGCTGCCAAGGCAACCATCGAGAAGGCCGAGGCGGAATTGCTCTCCGACCAGGCCTCGCTCGCCCAGGCCGTGGTCGACGTCAAGGTCGCCCAAGCGGCCTGGCTGGTGGCCCAAAGCGAGGAGAACCGCATCAAGGCCTGGGTGGGCTACCTCACCCTCTCCGCACCCTTCAACGGCGTCGTCATCGCCCGCAATGCCAACACCTTCAACTTCGTCTTGCCCGAGAAGGGCGACCCCAGCGCAGACGAGCGCTCCCCAACCTGGCGCCCGGTGGTCAGGCCGCGCCGATCTACGTGGTCGATCGCACCGATATCGTCCGGATCTTCGTCGACATCCCCGAACAGGACGCCAACTACGTCCAGGTCGGCACCAAGGCGACCGTGCACGCCAAGGGATACCGCGACACGGCGATTTCGGGCAAAGTCGCTCGCACCTCCTGGGCCTTGAACGTCAAGAGCCGGACCCTTCGCGCCGAGATTGACCTGCCGAACCCCAACAGCCAGCTCCTGCCGGGGATGTATGCCTACGCCAAGGTGATCATCGAGCGGCCCGGCGTGCGCGCGCTGCCACTCGACGCCCTCACCCACACCGGCGACGAGACGTACTGCTGGGAATACGACAACGGCCATGCGGTGCGAACTCAGATCGACACGGGAGTCAGCGACGGCGAGTGGATCGAGGTCACCAATCGCCGTGTCCCGGCCTCGCTCGGCGCACCAGCCGACTCGGTTGAATGGAAACCGTTCTACGGCTCGGAGCGGATCATCCTGGGCGACCTTGCGGTCCTCACCGACGGCGGCGCGGTGGAAGTTGTGACCGAGCCGACTCAGAACGGCGTCCCGAAGGCCGCGCCCTGAAAGACGCGCCTTGCGAATGCCCGCCTCAGCTCACTAGCACGCGCCTTATCTCGTTGCCGGGGGCGGCCCATTGCCCACGCGGGGCAGATAGGCCGGCCGGTCCGTGTCCACCGGCACAACCTCGCCGGCGGGCCGCCGAAGGGCGACTTCGTTAGCAGGATAGCCGACGGCGTGGTACAAGCGGAACTGGGCGCGGTTGTAGTCGGCAACCGTGGTGAAGTATTCGTCGAAGGCCAGCTTCATGAGCTCGAGTGCGTAAACGGCTTCCTGCGGTCGGTAGACCAGGACCAGGAGGTTGCCAAAACGGGTGGTGTGGCGCAGGCCCTCGAAGTTGCCGTTGAACGTGATGATGGCCGTGCGCAAGGCGCGATCGGCCTGCAAAACGCGTGCCGCCGCCGACTGCACGCGTGCCTGCGCCTCGGTGACTTCCGCCGCCACTCGGTCCTGGGCATGGTAGAGGTCGACGATGGCCCGTGACTCCGCACCGCGCTGCTCCTTGATCCGCGCCATGTTCCCCAGCCCGAAGCCTTCGAGCTGCCACATGAGCTGAAGGCTCACATCGGATCGACCGACAAAATTGTTAAGGGTGCTGTTGGGTCCCAGGCCAAAGATACCGGCCTGAATATACATGCCGGCCGACTGGAAGCCGTTGACCATGACGGTGGGGAGCAGGGGGCGGTTCTTCTCCCGGCGAACCCGCGCCTCGGCCGCCAGTACCAGCGCCCGCTGCGACTCGAGCTCGGGGCGGTTGGTCACGGCGAGTCGCGTGAGCTCATTCAGCGGCATCGCGGGGTCGATCAAGGTGATCTGAAGGTGGTCGTGCTCCAGCGGCACAATGACCGCGCGAGGGTCGAGCCGGAGGATCTGCGTGAGATTGGCGCTGTTGACCCGCCATGACTCGCGCGCCGAGGTCGCCTGCTGCTGCAGGTCGGCGACCATGTTCCTGGCCCGATCGACCTCGACCTTCGGAACCAGCTCGCTGCTCAAGGTCGAGATCCGCTCCACCAGGTCGTGGCCCCGTTCGACGGCGTAGAGAGCGCCGGCATACATTCCGCGATATTGATGCACCCGGAAATAGGCATCGGCTGTCATGAGCAAGGAAGTCGTTCTTGGCGGTCTGGATGTCCCAGTGCCGAGAATTCAGCACTTGCCGCGCGGCCAGCGGCTCGAAGAAGGCCTCACTCAAGTTGACATTCTCCCACAAGCCGGGACCGGCGTAGAAAAAGTTCACGCTGTCGACGGTCATGATGCCTTTGTTGATATCCGGGCCGCCGCCGTCGTGTCGGATATAATCGGCGCCAACCATCAAAGAGGGGACCCAGAGAACCTTGGCCCGGGTGAGCTGTGCTTCGGCCACCCACACACCGGCTTGGGCAGCGGCCACGATCAGCGGGCGGGCGTCGGAGAGCCGCAAGGCGGTGGCAAGATCGATCGGAAAGCGCACGTCGTCGGGCTCGAGCGGCGCCGATTTGAGCTCTGCGGCCATCTGGTCCAGCGACGCCGGCGGCGGGATCGGTGGCCCCGCCGATCGCGGCAGGGGCTGCGGCATGTTCTGGGCGGCACGGCTCACGGCGGGATCGACGGTTGCTGGCCCCGCGGCCCGGGGCAAAGGCGAACGCTCATCCGAGCCCATCGTCGACCCGGCAGCGGGCCAAGGCCGCGGCGGAGGCACCGCCGCGGTCGAGGCTGGCTCGCGCAGGGCCGCGGCGGAGCAGTATTTGCCGTCGCCCGTGCGACCGGCGCCTGCTCAGGCCCGGCCGCGGACGTTGTGGGCGAGGTCGTTGGTTGCACCGAGGCCGAGGTCGACGGCACAGCGGCTGACGACTGGGCGCGGCACGCCAACGGCTCCAGCCATTGAAGCGTTACGGTCGCGAGCACAGCCGCCAAGCTGCCCAGTCGTTCCATCGACCCTGCCTCCTTCCGTGGTTCATAATGAACAGATGCTTGCAATGACCACGCGAGTTTGACGGGACTTAGGGTTCATCGGCTAATCGAGGTTATGATGTTGATGACGAATGCAACGATTTTGAGGGCACATTGCTATCCGGTTGGCCGGCCGGAGCTTGCAGGCGGGGCCAGTTGTTGCCGCCTTGCGACCGATCAAAGGGATTCGATAACGGTCTTCGACGAGACAAACTCCCAGATTGCCGTGTCAGGCAGGCCCAGCTTCGCGCCTTTGCCCCCTTCCGCTCCTGGGCCGTAGGCCACGATCCAGTCGAGAGTCTTGGCGAACGTGGCGGGCTTGTACGGCAGCCTGAGAAAAATCCCCGACGGTCCCGGTTTCGCAGTCAGCCCGGGTGCGAAGTTGAACGCGAAGCCCCCGCTAACCTCGTTACTCACGGGAAAGTACTTCTTGGTCAGAACATAAAAGACGATGAATTGGCCCGGCTTCCACTGCTGGTTCCCCGTGAGAATCGGATACCATCGGTGGTCGCCCGAGCCATTCTGTGAAAGGCCGACCTCCAGACCGCTGCTCGCATTGAAGGTCTGCGCCGTGCTGTTCCTCATGGCGAGCGAGAGCACGTTGTAAACCTGGCCCGGCACCGGCTGAGCTGATTGCACCAGCACCTGTTGGAACGGAGGCTTCAAGTCAACGGTCTGCGGGTACGAGGTGTTCGTGATACGAAGGATAGTGAGCTTAGACGAAGTAGCGGCTGGCCGTGCGTGATCGGCAGTGAGGGCCAGGGCTCGAGCGTCGTCTGACACCGAGGTACCGTGCTGATCTTGCTCGACGTGACCCTTCGCAGCGTCGCCGGCAGCCCTCAAAGCACCCGACCGTTCCGCGGGGCGGCGTACGAAGGCCCTTGACCCTTCCTCGAGGTTTGCGCCGTGAGTTGTCGACAAGACGGTGCTGAGCAGTTGCTTATCTTCAAGGCACTCAAGGCCGGGATGGAGTTTCCAAGTCTGGGATCGACGCATCGCTGAAGCTTTCCCGTGGTGCGAGACAAGATGCGCTGGGTCGCGAGATCAACTTGATCCTCAGAAAGACCACGACGCAATATGAAGCGAGTGGGCTGTCAATCGGTGGATTGACAGCCCACTAATCGTGTAGTCGTTCTACGAGCGTGCATCGCGTCGTGTTCGATCAGAAATGGCCGCCGAAATCGATCCTGTTGGTCCTTCCGGCGACAATCTGGTTGATCGCCGTGTCGACCATGCCGGTTGGCGGGCCCTTGCCGAAACTGCGCGCCTTGGCCGTAGGCAACAATCCCATCGAGTTTGTTGGCGAAGTTCGCGGGATTGTATTTGATTTTCTGATAAATTGCCGATGGTCCCGGTACCAGCGTTGTTATCCTGCCGCCGAGGTCGAACTGGAAGCCCCCCTGAATCTGCGTCAGGGGATAGTACTGCTTGGTCAATACGTAGAAGACGATCCAGTGATGCGGCAGCCACTCTTGATTACCCGTAAGAATCGGGAAACACCTTCGCGTTTATCTTATTGGGAAATCGAACCACAAAACCGTTGCTTGCCGTGAATACCTGTTTCGTGCTGTTTTTCACGGCGACGTACATGATGTTGTAAACCTGTCCGGGCACCGGCTGCAGGGTTTGGACCAAGACCTGGCCGAAGGGAGGTTTCAGGTTGACTTTGTGCATGTTGGGGTTGGTAATGCGGTAGCCGATGAACGTCGTGGGATGAATAATTCGCTTGGCGTCATTTGCATTTGCCGGCGTGCCGGCGTCGTTCTGCTGGCTGTCGCTCTGGGTTGAGAGATCATTCGCCGTGTCGGCGCGGTGAACGGCGGCGGCGGTTCCGCTGGCCTTGTGGTTCACAACGCGATCTGGCATCGCGACTGGCGCTGAGCAGTTGCTTCGCTTCCAATCGCTCGAGACCGGGACGAAGTTTCATGATCGTGCTTCGGTGCATGAATGAAACCCCTCTGGCCCGCCAGAAGATACGAACCCTACATTCCCTATACGTCGGCAATTCGGCCAGGTCGGCAACACTCCTTCTGAGCGCAGGAGGACCGTTTGAGGTGACAGCGCGCGGACCCAACGGCACCGGCTTCCGGCCCTGGAGGGGCGACTGAACGTAGGCTGGCGACAGCCCCGAGGAGCCCACTGACCCCTGTTCGTAGCCGTGGAGCGCCGGCAGAGCATTGCCTGGAGGGTCAGCCTTCGAGGGGGGCCCGACCGTACTGGCCCCCTTATTCATCAAGGAAGCTCAGCCGTGATTGTGTGCTCTTTGCCGTCGGCTGCAGTGCGCACGTTGATCTTCAGGACCTTGTCCGGCGCCGCATTGAGGATGATCCAGACGATGTTTCCAGGCTGCGCCGTGCGGTAGCTGTTGATTGAGCGGATCACGTCGCCGACCTTGAGTCCGGCCTTCTCCGCCGGGGACTCAGGATAGACTCTCGAGACTTTCATTTCCCGCAAGCCGGCGCTGTCGACGACCAATTCCTCGTCGATCCCGAGTGCGCCCACTCGATAGGCATTGGCGCTCCCCGACGGAGCGGGATTAACGGCTCCAGTGGTTGATCCAACTGCGGCGGCCGCGGCCGTGTAAGGGGCGAAGAAGCTTTCGGGATAGGCAAAAGCCCCGGTGAACGGGCCGAAGCCGACGTCGTAGGGATACACGGGGCTGCCGGCGGCATGGGCGGCGTCCTCGGCACCGGTTTGGGTGACGACCGGTGGCGTGACGACGAGCGGTCCGGCTGGCTGCTCAAAATTGAACGGATAGCCCGGCCCAGCATAAAAAGCGAAAGGTATTATCGATCCAAAGCGTCGAAGGGGCGGTGCCGGGTGAAGATAACCCGGTCCACCATAAAACGGATAACCGCCCAGGGCGCCAACACCTAAAGCATCACCGCCGTAGCCGTAGCCCGGATGAAACTTGAGGGCGAAGCCTTGAAAGCCCGGGTAATAGCCGAAGGGAGCCCAGCCGAGGGTGCCGAAGCCGGCGCCGTCGTGGACCGGTGGGCCCGGGTCAGCCGGAGCGACGTCATCGCTCCTTCCCGACGAGCCCGACAAAACCCAGATCCCCATTGCCATGGCGAGCGCCTTCACGGGAAACCGGCCATCACCGCGCACCAGCGAATTCATCGGCGCACCCCCTCTTGAATCGTGGGAAGCCTGGTCAAATGCGATCGACATCACACCGAGCCAACTTGAGGGGGCAGTCGGCCGATCGGTGGCCAAAGATTCGCAGATATTCCAGTCGTCGCGGTCGCGCAACGTGCACCGGATGAGTCGACTGCGGTGTTTGCGTTCTGGACAACGATGCAGATCGTAATCAAACGCGAGACCGGCAAAGTCGCGGAGCGGCGTGCTACCGGGTTGCCGGGGGCGGGCCATTGCCCACCGGAGGCAAGTAGTCGGGCCTGTTCGTGTTCACGTCCTCGATCTCGCCGGGGGGATGGAAGTAGGCGATTTCGCGGGCGGGGTAGCCCAGGGCGTGGAACAGCTCGAACTCTGCCCGGTTGTAGTCGCCGACCGTCATGAAGTAGTCGTCGAAGGCCAGCTTCAAGAGCTGAAGTGCGAAGACCACTTCTTGAGGCCGGTTGACCAAGACCAGCACGTCGCCAAAACGGGTGGTGTGGCGCAGGCCCTCAAAGTTGCCGTTGAAGGTGATGATGGCCGTGCGCAGGGCGCGATCGGCCTGGCCGACGCGGGCCGCCGCCGACTGGAGGCGGGCTTGGGCCCGGGTCACGTCGCCGGCCACTCGGTCCTGGACCGCGAAGAACTCTATGATAGCCTGCGATTGCATGCCGCGCTGCTCCTTGATCCGCGCCAGGTTGCCGATCCCGAGCGCCTCCAACTGCCAGAGGGGCTGAATGCTGAAATCGTCACGACCGACCCACTGATTCAAGCTGCTGTTGGAGCCGAGACCGAAGATACCTGCCTGGAGCAACTCGTACGGGGTCTGGAAGCCGTTCAAGAGGATGCTCGGAAGGAGCATGCGCCCCTTCTCCGCGCGGATCCGCATGGCGACCGCCTGCACGAGCGCCTGATTGGAGGCGAGCTCGGGGCGATTGGTGAGGCCCACGGGAATGAGATCGTCGAGGCGGCGGGCGGGGTCGATCAAGGTGATTTGAAGGTGGTCGTGCTCCAGCGGCACCACGACCGCGCGGGGGTCGAGCCGCAAGATCTGCGTGAGATTGGCGCTGTGCACCCGCCACATTTCGCGCCGACGTCGCCTGCTGCTGCAGGTCGGCGACCATGTTCCTGGCCCGGTCGACCTCGACCCTCGGAACCAAGTCCCGGCTCAAGTTCAAGATCCGCTCGACCAGGTCGTGCCCTCGTTCGACGCAATAGAGAGCGCCGGCATACATTCCCCGATATTGATGCACGAGAAAATAGGTGTCGGATGTCATGAGCAGGGCATCGTTCTTGGCCGACTGGATGTCCCAGTGACGAGACGTCAAAACCTGCCGCGAGGCGAGTGGCTGGAAGAAGGCATCAGTCAGGGCGAAGTTCGTGATCAGGCCGCCACCGCCGTAGAAAAAGTTCACGGAGGGGGCGGTCATGATGCCCTTGTTGAAGTCCGGGCCGCCGCCGTCGTGCCGCGTGTAGTCGAAGCCCACATTGAGCGTGGGAATCCAGATGACCTTGGCGCGGGTGAGTTGCGCTTCGGCCATCCACACGCTGGCCTGCGCGGCCGCGACGATCAGCGGTCGGGCGTCGGCCAGTCGCAGCGCCGTCGCCAGATTGATTGGAAACCTCAGGTCGGTCGACTCCAGCGGCGCCGGCTTGATCCGCACGAATTGTTCTTCGGACACGGATGGCACCATTGGGCCGGGTCCCGGTATGGTGCCGGGCAGCGGTTGCGGGATGTTCCGGTCGCCCGGCCGCTGTGCGGGACCGATCGCCGGCGACAGCGAACCAGGCGGCGAGGGGGGCGGTTGTTGAGTTGCTACGGCCGACGACGGGGCGGGCGGCTGTGGCCCTAGGGCGGCCGGCTCCAGCGCGGGTGGCCGCGCCATCGGCTGCCGAGCCGGCGGGGCCGACGTCGCCGGCAGCGCGAACGGCCGAGGGGGCGGCACGGCGCTGGCTGCATCCGCACTTGTCCCGCCGGCAGCAGACTGGGCGCGACAGGCGCATGGCGCAAGCAAGGGTGACGCAACGGCTGCGAGGATGATCGTGAGCTTCCCGAACCGCTCCATCGAGATCCCTCCTTCATGCCTACGGGCCAAACGGCATGCGCGGCACAGTCGCTTCGACCTTGCGCGGCATACGACTTAATCGGCCTGGCGCGGTTGTTGCGATCAGACCAATTCTAACGATTATGAGCCACCAGCCCGCAACTTCTTTAGAGGCCAGGCGTTAGAGACGAACGATCGTAACGTCGGCATCCCCGCACGCGGCGCTGGACGTACCGGGTTCGATGCGGTATTCTTACTTCCAAGGGGATTGTTTACCAAAAGTTGAACAATCGCGATCGGCCATGGCAAAAAAGCGGACCGTGGGTTTGGTGAAATTGATGGTGCGATCTCGAAGCGCATCGGGGGCGACGGGTTGCCGAGACTTTAAGCGCCTCGGGCCGTCGCGGCGCGCAGCGATCCAGGCTGGGTATCTGGCGCTCGGCCGCCTGGGGCTGCCGGGTTTGTTGTGTACAAGGGAAGCGCAGTCGGCCGCGACCGCTGGTACTCGAACGGTGGGATTCGGCCGGGCGAAGTCGTGTATTTTGATGTTCATGTGGGGTGGGCCCAGCCAGCTTGACACCTGGGACCTCAAGCCCGCGGCGACCGAAGACGTGCGCGGGCCATTCCGTCCCATCGCGACGAGCGTGCCCGGGACCACTATCAGCGAACATTTCCCACAGCTTGCCCGGCAGGTGCATCGGCTGGCGATCGTGCGGTCGATGACGCATGAGGATGGAGCACACCTTTCGACGGCGCATCGCATCCTGACCGGTCACGTGGCGCCGACACCGTTTTCCGACGACGCCGGGCCATCGGCGCGATTGGCCCCATTTGGGGGCGATCGTCACCAAGCTGCGCCCCACTCCGGCGCGGTGCCCTCGGCCGTCAACATGCCCTGGACTGTCATGCATCCGGCGGCACCTGGCGGCAAGGCGCCCGGCCAAGACGCGGGCTGGCTGGGCAAGGCATTTGACCCGTTCCACCTCGATGGCGACCCGAGCTCGCGTCGCTTCCGTGTCGAGGGCCTTGATCTCCCCGCAGGTCTCTCGCTCCGCCGCATCGCCGAGCGCCGAGCGCTCTGGGAACGACTGGCCAACGGCGCAAGCGGGTCTCTCGCCGGAGCGCAGCCGTGGGACCGTTTTCAGCAGCAGGCGCTCGACGGACTGATTTCGGCCGAGGCCCGGGGCGCATTTCAGATCGATCGCGAAGACCCGAGGCTGCGCGACCGCTACGGCCGCAACATCCACGGCCAGTGCTTGCTCCTGGCCCGTCGGCTGATCGAGGCGGGCGTCGGCCTGGTAACAGTCAACTGGCACAACGACGGCCGGAACTTCTGGGATACGCACGGCGACAATTTCAACCAGCTCCAGCATCGGCTGATGCCTCCCGCCGACCAGGGTTTTGCGGCGCTCCTGGAAGACCTCGCCGCCCGGGGACTGCTCGACGAAACACTGGTGGTGTGGGTCGGCGAATTCGGCCGAACGCCCAGGATCAACAAGACCAACAGCGGCCGCGAGCACTGGCCGCACTGCTATTCGGCCGTGCTGGCAGGCGCCGGCGTTCGAGGCGGCACGGTCTATGGCGCCTCCGACCGCTGGGCCGCCTATCCCGCCCGTGATCCGGTGAGCCCCGATGACCTGGGCGCGACAATTCTCTACGCGCTCGGCATCGAGCCGGACAGCATCGTGAGAGACTCTCTCAATCGCCCGCTGCGCATCAACGACGGCACGCCGCTTGCGTCGCTGTTTGGCTGAAGCAGGCGACAGCGGTAGAACGCAGGCGCGTACCTCAACAGGGGTGGACATCGCCACTCGCGAACCGTAAAAGGTGGTGAAGCGCCGCCGTTGCCAACCGCCTGGCTACGAAGGCCCGGCGCCTCGAGGTAAACTTGCAGGGCTTGCCACAGAATGTCGAGTGTTCCCTTCTATCCGCTCAGATTCCAACCGATTCTCCGCCGGCTCATCTGGGGGGGCCGCCGGCTGGGAACCGTTCTGCACAAGCCGATCGGTAACGAGACAGACTACGCCGAGAGCTGGGAAGTAGCCGATTACCGCGACCAGGTGAGTGTCGTCGCCGACGGCCCCTTGGCCGGCTCGACGATTCGCGAGCTGCTCCATGCGCGCGGGCCCGAGCTCCTGGGGGCAGCGCTTGGTAGACGCGACCAGTTTCCGCTGCTCGTCAAGTACATCGATGCGCATCAGGTCCTGTCGGTGCAGGTTCACCCCAACGACGAGCTAGGCCGGAAGCTGGCCAACGACAACGGCAAGACCGAGGCCTGGGTGATTGTCGCCGCGGAGCCGGGCAGCGTGATCTACGCGGGGCTCAACCGCGGCGTCGGCCGAGCCGCCTTCGAGCAGGCGATTCGATCGGGCGCCGTCGAGCCACTGCTCCACCGCTTCGAGCCCAAGCCCGGCGATTGCATCCTGATTGAAGCCGGGACCGTTCATGCTATCGGAGCGGGAGTGCTCTTGGCCGAAATCCAGCAGATGTCGGACGCCACGTTCCGGATCGACGACTGGGGACGCGTCGGCCCTGATGGCAAGCCTCGCCCGCTGCACGTCGAGCAGGCGCTCGCATCGATCGATTTCGAGCGCGGGCCGGTGAATCCACTGACGCCCCAAGCCTTCGCGAGCGGCGCGGGGGAAAAGCACGAGCGCCTGGCGCGCTCCGCGTACTTCGCGCTCGAGCGCTTCACGCTCGAACCGCCTGCAACGGCCACAGTCGGTCTTCTTGATCGGTTCACGATCGTCATGGCCCTGGAAGGTTTGGCTGATGTGCGGCATGCGAGCTGGAGCTGGTCGGTAAACCTTGAAACGGGCCAAACGCTGCTCTTGCCGGCGGCAGTCGGCTCGTGCGCAATTGTCCCGCGCGGCCGGGCCGTGATCTTGACCTGCGTGGTCTCCTGAACGTACAAATGCCTGGCCGCGACGGCCGGGGGGGATGATGGCCGACGATGCCTCGATCATGGAACGGCGCCCTCTCACGCGGCTTTGGCCGGCGCTGCGGTTGATCGCCGCCGTCCGCCTGGCGTGCGACTTGCGAAAACTATTCATCGCGATGATCGGTATCGTGGTGCTTCAGGCCGGCTGGTCGGCCGGTCACTGGCTGTTTGGAGCGTCGGACCACGTCACACCGACCTTGCACAACGCGAGCCCGCCGCTCGAATGGGAGAGCGAAGTGCTCCCGACGCCGAGCGAGGCGGCGATGGAGCTCGCACTTTGGCTCTCGGAGCCCGTTCGCCTGTTGACGGTACCGCTCTGGGCACTGATCGATCCTGCCAGTAGTTGGCCCAAGCTGCTGCACGCGCTTTTCGCCCTGGTGTGGATGATTCTGGTCTGGAGCCTTTGCGGCGGCGCGATCGCTCGGATCGCCGTCGTTCAAGTCGCGCAGATGCGCCAGACAGGCATCGTGGCGGCGATTCGGTTCGTGTTCAAGCGGGCAGGCTCGCTCATCGTCGCTCCCTTGTGCCCGCTCTTGGGAATCGGGTTTTGCGCGGCGATCCTGGCTGCGATCGGCGCCGTTTATCGTATTCCGGCTGTCGGCCCGCCCCTGGTCGGGATCGGGTACGTCGTTCCGCTCATGATCGGGTTCGTGATCACGCTTCTGGTCTTTGTGATGGCGGCAGCTTGGCCGCTCATGCCGGCGGCCGTTGCCGCCGGTGCCGAAGACGCACTGGACGCGCTCAGCCGAACGGTGAGCTACGTGAATCAGCGCCGGTCCGTACCTGATCGTGGTCGCTCTGGCATTTCTTCTGGGTGTCGTCGGGTTGGTGTTCGTCGACCTCTTCGCGGTGGTCGTACTCCGGGCGACGGCGTGGGGCCTGGCCCTCTTTAACCCGAGCGCATGGCCACGATCTAATTTGTCGCCGGGCGATTGGTCGAGCTCGATCGCCGCGGGGTCGCACGGCTTCTGGCGCGGAGTCGTCGGCTTGCTCGTCCACGGCTGGACTTACAGCTTCTTCTGGTCGGCGGCGGGCTGTGTGTACCTCTGGCTGCGCCACGATGTCGACGGTACGCCGTGGAGCGAGATCGAGATGCAGGGTCGCACGTGATCGCGAGATCAGTCACCCCGGCGGCTGCCGTCAGTCTTCGATTTTGATCTCGAACGATGGGTTGGCGAGGTCGATCCGGTCCCATCCGGGAATGTTGACGCGAACCCTGGCCATGCCGTTGGTCGCGCCGCCTGGGACCCGCACGGGGCCCTCGAATTTGTAGTATCAACACCGCCCCGACAGAATGACGGTTGTTTTGATTGGAGCGGCGTTTGGATCGGCGCGCGGCCATTCGATCTCGGCGCTGGGGTGAATGCGTTCGGGCACGGCCTCATAGGCGAGCGAGGCGAATGTGGTGCGCTCGAGCCCCGGCGTGCCGAACCGGACGTGGAGCTCCGGGCTGGCCGCGCTGCGGCTGATCGACCGGTAGCGAATCGGCTGCACGCTCATCGGCCCACCACAATGGACGATCCCGGCGCGCTTGCGACTCTCGTGAAAGAGGGGCGACCACCCGGCGTATTGCTTGATCGAGCCGTCGACAAGGGCCGAGAGCACGACTTCGGGCGGTGCATTGCCGATCTGGTACCGGGTGATTTCGAGCCGGGTATACTTACGGCCCCCTGGGCCGGCGTCAGGTCGCCGACGTCGTACTTGAGCTGGCGATACGGAGCGGGTTTGCCCCCTTCAATCGTGGTGGACAGAGAGCGCTCGGTCGGCGCGAACGATTCACCGGGCTCGGTCAGATCGCCGTTGGCATTGCGGTCGACGTAGAGTCGTTCGCCATCGACGTTTCGGTGCGCGTGAACTCTACCCGTGGCGAGGTCTCTGAATCCCCGGCGTCGTGCGCTCTGGCGTGACCGCGACAAACGCGCAACGCCGACTCGGGCTACGAACCGCCGCGAGCCACTCGTATTGGCGACGTCTGCAGCCCACAACGCCTTCAGCCGTGCATCGGCGCGCTCCACGGCGGTGCGTCCCTTGTACATTCGCTCGAACCGCCAAATCGTTGGCGCCGTGGTCGAAGGATCCCGAAAAAAAGGATCGCGCGGTGCAAGGCGCGGGAAAAACGGCCGGTCTTTGGGGGAACGACGCGCAACGCCCGAGCGCGAACTTTACGCCCCTGTGAAGTTACGTAGAGCGCAACCGGTTCTGCCATGCCGGAATGCGGTCGCGAACCGACGCGGTTTTTCGTAAAATCATCGTCAGCGGCCCTGTGTTTGGACGTGAGACACTATCCGCACGGCGGCGCAGGTTGCGCTCGTGCGCCGGATGATCGAGCCAGAGGAGGATCAGTCGATTGAGCGAGCCAGAGGCCGCCACGGGGCGCCGACTGATCTTCCTCGGGACGGGAACCTCGACGGGCGTTCCCATGATCGGCTGCGACTGCCCAGTTTGCACTTCCAGCGACCCCCGCAATCAGCGCACGCGGCCGAGCGTGTTGTTCAAGTTTCCTGAGGGCAACCTGCTCGTCGACACGACGCCAGAGATGCGGCTGCAACTGCTGCGCGAACGTATCCGCCACGTGCATGCGATCGCCTTTACGCACCATCATGCCGACCATCTGTTCGGGCTCGACGACGCGCGGCAGTTTCCGCGGTGGATCGGCGGCCCCGTGCCCATCTATTGCGAGGAGGGCACCGAGGACACCATCCGGCGCGTGTTCAGCTATGCGTTCAAGCCGGGCACCGAGCACTGGCCGGCCGGGTTCGTGCCCAAGCTTCGGTTCCTGCGCATCGAACCGGGGGTCGAGTTCCAGGTCCTGGGCCAGCACATTCTACCAATCCGGCTGGAGCACGGGCCGTTTCCCGTGCTTGGTTTTCGGGTGGGCGCGTTGGCGTACTGCACCGACGTCAGCAAGATCCCCGACGCCAGCCGGCCGCTGCTCGAGAACCTCGACGTCCTGGTTCTCGACGCCTTGCGATACGAACCGCATCCGACCCATTTTACCTTGAACGAAGCCCTGGCCGAGATCGAGCGCCTGCGGCCGCGGCAGACGTATCTGACGCATCTCTCGCACAGTTTCGATCACGGCAAAAACCGACGCAAGCCTGCCGGCTCGAGTCGCGCTGGCGTACGACGGTCTTCAGGTGGAGTTTTAGAGCCGCGGCCTAGTCGGGGCGAATCAATCCCGAGGACCGCGTCGCAAACAAAGCTAGTCGTGAGGTTGGCATAAGATGTCTCCCGAGTCGGTGATCGTCAAGCGTTTGGCTGAACATGGACAGAGTCACCTCTTGCGCTTCTGGGATGAACTGAGTGACGAAGGGCGCCGGCAATTGTCGGCTGAAATCGCGTCAATCGACTTCCCGCTGGTCGATGGCCTGGTCTCCGCGCTGGTGCCGAACAATGGCGGGCCCAACGTCCCGGCCGGTGATGTGCAGCCGATCGAGGTGATCAGGCTGCCTCAGACCGACGGCGAGCGCATGGTGCGCGGACGCGTCGCCGGCATCGGATCCGATGCCCTGGCGGCGGGTGAGGTCGGAGTCATCCTGGTCGCCGGCGGTTCCGGCAGCCGGCTGGGTTTCGACGGCCCCAAAGGGACCTTCCCGATCGGCCCGGTCTCTCAGGCGAGCCTGTTCCAGATCCACTGCGAGAAAACTGGTGTCACTCTCCCGGCGCCACGGGGCCACGATCCCGCTTTACGTCATGACCAGCCCCGAAAACCATGAAGCAACGGTCGAGTTTTTCGCGGCGCACGAGCCAGTTCGGACTTGCCGCACCTGCGGTTCTTTGTGCAGGGGCAAATGCCGGCCGTTGACCGGTCGACCGGCAAGGTCCTGCTGGCGTCGCAGCGACCACGTAGCACTCTCACCCGACGGCCATGGCGGGGCCCTGGCCGCGCTTGCTACGCCCGGTACCGACGGCCAGCCGAGCTGCCTCGATGAAATGCGCGAGCTTGGCATCAAAACCCTGTTCTACTTTCAGGTCGACAACCCGCTGGTGCGGATCGCCGATCCGGCGTTCATCGGCTTGCACCGAGAGGCCGACGCCGAATTGTCGTTCAAGGTCGTCGAGCGGCTCTCGCCCGACGAAAAGCTGGGTGTGGTGGTCACAGCTCGACGGCCGGCCCACGGTGATCGAGTATTCCGACCTGCCCCGCGAGCTCGCCGACCGGCGCGTGCCCGAGGGCCCGCTGGAATTGTGGGCTGGCAGCATCGCCGTGCACATTTTCGAGCGGCCGTTTATCGAGCGCCTGGTCGGCGCGCAGCCGTTGCCGTTTCATCGCGCGATCAAGAAGGTTCCGTACGTCGCCGAATCTGGCGAATTGGTGCAGCCGATCGAGCCCAACGCAGTCAAATTCGAGCGGTTCATCTTCGACGCCCTGCCGATGGCCACGCGCTACGCGATCGTCGAGACGGATCGGGCGGGCGAGTTCGAGCCGCTCAAGAATGCGCTCGGGCCCGATTCGCCGGCGACGGTCCACCAGCGGATGAGCGACCAATTCGCCAACTGGCTTGAGCAGGCCGGCGCCGTCGTGCCGCGCGGCCCGACGGCTCGGTCCCCTTCGGCATCGAGATCAGCCCGCTTTTTGCCCTTGACGCCGGCGAGCTGAGGTCGAAGATCGAGTCGGGCATGGTGGTCGAGCGGCCAATCTACCTCCGCTAGAAGATGACGGTGGAACCGTGCACGTTGCGGTCGGCGGGCAGTCGATTTCAAACACTCGGGATGGAAAGCGAGGATGGCCATGCTGCACGCGGTGATCATGGCGGGCGGGAGCGGAACGCGGTTCTGGCCCAAGAGCCGGCGCGACCGGCCAAAGCAGCTCTTGCGCCTGGTGGGCAACTTGACCATGCTCCAGCAAACCGTTGCGCGCATCGAGCCCCTGGTGCCATGTGAGCGGGTGCTGATCGTCACCGGCGCCGACCAGGCCGCGGCCACCCGAGCCCAGCTTCCTGACCTGCCGGCCGCCAACGTGATTGCTGAGCCCTGCCCGCGCGACACGGCCCCTTGCGTGGGACTGGCCGCCGCGATCGTGCACGAGCGTGATCCATCGGCCACCATGATCGTCATGCCCGCCGATCATGTGATCGAGCCGGCCGACGCCTTTCGCGCAACGGTGCGGGCCGCCGTAGCGGTGATTGAAGACGATCCAAGCGCGCTGGTCACTTTCGGCATCAAGCCCACTCATCCCGAGACCGGCTACGGCTACATCGAGCGCGGGCCGCTGCTCGAAACCCGCGACGGCATCCCTGTGCACCGCGTCGTCCAGTTTCGTGAGAAGCCCGACCGGGCCACGGCCGAGCAATTCCTGGCCGCCGGCAACTTTGTCTGGAACTCGGGGATTTTCGTCTGGCGAGCAGCCACGATTCAAAGCGAGCTCGCCACCCACCGCCCGACACTGGCCGAGGGATTACGTCCGATCGCGCGGGCGATCGGGACCGCGCGCAGGCCGAGGCGCTCGCCGAGTTCTTTCCGCGGCTGGAACGAGTTCCGATCGACAAGGCCGTCATGGAGCACGCCAGGAACGTTCGCGTGCTCGAAGTCCCGTATCGGTGGAGCGACGTCGGCGACTGGCGAGCGCTGGCGAGCTTGCTTGATCTCGACCCGGCGGGCAACGCTGTTTTCGGCGACGTGATCGCGCGTGAGACAACGGGCTCGATCTTGATCTCCGACGACGGCGGCCTGATCGCGGCGCTCGGCGTCGACGACCTGGTGGTTGTGCATTCGGGCAAGGCGACACTGGTCGCCCGCAAGGACCGGCTCGATAAGCTCAAGAGCTTGGTCGAAACCCTGGCGGACGCCGGCCACGGCTCGTATCTTTGATGTAGGCTTGGGTCGAGCCGCAGCATCACTTCGGCGCACGCTGATTCGTGCTCTGGGCAGAGACGCGCCCGGCACAAGGGCGCGGGGAGCTTTTCAGCCATGAGGATCATCGCGGGGCAACGCCGCGGCCACAAGATCGATGGTCCCCGGGCGTCGACCGGCACCCGGCCGACCTCCGACCTGGTGCGCGAGTCGCTCTTCAACATCCTGGGCGACCTGGTCGTCGACCGGCTGTTTATCGACCTGTTCGCCGGGACCGGCGCGGTCGGGCTCGAGGCGCTTTCGCACGGCGCAGAGCGAGTGGTCTTCGTGGAACGAGATCGCGAGAACGTCGCGCTTATCTACCGCAATGTCTCCGCCCTGCGCTACGAAGAAAAAGTGCTGGTGCGCCACGCCGACGCCTATCGCTGGTCACGATCGTTCCAACCGGCCGAGGACCGGCCGATCGTCGTCTTCCTGGATCCTCCCTACCGAGACTACGAGGTGTCGCGCCGGGCGACTGAACCAGTTGATCGGGGAGCTTGTCGATAAATTGCCGGGGGGCTCGGCGGTCGCGCTCGAGGCCGACCGGCGGCTGCTCGATGGCCGCGTCCTGGCGCAATACGACAGTTGGGACGTCCGCCGTTATGGCAACACGCGCATCGCGATCAAGGTCGTGCCCGACGCCACCGGTCGCATGCCGAGCGACAGCGAGGCGGCGGACGCGCCGGTGCCGGCGGCCGATGCAGCAACGCCCGCGGCGGAGGATCGCGATGAGCAATGAGTCCGACGCCAACCGCGACTTTGCCCTGGACGTCGTTCAACGGCTGCGCCGCGCGGGCTATCAGTCGCTCTGGGCGGGCGGGTGCGTGCGCGACCTGATCTTGGAAACCCAGCCGGCCGACTACGACGTCGCCACCGACGCGACGCCCGACGAGGTCTTGGCGGCATTGCCGTTTCCGGCCGTCACGGTCGGGATGGCCTTTGGCGTCGTGCGAGTGCGGAAACCGCGCCATCCGGGCGTCGAGGTCGAAGTGGCCACGTTCCGCAGCGACGGCGCCTATATCGACGGGCGCCGGCCCGAAACGGTGGTTTTCAGCTCGCCCGAGCTGGACGCTGCCCGCCGCGATTTCACGATCAACGGTATGTTCCTCGACCCGGTCGAGGGCAAGCTCATCGACTATGTAGGGGGGCACGCCGACCTCGAAAACCGTATCCTGCGCACCATCGGCGATCCGGCGGCGCGGCTGCGTGAAGACAAGCTGCGCCTGCTGCGCGCCGTCCGCTTGGCCGCGCGATTCTCGCTCAAGATCGAGCCGGCCACCCTGGCGGCAATCAAGGCGATGGCACCAGAGGTCGTCAGCGTGTCGCCCGAGCGGATCGCACAAGAGCTGCGCCGAATGCTGGTGCACGAAACCCGCGCGCAGGGCATGAACCTCGCGATTGACACCGGGCTCGTCTCGGCGATCATGCCCGCCGTCGCCGAGATGAAGGGTTTGTTTCAAGGCAAGCCCATGCAGCCCGAGGGCGACCTCTGGGACCACACGATGCTGGTCCTCGCGCTCTTGCCGCCTGCGCCGTCCTTTACGTTGGCCTTGGCGGCGCTTTTGCACGACATCGGCAAGCCGTCGACCAAAGCGCTTCATCAGGGACACTACACTTTCTTTAACCACGAGCAAGCCGGCGCGCGAATCGCCGATCGGCTTGGTCGCGCGCTGAAGCTCTCGAATGCCGAGCGCGAGCGGATCAAATGGCTCGTGACGTACCACCAGTATCTCGGCGAGGCCAAGAAACTACGCGAGTCGAAGCTCAAGCGGATTCTGGCCGAGCCGGGCATTGACGAGCTCCTGGCCCTTCATCGCGCCGATGCCCTGGCGTCGACCGGCAACACCGAGCACGTCGATTACTGCGAGTATTACCTCAAGGCCCAACCGGCCGGGCCCATCAATCCGTCACCGCTGGTCACGGGCCACGACTTGGTCCGCCACGGACTGGCGCCCGGCCCGCAGTTCGCGCGCCTGCTGGAGCAGGTTCGCGAGGCGCAGCTCGACGGACAGCTTCAAAGCAAGCGAGCCGCCCTCGAATGGATCGACCGGCAGCTTGCCGGAGACCCGGGCGGCGCCGCCGATCAGGCTCACGGCGGTACGGCCGATGGCCAGTAGCGAGGCCCCAGGCCCAACTCGCGGCAGTCTGGCCGGAGGGACGGTTGCCGGCCCGTCGCCCCCAGCCTAGAATAAAATCCGCTGGATCAATCATACACTCGAACGCGTCTTTATCGGATCGGCCGGTGCTGGGTCATGGCCCGACCTCGCGGGGAAAGAGCAGCCGTGTTGCTTAGCGGAGGGCTCGATAGCGCCATCCTCTGTGCCGAGCTGCTGCGCGAGTATTCGGTGGTCTTTCCCCTTTACATCCGGTCGGGCTTGCGCTGGGAGAACGCCGAGCTTGCCTCGGTCGGTCGTTACCTGGCCGCGCTCCAATCAGATCGTCTCGGCGAGCTGGTGGTGCTCCACGAGCCGGTGGCCGACGTTTACGGCAACCACTGGAGCACCGGCGGGGCCGTCGTTCCAGGCCCCGATTCGCCTGACGAGGCCGTCTATCTCCCCGGCCGCAACTTGCTCTTGACCGTCAAAGCGGCGGTGTGGTGCCGGCTGCATGGAGTCGAAACCCTGGCCCTGGGCAGCCTGGGCTCGAACCCGTTTCCCGACAGCACGACCGACTTTTTCGAAAAGCTCGAAGGCTTGATCAATCAGGCGATGGCGGCGCGTCTCAAACTCATTCGTCCCTATGCCCACTTGCACAAGACCGACGTGCTCTTGCGCGGGCGCGAACTACCGCTCGACCTGACGTTCTCGTGCATCAACCCGCAGGGCGGCCGGCATTGTGGCGCCTGCAACAAATGCACGGAGCGACAGAATGGGTTTCGCGAGGCCGGAATTGCCGATCTCACAATTTACGCCGCCGCGCCGCTTGAGCGCGAAGCGTAAGCGAGGGCTTGCCGAAATCGCCGCGCCGTTTGATCGACCGGCCACCAAGAACCATCAGACCAATGTATTGTGTGGGGATGCCGACCGACACCGAGCTTCGGACCATGAAAAAATCAACGATGTTCAAAGTCACGCGTGAGATCGAGTTTTGTTACGGGCATCGGCTCTTGAACTACGACGGCAAGTGCCGCCATCTGCACGGCCACAATGGCCGGGCGGTCATTACGCTGGAGGGCCCCGAGCTCGACGCTCGCGGCATGCTGGTCGACTTCGCCGAGATCAAGGGCAGGGTACATACCTGGATCGACAAAAACCTCGATCACAACATGTTGCTCTGCCGCGACGACCCGCTCCTCTCTGTACTGCTCGAGCGCGGGGAGCGGGTGTTCGTGATGGACAAGAACCCCACGGCCGAGAACATTGCTCGCTTGATTTACGAAGAGGCCAGGCAAGCGGGCTTGCCGGTGGTCGAGGTGGTGCTGTGGGAGACGGAGCACTGCTCCTCGACCTACGCCTGCACGAATTGAGGCCCCCGCACAGCGCGACAGGTGTCTGTTCAGTGCGCGTGATCGTGGCCGTCGTCGACGGGTTTCAGGGGTGCCACATAGGTTTTGGGCACGTAGGGGAAGTGAACGTCTTCCACCCACCACTCGAAATGACGCCCCTTGGACACGCCTTTGAAGATCGCCAGCGCGTACTGCTCTTTCTCGGGTTTCTCCTTGGTCGCCGCGCCTTCCAGCTCGAAGAGGGCGAGTGCGAAGACGCTAAGTGACCCATGGCTGTCGTCTTCGCCCAGGCCCTCCATGCGAACGAACCGCAGCTTCGCCTCCTTGGAAGCCGCCACTCGTTTATGAAGCGCGACCATCTGACCCATCTTCTGGTCGACCATCATCGCCGACTTGGCCCGGTTTGCCTCGTACTCCTTCAAGACGTCGGCCTCGGTCTTCTCCTTGCGGAAGGCTGGGGCCACGTTGTACCACAGCATCTCGCCGAGTGACCGTCTGTTGATGACATCGGCATACTCGTGGGCAAAGTTCGTGGCCGCCCGCGACCTGACGAAGTACTGGATCGAGCCGACCGTGCCCGCGACGAGGCCGAAAACGAGCCCCAAGGCGATGCCGGCATTGGCGAGACGCCCACCGGTGAGCATGTCGGGGTAGCGCTTGACCGCGCGGTGAGCCGCAATTCCCAGGCCGATGGCCAGGATTGAGAACACGTAAAAGAACGGATGCGCGAAGCTGCATATCGCCCCGAAGCCGCAGACCAGAGCGAAAACTGCAAGGGGGGTGATTGCCCGGTAAGTGGGCAATTCGTTCTCAATCGCCGAAACGGCAACGGCCGTCTCGGGGTTCAGGGTGCTGGTATTCTGCTCGGTCGCCACAGATCGACTCCTCCCGCTGGCCTGGCCGCAATCCGACCGGATGAATGGGGATCATAGCTGGAACGCACGTGTCAGTCGGCAACCGATGCGCGGTCCGACAACCATCGAGGCTACTCACCAGGTGGCGGCGCCGTCAAGGATCAGGGAGCCGCCCAGGCGGCACGCCACACCGGGCCAAGGACCCACGAGCCGCAGCCGATTCCGACCCAGAGGGTGCCCAAGGCCCAGCCGGTAATGCTGGTCCATGACCAGTTCCAAGGGCAGAGGCCGCACTTCCAGCCGGCGAGGAGGACCGCCAAGATCACCAGTCCCATCGTTCGGTCATGCAGCGGTGTGGCCCAGTGCATGCTGCGCCAGTCGCCGCGCACGGCCCCCTCGATATCGAAGATCCAGACCAGAAGGCCGCCCGTGAGCCACAACAGCTCGCCCAGGTTTCCCTCGGACGTGCCCGAACGAGCGAGAATCAGCGGGCCGACCAGGGCCAGGCAGCCCGCCATGGTCGAAAGGCTCGCCAGCAACTGATACGGAGGCCAGGCGAGCCGACCCCTCTGAATCAGCAGCGTCGTGCCCCACAGGAGCGCGGCCGCGATGAATAACGCGTTGATGATCGCCGGGTTTTTGAGAGTGCCCACGCGCTGAGTTAGCCATGGCGAGTTTCGGATGTCACAAGTGGGTATGGGCGGACGGCCGACCGGTTCGTGTCGGGTCGCTCGCCGGAGCACCGAACCTGAGGTTGAGTCGAATCTGGCATTCACTGCGCGACGAACCAAGGACCTATCAATTCCAGGATCGGCTGCGCGCAGAGCGCCACTTGAGCCTACGTGCGCTCTCACGTGAGCGTCATGCGTTTCAAACGGCATTTTCGATTCGATTCACGTCGATCAGCGGGTGGCGACGACAGACGGAGTCGAGCCCGAGTGAGCGACCGGTTCGGGGGCGGCGGGCTGGTTGCGGGGCGCCAGCGCTTCGTCGTCGAAGTCTTCACGCGACGGGTTCAACACGACTTCCTCGCCTTCCACCAAGCCTGCCGTGATCTCGGCCAGATCGGTCGTGACTTGCCCGAGCTTGACCGTGCGGACCTCGAGCCCCTCTTGGTGCACGACCAGACAGACATCGTGGCCGTCGTCGTACCATACCGCTTGGGGCGGGACGGCCAGAACGTGTTCGCGCCGCGGTAGGGAGATTTCAACCTCGGCGGTCATGCCTGGCCTCAGCCCGTCGATTGTGTGGTCAAGCAGAATCACTCCCTCGAAGTGGCGCACGTCGGTTCGGACGTTGAAGAGCGAGACCGGTGCCACGCCGCTGACGTGCCCCTCGAGCCGGCGGTTCTGCATGCCTTCGATGTGCACCTCGGCACGCAGGCCGGGGTTCACCTGGTCGACGATCGACTCGTGCAGCATCGCGATGACTTCCATGTCGCTCAAGTCGGGAAGGTAGAACAGCCGCTGTCGCTGGTACACGGGCACTCCAGGCTCGATGACGATCTGGCGGTCGAGATTGTTGGCGTAAATCACCATGCCGTCGTGAGGGCGCGGACGGTGCAGTTGGCGACTTGCTTCTCCAGAAGGGCCAGCCGCTCGAGGTGCCGCTGCACCCTGAGCTTCTGGTACTCGGCGATCGCCTCGGCCCCCTTGACCGCGCCTTCGAGCTCGAGCCTGGTTCTGGGAGCGGTGTACTTTTTGAACACTTCGAAGGCGCCTTGCTGCTGCTCCAGTGCCACGGCCATCTGGGCTTTTCGAAAGGCGTCGGCGGTGACGACCGCGGGCGGAATGTACCCTTTTTCTTTCATCCGGCGCGACCAGGCGAGCCGGTCGACTGCGCGCTCCAGATCCGAACGCGCGAGCAGGATCCGCCCTTCGAAATCTTCGGTCGTTTCCTGGACGACTCCTTCGAGAAACTCGCGGACGGCCATTCGGGCGATGTCGAGGTTGAGGTCGGCTTGAAGCTTGTCGGCCTTGGCGCGCTCGACTGTCATGATTTGCAGCCTGAGCAGCTCTTCGTAGTCAGACGAGTCGAGCTCGGCGAGTACGTCGCCGCGCTTCACGATCGAGCCTTCGGGGACGACCGTAAGCAGGGTCGACGCGCCGTCGGCCGCGAGTCGTTGTCCGCGCACGCCGACGGTGATGTTCTCAAGCTGGCACTCGACGATCGTTTGGTGGACGCTCTCGATCCGACCGACCGCCTTGGTAGTGGGGAACAGGTCTGCCCGGTGCACGCCGGCGACAACGCGGCGCTCGAGTGCGGGGCTGCGCCATGCCACCACGCCCAGCCAACGGCCGCCAAGCACGCGATCGAGAACACGCAAGTCGCCAGAATCCAGCGGATTCTCGTGCGGGATACGTTTGCCTTATCCGGCCTTTGCATGCTTGGCTTCCTCTGGCATGATTGCGTCGACTCGACCGACCTCGCCTGCTGCAAGAACGATTCGCGCCTCGGACATGGCCGCCCGCCCGCGAACAAGTGCTCCTGTGCGGCCGGCCGAAACGAGAACTATTCGCCGTCTAACTTACTTAAAGCGTCGTTCTTCGGCAGCTTGGGTGGGAGGTTGGATCAGAATCCGCCATGCGCCCGCCGCTGCCGTCCTGTCGAGCGCTGGGGTAGGTAATCGCGAGCGATTCTCCGGGCCGCACCGCGCACGATCGTATTTCCTGGGCATTGTACGTGATCGACCGCCCAAGGGGCCAATCCCGACATTTCGGTTGCCTCGCACTGGCCCAGTGCAACACAATCATTGTAAAACAATCGTTCGGCAACCACAAGGTCTCGAGCTACACCACGTGCACGGGCCAGGCGAGCTGCGCAATGGTTCACGACCGAGTGTCTTCCCGAAAACAGCGGTGCTTATAATGAGGCTTGCGCACGGGAGGGACAAATGGGTGAATCGCTTGCGGTCAATGAATACCCCGAGTTCATCCGACGAATCCGCGCGGGCGACGAGCAAGCAGCAGAGGAAGTCGTCCGCCGTTATGAGCCCGAGATCCGATTGGAAGTGCGCAGTTGGCTGCGGCTGCGTAACCCTTCGCTCCGGCGGGTTTTCGACTCGATGGATGTGTGCCAATCGGTTCTGGCCAGCTTCTTCGCCCGCGCCGCTGTCGGTGAATTCGACCTGGACGAGCCTTCGCAGTTGATTCGCTTGCTGGTCGGGATGGCGCGGAAGAAGGTTGCCGAGCAGGCTCGATTTCACCAGCGCAAGCGCCGCGATGTCAGGAGAGTTGGTGCGAACGACCCCGAAGCCAACCGGGTCGCGGGCTCGGAGGCGACCCCAAGTCGCGTTGCGTCGGGCAGAGAGTTGTTGCAGAAGCTCCGCGAGAGCCTGCTGGATGACGAGCGGCAGATTGCCGATCTGCGTGCCGCACGGCTCGGACTGGGCCGCCGTGGCGGCAGCGCTCGGTGGCACAGCCGACGGCCGGCGCAAGCAACTGGCTCGCGCGGTCGCCCGCGTGGAACGCGAGCTCGGCCTCGATTCGTTTCCCGAATGAAGGGCGCGAGCGGAGGCGGCCTGGCGGCGGCGACGTCGCCTGCCTCCACGTCTCCCATGCGATGCCCGGGTGGTGTGCCACGAAAGCTTCTCTCGCCGAACCCGCGTTCACGTTCAATGTCCCTTTGGCTGGCTCGTGCGCACCCGACTGAGCCGGTCGACAACGGCCTGAATAGCCGGCTGGTTCCGGATGGCTGACATCTCGGCGCTCTTGAGCCGATCGAGGTCGCGGAAACCGCGCTCTTCCGCCCGCACGACCAGATCGACGGCTCGTAGGGCGCAGCCCAGGCGCAGTTCACGCCGCTTCTGCGGAGACAGATTCGAACACCTTCCGGCGTCGAGGTCGGTGGCCAAGAGACATAAACAACGCGCCAGACCGTACAGCTCGTCAGGATTTTCGGAACTCAGCCCGCGCAGGGCCTCGACTGCGGCAGCGAACTGCTCCTGGTCATCCAGGCCGGCCGCAGTCCGGCGCGTAAGAGCAGTAAGCGAGCCGCCCGATCGATCGGCTGAGTGCGCGCGAATTTCAGGTCGGCGAGTGCGCGCGGCGCAGCCTCGCAGAACGCGATCTCTTCCTTCAGAGCTTCGGTGCTCGTAAATACGACCCGCCCGGGCTCGAGCCGCCCTTCTCGCTCGAGCGAACGCAACTGATCGTGTAACTGGCCAAAGATACGCGCAGCGTTCAAGAAGTCAGAGGCGGCTCGCTCGAGCGCCGCCTCGTTGAACCGGGTTTGCAACAACTTCAGCCGGTACTCCAGACGCTCGGGGTCAGACTCGACGAGCTCTAAGCAGAGGCCCTCGGCTTCCTGAAAGAGCAGCCGCGCGGCCGGATACTGGCCCTGGTCTCTGACGATGCCGGCGAGGTCGTCAACCGCGGTCGCCAGGTGCGCTTTGAAGTCGAGGTTCTGGGGCTCCGCTGCGATCAGTTCACGGCCAATGGCAATGCCGCTCAAGTAATCCTGCTGCGCGGCCGCGTAATGCTTGGCGAACTTTTCGTCGTCCCCCAGCTTCCGGAAGCTGGATGCTAGGAGATCAAGCGACTTGATGATTGGCGGGTTCCTGGGAAACCCAGCGGGCAGCCAAGACGTGCATCTTGCGGAACCACGTGTGGGCAGCCGCGAGCTCGCCCGAGAAGCTGTGAGCCCGCCCAATTTGAAGATAGGCTTCAATCAGGCCCCGGCGGCCCGCATCGTGAACCGGGTCCACGGCGGCAATCGATTCCGAGATCGACGCGGCGCGCGTGAATTCAATCTTGGCTTCGCCGAATCGCCGGGCCACGATCTTGAGGTGGCCAAGCCCCATGTGAGTCCGGTAGAGCACGTCGGCGACGGCGAGATCGCCCGGTGCGGCGGCAAGCAAGGCCTCGGAGAGCTTGCGCGCTTGCTCGTAATGCCGAAACGCATCGGCGGATCGACCGAACATGCCGAAGATTTCGCCGAGTTTTTGGTGCGCGATCGCCTGACTTAAATCGGGTGCTGCGCCGGCCGCGACTGGCACGACTTCCTCAAGGCCCGCTATCGCCGTATCGAGCAGGTGCTGGCGTAGCTTGCGCGTCGCGGGAGTCTGGCCGAGCTTTTCCTGGACCACGTAAACGAGCTGCTGGAACGCCTGCACGCGCGAGGTTTCGCTCGTGGAGCGCCATCGACGCGCTATTCTGCGACACCAGCTCGGCGGCCTTTGCCTGTCGAACCGCCTGGCGCAGCCGCGCGTTGTAATAAAGGCCGCCGCCTAAGAGCGTCGCCAAGCCGATCACGATCGACACAAGCGCGCTGGCCGCTCCCTTGTGCCGCCGCGCCCATTTCCAGGCGCGTTCCCAGCCAGGGATCGGACGGGCGTGGATCGGCTGGCGGTCGAGAAACCGGCGCAAGTCGTCGGCCAGCGCCAGTGCGCTTTCGTAGCGGCGGCGCGGGTCCTTCTGAAGGCATTTCAGGCAGATCGTCTCGAGATCGGCGGGCGTGTGGCGCTGAAGTTTGCCCGGTGCGAGCGGCTCCTGAGTCGCGACCTGCTCCATCGTCGAGAGCGGAGTCGTACCTTTGAACGGCGGACGGCCGGTAAGCATTTCGTAGAGGATCGCTCCCAGCGCATAGACGTCGGTCATCGGCGTGATCGCGCGGGAAAGTCCCCGGAGCTGTTCGGGCGCCATATAGCTGGGCGTGCCCACCACGTCGCCGACCTGAGTGAGCCCCTGGTCACGCTCCATCAGCTTGGCGAGGCCGAAGTCGCTGATCTTGGGCACACCATCCTCGGTCAAGAGAACGTTGGCGGGTTTCAAGTCCCGGTGGACGATGCCCAACTGATGGGCATAGTGAATGGCTCGAGCCAGGGTCTCGAGCAGGCTGGCCGAGTCGCGCGGGTCCTGGAGCAGCCCCGCAAGCTTGCGGTCGAGCCCGCCGCCGGGCACGTACTCGAGGACCAGGTAGCCGACTCCCTCGTGCTCGCCGACCTCGAACACCGCAACGATATTGGGATGGTGAAGCCGGGCGGCGGCTTCGGCTTCGGCCTGGAACCGCGCCGACACGGCTGCATCGGCATAGGCGTCGGCGCGGATGATCTTGAGCGCGACGACTCGTTTGAGGCTTTCCTGCCATGCTTTGTAGACCGCACCCATGCCACCGCGCCCCAGCTCGCTCATGACCTTGAAGCCAGGCGCGATCAAGCGCGGTACGCCAGCCGCGCTGTCATCTACAGGGCCGGCGTCGGGCGCGGGGCCAGGCCCGACCGGCTCGGCAATCGTATCACCCGAGGCAATCGCCCCGTGCAGGCTGAGCTGCCGCTGCAGCCGCGTCGCATACCGCGGAAAGCGCCAGCGAAACTCGTCGAGCGGAGGCGATTCGCCGAGCTCCTCGCGCAGCAAGAATTCGCCGTAGATCAGCTCAAATGCCGCCTCGGACGCGTCATTGAGGGTCGGATAGAGCGACAAGTAAGCCTCGGCCGGAACCCGCTGGCCGGTGCGCGAGCGCTTCACCTGATCGTTGCAGAGCCGGTCCAAGAACTCTTCCGCAGTCATGGCGCTGGCATCCAATGCGTCTAATTCGTGATTCAAGTCGCGCGCAGTCTCACCGCTCGCGAAGCTGCCCGACCCATTTCCGTCTGTCGCCCGAGCTTGAGCAACCGGGCAAATCTCGTCGGCCGAGTCAGTCATGGCTGTGCCGTCTCGCGGAACAGAGTAGGGCAGTGTTCGGCCCGCGGCTTCCAGCGGCTCACCTTTCTCATTGCTTTTCGGCCCTGCATTCGGACGTCAAAAACAACGAGCCGCTCCCCACGTGATGGGTGCAGGTGTTCCAGCGCCATTTACCCATTGTCCCCCGGCCGCTGCCCTCTGTCCACTGTCCCAGCGCTCGTGGGCGCGAGCGAAGCGCAGTTGACCATTGTTTAATGGAACACCCTCCCCGCATGGACCCGCGGGAGGTAGGGGGCGAGCACATTGCCCTGGGGCAGCGCGTTGCGCACCCTGCCGCGGAGCGCGTCGATTAAATCCTCTTCGGGACGGCCGTCGGCCGGGAAGTCGATCCATTGCCCGCCCCGGCGCTGCCGGCGGTAATTTTGGAACGCTTCCTTCAGCCGTGCCCGGGTGCGTGCTGCACTCGCCGGGCCGAACGCCGCACGGACATGAGTCGCCGTACCAATCCCACGCGGAGCGGTCGGTCTGCGCCCCCCGAGTCGTCGTCAAAGTGGCTCTCGAGCCAGTCAACTCGGGCTGCCAGTGTGCTCATGGAGTCGTGGCTACTCTCGGCTCGGCAGGAGCCTCGCCCTCCCCGGCGGGAGCCTCGCCCTCCCAGGCGGGCGCTGCCGGCGGCTGCGCCTTGCTAGCGTGCCCATGGAACCGACGCTCCAGCTCGGCCACGCGCCCTTCGAGTCCCGCGTAGTTCGAAATGGTGATGAACTGCGAGAGCATGGCCCGCAGCGCCGACAACCTGACCGATTCGGAATCGGCGTCGTCGCCAAGCCTGACGATCCCCTCGACGGCCCAGGTGGCGCAACTGGCCATGCGGCTGATCGCCTGGTCAAGGGCGCGGCGGCGGATCGTCTCGACATCGGACCGGACGTCGGGCTGGGCGGCCCAGTAGTACGCGGTGCTGCCCGGCACCCCGTTCTTCGAGGCCCAGCCCTCGATGGACATGCCCTCGGCCATCGCCGCGGCAAGGCGCAGTTTGTTGCTCTTGGTGGATTCTCCGATCATGGCACAAACGAGACTCGGCGGCCGTGTGGCACCGAGGTTCCTCTTGGCCCCGCTCACGGTTCTCAGCCCGGGGCCCAGGCTGGCCGGCCCGCCCTGAATGCGTAAGGGAAGTGAGATTTTGGGTCCTTGGTCCTTAGTCCCTAGCCCGCCCTGAGCTTGCCGAACGGGTCATTGGTCCTTGGCAGGGTTGAAGCGGTCCTGAGGGTTTCGCGGGTCAATCGGCTGCCGGCAACGCCTGCCGGCGAACCAGCCAGTTGTAGGGAGTTTTTCGTGCCTGCGCTTTATCCGGTCCGAACTGGAGCCGGTTGGAGCTCATTATTAATTTTTGGGCCCGCTTCAGCCGTGTCCGCCTCAGTGCTTTCTCCGCTCTGGTGCTCTATTGCAGCGAAGCGGCGATGGCCCCGTTGTCAAGTTCCGAAAGAGCGCCAGAATCTGGCGTAAGTTGAATCGATTCTTGTACTTACATGATCCTAGTGGTTTCATCGAAATTGGCTTCGCTCGTCACATTTTCGTCGATTTCGCCGATCGCGATCATGTCGTCGCGGTGCTGCTGCACGCTGTCTGCATCGATCAAGTCGGCGTGCTCGGAACGATCGTCGTGGCGATCGCCCGACCCGAACTTCGGGGCTGGGATCGAAGCTGAGGCGGCCGACTGTTCGCTCGGCCTGGGCGTCCGCGTTCTCCTGGTGCAGTTCGAGTTTCGCGCTATCGCGCTCGGTGTGCTGATCGACCAGGCCGAGTAGCATCTGTCTCCACTCGACTTCTTCCCTGGCGCGGAACAGATCGGGCCAACGCTCGCGGACGGCTTTCCGATAAGGTTCGCGCTGCGAATCCTCCATGTCGCTTGTCGATCTTCAAAGGCATACGATTCCTCGCGCAAGAGCGCCAGCTTCTGTGAGCGATTCTCATGCTTAAGTGCGTTCATAGATGACCTTGCCCGGCCTGCCGGTGTGCTCGGGCCAGTCGATTTACGGCTGTTGAGCCGGTTCGCCGCGCTCTGAGCCGCAGAAGCCACGAGATGATCTCCGCTTCAGGAATCGATCTTCCCGGTCCGAACTCTCATTTGGGTCTAAATTCGCGACCCGGCCAACGGGCGAATGCAAGCGACTGACAGACGCCCTTCTTTTGCACGTTGGAAGCCACGGGAATGCGTGGTTTGCAAGGCCGTCTATACCATTGATGAGTGGCCGCCGGCAATCGCCGCCAAGCGATGGGTCTGGGAAATCCTGCTCGTGTGGAGCTGCTCGATTGCTGATGTGGCTGTTCGAGGGCTCGGCCGTTCGTCGGCGGATCGCGGCAGGCGTCGTGCGCACGTCTTCTACATATACATCTTACAATATGCGGCCTTTTTCGATTTTCTCTAACGCGTCTCAGCCGAAAACCGCGCAATGCTATGCTGGAAGTGATTGGCCAATCTCGGGATACTTTTTTTTGAATAAAAATAGTAGCGAGCTATTTCTCGGTCGAAATGCGGTGTGCAAACGAACACAGAGTCCCTGCGCGTTGACCAGACATCAATGCGATACCAGCGCCGAATGTGGGTGTCTTGAAACCCTCACGTAGCAGTCCGCCAGCAGCGAGCAGAGCGGCAGGTACGCCATCACGGTGTAGAACGGCCCGTGTATCACGTGGATCGCCTGGAAACCACAGAGCGTCAACCCCAGCGCTGCGGCGATCGAGCCCCCCGTGGTCAGGCCAAGCCGGCGACCATAGCCGTAGGTGGCCGCCGCCAACGCGACGTAATGCGGCAATATACTCAAACGATAGGCCGGGGAGACGTCCACGAACCGGTAAAGGATCCAGTTGGGCGGGTAAAATGCGGCCACGTGGCTTTCAGTCACCAGGGGCACACCCAGACCGAAGTGATCGAACCAGAAGGGAATTCTCCCCGCGCCAGTTCGTGATTGATCGGCCGGTACATGAGGTCAGGATCGCTCCCCACGGGCTCGATTCCCACGAGCAATGGCGAGAGCAATGCCCCGACAATCAGCACCGGGACAAGGATCGTCCGCGTCACGATCGTCCGGAGCCGAACCATGATCTACGCTCACATCAAGTGGCGATTCATAATTTGCTTAGACGTTCCCCCCATGCAGCTCGCCAAAATGCCGCGCGAGCATCAGGGCCATGAGCAAGGCTGCCACCCCGAGGACAATTACATGACTCGTTCGCCGCAGATCGAAGCGCCCGACACGGGCCACGAGTACGTAAGCCATGGCAAGGTTGAACGCTCCCCAAAACACATTCACCGTCGAAGACGACAAGCCCTTTCCCGGCGGCGAAGCAAAAGGGCTCTGGAACGGCAGACCCGAGATGCCGTTGACCAGGTGCGGGATCGCGTTGGCGAGGAAAGCGCCGCCGAAGAAATAGGCGATAAAATGATACCAGCGTGTCGACTGTTCCATCAAAGTCTCCCTAACAGCCTTAACGTTAGCAGAACGCGAAGGACAGGCATTGGCTTTAGCTCGATCACGACCTTCTCGATCTTGCCAGTGAATTTGAATGGCATGAAGTCGGCATAGTCTTCCAACCTTCCAGTGGCTCGAGGTCGAAGATGTGAAAGTATTCGGGCCCGGCAATCAATCACATCAAACTGTCGATGATTCACCAAATGATTAGCACGTCGTTATCCGGGTCAAGATCGAGTGTGAGCTTGCCCAAGGCGTCATCCCACTCATGATCTCCCCAGCCCTCGGTGTCCAGTTTGACCCACCCAGCATGCGACTCTAACACGTTCGCCCATCTCACGTCCCCAACTTCGCTTTCGCGAGTGATTGGTTGTCACCATGATCTTGTTTATATTCCTTGGCGGCGACCATAATCGTGGCTCGGCACTTGGGAGACTTGTCCATAACGGTCGAACAGTGCGGAGGCAATAGATGAACACTAAATTATATTTTGATTCGCTGGAGCAGCGGGTTGTCATGTCGGCAGGCATCGCTCCTTCGGGTGCGAACTTGCCCGCCCAAGCGGAGGTTTCGATCAGAAGCGAGCATTCGATCGGGGCGAGCGTGGAAGCGCCAAACCTCGAGTCGCCGCCGCGGCCACGAGGGCTCACCGTGTGATCATCGTTGAGGCCAAGCCGGGTGGTCCTATCACGGGCAGCTTCAAGGGCGGCCAATCGGAGCTTTTAGAGGGAGGTTCTTTGGTCTATATGACCGGCTCCCGCGGCAAGATCGGAAACGTTGCGTTCGGTGAGACCGCAGAAGGGGAAGTTTCCGGCAACAGCTTCCTTGGCGGCACGCTCAACCTGACTAACAGTCAGGGAACCATGAGCTTCACCCTCGAGCCGGGCACCCTCAAGAAAAGTGGTAAGGACGAGGATCTCAAGGTCATCTTCATCATCGACGCCGCGACGGGCACGTACGTCCCGACCGAAGGCTCCTCAGGAAACGTGACGATCAAGCTTGGCGCCGCCAAGCCAGGCGCGAAATCCGTCACTCAGGAGAGACTTCTGCAATGGAACGCAGACTGGCTCGGGCTGTCGATCATCATTGTCAGTTATCCGGGCAGTATCTTTTATTACTTTTGTCTGGAGTGCCGCTAGAACGACGTGCAATGCGATCTTGACGCACTCACTAATCTGGTCAGCTTCTGCCGATCACTCCTGGAACGCGAAGGACAGGCATTTGATACGTGATCTCGGGGCGCGAACGGGCTGAAGCACCGCGGCGGACCTGATCCGCCGGTGCGCTGCCTGTCCTTCGCGTCTTCGGTCCCGCGACCATCATTTCAGCCGCTGGTCGAGCAACGCGACAAGCTCATCGGGGTCGGCGGCCTTGCTGACGATCTTGCCTTCGGGATCGATCAACCAGTAGACGGGAACGCTCGAGACGCCGGTCTCGGCTGGGGCGGACGAGTCGGCCCTGCGGCCAGGAAAGCTCAAAGTGTTTCGTCGCTTCGCGCCAGGCATCGACGTCGTCGTCGACAGACAGGCCGAGCATGCGTCAGCCCGCGTGCCGCGAAACGTTCGTGCAACCGGCGCAGCGCCGGAATCTGCTTCTTTGCACGGCCCGCACCAGCTCGCCCAGAAATGCACGAACGTGTAAGAGCCACGAAATTCGGCGAGGCTGCCGCCGCTACCGTCAGCGCGAGCGAAGCGCAGCGGCGGCTTGTCGCCGACCGCGGGGATGGGCACGACGACTGGCACTGATCTCCGGCAATTCGACCCGTCCGCGCGCCGCGTCTGCCGCGGTCACAGTCACGTGCGTGATCACGCGCGCAATCGGATCGACCAGACAGCCGCTGGGCTTGGAGTAGACCCGACGGCCAGATCATACTCCCCGGGCGGCACGCCGCTGATGCGGAACGCGCCGTCGGGAGCCAGCTTCACGAACCAGTACGGCAGCGTCTTTAGATACGCCAGTCCCTCGCTGCTGCTCTGACCAGATGTCGCGCCATCCGCTCCGCACGTCGAACCCGAGGCTCGGCGATCTCTGGCGGCGGCGTGATTCCCTTGCTCCCGGCGGACCAGGTAGTTGAGCGAATAGCTGCAATCGAGATCGGCGGGCACATTGCCCTTCAGCGTCACCTTACCGGTAACGACGGCACCGGTGCCTCCCAGGTCGAGCTCGACGTCTGGCCCGGCTGGAGATCGAGCGGCACGTGCGGTCCGGAACGGAACGGCTCATCTTTCCATGGTCCGAGATTGACCCTCAAGCTGAGCGGGACCGGCGGAACCGCCGTGAAGTCAAAGCGGCCGTCTGGACCGGTGATCGTTGAAGTCGCGTCGTTGTCGAACTTCGGCTGCGCCGTGCCGGCCGCGCGAATGATCGTGGAGCAGGATCGTCGCACCTTGCACCGGCTGGCCGCCATCGCGGAATTGACCGCGGATGGTTGCATAGGGCCGCAGCGTCAACGTTCCCGCATCGTGGCGACTCGGCCGGGAACTCGGCGAGGACGAAGCCGGCGTCCGATCGCGCAACGATTCCCCACGGTTCGCCCTGATCGGGGAACGCAAATCGACCCGATGAGTCGGTGGAGGACTTCTGGCTGGTCTGCGTCGCGACCAGAGACTCGCATCCTGGGTTGGCGAGTCGCCAGTGCGACACGGACCTTGGAGGCGGGCCGGCCCGAGCGCATCGACGATCACGCCCGTGAGGGGTCGGGCTCGGTTGCAAGCGGAAATCTTGCGTTCGCGCACCGTCGTCGCCGAGGCGGAAGGCCGGGTCCGTCCTGAGCGCGATAGCCGATGGCTTCGACGCGAAGGCGGATCGGGATGTCGGCTCGCGTGGCGAGATAATCAAGGCGGCCATCCTTGCCGGCCTTGGCATTGTACGGTTCCGCGACGAACCAGTCCTTGCGGAAGACATCGACGGGAATGACCGAGAAGGCCGCGATGGGTCGGCCTGTGACGGCGTCGGTCACTCGGCCTGTGACGCGGTGCTCGGACTTGAGCACGATCGTGCGCTCCGGCCCGCCGCCTGGCAGCTCCAGCTCCTGACGTCGCAAAGCCATTCGCACCGATCGCCAGCTCGACCGGTGCTTCGGGCGCCCAGGTCCATTCCCAGACGACCGGTTGAGTCGGTGCGGCGGGGAATCTTGGTGTCGCGAACGTTGGGATGATCATGGTTGTGGAGTGCCTTGCGTCCTTTCCAACCGACGGATCGCGACATGAGCCTCGGGAACACCCTTGCCGGCGGCGTCGACGACCCGCAGCCTTGACCGGCTTACCCCGCTCCATGACGGAAGTCCTGCGCCGGCAGCCCGGCCTGGAGGTTCACCATGCGATCCTGAGGAGCCCAACCCTCGGGCGATGACCGTGAGCGCAGTCGGTCCCGATTTCAGAGCCGGCAGGCGGAAACCGGCCATCGGCGTCGGTCAGGAACTCGCTTCGGCGTGCTGGCGAAGTATGGATCGTCGCCCCGCACGACAATGGCACCGGCGATCGGCTTGCCCGCACTGTCGGTCACACGCCCGCGCACGATGATGCCGGATTTCAGCTTCAGCGTTGCCGTCCCCTTAAGCAGCATCGCGGTCGTGACCGCGCCGGCTCGCTGGTTCTCACCCCAATATTCGTCGGAGACGTGATCGGGATGGGTCACGAGGAGGTTCAGCTCCACCCGGGGATTGTTCGGCACGTTGGTCGATGTGCCAGCGGCCTTCGGCATCGGTCAAGACCGCATCATCTGCTACGGCCAACCAGGTATTGTAGCCCGTCTGAGAACCACCCCGAGCGGGAGCGGGACCGCTCTCCGCGCTTGACCTGAACCTTGGCGCCGGCGATGGGTCGGTCGTTCTCGTCAACGATGCGGCCGCCCGCGGTCACGCCTCGTTCGAGCCAGACTGTGTACTCGTCGGGGATCGTACTTGCCACTCGCCAGCTCGCTTCTTCCCAGTGAGTGAACATCGTTACGAACGATTGCTTGCTCGCCCAGAACCGAACGATGGTGTAGGTCTTCGGCAGCTCGATCGAGCGCAGCGCCCGATGCGTCGGTTTGATAGTCGCGATTGTGTTTGAAGTCCTTTTCGACCGGTCCAGATGGAGGCGAGGACCTCCGCGTTGGAGATCGGTTTGCCATCGGGATCGAGGACCACGACGCGCACGACTGCTCTTCGCCGGTGCGGTGTGGCGGGAGGCGCGACACCCGTCGGTTGACTGGCCGACTGGAGCGCAACGCCGCATCCGGCGTCGCGTTCGAGCTCGGGGCCGGGTTCTGGCTTTGTTGCTCGGATCGTGGCGATTGCTGCGGTGTGCGTTCGCGGGTGATTTCGCGAGCTCATCGCTGACTCGCGCCAGCGAGCGGGCCACGAATCCCGCGCTGGCTCGCGGCAGCACCGACGCAGCACGACGGCCAAGCCGGCGAGCATCAACTTGTGGATGAGCATTGAGCGTAGCACCTCTTGAGCGAGCGTGGCCGTCGAGCGCGAAACGGTCTCACCCGCGGTCGATTCGGCCGCGAAGCGAAGCGCCGCCTGCGTCGTGAGGCTGCAGCAGCAGACGATGAGACCGATGCCGATGCGGGCCGGGACTCGAGCAGCGAGAACCAGCGCGGCGGCGGGCACGACAACGCCGCGTCGCACCAACCCGCGGCGAAGCTTTTCGCGCGCTCGGGCCATTCGGCTGCGGACCGTGCCATGCGGCAACTGGAGCCGCTGTGCCGTCTCGTGGACGGTCAGCCCCTCGAGGTAACAGAGGACGACCGGCAACCGAAAGGCGTCGGGCAGCCGCGCGATCTCTGCGTGCAAGTACCTTGGCCTGATCGTGGGCCATGATTGCCTCTTCGGCCGGCGGCACCGCTGGCTCGGCATCGATGTCGGAACCGGAGTGAACCATCATGCCGACCTCCTCGTGCTTGCGCCGTCGCGCGAGCCGGCGTCTGGCACACCGTGCTGTCCGTAAAGCAACGCCATAGAGCCAGTTGCCCAGGCGTTCGGACCTCGAGATTGACCGCGCCTTCCGGGCCAGGACGAGGAACGTGGCCTGGAATGCATCCTCGGCATGGTGCCGGTCGTCGAGAAGTTGGTGACAGACGCCGAGGACCATCGGCCCGTGCCGCGACACGAGCTCAGCAAAGGCCGCCTCACCGCGGGCGTCTCGACGGAAGTTGAATCGCTCGAGGAGTTGCGCGTCGGTGAGCCCGATCATGGACCCGCCGTCGAACAGGGTCTCAATTTGCCGGGTCACGGACGTCATTTCCGAGTTGCGCCATGCTCGCCAGCTCCGCAGAGGCCGTGATCCGTGTATTTGACGCCCACCCGTTTCCACACAAGATACTGTCACGGTCTCGCCCATCGTATCCCACCTGCGTCTCAAGAATTCGCGGGCAATCCCGAATTACGGGCCGCAGGGCACGGAGCCACGGGTTTGTCGTGTGCGCGCGACCACGAGTCAACTGCTCGGATAATGGCCGGCATTCGCGTCGCCAGATTTGTGCCGACTACAGGCTAAGTGGACCCGACGAAGTTGTCGCGCCGTATAGGTCAGGCTTTCTAGCCTGACGGCAGGGCACCCTGGCCAATTCGCGTCAGGCTGGAAAGCCTGACCTACGCAATTTTCTCCGCGGTCGCACTTAGTGGGGCCCGAGTTATCGCAAGACGATCTGCTGAAGTTGCGTATGGCTAATGGCCTGCCATGAGCGAGCGCAGCGAGTCGAATGGAGGCGGCGGGAATTGCACCCGCGTCCCGAGAAGCGTCGGCGACGGCCTCTACGTGCGTAGCCGATCATTTGATTGTCGGCCTCGGGGCCCCGATCGGCGAGGTCCCCTTCGGCTTAGCCCGTCATGAATTTAACCCGGGCCGCAACAGGCGGTTGGGCTCGAGCGATCCCGCATTAGCGTCCCCGGCCGCGTCTCGCGGGAGAAAACGCGGCGCGAGGCCGTTGCTGTTTTTTAGGCAGCGAGACGGTACTGTCCAACGTTGTCGTTGGCAGTTAAGGTTTTGGTCGGCTTTTTACGAGGCCCGCTGACCAACCTCGGCACGCCACCAGTCACTTCAGACATCCGGTCGATCCTAGTTCGCCCCCAACGGTCAAAAAACCAAACTAAGCCGAAACCCTTGTGCAGGCTCCTTACCATTATTCGCCGTCAGAGCACCCCGTCAAGAAGTCACAACCCGCACGGTCGCTCCGTCTCGGCCTACTGGCCGCGGATGTAAGGATTAGTCCGCGCGGGAGGATTATTCCGGCGAAAATGTCCGCAGATGGCAGCAGATGGCAAATTTTGGGCCCGCCTCAGCCGGGGCCGGCGACTTCTGCACATCGAGTTGCCGGTTGTAGTGGCTATTTCGTGCGTGCGCTTTATGCGTCGATCATTGGAGCCCATTGAAGCGCGTTGTTAATTTTAGGCAGGTCCCGCGAATTCCCGGCAGCCTTTGCTGGTCGAGATGCGTGATTCGGCCGATCGGTCCGCTGGACCGACCACGAAATCGGCGAAAAGACACGAAAGGGAGAGCAGAGACCAATGCGGCGAACCGATAGCAACGCGAGCGTTCGCAGAATCAGTTTTTTTCGTGCTTTTCGGCGATTTCGTGGTTGAATGATCCCCTTGGTCGGCTTCAGAGATGGCCATTCCAAATGCACGATCTATGCGGCGGTTCAACTCGGCGTGCGCACACACCCGCGTGAGCGCCACGCGCGCCTTTTACCTATTAATATGCGGCCTTTTTTGATTTTCTCTAACGCGTCTCAGCCGAAAACCGTGCAAAGCTATGCGGGAAGTGATTGGCCGCTCTCGGGATACTTTTTTTTGAATAAAAATATTGAAGAACCATTTCGTGCCACGCAGACTGCGAAAATGCTGTGCGTCCCCACCCCCTCCGTCTCCCCCTTCGCAAGGGGGAGAGAAGTTGATGCCGAGGTCGATCTTCGCGCGAAGACCGCCGAGGCGATCGGGGACATTGACACAGCCCCCCATCGCAAGGGGGAGAGAATTTGATTCCGAGGACAATCTTCGCGCGAAGACCACTGAGGCGATTGGGGACATTGACAGAGAACATCCCCCTTCGCAGTCGGCCTCCCCCCTTCCGAAGGGGGAGACGGAGGGGGTGGGGACGCACAGCTTCGCGGGCGCCGGCATTTCCGCACATGAACGCGAAGGACGGGCATTGTCGCGGGCGTCAATATGGTGAGCAATTGCGACTTCCGCGGCTCTGCCGGGGTCCCGAGAAAACCGGGAGGCGCGATCTTGACGGGAGTAGATTGACGGTCCGCGGCGGACCTGAGCTGCGCCGCGACGCGGGGCTTTGCTGTGCCGAGAGCGTCACGCGAGCAGCCAACTCGAGATACGTGAGCTCGGGCGCGAACGGGCTGAAGCACCGAGGCGGACCTGACCCGCCGGTGCGTTGCCTGGCCTTCGCGTTTCGCCGGCGCGCTGCCTGTCCTTCGCGTTTTGATTGCACTTATTGCCCGCTCGCTCATGTCAGAGCGAAAGCACGCCTGGGTGGGTATACTATCAAATTGAAGCCAGCTTCGTTCAGCAAAGTGATGCCGTCAACGTGAAGACTTCGGAGGAATTCATGCTCGACGAAACCCGATCGTCCACCCGCCGCGAATTCGCCAGAAATGGTTTGCAGTCATTGGTGGCCATGGCGCTGATCGAAGGGCTCTGGTCGAGCCGGCTGTTCGGGGCCGGAGTCGCACCATTGCTCGATCAATGGTTCAAGGAAATTAACGAGATCAGCAAGGATGTTCACGACCACAAGACCAAGGACGTTGAGTTTCAGAAGTCGCTGGAGGCGCTCTACCAGCGCGTGGACTTGCCGGCACTTTTGGAGTCACTTGACTTCGACCGGCTTGCCGCAGGTGTGGAGTTTCCGGCCAAGGGAGCCAAGAGCCTTTCCGGCGACGAGCTGCGGATCAAGGGCCTGCCGCAAAAGCCCATCTTCGGCCGGCAGGTCTTCGCGATGAAAAAAGGGCGCTCGGTGGTGCCGCACGGTCACGACAACATGGCGACCGGCTTTCTGGTGCTCAAGGGAACGTTTCGCGGCCGGCATTATGACCGGGTTGAAGATCATGCGCAGTATTATCTGATCCGCCCGACGATCGACCGGACATTCAAGCCGGGCGAGTTCTCGACGATTTCCGACCACAAGGACAACGTGCACTGGTTTATGGCCGAAAGTGATACGGGCTTCATCTTCAACGTGCATGTTGTTGAGACTGATCCGGAGAATAAGAAGAAGCCCGGCCGGGTTTACGTCGACCCGATGGGAGAAAAGGTGGCCGGGGGCCTGATCAAGGCGCCCAAGATCACGTACGGCAAGGTCAATCAGCTTTATGGCTGACGCGAGCACGACGTGCCAGACACCCACGCGCGGCCTGCCGCACGCCCAGGTTTGAGCGGCCTCTTGCTATCCGTGAATGGGTGTCCGCTGGTCCGCGCACGCACGCAGCAGTAGCGGCAGCCAGTGGGGTGTCTGGCATCGCCGGTATTCATCATCGTCGGGGACTCAAGACACCCAGAGTTCGGCGTGATCACGCCGTGCTTGAATGGCCGGTTATGGTTCGTAGTTGGTTGGCACTTCCCAGCGGTCAGCAATCGCTCGATTCCGGGGTGGAATGAGCCCGCGGCGGATAACCTGGCTAGTCTTGCGCTGCTTCTTTGGAAAGAAGCACCGTGAACATCAGCCGATTCATTCGCAGTCCGCTCAACGACGCCCAGCAGGGGGAACCCAGACACCCATTGGCTGCCGATACCGCTGAATGCACGCGCGGACCGGACGACACCCACCCATGGAAAGCGGGCGGCCGCTCAAACCTGGGTGTCTGGCACGCCCATGGTTGCCCAAGGATCTGGCTGCGGCGCGGGTCCATCAATCGCGTCACGCACGTTTCAGAGCGCTCCGGTGGTTTTTGGTGGAGGTGGAAAGGGATCGTGGCCGGCCTTTGTGGGATGAAACACATTAAGCCTTACGATCTCCGGGTCCACGATCCC
This sequence comes from uncultured Isosphaeraceae bacterium, assembly GCA_963830625.1. Taxonomy (GTDB): domain Bacteria; phylum Planctomycetota; class Planctomycetia; order Isosphaerales; family Isosphaeraceae; genus CAWHMZ01. Next base: position 531,535 of record CAWHMZ010000009.1, on the reverse strand, counting down.
GCCCCCTGCAAACCAGAGCTTGTCGCCCGGCCCTACCGTCATCGGTTCCTGATAAACGGCGATCTCATAGGGTATATCACTCCATGGTATCGAAGCGAAGGAAACATGCCCCGAAGCCGAGAGCTCGCCGATCGTGGGCTCCGTGCCGGTGTCGTCATGCAACGTCTCGCCCTCGATGGTGAAATACAGTTTGTCCCCAGGTCCGGATGTGACTGTATTAAGCTGGCGGTTCGAGGCCAGCGGGATTGGAAAGGGCTTGAATTTTCCTGAGGGGTCGATGCGCAGGATCTCGGATTTTACGAAGCCCGTGTTCTGGGCATCAGTCAGTCCGCCCACGAGCAGCCAGGGGTTTCCGTCCGGACCGCGCGTCAGAACGTAGCCCAACCAGTTTGCAGCGCCGAACCGACCCTCATCGCCCGCCTTCTCGATCGGATGTAACGTGATCTGTCCAGCCGGCGTCACGCTCCCCATCTCGAGCTCTGAGCTGTCGCTGCCGGTGGGAATGAGTGCCGCGAACCAAAGTTGACCGTCGTTCCCCTGCACAATCGAACTGGTCGTCACCTGACCGCCCAGCGGGCCAGGAAGGACGGGGAAGGTGGTGATCTGCCCAGCCGGGGTGATGCGGCCGACCACGCTCGGGTTCGTTCCCGGACCTTTGTAGTTACTCTGCGAGGCTGTAAACCAGATATTTCCGTCTGGGCCGGCGGTGAGTCCTGAGATATACGGAGCGATCGAAGGGGCTGGATAAAGTGTCACGGCTCCGTTGGGCATGATCTCGCCAAAGTCGCCGCCGGCGCCGAACCAGATGCTACCACCCGGGCCGGGCGTGATGTAACCCGAATAAACGTAAACGTTTACGCCTCCGGTACTCAACGGCGGATACCACGTGGTCGTTCCCGACTGCGCCATCATGCCGATTTGCACGCCTGTCCAGCTCCCGTTCTTGTAGATAAACCAGAGGTTACCGTTGGGGGCGGACGTCATCGCCAGGAGCGTGTCGCTCCCGCCCCCGTCAGGAGGCTGGATCGGGAATTCCGTCGTAACGTGCGAGAGCATCGCGCGACCTTCCAGGCTCTCGACCACGGGCTGACGGCGCGTGCTGCCTTGCCGTCGTGGACGACGCACGCCGCAGATGCGAGGCCCCTGCCGCATGATCGTGTGAAGCGTTGAAACGAGCGTCATCGCCGTCTCGCATCCCTTCTGGAGCGATGGTCGCACCGTGCACCCGACTCCGAGCGACGATCCTGAAAAGCAACCCCAGCGTTCGAACACCGCGAACCACATCGTTCGTAAGGCGCCGCGCAATCGAAGATCGGCGAAGGGCGTAGCTCGACATTAATGTAATCGAGATGGATACTTATAGGTGTCCATTTGCGGTTACGATGCGCCCGTTCCTGCGCTACCTTGTCGGTTGCTTTCCAGTGCCAATTCTTATCTGCTGCGGTGAATCGTGAATCGCATGAACGCGTTTTCCGACCTGGAAAAGGCGATTGTTGCCTGCGAGCGTTGCGAGCGGCTCCGGGCCTATTGCCGTGACGTTGCGGCGCGAAAAAGCGCGAGTTCCGGGAATGCGAATATTGGGGTAAGCCCGTGCCGGGCTTTGGCGACCGCGAGGCCCGGTTGTGGATCGTCGGGTTAGCACCGGCGGCCCATGGAGCCAATCGCACGGGCAGAGTGTTCACCGGGGACAAGAGCGGGCAGTGGCTCTATGGCGCGCTCTATCGCTTTGGGTTTTCCAATCGTGAGCTTTCCCACTCTTGGGACGATGGGCTCAAACTCAAGAATGTTTACATCTCTTCGGCCATTCGCTGTGCACCTCCCAAGAACAAGCCGCTGCCGCAAGAGCTTGCCAACTGTGCCGAGTTTCTCGATCAAGAGCTCCGGCTGCTCACCGAGGTCCGCCTGTTTCTCGCTCTGGGGAGTGTCGGCTATAACGCAATCTACAACCTGATCGCGCGGCACCGAGCATTGCTTCCCAGACCGCGGCCCAGGTTTGGTCACAACGCACTTCATTCATTGGGCGGCTTTGAGGTCCTGTGCTCCTACCATCCAAGCCGCCAGAATACTCAAACGGGGCGGCTCACCGAGGCGATGTGGTTCGCAATTTTCGAGAGAGCTCGGCGTCTGCTGGACCAGCCGAGAGAACGATGAGGTTTCCGCAGCCCGCCAGGACGTGGAATCGGCCAAAGAAATGAATGACTGCAAACCGATTGCGCAAAGAGCGTTCCGCCACTCCCCCTCGATCGTGAATTCCGGCGAGAAGTGGAAGCGGTGGGAAACCTACCCGTGTCCCTCGTAGACGCAAGCCGCTGCAATCACATGGTTTACAACTCAGGTGGCTGAGGCGGCGGGAATTGCACCCGGAGGCCTGGTTCCGCAATGATCTGCCCTCAATGTGGTTACGACATGGCGACTGAAGCCCGGCCGGAAATGGGCCGGGGGGGGTGCGGCACTCCACGAGTTGGCCGCAGAGTGGCACGGCCTGACGCCTTCCGTCAGGGCCGCCATCATTGATCTGTTGCGGTCCGGGTGAGAGTTGGCTCGTAATTGACCGTGGAGCACCACGGGACTCTCCGTTCCCCATCTTCTTGGCGCGAGCGTGCGATTAGATTGTCGTCCGCGTTCACGGGCCAAAATATGGCGACCGTGCTTCCGTCGCCCGCTGATCTTGTAGCCCGACTCTGATCGGGACTTCGCTACCATCCGGTATACAACGAAGCGACCGAAAACAAAAAACAAAGGCTGACACCGCGAAGCCGCCCAAAAAACAAAGGCTGACACCGCGAAGCCGTCCATAGTAGTGTTGAAGCGGGGGAACGGCCCTTCTGGACCCCGTGGAGCGAAGGGGGTGCCGCGTTGTGGACGGGGAGTTGGAACCACGCCGAGGACACCGAGCCTCACCAGCGTGTCACCGCGAAACAACCTAGTCGTGCGAGGGACAGCGATCCCACAACGTGACGAACCGGGTGCGTTTAACGTGCACGCCCGGATCTGCGGGGGACCTGGGTGGGAAACCACCCAGGTCTACCCGGCCCGAACCCCAACGCCACAAAAGCTGCGGCGAATGAGTAGGTCGGCCGCTTTTGATTATACGTCTGACCCCCCAGCACGAACGAGAGGGGCAAATCACGCCGACAACGAATTCCGACGGCGCCAGCCGTAGCCGGCGATACTCGCGATGCCGAGGGTGAGAAGGGTGAAACTGGCGGGTTCAGGGACGGCGGAGCCGATCACACTAACGTCGTCAAGACTCAGGTAACCAGGACCATCGCCGCCGTAAAACATCAGTGTGTCGGTGCCTGTTCCTTGCACAGAATAGGTCTGTTCCAGATACCCTTGGGCAGGGATATTGGTTTGATCTGAAAGAGTGCTGCCATCCCAGAGCACCTTAAATAGGTTCGGCGTGAGGCCATCGCTGGCAAGCCAGAAACTAAGTGTATAGGATTGTCCAGCTATCGTCGAAAGGGTTTGCGACACCGAACCAGAAAGGATGTCTGAACCCAACGCGGCGAAGTAATTCCCACTATGGGAGTAATAAGTCATTCCATTATAAACGTATCCATCCGGCTCAACCTCCGTGGCGCCGTTGGCAACGACCGTCCAGCCGCTGAAATCGCCCGTCTCGAAGCCCCCGTTCACGACGAGATTACCAGCCGATGCGTGGCCAGCCAGCATCACACTGAGAACGGCCGCTCCGATGCCCAGAGAATACTTCCGCGAAGACATGTCCACCTCGATTCTGAATGCCTCGATCGATGCAAGAATTGTCCGCCAGCTCAATGTCAGAGCACATTTCGACGCGAAGGTCAGAAGCCGCGCGGCCTCCAATCACTCAAAGAACCGACAGTCGGAACCAGATCGATCAAAACTCCTGTCGGCAGCCCAGTTCATGGGTATACTTCGTCTCAGCCATCATCGCGCTTAGGCTTTGTTCGTATATCACTTCGCGTCACTGGACAATCAACCCCTGACTAGGCTTTCTCAGCCCAGACGGGTTGGTGGGATCTCAGTGTCGCCGACGACTTTCTCAGTCCCAGAGATCCCTCTATCCCTAATAATCACACCACTCGCGACAAAAAGCCACAGCCTTTTAGGATTTTTCAAATTGATCCCAGTTGAGGGTTGTACGCAATCAATGTGGGCGACAGGATAGTTCCGTTCTGACAACCTTTGTTGAACTCCGAAGCGGAGTTCCAGGGACACCATATCTAATTCCGGCGTTGTCGCTGGGGCTGAAGGACCGAACGTGCTTCAATGTTCGCTCGCCCACAACGCAAAAGTGGCGTCTTCGCGCTCCGGCAGCACTAGCTTTGAGTGTCACGCGCCCCGTGGTCGACGAACCACAATGCGGAAGCCGAAGAGATTAATCACTGTAAACCGATTGTGCAAAGGGTGTTCCGCCATCACCTGTGGACCCTGAATTGCGCCGAGAAGAGGAGGAGGCGGGAAACTTACCCGCGTCTCCAGTAGACGTAAGCAATTGTGCTAAAATGGTTTATAACACATGTAGTGGAGGCGGCGGGAATTGCACCCGCGTCCCAGATTCCGCAAGTCCCTTCGCAGCATAATACTTGCGTCGAACAGGAATGCCAGTGGTTGCACTCTGTCTGCACGGAGGAGGCACTACACGAGCTTGTCGCCGCGTGGCACCGGCTGACGCCTTCAGTCAGGCGCGCCATCATCGACTTGGCACGAGGCGGTTGAGTCTGCAGGACGCGGTTATACGAGAAGTAGGACACAAGTTCTGGCTTGCGATCGGGGCAGACGCCCTTAATGGCTGATCGCGTGGATCTGTGAAGGTACCATGCTCGAAGTTTGTGTCTCTGCGTCTAGTTTTAATCAATCGAAGACCTCGTCCAAAGCGTTCATGATGCTCTGGTCTTAGCTCGCCCTGGATTTGTCGAAAACCTAAAGCGTAGATACGAAAAGGCCACCCAAGCCGGCGCAGGCCGGTCATTTCAATCGATAAGTCTGTTTTCTAGGTCGGCAAGAGGGTTCCAAGTCCACCGTGCAGGAAAACGTAAAGACTTACAAGAAAACGACTTAGCTATCCATAAACGATCCTGTTTCCCTGCCCGTGACCTATTCGGGAACGTTTTGCCCTGATCTGGCCTCCGTGATTAATGCCTGGGATAAGTTGCCCGAGGCGATTCGCCCTGGCATTGTAGCGTTGGTCAAGGCACCGACAGCGTAAATCGAGATTGTTTGGCTACAACCTGGTTTAGGCTGTGGATGCATGGACCAAAAACAACGTTACGCAAAATCCGATCCGAAAGTATTAAGACGACGCGGGTGTGTTGCAAGGAAACGGTTGAGAACGGAGACTCGCCGCGGACCCACTCACGTTTCAAATCCTGTCGCCCCGACTTTCAGTTTTCCCAGCTTACCCAAGTGGTCGTGCTGGCGACGGGATTTGAGCTCTTGAGTTGTTCGTTCTCTCCACTTGAATTGAAGCTCAAACGCTCCGGCGTGGTCGGATCGAAGTTCTCGACGATGCCTCAACTGCGGGGTATCAAGCCCTGCTCGGGCCTGGGATAATCTCGACGTTTTGACGCACACATGACCATGTTACTGCGCCCTCTTTGAAGTTGAAGCCCTGGAGCCCTCTCATGTCCCTGCCCGCCGACCGGAACCTCCTTTTCGGACTGCTCGCGCTGCTGAACGGGATTATCAACCAGGTCCAGCTTGTGGCCGCCTTCCAGGCCTGGACGCTCGACAAGTCGAAGAGCTTGGCCGACCATCTGGAAGCCCGCGGCGACCTCAACAGCGCCAAGCGGGCGCTGTTGGAGGGGCTCGTCGAGGTCCACCTGGACGCCCACGGCGGCGACGTCGAGAAGAGCCTCGCCGCGGTTTCGGCAGGCAAGTCAACCCGCGAGAGCCTCGCCAATCTCGGCGACCCCGATATCGGGGCGACTTTGGGCCACGTGGCTTACAGCCATGGCTCAGCCGGCGACGAGGACCCCGACCGCACCGGCAGCTACGCCGTCGGCATGGCCACCAGCGATGGACTGCGGTTCCGCGTGCTTCGACCACACGCCCGCGGCGGCCTGGGCGAAGTCTTCGTCGCGCTCGACTCCGAGTTGAACCGCGAGGTGGCTCTCAAGCAAATCCTCGACCATCACGCCGACGACCCGACCATCCGCCAGCGGTTTTTGATCGAGGCCGAGATCACCGGCGGGCTCGAACACCCCGGGATCGTCCCTGTATACGGGTTGGGCAACTACGCTGGCGGCCGGCCTTACTACGCGATGCGCTTTATCAAGGGCGACAGCCTCAAGGAAGCGATCGAGCGGTTCCACGGTGATGGGGGACCGAAGGCCGACCCGGGTCGTCGTTCGCTGGAGCTGCGCAAGCTCCTGCGAAGCTTCACGGACGTTTGCAACGCGATCGACTACGCCCACAGCCGTGGCGTCTTGCACCGGGACATCAAGCCGGGCAACATCATCGTCGGCAAGCACGGCGAGACGCTGGTGGTCGACTGGGGCCTCGCCAAGGCGATCGGCCGGGTCGAGTCGGGGAGCGAATCGGGCGAGCGGGTACTCGCGCCCTCCTCGGCCAGCGCGACTGCCCAGACGCTGCCCGGCAGCGCCCTGGGGACACCGTCCTACATGAGTCCCGAGCAGGCCGAGGGTGACCTGGAACACCTGGGGCCGCACTCGGACGTCTACAGCCTGGGTGCCACGCTCTACTGCCTGTTGACCGGCAAGCCGCCATTCAAGGGCGAGATCGCCGACGTGTTCCGCGGGGTGCAGTGGGGTGCGTTCCGGCCGCCGCGAGCCGTCGAGCCGACGATCGACCCAGCACTGGAGGCGGTCTGCCTCAAGGCGATGGCCTTAAAGCCCGAGGATCGCTACGCCTCGTCCAGGGCGCTGGCCGAGGACCTCGAGCATTGGATGGCCAACGAGCCGGTGGCCGCCTGGCGCGAGCCTTGGACCTGGATCGTAGTGCGCTGGTTGACGCGCCACCGAACCGGCGTCGCGTCGGCGGGCGCCGCGCTGCTCGGGATCACCATCGCGACGACCTTCGGCATGGTCCTCCTAGACCGCGGCTGGCACCGCGAAGAGCAGGCCCGGGTCCTGGCCGAGAGGAACTACGACCTGGCCAAGAAAGCCGTCGAGGATTATTTCACCCGCGTCAGTGAGGATACGCTGCTCAAGTCGCAGGATTCGGTTGACATGCGTCATCTGCGGGGCGAGCTGCTCAAGACGGCGCTGGGCTACTACCGCGAGTTCGTCCGGGAGCGCAGCGGCGATCCGCAGCTGCGCCGGGAGCTGGCGGACGCCCAGTTCCGCGTCGGCCAGATCATGCGACAGATCGGCACGCCCGACGAATCGATCGCGGCGTTCCGCGCCGCCGTCGCGATCTGGGAGGAGCTCCGCGCCGCCGCGCCGAAGGACCGCGAAATCCGCCTCCAATTGGCCCGCACCGAGCTGGCCCTCGGCGAGCAGCTCGCGTGGATCCGCGACTTCGCGCCGGCCTTCGTCGAGCTGACCCGTTCGCGCGACCTCATCAAGGGCGTCGAAGCTGAGAACCCCGCGGACGTGGCCTACCAGGTCAGCCTGGCCGACTGCGACTTCGAGCTGGGCATCGCCGAGAGCGAGGCGGGCCGGCTCGACGAGGGACTGGAGCACTTGACCGAGGCCGAGGCGATCCTCCGCCGATTGCTGTCGGGTTCGCCAGGCGATCCGAAGTTCCGCAACCGGCTCGCCGACGTGATCAACGGCCGCGGCGTCAACCTTGCCAGGAAAGGCCAGGACGACGAGGCACTCCGTGCCTTCCGCGAGTTCCAGGTGATCATCCGCTCGCTGCTGGACGAGCATCGCTCGGGCCCCAAGCCCGCGCAGCTGCTCAAGTCGCTGGGGTTGAGCCATTACAATGAGGGCGCGATCCTGTTCAAGAAGAATCGCCGCCAGTGCATGGAATCCTTCGAGAAATCCGTCGAATACCTCTCGGACCTGGTGGCGAGCCATTCCTCCGTGAACGACTACCGCGAGTTGCTCGCGGAAAGCCTCGTGGAGGTCGCCCTCGTCCGGCACGAGTTCGAGCGCGGCGCGGAGGCGTTCGCGGCGACCCGCAAGGCCATCGAGATGCTCGACGCGCTGGTCGCCTCGCAGCCGGACCAGCCGCGTTATCGCGCCGAGCTGGGCCGGGCCCTCAACGTGCTGGGATACCTCCACGACGAGTTCCGGGACAATCGCCAGGCGCTGACGGCGTTCGAGCGGGCGCGGGTCGAGGAGGAGCGCGCGGCGGCCGACTCGCCGGAGACCGAGCCGTACAAGATATCCCTCATCGACATCCTGCTGAACCTGGGCGAACAATACGTGGACCTCGGGCACGCGGACCGAGGCCTGCCCAACTATGAACACGCCGCGGCGATCAGCCGGAGCATCGCGGCGACGCACCCGCGCAACCGGGAGAAGACCATCGGGCTGGCCGATCACCTCGAGAAGCTCGCCGCGGTCGAGCGGTCCGCCGGGAAAGCGGAGGCCGCAGAGCGGACCTACTCCGAGGCGGTCGCCGCGATCGAGTCGCTGCGCGCCGGGACGGCGGACTCCGAGGTGGAGGTCCGCCGTGGCGTGCTCCTGATGGGCGAAGGCGTTGCCGCCGCGGATCGGGGCCGAACGGCCGAGGGCGCCAGGTTGCTCCGCCGCGCCGTCGAGATCCTGGCGCCCTTCGGCGCGTCGGCGAAAGGCGATCAGAGGCCGCGGAGCCGGCTATCCGAGGCGCTTTGGGAATGCGCACGGCTGCTCCGCTGGACCGGCCACGCAGTCGAGGCGGAGCGGCTCGATGCCGAGCGCAGGGCGTTGTGGCGGGATCGGCCGCCCCGCGAGCTGGCCGACCTGGCAATGCAAGAGACCACGCAGGCGGGGCGGATCGGTTATGGCCGGCTCCCCCTTGACGACCAAGCCGCGGCGGTCCGCCGGCTCGGGCTGGACCTCGCCGCCGAGCACCTCCGCCTCGCCGTCGAGCTGGGATTCCGTGATCTCGCCGTGCTCCGCAAGAATCGCGACTCGTGGCTCCTCCTCTCCCGCGCCGACGTTCAGCCCTTGCTGGGAGAGATGGGATTCCCTGACGATCCGTTTTAGCCCGCCTGTGGGGAAACCGGGACGCGGCTAGAATCGGCCGTTTGGATATGAATGGTTGCCATGCCCAGAGCAGCGAGGGTGGGCGCTGGGGGCTTGTGTACCACGTCCGCGTTCCAGGGACACCATGTCTAGCTCCAGCGTTGGGGCTAAACCGAGCGATTGAACGTGTCTGAAATGCTCGTCAGCCATGCGGAAGTTGCATCATCGCGTCCGAGATGCGCTGGATTTTGGGCGTCACTCGCCCCCGAATCGTGGAAGCACGACGTTCAAGCCGACGAGATGAATCACTGCAAACCGTTTGGGCGAGGGGTATTCTAACATTCTCCATCGAACAAGAGCTACGCCGGGAGTCGGAGGCGGCGGGAAACCAACCCGCATCCCGAATACACGTAAGTCTTTGAGAAAAAACGACTTATTGCTCGTGAAATGGAGGCGGCGGGAATTGCAGCCGCGTCCCGAGAAGCGTCGGCGACGGAGCGGCGCTGTCGATCGACGGTGCCTGCGCTGAGCGATAGTACGGCTGAAACCGGTCGACCGGCTCACGCCCGAGGCCGTGTTTCGCGCCGGTGGGCCATGACCCTTCTCGATCAAGCCGTCGACGATCTCCGCGCTGAGTTCGCTCGCGACGGGCAAATCGATCGGTTCGAGGTCTTGAAGTCGGTGCTGACGGGCGACCGCGTACCCTATACCGAATTGGCCGGTCGCCTGAACATCATCGTCGGGGCGGTGCAGGCCGCGGTCCATCGTCTCCGTTCGCGCGATCGCGACGCGCTGTGCGCTCGGATCGCCGCCACCGTTGAAAGCCCCGCACTGATCGACGATGAGATACGCGACCTGATTGCCGTAACATTGGTGAACGGAAGGCCTCCATCCTGAAGAAACTGCCGCCGCAGGAAACTCGCCTGTTGCCGAAACGGTCGTTGGTTAGAATCTCGCAGCCGTCCGGTGCGGCCGTCCCGTCTCGCGGTCATCCCTGGCGTCAGGGCGGGTCGGGCGGGTGGCCCGGGGCGGCTGCCGGCGGCTGCGCCCGGCGCAGCACCGCACGCAGCGCCGCCTGACGGAGCGGCTCGCTCAGGGCCCGGTCGGCGCGGAGAGCGGCCACGACCTCGGCTGGGTCGTGCTTCTGCCGGCATAACGAGTCCACCAGCCGTTCGGCCTCGGGCCGCAGGGCCTCGGCCTCGCGGCGCGCCTGGTAGCGTGCCCTCAGCGGCGCCGTGTCCCACAGGCGGACCGTGAAGTCGCCGGAGCCGGACGCCAGCGTCGCGCCGTCGGGGCTGAAGGCTAGCGACCAGACGTAGCTAGTGTGGCCTTGCAATCGCGCCACCTCCTCGCCCCGGTCCAGGTCCCACAGCCAGACGGCCCGGTCGCGGCCGGCGGTGGCCAGGCGCGTGCCGTCGGGGTGGAAGGCCGCCGCGAAAACCTCGTCGGTATGCCCGCGCAGCACCCGGCACGCGCCGCCGTCCATCGGCCACAGGCGAACGGTACGGTCCTGGCCGAACGAAGCCAGGAGGCGGCTGTCGGGACTGAAGGCGACCCCTTGGACCCGCGCGTCGTGGCCGCTGAGGCGGGCGGCCGTCCGATGGGTCTGCGCATCCAGGAGCAGCACGGTCTTCCGATCCGCGGCCCGCACGGCCAGCCAGCGGCCGTCGGGGCTGTACCTCAAGACACGGCCATCGGCCGCGAACAACTGCTCGCCGGACGTCGACGTCGCAGACGGTCAGGGAAGTCTTAGTCTCGTATTCGTTAGCCGATGCGGCGACCCTGGCACCGTCCGGGCTGACGGCCAGGTGCCAGGCGAACCTGCCCGGGACCTGGATCTCCTTGCGGACGCGGGCGGTCGCCACGTCCCAGATCCGCAGCCGGTCATCCCCATCGCCCCCGGTCACCAGCCATGTTCCATCAGGGCCGTAGGCCAGACACCGCACGATGCCGGGGTGAGGCAAGGGCCGCGTCACGGGCTCGCCGGTCGTCGCATCCCACAGTCGGACGGTCTTGTCCCAGCCTCCCGAGGCGATCCAGCGACCGTCCGGGCTGAAGGCCACCGGGTAGACGTAGCTGGTGTGGCCGCGCAACACCGGCAGGGTCGCCCGCGGGTCCACCTCCCAGCCCCGGACCGTACGGTCCTCCGCCGCGCCCAGCCGGGTCACGCGACTGATGGAGGCCAGCCGGCGGCCGTCCGGGGCGAACGCGACACCGGTCACGGCCCCCGTGTGGCCGTGCAGGACTGCCACGTCGTGCCGACCCCTCGCCTGCCACACCCGGACGGTGCGGTCGGTGCCCGCCGAGGCGACCCATCGCCCGTCCGGGCTGTACACGGCCGCGGTGACGTCTCCGGAATGACGGTCGTAGGGCGGCTCGACCTCTTCTCCCGTCGCGACGGCCCACTGGCGCACCGTCCCGTCCGACGAGGTCGACAGCAGGCGCGTGCCGTCCGGGCTGAACGAGACGTTCAGGACCTTGCTCGCGTGGCCCCGACACGTGGCGAGCAGGGCGCCGGTGGCCGCGTCCCAGATGCGAGCCGTTCCGGTCCTCGCCGCCCGTGGCGACGAACTCGCCGACCGGGCTGAGGGCAAACGACCAGAGGTCGCCCTTGTGGCCCTTGCAGGACGCCGTCAGCTTGCCGGACCTCGCGTCGAACAAGCCGATCCCCGACCAATCGCCGATATGGTTGGTTGCAGCCACACGGCTCCCGTCCGAGCTCACGATCACCTGCCTGGGCTCGCCGCCCCGGGGTAGGTCCACGCGACAGACGCGCCGGCCGGCCGCGTCCAGCAGGTGAAAGGTATTGCTGTCAACCCACGCCGCGACCCGAAGTCCGACGCGCGTCTGCATGACGCCCGCGAGCTGCAGGCCTTGGGCGGAGAATGGCACCGTCGACGGCTCGCCCCCCTCCAGGTCCGTGAGGTGCAGGCCGTCGCCGGTCAGGATCCCGACCCGGAGACGGTCCTGGCCGGGGACCAGGAGCCCACTCTCGCCGGTGGTCAAGGGGATCACCGAGGCGCTATCGTCGAGCCGGCTGCGCAGGTGCCGCCATTCCCAATCGCGCAGGTCCAACGGGGCCGCGTCGAGCTGGCGCGCGGCATCGACGACGTCGTGCGCGGAGATTGCCGCGGCCGCGGCCGACAAGCGGGCGCGGTAAGCCTGGAACGTCGCCTCGCGCTTCTCACCGAGCGCCACCCGCGCATTCTGCTCGGCCCGACCCCGATGCTCGTTCGCTTCCAGCCATTTCCAGGTCACCCCACCCAGTCCACCGACCAATGAGACGGACAGGAGGCCGAGCAATAACGCGACCAGCGGTCGGCGGCGGCACGCCCGGGCGATCCGTGCGCCCGACCCCACCGGCCGCGCCGCCACTTGCTTCCCCTCCCGGAACCGCTGCAGGTCTTCGGCCAGCGCCAGGGCGCTGGGGTAGCGGCGGTTAGGCTCTTTCTCCAGGCAGTGCAGCGTGATCGCCTCCAGGTCGCGCGGCAGGCTAGGCTGCAAGCGGCGCGGCCGCACCGGCTCGTCGGACGTCACCGCGCGGAGCACCTCGAGGCTGCTGTCTCCCTGGAACGGCAGTTGCCCGGTGAGGAGCTGATAGAGGACCACCCCGAGGGCGTAGATGTCCGTCGCCGGACCCACCAGGGCGCACCGGTCGCTGCCGCCGGCCTGCTCGGGGGCCATGTAGCCCGGCGTCCCGACCAGGAAGCCGCTGTGCGTCAAGGTCACGCCCCCCTCGGTCGGTTGGGCGAGTCCGAAGTCGGTGATTTTTGGAACGAGGCCGGATGCAGCATCAGCGCTAAGCTCGGGCTGGCGCGACTCTCCTTGATCGCGGTTTCCCCCGCCACCACCCTTCTGCAAGAGAATGTTGGCCGGCTTCAGGTCACGATGCACGACCCCTTCGCTGTGGGCCACGTGGATGGCGCGCGCGAGAGTCTCCAGGAGCGACGCCGCTTCGCCGGCAAGCCAGGGTTTGCCGTCCAGCCGGTTTGCCAGGCTCCCCTCCTCGACCCACTCCAGTGCCAGGAACGGCCGGCCGTGGTAGTTGCCGATCTCGTAGACCTGCACGATGTTGGGGTGCTGTACCCGTGCCGCGAGCTCCGCCTCCAGTCGGAACCGCAGCTCCTGGGTAGGGGAAGCGAACTCGCCCGCCAGGACCATCTTCAGCGCTGCCAGCCTGTGGAGGCCCCGGTGCCGCGCCTTGTACACCACGCCCATGCCGCCGCGACCGACCTCACCCAGGATGTCGTAGTCCCCGACCTGCTTGGGGGCCGGGAGAATCACCGGCTCGGTCTGCGGTTCTGTTCGTTGCATGGCTGCGAGGGTCGCTTGCCCCCGGCGCAGCGCACGAACCGCCGAGCGACGCTGGGCCGGGCTAACCAGCGTCTCTGCCTGGCGGGCAGCGCTTCGCTGGAGCCGCGCCAGCAGAGGATCGACGGCCGCCAGTTGATCGATGCGGCGGCAACACTCCGCACAATCGCCGAGGTGGGCAGAGACGCGCGCCAACTCCGCCTCCGCAAGCAGGCCAAGGGACAGCGCACGCAGCTCTTCGGCAGTTGGGTGGGTCGACGGGTCCTCGGACATCGCAATCCTACGAAGGGTTCATCGGACGACCAAGAGACGGCGGGATTGCCATAGAAGAAACGTCGCCGTAGGCAGAACCTTACACGACCCCACCGCTGCGGATCCCGCACGGATCGCCAGAGCGCTCGATCAAGGTCAGTCGATGAGCCCCTCCGCCTCCTGGCGGATGCGCTGCAGGATACGCGACTTGGCCACGTAGACAGATGACACGGACATTCCCAGCTCCTCGGCTACCTCGGCACCGCTGGCCCCGTCGAGTGTCAGTCGCCGAAAGGCCCGTAGCGTGGCCGGCTCGAACTCCGCTTCCACCAGGTCCAGCAGACAGCCGAGCACGTACCGATCGTGTTCCTCGTCCCACTGCCGGTTCAGGTCGCTGTCCGGGTCCGCAATTTGTTCGAGCGCGGCCGTGGCGCCGCTGCCGCCGCTGGCCTGGGTGCTCACGTCCATCGCCCGCCAGTAATCGATCGTGCGGCTGCACACGATGGTACGCAGCCACGCGCGAAACGCCCCCCGATTGCCCGAGTGCTCAAACGTGCGGAGGTTCTTGACCACGCTCAGAAGGACGTCCTGCGTCAGGTCTTCCAGATCGACCGCGGGCACGCCCTGGCGATTGAGCCAGGCGATGATCAGGGGACGATACAGGTCCGTGAGGTCCTTCCACGCATTCTCTTCGCCGGTCTGAGCGCGGAGCAGCAAGCTTTGCCGGGTCTCGTCCATGTCACGATTTTACCATCACGAGCACAGCAAACTGGAGAATCTAGATTTTCTCTCCCGCTCGTGTAAGGTTTTCGGCTGCCGGCCGTTTTTACTCTCCAGTGGCGATTGGCGCAGCCACTAAGTTCGCTCGACCAAGCCTGGGCGAAAGCCGGCGTGGCGAAGCGTCGCCTGTTCGGGCGGCCCTGACGTCGCGTCCTTCCTGAGCTTCCGCAACTGACAGCCGTCAGCACAGCGCCATCGAAGTCGTCGATCCCACTCTCGCCGGCCGCTCGGGCGGCCCCGGCGCTGGTGCGCCTCTTTCCTCGGGGATTTCCACCCATGGCTTCGAACCTTTTTCACCATGAGAGGAGCATTGAATGACTCGCTTCATTACGACGTATCTCGCTCGGACGACAAAACGGCGACCGAGGCGACTGCCTCCGTCGGTGATGGCGCTCGAGGGCGCACATTGCTGTCGAGCTTCACGCTCCACGGCAAGCCCGACGACGGCCACACTCCCGCTCCGGAGGTGTCGATGTCGCGGCCGACGGAGAGCGGCACTATCGCCAACGACCACGCCACGGGCGGCGTGGAAAACACGGGCAGCAAACTGGCGCTCGCACGCATCGTGCCGCACGCCAACTCCGCCCGCGCCGGCGCAGAGCTGCTCGGCAACCACCAACCGAACGACAGCCGGCGCGGACACTCACGCCCGCGTCGCGGCTCCACCGGTCCGATCTTCTCCGAAAACTTCACCGGCACCGGAGGAGTCCCCAAAGACTGGATGGAGTTCGGCTCGGGGGTCGTCAACGAGGGTTCCGGAGCGGTCACTCTCACCGCCTCTATTATCACTAACGGACAATCAGTGGGAATCTTCTCGACGCTCTCGTCTGCGGCCTTCAGCCCTCTAGGGAAGTCGATCCAGGCGCAAATCAAAAGCGTCAGTAAAAATCCGCTGGGCAACGCCATCGTCGGAATGCTCGGTGTGCCGAACAGCAATGGCCCGACGGGCGAACTGGCCGCGGGCATCGACGCGAAGGGAGCCGTGTACGTAGTCGCGCAGCAGCAGACACCCGCTGTCAGCCAGGCGGTCGTGCCGGTCGGCACTGTCAAAGACTACAAAGGCGGCCCGATCCTCCTCAGTTTCAAGATCAACTCGACGGGTGTCATAGTGAGCGCAGGAAGCGTCACGTTCGCCGAAACACCGTTCACCAAGTGGAAGAATTTCTCGCTGAACGCTGCGTTCGGGGGTGGGGCGCTTCCGGCGCTCGTCGGAGCGAGCCAGTCGACTGATAAGGGTGGCGCGGCGAGCTTTTCGTCGATCACGGTCAGCACGGCCACCCTAAAGACGCGATAACCGGCGAGCCGCTCCCCTTGACCTGACCACATCGTCGTGTCGGCGACTCCGCTCGCGGCGACGGCGTGGCTTGGTTTCGGCACGCTCTAACTCTTCGACGCCACCATCACCTGGAAAATAGCCCGCGTCGACTCCAGCTCTATTCCGCGCCCGCAAAGCGATCTTCGCCAGGCGAAGGTCGCCAGCGCGGGGCGCGGAGAATCTCGGTTTTCGCCCAAATCACAGGAGAATGGTGCCTGTTCTGTCTCTACTCATGAGGTTTCTCGTCATGGCTCTATGCAAGTCGAATCGCTTGCTGGAGACGGATTCCCGTCCCGCAGTACGGCGTCACCGCGGCCTCCCCGTTCGGGTTACGCTTTCCAGCACTCCGGCGCCGTATGCGCTCGCCACCGGCGAGGCGGCTGCGCACCGCCTGCGCATCTTGCACGGACTCTACGGAAGGGGCAGTCGCCGCGTGCTCCTCGAAGCGGGTCTCCGCAGTGGGATGCGCGTCGCCGACTTCGGCTGCGGTGTCGGCCTGGTGACCGCCTTGCTCGCCGAGCTGGTCGGCCCCGAGGGGCACGTCGTCGGCCTCGATGCCAGCGCCGCGCAGCTCGCCCTGGCCCGTGAGCGCATGCCTGCCGGCAGCACAAACATCCGCTTCGTCGAGGCCAGTGCCACCGACTCGGGCTTGCCGCCTGCGTCGTTCGACCTCGTCTATTGCCGCTTCCTCCTGCTCCACCTCCCCGACCCGGAACGAGCCTTGCGCGGGATGGGAGCCCTGCTCAAGCCGAACGGCATACTGGTGTGTGAGGACGGCGACCTGACCTCGGCAGGCAGCGAGCCTCCGTCGGCACTCGGCGCGTTTGCTGACCTGTGGGGCCGGCTGGGCCCGGCGCGGGGGGTGGATTACACCCTCGGCCGCCGGCTGTTTCAGATGGTTCAGGCCGCCAGCTTCCCGGCGCCTGAGATCACCTTCAATCAGCCGGTCCTGGCACGCGGTGAGAACAAGCGCTTTCTGGAGCTGTCGGTCGCCGAAGCGGGGCCCGCGTTTGTGGAGGCAGGATTGATCACGGCGGAGCAGCTCGAGCGCACCCTTGCGGAAATGTTGCGTCTGAATGCGGACGAGACCGTCCTCGCGGTGATGCCGCGCATGGCGCAGGTGTGGGCGCGGAAGCCTGCTCCTCTTACAGGGGGTTCAACATGATCGATCGGCGACACGTTGGCAGAGACTGGTGACAAACCCTACGAGGTCTGCGCGCTGGCCTGTGGATGATGTCGACGCGGGCTCACGAGCTCCAATCAGGGTCATCGACGGCAACGGCGTCGGCTTCGAAGCAATTCAAGAAGCACGGCATGTTCGGCGCTAATCACGATTCCCTCGCTGGGCCCGCGGGCTGTTCGACGCCAGCGTGGTCTGGCGACGCAGATGGGCGATCGCCGCCAATCGACGGGGCGACGCAATACCAGCCCGAAGCGCCAGCGAGGGTTTATGCACTGGAGCCCGCCAGGGTATCGGCACCCGAAGTGGCACCGTTCTAAAGACCCCCTCGCTGGCGCTTCGGGCTGGTATGGGCTCGGGCGCCCACCGGCGGTGCTCTTCGAAATGTGGCGCTCAACAGTCGTGCACCGTGACGAATTGCGAGACTACCCTGTTATCATCGAATCATGCCTCGTCGCGAGCCGATAATGGTGACGGTCTAGGTCAATGCCTTGAGGACGAGATGCTGAGAGAAAAATGAAAGCCGAAGGCGACAAATTGTTGCCGCACGCGTCCGGCCCGCTGACCGCCGTGTTATTAATCGCCCACGGCAGCCGGGAGCCAACGGCCAACGACGAGGTCCGCCAGCTCGCGCAGCGGCTCGCGGCTGGTGGACCGTGCGTGATTGTCGAACCTTGTTTCCTGGAACTCGCCCAGCCTGATTACGCGTCCGGAGCGGACCGCTGCGTTGCACGAGGCGCGCGTCGTGTCCTGATCGTACCTTACTTCCTTGCGGGCGGCGTCCACGTTCAGCGGGACCTGACGAAGGCGCGCGACGAGCTTTGCGCTCGCCATGCGGGCGTCGATTTCCGCCTGGGACCGGCCCTGGGCCCACATCCGCTCCTCGATCAACTGGTCGCCGAGCGGATTGGCGAGTTGGATCGCGACGGCCGTTGACCGCGGGTGGACTTCAGAACGCGAAGGACAGGCAGCGCGCCAGCACGTCGAGTCCACGGCGGTACTTCGATCCATCCGCGCCGCGACCTCACGAATCCCGAGTTGGCTGCTCGCGTCACACGACACGGTCGCCGAAATCGCAATCGCTAACCATAATGACGCCTGCGACAATGGCTGTCCTTCGCGTTCCTTCGCGTTCTTGTGGAGTGACAAGCGTGACGACGGAAGAGAGCTCGTCCCCGGCGCAGCCCCCGGTGCTGTGCGATTTCTGCGGGCGGAATAGCGCCGAGGCCGGGCCGATGATCGAGGGAAGAGCGCTCTTGCCCGTGTCCACGGGCAGGCCGATCGCGCACATCTGCGCCATTGCGTCGGGGTGTGTGACAGCCTCTTCGAGCAGCATCAGCGGAAGAATTCCGGGCTGGAGAAAATCCCGACGCCCCGCGAGCTCGTGGCCCACCTGAACGAGTACATCATCGGCCAGGAGCGGGTGAAGAAGACGCTGGCCGTCGCCGTCGTCAACCATTACAAGCGCGTGCTCGGCGGCGAGATCGGCGACCCCGATCTCGAGGACGTCGAGGTCTCCAAGAGCAATGTTCTCTTGATCGGCCCGACGGGCTGCGGCAAGACCGCCCTGGCCCAGACCCTTGCCCGCCGGCTGCACGTCCCGTTCGCCATCGGGGACGCCACCACGTTGACCGAGGCCGGCTACGTCGGCGAGGACGTCGAGAACCTGATCCTCAAGCTCGTGATGGCGGCCAACTACCAGATCCCCGCCGCCGAGAAGGGCATCATCTACATCGATGAGATTGACAAGATCGGCAAGACCAGCCAGAACGTCTCGATCACCCGCGACGTGTCCGGCGAGGGCGTGCAACAGGCCTTGCTCAAGCTGCTCGAGGGGACCATCGCCAACGTGCCACCGCAGGGGGGGCGAAAGCACCCGGAGCAGCAGTACCTGCAGGTCAACACCGCCGACATCCTCTTCATCTGCGGCGGCACCTTCGTCGGCCTCGAGGAGATCGTCGGCAAGCGCCTGGGCCGCAAGATGATTGGCTTCGGCCGCGGTGACGAGCGCGCCCACGACCGCGAGCTCGAGCGCAACGAGCTGGTGGCCCAGGTCACCCCCGAGGACCTCGAGCGGTACGGCATGATCCCCGAGCTGATCGGCCGGCTGCCCATCATCGCGACGCTAAACCAGCTCTCCGAGGAAGACCTGGCGCGGATCCTGACCGAGCCCAGGGATGCTCTCACCAGGCAGTACGAAGTCCTCTTCCACTACGATGGCGCCCGATTGAAATTCGATGACGACGCAATCCGAGAGATCGCGCGGCGGGCCAAGGCGCGAGGAACCGGGGCACGGGCGCTGCGGTCGATCATGGAAAGCCTGATGCTCGACATCATGTACGACCTCCCCGAGCGTCAGCCAGGCCAGACCTATACAATCACCGAGCCAGTCGCCCGCGGGGAAAAGTCGCTGTTCGGCCCCGAGGGAGCGTGATGCCCGGGTTCCAACACACACAGTTTTCAGAGAGGGTTTCGAGACACCCAACCTTCAGTGGCATAGTTGCATTCATGAATGGCGAAGTGTCAAACGGTGGGTGTCTGCTTCTTCCCGCGTTATTTGTGATCATGATTTCGGCTTTACTGAGATCTTGGGCGGCGATCAGTCCAGCAGCGAAAATGCCTGCCTCATCGCTCGTGCCGCGGCCGCGACCGCTGCCTCGGCAGGCAGGGCCCGAAGAGTGGCGTTGAACGGCTCGGCCCTTACCGGTCCGTCGTAGCCGATCGCCGCCAGCGTTTTGAGAAACGCCGCAAGTCGATGACACCGGTCGCGCACGGCAGCTCGCGCACGCCATCCCGCTGCTGGTCGACCGGAATAGACCTGGGCGCGTCGTTCAGGTCGCAAGCGACGACGTCTCGGTTGACCAGGCCGCGGAGGTCTTCCGCAGTCTCACCCGCCGTGTACCAGTGCCAGCTATCGAGCACCAGCCCGACGTCGTCGCGGCCGATCTCGGCGATCAGTTCACGCATCTCCGCGAGCGTGTGGATGAACGGGTATCGGGCCGATGCCCATGAAGTGCGCGGCCCGACGTACTCGAGCCCCAGGCGCAGCCCGTGATCGCCCAGCACGGCTGCCACCTCGCGCAGGCGCCGGGCGTGCTGCCGAAAGTTCGCCACGTAGGTGAGCCGGTCATGCCCCGGCCGAAGCCACGTACCCACGCGGGCCGCCCCGGCGCCCTTCAATGCGGAACAGAACGCGGGCAGCTTGACCATGCCCGCCCGGAAGGCCGCGTCATCGGCACGGAATTCGACTTGCAGCCCGGCCGCGCCCCAGCTCAAATGCTTCGCCTTCAATTCGCCCAAGAGGTCGGAGAGGTGGCCCTCGGTGAGCTGCCCGAGGTAGCCGGCATCCGGCGCCACCGACTCGAACCCGTGGCGGTGAGCCAGCGCAATCGCCGTGGGCAGGTCAGCCTTCACGCCGAGGTTCCCGCAGACGAGGTCCATCGTCATCGTCCGCCGTGGTGCGCCGGCTTCTGCGCCTCGCGCAACCCGAGCGATGCCCGCCACGCCGGCCCCGCTGGCTAGCCGAAACAGATCACGTCGCGTGGGTGATCGGGTCGACATCCTGAGCTCCTCCGATTAAGTGCATGCCCGAAGACGAGTCTGCGCGCACGACGCCACTCATCGTAACCGCGTGCGGTCGCGACGTGAGCTAAGTGGACCTTGATTGCGACCGGGAATCATCATGGCTTCACGTCGAATCATGAAAAATGATGCCGAGGGTGTGTCGTCGGCCCGAGCGCAATCGGCTGACGCCGTGTCGCATGTTGACGCGGTAGGCTCCGCGCGTGCCCTGGACCGGGCGGTGGTGAACGGGAAAAACGACGCCTTGACCCTGCTCAAGCGGGACGACTTCCGCTCGCGACTGCTTGCGGGGCCGTTGTTCGGTGAGGACGAACTCACCGCCGGTAAAATCAACGCCGGGTCGTGCGAGCAAGAACGCAACCTGGAGCGGAAAGACATGCTCGCCGTAGAGGTCCTGGTGCAGGCAATTGTAGTCGCCGGGCCCGTACTGGAGCAGGAGCGGGGTGGGCCTCGTCTGGCCCGCCCCGTGACAGCGGTCGAGGAATGCCTGGTGCTCGTCCGGGTAGCGGACCTCGAGACCGATCGCCTCGTTCCAGCGGTTGGCAAAGAGCGCAAGCGGGCGATAGAGGGACATCCTTAATTCGGAAACGACCGGCGGCAAAGGGTAGGAAAAGTACTGGTACTCTCCCCGACCGAATCCGTGGCGCTCCATCACGACCCGGCTGCGGAAAATCCCTTGGCTGTCGTAGGATGCCGCAAGCTGTGCGCACTGGCTGGAAGTGAGTATGGGACCGATGAGCGCATAGCCGTGGCCGTCGAGCTCGGTGGCGACGCCGACCCAGTCAACCGATGCCAGGCGATTAAGGATTCTGTCCAGCTCAGCGGGATTGGTGGTCGAATCGG
This sequence comes from uncultured Isosphaeraceae bacterium, assembly GCA_963830625.1. Classification (GTDB taxonomy): domain Bacteria; phylum Planctomycetota; class Planctomycetia; order Isosphaerales; family Isosphaeraceae; genus CAWHMZ01. Next base: position 510,207 of record CAWHMZ010000009.1, on the reverse strand, counting down.
TTTGACACATAGTATCTATATCTCATTAACTATAGAAAGCGCTCATAACTAAACATGTTTTCGGAATCGGGGAGTCGTTGGAATCGAGAGTCGCAGTCTGGGCACGGCGTCATTATCGAGGAATGGATCGCGACATACAGCCAGTCACTCCCGCGGGCGCGTGTGCCTGGGGGGACTGCCCCCGCCCATGGGTGCGAGTTGCCGGCGCGCTCAGACATTCGGTCGCGCCGGTGGCGAGGTCCGGAGACCTCGCCACAACAGCTCGCGAACGGACCGAGAACGGTGAACGAGATCGACTGCCGCGACGACACGGTTTGCACGACGAGAAAAGCGAAATCAGCCAGTCCGTCCGGGGCGCGTGCCATCAATCAAGCGCAAGCCTTGCCGTATTCTTCCGCACCAACACCAACCGTCGCAAGGTGGCACCGGATTCCGAAGTCTGATGATCTCGCGCGTTCGGAGGCCCGAGCCCGGCGGCGTCGGCGGAGGTCCAGCTTCCCCCGGATTTGCACCCGCGTCCCGAGAAGCTACGGCGACCGCCACTTGCTATCGATCGACGGCGCCGACGCCGCGCGGAGCCAACTCGGATAGAAATCGCTCCTTGTTCCGACAATCGTGTTGGACCGAGGGGAAGAGACGCGACGGTCCAGAGATGGCGCACGATCGCGATGGCGATTCAACGCTTGGCGACCGTATGCCGTGGCAGTGCCGACCGTCAAACTTTGCCCAGCCCTCTGGTTAGCCTATTGTGATGCGTAAGCCCTGAGGCAATGATCTATGTGAATGATGCTGAGTCGGCTCGAACCGAAATCACCTGCTTCTCGCGAACGATCCAACGGAGCTTTAGCGTGCCGCAGAGTGGGATGATAGAATTATTATAAAATTAGTTGTTCGCTACAAAAGGTGTAGATTCGATGGCTGGCCGTCTATTCTGTAGCGTCATTCTCTTATTCTCGGTCGGTGCCTTGGCTCTGGCTCAGCCCCCGGATTCTCCGGGACGAGAGGCCGGAGAGCAGGCCCGCCCCGCCCCGAGTTCGGTAACATCGCGTCATCGCATGCTCTATCACCTTGCTGAGGGGAGTGAGATTTTCCCGCTCGACTGGCTCGTGGCGTTGAAGAGTGTAAAGACCGATAAACCCTTTCTCGAGGATCCTGAGAGATTTGGGCTGATCCAAGATCCCGAGATACTACAAATACCTGGGTACGAGGGCGTGAAACTGCCGGTAGGCCTGACTATCGGAGCACCCCAAAATGTGCTCGGCGCAGTCGACCGCGATCAGGCGGACGCCCGGCGCTCCCGACCCGCTCGCGATTCGTATGGTCGGTGTGAATTGCGCGGCCTGCCATGTTGGCCGGCTCCGCTACAACAACAAGGACCTACCGATCATCGAGGGCGCGCCCAATCTATTCAACATTGATTCCTTCTACCGGGAACTGTTCCAGTCGGCCGCGGCGACCGTCCTGAAGCGAGACAAACTCGAGACATTCCTGACCGACCTGGGGAAACTGGAAGGAAAGAGCGAGATTTCGAGGATCCTGGTCACGACTTTCGACCGAATCAACAGGAACCCTGCCGACGTCGGCAGTATTGCGGAGAAGGCGATCATCAACCGGATTGGCGAAGTGCTAACAGGTGCGGACCACCAAGCTCTGCAAAAGGAAGGCGCTGTTCTACACAAGGTCGTCGAGCTTCTGAAAGATCTCAGGTCCAAACACAGAGGGGACCGGATTGGCCAGTTCCTCGACGCTTACGGTTTGGTGTTTAATCGTCTCGAATTCTTGAGGACGCTGGCGAGCTTGCACACGGGTGGCGAGCAGGTGACTAGCCCTGGGTCCGGTCGTATCGATGCTTTCGGCAACGTACGGCGACTCGTTTTCACGAAGGCACCCAAGGTTCCCCTCGAACGCGCCGGTCAGCTTCCCTCACCTCTGGGGCGTCAGTGCAACTCGAGTGGTTCCACTGGGATGGCAACACCAACTCGTTCATGGAGCGGAATATTGGCCAGGCGATGGGCCTTGGGGCGATCGCTGACCTGGAGACCGGAGCATCGACGATCGTCGCCGTTAAACATACACACCTTGGAATCCCTTTTCTCTCAGCTAACCCCGCCCGACTGGCCCGAGGACCAGTTCGGCGCGGTGGACACCGCATCGGAACGGTACAGGAGAGGCGCCGCGCTGTACGTGCAACATTGCGCGAAGTGCCACGATCGACAGGAGGGCGGCCAGAAGAGTCCGGATGGTTCCATCACCTATGGCTTGCAGGAAATCGGGACCGATCCTCTTCGCGCCAGGAACTTCGCAAAACCGCTCGAGGACGGGAAGCCGTTCACCCGAGAGCTGCAGGCGGTCGCGGAAAAGGTCAAGAATCATGCCATCATCGGGGTGAATCCAGGCGAGCACCGAGGCCTATTCGACCTTCCCGAAAAGCAGATCCGTTGGCTTACGACCCTGGGCTACGTCGCACGGCCGCTGGAAGGGATCTGGGCCACCGCTCCGTATCTGCACAATGGATCGGTGCCCACGCTGGACGACCTGCTCAAGCCAGAGGACCAACGCCCCGTCCGCTTCCCTTTGGGACACCGCGAGTACGACCCCATCAAGCTAGGCTACGTCTCCGAGTTCAACAAGGTGCCCGCGGCGGAGCAATCGTCTGTCTTCGAGTATGACACGCGGGTTGCCGGAAACAGCAATCGAGGTCATAACTACGGCACTCATCTGAGTTCGGCTGATCGGAAAGCACTCCTCGAGTACTTGAAGGTGATGGACCCTCCCGACATGTTTGCGCTGCCGGATCATCGGTCTTGGCCAGGCCCGGGGGGTTGACAGCTCATGCCTCAAACGTGGCCCCACTGGCGCCACCGGGCCCGGGGATGGAGAACGTCCCCGCGACCGAAGACGGCGACATCGAGGAACTCAAGGCGCTTCAACTCGAGCAAATGAGGATGGACGCCCAGGAGAAGAACGTCAAACCGACAGAGCGCGGTCAACATCCCAAGCATCACGGGTTCCTGAGTGCGAGGTTCACAGTCGCCGAAAACGTCCCCGACGGAACTGCGAGTTGGCCTTTTCCGCGAGCCGAAGACCTACTCCGCCGTGATCCGCTTCTCCAGTACCGGAGAACAAGATGACAGGGTACTCGACAACCACGGAATGGCCATCAAGCTCTTCGGTGTGAAGCCGACGAAGACGTCGGAGAAGCAGAACGACGCGGAGATCCACGACCCAAGACTTCGTGCTCCTGGACCATCCCCTCTTCTTCACGCCGAACGTTGCGACACTGGTCGCGTTCAGCAGGAAGAAAAAGTCGTTGATCTTGGACAAGGGCCTGAGAGGTAAGGACATCCTTGAGGCGCTGAAGGAGTCCTTTCCGAATGAAGTGAGGCTGCTGGAAGGGAGGAAAAAGCACATCAAGAGCCCGCTCGAGGAGGAATACTTCAGCACGACTCCGTACAAACTTGGTGAGACGGCAGTCAAGTATAGTGCCAAGCCTGAACAGTCCAAGGACTACCTCCGCGAGGTCTTGGTCGAACAACTGAGGCCGCGCGAGCAACCGGCAAGTGCACCAGCGACGCGCCATCCGGCGGCAAGGTTCGGTTTCTACGTCCAGCGTCAGACGCGATCCATCGGCCATGCCGATCGAAGACCCGACTGTCGAATGGAAGTCGGCTTGGGAGAGAGTGGCGACGATTGAAATTGACGCTCAGGACTTCGATTTCCCGGCGCGGTGGGATTGGGGGAATAAGCTCTCATTCTCCCCCTGGCACGCCCTCGATGAGCATCGTCCCCTGGGGGGCATCAATCGGGCTCGCAAGGTCGTTTATCCCGCCAGTTCCGACTTGCGGCACCAGAACTTGAATGCTCCGGTTGAGCAGAGCCGACCGAGGCTGAGATCCCCATGAAGAAGTAACCTGGTGCGAGGCCCGTTTCGCCCTTATCGCTCCGTGAAGCCAGGTGTGATGCCCGCGGCCATCCGCGCTGGGTTGTTGATCCCCTGGCCGATCATCCAGGCGTCGGCACGAGCGATCGAGGTCGCGGCCCTCGTCTCCGCCGACAAGATTGCCCAGGTGGCGGCGAGCCGCGGCTGCGTAGACACCCATGGAGACGGTCGTCGAAGGCGTCAACCGCGGCGATCAATTGCCTCCGAGCGTCGACAGAGTCGCCGCGGACCATCGAGGCGCCGGCCCTGGTCGAGAACGCATGAGCCGACGCCCACGGCACCCGCTGCCGATCGAGCTGGCGAGCGTAGCCTTCGGCGGCGCGGAGCATTGCCCGAGGGTCGTCGGCGACGGCCGCCGCCGCCACCGCGCAGCGGCCGCTGGAATGGAGGATATCGATGCGCACGAATTGGACACGCAAGCAGGAGCGATCGCCTCGAGCGCAGGCCGCGACTCGCAAAGTCGGCGCCAGCCGGCGGCGCCGTCCCCGGCGTAGAGGTCGATGTCAAGGTGCGCGCAGAGCTGGTTCAGATGTTGAAGGTGGAACCGGTGCCGCGACCAGTGCTGGACGGCCTCATCGGCCCTGGCGCGGGCCTCACCGACATTATCGTCGGCCAGCCAGGCCAGCGACTCGATTCGAGTGCCGGTGGTCGCCGCCAAGTAGCGGTCGCCGCGCTGGCGAGCCTCCTCGTTCAGAAGCTGGAATCGGCGGCGGAGCTCGCTTTGCCTTCCCATGCTGAAAAGCGTCCAGAGCCCGAAGATATGCGCCGTGTCGAGCTCCCAGACGACCCCGGCACACTGCTCGCGCAGGATGGTCGCGGCGCGGTCGAGCAACTCCAGGGCGGGCGGAAAGCGGCCCCCGAGGAACTCGACGCATCCGGCCGAGAGGGTTGCCATGCCGATGGCATGGGGGTGACCGATCTCTTGCGCCAGTCGATCGGCGGACTGGATCAACCGTGCCGTCCGGCCCGCGGCGGTCCTGCCCTGGGAGGCCGAGTGGACTGCTTCCCACGCCATGGTCAAGGCAATCCGCAGAGGCTCTCCTCCCCGCAGAGCTCTGATCAAAGCCTGCGACTGCCAGGTGGCCCCCTCGATCACGTCCACGAGGCTGATACCCAGCGCGAACGAGCGCGCGATGTCGATCCGAAGTAGTTCCTCCGGCGGAACTTCGCCGGCGTCGCGTCTCTGAAACCCGAGGCCTCTCAATCGCAGCAACGTCCGGTACCAACAGCAACTTTAACAACGCACGCCGCGGCGTGCTGGATAACCGCATGCCGACCTGGGCCAGCAGTTGATTGAAGGTCGCGAGTCCTTCGTCGATGTGCCCGCTGATCAGGAACTGATAAGCGGCGCGACTCTGCAACTGCAAGACGTCGAGCCCTTCGGCTCTGGTGGCCGCGTCTTGATAGGTGCGGGCGGCTTCGACCCCGCGGCCGGCGTTGGCCAGCGCGTCTCCGAGCTCGACACGCAGAGATCGCCCCGCCTCGCCAGGGGTCGGCCAGAGCTCGAGGGCCTGTCGGTAGAGCTTGGCCGCGCGGTCGAAGGCCAGGGCCTTGGCCGCCTTGGCGGCAGCCTCTGCGTAATACTTCCCGGCCATCTCGGGTTTCCCGGCCGCTTCGAAATGGACCGCCAGAGTCTCGGAGTCCGCGCCTCCGGCGTCCTCGAGCACCCGTGCCAGTTCGCCGTGCCACGTTTTCAGAACTTCCGGAGACAGATGCTTGATCACCGTCTCCCGGATGCGATCGTGGTAAACCTCGACGTCATCGAGCGAACCCGGGCCCGCGCCGCGCACCAGATGGCCTGTGCGCAGCACTGCCAGCGAGGCCGGCCCCTCCGCGCCAAGGCCTGCCACGCGGCAGACGGAGGCCTGGCGCACGGGTTGGCCGGAAACCGCGACGACCTCCAGGAAGCGTCGCGCTCCGCCCGGCAGCCGCCGGATCCGCTCCCACAGCACTTCGTCGAGATTGACCTCCCGCGCCGCCGAACGGGCGGACAGCTCGGTGCCCACAGAGATGTGTCGCACCAACTCGGTGACGAAAAATGGATTACCACCCGACTCCCGAGCTATTGCTCGGGCGTGGACCTTCACGTCAGGATCGGCTCCGCCGAGCAGACTCAATGCAAGCTCGCTTGCTTCTGATTCCGTCAATGCATCGACGGCCAAGTCGCGTTGGTCCACGATCTTATTCTCATGCTCCGCCGCCCCGAGGAGTGCCCGCAGGAACGGGCTGCTCTGCGCATCCTCGTCACGGTAGCACCCGAGCAGCAGAAAGACGGGCGGGTCGGGGGGCCGCATGAGTTCTGAAAGCAGGGCCGCGCTATCGGCATCGCCCCACTGGAGGTCGTCGATGGCCAAAACCAGTGGTCCTCGGTCGCCGAGCCGCGCCAACAGTTCACGCAGAGCGATAAAGGCCCGCCGTCGCAACTCTCGAGGGTCGGTGACCTCGATCGTGCGCCGCGGCGCCGACGCCACGGCCTCGATCCGGTTCAGCACCGGGAAAACCCGCGTGAGCGGCCAAACGTCGCGCGGCAGTAGAGCCTGCACCAATGGGGCGGACAATCGCCTCAGATGCCGGCACAGCGAGTCGACCAGGCTGTCCAGGGCCTTGTATGGAACCGATTCCTGCTCGTAGCATCGCCCTGCCAGCACCACGGCGGCGTCACGCGCGACGAGACCCGACAGGAAGTGTTGGACCAAGACAGTCTTTCCCGCACCCGAGCGGCCGTGCACGTAGACGGCGGCCGTCTGCCCGCGGCTCATGGACTGGAACGCGGCATCCAGGGTCTGGAGATGCCATTGCCGGCCGATCAACGGCGCAGCCTGCCGCGGCAACCGACCTCGGAGAGACGGCCACGTGCGACTCATCCGGCCCGTCGCCCAACCGACGGATCACTTCTCGCCCCGCCGGCCGTGCGTCAGGATCCCGGCGGAGCAGCTCGAGGCACAGCGTATCGAGGTCGTCCGGTACGTCGGCCGCGAGCTCACGCGGGGCCAAAGGCTCGATCCGCTGCTTATCGACCAGTACTTCGAGTGGCCGGCCGAGGAAAGGGAGCCGGCCGGTCAAGGCCTGGTAGAGCATCACGCCGACACTGTACCAATCACTCGCCGGGGATACTGGCAGGCTTGCTGCTTGTTCCGGTGCCATGTATGCGACCGTGCCAACGACGTGCGGCTCCGAGCTCTGGTGGAGGTCGGCCTGCTCCAGCTCGGCGGCGAGGCCGAAGTCGAGCAGGACGACGCGTCCGTCACTGTTGACGAGCACGTTGGAGGGCTTGATGTCGCGGTGGAGCTTGCCGGCGTCGTGCAGCGCTGCGACCCCAGCGGCGAGCTGCCGCAGCGCCGCCCGGAGGCGAACGAACTTGGGCGGCGCCAGGCTGGGCTCGCCCGGCGGACGCGACGCGTGGCCCACATCCGCCGTCCACCTCCGGAAGAGACGTGGTGAGCGCTGGGATACGCCTCCGTATCGGCGAGCGGTGTGCCTCGAGCGGCCGGCTGTCCACCTCCGGAAGAGGCGCGGTGCAGGCTGGGATACGCCTCCGTATCGGCGAGCAGTGTCTCGAGCGGCCGTCCGCCAGGCGTCTGGGGATCGTGGCCAGTCTCCCTCTGTCGCATCCTCTGGGGCGACCGGCGAGCGAACGTATGTCAGGAAGTCGACCCCGTCGACGAACTCCATGGTGAAGAACCAAAACTGGCCGTCGGAAACCAAGTCGTAGAGGGCCACCAGGTTGGGGTGGGCAACATCAGCTAAGGTGCGGAACTCCTGCTTGAAGCGGAGCAGGGACACGGGGTCAGGCCGCTGCATGGTCTTCAGCGCGACGCGTCGGTCGCGTCTGCAGTCGTAGGCCTGGTAGACGACTCCCATGCCGCCGCGGCCCACCTCGCCGAGGATCACATAGCCCATCCGCGCCAGGTCTTGTTCCGAGACCGCGTTCAGCGGTACGGCGCCGTGCCAGACTTGTCAGCCCCGGCGTTCACGATCAGCTTGCGGAAGAGAGAGTCGATGAGCTGAGCATGCTCTGGGAACCGCGCCCGATACTCGCCGGGGGTGGGAACCTCACCGTCCCGGCGGCGGCGCGACAGGTCTAGCACCAGCAGGTTCCGAAGCAACGCCGCCGAGTATGGAGCGGGCGCAGATTTCCAGGGCTTCCTCGATCCGCGGTCGATGGCCGGACTGCCAGGCCGACATGTAGAAGGCGCAGGCGTCGTCGATGCGAGCCGCCGCCGTCGGAGGCAGGTCGCCGTTGCCATCCGCCGTCTGCTCGCCCATGACGCCCTTCCCGTTCTCGACGGGCGGGCCTTGGAGCCCAAGACGCGTCAGCCCCGTCCACTCCCGGTCGGAAAGGACCAGCACCATCCCGTCCCATGCTGATTTGCCCGGCGCCTTGCGTGGTTCGCCGCCTTCTTCATTGGTGTTTAATTCTAGTTGAGGCCACCGCGCGGTCTCAAGCGGGAACCGACCGCAGCGAGCCCTTGTCTGCGGGGCATAGCCCAGGCAGTGCCAGATGGTGGCCGACAAGTCCTCGGGGCGCACACGTCCCTCGGTAGGGTAAGCCCCGATCCGGTCCGAGGAGCCATAAACCTGGCCGCCTCGGATACCTCCTCCGGCCAGCGTGACCGAGAATACCGAGCCCCAGTGGCCACGACCTCCGTTGCTGTCCAGACGAGGCGTGCGACCGAACTCGGCCATGCATACGACGAGCGTCTCGTCGAGCAGCCCACGACGGTCCAGGTCCTCGAGCAATGCCGAGTAGGCCCGATCGGTCGGCGGTACGAGGTAGCAACTCCGAGATCGACATGTCGGGGACCGTCGTGGCGATCGGGCCGAAATCACCCCGGACTTCGGCGGGTTCGCGACAAGGCCCTCGCGAACTGACTCCAATGATCCAACCGGTAACTTACGACGTGAGCTGCGACGGCTGGCCGTTCGGGCAGTTGTTGTCGCGCAGCCGTGCGGCGGTATACTGTGCGCCGAGCTTCACTCTCATCGTGGAAGGAACCATGAAAACCGGACGCAATGATCCCTGCCCCTGTGGCAGCGGAAAAAAGTACAAGAAGTGTTGCCTGTCCAAGGACCAGGCGGCTCGGCCAACGCAGCCGATTGCGTTTTTTCCTGCGGGTTCGGTGGCCGGGTCGCCTGCGGCGGATTCGTTGCCCGCGAAACCGACGGAGCCTCGCTGGTCACGTGCATCGGGACCGGCAGCCCGTGCCCCAGAACCTGCTCCTCCGCCAGACCCCATCGCCGAGCGGGCCGACCGCCGCTGGCAGGAGTTCGAGTCTGAGTCCGAGGAAGGCCGCATTGCCATCTTCCTCGAGACCCTGGAAGACGCCGAAGTGATGACGGACGGCATCGCGTTTGAGATGTTGGATCGGCTTCGCTCAGACGCGATGGAGCGCGGTGATCGGGCGCGATTTCCGGAACTTGTCGGCGCACTTCGCGAGCGACGGCCCGAGGTGTACGAAGAGAGCGCTCATTTCTATTTGTCCTGGTGCGTGGGGGACGCGCTCGCAGAGAACCGACTGGAGGCGGTCGACTCGCTGACCCGCGAGTTTGCCGCCCGGGCCGGGGATGACATCGATATGTTTAATCGCACCGTGGAGGCGCTCGCGTATCACGGCCAGTTGTCCGTTCTCTTGGAGGCCTATCGCCTCGCCTTGCCAGGCCTGAAATCCTCCGACAAAATCGTGCCTTGGGGTGTGTCGAAGTTCATCAATACCGGGGCCGATTACGAGATCTTCGACTATCTCGAACACGCAAGCTCACCCGATCCGACCGATCCGATCCTTCTCGACCGTCTCCGATTTTTTGTCGAGGAACCGCGCGAAAGCTACCTGCCCGAATTCGTCAGCGATCTCACGGGAACTTCCCGACGGGAGTGGCGAGTGGACGACTTCGCCCTGCGGCAGCCCCGAAAGAAAGCTCGCGACCAATGGGACGATGACGACGCGGAACCAGCGGATCGAAAGGCCCGAGGCCCAGGGGCGATCAACTTGTCGCGGCTGATCAACGAGTTCGTCGGCTACATGCGCCGCGAGGAAGGAGTGCCCTTCCCCCGGGGCCGACTCGTTGGGGACCATTTCTACTCTTATCTCGTCGAGCGGCATGGGGGTAAGCTCGACCCCCGCCCGAGCATGTTCGATCAGGTTTTGCGCCCCAAGCAGAAACTTCCGAAGCCGCCTCGTCCGGCGCATCCCCTATGCCCGGAGCGCGTCACACTCGATCTCTTCCTCGGCGAGCTGCTAAGTTTTTTTTGCAGCCAGCCTCACACCGTGGCGGCGGTGTTTCAGGCCATGCCCGCGTGGCTGCGTTTTCTGGAATCGCGGCGACTGATCGACGCTGACTTGCGCCGGAAGGTGGCAAACGAGTTGCTTCCCTTGCACGCAACGCTGTCGGAATTCTGGCAGATGTACCGCGACGATCCCACCATAGGCCAGCAAGGGCACTTCTGGCCGGCAGACGCAGAGAAGGGGCCAGCGGCCCATCGAATGGCGGCCTCTTTCAGCGAGCCAGAATAAGAGCTAAACACGAGCGCCAGCCACTTGAAGGCCATTTTTGCAGTTGATTTACTACGTTTGCCGATATTCACGAGAAAAGATAAGCACCCAGAGGCCGCACGCCCATTCCGCTCAAATGGTCGGGAGCTGTCGTCATGCGCTTGAGCGGGAAGTGCACGCTCTGGTACTGCTCATCGCTTCCGGCCTTGCGCGTTTCCGCCAAGCTCATTGGATACCAACGATGTTAAAAAAATTGAAGAAGCTCGCTGAATATGCCAGTGATCGCAACCAACAGACGATGAAGCGATACTACTTTGGCAGGCAGATTCGTCGGGGGGTGTTCCGCAGCGACGAGCCGGAGTACGAGAGCCTGCATGAGCTGGTGTCGGAAGGAGACTGGGTGATCGATGTCGGTGCCAACGTCGGGCACTACACGCTACGCCTTTCGCAGCTCGTGAAGTCGAGCGGGCACGTCTTTGCGTTTGAGCCGATTCCCCTCACTTTTGAACTGCTGGCCGCCAATTGCACGCTCTCGCCGTATCGCAACATCACTCTTTTCAACGCAGCCGCCTCCGATTCCGCGGGCGTCACAACCATGCAAGTGCCGGTGCGCGAAGGCAGGCTCAACTACTACAAGGCCCGCATGACAACCGACGGTACCGCGGCGAATTGTTGGAACGTATTCAAATTCAAGATCGACGCACTCGACCTGCCGCAACGAGTGAGCCTGGTCAAGATCGACGCCGAGGGACACGAGCTTCATGTGGTGCAGGGGATGACGGGACTGATCGAGCGTCATCACCCGATTGTGGTGATTGAGAGAAGTTGGGCGACCTCGTTTTTGGAGTCCCTCGGATACGTTGGGACCCGCCGTTCCGGCTCTCCCAACTATGTGTGGCGCTATCCGGGTCAATGAGCTGCGATCCCCTCGTGTGTCGTCGGCCAATCCTCCTCGCGCATGCCGACCGTCGGCCGAGCCCCCTCGATCGGCAGCACGTCCACGCGGGTGCCTTCGGGCAGCGCGGCCGGGGCGTCGAGAATAATCTGGCCATTCGCGTCAGGGGAATCTGGGTCGGTCGATCGTGATGCCTGAACGTCTCCAGACGTCCTTCCAGTGTTCGTCGATGGGTTGGAGCAGCGCGGTAATCAGGTCGTCGAAAGCTTCATCTCTCAGACGAGCCATCCTACCCTGATTGGGGCCGACTCGGGGCAGCGCTTCAAACAAGGCCACGGCGACTCGCGGGTCAATCACTGCTTTTGCCCGGACGGCTATCCAGAGGGTCCGACCGGCGCCGCTTACCTGGGATGCTGTGGCCTGTGTGAAGAAGACGTCGGCCACCTGGCGGTCGTAGCGGGCAAGAAAGATCGTGGCGTCAAGCGCGCGGAAATTGACGATACCTCGCTCGCGGGCCACGTCGTCTTTGGGCATCAGGGCAACAGCCTTCCAGAAGACTTCTTCGAGGCGTTCGGGCGCCACCTTTTCGACGATCGGCAGAATTGACGCGGCGGGATTCAATGCAACATAGACCGGGAGGGTCATGCGGTCCGCGGTGGTGGGAAGAACGCCGAGACGGTCGATCAACCGGATCGACTCGGCGAGGGCCGAGCGCGCGGCCGGCTTGTCTCGATCGGCCAGACCGAGCGCCACGAGGGCCCAAGCGCAGGCCTGCTCGCGCGGTATTTTCAGCCCAGCGATGAGCCGTCTTGCCCGCTCCGAATCGGTCTTGGCCATCGGCAGGCAAAGTCGCAGGACGACTTCATTCTTGCGTTCGTAGGACGGGACGTCAGGCAAATCATCGATCAGTTGGTAAACACGTTCGGCTTCGGCCGGACGATCGTTTGCCAGCGCTACGGCGATCGCGACGTAGCAGGTCCGGCGGCTGGCGCTCTTCAGGTCCTTGATCAGGGTCAACACCCGATCGAGCTCGAGCCGCGCCGCCGCCGACACGAAGTTTGGCCGGTAACGATCACGCGGCGATAGCACTGCGAGTATCTTCAGGCCTTCGTCGATCAGTGGGCGGGCCTGCTCGGCCTCGCCGAAATCCAGCCAACCACGGGCGACTCGTGCCAGCTCCGGCAGCCGGTCTTGAGTGTCGATCACGCGCCCGGCTCCCGCGGGCGCGTGTGCTGAAACGGTGGCGCGCTCCAGGAGGCCACGGATCCGATCTCGCTCTCCGGCCGGTACGGCTTCGGCCAGCCATACGTAACCGCTCGCGCGCAAGTCCGGGACCGGGATCGCTGCGATGACCGATTCTGCCTCCACGGGATCGGCGGCAAGAAGCTCGACGGCGATCCTGAATCGGAGGCTGGCATCGAGAGAAGGGTCCTGGAAGCGCTGCGTCTCGACCAATTCGAGCGTTCGGGCAGGATCAATCCGGCTCAGCAGACGGAGGCAATCCCACCGGGAATTGTCATCGCCTTTGGCCAGGACAGTCTGCAATTGAGGCTCCAACACGCGCCGGGCCAGGGCTCGCGCCTCTTCAACCGAAATCAGGGCCGGCTGGGGCGCCATGATGCGGTCGGGCGGTTCGCTCGCTCGCAATAGAATGAGTTTCCGCTCTTCGGGCTGCCTGGCCGGGACGGCCGGGAAGCCCTGGAACCGGAAGCCCTCGCCGTCGACCAGCAAGTACGTTCGGTCGGGAAGAATTCCTTCCAGCAGGAAGCGGCCCTGTGCATCCGTCGTGGTCGCCGGCGAGCCGGAGGGGACAAAGACTCGGGCGCCGGCGACCGGTTCACCGCGGCGATCGTGGACAAGCCCGACGAGTCTGCGGCGCTGCCGCAGGCGCAACGGCGGAGCGGTCAAAAGCTCGCTGGTCGCCGGCAGGACGTCGGAGCTGACAACCGAGCCGGCTTCGCCACGGATGATGAGCCGATAGGACGAACCGGTTACGAGCTGCTGGGGTGTCTGGAACGTTCCGTCGGGCCCGGTGCGAACCGGTCCCGAATCGAAATGAATGAGAGTTGGCCAACTCTGCACTTGTTCCCCCGACCACGAGTAGTACGGATTCGCCATCCATACCTCGACCACGACGTTCGCCGCCGGCTGCCCCGAGTCGTAAAAGACCGAACCGGTCAAGCGTGCCGGCCGCCCGAGCTTCAGCGTGAATCGCTCGGTGACGGGATGATAGGGGAGCGGAAGGTCGTGCGGGACCAGGCCCGGAGCGCTCACTCGTACCGTGAGCGGCTCGATCGTAGACGGGAGATAGGCAAGCGTGGCCACACCCTCCGCATCGGTTACAACCGTCATGCGCTCCAACCGATCGTCGGGAGTGGTAAGCGGCGGAGGCCTCTCGCTGTGAGCGTGAAGGACTGGAGCAAGACGAACGCCTGCGACCGGACGACCCTCGGGATCGAGGATCGTTACGGTCCGCTTCAGCGGTTCAGCCAGTGTCAGTCGAATGGGCGGCGTTGCTGCCGCCGAGAGATCAACCCGTTCGAACGCGACCGTGCGGCCCGGACGGTAGGCCCAGAGAAATCGTCCGATGCCCATCAATCGTTGGCGGTCGATCTCGAGGCGGAATGCCCCTTCTTTGTCGGTCAGCGTCCGCGCAAGAGTAGGCACCGCTCCATCCGCGGGAGCCCGCGCCGCGACCACGACCTCAACATCGGAAATCGGCTTTCGCGCGGGATCAACGACCACACCCGATAGGACGAGGGAACCCGTAAGCCGGTCCTGGACCGGCTCGACACTTTTGGCCGCCCGGTCCGGCGCCGTTTTGGACTGACTGCGGTCGGAGCCGGGAGCTTGGACGGCCGGCGCGGGTGTTGATGCCAGCGCCATCAGCGTCACGAGTCCGCCGCCAAGGGCAACCAACAGCGCGCTAGATCGCATGCGCATTCCTCCCGCGAATCGCTGGTTGTCGCATTATCATACTATCCACTTCCGGGAGGCGCCTTGTTTCAGACGATTTTCTCGATGCGAGAGGAGAGGATTGCGGCAAGACGCCGTGCTGGCCTTCCCCGCTTTGCCGGCTCCCGCTACCATACCGCGAGGAGGATGCCATGCAAAGGATTGCGCTGTCCGAGAATGCCGTCGCCGTATTCAGATTGCGCGTCAAAGGCCACCGCATGCCGGTAACGGACCGCCGCCTCGAGGCTTTCCGCGAGCTGGTCGCCGCCGGGATCATGCTGCCTGACGGAGACGATTTCCGATTTACTGATGACGGTTGGGCGCGGCGGGAAGAATTGCTTCGCGAGGCCCAGGATCGGATTGAGCGTGAGCGATACGAGCCGCCCGACGTGAGCAATCTATCGGCGGCGGCCAGGGAATTGTTGCGGCGCCGCATGGCCGGTGACCGAGAGGTGACAGACGCCAACCGGCCACTTTATCGTGAACTCGTGGCAGCGCGGATCATGATTCCCGTTCATTCCTTCATCGGAGGCTCGGAGTCCGCGTATCATTTCACCTACTGGGGCTGGAATCGTCGGTTCGAATTCGCGGAAATGGATTGCACGGAGGGAAACGGGTGAAGTGTGGTACCCTGGCAGCGACCATCTGGCGCATAACCCCCGCCGCTCACCCCGTCGGGATGGAAAGCCGCCCACTCGATGAGTGCGTCGCGGTCGGGCATGCCGATCATCTCGATCCCCAACTCCGTCATCCGCTGAGCGACATGGTAATCCATCGGCTCAGCATACCGCTCGGCAAAATCGCACGCGTGCGCCGCCGGGTCGTGCCACATCGGCCGCGTCGATGGCGGCGTGCCGATCATGGCAGGCGGACGGAGCAACCTGGCGAGACGCAACGCTACCGCCTTAATTCGAGACAATATTCCGCGTGAGTGCGGGTCGTCGCCATGGGTTGGTGCGCCCGGTCACTCACGGGAGGCATTCCTCATTTCGCGGCCGGCGATTCGTTCCGTGACGTCTGCGGCGCCGGTCTCACGGCGATCGCTACGGCTCGATTTCCTCCAACAATGTCCGGCATGCGGGCATCGACAGCAGGAATTCCTTGCCGTAAGGCTTGGTCAACACGCGAGGTTCGAGGATGACGATCATGCCCGAGTCGGTCTTGGATCGGATCAGGGTCGCGGCGGTGCGATGTACCACCAGAGGTAGTCGAACGTCCAAAGATCGAGCCCGAGTCGCGACGCCAGCTCGAGCTGGATTGGGTTGACCGCCAAGTACCGGTCAGCGAACGAATCCTCCAGCGCGAAACGCGGCCATATCCCGAGGTTTTTCATGCCTCGCTTCAACGTTTGGTTGAAAACGCCGTAAAGATTCGGGTAGACCACGTGGAGGACCGGCGTGATCACGGCCGGCCCGAGATAAGGAACCAGCGCCCGGCTTTGGGAGGGCCGAAGTGCTACGAGTCGGCTGGGCAAGGGTTTGCTTTCGTCAACCAGCAACGCAAGAGCTTTCCTCAGCAGGTTCATGTCTTGGGTGATCTGCCCCGCGCCACCGGGTGATTCCGCGCCAGTGGCAGTTGTTCTTGAACCGGAGGAATTCGAGAAACTCGTCCCAAGAAAGTTTCCCGACACTCGCAGGCGAGAACATCGACCCATATCGCGGTATAACGGACTGCTTAGCGGCCACGATCTGGTCAAGGTTCCAGTCCGCCATGTTCGGCGAGGGGGCTTGCCTTTCCAGATTTTCCCGCACGTTCTCGAGTGCTGCAACCGCACGCTGGCCGATCGGCGTAGACAAGTTGTCCAGATTCGAGGGCATGGAATTGTCCCCCTGGCTTCGGCTGAAGAACTGGAAATCAAGCCCCACCGAACGCCGTCGTGCGCCATGCATTGCTGTGCCCGGCAATGCCCGCGACCGGGATCGGCGTCGGGGGCGATGATAACTTACCCGCAATCACTATAAGACCCAAACGATCTCGCCAACAGTCGGCACCCCTCAGTGAAGCGGTAGCCGCAGTTCAGCCTCGGTTTGCGAATGCCGCCGTGGTTCGAGATAAGGGTCAGATTAACCTTCCCCATTTCTGGCCAGCCGCTACGATGTGGCCAGGAGGGAACGGCCATGCGCACCGATGCCCTATCCGAGAAGGCTGTCGCGTTACTCCGGTTTCGCGTAAAGAGTTGGCCGATGAAAGTCAGCGTGGGAGATCTGCCGGCTTATCAGGAGCTTGTTGACACCGGCATCATGGCGCCCGACGGCGATGATTTCCGCTTTACCGACGAGGGCTACGCTCACCGGGAAGAATTGCTCCGCGAGGCGACGGAACGAATTGAGCGCGAGCGGTTCGAGCCTCCCGACGCGAGCGACCTGTCGGAATCCGCCAGGGAGCTGCTGTGCACCTGCATCGCCGGGATTTTCCCAGATGGCAACGAAACCAACCGGCCAGCCTACCGCGAGTTGGTCAAGGCGCGGATTATGATACCCATGGGGTCTTTCACCAAGGGCGACGAGTGCGTATTTCGATTCACCTACTGGGGCTATGAACGGCGGTTCGAGCTCGCAAGAATAGATAGCGATAAGAAAGCGGTCTGATAGGATGTGGGCTTCGCTGCAGCGACCACCGGAGAAAGTGCCGAATCAGGTGATGCGAAGCCGGGACAAGCGCTGGCAGCTACGAGCAGCACACCGGGACGTGTGAGCACACCTCAAGCGGCACCGTGCCGTGGGGATGAAAGGCGGCCCACTCGATGCCCGTCATCCCGTCGGGCATACCGATCTGGTCATGATGAATCCCAAGCTCGCGCATCCGCTGGGCGACTGCAAGGTCGAGGTCTTGAGCATACCGCTCGGCAAAATCGCGCGCGTGTGCGGCCGGGTCGTGCCACATGGGCCGAGCCGAGGGCGGCGTGCCGATCATCGCCGAAATCGATGGTCGCCGCCAGAACCGGCCGGCAAGTCGCTGCGCCGCCGCCTTGATTCGAGAGAAAACGCCCCGAGGTCGAACCATGCGGAAAGCGTAGCAGCGATGCGGAGCCGTAACAACAAAAGGCAGCGCGATCCGCGTGGGTAAGTTTTGCCGACGCGTGGGGTCCAACGATGGCCACGTTTCCCTCGATTTCAATCAGCTCAATGGCAGGTACGCATCCACGAGAGAGTGTTGTCGAGACAGCCGGTCTCGCCTTGCAGCCGACGGGCGAATCCCTCGGCCACGCGGATCGTCCCTCTCTCAGGCGAAGGGCGTGAAGCTGAGAGGTTCGAACCAAGTCGAACCAGGAGAGCCAGTGCGCGATCGACGCGGGATCGTCGGCGAAGAGATCTCCCCCTGAATGGGTAACGCGCGGTGCCTCAATTGGATCGACCGCCAGAGGCGTCCCCTCCGGCCAGTCTACCGGTTGCCTCGAGAGCATCTGGCCGATTTTCTCGACCGCGCGAATTGTAGCGCCCCATCACCCGTTCGGGTCATCGAGCAATTGCTGCAAGCGAGCACCGAGCGCGGGCGGCAAGCGGGCCGGCCAGGTGGCATCGATCAGGCCGACGCCGATCATGTCGCGAAGGTGGGTACGATCCTTGTCGCGCCAGGCGGTCAGCTTCATCCGCACCAACGCTTCGAGGGTGGTCACTTGAAATTCGACGGCTCGTTCCGATTCGTCGAGATCCGGCAAAATGCGCTCGTCGTCCCGGCGAACTTTCTCACCGGCGTAGAGGAGATGGATTCCACCACTCGGTTTGCCTTGCGGCCCGTCGATGAACGTATCGATGTCGAGGAGTTCGTAATAAATAAAGCCGACCGCTTCAAGACAGGCTCTCGCCGCGGGAAAGTCGGGACGTCGAATCAGGATATCGACGTCGCACGTATTGCGGATGGCGTCTTCGTCGATCCGGGCGACCCACTCGGCGACGGCGTTGTCACCAGCGACGGCGTAAGGTGCGCCGGCCGCGTCGAGCGCGCGGGTTGCCCTGCGCAGCCGCTCTTCGACCTTTTCCGCTGCCATGAGCGCCCTTTCCCAACCGATGGGCTCGACTGCCGGTTCTGCCATGACAAACGCTCCTCGTGAGTTTTTCTATCGTAACCGAAAAACACGAAGTGTGGCGACTCGCAATCGGCGGAGCGCCCGCAGCCGGTCCGACGCAAACACGGAAACCCAATGTAAATGAACCTCTTCACCAACCCGGTTGCGGCGTAGTGGACTTATGAATAGACTAACGGCTTGGGCGCTCGAGATTCTTCGCGCTCCGGCTTCGGTGCCGTGAGGTTTTGATCGGGGGCTGTTTGCCGTCGTCGCGGTCAGAACTGAGGGAGGCCATGCGGCCTGAATGAAATGCAGGATATCGAACCGCGCTGGCGACGAATCGCAGATCCAGATCAGGGCGTCGCGGTCGAGCGCACGCGGCAGCGCAAAATTATTCATATTGATATGGACGCTTTTTATGCCTCCGTCGAGCAGCGCGACAATCCGGAGCTTCGCGGTAAACCCGTGGCGGTCGGTGGGCGCACGCGAGCGCGGGGTCGTCGCGGCCGCCAGCTACGAGGCCCGCAAGTTCGGCGTCCACTCCGCCATGCCGTCGGTGACGGCCCAGCGAAGGTGTCCCGAACTGATTTTCGTGAAACCGCGTTTTGATGTGTACAAGGCGGTTTCCAATCAAATCCGCGCGATTTTTGCCG
Organism: uncultured Isosphaeraceae bacterium; assembly: GCA_963830625.1. Taxonomy (GTDB): domain Bacteria; phylum Planctomycetota; class Planctomycetia; order Isosphaerales; family Isosphaeraceae; genus CAWHMZ01. Next base: position 491,267 of record CAWHMZ010000009.1, on the reverse strand, counting down.
AGTACACGCCCCTTATCGAGCCGCTCTCGCTGGATGAAGCCTATCTCGACGTCTCCCAGAACCTGAAGCAGATGGCGTCGGCGACTGAGATCGCCCAAGAGATTCGAGCTCGAATCCGCGCCGAGACTGCTCTCACGGCGTCCGCCGGCGTCTCGTATAACAAGTTCCTGGCCAAGATCGCGTCAAACCAGTGCAAGCCCGACGGATTATTCGTAATCACCCCAGAAGTGGGCGCGGCCTTCGTCGAAACCCTCCTGGTCGGAAAGTTTCACGGAGTTGGTCCTGCGACCAGCGCCAAATGGAGCGCCTCGGCATCCGTGTCGGCGCCGACTTGAAGGCGCAGACATTGCCGTTTCTTCAGCAACACTTCGGCAAGGCGGGGCCCTATTATTACTGGATCGCGCACGGCATTGACGAGCGCCCGGTCTGCGCCGATCGCGCTCGCAAGTCAATCGGTGCGGAGAACACGTTCGATACCGACCTCTTCACTCCGCTCGAGGCTCGCGCGGCCCTCAAGCCGATAGTGGAGAAGGTCTGGCGTTACTGCGAGGGGACGAGAACTCGCGGGCGAACGGTGACCCTCAAGGTCAAGTACGCCGACTTCCAGCAGATCACTCGTCGCCGAACCGGGCGCGCTCCCTTCACCACACAAGAAGCACTTGAAGAGATCGTGTATGCGCTGGCCGAGTCGCTGTTTCCTGTCAGCAAGGGCATTCGGCTGCTCGGGGTGACGTTATCGTCGCTCGGCCATGAGATCGGAAGCGAGCAGCAGCTCCGCTTGTCAATCTGACGGTGCCGCACGGCGCTCGTCACGGGTGGGACGTGCCTTCGCGGAGCGAAGGCCGACAATCGTGCGAACCTTTATGATGCGGCATCTGATTTTGGAAGAAGCTCGCCCATAGATATGTGCAGGGACAATTCTCGCGCTTGTCGAATCCGCCAGGGAACTCACGATGTGAGCTGCGCCGGCGTGTTGTTCGAGCGCTTGTTGTGGCGCAGGCGTGCGCGAGTATACTGAGGGTCGAACTTCCCTCTGACTGACTTGCGCCGGAACGTGGTGAATGAGTTGCTTCCCTTGCACGCGACGCGGTCGCAAGTCTGGCATACTTACGACGGCGGTCCCTCCGTAGCTTTGCAAAGGCAGTTCAGGCCGGCGGACGCAGAGAAGGGGCCGACACCGAAAGAGGAGACGCAATGCATCCCCAAGGACCATCTCCCGCGTTGTTTTTCGACACGATCAGCGCCTATCACCGTACCGAAGCTCTGCGGGCGGCGATCGAACTTGATTTGTTCTCGCTGGTGGCTGCGGGGCGCCAGACGGCGGCCGAGCTAGCCAATGCGAGCCAGGCCGCGCCGCGCGGCATCCGCATCTTGGCAGACTATCTCACCATCGTCGGCTTCCTGCACAAGCACGGCGATCGCTACGAGCTCACCGCCGACGCAAGGACGTTTCTCGATCGCAAGTCGCCGGCCTATCTGGGCGGCGCGGTGAGTTTCATGCTCGCGCCCTATTGAGGGAGAGCTTTCAGCAACTGACGGCGGCCGTGCGCCGCGGCGGCACAGCGGTTTCCGACGAGGGAACAGTCTCCCACGACAACCCGATTTGGGTTGAGTTCGCTCGCGCAATGGCTCCGCTCATGCAGATGCCGGCCCAGTTACTTGCGGGGTTGGTCGGCGGAGATGCCGGGCAACCGCTGCGCGTGTTGGATGTCGCTGCGGGGCACGGGTTGTTTGGCATTACGATCGCGGAACGCTATCGCCAAGCTCATGTGACGGCGCTGGATTGGCCAAACGTGCTGGCGGTCGCAGCGGAGAATGCTCGTCGGGCCAATGTTGAAAAGCGGTATGATTTGCGTCCAGGTAGTGCTTTCGACGTTGCCTGGGGCGGCCCCTACGACATCGTGCTACTGACAAACTTTCTGCACCACTTCGACGTGCCGACGTGTGAGCAGTTGGCGGCCAAGGCTTACGCGGCTCTCACACCGGGCGGCCGAGCCCTTACGCTGGATTTCATTCCCGAGCCCGATCGCGTCACTCCGCCATCGACGGCCGGCATGGCGCTGGTGATGCTCGCCACCACAGCCCACGGCGACGCTTACACGTTTGCGGAATTACAGACTATTTTTGCCCGGGCCGGGTTTCTGCGCAGCGAATTCCACGCTCTTCCGCCGACGACGCAACAGGCGGTGGTGTCGTATAAGGGTTGAGAGGTGTTCAGCTCAATCGACAAGCCTCTCGCCGTCGTATGTCACCGGCTGGATCTTGGAATAGCCCAGCGCCCTGAGCTTCGGCTCGACGACCCTGCGGTCGCCGACGATCAAGGTCACCCGGTCGCTCGTCTTCACGAGCTCAGCCATCGTCTTGCCGACCTCTTCGGCCTTGGTCGCCTGGAGGCGGTCGAGAAACGTGTCGAGGTAATCGGGCGGCAGATGAAACTCGGCCATCTCACGGAGTGTGGCGGCGATCGATCGAGGGGTTTCGAACTGGTCGGGGTATGACTTGACCTCTGCACCGAGCGCCACAGCAACCTCGTGGTCGCTGAGCGGTTTCGTTCTAGCCAGACCGTCGAGCTCGCTTTGGACCTCCTTGAGCGCCGGCGCTGTCGCGTCGGTTCGAACGGCCGTGCTCACGGTCCAGAGGCTGCCCGTGCGTCGGAAGCGAAAGCCCGACCTCGCGCCGTATGTGAAGCCGTTCTTCTCGCGAAGGTTCTGGTTCAGTCGGCTCAAGAAGTCGCCGCCCAGGATACGATTGCCCAGCAGAGCGGCATAGTAGCGCGGGTCCGATCGGTCAGCCCACGTGCGACCGACGTTCAAGACCGACTGCACAGCGCCCGGCTTGTCGACGAGATAGATCACGCTCGGATCGGCCCTCAGGTGGTCGGAAGGCCTGGGCGAAGGACCAGCATTCTGCGGCTTCCACGCTCCGAGTGTTGACTCCAGCATCGCGAACAAGACGCCGGGCTCGACGTCGCCGACGACGATCAGAGTCGCCCCCTTGGGACCCCGGTGTGCGGCCTGAAACGATTTGACGTCGTCGAGGGTCAGCGCCTTCACCGTCTTGGCGTAACCGTCTGCCGGGTTGGCGTACGGGTGCCCCTTGCCGTAGAGGAGCACTGGCAGAGCTCGGGCGGCGAGCCAGGTTACGCTGTCAGGGCCTTGCGCCAGCCGCGCCAGCGCGAGTGCCTGTTCACGCTCGAAGTCCTTCGGGTCGAAGCGCGGCGACGCGAGGACATGCGCGACGATCTTGAGCGACGGTTCGAGATTCCGGGTAATCGTGCTCCAGCCAACGGTCGTCTCGTCGGTCGACGACTGCGTCGTGAGAGTGACGCCGATCGCTTCGAGCGCTTCGCCCAGCTCTGTCGCCGTCAAGTTGGTTGTCCCCTTGTCGAGAAGGGCGGCGGTGAGGGTCGCAAGGCCGGACTTGCCGATCGGGTCGTCGGCCGTACCGGCGGGCATCAGCAGCTCGACCGTGACCAAGGGCAGCGTCTTCCACGACGCGAACCAGACGTCGAGCCCGTTCGAGAGCGTCTTCCGCACGAACTGGGGCGCCTGAAATGGCCTGGGGATAGACGGTCCCGGCATATTTGACCAATCGACACCTGGACCCGGCGCGTGCTCCGACGCGAGCGCGGGCGCGTCCGCTGCCGCCGGGTTCGGCCCGGCCTTCGCCGCCTCGCTACGCGGCTGTCCCGGACCAACCGCCTCGGTCCAGACAACGATCTTCTCGGGCTTCAAGTACGTGCCGGCGACACGGGTCAGGTCGGCCGGGGTGACCTGGTAGGTCCGCGCGAACTCCTTTTGATAGTGGCGCGGGTCGTCTTTCTGGGCGAAGCCGGTCGCCAGCGCGACCGCGCGCCAAGGGGACTGGTCAAGCGCGCGTACGACCCCTTCTCGAAGAGCGCCAGCGCGCGAGAGAGCTCGTCGGCCTTGGGCGGGTTGGCTTTGATCTCTTGCACGGCGGCGTCGAAAGCCGATTCGATCGCCGTGAGCACCTCTGCGGGCTTGACCCCGCTTGCTGCGGTGCTCCGGAGCTCGAACTGGCCCGCCAGCTCCGAGGCGGAGGTATGGCCGATTACGTCCTTGCTCAAGCGCCTCTTCAGCACCAGTTCGCGATGCAGCCGCGAAGTCTCGCCGCCTGCCAGCACGCGGGCCAAGAGCGCGAGCGCCGGCGCGTCGGGATGGTCGGCGGCGACGGCCGGCCAGGTCCAGTAGACGCGGGGCAATTGCACGCGGTCGAACCGCACGAGCTTCTCGGCCTTCACCGGGGTGGGCGGCACCGCCACAGCCTGCGGCCTGGGGCCGGCGGCCAGAGCCCCGAAGTACTTCTGGACCAGCGCCTTGGCTTCGGCCGGGTCGAAGTCGCCGGCGAGGCAGAGCGTCGCGTTGGCGGGGTGGTAGAATTCAGCGAAAAACGCTTTCAGGTCGTCGAGCGTTGCGTTGTTCAGGTCGTCCATCGACCCGATCGTCGGCCACGAGTACGGATGGCCCTTCGGAAACAGAGCGGCCAGTATCGCCTCGCTGTCCAACCCGTACGGCCGGTTTTCATAGCTCTGCCGGCGCTCGTTCTTGACGACCTCCCGCTCGGTGTCAAACTTGCGCTGATCGAGCGCCGAGGGAAGAAACGCCAGCCGCTCGGCCTCGAGATAGAGCGCCCGCTCAAGGAAGTTGCTGGGCACGGTCTCAAAATAGACCGTCATGTCTTGGTTAGTAAATGCGTTTGCTGAGGCACCCGCCTCCTTCAAGGGGATGTCATAGTTCGGCACGGTCTTGGTGCCCCGGAACATCATGTGCTCGAAGAAGTGCGCGAATCCGGTCCGCCCCGCCTTCTCGTTCTTCGACCCGACGTGATATGCCACCGTCACCGTCACGCGCGGTACGATCGGGTCGCGATGCAGTGCGACCTTCAGGCCGTTGGGCAGGGTGTACGCCTCCAGAGCGAGCGCCGGCGGCTTCGGTGCTTTGGGGTCGGCGGCGGCTCCTGCCGAAAGCAAGAAGGTCAGGACAATCGGGGCGAGAGTGCGCATGGAGGTCGTCCTCGGTGCCGGGTTTGAGCGGATCGACGCCGCGCACCGACCCGCCGCCAGAGAACGTAGGTATTGTGCCCGCAACCGGCGCCTCATGCAACGCGGCTCGTCGGGTCAAGGCCCATGGCCCTGACGAGGATATTCCTTTAGTCTGCGGATATCGTCGAGCGCCACTCCGGCTGCGTCCCACGCCTCGGGTTCTCGCCATCTCCGGCCGATTTACGTCTCGGACGGAGCCTCGCCCTCCCAGATGCGCCCAAAGGCGGCTCGGACGGAGCCTCGCCCTCCCGAAACGCCTCGCTCTTCCCAATTGGTCTCGGACGGAGCCTCGCCCTCCCCGCGCTTCTCTTGCCGGATCAAGCCCGCATTTCCAACCCGGTCAACGTCGCGTTGCCGCTGGCGAAACTTTCGGTGGCGATGCCCATCCGCTGGAGCATGCTTACATAAAGATTGCATAGAGGAGGGTGGTTGTTTTCGTCAAAGGCCAGATGCCGCCCATGCCTGAAGCCGCCGCCGGCCAGCAGGACCGGCATGTTCTTGACGCTGTGCTTGGCGGCGTCGCCCAGGTTGCTACTGAAGAACACCATCGTGCGATCGAGCAAGCTTTCGCCGTCTTCCTTGGTGGCACGTAACTGAGTCAGAAACTCACGCAGGGTCTTCAGCTTTTCGAGCTCCAGAACTTTGAGCTGGGCGATCTTGGCCGGATCTTGGCCGTGGTGCGATAAGTCGTGATGGCCCTGGTTCACACCGGCAATCGGCGGCACTCTGCTGGTGCCCAGAAGCTCCAGTGTGACCAGACGCGTTGCGTCGGTCTGCAAGGCGAGGTGGATCAGGTCGAACCAGAGACGGGTCTTGCCGATCAAGTCGGCACTGTTTTGGATGTCGACCGGCGGCTTGGCATTGACCTTGGGTTTGGGTTTCTTCGACCAGGCGGCGGCCTGCGTCACGCCCTTCAGGGCGTCGACTTGACTTCCGGCGTTCTTGGTGTATCTAGGGCTAGAGCCCCCATTCCTTTGGATTGCCACAGGCGTCGTGCGCGCGTCTATCATGGGGTGGCGTGGGACTCGTTACCGGTCTCCGGGCAAAACACGGAGGTTTTGCAATGTTAGCGTCGGTTCCGTCTGCTGGGCGGGCACTAATGCGGTCGCATCGGGCACGGCCCTGGCTCGAGCGCCTCGAAACGCGGGCGCTGCTCAGCGGTACGGAGACGCCCATCTCAGCCGCGCTGTCGGCCGCGCAAGCGCAGCGAACCGCCCCCACTCATCAGGAGTTGTTGTTTCAGCAAAGCCTGCATCAGCATCCGTTGGTTGAGGGTCAGGTCACTTCGACCACGAGCCTTCCGTGGCCCGCCGTTGTATTTACCGACAACCAGGTCCAGGTCTTCGTTCCCGGCCGGGACTTGCCGTCGACGAGTCCGCCAGGTACCGCACAACCCCAGAACGATTATTCCTATGCGTTCTGGGCTGGCATATCCCCATCCGCTCCCAACGGCATCGCCGGCTTCGCCCCTGAGCACGCGGACACAAGCGTGGTGGCGACAGGTTTTCCCTCGTCGTGACAAGGACGGTCACGCCCGCACATCAAGCCGGAGATAGCGACGCCCCGGCCGCGAACACGGCTTTCTCGCGCCATTGCTGGATCGCCACGGCGTCGAGGCGCGCATCATGATCGTACTGTGCGCTCATGATTTTCTGTTTGTCCGGCGGGGCGATCTCAAAAAAGCGGCGGCTTGTCAAGGGCCGATCGGTTCGTTCGAGTCGACCATCGACGACCGCCGCCAGGTATACCGTGCGGTCGCCCGAGTCCACGCGGGCTTCCACTCGGCAGTCGAACCAGGCCAGCGCCTCGGGCAACAGCGGGCTTCCGGTCGCTCCGGTTCGGAACAGCAGGCCGGCAAGCTTGTCGACGTCGCGGCCTGACTGCAGTCCAAACTGCCACACGAGATCGAGCTGTGTTTCGTCGATCAGGTGCATGGCAAACGCGCCGCTCTCTTCGATCAAGGCGTGCGTATTGTGCCGTTTGTCGACCGTGATGAGCTGGCGCGGCATTTCACTAACAATCGATGCTTGCGTTACCGTGGTGACGATCAGTCCGCCATGCCGGGAGCCAGCCGCCGCGGTCACCAGCCACAACGGCGGGTCCAGTTGAGCATAGACTTTGGCGATTTGCGTGACGTCCATTATTTGCACCAGTACTTAAGAGTTTTTCTCCGGTGCGATTCAAGATACGTTACCGCGAACCGCGATGGAATCCGTGACGCGGTAGTCTGCCCATGAACCTCCGGAATATACTCATCGATTGCACGTTTCCGTCTTTTATGTCGCGACGCACGAGCCATTTCAGCGTGAAATCGCCAGCGAGCCGACGGCGAGAAGCGGATCCTCTCGGCAGATCTTTTCCGAAGAAACGAATACGTCGACAACATCAAATTCCAGTGAACTCGATCGGCACAGAATCTCATGGGATCCCTTGATGAAACCAACAATCTTCGTCGTGCTTGCGTTGGCGTTTGCACAAACTGCGCAGGCAGGCCAGTCACCCGATGCTCACGATATCGCGATCGCCGATTTCGAAGGCGAGACTTACGGCGACTGGAAAACGACGGGCGACGCCTTCGGTGCCGGTCCAGCTCGCGGCACCCTCCGAGGCCAGATGCCTGTCGAGGGCCACTTCAACGTCGACCAGATCGTGCAAACCGATCGCAGACTGCCGTTATTTCTGACCGATGCGAAACGTGAGATCCAAATTGAAAAACGCTACCTCCATCTGCCCATCAAGAATGGCGCTGCGAAGCGAAAGGTCACGATTTTGATTGATGGTCGCGTCGAGGTGAAGAACGATATCGAACTGGCCGATGCCACGCCGGACTGGTGGGCCTTTTGCGACGCTGGTGCCTGGAAGGGCAAGACGATCACGTTGCGGGTGGACAAACTGGCGGAAGATTCACGGGCATTGCGTCCATCGAGCAGAGCGATTCGATCAAAGGTGCGGAGAATCTCTACCGCGAACCGCTTCGCGGTCAATTCCACTTCTCGTCTCGAAGGGGATGGAACAACGACCCGAACGGAATGGTCTTCTATCGCGGTGAGTATCACCTCTTCTATCAACACAATCCATTTGGTTGGGACTGGGGCAACATGCACTGGGGGCATGCCGTCAGTAAAGACATGATTCACTGGCATGGAACTGGGCGACGCACTCGCGCCGGATAACTTCGGTGCCATGTTCAGCGGCAGCGCGGTCGTGGATTGGAACAACACCAGTGGTTTCGGCAAAAACGGCCAAGCGCCGCTCATGCTGATCTACACCGCCGCCGGCAGTCCCACGACGCAGTGCATCGCCTACAGCGTCGACGGTCGGAGCTTCAGCAAGTACAGCGGCAATCCCGTGCTCAAGCAGATCACCGACGGCAATCGCGACCCGAAAGTCATCTGGCACGCCGCGACACAAAAATGGGTGATGGTGCTTTACGTCGACATTGAACGGTGACCATACGATTCACTTCTTGACCTCGTCCAACCTTCGAGAATGGACGTTGGCCAGCGTGACCGCAGCCGGCACGATGGGTAAAGACGGCTACCTCTTTGAATGCCCCGACTTTTTCGAACTTGCCGTCGACCGCGATGCCAACCAGAAAAAGTGGGTCTTGCTCGCCGCGAACTACGGAATATGCGACAGGCATCGTTCGACGGTACCACGTTCCACCCCGAACAATCGAGACTTCCCGGTCACCGCGGTCGGGGATTCTACGCTCCGCAAACCTTCAGCGACATTCCGAACCGAGATGGACGCCGGATACAGATCGGGTGGTTCCAGTCGCCGACGGCCGGCATGCCGTTTAACCAGTCGATGACCAGTTCCGCTGGAATTGAACCTCATTTCGACAGCCGACGGTCCGCGGCTGACATGGACGCCGATCAAGGAACTGAATTCGTTGCGGGCCAAGTCACATCGCTTCGAAGCGATGACGCTCAAACCCGACAGTGCCAATCCGCTGGCCGAGCTCAAGACCGAGCTCGTCGAAATACAAGCCGAATTCGAGCCGGGCGACGCGAGCGAAGTGGCGCTCACCGTTCGCGGAGCCGTCATCGTCTACGACGTGAAGAAGCAAGAGTTGACCGTCAACGACCATCGAGCTCCCGCCCCTTTGCGAGACGGCAAGCAGCGATTGACGATCTTCTGCGACCGTAACGGGCTGGAAATCTTCGCCGCTAACGGGCTGACTTACATTCCGATGCCCCACCTGCCGCGAGCCAGCGATCTCTCACTTGGTGTCCAGGCAAAAGGAGGTTCCGCGAAAATCAGCGAACTTCAAGTTCACGAACTCAAATCCGCATGGACCGCGCCGGACATCAAGTCTTCCGACGGCAGGCGTACGTCCCGAGTCTTGAACTTTGGGATCAAGCCCCGGTTCTGCAACGTCTCACGGACCAACAGAATCGCGTCTTGTGCCGTGACCACGTCGGGATAGCTCAGCCAAGCGACGAACTGGCCGTCTTCGATCCGCGACTTCGCCAACACAACCGAGCCCCCGGTCCGCAGGCGCCCGAAAAGCTCGATCAGTGTGTGTAGAGTCGCGCCGGCTGCCGGGAACTCGGCCGCGCGATCGACGAGAGCATGCGGCGGCCATGAAATGACCGTCCATACGCTCAGGGTCTGGTCGTCCGCTGCGTGCGATGATGAGAACCGGTCTGCTGCATCCCGCTCATACCGAGCCCACACAAGCTCGACGTTCACAGTGCGTAGCTCATCCGGATTCGCGCAGGGTTCGCTAGCCTCCCGAGACGCTGAACCCGATTCGTCCTTCGCGTTTCGATCGGAATTCGGAGACCAGCGGTCCTCCGCCGTCTCACGGTGAGTCCCCCAGCCAAACGTCGAGGAATCGGCCCGGCCGACGGAAGCATTCTGAGCCCAGGTCCATGGTTGTTCCTGCGGTGGAACAGAGCCGTCCGGGCCGCGTTGGTCCCAGGCTTGAGATGAGTGCGCGCCCGCGGTCGCCTTCAAAACTTCATAGGCCCTCGCAACCACGCGGAATGCCCATTCATCGCCGCCCACGTCGGGGTGGTGCTTCTTCGATTTCGCATGGTACGCCTCTCGAATCTCGTCGGGCGAGGCGCTGGGACCAACCCCCAACACGGTACGCGGGTCCAGCGAAAAGGCATGATAACTCATGATTGGCTCACGACTCTGCGCCGCGCTTCAAGTCCAGTGACTTCTTGACGACAATACCCGCGGTGTGCTGATCTGCCACCCGCTCCCCGCGCGTGCGGAACTGGCCCGCCGCTTTTTCCATCTCGGCGATAATCGCCACGTTCCGCGCCGTCAGATCTTCGATCGAACGTGTGGGCGCTGCCATCTGTCGTTCCTCGCCAGCCCGGCGGCGTTCGGGCAACACGTCGATCGAACGCGGTGGCCGACGTCTCGACCACGGAGCAGAACACCGCCGAACGTCTCCGTGGTCGTGAAGTACGATCGTCAGCTAGCCGCCTACAGCTTCCTCAATCTCGACGGCAGTCGGTAGGATTTCTTCCTCGGAAAGGGAGGTGAGCTTCTCGTCAGCCGCTGATTCTTCATCGAGCGTTTCTTGGAGAAGCTCGACAGCATCGTGGTGTCCAAGCTCGCCGGCGAAGGCACGAGCCGAACCATACGCGGAGATTTCGTAGTGCTCGACGCGCTGGGCTGCCGCGATCAGCGCCGCGTCGATGACCGGGCCGGGCCCTTCGGCTTCAAGCACCTCGGCTCCCTCGGCGATGAGACCCTCCATCGCCTTGCATTTCTTGCCGCCGAGCTTGATGCCGAGGGCCTGACCGATCTGGTCCAGCCGCTCAACCTGGTGCTTGGTTTCTTCCAAATGACTCGTGATCGCTTCCTTGAGTCCCTTGGACGTGGCCTTTTTGGCCATCTTGGGCAATGCCTTCACAAGCTGAGTTTCGGCGCTGTGGATGTCCTTGAGCTGATCTTCGAACAACTTGGCAATGGTGGGCAGTTTCATGTTGTACCTCCGTTGTGGTTTGGCGTTGGCGAGCGGGCCCCACGAGCCTGGGCGCATCCGCGTTGCGATCTCAAGGCGCTACGAATGGCCCGTGTGCAAGCGTCGAGCTCGCCCACGAGTGTTCTGAACTCTTGAGCAAAACCGATGCCGGTATCGGGCATTGGTCACGACGGTCAACTCAAGTTGAGGCTCAGCCCCAAGGGCGCGCTTGCCCTGGGGGCGGCTTCGATCAACGCACGATCGCACCGGACCAGCTCGCGGCTTGTGCGGAAGGCATGGGAATTGCGACCGTTTGCTTGCTGGCCTTCAGAATCAAGGCCGCAACGTCACGCGTTGATGTCATCAACAGTACCTGATGATAAGGAGTTCGCGAATGGACAGGCAGAGAGAACGAGGTTTCGCTGCGACGGGCAAAGCGACACCACCGGAGCCAGCCCGCACCGGAGGCCGGGCTGCCCATGCCCAAGGGACCGCTCGCGAGCTGGATTCGGCGGAAGTCTCCGAAACCGGCCGCGAGGGCGGGTTGGCGACTCATCACCACGACGCAGCCAAGTATCACGAGGCGGCGGCGCACCACCACCGCCAAGCGGCCAAGCTTCACGACGCCGGCGAGCACGAGCACGGCCGGCAGCACGCCGCGTCGGCCTTGGAGCAGAGCCAGTGCGCCCACGAGCACAGCCAGATCGCTCACCAATGTTCGCACGGCGGGGACGAGAAGAACCAAGGTCGAGGGTTCGGCGGAATGGAAGAGAACGAGCAAACGGGCGACAGACGATCCCAGGTGGGAGAGTCAGAATCCCGCTCCCGGTCCGGCCGGCGCAGTCCCCGAAATGACTGAGCGTTTCACCACGGTCAGCGACCAGGTCGAGAAGCGGTCGCTCCTGCAAGGTGGGGCCCGCTTCTCGTCCACCCAGCCGAAGGAGGAACGCAGAACTGATCCGCCGAACGTCACCACTCGTTTGCTTGCGTTGTGACCACTGCCGAGTTTCCTTTCTTTCCCTCTATGGAGGATGCTTTACATCATGTTGGGAACCATCCTGCTCGTTGTGTTAATTCTGTTGCTCGTCGGTGCGCTGCCGACCTGGCCCTATAGCAGAAACTGGGGCTATTACCCCGGCGGTACGGTCGGGCTGGTGGTGCTCATCTTGGTCGTGCTTCTGCTCATGGGACGGATCTGACGGCCCAAGCCCTTGAGCAGCCCTGTCGCCATGTGGAAGCAACGCGCGCCCAAGAGAGATTCCAGCCGATTGGTCTGCCGCTACGGCGTGCGACCGGCCGGTCCACCGCTATCGCTGGGCGTCAACTCCGCAAGAAGCTTCTCCAGATCCGACAGGTTGATCGGCTTGACCAGGTGGCCATTGCACCCCGCATCTTGCGACCGGCCCCTGTCGCCCGCCTGGCCAAAGCCAGTGAGCGCGATGATGACCATGCCCTGGCCCCAGGGCTGCTCGCGGATGCGGCGGGTCGCCTCGTACCCGTTAAGACGAGGCATCCCGACGTCCATGAGCACGACCTCGGGCTGGAAGCGCTCCGCGGCCTCCACCGCTTCGACGCCGTCGTGCGCCGTGCAGACCTCGTTGCCTAACAACCTGAAGATGGTCGCCATCGACAGAGCCGAGTCGCGCAAGTCGTCCACAACCAGGATGCGCCGCTTCGGGCCTGTCTCGGCAGGTGCTCCTGCGGGCGTCGCGGGCGGGGCTTCCTCCGTTTGGGTCTCGGCGATGGGGAGCCAAACGGTGAACACGCTGCCCTTTCCCAGACCGGCACTCTCGGCCGTGACGGCGCCGCCGTGCATTTGGACCAGTCCCTTGACGAGCGCCAGCCCGATGCCGAGGCCGCCGGTGGTCCGCTCGACGCCCCGGTCCACCTGGTAAAAGATGTCGAAAATGCGCGGGATGGCGTGCGCGGGGATGCCCATTCCGGTGTCGCGAACCGACACGACCAGCTCGCCCCCCCGCCGCTCGGCGGTGAGCCAAATGCGGCCGCCTCGCTCAGAGTACTTGGCGCTGTTGCACAGCAAGTTGCCGAAAACCTGGACCAGTCGGGTAAGGTCGGCGTCCAAGTGAACCGGCTCTGGCGGCAGTGAAATGATCAGTTCGTGCCCAGCCGCTTCGACGACCGGGCGGGCCGTTTCAACGGCACTCCTCAGAACGTCGGTCAGAAGCACGCGTGCGCGGCGGAGCTCCATCTTATTCCGGCTGATCCGAGAGTAGTCGAGCAGGTCATCCACGATCCGGACCATATGCTCGACCTGGCGATCCATCATGGCGCGGGCCTGGGTGACGGTGTGGGTGTCGCCGGCGGCAAGGCGAATGACCTGCAGCCCGTTTCGCACGGGGGCCAGCGAGTTGCGTAGTTCGTGGGCCAAAAGCGCCAGGAATTCGTCCTTGAGACGGTCTGCTTCCCGCAGCGCCTCTTCGGCCCGCTTTCGGTCGGTGATGTCGCGCGCGACCTTCGATGCAGCGACGATGCGGCCGGTGGCATCGCGGATCGGCGAGACGGTAAGCGAGATGTCGATCCGGCGGCCCCGTTTGGATACCCGCACGGTTTCGAAGTGCTCGACGCGTTCGCCGCGCCTGAGCCGCTCCAGGACTTCGCGCTCCTCGCCCTCCCGTTCAGGAGGGATGATCAAGGTAATCGATCGGCCGATGGCCTCTGCGGCGGTGTAGCCGAAGAGCCGCTCGGCCCCCGCGTTCCACGAGAGGATGATGCCCTCGAGCGTCTTGCTGACGATCGCGTCCTCGGAGGATTCGACGATGGCCGCCAGCCGCGCCTGAACTTCCTCGGCCCGCAAGCGCTCGCTGACGTCACGAAAGACCAGGACCGCTCCCACTGTGGCCCCGGACGCGTCCAGCATGGGGGCGGCGGTGTCGTCGATGGGCCGCTGGGCCCCGTCCCTGGCGATCAAGAGCGTGTGCCGCGCCAGCCCTACAATCTTCCTTTCGCGCAAGGCGCTGAGCGCGGGGTTTTCGACCGTTCCTCGGGTCTGGTGATCGATGATATGGAAAATGTCCGGCAGGGGCCGGCCGAGCACCTCGGCCTGTTTCCAGCCGGTCAGGGACTCGGCGATGCGGTTTAAGAATGTCACCCGCCCCGCGGCGTCGGTGCTGATAACCCCGTCGCCGATGCTCGAGAGCGTGATCCGCAGCCACTCCGACTGCTTCTGTAGTGCGTCTTCGGCGCGCCTGCGCTCGGTGATGTCGCAAAAGCTCCAGACGCGGCCCACGTTTCGCCCTTCGATGAACTGGATGCGTGAAAACCGCTCGAAGACTCTCCCGTCGGCCAGCTCCATGAGGTCGTAGCTTTCCGGCGGCGACGACGTGTAAATCTCGTCGATCCGGGCAAGATACTGGCGCGGATTCTCGAACTGCCGGGAGTTCACATCCAGCAGTTGCCGGTATTGGCGCGACTCCACGAGCTCGCGGGGCAGCCGCCACATCGTCACATACTTTTCGTTGAAGCCCGTCACCTTCCGGTCGCCGTCGGTGACCAGAATCCCGACGATGCTGGAGTCCAGCGCGGCGCGCAACGTCGCGAGAGAACGGGCGAGCTCCTCCGTCCTTGACTCCAGGGCTTCTTTGGCCTGGATGAGCTCCTGCTCGGCACGCTGGCGCGAGGAGAATGCTGTTGGCATTCTTGAGGGCAACGGAGCGCAGCAGCTCCACCTCATCCTTGTGTTCGTCCATTACCCGACTCCGATAATTTCCGCCGCGAGTGCGGTGCCCAGCACGCGCGCCTGGATCTTCGCAAACGCCGTCTCGCGGCTCGTCGAGGTGTCATCGGAGAAGGGCGCGAACCCGCAGTCATCGGTCGTGCCCAATTGCTCGATTGGTATGTATTTCGCTGCTTCGAGGGCCCGATCGCGAACGACCTGCGGCGTCTCCACGCGCGGATCGATCGGCGCGATGACGCCGATGAACACGCGCTGGTCGGCCTTCATGTGGTCGCGAATGATCTTCAGAACGCGGGCCCGATCGCCTTCACCGGCCATTGCAACGTAGAAGTTCCCCACCCTGAGCTGGAACAGGCCCGGCAGCAGCTCGGCGTAATCGACGTCGGCGCTGTGGGTCGAATCGCGGTCGCTACCGGGACACGTGTGCACGCCGATGCGCATGCGATCGTCGGCGGAGAACCGCGCCAGAGCGAGATTGTTGAGGTCGATGAAGCTGTGAAGCAGGCGCCCGGAGGGATCGATCTTGACCGCCAGTCGCGCTTCGGTGAAGTCGATCTGTACTTTGTGCGCGCCTTTGCGCAGGCAGTTGCGGATTTCGGTTTCGTGCTCTCGCAGCAGGTCGTCGATGAATTGTTCGCGCGGGTAGCCGGGAATCTCGTCGGGCGGGTACATGAGGCTCAAGGCCGAGGGGGAGATGACCGCCTGTTTCACCGGCTTGTGGGCATATTTAAGTGCGACGTCCAGATAGCTGTCGGCGTGCCGCCGGTAGCGGAAAGGTCCAGCCGTCAGCCGGGGCATCCGGCGAACGTGGCCGGCCGAGAACGGTATTTTGAAACCGTCGGGAGCCGAGTTCGGCATGCCGTGCACGCAGTAGGTCCAGAAGTTATGGTACTTCCTCTGCTCGCCGTCGGTGATGACCGGCGAGCCAGTGGCCTCGAACCGCGCGATCGTGTCTCGGACCGCCTCCTCATAGAGCGCGTCCACCTCGGGGTCCGCATCGCCTTTGGTCGAGACCGCCTCGATCAGCCGAAGGGGCCTCGGGATACTTCCGATCGGCTCGGTCGGTATCATCATGCCGGGTATCCCCAGTTGCCGTTCCAGGCGCCCTCTTCTGGCGAATTGTTGCACCCTGTGCGCACCGCGCCAAGGAGAAGGTGCGGGAGGCAGATCAAAACTCACCGCTAGAGAGCGATTGGGCCGCCGACTCGAAGAAGACAGCGGCTCCGCACGCGGCCGAACGCCACCGCGGCGGGCGCGTTTCGAAAGGGAACGCGCCTCCGGCGCGTCCCCACGGTCACCAGTCGCGGCGCAAGCCAAGAATGGGGCTCTTGAATTGTGCGCTTACTTCGACCGCTCGAACTGCTCGACCTGGCGCTCGGCTCCCTCGTGCTTCATGCGCTCGAACTCCTGGACCTGGCGCTCGGCTTCCTCACGCGCGATGCCGTAGGTCTTCTGAATCAGGCCCACGAGCTGGTCGCGCTTGCCTGCGACGACCTCGAGCTCCTGGTCGGTCAGTTTGCCCCAGGCTTCCTTGATCCGGCCCTTGAGCTGGTTCCAGTCGCCCTTGAGGGTGTCACGGTTCATTGTAGTCTCCTTCGGTCAAGATGTAATTCGTCGATGCATTTGCTACGGGGGCCCGATTGAGCCGGCACGCGGCGCAGGTCTGGCGCTCTCCTTACGTTAGGCTGAAAGCCTGACCTACGACGCGGCCATTTCTGCGGGCCCCGTCAGACGACCGGCGTACGCGTCCGGCCAAGAACGAGCGACAGCACGAAGAGGATCAGGAAAAGAAAGAACAGCACCTTGGCAATTCCCGCCGCGGTGCCGGCTATCCCCCCGAACCCGAAGAGCGCTGCGATGAGCGCCACGATCAAGAACACGACAGCCCAGTACAACATGGTGATGCTCCCAAGAACGCGGCAAGCGAAGCCAACTGGCGACCTCGCGTTCCCGTCGTTTCACATCGTAACTGCACATGTTGTGCCACTTCGTGTGAAAGCGTGTAGATTTACTGGTATCGTGCTTCATTTCTCGGCTTGCGGCCGCAGAATCACCAGGGCTTGAGCTTCCAACCCAGCGCAAAACCGATTCCGAACGCCCAGGCTGCGAATGTCAGCGGCTGCGATCGAGCGTAATCTTCGATGTAATCGATCGACGAGCGAATCGTCGACTCAGCCCAGTTCGCGGGCTCCATGCTGGCGGCCCGCATTATGTCCTCGGGATACTCCACTTCGCGAACAGTGACCATCGCCGGCACCTCCTCTTTCTGGAACGAAACCGGCTCTGTCGAGAGCGAACGAGCGCTCTCGAGAGCCGTGTTCGTGAAGAATGCAAACGTAATGCCGGCGCAACCCCCTGAAGCCGGACCGCGCGCTGTTCGTACAATTTGGCACGAGACATGCCCAATTGATGTCGACCCGTGGTCGTTATGCTGTTTCCTGACCAACGCGTTTTGCTGGAGGAGATTCTGATGAATGAGCAGATTGAACCACAAACCCTGGAGAACGTGACCGCGTTCTGAGGTGATGACGCCGGCGCCGCGGACCTGTTCGACCTACAGCACGGTGCTTGAAGCAGTCATGATCTTTGGCGACAACGATTGCGGCGCGGTGCCGATTCTCGAAGAAGGAAAACCCGTTGGCATCGTGACTGATCGTGACGTCGCACTGGCTCTGGCACACTATCCCGATCTGGCGAACCGGCCGGTCAGCGAAGTCATGATGCCGAGCGTCGTAACGGTCGGGCCCGACGCCAGCCTCGCCGAAGTGTGCGCGGTGCTGGCGCAAAAGGCGTTCGTCGCGTTCTGGTCGTGGGCGCCAGCGGCCAGGTGTCAGGGATCATAGGCTGGGCCGACCTCGCGCGGCATTTGTCCGACCGCGTGCTGGGCCACGTGGTGAAAGAGGTCGTCACAGTGGACGGGGCGGTCTAGCGCGGAGGCGACCCGCGCGTAGGGCCGCGGCGATGCACGTCCGCTATGCCGCAGTACCGTGCGGATCCACTGCATGTTGCGCGTGAGCTCTTCGCTCGAGAGAGGAAATCGGGCCGCATTGCGGCGAAGTGCCAGGAGCGCCATCGCCAAGCAAATGCCGGCGACGGCGAAGCTGACGGCTCCGACCACGATCAGCGCCGGCCCCCGGCCCATTTCAAACGCCGAAATACAAAGCTCGGCAATGCCGAAGAGAGCCACCGAAAAGCCCGCAATACCAACCACGGTAGCCCCGATCACAAGAGCGACGCCGACCTTGATCGCGCTCAGGTTTTGCCTGAGCTCGAGCACGGCCAACCGCGCCTGGAGCTCTGCCAGGCTGAGGACGCCCTCGCCGAAGCCGGCGATATTGCTGACGACCGCCGTGGCCGCTGGCCGGTCGCTGCTTGAAAACGAACGCGAAGGGCGCGTCCCCCCGATTCCGTCGGTACGCAACCTGGGCGCGATATTGTCGAGCTCTGTGCGTTCTATCATTTTCGTTTGATCAGCCATCCGAGTAAGACTCCCACGGCCAGTGCTGCCCCCAGGGCGAACCCAGGGTGATTGGTGATCGCCGTCTGCAATGCGTCGGCGGAGTCTGCGAAGAAGCCACTGGGGCTTGCCTCGGTGGCCCCACCGGAGGCGCCTCCGCCGACGGTATTCCTACCGTTGGGCGATCGTCGGCTTGTCGGAAGTTTTGTGAAGTTTCCCATGTGATTACCTCGCAATCGGAAACTGAGGCTGCGCGGGTGGTGGTGTCGCGCGTGTCGCCGGCGGATTTATCGATCGCGCGACAGGCGGATGACGGCGGGCCCCCCAGGGGCGGCCTGCCTCCCACTGCTCGACGGCGCTGGCTCTTGTTGTGCGGCGGGCGCGAGGAAACGTCCGGCGAGCCAGCTCTCCAGGTATGCAGCCGCGTAGCTTTGAGCGGCTCGCACCAGAACAGGTGCCAACAGGCCGACGGCCGTGCCCAAAACCGCACCTGGGGAAACGCGGACAGGCGCGGCGCGATCTTGTGGTACTGCCGGGGGAGAAGCCGCATGAGCGGGCGTGTAAAACGAGATGGCCGGCGCCTCGCGGCGCCGCGTCGGGACGACGAGATACCCGGCGAGAGCCGCAGCCCCGAGTGAGAGCCACGGCCAACTCTTGACCAGACTGCGCCAGTCGGTTAACGACTGCGCTCCTTGCACTGCGCCGGCGACCTCCGCGTGCAATTCGTGCCGGATCTGAGCCATCTGGCGCTGGATCTCGCTGACGCCCATCGAGTCGCTCACCTTCGTCTGTGCCATGGACTCGCTCCCGCAAGAAGTTCCTGACATCACTTATTTACCGGTAGCAACCGGCGCGCCCGTTCTGCGCTTGAGAGTGACCGAACGCGCTGAGTCTGGCCCGTCGGGGCGAAGCGACGGCGAAACGCGCCGGTTACGTCCAGCGTTGGTCTTGAGCGTGAGCAGCGCGCGGCCGGTCGATGGGCGGTGCGCATCCCATGAGTGATGGCTTGTGCCAGCAGGTTCGTTTGCGGCGGCTTCGCAGCTCGTATTTCTGGCGCGTGCCGTCGGGTCAATGCCAAAGGGGCTCGTCAAGTGTTCTCAAGAAGGCCCGGCACGGGTCTTGCATTCACAGTTCGTCCAGTTCGATGGCCAGGCCGGCCACCTCGCGTGAGGCGCCCGGCGACTGACGTTTCTAACACCGAGGAGCAAGTCATGCAAACGCGATTTCGGACCATCGTGTCCACGCTCGTCCTGGCAAGTGCCTGTTTCGGGTTCGTGGGCTGCAGCGATACAACGGGCACAAAAGAAGAAACCAAGATCTCCACGCCCAGCGGTACGACTACCGAGACGCGCGAAACCAAGGTGCAGAAGAGCGGCCAGAACCCACCCTCGGCGCCTTCTGACATGCCGAAGTGATCGAGCGCAAGGAACGACCGAGCTGTTGCGTTTTTATCAAAAGGAGCTTTGAGACCATGGCGAATTCACAAGTGTTAGCCGGCCAGTGGAACCAGGTGCGCGGACAGATCAAGAAAAGATGGGGTCAGTTGACCGATGACGACCTGAAGTTGGTCGACGGCAACATCGATCAGCTCGTGGGACGGATTCAGCACAAAACGGGCGAGGCGCGCGAGGCGATCGAGAGCTTCCTCGACGAGCTCACGTCGCGCGGGTCCACCGCGATTTCGCAGGCGGCCGAGTCGGCGCGGCATTACGCCGGCCAGGCGGCCGACCAGGTTCGGGAGGGCTACGGTCGACTTTCGGACCAGTTCGGCCGCCAGTTCGACATGTCGCGGGAAATGGTTCGCGAGAACCCGGCGCGGTCGGTGGCGACAGCCTTCGGCGTGGGCGTCGTGCTCGGGGTTGTGATCGGCCTGGCGCTGCGCTCGCATTAGGAACGTAGCGGCTCTCGCGGGCGGTCGACAAGCGACTCTGGTTCCTGAAAGCCCATCTTCAGCGCCCCAACTGAGGTAACGGCCGTGATCGGATCGAGCCCGGTAACTGCGTCTACGACAACGCTGACCCGGTGCTCGGTCTGCGGCCGGCAACTGCGCAGCACGGTCTTCTGCCCCTACTGCACCGCCGCGCTGTGCTCGTGGTTCTGTTTCTTGCGGCACCTTGTTGAGCACAAGCCGACCGCGCTTGAGGCTTCACCGGCGGTTGGCGCAGGCGAGCTCGCGGAACCGCAGGCCGAGACGAATCATGGCGAAGAGGAGGGTGGCAAAGGGATGCAGAACTCAGGTGCTTCGAGCAGCAGGCGAAGGTCTTCCAGGCTGACAGGCTTGACGAGATGGGCATTGAAACCGGCCTGTCGCGAGCGAATTCGATCTTCGTTCTTGCCGTAGCCCGTCATCGCGACCAGGGTGATTCCCGCGAGACCGGCATCGCCGCGGCATCGTCGGGCGACCTCGTAGCCATCCATCTCTGGTAGCCCGATGTCAAGCAAGATGACGTCGGGATTATGCTGGCGCGCCAGCTCGATGGCCGCAGGGCCGTGGTGAGCCGTGAAAACTTCTTGCCCCAGAGCTTTAAGCAGCATACCCAGGCTGGCGGCGTTGCTGACGTTATCGTCAACGACCAAGATGCGGCGCCGCGGCGCCGTCCGCGCACGCGGCTCGGCGCGCCGGTCGCTGATCCGGGCCGATTCAAGCGGCGCGCCGACCGGGAGGTAGAGGGCAAACTCGCTCCCCGCACCCGGGCCACTGCTTGACGCCACCACGCGCCCACCGTGCATTTCGATCAAGGAACGCACCAGGGTCAAGCCGATTCCCAGCCCGCCGCGTGAGCGCGACAGCGTCTGGTCGGCCTGGACGAACATGTCGAAGACCTTGGGCAGCACGTCCGCCGCGATCCCGATGCCGTTGTCGCGCACGATGATGACGACCTCGGCGCCGGATTGCTCGGCGACCAGCTCGATTCGCCCTCCGTGATCGGTGTACTTGGCGGCGTTGTTGAGCAGGTTAGAGAGCACCTGGGCCATTCGGGCCGGATCGACTTCAACCTCGACGGGCGTGGGAGGGAGCGTGACTGTGAGCGAGTGGCCATAGCTTACGATCAGCGGACGGCTGGCCTCGACGGCAAGATTGACCACGTCGGCCAAGACGACTCGCTCCATCTGAAGATCGACCTTGCCGCGCGTGATCCGCGAGACGTCGAGCAGGTCGTCGACCATGCGCGTCATCTGCTTGATCTGGTCCTCGATGACCTTGAGCGACCACTGGAAGCTGCGGCCGAGCGGCCCCTCGACCTGCATGATCTGGACGGCGTTGCTGATCGGCGCCAGCGGGTTGCGCAGCTCGTGCGCCAGCATGGCGAGGAACTGGTCCTTGCGCTGGTCGGCATCCTTGAGCAATGCGCACTCGCCGGCGAGCTCGGTGACCAGTCGGGTCCGTTCGTCGAGCGCTTTTCTGTAGTCGGTGATGTCGCGCACGATCCCGGTGAAGATCCGGCGGAGGGCCAACCGGGTCTCACTGACCGCGAGTTCCATGGGGAAGATCGTTCCATCTTTGCGTCGGCCCCTGAGCTCGCGCACCGAGCCGATGATCTTGGCTTTGCCCGTTTGGAGATAATTATCGAGGTATTGCCCGTGTTCGGCTCGTTCGGGGTCTGGCATCAGCATCGCGACATTCTGGCCGACGACTTCTTGATGAGAATAGCCGAAGATCGTCTCGGCGGCCGGGTTCATCGACTCGACGGTTCCGTGCTCGTCAATGGTGATGATGCCGTCGACGGCGGTGTCGACGATCGCCTTGAGCCGCACGGCCGCCTCGCGCACAGCTTCCTCGGCCTGTTTGCGCTCGGTGATGTCGCGCGCGATTTTGGTAAAGCCGCGCAGGCGGTTTTCCTCGTCGAAGATCGGGGTGAGGACGCCGCTGGCGAAGAAGCGGTCGCCGTCCTTGCGCAGATGCCAGCGCTCGTCGGACGACCGGCCCTTGGCGGCCGCGGCGGCGATTTCGCGCTCGGGCACGCCGCCGTCGCGGTCCTCCGGCACAAACAGCGCGCCCAGATGCTGCCCCAGAATTTCGCCCTCGAAATAACCGAAGAGTCGCTCGGCCCCCGGGTTCCAACTGACCACCCGCCCGTCAGGGTCGACGGTGAAGATCGCGAAGTCCTTGACGCTCTCGACCATGAGACGCTGGTATTCCTCGGCTGCGCAGAGCGCGCCTCGACGCGCTTGCGCTTTTCGATCTCGTGCTCGAGCGCTTGTCGCTGCACTTCGATGTCGCGCACGCTCGCCCGCGCTATGGCGAGCTCGCGCTCGTTGTTGACGTGTTCGAGCACCCGGCTCACGATCGGCTCAAGGCAGTTAACGAAGTTCGCCGTTCTGGGCACGAAGGCGCGCACGCCCGCGCGAATCGCTGCGTCCAGCAGGGCATCGTCGTGCATGGACGTGACCAGGAGGACCGGCGCCCTTGAGCCCGCGTCGTTCATCTGGGCCAAGAACGCCAGCGAGCCGGTGCCAGCCGCAACCTGGTCGCCAAGGACGACCAGGTCGATGGCCGCTCCGGTGATTGACTGGAGCGCATCCTCGAGTGTGGCGGCCGTGACGACCGCGTAGCCCGCACGCTCCAGGCACGACCGCTCGAGCCGGGCGACACCGGTATCGGCCTCGACGACCAGAATCTGTGCTCTTGGTTGTGCTGTCATCGTGTTCCTGGCCTCACGGAGTTCCCGCGAAGCATTGAAGTTGATCCGTTCGGGGGCGGGGCGGATGGCCCGGCCGCAAGATGGGGCGCAGACTCGCAAGCCGCCTGCGGGTTTCTTGCAGGGTTTTGGTCTCGGCGTCGGCACCGGCCTCGAGGATATCGCTGCCGTCGGCGTAACCGCCGCCGGGCCTGCCGGCGCAGCAGACGATGATCTTGAGGTCGGGAAATTGAGGTCGAAGTCGCTTGCATAGGTACCGCGCGTGAGCCCGCCCGCCCGGATGGACCGCCATGATCGCGACGACCGCAGGCGCCAGCTCGGTCACTTGATCGAGCAGCTCGGAGGCAAGCGTTCCGGCCGCGGTGATCTCCATCCGCCAATGGCTCGGGTCGAGAAGGTTTGCGAGCATTTCCACGCCGGCCCGATCAGCTAAAGTGCGCGCGGGGCAACCCAAAATCAAGATCGCGGGCGATGGCGACCGCACATTTTCGCCAACGGACTCCGGGGCACCGGCGGGCTGCGAACCCGGTTTGCGCTCTTTGGCCGCCAAGCCGGTCGTCATCGTTCGGATCGACTCGACGACGTGCTCGGCGTCGGCCTCGGTGATCTCGCCCCGCGCCTGGCTGAGCTTGGTGGCGGAGAGAGCGGGCACGAGCATTGAATCGTAGACGGCGTCGCCGGGTTCGGCGCTCTGTCGCTCGCGCAAGAGCTCGCCGGCCTCGTCCTGGTCGCGCAAGCAGCGCTGAAAAAAACTGACGCCAGGATCCAGCGCCCGCTCGTCGCCAAGCAGAACAGCCAAGAACCGGAGATGGGGAACGTAACGACCGAGCACGACCAGGCAGACCGTCAAAGGACTCGAGAGGACCAGCCCGATCGGCCCCCAAAGAAAGGCCCAGAACGCGGCCGATACGAGCAGTGCGATTTCGGATACACCCATGCTTTGCCCGTACAACCAGGGCTCGATCGCATTGGCGACAACGAGTTCGAGCGTCAGATACAAGGCGATGACCAAGAGGGTCGGTGCCCACCCGTCAAACATCGCCAGGCTCAGGCAGATCGGCGGGACAGCGGCAAGATAGGGCCCGATATACGGTAAATCGCGCAGCGACGCGCCTAAAAAGCCCCAAACGAGTGCGTACTTGACGCCGATTGCGAGGAGGCCGGCGCTCAAGAGCACGCCGAAGGTGCCGTTAACGATCGCCTGCATCAGCAAGAATCGACTGATCTTCTGACCAGCTTCGTCAACGAATTTGGTTGCCAGCGCGATTCTTCCGTGCCCGATCAGGCTGATGATCCGATTGCGCAGCTCCTCACGCTTTTGCAGCATGAAGACGACCAGCACGCCGGCAAGGGCGAGCTCGCCGAGGTATTCCATGATCGGCGTGAGAAACGATGTAAACCGGGAAACCCATAACGGCACCTGCGGCTCGATGACGACGGCTGCCGGTCTTTGCCCCTCTGGCGTCGCGGCCGCTTCGCCCGAGCTGTGGTCGGGCGGCGAATGCCGAGGCGTTCCACCCAGCTCGGTGTTGATTTCGGCGATCATCTTGCCGAGCCGGCCTGTGCCCAGCGTCATCGCCTTGATCGACCTGACCTTCTTGGTGACGTTCTCTGTGTAGGCAGGAAGCTCATAAAGCAGTCCGGAAATCTGCGTGGTCACCAGCCAGCCAGCCATGCCCAAACCCGTAGTTGCAAGGCACACCGTTACGATGACCGCCGGCGTGCGGCGCATTCCCAGGCCGCGCAGCGCCGAAACCAATGGGCTGAGCAAGAAGGTCAGGAACACGGCGAGCGCGACCGGAATCAATATCGATTGAGCCCAATACAGCACCGCGATCGCAGCGATGCTTACCACGGTGCCCGTCAGCACAGCGAGAGCACGCTCGCCCCGCGGACTGACGCGGAGGTTCTTCATGACAATTCCCCGCGGGGATCCTTCGCTGGCGCTTCGGGTTCCTACGTTTCGCCCCTCGCGCTGGCGCCCAACGCCCCCCGCGTCGTTAGACGAATGACGTACTGCAATCGTCGCGCCGTGCGCGGCACGGCAATTGCTTATCACCGGCGCGAGACCACGTAATTCCTTCACGACCGAAACGTGGCTGCTCGGTCTTGACGGCGGTCATTAGCCAGCAACCCAAATAAATGCACGCGTAGGTGTGCTCGTGGTATTCATGCCGAGGCCGGGAGGCGCTTAGCGAATCTCGAGATTCCAGCTTCGCATCGATCCCTAGGCCAGAGCGAGACTTGGACGTGGTGTGTGAAATCAACTGCGAGTTTATCTGCGCAGTGCGTGACGGAATTGGGTATCATTCTGCGCATAGATATTATCGACAGTTCTCAAGGTCGGTTCGCCACAGACGCTTTCCCAAAGGAGAGAGACCTTGAACGCCAACGGCTCGGTGCTAGTCAGTCCGGTTGAAACGATTGTGGATGGTGCTCCATCGGAGAACGCGTGCGTCCCCGGGCAGCGCGTGCTGATTGTTGAAGACAACGAGACGGCCCGCAAGCAGATTAAGACCTTCCTGGAAATGGACGGCGGGCTGACCGTCGATACCGCCGCCAACGGCAGTGATGCGCTCGAGGCGATTTCTGAGCGGCCGTACAGTGTGGTCGTAACCGACCTGAAGATGCCGCGGATCGGCGGACTGGAACTGCTCGAGGACGTGCAGAATCGCCAGCTTCCAATCGACGTGATCATCACCACGGGGTTCGGCACGATCGACGATGCCGTGCAGGCGATGCGGTTGGGGGCCGTCGATTTTCTGACCAAGCCGATCAATCTCGAACACTTGCGGCTGGTCGTGCGGCGGGTGCTGCGCAGCAGCGCGCTGCAAGATGAAGTCGCCGCTCTGCGCGAAAAGCTGAACGAGAGGTTCGAGTTTTGCGATATCTTGAGCAAGAGCCCGCGGATGCACGACGTTTTCGAGCTGATCAGCCACGTGGCGCAGACCGCCAGTACCGTACTCATCGCCGGCGAGACGGGGACCGGCAAAGAGCTGGTGGCGCGAGCCGTGCACGACTCGTCGCCACGTCGCAACGGGCCGTTCGTTGCGGTCAATTGCGCGGCACTCCCCGAAGCGCTGTTGGAAAGCGAGCTTTTCGGACACGAAAGAGGGGCTTTCACCAGCGCAGTCGGCCAGCGCAAGGGGCGGTTCGAGCTGGCCCACGGCGGCACGATTTTACTGGACGAGGTCGGCGAGATTCCCTTGCCCATGCAGGCCAAGCTGTTGCGCGTGCTGCAGGAGCGCCGCTTCGAGCGCGTGGGCGGAACGCAGACGATCGAGATCGACGTCCGCGTGATCGCCGCCACTCACCGCGACCTGTTGCGACTATTCAAAGAAGGCAAGTTTCGCGACGATCTTTACTATCGCCTCAACGTCGTGAAGATCGACCTGCCGCCGCTGCGCGATCGCCCCGAGGACATTCCGCTTTTGGCGAGCCATTTCGTCGAGAAATTCAGCCTCGCCGGCAAAGCCGTCAAACAAATCGCTCCCGATGCGATGGACGCCCTGTTGCACTATCGCTGGCCCGGCAACATTCGCGAGCTCGAGAATGCAATCGAGCGGGCTTGCGTCACCTCGCGCGACGGCGTGATCAGGCCCGAGAACATGCCTTCCGAGATCGTGGAGCCGCGCGCGCCGCGCTACGAGCTTCCCGTTGATCTGGCGAGGCCGCTCGCGGAACAGCTCGCCGAGCTCACCGCTGCGTTCGAAGAGCGTTACCTGCGCCGCACGCTTAAGAGAACACGGGGACACGTCGGCCGCACCGCCGCCTTGAGCGGTCTGTCGCGGCGCACGATCACCGAAAAGCTGGCTCTCTATCAAATCGATAAAGCAGAATTTAAACGGGCGTAGACCGAATGGTTAGCTGGCCAGGGGATCGGAAGGTGCCTGCTCGTGCGGCGTCTTCCTCGCCTGGCCTTCGGCCATCCTCTCTCCAATGGGAGAGGACCGTGGCATTGAATTTGCAGCTCGGGCATCCCAGACCGATCGAGGTCACGGTTGGTAACACTTCCATGGATGCTTCGGCTCTCCGGTGTCGTCCATGACCGAACAACGCGACTCAAAGATCCTCCAGGCTCTCGAGCGGGCGTCGAGCCAGATCGTGGGCGCCACGAATGATTACGACCCGCTCATGGAGTTAATCGGCGACGCTCGGTTTGTGCTCCTGGGAGCGAGCACCTGCGGCACGCATGAATTCTGCGCCGCACCAGCCAGGATCACGCGCCGACTGATCGAAGAGAAGGGATTCACGGCCGTCGCACTCGACGCCGACTGGCCCGACGTGCTACGTGTCAATCGCTATGTCCAAGGATCGGGCGACCGCAATGCGGTTCAAGCGCTCGATGACTTCTACCACTTTCCGACCTGGGAATGGCGCAACGCAGCCGTGCTCGACTTTGTCGAGTGGCTGCACGACTACAACGCGTCTCACGGTACGACGATTCGCGTCCACGGCCTCGATTTTTACAACCTGCACGCCTCGAGCGAGCTCGTAATCGCCGATCTGGACCAGGTCGATCCCGCGGCAGCGCGGCGGATGCGCCATCGGTGCGCCTACCCATGCTTCGACGAGTTCGGCGCCGATGCGCGGGCGTACGGCCATACCTCAAGCCTCGGGATTGACGCGGCGTGCGAAGACGAGCTGGTTGAGCGCTTGGTCGAGCTGCGGAACCGATCGAGCGGATTCGTGATGGCAAACCGCCAAATCACGCCGCCGGCGCTCTTCGGTGTCGAGCTGTGGGCTACTCTGTCGAGAGATGCCCCGACGTATTACCGCGGGCTGCTCGGTGACAGGGCTCTATCGTGGAATTTGAGAAACCGGCATCTGGCCGTCGTGCTCGAAGAATTGGCCGCGTACCTCGAGCGGTCCACCGGCGGGGGCAAGGTCGTCGTCTGGGCACACAACACCCAGGTGGGCGACGCACGAGCGACTGAGCTGTGCGACCGCGGCGAGGTGAGCCTCGGCCAAATCATTCGCGAGCGGCACGGCTCGGACGTGGTGCTCGTCGGCCTCTCAACTTATTACGGCACCGTCACGGCGGCTTCCGAATGGGGCGGGCCCGTCGAGCAAGGAGCGTTGCCCGCAGCCGTTCCCGACAGCTTTGAAGCACTGTTTCACGACGTCACCCACCCTCGCTTCTTGCTCTCGTTGCGGCAGGGCGGAGAGCTTACCGAGCTGTTAGGCCAAGCGCGCAGACAGCGCGCCTTGGGCATCGTCTACCGCCCGGCGATCGAACCTCGCAATCATTACATCCACGGGCGCTGCGCGAACAATTTGATGTCATGATCCACTTCGATCAAACGACGGCTGTCCAGCCGCTGGCCGGCGACCCCGATTGGGAAGACCGTCAGGTCACAACCGCCGTGGCCGCCGGCGTCTGAGTCGGGCGCGGAGCGGTGCTTGAGCCGACGCCCGCTTAGCGAACAGCTTGGAGCGCATGCGCGTACCGCTCGGGCAAGTCTCGGCGGCGCTCGTAGAACTGAATGTTTTGGGCCCTGGCGGAAAGACCGATAACCCGCGTGAACCGCTGGGTGGTTGGGTCGACGTGAGCACTTGCCGTTTCATGGGCTGCGGAGCCGCGTCGGGCCATGAATCCGGCTCGTCGATACCCGCTGCGAGTTTGCGTGTACTCGATCCTGACACCGAAAACGCGCCGCCCGGATCGCTTTTTATGGTCGCCCACGCTCCAGGTTGTCACGTCTCCTGCGATGTATGCCCGCTTGACCTTGGGTACAAGGATGCTGCCGCCGCCGCGCGTGCGCTGCTGGACCTGGTAGGTGACGTACATCTCGCTGGCGCCGCCCTTGTATTGCGATTCAGTCGGGCGATAACTCTGCCGCATCGAAGTTGTCATGGTCGGTCAATCTCCCCATTTGTCATCGAAGTCCGCTTGCGCCCCGATTTCGCGCGCGCGGCGGTTGATTTTTTTGGCGGTCCTCCGGAACTCGTCCTCGCCGACCGCCCGCAGCCCGCCGAGCTTTCTGCCGAACTTTTCCCGCCAAGCCGGGGCGTGTGTGAGTGTGATCAGGTAGCCAGCGCGCTTGTACAACTCCGTGAGCGCCGGCCGCGACCGCGCATTTTCGACGTCTCGGCGAATCGCGGTGAAAACCCTCTTCATGTCGGTGCTGCCGTTGATCTCTCCATAAATGTGTCGATCCTTGGCCATAATTCACCCCCTCTTGTTCCTGCTGGCAAATCCCAGCGCCGATGACCCGCGAGCGGCTAGCTAGCGCCCACCCAAGTCATATCCGGACATCGTGCAACATTGATGCCGATCGGTCCGCGAGGGCCGGCGTCAGCGCGGTCGCGCACCGACAGCAACCGCCGGTGAAAAGCGACTGGCGCCAGGCGTGCCCGAGCGCAACAACTGCGCTGCCCTGTGCGACGCTCCCGATACACCATACAGTCGGTGCGCCGTTTGCTCCCTTGCCAGGGTGGTTTGCGCGCTTTGCGGGCCTGCGCAGCAGGCAACCGCGGACAGTGGAGACTGTCATGATTCGCCACCGATACGTATTTTGGCGCGGTCGCGGCGCTTTGGTTGCGGTTGCGGTCGCCGCGATGGTGTGGGGGACCGCGCTCTTTGCACAGATCCCGGGCCTGCCGACCAATCCGCTCCAGCCGAATGCGACCGCCAAGACCACGGCGGAACCGGAGCAGAATAAAAGAGCCGGCGAGGTGGCCGCGGCAACCGGTCCCATCACGGTCAAGGAACCGGTTCCTGACCGAGCGATCCACGCGTTCCTGGCCAAGTTCCTGCCCAAATATCCAGGCGTGCGCACCGTGAACGTCGCTGTTGACGACGGTGTAGTCACCCTTGAAGGCCGCGTCGACGATGATGAATCGCGCAAGGAGATCACCGATGTCCTCAGGCGGGTCGAGGGCGTGCGCCTGGTGCTGAACCAGATGAAAACCGACGAGGAGGTGCTGACCGCCTGGGGGATCGTCTCTCACCAGGGCGCTAGTGTGGTGAATTACTTCGCGCAAAAGTGGCTTGTCATGATCGCGGCCCTTTGCCTCATCTCGCTTTCGGTGTGGGGTGCGCGGGCCTTCGCCGACCATTCCGAGTGGTTGCTGGCAAGGCTGGTCCCAAACGTGCTGCTCCGATCAATTGTCGGCTCACTCATCAGTTCGCTCCTGATCGTGGCGGGGGTCATCGTGGCGCTGGCGCTTCTCGACCTGACTCGAGTCGTGCTGTCGATACTCGGCCTGGCCGGCGTGGCGGGACTCGCCGTCGGCTTCGCGTTCCGCGACATCACCGAGAACTTCATCGCCTCGATTCTCCTGGGCGTGCGGCGCCCGTTTCAGATCGGTGACTATATCACGGTCGCGGGCCAGTCAGGCGTGGTCAAATCTCTCAACACGAGGGCCACGGTCCTTGTGACCTTCGAGGGGAACCATGTTCGCATCCCCAACTCGGTCATATTCAAGGAGATCATGATCAACGCGACGGCTTCGCCGGTCTTTCGCAACAGTTTCGATGTCGTGATTCCCAACGAGGCGTCGACCGCGGGCGCGATCGAGCGCGATCGGCCGCGCACTCGACAGTCAAAAACACGTACTCCGTGACCCTGCCCCGCGCGCTTTGCTCGAGGCGCTTGAGCCCGGCGGTGTTCGGCTGCGGGTTCACTTCTGGTCGCCGACACAGGGCGTGGATTGGTTTCAGTTGATGAGTGACGCCAAGCTCAAGGTCAAGGTGGCACTGCGGGAGGTCGATCCGGAGTCGGGATTGGCGCTTCTCAAGTTATGAGTCGTTTCGTCAGGAACGGTATCAATGATCGACAACATCGCGGAGATCGACCGGCTTGAGCGATTGTTACACCAGCACATGGGTCGCCGGTTTCGCGAGCTGCGGCTGACGCTGCGGGGCCACGGCGTAGCTCTCCAGGGGCAATGCGGCACCCAATACGCGAAACAACTGGCTCAGCACGCAGTCATCGGGGCCACGATGCTGCCGCTTGTCGCCAACGAAATCCAGGTCTGCGGGAACGGGAGGCATACCAATGGCTAGTTGTCAGCACGTCCGTCCTTCGCTGTTGACGGCTCTCCATTGCCGGAGGAGCGCGCGCTGGGCCCGATGATTGCCGGTGGATTGATGTCTTTTTTCATGGCCTTGAGGTCTTCTAGCGCGCTGGGAAGACGAACCGCCGGGTATCATCTTGGGCGAGGGTTGAACAGTGCGTGCGTTCGGCGTGCCCTCACCGGCGTCACAGCCGATCGCGAGCGCCAGCGCGACGGCCAAGCCAACGGCGCTGAATCGCCCGCCAATGCGCGATAAGCCACTCATGCAGACGCCCCTGCTTCTGATTTTGGATTCTCGATTTTGGATTTTGGATTGCGGCTTGCACTGAAGTCCCACGCTTGCATCTCGCGTTCCAAGATTCGAAACCGGAAATCCAAATTGGACATTGGACTTGCACCGCCGAATAATGCAAGAGGAGTGTCTACTATGACTACACAAGAACCCTCCCATGATGTTCAGCCCGAATGGAGTGACGTGGTCATGAAGGCGCTGCCCATTATGTATCGACTGGGCGAGCTCAATGGCATTGATGACTGCGTGTTCGTTTACGCGACCGCGTTTTTCTCGGTGAAGGAAGAGCTGCGAGGATGTCGCCCGACCACGCGATTCGCCAGCAGGCTCGGTCGATTCTCCGCGACATCGATACAACCGATCGGCCGGAAAATGACAAGGAACAGTTCGCTGCGCCGTTCGCGCGCGCGGTCGAAGACGCGCTCGAAGGCCGGCCTCCTTGCGTGCTCGCTCCGCCTGACTGCTGTTTCTTTCCCTAAAGCAGCTCACCCTTCCACCCGGGCTCGATGCGCTGCATGAGCGATCGGTCGTCGCGGCCGTGCATGCCGCACTTGAGATAGGTCTCATGGGCGCGGGCCAGCTTGTCGTGATCGAGCGTGACGCCGAGTCCCGCTCCAGGGGGGATGCCCATTCGCCCGTTCTGGATCGGCAGCTTGGGGCCCTCGATGATGTCGGCGTCGTCGATCAGCCAGGGATAGTGGGTATCGCTGGCCGTTGTGAGCTCCGGAATCGAGGCCGCCAGGTGAATCATCGCGGCCATGGTCACGCCCGCGTGGTTGTTGCTGTGCTGGCTCATCGTCCAGCCGGCCGCCTTGCAGATCGGCCCCAGCGCCAGGCAGCCGGCGAAGCCGCCGAAATAGTGATGGTCACAAAGCAAGACGTCGATCGGTTTCAATCTCAGTGCTTCGGGGATGTGCGCGAAGCTCGTCACACACATGTTGGTGCTCATCTTGAGGCCCGTCTCGCGCCGGACTTCGGCCATGGCAGGCTGTCCCTGCACGGGATCTTCGTAGTACTCGAGTTTCAGGCTGGCGATCTCTTTACCGATCCGGACCGCAGTCGGAACCTTCCAGCGCGCGTTGGGGTCGATGCGGAGAAGCGCTCGCGGGCCCAGCACCGTGGACATGGCCTTCATGCTGTCACATTCGACGTCGGGCGACAGCACACCGCCCTTGAGCTTGAAGACACGAAAACCGAAGCGGTCGCGGAACTTGGCCGCCAGGGCGGCCATCGCCTCGGCCGAGCGCACTTCGCCCCAGTGATCGAGGGCCTTTTCGCCGCGCCCGCGCGCGTCGACCAGATGAGGGTCAGCGAGCACGACCGGATGATCGGCGGCGTAGCGATAAAAAAGATACGCGGCGAATTCGACTGGGTCGCGCACCGGCCCGCCGACAAGCTCGCAAAGTCGGCGGCCGCTGGCGCGCGCCGTCGCATCGAGGCAGGCAAGCTCGATGCCCGCGTAGCACGCCATGCCGAGCTGCTGTAGCTCACGAGCAAACTTGCGGTAGGCAAACGCGTCCTGGCCGACGACCAGCTTGCTCGCTTGTTCAAGGGCACGCGTGACCGCCAGGCCGCCGTGGGTTTCGGCGATGCCGACGATACCCCCCTCGGTTTGCAGCTCGACGATATTGCGCAGAAAGTACGGGCCGTGGCAGCCGCTGGCGGCGAGCAGCGGAGGGTCGGGAAGGGCGATCGGTGTTGTCTTCAAGCCGGTGATCGTGAGCGGATGATGTTCGGCGCGAGCGTGCCTCGGTTGCCCCGGCCGAGCCGGCTCCGCCCGCGAGTGCGAGACCGGGTGCCATGCATACGAACTGGCGACGACTGGTTAACATAAGCTCACCGTCTGCGCATTGCGCGGTCGATATCGCGCTTGGCCTCTTGTTTCTTGATGGCCTCGCGCTTGTCGAAGCTTTTGCGACCCTTGGCGACGCACAGCTCGACCTTGGCGATCCCCTTCTTGAAGTAGATCGCTAGCGGCACGAGCGTCATGCCTTTTTCGCCCGCCTTGGTGGCCAGCTTGTTGATTTCGCGGCGGTGGAGCAACAGCTTGCGCGGGCGCTTGGGGACATGATTCATCCGGTTGGCCTGCACGTACTCAGGGATGTCGCAGCCCTGGAGCCACACTTCGCCGCGATCGACTTCGGCATAGGCCTCCTCGAGGCTCGCCTTGCCGTTGCGCAAGCTTTTCACTTCGGTGCCGGTCAACACGAGGCCGGCCTCGACTTTCTCGAGGAGCTCGTAGTCATGGCGCGCGCGGCGGTTGCGCGCGACGATCTTGACGCCCGACTCGTCGGATTTTACAGCCGGTTTTGCTTTGCCCGAATCTCTCTTGGCCATTTCGATCGAATCATAAGGGGACGCTCAGGCAGCGACAAGGGGCTCTCCGGCGGTTTGGCTACGGCAGGTTGCCATCGAGGTCTTCGAGCATCAGCGCGACGGTGCGCTTCGTGATCGGATGGACGGCCTCGGCGGCGATTTCGGCAAGCGGCGCCAGCACGAACCGGCGCTCTGCGAGCCGTGGATGCGGGACGATCAGCTCGGGGGTGTCGACGACTGTTTCGTCGAAAAGCAAAAGGTCGAGATCGAGCGTGCGCAGGCCCCAGCGCACCGTTCGAACCCTTCCATGTCGTGCTTCCACTTCGAGAAGGAGGTGGAGCAACGCGAACGGGTCGAGCGTTGTTTCGAGCACTGCCGCAGCGTTCAAGAACGGGCCCTGGCCAGACGGGCCGCCGACCGGGGCCGTTTCATGGAACGAGCTGACTTTGGCGACGATCACGCCCGGCGCAGCCGCAACGTCCAAGAGCGCTTCCTCTATGACGGCCCGGCGGTCGCCCAGGTTGCTGCCCAGTCCGATCAGGGCACGGGACGGCATCGACACACCGGCGAATGACCTTAGAGCTTGAGCTTTCCGATGCGCTCGACGGCCTCGAGCAGGCGGGGGGTTTCGACGGTGAGGGCCGCGCGGATGTACCCGTCGGCCGTTCGACCGAAGCCGATGCCCGGTGTGGTGACGACGTCGGCTCCCTCGAGCAGCCGCGTGCACAGCTCGGTTGACGTGTAGCCGCCGGGGCAGGGGACCCACACGTAAAACGTGGCGGCTGGCGCGGGCACGTTCCAGCCCAGGCCGCGCAAGGCACCCACGAACGCATCGCGGCGTTCCTTGTAAAGAGCGCGGATCGGTGGACCAAGGTTGCGATAGTCGTCGAGGGCCATCTTGCCCGCAAACTGGATCGCGGTGAAAACGCCCGAATCGACGTTGGCCTTCACCTGAGCTAGCGCCGCGATGAGCTGCGCACCACCAATCGCAAAACCGATGCGCCAGCCGGTCATGTTGAATGTCTTTGAAAGGCTGTGAAACTCGATCGCCACGTCCTTGGCACCTGGAACCTGCAGTATGCTCGGCGCGGGCTGTTCGAAATACATCTCGTTGTAGGCGGCGTCTTGCGCAACCACGAAATTGTGCTTCCTTGCCAGGTCGACAACCCGCTCGAAGAAGCGAAGGTCGGCGACGCCGCCGGTCGGGTTGTTGGGGTAGTTGAGGAACATCAGCCTCGCCCGTTCCAGGACGTCGGCCCCAATCGCGTCGAGATCGGGACGGAAAAAGAGCGCCGGCTCAAGCGGCATGGTATAGACCTCGCCCCCGGCGAACATGCTGCTTGACCGATACACCGGGTAGCAAGGATCGGGCACCAGGCTGATCTCGCCGGGGTTGAGCACGGCCAGCGGGAAGTGCGCGATTCCCTCTTTCGAGCCGATCAAAGCCAGGATCTCGGTCTCGGGGTCGAGGTCGATTGCGTATCGCTCTTTGCAGAAGCCTGCGATCGAGCGCCGAAGCTCAGGCGCGCCTTGATCGAGGGCGTACTGGTGAAAGGCTGGGTTAAGAACGTGCTGCTGCAGGCTCTTAATGATCGACGGCGGCGTCGGGCGATCAGGGTCGCCCACGCCCAGATTGATGACGTCGCGGCCGGCGGCGATCGCCGCTTTTTTCTTCTTGTCGATCTCGGCGAAAAGGTAGGGGGGGAGTTTCCGCAGCCGCTCGGATTTTACGAATGGGAAGGTCGACATCAAGACGCCATCGCCTCTTCGGGAATGTTGTCGTTGGCATACACATTCTGCACATCGTCGTTGTCGTCAAGCAAATCTCTGAGCTTGCGCATTTTGCGGCCGTTTTCCACGTCAAGATCGACGTAGGTGGTCGGAATGTAGCTGGTCTCGGCGCTCTCGGTGGGAACCTTGTGATCTTCGAGCTTCTTGCGCACGGCGTCGAAGAGCTTGGGGTCGCAGGTGATCTCGAAGTAGGCGTCGACCTGCTGGACATCGTTGGCGCCGGCTTCGAGGGCGATCTCCATGAGGCGGTCTTCTTCGACGTGCTTGGCATCGACGACAAACAATCCCTTGAAATTGAAGAGGAAGCCGACGCAGCCGCTGGCGCCGAAGTTGCCGCCGGCTGATTCGAATAGCCGGCGCAGCTCGCCGGCGGTGCGGTTGCGATTGTCGGTGAGTGCCTCGCAGAGCACGGCCACGCCGCCCGGACCGTAGCCCTCATAGACAACCTCGTCGAAGTTGACGGCGCCAAGCTCGCCGGTGGCTTTCTTGATGGCGCGCTCGATGCTGTCCTTGGGAACGCTGAATGAGCGCGCCTTGTCGATCGCGTACCGCAGCCGCATGTTGGCCGACGGGTCGCCGCCACCGGTGCGCGCTGCCACGTAGATCGCGCGGCAGAGCTTGGTGAAGAGCTGACCGCGCTTGGCATCGACCAGCCCCTTGCGATGGGCGATGTTGGCTGAGTGCGAATGTCCGGCCATTTCTGGTCAAAACTCCTCTAGGGCGTGTGATGCGACCCGGGCTTGGGCATCGGCCCCATTTTTTCCAGGGCTTCGAGCTTCTTCTTGATCTCGGGCAGCCGCTTATCGGGAGGGACCGCCGCGGCGGCGGCCTTGGCGGCCTGGCGCCAGGCCTCGCCGGCCTTGTCGAGGTCTTGAAGGAAAGAGTACACGTCGCCCAGATGTTCCAGGATGGTCGCGTCGGCGCCGGTCCCCTCTTGCTCGATGTCGGCGCCATGAGCTCGGCGGCTTTGATCAAGGGGACGAGGGCCTCTCGTCCCTTGCCGCGCTTGAATAACACCCACCCCAAGCTGTCGAGATACTCGCGCTTCTCGTCGCCTTGCAGAGCCTTTCGAATCATCGATTCGGCGCGTTCGAGGTTCTTGCCCTGCTCGGCGTAGAGATACCCGAGATCGTTATTGGGGCCCGGATCGTCGGGATAACGCTCGAGCAAGATCTCGAGCTCGGCCTCTCCCTTCTTGTAGTCGCCCTGATTGACGTAGATGACCGACAAGCCGGCATGAGCCCACTTCACGACGTCTTCGCTGTCGCCGAATCGTTTGAGAACCCCCTCGTAGATGCGGATGGCTTCGTCATTGCGACCGAACTTGGCCATGGTGCTTGCCAGGCTCAGGTCGACGAGGAACTGATTGGGATCCCTCTTGGAGGCCTCGCGAAGCACGCGCACGGCGTCGTCGACCCGACCGAGATCGCTCAGAAGGTTGCCGAGACGGAACTGGGATGAAATGTCGCTCGGGTCGAGATGCATGGCCTCGGCAAGCGTGGCCTTGAGCGCCTCGTTGTGGCCGGCGCGGTGATGAAGGTCGGCGAGGCTCACAAGGCTGCCGACTGTTCGCGTGGCGGGATAGCGCACCACGAGCTGTTCGAGTGCGGTCGCGGCGTCGGCATACCTGCCCAGCCGCGCAAGGTGTCCCAGATCTCGCTTTGAAGCTGCTCGCTTGGGTTCTGCTCGGCAAGCAGCCGCTCGATCGAGAGCAGTTTTTCCAGGCGAAGCTTCCGGTTGGTCGTGCCGGGGACCGTGATGTTGGCGACCTTCGACAGAATGAAGTAAGTCGACGGCGTCACGCTGGTCGGATTGGCCTGAAGTTGCGCCAGACCGGCATCGAGAATGGCTGCGGACATGGCGTCATCACCGATGATGGCCCAAAGCTGCGGCTTGACGGCGTCCTGCCAATCCTGGCCGCGCGCCCACGCCTCACTAGTGACCTTGAGCATGTCGGCCGCCTTTTTGCGCTTGAACAGCGACGCGGCCAGCGCGCGATAGGTTTCGGGCGTCGGCTGGGAGGTCAAGAGGTCCCTGTACAGTGCCTCGGCCTTGTCGACCTGGCCGGTTTCGCGGTAGCGATCGGCCAGCACGTACTGGAGCGGGACGTTCTTGGAATCGCGGCGGGCGGCCGCCTCGAGGCGCGGGGTGATCTCCTGCTCTCGGTGCAGGGCCCTCAAGACCTTGGCGAGCAACTCGTAGGCCTCGACGAACGGGGTCTGACGCTCGATACTGCGCTCAACCAAGGCAAGCGCCTGGTCGCCTTTCTTGAGCTTCACGAGGGTGTCGGCCAGTGTCAGCGTGATCTGGGAATTGTCTTCGTCATAGACCAGGCCGCGCTCGAGCGCTTTGGCGGCGAGGTCAAGGCGCCTGGCCGCCAGGAACGCCACGCCGAAGCCGAGGTACGCCTGCGCCGGCTCGTTTCCCAGAATGCGCGCTTGATCGACCGGCGAGAGGCGATTGGCCGACCTGTCATCGAGGCCCTCGAGCAGCTTGGCGTAAGCCTCGGCTGCCTTGTCGGCTCGATGAAGCCGCTCGCTGTAGAGCTTGCCCAGCTCAAACTCGGCCACCAGCCGGCCCGGTGCGTGGGCGTCGAGCTTGGGGTTTGCCAGTACCTCGTTCAACAGGCTCTCGGCGGCCGGCGTGTCGACCTTCTTGTAATAATCGACCAACTGGCTCAGGGTCTCGGTATCGCCCGGTTCCATGGCCAGCACGCGCTTGCCGTAGGGAACAGCCAGGTCAGGCCGGGCCAGGGCACCGATGTAAATCCGGCAGAGGCGCCGGGCGACGGCGATCGATTCGGGATCGAGTTTGACTGCTTCCTGCAAGAGTGCCACCGCGTCGGCCCATGCGCCCTGATCTTCGAGGGCCCGCGCTGCGGTGTAGTACCGCACGGCGTCGGTTTGCCGCCGGTCATCAACAGTCGATGGTCGTAGCGGGACGAACGGGCGCGGCACTTCGTCGCCCGGATCGAGCGGCGTCGTGGCGAGTTCAGCGCGCGCGGCGCCTGCTGGGTAACGGGAGGGGGTTCGGCCGGAATCTTCGCCGCTTTCTTCTGTTCGCCGGCCGGCGCTTGTGCTGCGGCGCGCGCTGCCGGCTGACCGCCAGCGCGACACGCCGCCGACACGGTAAACCCGAGCCCGAGTACGGGTATCAGGGCCGTCAGGGTCACGCGAACCGCGCGAATCGACCCCATCATGTCCACTTCTCCTCTGCGAGGCCGCCCTCGCCGGTCGCGCAAACCCACCGCGCCCGCGAGATCGGCGGCGGCGTGCCGCTTGGTGCGGCTTCTTCTGTTGTCGTCTGGATCTTATGCCTGATCCCAAACGGATTTAAGGTATCGTATCACGGAGCCGCGAGGGTTGCCAACCCCACCAATCGGGACACCTCAGGCGCACGACATGGTTTGCACGGCCAAGATGGGCGATGCCATTGTTTAATGGAACACCCTCCCCGCATGGACCCGCGGGAGGTAGGGGGTCAGCGCATTGCCGTGTGGCAGCGCGTCGCGCACCCCGCCGCGGAGCGCGTCGATTAGATCCTCTTCGGGATGGCCGTCGGCCGGGAAGTCGATCCATTGCCCGCCCCGGCGCTGCCGGCGGTAATTTTGGAACGCGTCCTTCAGCCGCGTGCAGCGCGGGTGAATGAGCAGGTTGCCACCTTCTAGAAGCAACTCGAGCGTGTCGAGCCCATCCAGGACGATGTGTTGCGGCCACCGCGCGATGAGACGCGTGCCGAACACGCGCTCGTACTCGCTGTAAGCGGCCGGCCCGAGCGACGAGCGTGCCGTCGCCGCCGGGTCGACGCGAACCATGTCGATCCGGCCGTGACAGGGAAGCTCGTCGGCCAGACTCTTGATGGCCCGGGCGTTCTTTCGTTTCTCACGAACCAAACCGATGATCGCACCGATGACACCTCCGACGATCGCTCCGAACGGTCCGGGGACGTAAGGCCCGACGAGGATCCCCATGATCACGTCACCGTGGGACGCCGCTATGACCCCATAGGCAAATCCTGCGAGGCCCAGCACTGTTGTCATTCCGCCTACCCATCGAGCAACTGTGCCGCCTCGATAGCTCGCCCAGGCCCTAAACGCTGCAACTCTAGAGATGCTTGGTGCGCGCTTTGTCCTTGACCCCGCTCGGACTGACGACGGTCCAAGCGTAGGTTGCGTCGAGGGTGCCAGTGAGCACGCTGCGCTTCGGATTGGAGCCGAGCACGTAGAGATTGCCGAGGAGATGTTGCTGCGACGGATCCCAACCAACTCCAGTCTTCAGCAGCAGCTTTCCCGGACCGGAAAGACGCAGTTTGGCGTTGCGGTCGATGCCCTTCGCTAAATCGACGAACGACAGGTATTTCAGCTCGCGGCCCTCCCCGAGCTTGATGGCCCCGCTCCCGGAGGACAACGGGTTGCCGTATGCATCCGTCAGGTCGAAGACGAGCCGGTACACGAGCCCTTCCTCGAGAGGTGTCTTCGGGATCAAGGTCACGGTCCGGGTTGCCGGATCGTAAGTTGCCGATCGAAAGAACTTCGGATGCCAGCCGATGTACGATGGATACGTGAAGAGCTCGATATAGTAATTGGAAACGTCATCCACGGTTTGCGAGTTCATCGGATTGTTGAACGAAAGCTGGACCTGCACGATCTTGTGACCCTTGACAACCGGGTTCACATCCTGAACGTAGAGCGGGTTGACGTCGGCCCAGTTGTCGATCGTTAGCGTCCATGATTTCGGTGGAACGAGGCCGGGAACGGCCGTCAGGTTCACATTGAAGGTCTCCTGGCCACCGACCTTACCGGAGTTCAAGATCGGTATCACAACTGTCTGATCGGTGACGCCAGGCGCAAAGGCGAGCATCTGATCGATCGCCGTGTAATCGACTCCCGCCTTCGCAGTTCCGTCGCTGGTGCTGACCTCGACCACCTGAGTGTCGTTCGTATTGGAGCGGTCCGGTCGTGGGATCGTCACGGTCACCGAGCCCGCCAGATTGCTGACCATCGGATACGGCTGGGGAGGGCCGACGATATCGCTCGCACTGTTCGCTCCATAAATGAACGACGACGGCAAGTTTCGGCGCTCAAGTGATTCGACGACAGGCCGGCGAGCTCGGCGGATCTTCGCCGATCGATTGGTGCCCATGGCAGCAGTCCTTTCTGCAAGGGTTGTTCGTCTCGGAACGGTTGGCCGCCGCGGCAGTCGTCGACATCGCTCAGAGTCGACGGGGGGTCGCGCTCAACGTCGGGTCTTGGAGAAGACATCGGCGCAACGCGCGATGACGTTACGTGAATCCGAGATCGCGGTCAAGCTCAACGAATCCCGGACCGACCACGTGAGATCGACGCGTCTTTCCATATTTGTGTCATTCGTGTGATTCGTGGTTGAACGGGCGATTTTGAATCCCTTGACCACCCGTCAGGCTTCAGCCTGACCTACGCAAAGAGCCCCATGCCCTCCCAGGCGGGCACTGCCGGCGGCTGCGCCTTGCTAGCGTGCCCATGGAACCGCCGCTCCAGCTCGGCCACGCGCCCTTCGAGTCCCGCGTAGTTCGAAATGGAGATGAACTGCGAGAGCATGGCCCGCAGCGCCGACAACTTGACCGATTCGGACTCGGCGTCGTCGCCAAGCTTGACGATCCCCTCGACGGCCCACGTGGCGCAACTGGCCATGCGGCTGATCGCCTGGTCAAGGGCGCGGCGGCGGATCGTCTCGACATCGGCCCGGACGTCGGGCTGGGCGGCCCAGAAGTAGGCGGTGCTGTCCGGCACACCGTTCTTCGCGGCCCAGCCGCCGACGGACATGCCCTCGGCCATCGCCGTGGCAAGGCGCAGTTTGCTGCTCTTGGTGCATTCTCCGCTCATGGCAGAAATGAGACTCGGCAGCCGTGTGGTGCCGAGGGTCCTCGTGGCCCCGCTCACGGTTCTCAGCCCGGGGCCCAGGCTGGCCGGCACGACCTCCGTGGTCCTTAGTCATTGGTCATTGGTCCTTAGTCATTGGTCATTGACACGGTCGAAGCGGTCGTAACGGTTCCGCGGCAAAGACGGTTGCCAGCAACGCCTGCCGGCGAACCAGCCAGTTGTAGGGAGTTTTTCGTGCCTGCGCTTTATCCGGTCCAAGTTGGAGCCGGTTGGAGCTCATTATTAATTTTAGGGCCCGCTTCAGCCGTGTCCGCCTCAGTACTTTCTCCGCTCTGGTGCACTATTGCAGCGAAGCGGCGATGGCCCCGTTGTCAAGTTCGAAAATGGCGGCGGAATCTGCCGTAAATTGAATCGATTCTTGTACTTCTGTGCTCTTATTGGTTTCATCGAAATTGGCTTCGGTCGTTGCATTTTCGTCGCTTGCGGCGATCGCGATCATGTCTCGCGGTGCTGCTGCACCCTGTCGGCATCGATGACGTCGGCGCGCGGAACGAACGTGGTGGCCATCGCCCGACTCGAACGAATCAGGGGCGGGGAGCTTTAAGCGGGCGCTTTGTTGGTCCGCA
The DNA here is from genome assembly GCA_963830625.1 of uncultured Isosphaeraceae bacterium. Taxonomy (GTDB): domain Bacteria; phylum Planctomycetota; class Planctomycetia; order Isosphaerales; family Isosphaeraceae; genus CAWHMZ01. The sequence goes on along the minus strand of CAWHMZ010000009.1, from coordinate 449,578 downwards.
TGTCCCGGGTCTTGTGACCGTTCGTCCCGGATGGCGCGCGGCCCCGCGTCACTTTCCCCGTGCGCCGCGGCCTTTGTCTCGGCCTTGAAGTCACGATAGCTCGCCATTCCTCGGAAGAGTGCGTTCGAGCACTTGATCATGTAGTTGCGCATTACCTCGCCTTCGTGGGTGGGATCGAAGCTGAGGCGGCCGACCGTTCGCTCGGCCTGGGCGTCCGCGTTCTCTTGGTACACTTCGAGCTTCGCGCTATCGCGCTCGATGTGCTGATCGACCAGGCCGAGTAGCATCTGTCTCCACTCGGCTTCTTCCCTGGCGCGGAACAGATCGGGCCAACGCTCGCGGACGGCTTTCTGGTAACGGTCGCGCTGCGCATCCTCCATGTCGCTTGAGAGGTCGTCAAACTCGGTCTTGCCGGCTCGCTTCAGGGCGTGGCTGGCCACGAAAATTGCGGCGACGCGCCGGTCCTCGTTCGCCTCAACCGGCTGACGGCCCAAGAGGCGAATGGCCTTGAGCCGATCGTTTGACTGCCAGAACCCGTTAGGCTCCAGTTGCGAGCGCAGCGCCTGCCACTGGTCGCGCAGCCAGCAGCACCCCGCGGCATTTCTTTCGTTGATAGATGACCTTGCCCGGCCTTTTGGTGTGGTCGGGCCAGTTGATTTACGGCTGTTGAGCCGGTTCGCCGCGATCTGTGCCGCAGAAGCCACGAGTTGATCTCCGATTTAGTCATCGACGTTCCCGGTCCGAACTCGAATTTGGTCTAAATGCGCGACCCGCCAACAGGCGAATGCGAGCGAACGATAGACGCCCTTCTTTTGCACGTTGGAAGCCCGGGGAGCGCGTGGTTTGTAAGGCCGTCTATACCGTTGATGGCCGCCGGCAGACGCCGCCAAGCGATGGGTCTGTGAAACTCTGCTCGATTGGAGCCGCTCGATTGCTGATGTGGTTGTTCAAGGGCTCCGCCTTTCGTCGTCGGCTCGCGGCAGGCGTCGCGCGCAGGTGCTCTGCTTTATACATACAATATGCGGCCTTTTCCGATTTTCTCTAACGCGTCTCAGCCGAAAACTGTGCAAAGTGGTGCTGGAAGTGATTGGCCGCTCTCGGGATACTTTTTTTTGAATAAAAATAGTAGAGGACCATTTTGCGCGCGAAATGCGGCGCAAGCGAACGCCGAATCCCTGCGCGTTGACCATACGTGAATGCTGAACCACCGCCGAATGTGGGTGTCTTGAAACCCCTTACTGGAAGAGCCGGCTACCGCCAACGGGTTAAATTCGCCAGGAACCTTTGCCAGACACATTGCCGCGATTGCCTCAAAGGTACAGTTACCTTCGGGTAAACATAAACTTCGTTCACCGACAGGCCGCCAAGGCGCCTTACGTGGTATCTCGTGGATATTCTCGCAGGGAGCCGGTCGCGCAGCTCGATGGCAGCCTGGGCGATAGGTTCCTTGTCGTTAAGCAGGGTCAGATCCGACCGGCATCCAACGGCTTGGAGCGCCCAGTACACCGCCGTATACACGTTACTGGGCTTCTCTGCATTCTTAAAAAACGAAGAGGCAATAAAGAATTGCCAAAACCCTTCCTCGGTAGCCTTGGCCCAAAATGCGACGCTGACATCAAACCCGTCTGCGATAAGGCGCTCAACGAGCAACCGACCCTCTTCGATACGGTCGTCTACCAATAACTCCGTATCCATCTCAGCACTCCATCTGGTTCGTCGGTTATCGGCGGCTTACAGTTTCAGCGCGTCTGCTTGCGGTTTCGCGTCGTATCGGCTCGAGACGGTCCAGGCTTTGGCTGTATCCCAGTTGCGCACAAATTTGCTGCGGACGACGTTGGCGAAGCACCTCAGCGGCCCGGAGGCCCCTGCCAAGCCATGCGGGGCCTCACTCGGGGTCCAGGACGTAGTAGCCACCCGTCTTACGAATCCGACCCGCGTCCCGCACCCGCACCACCCGGAAGTCCCTCAGGATCACCCCGAACCCGTGGGGGTGGTCCGTCGCCGCGACCCGCAGACGCGGCGTGAACTCCACCCGATCGTTGGGGTCCAACCAGTTGCGATTGGCGCCCCACGCCTCCAGCACCAAGATCGCGTCGCGGGGGAGACGGTCAACGGGCACATCGCCGAAGTCGTTAACCATCACGAATGGCGAGCCGTGCGGGTTGTGCACGCACTCCGACGGGCACTGCAGGAAGCCCGGGATGTCGGCCGCCAGCCGAGCGTTAATCGGGCCGTCCCACCGCCCGGCGTGGTCGTAGCGGGCGTCCTGCGAGTTCCCCAGGCTCATCCAGGGAAGGACCTTGCTCCGCCAAGAGTGGACCCGGCGACCGGCCGCGTCGGCCACGAACGGGGCGGGGAAGCGACCGTGGACCTCGCTGTAGCTGCTCATCGCCAGCGCGATGTTATTCAGGCTCGAATAGCAGCAACCTTGCAGGCTGAGTCGATCTCCAGCCCGTACTGCCTCCCAGATCTCGGCCCCGATATAGGAGATGATGGCCGCCATAGCGACGCCGGCCAACATACGCCGCACCGTGAACCGGACTCGTGGCAGCCTCATGGCCTACCCCCCCGGTCGACGTCCTTTAAACCCCATCCCACGACGCTCATTCTCCCTCGCGGGGGCCGGGCACGCCACAACATTCACCCCCGGTCAGTTAATCCGCGACTGGCAGGCGTCTTCTCTACTCCAGATCGGCCACGTTCGATTTGACGTAAGTCCAAGGACGACGGAGAAATCTCCGCTTATCCGTCCGGGGGGTTTCACCATTTACACTTTTAGTTCGTCAAGAAATGGTCCCCGAGGACGACCTCACGATGGGCCAGGTCCGCCGAGCGAACGCCATCATGGCGGCTTGATGGCCGCCGCGTACCGAGGTGACGAATAGCGCGCTTTCGGCGCGGACCGCTCGCGCTGGCGATGGATAGTAGACACCGGACTTCCGAACCTTGGAAGCCGCCAGAGACCGTGGTTTTCCACCGGCCGCGTGAGCTGTTCACGAATCGGTGCGGGCGATCGATGCCAACGGATGGGAGTCTGGAATCCCGCTAACATTCAACCGCAGACGCAATGGAAGGGCATGGATCGGGAGTGGGTCTTTTGTTCTTCCGTGTGGGTCCGTGGGTTCCGTGGTTGAACTCTTCTGCTCTCTGGTTTCGGAGGATTTTTGAACCACGGAAGGCCTGAAGGGCACGGAAGGGGAACGAGCATTCCATATACCCCGAATGGCAGAGGCGCTTCTTGATTGGAAGCTATCGGAGAGCGCGGTTTCCAGTGTGCCGCGCAGCGCGTCGATCAATCGGTCCGGGCATTCGATGCCAAACGGTGGGTGTCTGAAATCCCTGAATCTTAGCGAGCCAGCCGCGCATCTGTTCCTCGGCGGAAATGATCGTGGTAGCGAAGAAGGGATCTTCGGAGACGTTCATCCGCTCCCGCAAGACGCGGCAGCGGGGATGCTCGTCGTACTTGAGCACGCTCAAATGATCGGTGTCGAGCACGATCATTTTCTGTTCCGGCGCCGGCCATTGCCACGCTGGCGCCCCCGCTGTCGGTCCTGTTCGCGGATCATTTGTCCGGCCGCGTCAATTTCCTTCATGAGCTCGTTCCCAGAGAACATCCCGACCGTCCGCTTCCAGTCCTTGGTCCGGCTGGCGGTTTGCCGGGATTGAACCAGCTGGGCGACCGTTCGTTCCAGCGCGGAAATCCGCTCTTCGACGCTCATTTGCGACATCGAATCCTCTCTTTCGAAACACTCAAGCCCGCCCAGCCGCTCGGACCCCGGTCCAAGTGTCATTTTATTCGCCAATTGGCCGCCCGCGTCAGGCGATCCTGCATTTTCGGGGGAAATCGGGTCGGCCTCTCGGTATATTGAACGCAACAACGCGAAGGACAACGTGAGGACAGGCATTGTCGCAGGCGTCATAGCGCGAAGGGCATTGTCGCGGGCGAGATCATGGTGAGCAATTGCGATCTCGGCGGCTCTGTCGGAATCCCGATAAAACTGGGAGGCGCGATCTTGACGGGCGTACATCGACGCTCCGGGGCGGACCTGAGCTGCGCCGCGACGCCGGGCTTTTCCTGTGCCGAGGGCGCCACGCGAGCAGCCAACTCGAGATACGTGAGCTCGCGGCGCGAACGGGCTAAAGCACCGCGGCGGATATGATCCGCCGGCGCGCTGCCTGACCTTCGTGTTGCTCCGCAACCGGCCCGACTTCCGGGTACTGATGATGGACCTGGCCTTTCCCGCCGAGCCGTTCGCGCGGTGAGGCCAAGACGCTCCCGGCCCCGGGCGATATAATGGTCGCTAGAGGAGGTGCTCCATGGCCCAGACTTACACGGGCGAAGTGCGCAACGGCGTCGTTGTCTTCGAAGGGACTCCGCCTTCGTTGCCCGAGGGGCGAAGGTAACGGTGGAACTGGTCCAGCAGCCGGACGCACCAAAGACGCTCGCGGAGCGCTACGCGGCGATCATCGGCATCGCCGAGGGCTTGCCGCCCGACCTCGCCGAGGAGCACGATCACTACATCCACGGCTCGCCCCGCCGCGCCGAGGAATGATGACCCCAGTATTCGCCGATACCGCCTACTACCTCGCCTTGCTCAATCCGCGCGGCGCGAACGGGCTGAAGCAGCGCGGCGGACCTGTTCCGCGGGTGCGCCGCCTGTGCTTCGCGTTGAAGAAGCGGCAGCGGAGAACGAAAACCCACGACGAACGCGAGGAGGAGTCATGACGAAGACCCTGCACGGCAAAGTCCACGGCAAGACCATCGAACTCGATGAAGACCTCGGCGTCGTCGATGGCCAAGAGGTCGAGGTCCAGGTGACGATGCTCAAGCCGAAAAAGAAGCTGCCTGGTCCTCCGCCCGGCTGGCGGCCCGGAAGCACGGAGACCGCTGCCGGCATGATGGCTGACCACTGGACCGAAGAGGACGACCGGATTCTCGAAGCGATCGAGCGAGATCGCCACCGGCCTTCGACCCGGGAGCTCCCAGAGTGAGCTTCCTCATGGACCTACTGATCGGGGCGACGGCCCTTGTCTATGACCTGACTGTGGTGACGCACAATACCGCACACTTTCGGCACATCCCCGGCCTACGCCTCGACGACTGGCTGACTCCCTGAAGCGCTGCAACCAATGCTCGGACAATGGGTGATAAACCGACTGCGTGCTCTCAAAACGCGAAGGACGGGCATTGTCGCGGGCGTCATTATGGTGAGCAATTGCGATTTCGGCGGCTCTGTCGGAATCCCGATAAAACCGGGAGGCGCGATCTTGACGGGAGTAGATTGACGCTCCGCGGCGGACCTGAGCTGCGCCGTGACGCCGGGCTTTTCCTGTGTCGAGAGCGTTACGCGAGCTGCCAATTCGAGCTGCGTAAGTTCGCGGCGCGAACGGGCTCGAGCAGCGCGGCGGACCTGATCCCTCCGGTACGCTGTCTGTCCTTCGCGTTTAAACGGGACCGTCGCAGTTCGGTCTGCGGCGGCCGCGGCGTCATGATTCCTCAGTCGTGCCGCCGCTTGGTCCTGCTTTCAACGGGTTGATTCAAGTCCCGCCGATGCATCTGCCGATCTTCCGAAGCGGATCGAGGCGCTGCGTCGCGCCCGGCTCACAATCTGACGATGACCGTCGGGACACATCTCGACCGGATCGGCGATCAAGCACTCGCGAGCGAAGGAAGCCGTTATGCGGACCGACCGTTCCCGGCCCTGCCCGGCGCGGCGCCTTGGGTTTGTCCAGGTCGAGAGCCTGGAAGACCGCGCGCTTTTGAGCGCGAAACTCGGGGCGCCACCTCTGCCGGCCGCGACACCGATTGAGTCTCTGGCCATCGACACACCGAGCAGCTACGTGAGCCAGCAGGCGACTGCTCTCGACGTGACGCTCGTTCGCTCAGAGTACGAACCTGCGAGAAAAGGCGAACATGGTCAACGGGGCCAGCGTCCCACTCACTGGCCCGCTCACCGTCGATTTCTCTGCCTCCCTCGGTTCGGCGGGGATTGGGGGCCAAGACGTCTCGCTGCCAGCGTCCGCGAGTGATACGTTCACTCCTGTCAACGAGTCGGTCACGTTTCCCGCCGGAGTGTCCACTCTCACGGTTCGCGTCCCAATCAATTCCGGTGCCGCCAACCCCGGCTCGGTGCCGATCGAGCTCTCCGCGACCTCGTCGACACCCGGCGTCCTCGCCGCCTTTGGCGTCGTATACCTCGTCACTGGTGCAGCGGCGTTGCCACCGCCAACACCGGCGATTACCAGCGCTCATCTAATCTTCCACGGCAAGATCGGCACGGGCATCGCCGTCACGTTCAGCCAGCCGATGGCACCAGCGTCCGTCGCCAACGTCCACAATTACGCAGTTACGACCGAGACGGAGTACAACCCCGCGGAAAACTTACTCACGGGGCTGGTGCAACTGGGCGAGAACCCAGGGCCGTTCTATTCGCGGTGGCCCGTCCCACTCAAAGCTGCGCAATACAGCCCCACAACCAACACGGTCATTTTGATACCGAAAAGACCCCTGAAGGCTTCGGTTGTTTATACGATTCAGAACGCGGACCCGCTCACCAAGCACGCCCTCACCGATTTGCAGGGCAACGTGTTGCGGAACATCCCGCTGGTCTCGCCTGCCACTGGGAGCTTCACCTTCAATCTCAAGGGCTCGCGAACAGACGACTGGGCAGCACCAGAGCCGGCGACCGTCTTCAGCGGAAGTTGACGGCTCACACGAGCAGGGGGGGCTGGAACGGTGGGCCGATCGCCGGCCCATCACTTGCCGGTAGGCAAGTCCCGGCCCCTCGCCAGGTGGCGTTTCAGAAAATCGAGCGCGCGATCGGCCGCGTCGACCGCTGGTTTTACCTCCCACTCGGAGACGACGTGGCCCTGGCCTTCGTAGACGGCGAGCTGTGCGGCGCGGCCCAGGCGTTTCAGGGCGACAAACATCTTCTCTGCTTCCGACACCGGACAGCCGGCATCCTCGCGTCCGTGGATGAGGAGGATCGGCGTGTGGATGCGGTCGGCCCGACAATAGGGTGAGTTGTCGATATACCGTCGGAGGTCGCTCCAGGGCGGCTGGCCCATCCGGCCTTGCCCCTTCTCCGACCACCAGACGGCGAAGTTCTCGCCCGCGCGGAGCGTGCCGTATCTGCTGGCCAGGTCATAGATGCCGGAGATGGCGACCGCCGCCCGAAACAGGTTCGTCGACGAGACCAGCGACGCCGTGCAATAACCGCCGTTGGATTGTCCCATCACGGCCACCCGGTCGATGTCGATGTATCCCAGCTCTGCCGCCCGGTAAACCTGCGGCAGGACGACGTCGCGAAGTTCCTCGATCGGCTGCCCCGGCCGCCCTTCCGGACCGAGCGGGGCGTCGACCAGCAGGACCGCGAAGCCGCGGGTCGTGAAGATCGGCGTGGGGATCGTGCCGACATCGCCGCCGCCATAATCGCGGACCCCACCGGACTCGTTGGAGTCGCCGTAGACGGACACGATGGCGGGGAGCCGGTCGCCCCGTTTCGCCCCGGGCGGCAGGAGAATCGCCGACCTCACCGACTTCAACGTCCCGTCGTGGAGCGGGACCACCGTCCGGAAAGTCTCGGCGAGCCCGAACGGCCGGCCGTCAAGCCTCGGCTCGATCGCGCCCAGGCGGTCGCCCGGAACGAAGTCGACTCCCAACCGGTAGTAATCCGGGGGCCGGGCATAGCTCTCGACAAGCCCGAACAGGAACGACCCGTCGCGCGGCATGCCGTGCAAATCGACGGTCGCCAGCTCGCTCCGGACGGTCGTCCAGCCGCCGCCGACCAGGTCGAGGCGGCGAACCAGGGTCCGCGTCCCGTCCTCGCCGGGGCAGAGGAAAGTCGCCGTGTCGGGGACAGGCTGCCAGAGCGAGACGCCGTCGCGGCGGATGATCCGGCCGGGGTCGGACCCCTTGCTCAGCGCGATCTTGCGGGCCGGCCCACCATCGAGCGGGACCAGGCCGAGGGCATCAATTCGAGAGCTGTCGGCCTCCGCATCCTTGGCCAGCAGGCCGATGAGCGCCGCTCGCCCTCTGCTGGCGAAGGCCAGGTAAACGCCGTTGACGCGCCCCCAATCCGCGGGAGCGGGCGAGTCCACCAGGGGCTTCGCCGGCCCCCGGCAATCGATCCGACGGAGCCGGTTGTCGTTCACGAAGAGCAGGACATCCTCGGTGGGATGCCAGGCGAGAATCACGCCCGCGCGGCCCAGGAGGTCGCCGTGATGGCTCTCCCGAGTCTCGGAGGCGCGGGCGATCGGTTCGACGAACCGCGGCTCGGACGCGCCACTTGGACGACGCCCAGGTCGAGGACGTCGTCCGCTTCCAGGGTTAGCCCGGCTCGCATGGGTGTGACGTACGCGAGGAATCGGCCGGAAGGGGAATATTGCGCGAACGCCGGGCCCGCGCGGCCGACCGGCCTGGCGGGGAGCAGCACGCGCGTCGAGCCGTCTTTGAGGTCGATGGCTGTCATGTCCGCGACCGAGGTGAACGGCGCGAAGGTCTCCGACCGCTCGACGGGCGGGGCCGGCTCGTCGCCGCTTGACAGGACGAGGACACCCGTGCCCAGGCCCGATTGCATCTTCCCCCGGACCGGCCTGGGGTCGGCGTGCTCCTCGTCCGCCGGCAGGGCGGGGACCAGCAACTGCCGGCCGTCGGGGCTCCAGGCAGGCGGCATGGCGGTTGTCGGGTGGATATAGACTTTGATACGGAAACCCGCCGCCACGGCCGATTTCCCCCGGGCCACGTCGAAGACCCAGGCGCGGAGGGCCCCCGCCTCGTCGGAGTAGTAGGCCAGTTTCGTGCCGTCTGGCGACCAGGCCGGGGCGAAGCTCGTCGAGTCCTCCGCGCCAGGGGGATCGTCTTGCCAGTGGCGACCTCGACGACCCGGAGTCGGGATCCGGAGTAGAGGACTGGCACGCCCGACGGGAGAGTCCACACGTCTTCGCGCCGCTCTTTCGGGGAAACAACCCCATAGGCGACGTGCCGGCCCGTGGGGCTGATCGCCGCCTTCTCGTAGATGAACGGCCGGAGCTGGGAGAACGCGAGCTCCAGGGGAATCGGCTCGGCAGGCTTGGCTGGGCCGGCGGGCCGCTCCGACCGCTTGCCTTCTCCCAATGCAGCGGTCCGCACTCCGATCGCTCCCAGAACGCAGATTAGAGCCACGCGAGTGAGAACAGTCCGAAGCGGCATGATATTATATCCATAAGTCGATGATCAATCGGTGCGATTCAGAACAATGACAAGGTTCGACGAACCCACCTGACGGGGGTGAGAGCTCTTCCCTGAATTGCGACCGACGGATCACCCGCCATCTTCATCCTCCCCGCCTCTTTTAAATCGGGTGCCGAGCGTTTCGCCAAATAGTGCCTTGAGCGGCAACGAGCTATCCATCGATTTTGCGAAAGCGCGCGGATTCTCCGGACGCTCACGAATTTGTTGATGCGGAACGACAAACATATCGGAGGTTTCAGGCACCCAGTATTCCGCGCTGACATGCCGTGCATCAATTGTCGGCGTACGGTTGATGGGTGTCTGGTTTACGCCCGGTGCGTTGCGTGCAGTTCTTGGCATGCAATTCAGGGTATTCCCATCGCACACGCTTGTCCATTAATTGGACTTATCCCCTTTTTCCTTTTTCCTCGCGCGACACCGAGCCCTAGACAGACATCCCCATGGCGCTTTCACTCGAAGAGCGCGGCCGGCTTGCGCGCTCACCTCGTTGCCCGGCGTTGTGCCGACACGACAGGACGAATCGTTCTACGTTTCACGTCAAGTGACCACGCCCATCCGATGGTCATCTTGAAAAGCTCGGTCTCAGACCGCCTCGGGGCTCCAAGAGCGGGTGCGCTGGCCGGTTGGTCCGACCGACGAGTTCATGGGTGTCTGAACCCCTTTCCATGGGGCGGCCACCGGCGGCGTTTCCTGGCAGAATCGTTGCCATCGTTCGTTTGCCTGGGTAACCTCACTCATTCGAGTCAGCCGGGACGTTTAACAGGGAAAGGTCGGTGTAATGGAGACGCGATTGATGCTTTTTCGGCCGTGGACTCTTGTCCTGGCAATGACCGCTGCCATGTCCTGCCCGACGCCTGGCCCCGCGCAGACCAAGCCGGACGCGTTTGACGTGAAGGAGCACTACACCAAGTACGAGCATTACATCCCGATGCGCGACGGCAAAAAGCTCTTCACTTCGATTTATGTTCCGAAGGACAGCTCACACTCTTATCCATTTCTCATGATGCGCACGCCCTACAGCGTGGCCCCTTACGGCGTCGATCAGTTCCGTCCGCGGCTGGGGCCAACCGAGGCCTTCGACAAGGCCGGCTACATCTTTGTCATGCAGGATGTTCGCGGCCGGTACCTCTCCGAAGGAACGTTCGTGGAGATGCGCCCTCACATTGACAACCCAAAATCCAGCGCCGATGTTGATGAAAGTACCGACACCTATGACACCGTCGAATGGTTGCTGAAGCACGTCCCGAACAACAACGGCCGGGCCGGAATCTGGGGCATTTCCTATCCTGGGTTTTTCACCTCGGCGAGCATCATCGATTCTCACCCGGCGCTCAAGGCGGCTTCGCCGCAAGCACCCATGACCGATCTGTTCATGGGCGACGATGCCTATCATGGCGGCGCGTTCATGCTGCTGGCCAACTTCGGCTTCTATAACTTCTTCAAGCCCCGGGCCGAGCCCGGTCTTCCCCCGCGGACTCGGGAGTCGTTTGATTGGGGCGCTGCCGATGCCTACGACTTCTTCCTCAAGATGGGGCCGCTGGCCAACGCCGACAAACTCTATTTCAAGGGCAAGAACTTCCTCTGGAGCGACCAGGTCAGACACACCACATACGACAGCTACTGGCAGGCGCGCGATCTTTCGCGCCACATGAAAAACATCAAGTGCGCTGTACTGGTGGTCGGCGGATGGTTTGATGCCGAGGACCTGGCCGGGCCATTTCGGACTTATCAGGCCGTGCGCAAGAACAACCCGGGGATTTTTGCCGGACTGGTGATCGGTCCCTGGTCCCACGGCGGCTGGGCCGGTTTCGAAGGCCAGCGCTTCGGGCGCGTCACTTTCAGTGCGAAAACAGGCGAGAATTATCGCACGCACATCATCTTTCCCTTTTTTGAGCAACATCTGAAGGGCAAAGCAGACGCCAAGCTCCAGGAAGCCACCGTTTTCGAGACCGGAACCAACGTCTGGCGGCAGTATGCAAGCTGGCCCCCGGCCAATGCGGAAAAGCGCACGCTCTATTTTCATGCGAATGGAAAACTGTCGTTCGCCGCGCCGGCGGAAACCGAACAAACGTTCGATGAGTACGTGAGCGATCCGCGCAAACCGGTCCCTTACATTGGCTACGCGGCGACCAGCGTGCCTCAGGAATACATGGCCAGCGATCAGAGGTTTGCCGCGAAACGTCCCGACGTGCTCGTGTACGAGACGGACAACCTGGCCGCCGACATCACCATCGCCGGTCCCGTCTGTCCGCGTCTGCATGTGTCGACGTCGGGCACCGATTCCGACTTCGTGGTGAAGCTAATCGACGTTTACCCGGCGGACTATCAGCCCAGTCAGCCCGACTCCCGCCAACAGCAAACGGACGTGCCCCTTCCTGTCGAAACCATGAGCGAGTACCAGCAGTTGGTTCGCGGAGAGCCGTTCCGGGGCAAATTCCGCAACAGCTTTGAGCATCCCGATCCGTTCACGCCGGGCCAGGTGACGCCGGTGAATTTTGAGATGCCGGACGTGAACCACACGTTTCGTCGTGGACACCGCATCATGGTGCACGTGCAGAGCTCATGGTTTCCGCTGGCGGACCTGAATCCGCAAACCTTCGTCAGCATCCCGGAGGCCAGCCCCACGGATTTCAAGAAAGCCCAGCAGCGCATCTACCGATCGCAAAGCACCCCGTCCGGCATCGTCGTGCCAGTGTTGCCGGAGAAATGACAGGACCTCGCCCTCCCCTGGGCGACCGACCCGGCGACCAGGTGATCTTGGACGGCGATTGTCGGACTGATCGGCGTTACCTCTTCGGTTTGGTTAACGGGACCCGCCGTGCTTGCCGCGTGGGGCTCTGGCGGAATGAGGAGGCTCCTTGGCGGGCTTGGTGGGGGCGGCCTGCTTGGCCGTTTTGGGCGCCGGAGCTTTGGTCGTTTTGGCCTTGGCTGCGGCGCGACCGGCCTGAGCCGGTTGTGGTTCCGGCTTGCGGTTCAGCGCGAAAACACAGATCTTGCGCAGCTCGCAACGGGGGCAGTCGGGGTCGCCTTCCACGCAGGTGTCGTTGGCGAGGTCTTCGATCAGGTCGAGGAACTCGGCGCCGCGATTCTTGGGGACGGCGCGCTCGAGGACCGAGCGCAGGGCGGGAACCGTGGACTCGGAAATCCCGAGCCGCTTCAGGACGCGGTGCGCAGCGTTGTCGATCGGGATCGCATGGCCGCCGAGCGCCTGCTGGATGACGGTGGCCGTGACGTAATCGGACGCGAACGCGTCGTACGTATGGAGGACCTTGAGCGCTTCCTTGAGCGGTTTCTTGGCCAGCGCATCCAGGGTGAAGCCGTAGGTGCGATTGAAGAGCTGGCGGAGGAACCGGCGAATGCGCTGGGCTCGCTCGAGCGGATCGGGAATTCCGGCCAGGGTCTCCTGGATCTCGTCGACGCTGCTGACGCGCACCTCGTTCCAGTCGAAGAACTCATCCTCGAACCGCGAGAGGGCCTGGTTGGCCTGTTCGCGCGTGGTGTCTTCGTGACAGATCCCGTAGACGACCGCCTTGAGTACCGAGAGCCGGGTCGCGTTGCGATCGGCCTTGGGCTTGTAGCGCCGCTTGAGCAGCGGAGTGGACGTTGGTGAGCAACTGCGTCTTGCTTTGTGTCGCCATGGGTTCAATCGTCTGTTGGATGCCAGAGGGAGAACTGTGGGGGAAAACGCCCCCGCCCGGGCTGGTCGCTTGCGAGCCAGAGGACGCCGAGCCAGCGGGCAAGAGCCGAACCCGCTCTCAGGGCGGGTCGGGGCCTCGAGGGTGGCTCCGAGCCACCCTCACGAAGGGCCAAGGCCGGCGTCATCTTCTGCCGGCTGCCCTCGGGGCAGATCCAGGGCGGCGCCGCTCGCGACCGTTTCGGCGGGAGTCGGCGCCGGATGGCGGTCGGCGGCGATCGCCTCGTCGATCAGACGCGACAGCTCGACCGATTTCTTGACGCTGTCGTCACGTTTAAAGCTCAAGACCGGCGTGAACCGGGTCTGCAGCCGCGCCGCCACGCGAGCCTGGAGGAAGCCGGTCGCGTGTTCAATCCCTTCAACGCTTGCCTCCGCTCGCCCTCGCTCCCCATGATCGACACGAAGACCGTGGCGTTGCGCAGGTCGCCCGAGACCTCGACGCGCAGCACCGTGACGCCGCGGACGCGCGGGTCGGCGACGTCGAACAGGATCGCCGTGGCGACCACCTCGCGAATTGCTTCGGCCATCCGCAGGCTGCGGTGTGACGGCATCCGGATTGCACCTCGGAGAATGTCGGCCGTTTTAGAGCGTGCGCCGGATGATGTCGATCCGGTAGGCTTCGATGACGTCGTCGGCCTTGATGTCGTCGAAGTTGCCGATCTTGATGCCGCACTCGAAGTTCTGCGGGACTTCCTTGACGTCGTCCTTGAACCGCTTGAGGGCTTCGATCGAGCCTTTGTAGATCTCGCGTCCCTCGCGGATCAGCCGGACCTTGGCCGAGCGTTCGATGGTGCCCTGAGTGACGAAGCAGCCGGCCACGGCCCCGACCTTGGAGATCTTGAAGACCTGGCGGACGACGGCACGGCCGAGGTGAACCTCCTTGACCTCGGGGACGAGCATGCCCTCGACGGCCTTCTTGATGTCGTCGGTCACCTGGTAGATGATGTCGTAGCGCCGGATCTCGATCTTCTTTTCCTCGGCGAGGCGTGACGGCGCGGTCTTCGGGGGCGACGCGGAAGCCGATGACGATGGCCTGCGACGCGTCGGCCAGGACGATGTCGCTCTCGGTGATCCCGCCGACCGCCTTCAAGAGCACGCGGATCGGGACCTCCTCGTTCTCGAGCTTTTCGAGCTCCTTGGTGAGGGCTTCGATCGAGCCCTGGACGTCGGCCTTCAAGATCAGGTTGAGGCTCTTGAGCTTCTGCTCGGCCATCTTGCTGTAGAGGTTTTCCAGCGTGACGGCCTGGCGATCGGCGTGGGCGAGCGTCGCGGGCGCGGACGCGGCGGGCCTCGGCGACGTCGCGGGCGCGGAGATGTCGTCGATGACGCCGAAGTTCTCGCCGGCGGAGGGCACGACGTCGAGGCCCGAGACCTCGACGGGGGTCGACGGGCCGGCCTGTTCGATCGACTGGCCCTTGTCGTTGAAGAGCGCGCGGACGCGGCCGAAGCCGTCGCCGCAGACGATCACGTCGCCGACCCTGAGGGTTCCGTCCTGGACCAGCACGGAGGCGACGCACGCCGCGGCCCTCGGAGAGCGACGCCTCCAGGCAGGTGCCGGTCGCCGGCCGGGTCGGGATCGGCCTTGAGCTCGTGCAGCTCGGCGATCGTCTCGAGCGTGGCCAGCAGGTCGGGAATGCCCTGGCCGGTCGCCGCCGAGGTCTTGACGACCTCGGTGTCGCCGCCCCACTCGACGGGGTTCAAGCCCTGCTGCGACAGCTCGCCGTAGATCTTGTTGATGTTGGACGGCGTGTCGACGTTGGGCAAGTCGATCTTGTTGAGCGCCACCACGATCGGCACGTCGGCCGCCTTGGCGTGGGCGATGGCCTCGACGGTCTGGGGCATCACGCCGTCGTCGGCGGCGACGACCAGGACGACGATGTCGGTGACGTTGGCGCCGCGGGCGCGCATCGAGGTGAACGCCTCGTGGCCGGGTGTGTCGACGAACGTGATCGGGCGGCCGTTCGGACTCGACCTGGTAGGCGCCGATGTGCTGGGTGATGCCGCCGCTCTCGGAATCGACGACGTTCGACTTGCGAATGCGGTCCAGGAGCGAGGTCTTGCCGTGGTCGACGTGGCCCAGGATCGTGATGACCGGGGGTCGAGGCACGAGGTTCTCCGACGAGCTGGACGAGTGCGAACGAGTCGAGCAGGTCGTCCTCGGCGGTGCGCGGGTGAACGACCTCGAGCTCGATGCCGAACTCCAGGGCGAGCATGATCGCCAGCTCGTCGTCGAGCGAGGCGTTGATGGTGGCGAGCTGGTTCATTCCCATCAGCTTGCGGATCAGATCGTTGGCCTTGACGCCGATCGCCTCGGAGAGGCCGCGGACGGTGATCGGCGGTTCGATCTCGGCGTGTGACTTGCGGAGCGGCGCGACCGCGACGCGATGACCGCCGCGCGACTTCTTGGTGCCGGAGCGGGTGCGGCGCACGTCGTCGTCGTCGGCGAGCAGGGCGGCGGCGGGGACGGGCGAGGTGACGCGGCGCTCGACGGCGCGCTCGCTGCGGCGGGCGCGGCGGCCGGCGCGATCGGCGGCCGAGCCGAGTCGGCCGGTCTTGTTCCGTTTCGTCTTCCTCGTCGTCGACTGCCACGGCCGGCGGTGGCGGCGCTGGGGCAAGCCGGGACCGCGGGCGCCGGCGCGGCGCGGCGGCGGCACCGGGCCGGCGCGGCGGCGCCGGGCGAGGCCGCCGGGGCAGGCCCGGCGCCGCGCTGGCGGCTGGCCGGCGCGAGGTCCGCCGCCGGGCCGGCGGTGCCCGCGGCCGGGGTCTGGCGACGTCGTTGAGCTGCCCCGACTGCATCAGCGCCAGCATTTCCTCCCTGGTCACGGATTTCTCCGGGCGCTGGGTCTTGGGCGCCGGGCCGGCTGGCGCGGCGCGGCGGCGGAGCCGCCGGGCGCTGCGGCGGCGCGGTGGGCGCGGCCACCGGGGGCAAGGGCCGACGCCGGGCCCACCCGGAGATTCGCGGCGGCCGGCATCGCCGGCCGAGCTCGGTCCGCCGGGCCGGCGCGGCCCGGCGACGGCGGCGACGAAGGGCCGACCCGCGGTGTCATGCGGGCGGATTCCCGCCGACGACATGTAGTCGCTCGGCTTCAGGGGCTGGAAGCCCGATGCGCCGCCGGCCGCCGACGGCGCCTGGGCGACGGCTGACCGCCTCGGGACTCGTGCGCGCGGACCCGGCCGACTGCGGCGGAGTGCCGCCCGGCCGCGGCGCGGCGCCGCGATGCGGCGTGTGGGCCGAGAGCGGGCCGCCGCCCGGCCGAGTTCCGGAGAAACCGCCGCCAGGCCGAGACAGGGGGGCCGGGACCAGGAGGAGCGGCCGCGGCCGCGGACCGGCGGCGACGGCGGCTGGTCCGGAGGCGCGCGGCGCCGCCGGCGGTCGCGCGCGGAGCCGGAGGGAGAGGAGCCGGGGACCAGGCGCTGCGGAGCCGCGGCAGCCGGCGGCGGCGCGGGCTCGGCGCGACCGAGCCGGGCGCCGCGGCCCGTGCCGCCGGTGCGCTGGGCAGCCGGCGCGAACCGGGCCGCGGCCTCGGCCGCCGCGGAGCACGCTCGCCGCGCGGACGCCGGCGCGCCGACCGCAGGCTCGCGGCCTGCGGGACGGCGCGGTCCGCGCGCGGCGCCGCTCGCGTCCGCCGTCGGCTGGTCCATCAACTCCCTGATCCGATCCACCGTCGGCGGGTCGAGACTGGCCAAGGCGTTGGCCTTGACGTCGAGTCCCCACTTCTGGATGCGCTCGAGCAGCTCTTGACTCTTCAGGCCCAGCTCTTTGGCCAACTCGTGAACGCGCGTCGACAAAGGCAACTCCTCCCGGATTTGACTCCGGTTTCCCGGGCCGGCCGCGACCCGGGCTGTCGTTCTCGATGGTTCGGTTATCAGTTCGGTCCTGGCGAGGCTCGGCGATCCACCGATCTCAGGATACCGTTCGCTCGGCCCGGTCCGTCGAGCCTTGCTCGAGGACGGCCGGTCGTCGACGGGCCGGGCGGTCGATGACGGTCGCGGTGCTGGAAGCGACGTTCGGACGGCGCGGTCGAGCTCGGCTGCGTGCGCGAGGCCGGCGGCAGTGCCGACGGCCTCGGGCATCCCGAGCGTCGCTCTGTTCGACCGCTTCGGTCACGATCCGAATGGTCTCGCCCTGATCGTCGTCGCTGGGCGGCGAAGGTCACCTCGTGGCCCTGGGGCGAGTAACTGGATTTCTCGACCGCCAGGGCCACGTCGTGGATCTCGTCGTCGCTGGCCTCGTCACGCTCCGAATCCGTGCTGTCGTCCGGCGGTGATTCGCCCGCGACCGCGTCGGCCGACTCGGTGGGCAAGGCCGAATCGAGCTCCGCGGTCGCGGCATCGGTTGCGATGCTTCGGCAAGGTCGGTCGTCGAGCGAACTCGTCGGCGGGCGACGCTCGTCGGCCGCTGCGTCGGCGCCGGCTCGCCCGTCTGCCGTCCTCGAAGCTCTCGACCGACGGCCGCCGGCTCGCTCGGCCGACGCCCGCGCCCCCTTGCGGCGAGGAAGATCCTCGGTCTGTGCCTCGGCCAGGACCTCGGCCCGGGCCACGATTTCGACTGCCTGTTCTTCGGTCAAACCCTCGATCGTGTTCACCAGATCCGTGATTTCCATCACCGACAGGTCGTCGTAGCTCAAGATACCCTGCTCGACCAGCCGTTCGGCCAGCTCGGTGTCGACGACCTCGATCTTCTCGAACGCCTTGACCGCCTTCTCGATCACTTCGTCGAGCTCCTCGGCGGTCATGATCTCGATGTCCCAGCCGACCAGCTTGGAGGCCAGCCGCACGTTCTGGCCGCGGCGGCCGATGGCCAGCGAGAGCTGATCGTCGCGCACCAGCACGATCGCCCGGCCCAGCAGGTGACAGAGCATGACCTCGTCGATCTCGGCCGGCTGCAGGGCGTTGGGAATCAAGACCTGGAGCGACTCGTTCCAGCGCACGATGTCGATCCGCTCGCCGCCCAGCTCATCGACGATGTTCTTGATCCGCGTGCCGCGGACGCCGACGCAGGCGCCGACGGCGTCGACCTTGGTGTCGATCGAGGTGACGGCGACCTTCGAGCGATAGCCGGCCTCGCGCGCCAGGGCCCGGATCGCGATGATCTGATCGGCGATCTCGGGGATCTCCAGCTCGAAGAGACGGCGGACGAAGTCGGGATGGGTGCGGCTCAGGATGATCTTGACCCGCTGGCCGACCTTGCGGACATCCAGGATGATCGCGCGGATCCGCTCGTTGGGGTGATAGCTTTCGCCGGGGATCTGCTCGCTCCGCGGCAAGATGGCGTCGGTCTTGCCGAGGTTGACGATGACCGCGCCCCCCTCGAACCGCTGCACCGTCCCGGTGACCAGGTCGCCGCGCTGGTCTTCGAATTCGTCGAAGAGGCTGTCGCGCTCGGCCTCGCGAATCTTCTGGATGATGACCTGCTTGGCCGTCTGGGCGGCGATCCGTCCCAGCTCGGCGGGGTCCATCTTGACCCCATCCTTGGTCGCGTCGATCGACCCCGAGTCGGGATCGATCCGGACCTCGATCTCGCCGGCATCCGGGTAATGCTTGCGTGCCGCGGTGGTGAGTGCCGATTGGATCCCTTCGAAAAGAATATCCTTGGAGATATTCTTGTCGCGGTGGATGCTATCGACGATGCGAACCAGATCGACGCTCATTCATCTCCTCCGAGGCGTGCTCGAGGACGACTCGCCGCTGGCCGGCGGAGCGGCGACGCCGGCCCAAGCGAAGCAGGCGACAGCCGCTGGAACGCCGAGCCCACTCAGCCGGGGCTCGGAGTTCCTACTTCGCGGTGTGCCGAGATGAGCAACACCTCCCTGGGAGCACTCGATGGCCCAGGCCGCACGGCGACTCAGGCGCAGGGAGCGAACCAAGCCCCTGACGGGCCGAGCCCGATGATCTGCCTCTCCAGCCCCGGCCCAAGGTCTGAATCTAACACGCGGTTGACAGGGCTGTCAAGCAGCCCAACAATGGAAAGGCAAGTGCCTTGAAGGAATTGCGGCCGCACGCGGGGGCATCGTCACCGACCGTCCGGAGTCCGGCGGGGCGGCGATCGAAAACCGCTGGCACCAGCTCGTTTCGAACGATGGAAACACTGCCGCTCGATCATCAAGCGCTGCGTACGATCACTCGAGAGTGCCGGGCTGCGCTGCACTCCGCAACGACTCGCCGTCTATGACCATCTCGCGCAAAGCGCAGACCATCCGACGGTCGAGGACGTGTATCAGTCCGTCCGCTCGGCGATGCCCAGGATCAGCCTGGCCACCGTGTACAAGGCGCTCGAGGCCTTGGTCGAGATCGGTGTGGCGACCAAGCTCACCGGCCGGCGACGGCACGACTCGCTCCCGGTACGACGCCCGCCGCGACCCGCACTACCACTTCCGCTGCCTCCGAACCGGCGACGGTCTTTGATCTGCCGACCCCATTCGACTCCGAGTCTGATCGCCAAGCTCGATCCGCGGCTTGCCGGAATATCTGAGCAGCCAAGGGTTTCGAGGTGACGGGATACCGTCTCGAACTCGTCGGTTATCACGAACAGAGCCGGCACGGCGTAGCCGCCGATGCACGGCCCGATCCGACGGCGCCGCCGGTCAGCCCGCCAGCCGGACTGCCACGCGAGCCATGAGCGGATCCGATTCGCACAATCCGGCGTGCTTGGTGGACACGCATGCCCATCTCGATGACCGCAGGCTCCGCGCCGACCTGGATGATGTGCTCGAGCGAGCGCTGTCGCGCCAATGTCGCTGCAAATCATTGCCATCGGCACGACGGCGGCGACCAGCGCGGCAGTGGTCGAGCTCGCGCGGCGCACTGCGGGCATCTTCGCGGCCGTCGGCATTCATCCCAATGACGCGGCCGAAGCCGGCCGGAAGACTGGAGTCGCATCGTCGAGCTGGTCGGCCGGCCCGAAGTCGTCGCGGTCGGCGAGACCGGGCTGGACCGTTACTGGAAACGCACGCCGTTTGACGCAGCAGCAAGAGTGGTTCGACCGGCATCTGAGCGCTGGCCTACGAGAAGACCTGCCGGTCGTCATTCATTGCCGCGACTGCCAGCGCGAGATCATCGAACAATTGCAGGGGCCTGAATCGCCCGGTTCGTGGGGTGATGCACTCGTTCACCGGAACCTGGGAAGACGCATCGGCCTGTCTTGAGCTGGGCCTTGCACCTGTCGTTCGCCGGGATGGTGACGTTCACGAACAAGAACCTCGACGCACTGCGCGATGTGGCCGCTCGCGTTCCGCTGGACCGACTCCTGGTCGAAACCGACAGCCCCTACCTCACTCCCCATCCCTTCCGCGGCTCAGAACGAACCCGCCGGGCGGCGGTGACCGCGGAGCGGCTGGCGGAGATCCGTGGCCTCTCGCTCGCCGAGCTCGCCGGCGCCACGACTGCTAACGCACAGCGCGTGTTCCGGCTTCCCGCAACTGCGACGCTTTGACCGGCGCCGCGTTGCCGCCAACGATGAACCTGACCGATCAAAGCCCCCAGTTGTTATAAGTTCACACCACCGATCAACACGCTGTGCGGAATCCGTTTTTTTTCGACTCGACGGCGCTTGCGAGCTAGTTTGTAATCAAGTTCAGCGAGATTCATTTGAACGATTCTCCGCGCGATGCGCTGGAACCCGCGCAGACCCAATCCGGTGCGCGTCCGTTTCACATCTTGAGTTCGCCGCACAGGCCGGGAGACGCATTCATCATGGGGCGGGGCAGTCTGCTCTTGGAGGCATGGGAGTTCGTGCCGATCGGGCTCTTGCTGGTGGTGGGCGGCTTGATCGCTGTCTGGAGCGGGCAGCAGCGTGCGCTTCGGGGCATGCGGCTCCGAGAAGTCGCCGGCAACCTTTCCCAGGTCCTGTTGCGCGTTTTGGGCTACGTGGCGGTACTCTTGGCACTACAGCACTGGATCGGTATGCGGCCGTTTTTGGGGTGGTGATTTCGGTGCCGCCTTTGATTGCTTATGAGGCCAACAGAGTGACGGACGAAACATCGCCACCCAACGATCCGCGCGCCGAGCTGGCACAGAAGCAGACCAGCATGGCGACCTTGAGGACCCAACTGGTGCTCGACCGGACAACACTCGCCTGGGTCAGAACGACGCTGACCATGGCGAGTTTTGGGTTTGGAATGGTCACGTTCTTCCGTTCGCACTTGCTTGAACAATTGACCCCCGAGAACATCCGGTTGCATCATGGTGCCATCCGCTTCGGGACCGCGCTGCTTATCCTGGGGATCGTCGCGACTCTTTTGGCGTGCGGTTCCCACTGGCAGACGCTCCGGCAGCTAAAGCGCGGTGAGCCCCCGAAGCTTGGCCAGTGGCCTTTGAGCATCACCGTCGCGCTCTTCCTCGCCGCGATCGGCCTTGTGGGGCTCTGGGCCGTGTTCATTCGCTGAAGGCGGGCTTGCGCCAGTCGTCGGTTACCGATTCGCCGGCTTTTCAAGCATCGATTGCGAAAACTTCAAATAGTCGGCCAGGGAAGACAGGCCCGCTTCCTTGCGCCGCTTTTCGACATTCGCTTCGTCCTCGATGGGCAACGGCTCACACTTGCCTTTAACCAGGCGGATCTGGGTGCCGTAAACTTGCTTTTTGTTTTCGCCGACGCAAATCCTGTCGGTAAGATAAGCGAGATGTTCGCCGGTCGCCTCACGGCGTTTCACGGCTTGACTGATGAGGTCGCGGCACTGTTTCTGAAATGCCCTGTCGTGGTCGGCGTGCTGGACCAAGAGCCATGCTGCGCCTGCGCCGTCGGTTCCGACCAGCGATTTGCCGGGCCAACCGTGCTGCTTGACGATTTGCTTCATGCGCTCGGTGTTCTCGTGGTCGATCTCATTGAGCCGCTTGACGGCGGGAAGGTCCATCCTCTTGATGGCGTCCGGGCTCATCCCGGTGTGCTTCTGCATGAGCGGAATCATCGCTTGGTGCGCGTTCTGGTCGGCGCGCATGCGCTCGAGCAATTCCTGGCGCAGTTTCTCGTCCTTGGCTTTGGGTTCGGTGGCGCTGGCTGCGGATGACTGGGCATCCTTGTGCTGCTCTTCTCCGGCGCCGGTGCCGACAACGACGCCCGCGAGACCGGCAAGGAGTCCGACAGACAGCAACTCGCGATGCCGAGCGCGGCCGAATATCATGGGACGAAGCTCCGGTGCCGGGTGTACGACGGATTCAGCGAACCATGGCGGGACAAAGCGCGCCAGCAGGCAGGGGTGGGTCACATCGATCGCTTTGGCCCGTCGATCTTAAGCCGCTGTGCCCTCTGGAGCAATCGCGCAACCCGGTCGACCAAGAGCGTGAAGGAAAACCCGATGACCGAGGTTCCGGCTGTACTGAGTTCGTACATCGACGGTCTCAAGACTCACGACGTCGACAAGATTGCCGCGGCGGTGTCGGACGATCTCGCGTTTGTCACTGCGGCGCACCCTCAACAAACAGCAATTCCTCACAATGCTCCGTGCCCTCTATGCTGGCTTTCCGGATTGGCGTTACGAACACGACGCGCCCGAGCGCCGCGGCGACGTGATCGCGATCAAATGGCGGCAAGGCGGCACGCACACGGGAGCCTTCGAGTGGCCGGGTCTGGAGACGATACCGGCCACTGGCACGTTAGTTTCGATTCCTGAGCAGTTTTTCTTTTATCGTGTAAGGGGCGACCTGCTTGTGGAGATCAGGCCCGAGCCGATGGCCGGCGGAGCACCGCGCGGAATTCTGGAGCAGATCGGTGCGCACGCTCCGCCGGTGTGACGCCCGGGCTTGGCGCTTCTTGACAAGGGATCATGTTGCGCCGCGATCGCTCGTCACGTGTTCGAGCGGCGGCAACCCCGCCGGCACGAGGGCCGACTCGGGCAGCGGGTGGCCAGGGCCGAGGGCGTCCATCAAACTCTGGATGCGCGTTTCAAGCTCGTCGGTGAGCGCGGCCGTGGCGTCGCGCGAGCGGCGGCCGCCGGGCTGGAGGTACGAGCGCACGTCGATGGGCTCGCCCAGCTTGACGATGGCCCGCCGCGGACCGCGTGGGGCGGGGTACGTGACGCCTAACGCGTCTTGCTCGAACTTGGTCATGATCTCGGCAAACCGCTCGAGCGTCGGGCTCTCGCGCACGTAATCGCCCGGATAGCTGAAAAGCTGGATCGCCACGAAGAGGCTGTTCAGATCGCGCCGCGCGGTGCGCTGATCTTCGCGAGTGACTCCCGGCGCGGCCAGAGCCTTGAGACAACAGCGGCGAAGCTCCTTGACGCGGACCGGTACCGGCTCGTCAGACCGCCGGCCTATTCGCCGGTCCTCCATCTCGTCCAAAATGGAAAACATCAGCCGTGTGATCCGTTCCTTGAGCGTCCCCTGCTGGGGTGCACCGAGGAATTCGAGCTCCCGCAGCGCGAGCATCCCCTCGGCATAGCGATACAGCCGTTCTCGGCCAGATCGGGGTGATTGGGCGTGATGAGCACACCGTCGCGCCTTTCCGCGAGCGCTGCCAGCGACTCGAGCCCGCTGGCGTCGATCTGTCGTACGAACTGCACGCGCCGCAGCGAGTAGCTAATAAAGAGCCGGCTCGCCCGCACCCAGAACGGGCTCAGCTTGGGCGGCTGGAAATGATACGGCAGCTCATCGGGTAGCGGGAGCCGGTGCATGACCTTGGTTTCCGGGTCGTTTCGATGAGCGCATGCGACTTCCGGGGCACAAGTGTCACACGCCCCGAGCGTCGGCGCCCCAGAGGATCTTGTGCTGCTGAAGCTGCAGCCGGACGGGCAATCGCGATGAGAGGATCCACGCGGCGAGCTCGGTCGGATCGACTTGTCCGAAAGATGCGCTGAAAAGGACCGGGCATCGATCGGTAAGCGCACGGTCGCGAACGAGTGTGGCTGCCCACTCGAAATCGTCGCGGCCGCACAGGACGAACTTGAGCTCATCGGTCGGCTTGAGCCGCTCGAGGTTGCTCCACACGTTGGCGTCGACCTCGCCGGAGCCGGGCGTCTTGATGTCGAGAATCACCCGCACCCGAGGGTCGACTGCGCTGGTGTCAATCGCGCCACTCGTTTCCAGCAACACCGTCTTGCCCAGGTCGGCCAACCGGGTCATGAGCGGGTAAACTTCGGGCTGCAAGAGCGGCTCGCCGCCCGTGATTTCGACCAGGTCGTCGCCCAGAGCGAGGGTTCGGTTGACGACCTCGTCGAGGGCGATCACGTCGCCCTGCGTGAAGGCGTGCGGCGTGTCGCAATACCCGCAGCGCAGATTGCAGGCAGTAAGGCGAATGAAAACGCATGGCAGCCCGGCAAACGTGCTCTCACCCTGGAGGCTGCGGTAGATCTCGTGCACCAGCAACGTGCCGGAAGGCTTGCCCTCGAGCGGTTTGAGCCGCTGGATCTGCCGCCCGGTGAGCAACACCGCAGGCGACGGCCGGCCCGACCGGCGATCCTGTGCCGGCGCCGCAAGTGTGTCGTCGGTCCCGTCGTTGTACACGAATTCGGAAGACATGGTCTCGCCAGTCAGGGGTCTATTGCGCTTGTCAGAACCCATGATACGAGCCGAAGGCCGGTTCGCCCAGAGACGGAGCCCCGAGTGGTGCCAAGTTGATCGCTTTTTCTTGTCAGCCCAGGCGTCGGCGCTGGCAGGCCGCGGTGTAGGTCGACTCCAGGTCGATCGGAAGTGCGAGTTCGGCGTTGAGCGCCAGTGGGAGCTCCGGCAGGCTCCGGCCGATCTCCAGCGGCGCGGGCCAGATTTCGATCTGCTCCTGGCCGTCACGGACGATCGGTCTGTAGGCGACCGCATACAGGACCGCTTCGGCCAGAATCGCCGAGCCTGCCGCATGGCCGAGAAGCTGCATGATCTCGTTGTGGAGGTTGGCCCGCCGATTGGTGACGATATCAATCACGATGAGGCTGATTCCCCGACAGAGGTAACTTGAGCACTTGATGGCAAAAGCGTGCCGCTGGGTGACTCGGTCGTTATTTCCCGGGCTGACGAGCTCAACCGCGGCCACGAGCCGGCCGCCCCCCTCGTTCTCGAACACCAACACTTCAAAGGAATCCGGGAACGCGGCCGGCACGACGAACGCCGGCTGGGGGGGAGCCCACACCCGACTTGGCAAAGTGGCCGTCGTACCGGCTGTGTGCGCTCCCGTTTCGGAGCCGCTGAACGTGGCCACGTCGATTTCGACTCGGGCACCGAGCTGCGCGTGCTCTTCAGCAAAATAGCCTTCGAGAAGAAGCGATTCATTCAAGGCGTCGGCGATGGCGCCCGCCCAGTTGACGTGGAACGACTCCCAGTGGCGCGTCGGTGCTAGCGGTGGATGGAAGTGGTCGAGTAAGGGCACGGTCACATCCGGGTGATCGATTGACTTCACCAAGGCGCCAGCACCTCGCGGGTTGTGCACAAGGTGCGCCGACGAAATTCATGATACGCGAGGCCGGCCGGTCCGCCCAGAACGGCCGACGCGAGACCGCCGCGGCCGGTCACGGCTGTGCCAGCAGCTTTTCAAGGGCGGCGTCGAGGCCCGCGAGCGCGGGACCGGTCGAATTGTCGGATCGAAACGCGACTTTTCCGGCTCGGTCGATGAGCACAAATGTCGGGTAGCCGCGGATGCCGTAGGCCCGCGCGGTATCCCCGCCGCCAATGTCGTCATCGCGGCCGTCGTCGACAGCCGAGACGAGTGTGAGTTTCTTGAGCGCATAGAGCTTGCGGATGCTGTTCAGGCTATCGCCGGGCGTGTGGATCGACAAGAAAACCACGTCGCGGTCTGCGTAGCGCCGGCTGTCCGATTCGACGCGGCCGAGCGAGTTGACACAGGGGCTGCACCAGATGCCCCAGAACTCGAGCACCACGAGCTTGCCGCGGAAGTCGTCGAGCGCGCGAGCCTTGCCGTCGGTCCAGCCGGTCACATGCCACGGGGGCGCGGGCTGGCCGGGCTTCAAGGGCTTGGGAGGCGGCGACGGATTCGCGGCGGCACCACTCGCGTCGGGCCGTGGCCGCAGTTGCACCCTCAGCTCATCGGTACCATCGACCACGTACTTCCCGCCCGCCGCCAGCGCACCGAGGTTGAACGAAATGGGTACGACACCCTTGTTCACGTGCGGGATTACGAACCGGCCGTCGGGGCCCGAGCGATACGTCTGCGCGCCCATGGCCCAGCAGCCCATCGCCCGGATCTCGACTCCCTCGAGCGGCTGCGAGTCGGGGTCGACAACGGTTCCCGCCAGCGCGACGCCCGGCTCGAGGCGGAGCGGCCCGACAACGTGGACGCCCTTGTCTCCCGGCCAAAAGCCCAACACGGGCGAATCGACCCCAACAAAACCCGGCTTGTAAACCACGACCGACAGCTTGGTGAGGTCGCCCTCGTACGACTTGCGTGGGACTGACGGGATGGTGTACTTGCCATTAACATCGGTGCGTACCCAGTGCTCGTCGCGGTCGGACATCGAGCCCCATTGACGAAATTGATAGAAGATCGTGACGTGCGCATCGGCGACGGGGCGGCCCTGCTGGTCATTCACCGTGCCCGTGAGCGTTCCAGTCGATCCAGGGTTGTCCCGGACATCGGCTTCGGCGAGCGACGCATTGATTACGAGCCGGCCAGCCGTGGTCGTCGGCTCGACCGCGCCTGTGACGACCGCCGACCGGCCGCCCTCGTCGGTCAGCCGGAAGCTTGGTGCTTGGCCCGGCTGGTCGTGCCGCGTGATTGATTTGACAGCCGCGGGGCGGAAGTTCGTGTCCCAGCGCACGGTGACCGACTGCTTGCGAAAATTCACCAGCTTGGTCGAGCCCCACAGCAAGAGCGACGCTTCGCCCGCCTCGCTGGGGAGCGTGACCTCCGCGAACCCGCTGGCGTCGGTTTCGATCCGGTCCCAGGCGGTCTGCATGATCGACCCCGATTGAACCGCCGCGTGATCTGGGCCGTGGGTGAACCGGAACCTCCAGAGCGAGCCACGGCGTACCCGGAAGTCCTTGCGCTGTACGGGGTGTTCGCGTGAGACCGCGAGGCAGTCGAAATGCTTCGCAGGCTCTGGAAGCCAGTACCCGCGCGGTGCGTTCAGAAAGAGGCGGGCATTCCCCTCGGGCAACGGAATCGAGAAGCGGCCGTCGACGTCGGTGATGGTCTCGCGCGACTCAACGTGAAGATCCTTGATTCCGATGTCGGCGCGTACTTTCGCGCCGGCGACGGGATCGCCGGTTTTTTCGACACGCACAAACCCCGTCACGTAATATCCTTCGTCGGTCGCGGCCGCGACCGAACCATTCGACGGTGTTTGCGCTTTAGATTCGCCGGCCTGAGCGGGCGTGCTGGAAGGCGGAACCGAGCGATGGACATCGATCTGGCGCCACGCGACCCACGTAACGGCTCCGATGACGGCGCAGAGCCCCAGGACTTTGAGAGCGGTTCCGAGCTTGGCGAGATACATCGCGTGTAAGACCCTCTTTGCAAGGGCGACGGCCGCGGTTCCCTTGATCCCGCCGAACGTCAGCGCCAGGTTGACCGTGGACTCTTTCAGAGCATCCGAAACCGGAGTTACTGCCCAATTGGAAAGACGAGGCGCCGCCAGCACTGTCGCCGACAGATCGAGACCCCGGCGCGCCAGCCGGCCTCGCAGCCGGCTGCGCCCGCGAGCCAGCCGGGTCTGGACTGTCCGCACGGGACAGCCCAGGCGCACCGCAGCCTGCTCGTAGGTCAGGCCCTCTAAATAGCAGAGGACCAGCGGAAGCTGATACTTCTCAGGGAGCCGGTCGAGCTCGTGGTGGAGCTCGGTCCACGGTTCGGGCGGGCTGGCGTCGATCGTAGCGCCGTCACGCACTCCAAGCGCGCGCTCGGCGACGGAGCGCCTGCGGGCGGCGGACCGTGCCTTGGCGGCGACTCGGCCGGCGACGGCGAGCAGCCAGCTGCCAACGGCGTCTGACTTCCGGATCGACGGCGCCCGCCTGGCGAGAACCAGGAACGTGGCCTGAAAGGCATCTTCCGCATCATGACGATGCCCGAGCCAGCCTCGACACACGCGCCAGACCATCGGCCCATGCCGGTCGACGAGGGCCGCGAACGCGTCTTCGTCGCGCCGCTGGACGAAGAGATCGAGGAGCTGACCGTCGGTCAACCCGCCAACCGTTCCGACCTGAAACAAAGTCCGCAGGTGCTTCAACGAAGCAACCGATGGTCCGCTCGCCATGCCTCCCGCTCCTTAATGGCTGTTTGCTCTATGAGAGTAGTGCTGCCAGCGGAGCGAGCTCGCTTCAACTTCTTGATGAATGGTACTTATTTCTTGAGCCGCGGGGCCAGCTCGGTGCGTGCCCACTCGCGCAACCGAAGCTCCCATGCCCATTCGTCGCTCGAATCTTCGAGAGCAACCCAGCGCAGGATCTCCTCGGCCCGGATGGGCAGGAACCGGCTGGCGGAACGGGACTTATAAGTTCCATTGCGTTGCAGTTGATCAATAATCACTTTCGCGCCATTGAAACGCCAAACCTCGGCGACCTGAAGCTTCGCGTAGATGCCGGCGCGGTCGACCTGAGACTCGGTTAAATCGATTTCGACTGCAAGGTCGGGGTTGGGATAGTCCGACACCTCGTTCGACTTGCGCACGACCCCCTTCACAACGGTTGCCAGTTTTTTGGGCAGGAAATAATAGCTGTTGTCGGCTTCGAGGCCCCTCTCGATCTCCGGCCGTTTCCAAGTCGTCTCGCCGGCGGCCCGACAGCGTACCTTGAGCTCGGACGCCACCAACCTGACCAGCCAGCCCATCAGATCGCTGTAGTGTTCGTGCATGAAGCCTTTGGTCATGATCTCAAGGTCCTCGCCGTCGAAGGCCATGTATACGTGTTGCCGCGCGCCGACGGCGTCGGAAAGCCGGTCGTAGAGATCCCAGTCTACGTTTCGAATGACGATGCGCTGTTCGGGCGGAACGTCAACGACCAGGGGCGACGGCGAAGCGGGCGCAGAAGGAGCAGGGCGGCTCACGCGACGCGTGATCGTACTCATGATCGGGCTCCTGTAAGTATTTCCGCTTATTATTGCGCGCGATTGCCGAATCGGCCACCGGTTAGGCGCCTTGCAGCCGCAACCGCGTTGATTGCCGTGCGCCCGCGGAAGCTGTTTTTCAGTGAGGCCCAACCGACCGACGTGTAGAATCGGGTTTCGCCGTCAACGAATCAAACTTCAGAATGCGATTGACCCGTTCCGCCTCGGCCTTGATGAACTCGACCTCCAGGAAGGGGTCGGCCGAGATTCGCTGGAAGCGAACGTTACCTTGGGCATCGATCAAAAACGTCGCGTGGAGCGGCTGGCTCTCGAAGTCGTCATAGGCGCGAAATCGCTTGAAAAGCTTCAGCTTGGGATCGGGCAGGATCGGCATCGGAAACTTGATTCCGTCTTTGTTGTTCTTGAGTCCCTGCGTGGCCTCGAGTCCGTCGGTGCTGATCGCAACGGTTTCGACATTCTGTTTCTGGAGCGCCTCGTACTCCTTGGCAAACACTTGGAGTTGCTGCATGCAGTGAGCGCATTTGCCGCCGAGGAAAAAGATCACGACGACGCTCTTGCCTCGGTGGTCCGCCAGCGACCAGCGCGCGCCGGCGGCGGTGACGCCCGACAAGGGCTCGGCGGCAAACGGGGCCCAGGCGAGCGGGCCGAGCGTGCTCAAGTCGATGCGCTGGACGACGGTCTCGTCGCTGCCTGCTGAGTTAGACGCCGAAGAAGCTGCGTTCGACTTGCCTTTGCTTGCGCTCCACGCCGGCAGGACCTTATCGAGCCGGCGGAACACCGGCAAGTCGCCGTCGGCCCAGCGGGCGATGGGCCCGAGGGCATCGCAGGCGTCGCG
This sequence comes from uncultured Isosphaeraceae bacterium, assembly GCA_963830625.1. Lineage (GTDB taxonomy): Bacteria > Planctomycetota > Planctomycetia > Isosphaerales > Isosphaeraceae > CAWHMZ01. The sequence goes on along the minus strand of CAWHMZ010000009.1, from coordinate 419,880 downwards.
GGCCTCTTGGTCTTTGCCGGCCGCTTGCAGCACTTCCACCTGTGCGGCCAGAACCGAAACCTGGTTGGGGTTCTTCTTGACCGCGTCGCGAATCGTGCTTTCGGCGAAGCCGTAGTTGCGGGCCTTCAGATGAGCACGCGCCAGCGCCTCTGGACGCATCGAGCCGGCCTTGGCGAAGTGCTCGAAGGCCGCGCCGACGTCGCCCTTGGCCAGAAGCTGCTGGCCCTCGAGCTCGGCGAGGAGCGCTTTGGCGCTGCCGCTGGTCGTTTTCTTCAAGGCTTCGATCTGCTCGGAGAGCCTGGGCTGATCGTTCTTGGCGGCGTACGCCTGACCGAGGTAGTACGCCTTCTGCTCCTGCTCGAACGAAATGCTTGACCAGTCGAGCGATCGCGCCGTCGTGGCTTCGATCAGGTCGTCCCAGAGCTCGTACCGAGCCAGCACTTCGGCCCAGCGGATTCGACCGCTGCGCTGGGGAGAGCCGCCATCGTTGGGCCCGTTTTTCTGGGGATCGCGCGGCTGCTCGACCAGGTTTCGCGCCACCGCGACGGCGTCGCGCACCCGGCCGAGATGGCTGAGCGTCGTGCAGAGCCACTGATTGTTGTGGGCGTAGTTGTGGATCTCGAAGGGCATTACGCGGTCGCGGATCATGTAAGCGTGGTCAACCCGCGCCGAGGCCTCTTGCTGGTAGGCCGCATCGGCGTAACGCTTCAGCTCGGTGTAGGTGTGGCCGGGCATGTGCCACGCGTGCGCGATCCCGGGTGCCGCCGGGCCGTAGAGCGCCGCCGACTTGACCGCCCGGCTCGGTTTCGTGCCGTCCCAGAGATGAATGCGGTAATGATGCGCACCCGGGTGCATCGGCTCGACTTGAAGGACCGTGTCGAGCACGATGTCGACGGCCTGGCGGCTGCCGATGCCGTCCATCGCGTTTTGCCACGTCACCATGGCCAGCCACGCGCGGGCGTCGAGGTCGTCGGGAAACTCCTGGACGATGGTTTCCAGTCCCTGAAGTAGATTCTGGCGATGGGTCTTGGCATTGCCCGATTCCGAGAGGAACGCCTCGAGCGCTTCGACATAGAGCGTCTCGCGACGGCTGACGGCTGCGGTGCGCCGGCGGGCTTCTTTCAAGAATCCCTTGGCGCGCCGGCTGTTGTGAACGTTGGCCATCGCCATTCCCCAATAGGCGATCGCGCAGTCCGGGTCGATCTTGGCGGCCTGGCGAAACGACCGCTCAGCCTCGAAATAAAGGAACGAATGGAGCTGAGCAACGCCTTGATCGATGAATGCCTTGGCCTCGGGCTTCTTGGCCGTGGCCGCGAAGTGGACCTTTCCCATCCCGGGCATCAGGTAAGCCGCGTGGCGCGGACCGTCGTTGAACACCTCGCCGTGCAGCGAATGCCCGGGTGCGGGGACAGCCGGATTGGCAGCGGAGGCGGACGCAGTGGGCTTGACCGGCTCGTCGGCGCGGGCACACGAATTGAACCAAAACATGAGACTCGCGGCAAACGACGCCACGAGCCCGCACCAGAATCGTTGCATGAACAGTGCTCCGCTTGTGGGAATTAAGTTTCATCCGGTCGCGGTGGGCGATCGCGGGCGTCGCGGATCGACCGTTCCATCTCTGCAAGCAAATCGGCAAGCCCTAGCTGTGCAGCTCGTTGTCGCAACGCGTCGCGATCGAGGTCTTCGTCGCGTAAAAGCATTTCCTTTACGTCGTGCCGCGCCCTGCCGCTGCCCATCTGAATCCACAAGAGCTTCGAGAGGATGGCGTCTTCCTTCGAGACCAGTGGACCAAACAGCCCTGGGAAGATCTCTCGTCGTATACTTCGTCCCAACTCGCCGGGAATCTTTTCTCCGACGTGAAAATCGATCTTAACCATGGAAGCCTCGTCAATCGCCTGGAAGAGGCCGTTGCTGGCGATCGCCTCGATCGCTGCGGAGCGGCTGATGAGGTAACCCGAAGAAAGCCGATTCAGCAGCATCTCGGTCTCGGGCTGGTGAACGCCAAGCGAAATGACGAGGTTGAGGTCCTGGGTCAACCTCGGGTCGCCGTAGTAGGACGCGGCAACTCCACCGGTGACATGAAACTTCACTCCGAGGTCGATCAAGATCTCCGAGATGCGGGCGACGGTTTGTGGGAAGTCGGCGTCGGTCACGTTCTGTCCTCCGGCACAGTCGAGCAGTTGCGAAGCGCGGATCCGAGCGGTACATCCGCTGGGCTGTCCGCCATTTCGCTTCTCGCTGGTCGATTCCGGGGTATTGCTTCCTGACCTGGAGCTCTAGCATGCTCCGGACGTTGCCGAAGAGCGAAAAGGTTCGGCGGAGCCGGGAGGCCCCGCCGGCCTGTCCCCAATACCGACGATACGTCTCCTCGATCGAGAGCATCGCTCAGATTTCCCACCCCTTGCGGAAGTACGGCTTCAAATACTGCGACGCCGCCGAGCTGCCGTTGATCTCGCCGGTTGCGGGATTGTAGTCGATGGCCTGACCCGATCGGACGGCGATATTGCCCAGGAGCATCGCCTCGGTCATGGTGGCGGAATAGTCGAAGTTGGACATGGCCATGCTCGGTTTGCCCGCGCGGATTGCCTGCACCCACTCGAACTTCTGGGCGCTGTCGGTGCCGCGCGTGCCCTCGATGCGCGGCAGAAACGGTTCGGGCACCTTGAGGTCCGAGAAATCTTTGGCGGGCCAGAGCATTTGCACCGCGCCATAGTCGTTGGGCGAGTACATCCGCCATTTCGAGCCGACCAGTAGCGCGCCGCTGTCGGAGGGTTGGAAGCTCGAGTCGGGGAAAACCCGCTCAGGCGGCAGGTTCCGCTTGCCGTCTTTCTTCGCCCCCTCGTACCACTTGAGTTTGACCGGCGGCAGGTTGCCGCGGGCCGGGAACTCGTAGGTAATCGTCGCCCAGGCCGGGTAAGTCTCGGGATTGATCTCGGCGCTCTCGGCCGAAACGCGGACGGGCAGCCCCAGCTCAAGCGCCATGAACGCGATGTTGGCCGTGTGGCAGGCCATGTCGCCCAGCGCGCCGGTGCCGAAATCCCACCAGCCGCGCCAGTTGTGTGGGTGATAGACCGGGTTATAGGGGCGTTCGGGGGCGGGCCCGAGGAACAGGTCCCAATGGACGTGCGCCGGCACGGGAGGGGTCTCTGTCGGCCGCGCCACGATGTCGGGCGCTTGCTTCCAGTAGTTGAACGGCCGGTTGGTCCAGACGTGAACCTCGAGCACCTCGCCGATCGCACCCGAGCGCACCAGCTCGGCCCCGCGGCGAAAGCCCTTGTCGGCGGTGCCCTGGTTGCCCATCTGGGTGCAAACACCCTTCTCCCGAGCGGTCTCGCGCATCAGCCGGGCTTCCCAGACCGAGTGGGCCAGCGGCTTCTGGCAATACACATGCTTGCCCATGCGCATCGCCGTCACCGCGGCCGCCGCGTGCGTGTGGTCGGGAGTCGAAACGACCACGGCGTCGATCTTGTCGCCTTGCTCGTGGAGCAGCTCGCGGAAGTCGTTGTATTTTTTGGCCTCCTTGAACCGCGCGGCCATCTTATCCAGCCGCTCCTGGTCGATATCACAGAGCGCCACCAGCCGGCCCTGGCGTCCGGCCTGCTGGGTATCGCTCTCCCCCTTGCCGCCGACTCCGATGCACGCGATGTTCAGCGTTTCGTTGGGGCCGACGCCCGCAAGAGCGGTTGTTCGGCCCTGGGTGAAGATGCCGAACCCGGCGACCGATGCCCCAAACAAAAACGACCGGCGGTCGGTGGTGGTGCGCATGAGCATGGCTCCTCTCGGTTGATCAAAAGGCTTGGGAGAGCATCGTGGCAAGCAAAAAGGGGCGGGCACGAAACGTCAGCGGTTGGCGCGAACTCTCATCAACGTGACCGCACGGGCGGCCTTCATATCAAACATTCTGGCGAAACCGCCGGCCAATTGCGAGGGTGTTCCCGGCTTTCAAACGGCCGCAAGACGGTTAAAACCGGCGCGGCCGCCCATGGTTTGGTCTCGCAATTCTGCCCGGATCCAACGGTCGCGGCGTCCGCCAGGCGGAAAAAGTTTCAAGTAGTGGCACTGCATCATTGCGATCTGGCGCGGAGATGCCATAATTTAAAGAAGTTGACTGCGAAGCCGGGTAGCGCGCTTATTGTCAGTTTTCGTGGCGGCTCATTTACGGGATGGGTGGCAAAATGAAAAGCCTGGGCCGAATCAGCTTGTCGCTCGTGCTGGTGGCGCTTGGTGAGGGCGCGATCGCTGCGCGCAGACCGCCCCCTATTACAATCGGGTGACCACTGCGGCGCGCACCCAAGTGACATCGCCACGTGAGAAGGCTACCCGCACCGACCAGCCCAAGACGCCGGCGGCCGCACGAGCGGCGGCAGCGAATACGGCGCTGCGCACTACAGCGGCCAGGCCGCAGCCGCCAGCCAGGGTGCAAGTGCCGGCGTTCCGCGCGGCTCAAGCTGGGGTCAGCAGCCGCAAAAGACCCCCAGTCCCGTCGTCACGCAGTCGCAACCGCATAACTACTACCCAGGGATGAGGCCCGGGCGCTCTTTTTCGCGGCCGGTCACGCTCACGGCTACCACCGGCCGAGCTGGCGGCGGCGCTCGTATCTGCACGCCCGGTAGGGGCCAGGCCCTCGCCGGCGGCGGCCGCCGCTAGTATAAAAAGCTCGCGTTTCACGACCGACGCAGGAAGCCAGGATTGTTTGTCACTCCGGTCCTGCTATCATAGGGTCGAAACGTGGGCGCTGCGTAACAAGCGTATACGCAGTCTCACGATCGACGGTGAATGCTGCCGTGGGGACGGGCGAGCTCGTTCGCGAGCGCATTGCGCGACGACGATGGCCCGGCCGATCGCGGGCCGCTCCACCCGGATGGACGACAGGTTCGGCCGGCGCGTGTCCGCGGGCCCGGCCCCCGGAGAGGGGCAGCCTGTCGGGCCCGGCCTTCTAGCCCAGCCGAACCCCAAGCGACGGACGCGCGAACTTTCATGCCAGCGATGAAACGATATAGCGACATCCAGAAGATCGCATTCGTCGGCGACTATCTGCCGAGGAAGTGCGGAATCGCGACTTTCACCTATGATCTCTGCACGTCGGTCGCCACTCAGTATCCAGGCTCCGACTGCTTCGTGCTGCCGATCAACGACGTCACCCCGGGCTATGAGTATCCTGCGGAGGCACGCTTCGAAATCGAAGAACAAGAGGTCGACTCTTACCTGCGCGCCGCCGATTTTCTCAATTTCGCCAACACCGATATCGTGAGCGTCCAGCATGAATACGGCATCTACGGCGGGCCGGCCGGCAGTTACATCGTCCGGTTGATTCGTGACCTGCGGATGCCGATCGTGACCACGCTGCACACGGTGCTCCGCGAGCCGAGCCCCGAACAGCGCCGCATTCTGTGCCAGATCGCCGATCTGTCGGCCCGGTTAATCGTGATGTCCGAGCGCGCGCGAACGTTCGCGCGAGGTGTACCACATTCCGGAGGCAAAAATCGACCTGATCGCGCACGGCATTCCCGACATGCCGTTCGTCGACCCGAACTTCTACAAGGACCAGTTCGGCGTCGAGGGCAAGTTCGTCGCGCTGACGTTCGGGCTGCTGTCACCCAACAAAGGCGTCGAGATGATGCTCAGGGCGATGCCGGCGATTCTGAAGGAGTTTCCCAACTTCGTCTATATCGTGCTCGGTGCGACCCACCCGAGCTTGATTCGTGAACAAGGAGAACGATACCGGATCAGCTTGGAGAAGCTCGCCAAGGACCTCGGCATCAAGCCGCACGTGAGCTTTTACAACCGGTTCGTCGACATCGACGAGCTGATCGAGTTCATCGGCATGGCCGACATCTACATCACTCCTTACCTGAACCCGGCCCAGATCACTTCCGGTACGCTGGCATACGCGTTTGGCTGCGGCAAGGCCGTGGTCTCGACTCCGTACTGGTACGCCGAGGAGCTTCTGGCCGACGGCCGCGGCGTGCTGGTGCCGTTTGGCGATGCCAGTGCGCCTGCGCGGGAAATCTGCGAGCTGTTGCGCGACGAGCCGCGGCGGCATGCGATGCGCAAGAAGGCCTATCTTCTGGGCCGCGAGATGGTCTGGAGCCACGTTGCGCACCTCTACATGGAGTCGTTTCAGCGCGCGCGGCGCAGCCGGCTCGACGTGCCCTACAAGCCGCTGGCCGTCCGCACGCTGGCGGAACAGCCGATGGACCTCCCCGGCTGGCGGCTCGACCACCTGGTGCGCATGACCGACTCGGCCGGCATTCTGCAACACGCCAGCTCGACCATTCCCAACTACTCCGAAGGCTATTGCACCGACGACAACGCTCGCGCGCTGTTATTGACCGTGCTTCTCGAGCAGCTCGGGCAGAGCACCACGCAAGTCCACCGGCTGGGCACGACCTACGCCGCGTTTGTGAATTTCGCTTTCGATCGCGACCGCGGCCGCTTTCGCAACTTCCTGGGCTTCGACCGCCGCTGGCTGGAAGAAGTCGGGTCCGACGACTGCCACGGCCGGGTGCTCTGGGTCCTGGGCGCCTGCGTGAGCAGGTCAAAACGGCGCGACCTGCAACTGTGGGCCTCGCAGGTTTTCGACCAGGCGCTGCCGGCCATCACCGACACGACCTCGCCGCGGGCCTGGGCAACCTGCTTGATCGGAGTGTGCCTGTACCTGCAACGATTCAGCGGCGCACGCCCCGCAAGCCAGATGCGCGACACGCTGACCGAGCGACTGGTCGAGTGCATCGACAAGGCCGCCACCGACGACTGGCCCTGGTTCGAGACGATCCTGACTTACGACAACGCCAAGCTCCCGCACGCACTCATCGCGAGCGGCCGTTCCAGCGGCAACGCCAAGACGGTCGCGCTGGGCCTCGACGCGCTCAAGTGGCTGGTCGAGCAGCAGAAATCTCCCACTGGATTCTTCCGCCCGATCGGCTCGAGCGGCTTTTATCCCAAGGTCGGCGAGCGAGCCCAGTTCGACCAGCAGCCGATCGAGGCCCACGCGACAGTGACCGCCTGCATCGAAGCGTACCATGCCTCCGACGACGCGGCCTGGCTCCAGGAAGCTCGGCTGGCGTTCGAATGGTTCCTCGGCAGCAACGACCTGGGCCTTGATCTGTACGACGCCAAGAGCGGCGGCTGTTATGATGGCTTGCAGGAAGATCGCGTCAACATCAACCAAGGCGCCGAGTCGACTCTGGCGTTCTTGCTGGCGCTGGCGGAAATGAAACTGCTGGAGACCACGCTGGCGACGTTTCGGCAGATGCAGGTCAGTTAGTTGGTTCCAGCTCGTTTTGGAACCTATGATTCTCTTGACACCGAGGTCAGGAGCAAACCTTCATGGAATCGAACGGACCGATGATCAATCCCAATTCGAGCTCGACTGTGAGTGTGAGCGCCGCCGGCGACGGCCTCGCCAGGCGGCGGTTTCGGCTCAACGTTCGCCGCACGGGCCTGGTCCTGCGCCGAACAACACGCGGGTCGTCATCAGGCCGTTTGAGCCCACCAACGAGCAGCGGATCGAGCGCATCATTGCGCGAATCATGTCGCTGTCGGAGCCGGAAGTCGATTTCCTGCTCCAGGACGTGATGAGCGAATTCCACAGCCGCCACCAGCGCACCCGCCAGTTCTTTCTGTACCGCTTCGAGCAGGTGAACAAGCACCTTTTAACCGACCAGCCCTTGAGCGAAAACCGCCGGCTGTTGATCGGCGCTTACTTCACGCAGGAGTATGCCCTGGAATCGGCGGCCCTTTTCAATCCGTCGATGGTCTGGCACCCGGACCAGGCGGGTTTGCCGGAGGGCTGGCGGCGGTTCTTGCTGAGCCTGCGCAACCGGCGAAGGGCACATCTCGTCGATCACGTTCCGCAGCGGCACGATCGACGCCGACAACCGCATCCGGATGGACGAGCCGACGCGGTTTGTGACCGCCCCCGAGCAGGTGCCCAACACGCTGTACGATAAGAACCTTTTCTTCCGCAAGCTGGTCGAGCTGGGCGTCGACGGCCCCTTCACGGGCAAGGTCTTGGCCACGCTCGGCGATCAGTTCAATTTCGAAGACCTCCAGCGCGATCGCCAGCGCCGTCGCGCAGAGCCGGCCGCGGCACCAGGAGAACGAGCCCGTCGTCCAGGGCATGGTCACGCTGGCCAAAGCGAACTACGAAATCGGCTATTCGCCCGAGCAGGGCATCTCGGAGCGCGTCGTCTTTCCCTCTTCGCCCACCGAGGCCAACGGCATCGAAGACGCGCGCTTCGTTCAGTTCCACGACGATGACGGCTCGACTCGCTACTACGCGACTTATACCGCTTTCGACGGCAAGGTCGTGCTGCCGCAGATCCTCGAAACCGACGACTTTCTGCACTTCAAGGTCAGCACCTTGAATGGCCCCGAGGTCCGCAACAAGGGGTTTGCGCTCTTTCCGCGCAAGGTCAAGGGCCTTTACGCCATGCTCTCGCGGCAAGACAACGAGAACATCTACTTGATGTACTCCGATAACCTCCACTTCTGGTACACCAAGGAGCAGATCGCCAAGCCGACCTATTCGTGGGAGTTTGTCCAGCTTGGAAACTGCGGTTCGCCGATCGAGACCGACGCCGGCTGGCTGGTCCTGACCCACGGCGTCGGCCCGATGCGCAAATACGCGATGGGCGCATTCCTGCTCGACATCGACGACCCGTCGCGCGTGGTCGGACGCATGGACGTTCCCCTGCTCGAGCCCGACGCCAACGAGCGCGAAGGCTACGTCCCCAATGTTGTCTACAGTTGCGGCGCGGTCATCCACAATCGCGAGCTCGTCATTCCCTACGCCATGTCCGACTACGCCAGCACCTTTGCGACGGTGTTCGTCGACGATATCCTGGGAGCGATGGTGCGAACCTGACTCCTGGAAGCACGTCGATGCGGACCTGGGTCATCGGCAGCAAGGCAGATTGCGACGTCGTGGTCGACTCGCCCCTCGTCTCGGGACGTCATTGTCAATTACAGCAGACTTCCGACGGCTTCATTCTCGAAGATCTCGGGGCGACCAACGGCACTTATGTGGCCGACCAGCGGCTGACGGCTGCAACGAGCGTCCAGCCGGGCGATCCGATCACGTTGGGACGCACGGTGCCGATGCCCTGGCCATCCGACGTCGTGACGTTTCTCCAGATCGGGCGGGTCGCCGACAACGACATCGTGCTGGATGATCCTCGCGTTTCGAGCCGTCATGCCCGGCTCATCGTGGTGGCGGGCCAGCGCACGTTGATTGAAGATCTAGGCTCGTCCAATGGCCTGTACGTCAACTCAGTCGATCAGCGAGCAACGCGGGCTGTACCTCTGGTCGCGACGGACACGGTTTATTTTGGAACGTTCGCCGTTCCGGCGGCTCACCTGCTCGCGCAAGTTTCCGAATTGCGGGAGCCGGCTCGAGCGCCCGCGCAGCCGGCGGCTCAATCAATCGCTGCGCCGACGACGATCCCGACCCCGCCGCCGATCGCGGTCCTGCAGGCAAACTGGCCGTATCTCGCGGTTCTGGTCCAGGCACCGATCTTCGCCTTGTTGATCGTGCTCTTGTTCGGTCGTCAGTCGTCCTCGCCGGTTACTCCTGAAAATTGGCTGTGGGTTCAGCACGGCATCGTCTCAGCGACCTTCATGCTGGCGCTGGCGGCACTCTGGTTGGGCAGTTGGCTGGGCGTCGTCGAATTCGCACGCGGACGGTGGGCCGGCCGCGCGCGACACGACGACACAAACGGTTTTCTTGCTTTCCTCGGCAAACGGCTCGGCATCGCGGTCGCTCTCTGCGCCGCGGGCTGCACTTTGCTGCTCGCGATTGTGTACTGGGGGAGCGGTTTCGTGGGCCCTTGGCTGGCGGTCTGGCTCGTGCTGGTGGTCACTTCGCTCGTCGGGCTGTTCTTCGGGCTGTTGATCTCGGCGCTCTGCCAAGCGTGGCAGTCCGCGGCCGTCGCAGTGGTGATTTCCCTGGTGCCGATGATCGCCTTGGGCGGATTGATCTGGCCGCTGCCGAACATGAGCCCTCCGATCAAGCTGGCTGCGTCGGTCATGCCCGTTCGCTGGGCGTTTGAAGGCGTGCTTCTGCTTGAATTACCTGATCACAAGGCACCGACGCTCGCGGAAGGACCCGGCCTCTTGGTCGAAAACGATCTCATCGAAAGCCTGTTCCCGGCCAGATCAGAGCGGATGGGCGCGAGAGCTGACGTGATGGCGCTGGCAGCGATGCTGATCGGGCTGGCAGCGGCGACCGTGTTCATTTCGACGCGGCCGCAGCCTTCGCCATGAGCGCTTCCGACTGCTTCAATCGCCTGCCGGCGGCCGTCTGCGATCGGTAGTGGTCTTCCAGTGTCAAGGTGGGGCCTTTGGGGTCAGCTTTGACGCGCCCGCCTGCGAAGCCGTGGCTCTTTGCATAACCTTCGAATCTTCTGAGAAAGGCCAGGATTTCGCGCCGACTACGCCCCAGAGCCTGCATCCGATTTACGATCCACGCATCGGCTTCCAGCTCCTGGTCGACATTGGCCTCTTCATCGATGAGATAACCGTGCGGGATGATGAGCAGGTAGAGCTTTTGCAACGTGCCCATCTTCAGGCTCATGACCCCCTTATCTCGAAGACATGTGAGAGCGTGCTGAAGGTCGACATGCGCAATCTCATGTCCGATCGCGAACTGAAGCGCGTAGTCTTCGTCGGCCCCGATAAAATCCATGAGCCCTCGACTTACATAGACGTAGCCGCCCGGAGTCGAGAATGCGTTCACGACAGGCGAGTCGAGGATGGTGAACTTGTACTCAACGTCTTTCCGTCGGCGTCTTTCGAGAACTGGTTTGGCGGCCTCCTCGATGCGATTAAGCCACGCGTCGTCCGTGACGGTTGGGTTGAGCTCCAAGATCAACTTGCGGAGTTCGCTGCCGAGAAGATGCTCTTCCTGCGGCTTCAGATTCTCAAGGTCCCAGTTTTTCGTCAGTTGATCGCGATTCCAAAATGCGATGCCCGCGAGCGACCTGGCGCGGCGGGAACGCCATCGGGCTTGGGGGCCGGTGCCGGCGGCGCGGCGGCTGGCGGCGTTGCGCGTGCAAGTTCGGTCGCTTTGGGCTTCGGTGCGCTCGGAATCACCGGCTTGAGCTCGGGCTCTGGTACTCGAACTTCGACGGAGTCGCTTGTTTTGGTTGGTTGTTTGAGCTCCGGCGTCGTCATGAGCGGTGGGCTCAAGGTCGTGGCAGCTTCGAGTTTGGCGCGATACGCCCGGCCCTCGTTGCTCACGATCCACGCCGAAACAGCGACGTAGAGACAGCCCAAGATTGCGGCGACACCGTTCTTGACCATCGCCTTCCTCCCGCCTCAGTTTGCCGCTGGTTGGTCGGCGCCCTTCAGAAGGTCGCGCTGCTTGGCCAATAGCTCGCGGAGCTCGGGAAAGAGCTGTCGTTCCTCGGGCGTGCGCGCGCCTGCGAACCGCAAGTGGTGCTCTCTCATGAACACCTTGAGGTCGTTGACCGTCGTGCCGGAGTACTTATCGAGCTCGCCGATCACCCGCTCGACCTTCTCCTTTTTGAAGAGTTGCGTGGTCGTTTTTAGCTCAGTCAGACGGTCTTTGGCTTCGAGGTAAAGTGGATCGCTGCTGGGCCCGATGACTGCGTTCGAGCCTGCGCGACAAGTCATCGACCGCCGCTTCGACGGCCTCGATTGCCGCGACCTGTATCTTGCCGGCGATGGCTTGCTCAAGCACTTTATCGAGCGCTCGCTCGTAACCATGGCGATAGGCCGTAAATCGGTCGTCCTGCAGCGCGACCGGCCATTTTGCCTTTCCTGTGGGGGAAAGCCGGACCATGGAGAATCGGTCGGCTTGATCGGGGATCCGAAACGGAATCTTGCGGATCACGTCGACAGGGAGGGGCACTTCATACTGCTGACTTCGGAAAGTCGACTCGCCGACGTTCGAGTTCAGCAGGTCCTGAAGGATCACGTCCAAGGCGTTCCCGGTCATCAGATCGTGTTCATCGGGGCTTTCGCGAATGCGCTGCTGGTCGGCCTTGTACATCTCCTTGTTATGGGCAGCCAGGGCATCGCGTCGCGCGACGTAATTCTCGAGCGAGTGCTGCGCCACGGCTGCCAGGTACTCGTTCAATCGAATCCCGGTATCGACATTGATCGAGTTGGCTTGAGCTGTGTTGAGGTTGTAAGTACCCATTCCCCACGCGGCGATTCCCACGCCGCGAAGATAGTCGCCCTGGATCGTGGAGCCGGGGAAAAACACCTGCGCCGACGCGGTGCCGGCTGCCACGGTCCAGACCAAAAGAGTTGCCACGAGTGCCCGGTGCATCGTCATCCTCGTCATGAATGACCACCTTTCGACTTACTTCACCTTGAGCTGAAATCGTTGCTCGCCGATCTGGAAGTGGGCCAGCGAATCGACGGTGATCTGCGGCATCCGCAGCCACAGGCCGTTCGGCGTCTTATGATGCTCGGCGTGCCAGCCGCCGCGCGAGCCGCCGCGGTACAGCCGGACGTGCCATGGCTCGCAAAACGGGTCTTCCGACCGGCAAATCGGGCACGCCGGGTCCGAGCCGATCCAGTATTCGTTCTTGGTGAGGAGCATCCGGTTGCCGATCTCCGAGCCGATCAGCTCGGTAACCGCCGGTGGTCGCACCGGGCTTGAGCCTTCTTGCCAGCCATGGGTCGCGCTGAACTGGCCCTCGTTCGCGATGTTGTCGATCGTCGGGCCGGCGTCGACGAACCCGGCTTCGAAGCGGTACCGTCCGTTGCCGACCAGGAACTCCGCCCTGTCGGCCAGGACAGTCCGGCTCACGCGAACGAACAGCCCGTGAGTGCTCTGCAAGTCAGTGACGACCCAGCGGTGCAGGCCGCCGACCACCTGGTGTGTAATCTCGACGTGCCGCGCCGAGATCCGGCCATCGATCGGAATGCAAAGGTCTCCCTCGGTGCGGCCGATGATGAACCGATGATCGCGGATCCGAATCGTCTCGCCGTCGGTCCTGCCGTCGTCAAACACCGTCAGGATCGCAACGGGCGGGCGAATCGTGGGGCGATAGGGCACTGCCGTCTGCGCCGGCGGGCTCGCTGGTGCGGGACCCACTATGGCTGCCGGACTTGGTTGCCGCCCCTTGCGGCTGGACGGGAGGGCCTGCCGGATGTCCTCGTCGGTCTCGATGACGGTACTGGCGCGTTCGACGGGCTGCGTTCCGGGTCCTATCGGCAATCTGGGGGTGCGCGCCGGCGGACGGCTCGATCAAGGTTCCCGACCGTTCCACCGGAGGGTTCGGCTGGCCAGGTTTTTGGGGTTGCGGCATGTTCCGTTCTCGCTGAGCACTGAACGGGCGCATCGGCAAAACCGGCACTTGCGGCTCCGCCTCGATTTCGAACCGCCAGTGGATCCGCCCTAGTCTAATAGATAAAGGCCGCCTGACGACCGTACCTGCCGAGAAAATTTGAGAAATCTGCTGCTTTCATCAGCGGCCAGACTGAAGTCGGGCGGGGCGAAAGCCCACGCAGTTGATCGCGAATCCTGGCGAGTTCTTGCTGCGGTACGACGAACGGGCGAAGCGCGGGCGCTACTCCAGCCGCCGCCGCGATCTACCCAACACAAGGCCCGATCGGGATCCCTCGGATCGCCGCTCTCGATCAATTCTCGGGCAAGTCAGGCGGGCCTTCCCAGAGTACCGTGCCATCAGGTGCTGTTACTTTGATGTTGCGGAACCGTCCGGAGCAGTCAACGCAATGAACCCCGATTGCCCCTTTCAGGCTGAAATCGTCCCTCAGAGCGAAGAGCAACTCGCCGTCGAGCTCGATTCGGATTTGCCGACCGCGCAACGAGATCTTCAGCTTGTGCCATTTATGCGGCTCGATTTCACCTGGCCTCGAGCGGACCGCTCGCAGGTTGGGCGTCGACCAGTGGTGTAGCGCGTGTTTGTTCGAGACCCCGACATCGAGGACGTAGGTCTTCTGACCGAGTGAGCGGAAGTCAATCGCGATACCGCCGGCGCCTTCACCCTTGTGCGCCTCGAGGGTCAAATCGTAGTCGGTCCAATCCGAGTTGCCGAATCCGATATGCTGATGGTCTAGACCTTCCTTGACGAGCTCGTTACCTTCGACGCTCCACAGGTTGCCCCTTACGTGCCTTGGGCGGCGTGCGGGGCCGGCCGGTGGAATCTGGTTCCGTGCTGCAAGCGAATTGGGTTGCGCGGCTCCGACGGAGTCGCTCCGTAGTCCTTGATCTGCGCGGCCAATATGGGCTTCGATTCCGTCGAAGGTTTGATCTCGTCTTTCTCGCGAGACCCTCCGATCACGAACGTGGCGCCGTCGGGCACGATGACCTTGCCAATCTCACGCCCTTCCTTGTCTCGGATCGTGATGATGATGACGCCCAATGCGATCAAGCCAAGCACGCAAGCCGCCACGGCGACCAACCACTTCTTCGACGGCGGCCATCTTGTTGGCTCGACTGCCGGCGCGTTGTCCACCGGGCTATCTGTCTCCTGGAGTTCGATCAGGCTTTCCCACCGAGCCGCGGCCGCGATCGGGTCGCCCGCATTCGTACGGCTCGAGACAGCGCGGGCAGCGGCCTTGAGCGGCGCCGCCGGCACGTTGACCGCGTTGGTCCCCTGCTGACTTCCGACGGGTAACGGCGGCGGAGTAACTCTCCGTTGGACAACCTTGAAACCTATATTTCCTGTTCCAGAGCTCGAGCCCTCTTCATCCCGCGCGGAATCCCTTCGCTCGATGACCTTGAAAGCCGCATTCCCTTTCTTGAAAAAGGGTGTTAGAGCATTTGCGACCTCGCCTGGATCCTGGAACCGCCGCGCCGGGGCCTTCGCCATCATCTTGGCGACGAGTGCCGCCAGCTCAGCCGGCACTTCCGGGCGGATGAAGTTCAGCGGGTCCGGGTCCCGCGAGATGTGGGCTTGGTACATGTCGTAGAGCGAGCTCGCCTGGAACGGCGGACGGCCGGTGAGCAAGTAATACAAGGTGGCACCGAGGCTGTAGATATCGGACCGGATGTCGGCGCTCTGCGCATCGAGGATCTGCTCGGGAGCGATGAAGTCGGGGGTGCCAAGGGCTTGCCCCTCGGACGTCAAGGAGCCATCGACCTCTTGCTCGCGAGTCACCTTGGCGAGGCCAAAGTCCAGAATCTTGATCGTCGCCTTGTCTCCCTTGCGGGCGAGCATCAGGTTGCCCGGCTTGATGTCGCGGTGGACCAGCCCTTCCTCATGAGCGTGCTGAAGCCCCAGGGCAGCTTGGTATGCGAAATTGCAGGCATGGGCCACCGGAAGCGGGCCCTTGGCCTTGATCATGCGCGAGAGATCGAGACCCTCCACGTACTCCATAGCGAAGACGATGCTCTCGCCGAGGCGCGCGGCGTGGTATGCCGTCACGATGTTTGGATGGCGCAGCCGGGCGACAGCGCGAATCTCGCGGAGGAAGCGCTCGGGCACGCCGGGGCGCTCGATGATCTGCCGGCTCATCACCTTGAGCACTTCGTCGCGGCCCATGAGCCGGTTATGGGCCAGGTAGACTACCCCCATCCCGCCGCGGCCGAGTTCTCGCTTGATCTCGTAGTCCGGGTGGTCGGCCAGGCCCGGTGGTAGCGTGTTGGAGGGAGGCGGCGCAGCGGGTTCTGGACCGAGTTGGCTAAAGGTCGCACTGAACGTCCGCGATTGGGGCGTCGCTGACATCACCGGCCCTTGCGCGTCGCGGAGGCGGTGGAGGAAACTGTCTGCCGACATCTCGGCGACCTGATTTCGGCAGTCGGGGCACTGCTCAAGATGCTTGCTGACAGATTCCGCCGAGGGCTCGTCAAGTTTGCCCAGGCCGAGAGAGCTCAGTTCCTTGCGCGTCGGATGGCCGGACGGTGCAGCGTCCATCGGGTGGTCTCCAGCAACAGGAAGACTGACTCACACCGAAGAAGAAAGCCCGGTTCCGCGTCGAATATGTCAGGAAGAATCACAATACCACATACGATCGATGGCCTCCGCTAGCAACTACGTCAGAATTCCAGGCTTGAACACGACAACCGGGGCGACAGAACAGCAGAAGCCGTGGATCATGTGCGCTGGCATCTCTGCGGTCGCCGCAGCGGTCAACGGATCGCTGCAGCGTTCGACCCCGCGCTGCCGTGTGGCCCCACCATCCCTGCTCGGTCGCTCGATTACGGCACGGCACCGGTAGCAACAGTGGTGCCGAGCGACAGTCCGCGTTCAGTGATGACCGGTGACGGCCGGGGAACTTGCGGGGAAAAAGCCGACGTCCACACTCTTTCTAGATCGTCCAGCGTCGAACACCGACGTCGACACTCGGCTCGTTCCCGGTCGGGCTGATCCGAACGTGACGATTACCCTGACTTCGCGGTTCAGAGCGTGAATTCAGAGTGACCTCGCAGAGGCACTCTGGCCGCCCGCCGATGTATCCATCGTCGCCACGCGCATCACACGAAAGCTGTGGCGATCGGCGCGGCCCAAGACATTGGCGGAGCCAGGGAATCCAGAATGGCATACCATCGCGTTGTGACCACCCAGGATGGTGTGGCATGCAAGAGCCATGGTGTTCAACTCCCCACTCCTTCTGTTCCAAGAGCGTTAAGCACTCCTGGACGGGTCAGCGGCGCGACCCGCTTAGTTACTCGGCAGAGACTGGAGGTACATAACGCTCAACGAGGGTCGGTCGGCAAATTGCGGGCAGTCGGGCTTCGCAAAGCCCCAACCGTTCTTACCGTTCGGCCACGGCACGAAGGCCCACCCGTGATTCCCGAACCCAGATGCCCAGGCCTGGACGTCAGCGGTCACGTCGAGCTCGATTGGGCCAGCCTCTACTACCCGCTGCAGAGTGGGGCTACCGACCCACGCGGTGAGCGCGGCAGTGATCTCCGGCCGATCGCGTTCGGCGTCTTTCAGGAGTGCATTCAGGCTGTCGTTGGAAGTGATTGGCGATCGGAGCCGGTAGACCCTTGCCCCGTGACCATGTGCCGGCTCTGCCCCTGTGACGATCCGCAGCTTCGCTCTGAGGATCGTGCTGCCGGGTGGAACTTTCCCGGGCTCATCTCCAAAAAGGCCGTCAAACCGCAGGATCGTCACGGCGCCGTGCTGGATGGGCGCCGGCGAGCCCGGATCTGGCCAGTCAACCCACAAGAACGGAGATTCGGACGATCGACGCTCCCCCGACTCGACGTATTCGACTGCGTATTCCCCACCATAACCATCGACTCCTTGACAATACGTCCGGGTCACTGGGGTCGGAGCAAACCGCAGACCGCGGACGGCAGCAGGCGCTGGTGAAGAGCCACTTCTGATGTCTACCGATGCGTCCTTCGCCGTCACGGGGACCGCGCCTGCGGTGTCCCGCAAGCCAGCGCCCGTACGTGGGGAAACTTGCCTGTTCGTCCCCAAGTAGATCGCCACTCCCAACGCCAAAACAGCGAGTACCGACAGAGTGAGTGTTGTTCGCTTAATTCGAGATGATCGGCGACCCGGCAATCCCGCGAAAGCGGGCTTTGCCGACGCCGGCTCCGGTTTCAGAGCGCCGAAGTTTTCATTCACTTCAACCAGGCTTTCCCAGGCGAGAGACGCGGAGCTCGGAATCGCTGGCTTCCCGTCGGCGGCCGATGATTCCGGCCGACTGCTGGCACTAGATGAAACTGACGCGTTCCGCGGCCGTGTCGCAGGGGCTTCGGTTTCCGTTCGTCCTGCACGCGAAACGTACGACTTCGACACGCCCGCCTGCTCGCTCGCGGACTTGAGGAAAGGCTTGAGCGCAAGCGTCGCCTCCTTAGGCGTCTGGAATCGTTTACGCGGTTCCTTGGCCATCATCTTCGCGACCAGCGCTGCCAGCTCGACCGGTACCTCAGGACGGATGAGATTCAACGGATCGGCGTCGCGGGAGATGTGGGCCTGGTAAATGTCGTAAAGCGAGTTCGCCTGGAACGGCGGGCGGCCCGTCAGGAGGTAATAGAGCGTACCGCCGAGGCTGTAGATATCGGCTCGGATGTCGACATTGGGCGCGTTGACGATCTGTTCGGGGGCGATGAAGTCGGGCGTGCCCAGGGCCTGGCCTTCACTGGTGAGCGCGCCGTCGACCTTTTGCTCGCGCGACGCCTTGGCGAGGCCGAAATCGAGAATCTTGATCGTCGCCTTGTCGCCGTTGCGGGCGAGCATCAAGTTGCCAGGCTTGATGTCGCGGTGCACGAGCCCTTCCTCGTGGGCGTGCTGGAGACCGAGGGCGGCCTGGTAGATGAAGTTGCAAGCATGGCCCACCGGCAACGATCCCTTGGCCTTGACCACGCGAGAGAGATCAAGCCCCTCGACGTACTCCATCGCGAAGACGACGCTGTCTCCGAGCCGGGCAGCGTGGTAGGCCGTGACTATGTTCGGATGGCGGAGCTTCGCGACCGCCCGGATCTCGCGCAGAAACCGGTCGAGCACGCCGGGGCGCTCCATGATGTGCCGCCCCATCACCTTGAGCACCTCGTCGCGACCCATGAGCTTGTTGTGCGCAAGGTAAACCACGCCCATCCCGCCACGACCCAGTTCTCGCTTGATTTCGTAATCGGGGTGGTCGACCAGTCCCGGCGGCAGCGTGTGGGACGGGAGCGGTGTAACGGCCCTTGGACTTAACTGGCCGATTGTGCCTCCAGACGTCTGGGACTGGCCGTACGTTGACACCGCGGGGCTTCGGGCGTCGCGGACGCGGCCAAAAAAGCTATCCGCCGACATCTCAGCGACCTGCTGCCGGCAGTCCGAGCATTGCTCGAGATGTTTACTGACGGCCTCGACCGACCGGTCCTCGAGCTTGCCCAGGCTGAAGGTGCTCAAAACCCTGCGACTGGGATGAGCAGACGGGGCGGCATCCATCATGCGGTCTCCAGCTACACGAAGACTGACTCAGACCCTTGAAAAAGGCCGGCTGCACCGCCGCGATATCTCGCTAATCACTTTGTTTTGGCTCCTCGATGATCACGGTCCGCGGTTCAGCCGTTGGATAATAGACGTCCCACGCACGGTCCCGATCATCGGTGATGACCCATGGGTGCGTCACGAAGGTACCTTGCAGCAACGTCTGCCCGGCGTCGATTGTGGTATACAACACACGCTGGCCCTCGAAATTCAGCCAGTAAAGCCTGACCGAGTGGTTGCTTTGGTTGACGAACGTCAGCCTGGTGGCGACGTCGCTGTTCACCGATCGCGCGCCGTCTAACTCCTCGCGATGTCTGAGTTCTTCCTTCGCAGTGGCCTTGGGTTTGGCGGCGACAAGCGTCGAATCCGCTGGTGGGTCCTCACGCGATCGTTCCCTCGCATCGGCCTGGCTCGCTGGAATCTCGCCGCGCAATTGTCGGGATTCTGCAATTTCGGTGCTCCTCGGTGATACCGATGAGGGTGCCAGAACTGACGAATTAACTCCGGCGACGACCGGCAGCTTTTCTCGTGTGGTGGACGGGTCTTGGCGATTCACCATGAAGACACCCAATGCCAAGGCGACGGTCAAACCGCAAAGCGATGCCGTTACGGTGCCGAGCGACCACGGCGACAGGGAGCTCCAGCGCGTGGCCTGTCCCGGTACGGCTGTTGCGGTGATCGAGATGTGGGCGTTTCCGGGAACGGTCAGGCTTTGCCACTGTGGCTCGGAAGCCTTGGGCGCCGCCGGTGGAATTGCGGAAACAGAGACAGTGGCGCCCGCAGAGGGCTGACGATGTGATGCAAGCGATTCGCCTGGCGATGACGCGGCTGCAGGCGAACGCGGCTCCGACACGTCGAGCGCTGGCTCCTCGAAAATCACCGCCCTTTTCTTGAAGAACGGCAAAAGGGTGTGCGCGACCTCATTCGGGGTCTGGAAGCGGCTCGCAGGTGATTTCGCCATCATCTTCGCGACCAGCGCTGCGAGCTCCGCCGGAACCACAGGCCGGACTAGATTCAGGGCGTCGGCGTCACGTGAAATGTGGGCCTGGTAAATCTCGTACAGCGAGTTCGCCCGGAATGGCGGCCGAGCGGTGAGCAGGTAGTACAGCGTGGCGCCCAGGCTATAAATGTCCGCACGGATGTCGGCACTTTGTGCGTCGAAGATCTGCTCGGGGGCGATGAAGTCGGGTGTTCCCATGGTCTGGCCATCGGAAGTGAGCGCGCTTTCAAAGCTTTGCCCGCGGGTTGCTTTCGCCAGGCCGAAATCGAGGATCTTGATTGTCGCCTTGGTCCCAAGGCTCGAGAGCATGAGGTTCCCGGGCTTGATATCGCGGTGGACGAGCCCCTCCTCGTGTGCATGCTGCAGGGCGAGAGCCGCCTGATAAGCGAAGTTGCAGGCCTGAGCAACCGGCAATGGACCTTTGGCCTTGACCAAGCGCGCGAGATCAAGACCCTCCACGTACTCCATCGAAAGGACGATGTCATCGCCGATGCGGCTGGCGTGGAATCCGGTAACGATGTTGGGGTGGCGCAGTCTCGCCACCGAGCGAATCTCGCGCATGAAGCGATCGAGCGCTTCGGGGCGGTCGATGATATGACGCCCCATCACCTTGAGCACTTCGTCACGGCCCAGCAGGTTGTTATGGGCCAGGTAGACAACTCCCATGCCGCCCCGGCCAAGCTCGCGTTTGATCTCGTAATCGGGGTGGTCGGCTAGGCCCGGCGGCAGCGTGTGGGAGGGGGGCGGTGCAGCGGCCATTGGACTCGCCTCGCCGAATGCGCTGCCGGACCTTGGCGACTGGCCGTACGTTGACATGGCGGGGCCTTGCGCGTCGCGGATGCGGCCGAGAGAGCTGTCCGCCGACATCACCGCGACCTGCTTACGGCAGTCGGGGCACTGCTCGAGATGCTTACTCACGAACTCGGCGGACGGTTCGTCGAGCTTGCCGAGGCCGAACGAGCTCAATTCCTTGCGCGTCGGATGGCCGGACGGTGCAGCGTCCATCGGGAAGTCTCCAGCAACGAGAAGACTCACTTACACCGAAGGAAAAAGGACGGTTCTCGGTGGAATATGCCTCGCTAATTTGAGCTCAGCCCGTCGGAAAGCGCGGTTTTGCTTGCAGTTGATTGAAAGCAAGTCCTCTGCCTCCGCGAGCTACGACTACCTCTCCTCCAAAGGTTGAGCTGAGGCGCCCACCGTACTCGCAGAGGCGGATGCTGCGCCTGTGTCGACCACGCTGCCCTAGCCGCCTGGAATCGTGAGTGCGACTCGGAAACCGGTAGAAGCCCCTCTGATGGTAGGAGCGATGCAGTCGCGGTGCGCCGACCGCGCGTCCGGCCCTCCGCCGTCCCAGGTCTGGCCCCGACTTATTCGACTCGAGCCCAGTAATGGGCCCTTCGGATCGGTCGCCGGAGAGTAGCTATAGTAGTTCGGGTCAAACCAATCGGCGCACATTTCCCAGACGTTCCCGTGCATATCGAACACGCCGAACGCATTGGCTTTGAACGAGCCGACCGGTGCGGTGAAGGGAAATCCGTCGCCTGCACCGGCCAGATTGGCGACCGTCACTACGCCTTCAGGCTCATCGCCAGTAGAAAATAACGTGGTCGTCCCAGCGCGGCAGGCATACTCCCATTCCGCCTCCGTGGGCAAGCGATAAGTTCTCCCTTCAATTCGGCTCAGCCAATCGCAGAATGCAACTGCATCGTTCCATGAAACATTCACGACGGGATGCTCATCGCTCTGCGGAAATCCCGTGTCTCTCCAACTGTATTTCTTACCGGTCTCATGCCTGCCCGAATCGACATCGAACCCCGAGCCTCCTTCGTCGTCCCGTTCGGCCTCCGTCCTGTAGTTCGCCGCTCGGACAAATTCGGCGAACTGGCCCCGTGTCACCTCGTGCGCCCCGAGATAGAACGGACGGCTGACCCTCACCCGGTGCTGCGGTTGTTCTGCGGAAGCCCATTCCTGCTTGAACCCAGGGAATAGAGCCAAGACCTTATCGATCTGCTCCGGTGTAGAGCCCATCTTGAACTCGCCAGCGGGGATCAACGCCAGTTTCATACTGATCGAATTCGTGATTGTCTTAGGGAAGGCGACCGGCTGAGGCGTGGCGTTACCGCGTCGCGCCCCGGACGGACCTTCGGCGGTTTCAACGGCTCTCGGCTCGTACTCAACACGCAGCGTTTCGTTCTCTCCGCGACGAATGATGAACTTTTCGGTTTTGAACTGACTGTCGCGCCACCGGACCGTAAACTCGTGTTCGCCTGCGGTGAGCGTGACGGGCGCATCAAGACCCTCAATTCGAACCGTCGCGCCGTCAATCACCAGCGTCGGCTGGGGACCCTCCACGACGATCTTGATTCGTCCGTAGTCGGTCGCCACGTAAATGATTACGCCCAGCGTCACCGCGCCGAGCACCGACGCGGCGAGAAGGACCATCCAGATTAACCGCCGGCCGCGATGTCGCGCCTCGGCGGGAGTGGGCTCCGGGGCCGGCGGGTTCGCCTTCACTGCGGTGACGAGCGGTTCTTGCCCCCGAACCTCGATCAGGCTTTCCCACCGCAATTCGCGAACTGTCGGCGCGCTCGCTCCTTCGGCCAGAGCTGCGACGTCGTCGCGAGCCGGTGCCGGTTTAGTCAGCTCGGAGCCAGCTTTGCTGCCCGGTTGGGCCGTAGCCGCGTGACGCGACCGTGGCATGGAATCGCTCGGGCCCTTGAACGCGATGTTGCCTTTTTTGAAGAACGGTGTCAGCGCCTGGGCGACCGCACCGGGCGTCTGAAACCGCCGCTCGGGCTCCTTGGCCATCATCTTGGCCACCAATGCCGCCAGCTCAACCGGCACCTCGGGCCGCACGATATTCAGCGGATGGGCATCGCAAGAGATGTGGGCTTGGTACATGTCGTAAAGGGATGTCGCCTGAAACGGCGGCCGGCCCGTGAGCAGGTAATACAGCGTGCCGCCGAGGCTGTAGATGTCGGCTCGGATGTCGGCGCTCGGTGCATTGAGGATCTGCTCGGGGGCAATGTAGTCCGGTGTGCCAAGGGCCTGTCCTTCGGACGTCAGCGCATTATCGACTTTCTCTTCGCGCGTAGCCTTCGCCAGGCCGAAGTCGAGCACCTTGATCATCGCCTTGTCGCCCTTGCGCGTGAGCATCAAGTTGGCCGGCTTGATGTCGCGATGCACGAGCCCCTCTTCGTGGGCATGCTGGAGCCCGAGGGCTGCCTGGTGAATGAAATTGCAGGCATTGCCGACTGGAAGGGGTCCCTTAGCCTTGACCATGCGTGAGAGGTCGAGGCCCTCCACGTACTCCATGGCGAACATGATGCTTTCGCCCAGCCGGGCTGCGTGGTAGGCCGCGACGATGTTCGGGTGTCGCAGCCGGGCGACGGAACGGATCTCGCGCACGAAGCGGTCGAAGACGCCAGGGCGCTCGACGATGTGCCGCCCCATCACCTTCAGCACCTCATCACGTCCCATCAGCGTGTTGTGCGCCAGGTAAACGACGCCCATGCCACCTCGGCCAAGCTCCCGCTTGATCTCGTAATCAGGATGGTCGGCTAAGCCCGGTGGCAGAGTCTCGGCCGCCGGTGACATGCCAACCGCCGGACCCTGGCCGGCCGTTGATACGCCCAGTTGCGACAGGCCGCCGGCCGCCTGATTCGGCCGACCCTGGGCGTTTTGGAGTTTGCCCAGGAACGTGTCCGACGACATCTCAGCGACTCGGCGCTGGCAATCCGGGCAGGAGTCCAGGTGCTCGCTCACCGACTCAGCCGATTGGTCATCGAGCTTGCCGAGACCGAAGGATTGCAGGACTCGATCGGTCGGATGAGGTGAGGCTGCGGCGCCCATTACACGATCTCCTACCCCGAGGTCAGGGATGTCGTCAACTCACGTCCCGGGCACGCAATTCGGTCTTGTCCTGCACGTCTCTCGTTGGTTCCCGCGAGCTCTCAATGGTTACTCCGTGACCTTTGAGCCGCTAATCGGAGCACCCTGCTGGTTCTGGCCCTTGTAGCGCATGCCATCGGCGGATAACTCGCATCGATCGCACCAAGCGCCATCCGGTGCGTCCGCATTCGGCCAAGTCAGAGTCAGGCTCGAACCGTCCTGCGTCCACGAACCTGCCGTGGTTCCATTAACTTCGATCGTCCCGTCTGGCTTCAATGTGATCTCCCCTCCACCCCCTGGCGGCGAGTGCAACCACCGGCCGACGGCCGAGAGCCCGTCATCGCTCTTTGCATCTTCGCGCGATTGCACCTCCTTCTGCGGCGGCTCGGATTCGCCCATTTCCCGCCCGGGATCGTTTTCCGCAACTTCGCGAGATGGGACAGGACTGACTAATTCCTTGATGGTAATCTCCCGGATTTGGACCTTACTGTCGAAGGCGCAGATCATAGCGATGCCGCCGCTCTTGTACGAGTTCTCGGCGTCCGTGAAGTCGAGCACCGTCGTGTCGTTCAACGAGGTGACGATTCGGTTGCCCCTGGCCTTGATCTCGATCGTGTACCATTGGTCAACTTGCAGCGGGATCGGAGTCGCCCTCTTCAAAAAGTCGAGTGCAGCTCCGTAACGTGGTTCACGCGCTCGGCCGACGCTCGCGGCGGGAACCCCATTAGCGGGTGCACATAACACTTGATAACCGCTCATTTCGTCGTTATCCCCCGTGTGTCGAATCTCAATGCGGCCGCGACCGGTTGAGAGATAACGCAGCGTCACTCGTAAAGAGAAGTCCGTGAAATCTCGCCGGTCTGTGAGCAGGACTCCAGGAGTTCCTCGTTCCCCGCCTCCGTGGCCCTCGATGATTCCATCTACGACCTTCCATTCGCTTTCGTTTGGCAAGATGTCTTCCCAGCCGCTGAGATCCTCACCGTTAAAAAGAGAGAGATACTTATCGAGCTGGCGCTGCCGATCGGCCGCGCGGCCAGAGTCTTGACCCTTCGCGTCGAACCGCGGGACGTACCCGCGACCCACCAAGGCCCCCACCAACCATCCAGCGAGGAGGGCGACCGAGATCACTCCAGCGATCGTGGCAGGCAGCAGCCAGCGTCGGCGTCGGATCAGACTGCGAAGCGCGCTTTGGGCGGGCAACGGCGGGGGAGCGGCGCCGATCAAGCTGTTCCACAAAGGTGGCAGCCCCTGGCCCGCCGGAGCTGCCACGACGCGCGGAGGAATGGCGGGGTCGGTCGCCGGCGCGATTGCGGGACGTGACGGCGACGAACCGGTCTTTGCCGGCGCGGTCTGTGGCTCGAAGTTGGTCGACCGGGAGACGCCGGTCTCGCTCGTTCGGGAGACCGCTTGCCCTTTTTGGAAGAACGGCGCCAGCGCTCGCGCCACCTCAGCCGGCGTCTGAAACCGCCGAGCCGGCTCCTTCGCCATCATCTTGGCAACCAACGCGGCCAGCTCGGCCGCAACCTCGGTGCGCACCAGGTTCAAGCGGTCGGCATCCCGCGAAATATGCGCCTGGTACATGTCGTAAAGTGATGTCGTTTTGAAAGGCGGGCGACCTGTGAGAAGGTAGTACAAGGTCGCGCCTAGACTGTAGATATCGGCCCGGATGTCGGCGCTCGGGGCGTCGAGAATCTGCTCCGGCGCGATGTAGTCAGGCGTACCGAGGGCCTGCCCTTCGGATGTCAATCCCACGTCTACCTTGTCCTCGCGGGTGGCCTTGGCCAGGCCGAAGTCGAGGACCTTGATGGTCGCCTTATCGCCCTTGCGGGCCAGCATGAGATTCCCCGGCTTGATATCCCGGTGGACGAGCCCTTCCTCATGGGCATGTTGAAGCCCGAGGGCTGCCTGATACGCGAAGTTGCAGGCATGGGCCACTGGCAGCGGGCCCTTCGCCTTGACCATTCGCGAGAGATCCAGGCCCTCGACGTATTCCATCGCAAACACGATGCTCTCGCCGATGCGCGTCGCGTGATAGGCCGTCACGATGTTCGGATGGCGGAGCCTGGCTACGGCACGGATCTCGCGCAGGAAGCGCTCGAACACACCGGGGCGCTCCATGACGTGCCGCCCCATCACTTTGAGCACCTCGTCGCGACCCATCAGTTTGTTATGCGCCAGGTAGACGATGCCCATTCCGCCGCGGCCCAGCTCGCGTTTGATCTCGTAATCGGGATGGTCGGCCAATCCGGGCGGCAGCGTCTCGGACGCTGGCGGGGCACCGGTCGAAGAATCGCCCGCGACCGATGAGCTGCGAGCCTGCGGCCAGCGCACCGGTGTCGGCCGGGACCTTTCAGGCGGTTCGCGGAGGTGTGCCGCGAAGTCGTTCCCCGATATGTTAGCGACTCGACTCTGACAATCGGGGCACGAGTCGAGGTGGTCGCTTACCGCGACGGCCGTCTGGTCGTCGAGCGTGCCAAGACGATAGGCTTGCAAGGTCTGATCCGTCGGATGCAGTGTGGCACCGGAGCCCATCACGCCATCTCCCGGTCTAGCTGGAAGGGAACGACCCCTGGTCAATGATTATGGAGTAGAAGGCGGGGGATTCCCGTAAAGTGCCGCAGAAGCGTTGGGCGTCAAGATCAGCCACCGGACAGTTCTCGGGCAAGACGAAAGCCCAGGTCACTCCGCCGATCTTCCGGCGCGAATCTGCCGCGACCTGCGGACCGGGCGCCACGTGGCTTACTGGTCCAGGCGCCGCCGCGACAGACCCGGAGAGTGGCATCGACCGTGTTCTCCGGGTCGTCGACCGGCGATTGTTCGTAATAATCCCCCGCGAGCCAGTCTGAGCACCACTCCCAAACATTTCCATGCATGTCGAGGAGTCCCCAGGGGTTCGCATTGTAGCGGCCCGCGGGCGCTGTGTGCACGTAGCCGTCGTGGGTCGAAATCGTCGGGGCGTTCCAGTGCGGGACAGCCGCTTTCAATGTGGCGTCTCCGACGTTTCCCACTGCCGCTAGTTCCTGCGGGTCATCACCGCAAGAGTAGCGCGACGTCGTCCCCGCCCGACAGGCGTATTCCCGCTCCGCCTCCGTGGGTAGGCGGTAGGTCTTGCCGTCCTTCTGGCTCAGCCAGTTCGCCATCGCAACCGCATCGTTCCAGCTCACGTTGACGACGGGATGCTCATCAGTTTGCTTGAACCCGGCGTTCTGCCACGTGTACCGCGGGTGCTTCTCGAGCCGTTTGGTCGCCTCGTTCCAGCCAAGGCCTCCCCTGCCATCCTTTTCAGCTTCGGTCTGGTAACCCGCGTCGTCGACGAACCGCCGAAATTGGCCGCGCGTTACTTCAGTGATCCCCAGATAGAATGACTTGGTGATCCGAACCCGATGCTTATCTTTCTTGCCGGCAGCGGCGTCAACGAACTCGTCTTCACCCGCATCCGGATCAGCTGCATCCGAGCCCATCATGAACTCGCCGGCTGGAATCAGGCGAAGCTTTATGCCGATCGAATTGGTGAACCCGGACCAGGGCCGCGAGCCGATTTTGGTGATCGGCTTATCTGCGGGTATTGAGTCTGGCGCGTCATTCCGGTGGCCGACGGCCTTGCTTTCGGGCATCACCGTGCGCCCGACGGTAAAACCCGATCCCTTCAGCTTGGTGGGCACGTCGTCGTTTGCAGTGATATTGGTCTCCCGCTTCTGGGTCGTTATCCCGATCACGATGCCGCCAATCAGACTCAGGATGACGCCGGCGGCCCTAAGCACCACCCGCAGACTTGCCCGCGGCCGCGTGCGCACCGGTGCCACTAAGGGCGGTGGCCCCGGCTCAGCTTTTTCCGGCGAGATAAAAGGCTCGTCCTTATGGACGTGAATCAAGCTGTCCCACGCCATTGCGTCCCCCACGCTCTGTGACACCGTCTTCTGCGTTCGGGCCTTCGGCTCGGCAGAAGCCGGTGCGCGCATCGACGCCGCAGCTTTCTGAGCAATACGGTTCTGGTCGACCTGGGAAATCACGAGAGATTGCTCGAGTCTCGGAGGCTGCGGTTGTGAGGCGGCAGTGCTGAAAAACGGCTGCAGCGCCTGGGCGATCTCGCCCGGCGTCTGGAACCGTCGCGCTGGGTCTTTGGCCATCATCTTGGCGACAAGTACCGCCAACTCAAGCGGGGCCTCGGGGCGCACGAGGTTCAGGGGGTCGGCGTCCCGCGAAATGTGGGCCTGGTACATGTCGTAAAGTGAACTCGCCTGGAACGGTCGGCGTCCCGCTAGCAGGTAATACAAGGTGCCGCCGAGGCTGTAGATGTCGGCCCGAATGTCGGCGCGTGAGGCGTCGAGGATCTGCTCGGGGGCGATGTAGTCGGGCGTGCCCAGGGCTTGCCCCTCCGATGTCAATCCACCGTCGACCTTCTCCTCGCGAGTGGCCTTGGCCAGGCCGAAGTCGAGGATCTTGATGGTCGCCTTGGCGCCCTTGCGGGCCAGCATCAAATTCCCCGGTTTGATGTCGCGGTGGACGAGTCCCTCTTCGTGGGCATGTTGAAGCCCCAGCGCCGCCTGATACGCGAAGCTGCAGGCATGGGCCACTGGCAGGGGACCCTTGGCCTTGACGGTCCGCGAAAGATCGAGACCGTCAACGTACTCCATCGCAAAGATTATGCTCTCGCCGACCCGCGTGGCATGGTATGCGGTTACGATGTTAGGGTGTCGCAGTTTCGCGACAGCCCTGATCTCGCGAAGGAAGCGCTCGAGTACGCCGGGGCGCTCCATTATTTGCCGCCCCATCACCTTGAGCACTTCGTCACGGCCCAGCAGATTGTTGTGGGCCAGGTACGCAACTCCCATGCCGCCCCGCCCTAGTTCTCGCTTGATCTCATAATCGGGGTGGTCCACCAGGCACGGCGGCAATGCGTGGGAGGGAGGTGATGCAACGGCCTTTGGACGTGCCTGGCCCGGATGCGCCTCCGGATAACTGGGACTGGCTGTAGGTTGACGTCGCGGGTACCTGCACGCCGCGGACGCAGCCGAGAAGACTGTCTGCCGAGATCTCGGCGACCTGCTTACGGCAGTCGGGGCACTGCTCGAGATGTTTACTGACGGCCTCCGCCGATCGTTCGTCGAGCTTGCCGAGTCCGAATGAACGCAGCACCTGGCGCGTCAGATGGCCGGACGGTGCATTGTTCATCGAGAGGTCTCCAGCAACCGGAAGACTGACCCATACCGAAAGAGAAAGGCCGGTACTGCGTCGAATGTGTCTCGGTCGTTACAATCCACCCTCCACGATGCCCATTTTCTGGGCCTAACCGCGTCGGAATCCGGGATTTAGCTCAGAATGCCGTTCGAGAGATCTGTTGTCTCCGTCGATTTCCACAAAGGGCGGGCGTACGCCGCCTCCGAGACTCCTGCCGGTGACGTCCAAAGTGCGTTGCGCGGTGTCGATGCGAGGAGCAATCGTGGCGCTTCGGAGCGCACCCGTCGTCTCGTCTCCAGAGGCTATGTTTGGCAATCCTTCGAACAGCACCACTCCGTCGGGATCGATTACCTTGATCCGGCGAAAGCGCACCTGAGCATCCGCGGTCCCGAGACCGATCCGGCCCCGCGCAAGAGATGGGTGCACGTCGTCGAACATCAGGTTATTATTGAAGAAACACTTCACTGCTTTCCCGCGTACCTTGATGCTGACCGGGTACCATTTTCCGTCCTGAAGCTCGCCCTTGGCCCATACCCAGTTGCCCGCTCTTAACTCCCAGTCCCTGGACCAATTGCCGTCAACTATCGAGGCTATTTCATGGGCATCGTTGTAGCCGCTATACCAGCATTTGTTATTTGCACTCAACCAGTGAAACAAGATGGTGAATCTCCTGCCCCCCATCTCCCCCCATCCCTCGGTGTCTTTTTTCACTTCGAAGGATAAGTCGTAGTGCGACCAATTTGGGTCACCAAAGACGAGTTCTGAGATTTGATATGCCGGGCTCGTTTGAACGAGTTCATCGCCTCGTGTCATCCATGAGCCGCTGATAACCAGCGCCCGTCTCTCAACCTTAGAACGCAACACAACCTGGAGTGGGGACCGGTGTGCGGCCGCGCCAATCCCGTCACGGGAGTCAGCGGGGCTCGTAATCACAGGCGCATTTGCAGGCTCGCCCGAAGCGGAGATCGGGCTGCCTCTGCCTGCCGCGCCATCTCGAACTTTTTCTGGAGGATTGCTCCCGACTTTGTTGCCAGAGTCTTCGATCACGACCGTAGCGCCATCGGGCACGTTGTACCTGCCAATCTCACGCCCTTCCTTGTCTCGGATCGTGATGATGATGACGCCCAATGCGATTAAGCCAAGCGCGAAAGCCGCCACGGCGACCGACCACTTCTTCCACGGCGGTCGTCTTGTTGGCTCGACTGCCGGCGCCTCGTCCATCGGGCCATCTGTCTCCCGGAGTTCGATCAGGCTTTCCCACCGAGCCGTGCCGGCGATCGGGTCGCCCGCATTCTTAGCGCTCGAGAGAGCGCGGGCAGCGGTCCTGAGCGGCGCCGTCGGCACGTTGACCGCGGCGGTTCCCTGCTGACTTCCGACGGGTAACGGCGGCGGAGTAACTCTCCGTTGGACAACTTTGAAACCCGCATTTCCTGTCCCAAGGCTCGAACCCTTTTCATCCTGCGCGGAATCCTTTTGCTCGATAACCTTGAACCCCACATTTCCTCTCTTGAAAAACGGTGCCAGAGCCTGTGTGGCCTCTCCCGGCGTCTGGAACCGACGGGACGGATCTTTCGCCATCATCTTGGCGACGAGTGCCGCCAGCTTAGCCGGCACTTCGGGGCGGATGAAGTTCAGCGGGTCAGGGTCCCGCGAGATATGGGCCTGGTACATGTCGTAGAGCGAGTTCGCCTGGAACGGCGGGCGGCCGGTCAGCAAGTAATACAAGGTGGCACCGACGCTGTAGATATCGGCCCGTATGTCGGCGCTCTGCGCATCGAGGATTTGCTCGGGGGCCATGAAGTCGGGCGTGCCAAGGGCTTGACCCTCGGATGTCAACGAGCCATCGACCTTCTCCTCGCGAGTCACCTTGGCGAGGCCAAAGTCCAGGATCTTGATCGTCGCTTTGTCCCCCTTACGGGCGAGCATCAAGTTACCTGGCTTGATGTCGCGGTGAACCAGCCCTTCTTCGTGAGCGTGCTGAAGCCCCAGGGCGGCTTGATAGGCGAAGTTGCAGGCGTGGCTCACCGGAAGCGGACCCTTGGCCTTGACCATGCGGGAGAGATCGAGGCCGTCGACGTACTCCATCGCGAAGACGATGCTGTCGCCGATCCGGGCGGCGTGAAAGGCGGTGACGATGTTTGGATGGCGAAGGCTCGCGACGGCCCGGATCTCGCGGAGGAAGCGTTCGAGCACGCCGGGGCGCTCGATGATCTGCCGGCTCATGACCTTGAGCACCTCGTCGCGGCCCATCAGCGTGTTATGCGCCAGGTATACGACTCCCATCCCACCCCGCCCGAGCTCCCGCTTGATCTCGTAGTCGGGGTGCTCGGCCAGACCTGGGGGCAGGGTCTCTTTCGCCGGCTCGACGCGAACGGCTGAGCCCCCGCCGGTCGTTGATACGCCCAGTTGCGACAAGCCGCCGGCCGCCTGATTCGGCCGACCCTGGGCGTTTTGGAGTTTGCCCAGGAACGTGTCCGACGACATCTCAGCGACTCGGCGCTGGCAATCCGGGCAGGAGTCCAGGTGCTCGCTCACCGACTCAGCCGATTGGTCATCGAGCTTGCCGAGACCATAGGATTGCAGGATTTGATCAGTCGGATGAAGTGAGGCTGCGGCGCCCATAATCGGATCTCCTACCCACGGAGCCAGGATGTAGTCGGTCGATCGCTCCCTAATAGAAAAAGGCGGTATCCGAGCGGGATATGCCGGGAAAATGAAAGCTTAACCCAAACGATGACCGGTTTCCACACGTAACCGCTTAATAGATTTCGGTTTGCATTCGCAAGGCAAATCCACAGCGCATCACCCAAGGGCCTATCGCTTCTCCCGAAGAGCACCAGGTTTGCGCATCCGCCCTCTTGGGCGAACCGACCGCTTACTAACCGCGTCTGGCTCGTTTCGAACCGCTTCTTCCCTCGCTTCGACTAAGAAGAACAACAGTGGCCGCGGCAGCGACGGCGGCGTGCAGGAGCACGATCGCACATGGACTCGACCACTCCCCTGGCTCGCGCCCCAGCGCTTCGAGGGCGGTATCCGGAAGCGTTCGCTCGAGGGCCTGTTGCGCCCAGTAAACGGTAATCAGCCCCTGCGCAATCAACACGGCGATCCCCTTTAGTGGGGCAATGACGCCGGCCAGAATGATCTGTGGGATCACCGCGACGGGTACCAGCGCCGTCGCGACCTCTTCGGTCCGAGCGTAGGCCGAGATCAAAAGACCGATCGACGATCCGGCAATCGCCAGCACGCCAAGCGTGATCCATTGCAGAGTCGGATTCCCTCCCGGCCTGCACCAGATCCAGACGATTTCAAAGAGCAGCGTTGCCTGTGCCACCGCGACAACCGCCAGCACCAAAAACTTCGCAACGAAATAGCCTGCCACGCGCAAGTTGAAGTCTCGTTCGCGGACAAAGATCACGCGCTCTTTCACCAGCTCTTTGGCCGCCGTGTTGCACCCAAACCAGAAGCACGACAGGGCGAGCAACAGCAGCAGGTCGTCCGTGCGCGGAGCGCGTTCTTCCGCTGGGATGACGTCCCCAAGATTCCCGAACACCATGCCCAGCAAAACGGCGACCAGAAGGCATTGACCGAGCAGGGCGAGTAGGGTGAGTACGTCTCCTTTCCAGATCGAGACGTAGCGCCGCATGAGCACCCACGCTTGGCGAACGCCGCCGTGGCGGCGGCGGCTGAGAAGGGCGCCGGTCGCTGATATGTCAGTATCCCCCGATGCAGCCGACGGCATCCGGTCCACGACATAACGCTGGAAGTGAACGCTCGACCGGAAGCGATTGTGCCAATCGATCGGCGCCGCCTGCGATAGCTTGCGGTAGACCTCGCCCAGTCGGGGAATCTGGAAATAGTCTTTGGCTTCGTCGGGCGTGCCGATAAAGGCCAGCCGGCCACCTTCGGTCAGGATGACGACCAGATGGCAAGTCGCCTCGACGTTGGCCAGGTTGTGGGTAATGCAGACGACCGTCTTGCCACCGTCGGCGACATGCCGGAACAGCTCCATCACGTCGCGATCGGTCTGCTCGTCAAGCCCCGACGTGACCTCGTCGAGGAACAGCAGGCTCGGGCGAGCGACCAGCTCGTTGGCCAGGCTTGCGCGCTTCGCTTGTCCGCCGCTCAGATGGCGAATCAGCATGTCGCGCCGATCCGTCAGGCCGACGACGGCCAGGATGTCGGCAACGCTCGCCTCGACCTCGGCGCGGGACGTGTCGGGCGGCAGACGAAGCTCGGCCGTGTAGCGTAAGGCCTCGGCGACTGTAAGACTGTCGTGAAGCACGTCCTTCTGGGGCACAACGGCGATGTCTTCCTTGAGTGCTTCGAATTGAGCGTAGAGGTCCTGGCCGTTGAGCGTCACCATGCCCACATCAGGAGGGCTCCTGCCGCTCAGAATCGACAGCAACGTCGACTTCCCTGAGCCACTCGGGCCGAGCAGACAAACAAACTCCCGCGGGCGGACGACCAGGCTGATGTGATCGAGAAGTAACAGCGGCTGTCCGGTGGTCCGGTCCACAACCGACCGTTTCAATCCGCGGGCGGCCAGCTCGACGTTGTTTGACCGAGATCGGCTGACAAGCCTGGTCCCGTCGAACCGGAGCGAGAACGGACCGACATCGATGCGGTCGCTGGCCTTCAGGCTGCACGGGCCCGTGAGCGGCTGGCCGTTGACGAACGTGCCGTTGGCGCTCCCCAGGTCGGCGAGCACAATCTGGTCGCCGTCGACCGCCAAGCTGGCGTGATGCCTTGAGACGTGCGGATGATCCAGATGATACTGAACCGACCCCTTATCGCGGCCGATCACTCCCCCTGTGCCGACTTCGAACTGCTCGGTCCGGGCGCTGCCGCGCAGCAGGGCGATGTGCCGCGCATCGGGCTGGATGGTCTCATCGAAACCGCCGGCCGATGGGGCGGCTTCGCTCGAAGACTCGATGGCAATGATCACGATCGTCGGACCTGTAAAGCCGAGGCGCACCCGATCGCCGCTCTTGACCGGAGACGATCGCTCCACAGGCGCGTCGTTCAGGAGCGTCTTGTTGCTCTGGCTCAAGTGAACGAGCGAAAAGCCGCCGGGTGCCGTTTCAATCCGGGCGTGGAGACTCGAGACCTTCGGAAACGCAACGGCATCGACGGCGACTTCGCAGTCTTCGCTGCGGCCGAGGCGGATCATTGGTCCGGAGACCTCGAGGCTCGCCGAAGACCCGTTCGGGGTTTCCACCTGAAGTCGAGCTCGCATCAAGGGCGCGCTCCTGCTCACCGGGGCGGGGCCTGGAGCCAACTGGCCTCCAGCCAGCCGCGGATTGCGTGGCCAATCGTGCACATCGATGCCCGCACTAGAAAGATACTGGCACGCTGATACGCCGGCGCTCGCTGGTCTTCACCGTAACCGTTTCGAACTTCATCTCAACGCCGTCAACCTTCACCTCGACCCGGCGCTCGCCGGCGGGGACGGTGATCTGTGGTGGACCGCCGACCGCGGGCCACTCGACTGTGACGCGTCTCCCGTCGATGAACACTTCGGCGTGCTTGGGGAGGTTGTCAAGCTCGATCACGCCGTGATCGGTGTTCAAGCTCAAGACCCCGCGCAACCAGCCTACGACGACGGCGGCGGCCGCTCCCGCGATTGCCTTGGGCTGGAGCCAGCGCGTTCGGCGGCTGGCGGTGCCAGGCGCTCTTGGCGCACTTAGGGGAGGGGGAGCGGCCGCGAGCATGCTCTTCCTCAAAGGCGGGGGTTGGCTCCGCGACGAGGTCGAGAGGAGTGGCGGAGGACCGACAGATCGGGTCTTGGTCGCGGGACTGGAACGCAACGAGCCAGGCCGGGCCGAACTGGTTTGCGGCGCTGCGGCGCTCGCCCGAGAAATCTCTGGCTCGAGCCGCTGGGATCTCGCGTTCCCTTTCTGGAAGAAGGGAGTCAGCGCCGCAGCGACATCGGCCGGGGTCTGAAATCGTCGAGACGGTTCCTTGGCCATCATCTTGGCCACCACGGACGCCAGCTCATCCGGCACCTCTGAGCGAACGTAGTTCAGCGGCTCGGCCTCGCGCGACAGGTGAGCCTGATACATGTCATACAGAGAGCCCGCCTGGAACGGCGGCCGGCCCAGCAGCAGGTGATAGAGCGTTCCGCCCAAGCTGTAAATATCGGCCCGGGTGTCGGCGCTCGTCGCATCCAGAATCTGCTCGGGAGCGATGTAGTCGGGTGTGCCGATGGCCTGCCCCTCGGAAGTCAACCCGAGGTCGACCTTCTCCTCGCAAGTGAAACGCGCCAGGCCAAAGTCGAGGATCTTCACAGTCGCCTGGTTCTTCAGTGCGCGACAACATCAAGTTCGCCGGCTTGATGTCGCGATGGACCATGCCCTCCTCGAAGGCGTGCTGAAGCCCCAGCGCTGCTTGATAGATAAAATCGCACGCGCGTGCGACCGGGAGCATCCCTCGGACTTGACCAATCGGGATAGGTCAAGTCCGTCGACGTACTCCATGGCAAAGACGATGCTTTCGCCAACACGGGTGGCGTGATAGGCCGTGACAATGTTGGCATGTCGGAGCCTGGCGACGGCTCGGATCTCGCGGAGGAAGCG
Source organism: uncultured Isosphaeraceae bacterium (assembly GCA_963830625.1). Taxonomy (GTDB): domain Bacteria; phylum Planctomycetota; class Planctomycetia; order Isosphaerales; family Isosphaeraceae; genus CAWHMZ01. The sequence continues at coordinate 384,358 of CAWHMZ010000009.1, read as the reverse complement.
CTCGAGTACCCCGCGGCGTTCCATGATGTGCCGCCCCATGACTTTGAGCACTTCGTCGCGCCCGAGCAGAGTGTTGTGGGCCAGGTAGACCACCCCCATGCCGCCGCGTCCCAGTTCGCGGATGATCCGATAGTCGGGATGGTCGGCGAGGCCGGAGGGCAACGCCTCGATCGGTTCGGCCGCAATATTTCCCGGACTTCGGACGGCGAATGAACCTCCTGAGTGCGACCGCGCCATGGCCGGGCTGTCGTGCGGTCGCTGTGCACTGCTGAGTGTGCCGAGGAACCCGCCCGAGATTTCGGCGACCCGGCGCTGGCAGGCGGGGCAGGACTCCAGGTGCTTGCTCACCGAGGCAGCCGATTCGTCATCGAGCTTGCCCTGACCATAGAGTTGCAGCACCTGGTCGTACGGGTGAATCGGGGCGGCGGTGCCCATGACGCGATCTCCTACCCTGGAGTCACGGATGTCTCTGGTCCACTGATCGCCAAGCAAGAAAGGCCGCCTCGGCGCGAGACCTGCCGTGAAAGTGCCAAGATAATCCAAGAAACGGCTGCGCTCCACCTGTAACGGGTTCAGAATACGGCCGGGCGGCCGCGCGATCCCTCGCTGGCGCGTTTTGGTGTTGCGCATTACGTGTCCTTGCCCCAACGGGGCTATCCATCAAAGCCCAGGGTCGCGAAGCGCACCCTGGGTGCCGACCGCGACCATTCCTTTCATCCCCACGTAGCTCTCCGGAGAACCCCAACGGGGTTCCACAATACAACCACTGCGCTTCGCCATGCTGCTTACGCCACGCGACACGTTGTGGAACCCCTACAGGGTTCAAAACCATCGAGATTCGTGGGTCGTGGCTCGCCCGCAGCCACCCAGGGTGCGCTTTGCGACCCTGGGCTTTGGTCTTCGACCCCGTTGGGGTCGACCTCGGCCAGAACGCGCAACATCAAAACTGGCGCGTCGGGCTGGTATGAGAAGCTCCGCCGGTCAGGCCTACGCGGTCCGGCGGGCCGCCCGCTTGAACTTGAGCTCAGCCACCGGACAGCCCTCGGGCAAGGCGGAAGCCAAGGCAGTTCATTCGGTAATCCGGCGAGTTCCAACTGCGGTATGACGAACGGGCAAAGCGCGGGCGCTGCTCCAGCCGCCGCCGCGGTTCACCCGGTACGAGGACCCATCGGGTCCCCTCGGATCGTGCGCCGCCGACTGCTTGTAATAACTTGCGGCGTACGGATCCCAACACCATTCCCAGACATTGCCGTGCATATCGAACAGACCGAATCCGTTACGGGTTTTTTCGCCGACGGGGTGCGTCTTGCCACGGGAGTTGCCCGTGTTCCATCCAAACCCGCTGAGGCTCGCCGCGTCGCCCCCAAACGAGAAGCGCGTCACGGCCGGCGAGTTTGCCCGGCAGGCATATTCCCATTCCGCCTCCGTCGGTAGGCGATATCCCAAGCCATTCCAGTCATCAACCCGTACTTTATCGCCATCGACACTGTAAAACGGCTTCAGGCCGTCTTTCTCGCTCAGTGCGTTGCAGAACCGAACGGCATCGAGCCATGAGACGTTTTCGACCGGAAGCTGGTCGGTCGACTGACCCGCGACCTGCTTCGCGCCGTCTCCCGCCGGAGAGAAGCAACTGGGATTGGTTCCCCTCACCGCCTGGTACTGCGCCTGGGTCACCTCAGTCTCACCCAGGTAAAACGGGCTGATGTACACGCTGTGCTGGGGCTTCTCGTCGCCACTGGCGTCAGGGTCGCCGTCAGGCGATCCCATCATGAAGTCCCCGCCTGCGATTCGCAGGAGTGCCATCCCTGTGGAACGGCTCGTCCACCTGTCTGGTTGATGAAGCGAAGAGGAAGTCGGCGGGCTGGGCTTCGAGCTCGCCGCCGAGCCGCGATTGGAGCTCGGCGACCGCCCGGGGGCCTTGGTTTCGGGAGTCGGCGCGCTCTTGAGGATGTAAATCGTCGAGCCGAGCACGACCAAGCCCAGAACCGACGCTGCAGCCGCTAGCGGCCAAGACTTCCACGGCGGGAGACGGACCGAGCCCCCGGCGGGCGTGGATTTCGGTTCCGTCGGTTTCAATCTCGGTGCTTCGATCAACGGCTCGTCGTCCGTGATCTCGATCAGGCTCTCCCACGACACTCCGTCCGCAACGGTTTGCGATGGCTTTCGGACGGGAGGTTGTGCAGAAGCCAGCGTCGAAGGCGGCATCGGCACCGGGCCGACGGCCGCCGTTGGGGTCGTCGGGAACTGCGGCGCGGCGCGGGAGCGGCTGGCGCCGAGTGCCGGCGACTGCGACTGCGGCGGTGCGGACTTGAAAAACGGCGTCAGCGCCTGCGCAACCTCCGCAGGCGTCTGGAACCGGCGCTTTGGCTCCTTGGCCATCATCTTGGCCACGAGCGCCGCCAGCTCCACCGGCACTTCCGGACGCGCCAGGTTGAGCGGCGTCGCGTCCATCGAATGATGCGCCTGCAGCAGGTCGTAGAGGCTGGTGGCCTGAAAGGGCGCAGCACCGGTCAAGAGGTAATAGAGCGTGCATCCCAGGCTGTAGATGTCGGCGCGAATGTCGGCCTGGCGCGCGTCTCGGATCTGCTCGGGGGCGATGTAGTCGGGTGTGCCCAGCATCTGCCCTTCGTGCGTCAATCCGCCATCGAGCGCCCGCTCGCTTTGGACCTTGGCCAACCCGAAATCGAGCACTTTGACCACGGCGCGCTGGCCCTGCCGAGTCAGCATCAGGTTGCTCGGCTTGATGTCGCGGTGGACCATGCCGTGCTCGTGGGCGTGTTGCAGCCCAAGGCAGGTTTGATGCACGTAGTTGCAGGCGTTGGCAACCGGCAGCGGACCTTTGGACTTCACCAGCTTCGATAGGTCGAGACCATCCACATACTCCATCGCCAGGATGATGCCCTCGCCCAGGCGGCTGGCCGCGTAGGCCGTGACAATATTGGTGTGGTGCAAACGGGCCGCGTTGCGAATCTCGGCCAGGAAGCGGTCCAGCACGCCCTGGCGCTTGATCAAGTGGCTGCTGACAACCTTCAAGACCTCATATCGGCCCATGAGCCGATTCTGGGCGAGATAGACCGTGCCCATTCCTCCCTGGCCGAGCTCGCGAATGACCTGGTAGTCGGGATGGTCGGCCAGGCCCGGCGGCAGGGTCTCGGCAGCCGGCCGAAGCGCAACCGCGGGGCCTTGTTCGGTCGTCGTTGCGCCCAACTGCGACGGGCCGCCGACCGGCTGGTTCGGCCGCCCCTGAGGACTTTGGAGCTTGTCGAGGAAGCTGTCGGACGACAGTTCAGCCACCCGGCGCTGGCAGGCGGGGCAGGACTCGAGGTGATTGCTCACTGACTCAGACGATTGGTCATCGAGCTTGCCGAGACCATAGGATTGCAGGGTCTCGTCGGACGGATGCGCGGCTCTGGAGGAATTCATCGAGCGATCTCCGGCCGAGCGTGCGAGTGGCTGGCATCGAATTTCGCCGAATTCACTTCTTATTCGGTTTTGACTTCAGCTTGCTCTTGGGCTTATAAGCGTCCGGGTCGAACGAGACATCTCTTTCCGCGCGTATTACTTGCTGAATTTTGTCCCTGAGGTCTTTCGACGGTCCCAGGCGAAGGCTTACGACTCGGAGCGCGTCCTTGACGGCCGAATCTTGCTCCAATTCCTTATACTCCCCCTTCATTTCGTCACACTTGGACGCGAGCGCCTTGCTCGACTCGAGAAACTTCTCGCGGAGTGTCATGGCGTCGTCGTGAGCAGCTTGCCACGCCTCGGTAGTGACCCGCCCTTTCCTGGCGATCTCCAGGTTGCGATTCACTTCGACCAGGTATTCGTAGCGGTCGGTTCGGGTAACGATCATTTGCCCCCGATTCGCAGCGTCCACCGGCACTCGGCTGCCGGCGAGCCTTTGAATCTCGATGTCTAGTTCCTTAATCTGCGCCTCCACGTTGATCCGCTCAACGTCCCACGCCTGGAAGTTTGCCTCCGCATCCGCGATTCCGGCGAACTTGTTGAACGCGTCTTGCATGAGTTTGTGGCGCGGTCTGACGTCGCGGTAACGTTGCTCGACTTCCTTTTCGATCGGGAGGACGTAAAACCCGCCAGACTTCGTCAGCCCCTTGGATTCGAGCAGGCCTTCCGGGGTCGCCGGGGGCGGTCCCGCCGGGCCCTTCGCTCGGGAAGGCGGTTCAGCACGGTCCGCGGCAGCCACCTCCGGCGAGCCAGCCGGCGTCGAGGCGGGTGGCGTCGAGGCCAGCCGCCCGTCGTCGGCACGCTCGCCTTGGTCGACGTCGCTGTCGGCGTCGCGCTGAGCGATCACTTCGCGCTGCTCGGTGTCTTGCGATTTCCTTGTTGCGATCAGGTCGCGCTCTTTCGCCGGTTTGCGGGTTTTGCCTGTAGCGGTCGCCACAGCCTTCCGATTCGTGGCTGGTTTCTCGGACCGATCGCTGCTGACAGCAGGCTGACGAGTCTCGTTTTTTGCAACCAGCTCTGCCTTCGGGGCACCTGCGGGCGACTGCATCCCGAAGTACCAAACGGCAAAACCGCCTCCCGCACAAACGACAATAGCGCAGATAGGATCTGAGACCAGGCGCCCAATCGCCTTGAACGCGTTCATTGTGCCTCCTCGGTCGTTCAGCGACCAACCAGGGTAAACGAGGGATAAATCATCGGGAAATAGTTCCGTCTAGAGAAAGGCCCGAACTCGGCCCGATATGCCACGAAAAAACAAAACAACGTCGTTCGCTCCCGTTTTTCATTCCGCTTGAACTCTCAACTTTTCGATCATCAGTCTTCCCGCCTTGACAAACACGCCAGCCGCGCCAGCGCCTTCATCGGCTGGTGCAAGACGGAGAGGCGCAGGTGCGGTACGGGACCCCTTGAACGTAACGCTAGCCTCGTGCTTTTCGCTGACACGAAACGTGATCCAGAAGGGTTTATCGGGTGCGAAATCCTTGACTCCTGCGCCAGCTTCGAGCGTCTGGAATCCAGTCGCCGGAGCGCCCACGCGCACTTTTCCACCTTGCTCATACACGCGCAAGGTAAGAGCCTGCCAGTTTCCGCCTGGTCCGCGCCGGGCCTGGAGTGCGAAATAGGCGTCGGTCCCGGGCCTGGCGGCCAATGACACATCGAGGGTGCATCTGCGGTAGCTTGCGTCGCGAGTGAGCAGCAGATTCCCGTTCGACCCCGCCTCCAAAAAGACCGCCTCGTCGTTCATCGCGAGGTTGTCGGGGTCACCAACCTGCCAGTTCCGAAGATCGTCTGACGCCAGCGAGGGCCAGAAGCCCCCGCGGGGATGGAACACGTTGGCGCCCGGCAGCCGCTCGATCAACTGGCTTCTGATCAGTCGGACATCGACCGATGCCGGTTCTGGGTTGTGATCGCCCTTGGTGCGTTCGAGCGGCCGGGAAGATGAGGCGACGTCCGCCGCAGCCGGTTTTGCGACCAAGTCTGCTGGCGACGGTTCGCTCCGGCGCGTGACTGGTGGATTCGGGCGCTGCGGGGCGCTCGATTCGGCCGTGGCTTCGAGGCTGCTCGAGGCTGCGGCCTGGCTAAACGAATCATGTTGGTGAAATGCCGTCGAGGCGCCGGGATCGCTGCCGCGCAACTGTCCGCCGCCGGTTGTCCGATCGACGCCGGCCGTGTCTTGAGGTTTCGGGGAAAGCATACCGGTCGCCCAAGCGCCGATCACCGCGAACATGACGACACCCGCGACCACTGCGAGGACCAGTCCAGGTGAAGTTCGCGAAGATTCGGTAAGTGCCGGAACAGTCTCCAGCGAACTCTCGGATTCGTCGATTGCGATCAAGCCCTCCCAGCTCGAATCTGGCCGTGACGGCTGTGTTTGTTTTGCGGGAACGGCACTTGCTGGCGTGTTCTGAGCGCTGCGCTCGGTTGGCGATGCACCAGCATTGGCTCTTGCCTGGTTTGGAACGGCCTGGCCGCCAACAGACAGCTCGGGCTTTGCCGAGGTCGGCACAACCTTGCCCTTCTTGAAGAACGGCACGAGCGCGCGCGACACCTCGCCGGGCGTTTGAAAGCGATCCCGCGGGTTCTTGGCCATCATCTTCGCGACGACGTCGGCCAACTCGGCGGGCACGTCCGGGCGCACAAGATTGAGCGGTTTGGCCTGTGTGTCATGATGTGCCCGAAGAACCTCGTACAGCGTTGCCGCCTGGAACGGTGGTCCACCCGTAAGCAGGTAGTAGAGCGTGCAGCCCAGGCTGTAGATGTCGGCGCGAATGTCGACCGACTGGGCGTTGAGGGTCTGCTCGGGCGCGATGTAATCGGGTGTTCCGAGCATCTGACCCTCGCGCGTGAGCGAGGTGTCAATCCCGTGGTCGGAGCTAGCCTTGTTCAGGCCGAAGTCGAGGACCTTCACAGTCGCGCGCTCGCCGCCTTGGTCGAGGATCAGGTTGCCTGGCTTGATATCGCGATGAACGATCCCGCGTTCGTGAGCGTGCTGCAGGCCGAGCGCGGCCTGAGATGCAAAGTAACACGCGTGAGTGACCGGCAATGGCCCTTTGGTTTTCACCAGCTTGGCCAGGTCGATTCCCTCAACGTACTCCATTGCATAGACAATGCTTTCGCCGAGCCGCGTTGCCGAGTACGCAGCCACGACGTTCGGGTGTCGGAGCTTGGCGACTGAGCGGATTTCGCGGAGGAACCGCTCGAGCACACCCGGGCGCTCGACGAGTTGCCGGCTCATGACCTTGAGCGCCTCGTGCCGGCCCATCAGACGGTTAAACACCAGGTACACGACGCCCATTCCCCCGCGGCCAAGCTCACGCACGACGTCGTAATCAGCATGGCTGGCAAGATCGGGCGGAAGAGTAGTCGACGACACCGGGCTCGAGCTCGAAAACGCCGGTCCGCTATCCAGCGACAATTTTTCCGTCTTCGCCGCGGGATCGGCTGTTGAATCGGGTGGTGCCTGCGCTTCGCGGAGCCGGCCGAGGAAACTGTCGGAGGATAATTCGGTCACTCGGCGCCGACAGTCGGTGCATCGCTCGAGGTGATCGCTCACCGACTCGGCCGAGGCGTCGTCGAGCTTGCCCAGTCCGAACGATCTCAGAGTACGGTCACTCGGGTGTACGGGGGCGGCGGCGCCCATAGCATGACTCCCCGCATTCAGTTGAGAACAGCCCGCTGTCGCTCGACGACCAAATAGAGAAGGCGCCTTCAACGTCGGCCCTGCCGCAAAAAATATTGATTATCGCAGCAGTTCACCGGCTTCCTCTCGCAACCGCCTGAGAATTCGCGACTTAGCCTGGAGGACGGCATTCACGGTCAGGCCCAGATCCTTGGCGACTGCGGCGGCCGGCATCCCGTCGAGCGCAAATCGCCGAAATGCGTCCCACGTCGTTGGCTTGAAGTCTGACTCCACGATTCCGAGCAGCTTTTCCACGACGTGCCGGTCGTGCTCGGCGTCCCACTCGCGGGCGAGGTTGCCGTTCGGATCGGACAGCTTGTTCAAGAACCCGTCGGCCGGGTCGATTCCGGCCGCGGGATTACGGCGACGCTTGCGCCGGTGGGTGCGAACCTTGTTAACCGTCACCTGCCGCAGCCACGCCCGGAACGAACCCTCCCGTCGCCACTGAAATCGGGGGATCTCGCGAATCACGACCAGAAAGACCTCCTGCGCAACGTCGTCGACTTCGTTTCCCAAGCCAGGCACCCGGCCCAGCCAGCGGCTAATGAGCGGCAAGTAAATGCCCTGAAGTCGGTTCCAGTCAGAGGCATCAGGCTGAGCCGCCTTGAGTCGGTCGAGCAGGCTTACAGAGGTTTGCGCCATCGATCGAGGCCTGTCGCGTCGCGCATCGAATTCTCGGCGGCGCTAATATACCTGGAATCTGTGGGTAATACACTGACACAGGTCTGAATTCGGAATCGAGCCGACGCTTGCATCGAGTGCGTCGGCTCGGGCCAACGTACATCGATCGGCAAGAATTGCGTCATCATCCTGTCACACTGCATCGAATCCAGTAACGGCGCGCAGCCGATGCTTGACAACGTTTAGCGCGGTGCGAGGGGAGTGGGTCTACATCCTAGAAGCAGATCGCCTCCGCAGGCTGGTCGGCGGCTGGGTGCGCTGGTGCGAATCGCCCGAGACAGGAGAATCTAACAAATGAGTGCAAATGAGGGCTCACTTCGAGCCCGTGAACGTGTGAGCGAATCTGTCAGGGCGCGCCAGCAAGCTCGTCCAGTCGCGCACGTCGGGGTCGATGATCCGCTCACTCAACGATTCGAGTCGCTCGACATCGCGAATCGCCTCGATGGCGGCCAGGGTCGTGGCGTCGGGTTTGCTGAACTTTTTCGTACCAAGGAGGATGAGAATCTTCTGTTCGCCGGTGATGCGGCCTTCGTTAAGGCCTTCCTTGCGGCCTTCCTTCAGGATCGCCTGATAAGTCGTCGATTCCTGCATGTTTGCCACACCTTCCAATAATCGCGACACGAGTTCTTCCGAGTAACTTAGCCCCATGAGCAAATACGTCGCCGTCCAAAGCTTGGCCGGCCGTGGCGGTGGCTGGGCGTTGATCCGCGCGGCCATCTTCTGCACCATGTCTGGTAACTCAGTTTCCGGAACGTCAGTCAACGGAACGAGGGGAACCAGGTTAGCGCCTGCCGCCAAGTACGGTTCGGGCGCTTCCGGCCATAGCCGCACCACCCGGTAATTATAACGGTTCGTCCACCAACCGTCCGGCATAAGGATTTCGAAGTTTCCCGAAATGCTGACCGAATCTGCCTCTCGGCGCAGCAGGATCAAGACGGTGAGCACCGGCAACCCGTCGCGACGAAAGAGCGCCGCCTGCCGAAACCAGAGGGTCGGAACCAGGTCGGACTGACGGCTTGATTGAAGCTCCAGGTTGACCAGATAGGGTACCGGGCCGCCAACTTTGATCACCTTATCGGCTGAGGCTGTCAAGGCAGTGATGTCGGAGTCAATCACCTCGACAGGCCCGGGCGGCCCAATCCCGAAGCGATCAAGCCACGCAGCCGGGTCGTCCCAAATCAGCTCTTTTGTCGATACATCGAACCGGTTGAATTCCACAAAGCCCCTCCCACCTGCTCGTCACAGCTTCAGGGATCGGAGACGGAGCGCGTTCACGATGACCGAAACCGAGCTCAATCGTCATGGCCATGCTGGCGATCATGGGACTGAGGAGCAATCCGAAAAACGGATAGAGCACGCCGGCGGCGATCGGCACGCCGAGGACGTTGTAGAGAAAGGCGAAGGCGAGGTTCTGGCGGATGTTGGTCATGGTGGCGCGGCTGAGGCGGCGGGCGCGGACGATCCCGCGCAGATCGCCCTTCACCAGAGTGATGCCGGCACTCTCCATCGCGACGTCGGTGCCGGTGCCCATGGCGATGCCGACGTGGGCCTGCGCCAGGGCGGGCGCGTCGTTGATGCCGTCGCCGGCCATGGCGACGATGCGGCCCTCGGCCTGCAGTCGCTTGATCTCGGCGGGCTTTCTGATCGGGCAGCACCTCGGCTCGAACCTCGTCGAGGCCGAGCCGGCGCGCGACCGCCTCGGCCGTCGTCGCGGCTGTCGCCGGTGAGCATGATCAGGCGCAGGCCGTCGCGCCGCAGCGTCGTCGATGGCGGCGGCGGCCGATTCCTTGATCGGATCGGCGATGCCGAGCAGGCCCGCCGGGCGGCCGTCGATCACGACGAAGACGACGGTCTGCCCGTCGCGCCGAGAGTCGTCGGCTTGGTCGAACACCAGGCTCGGCTGCTGCACCGAGCTCCTCGAGAAGCGCCCGGTTGCCGATCGCCACGGTCCGCCCGTCGACCTCTGCCGATTGCGCCCCGGCCGGTGCGCGACTGGAAAGATCTGGGCTGGCGATAGGGCTAGCCCTTGTTCGCGCGGCGGCCGCGTGATCGCGGCGGCCAGCGGATGCTCGCTCGCCTGTTCGAGGCTGGCGGCCAGGCGCAGCAGTTCGGATTCATCTCGTCCCGGCTGCGGGCACGATCGACACCAGCGCGCGGCTTGCCCTCGGTGAGCGTGCCGGTCTTGTCGACGACCAGCGTGTCGACCCGCTCGAGGATCTCGAGCGCCTCGGCGTTCTTGACCAGCACGCCCGCGGCCGGCCCCGCGTCCGGTGCCGACCATGATCGACATCGGCGTGGCCAGGCCCGAGCGCACACGGGCAGGCGATGATCAGGACGGCGACCGCGTTGACCAGAGCATGGACCATTCGCGGCTCGGGGCCGAACCAGGCCCAGGCGACGAACGTGATGACGGCGACGCAGAACGACCGCCGGCACGAAGTACGCCGAGACCTGGTCGGCCAGACGCTGAATCGGCGCGCGGGTCCGCTGCGCCTCGCTCACCATGCGGACGATCTGGGCGAGCACCGTCTCGGCCCCGACGCGCTCGGCCCGCATCACCAGGCCGCCGGTGCCGTTGACCGTGCCGCCGATCACGCGGTCGCCAGGGCCTTTCTCCACCGGGATCGGCTCGCCGCTGATCATCGATTCGTCGACCGCGCTTCGGCCCTCGACCACGACGCCGTCGACCGGGATTTTCTCGCCGGGCCGGACGCGCAGCCGATCGCCCGGGACGACCTGCTCGAGCGGCACGTCTCGTTCTCGTGACCGTCGGGCTCAAGCCGGCGGGCGGTCTTGGGGGCGAGGCCGAGCAGCGCGCGGATGGCGCTGCCGGTCTGGCGGCGGGCGCGCAGCTCGAGCACCTGGCCCAGCAGCACCAGCGTGACGATCACCGCCGCCGGCTCGAAATAGACGGCGACCTCGCCGTGCTGATCGCGAAACGAGTCCGGGAAAACACCGGGAAAAAGCGCTGCGACGACGCTGAAGAGATAGGCCGTGCCGGTCCCGAGCGCGATCAGCGTGAACATGTTGAGCCTGCGATTGACGAGCGACGCCCAGCCGCGCTCGAAGAACGGCAGGCCGCCCCAGACGACCACCGGCGTCGCCAGCGCGAGCTGAATCCAGATCAAGGCGCGGCCCGTGAGATCGCGTGAGTTGAGGCCAGCCCGGGGATCATCTCCGCCATCGACAGAAGCAAGAGCGGCGACCGTGAGGACGAGGCTGATCCAGAACCGGCGGGTCATGTCGACCAGTTCGGGATCGACGTCGGCAGTCCGCCGGCGACGGTCATCGGCTCGAGGGCCATCCCGCAGATCGGGCACGAGCCCGGTCGATCGCGGACGATCTCGGGGTGCATCGGGCAGGTGTAGGTAGCAGCAGCAGGCGGTGCAGGGGGGGTGCGCTTGCAATCCTTGCCAGTTCCGGGTGTGCCGCGGGCTCGCCGATGCGCGCATACGTCGCTGGATCAGAGCGAAACTTCTCCACGCAGTGGCGGCTGCAAAAGTAGTATGTCCGGCCGTCGTATTCGACCGAGCCGGCCGCTGTTGCCGGCACGACGTCCATGCCGCAGACTGGGTCCTTTACCGTGGCCTGAGTATCGCTCACGGCGTGACGCGTGGGATTGTGATGCCCATGTCCGTTCGCGTCGATCAATGGCCGACACCTCGGGGTCACGCGCTGGTCTGCAGCTTGGCTCTCGACTTGGTCTTCATCCAGCGGCGGACCTTCTTACGGTCGAGCTTGTCCCACACGGTGAAGAACGCCGCCCGGGCGGCCCGCGCTGCGGCCTGCTCGGCCTTCAACAGGCGGCCGGCAGCTTCGGCGAACTGCGCGTCATCAACATGCTGTTCGAGCGCGAGCTCGATCTCGTGGATCGACACCGTAGCGTCCTGGTGATCGCCCAGAACGCCTTGAATTCGAGTCGTCAGGCGGACAAATTGGCTGGCTGCGCGGCTCGACCTGCGGGCCCAGAACCGGGGCGATCAGTTCTGCCGTATAGCGCGCGTACTTGGCGCGTTTGCGCAACTCATGAAACTCGTCCACGGGATCGGATGGGCGTAGCGCCCGAGCACCCTTCTTGAGCCGGCGCCACGCGGCCTCGGCCACGGGCGGCAGGGCTGTGCGGCACGGCTCCCAGGCCGCGTCGGTAAGCGCCGGGCCTTCGACCGCTTGCTGGAGTGCAGTCAATAGCGCGCGATAACGGTCGCCTTGCAGCCCCTCGGCCAGTGCCCGAGCGGCCAGCTCGTGCCGGCTCTCCAGTGATGTCAGGAGGGGCGACGCGCACTTCCCCCGGATTCGAGCCGCTCCGGCGGCGACGCCGCCCGGAGCCGCGCCAGCAGGATGTCGAGATCGCGCACCGAGCCGAGAAGGCCGGCAAGCCATTTGAGCTCGTTCTCGATGGGCTCACGCCAATGCTGGTCAACAAGACCTGCCAGCGCGCTGAGCTCGCTGCGCAGTCGTCGAGTGGACGTGCGCAATCGATGGATCCCTTCCGCATCACCTCGCCGCGCATCGGGGTCGCTCGACGAGATTCGCGAAACGGCGCCGCGCAGTGCGGCCACAACCACATCACCAACGGCGTCGTCAGGTTTTACCCGAGGAAACCCCAACAACATCGGCTGACCGGATTCTCGCGTCGGGGCCGCCCCCTCGGAGCCGACCGGGCGCTCAAGCAGTTTGTGCCGTTGCATAACGTTCGTCGCTTGTCCTGCGACCCGCGACGCCTCCTCCTCGAACGTTGTTCCAACAACTCGGCTCGCGGATTGAGCGGTTGCCTCCGTGAGCCCTCGCCAGACCGGCAGGTCGATCAATCTAGCCGAACGCACGAGCCGGCTCAAGCGGCCAAGCGCTCGATTCCCGAAGTTAATCGAGAGATGTAGGGAAGAGGTCGGCTTAAACTTACCAGGTGGTCTCGAAGATACACAGACTGGGTTACCCGCGTTGGGCCGGTCGGTGTCTGCCCCGGGAAACAGCGGTTCAAAGCCAGCGCGGCGCGAAAGTGCTGCCACCGTCGCGACCGTGCGCCGACGGGTCTTCGGGGGCAAGGCTGAAGCAGGCGAGGTCCCGCCAGGGATCCGTCTTGTCTCGGGTGCGCAGCGACAAGCTGAGCCTTGCCAACTCGTCGAGACGACCGGCGACGGGTTGATCGAGCCATTCCTTGCCGGACTCGCGTGGTTGCGGCGATCCGGCCTCTGTCGGTACGATGCTTGGGATCGACGACATAACCATCTTATCGACAGCGACTTTCGCAATTGGCCAGGAACGCAAGCCGGCTCCGGCACGCGATGTGCTTCGTGCGTGGGCGAGTTCGTGCGATCGAGAACAGTTGAGACGGTGCACGCGATCCATTCTGTCAGCAAACCCCGACCTTGAATCCCTGAAATCCGTTCAAGAAACGCCAGAGCGCCGCAGCCGGTCAGCAACGACGTTCGCTGCTCCATCGCATTGTGATTCTTCGAACGTATTCACCGAAAGGTCCAGCCAAATGGATGCCAGTACGGCTCTCTGCATCGAAAAACCCCAGAACGGCATCGCCGGTCTGAAGCACTGGCGCTACAACCTGGTCGCCGGCCTGGTGGTTTCGCTCGTATCGCTGCCGTTTTCGCTGGGAATCGCCGTGGCATCGGGCGCGCCGCCGGTCTGCGGGCTGATCTCGGCGATCATCGCCGGGTTAGTGCTGCCGTTTTTGGGCGGCTCTTACGTGACGATCAGCGGTCCGGCCGCCGGGCTGGCGCCGGCGCTTTTCGCCGCGATGCTGCTCTTGGGCCGAGGCGACCAGGCCGTCGGCTATCCGCTTCTGCTGGGCGCGATCTGTCTGACTGGCGTCGTGCAGGTGGTGCTGGCCAAACTCAAGATGGCTCGCTTCGCTGCGATTTTTCCGGGCTCGGTCGTCGAGGGGATGCTGGCGGCGATCGGCCTGTTGATCATCGCCAAACAACTGCCGCTGATCTTCGGCAGGAAGTTCCACGAGCACGAGTTCTGGGGCATTTTACGCGAGGCGCCGTCGCAATTCATGCAGATGGATCTCAAGGTTTTCTGCCTGGGGATCTTCTGCCTCGCGCTGATCTTCGCCCTCGCATCGCTGAAGGCACGCTGGGTGAAAGTCGTGCCGCCTCAGGTGATCGCGGCGGCGGTCGGGCTTGTGCTCGCGTGGTTCCTGGGACTGCAAGGCGATCGCTTGATCCATATCCCCGCACATCCCTTTCAACATGGAATCGTCTTTCCGAATTTCCAAGGGCTGGTCCGTGATCACACGCTTTGGTGGGCGCTCTTCACGACGGTTCTCACTCTGACGTTGATCGACGGCGTCGAGTCATTGGCCACGATCGCGGCCATCGACAAGATCGACCCGTTCCGCCGCAAGTCGGACCCGAACCGGACCTTGCACGCAATGGGCATTTCAAATATGTGTTCAAGTTTGGCCGGCGGGCTCACAATCATCCCCGGCGGGGTCAAGAGCACCACCGCCATCCTGACCGCGCGCGGACGCAGTGGGCTAACTTTTACAATGCATGCTTCCTGATCGTCTACCTACTGCTGGGTAGAAACCTGATCAACATGATGCCCTACACCACACTAGGAGCGATCGTTCTCTACACGGGATACAAGCTGTGCGCACCCAAGGTGTGGAAGCACGTCGCGCACATCGGCAGCGAGCAGTTGTTAGTGTTCACGACGACGGTGCTCGTGACGGTTTCGACCGACTTGCTCTGGGGTATCGGCGCGGGGATTCTGGCCAAGCTGCTGGTGGAGCTGGTGATCGTGGCGCAGGTCGAGCGGGCCAGCCCGATGGCCGCGAGCCGATCGGCCTGGTCGTGAAGCGGTTGGTCGGAGAATCGAGCGAGATGTTCCGCGACCCGGTCGTCAAGAGTGCGACGGTCGGCGACACCTACCACCTTTATTTCGGCCGGCCCATGGTCTGCTTCAACTCCCTCCAGCTCAACCGAGAGCTCTCGCTGGTGCCGCCGAGTGCGAAGGCCGTGTGCTTGCACGTTACCGACCTGGTCACGCTGATCGACCACACGACGGCCAGCATCCTCTTGGAATTCGTGGAGGACTTCAAGCGAAGCGGCCAAGGCATCGCCACGATCGTCGGGCTGGATAAGCTCAAGGCCCGTTCCCACGCCGGGGCGGCGATGAGGGTCAGCGCACCGGTGCTGGCCCAGGAGCGCGCCGACGCTTTAACCGAGCTGGCACGGATCAGCATGACGCTCGCCACCCCTGAAGTCGACCCCATCACCTACCTGGAACGAATCAGCTTGAGTCACATCGGGCCGATCGCCGGGCAGGAAGCTTCACGCGGCTTGAGCGAATCCTGAAACAGGGCTTACCCCATCGGGGTATGACCATGACGACCGACCTAAAGGCGGTGGCCGGAAAGGCGGCGGGGCGCAGCAGCGAGATGCCGATGGACGACCCTGCGCTGGTGGAGGCCCTGCGGGCTCGTGATCCCCAGGCGCAGCGCCTGTTCATCGAGCGATTCCAAGGGGTGGTGTTCGGGCTGTGCTACCGGATGTTGAACCATCGACAAGACGCCGAGGACGTCGCGCAGGAGACGTTCATCCGCGCGCTCAAGGGAATGGCGGGGTTCGATGCCGCGCGGCCGATTCGTCCGTGGCTGCTCGAGATCGCGGCCAATCGGTGTCGGACGGCGCTCTTGCGGCGCAGCCGGCGGCCGGCGCTGGCACTGGCCGAACCGGCCGACGAGCTGGCTGACCCGCGCGGCGGCCCGGCCGACCCCGACGACCTCGCCGGCGAGCTCGAGCGCGCCTTGAGCGAGCTCAGGCCCGATTATCGCCTGGTATTTGTTCTCTTCCACGAGCAAAATCTGTCCTACGACGAGATCGCCCAGGCCGTGCGGCGGCCGGTCGGGACCGTCAAAACGTGGCTCCATCGCGCCCGGGCCGAGCTAGCCGATCAATTGAGTCGCCGCGGCGTCGAGTGTTCTTAGCGCCAGCCATCAGGCAGTCTTTTTAGACGACAGGCGTGTTGAAGGAAGTCATCGCTATGACGTGTCGTGAATTCGAGCGCAAATGGAACGAGCGAATCGATGCTGGGGCCGAGAGCGGCGCTCCTGCGGCTTTTGATGTAGCGGGGCCTGGTATAACCCAATCGTCCGACGACAACCTGCTCTCCGACCACGAGGCCAGTTGTCTCGCTTGCCGCCGCAAGGCCGCGCGATTCCGGACATTGCAACGAGCCATCCGCGCCTGGGGCCCGCCACCGGTTGCGCCAGCCGGATTCACCGACCGAGTCTTCTTGGAGATTGATCGCCCAGCCGCATCGGGGTGGCCCGTGTACGCGGCGGATCGCCGTACAAGTTGGCGGTCCAAAGCAGTACTACTCGAGCGCGGCCGCCGGGTTCGCGGCCTGTCTTCTGCTTGGTCTCCTGATAACCGAGCGAGCGCCACGGGACGGCCGACAAGTGGTGTTCCATCCGACGCCGATCGATAGGAGCTCCGATCAACGAGTCAATTTGAACAGGCATCGAGCCGAGCACGACGTGCTCGACTCGGCCCTGGCTGACGCGAGCGCGGCAACTTGGGACTTTGCCCGCTCGGCTTCGCTGCCCGCGGCGCGGATTACTCGCCAGGTCATTGACGTGGCGACCGCGCGTCCTCTATCGGGTTCGATCGAATCTGTGGCTGACGCGCGGGTCGATTCAAGCTCGGTTGCCGGCTTGGTCCCTTCGCTTGAGCTGCTCGCCCCCGATTCGGCTGCCGCCGCGGCCGCGTTGCAGCAAGTCGGCGACAGCGTCGCCGGCGAAGTTCTGCCCTTGACGACGACGGCGCGGCAGGCGTTTGGGTTCCTGCTGGGACCGCTGCCGGTTAAATCCGGAGCCCGCACCGGTGTATCTTCGGAGAAGGGAGCCTGATGAAGCTGAAACTTGCCCGCTGGTGCGACCGGGCCCGCCTCGGGAAATGCCGTTTGCCTTTCCTTGCCGTCTGGGCCGCCGCGGCACTCGTGGTCGGGCCGGCGGCGGCGGCTGATTCGGGCGATCGGCCCAGTGACTCGCTCTTGCGCCTGGTCCCGTCCGATTCCACGATCGTGTTGACCGTCGACGGCCTGCGCGACCAGGCGCGGGCATTCGCCGCGTCGAAGCTGGCGGCCGACCTGGTAAAACTGCCCGCTGTCAAAGCCTGGCTCGATTCGGAAAAGTTTCAAGAGCTCGAGCGCTCGCGGGCTCAGATCGAGACAGTGCTGGGCACGAACCTGGCCGAAGTGCGTGACGAGCTCGTCGGAGACGGCGTCATCCTGGCGCTTCGACTCCCCGCCGATCCGGCAGCCGAGTCGTCGCAGGGCCGGGGCTTGCTGCTTTTCCAGGCGCGCGACAAGGCATTGCTCAAGCGGCTGATCGGTGTGATCAACACGGCGCAGCAAGAAAGCGGGGAGCTGACCCGCCTCGCCGACCGCGCGCGGGCGGGTGTCACGTACCACCAACGGGAGTTTGCTCCCGGTACCGGCCGGCCCGCCGAATGGTATGTCGACTATCCCGATGGCACGTTCGCTTTTTCGAACTCCGAGAGCATGGTCCACGCGATCATCGACCGAAAGGCTGCGCTGGCCCCAAGTGATGCGCCGGCACCAAGCGCCCCGCGGAACCGGGTCTGGGCGATCTCGCCAAGGTCAAGAAGGCCCTGGCGCGCTTGCCGAAACGGGGCGTGGCGCGGCTATTGGCGGATCCGCGGCATTTCGAGCGATCGGCCGCAAGGGCGGAAAGCAAGAAGGCGCCCGAAGGCCGGCTGGCGGCTCTTCTCAAGCGGTATCTGGCCGCGGTCGAATACGTCGCAGCGACCCTGGAGTGGAGCGAAGCGAGCATCATGGTGCACACCGTCGAGACGCTTGACCCCGGAGCGCTCGACCCATGGATACGCCGCTGGGCAGGCGACGGCCGCCCGATCGACCCCGCGCTCGCGCGCGTGCCGCCGGGCGCGCTGGCCATCGCCTGCGGGCACGTCGACGCCGTGTCGTTCTTCGACGCGCTGTCGCTCGTCGCCTTCGATCATGACCAGGCCAAACTCGCAAATATCGAAACCGCGCTGTCGGGGTTCTTGCTCGGACAAGACCTCCGCACCAAGGTATTGCCCGAGCTGGGACCGGGCGTAATCGCCTACGTCGATGCACCGGCTGATACCGTCCCCGGGGCACCAGCCGTCGCGGCCGGCGGGGCGCCCTGGCCCTTGGGGGTCGTGGTCGCCGTCAGTGTGGCCGACACCCACGGAAGTTCTCCGCCCGTACGCGTCCTCAACGCCGTCGACAATGCCCTGCGCACGGTCCTGGCACTGTCGGCGCTCGATGAGAAGCGCGCTCTGCCGCGCGCCGCATCACCACCCAGAAGGTCGTCGGAACGGACGTGACGACACTTGATGTTCCCGTTCCGTTCGCCTTTGCAATCGACCGCGTCCAGAAGCGCATCGTCGTAGGCACCAGCGCGGCTTCCGTCGCGCGGTACCTCGAGTGCGTCGCTGACGCCAAGGCCGGAAAAAACCTGCGCAACCTTCAACAAGTGGCGTTTTCCGACTCCGACACCTTTCTATGCGTCGACTTCAGTGCGCTCGACCGACTGGCGGCCGCGCATCGTGATCAACTGGTGCAAACGCTTGCCGCTCGGTCCAAACGCTCGGTGTCGGAGGTCGAGGCCGACCTCGCGCACGTGCTGGCCCTGGCCCAGCTTTTTAAGTGCGCGTTCGTCGCAAGCCGGATCGAGCCCGACGCCACAGCGGTCTACCGCAGCGCGGGGCTCTTCCGCCACGGAATTGACCATCTTGCACCGTCAAAGCCTTGACGACGCAAGAGTGCTCAGACCGGAGGGGGCGTGTTCGGCTGAATCGTGCTGTTGACGCTGCCGTAGGCGATACTCACGCCGCTGATGCTCGCGCCGGACCGGATGTTGGCGTTGATCAGGCCGTCCTGAGTGTTGTTGCCGCCATTGATCGTCAGACCGTTCAAATCCAGGTTCACGCCCAGGTCGAAGACGGTCGGGTTGCTCGTGCCTCCCTGACCTTCAAAGTATCCGTTGACGATGAGATCATTGAGCGCTCCATTGACCACGATCCCGCTTCCCGACGGGTTTACGATCAAGTTGCCGTTGACCGTCAGGTTATTCAGGTTGCGGCCGACCAGAAGCTGGCCGCCGGTGTCGAGGATGAGGTCGCCATTAACCGTCAGAGAGCCGTCGAGATCTCTGCCGACTGAGAACGCCCCGTCGTGACTGATCGTCATGTTGCCAGCGACCGAGATCGGCTCAAGTGAGTCCTGGCCGATGTCAAACTGGCCGCCGTTGATCGTGACAACTCCGATGGTCATCGCGCCCAGCGTGACGAGGCCGCTGGTGCTCGAGGTCGTCGAGGCAGCCGTGTTCAGCCCTCCCGAGATCACGACGCGCCCCGTCGGTCCGAGGTTTATGCTTTGAACGCTCATCAAGCCGACGCTGCCGTCGACAGTCACCTGGGCGGCCGGCCCGAGCGCACCCAGTTCCAGCGTGCTCACCGAGTTGTAGAGTGGACTGATCGCGCCGGTAAGGATCGCGGGTGAGGCGTCGAGCCCGCCGAGCTGTCCCGAGGTGACCGTCAGCGTGTGAATGTTCAACAGCCGGCTCGGCGCATGGTAGCGCGGGCGGACCAGCGTTACGTTGATCGTCGTATCGGCAGTCGTTCCAAACGCGCTCAAGTTGATCGCGCCGGAGGCTTGGGGGTGTATCTTGATGACCCCCGTACCACTGACCTGAATAAAAAAGATCCCCGCATTGGTGCCGATCGTCCGGCTCGTGGACGGACCTGTGTAGACCGAGAGCAAGCGTCGCCCTTCGAGGGGCTCCATGGCCAGAGCGATCGGGCGCTTCCGGCCGTGCGGTGCGCGGCCAAGCCAGTGTGCACCGAGTTGCTGCCACCATGTCGTTGATCGCGCGCGCTTGGCCATGAACGGGGTTCCCTCCCCTTTTACCTGAACCGACCGACCCTCACGATCGGCGGTTCTCACCCGGTCGGCAGATACGCTGGTTTCAAGGCGCAGCGCGCGACATGGGCTTGCCGTTCTCTCAATTCGGCCGGAAAGCCATTCGAACTTTGTGGCATCATCGGCCCATCAAGTTAAGCCAGACCGTGTTTGGCGACCGGGCGGATCGCACGGACACGGACACGTGGTCCCGCCGGATGATGAACCACGTGGGACATGGCCTTCGCAGTTTTAGCGCGCGCCTGAATCCGTGCGCTCGCGACTGGGAACGATGCAACCGGTGTAAGCCCCTTCTTGGTAACAAGCGCCAGGAAGTTGGATCCAGTCGGGGCGCTTGAGTTCTCGTCGAGGAACGAGCCATAGAGATTGGTCAGTCCGCCGGGCGCCGCGCCGACGATCGTGAGCTGCAGGGCGGGACTGAACGTAAGGCGGGTTCGGGTCGTCAACGTGACGGTCGTGGTCCCCGGCACAAAATCGGGCGTGAGTGCGATCAGGCGGCTGTGCCCGCGCCTGGTTTTTGGGGGCACGACGAGCTCGTAGTTGCCTGGATTGTCTGCTGGCCCTGCCGCAAGAACTTGCGAGAAATTGAGCGTGATCGTCAAGCCCCTGCGTGTGCTGAGGCTGGTACTGACGAGGGCCGGCGGCGGCCCTCCATAGAGGACATTCACCGTGAATGTTTGCGACCCGGTCATGGGCGTGAAGTTGCCGTCGGAGGCGACGACGGTGATCGCGTACGTTCCGACCGGCACGCTCGCAGAGGTTGCCCAGGTGAACACGCCCGTGGCGGGGTTGACGCTCGCGCCGGCGGGGCGCCGGCGGCGAGGCTGTAGGTAAGAACCTGCCGGGGCACGCTGGCATCAGAGGCGAGGGCGCCGATGTCAAGCGAAACGGATTGGCCCTGCGTCACCGACTGCGGCGAGATGCCGCCGACGACCGGAGCCACGCGCGATGCAACGCTCATCAACTCTTGACCGTGCGTTCCGTCATCGGCAAACAGCAGAATCTGTCCATCGACGACCGCCAGCGGCACCGGCAGCGTCGATCCCCCGCCGGGATTGATGTCGGCCAGAAGCGCCGTGCCGGCCGCCGTGCCGTTAGTCTGCCAGAGTTCCTGGCCGTCGGTGCCGTCGTTGGCGGCGAAGTACAAGATTCCGTTGTTGATAAGAGGTTGTTTATTATAGAAATCATAGTTGGAGATGCTGCTCGGCGGGCCGGCGCTGATCTCCTCGATCATCGTGGTGCCGCCCGCCGTGCCGTCGCTCTTCCAGAGCTCGTTGCCGCTGGTGCCGGCGTTGGCCACGAAGACGACGGCGTTGCCCATCGGAATCAGGGTGCTGATGCTCTGGAACGAGGCCCCGGGGGCAGGGGCGGCTACCTGGCTCGTGCCGCTTTCGGCTCCGTCAGAAGTCCAGAGTTCGTACGGAACGGAAGACCCCGTGTACTGGCCCGGCAGGTACTCGACGACAAAGAAAAGAGACGTCCCCGCCGCGACCAGCGCGGAGATCGAAGGTGTCACCGTCTGGGTGGCCGGCTGACCCGGTGCCGGGTCGGCGACCGGTAGGGTGTCGGTGGGGAAGTCGTCCTTGACCACGAGCGTCCCGGCGGCCGTCCCGTTGGACACCCACAGCCCCACGTTGTTCTGGGCGTCGTAGGCGATGAAATAAAGGTTGTTCCCCACTGCGGTCAAGTCCGACGGGTCGCCCCCGGCCCCCTCTGTGTTGATGTCGGAGACCATCAGAGTGCCGCTTGGCGTGCCGCTCGTCACCCAGAGCTGGTCGCCGTGAATGCCATCGTTGGCCGTGAAGAAAAGCAGATTTCCCGCCGCGGTCAAGTTCGACAACGACGGCGTGGCAGACCCGTTCGATCCGGCCGGCATCGCGAAGTCTTCCACGACCTGCGTGCCCGCGGCCGAGCCGTTGCTCTCCCAGAGGTCCTCTCCGTGGGCTGTGCCGTCGCTCGTCACGAAGAAGAGCTTGCCGCCGGCCACGACGAGCTGTCGGGAGCTGGCGCCATAGGTCGAGGGGGCCGCAGGCAGCGTGTCGACAACCGACGTGGTGCCGGGCGTACCGCCCGTCACCCAGAGGGCACTGCCTGCGGACGATGATTCCAGAAAATAGACCGAGGTCCCCAGCGTCGCGAACCCGGCGGGGTCGACATCGGCCACCAGCGACGTGCCGGCGGTCGTGCCACTCGTCACCCAGAGCTCCGGCCCGTTTATGCCGTCGTTGGCCACGAAGAGCACATTGGGCCCAATCTGCGCAACCGCGGCGGACGAATAGCTTCCGTTGGTGGCGCTATTGGAAAACGACTGAACCAACTGCGTGGTGGCGCCGTTTGTTTCCCAGAGCTGATTCTCCTGAGGCGTCGAGCCGTTGTGCGCTGCGAAGTAGATCGCCCCGTTCCAGTCGACGAAGTCGTGAGGCGCCGAGGCCGCGGCGCCCGGGTCGATGTCGGCTACCATCTCGGGCGCCTGTGTCGCCGACGTCGCCCAGAGCTCGTCACCGTATGCGGCGTTGCTGTTGGCGAAGTACAAGGTCCCACCGAGCGCCGCCAGCAGAGGACGCCCTGGGCAGTGCCCGCCCTTGCATACCCGTAGCCGTAACACCCGCCCTTTGCCGCCGGCTGTCCCGGCAGGTCGGCCACCAGCACTGTTCCTTGGGCCGTCCCGTCCGACTTCCAGAGCTGGTTCTGGTCGTTCGAGCCCGTGACCGTGAAATAAAGCGTCCCATTCACGCTCGTCAGGTTGGTCGGGTATGACCCGGCCGAGCCCGGCACGATGTCTTTGACCAGCGCGGTCCCTTGCGCCGTCCCGTTCGTCACCCAGAGTTCCCTGCCGTGGGTGGCGTCGGCCGCAACGAAGAAGAGCTGCGAGCCGGCGACCGCGAAGTTTGCAGGCCCGTCCCCCGCCGAAAACGTGGCGAGCGTGACGGGTTGGCCACCCTGCAGCAGCTCGAGCGTCGGGCTTGAGCCGTAAGACACAAAACATGGAGTTCCGTTGAAATCAATAATTGACTCGACATTGGTTATATTGTCGGCTTGGCCTGTGCTGGGATCGACGTACGAGACGGCCTGGGTGCCGGCGGCAGTGCCGTCTGTTTGCCAGAGCTCGGCCGGGGTTGCCCCGCTCGTCACGCTGAAGTAGAGCAGATTGCCCACGGCCGTCAGGTTCAAAACACCGTTTTCGGTGGTACTGAGCCCCGCCGCTAGCAAGAACGGCTGCGCATCGCCGGGCGCAAGCTGCCAGAGATCGACTCGCGTCGTGGGCACGCCTTGGGGGTTGCCGGGATCTTGCGACGTGAAATACAAGGTGCTGCCCAGAGCCGTCAGGTTCGAGACAACGGTGGCAGACGAGTCATTCGGGTCCGAGAAAGAAACCTGCTCCACGTCGGTGCCGTCGCTCGACCAGAGCGTGTCCTGGCTCGTGCCGTTGCTCGCCAGAAAGTAGACGTCGTCGCCGACGGCCATCAGGTCTTCCGGTCCGGTTGGAGGGTCATAGGGATACGCGGGGTCGGCAGACGGCTGCCCCGGGCTGAAGTCCTCCAGCAGCTTCGTTTGGCCGCCGGAGGTCGTCACGGCAAGCTCAACCCCGGTCGGCCCATTGCCCTTGACCGTGTAAAACAGGTTCGTCCCGGCCGCGGTCAGCTCGGCCGGGTACGAGTCGACGGTGTTGATATCCTTGACGAGCGTGGCGGGAATTGTCGAAAGCAGTGTTCGTGATTCAAGGGGCTCGATCGCGAACACGCGGCCCCGCTGCCTTAAGAAGTTCGCAGCTCGAGCGGCTGATCTGCGAATCGGCGGCTGCAAGCCGGTGTCCGATTGGCCGGCTCGATCGCGCCGGCACAAGCGCGCGTGGTCATCCTGCCCATGGTGTCATCCTCCTGATGCCGTGTGGGTCGCGCTGTCTTGTTGTAGGTGGAGGGCTTGGAATCTCCCCCAGAAAATCACGATCGCGACACGGGTCGATCGCTGTTACACTTCTATTGGCCGAGACGGTCCGATCCCGTTCGAGCCGACAGCATGACGACTGTTGGAATTCCATGCAAGAAGACTTGAAGAAAAATGATGCCCCGCCGCAACGGCGGGTTGACCATGAGTACAGTCGCTCGCTGGTAGGCATCCTTGCGCGGTTGCGCATTTCGCTTCTGGTGACCACCTACCAGGCCGGCAAGCTGGTGATCATCGCTGCGCGGCGCGACGGCTCGGGGCTGGACCTGGCGTTTCGCAATTTCACGAGCCCGATGGGGGTAGCGGTCAAGCCTGACTGCGATGCCGTGGCGTTAGCAACCGAGACGCAAATCTGGCACTTGCGCAACATGCCGGCGCTGGCGCGCCGGCTGGATCCTCCCGGCGAGTTCGACGCGTGCTTCCTGCCGCGCCGCGCTGATTTCACCGGTCCGATCGACGCCCACGAAATGGCGTGGACCGGCGGTGATCTCTGGGTGGTCAACACGCTGTTCTCGTGCCTGTGCACGCTCGACGGAGTGCACAACTTCGTGCCGCGGTGGCGCCCGCCGTTTGTGACGGCGCTGGCGGCCGAAGATCGCTGTCACTTGAACGGCCTGTGCTGCACCGACGGCGGCTCGAAGTATGTGACTGCGCTCGGCGAGACCGACACGCCGCAGGGCTGGCGGCCCGGCAAGGCGGCCGGGGGCTGCCTGATCGACGTCGCCAGCGGCCAGACGGTTTTGAGCGGCCTGTCAATGCCCCACTCGCCGCGCCTGCTCGGCGGGACCGTGTGGCTGCTCGAGTCGGGCCGTGGGCGGCTCGATCGCACCGATGCCACGCTTGCCGCCATCGAGCCCGTGACCGAGCTCCCCGGATATGCCCGCGGTCTGACATTCGCCGGTCCGTTTGCCTTTGTCGGCTTATCCAAGATTCGCGAATCGGCGACCCTCGCCGGCCTGCCGATCGCCGAGCGGAAGACGGAGCTTTCCTGTGGCGTATCCGTCGTCGATCTGGCGCGACGTTGCGAACTGGCCCGCATCGAGTTTCACTCGGGGGTCGAAGAGATCTTCGACGTGCAGGTACTTCCGGGAGTGCTGCGCCCGTTCGTTGCGGGCCCACACCCCGGACTCGACGACGTGCCCCCCATCTGGGTCGTCCCCGAGCCCAAGGGGCCCTAAATCGTGTTTCGCAATCCAGAGAGGGCGAGCCTCCCGGCGAGCCGCTTTCACATCCGGCTCGGCAGGAGCCTCGCCCTCCCGGAGTCACGCAAGGCCGTTTAGGTGCGCTGGCTGCTGGGTCATCTCAGGAAAGAACAATGCCCTTGGCGTTCGTCGTGATGGTGAACGTCAAATCGGCGGCGGCGAGAGCGACGCCGGCCTGGCTCGTCACACCCGAAAGGGTGATCTCGCCCCCCTTGGCAAACGGCTTGGTGCTGCTGACACCGATCATCACTTCATCATTCGCCGCGCCGTACGAGACCGAGAATGCCACCGGCTTGAGTGTCGTGGTGCTCCCCTTCTTGCCCTTCTTGACCACCTTCGAGAACACGTGGTAATCGCCCGCGACGCCGGCCGTCGCCGCGTTCATTGCTTCGCTGAACTTGAGGTAGAAGCCCTTGAAGACAGGCTTGCCCGTCGGCTTGCCCTTCTTGTTCGTCTTCTGTGTCGTCACAAGCCCCTCGAGCACGATGGTCGGAGTCGGCGACGGCGTTGGCGTCGGCGTTGGCGTTGGCGTTGACGTCGGCGAGACCGTCACGTTCAGGTCGTTCGTCGTAGCGCTCTTGAGCCCGGTTGCAGACACCGCCATCTGCATGCCCGCATCGTTCGCGGTGACGGTGAGCCCGCTGAATGTCGCCACGCCGTCGATTGCGGTCACCGTCACCGGGTAATTGGAATCGCCGGTAAGGGCCAGAGTCACGCTGCCGTTAAAATCTGCGAGGTTATGATACGGGTCTTCTACCTTGGCGATCAGGGTGAAAGTTTGGCCTGGGGTCAAGGAGCTCGGCGGCCCGCTCGTGATTACCAATTGGCTAGCGGCCGCCGCTATAACGGTGACGGGTTGTGAGGCTGTCGAACTCAAGGCCGAGTCGTTGGCCATCAAGGTTGGCATGCCGGCGGTGGTGTCGGAGTAATAGACGGTTACGCTCGTCTCGCCCGCGGGAATAACGACGCTGGTGATCGGCGTCGTGCTGCCTTGGCTCAGGAAGAAAGCGGCCGTCGTGCTACTCGAGCCCAGAGTAACCGTCTGGTTGGTCGTCGAGACCGCCAGCATGGCGAATGCGTTTTCAAGCTCGACGGTGATGGCCCCCGCGCTCCCCGCGGTAAAGGTGGGCTGCACCAGGACATTGCCGAAACCCGCCGAGGTCGCCGTGGGGTAGGCCACCGTTTCGGTCTGTGTGGGCCTCGAACTCAACAAGAGGTCGTTGGCCGTCACAACGGCCGCGCCAGCGGCCGACTGGGAGTAGTAAACGCTCGCGACTTGCCTGGCCCGCATTGATGGTGATGGTTAGATTCTTAACCCCACTGCTGCTGGGCGACGTAAAGAAGAGCCCGTTCGGACTGGAACTGAACGACACCGTCTGAGACAACGCGGGCAACGCCCCGGCATTGCCGTACTGGTCAACAAATGCGAGAGTGAGCTCTCCTTGAATCCCCGTTTTGACATTCAAAGGCGTATTTGTGAACACGATTTTACTAGCTGGCGCGGGATTGATCGTCTCCTGCTGTGTCGATGTGGAGTCAAGCGTCGTGTCAGACACTGACACGGTCGGCGTGCCGGCAATGGTCTGGAAGTACCAGATGGTGTCGCTGCTTGCGCCCGGACCGAACGAGAAGCTGGTAATCGGCGTCAAGACGATGGGCGACGAGGAAAACTCCCCGCTCAAGCCGGTTGTGCCCAGCGTGATCGTTTGCGCGGTGTTGGAGATATCAGGATTGCCGCTGGAATCTTCGAGCTGGAAGGTGACGGCGCCGAAGGAGCCGGCGGCAATGTCGAGCGGCGAGCTCGTGATCGCCAACTGGCTGGCCGGCTGCGCGTCGATTTGCTCGGTCTGGGTTGCCGAGCTCAGCCCCGTGGCCGACACGGTGATCGTGGGGGTGCCGGCTTCCGAGTCGGCGTAGTAGAAGGTCACCGAGTTGTCGCCGGCGGGGATGGTGACGCTGTCGGTCGGCATATCGTCGTCGAGCGCCGAGAGCGACGCATAGAAGCTCCCGCCGCTGCTGGTCGAAGCCAAGTTGACTGTTTCGTCGCTGGGGGCCGGGACGATGTTTCCAAAGGAGTCTTCAAGCTGCACGGTGACCGACGAAGAGCTATTGCCCGCAGTCAGCACGATCGCTGGGGACTGGAACGCCAACTGGCTGGCCGGCCCGGCGTTGAACGATTCCTGCTGCGTGGTTGGCGAGGTCGAGACGGCGGGATCACTGATGGACACCGTCGGCGTCTCTGCCTTCGTGTCCGAATAATAGAACGTCACGCTCGATTCGCCCGGATTCATCGTGACTGAGAACACGGAAAACGTGTCGCCCGGAGCCAGATAAAAGAGTCCCGTGGTACTGCTCGAGCTCAAGGACAACGTTAGACTCGAATTAGCAGTGATCACATTGCCGAACGAGTCCTCGAGTTCGACGGTGATCGCGCCTTCGTTGCCGACGGTCACGTCGAGTGCCGCCGTGGTGATCACCACCTGGGTCGCCTGGCCGGCCTTGATCGTGGCGGACTGGCTCACCTCCGACGACAGTGCGGTGTCGTCGAAAGTCAAGGTGGGCTGTCCCGCTGCGGTGTCGCTGTAATAGACGGTCGCGCTGGAATCGCCGGGCTGGATCACAATGCTCCCGTTCGGGATCGGCGTCGTGCTGGTAGCCGACGCGTAGAAATTCCCCGTCATCGTGTCGGTCGTGCCGAGCGTGATCGTCTGCGGGCTCAGCGAGGTTCCGGGCTGGCCGTTTGCGCTTTCGAGCTCGATGGTGATGGCGCCCGGCGTTCCTCCCGCGGTGAGCGTCAACGGGGAGCTTGTGATGGCGATCTGCGCCGCCTCAGCCGGCTCGATCGTCTCTTGCTGGGTCACGGCCGCGCCGAGACTGGTGGGGGTAAACGTCAAGGTCGGCATGCCGGCGGTGGTGTCGGAATAATAAACGTTGATGCTACTCTGTCCGGCCGGAATGCCGATGCTGGTGATCGGCGTCGTGCTCGACTGTGAGGCGAAGAACTGCCCTGTCGCGTCGGACGACTGCAAGTCGATCGTCTGATCGCTACTCGAAACAGCACCGGTGTTGCCGAACGAGTCCTCGAGGTCCAAGGTCACTTGACCGACGCCGGCGGCCGGGATGGTGAACGACGCGCTGCCGATGGCGATCTGGGTCGCCGGTCCGGGATTGACCGTGACCTGGAAGCTGTCTGTCGAACTGGTTGGTGGGTTCTCATTGTTGTCGGTCACCTGGATGGTGAACTCGAAGACGCCGGTGGCAGTCGGCGTCCACCAGAACGCGGCCGCTCGTCGAACCGATGGTGGCGGTTGACGACGGTGGTTGGTCGATCAACGAGTACTCCAGGGGGTCGTTGCCGTCGGTCGCCTGGACGGTGAAGCTCAGCGTCTGGTTCACGGTGACCGATTGGGGCTGGATCGGGGTGATCGTCGGCCCATTGCCGGCCGAGGCGCTCCAGAGCTGCTCGCCCTTAATGCTGTTGTTAGCGAAGAAAAAGAGCTGGCTGTCGTTGTAGGCAAGCAGCTTCGGGTACGCGCCGTCGTCGGTGTAGCGGTCGGAGTAAGGACCGGTGCCGGCGTTGATGTCCGAGACCATCTGCGTGCCGGCTTGCGTGCCGTTGGTCTGCCAGACCTGCGAGCCGTCGGTGGTGTCGGTCCCTTCGAAGTAGAGGATGCCGTTGTTCTGCACCATATCGCCGTAAGAGCTGGAACTGCTGACGGTCGGACCGTTCGGGTCGATGACCGTCGTTCCACTGTCTGTCCCGTTGCTCTCCCAAAGCTGGGTGCCGTTGCCGTCGTCGGCCGTGAAGACCAACAGGCTGCCCAGCGCGGTCAGATTGTCGATCTCGCCGAGCGTGGCGCCGCTGGGCAGAGAAGCGGGGATGATCTGGCTCGTGCCGCCGGCCGTGCCGCTAGAGGTCCACAGCTCCTCTGCCGTTGTATTATAAGAATCAAGATACTCCGAGAAAAACAACCGCGAGCCGACCACGGTGAGGTCGTTGAGCAGTGGTGTGTACGTTGTTGAATTGTACGTCTCGGACGGGAAACCGTCGAAGACCGTAGAGGTGCTGGCTGCGGTGCCGCCTGATTTCCAGAGCCCGACCGTCGACGCCGACTCGTTCATGAAGAAATAGACTTCGTTCCCGATCGTGACGAAGTCGGAGGGTGACGATCCACCATTGCTCGCGTTGACGTCGGACAGCGTGACGGTCCCGCTGGTGGTTCCGTTGCTCACCCATGGCTGAGATCCGTCAGTGCCGTCATCGCCTGAGAAATAGAGTTCGCCGCCGGCAGCGGTGAGGTTGGAGAAGTAGTCATAAGAGGAATTGGGTTGGAAGGTCTTCAGGACGGTCGTGCCCGCGCTCGTCCCGTTGCTGACCCAGAGGTTCCCACCCCCGCCGGGAGCGTCGGCGGTGAAGAACAGCTTGCCGCCCGCCGCCGTCAGATCACTGACGTAGAGATCGTAGTACGAGCCGGAATCACCACTTGATCCTTTCAGGTCCTCGAGGACCGTCGTACCTGCGTTCGTGCCATTCGACACCCAGAGGTCCTGCCCTCCCACACCGTCGTCGGTGATGAAGAAGAGGTTGCCGCCGGCCACGGTAAGGTCGTAGTCGTCGCTATCGCCGAAATAGCTGTAGTTGTATTGGTCGTACGTCGACGACGGAATCTGCATGACGACGCTCGTGCCGGCTACCGTGCCGTTGGTCTGCCACAGTGCCGGCCCGCCTGCCGGCGACGACGACGTGATGAAGTAAACCTCGTCGTTCCCCGGACTGTTCGTGAAATTCACAAGCCTGTGGGGGTCGCCGACTGCGAGGAGCTCGGTTCCGGCTGCGGTGCCGTCGCTCGACCAGACCGCCGTGCCGTCGACGCCATCGTAGGCGAGGAAGATCACATATGGGCCTAGCGTGGTGTTCAAGCTCGAGACGAAACTGCCGCTCGTGTACGCGGGCGGGAACGATTTAACCAGGTTGGTGGCTGTACCGTTGCTTTCCCAGAGCTGGTTGTCTTGGGGCGTCGAACCGTTGTGTGCAGCGAAGTAGACGTCGCCGTTGAAACTCACCAGGTCATGAGGCGCCGAGCTCGCCGGGCCCGCGTCGATATCGTCGACCATCGCCGGCCCGCGGCTGGCGGAAACGTCCCAGAGCTCCGTGCCGTGGGTGGGGTCTCCGTTGGCGAAGAACAACGTCCCGCCTACCGCCGCAAGTTGCCCCAGGTCGTAATCGGAGTAACGGCTGTATCCGCCATGGACGCCGGTAATCGGCTGCTGCGTGGTCAAGTCCAAAACGAGCGAGGTGCCACTTGCCGTTCCGCTCGATTTCCATAGCTGGTAGTAGCCGGTTGGGCCCGGCACGTCAAAGTACAGCTCTCCAGCGACGTTCGACAGGTAGTCGGGCGTACCATACGACGATGTGAAGTCGGTGATCGCTTGTGTTCCGCCTGGGGTGTTATTGGACACCCAGACCTGGTTTGCGTATGCGCTGTTCGGCGCCACAAAAAACAGGTTAGAGCCCGCGACCGTGAAGTTCGTTACTTCGTAAGACTCTTCAAGGTCGGCGATCTGCTGGGGCTCGGTTTGCAGATCGTAATAATTGAGGTAGCCGTCGTCGGTGACGTAGTCCAACGACCCGTTGAAATTGACGATTTGCGTGACGTCGGGAATGTCGGTGGCTTGGTGCGTGTCGGGATCGACGTAAGTGACGGGTCCGGCTTCTCCGGGAGTACCGCTCGTTTGCCAAAGCTCGCCCTCATCCGGCTCGCCGGTGGAGGCGCTAACCGTGAAGTAGAGCACGCCGTTGACCGGCGTGAGGTTCGCCATCTCACCGGGTGCGCCGGCGCTCTCGACGTCGGAGGCAATCAGGGTCGGTGTCGTCGAGCCCGGTTGTACGCTCCAGAGATCGTCGCCGTACGTGAACGCGTCGTCGTCATCCGAAACGAAGTAAAGCTTGCCGCCCATGCTCGCCAGGTCTGTCACGTAGGTCGAATAGCTGTCGTTCGGGTCTGAAAACGTGATCTGCTGGGTGCCGTTGACCGTGCCGTCGCTGGTCCAGAGCTGGCCGCCGGCGATGGCATACGCGCTGTTGCCCACGGCCGTGATTTGCGAGAGCGATCCGACATCGGCCAAGTCCATGAGCTCTGTCGGGGTGCCGCCGGCCGTCGTGACAACCAGCTCTTGGCCGCTGTTGGTGCTATCGGCCACCGTGTAGAAAAGGTTCGTTCCGGCCGCCGTCAACTGCGACGGGTATGTGTCGATCGTGTTAATGTTTTTCACGACCGAAACGTTGAAGTTCGACAAGAGCGCGCGCGTCTCGAGAGCTTCGACGCTGAAGCCCGCGCCCTTCGCCCGCGACCGGCGAACCGACCGGATGGTGAGTGATTGGAAGAAACCGTCCCCAGACCGAGCGCGCGCGCCACCCCAAGGCGCGCAAGGCTCGCTTGGCGGGCTTTTTCATGCTCTCACGCCCCGAAAGAATCTCTCTGCACCGCACACCGGCGGACAGATAGCAGATTTACATAGGATGCCAACTGCGACAACGGGTTGCACGAATATTCCGTAAGTACCGATGAGATCGACCTGAGGTGTTTCCGGAATGCGACATCGCGTCGCGGGGCGCGCACCGCGCGGCACGAAGTGGCAGAAATTGGCAGGTTTTGGGAAAGCCTCGGCTGCCATTTCGTCGGTGTCCGAGGCAATTCGGACAC
Source organism: uncultured Isosphaeraceae bacterium (assembly GCA_963830625.1). GTDB lineage: Bacteria > Planctomycetota > Planctomycetia > Isosphaerales > Isosphaeraceae > CAWHMZ01. The sequence goes on along the minus strand of CAWHMZ010000009.1, from coordinate 352,733 downwards.
GAGCTTTCCGCGGGCCGTTCGCGCCGAGGTCAAGCGAGCGCAAGCAGCCAATCGGCCAAGCTTTGTGCCGGGCGGACTCGAGGCGCATCGAGCGATCGTCCCGAGCGCTGTTTCGCGTCGACGATTGCCTCTTTTGAGTGAGGCACGAAGTAAAACCTGCCACATCAATAGGGCCCGATACGTGGTGACCGCACACGGCACGCAGTGAGGGGTGGAGCGCAAACGGCGCGCGCTCCTCTCTCTATATATACTGGATCAGGGGGGGTACTGCGCACTTTCCAGAGCTCGAAATTGACGGATGCCTAATAGACATAAATGCTTGTGTGCGCAAAACGTGCAGTGGCCGGAGGGCCGATCTAACAATCGATTTGACTTGTAGCACCCGCGGATTCGATAGGACCGGACGCCCAATCGGAACCACGAAACACTCGATTGCCAGGCAGGCGGTACAATCGTTGCCCATGAACGAGGTGACCCGCATTCTGGACGCCATCGGGCAAGGCGACGCCGGGGCCGCGGCGCAGCTCTTGCCGCTGGTCTACGACGAGCTGCGGCGGCTGGCGGCCACCCGTATGGCACGCGAGAAGCCGGGCCAGACGCTCCAGCCGACGGCCCTGGTCCACGAGGCCTACCTGCGCTTGGTCGGCCAAGGGGAGGAACGGCACTGGGACAGCCGCGGCCACTTCTTCGCCGCCGCCGCCGAGGCAATGCGCCGCATCTTGATCGACAACGCGCGCCGCAAACTAAGCGCCAAACACGGCGGCGGTTTGGTCAACCCTAAGGCCGACCCGGATGACTTCCCGGTGGCAAACCCGCGCGACCCGCTCGAAGTCATGGCCGTTCACGAAGCCCTGGATCGGCTGGCAGAGAAGTCGCCCCGCAAGGCCGAACTGGTCAAGCTCCGCTACTTCCTCGGTTGCACGATGGCCGAGGCGGCCCAGATCCTGGGTATCGCGCCGGCGACGGCGGAAGAGGATTGGACCTACGCCAAGGCCTGGCTGCGCCGGCAGTGGCGCCGCGACGAAGAAAAAAATGCATCAGACGCCAAAAAGTGACCGGGGGTTTGGCCGCCGTTCTCGCATGGGATGATGTACGACCATCCCGATCAAGGAGAACGCCATGACCGAAAGCGCCATTTTCAACGCGGTCGTCAAGCTGCCCCCGGAAGAGCGTGCGGCCTACCTCGATCGCGCGTGTGGCTCCCAGGCGGAGCTGCGCCTCGAAGTCGAATCACTGCTGCGGGCCCATAACGCCGCAGACAACTTGCTCACCGACCCGCTGGGTCGATCGCGGGCCACGGCAGACTACGAACCGATCACGGAAGGCCCCGGCACCGTCATCGGCCCTTACAAGCTCATGGAGGAGATCGGCCAGGGCGGGATGGGCCTGGTCTTCGTCGCCGAGCAGCAGCAGCCGGTGCGCCGCAAGGTCGCGCTCAAGATCATCAAGCCGGGCATGGACACGCGCGACGTCATCGCCCGGTTCGAGGCCGAACGGCAGGCCCTGGCGCTGATGGACCACCCCAATATCGCCAAGGTGCTCGACGCCGGCGCGACCGACAGCGGCCGCCCCTACTTCGTGATGGAGCTCGTCAAAGGCATTCCCATCATTGACTATTGCGACTTGCAGCAGCTCACGGCCGCCGAGCGACTGAACCTGTTCCTATCGGTCTGCCAGGCTGTGCAGCATGCGCACGGCAAGGGCGTCATCCACCGCGACTTGAAGCCGTCAAACATCCTGGTGGCCCCGCACGACGGCGTCCCGGTGGTCAAGGTGATCGATTTCGGCGTCGCCAAGGCGATCGGCCAGCAGTTGACCGACAAGACGATCTACACGCGGTTCACGCAGATGATCGGCACCCCGCTCTACATGAGCCCGGAGCAAGCCGAATTCAACGCCCTCGACGTCGATATCCGCAGCGACATCTACAGCCTGGGCGTGCTCTTGTACGAGCTGTTGACGGGAACGACGCCATTCGACCGCACGCGGTTCGCGACGGCGGCCTATGACGAGATTCGCCGCATCATCAAGGAAGAAGAGCCGCCCAAACCCAGCACGCGCTTGAGCACGATGGGCGAGTCATTGTCGAAGGTTTCCAGCCAGCGCAAGACCGAGCCGGCGAAGCTGTCGGCCCTGGTCAAGGGCGATCTCGACTGGATCGTGATGAAGGCGCTCGAGAAGGACCGCAGCCGGCGCTACGAGACGGCGAGCGCATTTGCCGCCGACGTGCGTCGGTTTCTGGCCGAGGAGCCGATCGAGGCCCGGCCGCCGTCAACATGGTATCGCTTCCGCAAGCTGGCCCGGCGGAACAAGGTGGCGCTCTCGACCGCGGCGCTCGTCGCTGCGGCGCTTCTACTGGGAACCGGGGTCAGCACTTGGCAGGCCGTGCGGGCGAGGCGCGCCGAAACGGCGGCCCTGATCAATGAACGTATGGCTCAAGCTCAGAAGCGCGAAGTCGACTTTGAGAAGGACAAGGCCGACAAACGTGGTGAAGAGCTCGCCACTCTCAACGAAAAGCTCCGCCGCTCGAATTACATCGCCGACGTGAACCTGGCGCGACATGCGTGGGACGAGAACAACGTTGCACTCGCTCTCGAATTGCTGGACCGTCACCGTCCCAAGCCGGGGGAAACCGACCAGCGCGGATTTGAATGGCATTATCTCCGCAGGCTGCCGCACCGCGACCTGGCCACGGTGAAGGCTCACGCCGGGGGGGCAACGACGGTAGCCTGGACCCCAGATGGCAAACGGCTCTTCAGCCTCGGAACAACGCAGAATTCATCGTCGTTGCCAGGGCCTGGCGAAATCAAGCTCTGGGATGTGGCGACACTGACATCACTGACGCGTAATCGTGTTTCGCAATCCCGGGAGGGCGAGCCTCCCGGCGAGCCGCTTTCACATCGAGCTCGGCAGGAGCCTCGCCCTCCCGGAATCACGCAAGGCCACTTAGGGCTCAAGGGTGCGACGGATACAGTGTTTCAGGGCGACCTCAGCCCGGATGGTAAGCTCCTCGCCGCTGGCTGCCACGATAAAACGGTCCGGGTATGGGACCTCGAAACATGCGAGCTGGTCGCCACGCTGGAAGGGCACACGGACACCGTCTCGCAGGTTGTCTTCAGCCCTGACTGCAAGCACCTGGCATCTCGAACGCTGAACTGGGCTTCCGCTACTGGTTCCTTTGAAATCAAGATCTGGGACCTCGAAACTCACAAGGCCATCGTTTCTAGCGATGAGCAACGAGGGGTCGGGAGTCTGGCCTTGGCTTTCAGTCCAGATGGGAAGCAACTGGCCGCCGGCGTTGGCGCGAATGCGCTGAAGATATGGGATAGCGCCTCGGGTCGTGAGCTGCTTGTGAAGCACCTGCAAAGATCGTCAGTCGTGTCTCTGGCTTTCAGCCCGGACGGCGAACGAGTGGCTGTGGCCGGTATGCCGAGGGAGGTGCAAATCCTCGACGCCCACACCGCCGACGCCCTCACGACGTACTCGGGAGACATAGGAATTCGCGGCCGTTTGACCTTCAGTCCCATGGGAGACAGGCTGGCGTCAGCGGGTTCGGGGGGGATCGAGCTCTGGGACACCGAGAGCGGTCAGCTCATCCGCACGTTCAAGGGTCATGTCGGGCGCGTCACGGACATTGCCTTCAGTCCCGACGGCACATTTCTGGCCTCGGCGGGCTTGGACGGTTGCGTGAAAGTGTGGGACGCCAAGAGCGACCCCGAGTCCATTCCGTTATCCGGCCCGCTCGCCCGGTTGTTCGTGGTGCTTTCCCCCGGTGGAAGGACTGCCTTGACCTGCTTGGGTGAGAGCACAATTCAACTGTGGAATACCACGACGGGCAAACCGCTCTTCGAGCCTCTGAAGCTCGAGCACAACCAAGTGAGTTTTGACTTCACGGCCGACGGGAACCGTCTGGCACTCACCGACCAAGGCAAGAACGTAACGATCTGGGACGTGGCAACCGGCAAAATAGTTCACACGTTCAAGCACGATGGCCCACCACACGGGCGTGCGGCGCTCAGCCCGGATGGGAAATGGTTCGCTTGCAGCGGTCCGGAAGGAGGGTTGCAGGTGTGGGACGTGCAGAAAGGCACCCCGTTCCGCACGTTCAGGGTTCCCAAGAATCCGTCGCGCTGGTTATTCAGCCCAGACAGGCGCGCCTGGCGGCGGGCGATCTCGGCGGGGCTCTCAAGATCTGGGACGTCGCCACTGGCCGAGATCTTTGCACCACCAAGCTCAAGAACGGCACGATCACGGGGCTATGCTTCAGCCCCGACGGCGAGCGGTTGGGCGCCGTATGCTCTGGTCGCGAGGTCCGTATTCTTGGCGCGGAAAGCGGCCGTGAAGTGTCGCCGCCGCTCAGCAGCGTATTGACCGCACTTGTTCAATTCAGCCCCGATGGCAAACGCCTGGCCACGGGACTCGTTGATGGGACGGTGAAAGTCTGGGACGTTACGAGCGGCCAGGAAACCCTTACGCTGAAGGGGCACACGGGGCTGGTTTCCGGTCTTGCATTCAGCCCCCACGGTCACCGGCTGATCAGCGCGGCGGACATGACCATTCGCATCTGGGACGCCACGCCGCTGCCGGATGATCCCTCGCCGAGCTGGCGGTGAGTATCATAGGCAAATGACGCGAACTTCTCGGTTTGAAGAATGGACACCGTTCGAATTTCGCCCCGGAGGGGCCGAGGTCGATAGCCAGGGGCGTTCGCCCCTGGTAGAAGGAATCCAGAATGAAGACACCGCCCCGACGGGGCGGCGGTTCATACCCCGAGGATCGCCATGCCTCAATCATTATATTGCATATATTATCATCTGATCTTTAGTATGAAGATAACCATCGCCCCGTTCCGGGGCTGATGATTCTCTGGCGATGTCTCGATCTCGATCCCAGGGGCGGCGGCCGCCCCTGGCTATGAACCGGAGCCCCTCCGGGGCCGAAGAAATGACTCCCATGCACTGCCTTCGTTTCCAAGTCCGGATATGATTTCCGTCCCCGTCCAGGAAAACGCCATGTCCGACTCGGGAATCTTCACGGCCGCCCTCAAATTGCCGCCAGAGCGCCGCGCGGCGTACCTCGACCAGGCGTGTGGGGCAAACCACGAGCTGCGCCGGGAGATCGAATCGCTGCTGAACGCCCTCGTCCAGCCCGGCAGTTTCTTAGAGGGTCTTCTGGCCCGACCGTCCGTCACGGTCGATAGCCCCGCCATCACGGAAAAGCCCGGCGCGGTCATCGGCCCCTACAAGCTGCTCCAGCAGATCGGCGAAGGGGGCATGGGCGTCGTTTACATGGCCGAGCAGCAGGAGCCGGTCCGCCGCAAGGTCGCCCTCAAGATCATCAAGCCCGGCATGGACAGCCACCAGGTCATCGCCCGCTTCGAGGCCGAGCGCCAGGCCCTCGCGATGATGGACCACCAGAATATTGCCGCGCGTCCTTGACGCCGGCACGACCGAAAGCGGCCATCCCTACTTTGTCATGGAGCTGGTCCACGGCGTGCCGATCACGCGGTTCTGCGACGACAACAAGCTGACGCCCCGCGAGCGGCTGGCGCTGTTCGTACCGGTTTGCCACGCGATCCAGCACGCCCACCAGAAGGGCATCATCCATCGCGACGTCAAGCCGACCAACGTGCTGGTGACCATGTACGACGACAAGCCGGTGCCCAAGGTGATCGACTTCGGTGTGGCCAAGGCGATCGAGCAACGGCTCACGGAAAAGACGATGTTCACGCAGTACGGCGCCCTGGTCGGCACCTTCGAGTACATGAGCCCCGAACAGGCCGAGATGAACGCCTTCGGCGTGGACACGCGCAGCGACATCTACTCACTGGGCGTGTTGCTGTACGAGCTTTTGACCGGGACGACGCCCCTGGAGCACGCCCGGCTGCGCGAGGCGGCCCTCGACGAGATCGTGCGGCTGATCAGGGAGGAGGAAGCAACGCGGCCTAGCGCCAAGCTAAGCAGCTCAAACAACCTGCTGAAGATCGCGGCTGCGCAAGACCGAGCCGGCTCGGCTGTTGAAGCTGGTCCGTGGCGAGATCGACTGGATCGTGATGAAATGCCTGGAAAAGGACCGCTCGCGGCGCTACGAAACGGCCAACGGGGAGGCTCGGGATCTGGAACGTTACCTGGCTGACGAGCCCGTGGATGCGGGCCCGCCGAGTGCGCGTTATCGACTGAGCAAGTTTGCCCGCAAGTACAAGAAGGCACTCGCGACGGTTGCGGCATTCGCGGTCCTCTTGATCGCAGGCGTGGTGACGAGCACGCTCTTGGCGGTGTGGGCCACGTCGGCCGAGAGGACGGCTATCCGGGCCGAGCAAGAGGCCAACCGGCAGCGAATCGGCGCGGAGGCGGCGAAACAACAGGCCTTGGAAGCAAAGACTGAGGCAGACAAACAGCGCGATGAGGCTCGGCTTACGGCCTATGCCGCTGGAATGGGGCTGGCCCAGCGTGCCTGGGAGGAGAACAATGTCGTGCGCGCCCGCGAATTGCTCGAAGAGGTACCCAAGGATGCCGCTGGCAGAAAACTGCGTGGGTTCGAGTGGTTCTACCTGTCCCGCTTGTGCCATCCTGACGAACTGACACTCGAAGGCCATGCCGATTTTGTCCATAGCGTGGCATTTAGCCCGGACGGCCTGCGCCTGGCTTCGGTGAGCGATGACAAGACGGTGAAGATCTGGGACACCGCAACCGGCAGGGAAATCTTCGCCCTCATTGGCCATTCCGGTTATGTATCGAGCGTGGTGTTCAGCCCGGACGGCCAGCGCCTCGCGTCGGGGAGCGGCGACCAGACGGTGAAGATCTGGGACAGCACGACCGGCTGGGAGCTGATCGCCATCAGTGGCCATGCCGGTGGAGTCCGGAGCGTGGCGTTCAGCCCGGACGGCCAGCGCCTGGCGTCGGGGAGCTCTGACCAGACGGTGAAGGTCTGGGACGGCGCGAGCGGCAGGGAGCTGTTTTCCCTTAAGGGCCATCCCGGTGATGTCGTGAGCGTGGAGTTCAGCCCGGACGGCCAGCGCCTGGCATCGGGGAGCGCTGATCAGACGGTGAAGATCTGGGACTGCGCGACCGGCGAAGAGCTGTTCGGCCTTAAAGGACATGACAGTTGGGTCAGTAGCGTGGCATTCAGCCCGGACGGTCAGCGCCTGGCTTCGGCGAGCTATGACCAAACGGTGAAGATCTGGGACAGCGCGACCGGCAAGGAACTGTTCGCCCTCAAGGGCCATGCCGCTGGGGTCACGAGCGTGGCGTTCAGCCCGGACGGCCAGCGCCTCGCGTCGGGGAGCGATGACAAGACGGTGAAGATCTGGGACAGCATGAACGGCAAAGAGCTGTTAAGGCTCACGGGCCGTGCCGGCCAGCGCTGCAGCGTGGCGTTCAATCCGGACGGCCAACGCCTGGTGTCGGGCAGCTATTTCGGGACGGTGAAGATTTGGGACAGCGCAACTGGCAAGGAGCTGTTCACCCTTAAAGGCCATGCCGGTGAGGTCAAGAGCGTGGCTTTCAGCCCGGGCGGCCAGCACCTGGCTTCGGGCAGCTATGACAAGACGGTGAAGATCTGGGACAGCGCGACGGGCAAGGAGCTCTTCGCCCTCAAGGGACATGCCCGTGAGGTCACGAGCGTGGCATTCAGCCCCGACGGCGAGCGCCTGGCGTCAGGGAGCTGGGACCGGACACTGAAGGTCTGGGACAGCGCGACCGGCAAGGAGCTATTTGCCCTCAAGGGACATGCCAGTGTGGTCTGGTGCGTGGCGTTCAGCCCGGACGGTCAGCGCCTGGCTTCGGCGAGCGATGACAAGACGGTGAGGATCTGGGACAGCGCAACCGGCAAGGAGCTGTTCACCCTTAACGGCCATGGCTGGGGGGTTAACAGCGTGGCATTCAGCCCGGACGGCCGGCGCCTGGCTTCGGGGAGCTTTGATCAGACGGCGAAGATCTGGGGCAGCGCGACCGGCAAGGAGCTGTTCACCCTCAGGGGCCATGCCGGTGGAGTCCGAAGCGTGGCATTCAGCCCGGACGGTCAGCGCCTGGCTTCGGCGAGCGATGACAAGACGGTGAAGATCTGGGACAGCGCGACCGGCGAGGAACTGTTCTCCCTCAAGGGCCATGCCGGTCAGGTCAACAGCGTGACCTTCGGTCCGGATGGCCAGCGCCTGGCATCCGCGAACACGGACGGTTCTCTCCATCTCTGGGAGACGACGAGCGTCTCTCCCGAAATACAGCACGATCGGGCGACCAATCAAATGGTGGCCAATCTCTTCGGCCAGATGGTCCTGCGCGCCGACGTGCTCGAACGATTGCGAACACTCCCCGGCATGAGTGCGTCCCACAGGCAGGAAGCCATCGCTGTCGCCGAGAAGTATTCCGAAAATCCGTTGGCGCTCAACGAGCTCGCCTGGAAACTGGTGAAGCTGCCAGGCGGCGAGATAGCTAACTATCGCAAGGCCGTGCGCTATAGCGAGGAAATGTGCCAACTCGAACCCAAGAACGCTCTTTTGCTGAATACGCTGGGCGTGGCCTGCTACCGTGTCGGCGATTACGCGAAAGCCCTCGAGACGCTCCTGCGCTCGGATCAGATCAACAAGACCTCGCCTCAGGGCGCTCAACCCGCAGACCTCGCCTTCCTGGCCATGACGCACGAGCGCCTCGGCCACGCCAAGGAAGCACAGGCCGAGCTAGAGCGCCTGCGGGAGCGGATGAAGGATTCCGCGCGGCGCAAGACGCCCAGGATCAGGGCTTCCTGCGCGAAGCGGAAGAACTGCTGGGAAAACCCAAGGCGCCCGGCAGCAAGTAAACCCGTGTGAGCCGGACGAGGGTGGGCTACGGATCCGGAATGGGTCTTGCATTCTTCCGTGTAGCTCCGTGGGTTCCGTGGTTGAACTCTTCTGCTCTCTGGGTTCAGAAGATTCTTGAACCACGGAAGGCACCGAAGGACGCGGAAGGGGAGCAAGCCCTCAATATCTTGCGTGTAAGGCCGTGCGCCCGATGCTTGAGCCCATTCGTATACCTGAACGTGTTTTGCAAATGATAACGTAGCAACCGGGGTTGTTCAGATCAGCCGCTCTACTGGTGCCCTTGGAGGTGCGAGGGCAGCCGACTTGCGTCCTCCGTGGGGCCGTGGTCGATCAGTGGGGGATCTCCCACATTTCCGGACTGGGCACGATCATGACCACGAGCTGCTGCCAGGGCACTCCCGCCTCCTTGGCGGCTTGTTCGACGACAACTTGCCGGTCCTTGCCGACGGCAACCACGTGCTTCTTGTGCACAACCACGAACTGACCATAGTGCAGAGGGTTTTGCTGCACCTCAGGCGCATGCTGTGCCCAGTCAAAATCATCGGACATCCGTTGTTCCAGTTCGGTCATCTTGCGTAGCTGCATGCGGCGGTCTCCAGTCGAGAGCGCTTTGAGACAACCCAATCGTAGCAGCAATCGAACCTGCGCTCTATCGATCGGATTATGCAAGATCACCGCGCAGTTCTTGTGGCACCCAATAGATGGTATACTTGGTAGATCATGAGCCAGCTTGATTCCAGCCATCACCAGCCTGACATTCTGAGCCAATTGCTTGAGCCAGTCGGCCAGATGATGCCCGTTGATTTTGCTCAAAAACTGGCCGCCATGCGCGCGAGTCCCGAGGTGCAGGCCCGCATCGACGAGCTCGCGGATCGATGTACCGACGGGGAACTCAGCGACGAAGAGCGCGCGGAGTATCAAGCGTACGTAGATGCCATCGACGTGATTAGCATTTTGCAGGCCCAGGCCCGCGCGGTCCTAGCCCGCCAGCCAAATGCGTGATGGACGCGGCAACGAGAAGGCTTGTTCGCAGTCGAGCTTTGGAGCGATGCGAATATTGCCGTTTGCGCCAGGCATCTCAGCCATTTGTCACTTTCCACCTCGAGCACATCATCTCGACAAAGCACGGCGGGTCAGACGACCCGGACAATCTTTGTCTTGCTTGTGAGCGATGCAATCTGTTCAAGGGGCCGAATCTTTCGGGCATTGACCCCCAGACGGGGCAGGTCGAGCGGCTCTTCGATCCTCGGCACCAGCTCTGGCACGAACACTTTGAATTTCACGGACCGGTGATCGTGGGTCTCACCGCCATCGGGCGAACCACGGTCAGCGTGCTCGCAGTCAACGAGGGCCGACGCGTCCAGCTTCGGGCTGACCTCATCGCCAGGGGGGAGCTTTGACGGATTGAAAATCGAGAGGTCTGTGAGTACGACGAGTTTGAGCGCGTGCGATCGATGTGGTCTAACACCCGCACAGTGCGAGCCGCTCGTCAACTCGCCAACCGAAGATCGGCTCAATCTCGCTGAGCGAACGGTTGCGCCGGAAAGGCAAGATCCAAGAAGAGCATCTGGAAGGCGGGTTGTTCGCGCAGCGGGTCGAAGTCGCGGTCGCTAAGTCGGTCAATTAACCGGCGGACATCTTGATAGGCTGCTGATTGCCTGGCCTGCGCGATCTGTTCGAGAGCCGCCGCGATCTGGATGGCGGTACCACGGCGCGCGCATCCTGCGTCAGGGATCGATCGTGGCGGATGGCGCTCGACAAGATCGCATGGGCCTGCGCGGAAATCATCCGCAGGTCGGCTCGGTCGTCGATCGACCGGTCGGCCGCGGCGGCTTCCGCCAGCGCGGCGCGGTAGTCGCCGGAGAGGGACAACGTTGTCGCGCGACCGAGATGAAACGCCAGGACATCGCTGTCGCCGGCCAGGGCCAGCGCTCGATCCCAGTCGGCGAGCGACTCTCGAAGCGCTCCCAGCCGCCGCAAGAAAAGGGCGCGGGCCGCCAGCGTCTGGGCAAGCGTGCGGCTGATCCGCACATCCCGCGGCGATCGCGCGTGTGCCTGATCAAGCCGATCAAGGGCGCGAACAAAAAGCGTTCGCGCTTCGGAAGACTGACCGTGCCGGCCAAGCGTAGTCGCCAAATCAGAATACACGGCGGCCGTGTCGGGGCCGTTCATGAACAGATCCATTTCGTCGCGCAGAGCCGATTCGGTGAGGGCCAGCGCCTCGCGCAGAAGGCGCTCGTCGAGTTGATCGCGACCGATCTCTGAATCCAGCCGAACGTGCGCGCGAATTGTGTTTGCGAGGTCGAAGCGATAATTGGGGATTTCGGCGTGGGATGCGACCAGGCCGCGCAGGATTGCTAAGGCGCGGTCCAGATTCGCGAGGGCATGAGCCGATTCGCCGATGCCCCACGAGATTTCCGCATCGCGGACCAACTGGCGGGCGAGCCCCTGCGCTGCGGGGTGATACTTGGGGTTCTTCCGGAGCATTTCTTCGGCCTCACTCGCCGCGCGGCGAGCCAGATCGAGCGCCACCGTGGTCGCCCCGCTTTCGATCTCCACGTCGGCCAGTGAGCCGAGGCAGTCGACCAGGTGCATCCGGAAAACCGCGTCACCCGGTCGGACGTGCAAGAGACGCTCGAGGTATGCTCGACCCTGCTCGAGCTCAGATCGCGCGGTCGCGAGATTTCCGGTCCGGGCCTCGAGCTGACCAAGAACCGTGTGGTTCGCGCCCACGCGTTCGAGATAATCCACAGAGTTGGGACGTTTCTTGATCTGCTCGTCCTGGATCGCCAGAGCCTTGCGAGTCCAGGCGGCTGCCAGGTCCAGAGCACCTTCGTCAAGACGGGCCGATCCCAAATTCCCGTAACACGACCCGAGGTTGCTCACGAACCGCTCCCGGCGCGGGTCGTCGGCCGGCGTGGCCGCGACGAGCCGTTCGCGCAGAGCGGTCGATTCGGTGAGCGTGCTCGTGCGCGCGGTCCACTGGCCCGCTTCGCCGAACAAGATGGAAACGTTGTTGAGCGATGAGGCATGCTTGTCCATCACTTCGAGATCATCGGGGTATTCGCGCAGGAGTTCCGCGCCGATCGCAATGGACGCGAGGTAATCGCGGTGCGACGCGCCTAGGTCGCCGTGATCCCAGAGGAAGTCGGCGCGGAGCTGGAGAGCCTCGACCTGATTAGCTCGATACTTGCGATCCCGAGGATTCGCCCGCGACAGGTGCTCGAAGTCGGCGAGCGCTTGGTCGAAGGCTGCGCGTGCCTGATCGGGCCGGCTGGCCTTGTCATAACGATTGGCCAGAAAGCACCGGATTCGAGCCAGCAGAAATCGATACTCGGGCACGCCGGGGACGTCGCGGACGACCTGCTCGATGTTATCGCGCGGCCTGCTCGAAGTTGGTGATCGAATCGTCGACTGTGCCGATTTCGTTGATAATCTCCCCAAGGTCGACCTGGGCTTGCCCGAGCCGCGCTCGCGCAATCGGGTCGGTGATGCCGTTGTGTTCGATGTTCTGGGCGAGCCGGCGATAGAAGCGAATCGGCGCCTGAAGCAAGCTCTTGCGGAGGTTCTCCATCTCGGGTTGCGCGAGCAGGAACTCCCGGGTGACTCCCGTGCTGTACTCGCGGATCGCATCGAGCGCAAGCTGCGACTGTTCCTGGGCGAGCTCACGGGCTTTGCTTTCATTCCTCCTGGCCAGCTTTTCGGCCTGGAGCGCATCACGGGTTTGAGCTTGTTCGCGGCCGATTGCCACGGCGGCCAGGGTGGCGACGGTGGCGATCACGAACAGCGACGCCGCGGCGGCCCGGGTCGCGGAGCGATGCCGGCGCGACCATCGTGCCACGCGACCAGCCCAGCTCTCGGGCAACGCGGTCACCGGATCGTCGGCCATCCAGCGCTCGATGTCATCGGCCAAGTCGCGCGGCGAGGCGTAGCGATCGGCAGGCTGTAGCGCCATCGCCTTCCGGCAGACCGCCTCGAGCGTCTTGTCGATCGTGGGATCGAGCTGACGGGGCGGCGGAAACTCCCCTTTGCCCACGGCACGGATCATCGCGCCGACGTCGTCGCCCTGGAATGGAGACTTGCCGGTCAGCAGGCAGTAGAGGGTTGCGCCCAGGCTGTAGACATCAGACGCGGGCCCGAGCCGGTCGATCTCACCGCGGGCCTGTTCGGGACTCATATAGGCGGGTGTGCCCATGGCCGAGCCGGGCAGGGTCTCGGCGCTGCCACTGCCCGAGCTCGGGGTCATCGCTTGCTCACCGGCCGCCGGATCGCCCTTGCCTGTCACCTTGGCCAGGCCCCAATCGACGACGAGTGTCTCTCCGTGCTTGCCGAGGATGATGTTGGCCGGCTTGATGTCGCGATGGAGCACGCCGCGCGAATGGGCGTAGTCAATTGCGTTGCAAACGTCTGTGAACCGGCGGAGCAGCCGGCGGAGCTCCAGGCCGTTCTTTCGTTTCTGGAACCGATCAATCGCTTCTTTGAGGCTGTCGCCGCGAATGAACCGCATGGCGTAATACGGGCGCCCGTTGGCATGGATTCCCAGCCCGTAGACGGGAACGATGCCGGGGTGTTCGAGCCCGCCGGTGATCTCGGCCTCGAGGATAAACCGAGCTCGGCTGGTGAGATTGTCGGCGTGGCGATCGAGGATCTGCTTGAGCGCCACCTCGCGATTGAGCTCGGTGTCGAGTGCCACGAACACGGCTCCCAGGCCCCCCTGGGCATGCGGACGCAGCAACCGGAACCGCTGGCCTCCCGCCGCGAGCACCGGGCCGGGTGGTTGTGCTTGCGTCTCGCCGTCGCGCGCGTCGACAGTGGGGTCGGCATTGACTCGCGTCAGGCCGGCGGTCAGCGACGCATCACCGAGCTGGGTGAGGATCTCCGATGCCGAACCCGCGGCTGCCAGCGAACCCAGGCTCTTTTCGACGTCGCCGCCGTGCCGCCCCAGATGTTTCGAGGCGAGCGCGTGGATCAGTGCCGTGCCTTCCGCATCAAGAGCCCCTTCTTCGCCCAGGATATCGGCCAGGCTCTTTTCTTTGGCGCCGTTAGAGGTGTGGAACGCGGTGACCAGGGCCGTCTGATCGATCAGGCCGGTCTGAACCGCCAGCAGTCCGAACAGCAAATTTCGTTCGGCATCGAACCCGGGCATGACTGAAACTCCCCAAGAACGGCCATTTTTAGCGCGCAGACGGAGCAACGGCGCACCATCCGGACTGTTGCGAGCCTCTCGTCAATGGGCCCATTATCGCAGAAAATAAATGCGGGGATTAGGCACTATCTGACGCGGCGGCGTTAGTTCGTGCCTCCGGGGTTTACCGTCTCACGCGTCCGATCGATAATAAGCTGAGTTGCTACCCGGAGGAGTGAGCGGATGCCCTTGCCCGAATTCAACGAGTTCGGTGATCTCCCCGAAGGTAACCATGATTCAGAACGGCCGAGATTTGAAGGTGACTCGCGAGCGGGTCGCATATCTACTCGACCTACTGGCTCGGCTGCGGGTCAGCAGCCGGCCCGAGGAGCTGGCCCTCGTGTCGGGCGGGTACAGGTCCGAGGTCGAACGCATGCAAGGCGAGGTACTTGATTACCTCACGCAGCCGGCGAGCCAAACGACAGCGAAGGCTGGCTAGGCCCAGGCAGCGACGTGCGCCGAACCAGTCGATCGAGATGAGTGTGTTCTCCTAGAAGAAACACTCTCGGGCAGGGCCGGGGGAAAGGCTCAAGTCGATGGAAGAAAACATGCAGACAATATTAGTGGTGTTTCTCGTCGTGACCATTTCCTGGTCCGCAGTCGCGGCCGATGAGCCGCGAGCTGGTCAAGCGGAAACGACCGCCGGTTGGGTCAAACATCCGCGGAACCCCGTGCTCGGCGGCAGTCTCGGAACCTGCTTCGACGTCTCGGTCTTGAAGGAAGACGGCAAGTACCGGATGTGGTTCTCCTGGCGGCCCAAGAAGAGCATCGCCCTGGTCGAAAGCCGGGATGGCGTCGAGTGGAGTGAACCGCTCATTGTCATCGGCCCCAATGAGAAGAGCGATTGGGAGAACGACCTCAACCGCCCCGTCGTTCTCAAGAACGGCGATCGCTATCACATGTGGTACACCGGACAGGCGCGCGGACGATCTTGGATCGGTTATGCCGTCAGCCACGACGGAAAAGAGTGGGAGCGGATGAGCGGCCCACCGGTTCTCGCCGCTGATGCGCCGTGGGAAAACGTAGCGGTCATGTGCCCGCACGTGCTTTACGACGATGAAGCCAAACTGTATCGCATGTGGTACTCAGCGGGCGAACAACGTGAGCCGAACGCCATCGGTTACGCCACCAGTAAAGACGGCCTGACGTGGACCAAGCACAAGGATAACCCCATCTTCAAACTCGAACCGAAAAACGTGTGGGAACAAGATCGCGTGACCGGCTGCCAGGTGATCCGCCGCGGCGACTGGTTCGTCATGTTTTACATCGGCTTTGAAGACGGAAACCACTCCCAGATCGGGATGGCCCGATCCCCAGACGGGATCACCGGCTGGCAACGCCACCCGGCCAATCCGCTCATTCGTCGCGGCAAGGACAAGTGGGACCACGACGCCGTTTACAAGCCGTATGCCATTCTCGACGGCCGACGCTGGCTCCTCTGGTACAACGGGCGCAAAGGCGACCTCGAACAAATCGGGCTGGTCACACACGACGGAGAGGACCTGGGCTTCGGAAGTCCGTAGAAAGTGACGTCGCCGTGCGATGGCCGGGGTACCCACCCACTCTGTCTGGCAGGTACTTTACCGTAGAGCGTCACCAGTTTCGGATCATCGCCCGGCGCCCGCTCGTTTGGCGGGCTTGAAGGACAGCTCTTCAAACCGCACCGTGAACGTCCGGTTGCCCGAGTTGATGGCGTCGACGCCCACTTTGAGCTTGGCGGGCCAGTCGGATTCAATGGGCGCCAGCCTCGACCAGCGCTTCCCATCCTGGCTGGTGAACCCCGAGACTCGACTGCCGCGACGCACGAGCCGGAGGTAGGCCGTGCCCGAAGCGAGTGGACCGTTGTGCTCGGAGACGCCCGATCCGCCTTCGTGCTGCTCGAAGATGGCGAAGGTATTGACATTCCCCTGGTTGAGCGCGGCCGCGCGCTCGAGGCGGATGAAGCTCTCGCCATCGCGGCAGACGACGATCCCGGCGCCGTTACAGGGAAGCGCGCCCTCTCGGTTCGACCGTCTTCCGGGCGTGAAGTCGCCCACGACCTTGACCTGGATTTCGAAGTCGCCTTCGACGTCGCGCAGGACTCGCGGGGCGTTGAAATTGCGAATCCCCGCGTTCAAGTCGTGCAGGCTGGCGGGGACGGTGATGGAAAGCACACCGGCCTTCGCAGTGATCTGACAGTCTCCGTCCGGGTCGACGGCCGTGCCCCAGCCGGCGATCTCTTTCCCGGCCACATCAGTCGTCGCGGTCTTTTTCGACTTCATCGCCCCGATCGAGAACGACCTGAAAAACCGTTCGGCGTCCTTGGGCAGCTCGCGACCACGTGCCGGGGCAGCCGTCAAAAAGTAAACCGATCGGCCCACGAAGAACGCCCGGATCCGCACGATGCCGGGCTCCGCCTTCCCCGGCGGGTTGACGACCGTGAAATCGAGGCCGGGCTCTGTGCCTTCGAAACTGAACTTCTTTTCGGAGGCGACCTTCCCGCCGTTCTTCCGCACCATGACATCGCGCATGGCGATGAGCGCCGCGCCTTGCGCTCCCTCGCGGAATTGCCCCAGGAAGGTCGTCTTCATCACGAGGTAACCGGCCTCTGAGGTCTCACACAACGCGCTGACGATTTTCCGCGGCCCTCCCACGTGCTCCTCGGTCTTGGACTCGTTCTTCGTCGGCGCCGTGGGAAAGTCCACGGTGAACTCACCCTCCTTGGAAACGAAAGTGCGCCACGGGGCGGGCTCCGGCTTCCCTGCTTGAAAGCCGATGACCGAAGCGGCGACGATTGTAATCACGATCATGACTATCGCTCCTTCAAGACGGACATCCGCACAGAAAGCAGGGATCGAGCCGCGTGGCTTTCCCCATCTCGTGCGAGACCGAGGCAGACCCCCCCGGACGATGCCGGCACGACGGTTCTACCGAGTGGCGACTTGCGGCGATTATTTCAGCAGAATTGATTGCACGATTCCAGAAGCCAGTGCATTGCAGTGAGTAAGAGATCGCAACTCTCACGCTCGGCCAGGGCCACGTAGAGGGCACTCCTCCACCAGACTGAATCGGCTCCCGACCCTCACTTGACTGCGGTGACGAACGTCTGCAACCCTGACTCATCCTGCACCAAGACCATCCGGCTCCAGGGCAGCTTGCCCAGAATCCTCTCGAGCTCCTGCGTGGTGCGGTATTGGGTGATCAGCTCAAAGGCGCTCATCAAGGCATCGCTGCGCCTCTCCTTGCGCGTAACGCTCGTGTAGAACGTCCCTCCCGGGACAAGCCGCTTGTGGACGTTGCGGAAGAAGATCTCGAGCTGAGAATCCACGAGAAACTCGTTCAGGCCAGTGCTGACCACGAAGTGAAACGGGCCGGCGGGATACGTCTCGCCCAGCAGGGCATTGCCCTGATGAAATTGCTTGAGGGGAACCGGCGCCGACCTTGTGAATTCCTCGGCCAGTCTGAGCAGGTCGCCATCGACATCCATGCCGTGATACTCGATCCGATCGAGGAGCGCTCGTAGCATCCTGGCGCAGGACCTCGGCCAGGTCGGTCAAGTCGCGGGGAAGACCGCAAGGGATAGCCAGCACGCGCAGAGGTTTCTCGGAGGCCGGGAACGATTCCAGGGCCCGCCGCATCTCGTCGATGCACCGCAGGCAGCGGCGGCGAAACGCCTGGCAGGGGGGTGAGGCCAGCATCCGCGCATCGAGCCAGCGGCCCAGCGGCCCGCGCCCCGAGGGCTGGTTGCGATAAATGTGATCGGCGAACCGGTAGCTGCCGGAGTTTTCGATCCCCTCCCGGCCCAGGTCGCTCAGACGGAAAAGGTAGAACACGGGGAGCAGATGAAGATCGCCCTGTCGAAGCAGTTTTCGCGGAATACTCCGGCTCCGCCGCGTGCGGTTGTTGGCCAGCGTCTGGGCCGCATCGCGGAGGTCGGGGTTCGTCTCCCTGTCGGCTCCTCGCCGCAAGAAACCGATCCCGAGCAAGATCCAGAAGCCGACGAATCCGACCGGGACCCACGGTGAACCGGAAGCCCAGCCGAACCAGATCACCGTGTCGGCCAGGGCGCCGAAGAGCAGGCTGGCGACGGCCAGAAGGGCCCAGATCGCGCTCCGCTTGCCGTCGTAAATGCCGACAACGCAAAGCGCAATCCCGCAAAAGGCGTAGACGTAGAAAACGCCGTAGAGCCAGGGGTGAAGCTGGGAATACCACTCTCCCCAGGGTTGGTAGACCTGCTGGAGAGGCAAGAGCAGCGTGAACACGGCTGCGATGGCGGCTGCCACCCAGGCCATCCCCCCGCGGTTATACCGGAGCAGGCCGGGCAGAAGGAACGTGAAAAGCGCTGGGGCCAGGCTGATCGGCCACTGGATGAAGATGAGCTGCATCCAGAAACTGTTGCTGGCGAAGCCTGGCTGAAATTGAGACGCCCACGCGAATAAGACCATCACCACGCCTCCGCTCCCTTCAAGGAATAGGGCAGCCCAGCTCCTCGCCCAGTCCCGGTATATCCCAGAGCCGGTCCTCGAAGGGCTCGAGAGACGCAAACACTTCATCGTCGATCCGCGCGAACCGCTCCACGAGACCCTCGCCCTCGGAGCAACTGGCCAACCACTCGCGGATCCAGTGCAGGTGCTGCCTCTCGTCGTCGAGCATCGTTCGCAAGCACGCGGTCACCGGGCGCGGCAGCTCGGGCTGGTCCAGATCCCGGTGAAATTGCCTCCAGACTCGCTTTTCGAACACATGCGTCAGCGCGAGCGCCTGGGAGATCGAGCCGGGCACGCCTCCGTGCTGGGCGTAGAACGACTGGTAGCTGCGAAAGATCCGCACCACGGGCAACCCCAGCTCCGCGACGGTCTCGGCCCAGAGGCAGGCGTGCCGGGCCTCGTCGGCACAGTGGCGCACCAGCGGCAGGACGAGATCGGCGTCGCCCGCCACGCGGATCATTCTTCCCAGGAGCAAGGCCCCTTCAAGCTCACTCTGGCGATACCAGTTGAGCTTCCAGGTCAGGGAGCGCAGGTTCATCCGCGTTTTCCTCTGTGACAGACTCCAGGCCACGGCCCGTCAAACGATGAAGTTTCTGATTGAGCGTGACGATCGCCATGAAATCGTTCTTCTGCGCGATCGGCATTTCAGTCACGACTTCCAGGCCGATGTGGCGGAACTCGTGCGCGGCCTTGAGGATGCTGTCCGCTGCGCGGGTCGCGTTTCACGCGCAGATCAAGCAGGTCGTAGGCGAACTGGGCGTGACGCACCTCGTCGCGACCCACGAGCTGGAGAATGTGGGCCAGCACCGGCTCGCGGGCCTGGCGCGAATCCTTGAAGAAATGGTGGGCCGCGAGATGCTCGCTCATCATGTATCGGGTGAGCAGCTCGGTGCCGCTGGGGTAGCGCACATGCTCGTTGCGGCGGCGGATCTCGATGATCTCAGGCTCAAGGATGGGCCGGTAACCGACTCGGTTGAGATACTGGCTGAAGACGTGAAAATGCTTGTACGACTCGTAAAGCTGGATGCTGAATACGGCCGTCGCGTTCACGTCGTCCCAGAGCGCGGCGAGCGCTTTGGGCGTGAACAGGGGAAAGTAAGACTCGATCAAGGCCGAGTCGCGGACTCGATCGAGCAGGTCCGGCTGCTCTAGCGCGAGCTGCGGCTTGATGTCGTCCCAGGCAATGTCGGAATCCAGGATCCAGCGGTGGGCCTCGGCGGTGGACAGGTATTCGGCGTAGATCATGCTCGGTGAACCTCCTGGGCCCCGGCGGCGAGCTGTTCGGCCAGCTCGCCGACGGTGCTCATGCTCTTGAAGTCGTCGAGCGAAAGCCGGACCCCGAAGAGCTCATCGGCGACAAGCATCAGCTCGAGCGAATCGAGGCTGTCCAGACCGAGGTCGGCGATCCGGGCGGCAGGCTGAAGCACGCCGGATAGGTACGGCAACCGCCCCTGAACGAGCAAAAGCGCCTCATCGGCGGAAAGCGACATGGTTACTCTCCAAAGGCTTGGGTAACTCCAGGCACGAAAGCCACCGATCCAGTCCCACGGCCAGGCAAGCCGTGTGGATCGGCGCGCCAGCGCGGCCTGTGATGCCGAAGCGCTCGCCGAAAAACGAGCCGTGGCGATTGACGCTGGCCAGGGCGAGGCCCGCCGGATTCGAATCGTGGCTTTGATATTCCCACTTCGTTTCGGTCAGGCGTTGCAAGAGCGCTTTGCCCTGGGCGGCGGGCAGGAAGAACGGGTCTTGGGCAACTTCCCAGGTTCCCGCAAGGCCCAGCGATCGGGCGAGCGTCTCCAGCCGGCCCCGCGCTTCCTCGGCCTTTTCTTCCACCCACTCCTTGGGACCGGCCAGGACGATCTCACGCATTTCGAATTCGAGCTGACGAACGCCTGGTCGCACGCCAGCCTCATGCCGGAAGCACCGTCCGCGAGCGGTGACGACCGTGGGAGCCAACAGCTCGGCCGCGGCCAGCTCGGCGTAGACGTGATAGCAGACAGCCGGCGAGAGCATCCACTGCGGTGCCGCGAGATTGTCGCGGTCCAGGAGACGGGAGGGATCGCGATCGGGAGCCAGGAGCGGAGCGGCCGTCACCAGGAGATGGGGAAATGCCCGCGGGTACTCGGCCCGCTCGAGAGCCTCGCGTGCGATCAGCACGGGATACTGCCGCGCCAGGGCCCCGATCGAGGCCGCCAGCTCGAGCAACTGTCCATCGAGCCGGTCCAACCGCGCGAGTTCCCGGCCTTGCCGCACCGGCGAGCTGGTGGGGTAGGTTTCCATGGTTCAATCACCCTGCTCCGCGGGACCGAAGGCGCCGCAGATCGCATCGACGCAACGAAAATACTTCATGACGACCATGCGCGGGGGAATGGTCCGTCCCGTCGTTTGTTCCACGAAGGCGATGAGATGAATGATGGCCAGGCTGTCGATCAAGCCCGACTCGAAGAGCGGCGTCGTGCCATCGACGTCGAATCGCTCCCGCGGTTTGCCACAGATTCCCGGCAGGACATCGCTTATGAACTGCACGATTCCAGCCTTGAAGGTCGCTGCGGCCGGTGGGGCTTTCCCGAGCTGGCTATCGGGCATGGTGTTACTCCGCCTTCGGTGCCCAGTGGGTTTGCAGACAATACTGGAAAACGCGCCGCAGGGTCGGTCTCCACTCCGGAAGCGGCAAGGGTCCGCCCCAGAACTGCTCGGCTTGCTCCGTCTCGAAGGTCTTGGGATCAAGCAGGGCCGGCAGGAAGGATTCGACAGCTTCCATGACCTGGCCGAGCAGGGCGTCGCGGCTTCGTTCCACCGAGCTCCGGAATGAGTCGAATGCCTTCCGGTCGACCAGAAGCGGTCGGGCGATCTGACCACGCCGCCAGCCCGCGTGAGTTTCTCGGAACAGCTCGACGAGGAAGTCGACCAGCTCCCCAAGCGCGATCGATCGCGCTCCGGCCGCGACGTGGGAGATCGAGGCTGACGGTGGAGGCAAGAGGGCGGCTCGGGACACGAAGCGAACCGCCGTTTCTGTGGGGATCAGGTCCACGGGAGTACCTGGCGCGCCCTGGATCATGGGAACGAGCCCGCGATAGAGCCAGCGGAGCGAATGATGGATGGCGCCTGGCCGCGCCACCCTACCATCCTGCGCGTTGCCGAGGCACGTGCTCAGGCGAACCACATGGATCGGCAGGCCTGACTGCAGCGCCAGCCACTCCGCCTGCCACTTGGTCTTCTCGTAATGGTTGATGAACCGGGGTGGCTCGGGTGTGCTCTCTTCGGCGATCGACCCGCTCCGGGAACCGGCCACGCACGTGGTGCTGACGAGCACCACGTGGCTCAGTCTGGGACAGGTGCGGGCCCACTGCAAAACTCGGCGCGTTCCCTCGACATTGATCGCGTTCTGGGCATCGTGCGGAGCCCGAAACCGCGTATCGGCTGCCGCGTGCACGATCACGTCGAAATCCCGCCTCAGAGCCCCTTCGGGTGATAACGGCTGGGACAGGTCTCCGACGACGGGGAATAACCCTCCCGTTTCGAGCCCTTCCGCCGCCAGACACCCAGCGAGCCGCTCGAATCGCTCGGCCACGCTCACTCGGCCGGGCCGGATCAGCAGGCCGATCCGCTCGACGCCGTCGTGCCGGAGCAATTCGCCGATCAGAGGAAGCCCGAGGGCTCCCGTCGCTCCAGTGAGAAGAATCTGTCGCGCCATTGTCAGTGCTCCAGAACCAGACCGCACCAGCTTGACCCGAACCCGTAGGTGAACAGGAGCAACTTGTCTCCGGGCTGAGTAGCTCCGACCCTACGCATCTGGTCCAGAAGCAGGAAATTATCGGCAAGGATCGTATGGCCGAAGGATTCGGCCGGCTGATAGAGCCGCTGCGCCGGGATCTCCACCAGGTCGAGCAAGATGTCCCAGCTCGAGCGATTCACGCCGGTGGGCACGACCCAGGCGATGTTGTCAGGCTTGAGGCCGCATCTGTCGAATAGCTCGGCAATGCAGAGGCGGGCAGTCGGAAAATACGCGGCGAGGATCTCCGCCTTCTTGGCGGGCGTATCCCAGTAATACCCCCGTGAAACCTGGCGGTAGCCCAGCCAGCGGTCGCGCGGGGCGTCGCGAGAGAGGACCACGGCGCAGGCCGCGTCGCTGATGAGGTTGTAGAGGATCTCGCGCAGCGCACCGGCGGGAAGCACATCGAGCCCCACGCAGAGCACGTGGTTCAACTCCGGCTCGGCCAGAAGCGCAGCGCGAGCCAGCCGCAGTGCCGAGAAGAGCGAGGCGCATCCCTGCTGGGCCACCGCGGTCACCTCGGCTCGGTCGAGTGCCAGCTCGTCCTGCAACCAGCCGCTGGCGTACCGGAAGGGCGCAGGCGCCTGATCCCCTTCACAAAGGGCGCCGCTTTCCCGCAGATGGTTTCCAGCCAGCGCACTGGCCCAGATCAAGAGGTCGATGTCGTCGGGCGCCAGGTCGGCGTCGGCGAGGGCACGCTGGGCAGCCGCCTTGACCAGCCATCCCCCGTCGTGCTCAAGGTCGACCACGTGGGCGTGGAGGAACCCGAACGATGCCAGGACCGAAGGGTCGGAGCTGATCAGCCGCTGTTGCGAAAGCTCGCCGAGACTGAGCCTGCCCGGTGGCAGCACTCCCGACACGCCGCGGATTCCCACCGAGTTTCGCAGGCCGAGTTTCATCGGAAAGAGGTCCCGAGTCCAGCAAATTCACTGGGCGACGTGGGGCGGCCGGCCGCGAGCCGAGGAGCGGCCCAAGTCGTCACTGGTCCAGGATGCTCTTGAGATTCTGCACGACCCGCTCCGCCTCGGCTTTCATCATCGCCTTGCTCACGCTTTCGGCGGGCAACTTGGGCCTGGCAGTCTCCGGGACGCTGTACTCCAGGCGGATCGTCAACAGCGTCCCGCCGTCGTGTGGCTCGGTCTGGTACGTGAACTTGCTTTCGATGCCGCCCTCGGTCGAGAACGAATACAACTTGCCCGGCACGTGCTCCAGGCAACGACCCGTCCCCTGGAATTCCATCCCCAGCGTGGCAAAGGTCCACGTCCAGCTCGTGCCGACCGACCTGGGATCTCCCTTGACGTCGCTGATCGACTTGAGCGACGGGAAGAACAACGGTCGATTTCGAACCTCCGACACGTAGTCGATGACCGACTCGGGGGTGTTGGCAATCTGGGCCGTCACTTCGAACGTCTCTGCAGCCATGATCTACTCCCTCTTGAGGACAAAACGAATCCTGGGAAGCGGTCCGGGATACTGTTTGTTGAGCCAGTCCAGGAGCAAACCCACCTTCGCCGAGCCGTCCCGCTTCGGCAGTAGCAGGATTTGCCAGTTCCGAGAGATCGAAACCAATGTGAGCGACTGGCTTTCTGCGCTCTTGCCAAGCCGGAATGTCTTCTTCTCTTCCATGCATGACAAGAATAGACCCTTGCATGCCCATCGCACTTGCTCACACAAGCTATCCACTGTGACTCGGACAATCCAGAGGCGCCCACAGAGATTCATGACCAACGCCGCGGAAAGCGTGCCACACCAGGCGATCCATTCGACCGTCCCTCGCATGGGGTAGCCGAGTGGAACCAGCAACAACCGAAGCGCGGCCACGATCAGCACCAGCCAACCCAGCCGGGATATCCGGATGCCTACAGGACGTCGCGCAGGATCACCAGCAGCGCGTAAACCGAAAGGGCGCTGATACCGGTCAGCCATACTGGATTCATGACCTACACCGAGCGCCGTCAAGCTCCTGACGGATCACGGCTCCCGTTTCCAGGGCCTCCTTGAAATCGTGCGCCAGCTTGCCCCCCGTCAGACCGGAAACCACGAAATTGTCGACCATGAGCGTGCATTTCAGGATCCGGCCGATCACGATCTGGTCGCCGCGAACCACCGGCTCGCGCCCGGCGCCGCCGATTCCGAAGACCACGCTCGTCGGTGCGATCGGGAAGATTCGCTCGCAATCTTGCCCCGTCTCCGGAAACGTCACGCCGCAAGTACCGACGTTGCGCACATAGAAAGACGGGCTTCGCGACATGCGCCAGTGCAGCAAGCTTGCCATCCAGAACGGCAGCTTCTCGAACTGGAGGATGCGCTTGATGGCGAACGAGGTTTCGGGCGGACACTCCTGGTGGGCCTGGATCTCGTCCTGGATGTCCGCCAGCCTCTTGGAAGCCGCATCACGGATCGTGGCGATGAACGTGACCACCCGATCGCCCAGCTTCCGCGTGATCGGCAGGTTCACGTCGACATTGGCGAAGCGGACGATCTTGTAACCGGCGATCTTCTTGAACAGGATCGCGTTGGCCTCCGGATTTGCCCGCAGCGCAAGGGCCGTGGCCTTGACGTAGATCGGCAGGTAGGTGATCGGCCGCACCGCTCTGGAGTATTCCTTGCGGAGAGCGCCGAGCGCGCTCAAGTCGACCGCGAAGGTGCCGTAGCCCAGGCAGTGGTGCCGCCGGGCTCGGGCCTTCAGTCCGTACACAAACGCCTGCTCGCCCCGCACCGGCGTCGCGTGGGTGATCCGGTTCGGCAGAATCATGTGAGATTGGACTCAGGAGCTGGTTTCTTGCCGTGGCGCACGGCGTGCAACAAACCGAAGACCCGGCGCTTGAACGGTGCGCCGGTGCGCTTCACCAGGCGCGGCAGGTGCCACCAGTGCAGGGGAAGACCAAGCTGGCGTGCCGCCCAGAGCTCGTTGGCATTGATATGGTAAGCCAGGAGCAGGCACGAGACGAGCGAGAAGCACCGCGCCAGTCGTTCGACCAGCCATCCCAGCCGGAAGCGTTCCAAAACCATGTCGTCGAAGGCCAGATGCCTGGACTCATCGAGCGCATGCAAGGCCCAGACCTGGTTGACGAAGCTCTCGCGGCGGATCGTGGTTTGAACCATCTGCTGCAGGACGATCGTCACCTGCTCGGCAAAGCGAAAGAACGTGAACGCCAGGTTGGCACGCAGGTTCCTGGCCGGCAGCCAACCGATCAAGCAGAACAGGAACCAGAGCGTCCGCTCCAGGCCGCGCGTGGGCAAGGGCGGATAACCTGTCATCGACGCATGGATCTGGCGGACGGCCCTATCGAACATCGTATAGTGGTAAACCTCTTCCTTGAGAAAGTTGCCCAGGTATTCGGTGAACGGCTGCGAGTCGTCGAGGTCGTACATCAGCGCCAGCACCCGGATGCCGTGTCGTTCCAGCAGCCCCGTGAACGCCATCAAGTTCATTTGTTGATACTTCACGTAATTCGCGCGACCACCCGCGTCGAGGGTGCCGTCAACGCCCGTGCCCGCGAGCAAGCTCAAGGTCGGATAAAGTGCTTCGTATTCCTCATCGGTGGTGGTTGCGCTCCAGTCCAGATCGGTCTGTGGCGTGAAGCTCCGCGTGAGGGACATCCGGTTGAGCTTCTCGAGCGCGTCGCCGATTGTGTGTGAAGTCGAGTGTGCCATGATTGACTCAAGGGAAATGAGATCAGGCAACGATTGTTACTCACCCTGCTCGCGCTAACAAGGATCTGGAAACCCAATTCCTGCGTAATGGCCGTCGCATGTGAACTGATTGATGACGTGCCCTCAGATGACCAGGCCGACAAGACAAGCCCCCTTACAGGAGCTGCTTATCGAGCAAGGCCCTGGCCACAGCGCCTTTCGGTCGATGTGACCGACGCGCGCTGGCCCGATTTGGTGCGATGGCGATTCGTCGGGGCGACAAGAACACCGTCAGAACTAAGTGGGACCGAAGAGATGTTTATGTAGGTCAGGCTTTCTAGCCTGACGGCAGGGCACCGTGGCCAATACGCGTCAGGCTGGAAAGCCTGACCTACACATTTTTTCTGCGGTCGCACTGAGCGGGTGTCTGCCGCCGCTTGTTCGCGCACCAGGCACCGCACGCGGCCCGATGTGACCACGGGAAAGCAGGGAAAGCAGACACATGAAACTCAAGCTCTCGATCATTCAACCACGAAATAAACGAAATGCACGAAAAATCAATACCTGTAAATGGTCACGCTAAGATCGGTGCCCAGCTTCTCTCGCCGTTCCCCTTTCGTGTCTTATCGTCGAATTCGTGGTTGGTCCAGTGGACCGACCGTTTTAACGGGCGCACGTCAGCCTGGTGTCGTGGGGACCATGTTGGTCAGCGGCAAGTCCTGGCGGGACGGAAACCGTCGTTGACATTATGGCGAAACGGGGCGCCGTAGGTACGGAACGCTGAGCGTGCGAGACTCGGTGGAGCGGCAAAAGCACCGCCCCGCTGGATACGAAACGACTTGCCGGAAACCACTTCGTTCGTGCTGATGCGATCATAAAAGGTCCCATGACCGCGGGGCCACTTGGCGGCTGGTTCCATTGAGCCGGGCAACCGGTCGTGCATCCACTCCGACGCATTGCCGAGCATGTCGAAGAGTCCCAGGTCGTTGGGCAACAGGCCCCCGCAGCCCCAGGCGTGCATGCGGCTGTTGCCCTGGAAGTGGGCGTAGAGTCCCAAGAGCTCACTTGAGCTGCCGTAGTAGCGGCTGGTCATCGTGCCCGACCGGCACGCATATTCCCATTCGGCCTCGGTCGGCAGGCGGTAGCCCGTCCGCTCGAGCACGTCGGCAGGAACGGTCATGCCGTCGGCGTAGCCTCCCTCGGCGGCCGGGACGTAGCACCACTGTTCTTTCGGCAGGCCCTCCTGTTCGGAGAGCCAGTTGCAATAGTGCGCTGCCGTGTACCAGTCGGGACCGACCCACGGCCCCTCTGGGTCCGGGCTGAACCGGCTGAAGGTGCCGGGTGCAATGCGATCGCGGGCGTTTTCCGTGCCGCCGACCTTCAAGAACCGCTGGAATTGCTCGATGGTGACCTCCTTGGCGGCAAGGGCGAAACGGCGGGGGATTCGCATGCGAAAGGGGGCCTCGTTTTCATGGATACGTTCGGCCTCAGGCGGCGGCGAACCCATGCCGAACTCGACCGGGCCCTCGATCACGGCGTAGGTCTGTCCCTGGCCGTTCACAAACCAGCGCCGCTGGCCCCAGTCCTTGACCTTCATCAAATCGGCATCCAGCTCCTTGAGCTTCTCCTGCTCCTTCCACTGCCGTAGGGCCCACTCCACGGCCCCGTGAATGCCGGCATCGGGATCATTGCGGTAGAGGTCAAGCAGCCTGCTCACGAGCGGCTCGCGCTTGCCGGGAGAGAACTCGTCGGCAGCGTACGTCCCCAGCGCCAGGATGAGCGCACGACGCTCTGATGTCTCGGGCTGGAACAGGACGGCGTCCATCGCATTTGTTCGGCGCGGGTCTCCTGACCCCGCCCAGGGGGCTGACCGCACGTCTGCTGGCGCCGTGGTAGCCGCCGATTCGCGGAGACCTTCGGTCCCGGAGTGGGCGGGGTCAGGAGACCCACGCCCAACGTGAGACCCACGCCCAACGTTGGCCAGCCGGTCGAGTTCCGTTGCGACGGCGTGCGGGTCGGCCCCCAGCGGCTTCAACCAGTTGACGATGAAGCTGCGCAGCCTGGGGTCGGCACTGTGCCGCAGCAGGGGCCAGACTTCCTCGGGCTTGTCCATGCAAACCAACGCGACCGCTGAGCGAGCTTGACGTTCCGCCAGTCGGTCCCTGGTCTCGTCGGTGATCGCCGGGCGGTGCCAGACCGAGGCAGTCACCAGCGGCCCCCCGATTACGGTTTGGCTCACCGACCACGATACGGGGCGGTAGCCGAGTGCGCTCACTTCCCGGCATTTTCGCAAGTGGGCCGAAGGATCAAGCCCATAAATCGCGGTCGCCTCATAACTCGGGTCGCTGCTCCAGAGAGCCGCGTAGCGACGGTCGGGCCGACCGGACTTCATGATCTCGGCGAACGCCGGCTCGACTCGAATCGGATCGAGGGCGGCGTCCTCATCCATCTTGCCGAAATCAGCATCGTTGTCCTTGATCGCCTGCTCAAGCAGCTCGAGAGACCGCTTTGCAAGCCGCTGCCCCTTCGCCTGGTCCGAGCGGGAGACGGCGGCTGATGCCAGCGAGCAGGCACGGGCCGCATCGTATCGAAGGTCTGCATCGTCGGGTTGTTTCCCGATCGCTGCTTCCAACTTGTCGAGGGCCAAATCGGCACCTTCGCCCAGTTCGGCCGCGACGACCAAGGCGACGTAGAGCTTGGAACGTTCCGGGACATCTCCCCTCTGGAATTTCTCCATTTCAGACTTGGCGTCTTGCTTCCTGCCCAGCCGGGCAAGCGCGATCAGCCGGTACGCTTTGGCGGAGGAGTCATCCGCGTTCTTGCCGATCACGACCTGAAGGTCGTCGAGCGTCTTCTGATTCTCTCCCAGCCGGAAGTTCGCTAAAGCCCGGGCTCGCCGTTTTTCGAGGTCGTCGGGTTTGGCCTTCAGCTTCTTCTCGGCAATCTGAAGGTTAGCCAGCAGACGATCACGGGCCGAGCGTGGTTGGTTTACGCCGCTCACCGCTGCGTCCAAAAGCAACTGGTCGCTCAGCTCCGTCTGGCTCTGGACGAAGTTTCCTTCGTACTGGTCCAGATATGTGAGTCCCGTGACGGTGGTTGCCGGGGCTCGTCCCCAAACGCCGCAATAACTCATGCGTCCGTTGGGCCCAACCATTGCGTGCAGGGACCGGGGAACGAGCTTCGCCTCTGTGAGCTTTTCCTGAGCTTCGTCCTCCATGAGAGCAGTCGCCCCGACGTACATCCGGGCTTCGTCGTTGGCGGGTTTCTCGACCCACAAAGCGGCATAGCGCAGAGCGGGATTGCCTTCGTTGTCGGTCGCGATGTACCCAGCAACATCGACGGGAAGGAACAGTGTTGGGCGCGGGTCTCCTGACCCTGTTGGGCGCGGGTCTCCCGACCCCGCCCTTTCCGTGACCGAAGGTCTCCCCGAATCCGTGGACGCCCCGGAGGAAGGAGACCTGCGGTCAGGCCCCTGGGCGGGGTCAGGAGACCCGCGCCCAACACTGGCTCCCTGGGCGGGGTCAGGAGACCCGCGCCCAACCTTAGCCCCCTGCCCAACATTGGCCCCCTGGGCGGGGAAATCCCCCCTCACCTGGCCTTCGGCCATCCTCTCCCCCGTGGGGAGAGGAGGAGACCCGCGCCCAGCCCTGTTGCGCTCATCCTGTTGTCGGACTTCTTCGGCAGTGAGACCTGAAGAGATCCGCCAGTTTCGTCCGTCACGGGCCCAGACCGCCGCGACCCGCACCGCCTGCCCATCGGCATAAGGGCGGAAACGCGCGGGGCGGTAGCCCGATGGGCGCAGACCCTCGGCGGTCGCGAGGAGCTCGTCCAAGGGCATGGTCTGGCAAAATGCGAATCGCTCTGCGACGATGCCCTCCGCCCTTTCGATCCGGCTGGCGAGGGAGGCATCGGGCTTGGGCCACGAGGGATCGAGCGGCGGATCGTTCCAGGAGTACGTGGCATTCTTGGCGAGCTCGGCCTCGAGAACCGGCAAGACCTGTTCTGCTCTCTTCTGGGCGACCGCGAAGAGGCTCACAAACGCCGTCTTGTCGGCAACCATCAGCAGTTCGGCAAGTCTGTCGGGTTCGTCGCTGGCGTAGTCGGCGAGGATGTTGGTCGCGAGTTTATGTTCCGACTCGGGGCGTTCCTTGTCCTGGAAGACCGCAGTGAGCGGGGCCGACAGCTTGCCCCGAACGCGACGCAGGGCTTCGATCCAAGTCCCCAGATGGATGGCGTTCGCCGACACGAGCGCTTGTGCAACCTTGCCGCCGGCTGCCTCCCACCCGGGGTGATCGGGGGCGTAGCGCCAGTGCGCCGGCGGTTGGAAGCAGGCTCGCATCACCCGGCTTGGCTGTTTCGAGCACGTTCCACAGCTTCGGAGTCAGGGCGATTCGATGCGTTGCCAGGACATCACGCAGCACGGGGAATTCGCTCGGTGTGGCCCCAAGCAGGCGTTTGAAGAGGTAGTCAACCTGGGTGGCATCGACGGGAAGGAGGGCGAGGCTGGCGTGCAGATGTTCGCGGCTGTCCAGCGCGGTGGTTTCGAGCGCATGAACCAACCGAGGATCGGCCCAGCGGCGGTAGCTCGAGAGTTGTTTGACGATTGCAGGAACGTCTGATGTGCCGGCCTGCTCTAGCGTCTCGACCAGAGCCGAAGCCCGCAGCGTGCCATAGCCCTCGATCCCTCCCCAGGCGAAGAGCAAGACCACGGCGAGCAAGCCCAGCGTCCGCAAACCATGCACTCGGCTCGCGCGCTTCATCATCGTGCGCTCTTCTTCTGTCCAGTCCCGTCTGGGCGTCAGCAGCCGGATGTTTGCCCACTCGGCTAAAGACGGCAAGTGCCGGTTCTCGGGCCTGGCACTCCACACTGACGAACGCTCCCCGAGCCGTAACTGGGCACGCCCGCGCCGCGTTTCCCGTTGCTTGCGGGTCAGCCAGTCGCGCAGAGAGTGAACCAGGTAATCGTGTGCGAGCTGGTAGTACTGAAGGGATGAAGGATGAAAGACGAAGGATGAGTCAGAACCACTCCGCGGAGATGGCCGCCTCGGTTCTTCGTGGTGCATTCGTTCCGTTTCAGCCTTCATCCTTCCGCCTTCATCCTTCTCTTCGGCGTCGGTGGGAGTGATCAGGCGCAGCTCGCGGTCGAGGATATGGATCAGTTGATCGAAGTCGCCGGGGCGGTGCGCATAACCCGATGCTTCCAGCAGTTCCTGGCGTGATCTCATCTGGCCCTTGATGTCGGTGCCGCTCTCGGGAAGGAGAGCTTTCAAGACCCCCTGGGCGGCTTTCTGGTGCAGGCGATGCTCGGGCGGGGCACTCGGGGCGCTGAAGGTCTCTTCCAGGAACTTCAAACCGATTCCGTGGGTACCGCCGGCCTCCCTGAGCGTGGCCGGCGTCCAGGGTTTCCCCTTGACCATCTCGGCGAAGAGGGCCAACCGAACCGAGATGACCTTGCCGTCCTGGACAAGACCGGAGATCGAATGGTCCAAGAATGAAACTTGATCGCTGGTGAGGCCACCGCCGCTTTCGGGCAGGGCCCCATAAGCCCGCCCGATGGCCGCGAGCACTTTCTTGGCATGGCGGGGATCAAAGAGGTCCACGAGCGCGCTGTTCTCACCTTCGAGCAAGCGGATTTCCAGATCGCGCATGAACCGGCTGGCGGCCAGCCAGAAATCATCCCGCACCATCACGACTGCCTGGAGATGTTCGCCGTCGCACTGGCGCAAGGCGGCGACCAGCTCGGTGTTGTCGTCGGCCCGCTTGGCGAAGAACCATTGCTCAAACTGGTCGAGGACCAAGAGTACCTTTTGCTCTGGCGGCAAGACGCGGCCCCGGCGCAGTTTTGCCAGCGAATCAACCAGCCCCAACTCTCGAGGCAGTTGCGGACAAGCCTTGCGCAGGCCCCTCTGTAAGCGGCCTTCCGTTTCTTCCGGGGTCGCCTCGATGTACAGCGCCCGGACATGCTTTGCGAGCCGAGGCAAAAGGCCCGCCTTGACCAGCGACGACTTGCCGCAGCCCGAGGGACCGTACAAGAGCCCGACCTTGAAAGTCCGGTCGGGGTCGATCTCTTCGATCTTTCGCTTCCAGAATTGGATGCTCTCGGGCAGGCCGTCGCGGTCGCGAGGACCGGGCAAGAGCTCCAGGAAGAACTCGGAATCGTGCTCATCGAAGGACCGCAGCCCTCTGGGGACGATCTTGATCGGTCGCTCCTTGGAGTCGGACTTTGTGGCGCTGGCCGGTAGTCGAGAGGGTTCGGAGATTGATCCGGATGGGGTAGAGAAGACAACCGGAGCCGCGAGAGCCGTGACTGCGCTTCCGGCGTTCTTGAGGAACGCGCGCAGGTCTTCCGCCATGTCGCTGGCGGTCGTGTAGCGATCGTGTGCCCGCTTGGCCAGCGCCTTCAAGCAGATCCGTTCCAGTTCCCTGGGGATCGTGTCGTCGATCTGGCGGAGTGGACGAGGCTCAGCGGTCTTGATCGACTCCATGACCTCCCGGAAATCACCTCGGAATGGTTTCTTGCCGGTCAGCAGCTCGTACACCACAACGCCCAGACTGAAGATGTCGGATCGTCCGTCAACCCGGTGCCCCTCGCCCCTGGCTTGCTCGGGACTCATGTAGGCGGGTGTGCCGGCCAGCTTGCCAGCCTTGCCGAAATCTTCGTCCTTGAGGGCGAGCCCGAAGTCAGCCACGCAGGGTTTACCCGAGGCGTCGATCAGGATGTTGGCGGGCTTGATGTCGCGGTGGACCAGTCCGCGGGTGTGGGCGTAGTGCAAGGCGTCGGCAACGGTAGCCGCCAGCTCGGCCGCGGACCGCAAGCTCGGTCGAGCCTGTTCGATCGTGGCCGCCAGATCACTGCCCTCGATGAGCTTCGACACGACGAAACAGAGCCCGTCCTCGGTGCGACCCACGTCGAAGACCGGCACGATGTTGGGATGGTCGAGCTTGGCGAGAACGCGGGCTTCGGTCAGAAACTGATCCACATCCTCGGGGTGGGCGCTTTGTTCAAGGTTCGGCAGCTTGATGGCGACCGGGCGATCGAGGTCGTCGTCGCGAGCAAGATACACCCTGCCGAACCCGCCTTGACCTAACCGCTCGATGACTCGATAGCGGCCGATTTTTGCGGGATCGCCGGCCGGGGGGGCACTCAGACCGAAAGCGAGCGATGGCGGGCCTCCACTGTCGGAGAAACCCTTGGTCTTGGCCGAGGGGTCATTCGAGCCCTCGCAGAGCGATGGCGAGCCTCCCATGTCGGAGAAGTCCTCGGTCTGGGCCGAAGGGTCATTCGAACCCTCGCCGAGCGGTTGCGAAGCCGCGGACTCCACCGGCTTTTTCGTCTTGTCCATGGCCCGGTCCCTCAGAACGACCGATCTTTCGGCCTCGTTGCCTGAAACGGATCACGCGGAAACTCGGCATCATAGAACAGTGACTCGGCCTCGTTGCGGAGCAGCGCAAGCTCCTCGATGTCCCAGAACGAGGCCGATGAATCAGGACGCCAGGTGCGCAGGCGTTCGAGCCGCCGGCGGGCTTCGGCAGTCTCACCCTTACGGGCGTGGGCCAGGGCCAGGTAGGCCCAATCGCCAGGACCCTCTGCCTCCTTCGCGACGGCGATTCCCTCCTTCAGTCGAGCAATGGCCTCGTCGATCCGGCCTGCCCGCAGGAGCAATCCGCCCAGAGCGTTCGACAGATAGTGCCGGTACAGCGCTCCCGGCGCGGGAGTGGCCGACAGCCGCTTCTCTAGCCAGGCCATCGGCACCCGATAATCGTCGATGGCCCCGGGTGCGAGAGCCAGCAGCGATGCCGCGCTGAGCTCGTTCCAGACGACCGTCGGGTTCGGTCCGTTGCATGCCATGTCCGCCGCGCAGGCTTCGCGGTAGCCGGCGCGGTCGCCCGCCCTGAGGCAGGCGATACCCCAGGCCTGGGCCAGCTCACGGCTGAGCGGACGTGTCCGACCGCAGCGTGCCAGCAGGCCCGCGGCCTCGGCCCAGTTGCCGGCTCGGCCGAGCTCCTCGGCCCGGGGCATGACCAGTCCCTGGTCGGCACCCAGCTCGAAAACGCGGGCGAGCTCGGCCTGGCGGTCGGCCTCGCGGCCGAGCTTGCCGTAGACCGCCGCGCGGTCCTCGTGCAGCGACCCGTCATCGGGCCGGGCGGCGATCAGGCGGTCGAGATACCAGAGGGCCTCGGCCCAGCGCTCGGCCGCGGTGCAATCGATCGCGCAGTGCGTCTGGAAGTCCAGGATCTGCTCTCGCGAGCCCAGCCGCTCGGCCTGCAGGTAATCGGCGGCGGCCTTGTCGAACTTGTCGAACAGCGCCCATGCGCGGGCCCGGCGCGCGTACAGGAACCAGTCATCGGGCCGAACGGCGATCAGGCGGTCGAGGTGCCAGCGGGCCGCGAAGGCGTTGCCTTTCTGCTCGGCCTCGCGGACCATCGGCTCGTGCCAGGCGGGACCGTCATCGAGCTGCACGGCGGTGCGATCGAGATTCCGGAGTTGCTCGAGCCGCTGGCTCCAGGCCGTGGCGCCCAGCCGAGAGGTCGCGAGGCTCGTCTCCATGTGGAGGCCCGTGCGGGCTTCGATTCGCAACGTCAGGTCCTCGAGGCTCGAATCCTGGAGTGGCTGCGGGACCGGCCAGGATCGGAATTCGCCCTGCCCGTCGATGGCGACGACCGTGCGGCCATCGGACGTGAATGCGACTTGATGAACCGCGTGTCTCAGGAACCGCGGCGGGCCGACCGGCTGATTCGTGGCCAGATCGGCGAGCCGGACCGCGCCGTCCTCGAAGCCGGCGGCGACCAGACCGCCATCGCCACGAAAGGCTGCACAGGTGGCTGGTGCGGAGGAGGTCAGGATGCTGGCGAGAACCTCTCCGCTCGTTGCATCGCGGAGCTTGACGGTGCCGTCCCTCCCGAGCGTGACAAAGGCACGGCCGTCGGGACGGAATCCTCCTGCCGCCTCATCAACCATCGGCTTTCCGATCGCCTGTCCTCGTGTCGTGTCCCACAGCCGGGCGGTCCGCACGGCCTCCTGGTGCTGAGTACTCGCGAGCAGGGCTAGACCATCCGGCCGGAATTCGATCCGGGTGATCCCTTCCGAGCTGGGCAGTAATTCACCGATGGGCTTGCTTGTCCTGGTATCCCAGAGTCGAACACCTGGCTTGCCCCTATCCTTGGTGAGACCCACCGCGAGCATCTTGCCGTCGGGACTGTAAGCCAGGCTCCAGACGATCTCTCCTTGAGACAGGGGCCGACCGATCTCCCGGCCCGTGGACGTGTCCCAGAACCGAACAAGACCGTTGTAGTCACCGGCCGCCAGGATCTTGCTGTCGGGCCGGAATGCCAGAGCCGACACGTAGTTGGTGTGCGGCATGGGCGGCAGCAGCAGCCGGCCCGTGTTCGCGTCCCAGAGTCGCACCTCGCCAGCCACCCGGTTCGGATCGCTCCCGGTCGCGACGAATCGGCCGCCAGGGCTGAAGGCGAAACCAAAGATTTTCCAGCCGGTGTTGTGCGACAAGGGCCTACCTATGGGGCGGCCCGTTGCGGTATCGGATAATCGGATCCGTTCTCCTCCCCCCGCACCTTTGAGCAGCGAGATCGCCGTCTGCCCGTCCGCCCGCAATCCCGCCAAGGAAAAACGGGAACCCCACGCCTGGACGTTGCGTACGTCGTCTCCTACCGATGACCGCGTGCCGGCGGCTCTTTCCGGAGCGGCCTCTGCGTGTGGCGAGATTTGCCACAAACGGACCGAATGCTCAGAGGGCGTGAGCAGAGTACGACCGTCCGGATGTGGGGCAACGACCCGCTGGTATTCCCCGTCATCCGGAAACGCTGATCCCATTACCCGGCCGTCGGCGGCATCACGGACGAGCCGCACGCTGTCGGTCAGCGTTACGAGACGATCGCTCCCGGGAGTATAGGTGGCAGTTCCTGTGTGCGCGATGAGCGAACTGGTCGGTCCTCCCGTGCGCGTGTCCCAGATCTGACCTGAGGTGGTGCTTCCGGAATTAGTGTAGCCGTACAGTTGGCCCTGGACGACCCACCCGAACAGTGACTTGCCATCTGGGCTGAAGAGTAGCTGCCACGGAAACTTCCGGCCGACAGCCCAGGATACAGTCCGCCGGCGCGATGGCAATTCGTGCAGATCGATGTAAGTCTCGCCATTCTCGAGCCGCGCCAACGCCGCCCTTCTGCCGTCGCCGGTAACGTCCATCGCACCCCACTCTCCCCAGCCCCGCATCGGCTCTCCGAGCTGCCGGCCTGTGGCGACGTCCAGTCGCACCAACCACGCGATTCGATCGCTATAGCGTGTTGCAAGAACCGTGGAGCCGTCGGTGCTGAAGTCGATCCTCCTCCCCCGTCTTCCGGGTAGGGGCGGGGTCGTCCAGAGCACCCGCCTCGTGCTCAGGTCGATCGCCACCATGCGCGTGCAGATCGGCGTAGGCTACGAGGGCTCTTCCGTCGGGTCGGAACGCGAACGGGGCAAATGTACCGGGAAGCGAGCTGAGCTTTCGCCCCGTTGTGGTGTCCCAGAAGTCGATGGAACTCGTGGTGGCAATATCATCATTGACACGAAAACTTGTTGCAAATGATCTTCCGTCAGGGCTGAAGGCGTAGTCAGTGCAAGGACCTCCGGTGTCGATGATCCTGAGAGCTTTGTGGACCTGCCCGAGCCACGCACCCAGGTTCCAGCGGACCGTCCTCCGGAATTCCTCCGCGTCGTCCGGAGCGGTCTTCCAGGCCTCGAGCATCCAGAGTAAGCCACGGTCGGCATGGCCCTCCTCGGCCAGGGCGAATCCCTTGTCGAGCGCCAGGCCCGCCGATTGCTGCCGCGAATGGTCGCGCTCTTCGATCGCCACGCGCCTCGCCTCGATGGCGTCTTTCCGATCGCGCTGCGATTGCTGATTCGCGGACTGCTCGCGCGCGGCCGAGTTCGTCTCGCGCCGGGCCGACTCCTTGAAGTAGATTGCCGCAGCGATCGAGCCGACCGTCACCGCGACCAACAATGCCGTCACGACCGCGCCCAGCCACGCGATCGTCGGGTTTCGCCGGGCCCACCGCCAGTAGCGCTCCGCAGTGCCGACCTGGCGGGCCTGGATGGGCTCGTCGGCGAGGAACCGCCGCAGGTCTTCCGAGAGCGCGTCGGCCGAGGCATACCGCGCTTTCGGGTCCTTCTCGACGGCCTTGAGCACGATGGTGTCGAGATCGAGCGGGATCCGCGGGTCGATCGAACGGGGTCGCGGCGGATCGACGTTCTTGACCAGATCGATCAGGGCAAGGCGGTTGGGCGAGTCGAACGCCGGGCGAAGGACGAGCAGCTCGTAGAGTGTGAGCCCGAGCGCATAGACGTCGGACCGCGGGTCGGCCGCGCCGGAAAATCGCTCGGGCGCCATGTAGCGGATCGTGCCCAGGACGTCGCCGGTCTGGGTCAGTCCGTCATCGTCAGCCTTGGCCAGACCGAAGTCGGTCACCCAGACGACGCCGTCGGTATCGAGCAGGAGGTTCGAGGGCTTGATGTCGCGATGGATCACGCCGCGAGCGTGCGCGTGCACGAGCGCCGAAGCGGCTTGCCTGCCGATGTGGGCCACGCTGCGATGAAACACGCGGTGGCTCAACTCCGCGACCGAGAGCTGCGTCCCACCCGGCAACACGGGCCAGGAGAGCGGGGTCGGAGACGAGGACGAGACCGGAGCCGGCTCGGCGAGCGGTCCCGCCGCGGTCGCCTCCACGCCCACCGCCGCGGCTTTCGCCAAGGCCAGCGTGGCGCTCGCGGGCTCTATCGCGGTCCGCGCGTGGACGATTCCCGAAGTTGCGCGGCCCTCGCCCTCGGGCAGGAAACCACCCGCCAAGATCGAATGGGCGACCGACGGGGCCAGCGTGCGCGTTTCTGGGCTGCTCTTCGCCGTGTCGTCGCCATCGCCTTTTGACTGCGACTGGATGCGCAGGTGGCGCAACTCCGCGATCACTGCGTCCAGGCTTTGTCCCTGAATGAATTGCATGGCGTAGAAGCGAACGTCACCGTCCTGGCCGACCTCGAAGACCGGCACAATGTTGGTGTGGTGCAATCGAGCCGCGGCCCGGGCCTCGCGGCGAAATCGCTCGAGCGTGGTCCGGTCGGCGGCCACATGCCGGGGCAATACCTTCAGAGCCACGCGCCGGCCCAGCGAGACCTGCTCGGCCTCGTAGACGACCCCCATGCCTCCCCGGCCGATTTGTGCCACGATCTGGTAGTCACCGATCTGCTCGAGCGCGCCCGCCGGTCCGGGAGATTTCACTTCACTTTCTTCTCTGACGTGCCCCTCGTCGGCTAGCTCCACTTTCACCAGCGCCGGGAAGAGCTCGCGGATGTCGTCAGCCAGCTCGGGGTAGCGATCGGTGTATTCCTCAAGCGCGGGCGCTCGCCGCGCCGGAAGCGTTCGGCGAATTCTTCGGCCAGACGATCCAGCAGGTTGAACTGTTCCGACTCAGAGTTCGACATCGATCATCGTCCTTCTCCCCTTCGCCTCACGGCGCGGCCAGGGCGGCCGCGGGGGCGGCTTCCCAGAGCTTCAGTGTGCGGTCAGAGCTGGCCGAGGCGAGGGTCCGGCCGTCGGGGCTGAACCTGACGCACCGGATGCGCCCCGCGTGCCCTTTGAGGATCAAGACGCTCTGCCCGCCGGCTGGGTCCCAGACCCGGATGGTCTTGTCGTCGGAGGACGAAGCGAGGCGGCCATCGGTGGAAAACGCGAGGCCGTGGACCTCGCCGATGTGTCCTTTCAGGACGCCGCGCAGCGCGCCGTCGGCCGCGTCCCACAGCCGCACCGTGCGGTCGTCGGCTGCCGTTGCGACGGTGCGGCCATCGGAGCGGAAGGCAACCCCGTTGACCTCGCCGACATGTCCCCTGAGCGTCACGCGGGCCCGCCTGCCGGCGAGATCCCAGACGATGCACGTATCGTCAAAGCTGGCCGAAGCGACGGCGCGGCCGTCGGGACTCTTGGCCAGGTCGTTGATCTGCCGGGCGTGGCCTCGCAGGATGTACCGCACGACCCCGGTCGCGGGGTCCCAGGCCTGGATTGTGCGGTCGAAGCTGCCCGAGAGGACCGTCTGGCCGTCGGGTGTGAAGACCAGCCCGGCGACCCGATCGGCGTGTCCGGTGAAGGTCATCAGGGCCTGGCCGGTGTCGACATCCCACAGCCGCACCGTGCGGTCATGGCTTCCCGAGGCGATGGTGCGGCCGTCGGGGGAAAACGCAACGCATTGGATGATGTTCGTATGACCCAGGATCACGTGGAGCAGCCGTCCTGAGGGGAGTTCCCAAATCCGCAGGGCGTGGTCCTCGTGGCCCGAAGCCAGCCTGCGGCCGTCGGGGCTGTACGCCAGGCATGTCACACCCCCGCCGTACGTCAGCACGGAAGGGCTCCGGAGCGTGTGCGGGCGCGGCGGGCTGGCCGCGTCCCAGACGCGTACCGTCTCGTCTTCGCTCGCCGAGGCGATGTCGCGTCCGTCGGGGCTCACCGCCACGGCGACGACTTGGT
This sequence comes from uncultured Isosphaeraceae bacterium, assembly GCA_963830625.1. GTDB lineage: Bacteria > Planctomycetota > Planctomycetia > Isosphaerales > Isosphaeraceae > CAWHMZ01. The sequence goes on along the minus strand of CAWHMZ010000009.1, from coordinate 313,381 downwards.
CGGTGTGCCCTTTGAACGTGCGCAGCTCCTGGCCCGAGCTGGTGTCCCAGACGCGTACCGTCTCGTCGGCAGAGCCGGTCACGACCCTGGTGCTCTCGGGTCCGTAGGCCAGGGCCAACACCGAGCTGGTGTGCCCCCGAATCACGGCGAGCTCCTCGCCCGAACGGGCATCCCAGACCCGCAGGGTTCGGTCCAACCCGGTGGAGGCGATCCGCCGGCCGTCGGGACTGAAGGCCACCGCGCGGACCTCGTCGGTGTGACCCTTGAGGACGGCGCGCGGCTGCTTTGGGTCGTCGGGGTTCCAGAGCTTGACCGTCCGGTCAAAGCTGGCCGAGGCAATGGTCAGGCCGTCGGGCGAAAACGCGACGGCGGCGACCGGGCCGCCGTGTCCACCGAAGACGTTGTGGACCAGATGGCCGTCGCGGCCGTCCCAGACCCGCATGCTATGTTTCGCGAGAGCGGCGACGAGGGTGTGGCCGTCAGGGCTAAAGGCCAGCCCCCGTACCGCGCCCGACGGTCCCTCGAAGCGGAGGGTGGGCAACCCGGTGTCGACGGCGTAGAGCGCGAGGCTCAAGGCGTCGGGGCTCGGCCCGGCGAGGCTGCGGCCGTCGGGGCTGAAGGCGAGAGCACCAACGCCGTCGGCCAGACTCGCAGGCCGCCCTCGAACCGTCGCCCCCATCGTGCGCCGGGTTTCGCCGGTGCGGCCGTCCCAGAGCCGGATGCGGCCGTTGCTCTTCAAGCCGGCGATGGCTTGCCCGTCGGGACTGAACACCACGGCGGCGAAAGCTTCCTCGTAGGCGCGAAGTATAAGCCGGTGCTCGTGGGCGAGCTGCCAGAGATAACGCCACTCCCAGCCGCGGAGGTCGGACTCGCCCGGAGCTGGCCGCAAGAGCTCGAGGAGATTGCGCAGATGGCCGACGTCGCCGACATTCCAGGCCGCCAGGGCAAGGTTTGACCGCGTGGCATACACGGTCCGGCGCAGCTCTTCCTGGGTGGCGTGCAGACTGGCGTTGGAAACGTCGGCCTTGCGGCGGGCCGCGGCCTCCTCTGCGCGCGTGCGCGATTCGGCGATGGCCTGGCGGCTAGCGTCGTGGCGAGCCAATCGCTCGGCGTGCGCCGCGTTCTGCTCGTACTCGGCCAGCCGCGCCATGTGCCTCGCGACAAAGACCGCAGCCGTAGTGGCCACGACCAGCACGGCCAGAAGTGCCGCCCCCAGGGCGGCAGTCCCCGGATGATGCCGCGCCCAGCGGGCGAACCGCTCCGCCACCCTTGCCCGCCGCGCCTCGATCGGCTCGTCGGCGAGGAACCGTCGCAGATCCTCCGCCATCGCCTCGGCCGACTGGTACCGCGCCTTCGGGTCCTTCTCGATCGACTTCAAGACGATCGTCTCGAGGTCCCGCGGGATCCGCGCATTCGCGCTGCGAGGCTTCGGCGGCTCCTCGGTCTTGATCTGCTCGATCAGCTTGAGCCGGTCGGTGGAGCTGAATCCCGCGCGGAGCGTGAGCAGCTCGTAGAGCGTGAGCCCCAGCGCGTAGACGTCGGCCCGAGCATCTCCTTCGCCCCGGAACCGTTCGGGGGCCATGTAGCGGAGCGTACCCAGGATGTCGCCGGTGTGAGTCAGCCCCTCGTCATCGCCCTTGGCCAGGCCGAAATCGGTGATCCAGACCACGCCTTCGGTGTCCAGGAGCAAGTTCGACGGCTTGATGTCCCGGTGCACGATCCCGCGCGCGTGCGCATAGGCCAGGCCGCCGGCGACCTGCCGGCCGATCTGGGCCAGACTGCGGAACGACGCGTGGCCGTGCGACTCGACCCCCGAGAGTTGCGTACCCCCGGGCAGAACGGCCGAGCTTGACGACGGAGATGCAGATGATGACGAGGACGGCGCGGCGGATGCGCCCGTTGCGCGCCGCTGTTGTCGCCTGCTTTTGCACCCTCAGCCTCGGTGAGCACCAGTGCGGGGTCGGATTCGTCGGCGGTCGTTGCCGTTCCAGCCCTGCTCGGTGGCGCTTCGCCTCGGCTCCGCGCCCTGGCCGGCGTCGGTTCCAATGCTCCTGCCGCCGCGGGGTCGGGGTCGCCGGGCTCGAGCCGGCCGGTCAGAACGTACTGCAACACGGCACTGACCTCGACGTCGTCGCCGAGTGTCGCGGGTTCGATTCCCTGGCTTGATGGCTCCGGGCCGCCCCGGAGCGCCTGGCCACGAGAGGCCGCGATTGTCTTGGACTCGGGCCAGGCGAGGTCGCGGAGCCGCCGCAGCTCGGCGATGACCGTGTCCAGGCCCTGACCCTGGATGAACTGCATGGCGTAAAAGCGCACGCCTCGATCGTGGCCGACCTCGAATACCGGCACGATGTTGGTGTGGTGCAGTCGCGCGGCGGCGCGGGCCTCGCGGCGAAACCGCTCCTGGACCAGCCGGTCGCTGCTCACCTGCGCCGGCAGGACCTTGAGCGCGACGCGCCGGCCCAGCGAGATCTGCTCGGCCTCGTACACCACGCCCATGCCGCCCCGGCCGATCTCGCAGAGGATCCGGTAGTCGCCGATCTCGCTGAACTGTGAGTGTGCGGCCCGCGAATTTCCGATCTGCTCGTCACCATGCAGGACGCCCTCGGCCTGCTCGACCTTGACCAGCGTCGGGAAAAGCTCGCGGATCGCATCGGCCAGCTCGGGGTAGCGATCGGTGTATTCCTTGAGTGCGGGCCGCTCGCCGCGCCGGAATCGGTCGGCGAACTCCTCGGCCAGTTGGTCGAGGAGGTGAAACTGTTCTGATTCCGAGATCGACATCGCTTTAGAACCCTTCGAGGCCGCCTGGCATCGCGGCCAGGATCGCTTTGAGCTTCTTGAGTGCCCGGATGTACCGCTTGGCTCCGGCTTCTTCGGTAATGCCGAGCACCACCGCGGTCTCGGCACGGCTGAGCTGCTCGAAGTGGCGCAGCGCCACCACTTCGCGATCGAGGGGTTCGAGCGAGTTGACCGCTTCCTGGACCTGAAGGATCTGCTCGGCGCGGATGGCCGCGTTCGAGGGCGTTGTCAATCGGCCCAGCAGCATCGAGGCCAGGGCCGCCGAGCTGGCCTGGGGCATCGGATCGCGATAGAGCGAGACCTCCTGAGCGGCGTCGCGCATCCGCGTGCCCAGGTGGTGGCGATGGACCTTCGCCAGCCGGTCGCTGACGACCATTCGCAGCCAGAGAAACACCGGCAGCTTGGGATCGCCCAGGTAGCTCTCCACCCGCTGCGTCACGTCGAGGAAGCCGTCCTGAAGCACGTCGGAGGCATCGATCCGACCCTGGAGCCGTGCGTCCATGCGCAGCTCGACCATCCTCCGCAGGCGGTCGCGGTGCCGCTCGAACAGGTCGACGATCGCGCGGCGATCTCCCGCTCGGAGCCGCTCGAACAGACGAACAGTGTCGCTCGGCGGGTCTTTCATGAGGTTGCCCATATCTTATGACTGCCGGGAAGTCTCAAGCTCAGGACAAGAAAAATGGGGATTTCCCCACAATGCCAATTCAAAGCCGGGGAACGCAAGCCTGCATCGGCCTTTCACGAGCCGGACGATGCAACCGAAGAAACGTCTGAAGCCCCAATTGCTGAATGGGTTGCGGCCGCGATCATCGGCCGCGCCAGGCTCCCAAGCGAGCTCTGCGTCACTTTTGATGAGGTTGCGTCGGTCGATTGAAAGTCGAGATCGCCGCTACAGACGACCGAGATCGCCTTGTTCAAGTCGCTGCTCGGCTTCAAAGTCAGCGTCGTCTGGCCGCCGCTGAGCGCCACCGAGCCCAACCTGTTCTTCTCACCGGCAGCCGTCTCGGTGGCGACGAATGTGACGGTCTTTCCGTAGACCGCCGCCCCGGCCGATGACGTGATCTCGACGTCGCCGGTCGGAGCGCTCGCGCCGGCCAGGAAGCGCGCCGCGATCGCCAGGGGCGCGGTCGAGCCGAAGAACGGCGACCAGTGAGTGCCTGCGCCTAGTGGTCACTCTTCATGTGCCACTTCTCTGGCATCGCTGTGAATGAGACAATGGCTTTGCGCGGCAGTCATCGAAGAGGTTTGGTCGTGGTAAGGAACTGAGCGATGGATACGACGAAGAGCCTGTCGGGAATTGACGGCTCACTGCGACCCATCGATGGTTCGGCTGACTCGTCCGACGGCGATCCCTCCACGATCGGGCGCTACCGCGTCATCGGCCGCTTAGGTCAGGGTGGGTTCGGACGGGTCTATCTCGCCCGGGACGACGACCTCGACCGTGCGGTCGCTATCAAAGTGCCGGCTCCCGAGCGAATGTCACATCCCGAGGATATTCAGGCGTTTCTCACGGAAGCCAGAATCCTCGCCAATTTGGATCATCCCAACATCGTGCCGGTCCACGACGTGGGTCGCACGGAAGACGGTCTCTGCTTCGTCGTCTCCAAGTTCATCGAAGGTAGCGACCTGGCCGAAAGAATTGGACAGGCTCGCCCATCGTTCCGAGACTCAGCGGAACTGATTGCAGCGATCGCCGAGGCTTTGCATTATGCCCATACCAGGGGGCTCGTCCATCGGGACGTCAAGCCTGCCAACATTCTCGTCGATACCTCGGGTAAACCGCGTCTTGCCGACTTTGGGCTGGCCCTCCGAGACGAGGACTTCGGCAAGGGTGGTGGTCTGGCGGGAACTCCATCGTATATGAGCCCCGAACAAGCCAGAGGTGAGGCGCACCTCGTCGATGGTCGTTCCGACATCTTCAGCTTGGGCGTGGTCTTCTACGAACTCCTCACCGGGCGACGACCGTTCCGGGGCGCTTCACCTTCACTGATTGCCGAGCAAGTCATCCAGGCTGAGGCCCGCCCACCCCGCCAGATCGATGACACGATACCCCGGGAATTGGAGCGTATCTGCCAGAAAGCCGTGTCGAAACGGGCGTCGGAGCGGTACAGCACCGCCAAGGACATGGCGGAAGACCTGCGATTGTTTGTCCAAGCTGAAAAAGGCACGGGTGCGTTGGCCACACCTCGTGTCCCGGTGGTGCCACCCGGATCAAGTCTGAAACAAGCGACCCTTCCGTCCACTTCCCTGCAACCCGATTCCGATCAACGACCGATCAAGATCATCCCGAAGGGCTTGCGATCGTTCGACGAGCACGATGCCGACTTCTTCCTGGAATTGTTGCCGGGCCCACGCGACCGAGACGGACTGCCCGAGAGCATCCGATTCTGGAACCACAAGATCGACCAGCTCGATCCCGACAAGACGTTTCGGGTCGGGCTGATCTATGGACCCAGCGGATGCGGGAAAAGCTCGCTCATCAAGGCGGGTCTACTACCCCGGCTGGGCAAGCATGTCCTCCCGGTCTATGTGGAGGCAACCGCCGAGGAGACCGAAGCCCGGTTGCTCAAGGGTCTACGCAAGGTGTCTCCGCTACTTCCTAGTGAGTTGGGGCTGGTCGATTCGGTGGCGCTCTTGCGCAAGGATCGCAAGCTGCCACCCGAGCGGAAGGTGTTGCTGGTCATCGATCAGTTCGAGCAGTGGTTGTTTGCCAAGCGGGCCGAGGAGAACACCGAACTCAGCGCCGCCCTTCGCCATTGCGATGGCGAGCATGTTCAAGCGGTCGTGACCGTGCGCGACGACTTCTGGCTGGCTGCCAGTCGGTTCATGCGTGATCTCGACATCCGACTACTTGAAGGCGAAAACAGCGCCCTCGTGGATCTCTTTGATCCCCGTCATGGCAAGAAGGTACTCTTGGCATTTGGCAGGGCTTACGGGGCATTGCCCGACCGAATCGGCGAATTGAACAGCGAACACGAATCGTTTCTGGATCAATCGATTTCAGGGCTTGCCCAGGACGGCAAGATCATCTCGGTGCGTTTAGCCCTCTTCGCCGAGATGATGAAGGGGAAGCCCTGGACCCCGGCCACGCTCCGGGAAGTCGGTGGAACAGAGGGAGTCGGACTGACGTTCCTCGACGACACATTCAGCGCCTCGACCGCCCCTCCCGAGCACCGCTTTCACCAGCGAGCATCCCAGGCTGTCCTCAAAGCTCTCTTGCCGGAAAGAGGCACGGACATCAAAGGGCAGATGAGATCTCGCCAGGAGTTGCTCTCCGCATCGGGGTATGCCGACCGACCCAGGGACTTCAACGACCTGATCCGGATCCTGGACCCGGAGCTCAGGCTGATCACGCCCACGGACCCGGAGGGATCCACCAGTGAAGGCCAAGAAACCACAGCGAGCGGGCAGTATTACCAGCTTTCTCACGATTATCTGGTCCACTCACTGCGCGACTGGTTGACCCGAAAGCAGCGGGAAACACGGCGAGGACGGGCGGAACTGCGCTTGGCGGAACGGGCGGCGTCTTGGAAGGCGAAGCCCGAAAACCGACATCTTCCTTCGGCCCTGGAGTGGGCGAGCATCGGGCTGCTCACGAAGAAGAAAGCTTGGACCGAGCCAGAGCGCCGAATGATGAGACGGGCTGGACGGCTCTACGGAGTTCGAGGCGTATTGATTCTGGCCCTCGTGGCTGGGGGGGCTCTTGCCGGGATTGTCGTCTGTCGTCAGATCATTGAGAATCAACAAGCCGCCGAAGCAGCAGGTCTGGTCAAGCGGCTTCTCGATGCCGACACTCCCAAAGCTCCAGAGATTGTGGCGGCGATGCGAGAATACCGCCGCTGGGTCGACCCTGCACTGCAAAGCGAACTCCAAAAAGCACCGGCGGGTTCTCGGCAGAAGCTCCACGCCAGCCTCGCCCTGCTGCCGGTCGATGCCGCTCAGGCGAATGACCTCTTTGACTGGCTCTCCAAAGCCGCTCCCACAGAGCTCCCGATTCTGCGTGATGCCCTGAAAACCCAGCGCACCGACCTGTCTCCCAAACTCTGGACCATGCTTGAGTCGGCGAAGCCGGCCGATGCCAGTGTGCTTCCATGCGCAAGCGCCCTGGCGACGTACGACCCCGAAAACGTCAACTGGGAAGCCGTGAGTGGAAAGGTGGCTCAGGCATTGGTCTCGGTCAACTCTCTGGTGCTGCGACACTGGATCGAAGCCCTGCGTCCCGTGCGTGGCAAGCTGACAGCCCCGATCGCCATGATCTTCCAGGACAAATCCCGCACCGAGACGGTACGCACGCTCGCAAGAGACATCCTCACTGACTACGCCAGCGATGATCCCGATCGTCTTGCCGAATTGCTCTTGGTCGCTGACCACACGGCGTATCTGGGCCTCTTCCCTGTCGTCGAGAAGAAGGCAGAACAGGTCTTGCCCATCTTTCGAGCCGAGCTTGCCAAAAAAGCCGCGTTCACCTGGAATGACCCTCCGCTGGGCCCATCGTGGCCAAAACCCGACGCCTCCCTGGTCAGCCGGGTCGAGTCGGCGCAGGGCTTGCTTGCTGAGCGGTTCGGCTTCTGCCAAACGATGCCGCTGGACGAGTTCCTCACCACCGCCGAGCCCCTTCGGAAGTCGGGGTATCGCCCCGTGCGGTTTCGGCCCTACTCCGAGCGGCAGGTGGTAAGGGTCGCAGCGGTCTGGACGCGGGATGGACGGAACTGGCGCATCTCTTCCGGTCTGACCGCGGATGAAGGAGCTCAGCAGCGTGGGCGGAACAAGAAAGAAAATTTCCTTCCGGTCGACGTCGCTGGTTATGTCACAACCGATGCAGGAGGCAAGCCCATCGACCGCTACGCTTTTCTCTGGGTCGAAAAACCGGGCGATGACGACACCCGGTTCTATGTTGGCCTCACCCCCGCCGAGGAGACCGAGATTCAGGAAAAACTCAAAGACGAGAAGCTGATCCCCCAGACGATTCATGCCATGATTGGTACCGATGGCCGCCGGCGATGCTCTGGAGTGTGGGGACGCCCACCAGAAACCGCCGTCGTCGGCCAGACCTGCGAGGACCAGTTCGAGGCTAACTTCGAGCACAAACTAGCGGACCTGGGCGACCAGTTGATCATGGAAGTCGTGGTCAGCGGGGCAGGCAAGCCACGACCGAGCCAAGAGCGCGCCCTATCGGCCCTTGCCAGCGCGGAGAAGAAGCTCAAGACCAAGCCCCATGATGTCACTGCCCGATTGTCTCGGGCGATGGCCAACTTGCGTCTGGGAGAGAATCAGAAAGCACTCGATGACCTTCAGGTCGTGGTCGGGAAGAACCCCGACGCCATCTCTGCGAACGACTACAAGGTCGTCGCGCTGGCACGGCTGAAGCGGAAGCAGAATGCCCAGTCTGAACTGGCGAAGGTCCGGAGAGAAGACGCTACGGAGAGTTCCAATCTCTACCTTGCCGCAGTCGTGGCGGCAGAATTGGGCGACGGAGCAGACAAGGCACTTGAGGCACTGGAAAAAGCGCTCAAGAAGCACCCGGAGGATGCGGAACTGCGCAGGGCGGCAGCTCGTGCCTTTTCCCAGGCGTCAAGGGCTGTCTCCCGCTCGGACAAGACAAAGGGCCGGCAGCTTGCCGCGCGATCGCTCCAACTGCTCAGAGAAGCAGTCAAGAACGACGATGCCGATTTCGGCAAGATGGATGAAGATGCCGACCTCGACCCCATCCGCGACGAACCGGCTTTTGGCGAGATCATGAAGGCAGGTCATCCCGACCGCCGTATTGCAGCCGTGTGGAGCAGCGACGCGAGATTCGAGGCCGCCCTCATCTACGCGCTTGATCCCGACGCTCAAGCCAAGAAATGCCGGGAGCTCATCGCCCAGGGTTACCGCCCCGTATCATGGTCGACGAGCCAGATCGCAATCGACGGACCGCTCATGACCGCCTCGGTCTGGCACCGCCCTACGGTCCGTGAGGAGCTGAAGGACCGGCTCGCCGAGCGCCAGGCACGCTCGGCAGTCGCCCTGGTTCGCATGGGCAAATCCGAGGAGGTCTGGCCCCTGCTGCGGCACAGTGCCGACCCCCGGCTGCGCAGCTTCATCGTCAACTGGCTCTACCCCCTGGGTGCTGATCCGAAGCTGATCGCTGCCGAGCTTGACTCGCTGGATCAGCGCGACACTAGGCACGCTCCACCTCCGACCGGGGTGATGGACGCCGTGCTGTTCCACCCCGAGACCTCAGAGCGGCGAGCGCTGATCCTCTCGCTGGGAACCTACCCGATAGAGGGATTATCGCCCGGCGAACAGCAAGCGCTCAAGGGCAAGCTGCTTGGGCTCTACCGCAACGATCCTGACGCAGGCATCCACGGCGCGGCGGAATGGGCCCTGCGCAAGTGGGATCAAGACGGGAAGCAGACCGAGGTGGACGCCGAGTTGACGAAGGTCAAGGACTGGGGCCAAAGGCGCTGGTTTCTCGACGGGCAGGGGCAGACCTTCGCCGTGATCGAGGGCCCGGTCGAGTTTCGCATGGGTTCGCCGCCAACCGACACGGAACAGCAACCCGGGAGCGAGCCCTTGCACCGCATACGAATCCCGCGCAGCTTCGCCATCGCCACCAAGGAGGTTACGGTCGAGCAATTTCAGCGATTTTTGAAGCTCGCCGGCATCACGATCGCGCGTTACGAGCTTTCACCCGACTTTCTCAAGAAGCACAGCCCCGATCCCAGAGGACCGTGGATCGCTCCCGACTGGTACACGACGGCCCACTACTGCAACTGGCTCTCCGAGCAGGAGGGTTTGCCCAACGAAGAGTGGTGCTATCTCCCCAACGAGGCAGGCCGATACGCAGAGGGAATGTCAATCCCGGCCGATGTGCTCAAGCGGAGAGGATATCGCCTGCCCACCGAGGCCGAATGGGAATACGCCTGCCGGGCAGGCACAATCACCAGCCGATACTACGGCCACTCAACCGACTTGCTCGACGCTTACGCCTGGTATCAAGCCAACAGCGCGGAGCATGCCCGGTCATGCGGGAGCCTGTTGTCCAATGACCTGGGTTTGTTCGACATGCTCGGAAACGAGTATGAATGGTGCCAGGATAGCTGGCATTCTTCCAAACCACGAGAAAAAGGATTGTATATAGACATCATAATATCACCTGAATCTGTAAGCGAGAAGGACCCTCGTCTGCTGCGGGGGGGGTCGTTCGGCGATCGGTCGTCGATCGTCCGATCGGCGGTCCGTTACGGCAGCGCACCGTCGAGCCGTTACATCTACTACGGCGGTTTTCGCCTCGCCAGGACCTATAGGTGATCCCGGTTCATCCTCACCCGCCCGGTGATCGTCCGGGCACGACCACCGGGTCTCTCACCAAGCATCGCGCATGGATCGACCGGGTGAGGTTCTGGTTCAGGCGTCGAACGCCTGTGGTGCCATCCAGCATCAATACGCCAAGAAGTCGATATGCAGCCCGTTGACGTTGTCGTTCTGTAGACCGAGATTGGTGAGAAAAGTCATGTAGCTGTCCGGGCTCACATTCGGATTTTGCGACACGATTCCACTTCCGAGATTGAGTTGGTAATTCGACGTTTCCTCCGAAGTGAACCCGCTGAAGAGGAAGACCGTCGCAAGATTACCAACCCTGTCCTGTACGATCGGATTGGCACCGGCGTAGAGCCCGTAGTCATTTGTGCCGGCGGCCACGGCCACTGGCGAGCCGTCCATTGTAAAATAACAGAACGCGTTGTAAAACCAGATTTCTCTAGTCAGTTGAATGCCCGTGCCATTGCCCATGAACATGCCGATCGGCCCGGCCTCCCACGGTGAAGTTGGGTCGCCGGCGAGTGTCGGCGTGGAGCCTGGGTTCTCAAAATCCATGTCGATCCACTCGGGGTCGCCGGGACTGTCGTTGTCAATGACTGTGGTGATCGTCAACTTCACCCCGTTGCTTCCGTTAAGGGTCTGGACCCCAAGCTGGAATGGGGGCGCCGTGGATGAAGGCGGATTGTCCGAGTAGTCTTGCAGGAAATTCGTGCCACTCATGCTGAACGGGGCTCCGTCGACAAACTGTGAAGGAAGATCGAACGGGCTTCCCACACCGGAGCCCGGAAGGGTACCAGATCCCTTGAAGCTCAACAGTCCCAGGGCCACGTCGTCGTGGATGTCTTCTTCGAGCGTGGTGACGAGCCGATCTTGCAAGTCGTGGACGTCGCTCGCTGAAGTCAGCTTGGCTGAGTGAGCAGCCTCCTTCCAGGGGGGCAAGAGCTGCTCCTTGCCGTAAAGCACGCGGTCCGCGAGACGCTCCAAGCGGCTGTCGAGTGCGTGATGGTCGTTGGTTGCGGCCGCGCTGCTGACCGCGGTTTTGAGATCCTTCACAAGCTTGTCGTAACTTGCGGTCGTCAAGACCGGCGTCACTCCGGACAACAGACACCGCGACTCCATCGTCTCGAAATTCAAGGTCGATTTGCGCTGGGGCCGTTTCATGCTTGCCTCGGTTTCTCAAGTGTTGACGCCCCGAAGACGCCGGGGCGCCGGCTGCAGGATCTCACGTTTTGCGTACCAGACACCCATCATCGCGAGCGCCCGGCGATCCCCGTTTTGAGCAGCTCAAGCAGGCGGATGGTGTCACCGGGTAGGTCGCTCATGATCGTGCCCATACTTGATGACTGGCGCAGAGCCGCTGGTTTGGGACAAAAAAATGCGGATTTCCCCACAATGTCGTCTCCAAGTCCGGCAAAACGAGCCCGAATCGCCCTCCGACGAACGGAACGAGGCGACCAAGGGACCGTCCAAATCACGGATCGCTGAACGGTCTGCGCCTCACCGTTGTTCTCCGTCTGTACGCTACGGGATGCCCATTAAGTTTCTGTACGCACGTGCGTAGATCGCATTGTCGCTGGGGCCACGCGTCTGGGGTGCCCGGGATCTGCCGAGGGCGCAGTGGGGTTTGCCGGACGCACACCATCATCCCGCGTTTTGGATACCAACTCGGGGCGTAGGCGACTTCGAGGCCTGGCTCACGTCTGTAACGGAGCGCCTCGAGTGTTCGTCACCTCTTCCGCAGGACGCCGCCGCAAGATTCGGGCGGCCCCGTCAGTCGACATGGCTGGGCGCGAGAACTGAGCGCACAGGCGAAGATGGTAGTCGAATCAGAGCTTGATGGAGCTGACCGTAGCAGCTTGCTACGGAATGGCGCACCCCGATCATCGAATCTGCCTCGAGCTCGCGCCGTCCTCTTTCTGAAAATGCGACATCACAATCTGGGTGTCTGGCATCCCCTTGGATCCTCACCCGCCCGGTGATCGTCCGGGCACGACCACCGGGTCTCACTGCCAGGCATCGCGCATGGATCGGCCGGGTGAGGTTCTGGTTCAGGAGTCGAACGCCTTCGGTGCCATCCAGCATCAATACGCCAAGAAGTCGAAGTGCACTCCGTTGACGTCGCTGGGTAGACCGAGGTCGCTGAGAAATTTCGAGTATGGTACTCCCGTCTGGATTACATTTCCGAGCTTGAGCACGTCGCCCGACGTCTGGTTTGGGGAGATGTAGTTGAAGCTGGTGAAGAAGTAGACATTGGGTACGATACTCCTCTCAAACACGTTCGGGTTGGCTGAGCCGTAAAGCCCGTCCGCGGACGGGCCGGGCGCCACGGCCGTGCCGTCCACCGTAAAATAACAGAGTTCGGAGTACAAATGGATGTTTTCACTCAGTTGAATGCCTCCGCTCTCATAGGCGGTCGTGAACCCGACCCCCCACGGATTATTTGCGTTGTAGGCGAGCGTGTCCGAGGTGCCTGAGTTCTCGAAATCCATGTCGATCCACACGGGGTCGCCGGGACTCTTTGTGTCAGCGACTGTATTGATCGTCAACGTCACCCCTCCGCCAAGGGATTGGGTCCCCAACGTGAAAGACGGATATGCGGACTTGAAGCTGAGGAAATTCGTGCCCGACACGTAGAACTGCGGGCCAGTGACAAACTGTGGGGGAAGAGCGGACGGGCTTCCCAGACCGGAGCGTGAAGGGATGCCAAATCCCTTGACGCGCAACAGGCCCAGGACAACGTCGTCGTGTATGTCGTCTTGGAGCGTGATGACGAGCTCATCTTGCAAGGTCTGGACGTCGCTCGCTGAATTCAGTGGGGCTGACTGAGCATCCGCCTTCCAGATGGGCAAGAGCTGCCGCTTGCCGTGAGGCACGCGGTGTACGAGACGTTCCAAGCTGCCGTCGAGTGCGTGATGGTCGTTGGTTGCGGCCGCGCTGCTGACCGCGGTTTTGAGATCCTTCACAAGCTTTTCGTAAGTTGCGGTCGTCAAGACCGGCGTCCCTCCGGACAACAGACACCGCGACTCCATCGTCTCGAAATTCAAGGTCGATTTGCGCTGGGGCCGTTTCATGGTTGCCTCGGTTTCTCAAGTGTTGACGCCCCGAAGACGCCGGGGCGCCGGTTGCAGGATCTCGCGTTTTGCGAACCAGACACCCATCACCGCGAGCGCCCGGCGATCCCCGTTTTGAGCCGCTCAAGCAGGCGGATGGTGTCACCGGTGGGTCGCTCATGATCGTGCCCATACCTTATGACTGGCGCAGAGCCGCTGGTTTGGGACAAAAAAATGCGGATTTCCCCATTGCTGACTGGCGCCCTTAGGAATTCACGCTCATATCACCGCGCGAACGGATCGGCCGGGAAGCTCGGGTCGAGGAACATCCGGGCATCGGCCTGGCCGCGGCTGATCCCCTCGACCAAGGCGATTGCCTCCACCACCAGTGCACGCAACGTGTCGCTGTTCTTGTTCTGTTCGAGCCAGGCGACCCCGCTGGCGAGATGGCGGCCAGCTTCGTCATGGCGGCCCAAGTGATGAAGTGTGAGGGCGAGCAGGAAGTGGTCGGTGCCGGTGGCCTCGGGCGCGAGAGCGGCCCTTTGGAGCGCCGCGGCAGCGGCCGGCCAGTCCTCTCGCAAGAAATAGACCACGCCCAGACGAGTCCGGCCATTCCAGTCCGGCTCGGTCAGGCATTTGTGTAAGGAGGTCTCGAGGAGTGTCACCGGGGCGTCGGTGACGGACAGCCGGAATCGGCCGAGTGTCCTGTGTCGCCGCCGGTCATCCTGGCAATCGAGCTGGATGATCCAGGTCGAGCCGGCCGGTGCGTCCATTGGTGCGGCCGTCGCGAAGGCGATCGCGTTGCGCTTGCCGGTCGCAGGCCCAGGCCTCCCAACCCGTTGTGGGGTTGCCGTCGATCGCGCGCAGGCGATCGGGCAAGCGGTTCTCCCGTCCGGTCATCCGCCGCGACGGCCCTTGTAAACACGACGGCCTTGGGCCGCGACCGGCCGTCGCCGGAGGCAACCAAGGCACAGAGCTCGGTCAGGTGGAGGTCGCCGTCCATGGGGTGGCGTCCGGGGCCATTCGCGGGCAAGCTCGGATCGGGAAGCACTTCGAGCCGTAGTCCGGTGATCCCAGCCAGCTCGGCTCGTGCAACCAGTGTCACGCGATCTCGATCTGGGCTTTTGCCCCGCTGCCAGGATCGACCCGTCTGGAAGCAACGTCAGCGTGGCTCCTCCCGCGGAGGTCATTTCTGAGGGTACGAGAATGGTCCAGCTCCCGTCCGGCAAGCGCAGGCGACTCGTCCGTCAGGAGGTCCGCCAGGACCCAAGCCGCCGGCTCGTCGGAAGGCGCGGCGGCGAGTCGTTGTTCCGCAGATGCCCGGGCTCGCTTCCGTGCGACCGCCGCCTCACGCTGGCGGCTGGGAACCTTCGAGCTCGCGGGCGCAGATGAGCCAGCGCAAGGGATCGTCGCACGTCGACCGTGAACGCCCTGGCGATGGCCGTCTCTGCCTGCGCCGGCTCGATGCCCTCGGCCGAGCCCATGCCTGATCCACGGCTCGGGAAGGTCGGCCGGAATCGCCAGGGCTCGTTCGAATGCGGCCTGCGCCGTGGTAAGGTCGCCCCGAGTGGCGAATGATCGGCTGCGGCGCATCCAGCCCACAACGTCGTCGGGTTTCGGCTCGGTCTGCTCGTCGATCGGCAGGCTGGCCTCCCAGAGGTTGAGAAATTCGGCCCGGTGGGCGGCGATTTGCGTGCCGTCGGCGCTGAATCGGCGAGCCGTGGCGTCCAGCCGCCGGAGCCGGGCGGTGGTCCGAAACTCCGAAGCACCAGCACCTGCTCGCCGGTTCGAGCGTCGGCAAGGTGGACGCTGCCGTCATAGCCCAGTGATGCCAGCCGCCGGCCGTCCGGGGTAAACGCCACGCAACTGGCGAGCGGGGCCTTAGCCGCGTGATCAGCGTTCCCGCCGCGACGTCCCAGAGATGCACGCTTGCGTTCCCAAAGTCCGCGATCGCCAGCCACTTCCCGTCCGGATGGAATGCGAGGTACATCGACCTGAACCAAGCGGTCCTGGGTCCCCAGCACGGCGCCGGTCGCGGCGTCCCAGACGTTGACCCAACCAGGTAGTTTCCCCCTCGAGGGGCCGCATCCACCCGCCGCGATCTTCCGGCCGTCATGGGCAAACGCGACGGCACTCGACGTGGCGCTGGCCGACATCGAAAGTTTGGATGGCCCGGCGAGAAGCCAGGTCCCAGATCGTTACAACCTCCGTCCGGCTCGATTTGAGGTCGGCCGCGGTGGCGAGTCGCTCGCCGTCTGGGCTGAAGGCGACCGCCGTGACCAATGACGAGCTCCCGCGGACCGTCGCCTCCAGACGGCCAAGTGCCACGTCCCAGATCCCGACGGTGGCCGGGTCTCGCCTCAAGGGTGCTGCGAGCCGCCGGCCGTCGGCATCGAACGCGAAGTCCCCGCGCGGCCAGACGGGCGATTCGGTTACCGGAACGTTTCGTTCATACCGCATACCGCCCGCAGAGAAGCTGACCGATGCCAGATGACCACCCTGCCAATCGATCCCGCGGAGGCGCTCGCTCTCACCCACGAACGACAGGGCCGCGAGCTGATCGAGCCAGGGAGTAACCCCGCGGCCGCGGGGGTCGCGGCTCTGGATCGAAGATCTTGACTCCGCCCATTCCCCAGCCGGCAGCGAAGAGCCGGTGCCCGTCGGGGTGAAAGGCCAGGCAGGAAACGTTATCGCAGCCGGCGAACAGTGCGGCGCGCTCCGTGCCCGAATCGGCGTCGTATGCGCGAATGATCCCTTCGGTGCCGCCGGTCACGAGAATCGTTCCGTCCGGGCTGAAAGCCACCGCCGACGGGTGACCGACTTGCTTGACCGTGAAGAGGACCTGACCGCTGAGCGTATCCCACACCGAGAGCAGCGGGTCGCGCGCGAGATGGCGGCCAGCCGCCGGCCGTCAGGAGCCCAGCAGATCCCGTTCTCTCCTCCCAGACTGAGAACCGGCCCATTCGGCTCAGCGCCTGCGGCCGTCCAGATGCGGACCTGATCGACGCCACCGGTGGCGACCCGCGTCCCGTCGGGGCTCCACGCCACCTGCTGTGCCCGGTGAGGGCCCCCCCCGATCTCGTGGCCAGTCTCGGGGTCCCAGATCTGGACCAATCCATGGCGATCCGCGCTGGCCAGTCGCTGTCTGTCCGGGCTCCAGTGCAGGCAATGCACGGGCTCGGCCGTTCAGATTCCGCAGCTCCCGCCCCGTCTCGGTGTCCCAAACCTTGATGCCCTCATCGCCGCCGGTCGCAAAGCGTTTCCCGTCGGGTCGGAATGCCAGTGCCAAGACCCATCCCCGGTGCCCGGCCAGTTTGTGTCGAAGCTTGCCCAGGTCGAGGTCGATCACGTAAATCGAAACGACGGAGTCTGGAGATTGCTGGCGCGGGAACTCGGGCGCACACCCGACCACGACGAGACGGCCGTCGGGACTCACGGCGATGACATTCGTCTCAGAGCTGGACGTCACGTTCAGGGTGCGCAGCTCGGGCCGGCACCAGCGATCGAGGTACGACCACTCCCAGCCGCGGCGATCCGGTCCGCCTGACTCGGGGATGCACTGGTCCAAGAGCGCGCGAGCGGTGACCGAGTCGTACAGGCGGAGCGAGCTCTCAGCCTGGCCGATGCGGGCGATGTAGAGGTTCTTCTCGGCCCGATCGCGCTCTGCCTCGGCCTCGCGACGGTTGGCATCGGCCTTCGTGAGTGCGTGCTGCGCCTCGAGCTTCGCCGCGCGCTCGTTCCGGGCGGCAAGGTCCTTGGTCTGGGCCAGTGAAGACATCTGCCGCGCGACGACCAGTGACACAAGGGTGGCCGCGACGAGCGCGAACGTGAGCACCGCTCCCATGATCGCGATCCCCGGATGCCGCCTGGCCCAGCGCAGGTAGCGCTCGAGATGAGATTGGCGGCGTGCCAGGATCGGCTCGTCGTCGAGGAACCGCCGCAGGTCTTCGGCCATCGAGTCGGCTGTCGGCGTACCGCCGTTTCGCGTCCTTGTCGATCGCCTTCAAGATGATCGTCTCGAGGTCGCGCGGGATCCGGCGGTCGATCGCCCGCGGCGCGACCGGGTCTTCGGTCTTGACCTGCTCGATCAGCCGGAGCCGGTCGCTGGCGTCGAACGCAGGCTCGAGGGTCACGAGCTCGTACAGAGTCAGGCCCAGCGAGTAAATGTCGGCGCGGGCGTCGGCTTCGCCGCGAAACCGCTCGGGTGCCATGTAGCGGAGCGTGCCCAGAATGTCGCCGGTCTGCGTCAGGCGGTCGTCGTCGGACTTGGCCAGCCCGAAGTCGGTAATCCAGACCACTCCGTCGGTGTCGAGCAGCAGGTTCGACGGCTTGACGTCTCGATGCACGACGCCCCGGGCATGGGCGTAAGCCAGGGCGTGGGCCGCCTGAAGCCCGATGCGGGCGATGCTCCGCGCGTAGCGTGACCCCCGTGATTCGGAAGTCGAGATCTGCGTGCCGCCCGGCAGCACGGCCGACGACCCTGACGAGCCCACAGGGGGTGGTTCCGGAAACGCCGAGCGAGACCGATCGAGCGGCGATGCCGCCGCCAAGGACTCGAGCGCGGTCGTGGCGCCGGAATCGAAAGCCGATGCCTTGGCGGCGGGCGCGGGCGCGAGCGGCCCTTTGATCGTTTGCTCGAGTTCGGGGCCGGCGCCTGCGGCCTCGGACGGGAGCCCCGAGTGGACCCCGAACCGTCCGGTCAACAACGACTGGACGACCGCGCCGACCTCGGATCGCTCGGCACGGGTGTCGCCGGGCCGGCCGGGTTAAGGGCCGCAGCTCGCGCGCCCTCGAGGCGCGACCGCCTGGCCACGCCGGACCCTGTCGCTCCCATGTCCTTCTGCCGGCCCCGCAGCCGGCGAATCTCGTGGTAAACCAGGTCGAGCCCTTGGCCCTGAATGAACTGCATGGCGTAGTAGAAGACGATCGCCCTCGCGGCCGACTTCAAACACCGGCACGATGTTGGTGTGATGGAGCCGCGCCGCGGCGCGGGCTTCGCGCCGGAACCGCTCGATCATGTTGACGTCGCCCGAGATTTGCCGGGGCAGCATCTTGAGCGCCACTCGCCGGCCGAGCGAGATCTGTTCGGCTTCGTACACCACACCCATGCCGCCATGGCCGATTTCGCGGAGGATGCGGTAGTCGCCGACCTGGCTTGACCGGCGCCGGTCGCGGGCGAATCGCCACGCGGTTCCTCGCACTGGAGCATACCCTTCGGCCCACTGCACCTGGACCATCGCCGGAAACAGATCGCGGATCTCCTCGGCGAGTTCCGGGTAGCGGTCGGTGTATTCCGTCGAGCGCGGGTGCTCGCCGCGCCGGAAGCGATCGGCGAATTCCTCGGCCAGTCGATCGAGCAGGTCATACTGTTCCGACTTCGGTGGATCGACATCGCTTAGAACCCTTCGAGACCACCTGGCATCGCGGCCAGGATCGACTTCAGCTTCTTGAGTGCCCGGATGTAACGCTTGGCTGCGGCCTCCTCAGTAATCCCGAGCACCACTGCGGCCTCGGCTCGCGTCAGATTCTCGATGTTCCGCAGTGCCACGATCTCGCGATCGATGGGATCGAGGGAGTTGATCGCTTCCTGAACGCGAAGGATTCGCTCGGCCCGGATCGCCGCGTTGGACGGCGATGTCAGACGCCCCAGCAGCATCGAGGCCAGCGCCGCCGAGCTGGCTTCGGGCAATGGATCTCGATAGAGCGAGACCTCGCGTCCGGCATCGCGAATCCCGGCGCCCAGGTGACTGCGATGGTACATCGCCAGGCGATCGCTGACGACCAGGCGCAGCCAGAGAAACACCGGCAGCCTGGGATCGTTCAAATAGCTTTCCAACTGCTTTGACAGGTCGAGAAACCCGTCCTGGAGGACATCCGAGGCGTCGATCCGACCATGGAGCCTTGCGTCCATGCGCAGCTCGACCATTCTCCGCAGTCGGTCGCGGTGCCGCTCGAACAGCTCGGCGAGTGCGCGGCGATCCCCCGCGCGGAGCCGTTCACACAGATGAACAGTGTCGCTCGGCGGGTCTCTCATGACGTTGCCCATACCTTAGACTGGCGGGAAGTCGCTAGCTCAGGACAAGAAAAATGGGGATTTCCCCACAATGGCCACGCCAAGTCGGGACTATCAAGCCCCGATCGGCCATGCACGAGCCGAACGACGCGCCCAGGGGACCGTTCCAAACCCCGACTCCTGATCGGGTTGCGCTTCACCCTCGAGCGATTTCTGGAGACCGAGGCCGAGGAGGGATCGCTACGAGCTGCCTAGAGAAGCTCTGGAAGTCCCCTGGGTTCCGAATGAATGGCATCGGCAGAGCCGACACCCACGGCCTCAGGGGATTCCGTGGGCAGCTTTGAGACAACTATCGATTTGAGCCATTGCTGTCGCGGGGAGGGAGCCGAGGATGCGGATGATTCTTCCATCGTGCACTGTGTAGAGATTATCACACATAACGACCGAGTTAGATAACAGCCCCGACCCTGTCTCTACGCCGATATCGATGAAGTGCCGAGTTGGCGGACCGACGCGGCCCAGGTTGCTTGTGATTTGAGCGATGATCGTATTGACCGACTGCACGGCATTTCCCTGTACCGATAGTGCGGGCCGAACTTTTGAGCCACCGCCGCGGCTGAAAGGGAAATCGATCAGCAGAATGTCGCCCTTCATTTCCGAGGGTCCAGGCTATCGTAAATATCCATGGCTGGCTCGTTCCAATCCTCGAACACCTCCTGGATTGCTGAGAATGCGGCCTCCGCCGAATCACGGTCTTCGTCCGCGAAAACCCGCTGTATGCGATCGTATAGATCGGCTCTTACGAGAACGTAGGTTTGTCTGGTTAGCGGGTCCTCCAAGCGAACCGGCTGATCGCCTGCGCTTTCAATCGCTTGCCTGATTTCTTTGGTGATGGGCGTCATAGATTCCTCCCGGGGTTGCATTATAGCCAAAGGATTGGGCGATATCTCGGGTGCCTTGTTCGGCACTCCCTCTGGATGCGCACCACCTATCATACCGAAACCTTCAGTCACCGCGGCCATGACGCGTGCCGGCGGCGCGGCGTGCGCGCGCGTGGGTCGCGCCGGTGCGGGCGCCCTTGTCGAGGTGCCATGAGTGGTCGTGCCGCGGGTGTGCACGGTCGCGCGCTATCGCCCGGCCGATGGCCCGTCCGAGATCGCGCGCGAGATATGGCGCCCGGCCGGCGACCGGTTCGGTCGCCGTGGTGGTGGTGCCGACGACAAGTGGAGCGACCGAGGACGCGCTCGCATCGGACGCGGACGCGGTTGCCGGCCCTTCAACGGTCGCGGCGACCGCGGCGGCACCGCCGATCAGGTCGGAGGGCTCGACGCCCGTCTCGGTCCCGTCGAAGGCAAAGTCGGTGAACTTGCCGGTGCTCGAAAGTGTGAAGAAGCCCACCTGGCCGTCGGCGAGCGAGCTGGAGTAGGTTTCGCTCAAATTGATCGCCGAACCGTTTAAGTACGCGGTCGCGGTTGCATCGTTCAAGGTCAGGGCCAAGATATAGCTTGTGCCCGAGTTGATCGACTTGCTCACGGTCGCGTCGGTAACCGGGCCGCTTGCGGTCTCGTGGCCCAGGATCACCTGGCCGGTCTGCGAATCGATGGCGACGAACTTGAAGCTGCTCGAGCTTGTGTAGTCGTAGGCCAGCCCCGACTCCTTCGTGGTCTGGACGGTCGCCTGGAGCTCCTCGAACGACGACTCGGTGCCGGTCGACGTGTAGAGCGAAAGCGCAGGCGTGCTGCCGGTGGACGTGCCCTGATACAGTCCGCCCGAGAGCGACCACGAACCCGATGTGGAGGTGAATGCCGCGGGCACGCCGGTGGTGAAGTCGGTCGTGATCAGGAAAGCAAACGACGGGTGGCTGACCGACGCGGGCACGCCCTGGGCAAAGTCAAAGGCGAGCGTGTCGCTCGAGGTCGCGCTGACGATCTGGTCGTAGCCCGATGCGCCGTCTACCACGGTATCGCCGCCGTTCAAGTAGTCGGTGCCCGAGCCGCCGTAGATGATGTCGTTGCCGGGCCCGCCGTAGACCCGGGCGTTGCCGCTCTCGGCGTAGATCGTGTCTTTGCCGCCGCCTGTCGATCCGATGTCGGTGGATTTATAGCTCGACACTGTTGAGCCGGAGAGGACGACCTGGGCGTCGCCGCCGAAGATCAAGTCGGTGCCGGAGCCGCCGGTGATCGTGGCTGCGCCCGGGCCGGCGATCAAGACTTCGTGGCCCGAGCCGCCGGTGATGTCCTCGGTACCGCCGGTGCCCGCATTCGTCGACACCGCGGTCATGCCGCTGAAGATCGACGACGCACCGCCCGAGGTCGTGACCGAGCCGTTGGCGCCCAGAATGACGTCGCTGCCGGAGCCGCCCGTCAAGGTGTTATTGCCCGGTCCGCCGCCGACGATCACGTTATAGCCCGAGCCGCCGGTGATCGTGTTATTACCGCCGTCCTCGGGATCGTCGCTCTCGATCGAGGTAACCGCGGCCGACGTCGAAAACACGACCGAGCCGTTGGCACCCAGAAGCACCTCATCGGCGGACGTGCCGTCGGCCACGCGAATCGTGTTGTCGCCGGAGCCGCCCAGGACGACGTCGCTGCCGGTGCCGACCGTGATGGTGTCGGCGCCGGCGGCGGTCGAATTGGTGCTGGCCGAGACCGGCAACCCGTTTGAAAGGGAAACGGTACCGCCGTGACCCAGGACCAAGGTCGCGCCCGTGCCGGAGGTGATCGTGTCGCTGCCCGCTCCGCCCATGAGCACGTCTTTGCCCGAGCCCCCCGTGATGGTGTCGTTGCCGCCGTAACTGGGGTCGATCGTCGTGACCCCGGTGACCTGGCCCGCGGTGAACGTGGCCGATGCGTCGCCTCCGACCACCACGTCGTGCTGGCCGGCGGTCGTGATCTTGTAGGCGTGCGGCCCGGCAATGATGAGGTCGTTGCCCGTCCCACCCGTGATCGTGCCCGTGCCGCCATAGGACACGTCGACAACCGTGATCGAGGTGACCGCCCCGCTCGAGAGGTCCGCGCTGGCGTCGGAGCCGACCAGGACGTCGTTGCCGGAACCGCCCGTGATGGTGTTATTGGTGCCCGTGCCGGCCATGATCAGCGTGTTGCCGCTGCCGGCCGTGATCTGCGCGGTGTCGCCGTCTGACGGCGAAGTCGTCAGGGCACTCGTCGCCTTGCCCTGGCTGAACTCGACCGAGCCGTTGTGGCCGATGATCACGTCGTTGCCGCTGCCGCCCGTGATCGTGACGCTGCCCGCACCGCCCAGGATGACCTCGCTGCCGTTGCCCCCGGTGATCGTGTCGGTGCCGCCGACCGAGGGCGCAACACTGGTGTTGACGCCGGTGATCTGGCCGCTCGTGCTATACGTGGCCGAGCCATCGGCGCCGACGATGACGTCGGACTGGCCGGCGCCGGTGAGGTGGTTGTTGCCCGGCCCGCCAATGATCGTGTTGTACCCGGCCCCGCCGGTGATCGTGTTGTTGCCGCCGTCGGTGTCATGTGCGCTCGTCACCGAGGTAACGACCCAGCTCGAGAGGTCCGCCGAGCCGTTGGCGCCCATGAGGACGTCGACACTCGAGCTGCCCACTGGAGTGCCCGATCCGGAGTTGGACCGGGTGGTGCTGCTGGCGCTCGTAACCGAGATCGTGTTGTTGCCGGTGCCTCCCATGACCAGGTTGTTGCCGGTACCCACGGTGATCGTGTCTTTACCTCCAGCCGTCGGGTCGGTGGCGGCGGCCGTGGGCTCGCCCTCGGCAAAGATGACGCTGCCGTCATGGCCGATGATCAGGTTGTCGCCGTTGCCCCCTGTGATGGTGCTGGCGCCCACGCCGCCGATGATGACGTCGCTGCCGTTGCCGCCGGTGATCGTCTCGGCGCCGCCGACCGTCTCGTCGTTGGTGGCGAGGGTGACGATCTCGCCGTCCGAGAAGGTTGCGCTGCCGTCGGAGCCGACCACGTAGTCGCGGGTTCCAGCCGTGGTGATCGTGTTGTTGCCCGGCCCGCCGATCATCACGTCGGTGCCCGTGCCGCCATGAATCGTGTCGTTGCCCCCGCTGGTCAGGTTCGTGCTCTCTACGCCGGTGATCACGCCGTTTGCAAAGCTTGCGCTGCCATTGGCCCCCAGCAAGACGTCGAAGCCCGAGCCGGCGGTGATCGTGTCTTTGCCGCTGCCCCCCATCACCAGATTGGTGCCGTTGCCCACAACGATCGTGTCGGTGCCGCCGTTGCCCGGCTGGCTCGAGGAGGCGCGTGTCACGACGCCCCCGCTCAACTGCACGCTGCCGTCGTGGCCGATCACGATATCATTGCCCGAGCCGCCCGTGATCGTGTCATTGCCGATGCCGCCCAGAATGATATCGTTGCCCGAGCCGCCGGTAATCGTGGCGCTCGTGCCGACGTCGGGGTCACCGCTGGTGATCGTGGCGGGCAGGCCGTTCGCGACCGTGACCGTGCCGTCGTGGCCCAGGATGACGTCGTTGCCCGAGCCGCCGGTGATGTTGTCGGAGCCGGCGCTGCCCAGGATGATGTCGTTGCCCGGCCCGCCGGTGATCGTGTCGTTGCCGCCGACGGCCGCGCTGGTCGTGGTCACGCTGGTCACGCGGCCGCTCGAGAGCTGGATCGACCCCGCACTGCCGATGATCACGCTGTTGGCGAGCCCGCCGGTGATGGTGTTATTGCCCGGCCCGCCGATCAAGATGTCGGAGCCGGCGCCCCCCTGGATCACCTGGTTGCCGCCGGATGTCGAGTTGGTCGACTGGATCGACGACACGTTGCCGTCCGTCAGACTGATGGTGCCGAACCCGCCCAGGATGATGTCGTTGCCCAGCCCGCCGGTGATCGAGCCGCCTCCCTCGCCGAAGACGATGTTGGAGTCGGCCGGCGCGCCTGCGCCATAGACCGCCCCGCCCGATGGCGTGGGGGTTACGGGGCTACTGGCCGTGAACGGCCCGGCGACGATCGTGTCGGTGCCGGTCACCGTCGGGTCGATCGTGTAGATCAAGGACGGCGGCAAGTCGACGCCGTTGTTTAGATCGCCCGGCCCGCCGTTGCCCAGGATCGTCACCGGCTGGCCCTGGTTGTTGTCGTAAACCACCTGGCCCCGATGGCCGAAGATGATGTCGCTGCCGCTGCCGCCGGTGATGTTGCTCGAGCCCTGGCCGCCGAAGATGATTAGCGGCAGGCTCGAGCCCGAAGCGTTCACCGTGCTCGTGTTGGTGTAAGTCGGATACTGGCTGAACGGGCCTTGCGTGTTCAAGACGAACAGGCCGCCCTGCGCCGGCGTGCCGTTCAAATTGACGGTGATGTCGTGCGTGCCCAATCCGGTGTTCAAGTTCGTGATCGTGCGCAGCAAGTCGCCGGAAGAATCGGTGATGCCCGCCCGCTGGAAGATGGCGTCGACCGTCACGTTCGCGGTTCCGTATCCGGTCCAGTAGGTGATGCCGCCGGCGAAGATGCCGTCCGGGCCGGCCTGGTAATCGATCGGGGCGGGGGCGAAGCCGTCGACCTCGATCTCGGTGCCGGGCAGGGCATTGGGATTCGACGACGTGTTGCTGGTGATGAACCCCGCCGTCACGCCGCTGACTGAGCCCTCGTTGCTGATGTAGAGCTTGTGCACGCCGTTGCCGGCGGCCAGGTTCAAGTCGCCCTGGATGCCGGCCAGGTTGCCCAGCAGGAAATCGGCCGACTGGGCCGTCTGAAGATTCTCGTTGGCCAGCGACGAGACGTAGAACTGCTCGTCGCCGCCGTGGCCGAAGATGTTGGTGACGGCCGTCGTGCCCTGGACGTTCACCACGTTGTCGTACGGGTCGAGGTCGAGGTTGAGCGTGGTGACGTTGTTGTAGGCGATTCCCTGTCCCTGGAGTGTTATCACCACCGGGGCATCCAACTGGCTGTAATCGATTGACAGACCGGCGGCGACACCGGTCGGCAGATTCGTGATGGCAAACCCGCCGGCTTGCGCAGTCACCGAGATCGTGGTCGAGCTCAGCAAGCTGTCGAGGGCAGCCTGCACGGCCGAGGCCGACGCATTCCAGGCCAGCTCGTAGGTCGGCCCGGCCGGCGTCACGATCGTGTAGGTGCCGCCGAT
Source organism: uncultured Isosphaeraceae bacterium (assembly GCA_963830625.1). Classification (GTDB taxonomy): domain Bacteria; phylum Planctomycetota; class Planctomycetia; order Isosphaerales; family Isosphaeraceae; genus CAWHMZ01. The sequence continues at coordinate 288,139 of CAWHMZ010000009.1, read as the reverse complement.
GGCACCCAGGCTCACGTTGACCGAGTTGCTCGCCTCGACGGCAACCGTCGAGACCGGCGGCACCGACAGGAGGAACTCGTCGCCGATTGTGCCGCGCAAGAGGCCTTGGTAGAGAACGTAATACGTATTGTCGGCCAGCGCGACCTGCACGTCGTTGGGGCCGACGGGCACGCCCGAGGCCGACACGATCAGGTTGGTGGCGTCGATGGCACTGATGAGCGCGGCGTCGAGCACGGCGGCCGACTCGCCGGGTGCGATCGTGATCGTGCCGAGATTGTTGCCGATAGTGACCGGCACACTGCCCGCGGTGGGCGCGACGGTGACGCTCTGCACGATGTCGAGCACCGACGCCGATACCTGAATGCTCGCACCGGCTCCCGACGAGTCGGGTATGAGGCCAGTGCCGTTGGCGATGATGCTCAGATCTTCGCCTTCAATGGCCGCGCCTCCGACGAAATCGATGGTGTAGGTGGTATCAGCCTGGTTGACCATCACGTTGGTGACGCCCGGCAGGTCGAGCGCGACAGCGCCGACTGAAGCGCGGCCGCCGTGATGGCCAGGGGCAGCGGCGCGGTGGTCGGACCGTTTGCTCCCACTTGCAGGGTGAAGGTGCCGCCGATCGCGTGCGAGATCGCGACCGTCTGGACGATGGCCGCATCCATGTCGAGCCCGTTCACGGTCGATCCGGTGAGCACGCTGGTCGACTCGTCGGTCGCGCCCGAGTCGTCGAGGTTCAAGGTGGTCGAGCCGCCGCCGTTGATCCGAAGGAGGCCGTCGATCTGAGCGAGCACGCCGCCGGCCGGGGACGTGAAGTGGTCGATGTTCACGCCGAAGTAGCTGCCGTTATACGCGGTGCCGACGTCGATCGTGTTGGTGTTCGGAACCGCCATTGACCGTCAAGAGGCCGCTCGTGGTCTCGATGTTGACCTGGTCGATACCCGCGCCGCCGTTGATCGTCGTCGAGCCGCCGTCGGTGCTCTCGACCAGGAAGTCGTCGTTGCCCGCGCCCAGATCGATGTTCACGTCCTGGATGTTGTTATACGTGATCCCGCCGGGGAAGGTCTGGCCGGCGATTGTGAGGTTGCCGTCCATCCCGAGCCCGGTGATCGTGGTGTCGGTCAGCGTGCCGGTGACGTTCGCAACCTCATCGTCGTTGAAGACGTTCAAGACGTCGACTTCCTGCGGCTTCTGCTCGAGCAGGTCGGGGTTATAAGGCGGCACGAAGATCGGCGGCGTCGAGTCGTTCTCGCCCACGAACAAAAGCGGCGGAGGCGCCGTCAAGCCGACCGACGGATCGGGCCCGCCGTCAATGATGAGCGGCCCCTGGACCTGGTCGACCGTGCGCGGCTCGGGCGGGAAGACCACAACCTGCTGGCCGTTGATCGTGTTGTCGTCGGTGGCGCTCACCGTGACAGTCTGGGGGACGTTCCAATCGGAGGGCGTGAATGTCAGGGCGATCCCGCCTTCGGCGATCGCCGTGCCGTTCGGCGAGCTCAAGACCAGGTTGTCGGCCGAGCCCGCGAACTGGTACGTAATCTCGACCAGATCACTCGAGGCCAAGCTGGAAGTGCTCGTGAGGGTTAGAACATTGTTAACGAGGGTGTAAGTGTATTCACTCGGGTTCACGCCATGTATCGTCACCGAATCGAGCAAGGCCGGCACAAAGAGCAGCGTGAATGGGTTGGCCGCAACAGTGAAGTCCTGGGTAAGCGTGCCGCCGGTCGGGGTCGACTGGGGCATCTCGGTGACGGTCACGTCGGCGGTCGGCTGCTGGGTCAAGACCACGGTGTAGGTATCGGTGTAGGGGGCCGCATGGGCGATCGAGCTGGGCACGGACGGGTTGGCTTCGATGACGTTCGTCGACCCGCCGGCCTGCTGCAGGAACACGCCGGGCGAATTGTCGTCGACGACGGTCACCGTCAGGCTCGGCGAAGCGATGCCGGCGTAAAGCGACAGCTCGGCAGCCGTCATGTTGGTCGTGATCGTCGACTGGATCTGCGCGGTGTATTGCCCTTGCACCACGCTGTTTGCCGGGTCGGTGATCACGACGAGGTCGGGCACGTTCCAGTTGGCCGACGTGAAGCTCAGGCTCTGGATCGGACTGCCGTCATACGTGAGGACCAGGCTCTGCGGGATCGTGAAGTTGACCGTGACCGTCTCGCCCGGGAGCGGAGTGTGCGAGAGTACCACGTCGAAGCCGTCGCCGGTCGTCGAGCCCTTGAAGACGGTGGTCGACGTCTCGGCTAGCCCCGTTGCCGGGTTGACCGGTGTGAAGATCGCGCCGCCCGAGTCGGTGTCGGCGACCTGGATCGAAAGCTCGCGAGCCGTCACGCCGTTGTAGTCGTCGTACGGGGGAACCGTTCCAGGCGCAAGTGCGGTGGCGACGACCGAGTTTTCGATGTACTGCAGGGCGACCGATCCGTTGGGCGCCAGGTAGTTGACGACGATCGAGTCATTGAGTGCGAGCAACGACGGGTTGATGCTGAGCGTCGTGTTCGAGAAGGTGTAATCGGGCGGGTAGATGGCCTGGCCGTTGATCGTCACCGAGTTGACGGACCGCGCCAGGTTCGTGAGGGTGAACGTGCCGCCGCCCATCCCGGTGTAGGTGAAGTTCTGCGTGATATCTTGTTCCACGCCCTGCGCGACGCCGTCGGTCGGGGCCACGACATACACGTCCTGGGGGATGTACCAGTTGCTGGCGTCAAATTCGAGCTCCAGACTTGCGACGAACGTAGCCTGTCCGTTCAGGGTCGGGCTGAGCGCGCTGTAGAACTCGATGGGCTGCTGTAGCGACTCAGGCACGCCGTCGCCCGAAACGTTGACATCGACGACCTGGCCGTCCATGGGCGCTTGGGTCAAGACGACCGAGTACTCGGCATAGGCGCTGCCGTCGAGCGCGGCCGTCGAGAGCTGGGCAACCGTCGTGCTCCCCTCGACGACCTGCAAGAGGCCGATCGGCGTGACAACCACGCCCGCCTGGTTGGCATCGCCGATGTTGGCCGAGATGCCGCCGGTGACAACGCCGTTATAGTCAGGGTCGCTGCTCGAGACGGTCTGGTCGATCAGCCCGCTATAGCCTTCCTCGTCGTTGGCGGCGACAGCGAGGGGCGGCTGCTGCGAGTCGCCGCCGACGTCGAAGGTGTTGCTCCCCTCACCGCCGTAAATGTGGGTCACCACGCCGGGGTCGGTGCCGAGCACGACGAAGTGGTTGTCGCCCGCGACGCCGTCGATGTCGAGGTACTGGATGTTGATCAGGTTGGCGAACAAGCCGGCGCCATAGACGCCCTGGGGGGTGATCACGAACTGGTCGCCCAGGCTGGTGCCGAGCACGACCACGGTGTTGGTGCCGGCGCCTCCGAAGACATTGACCGGTGCATTGACGGCATACTCGATCAGGTTGGTGCCGCCGCCGCCGTAGACGTCGGTGGTGGCCTGGGAATCGCTGGCCTGCGAGCCGTAGAGCGCGAAGGCACGGATGACGAACAGGTTGCTGGTCGGGCCGCCGATCAAGGTGAGGGTCGCCAGGTTGCGGTAGACGGTGAAGGTGTCGGCGCCGGTGCCGCCGATCAAGGTGGCCGGTTGGCTGATGCCGTTGGAGAGCCAGCCGGCGGTCGTCTCGGTGCGCAGAACCTCGTCGTCGCCAAACGGATACTGCGGGTCATTGGTCGGCGACTGGAAGAGCTGGCCGACCTGGAACGTGTCGCTGCCGGTGCCTCCGACGATCGTCAGCTTGGCGCTCGTGTCGTCGAGCGCGAAGTAGTCGTTGCTGGCGCGGCCGTAAATGAAGAGCCCTCCGTTGTTGATCGTCGAGTCGTAGTTGACCCGCTCGGCCGAGACGCTCTGGCCGCTTGAGCCAAGCTGCACGATCGCCACGAAGTTGGCCCGCACCAGGAACTCGTCGGAATCGGTCGGACTGTTGCTGCCGTAGACATTCAGCGTGTTGATGTCGGTGAGCGGGCCCGAGTCGTGCACGTCGACCAGCGATACCGGGTAGCTCTCGGCGCTGGTCTGCCCGGTCAGGTAGACGTTGACCGTGCTGCTCCATTCTTGCGGGTCGATCGCCAGGAGCGCTCCCACGCCGTTAATGCCCGTCTCCTGCCCGGTGGCGCTCACGTTGACATTGAAGGTGTCGTCGTGACCCATCGGGTTCGGCGGGTTCGGGCGGGTGTACACCCACGGGTTGGCGTTGAAGCTAACGACCACGGTGCCGGAGACCGCTTGCGGGAAGTTGATGATCTGCGTGCCCAGGACGTAGCTGTAGCCGACCCCGTAGGTCTGCACGACGTTGTTGATCGTGACCGTCACCTGGCTGTCGCTGGTGAGCATCGGGTACACCTGCACGAAGTTCACGCCCGCCAGGTTGTCGAACGACTGGCTCTCCGGCACGGTCGGGTCATACCCTTGGATCTCGGTGCCCCCCTCGACCGAATTCACGTCGAACGTGTCGTCGCCCGGCCCGCCGTTGATGTTGGTGGTGCCCGTGTGAGTGCTCGCCACGTAGAAGCTGTCGTCGCCCAGGCCGAGCTGGAGATACAGGGCATTGATGTTGTCGTACACGATGCCGGCGGCCGCCATGCCCAGGCCGACCAAGGTGTCGTAGGTGAGCGTGCCCGTCTCGCTGTTCGTGTCGCCGCTGTCGTCGGCCACCAGGTTGTCGAAGCCGGGGGCGGCGACAGTGTAGGCGATTACCACGATCAAAGGCGCGCCCGCGGTGAGATCGGTGGACGGCGGCGTGAGGGTGAGCGTCGAGCCGGAGAGGCTGTAGTCGGAGCTGGGCACGACCGTACCGCCCACCGTGACCGACGTGATCGATGCCGGCGTGCGCGGCAGGATGAACTGCGCGCTGGCCGGGTTCGACGTCGGGTAGACATACTGCGCGGCAAGCGGTTGGCCGTTAACCGTCAGCGGGGCCGCGATGCCGGAGAGCACGCCGTTGAAGTTGAAGCCGTTCACGCCGGCGTTCGTGCCGACGTTGACCGTGTTGCCCTCGAGGCCCAGGCCGATATTGGTCGGTCCCGCGATCGTCTGGATGTTGATCGTGTCGCCGCCGTCGCCGCCCTGGATGTTGGTCGTCGCGCCGGCGAGCGTCGAGGCGACCGTGAACGTCACGGCGCCGGAGCCCAGATTGACGCTGAGCGTGGTAACGCTCGAATAATCGATCTCGCCGGCCATCCCCAGGCCCGCGAGCGAGTCGCTCGTGAGCGTGCCGGTGGTGCTCGCCGAGTCGCCGGTGTCGTCGATACTGAGCGCATCGTCGCCCGAGCCGCCGTTGATCGTGAGTGTGGCCGAGATCTGGCCGACGACGCCGTTGACATTCAAGAACGCGAGTGCATCCGACGGCAGGCTGGGCCAGAGCCCCGCCAGGCTGCCGATGGCGATCGTGTCCTGCCCGCTGCCGACGTTCACCGTCACCGGCGACTGGATCGAATCGACGGCTACCAGGTCGTTGCCGTTGCCGGTGTCGAGGGTGATCGAAATCGAGTCGGTGCCCGGCGTGCCGAAATTGCCGAGCTGGGTCTGAACGATGGTGTCGATATTGTTGCCCGAGCCGCCCTGGATCGTGAGTCTCGAGACGCCGCGGAAGTAGAGGATGCCGGGCATCCCTCCGGTCACGGTCACCTCGTGGAACGCGGCGGCTGCCGGCAGAGGCTGGGCGTCGGTGTAATAAGCCTGCTCGCCGCCGAGATAGAGCACCGGCTCGTCGCCCAGGTCGTACTCGGGCTCACCGCCGGAATAGGTCGCCTGCACCCAGATGCCGTGCGCAGTCTGCGTGTACACCGGCGTGCCGACCTGGTTATCCATGACCGAGAGCCGGTAGGTGATCGCGACCTGCGAGCCCGTGGCCGGCGTGAACGGAGGCGATACCGTCACGTCGTCGCCCGAGACCTGCACATCGCTCGAGGGGATCGTGGTGCCGGCGATCGTCACCGCGATGTAGCCGTTGGGCGCGGCATTGAGCGTGAACATGTTGCTCGCGCCGCCGGTATAGTCGAAGAGCTGGGTGGCGTTGTTACCGATGGTCGCCACGGTATAGAGCTCGACCTGCCCGTTCGAGCCGTAGACCAAGGCGCCGGTCGCGCTCTCGACCGGCTCGCCCACCTGAAGCGGCGTGTCGGCGGCGTAATATTCAGGCGCGCCGGCGGCGTAGTAGGCCTGAGTCGCGATCTCGACGGCGATCTCGGATACACCGGCGAGATTGGCGCTCGAGCTGAGCGCGATCATGTTGGCGCTGGTGTTGACCGTGAAGTCGGCGGTGGGCAGCTCCAAGATCGCCGTGCCCTGGTAGACGATCAGGTTGACGATGTCGCCGGCCTTGAGCTGATAGTTGAAGCCGGCAAGGCTGTTCAAATTGAGCGTGCTGCCGAACGAGGCGTAGGTATTGGGCGGTGTGAATGCGGCATAGAACGCAGGCGGCGTGAAGTTCGTGCCGACCGGGATCGAGACCGGCTGGCCTTGCGAATTGATCAAGTCGAGGACCGGATCGCCGGGGTTGTGAATCGCCGCCTCGCCGCCGGAATAGGTGAGCAGGCCCTCCACGCTCGCGCCGGTGGCGCCGGGGACCGCCGTGACGCTGCCCGATTGCGGCACCACCGAGAGGACCATCCCGGTCGAGTCGACCGACGCGATCAAGTACACGCCGTCGTCGGTTCCGTTCGGCATGTCCGAGACCAGCATCTGCGTGCCGGGCGTAAACCCGTCCATGAGCCAGTTGCCGGTGCTGCGGGTGATTGTGGCGTCGTTGCCGCCGGAGGCCGCGGCGAAGGTCAACGCCGGGCTACCCGACATGAAGTCGCCGTCGGAAACGTAGCTGCCGTTCAGGTCTTCCACCAGCTCGCCGCCCAGGTAAACCACCGGGTCGCCGTCGGTGTGGACGACCGGGTCGCCGGCGACGTGCAGCATCGGGTCGCCGGCCTTGTGCAGGAGCTCCTGGCCGTTGGGGCCGTACTCGGGCTGGCCGCTCAAGAGGTTCAAGACGGGCTGGCCGCCGGAATAATAGAGCTGCTGGCCGGTGAACGGGTCGACGACCGGCTCGCCGCCGAAGTAGTACTCGGCCGTCGGTGACAAGGCGCCGCCGTCGTACACCGGCTGGCCGTTGACGAGCTGGAGGATCGGGATCTGGGTCGCGGTAACGGTGCCGGTCGCGTTACTCGTATCGTTCTGGTCGTCGAGCGTGATGCTGTTGGTGCCCTGCTCGGTGACCTGGGTCAGATTGTCGACGGTCCACGGCAGGACCTCGTTACGGTTCACCGGGATCAAGAACGGAATCGCGGTCGGCGTGGTCGTGAGGTTGCCCAGGGAGTTGACGTAGAGAGGCTGGCCGCTCGTGAAGTTGGCGATGTAAACGGGTACGCCGGTGTTGGCGAACACCTCTTCGTTGCTCGAGTTGAAGTAGACCGGCTGGGCGCCGGGGTGCCCTCGGCGACCTGCTCGATGACCGGAATGCCGGTGATTGTCGAGTCGGTGGTCGGGTTGCCTTCCGCGTCGTAGTAGAGCAACTGGTCGCTCGAGTTGGTTTCCTGGATGCCGTATTCCTGCGAGCCCAGCTCCTGCACCTGATCTTGGATGATCGCGCCGCTTGAATTCTGGACGACCGCCCAGAGCTCGAGCGCGCCGGAGGGATTGGAGCTATTCAAGGGCTCGACGATCGGCACCGGGGCGGATGGCACGACGTAGGCGACGACCGAGACGCCGGCGATTCCTGACTGCGACAGCACTTGCTCGCCCGAGGCCAAGGTCAGGGTCGATCCGTTTACCGAGGCGATCACGTAGTTGCCGTCGTTTTCGTTCGCGCCCGTTCCCGTGACGAGAATCCGGTCGCCGGCTGTGAATCCATATTCGGTCCACGTCCCGGTGCTCATCAAGATCGTGGCGGGGTTCGAGTTGACGGACGGATTAAACGAGAACCTCGTCGTTGTTCTGGGAATTGCCCACGAATGACCCGTCGGTCGCCTGCGGGTTGACGACGGTGACATTGCGGACGTTCAACTGGTTGATCAAGGTCGAGCCGGCGGCCAGGTACAGCACCAGGCCGTTTGAACTGATCGAGGCAATGGTGTAGAGGCCGTCGTTTGCTGAACCCGTGCCCGAAACGTCGATTGGGTCGCCGGCCGCGAAGCCGTCGACGGTCCAACTGCCGGCGTTTCGGGCGATGGTGGCCGCGGTCGAGCTCGTGGCGGCAGCGAAGGTGAGCGTCTCGCCGTTCGCGACGCCGTTAAACAAATCGCCGGGCTCGGTATTGACGAACAGCTGCGGCAAGTCGGAGAGCAAGCTGACGCCGACCGCGGCACCGGTCTGGGGCACGTCTTGCTCGGTCAAGTGGGCGGTGCCGTCGACGGTGAGCGTGTTCAAAATGTTGTCGAGCTGGCCGTTGTCTCCGACCACAATCGAATTGGTGCCGGCGCCCGCGTCGATCGTGGTGCTGGCGCCTGAGGCCTCGAGGTCGAGCGTGTTCGTGCCCGCACCGGGATCGATCGTGAGTGCGAGGTTCGAAGACACGCTCTCGACCGTGACCGTGTTGCCGCCCGAGGGCAGGTACAGTTCGAGGTTCTGGACGTCGGTCATTTCGATGCCGTCGTAGATCGGCTCGGTCACTCCCTGGAAATCGACGGGCGGGGTCGGGGGATAGGCGGGCACGCCGCTCGTGGGCGAGATGCCCATGCCGAAGCCGCCCAGAGTCAAATCGGTCTGGGTCAGGCTGCCGTTCTGGATGAACACCGGCTCGGGCGAGCTCGCGCCCTGGGGCGTGATCTCGCCGTCGCCGGTCAACTGCGGGAAGGTGTCGAGTCTGAGGAAGCCCGCGCCCGCGGTGCCGTCCTCGTCGTGGAAGATGACGGTGTTGGTGCTGCCCGAGGGGCTGGGGCCGCCGTCGATCGTCAGCGCCGCTGCGATCTGCGCCGCGTTGTAGTTGGGAGTGGCCTGGAAGATAAACGGCGGCTCGGTCACCGTCACGGACGGCGGCTGGATGTCCAAGGGCGGCTGCGCGACATAGGTCTGCGTCTGGTAGGTGATCGACAGGTTCGAGACGGTGATCTCGACCTCGGGGGCGAAGATGAAAGGCAAGAAGAAACTGTAGAACACCGCGGAGACGCTGGAATTGTACGTGTCGCTTTGGAGCTGGAAGTCCGGGATATTCGAGCCAAAGGCGGCCAGGAACGGAGCCAGAAGCTGGGTGACGACCGCGGCCTCCGAGCCGTCGGTGGCGAGTAGCGCCAGATAGAGAAGGGCGTTGACGTCGAAGGTGACGTTGGGGAACGTCTGGGTGGCCGTGGTGGTCTCGAGCTTGGGCGGCTGAGGCACCATCACGGGCGGCGGCGTGTAGGTAAACGGCGGCGGGTTGAAGACCAAGGGGGGCGGGTCGCCGCCGATATTGATCGTGTTGCCGCCCGAGCCGCCGCCGACGACGCTGATCGAGAAGCTGGGGCTGGTTGCCATCACGTAGACCGTGGCGCTGCCGCCGCCGCCGTCGATTTCGATGGACTGGATGTTGGTGAAGGTGACGTAGACGCCGGCGCCGGCCACGTAATTGTTGCCGACCACGAACGTGTCGGCGATGGGCGTGCCGACGATCACGAACGTGTTGTAGCCGGTGCCGCCGATGATGTCGACCGGCGCGTTCTGGAGGTACGAGTAGCGGTTGCTCCCCGAGCCGCCGATCAAGGTGTTCAGGTTCGTAATCTGGCTGGGGTTCGATGGATTGTTGTGGAGAACGAGGAACGTCTCCATGACGAAGACGTTGATGCCCGAGCCGCCGTGCAGATAGAGCATGGCGCTGTTGTGCTCGACGGTCATGGTGTCGTTACCACTGCCGCCCATCACGAAGAGGTCGTCGGAGTTGCCGTTGGTCATCGCGGCGGTGTTCACGACCGGCACGCCGTTGGGATATTCGAGGGTGCGATTGGAAGTGTCGGGGATCAAGGGGACGGTGCCGACCTGGACGTTGTCGGTTCCGCTGCCCAGGGCGATGAAGGTGGGGACGGCCGTGTCGTTGACGACGACGCTGGCGTTGCCGCCGGAGGTATTCAAGACCAGCCGCACGATGCCCGCGCCCCGGAACGAGAGCGACATGTTCGAGACGACGCTGTCGGTGACCGTGCCGACGCGGAAGCCGCCGCCGCCGGTGGCATTCAAGTCGAAGTTGTCGCCCTGGCCGCTGCCGTTGGCCATGACCACCTTGTCGCCCGCGGTGCCGCCGCTGTCGGTGATGTTGATGTTGGCCGAGTTGTGCGGGGCGAAGTTGATCACGTAGAACTCGATGCCGCCGGCCGTGTTGGTGGCGCTATCGAGCGTGGCCGAGCCGGCGAAAGGCGCCACATCGTAGGTCGAGCCGCCCACGTTGATCGTGCCGGTCGGCGAGTCGACTACGATGGTGTTGTTGCCAGCGCCGCCGGTCAAATCGACGTTTTCAAACAGGTTGTCGATCGGCTCCATGACCGAGCCACCGCTAAAGACCGAGCCACCGGCGTAATAGTTGCCCACGCCGTTAGCGGGGAAGACGGCGTTCACCAGTTGGATCTGGTCGACCCACTCGGTCTCGGTCAAATAGCTGTTGTACTGATTGTTCTCGTACTGCTCGAAGCTCGTGCTGCCGCCGCCGTCCTCGAGGACGGTGCCCATCACGAGCACGTTGTTGAACAGGCCGAAATCGACGTTCTGGTTTTCGATCAGCGTGTTGGTGCCCGTGGTGCTCGAGGCCGCCACGAAGGTCTCTTGCCCGAGGCCGCCGTAGACCGTGTCGCTGCCGGTGCCCAATTCGATCGTGTCGTTGAACGTGGGCGAGGCGATCAGGGTGTCGGTGCCTTGGCCGGCTTCTTCGACCAGGTTGATCAACTGCGGGTAGGCCGCGCTTGGGGTTGCCGCGCTCATGCCGCCGGCGTTGATCGTACTCGCCGCCGAAGCTCCGTCCATCGTGTCGATCGTGAGCGTATCGCCCTGGGCGGCGACGCTGTTGGTGATGATGAAGTTGATCGTGCCCTGCGTGTCGGTGTCGGTGACCGCCACTTCGGTCATGGCGCCTGAGGCGTTGGGGTCGTCTTCGGCAAGCGTGAAGGTGTCGCTGCCGCCGTCGCCCAGGACGACGATCGAGTCGGCGCCCGAGTGGGGCTCGACGTTGACCACGGGCTCGGTGATCATCTGGCCCGGATCGGAGGGGTCGGAGACCGTCTGGGTCGCGCCGGTGTCGACGATTTCCTGGCCGGCGTTCAAGGTAACGTTCGAGATGCCGCTATTGCCGAGGTCGGCCACGGTGAAGTTGTTGCTGGAGGCGCCGCCGTCGATTTCGAGGCTGTTGAAGCCGTGCGCCTGGAGCGTGCCCAGGGTCGCGCCCTCCGACGAGAGGTCGGCGACCTGGATCGTGCCGGTGCTCGGGTTGGTGACCGAGATGTAATTCGGGTTATTCGAGCCCTCGATGTAGAGGTACTGGGTGTTGCCCGTACTGGCCTCGGCCTCGAACGGGCTCGTCACGGCCCCAGGCCCGAGCGGCCACTGGAGGGCATTGGTGCCGTAGCCGACGTCGATATAATCGTTGCCGCCGCCACCGACGATGGTGTCGGAGCCGGTGACATCGGCTGCGCTGTAATCCGTGGGGCTCAGGCCGCTCGGGTCGAACGTCCAGGCGTTCGATGCGTACTGCTGGTACAAGTCTTGCCCGATGCCGTTGCTCAAGTACGCGTGGCCATAGATCGTGTCGTTGCCCGTGCCGCCGGTGATCTGGTTGTTGCCGGCGCCGCCGATCAAGTAGGTGGGAGCGCTCGACTGGTCGGTGATGTCGTTGAAAGCGGGCCCGCCCACCAGGAGTGCATTGGTGACGGTGGGGCCAACCTCGAGAACATTCGTGTCGGTTGACGCGCTCGTGGAGCCGCCGCCGTAGCCGATCGCGTAGTTGCTGCCGTTGTCGACGAAGGTGTTGTTGTTAGGCCCACCGATAAACACGACCGGGACCGTCACGCCGGGATCGACCACCAGCGACTCGTTGTCGACGTTGTAGGGATCGGACGCATCGTCAACGATGCGCTTCACGCCCATGAATGTCTGCGACTGGCCGAAGGCCGTGACCTTTGTTGTCTCGCCGCCGCCGGGGCTGGGTCCTTCGTCGTCGATGATGTACGACTCGGTGGGGCTCGAGCCGTCGGAGTTATAGGTGCTGTCGTTGGCCGGTCCGAGGTCTCGGTATTGAGCCAAGGCGCCGGTGTTCAGGTAGAGGGTGCCGTCGTTGGCCGAGGGGTTCCAGTCGTCGGCCGTGCTGGCGCTCGTTCCGCCGTCACCTGCCAGGTAGAACGGCTTGGGGAACTGAACGACGCCGATGTCGAAGTGGGCGGTGGCCGAGATCGTGATGAACAGAATGTGAATGTGCACCGTCACCGAGAGCGAGATCTCGACGCTGCCGGAGGCATCTTCGAGCTGGGCGTCGAAGCTCACTCCCAGGCTCGCGAAATCGATGCCGAAGAGCCGCGCGGTGACCGATGCGCTACCGTTCAAGTCAAAATAGAGTTCTGTTTGGCCGTTGCTCGGGTTTGTACCGTAGAGGAGGCAGGCGTTGATCGAGAAATTGCCCTCAATGCCGAAGTCGTGCGTGCCCAGGAGCAGGTCGCCCGAGAGCCCGACGGCGAACTGGCCTTGGTAATCGAACATGCCGTAGGCATTCAGCGACGCCAGCCCGAAGAAGCTCATGTTGGCGGTGAAGCTCACGTACCACTGGCCCGGCCCCAAGGTCTCGCTGCTCGAGATGCCCGTGGGGAGACTGTCACCAGGGCCCAGCATCGGGCTGAAATTGACTGTCTGGTTGCCGCCGACCACGATCATGAAGCTGGCGTTGAACGTGAGCACCGAGAGCAGGCTCACGCTGCCGTTCAAGGACAGGTCGAACGAATCGGGCAGGAGCGTGAAGCCGTTGGCGGTGACGGTGGTGTCCGTCGTATTCATGAGCAAGGTGCCGGAGGCATTGATGTTGATCACCTCGGCGATCGTGGTGTCGATCGACACGGCGAGCTCGAGCGCCAACCCCGGATTGGGGCTCGAGTAAATCCCAGCAAAGCCGCTGGCATTGATCGTGAGCGCGCCGGCCAGGTCGATCGAGATATTGAACGAGATCACAAGCTCCTGATTCGTAATCGTGATCATGGCCGACCCGGTCGCGCTGGCCAGGTTCAGGAAATTAATCGACCCGCTGATCGAAAGCATGAACCCCGCCGGCACGCTGACCGTTAGCGTGCTGCCCGTCCCGGTCGTGATCGTGTACATCTGGGTCGAGCCGGTAGTGTTCAGCTCGAGGGTGGCCATCGCATTGAAGCTGAGCCCGACGGTGCTGCCAAAGGAGCTGTTGGTGCCGATCGAGATCGTGAGATAGGTCACCAGGCCCTGCGAGTTGATCGACAACACGCCGACGACGGAAAGGCCACCGATGGGACCGATCGTGAGCGTGGCGTCGGCCGTGATCAAGAGGCCCGGGTTGGGCCCGGTGAGCTCGAGCTGGAATTCGAACGAGCCCTCCATCTGGAGCAGGCTGCCGATCTCCAGGTCGCCGTAGATATCGATCTGGATGCTTCCTGCCGGGAACGACTGTTGCATCGTCTGAGGGGTGGTCGTTCCCGAAGCAGGCGGCAAGTACACGGTGAGGGTCTGGGCCATATTGCTCGCATTAATGATCAGCGTGACCTCTCGCAGGCCGCCGAAGGTGACGCCCGGAATGATTCCGCCGCCGGCGAGAGTCAAGTTGGCGCTGCCCCAGAACCCGGTGGCCATGCTCGGGTCGGTGCTGATCTGCGCCGTGAAGTTAATCGAGCCCGACAACGTGCCCAAGAGCGCCACGTTGGCGGTGACCATGCCCTGGACCGAAAGCGTCGTGGTCACGTATTGATTGTTCTGCCCGCTGGTCGCGACCGACGCCGTGATCGTGAACGAGCCGACCAGCGTGATCTCATTGAACAGGTCGAGATTGCCCTGGATCTGGAGCTGGATGTAGATCGCACCCTGCGACAACTCTTGCGGCGTGACCACCAGTTCGTTCTGGCTGTCCGTGACGTTCGGGTTGGCAAGTTGTTCGGTGATGAAATAGAGGTTGCTGCCGTCGGTGACCGTCCAGGACAGCGGGACACCGCTTGGGCTTTGCGAGCTGACTGCGACCACCGCGGCGCTGCTTAGTGTCACGCTGCCGTCGGTGGCAAAGAACGTGACCCAGTTGGCCGGGACGCTGATACTGCTCGCCCCCGTCGGCAGGTCGGAGGTGTCCGGGAAGGGGTTCGTGCTGCTGGTGCCCTCATTCAGCGTGAACAGCGCTGGCGGAGCCGGCTGCTGCGACGTGATCACCAGTTGGTTCTGGGTGGTGCTGTTGTTCGGGTCGCCAAATTGCTCGGTGATCAAGTACAAAGCGCTGCCGTCGGTGACCAGCCACGAGAGCGGGACGTTGCTCGCGTTCACCGAATTGATCGCGACTGTCGCGCCGCTAACCAGAGTCACATTGCCATCGGTCGCGAAAAACTGAACCCAGTTGGACGGGACCGCGACACTGCCGGCCCCGACTGTCTGTGGCAGGGTTGACGTATCCGGGAACGCGGTCGTGCCCGGATTCTGGTTGCTATTGTTCTCGTCGAGCGTGAAGAGCGCGCTGGAGGGTGGCGAGGCTGGAATCGTGATCGTGGTCGGCTGGTTCGGTGAGAGCAGGCTCTGGAACGCGCTCGGGATCGTGTAGACGATCTGCGAGAGCGTGGTATTGAACAGGAGCTGGAACGAGCCGGTGAAGTTGATGTTGGGGCTGACGCCGTTCAAGCCCGACGAGATGTCGCCGGTGCCCAGCGACAGATCGATGTCCAGATAGCCCGCGATGCCCGGGTTGCTGCTGAACTGAATGTCGAAGAGAGCGGTGACATCGACGAAGTTGACCGCGGCCAGCGCCGGATTCACGGCGATCAAGGCGACCTTGGCGATCGACGAGCCGGAGAGGTCGAGGTCGGCCAAGGCGAAGAACGAGAAGCCGGTGTCGGAGATCTGGATCTGGATGGCGCCCCGGATCGAGAAGAACGGTGAGCTCTGGCCGGGCGGCTGGAGCGTGAGCTGACCCGAAAGCTGGAGCACGAACGTCTCGGGCCGGAGGTTGAACGTCTCTTCCTGGCTGTCGATCTGAAGGTAGCCTGCGGCGCCCGTCGTCGGATCAGCCGGGATATCGCGAATGTAGTACTGGCTGGTCACCCCCTTGATAACCGAGGTCACGATCCACATGTCGTTGCCGGTCATGTTGTCGGCCTCGGCCGTCACGGTCGGCGCCGGGTCGCTCTCGTTGGTCGACGAGTCGTCGAGCGTGATGCCGTTCTGCGTGAAGAGCGTAATCAGGTTGGCGGCGATCGACGTATTGAACGTGGCCGAGGAGCCCAGCGACTGGGGCAGGGCATTGACGTCGCTCGTATGGGGGTCGGTGAAGAGCTGGTCGCCCGGGATGCCGGCCAGGGACACCTGGACGGTCTGCACGGACGACGTCGTGTTGACCTTGAGCACCGCGGTCGCCTGGGCCGTGATGCCGTACTTGATCAGGAAGCCCAGGTTCGTCTGGAGGTCCAAGACGCCGTAGAGCTCCGGCGTGGAGAGGCCGTTGCCCGTGTTGAGCACGAAGTAGGCTGCCCCGGACGCGATGTTGCCGATCTTGTACACCGAGACCGTGCCGTTGGCGCTCAAGGTGAAATCGGGCCCGGCGCCGATCGTGATCGTGACGTTGCCGGTCATGTCGATCAAAGGCTGCGAGGTGATGCCGGCGTCGTTGAGCAAGAGCTGGCCGGAGATCGAGATGAAAAAGACCTGCTGGTCGGTCTGCCCCGCGACCGGCGGCTGGACCGTGTTGATCACCTGGAAGCTCTCGGTCGAGGCGGTGCCGACGTCGCCGGCCATGTCGGCCCAGGTCCCGCCATTGAACGTGACCGTCACGAGCCCCGCCTGGAAGCTACCCGTGAAGAAGTATCGATAGGTATCCGCCGTGCTGGTCGAGGAGATCAAAAGCGGGTTGTCCAGGACGGTGACGCCCGTGGCTCCCGGTCCCGAGAGGGTGAACTGGCCGCCCGTGATAGTCGCCGGGTTGATCGGACTGCCGCCGATGAGCGGGAATTCGACGTCGATGTAGCTTTGGCTGGCGCCGGCCGCGATCGTGAGGTTCTGGCCCGCCAGGACCACGCTGGGGCTAGCGCCGGTGCCGTAGGTCCAGGCACCCGCGCTGAACTGGATGGTCACGTCGTCGCCCGCCGCGAGGCTGCCACTGCTGTCGGTCAGCGTGAACTGGTAAACGCTTTGACTGACCTCTGTAGGCGCACCCGAGACGGTGATTGTGGTCGTCGCCGTCGTCGTGCTCCCGCTCGTAAGCGCCGTCACGGTGAAGGCATTCGCGCCGATCGAGCCGGTGTTCAAAGTCTGAGACGTGCCGAAGCTCACGTCAACGACCAGCGAGCTCCCCGAGCCCTGCTGGACCGCCAGACTCTCGTCGGCGAAGTCGGGGATCGGCTGGCCCGCGCTGTCGAGATAGTTGAACGTGTCGCCCAGGAAATTGAGCGTGAGCGGGCCCGACTGGAACGTGCCGGTATAGAAGAAGCGGAACGTGTACGTGCTCCCCGACTGGCTGATCAAGACCGGGTCCTGGGTCGGATCGAGCGTGAGCGTGCCATCGGCCGAATCGTTGACGGTGACCGTGAACTTGGGCGTGAGGTTCTCCATCGACGTCAGGTCAATCGAGCTGGCGTACGGAGGCAGCGTGAACGACACGTCGATGTAGCCGCGATCGTTCAAGGTGGTCGGGTCGGGCGTCGTCCCGGGCGTTGGATTGACCAGGGTGGCGGTCAATTGCGCAACCGTGAACGTGAGGGTGATCGGCAAATTACCGATGTTGGAGCCGCCCGCTGCCGGCACCGACTGGAAGCTGCCGGCGGCGAAGCTGAGCGTGACCGGCCCGGGCGCGTAGGACCCCGTCACATAGAACCGCACAACGTTGTTGAGCAAGAGGGTGGGAGCCAGGGTCGCAAACGGAACCAGAGCGATCGTCCCCAGGCCCGCGCCGGCGAGCGTGAACGGGGCTGCGCTCGCACTGGTGATCGCGGCGAAGTCGAGCTGGTCGCCGGTCGTCGGCGTGAACATCACGTCGAGGTAGCCGATGTCGGGCGTTTCAACCGTGTTGCCGCCGATCGTGTACGACGGATTGACCGGCGTGACGGTCGCGGCGGCACTCGTGCCGGTCGAGCCGTCGGCATTGGCGTACGAATACGCGCCGGCCGCGAAGATCGCCGTGACGTTGTTGGTTGTCAGCGTGCCCAAGGTCCAGTAGCGGAAGACGTAGGTCGTGCCCATCTGGCCGATGAACACCGGCGCCTGGGTGGTGTCGATCGCGAGCCGCCCGGCCGTCGCGTCGGTGCCGCCAAGCGTGAACGGGGGCGTGGTGAGTCCGGTGATCGACGAGATCGACAGGGTTGCGCCCGTGGGTACATTGAAGGGCACGTCGATGAAGCCGCGCTCGTCGATCACCGTCTGACCGATCGCCCCTGAATTGCCGGGATTCACCAGGCTGGCGGTCGGTCCGGTGACGGTGAACGTTGCGATCGATTCGAGGTTCGCATAGTTGGACGTTTCGTCGCTGAACGCGCCGGCGGTAAAGCTCACTGTGACCGCACCAGGCGTGAATGCTCCGTTCACGCGGTATCGGAAGACGGTCCCGCCAGCCGCTGACGATCCAAGATCGAGCGGATTGCCCAGCACCGTCGTGCCCGATGTCACACCGCTCCCGGACAGGGTAAACGGCGCCGACGCTGCCGAGCTGATGGCTGCTGTATTGAGCGTCTCGGCCATCGCCGGCTGGAAAGTCACGTCGAGATATGTGTCGCTGTTGGCGGTCGCGGTGTCGGTCGAAGAGAGCGAGACCGGCGTATAGGTTCCGACGGAGTTGGTGAACGACCACGGGTTTTGCTTGAAGCTGACCGTGACGGTCGTGGTGGTCGTGATGGCGGAGGACAACGTGACCGGGAAGTCGAAGGTGTTGGTCGTGCTGGTCGCCGTCGGCGCGACGGCTGTGTCGAGCGTGACGGTGACACCCGCTCCGGTGACCGTGAACAGTGGCGAGGCCGAGGTCGAGCTCTCGAAGTTGCGGATCACCGAATTGGGATCGATCGCCCACCCGGTCACCGGCGGGCTCGGGAGAGTGACTGTGAGGATGCCGTCCGGGCTCAGGGTCGCGTCGGTGATAGCCGCCGGGTCGTAGCTTTGCGTTGCGAAGGAATAACTACCCGGAATGAAGTTGAGTGTCACCCAGTTCGATTGCGACGACGAGCTCGAGGCAAATGAGCCGTCGATCCAGAAATAGTAGGTGTCGGTCATGCCGGGCACCGGCGCCTGGCTCGTGTCCACGGTGGCCGTGCCCACTCCGGGCCCGCTCAGAGTGAACTTGGGCGTGAGCGTCTGGACCGACCCTGGATCGATGGTGTAGCCCGACGCGTCGGAAGCAATCGGCAGCGTGACTTCGATCTCATGGCGGTTATTGAGCGCCGAGACGTCGATGTTGCTGCCGGATGAAGGGTTGGTCACGGTGGCCGTGGGGCCCTGGATCAAGAAGGTCTGCGTGGTCATCTGGCCCGGGTCGCCTTGCGAGTCGGTCCAGTCGCCCGCACCACTGGTGCCGGTGAAACTGACGGTGAGCGTGCCGGGCGAATACGTGAAGCCACTCGGGCCGGTGATGACGTAGCGGAACTCGTCAACCTGGTCGCCCAGGAGCGTGGCGTCATCGGGCAGATTGTTGCTCAGCGTCCCCGTGACCGCGGTGGCCATGAGCGTCGTGCCGGCGGAGTTGAGCGCGACGGTGATGGGTATTGGCTCGGGGTCAACCGTCAACGTCTCGGCCGTGCCGCCCACCGGGGTGAACTGAATCGTGAACGGGACCGTGGTCGGGAAAACGCGCGCATTGCTCGAGTTGACAGTGCCCAGGATCGAGTCGTAGTTGAGCTGCGCGCCGGGGGCCGGATTGTAGACGATGTCGATGTAATGCAGCGTCTGGGTGGCCTCGGTGTAGCCGCTCGGGACGCTGAAGGTGGCGGCATTGGCAGTGCCGACGTCGGTCGACGGGCTGCTGGTGCCGGTTGACCCGGTGACGAACGGCCCGGCGACGTTGGCGGTCACGTTCACCACGTTGAAGCTGTAGCTCGCGCCCACGTTGTTGGCCGAGGTCGAAAGCGAGTCGCTGAACTCGTTGGGCAAGACCTTCAGCGTATAAATGCCGGCGCTCAGCGTGGTGTCGGCCGGCAGGTAGTAGCGCACCGTCATGCCGTCGGCGAGCAGGGTCGGGCTCGAGAGGGCGACAGCCCCGGATGGACCGGTCAACGACACGGTGCGCGCCGCCCAGGTTGATGAGCGCGGCGAGATCGTTGACGTTGAGCTGGCCACCGACCGAGGGATAGACTCGCACGTCGACGTAGGCGCCGTGGACCACGCCGATCGTCGCCGGGTACTCAGGCTGGGCCGTCGGGTTGGCATTGGTGGTACTGGCGTCGACCCCGTACTGATTGAAGATGACGTTGCCCTGCGAGTCGGTGTAGGAGACCGTGCCCTGGATGAACTCGACGTTGTCGGCCGTCAGGGCATCGTTGCCGGTCGATTCCATTGCCGGAGTAACACCGGTCAGCCAGTACCGGTACTCGTCGCTGGAGATTTCGAGCGGAGCCTGAGACGTGTCGAGGGTCGGAAGCTGCTGGTTGGGCGTATTCGCGAGCGGAACGATCTCGATCGCCGGCGCCGTGATGGTTACCGAGCTGGAGTTCAAGCTGCCCGAGAACGGCGTGGTGCTGCCCGTGGGATAGGGCGAGCTCGGGAATGTCACGTCGACATAGCCCTCGCCGTTCAAGGTGCCATAGCCAACGCTGCCGTTATTGACCGGGCCGACCAGTTGGGCGCTGGGCTCGGGCAAAGCCGGCGCGGTCGTCTGGAATGTGACCTGCTGGCCCTGGGCGTTCTCGAAGCCCATCTTGATGGAGCCGTCCAACGTCAAGAGCTGGACCTGGTCGGGAATATTCGCCAGGAACAGTACGGTCACGTCACCTGAGGCCACCTTCGACAGGTCGGCATAGAGCTTGCCGGTGATCGAGAGCTTGTTGTCGGCGAAGTTGAGCTGGCCGTCGACGAAGAACTTGCCGTCGGTCGAGATCTCGACCGTCACCTGGCCGTTGAAGAGCTGCTGACTGGTGTAGATCGAGTAAATGTCGGCGCTGCCGATGATGAGCATCGGCTGGGTGAAGGCCGCGAGGAACCCGCCCAGGCCGGGGTTCGCCTGGATCGCCTTGTACTGGGCGACCACCTGCGCTCTGGAGCATCGACAGCCAGTTGGCGGCGACCGGCACCGACTCGCACCGTGAACGCCGGGCCACTCAACTGCATCGGGTCGGTGATCGACGGCAGCGTGGTGAAGAACTTGACTCCGGCGGTGAAGTCGTTGATGACAAGCCGGTGTCGGGATCGAGCAGGATGCCTTCGGGCAGGTCGACGGAGAGCTGGACCCCGAGCGGGCCCAAGCGACGAAAGGCCGATCTGGATCGTGAAGCCCGACAACCCGCCGAAGGAAAACCCGCCCTGGAGCCCGGCGTAGAAGACACGCGAGGCCACCGGGGTGGTCGTGTCGGTCGACGGCGATCATGTTGCCGCTGGACGTCAAGATTGACGATGCCGCCGACCAGGGTGGCATTGATCTCGCCTCCGAACATGTTGCCCGTGACGGTCACGCCGAACGACTGGATTCCCACGATCGGGAACTGGCCGGCGAGCAAGAGCCCGGTGTCGATCTGGATTCCCTGTACCGAGCCCGAGAACGTGAGCCCGCCCAAGCCCTGGATGCCGGTGATGCTCGCCGACAGCGTGATCAGCATGTCGGTCGGGTCGGTCGTGATGCCGTCGGGCCACTGGATGCCAAGCTCGGTGATCTGGATCGGCAGCCAGCTCGGCCACATGAACGAGCTGCCCGTGGACGAGCCGACCGATAGCACCACGCCGAAGCCCGCCAGGGGCACGAACGAGCCGTTGCCCAGGAACTCGAAATCCGTCGCCGAGCCCGTGATCGCCAGCGACCCCAGCGTGACCTTCACGCCGATCGAGTCGATGATGGCGATCGGCTCGTTCGGGCCCGCGCTCGTATCGAGCGTGATCCCCGTGCCCGTGAAGGTCACGTAGCTGGAAATCGAGACCGAGAAGGTGCCGCCGATCATGAAGACCACGTCCTGAACCTGGCCACCGGAGAACTGCAAGGTCGCCGACATGGCCGGCTGCGGCGGGTTCGCCGACATCTCGGCGGGAGTTTGGGTGATCGACGCCGAAATGGGCTTGCCGGGCAGGAACGTCGCGCCGTTGGTCGAGATCGTGATCGAGCCGTTGAAGTCGATCGCCTGGCCGAAGACCACGTCGAAGTCGGTCACGATCACGGCGATGTTGTTGAACGAGAGGATGCTGCCCAAGGTGAAGGGCGCGCCGTTTGAGCCCGTGACACTCACGGTCGCCGTGCCGATCGTGAAGCCGTTGTCCCAGATCGTGAGCCCCGGCAGGTTGTTGGCCGTGTCGGGGGCGATCGATGCCGTGACCCCGAACTCGGGCAGGGAGACGCTGCCGGAGTTGATCGTCAGGTATTTCTGATGGTAGAGCCCGTCGCTGCCGTGCAGGCCGCCCAAGCTCGGGTTGGACGGGGCCACGTTGGGATTGAACGACGCGTCGTAGTTGAACTGGATGCCGCTGGCCGTGATCGTCACGGCGTTGGGCACGGTGATGTTGAGCCCGCCGATATTCAAGCTGAAGTTCGCCGGGACGTTGAACGCCGAGAAGATGCTCGAGACGTTGCCGCTGGTGATGGCCGAGATCAGCTTGAACACGTTCACCTGCACGTGGAACGTGCCGAGGACGTTGGTGAGCGAGGCCGTGATGCCGCTACCCGACTGCCCGCCGCCGAAGCTCAAGCTGGCCGAGGCCACGCCGATTGCGACCGTCAGGTCGAGCGTGCCGCCGCTGAAACTCTCGCCGGCCAGACCCAGCGACGGGCCCGAGAGCGAAAGCGGACCCAGGGTGATGCCGCCGGTGGACGAGGCCTCATCATTGACCGAGCCGCTCACGGTGAAGCTCTCGGTCGAGGGCGTCATGCTGACCGTGGACGTGCCGCTTGAGCCGGCCGTCTGGACGGTGAGCGTGGTGGCCACGAAGTTCACCGTCACCGTGCCGGTCGCGAACATCTGGTTCATCGCCATGCCGCCCGAGGGCGTCAGGTAATACCGGTAGGTATTGCCGGCCACCAGCACCGGTGGAACGACCTGGGCCTGGCCGTTAACCAGGCCTTCGATATTGCCTGCCGAATTGACCAGGATGTTGCTGCCCGAGGGGAGGGTGAGCGTGATCTCGTTGCCGGTCAGAGTGCCCGGGGCGATCGTGTCTCCGGAGGGCAGGTTGAAGTTCACGTCGATATAGCCGCGCTGATCCATCGACTGCGGGTTGACCGCCTGACCATTGGCCGGGTTGGCCAGGCTGGCGGTGGCCATCGTGGGAGCTGTCACCGTCGAGTAAATCGTGAACGTGGCGGACTGGGCGACGTTGGTCGCGCCGGCCATGTCGCCGAACGAGCCCGGCGTGAACGACAACGTGACCGTCGAGCTCGTGCCCGAGGGAATCGCGAAGTCGCCCGTGAAGTGGTAGTCGAAGTCGCTGTCGTCGTTGGGGTTGACCTGCGTCGGGTCGGCGTTGACCACGACGGTGCCGATGCCCGGTCCGGAGAGCGTGAACTGGCCCGAGCCGTTCAAGATGCTGGCGACGTTGATCGGCGAGTTGTTGAAGTCGTTGTAATGGACCGCGATGTAGCCCTGATTATTGAGCGTGGTCAGGTTGATCGCCTGGCCGGCGGCGGGCGAGACGAGCGTGGCGGTGGGGGGCAGGAGGCTCGTTGCCGGGTTCTGGATCGTCGCTCCGACGCCGAAGATCGAGAAGCCGTTGACCTGAAGGCTCTGGAGCTGGAAGCCCGAGCTGCCGCCCATCATGAACTGGGCCGAGCCGCTGATCGAGAACGTGGGCGTCGAGGGGAAGGTGCCGTCGGAGTTGGGAATCGTGATGTTGACGCTGGCAGTGGGAATGTCGACGCTCACCTGGCCCGTCGGCATCAGGGTGAACTCGACGGCGCCCTGGATCGTGAAGACCTGCGAGGCGCTGATCGTCAAGAGCTGGCTCGGGTCGACCGCGCCGTCGGAATCATAGCCGGCCGCAAACTCCTCGACGTTGTTGGTCGACTGGAAGACGACCGGGACCGAAGCAGGGGTCGAGCCCGGCGGCAAGGGAACCGTGACGTCGAGCGCCTGCCCGGTTTGGTTGTACCAGACCGCCAGGCTGCCGCTCACCGACAGCGGGCTCAAGCCCACAAGCTGGGCCTGGCCGTAGGCGAAGACGGCGTAATTGCCGTTGATATCGACCACGCCGATCGACGCGTTGGTCACTTCGACGCCGATGGCATTGGGGTTGGCCGCCCCATTGATCGTCGGCGGACCGTCGCCCAGGAACAGGGTGACGTTCGAGGCACCGTAGAGCGTCATCCCCGGCTCGTTGGTGATCTGAATGTTGCCGGTCAGGGTGACGATGTTGCCAATGTTGATCGAGGCATTGGAGATTCCGATGGCGAACGTGTTGGCGTTGACATCGACCTGGAGCGAGCCGCCGGTGGCCAGCGGAATGGTCTGGTCGACGTTGCTGGAGGTCGAGTTGATTTCGAGGTAAATCTCGCCGCCGGCCTGAACTACTGGGGCCATGCTGGGGGTCGTGAAGCTGAAGTCACCCGAGAGCTGGCCCGCGACTCCTCCTTGCAGGATGATGAAGGCGCCCTGGCCATTCGTCAGACTGACGCCGCCATAGCTCGGGTCGCTATAGGTCAAGCTGACGTCATAAGCGGCGATCCGAATCTCGGTCTGGGCGGCCCCGCCGGAGGTCGACGGTACCGTCACCTCCTCGATCTGGAGGTTGCCCAAGAGGGTGATGGGGCTGCTACCGGCATTGATCGTCAGATTCAGCGAGGTTCCGGAGAAAAGGACAAACGGCCCGGCCGGCAGGTTGAGCGTGTAGGTATCGCCGCCCGGGTAGGTAAACGTCGTGTCGATCGCGTTCGTCCCGTTATTGAACTCCAGCATGATCATGCTGTCGAAGCTGACCGTCGGATTGCTCTGCGAGGGGAGGTAGAAGCTCAAGGGCACGCTGATTTCGCCTGCCACGGTCGAGCCGTCGATCAGGAAATATGCGTCGACATCATTGATACTGAGGAGCGAGCCGAACGACATGTCGAGATTGGTGAGTCCCAGCGCGATCGACTGGGCGCCGTTGCCATCGGTGGTGTCCTCGAATATGGCCATGGCCGTCAGCGAAAGGGCTGGCTGGCCGGCGAATGCGATGCCCAGCGTGACGTTGGCCGACGCGTCGACCACCGCCGATGTATCGGCGATCGTGACCGACGAGCTGGGACCGGTGGGCACCGACAACCCGGGCTGTCCACCGCCCGAGGCCGGATAGCTTGCCGTGAAGTTGATCACGGCATTGTCGGCAACACCGCTCGAGCCGTTCACGTCCAGGTTCAGGCTCGTTGCCGACAGAGTCAGGCCCGGCACACCGATCAGGGCGACGCTCGCCGCGCTGGCGTTCAAGGCGTAGAAGGTCTCGGAACCGGTACTCGACTGCACGAGCGCGAGCCCGAATGAGACGGTGCCCAGAGCCACGCCCACGGCGCTCGAGCCGATCGGCGCTTCGACCGAGCCGCCGGGGCCGGTCATCCAGTAAGGACCGCCCACGCCCGCAAAGGCATAAACGCCGCCGGCACCCACAGTCAGCATCGAGGCGCCGGTGAGCGTCGTGCCGTCGGAAAGCGTGAGGTTCTGCGCCGTGCCCTTCGTAAAGGCGACCGAACCGGTGATGCTGACAAACTGGCTGATCGCCAGGCTGACGGTGCCCTGGGCGGCCAGGACTGCGCCCGAGGCGAAATTGAGAGGAATGTTGTCGGCGGGATTGGTGTCGGTCGGGATGCTGATATTCGAGGCGGCGAGGTTGACGGCCGGTGGGTTCGGGTTATTGGGATCGGTCGCCTCGTTGACCTCGACCGAGATGTTGTTGGCTGAGAGGGTAATATCCGGGATGCCGATCAAGGCAACGCTTCCCGTCGCCTTCAAGGCCAGGTAGCTGACGGTCGGGGTCGAGTCGCCCGTGGTCGGCACCGGCTTCATCAAAGCCAGGCCCAGGCTCGCCTGCGAGACCGCCACGCCCATGGCGTCGGTCGACGTGGGCCCGCGAATCGAGCCGTTGCCGCTCATCACCCAGTAGGGGCCATTCACGCCCGCAAAGGCGTAGACGTTGCTCACACCGACCTCGAGCGTCGAGACCGTTTCCGTGGTGGAATTGTCCAAGGTCACGGTCTGGGTCGGACCCTGGAGGAAGGCAAACTGGCCGGTGATAAAGGCAAAGCTGCTGATGCCCAGGGTCAGGCTGCCGGAGACTTCGAGCAACGGGGACGAGAAGCCGATGTTAATCGGAGCGGTGGTCGACCCGGTCGGAATCGCCAGGCTGTTGCCCGGCAGTTGGCTGAAGTCGATGACCGGTGTGCTGGCACTCGATGATCCGTTGACTTCGACTGCCAGGCTGCCGGCGAGCGTAAGTCCGCTGACGCCGACAAGCTGGGCCGATCCGGACGCGTCGAGCGCGTAATAGGTCGTGCTGCCACCTGCCGTGGGCGTGAGCAGCGCCAGACCGAGGCTGATGTCGGACAGCGCGAGGCCGAGTGCGCCGTCTGAGTTCGACGCGAGCGTCCCGTTGGAGTTGAAGTACGGGCCGCCCGTGCCGACGAACACATTGACGTTGCTCGCGCCGATCTCGAGCACGTTCACTTGAATAGGCATACCGCCGCCGACCGGGGTGACGGAAAGCGGGCCGGTCATGGAGAACGAAACGTTGCCGGCGATATAGACAAAGCTGCTGATCGACAGGACCACTGACGCCTGGACCTGGAGCAGGCTCTGCGTGTAGGTGATCGGCAGTTGGACTGGGCTCGGCAGGTTGGCGCCGGGATTGATGGGCGCGCCGGGGAGCGTCGTCCAATTGAGAGGCGACGCCGTCGTCGTCGTGCCGCCCGAGGCGTACGCTCCGCTGGCCTGATTGACCTGCACCAGCACGTTCGAGGCCTGGGCGGTGATGTCGGGCCCCAGGCCCAGAGAAACGGTCTGGATCGAGCCGTACGCGCCGATCCACATCCGGTTGTCGGTGGCGGTCGTGCCCGTCGGGATCGGGCCAGGGGTGATCACCGCCAGGCCGAGATTGCCGCCGGTAATGCTCAGGCCGAAGCCGTCGGTGCCAACCATCAGATTCAGGTTAGCCAGAGCCAGCGTGAGCAGAGTGGCACCGGTCGAGTCGGGCCCGTCGGCAGCCGGCAGGTTGATCGTCGTGATGCCGATGTAGAACTCGGCCGAGCCGGCGATCAAGTTGAAGATGTTGAGATTCGTCAGGTTGCCGGATACGGCCGTGATGCCGGCCGTGTAGGTGATCGTGAGGTTCGGTGGCGCGGCTTGGGGCAGGAGCGAGCCCGGGTTGATCGCCGGATTGAATTGAGTCCAGTTGAGCGGACTGGCCGCCTGGCCCGCGGCGACGTCGCCAGTGGCCTGGTTGATCTGAACGCTGACATCGCTCACACTCGCCGTCACGAAGCCACCGAGAATGATCGCCGCCGCCAGGTCGTCGGCATCGACGGCGATCCACGACGCGGTGTCGCCGCTCGCGGATTCAGGCGGCATGATCGCGGCGATGCCGAGGTTGCCGGCGGAGATTGTGAGCCCGACGCTGCCCACGCCGACGGTCAGGTTCACGTTGGTCAGAGCCAAGGTCAGCAAGGTCGCGCCCGTGAGCGCGGGCGTTGTCACGTTGACCGTCGAGATGCTGATCGCAAAGTCGGCCGAGCCGGTCAAGATTCCGAAAATGTTGAGGTCGGCGAGCGCCCCGGCGACGGCAAGCAGGCCATTGGTGTATGAGATCGTGAGGTTCACCGGCGTGGGCAGGGTGGCGCCGGGGTTGACCTGTCCGGCGTAGGTGCCGTTGCCCGTCAAATCGATGTCGTCGGCCCAGTCCAGAGGCATGGCTGGCGAGCTATTCCACGTACCGCTGGCCTGGTTGATCTGGACCGTCACGCTGTTCACGGTCGCCGTAACGCTGCTGCCCAGGCTGAACGTGGCCCCCAGTCCCATACCGTCGACGGCGATCCACGAAGCCGAGCTACCGCTCGAGCTCGGGGGCGAGAGCGCCGCGATGCCGAGATCGCCACCGGTGATCGCCAGGCCGAAGCCGCCCGCGCCGACGGCGATATTCAGGTTCGACAGGGCCACGGTGATCAAGGTCGCGCCCGTGATATCGGGCTTGCCCATCCCGCTGAACGCGACGTTGACGGTCGTGATCGTGATGGCAAAACTGGCCGAGCCCGAGAAGAGATTGAAGAGGTTGATCTCTTGGAGCGTGCCGCTGATGCTGAGCTCAGGACCGGTGTAGCTGATCGGCGCGGAGAGAACTCCGCCGGGGTTGACCTCATTGGACATGCCGCCGAAGGTGCCACTGCCGGTTAAGTCAAGGTCTTGGGTCCAGTCAAGCGGCGTGGCGGGCGTGGTGGTCGTCCCTTCGACGAACGAGCCGCCGGCCTGGTTGATTTCGAGCGACAGGCTGCTCACGGTGGCCGTGAAGCTGCTGCCGAAGCTCAAGGTCGCCGTCAAATCGTCGGCGGCCACGGCCACCCAGTAGCGGTTGTCGCTTCCCTGGGCGGGCGTCGGCGCGTGGATTGCCGCCACGGCGATCGCGCCGGAGGTGCCGCTTGAGATCGTGAGCCCGAAGCCGCTTGCGCCCAGCGAGAAGGTGAAATCGCTGAGCGACACCTGCACCAGCGTCGCCCCCACCAGTGACGCGGGGGCCGCGCCGGTGAACGACACGTTGGTCGTCGACTGGCTGAGCGTGAAGTTGGCCGAGCCGGTAAAGAGGTTGAAGATGTTGAAAGACGCCCCGGTCGCGCCGACCTGGAATTGCGGGCTCGTCGCGTTGTCATTGATGGCCAGCGTACCCGCCGGGAGCGAAGGAATATTCGCTCCGGGATCGATCCGCGGAGTGAATTGGGTCCAGTCGAGCTCCGTGGCAGGGTTATTGCTCGTGTCGGTGCCGCCGGCCTCGTTGACCTGGACGTTCAGGCTGGCGACCGATGCCGAGATTCCGCCCAGGGCCAGTCTCGCGCCGATGCCCGAGGCGTCGACCGCGACCCAGTAGCGCGAGTCGGTGCCGGACGATGGGGCAGGGGGCTCGAGGATCGCGATCCCCAGATCGCCGCCCGAGATCGACAGACCGAACCCGCCGGTCCCGACGGACGCCATGATGTCGTAGAGGCCCACCGTGACGAGCGTGCCGCCCGTGATTGGCGTACCACCGGTCGGCGTGAAGGTCCACGGCGAGATATCCGAGATCGCGAAGCTGGCTGAGCCCTGGATCAGGTTGAAGATATTGAGCCCCGTCAGCGTGCCGCCGAGAGAGATTTGTGCCTGCGCGGTGTCCTCGATCTGCAAGTTGTCCGTGGGCTGCAGATTGGCGCCGGGGTTGATGTAGTTGGGCGCGAATTGGGTCCAATCGAGCGGCGTGGTGTTGGGACCGCTGGAATCGCTGCCGCCGTACTGGTTCAGGTTCAGCGTGAGGCTCGAGACCGAAGCTGTGATGTTGGAGGTGAGCGACAAGCTGGCGGCCAGGTTCAAGCCCACCGCCGCAATCCAGTAGCGGCTGTCGCCGGTCCCTGTCGCCTCGATCACGGCGATGCCCAGATCGCCGCCGGTGATGGCCAGGCCAAAGCCGCCAGTCCCCGCGCCGAACGAGAGATTGGCCAGCGCCAGGGTGTAGAGCGTGGCGTTCGTGATCGACGAGCCGCCGACCGTGACACTGGGTTCGGTTGATACGGAAAGGGCGAAGCTCGCCGAGCCCTCGATGACGTTGAAGACATTCAGGTTGGCGAGCGTGCCGGCCAGGATGAACTGCTGCTCCGCGAAGTCAATCGGCAACGAGATTGGCGTCGGCAGCAGGTCACCGGGGTTGACTTGATCGGCCGGGGTG
Organism: uncultured Isosphaeraceae bacterium; assembly: GCA_963830625.1. Classification (GTDB taxonomy): domain Bacteria; phylum Planctomycetota; class Planctomycetia; order Isosphaerales; family Isosphaeraceae; genus CAWHMZ01. The sequence continues at coordinate 259,036 of CAWHMZ010000009.1, read as the reverse complement.
CCGTATTGGTTGTCGTCGGCCAGATCGAGGTCGGTGTTCCAGTTGAGGGCAGGGGTGCTCGTGTCGCCGGCGGGTAGATACGTTCCGCTGGCCTGGTTGATCGAGACGCTGACGCCGGAGATGGCCGCGGTCACGCTCGAGGTCAACGACAGACTGGCGCCGAAGCCCGACGCGTCGACCGCGACCCACTGGGCGGTTTCGCCTGAGCCGGACCAGGTGACCACCGCGATGCCCAGCGCGCCGCTGGTGATCGACACTCCGAAGCCACCGGCGCCGGCGGAGAAATCGAAGTTGGCCAGCGCTATGGTCACGAGAGTCGCGCCGGTCAACACGGTGGAGGAGGTACCGGTCGGCTCGACGTTGATCGTGGAAACCGACAGAGCAAACTCGGGCTGGTTGGTGGTCCACGAGCCCGAGATCAAGTTGAAGACGTTCACGCTTGCAAGCGCACCGCTCAAGCTCAACTGCTGAGTCGCAAACGTGATCGTCTGGCCGCTGATCGTGAGCTCGTTGCTGGAACCGCCGTAGGTCGTGCCGCCGTCGGTCGAAATGTCCTCGGCCCAGTTGAGCGCAGCAGCGGCGCTGCCGTCGGGCCCGGTGCCGCTGGCCTGGTTGATGTTCACGTTCAGGTCGGTGAAGCTCGCCGCCACGTCACCATTGGCCAGCGAGATCGCGGCCGTCAGGCCCATGCCCATGACGGCGACCCAGCTCCGGCTGTCGGCGGCGGTGTTGGCGGGCACGATCGCGGCGATGACGAGGCTGCCATTCGTGCCCGTCGTCACCGAGCCAGTGCCGAGGCTCGTCGCCAGGTTGAGCTCGAGGCTGGAGAGGCCAAACCCCATTTCAGTCGCGCCCACGAGGTTGGACGATTGCTGCCCATTGAGTGCGACGTCGACCGTCGACTGGACGAGCGAGAAGTTGGCCGAACCGGTGATCACGTTGAAGATGTTGAGGGACGAGAGCGAGCCGGTGACGGAGACGTATGGCTCCGGCGCCGAGTAGCTGATCGTCAAGTTTTCGGAGAGCAGCGAGCCGGGATTGATTGTTGCGAGGGTGAGTGGGCTTCCCTCGAAGATGTCGGCGGCCCAGTTGAGGTTTTGCGCCGAGGTCGTCCCGGATTTCCCGCCGTCCAAGCTGAGTGCGACCGACGTGCCGCTCACCGTAGCGGAAAGCTCGCCGCCGAGATCGAGCGAACCGCCCAGCCCACTGGCTGCCACGGCGACCCAGTACCGGCTGTCAGTGCTCGACGTCGGCGGCACGATCGCCGCGATCCCGATATCGGAGCCATTCAAGTCAAGGCCGAACGCGGTGTTGATCGCAAGGTTGCTGAGCGCGACCTGGTAGAGTGTCGCCCCGGAAACGTCGATCTGCGATGACATGCCTTCGAACGAGACGCTCACGTTCGTGGTTTCACTGTAGGCGAAGTCCGCCGAGCCGCTGATCAAGCCCGCGAGGTTGAACTTGGCTCCGGCGCCGCTGTTGGGGCTCGTGGAAACGCTGGCTGCCACCGATGACGCATAGCTGATCGTCAGGTCGACCGGCGTGGGCAGAAGCTGGCCCGGGTCAACCGTATAAGCCGGCCCGTTCGTCGTGAGCGTGACGTCGGTCGCCCAGTCGAGCGTCGGCGGCGCGGTTCCGCCCGACGCTGAGTTCTCCGACGTATTAACCTGTACCGTAGCCGAACCCGAACTGATCGTGATTTCCGAACCGAGATCCAGTGAAGCCGACAGGTCGAGGCCGTAAACGGCAAACCAGTAATTGGTGCTACTGCTGGCGCCCGGCGCGGAAATGACGGCGATGCCGATGTCACCGCCGCTGGCGTCAAAGCCCAGCCCGCTCGCCTGGAGGTTCGAGAGAGCCACTTCCACCAGCGAGGCACCCGTGACCGTATTACTGTTTTTCAGGTCCACTCTCGTGTCGGAAAACGCAAAATTCGCCGAGCCGGTGATCAGATTATCGATGTTGAGCGTCGTCAGAGTGCCGTTGAACTCGAGCAGGAGCCGGCGCCGTTGTAGGTGATCGGCATCGAGACCGGGGTTGGCAGATTCGCGCCCGGGTCGACCGTGGCGCCGTAGGAGGTGCCGCCATTGGTCGAGATGGCGGTCGCCCAGTCGAGTGCGGCCGGAGGAGAGTTTGCGGAGTTGGAGTCCTCACCCTCGTTGATCTGGATCGCCACATTGTTGACCGTGGCTGTGACCAGACCGCCGAGTGCCACGCTGGCGGCCAGGCCAGTGCCGTCAACCGCGACCCAGTACTGGGTGCTGGGCGACGGCGCCTCGAGCAGCGCGACGCCGAGCGTACCGCCGCTGACCGTCAGACCGAATGCGCCGGAACCGGCGGCGGTCTGGAAGTTGCTCAGTCCGAGAGTGATGAGCGTGGCATCGGACAGGCTGGGGCTATTGACGTCGACCGTCGAGACGTTGAACGCGAAATTGGCGGAGCCGGTGACCAGGTTGAAGATGTTGAGTTTGGTGAGCGAGCCGGCGAACGTGAGGCTGCCGGCCGTGTACTGGATCGGCATCTGCACCGCCGACGTGAGGTTCAGCCCGGGGTTCACGGGCACGGTCGTGCCGCTGATGCTCGAGAGCCAGTTCAGCGGCGCAGCCGCGGTGCCGTCAGGCCCCGTGCCGCCGGCCTGGTTGATCGCGATGTTGATGTTGCTCACGGTGGCCGTGATGGAGCCGCCCAGATTCAGACTGGCCGCGAGGCCCGAGGCATCAACGGCAACCCAGTAGCGCGAGTCGGTCCCCGACGAGGGCGCCGGCGGCTCGACAAACGCGATACCCAAATAGCCTGCGGTGCCCGAGGTGATCGAGAGGCCCAACGAGCTCGTGCCGACGCTCACGCTCAAACTGCTCAAGGCAACCGTGATCAAGGTCGCGCCACTCAGCACGGTGGCGCCTTGCGTGAGTCCGATCGTCGTCGAGCTCAGTGCGAAGTCGGCCGAGCCGGTGAGCACGTTGAAGATGTTGAGGCTCGAGAGCGAGCCGCTCAGACTGAATTGGCCCGTGGCGTCATCGATCGTCTGGCCGCTGATGACCGGCTCGTTGCTCGTGCCGCCGAAGTTGCTGCCGTCGTCCAGCGAAACGTCGGCAGCCCAGTTTAGCGGCGACGCCGCTCCGGCAGTCGAGCTCGTGCCGCCGCTGGTGTTGATTGCCAGCGCCAGTCCGCTGACCGAAGCCGAGACGGCGCTCGAGCCGCCCAGGCTCAGCGATCCCCCCAGCCCGCTGGCACTGATGGCCAGCCAGTAGCGCGAGTCGGTGCCGCTGGCCGGGGCCGGCGGCTCGATCAGAGCCAGCGCGATCGCCTGGCCGCTCAAACTCACCCCGAAATTGCCCGTGCCGGCGGATATCGTCGGCAGATTCGCGAATCCGATCTCGAACAGACTCGCGTTCGTCAGACTGGCCGGTGCCGAGCCGGTGAACGACACGTTGACCGTCGACTCGCTCAGCGTGAAGCTGGGAAGCGTCATGCCGCTCCACGTTTGGTTGATCACAGTGGCGATGTCGAGGCTTGCCAGCGAGCCCGCCAACGAGAACTCCTGATTCGGGATCGTAATCGAGAGCGATGGCGCGGAGGGCAGATTCTGGCCGGGGTTGATTTCCGGGCTGAATTCGGTGGACCAATCGAACGCGGTGGCCGCGGTGGTGGTTGTACCGTTCACCTCCTGGCCGCCGGCCGTGTTGACCGAGACGGAAAGGCCGGTCAGCGACGCGCTGGCGAACGAGCCGATCGCCAGGCTGGCCGTGAAGTTGGAGCCGACGACGGCGATCCAGTAACGGTTGTCGGTGACCCCCGACTGAGTCGGCGTCGGCGCCTTCACAACGGCGATGCCGAGGTCGCCGCCGCTCAACGAGATTCCAAACCCGTCCGAGCCCGCACTGACCGAGAGATTGTCGAGCGCCACCGTGATCAACGTCGCGCCGGCGAGCGGCACCGTGGCGTTCGCTGCCGAATCGATGGTCGACTCGCTGAGCGCAAAGCCGGCCGAGCCCGTGATCACGCCGAAGACGTTGAGGCTGGAGAGTGAGCCGGCGAGTGAGAGCTCACCCGAGGTGAAGTTGACCGGCAGCGATACCGAGCCGGCGGGCGCGAAGTTAGCCCCCGGATCGACCGGCGTGCTAAAGGTCGTTTGCCAGTCGAGGGCGTCGGCGATCGAGAAATTGCCCGAGGTATCCTCAGCCTCATTGACGGCTACCGTCAGGCCGCTCACCGATGCCGACACCGAGCTGCCCAAGGCCAGCGACCCGCCACGTTGGTGGCGGTGACGCCGATATAGGCCTCAACCCCTCCCATCGGCGGATTGGCCGGCTCGAGAACGGCGACGCCAATGTCGCCGCCCGTGATCGAAACTCCAAAGCCCCTAACGCCGGCGCTCACTGAGAGATTGTCGAGGCCGACGGTAATCAGCGTTGCGTTCGACAGCGCCATCGTCGGACTGACGGTCGACACGCTAATCGCAAAGCCGGCTGATGCATTAATCACATTGAAGATGTTGAGATCGGCGAGCGTGCCGCTGACAATCGTCTCGCCGCCGGTCATGGTCAAGGGCAGCGACACCGAGCCCACCGGCGCGATGTTGCGCCGAGATCGACGATTGCGCCAGATTCGCGCCCCCATTCTCGGAAATCGCCGACTTCCAGTTCAGCGGGGTCGCCGCGTTACCGCTCGGATCCTGTCCGCCCGCCAAGTTGATCGTCACCGACCCGTTTTGCACCGACGCCGAGACCGCGCCGCCCAAGTCGAGTGAGCCCGCCAAGCCGTTGGCGACAACCGCGAGCCAGTAGCGTGTGTCGTTGGTCGCGGCAGGAGGCTGGAGCACGGCGATGCCGAGGTCGCCGCCGCTGACTGAGATCCCGAACCCCGACGCGCCTGCACTGACCTGGAAGTTGGAAAGAGACAGGGTGAACAGCGTCGCCCCGGTGAGCGTCGTGGTTCCTCCCAGCGAAACGTCAACCGTGGATTCGCCGACCGCAACCGTCGCGGAACCGCTGATGATGTTATCGATGTTCAGGCTCGAGATCGTCCCGCTCACCGACATGAAATCAAACTGGTCGGACGCGGAGTAATCAAAGCTGGTGCCGAGCACCGTGGCGCTCGCCGCCGCTCCGGTCGTGTTGATCTGGAAGAGTCCATTCGTGATCGAGCCGACACTCAGGACCGACGGCAGCCCGGAGAACGTGATCGAGCCCGCCGAGAGCACGCCGGCCACCCCCGTGGACTCGATGAGGAACGCACCGTTGATGTTCGAAATCGTTACACCCGGCGCGCTCGAACCCAGGCTCAAGCTGGTCGAGGCATCTTGGACTCCGACCTGGATGACCGTGCTCGGGGTGGTGTTCGTGCCGAGTGTGACCGACTCGCTTTGGAACGCAAACGTGCCGCCCAGCGCGGCTGACACTCCCGAGGCTTGGAGCCCGAGCGAAAGTGTGCCGCTGGCGGCAAGATTGATTTCACTTGAGTAAGTCAGCGGAACCGAACTAGAGGGCCCGGTCGGGACTGAGAGGCCCATATTGGCTCCGCTGCCTATACCCCCAAAATTCACAGCGGTCCCGTCGGACGCCGCGGAGTTGACGGACACCTGGATGGCCGTGCCCATCACGGTCAGATCCGGGATGCCGGTGACACTGATGCTGCCCACCGTCGCCGACACGGCGAGCCAACTGCGCGTGTCGCTCGAGGCGGAAGGTTTGATGAGCGCGATGGCAAGTGACGTAATGCTGACGCTCAGTCCAGCGGCTTGCGGTGTGCCGCCGTTCAAACCGAGGAAAGCGCTTCCGGAGCTCACGCCGATCGTGAGCGCAGTCGCATCGCTCACGGTGCCACCACCCGTGAGCGGCACGTTCTGAAGGTCGATCTGCTGGATGGCGAAAGTGCCCGAGAACTGGGCAAAGCCACCGAACGCGATGATCATCGAGCCCGTAAGCTCGAAAATCGGGGCGTTCAAATTGATCAAAACAGGAGCCGTACCGGTCCCGGTCGGGATCGATAAGCCCGGATTATTGGGTTCATAGGGAAGCTGGGTGAAGTTGACACCCAGGACCGGGGGCCCACGTGTGGTCGAGTTGGGATTGTAAGCGGTGTCGATCTCGAGATTGAGCGGCGTACCCGGCTGCCCGAGCTGTACGCTCACGGGCACTGATCCCGGCAAAACGCTTTCCACCTGACCGACCGTCGCCTGCAAGGCGTAGTAGACATTTGAGTCCATGGATGCCGATGTCGGCGTCAGAATGGCCAGTCCAAAGCTCAGGTTGGAAAAGGCCAGTCCGTAGGCATTCGTGATGCTGGGATTCGGCTGGCCGTTGGACTGCCAGTAGTTGCCGCCGCCCACCCCGAAGAAGCCCTCAATGTTCGTGCCGCCAAGCTCGATTGCGGTGACGGCTTCGGGTGACGACGGCGCGCCGGTGCCGACGATCGTGGCACCAAAACTTGTACCCGTGCTCAGTGCGAAGTCGCCCGAAAGATCGACGACGGGCTGCCCACCCGCGCCGTTGATCGCGAGCGTCGAGAAGCCGGTCGTCATCGAAAAGACGCCCTGTGACGGGTCGAGCGTGAACACCACGTTGGATGCATTGAGCTCGGCTGTACCGCCCAGGTTGACGCCGACCGAGGCGGCCGTGAGGTCGACCGAGCCGCCGCCCGAGCCGAACGTGTAGGTGCCGCTAAAGCCGGTGACCGTGGACGAAAAGCCCGTCTGCCCCGGGAAGAGAGCGATCGTGTTGGCCGAAATGCCGACCGTGCCCGTGAACGTGTCGCCAGCTTTGGTGTACGTCACATTCGTGAACTGGATCGTGGGGCTCGTGAGCTCGAAGACCCCCTGCCAGGTCAGCGACGGCAGCGTGACCGAGGCGTTGCTCAGCGTGAAGCCGCCTCGGGTTATGGTCAGTGCCGGGTTCGACGCCGTGCCATCGAGCGTGATCTGAGTGTTATCGAGCGGCGGCAGCGTAATGTCGGCGCTCTGCACGGTGGCGAGGACGTCACTCGCCAGTGTGTTGTTCTCGTCGTCCTGGAACGATATCGAGCTGATGCTGGCAGTCAGGAGCCCGGCGGCATTCAAGTTGATGCCGTTCAAAGTTAGCGCGAACGTCGCGGTCCCAACCGTGTACGATCCCGTTACACTGGTGATGCTCGCCGAATGGCTCGTGCCCGGAAACAGCGTGGCCGGTCCGGTGCTGATGCTGACGGTGCCACTGGAAGCCGTCGAGAAATTGAGCGTGACGGCCGAGAGGTCAAGGATGCCGTCGAGGTCCTCGGCCGGCAGTGTCTCCGACGTGCTGAAGCCGCTGCCGAGCAAGTTCAGGATGTCGGCATAGAGCCCCGAAGGTACTTCGGTGTTGACGGTCGCAAATCCAGAGTAGGTGATCGTTGAGCTTGGAAAGGAGCTCGAGGTCACTTGGGTCGTGGATTTGGTCAGCGTGTCGCCGCTCGTGCTCACGACGTTCAAGGTCGCGCTCGAGTCTGTCGGCTCGGTCACGGTGAGCGGTCCTACCGATGGCCCCAGATCGATCGTCACGCTGTCCTGGCTGTTGCCACCGCCGGCGATCGTGCCGTCGGTAAAGGTTGCGCCGCTGGCAACGTTGAACGTGTCCAGTGCCGACCCGCCGGTGAGGTTTTGAATTCCCGTGAAGGTCACCGGCTGTGACGTGAAGCTCGTATCTCCCGTCACGGTCAGGGTGCCCGAATAGGTGCCGGTCACGTTGAAGGTCGAGGTCGCACTCGGGCCGACCAGCGTCTCAGTGCCGCCACCCCCGTTGACGGAGATCGGCGCCGCGAATCCGGAGCCGACCGATTCGAGATTAATTGTCACGGTCCCCGGGCCGGCGTTGATGGTCAGGCTGTCGGCCGGGTTGGCGAACGTGACGTTTTCGAATGCCGGGGTTGCCAGGGGCGCTCGAGATCTCGGTGTCGCCTGCGGTTGTGGTCGATGCCGTGACGTCGATGATATCACCGCTGGTCGACGGATCCGTGAACACGCGGTTGGCCACGGCCGTGTTGTCGACAATCGGGGTCAGATTCGAATAGTTGATGACGGTGGGGCCCAGCGTGATCGTGCCGGAGTGCGGGCCCGACGAAACGTAGTCCGTGCTCTCGAACGTGCCCCCCGCGAGCACCAGAGTGTTGTCGCCGCCAAAGCCGCCGTTGTAGTTGATGGGAACGACGATCGCCCCGCCGCTGAAATCGACCGTCAAGGTGCTGACCGAGTGCGCGATGCCCGTGATGTCGACTTCGCTCGTCTCGGCAATCGGCTGACTTGCGAGAAGGTTGCCCGACGCCGTGTCGAGGATCTCGTAATCCGCGCCGGCGACCCGCAACGTCACGTGCAGCGGCCCCGTGGAGTTGTAGGCCAGGGCGCGGGCGCCGGTGTTGGGGCGGCATCGTAATTCCACGAGTCGAGCGCCAGATCGGTGAGGTTGCTATCGCCGGGCGTGACGGCAGGCGCGCCGACGTTTGCCGACGGCACAGGGGAGGGCGAGCCTCCTGGCGAGCCAACAGTTGGGGAGGGCGAGCCTCCTGGCGAGCCAACAATTGGGGAGGGCGAGCCTCCTGGCGAGCCAACAATTGGGGAGGGCGAGCCTCCTGGCGAGCCACCGCTATTAACCGGCGTGCTCACTTCCGCGGCCCCGCCCAGCAATCCCGCTGGACTCGACGGCTGGTTGATTTCTGACGGCGCAACCGAGAGAAGCACACGGTTTTCAAGCGGCTCGGCCGAGCAACGGAAAGCCCAGGCGCGCTTGCGCTTGCGCTTGGACACCAAATCAACCTCAGCGCCGACCGCCTGCGGCGGCGAGCTTTTCCGCGTCCACGGTAGGAGGTTGGCCAATGCCCACATATTGCTGTTGGTCTGGGTCGCGGAAGAGAGAGCACAAGCAAGACAGTACGCCACGGTCGCCCGACGTGAGAACTGAAAGGCAAAGTACGATCAAAGCTCTTCCGCGAACGCTCAAACGGCGCGCGCAACCATCCGCCGATCGAGACACAATCTCAACGTGCCCGACACAGTGCTGGCGTTGCCAATTGTCCCGAGGATGCTGGAGTCAGACTCGCCGGCTGCTGGCCACGAACCGGGCTCCCATTTCGCTCCGGCTCTCTCTGCTACCCATTGCCATTTCGATCGAAATCCAAACTCGTCGCGGAGGCTTTTTTGGGCCGCACGCGGCTCCTCAGGCGCCAGCCGCGGGCCAGTCTCTCCGGCCAACCAGGCCGAATTGTTGCACCGCCCACCCGCGGCGCACCGTCGCTCAAGATACGAACACCTGATGCCGCTCTTTATATAAGCCGCTTAACATGTCCGAAAAAACTATAAACTGAGCAAGATGGCGACGTCAAACAGATTCTTTAAAAAGCTCACCGCGCTGTTTTTTGCCATCATCACCCTCGTACGAGAGTCATTCAAGCAACACCCGGTGTCAGGTACAGTTGCCCCGTTTCGTCCGGTTGGAACTGTTTAGAGCCGTTTTAATCTTTTTCGCTAGGCGTTCATTTCTTCGGAGCGTCGTCGTTTAACAACTGGTCGAGGACCCGATCGGTCGCCGCAGCCTCATCAGCAGCCACCCCGCGATTGGCTCGGCGGTAGCGATGTTTGGCGCGCGCGGCCGTGATTGGCGTGATCGCGACCGACGGTCCCGATTCTGGAGCGGGCCCGGCCACCGTGCGCGGCGAGTGCATACGGCAGGCGTCGATCGCTTGTTCCAGCTTTTTCGCGAGCAAGGCGGCTCGATCGCGCGGCAAGATGAGCAAGAGGTGGCCCTCCCACCCGTCGATGCGCAGCACCACGCTGCCGGCCTTTTCCGGATGTGGACTGGCGCTCACAGAGATGACTTCAGCCGTCGCCGGTTCGCCGGTTCGCGCCAATAAGCAGCAGTCCACAAGCGCCGCGGCCGTCGACTCGAGCCCGAGCACGGTCTCGTTCGCCCTCGTGTTTTCCGCGCCTGCCACAGGCCCGCCCGCCCGCGCGATACCGATCTGCTCGAGCTTCGCGGTCACCTCCGATGCCGCCACGACGCGCGCCTCGTCAGGCAAAAGAATCGGCTCCGACTTCTTTCGTTGACTGGGAGGTCTGCGGCGCGATCGTGGTTTGGACATTTTCGACCTCCATCGGCGACTAGTTCATGTACTAGTCTAACGTTAACGCCAGTGAAAGCCACTTTTCGAAACGTACGACAACGGTAACAGTGCATTCCTAGAACACCGCCGCGATGACCACCAAAGTCTGGGCGAAATGCGCAATCTCCATCGATGACATAGAGCATCAAGCATCGATCAACGCCGGGACTTCGAGATTTTGGACATTTTAAGCCTTCGTTGTTGACTAGTGAGTAGAAACAGATTACGTAAAATACGTTATCTTAGCTCGGGACCACGAAACGTACGCTCGCCCTAAGTAGGCGTCCGCACCGGCGCGTACGTCGATTGATGAACCGCAGCCGCCCAGTTGGCGATGCGCACACGAGAGCGTCTTTTCGGCATCAAGAGGGTTCGTCATGAAGAACCGCAATGGGCGATGGGGCGGCGCGGGCACTTCGCACAATCGGGTCGCGCGAGGGAGAAACGCCAGGGCCAGGCTGCTCTGCGAGGCCCTCGAGCTGCGGTGCCTGTTGAGCACGTTCACCTGGATCGGCACGAACCCTGCTAACGTGAACTGGTCGAACGACGCCAACTGGAACCCGGCCGGCCCGATCACGACCGGTAGTACGCTCTCGTTCGCCAGCCCCTCGGCCACCGAGCTGGCCACGAATAATGACGAATTGGCCGGCAACAACTACAACCTCGCATTCACCGAGCCCAATTACAATCTGAACGGCAATCAAGTAGACATTTCAGGGCCGACAGCGCTGGACGCGTCGAGCACCACTGGGTTCGACGCGATCAACCTACCGCTCGATGTGACCGCGAACGCGACGGCAACCTTCGCCGGGGATTCGGTACTCGTAATAAACGGCGCCGTCCAGAGCGCAAGCGGCGTCACGTTGACCGTCGCGGGTTCCGGCGGGATTTACTTCGATTCCACCTCGACGGCGTTCGCCGGCACCGTTGACGATCAATCATTTGTTGAAGTCGATGGCACGCTCAGCCCCGGCACGGTTGAGATCGATGGGGGAAGCCTCTACGGCGTGGGAACCATAGGGGCCATCACGGCGTCGGCCAATGGCGGCTCGCTGAACCCAGGTCAATTTGGCTTCAGTCCTCCCCAGACCTTGAGTGCCGGCACCGTCGCTCTCAATCCCTCGACCACCTTCGTCACCACGCTCGCCAGCTCGACTTCGTTCAACCAATTAAGCGCGACCGGCGCGGTCAATCTCAATGGCGCGAAGCTCTCGGTCAACCTCACTTACACTCCGTCATCGACTGATTCTTGGCCCATCATCACCACCGCCAACGCGGGGTCGATCACAGGTACATTTGCCGGATTGCCGCAGGGTGGGACGATCACGGTCAACGGCGTGACCATGGTGATCAACTACGCCGCAGACGGCGGCACCGCAGTGACCCTGGCGGTCCTCAGTCCCCCCACGGCCACGCCGCAGTTCTACACGACGCCTGAGAACACCGAGCTCTTTTGCACCGCGCCGGGCTCCTCACCGGCGCGAGCGACCCCCAGGACTTGACGCTGCATCCAATAGTGCTCACGCTTCCCACACACGGCACGCTCTCCGTCAACGACGACGGCTCGTTCAGCTATACTCCCGTGACGGGCTACTCGAGCACGCCGGGCAACCCCGACACATTCACTTACGAGGTAACCGACGGCATCCTCACCAGCACGCCGGTCACGGGCTCGATTTACGTCAACCCGGTCAACCTGCCGCCGGTGGTCAGCGACGTCACCTATACGGCCAAGGAAAACACCGCGCAAATCCCGGCTTCGCTCACAATCCCGGCGCCGGGCGTGCTAGCCAGCGCGCTCAGCCCCGAGGGATTGGCCCTCACAGCGCAGGTTGTAACCAATCCATCGTATGGTACCCTCACGCTCAATCCCAACGGCTCGTTCACTTACACCCCGTCAGTCGGTTTCACAGGCACCGATTCATTCACCTTCACAGCCACCGATTCCAACGGACTCATCAGCGTGCCGGCGACAGCGACGATCAACGTCGGGGCGGTCGATATTCCGTCGACCGTCAATCCTTCGACCTTCGGCGTCGCCGAAAACGGCTCGCTCTTCGTGGCCGGCCCTGGAGTTCTGGCAAACGCCACCAACCCCGCCGGCAGCACCCTCTCGGCCATCCTCGTTGATAGCAGCGCCGTCAGCGGATCGCTGACGCTCAATAACGACGGGTCATTCAACTACACGCCCAACCCGAACTTCTCGGGAGTCGCTACCTTCACGTTCAAGGCCAGCGACGGCACGCTCGAAAGCACCAATGTCGCCACGGTGACCATCAATGTCGCGCCGATTCCCGTCACTCCCACGGCCGGCGACGATGCTTACTCAGTGCTCGAGAACACCGCCAGTGCTCCTCAAAAGCTGGTGGTGGCCGCGCCCGGCATCCTCTTGAATGACACGTACCCCAGCGGTGTGCCGACGATCACGGTAGTCAACGGCCCGCTCGAGGGGACGCTGACGCCTGATGCCAGCCCCTGGACCGACGGCGGCTTTACCTACACTCCTGCCGTGAACTTCAATGGCACCGACAGTTTCACGTATTACATCACGTCCGACGGTCTCACCAGCAACCTCGCCACCGTCACTCTCACGGTTGTTCCCGTCCTCCAGCCGCCGGTCGCCAGGAATGTCGCGTACAGCACCAACGAAAACACGCCGCTCTCTGTGGCCGCGCCCGGCGTGCTGGCCAACGACACTGACTATAACGGGCTGCCGCTCTCGGCCGTGCTGCAAACCGGGCCGATCGACGGGACGGTCGCCTTGAACTCCGACGGCTCGTTCGTGTATACGCCCAAAACCAACTTCTTCGGCACCGACAGCTTCACTTATCTGGCCAACGATGGCAAGTTTTCGAGCAACGTTGCCACGGTGACGATCACCGTCGTGAAGGTCGACTTGCCGCCGACGGTCCAGAATGCCAGCTTCTCGGTTGCAGAAAACACCACGCTGAATGTTCCCGCCCCTGGTATCCTGGCGACGGCATTCGACCCCAACGGGCTGCCACTCACGGCGGTGCTGGTTAACTCGCCCTTGAACGGCACGCTCAACCTCGCGTCCAACGGCGGGTTCACCTACACGCCCAACATGTTCTACGTCGGGACTGATTCGTTCACTTTCAAGGCGTACGACGGCGTTTTGTACAGCAACCTCGGCACCACCACCATCACGGTGACGGTCATCCCTCAGACGACGAACGCGACACACACGACGGTCTACCTCGAGCCGTCGAGCGACACCGGCGAGTCCGACACCGACGGGATCACCAAGGACAACACGCCGACCTACTACGGGACCACCATCCCCGGCGCCCAACTGATCCTATACGCTCAGAAGACCGGCAGCTCGGGAGGGCCCGTGCAGGTCGGCGTCACGACAGCCGACGCCAACGGCAAATACACGGTCACGTCGTCGACGCTTGCCGACGGCCAGTACCAGTTTTCGGTCGAGGCCTTCTCGAATGGAACAGCGACCGGCATGGTCAACGCCGGCCCGCTCCTGATCGACACGGTCTCGCCGGTAGTCGTGAGCGTGGTTATGACCCCCAAGACCGGCCAGATCTACGTGACGTACCAGGACAATAGCAGCGGCATGGATCTCGCCTCGCTCACCAACACTCTTAACTACAGCTTCACGCGGCGCACCACGTATAAACCGCGGGCCTACAAGATCACAGCGGCGAAGCTCGTGCCGCCGATGTCGTCGCCGACCGCGCCGGTGACGGTCGTTCTGAGGGTCGCCAATGGCGTGCATTCACCACGGCAAGTACCTCTTCGCGATACTGTCCGCCGGAATCGAGGACGTCGCCGGCAACCAGTTGGACGGCTCTTACAACGGAACCTTCCCCAGCGGCGACGGCGTGGCCGGCAGCCAGTTCAATGCCCAGTTCTTGAACTACGGTTACAAACCGAATGTGCCGGTGGCCACCAATCAGTTCGTGCCAGTGCTCACGAAGACCCCGAAGGCGATTCTCGCCCAGCACGTCAGGCATGCCGCCAGGCCGGCCGGCCCGCTGGCCCTGGTGAACCGGAACGCCACTCACAAGAAAGGCTGACCCGCTTCGCCGACTGTTCCCTTACCGATCGCCCGTAATCTATAGCGGGCTCTTCGCTCATTCGCCGAAACATGCGATACTCGCACCACGCTTGCGTCTCGTGATTTGACGGTGCGACTGCGATCGTAAGTCGGCGGTGATCGAAGCCGTTATGCTCATCATATTCCAGTGCGAGAACTGCGGAAAACGCTTCCAGGTCGACGAGCGTTCGGCGCGGTCGGCGCGGGCGGTGCTCTCACTGCGGACAGGTCATGAGGATTCCGCGTGCGGGCGCCGCCGAGCCGGTAGGACACGCACCGGCAGCCGCGGGCCCATCCATGCGCCGTTGCCTTGCCGTCGCAACCGGTGCACCAGCCAAAGCAAGAGCACCCGGTGCAACCTGTGCCGAGCCGGCGCATGAGCCGGGCCGTTCCCCGGCGTTTCGTTTGAGCCCCCCCGAGCAGCCCCCCTTTTCGTGCCCCCCGTGGCGATCGCTCGCGAAACCGAGAAACCCGCCCAGAGCAGCCACCCTCAAACCCGAATCCGACTCCCCGGGTCGTGGTCGGGCCCCACGACTCGGTCTTCGCCCTGGCACCTGGCGGCCTCGGTTCCCATCCCCACCACGCCGATCAAGGCCGCGCACAGTTCGAGCTGCTCGACGACGACGACGTTGCGGTTGGACTCGTGCCCGCGTCGCCCGAAATCGAGGCCGCCGTGCGGGAAATTGCCGAATTCGAAAGGGATCGGCAGGGGTATACGCTGGCCGGCCACCATGGCAGCGGATTCGGCTTCTTTGGTCTCGGCGAGTCCGGGCCGGCGGGCTGGCTGCGCGTCAAGTGGCGCAAGAGCGTCGGCCTCGTGCTCAAGCTGCTGCGCCTGGATCGATGCCTGGGCCTATCTGATTTCCGTCCCCTTCGTCGTGCTCATGATCTTCGGCCTCGTCGTCGAAAACTCTTACCTCGTCCACCTGGGAGCTGTCGTCGTCGTCCTGGCGAACTACGGTGCTTCTGGGCCGATTTGCTGGCGTTTTTCGTGCGCCCCTACAAGGACGGACCGCTTCCGGGCATCGCGTTTTTGTTCCCGCCCTACGCCGTCTATTTCCTGGTGACCCGATGGGCGCAATGAAGCCGATTTTGCGCCGGATCGCCACGTCGTGCATTCCGATCGTGCTCGTGGTGCTGGCGTACTCCTTTCTGCCGTTTGTCAACCCGGCGGCCGAAGAATCCAAAACGGTGACCAGCAAGATCGAATCGGGCAAGAAGGTGCTTGACGAGGAAATCGATTCCGACCTGAAAAAGCTCGAACATGAGGTGCTTCCTCGGCTTGATCCCAGGAAGAAACGTCCGTGAAGATCTACCTCTTGTTGATCGACCACGAGCGGTTCTTCTTTTTTGCCGACGTCTCGGCCGGGTCTGCCGAGCTTGGTGCAGCCGGCGACTCGGGCGACGAGCAGCGATCGGGCCTGCGCGGCTCGGCTTCGCGCCCGCTATCACCGGCTCGTCGCGGCGTGGCAGCACGACCAGTCTGGCACCATCGCGTGGGTGCGCGCGCGTGGGAGTGGCTGCACACGCTGGCTCATCCCGACGAGGCGATGCTCGCGCGGCTGCGCTCGGCCACCAAGATCGACTTGCACCACCCCGCCACGCGCTCAAACGCCGAGGTCCGCGAGATCTGGCGCAGCTACTTGAGCTACGAGTGGTGGCGGCACCTCTTGTGGTTTGGCGTCAACGGCGCATTGCGCCCCGGCCATTATCATCCTCTGGATCTTGCCTGGCCCCAATTTGATCGGATATTGGTTTCTTTACCGCGCAGTCCATCACGCGCTGGTCTTGTGGGGGATTCGCCGGGTCATGCGCAACCGGGTGCCGACCGAGCTCACTCCGGTTGCGGCGCTCGATCTGCCGATCGAGCGCGACGGCGCCGGCAATCCGACTCACGAAGCCCTGGGCGACGAGGCAGCCGCGGCTGGCGGAACACGTGGCGTGGCACCAGGCGGTGCGACGCGCCAAGGGCGCCGCGGCGCGGGGCCACACGCAGACCGCCCGGCAGTGCCCCCAGCCGGCAACCCAACCGACAGCGCTCGAGATCACTGACCATGCGCCTGCTCTCCTACAACATCCACAAAGGAATCGGCGGCCGCGATCGCCGGTATCGCCTCGAGCGGATCGTCGATGTCATCGAATCGGAGAACCCCGACTTCATCTGCCTGCAAGAAGTCGACCGCCACGTCGGCGCACGCACCACGACGACCAGCCCGCTCGGCTCTCCCGTGAGTTAAGCGCGTGCCACCATCTCTTCCAGCTCAACGTGCGATTCAAGAGCGGCGGCGGCTACGGCAACCTCATCTTGTCGCGCTGGCCGTTCCGATCGTCTCACCAGATCTCGCTGCGCCGCAAGCGCCGCAAGCCGCGCGGCGCACAGATCGCGGTCGTCGAAACTCCTGAGGGACTGATGCACCTGGTGCACTGGCACCTGGGCTTGGCCGAGCGCGAGCGCCACTGGCAGGCGCGGCATCTGCTCGAGCACGCGCTATTCCGAGGGTCGGCCAATCTGCCGACCCTGATCGTCGGCGATTTCAACGACTGGCAGAACACGCTGGCCCGCGGACCGTTCGCCGCGCACGGCTTCGTGCAAGTGACCGCGCCGCGGTCTCGGTTCCGCTCGTTCCCGGCCTACTGGCCCGTCGTCTCGCTCGACAAGGCGTTCGCGCGCGGCCCGGTCGAGGTCCGTCACGCGCGCATTCAGCACTCACGACTGGCACGCGACGCCTCCGACCACCTGCCGCTCGTGATCGATTTCCATTTGCGCCAGCGCGGGCGAACACACTGAGCGGCGCGCTTGGCGAGAAGGACGTCCTCCTGCGTCGCGGAGCGGAACACGAGACAGAACGGCGCTCGGCGCGATCGCGAAACGGCGCAGCACCGATCAGCCGCTTCTTGCCTTCGCGCGACGGTCGTCTTTCATAGACCAGGTGGCGACAGGTGTCTTGGCGCGACACGTTCAAGCTCATCGATTCTACACCGGCCCGCGCGGAAAGTCAGTTGACCGGTCGATCTGGTCGCGAGGGCAGGGGACGGTTAAAATCTAGTTGATTCTAGGGCGATGAGACGAGGGGGAGGAGACTAATCGATGTCCACCGACACCTGCCGCGAGATCGAGGCGTTCTACCAATTCCTGGGCCAGCAGATCCAGGAACGGTCAGTGGATGTTTCTCCCGAGGAATGCGTCGAAGCGTTCCGTGCTTATCAACGCGATCTCGAGCGGCTCAAGAAGGATCTTCAGCCCGGGCTCGAGCGTCTCGACCGAGGTGAGCCCGGCTTGCCGTTCGACGCAGAGGATGTGAAGCGTCGGGGCCGCGAGCGACTCGCGCGAGGGTATCACTGACTAATACCGGCGGATCCCCATGCCCCGCGTCGAGCTGGATGAGGCCGCTGTCACGGACCTCGACGGAATCTTCGACCACATCGGACGAACGCTCAAGAGTCCGCAGGCGGCGGATCGAACCGTCGACCTTATCCGGGAAGCCTGCGAGACCCACGCGAGTCAACCGCGCATGGGACAGGCGCGGCCGGATCTTGGTCGCGATCTCCGTACATTTCCCGTCGGTTCTTACGTGGTGATTTATCGGCCTCTGGAAGATGGAATCCGCGTACTCCGAGTGTTCTTGGGTCGGCGAAACTATCCATCGTTATTTCGCGAAGGGCCGGTTTGAGGGGAACACCCAGCCTTATCGTCGAGGAGATGGCCTGGGTCTCGAGGTGAAGTGACCGAGCCGAACTGGGTCAAAACCCCACCCGCTCCAGACGAGCGACATCGCCAGGTGAAATGCTTCTGGGACCTGACGCGGTTCCATTCGACGGCGCGGAGCCTGGTCGTCAGCCAACTCATCTTTGTTTGCCTCACCCACAACCTATTACAGATTCATCTGAGCGCCGTCACCGCGCCGTGTAACCCCCGTCGACCATGAAGTGCGCGCCGGTGATGAACGACGCTTCATCGGAGGCGAGAAACAAGATCGCATAAGCGATCTCACGCGGATCGGCGCAGCGCTTGATCAACTGCGCGCCGGCCCAATCAGGATGAACGTCGGCGGCCGCGCGGTCGAGCCCCATGGCATTGGCCTGGCGCTCGACGATCTGCGTCCACACTACGCCGGGGCAAACGGCATTCACGCGGATGTTGTCGCGTGCCAGGTCCATCGCCATGCAGCGCGTCATGCCCAGGATGGCAGCCTTGGTGGTATTGTAAGTGACGTAATTGGGCTGGGCGATGAACGACGAGATCGAGCCCAGGTTGACGATCGCGCCGCCGCCGGCCTGGCGGATCGCGGGCACCACGGCCTGGGCAGCCAATGACGGGCCCATCACGTTCACGTCGAGCGTCTGCCGCCACTCTTCGGGCGTGGCTTCGATGCCGCGCAAGACGAAGACCGCCGCGTTGTTGACCAGCACGTGAATCGCGCCGAAAGCCAGGGCGGCCTGGGCCGCCATGTGCATCACGCTGGCAAGGTCGGCCACGTCGGTGGGGACAAGAGAGCGCGCCGCCCCTCGCTGTGTGATCTCGTCTGCGACCGCGCGGCCACTCGTCAAGTCGCGCTCGGCGATCACGACCGCGGCCCCTTCTTCCGCGAACAAGAGGGCGGTCGCGCGGCCGATGCCCGCCCCGGCGCCGGTGATCACGGCCACCTTGTCCTTCAATCGATTCATGTCGGATCTCTCATTCATGCCGGCGCCCGGCCCGACCGGTCATCCCAGGCAAGGACCAGTGCGAACAAAGCAGCGAGCGGCAACAGACCGGCCAGCACCATCACCTGCGAGAACGAGCCCGTTTGGTCGATCCAGGGCCGACCGGTTCCGAGACAGTCGCATACGACAGCCAGAAAAGAAAGCTTAAAACCCCGGTGACATTCCCCATCCGCCGGGCCGACAGCTCCTGCGTGAACGCATAGTAGGTCGGAAACTGGCCCAGCGAGCCAAAGCCGATCACCAAGAGCACGCCAAGCAAGAGCCACGGCGGTGGCGCAAAGCCGGCCACGACGCTGGTGGCCGTCAAGAGCGAGCAGGCGAAAAACGTCGACATCCGCGCCCGATGAACTGAAGAACCTCTTTCGACCATCCACTTCACCAGGAAGCCGATGCCCAGACATCCCACGTCGGCGGCGATGTAGTACGCCACCGAAAACGCCTGCACTTGCCCGGCGGTGTAGTCATACTGCTCGCGCAGCATCTTGGGCATCCATGCCCGGAAGAACTGCCAGCAGAGATTGATCATGATCACCACGACGACCAGCGCGAGGAAGCGGCGGAGAAACACCGCCCGGCGCCCGCTGGCAACAGCGCCAGGGCCCGCGCCTGCGCCCACGTCGCCCGGCTCGCGCATGCCTGTTGCCGTTTCCAGGTCCGATTCCGTCACCGCCTCGCGCGAGAGATCTCGCGTCCGCACGGTGGCCAGCCAGGCGACGACCCAGAGCGCGCCGCTGGCGCCGATGACTCGAAACGGCAGCCGCCAGCCGCCGGGCGCCTGTGTCGCCAGCAGATACACGATGACCGGAGTAATGATCGCTCCCAGCGACGCCCCGCTTTGCAGGATGCCGTTGCCGAGTGCACGGTCGCGGCGTGAGAGCAGCCGCTGACTGGTGACCAGCGCGCACGGCCACTGCCCCGACTCGAAGAACCCCAGCAAGGTCCTCCAGAGGTACAGCGCCTTGAAGCTGCCGGCCCCGCCGGTCGCGTACCCCACGGCCGACCAGCCGATCAAGACGACGGGGTAAAGCCAGCGCGGGCTCACGCGATCGGCCAGCAAGCCCCAGACGATTCCCCCCACCGCGAAAGCCAGGCCGAATCGAGACTCGATGCGCGCATATTGTTCGTTCGTGAGCTCGAGGTCGGCGCTGATCTCGGTCGCCTGCTGGGCGAGCGCCTGGCGATCCATGTAGTTGAGCATCGTGGCCCAGAGCATGAGCCCGCAGATGGCCCAGGCCCGCATCGTGGCCCGGGGTTCCACGCTGAGTGCAGTCGCGCTTGGTCCGGTCGTCATATCAGCCATTCCACGCGCGACCGTCCCATGCGATCACCCGTTCGAGAAATGCCACGACATCCTGGGCGAAAATGCTGAAGAGCGCCTGTCCCTTCTGAGCGCTGGCGCGCGCGGGCTCGCCGATGTGGCCCGATGCGCTCCGCTCGCGCGTGATCCAGCCCTGGGTGGCCGGCTCAAAGGGCATCGCAGGCGAAACCGGCTCGATCGCCGCCGCGTCGCCGACCAGGCCGGGTGAAAGATGCATGACCATTGAAGTCTCCCACTCGCACGCGTGCCCCATGGCGCCCTGCACGATCGTGGGCTCGATCTCGTGCGGCTTGCTGCCCAGGAGCCAGTAGGTCGCGGCCAGGAGCAACAGATCACTCGCCTGGCGATAGCGCTGGCGGGCCTCGAAGACCGCTTGCTGCGCCGGCACGATGTTGCCCCCGTGCCCGTTCAAGAGCACCACGCGGCGGAAGCCGTGCTCGACCAGGTTGTCGATCAGTCCGGCGAGAAGATCGAGGTAGGTGCGCGGCGGTGCCGAGAGCGTTCCGGGGAAGTCGAGGTGATGATGAGAATTGCCCAGCCACAGAAGGGGCGTCCAGAGGGCGCGGTCGCCCAGCGCGAGGGCCGCGCAGCGCACCACTTCGCCCAGCAGCATGCTGTCGGTGAATACCGGCAGATGGCGGCCGTGCTGTTCGACTGCCGCGATCGGCACCACAACCGGCACGCCGCGCCCACCACCTCCGCCACCGCCGGCCAGCTCAGATCCTCAAGCCGCACGCACGCCCCTCCGCCCGACGCCCCTAAGGATTTCATCCCGAGAAAGATTAGGATTACGATTACGATTACGAAGAAGACCGGGAGCAGGACCAAGAACGCAGCCCGAACGACGGCGCGGAGCCGGCGGGTCCGAGCAGTTTCAGTATGGTCGTAATCTCAATCGTGATCCTAATCTTAATCCTCTTCTTAACCCTGATCATCTTCGCGGGGGCGCTCCAGTACCCGCCTCGCAAAGATGCTTAATGGCGTCGCCCTCCGCCTTCAGGCGCCGCTGTTCAAGATTGACCGGTTCGACCATAACCGGATTCGAGCGGGTGGTCCAGGGATGGCATCTCGGCGGATTCGCGGTCGCAAGCGCCGAAGGCGGTCGCGCATTGGACGAGCGGGCGAACCCAGGGCTGCTGAGCCTTCGCAGGTCAAGTGGACGAGCGACGTCCGGGCTCCCCCTCATGTCGACTCATACCAGAACCGGTGAACGGGTGCCGCCACATTTTCCTCTCAGAGAATTCGCTTGCAATCCGCGCGGCGACTGACCAGAGTACGGCGTGCGTTGACCTGCAGCCTCAGACCACTGCTCAACTCAACGCCGCGCCGGTCGGACCGGCGATCAAGCCACTTCCGCGTGCGAGCCTTGAGGCGATGGTGATCAGATCCATCCGCCGATCTAGCTGGACCAAGCATGCGCGTTTTCGCCTACGATGGCTGCTTATTGCAGTGCTAGCAATCGGTGCTGTCATGGGCTGGTTTGTCCGGAGAGCGCGCGAGCTTACACTTCCGCCGCCGGAGATACTGGGTACGATGCAGGAGGAACAGTTAGCCGTCCTAGAAAGCGCTTTCGCGAAGAAGCTTGCGGATGTTCGAGAGCAAGAGATCGCGCAATGTTTGGAGGCGAAGAGACTGAAAGATCAGTGGACGGCCAAGATCAACAAAGGACTCGGAGTTGAAATTGCCGCGACTCGTGCCAGACTCCGATCCGCTGCAACCGAGCTAAAGGACGAATTGGCCACCCAGGCGTTGGCTGCCCAGGAAAAGGAGGAGGCCCTCAGCGCGGTACTCGACAATACTCTGCGAGCTCTCACGGAAGTCAGGCAGAGGAAGGTTGACCGCATCGCTGCAGAGGCGGACGCTGGAGCGAACGCATCGGCGGCGGAAGGCGACGAACTGAACCGCAGGGGCAGGGCTGGTGGCAACTGAGCCGATCGATGCGGCTACACCCATCTCTCACATTCTAAATGAGCAGATCACAACGACGATATCCAAGATAACGATTTACCGCACCGCAACGTCTTGAGAGCTTGGCGGGAATGGTTCGCGTTCATCGATCCTTCCGATCTGCGCGAATCGGCCCGATCTGCGGACGAGAACCGCCCATTGCGTTTATGCCGTGACGACCGAAAGTAGAAGCGTCACGCCGTAAGTCCTTGTCCCGAAAGGCTGTGACACTGGTGACACTATTTTTGGCCCCCGCACGAGTGCGACACGCTTTTGCTGGCCAACCAGCACATTCCCCCCTCGCACCCACTTGGGCATCGCAGACAAGTCGTTTGCAAACTCAAACACATAATTTACAATGACTTGCGCCTGTTATCAGCTTCGGTGAACGAACCGAAAAAGTGCCAGATCGTGCCATTTGGTGCTATTGCCGGTGGCATGTACCGCCCGCACGAAATGGTTCAGGCGAGATACTTGAGAAACCACGCTTTCGCGAGCGTGGCGACCTGTTCCAGGGCTCCGGGCTCGGGAAAGAGATGCGTCGCGCCGGGGATGATCTCGAGCTGCGCGCGGGCCGGCCAGAAGATCGAATGCCTCGCGATTGAGCTCGACGACGATCTCGTCGTCGCCCCCCACGATGAGCAGGGTGGGCGCGATCACGATCGGCAAGACGTCGCGGGCCAGGTCGGGGCGTCCGCCGCGAGAGACGATGGCCCCGACTCTTTCGGGCGCCGCGGCCGCCGCCTGGAGCGCGGCCCCCGCGCCGGTGCTGGCCCCAAAGTAGCCCAGCCGAGAACCCGCCGTGCCCGGTTGCTCTGCCAGCCAATCGCTCGCACAGCGCAGTCGTTCGGCCAGCAGCACGATGTCAAAGACCTTGGAGCGGTCGCCGGCTTCATCCTCTTCGAGAAGGTCGAGTAGTAACGTTCCCAGGCCGGCGTGCTGCAGGTCTTGAGCAACCAGACGGTTGCGCGGGCTTTGCCGGCTGCTGCCGCTGCCGTGGGCAAACACGACGACCGCACTGGATCGCTCGGGTAGGCTAAGCGTTCCGTGCATGGTTCGATCGCCACAGGCAATCGCAACCTCGGCAGTCGTGACCGATTTGTGGTCGTTTTCGCTCACGCCGTTTCGTCCTCCCCGGGACCAAGAGGCCCCGTTTCGGAGTCGCGCCGCGCGAGGCCGTGGGCGGCTCGGTATCAAGGGCGGCTCGATTGAGCCAGTAACACACCTCGTCGTCGCTGATCTGCTCAAAGTCGTCGTACCATAACCCGACGGCGCGGAAGTGCTCCGGGGCCAGCGTGCAGACGCATTCATCGGCGATCGACTGAAACTCGTCGCAGGTCGAGGCTGCTCCGACCGGCACCGCGACCACGATTCGCGCCGGCTCACGGCGCGTCAGCGCCGCCACCGCGGCCCGCATGGTCGAGCCGGTCGCCAGGCCGTCGTCAATCAAGATCACGGTCTTGCCCGAGACGTCGAGCGGAGGCCGGCTGCCACGATAGATCCGCTCCCGCCGCGCCAGCTCGCGGCGCTCGCTCTCCACTTCCTTCTTCACGGAATCGTGCGGGATCTTGAGTGCCTCAACGACCTCGGCGTTCAAGACGACCACGTCGCCCGACGCGATCGCCCCCATCGCCAGCTCTTCCTGGCCGGGGGCGCCCAGCTTCCTGCACCACGAAGACGTCGAGGGGGCAGCGCAGTCGCTTGGCGACCTCATAACCGACCGGGACTCCACCCCGCGGCAGCGCCGAGCACGATCACGTCGGCCCGGTTGGCATACGCCGCCAGCGAGCGCGGCCAGAACCGGCCCGCGTCCGCCCGATCCGCGAATGGCCTGCTCATGGCTTCCCTCGCTTTCACAGACTGCGGCAAACGCAAAGCCCCGCCGGTGCCATCGTTGATCAACGCCGCACCGGAGGGGCCGCCCTAGCCGTCGATCCGCCGCCCATCGTGAGCGGTTCCTGGCTCAAGATTAAGCCAGCATAAGTCGCGTCAACCGAATTCCAGATATCTTAAGCATTTCCCGTTGCCAGCTTCGTCGAATCCTGCCCCGGCAACGGGCTCGAGCGATGCGTCGCTACCGGCTCAGGGGTACAGGTTGAGGTGCTCGAGTGCGTCCAGGATCCAGGGGTGGCTCCAGGGGTTGCGCATCGCGTAGCCGACTGACGCGACCGAGATCCCGAGTGCGAGGACCGCCAGACCGCGAACCCAGCCGGCCGCTCTGCCCCGCTCGACCCCTCGAGGAAGCAAGAGCAGCCAGAGAGGGATCAACCAGAACAACCAGCGCAGTCCCTGCGTCGAGCCCCCATAATTCCGCGCCTTCGGGTTCCAGGTGTAGAACGCCAGGAGCACGACGGTCAGCACGGTGGCAAGCCCCGCCACGATCTTCATCGAGTCGTCGCGCCAGGCCCGGCGAGAACCAGCGTCGACCCCAAAAGAGACGCACTGCCCCAAGAGCCGAGAACAGGAAGATCGGCGTCAACGAGAAAACGCCGTGGTGACCGAACGTCATGTGAAAGAAATAGATCGCGTACGGCTCGGGATGATCGTTGAACGCATCGAGGTCCAGCGGCGTCTTCCAGAGACTTCCCTCGTAGAGGTATTCGTCGCTGCCGAACGACTCGTATTGCAGCTTGAACTCGCCGAGGGCGGCATACTGGGCCGCCGCGAACGCGGCGATCGGCACGAAGCGCGGCCGGCACAAGAAATACACGAGGACTGCCGCGGATGCCGCGAGAGCAGAGGCCAGCGACAAGAACGCAAGAACGCGAGGGCCGGCAGCTCATTGGTCGCGGCAAAGGCCGCGAAGAAGCCCGCCGCCGCGAACCGCCAGCCCGGCCAAGCATCGTCCTTCCCAGATCCGCAAGAAGCTGGTACACCGCGAAGAACGCGCTATAGGCCGCGACCGTGTGGTTGTTGAGCGTCTGCGTGAACGGCAGGAGATAGGTCCCGAACGACGCCGCGACCAGGCAGAAGAACCACGTCCAGTCGCTCTGGCCGCGTAGCGGTCGAGCACCCGCGCAAACAGGATCAGAGAAACACGCCGAAGGGAATCACGTTCAAGAGCACGATCGATCGGCTTGAAATAGAAGACGTAGGCCGGCCAGCGCACCGGTTCCTTGGGCGTTTCCAGCACTCCCTTGACCTTGTACGGAGAGCTCGGGTCGGGCTTCTGGGTCCACCGCTCGGCACGCTGCTGGAGCACGACCCGATCGAGAGGAACGCCGGTCACCAGCCGCGCGGGATAGAGAATGCCGGCGATCAGTGTCGGCAAGAGCGCCGGCTTGCTCGAATAGTAGTGCCCGGCGGTCGGCTCGCCGTCGCGGAGCGCTGCCGGCTGCTTGGCGCTGGCGAAAGACCTTGTCCTGCGTGTCGATCTGCCAGGGGCACTCGTCAATCACGTAGCTGCCGCGCTCGAGCAGGCTCCAGACGGTGCACCAGCGCGAGATATCGTTGGCGGCCATCTGGGTCGGCTGGCGCAGCGTGTGTCCCAAGGCCAGCGCGGTCGCCGCCGTGATCACGAGGAGCGCCACGATACCGCCGCGGCTCCGACCGGTCGTCGTTTGTCGAATTCGTTCATATTCGACCGGCCTTCGTCGCTCCGGCGGCTGGTCTTCCTGCGTCGTCTCGGCGATGCTGTAGGTGTCTTCGGCACGAATATTGATAGGCGGTGATCAGCTCGGCCAGGACGCCCAGGCGTGACCAGTTGAACCCCGACGAGCAAGAGCGCGATCGAGTAAAACAAGCAGCGGGCGCTTGCCGATCGGCCGGTTGCGCGGGTCCAGCCAGAGCGATCGCGAGAAAGAGCATGCCCAGGCTGCCGACGCCGAAGAGCCCAAGGCCGATGCCGCCCAGCACATGCAACGGCCGCTGGCTGAAACGGGTCAGGAAGCGGACGGTCAAGAGATCGAGAAAGCCCTTGAAGAACCGCGAGAACGCCGTACTTGGAGACCCCGTGCCGCCGCTTGCGGTGGCGGACCTCGACTCTCGCCCACGCGAAAGCCGCGGGCGTGCGCCAGCACCGGCACGAAGCGGTGCAGCTCGCCGTAGATGCCGACCTCGTGCAGGACCTGGCGGCGGTAGACCTTGAACCCGCAATTGTGGTCGTGCAGGTGGCAGCCCGTCAGGCGGCTGACCATCCAGTTGAACACGCGGCTGGGATAGACCTTGTGCCAGGGGTCGTGCCGCGTTTTCTTCCAGCCGCTGACGACGTCGAAACCCTGGTCGAGTGCCGCCAGGAAGCGCGGGATCTCGGCCGGGTCGTCCTGGAGATCGCCGTCGAGCGTGAAGACCAGCTCGCCCCGCGCCGCCTGGAAGGCCGGCCGTCAGCGCGGCGGCCTTGCCGAAATTGCGGCGAAAGCGGATCGCCCGCACTCGAGGGTCGCGGCGCGCCAGCCCGGCCAGCACCGCCCACGAGCCGTCGCGGCTGCCGTCGTCGACGAAGATGAACTCGACCGATCCGACTGCCGTCCGCGGCAAAGACCCGTCCAGCTCGCCGTGCAGCGTCGCCAGGCTCTGCCTCTTCGTCATGGACCGGCACGACAACGCTGATCATGAGCTTGCGGAGCTCGATGTCGCCGCGGGCGTCGAGCTCGCGGCGAGGAGCTCGAAAACAGAGAACGAGGACCGCCGCGCCCGCCAGCTCGGCCGCCACCCAGACCAGCCGCAGCACCAGCGCCGCGACGACCGCATGATCCGACCCCAAAGCCGGGGCGAGCGCCGACATCAGCACGCCTTCTCTCACGCCCAAACCGCCGGGAAGCACGGCCACCACGAAACCGGCCACCGTCGCCAGTGCGACACTGGCGATCACCAGCGGCACCAGGCCCGTAAGCGATCAGCTTCACCGCGCCGGCCGGATCGAACGACGCGAACCACCGCGAGCTGGCTCAAACCGAGCAAGACCCAGCCCGCCGTCGACCAGAGCAGCCCCTTGCCCAGGAGCCCGGCGGTGATCCGAGGCGAGGTCTCCGGCCCGACCCCGGGAAACGGAAGGCTGACCAGTCCCGACCAGCCGGCTGAATACCGGCGGCACGACCACCACCAGGAAAGCCAGCCCCAGGCCCAGCCCCGCCAATGCGGCCAGCCGATAGAGCGGCAAGCTCGAGCCGGCCCCCCGGGGAGCACGAACGTCGATCGCGTCGGACCCGGCGCGGCGCGCAAACCCGCCGCCGAAACCAGCCCGCCCGCAGCCATCATCACCAGCGTCTCGTAGAAGGTCGCGATCGCCGCGGTCGACGCCCGCGCACCGAACGGAACAACCATGCCGGCGCGAATCACCACGACCATCGCCTTGCCCGGGACGTATTTGCCCAGATGGCTCACCACGTAGGCGCGAAGCGCCGGGCCCAAGCCGACCGGCGTCGGGCTCGCGCGCAGAATGCGCTCGTAGAATCGACCGTACGCCAGCAGACCGGCCAGGTAAAGAAGTCCCGACCCGACCAGCCAGCCGAGCTCGAACCGCAGCGGCTCGTTGCGGGCGTTCAGGTCGTTCCACGCGCGCAGGACGTGCCGGCCGACAGCCCAGAGCACCAGCACGGCCACCGTCGACTTGAGCGCCGTGATCATCAACCGTTGCCACCGCGGCACGGCCATTCCGCACACCTCCCGCTCGACGCGAGAGCGACACGGACGGCCGCGCCTGCCGACGCGCCAGGGTCTTCTCCGGCGCGGCTCGGCAGACCAGCCGCCAATCGTCTCTTGCGGGATGTCGAGCAGCCGGCCCCAAACTAACGGCCCGACCGGCGGCAGAGCAAGTCAAGTGACCGGCGCTTGAGGCGCGGCGACAGAGCGGGCGCGGCCGCCGCGCTACCCGAGCGGGCCCCGCGCCGACATCTCGGTCAGCTCCTCGGCGGACAGTTCCTCGAAAACACGTCCCTGCTGCTCCAAACCCGCCTTCAAGCGGAAGGCGATCTCATGGAGCTCCGGCGAGTCGATCGTCGTCGCCAGATCGGCGAGCTCGACAGGGTCCAGGTCGCCGAGCGCCGTCCCCGTCGGTCGAGCTCCTGTTCCATCCGCAGCGCGGTCTCCCGCAGCTCGGCGTGCGTCTCGGCAGAGCCGCCGAAGATCAAGGTTTGGTCGCTGCGGGTCAGACGCTGGTGGTCATCGCCGCTGTCGAGTCCAAATCCGATCAAGGCGGCGCGGAGGCGGCGTGGTCGTGGGCTGGATTGCTGCATCAGAGTCATCGCGCAGTGGGCCTTTCGCGTGTGGGGTGCCGGAATCTCGACGGCGAATCGAGCCAGGCCGGTCCGTAGAGTCCACCGGCTCGGCCCTGCTCAGCTCGCGATTGTCTTATCGGATTCTGTCGGGCCGTCAAACAGTCCACCCCAGAGATTCGCACCCTGCGCAAGAGACGCGACCGGCAACGGTCTTACGATCCACCCAGGCATTCCCTGGCGACCGTGCGCGCGCAACCCGGTAGGCCGCCTTGAACGTGATTCCGCGCGCCTCCATCTGCTCCTCGCTAAACAGCCGGCCCTCGCTCGTCGGAAGCCCCGCCAGCGTGACGGTCAAGGGCAGCAAGTCGAGAAACTGTCGATACTTCTGCTGCAAATCATTCGCAGCGGCCGTTGGTTCGGACATCGTTTGGCTCCTCACTTCAGAGCGGATCTCAAGATTGGTCGGTGCCGCGGACAGGCGCCGCGGGCGGTTCCTTTCGGGCGACGGCGACGGCGGCAGGTAGGGCAGGCTGCTGCCGGTCCCAGCGCCGGGCCCGTCGGACCTTGTTCATAACCATTTAACACTAGGCGCGACGCAGTTGGGTAGCAAGCTATCTGCCGAGCTTTCTCCGACTTTGCGGCCCGCTCTGTTGCTATTGCCTTTGACGAAGGGGGGTTAAACGGATAGGATAACTTAATACGAGATTCAGACAGATACACAGTTGCGGAGGATTGATTGATTCGACGAGTTGAAGAGGAACCCGTAGCCGGGGTTCCCGTCCATGGGTCTGAGCTCCACCATGCTCGGCGCCCTCAAGCGGTCCGTTATCTAACGCCCACCCCCATTCAAGCGGCCTTCATTCCGCGAGTGCTCGAAGGACTTGACGTGATCGGCCAAGCCAAGACGGGCACGGGCAAGACCGCGGCTTTTGGGATTCCGCTCTCGAAATGCTCGAGCCCCGCGGGCGCGGGCCACAGGCGATCGATTCTGGCGCCCACCCGCGAGCTGACCCAGCAGATCGTGGGCGAGATCCAGAAGCTGGCTGCCGGCCGACAGTCCGCGTGTGCGGTACCTTCGGCGGCGAGCCGATCGAGCGCCAGATTCGCGCCCTGGCTCGCGGCGTCGACATCGTGGTCGGCACGCCCGGCCGCGTTCTCGACCACATCGAACGACGAACGCTTTATCTGGGCGACATCGTCCACGTCGTGCTCGACGAAGCCGACCGCATGCTCGACATCGGCTTTCGCCCCGACATCGAGCGCATTCTGCGCAAAGCTGCCCACTCCCCGCCAAACATTGCTCCTCTCGGCCACGATCAACGCCGACGTGCGGAAGCTGGCTCAGCGCTACATGTACGAGCCGAAAGAGGTCAACCTGTCGCAGGACGAGCCCTCGGTCGACACGATCCAGCAGTTCTACATCTCGGTGAACGCCGATCAGAAATTCGACCTGCTCTTTACTCTGCTCAAGCGCGACCCGCCGCGGCAATGCATCGTCTTCACCCGTACCAAGCGCGGAGCCGACCGGCTGGCCGATCGGTTACACCGAGTGATGCCGGGCGTGTCGGCCATTCACGGCGATCTTCCGCAGACCACGCGCGACCGCGTGATGCGCGGCTTCCGCGAGCGGGCAGATCTCCGTGCTGGTCGCCACCGACGTCGTCGGCCGCGGCATCGATGTCGAAGGCATCAGTCACGTGATCAACTACGACATGCCCGACGACCCCGAGAACTATGTCCACCGGATCGGCCGCACGGGCCGCATGGGTAAAGACGGCGTCGCATACCTGTTCGTCTGCCCCGACCAGGGCGAGCCGCTGACGGCGATCGAAAACCTCACCAACCGGATGATCCCGCCCTTGGAGCTCGAGGGCTTTAAGGCGCCGCGGCAGCGCGTTGAGCCTTCCGCTCGCGAGTTGTTCAACAACTCCGTGACGCGATCGGCTGCCTTGGCCGCGCGTGAAGGCGCCGTCGCGGTCGATCTTCACTGTGCCGAGGGCTCGAAAGAGCCCTCGGGCCTCGCCCCACAAGTCCTGTTCCATTGGCATTCCGCCGGGCTCGCGGTAGAGCGCCTGGTCGCACCGCGCCGCCAGCCGGCCGGCATCGGCGGCGAGCTCCTCGGAGCCGGTCAGTTGCATGACGCCCCCGCTCGCTTCGTCCGGCGTGAGCTGCGCCCGTTGGCCGGCCGATTCCGATTGCCAGATACCTGACCAGCTCATCATTAACCCGGCGCGGCCGCGAGGGCCTTCGATGCGCGACCGTCGCCGGCGCTTGACCCATCCGGCGGTGTCTCGGGGGCACTGGCGCGTTCGTCGGCTCCGAGGCGATCGGCGAGTCGGGCGGCGTACCGTCGGGCAGCGCCGGGGCCGACTGTTGCAGCGCGCTGCCGGCGGCGCAACCGCGCGACGCGATCACGATCACGACGATGAGCGCCGACAATGCCCCAGCCGCCCACGCCCAGTAAGCGCGTGAGTCTGATCGGTGCGGCGAAATCTCCCAAGTCGACCGTTGCCGGATCGAGCGATGGAACGGCGACCACGCGGATCGGAACTTCCGGCGTCGACAGGCTGACAAACCGCGAAACGGCCGGATCGAACACAGCGATCACGACCGGCGGCAACACGACTTCTCCGGCCTTCGTCGGCCTGATGCGATAGACCTTCGATCGCTCGGGCGGCTCGTTGTTCAGCTCGTCGGGCTTTTCGTCGATGCGCAGGCCGAGCTCGGGGCCGCCGAAGCGCACCAGGTCGGGCCGCCCGTGCATGCCCCACGCGGCTGGGCCGGTGATCTTGATCCGGAATTCAAGCTCCTGCCCGACGCGCACGACGCGAGGCAGGGCGTGCGCTTCGAGCGCAAAATGCCCCACGCCCCCCAGGAATGCCGCCGGCCGGCCCAGGTGTGGTATGGCCTGAACGCGAAGCGCAGCGGCGGGCTGCCGGCGGAACGATCGTTGACCTTGACCACAATCGGCGGGACCTCGAGCGTGCCCGCCCGCCGCGGCAGCACTCGAAGCGCGATTTCAAAAAGCCGCTCGTGCGCCACCGTCGACCCGATGCGCGTCGTCGCGATCGGCTTGGTCGTTGTACCAATCGACCAGACCTCTGCATCCGAAATTCGCGGCAGATCGAACCTCGGCTTCTCACTCGCACCGACAACGGTGATTCGCAGCTCGATGCCTTCGCCCACGTAGTGCGGCCCTGGCTCGGCTTCTATTTTCGCCCGCAAGGGCTCGACAGCCTGCCCGGTCGCCCGGCAGTCAAGTAATGCGAACCCTAACCCAAGCACGCAAATCATATTCATCCAATAGAGCTTTACTGCACGCGCTTGCTGCCCGAAACGGGCACGATTCAGCTCTTGCACCCAGAACCCTGAACTCATCTCGAACGCCTTAGACATTCCTAGATTCCCAATTATCCCGTTCATGCTAAGGAGCTAGCTTTCTGACTCAGCCTTTGTTAGCTTTGTACCCTTTGCACTCAGCGCAGATACACAAACTATCTTAGCCATTCACCCGCCGTTCAGGGTGAGGCCGGGCGTGATACCTGAGGAGCATCGTGAAACGCTACCATCCATCGTTTGAGACGTGCGAGCAACGAATGTTGCCGACCTTGGTCTTCGTGTTTAACGGTAACGCATTCGCGCCTGCGGTGCCCGACGCTGAGCACACCCAGCTTGCCGCAGACGAGCTGGCGGCCCATGGCGATCGGGCGGTTCAGATGCCGACGCCCGCCATGTCGGATCCAGGCGATTTTTACGAGCTTGCGGCGGAGATCCGGGCGATCAGCAAGGGCCAGCCGATCGGGCTGATGGGTTTCAGCGCCGGCGGCGCTTTGGCCATGCGGTTATCCAGCATTCCGTCGCTGAACGTGAAGGCCGTCATGAGTTACTACGGTCCTCCCGATCTGAGGGATTGGCTGCAAGAGCACCGCGGCGACGCGGCGTACCAAAGAGTGACCTCGCATGTGCAATTCGACGAGGGGATCATCAATCTCTTGAGCGGCGTCAGTAAATCGCAGGCGTTCATCGTAAGTGCGTTCGGCTTAACTGACCGGACCGTGGTGAGTGGGGAGAGCACGGTGAGTTTTGAGGAGGATTTTCCCCAGGGTCACGTCTTTTACTATGATGGTGCGCACGGCGTAACGTTGAAGGCTTGCTGGCCCGCATTCGACGACTTTTTGGCTCAACTTTGATTGCGGATTGGTGTGGCAGGGCCGGGGAAAGCGGTTCACCAATCTTTGCGGTCGTCGGTGGTAGACTCATGCGAGGGCTCTTCGGCAGCCGCCGGCTGCGCGCGGCGCGGATGTCGTCCAGTGCGCGTTCGAGCCGGTCCTCGGGGGAGTCGCCGGGCGTTGCCGCCGGCGCAGATCGACTGCCGCCCGCTCCGCCAAATCGCCGCCGGTGGGTTGGCGGCTGGTTCTGGCCATCGCCGGCGCCGGCATCGGGCTCGCCCCCGCCGCCGGCGTCGCCCTGGGACGGACCGTCGGGCGATGGTTCGTTTCCGGCCCCGCGCCGATTGGGGTTTTGCCGCCGGGAGTGCGACTCATCGCTTGAGCTCTCGCTGGGGGGGACCGCGAGCGACTGCGCCTGCTCGAGCGCGAACTGGCGGTTGATCGCTGCATCTTGTCGCACCGCATCGACGACGTGGCCGGCCGCGGTCGAGGCGAGGCAGCGGTCGTAGGCCTCGATGGCGGCGGGAATTTCGCCCACGGCAAGCAGCGTATTGCCCAGCGCGTAATCAATCTTGGTTCGCAACCATCGGTCGGCCCGCGCCGCGCCTCGAGATAACGCTGGCGCGCGTCGCTGAATCGCCCCAGCTTGAACAGGGCTGCGGCGGCGTTGTACCGGGCGACCGGCAGGTCCGGTGCGCGTGCGATGGCGGCGTCAAATGAGGCGAGGGCCTCTTCAAAATGGTCGCTGTCATAGGCGGCGTGCCCCGCGCGAAGATGCCGGCCGTGGATTGATCGTTCGCGCGATCCGGCGAATCGGCGCCCGCTCCGAGCGCCGCGGCCAGTGCGCAACCGAAGATTAAAAGGAGAAGAGCGGGACCGCCACGGCGCGAGCGGGGCCGGCGCCGCCAGGACCAAATCCAAGGCCTCGCAAGCGACCAGCGCACCCCCTCAAACCAGCGCCAACTGCGGCCGGGCGGCCAGAAGGCGCCCAGGACCAGTGCCAGCGCACCGGCTAGCAAGAGCGGGAATCGCTCGGTGCGCTCGGCCCGCGGCGAAGAGTCGCGGTTGCGGCGAGCGGCCGGCTCGATCCGGGTTTCGTAGAGTGAGCCGAGGTCGGCCGACGTCAGGCCGAGCTTCACGTGGCCCCGCCGGTCTGCGCGTGCAATCGCCTCGAGGGCGGCATCAGATCGCTGCGACAGCACGGTCTGGCCGTGATACTTAAGCGGTGCTTCAGCCGGCTTGTCGGCCGGCAAGGGATGGCCGTGCTCGGAGTCACCGATCGCGACCGAATGAACCACCACGCCCGCGTCTTTAAGCCGAT
Organism: uncultured Isosphaeraceae bacterium; assembly: GCA_963830625.1. Lineage (GTDB taxonomy): Bacteria > Planctomycetota > Planctomycetia > Isosphaerales > Isosphaeraceae > CAWHMZ01. The sequence goes on along the minus strand of CAWHMZ010000009.1, from coordinate 225,246 downwards.
CCAGTCGCGCGCTCCAGGTGTCGCGATGGTCTTCACCGTCAGAGAACACCACAGCAGATCGTCCGTCAGCATGCTCCTCGGGGCCGACAGCCTCGAGCACCGCGTCCAGGGCTGCGCCCAGGTCAGTCCCTCCCGGCTGCACGCCGCCGGGTCGCAACCGGTGCAAGGCGTCGAGGACCGCGCCCAGGTTCTCGGTGAGCGGACAGCGCAGCACGCCCCGGCCCGCAAAGGCAACCACCGCCGCGCGATTGGCCGGCTCGCGGTCAAGGGCAACGACCAGGCTCTCGGCCGCCTCCACCGCGACCGCCAGCCGGTTGGGCACGGCGTCTTCGACAGCCATGCTGCGGCTCACGTCAACCACGAGCACCACGTCATGGCCAGGCGGCAGTGTGCCGGCCCGAACACACGCCCCCAGCGCGGCTGAGCCATGGCCAAGATCAGGCACAGCGCGGCCGCCACCAAGTGCACGCTGCCATCTCGCGGCGCTCGGCCGCGCTGGGCCAGCGCCCGCCAGGCCAGCCGCCGGCGCCCTGGACCCGAAAAGTACCCAGGCCAAGAGCGGCAGCAACGAGAGCAACAGCCACAGGAACTCCGGATGCGCCCAGTACAACATGATCTCACGGCAGCCGCCGCAGGCGTCCCAACGCCAGGAATCGTTCGAGATCAGCCAGGCCAGCGCCAGCGCCGGCCCACGGGACGTAATGCTCGTCGTACCGCGTGAGCTTCTGGCCGTGAACCGGGCTTTTTTCGAGGGCGTCGATCGTCTCGAACACCTTGGCCAAGGCGTCGGCGTCGGTGGCGGCAAACGAGCGCCCGCCGGTGAGCCGGGCGAGCCGCTCGAGCAGCTCGAGGTTCGGCCCGGCGACGTCGGGCAGTGACCACGTTCTTCAACCCCGGATCGATCCCCTGCATGCCGCGGCCAACGCGGCCGATCGCGATCGTGTGCAGGGTGACTCCCAGGTCGCGGGCCAGGAGGGCCGCCTTCTCGGGATCGAGCGGGCGCGGGACGGCCGGATCGTTATTGCCGTCGGTCAGGAGCACCAGCACCTTCTTCTTGGGAGGCGGCACCGACAGAAGGGCCTCGATGCCCCAGGCGATGGCGTCGCCGATATTGGTGCCGTCGTCACCCGGCCGGGCGGTTCGCACCGCTTGGACCGTCTCGATCAAGAACGCGTGATCAAGCGTGGGCGGGCAGGCCAGCTCGGGATAGTTGGCGAAAACGACCAGCCCGATCAGGTCATCGCTCCGACCCTCGACAAAGCGCGTGAACGTCGTCCTGGCCGCTTCCAGCCGCGAGATCAGCCGAGTGCCGTGCTCGATCGGGAAAGTCGACGGCGTTCATGCTCGAGCTCTGGTCGAGCGCGACGACGATGGCGACCCCCTTGCCGGCGATTCGCGTCTCGCCGCCGACGGTCTGCGGCCGTGCCAGCGCGACGGCCAGACTAGCGATCGCGAGGCCGCGCAAGAGGGGCGGCAGTCGCATGCAGCCAGTACCAACCGATGCGATGACGCGCGCGGGAACGCCTCGAAGCCAGGCCAGGTGATCTTCGGGCGGGCTCGCGTCCAGCAGGAACGGAAGCGGCACCAAAACCAGAAGCCACAGCCAGCCGGGATGAGCAAAACGCACGTCAAGCATCTGGGGCCACGTTCGGTTGGGCGGTTCGGACTCTCTGTGCGAGATCTCAGGTTGCCGCGCCGGCCAGCGACCAGGGCGCGGCGCGCGGCCAGGCGCGATCGAGCGCGGTTTCGCGGATCGGGGTCGAGGACGGTCAGATGGCCCATCTTGCGGCCGGGGGCCGGCGTCCGCTTTGCCGTAGAGGTGCAGCGAGACGCCGGAATCGAGGGCCAAAGCGGCGTCCAAGTGCGGCTCGCCTCCGGCCTGCCCCCAGAGGTCGCCCAGCAGGTTGACCATCGCCGCCGGCATGAGCAGGTCGGTCGAGCCCAGCGGCAGGCCGCAGAGGGCCCGCACCTGCTGCTCAAACTGGCTGGTCACAGCCGCCTCGATGGTGAGGTGCCCCGAGTTGTGGGGCCGGGGCGCGATCTCGTTGACCAGCAGCCGGCCCGCGCCGGTCAGGAAGAACTCGACCGCGAGCACGCCGACGGCCGAGAGCGCTTGTGCCACGGTCACCGCCAGGCAACGAGCCTCCTGGGCGACGATCGGGCCCGACCGGCGCGGGCATGAGCGTCGCGTCGAGGATGTGGCGCACGTGGCGGTTGAGCGCGACCGGGTAGCATGAAGTGCAGCCGTCGCCGCCGCGGACGACGATGACCGATAGCTCGGCGATGAATTCGATCCACGCCTCGGCGACGCATGCCGCGCGGCCCAGGCTGATCCAGGCGCCACTCGCCTCGATCGGCCTCGCGTCACCAAGATCTGGCCCTTGCCATCGTAGCCCGACGCCGCCGTCTTGAGGACCAGCGGCAGCCCGAGGTGGCGCACCGCCAGATCGAGCTCGCGGTCGTTCCGGACGGGCGCCAAGGCGCGTGCGGGATCTTGTGCCGGGCCAAGAAGCGCTTCTCGCGCAGCCGGTTCTGACAGGTCCAGAGAACCTGCCAGCCGGGACGCACCGGCCGGCCGTGGGCCAGCCACCTTAGAGCCGGCGCCGATCACGTTTTCGAACTCGACAGTGACCGCGTCGGCCCGCAGGGCAAATGCCTTGAGCGTCTCGAGCTGATCGGCCGCGCCGGCGACCACCCAGTCGGCGACCTGCGCCGCGGGCGCGTCGTCCGACTCGCAGAGCACGCCGGCCCGGTAGCCCATTCGCTGCGCCGCCTGGATGAACATCCGGCCGAGCTGTCCGCTGCCGATCACGCCCAGCGACGCCGGCGGAACAAGCGGGCCGGCGCTGACGTCACCGCGGTCGATCGATCGAAACGGCCGTCATCATGACACCGACTCTCCCACGGCCTCGGTCTGGGCCTGGCGATATCGAACCAATGCCTCGCGAATCACCGGGTACTTTCGCGCCAGAATCGCCGCGGCCAGGAGCGCCGCGTTGGCCGCCCCGCCGGCGCCGATGGCCAGCGTGCCGACCGGAACCCCGCGCGGCATCTGCACGATCGACAGCAGCGAATCGACCCCGCGCAGCATCTTGCTCTCGACCGGCACGCCGAGCACCGGCAAGACCGTGAGCGCCGCCAGCATGCCCGGCAAGTGGGCCGCCCCGCCGGCGCCGGCGATCAAAACCTCGAGCCCCGGTCCTCGGCTTCGCGCCCATAGCGAAACAACCGCTCGGGCGTCCGGTGCGCCGACACGACCTTCGACTCGTGCGGAATGCCCAGCTCCGACAAAATCTCCGAAGCGTGGCGCATCGTCTCCCAGTCGGACTTGCTCCCCATGACCACGCCGACCAATGGCGCACTGCGAATCTCGGCCGTCGTGTTGCTCACGCTATTCACCTCGTGAGCGCCGTTTTGCGCCCAGCGGTCGGCCACGCTCAACAAGCGAGCCAGCGACAGCTCGAAACCGGGGAGCCGGGGGGTTGCAATCTCCTCCGTAGTGAGCAAGAGCCCAGCCGAACGGAGGCTGAGCCGGATGCGGCGAACGGTGCGGGTGGCTGTTGACATTACACAAGCCCTCATCCAGGCCTGGGATCGGGCGCTGTCCTGTGCCGGACGCGATGCATTGGTATTGTACCTCAATTCCCGCCGGCGGGACGATCCATCTTCGCCGAGCTTGAATTGACCGGCGCGGGGCCGATGACGACAATCAAAATCGCTGATCTCGACGCCTGCGCAGCCGACCAACGCGGTGGCCATTTCGAGGCATGGACCCGTATGTGGAGCGCCTGCGCGTCGTCGAACCCGTGATTGAGAAAAGCAAGCATTCTTCTCGCGCCAGAAAAACGGAGTGTGCAATGGGTCAAGGCGAGGTCAAGGTCGGCGTCATCGGCTGCGGTGGTTTCGGGCTCTACGCGCTGCAGCAATTCGCCCAGGTGCCGGGCGTGAAGCTGACCGGAATGGCGGGCACGCATCGTCAAGCCGCGTATGCCGCGGCGCAGCGATTCGGCATCCCCGATATCGAAGAAGTCGACAAGCTCCTGGCGCGCGCCGACGTCGACCTGGTCTACATCGCCACGCCGCCGTTCCTCCATTATGACCAGGCCATCGCCGCCCTCGAAGCCGGCAAGCACGTCATTTGCGAGAAGCCACTGGCGATGACCGTTCGCAGGCCGACGCAATGATCGCGACGGCCCGACGGCACAACCGACTGCTGGTCGCAAACCTGATGCAGCGCTACAACCCGCTTTATCAGGCGGTCGCGCGTCTGATCGCGTCGCGCACGCTCGGCGAGCTGCTCCACGGCTACTTCGAAAACCTACGCCTCCGACGAAAACCTGCCGCCGGAGCATTGGTTCTGGGACCGGTCCAAGAGCGGAGGAATCTTCATCGAGCACGGCGTGCATTTCTTCGACCTGTTCAGCCGGCTGGCTGGGCGACGGAACCGTTGTCGCAGCCGCAGCGCGGAATTCGGCCCGGCTCGGCGCCGCCGATCGAGGAGCACGTCCAGTGCACCGTCCGCTATGGCCCGACGGTCTTCGTCAACTTCTACCACGGCTTTCATCAGACCGGACGCATGGACCGGCAGGAGCTGCGACTGGTCTTCGAGCGCGGGGATGTAACCCTCTACGACTGGGTGCCGACCCGTGCCCGCGTTCATGCCATTGCCGACGAGGCACAGACTCGCTCCCTTTGCGAGATCTTTCCCGGAGCGCGGCTCGACGTTTCGGCGAGCTACTCACCACGTGACCGAGCGTGCCAGGGGCGGCACAAGTCGCTCGACGTCTACCAGATGATCGAGCTCTCCTGGGGCGACGGAACCAATAAGTCGCACCGCTACGGCGAGCTGCTGCGGGCGCTGCTTGGCCGATCAGCTCGCGTGGGTGCGCGACCGTTCTCACCAGCGAACGATCACCGAAGCCAATGGCCGCGACTCGCTGGCCGTCGCCGCGACAGCCGACCAGCTCGCCCAGGCCGTGCTCCAGCCGTGACGGGAGGGAGGCCCTCATGTCCCTGCAACGCCAGTTCGAACGGCTGCTTTTGAGCCCTTCTGATCTGAAGCCGCTGCGTGACGATTTCGAGGTCGTGGGTGCCTTCAATCCCGGGCGCGGTCGTCGCCGGCGGCGAGGTCATTCTGCTGGTGCGAGTGGCCGAGCGCCCGCGCGAGCGCCGCGCCGGCTTCACGGCGCTGCCGCGCTGGTCTGCCGACGACGGCCTCACGATCGACTGGGCGCCCGACGACTCGCTCGACGTGGTCGATCCGCGGGTCGTCAGGCGCAAGGCCGACGGCCTGGTCCGCTTGACGTTCATCTCCCACTTGCGGGTTGTAAAGTGCGGCGACGGCCGGTCGGTGCATGACCTGACCAGCGTTCGCTTCTTGCCCGACTCAGCCCTCGAAGAATTTGGCGTCGAGGACCCGCGCATCACGGCGTTCGGCGACCGTTTTTTTTTCACGTATGTCGCCGTGTCGCGGCACGGAGCGGCGACGGCGCTTGCGTCCACGACCGACTTCCGCCGATTCGAACGGCACGGGGTGATCTTCTGCCCCGAGAACAAGGACGTGGTCCTTTTCCCGGAGCCCATCGACGGCGAGCTACGTCGCGCTGCATCGCCCCAACGCGGCAACCCCGTTCTGCCGGCCCGAGATGTGGCTCGCCCGCTCGCCGGATCTGATTCATTGGGGCCGACATGCCTGCCTGCACGGCGGCGGCGCCGAGTGGGAAACCGGCCGGGTTGGAGCGGGTACACCGCCTGTGCGTATCAGCCGGCGGCTGGCTCGAGATCTATCACGGCAACTGCCATCCCACCCGTCCCGGCGAAGTCGGCGTGTACTCGGCCGGCGCGATGCTCCTGGACCTTCACGATCCATCCGTCGTGCTCCGCCGCACGCACGGCTCGATCATCGAGCCGGAGGCGGAGTTTGAACGCCACGGATTTGTCCCTGACGTAGTCTTCCCCACGGGCATCGTCGAGACGAGCGATTCGTATCTCGTGTATTACGGAGCGGCCGATTCCGGTACCGCAGTGGTGGAGTTTTCCAGGGAAGACGTTTTGGGCGCAATGGTATAATGTGTAGTGGACAATGGTGCAAGGCGGCGGATTGAGGTATCGTGTTGACGCTCTGATCGGAGACTGATATGGGCGCAGGGCGAGAGCGATGCTGCTTGAATTTACCGTGCCGGGCCCACCAGTGTCGCACCAGTCGCGGAACAAGACCAAATTGCACGAATGGCGGCAAAGGGTCCGGGCATCCGCGGCTGCAGTGTGGGGTGCTCGCGCCCCCGTGGAATCCCGGTTGAAGATTACCGTGTGCTATTACCACCAAGGTCAAGCCGTTCGCATCGACACCGACAATATTGTCAAGCCGATCCAGGATGCCCTGATCGGTGTCGTGTACGCGGATGATCGGTCGATAACCGACACAATTGTTCGAAAGACGAGTATCGACGGTTCGTTCCAAGATTCGAGGTTATTCGCTGGTGTTACTTGAGGCCTTTCCCCGAGGCGTCGAATTCCTCCACGTCGTTGTTGACCAAGCTCCGAGTCACGAAACCCCCCTGAAGTAATCCCATGACTAAAGACGAGATTGTAGAGCAGGTTGCGGACAAGTACGAATCCGAGGGCTATCGTGTCACGAGAGCCGCGGGAACGGGCGTTCTGCCCGCGGAGATCGCTCACCTGCGCAAGCACATCGACCTCATCGCCGAAAAAGAGGGGGAATATGTGGTTGTCGAGGTCAAGAGACGCGATCAGTTGTACGAGATCAATCCGCTGGAAATGACGGTAAACCGAGAATCTCCCTGGCTTTCGTTACGACTTGGTCGTTTACCCTCCCGGTGGAGTCGACGACATACCGCTGGAAGACGGCGAGCCGAGTTCGGAGTACGTTGAATCGTTGCTTGATGAGGCTCAGCAGCTCGTCGATCTCGGCAATCCCCGCGCCGCATTTCTGATCGCCTGGTCTGCGGTCGAGTCGACCATGAGGGAATCATTACGGCGCGAACAGCTCGAGATGGGTGACGGCTGCGCCTTGGTTCGTGCTCAAGACATTGTACAGTAACGGGGTTATCTCGTTCGAAGACTACGATCGGCTTCGACGATGTTTGGAAGCCAGGAACCGGCTCGTTCACGGACTGGCCTGATCGCTCACCTGGAGCCGGACGACGTTCGGTTCATGATCGAGTTTGCGAGACAGCTCCAGTGCGCCGCGCCGCGTCTCGTCGGATGTCTGATCGCAGGCCTTCGTTCGGAACCGATCGGCGCGGAATGAACTGAGCATGGCGCACTCTGGCGGCAAGACAAGGCTAAACCCCCGGCCGCACCGCGGCGTCGACTGCCGCGGCCAGCGCCTCGGGGCGCTGGCTGCCGATCAGAAGCCTCGTGCCATCGTTGAGCTCGATCCGCACGCCGCGATTGCCGCGGGCGATGTACGCTTTCTCGCCGTCGCGGCCGGCGCGAATCCCCCAGAAACCGTAGTCGGCGATCGGTCGATAAGCTCACGACCTCGACGCGAGCGAATCGCTGCTGATCGGCACGACGCGCGCGCTGCCCGGCGCCCACCCGAACCAGACGCGGAGCTCGGTCGGCGTGACTTCGGTCGTCATGTGCAGGAGAAAGATGATCACGAACATCACCAAGAGCGCCACCCGATCAAGAGGCCCAGCAGCGACCTCGACCGACCAGATGCGCCCGCGGAGCAGTGCGAGCCCGGTGAGCAGCGCGACCACGGCGGCGAGCGCGTAGACGCGCCAGTCGAAGTATTGCTCTTCGCGGAACACGACCGCCGCGGGTTGGAGGGTCGCCACCGACGACACGGTCAGGGCCCTCCTCGCGGTGCCGCCGGCGGTCGACGCCCATCGGCCCCAGCACGCGGCGCAGCGCCTGATGGCCCAGGTCGGCCACGCGATCGGGCGCGACCTGCCAGAGGTGCGGATTGAGCACCTCGAGCGAAACATAGCCGTCGTAACCGATCCGGCCGAGGTGGTCGACGATCGGCCCGAGCTGAAAATCGCCCTCGCCGGGCAAGATCCGGTCGCTGTCGCCGGCCAGCTCGCGCGGCGTGCCGCTCAAGTCGCAGACCTGGACCCACGCCAGGTTTCGCGGCGGCAAGGTAGGCGAGGTCTTCGAACTTGCTCGGGCCGGTGTAGTAGTGAAACACGTCGAAGCAGACGCCGGCGTTGTCGGCGCCGGCCTGCGCGATCAAGGCGATCGCCGTCTCGAGACAGGCGCAGAGCGGAGACGCCTTTTGAAACTCGAGCGCGAGCCGCACGCCGAAGGTCGCGGCCAGCTCGGCGGCTTCGCCCAGCGCCGCGGCGGCGCGTGCGGAAGTCGTCGGCGTCGACCTGGCGCGCGAAGTCAGGAGTGACGATCAAGGTCGGCACCGCCAGCTCTGCCAAGCAGCTCGAGCCGGCGCCGAAAGTGGTCCCAGTGCGCCGCGCGCTCGGTGCCTTGCGACAGGAGCAGCCCTCCCTGCGCCGCCGCGGCGACCGGTTTGAGCGCCGTCGACTGCCAAGAGCGCACGCGCCTCGGCCAACGGAATGGCTCTCGAGAAATGTCTCGAGCTTGGTCAGCCAGATCTCGACGGCCGTCCAGCCGCCGCGGCTGAAAACGTCGGGGTCGGCCTCGAACGGGTTCTTCAGGGTTGTCGCTTGGCTGATGCAGGGTTTCATGGAATGGGTCCAGGGCCCGGCAAGCGGGCTCTGCGACGCGGTCGGCCCAGAATCGACCGTTCGCGGGGCGATCGTGCCGGCGGACCGGTCGGCATTGGTCGATTCAGGTTGCGCCCGGGATCGCTGGACCTTCCAGCAGGTCGCCGATCGCCTGGCTGACGCCCGCGGCGGCGACCCGCCACTGGCGGCAACTGTCGCGATCGCGAATCGTCACGGTGTCGTCGGTCAAGCTCTGGCTGTCGATGGTGATGCAAAACGGCGTGCCCGCCTCGTCCTGCCGCCGGTACCGCCGGCCGATCGCCCCCTTTTCGTCGTAGAAGACGTTGTAATGCCGCTTCAGCTCGCGGTAGATCGCCTCGGCCTTCTCGGGCATGCCGTCGCGCTTCACCAGCGGAAAGACGGCCGCCTTGATCGGCGCGAGCCGCGGATGAAACTTCAGCACAGTGCGCGCCTCGCCGCCAACCTCGTCTTCGGTGTAGGCCTCGCACAGGAAAGCCAGGGTCGCGCGGTCGGCGCCGGCCGACGGCTCGACCACGTGGGGCACAAATCGCTCCTTCCGTTCCTCGTCGAAATAGCTCAGGTCCTTGCCGCTAAACTTCATGTGCTGGCTCAGGTCGTAGTCGCTCCGGTGCGCGATTCCCTCCAGCTCGCTCATGCCGAACGGAAACGCATACTCGATGTCGGCCGTCGCCGTCGAATAGAACGCCAGCTCCTCGGCGTCGTGGTCGCGCAGCCGGAGCCGGTCGGACCGCAGCCCCAGATCGACGTACCACTGGAACCGCGCTGTCCGCCAGTAAGCGTACCACTCCGCGGCCTCCTCGGGCCGGCAGAAGTACTCGATCTCCATCTGCTCGAACTCGCGCGAGCGGAACGTGAAGTTGCGCGGGTTGATCTCGTTGCGAAAGCTCTTGCCGATCTGCGCGATGCCGAAGGGGAGCTTCACCCGGCCCGTATCGACGACGTTCTTGAAATTGGCGAAGATCCCCTGCGCCGTCTCGGGGCGAAGATAGGCCACGTTCGACTCGTTCTCGAGGGCCCCGACGAACGTCTTGAACATCAGGTTGAACGCGCGCGGCTCGGTCAACGTGCCGCGGTCGTCGGTCGACGGGCCGATGACCTTCTCGCGATCGCTCGGGGCGAGCTGCATGTAGGGAATGACCGACGGAGGCGCCGTCGGCTCGCCGAACCGCTTGGCCAGCTTGGCGGCCTTCTTCTCGGGGAGCGCGGCGGCCTCTTCCGGCGAGCTCCCCAAGCCCGGCCAGCCAGGCCTCCGTCGGCTCCCCCTTGTGGTTGACCGCCGGAAAAACGTAAGCAAAGACGTAGAGCTGGTCGGCCCGATAGCGCTCCTTGGTCGCCCGGCAGTCGACCATCGGGTCGGAAAAGCCGCCGACGTGCCCCGAGGCCTCCCAGACCCGCGGGTTCATGATGATCGAGCAGTCCAGCCCGACCATGTCGTCGCGCATCCGGACGTTGTCGCGCCACCAGGCGTCCTTGATGTTCCGCTTGAGCTCGACGCCGAGCGGGCCGTAGTCCCAGAAGCCGTTGATCCCGCCGTAGATCTCGCTCGACGGGAAAATGAATCCCCGGCGCTTGCAAAGCGAGACCAGCTTGTCCATGTCGTCCAGCATGTCCTTACCTTTCGCTCGGGCGCATGACCTTGGCAGGGCCCGCCCCAAGAATCGTCCGCGTTTCGCCGCATCAAACAGCCACGATTCGCAACGGGTCGCGCGCATCAGCTCGGCGACCAGCATTGAACCGGTCGAAGTACGCAGCGTCCTCGATATCGACGCTCCAGGCCGATCTCGAGCACATTCTGACCGCCACGCCCCAAGCTCAGCAACTGCCAAAGCGGACGCTGTCTCGAGAAACCGTTCCACTTCGAGCCACTGGGACAGAACCATGAGCGCTTCGTCGTTGCCGAAGAGGGCCGCGACCTCGGCTCTGGTGCGACAGATCCACGACGTTGGCGATCTGGCTCGCAAGGCGCCGGCGAGCAAGCTGTCTTCGAGACTGATGTGGCCCTCGGTTCCCGCGCAGACGATGTGCACCGAGTGGCCGTGATCTTTCTTGAGGAACTGGACCGAGATCTCCTCCGACGTCGCCCGCAGGTTGGTAAAGCTGGCGATGTACACGCGCTCTGCCTCCAGGCTCGCCAGAATCGCGCGGGTGCCATTGGTCGTGGTCATCACGAGCGTCTTGTCGCCGGCAAACCTCGGGAGTGAATTCGCCCGGCGAGTTGCCCAGGTCGAATCCCGGGATCGGTAAGCCCTGGCGCTCGCCGGCGAGCAAGGCCGTGCCCGGCGGCAGGCCGGCGGCGACCGCCTTGGCCTCGTCGATCTCGCCGCAAGGGATGACCGCCTCGCAGCCGGCGGCCAGGGCGTGAACCATCACCGTCGTCGCGCGCAGCACATCGACCACGACCGCCACGCCGCCGCGGAGACTCCCCGGCGGAATCAGTCTCGGCAGCAAATGCACAAACACTTTCGCCTGCTCGCTCGGATCCATGGCGCGTCGGTGTCGGTGTGATCAAGCGCTCATTCCTCTCGCTATGCGAAGCGACGATGATTATGGCATAAGCGCCGCGATCTGGGAAATCCATTCCTGGCCCGGCCGGTCGGCGGACCGCGTCGACGCGAACTGGGCCTCGCCATCCGCGCTGGCACGCCACGAAGCCTGACGCTCGGCGCGCATTCTCGCCAAGCTTCGCCTTCCCGCGTCCGGCCGATTTCTTGTAGTCTTCGACTCGCTCTGCCGGGCCGAGTTCACGCGCGCCGCCGGGCGTGCAGCGCTTGCAGCATCCGGCAATGGTGCGTGCCGGGACCAATCGTCCCGATCCGTCCCCTCGAGGTGCATGGATGCACGAACCGAAAGGGCGATATCTTCCGCTTGCCGGCCCGCGGCGATTCATCGGCGACCTGGTGCATTTCGCACGTCGAATCCCGTCGGCGCCGGTCAGCCGGTCGTTCGACGTCTCCGCGCTCGCCGAGCCGCGCATGCGGCATCCGGCTCGGCCGTCGTGGTCGTGCCTGTTCATGAAGGCCTACGCCTTGGTCGGCGCGGAGCATGCCGCCGTTGCGGCGGTCGTTGCTCGAGTTTCCCTGGCCGCGGCTGTACGAGCATCCCTGGATGAACTGTGCGCTGGCCATCGAGCGGACCTATCAGGGCGAAGAGGGGGTCTTCGTCGGGCATCTTCCGCGCACCGGAGCAGCAGACGCTCGACCCAGCTCCAGCAGGCCGTCGCGTGGTACAAGAACGAGACGCTCGAAAAGGTCGGCTTCTACCGGATGGCACTGCGGTTCAGCCAGGCGCCGACGCCGATCCGGCGGCTGCTCTGGTGGAGCACGCTCAACGTCTCGGGCTACAAGCGGTGCAAGCGGTTTGGGACCTTCGGCCTGTCGAGCTACGGCGCGCTCGGGGCCGAGCAGCTTCACCCGATCTCGCCGCTGACGACCACGCTCACCTACGGCCCGATCGACCCGGCGACGCGGCCGGGTCGTCGTCAAGCTGATCTACGACCATCGCGTGCTCGACGGTGCCTACATCGCGCGCCGGCTGCGCGACATCGAGGAGGTCATGAACGGGCCGATCCTGGCCGAGCTGCGTCGACCAGCGCCGCGACGACGTCAGGTCTGCCAGCAGCGGGCCGCCACAGCAACGTCGAGCCGCTCTTGAAGCCGCATCTCCCGCTCGGCACGCGCATCGGCCGAAGTCGCGCGCTGCGCGCGCGAAGAGGCGAGCTGACGCCCGCCTCTTCCGCGAATCCAACCCGAGCCGGCCCGCTCGATCAGGTCACGTCTCCGTTTCGCCGACCTCCTGGTCGGTCGTGATCCGCACGTCCAGCCGGCTCATCACCTTCTTGAGCGCTTCTTCCTTGTGACTGATGAAGAGCACGTTGTCGAGCACCAGCGCCTTGGACACGTTGGGAACATGCAGCACCAGCCGGCCGGCGCCCAGCATGCACCAACTCGAGAACGTCGGGGATCTCCTTGTCGAACTTCAAGTTCATGGTCGGATACCGCTCGAGGTCGGAGAGCGGCCCGTGGTGGTGCAGGATCTCGTTGGGCAAGATTTCCCAGTAATCGAGCCAGCGGGTGACGTAGATGACCGCGAAAGACCAGCATCAAGGTCACGAAGACCATGAAGTAGAAGCCCTTGTTGGCGACGGCGTAGATGCTGGCGAAGATCGCGTGGATCGGCTTCAGCAAATCGAGCTCGAAATACGAGCCGATCCAGAGGATGAAGAACAAGCGCGAAGAGGATCCCGAGGATCCACGCGACCAGCGTGAACCGCGGGAAGTCGAGCGCCATGACCAGCAGGTTGAACGCGAACATGCGCCAGGAAGAGCATGGCGAGCAGGTTCTGGGGGGTCCCGAACCGATCGACCTTGGTCGAGGGTCGTGGCGGGCTGATCGGGCAAGGTCTCGTGGCCTGGCTGACAGGTGCTTGGCGTTGACGGCCGTCTTGAGCGGCTTGGTCGGGTCGTGCGTCTGGTCGTGGATGATCGACATCCCCAGCCGCACAGATCAAGGCGACGATGGCCGTCGGATACAAGAAAATCACCTTGGGCCACGTGAAGATCCGGATTCCCTTATCGTGATGCGCCGGAGGATGGCCCGCTGAAGGCGTGGTGGGTTGGCTTCGCGTCCGTTGACATGACAGGCAAACTCCGCGCTGAAAAATCGTCACATGTACTCGCCGACTGCGAACCGTCCGTCACACGCAGACCGTGTGCCAAATGACGTGGCGAGAGTCATCCTAACGCCCCAATACGCGTGGGTAAAGCATCTCCATTCCGCGCGATGGCCCATGGGACCGAAAACGGCCTGCGCCGCGCCACGGATCATCAAGCTGTTCGCTGGCGGGGACCGAACCTTAAGGAAAGCGCACCCGGCGAGTGCGGGAAAACGAATGAACGAATTGTATCGTTCCGCATTCTGGCAGGTACCACGATTAACCCGCCCCCACCCGCGCTCGAGCGTTCGAAATGTCATCGTTTGACGTTGAAGACCGGCGAGCGAGACCGAATGAGCTCGATCTCGAGAGCCCTTCTCACTCGTTGCGTGATCGACTTGTCCAGGACTTGAAGCTCCAGATGAAGCGAGGCGTCGCCGTATTCCCAGAGCCATCGCGCCAACTCTTTATTGTCGGAATGATCGAGGTGCTTGCGGATGCGTTTTTGAAGATTGTCGGACTCACCCACGTAAAGCGTCGCCCGATTCGAGTAGAAGATATACAACCCTGGGCTCCTGAGGCACGCAGTCGAGTATTACGCCGTCGACCTTCACTCGAAGAACCTCAGTGGGCCGCGCCACGCGCGCCAGCATTTCTGGTTTCAGTCGTTGCTGCTTTCGCAGGTTTAGTGCAGCCCATCGGTAGTCGAAAGGTTTTCCCCCCGGCACGATCGTTATCGCGATCTCGTCGAATTGCTCGGCAAGTACGGGATCGCAAATAATCTGATCAAGCGAGATTTCGTTCTTTCGTTCCAAGAACCTCGCGGCGATCTCGGCCGCAAATCGATAGTCGGGTTGATCCTTCAAGAATCGTGCGACGCAGAACGTACGCCGCGAAGCGCACCCGCACTTTCTCAAATTGAGCAACGACCGATTCAACGTCGCAGCATCCGAACCCAATCCCAGCCGATTGCATTCGTCCAAAAAGACGCGATTCAAGTCGGGGTCGGCTACGACTCGATCGGGCGAAAAGCCTTGGCGTGCGTGATGAAAAGCTTCGAGCGATTCTGTCTTTCATGCCGCCGTCGGCCCCAGATCATTCCATCTCGGCTTTGCCAATTGAATCAAACGCTTCTGCATGCTCAAGAGATCGATCGGGTCGGTCACGTCGGGTTGCTGAAGAAACCTAATGAACTTCGCGTCCCTGACTTGTTCCCAGTGGTCAAGCTGGTCGGCAGCGAATTGAGTACTATACTCGCTTTCCGCAGATTCAGCGCGCTACCCACGTACATGATTTTCTTGCCGCGAGTCCCCCGTAATCAAATAAAGTCCGGGCGAGTTCAAGCAACGCTCATCATTCTTCCATGATCTGAGTTCGTCGACCGGTTGCCAAATTGATCGAGCGAGAGCGTGGTGTAAAACTCCGAGCGAACGCGGGCGGTTTTGGACTTTTTTCGCAAAGTGAGCGCACCCCAACGGTATTGCAACGACGTGAAGCCAGGGGCCAGGCTCCTGGGCTTTCTCGTCAAATGACTAGCGAGGTCAGGATCGCAGAGAATTTCGTCGAGTGTGCCATGGTCCTTCATCTCGCTCCAGGCGATTTCGCTCGCGAACAAGAACTCGTCGTAATCCGACCAAGAAAACTCCGTTCGTTTTCGCACTGGGAGTTGTCAGTTTTCCGGCCTTTCGGAGCCGCATGAGGAGATGATTCCAGTCCTTCGGAGTGCCTGGAAGACCGATCTCCTGACATTTCCTGGTGAGCGCTGAACCGAGATCCGGATCGGCAAGAACGCGATCGAGCGAATAACCGTCGTAAACCGATTCGTAAGCTCTAATAAGATGCTCCTGAGCTCGGGCAAGTTCGTGGTCGTATCCGTTCTCGTTGCGGGTCGACCAGACTCCCCCTTTTTTTCTTGCCGTCAACCCGTGCCGAGTTCGGCGTGGCCGGTGCGCTCACGAGCGGCTCGGGCGCGCCATCGAGCGGGTCACCCGGCCTCGCGCCTTGCTGTTCGCGCCGTGCCCCGTTTGACGTACTCCGGGGAGAGCTCAAATCCAATGAACTTGCGCCCCAGCTTCTTGGCGACGGCCAAGGTGGTGGCACTGCCGGAAAACGGGTCGACGACCAGATCGCCCGGACTGGAACACATGCGAATGATTCGGCCTAGAAGCTGCTCGGGCATTTGACAGCCATGAAACCCTGCCCGTTCGCTGAAGGTTCCGGCGACCCGAGGGAAATACCAGGTGTCCTCGTCAGGAGTGAAGCAGTCAACGAGGTCCTGGGGGCGGAGAATCCACGTATCATCGGGCAATCGGCCGCGCGGATTGGCGCGGCTGTCGTTGTAAACCAACTGTCGAGCCGACGGAATTCGGTTCTCGAGATCGTCGTCGCGAAAAGTAAACTCCTTTGGGTCTTTGACAAAGTAAAACAGGTGCGCGTGCGATCGCGTAAACTTGCGAGTACAGTTCACCCCGAACGTGTAATACCAGATCACCCAGCTCCGCGTCGTGAAGCCGAGTTCTTGGCAGAGGATCTTGATTTCGGCAGCGTATTCATCGCCGATTGCGAGCCAGAACGTTCCCGACGACTTGAGAACACGGAAAACCTGTCCGATCCACTTCCGGGTCCACGCGAGATACTCGTCTGGGCCCTTTTTGTCGTGATAGACGTCGTACTCGTACCCGATGTTGAAGGGCGGGTCAGCGAACGCGAGATCAACGCATCCGGCTGGCAGCTTCGACAGCGATTTGACACAGTCGCCCTGGGACAATCGAGTTGAGAAGATCAGGCTCGAGTCCGTTCCGCATGATCGACCTCGGCTCGCGCGAATCGCAGAAGATGGTCCCGTCCAACGTCAAGTACTATAGCTTCTGTACAGTAAGACTTCAAGCATTTGTAAGCTCGACGAAAACGATGATCGAAGGATTGCCGACGGGCGTGTAATGGCCGGTGAAGTTGAGGCCGCCGGTTTGGCGATCCACCCGGAAGACGGCGATGTTGTCACCTCGCTGATTGCAACAATAGAGGAACTGGCCGGTGGGGTCGAAGTTGAAGCTGCGCGGATAGTTCCCGCGCGTCCATTCATCCCCGACAAATGTCAGGGTGCCCGTTGGGCCTATGGAAAAGATCCCGATGCTGTCGTGCAGCCGGTTGCCGGCATAGACAAACCGGCCATCGGCTGAAACCAGGATCTCGGAGCAGAAGTTGGTGCCGGCAAACCCGCGTGGCAGGGTGGAGATCGTCTGCCGTGAGGCTAACCGACCTGTTGCGGCATCGTAGTCAAACAACACGATGGTCGAGCCTTCCTCCTGAATGGAGTAGAGCCAACGGCCATTGGGGTGAAAATGGAAATGCCGGGGCCCGTCTCCAGGCGGCAGCGAGACGGCGGGCGGTTCATTCGGAGTCAGCACGCCCTTCTGGTCGTCGAACTTCCAGACGAAGATTTGATCCAGGCCCAGGTCCACATGCAGCACGAAGCGTCCGGAGGGATCGGCCTGAATCATGTGCGCGTGAGTCCGATCATGTCCGCTCGAGGCAAAGCTGCCCGGTGGAGCGCTGGTCGCCCTGGTAGGGCCGATCTTGCCGGCATCGTTCTTGATATCGGTGGCGGCGCCGCAGACGGCCGTCGGGCAGAATCGGCAGCACCGCGACCGAGCCCCCGAAATAGTTGGCCACCAACACGAATCGTCCTGACGGATGGACGCTCACATAGGTGGGACCGGCGCCGCCGGAACGAACGGTGTTGAGCAGCTCTAATTTCCCGTCAGCTCGATTGATGGCGAAGGCACTGACCGTGCCTTCCTTGTCTTCGCCCACGCGATCCGTTTCATTGGCGGAATACAGGCGGGTTCGCGACGTATTCAAAGCCAGGCAGCTTGGGCTCGTGCCCATTTCGTGGATGCCGGCGGGCGTCATCGCCCCGGTGGCGCGATTCACTTGAAAGAGGTGAATGCCGCGACCATTACCGGGCGGCAGATCCACCTGGGTTGGCAACACATCGCGGAGCGGAGAACTGAAGGTTCCGACATAGGCGAGCAGTGGACCGGCGGCTTCTCCCGCTCGCGCTCGGAGCAAAGCGTCCATGAGCGGCGTTGTCGCCCGCAAGTGCGACCGCGGTTTTCAGAAACGAACGTCGGGAACTGCTGAGTGGAATCATGGTGAAAACAACCTGTCTGATTGAGGGGACGGTTCGAGAAGAGGTCCATCGGCGCGACGCGAGCACGGTCAACTTCCGCGAGGGATGGCGCGGCGCCTCTGGGAGGGGCACTCCGCCTCGTTCCTGCTCGATGAGCCTGGGAACCGATGGTGTTCCCATCGATCGAGACGGCTATTCCGCCGCCCGCTCGGAAGGGACGGAGGTCCCATCTACTTCGCCTTGACGGCAATTCCAGTCCGGGTGGCCCACAACAACGGAATGTCGACGAGGTCATCAAGATATCGCCGCGCCATCGGCGGCACCTTCCGCCTACCTTGTTCCCAGGAACTAACCGTCTGCGTGTCGACGCCCATAAACTTCGCGAGCAGGGCATTAAGCAGTCATCCTCACGGGCGCGACAAGTCACCGGAGACTCCCTTCTCTAATCGTGTTCGACGCGCGCCCGAGCGTCCAACCATCTTTAGCGCGGTCGCCTGCCAAAGTTGAACGGCGGTGCCACCGAGAGTGAATTGAGGTGGCTGGCTCGTCGGGGCTCACGGCTGGGCGCCAAGCAAAGGGCACTATGAAATGCAAGCCCCGACCGCCGCTCAATTGCTAGAGCTGATAAAGCCATGGAACTGATTGAGCGGATCATTCAACCACGAAATAACCGAAATGCACGAAAAATCAAAACCTGTAAATGCTCGCGTTGATATCGCTGCCCATCTTTGGTTTCTGTTCCCCTTTCGTGTCTTTTCGTCGATTTCGTGGTTGGTCCAGGGGACCGATGGTTTGAATGGGTCTCTTATTCTTCCGTGTAGGTCCGTGGGTTCCGTGGTTGACCGGTCAAGACGTGCAGCATCGTGTCGACCGTTTGATCCCAGCGGAAGCGCCCGGATTGGACCAGGGCCCGCTCGCGAAGCAGACGCGCCCCGCCCGGAGCGTTGAGCGCCAGCGCCAGCCGATTGGCAAGCTCGGCGGCATCGGTGACGTTGAAGAACAGGCCCGCGTCGCCGGCGACCTCCATCTGAGCCGCGGTGTTGCCGACGATCACTGGAGCTCCGCAACGCATGGCCTCGAGGATGGGCAGTCCGAGCTCTTCATACGACGTGACGGAGACGAACGCCGCGCAGCGTTGATAAAACACTCGCAGTGCCTTGTCCGCCAACCGGTCGGTGATGACCAGCCGATCGGCGACCCCCCGATCCGAGGCACACTGCCGCACCTGTTTTCTGCCCTCCGACGACAGGTCATAAGTGAGGACCAACTGGTGCGCCTGCCGCAATTCGACCGGCAGCATTGCGAAGGCCTCGATCACCCTCAGCAGGTTATCGCGGTGCTGATACTCGAGCGAGCCGACGGAGAGGATGAACGGGCCGGTGATTCCCAGCTTTTGAAACAGCGCCCGCAACTCGGTCGGCATCGGATCGCTCTGGTCCGGTACGAAGAATTGGCCGTCACTGGCGGTGCCGATGTTCACGATACGGTTGTGAGGCATTCTCAGTAAGGACAGCAGGTCAGACCGGGTCGCCTCCGAGACTGCAAGAAGAACATCATAGCGCGCCAGCCGATTCAATTTCTCGAGGTAGCGCTCTATGCGCTCGTGAGCCGGGCAGCCGTCGAGAGAATCGTCGTCAAAAAGGACCGGGATCAGATCGCAGATGATCGCGGCCATTTTCAGCCCGTTTGAGGGTTTGGCGGGCAGGTCGCAGCCGGGGGTCATTCCGAGGGCGTTGAGCAACAGGAGTACGTCCAGATCGTGGGGGTTGGTCGCCACCAGGCTCTCCAAGGCGTGGGCCAAAGTCGCCTCGCCGCGGGCTGCGTCGGGCCGCAGCAGGTGGACTACTGCGTTCGGTGACGGGGGGACTTGGTTGGTGGGCTGCTCGTGCCAGCCGTAGAGTACGTAGTGGTTGTCGCGGTCGCGGGTGAGCAGCGTGGCAACAAGGCTCCGGCTGTACCGCCGGATGCCCCGATTGCGCTCGGCGATCTGAGTTCCGAAGAGTCCGATGCCGATGCGCATCCCAGCGTGCTGCGTGATCGCAGTGAATGCCCCGCTCTGCGGACCAGGGTCGAAGCAAGGGAGTGAACCCGCTCCAGCGAATGCCACTTGTACGCCGCCGAACTCGGGCCCAATGCGCCGAGTCGGAGCGCCGGTGCGAGAGCCGATGCTTCGTGCGTGGGCATCCAGGATCGCCCGGGCCACGCCGTCCCAGCTATAGAGTTCATCCAGCCGAGCGCGCGGGATCGGGGGCTCTTTGTTCTCCTGGAACCGCTGCCACGCAACGTCCACCGTTGCCGGGTCGTGCGGGTCGAAGAAAAACACCCCGGGATGGTCGAATTCGCGCATGGAACTGGTGCAACTCGAAAGGACGGGCGTACCGTGCCGTAGCGAGTCGAGGATTGGGAAGCCGAACCCTTCATACAGCGACGGGTAGATCGACCAAGCGGCCATCTGGTACAGGCGGCAAAGCTCGGCGTCGCTTACGCTTCCCAGAAACCGGACCCGGCGCCCTCCGGCGGGATTGGCCAGCCGCTCAAGTTCAGCCTCCGAAATCATCCATCCAAGCTTGCCAACCCACCACAGCTCGATATCGGGCGGTAGGAGCGTTGTCTTTTGGAACCAATCCAGCAGGAAGCTGGCGTTCTTTCGGGGCTCGATCGTGGAGACTACCAGGCCAATGTGGTCCGAGCGCGCGACTGGGTCTCTATGGCAATGAGTTTCCACGCACAGGCTTGGCCCCGGCGACGCAACGACGATTTGCTCTGCATCGAACGGCGAGAACCAGGCCGCGTCGGCCTTGGTCGAGTGCGAGTCGGCGAGCACGAGATCCGCGGACAGGATGTCCTCGGTCAAGAACTTCACAAACCCGTCCCGATCATCGTCCTTGAAAGCCCAGGGCACGACCATGGTGCAGAAGTCGTGCAGGACGGTGGCTTCATAGGGAAAGATGCGCGCGCTCGGCCGCGTCAGGCAGTGCAGGCCGATGCTATTCGCCGCGGGCGTGCCGAGCGGTCGGCGCCGACCGCTCCAGACCGCGCGTCCCCAGTCTTCGAGGTCTTGGTCTTGCGACCAACTCAGGCCCGGCGGCGCCAGCAACTCCAGTCGCTTATGAAAAAACCGGACCGGTCCATATGCCGACAGCGCCAGCGCGAGTCGAGCGGTGTATCGCGAGATGCCCGCGAAGGCGTCCCAGGAGAAGGGCAGGGCAGCAATGTAGATGGAGGAGGGAGAAGTCGCCCGTGCGCGGAACGCCGTCGCGTCCATGCCAAGCCTCCTTTCCGGCTGACGGGATTTTTTCGACTCGTCGGGCCTTGGTCAACTGGAATCCTCGCGTTTCGGCACAGGCGAGGCCGGAAATCGCCGATCGTTCGTGCCGACAACTGCCGCGGCTTAATTGCCGACGTCATTCGCCGTCGAATCCGTCGAGACGATGAAAAAAAACACCAGCCGACACCTGTAACTTGACCGGACCGGCAACCGGCGTAAGCTTGAGGTGAAGACACTAACCATCCATGATGTTATGGCTGGTTTTGAAGCGCCCGTGAGTGGCTGGTTTTGAAGCGCCCGCGAGTGGCGAAGCGCCCATGAGTGGCTGGTTTTGGAGCGCCCGCTGACAGATTCGGCGAGAAATGGAGACTCCGCATGGCCCCCGTTGCCTGCGGCGCTCGCTCAACGCTGTGGCGGTGTAGCGGACGTCATTGAAGCAGATTACCGGTTCCGCCGTTGGGACCAGGGCGGTCGAATTGATCGACGACAGGGAGCAGCACCGGCCAGGGGTGTTGGCAACGTCTTGCCAATCGGTATGCGACAAGGCCGGCCATGCCGAGCAGCAGGCGATCCAAGGTGGGCGCTCCCAGGCAAGGACGCGCCGTCCGCGATGGAGATCCATGGCGGCGCTGGCCTTGGTCTCAGCCCTTCTGGCTTGGGGGATCGGAAAAGGGCTTTCGCGCCGCATCGAGGTCGATGACATCAAGCGTTCGTCCCGGCGTCAGGAGCCGCTGCCGGGTTTCCCCGATCCTCACCTGGTCGCGGTGTACAACAACGAGATCATGAGGAGGGGGTTGGTTGGCGATCTCGACGGGACGGCTATCGCCTACATGGCCGAGGCCGACGGTCTGGTGGACAAAGACGGGGGCTTCCGAACTAACCTCACACTCGAGCGAATGGCCCGAATTCTGAAGGTCTCCGGGGCAACGATCGCGAAGCCGGACTCACCGCGTGAGATTGACCCCGACGCCGTACTCTTTGCGCCCAAACCGGCACGCTGACGCCGAAGGCAAAAGCCCGTTCGCGGAAGATGAGAAAGGAACAGGTACGTCGCCGTGAAAAACCGTGGGCCGTTTTCGACGAGTGGATCATCTGCAATTTTGCTTTTTCGCTCAACAATCTGCGCAATCCTAGCAAGGAACAACAGACGATTCTCACGGCCATCAGCCGAGCCGCAACAGGAATTCCGCCGGAACCGGGCGATAAATTCCGGGTGACCGGCGTCAGTCGTGGCGAGTTTGACCACGGCGTCATCATCAAGCAAGGGATGCTGCCGCTAGAGCCGCTTCCAAAGGCCGCCGTTCCGCATGGCGAACTATGAGCCCGGCCTTGTGGACAGGACCACCGCCAATTCGGTGCACGGCGCCCCGCAACTGGACACAGGATGGCCAGGCCGACGAGACAAAACTCGGAGCGAGGAACCGCTTGCGGAGTCTGACTCAGAGACCCGCGGCCCTCGCGCGAATCCCGATTGACGCGTGCCGATTGCGCCTTCCGCGCCGCGCTGCACGGAACCCGAGCCATTGCCGGTTAAGCCGGTCACACCGCGGCGATCGAACGAATCGGGCGAAACGGTTGTTTCCGTCCGCGCGAGAGCCGTCCATGGTAGGAGCAAACTCAACAGAACGATCCGGCTCAAATCGACGTGACAGAACACACCCAGACTCGCTCTTTGGGATCGCCTGTTCACTTCAGGCCGGGTTTTCCCCCTCCGTTTTGGCCCCATCGCGCCTTCGCGGCCACTGCACTTTTTGTCAATCGTAACATTTTATGCTGATTTAACTTATGAAAATTACACCCCAAAAAAGTGCACTGAACCCCGCTATTCCAGTATATATAGAGAGCGAGCACTTTTCGAACGCCACCTCCGACGACACGCTGCGAGCCGCGACGGCGACACGCGACGTCGTTCCAAGGCCGGCGACGGCGCCGCGACTGCGGTAAGATTTTGCGAGATTTGACGAAAATGCCGTCGAGCGGGCGCGAGGCAGCAAGCACCTTTCCCTCAGTTGCACGTCAGGCCTAACAGACTTACCCGCACAGTGGCATGTTTGAGGGACCCTGCCAATTTCACCAGGCGACCTGACTCCCCCGACTCATAGCTACGCGGGCAGCGGCGGCCCGGCCTGATCTAACGACACAAGGACCCGCAGATTGGCAGCTTGCGATCAAGACGACCGCTGTTCCGCACGCCCGAGCGGCTCGTTTCCGCATTCCCTCGGGACGCAGGCGAGTGGGCACGAAGACCTTCCAAAAACCTGCCATTTTCTGCCACAATCACGCTCATCGAGCGACTCACTCGGGAGACGGATTGTTTCTCGCTCAAGGAGTGCAGGGATGACGACATGCCGCGCGCAGATCAGCTTCGTGACCGCCCTCGGGGCGGCTTACTGTGTCTTATCTTGGGTTCCACCGGCCCATGCTCAGGTCAAGCTCGAGTACAAATTGCCGGAGGGCAAGACGCTCAAGTACCAGTCGACCTCACGGGCGCGTCAGGTCCTCACGTTCATGGGCGACTGGAGCTCGAAGCGTGAAGAGAGAGACCAAGGTCCACTCGCGCACCGTCGGCAGCCGCCGGCCCGACGGCAAGCTCGCCCTGGACGAAAAGGTCGAGTCGCTGCGGGTGGAGTACTCGCTCCCCGGCGGCATCCGCATGTCCTTGATTCGAGCAAGCCCGATTCCAAGACCGAGACGACGAGCTCGCTTTCCTGGGCGACGTCTTCAAGCTGGAGAGCGAAATCGCCTATTCGATCGTCGTCGACAAGCAGAACGAGGTAACGGCGATCGAAGGGATCGACCGGCTCATCGACAAGTCCGACAAGCTCGCCGACTCGCATGACTCGCGAGGAATTCCAGAGCGAGATCGACGCCGACAAGCTCAAGCAGGCATTCGAACGATCACTCCACCGTTTTCCCGACAACTCCGTCCGTCCGGGCGAGACGTGGGAACGTGCCGAGATCCTCGACGTCAGCGGAAAATCGTTCCGAGTGCGCCGGAAGTACGAATATGTGGCGGCAACGGCTCCCAAAGGCGACAAAACCCTCGACAAAATCCATTTGACGATGGTCGAAGTCAAGCTGGAACCAAGACCCGAACAGCAAGTTGCCCTTGAAGATCGTGAAAAGCGACCTGAAAGTGGATTCATCGGACGGCACCATTCTGTTCGACCGGGAAGCTGGGCGATGCGGTGAGCTCCCGCGAAAAAGTGCGCATTCAAGGGAGACATGACTTTCGCGGGCGGGGGAACGGAGCAAGCCGGCGACTTTGACCTGAGCCTCGACACCACCGTCGAGCTCCAGCCGGCGAAACGCTGAGCCGCCAGGCGCCCGTTGCCAGCCCTTGGGACGGCCGGGCAGGAAGGGTGCCGGCGACTTTACCGAGATCGGACCAATTCATGGCGACGATTTCAGCTTGAGAGCCCGTTTCAGCCGGCCGGCGACCAGCCCCAGGCGATCGAACGCCTGGTCGACGGGCTCGCGCAAGGCAAGCCGCACCAAACGCTGCTGGGCGTCACCGGATCGGGCAAGACGTTCACGATGGCCAACGTGATCGCGCAGTACGGGCGGCCGGCGCTGGTGATGTCGCACAACAAGACCCTGGCCGCCCAGCTCTACGCCGAGTTCAAGGAGTTCTTTCCCAAGAACGCCGTCCGCTACTTCGTCAGCTACTACGACTACTATCAGCCCGAGGCCTACATCCCCCAGCGCGACATCTACATCGAAAAAGACGCCGCGATCAATGAGGAGATCGAGCGGCTGCGCCTGGCGTGCACCAGCGCGCTGGTCAGCCGCGAGGACGTGGTCGTCGTGGCCAGCGTCTCGTGCATCTACGGCCTGGGCTCGCCCGAAGATTATCGCAAGATGATGGTCCGGCTCCAGCTGGGCGACATGATCGACCGCGACCAGCTGCTCCTCAAGTTCGTCGACATCCAGTACGACCGCAACGACGTGTCGTTCGAGCGCGGCAAGTTCCGGGTGCGCGGCGACGTGGTCGAGCTCTGGCCGGCCTACGAAGAGTTCGGCTACCGGATCGAGCTGTTCGGCGACGAGGTCGAGCGGCTGGCGACGATCGACCCGCTGACCGGCAGCGTGCTCGAAACGCACCAGGAGATGTACGTCTACCCGGCCAAGCACTTCGTGCTGCCCGAAGAGCGGATCCAGGGGGCGGTCGAGAACATCGGCGCTGGAGCTGGAAGCAGCGGCTCAAGGAGCTCAAGGAACAGGGCAAGCTCCTGGAGGCGCAGCGGCTGGCGGCGCGGACGCGCTACGACATGGAGATGCTGCTGGAGGTGGGCTACTGCTCGGGGATCGAGAACTACTCGCGCCACCTGTCGGGCCGCAAGCCGGGCGAGACGCCCGACCACGCTGCTCGACTTCTTCCCGCCGGACAGCCTGCTGATCATCGACGAGTCGCACGTGACGGTGCCGCAGATCCGGGGCATGTTCGCCGGCGATTTCAGCCGCAAGAGCACGCTGGTCGAGCACGGGTTTCGGCTTGCCCAGCGCGCTCGACAACCGGCCGCTGCGGTTTGACGAGTGGGAGAAGAAGTTCGAGCGGCGGCTGTTCGTCTCGGCCACGCCGGGCGACTACGAGATCGCGATGTCGGGCGGCGAGGTCGTCGAGCAGGTGATCCGGCCGACCGGCCTGGTCGATCCGCTCGTGCGGGTCGAGCCGGCGCGGGGCCAGGTGCCGGCGCTGCTCGAGGAGGTCAAGGCCCGCGCCGCCCGGGGCGAGCGGGTGCTCGATCACCACGCTCGACCAAGCGGCTGGCCGAGGACCTGTCGCGCTACCTGAAGGAGCAGGGCCTGCGGTGCAAGTGGCTGCACTCCGAGCTCGACGCCTTCGAGCGCGTGACGATCCTCCGCGAGCTGCGCGAGGGGGCCTTCGACGCCCTGGTCGGCGTCAACCTGCTGCGCGAGGGGCTCGACCTGCCCGAGGTCTCGATGGTCTGCATCCTCGACGCCGACAAGGAAGGGTTCCTGCGCAGCGAGACCTCGCTGATCCAGACGATCGGCCGGTCGGCCCGGCACGTCAACGCCGAGGTCGTGCTCTACGCCGACAAGATCACCGACGTCGATGCAGCGGGCCATCGACGAGACCGAGCGCCGCCGGACGCTGCAGCTCGAGTACAACGCCGAGCACGGGATCACGCCCGAGACGATCGTCAAGGCGATCCGCCGCGGGATCGAAGAGGAGATCCAGGCGCAAGACGATCGCGCGGCGGGCGGTCGGGCCGCGACGAGGCGACCGACGCCAGCGAAGAGTATCTGGGCGCCCTCGAAGCCGAGATGCTCGAGGCCGCCGAGAAGCTCGAGTTCGAGCGGGCCGCGGCCCTGCGCGACAAGATTCTCGAGCTGCGCTCGGCCGCGGGAGGACGGCCCGGCGCGGCCCGCCGCCTCGCCGCAGGCGCAAGCCGCCCGGCTCGCGGCCAAGGCCAAGGCCCGGGGTGGGCGCCGCAGGCGTTAACCAAGCAGAATTCATGAGATCGAGTCGACCTGTCATTTTTCATTCATAGGGAGTTGTTCATGAACTTTCGCTATCGATGCTCCGCGCCAGTGAGCAAAACGAATCAGGGAAAAAAAGCCGGCGAGTGGAGCGGCAGGGCCTCGGCCGGCTGGGCAATCGTCGCGGTCTTTGGCTTGGCGACGTTTGGCTGTGATTCGGCATCATTCGTGCCGCCGCCGCCGCCGGAGCTGCGGGCCGCCGAAAGCGGCCTGCCTGACGTCCCAGCGCGTCGCCGACTTTTGGCAAGGGCCAGGACATCGCATCCGTGCGGTCGATCGTGCTGCTCCTCGACCGGCGCAATCCAGATGAAGCCGATCTCGCCGTCTCGGCGGCCAGAGTTCAAGCGGGGATCGACCGCGCCAAGCTCAAGTTTGCCAATCTACAAGAGCAAGATCTGCCGGCGCGCCAGAGCGAGCTGGTCCGCGACGCCGTCGCGCAGAACGCGCTGGCGCTGGTCATCGAGCCGGCCGACCCGGCCGATCGCCGGCTCGCCGAGGCGGTGCGGGAAGCGCGTGCAAAAGGAATTCCGGTGGTCCTGCTCAATTGGCCGCTCGAGGGCCAAGAGGCGGAACAATCCAGCCCCGGCGAGCCCAAGGCAAAAGCCGGTACAGCCCCCGCGGGTAGCGCCGCCACTGCCGGCACGACCAAGAACGCCCCGCTGGTGCTGGTGACCGCGCCACCCTTCGAACCGTTCGCCAAACAGTTGGTCGCCTCGGCGATTCGCAATACCAAAAACGCTCATCTCAAGCCCGAAGGCGGCGCGATCATCATCGTCAACTCGATCAGCGACCCGTTTGCGCCCGAGCGCACCGCGGCCATTCGCGCGGCACTGACTGCTGCCGGGATCAAACCGATCGAAGAGGTCGCCTTCGCCAAGAGCTTCGAGCATGGCGCGAAATTGCTGGCCGAGAAGCTCAAGGCCTATCCCAACATCGCGATGGCAATCGCAATCGACACCCAGAGCAGCACCGCCTGTCGCGAAGCCAGCAAGAATTTCGATCACGAGCGTCCGTTCGTCATGGCGGGGTTCGCGTCGGAATCACACATCACCGACCTGACTCAGAGCGGCCAATACGCGGCCGCGGCCGAGTTTGCCCCGTTGCGCATCATCCGCAAGGGAATCACGACCGCGGTTGCCCTCGCTCAAGGACGCACGGTGCCCGACCGGACGGAACAGCCGATTACGTTTTACGATTCACCGCCCGACTCGGTAGCACCCAAGTCGCAGGAATACCGGGCGGCAATGAAGAAGCATGGCGCGCGGTAAAGCACCGCGATTGCGAGCTCACGGATTCGGCCCCAACGGGCGACAGGGCAAACGATGGGCGACTGTTCAAACGGTTTCGGCGAGAGGGAACGGCGCGATCTCGAAGTGCTCGTCGCGCAGGCGGTGGCCGAGGACCTGGGGCAGATCGGTGATATCACGTCGACGGCGATCATACCCAGCCACGCGCGCGCCGCGGTCTCGCTTGTGGCTCGGTCGCCGGGCGTGCTCGCCGGTTTGACGGCGGTCGAGCGCGTCGCTGCCGCATTCGACCTCACGGCTGGCTGGGAACCCTTTCTGGCAGACGGCGATGCTCTCGAGCGCAGTCGCGTGATCGCGCGGGTCAGCGGGCCGATGAGGTCGCTTTTGGCCATGGAGCGCACGGCGCTCAATTTCTTGCAGCGCTTGAGCGGGATCGCGACCTTGACCGCGCGGTTCGTGTCGGCCGTCGCCGGAACACGCGCCCGAATCTACGACACGCGCAAGACGACCCCCGGGTGGCGCTCGCTCGAGAAGTATGCGGTGCGGTGCGGTGGGGGCTGCAATCATCGGTTCGGGCTCTATGACGCGGTGCTCATCAAGGACAATCATCTGGCCTGGCTAAAGCGCGCCGTCGGGCCGGACGACAGCGGTGTGATCGCCGCGGCAATCGCCGCGGCCCGGTCCAACACGCCCCGAGGAGCGGTCGTCGAGGTCGAGGTCGATTCGCTCGAACAGTTCGACCGCGCTTTGGTGTGCGCTCCGGACATCATCCTGCTTGACAATCTCGGGCCGGAGCACCTTGCCGAGGCGGTCCGCAGGCGCGATCAGACCGCACGTCACGTGCAGCTCGAGGCTTCAGGGGGGGTCAATCTGGCCACGGTGCGCGCGCTGGCCGAGACGGGCGTCGATCGCATCAGCATCGGCGCCCTCACCCACTCGGCGCCGGCGCTCGATCTGGCCATCGATTTTGACAGCGCCGGCGCAGCCAGGTTCCCCGGGAAGAGCTTCTCGTGTCGCGGCCCGAGACACATAAATCCGATTCGGAGAGCATCGTGGCATCATTCGCACCGGTTCAGGCATCGCTCAACATGCCGATTCTTGAGCGGCTGCGCGCCGCCGGCGGCGAGTACGTGCCGCTTGGCGAGCTCGCAAGCGGCGTCGACGCGGTACACGAAGCGCTCGATGCGCTCGTGGCTTTCGGGTTTGGAATCGAGCGACACCCCTATCTGGGAGCGGCCTACACCGCGCCGGCCGAGCGGCTCTGTCCCGATCAGATCGAACATCGCTTGGACACGCGCTTTGTCGGCAGGCGGGTGGCGGTCTGGAACCGGGTCGCCAGCACCAACGACCTGGCCGCAGCAGCCGGGGCCTCGGTCGCGAACAATGGCCTGGTTGTGCTGGCCGAAGAGCAAACGGCCGGCAGGGGCCGCCGCGGGCGGTCATGGATCGCGCCGCCGCGGTCGTCAATCTTGATGTCGGTCGTTTTGTTTCCCCCGTCGTGCCTGGCCGCTCCGGGGCACGAGACGGTCGCTCTGCCCGCCTGGTTGACCGCGCTTGGGGCCGTTGCCACGGCCGAAGTCGTCGCGGCCTGGACCGGCCGCGCCGCCACCATCAAATGGCCCAACGACGTGCGGATCGGCGGGCTCAAGATCGCCGGAATTCTCGTGGAGCGTGCCTTGGGCCCCAGCTTCCTTGCGCCGTCACGCTGGCGCCCCGCGGGCCCCGAGCACCCTTGCGCTGCGGTGGTCGGCGTCGGGCTCAACGTCAACATCACGCACGACGTGTTCCCCGCCGACTTGCGCCGGTTGCGACTTCGCTTGAGATCGAGCGCGGCTCGTTCGTTGATCGTTCGCTTGTGGCGCGTGACCTGATTCGCCGGCTCGACCACTGGTACGACGCCGGGCGGTCGCACGGCCCACAAACGCTGAGCGCCGCCTGGCGTGCCTTGAGCGAGCATGTCGCGACCGTCGTGCGGGTCACCACGCCCATCGGCCAGGTGGTCGGTCGTCTAGTCGACCTCGACCTGTGCCAGGGCGTGACTCTGGCGCTTGCAGCCGACAACGGCTCAGTAGCCGATGCGAGCATGGCCGGCCGCATCGCCCAGATTGCACTGGGAGACGTCTTGAGCCTCGAGCCCGCCGGGGCAACGACGCACCAAAGGGCAAGCGACGCGCCGATGCAAGATCGCGACATCCCGCGCGCTTGAGCCGGCGATTCTCGTGGAATTCGCCGCCGCTGGCTGCTAGACTCAACATGAGGGAGTGATCATGATGCTTGCTTCACCTGCTGGCGCGGTTCGGTCCTGGCAGGCCAGATCGTCGTCCCTCGAGTTGCCGGAAGCGCACGGGCGCTTGGGATTCTTGGTGTTCAACGCGCTGTTATCCTTGCCCGGGACCGCGCGAGCGGAGATTTCGGTCTGGCGCGAGACGGCTCGTTTGGGAATGGGAGCATCGGGAATGTCTCATGCACACAACGGGGCGCTGTTGCTTACGTACTTCAAGATGTTTGTCGGCGACCGCGACGGCGCGGCGTTTCGAGACCGAGTATCGGCGCGGTACAACGAGGGAACTCTCGGCCGGATTCTCGCCAGCTCGCCCGACGTGGTCGCTCGGCGGGCCGCCGTGCTGGCACTGGGCATCCTGGGCTCGTTTCAAGAGAGCAATGCGGTTTTAGGCAACGCGCTGCGCGACAACGACGCCTCGGTGCGCAGCATGGCCGAAGACGCGCTCTGGGCGATCTGGTTTCGCGCAGGTAGTCCGGAACAGAATCGCATGCTCAGCCAGGTGCGCCGCTCGATCAGCCGCCAGCAGTTAGAACAGGCGCAGCGCGCTGGTCGATCGCCTGATCGCGGTCGCGCCCGACTTCATCGAGGCCTACAACCAGCGCACCATCATTTACGCCCTGGAGGGGCAGTTTGCCGAAAGCGTGCGCGATTGCCAGAGCGTGTTAGGCCGCAATCCTTATCATTTCGGTGCGATCTCGGGCATGGCGCAGTGCCAGCTCCAGCTCAATCGCCCGCGCGACGCGCTCAAGACCCTGCGCCGCGCCTTGAAGCTGCAGCCGTACCACGCGACGCTCCGCGACGACATTCGGCTCCTCGAAACGCAGCTCGAATCCGACGGCAATCGCTGATGGATTGATCGGACGGTCTCGCATCAGAACGGGGCGTTCTGTGGGTGATCATCGTCGCGATCGAGGGCGTGATCGAGCGCGCGATCACCGGGCCGGCCCGGGGAAGGGCGGTGCAGCGACGGGGAATGGGGACCGACGAACGCGTCGACGACCTCAGGCAACGCTCCCAGATGGAGATGCAGCAAGCTGCCCACCGCGTGATGGTGGTAGAACCAGTCTCCCTCAGCCGAAAGTGCGCCATAGCTTCCCGGGCACTCAAAGTGGTCGGAGCCGGGAATCAAGCGCCAGCGGCCGCTTCGATAGCCGCGCACCTCGGTGCCCGCGGGGCCCAGCCACGAGTCGTGCAGCAAGCGCCGACTGACAGGTGCAGGCGCCTGGGGATCGGCGATCAGCTCGGCGTCGAACGGGTAGATCCCCACGCCGGGTACGCGGCGGCCGTCGATAATCATTCCCTGTCCCAGGTAAACCGTTCCGCCTCCCTCGGAATAGATACGTCGGCCCCGGCAAACGTGCTCGCGCAGCGCGGCGAACATGCTGATGTTCGACGCCAGCTCGTCGGCGTGCTGGTCGGGGAAGCCGCAGCCGACCATCACCAGGTCAACTGCCAGCGGCAGCCTTTCGTCGCGCAACGGCGAAAACTCGACGAGGTCGACGCCGAGGGCTTCAAGGGCATCGATCGTATCGGGAAAGTAGCGGCCGAACGCGGCGTCGTTGGCATAGGCGACCCGAATACGCCGGCGACAGCGCTCGCGCCGGTGGGCGCATGATTGGCCCTCCGCTTCCGGAAACGGGCGGCTGCGGGCCAGGTCGTGTAGGGCGCCCGGATCGGCGTGCTTCCAGAACGCAACGGACAGTTCGGCGATCAGCTCATCGGGCAACCGGCCGTGACGCGGCAGAGCTTCAAGCGCCGCGCGAGCTTGCGGCAGCGCCTCGAGCGCACCGATGACCGGTACCTTGGCCGCAAACTGAAACAGCCGCCTCAATCGAGGCAACGCAGCAGGGTCAGTCATCCCGTCGAGGAATACGCCATCGACCTGGTCAGGCAAGCGCGGCAGATGGTCGGTCTCGGCCTCGGCGTTCCGGCAGGAAATCACCGCGACGACCGGCAAGTTGAGGATGGTGGCGATCGGCTTCAAGGCACCCGGGCGATCGCACGAAAACGCCGCGCGATCGGCTGCAGGCTCGTCGAGTGTCCCTTCGACAACCGCCAGTTCGGTCGACCGAGCGGCGCGAAGAACAAGGAGCGGCAAACCTCGGGCGGCATCAGCCAGGCATCGACGTGCCGCCCCGGCAAACCTGTAACCTGCCCCACGGCCTCAGTCGCTGTCGGGCATGCGCGAGTGCGAAAATGTTGCACGCGCCAGCGCCGCTCAGTCAGCCCGGCCAGGACTGCCAGCACCGCCAGTGCCGGATCAGACTCAGCCGCAGGGGTCGCGAGAGCCAGGCGAGGTAATTCAATCATCGGAATCCCGCGATGTGACAGGTCATCGTCATGTTCCGATCCACCTTGGAGTCACCCATGGCGTGCCAACGGTGCTGCGCACCCGGCCGGCACACCCGGCGGCTGACTCGAAGTCACGTCGCCGTACACTGACTTGCGCACACAATCAACGAGCCACTCTCCGTGCGCTAGACGGTGAGCATGCAAGCACCAGCTAAGCAACGTGGATACTTTCGAGAATTAGAGAGAGACGATCCGCTAAAGTGTGATCTCGCATTCGCACACTCGGTGCAACTCGTTCGTACAAAATGATAGCGCCCGGCGCGGGGAGGTCAAGAGTGCTCTGCGACCGGAGGCAAGGATCAAGTTCTCAAATCGCGCTCTCGAAGCGGCGGCAGCGGTTCGTACCGTCGAGTGCCGCGTTATTTATCGTG
This sequence comes from uncultured Isosphaeraceae bacterium, assembly GCA_963830625.1. Lineage (GTDB taxonomy): Bacteria > Planctomycetota > Planctomycetia > Isosphaerales > Isosphaeraceae > CAWHMZ01. The sequence continues at coordinate 192,746 of CAWHMZ010000009.1, read as the reverse complement.
ACGGATAGCCTGGCGTCAAGGGGATGACCGAGCCAGTGGGCGCGGACGCCGCGGGATTGACCAGTGGGGGCGGCGGCTGGCCGCTGGTGCGCGGGTTGGCGCCGTACGGGGCGGCGTCCACGCCGGCGGCCGATGTAGGCTGCGTCGCGCCCAAGGGGACCGGAGCGGTCGGGCTCCCGGCCGGCGGGCTGCCGGCGGCCGGCTGACCGCTGATCTTCGCCTGGACGTTATCCAGCAGAGTGTGCAAGTGGCGGATCGCGTGCTCGCAGCCTTGTGTATTGCCCGAATAGGAAAAGGAATTGGCCGTCAACCGCCCGAGCCGGCGCTCATACACAACCATGTGCACATACTCAACGAAGTCTGTCGATGGCGACCCGCAATGGCCGCGCGCCGAAAAAGCTCACCCGATTGGACCGTCTCGACAATCGGCTTCATGTCGGCCGCCCGGAGATGATGAACCCCTTCAGAATCGATCACGGTTCCGTCGGCAAAGACCTGAAGAAACATGGCAAACTGGCCGCCGTCGTTGGAGCGGCCGAGAGCCATTCGCGTCACCAGCGGGTCGGCTGTCGTCATCGCGCGACTGGCTCGCGGCCGCGGCGATACGCGCTGCGATGGACCACCCGCAACTCCGGGCGCCTGCGTCAAAAGGCCTGGTTGCTCGCCGCCCGACCCGGGTGTTGTCGACTGAACGCCTGACGTCGACGCCGGCTGGCCCGCGCTGGGTGTCCCCCCGCCGATGTTGCCATACGGCAGAGTCTGGCTAGGTGTTCCCTGGCTCGGGCTGGAGCCGCTTCCGCCTGAACGAAAGAGGCGACCAAAGAACCCCGAATCGTCCGCCTTGACATATCCTACGCAAAAAGCCAGAACCAGTGCGCTTGGCGCGATCGTCAATCTCTCGATCAACTGTGCTATTCGGGGATGCATCGCCGACCTCCTTGCCGGTTTGCATTCACGCTCGAGCTCGCCCGCGGCGGGCCGGGCCCAAGATCCGTGTGGTGAACGTCCGGGATTAGAACGAGACGACGCGGTAAGCCTCCTCGACCGTCGTCGTGCCTTCCAAGATTTTATCGACCGCGCTGTGCTTCAAGGTTCGCATTCCCAGGTCGACGGCGACACGGCGGAGCACGTCCCTGGGAATCTGCTGGAAGATCAGGTCGCGCAGTTCCTCGCCGATGACCATGATCTCGAAGATGCCGGTGCGCCCGAGATAGCCGGTCTGGAAGCACGCCGGGCAGCCCAGGCCGCGATGCAGCCGCAGCTCGCGGTGCTGGTCGGGGTCGAGCTCGAGCGCCGTCAGCACCTTCTCGTCGGCTGCGTAGGTGACCCGGCAATATGGGCAGATCTTGCGGATCAACCGTTGCGAGACGATGGCCAGCAGGCTGCTCGAGAGCTGGTAGCCGGGGATGCCGAAGTTGTAGAGGTTGCTGATGGTGCTGGGGGCGTCTGAGCCGTGCAGCGTGCTGAAGACCAGCACGCCGGTCAGGGCGGCGCGGATGCCGATGCGGGCGGTTTCGTCGTCGCGGATCTCGCCGATCATGATGATGTCGGGGTCCTGGCGCAGCATGGCGCGCAACCCCTCGCTGAAGCTCATATCGCCCGCGTTGATGTTGACCTGGGTCTGGTTGACGCCGGGAATGCGATGCTCGATCGGGTCTTCGATCGTCATGACGTTCTTGAGCGGCGAGTTGATTTGCTCGAGGCAGTTGTACAAGGTCGAGGTCTTGCCGGCGCCGACCGGGCCGGCCACGAGGATGGCCCCGTATGGCTGCGTGATCAGCCGGTCGAGGAGCTCGGCCTGCTCCGTGGTCATGCCCAGATGAGTGAAACCGTCGACGTCGGTCAGCACCTCGTGAATTCGGATCACGATCTTCTCGCCGAAGATCGTGGGGAAGGTCGCCAGCCGCAGGTCGCGCGGGCGGTTGTTGTGGTGGATGGTGATGCGGCCGTCCTGCGAGTGCCGCCGTTCGACGATGTTGAGATTGGAAATGACCTTGAGCCGGCTGACGACCGGCGTGGCCATCGCCGGCTCGACGAACAGGATGTCCTGGAGCTGGCCGTCGATTCGGTAGCGAACCCGCAGGCCGTTCTCCTGTGGATCGAAATGAATGTCGGTCGCCTGGCAGTCGCAGGCGCGCTCGAGAATCTGGTTGACCAGCTCCGACAAGCTGGCCGTGCCGGCCTTTTCCTGGAGCTCTTTGCGGACGTCGCGCTGATGCTGGGTGCGATCGGGCGAAAGCGGCGCGGCGGCGACCAGACCGCCGAACTGCCGCTTGCGGCTCGCCGTTGTCGGGGCCAGGGCCGACAAGTCGCTCGAACGCCAGCTGGTTGAGCACATCCGGCGAGATCAGGTTCAGCTCGAGAATCGACTGGCGCAGGTCGCGATTGTGCTCCTGGCCGTAAACCTGGGCGAGCCGAACCTGCTCGATGGACAGCAGCCCTTTCTTGAGCAGCACCGTGACCAGGCTCTGCTCAGCGGGAGAAAGCCCTGGGAAGACGACCTCGCCAAGGGTCGGCGCAGCGGCCGGTCGATCGACGGCGCCGCAGCCGCCGTCGGGGGAAATGATGAGGCGAGGTGAGGAAGCCACGATGGAGACCTCCTCGGCGGACAATTCGCCCGTCGCTTGCGACCGAGCGAAGCCGAGTCCCGGATTCAGTGGTGTCGAAGCCAAGCTCGTGAGGCGTCGTGCTGCCCGACGGAAGGGTCGCGCAACAGTGCGAAGCCCCGCGTATTGTTTCCGCAATTTCGACCGCGTTGCCAAGCACTTTCCGCGGGAATCGTCGGTTTTCGAGTTGTCCGGAAACACAAGGCGGCCGACGTCGGGGCCCTCGTTCAAGGTCCCCCACGCCGGCCATTTTTGTCGTCAGGCCGATCGATTGCCCCGTATGAAGCGCGCGATCGGTCGTTACCAGCCCATCAGCTCGTCGAGCATGCGGTCGAGAGCGAGCTCGAGCTTCTCCGGAGTCTCGTACGATGTCCGCGGCGATCTGCCGGCGAATCTCGTCGACTTTCTCGTGGCGAATCTCGGGCAACTGGCCGATGCCGTCGAGCATCTGTCCCAGCGGAGAGATCTCGACGTGGTCGCGCGGCGCCCCGGCATGCACAGTCTGACCGGCATCCAGGCTGAAGGCGGCCAGTCGCGGGTAAATGGGTTGAGGGCCTTGAGTTCCCCCAGCGCCGTAGATTTCCATTGCGCCTCCCAATCAGGTGCTTGGCCGACGGCCTCCGCCATCGGCAGAACCAAGTGTTGTCAGACTCGATACCCACGGAGGCCCCGCGAGAAGAGAAAGTCGACCCGCTCTTCGGGCCGGGTCTCCTCGCTCCGGTCTCCGTCCACGCCACGATGCCCTGCTCGGGCATCTACAATCTCACTTATCGACCGGAATCTGGAGTGAGTTTAATCAAAGACCGGAAGGTGACGACCACCGCCGGAAGGCGGCGGGCTTTAGCGCACTACCCCTCTGCTGCCGTTGCCTGGACGTTTGAGCGCCTCCGCCAGCCGCGTCGACGTCTCGTTGAGCTGCTCGGTCGCCATGCGCACGTCTCGCTGTAAAGTCAGGAATTCCTGCTGCTGCTGTGGTGATCGCCGGCTGACTCGCGATCGCCTCCATGGTCTTGGTCGCGTCATGTAACTCCTGGGCTCCCTTCATGAAAACCTGCGCCGTGTCGTAAACGGCCGCCTGCACCGCAGGTCCTCGTGGGACGGCTTGTAGAACGGGCTCAAGACGAACGGATTGGTGAAGATCTTCTGAACGAGCTTGTTCGCCCAGTCCGTCGCATCGCGAATATTTGTCACCGATCGCTCAATCTCAGCTTGATTGCGAGCAAGCATCAGTGACACCTGGCTGGCGATCTGGTCGGCCTGGTAGAGTACGCGGTCGGCGCGTGCCCTGGTTCCGTCCAGACCATCAAGCATGCGTTCGACCTTGGGGCGGTCCTTGTCGATGATGTCGTTGACCGGCGGCGACGAAGTCGCGCGTCGAGGCCATGGTCTGGTGGACGTTCTCGCGATTGTCGGCAAGCAGCTCCTTGCACTTCGCCAGTTGCCCCTTCGACCTGAACCATGATCTTCTCGATCCGGGGCGAGTTGGCGTTGAGTTTTCGGGCGAGGTCGTCGACGTGGCTGACCGTCGATTCGACGGCGGGCCGGATCGAGTCGCTCATCTCGCGCAGGTTGGTGGTGGTCTCCTGGAGCGAGCCGAGCATCTGGCGCAGCGCGGGGCCCGATCGAATCGACCGTCTGGCGAACCTCGGCGATCGTATGGCTCAGGTGGTTGCGCTCGACGGGCCCGAGCCCCACCTGCTCGATGATCGGGTCGAAAAACGAGGTCTCCACGCCGGGGATCGACTGCCCGGGCACCAGCGCGACGGTCGACCGGCCCGTCGAGAGGATGTTGACGTGGCTCATGCCGGTCAGCGACGGCTGGATCGAGATCTTCACGTCCTGGCGAAGCTTCTTGACCAGGCTGGCCGGCAGGGAGATCCGCACCCGGGCGCGCAGGCTCCCTTCGACCTCCACCAGGTCGACAGTCAACCACGTTGCCGGTGTCGAGACCGGCCACGCGCACCGGGACTGCCGATGCGAATGCCCTGGGCGTCGCGAAAGACCACGTCGATGCGTCCGCTGCGGCGCCAGGAAGCCCGGGCCGTCGCTCGCCATGGTGACCAGGCCGAGCAACCCGGCCACGGCCACGATCACGACCAATCCGACCCAAACCTCGCGTGCTCTCGATCGAGTGCTCATCTTGGCTCCCTCCCTGCGACACGCTCTACTCCGGCACGCCGCGGCCGTCATCATGGGGCCGGCGGCGCGAGCAACGTCGGGCCATAAAAGGGGACCGCGTGATAAACCAGAATAAACCAGCTCGAGTTCATGACCAGAATGGCCGCGCACGACAGGCAATACGGCTCGGAACACGGGCGTCGACCACGGGGGCGCCAGCCCGTCGTGGCCAGGTCGCCGGCGCTGCGTGCCCTCGACGTCGGGCTCGGCTCCGCCTGCGCCGGGGCCCAAGCCTTCGTAGCAGCAGATCGCCGCCGGCACGACGCCGAAGAACAAGCCCTTGACGATCAAGCCGACCACGATCGCGAAACCACATCATCTTCGATCATCATCATGAAGAACGTCTCGGTCGGAAGGCCCATCATCGACTGCGACGCTTGCCAGCCGACCACGTGCCGACGGCGATGCCCCATTGCGAGAGCAAGAGGCAGGCGATCCCCGCCGGCGCGATCCGGGAGCAGCCAGGCGGCGAGGGTGCGATCGCCAGCCTCGGTGCGGAAAGCGGCTCACCGACTCCGCGGGCACGATCTTGCCCGAATACATCCGAGGGCGTAACCGGATCGTCCACGATGGCAAGACGCTGCGACAGGATGCGCAACTCCGGGATCATCCGCCCGGCGATGATGCCGGCGAAGGTCAGCCCGGTCATCAATCCGCCCAGGTTGCGCAACAACCCCACGCCGACGACCGCGCCGGTGCCGTCGACAAACGTGCTGCCGTAATAAGCCTGGAGCGACAGAAACGACCCCAGGGCGATATGCACCATGCCGACGATCGGTAGACCGGCCGACAAGCATCCAGAAGAGCTGAAGCATCACCACGTGCACAAAGCCCGGCGCCGGCACCGTCTCACCACGCTTGCGCACCGGCCAAAGGACCGCACCGGCGGCCCCGACCGCCAGCAGCGTCGTTCCGCCGACGTAGCCGATGACTGCGATCACCGCTCGCCCCAGCAACCCTACTGGGTCGAGGAGACTGCGACCGGGAAGCGCGTTTGATGGCGCATGCATGGCGGAAACCCTCGCCGTTCTTGCTTCAGGGGGATTGGGCCTGGGGCGTCGCGGCCGGCAAGACTTTGGCGACGGGAGGAGGCGTTATTGCGGAAGACGCTATCGGAGGCTTGCCGTCGCCCCGACCGATCCAGTCTCGCCACCGGTTCACGGCGACTGCACGCTCCTCCGGGCTTGCCCACGGCACGTAGCCGAAGTCGCGCCCGGTCCGCTGGCGCAGTTCCTCGTGCGCCGCCAGCCGCACGACAGGATCGGGATCCTGCAGCCGATTAACGAGCGCCGGAATGACTTTCTCGTCTGCTTGGCGGCGACCTAAACCGACCGCCCTGGCTCGCACCAGCGGGGCCGGACTCTCAACCTTCTTGAAGCTGCGCGGGCCATGAGCGCAGCCCCACAACGGCGCCAATGCGGCTGCCAACGCCACCCTCCCGATCCATCGGCCGGTCGCCACAATGCTCCTTCCGTGGACATCGGAACGCAGTCGAACCTCAAGCGCGCTCCGCGCACCATCAACCAGGCGTCCGGTTTCGCCGCGAACGTTAGTCAAAATCGGCAAACGAGACAATCCCAATCGCGCCCTGTCCGTTCGGCGCCAGTGGCTCGGCGTTGGGGCGTCAGCCAGCGGCGTACTATCCGCGCACAAGGTCCGACGAAATCTAGAACGGACCACCCAAATCTGTCAGCACGATTGCGCCAATTGGGGCGAACTTCGACTACTCTGTTAAGCCCTTCCAGACGTGCGTTTAACAAACATCGACCTCAACCCCGATGCGAACAGCGTTCTGCAACTTCTTGTGGAGCATCGAGATATGATACGGCACCTCGCAAGCTCGCGGCTTTCGGCACCGTTCCGCTGGATTTCGAGCACGGCCTTTGACCGTCAAAACCGCCGACTTCGAGCGCGTAGGCGACCTCGGCAAGATGCGTTGAGATGCGAGACCCTTGAAGGCAGGGTTGTCTTGTCGAGCGCAACGGGCGGCAGTCTGTTTAGAAGTCTCACTTACGTGGGTGTTGTGACCACTCCGATCGTCGTGCCGACGCAGCCGGTCGGCCCCATCTTGCCGTTTGTCGGGCCCAAGCAGGCTGCGGCCGTCAAGCAACTCGGAACCGACGTGCAAGCGCTTTGGACGGAGTTGCAGTCGCTGGCGGCGACGTCCGGCCTCACCGTCGCGGACCTCGAGAGCCTGGCCACTGATGGCCAATCGATTGCCCAGGCCGGATTTCAGTTCAACACATCGGCGCTTAACCCCGTCATCTCCGAGCTCGCCAATGCCGTCGCGGGCGGCACTCCGACGGGCACTGCACAGTCTGCTTTCACCACACTCTTCAACGGGTCGTCGGTATCGAACTCGGTCATCATGTCAACCTTCAACGACCTGGTCACGGCCATTGGAGACTCAGGCGTGACCACGGCCGACCTTGCGACTGTCGCCAAGGACGAGGCCGCCATTCAGACCGACATATCGAATCTGCCGGGACACCTCCAGCCGGCGGCCAGCGCCCAGGCGAACATAACGGCCGACGTCACCGGCGGCGTGATCCAACCGATCGCGTTCGGCGGTCCGCCGAGCACCAATAATCCGCCCCCGATCATCTTCCAGCCGCCGATAATCTTCGGTCCTCAACCAATTGGTCCTCAACCGTCCCCGACTGCCGGCCTGTTTGGAAGTCTCAATTACGTCGGGGTTGTAACAAGCCCGGTTGTGGTTATCAATTTCGTCGCCAGCCCGCCATCCAGCTCGACTTCAACGCTCCTCACCGACAGGCAGGCGCTTCAGACCGAGCTGGAATCGCTCGCAGCCAAGTCGGGCTTGACCATCGCCGATCTCGAGAGCCTTGCCCTCGACGATCAGTCGATCACCTCGGCCGGGTTCCACTTCAACACTCAGAAATTGAACCCGGTCATCTCCGAGCTGGCCAATGCGGTCGCCGGCGGCAGTTCGACGACACAGGCGCAGACTGATTTCGCCGCTCTATTCACCGGGAAGGTGTCGAATTCGGTCGTCACCGCGACCTTCAACGACCTGGTCAAGGCCATTCAGGATTCCAACGTCACCACGGCCGACCTCGCGACCGTGGCGAAAGACGAGGCCGCCATCCAGAGCGACCTAAGTAACCTGCACAAGAGCAAAGGCGGCACGGGCACTCCAGGCACGGGCAACACCGGCACCGGTACTCAAGGCAGCGGCAGTTCCGGTTCTGGCACGACCGGAACGGGAACGACGGGAACGGGAACGACCGGGACGGGAACGACGGGAAAAGGCACGACCGGAACGGGAACGACCGGGAAATCAAGTCCTGTGCACCATGGGCACCACACCGCCCGTGCAGCGCGCGTTGTTGCCCACGCCCATGGAGACCATGACGTCGCGACTGCGCACCGGCGGAAATGAGCGCGTCGCGATGGTGAGGATTCCGTGGCGGTGCCACCCGTAAAGCCCCACCGGTTTATCCCAACAGGGACTTGATGGGATTGCCGGTGCAAAGGACGTGCGGCTGGCCCAGCGGGTCACGAATCGTCGTGCTGGGATCGACGCCTAAAGCGCGATAGACGGTTGCCGTGATGTCGGCTGGTGTAACGGGCTCGCGGGCCGGGTATGCGGCGTGGGCATCGCTGGCGCCGTGGATCGCTCCGCCCGAGAACCCACCACCGGCAAACAGCACGGTGTAACAGTGCGGCCAATGATCGCGCCCGCCTTTGTCGGCGCCGGCGCTGCTCGTGATCTGACCGACTCGCGGCGTGCGTCCGAACTCGCCCATCGCGACCACCAAGGTTTCTTCCAGCAGGCCTCGCTGATGCAGATCTGCGAGGAGGGCGGAAAACCCTCGGTCAAACATCGGCAGGAGCGAGCGCTTTAGCAGCGGGAAGTGCTGGCGGTGGGTGTCCCACGCCTGGTCGTAACGCGCGCCCGTGCAAACGGTCACGACCCGGACGCCGGCCTCGACCAATCGCCGCGCCAGCAGCAGACACTGGCCCAGATGAGGCAAACCGCCGAACTGGCGGGCCTCGCGCGTGCGGGGGTTATCGAGATCGAGGCCATACCGCTCGCGCACCGCCGCAGGTTCGCGCGACAGGTCGAAGGCCAGCCGGGCGTGAGGACTCGATACCAGTGCGTATGCCTTGCGATAGTGGGCGTCGAGGTCGGCCACGGCCGCGCCGTCACCCAGCGCATGGTCCAGAGCCGCGAGCAGCCTGCGGCGCTCGATGACTCGGTCGAGCGACAGCTCACGCGGCAGCTCCAGCCCCTCCGCGCGATAGCCGGGCACGCTGGGGTCTCCGGCAATCATCGGATCGTGCCCGGCGCCGAAAAAGCCGGCATCCTGGCCCGGTAGGAACGACCCGTTGTTGCTCATCCAGTCGGGCGCCTGCACGAAGTCAGGCAGCGGGGCACCGGATGGTCTGAGCTTGGCCACGACGGCGCCGACAGGCGGAAAGTTGTCGGGCGCCGGGCGAGTGATCAACTGTCCGGAGACAAGCGGTGAGCGCCCCGTGAGCGCGAGATAGGCACCGGCATTGTGGTCGCCGATCTCATGGTGGACAGACCGCACGAGCGCCAGGTGGTGCGCCTGGCCGGCCAGCAGCGGCATGTGCTCGCAAAACTTCAACCCGGGGACGGTCGTCGCAATCGGTTTGAACTCGCCGCGGACTTCCGCCGGTGCGTCCGGCTTCATGTCCCAGAGGTCCTGGTGCGCCGGCCCGCCTTCGAGAAAAAAGAGGATAAGCGACTTCGCCTTGGCGCTGGTTACCGGATGAGACTCCGCGCGGAGCAGGGCCGGCAAATTCAGGCCCAGGAGCGCCGCCCCGCCGACCGAGAGCACTTCGCGGCGGCTCAGGCCATCGCACAGACGTCGATTGCCGGCGGTGATGCGGAGCATCGCGCCCTGTCCCTCCATCGCGGTTCGAGCTGGTTGACTCATCGTAATTGGCATTGCCGACTGCGGCAACGGCCGGACGCAGCGTCGCTCCCGATCTCGAGGGCCACGCGCTTGTCGAGGGAGATGGTGCGAACGGAGTTGTCTCGTCGAACGGTTGACCGCGCCTGCGGCCGAACGCGATTTGCGCGGGCCACACCGAAATTTGGATTGATCGTACAATTAAGATTAGGAAGGGGACTCAGAGCGAGATTAAGATTACGATTACGACTACGATTCAGGACTAAGATTACGATTCAGATTACGAGCAGGGGGCGAGGTTGAGTCGCTCGGGGTGGCCGAGTGAGCCGCCCGAGGCTCTTGCCAAACTGCCGTCGTGCGACGCAAGATCTTGAGTTTCCATTCCTCGCGACGCCCTGCGCCCGGCGCCGACAGAGAATTATTCGCCGCTTTGCGCAAACTTGAGGACAAAAGCGATGGTGCAGCAACAGCTCGGTGACAAGCCGGTCAGTCGACTGAGCGCGGGGCGGGCTCGGGTCGAGCGCGCCACATGGCCGACCAATCCGGCCGTGGCACTCTGGAGCACGGCGGTCGGCAAGAAAATCGTCATGGCCGTCACGGGCATTATCCTGGTCGGCTTCGTGATCGCGCACATGCTCGGCAACTTGAAGATCTTCCTCGGCGAGGAGGCCATCGACAAATACGCCGCGTTCCTCCGCGAGGTGGGCGAGCCGCTGTTTCCGTACGAAGTGCTCCTCTGGATCGCGCGGATCATTCTGCTGGTCTCTGTCGGGCTGCATATTCTGGCCGCGGTGGAGCTGACGCTCATGAACAGGGCGGCGCGGCAGCGGAATTATGAAACCAAGGAGTCGATCGCCTCGACCTACGCTTCGCGCACCATGCGGTACAGCGGAGTCATCGTGGGGCTTTTTGTCGTGTACCACCTGCTTCATTTCACCGCGGGGGTCGTCGGCTTCGGGCCTGGCCAGTTCCAGCACCTCAAGGTCTACAACAACGTTGTGGCAGGCTTCTCGGTGTGGTACGTGTCGCTCTTTTACATCGTGGCGATGGCCGCCCTCTGCCTGCACCTGGACCACGGCGTCTGGAGCATGTTTCAGACGCTCGGCTGGAACAACGGCCGGGTGATTGCCACGCTCAAAATCCTGTCGCACGTGGTCGCGATTGCCGTTTTCGCCGGCTTCATCGCGGTGCCGGTTGCCGTGCTGGCCGGTTGGTTACATTAAGGAGTAAATGATGCTTGATGGCAAGATCCCTGGAGGCCCGATCGAGCAGAAGTGGGACCGCTGCCGCTTCGAGATGAAGCTGGTGAGCCCGGCCAATCGGCACAGGCACCCCGTGCTGATCGTCGGGACGGGGCTGGCAGGGGCGGCGGCAGCCGCGACGCTCGGCGAGCAGGGATATCCGGTCCAGTGCTTCTCGTTTCACGACAGTCCTCGCCGGGCCCACTCGATCGCCGCTCAGGGCGGAATCAACGCCGCCAAGAACTACAAGAACGACGGCGACAGCATCTTCCGCCTCTTTTACGACACGATCAAAGGAGGCGACTTCCGCGCCCGCGAGGCCAATGCCTACCGGCTGGCGCAGTTGAGCGTCGAGATTATCGACCAGTGCGTCGCCCAGGGAGTGCCGTTCGCCCGCGAGTACAGCGGGCTGCTCGCGACCCGTTCGTTTGGCGGCGTGCAGGTTGAGCGGACTTTTTACGCTCGCGGTCAGACCGGGCAGCAGTTGCTCCTGGGGGCCTACCAGGCTCTCGAGCGGCAGATCGCGGCAGGCACGGTGACCATGCACCCGCACACCGAGATGCTCGACCTGGTCGTCGTCGACGGCAAGGCGCGCGGCATCGTCGTCCGCGACCTCCGCACCGGCAAGATCAGCTCGTATGCGGCTAACGCGGTCGTGCTGGCCACCGGCGGCTACGGCAATGTCTTCTACCTGTCCACCAACGCCAAGGCCTCGAACTGCACCGCCATCTGGCGGGCCTATCGCCGCGGCGCATTTTTCGGCAACCCATGCTTCACGCAGATTCACCCCACCTGCATCCCGGCGACAGGCGAGCATCAGTCGAAGCTGACGCTCATGTCGGAGTCGCTGCGCAACGACGGGCGGGTGTGGGTCCCCAAAAAAAAGGGAGACACTCGCCGGCCAACCGACATCCCCGAAGACGAGCGCGATTACTTCCTCGAGCGGCGCTATCCCAGCTTCGGCAACCTCGTCCCGCGCGACGTGGCCTCGCGGGCGGCCAAAGAAGTCTGCGACGACGGCAGGGGGGTCGGGCCCGGTGGTTACGGCGTGTATCTTGACTTGCTCGACGCCATCAAACGGCAGGGCGTCGAGACGATCAAGGAAAAGTATGGCAACCTCTTCGAGATGTACGAGCGGATCACCGGCGAAAACGCCTATGAAGTTCCGATGCGCATCTACCCGGCGGTGCACTACGTGATGGGCGGGCTTTGGGTCGACTATGAGCTCATGTCGAACCTGCCCGGCCTGTTCGTGCTCGGCGAGGCCAACTTCTCCGATCAGGGGGCCAATCGCTTGGGCGCAAGCGCCCTCATGCAGGGCCTCGCCGACGGCTATTTCATCCTTCCGTGCACGCTGCCTGACTACTTGGCTAGAACGAAACTCGAAAAGGTCGACGCCACACATTCCGCGTTCGCGGCGGTCGAGGCCGACGTGCGCAGGCGCATCGCGGCGTTACTGGAAACGCGCGGCCAGCGCTCGGTCGACAGTTTTCACCGCGAGCTGGGACGCGTCATGTGGGACAACTGCGGCATGACTCGCTCGGACGCAAGCCTCAAGTGTGCGCTGGGAAAGGTGCAAGAGCTGAAGGCCGCGTTCCACCGCGACGTCCGCGTGCCGGGCGACGAGGCCGAGCTCAACCAGTCGCTCGAGAAAGCCGGCCGCGTAATCGATTTTCTCGAGCTTGCCGAGCTCATGTGCCTCGACGCCTTGCACCGCACCGAGTCATGCGGCGGCCATTTCCGCGTCGAGAGCCAGGCGCCCGACGGCGAGGCCATGCGCGACGACGACAAATTCTGTTATGTGGCGGCGTGGGAGTGGAAAGGCGACGGAGCCGGGCCCGAGCTCCACAAGGAACCCCTGACATTCGAGTACGTCCACCTGGCGCAGCGGAGCTACAAGTAATCATGAACCTCACGCTCAAGATCTGGCGGCAAAAGAACGCAGACACTCCCGGTCAGTTTGTCACTTACCAGGTGCGGGACATCACGCCCGACATGTCGTTTCTCGAGATGCTCGACCTCTTGAACGAAGAGCTGATCAGCCGCGGCGACATTCCGGTCGCTTTTGACCACGACTGTCGCGAGGGAATCTGCGGCTCGTGCGGCTTCTTGGTCAACGGCCGTGCCCACGGCCCACGCCCCAGCACGACCGTTTGCCAGCTCCACATGCGGTTCTTCAAGGATGGCGATACCCTGATACTCGAACCGTGGCGCGCCGAAGCTTTTCCCATTATCAGGGACCTGGTCGTGGACCGGTCGGCGTTTGACCGGATCATCGAGGCCGGCGGCTACATTTCCGCGGCGACCGGTAGCGCCCCCGAGGCCAATTCGATACTGGTCCCCAAGGATTCGGCCGAAACGGCCATGGACGCCGCGGCATGCATCGGCTGCGGCGCCTGCGTGGCCGCCTGCCCCAATGCGTCGGCCATGCTCTTCACCGCCGCCAAGATCACCCACTTGAACACGCTCCCACAAGGGCAGCCCGAACGCGACGAGCGAACGATGAACATGGTGGCAGCCATGGACAACGAAGACTTTGGGAGTTGCACCAACCACGCTGAGTGCGAGGCTGTATGCCCCAAGGGAATCCCCCTCGAATTCATCGCCCAGCTCAACCGCGACCTGATCAAGTCGGTCTTCCGTCCTCGGCGCGAGCCGCTACGTGTGCGGGTGGTCGGCTCGCGATCATGAGATTTTTGCGGCCGACCTGTTTACAAACGGTGAGTTTCGTCGGTTATCCTCCTAGGGAGGAATGCGCATGTCCGATGCGGCCGACGCCGACGAAACGTTGTTGAACCGATTTTACGCCGGCGACCAGGACGCGCTCGGCGAGTTCTTCGCACGGCAACGCGACCGGCTGCGCCGGACAGTGCGGCTACGCATGGATCGGCGCTTGCAAGGGCGCCTCGACCCCGACGACGTTGTGCAGGAGGCGTACGTCGATGCCGCGCCGGCTGCCGCAGTACGCGGCCGCGCCGACGATGCCCCCTTTTCTCTGGCTGCGGTTCTTGACGATCCAGCGGCTCCAGACCTTGCACCGCCTCAACCTCGGCGTGAAGAGCCGTGAGGTCGGGCGTGAAATCTCGCTGCACAACGGTCCGCTGCCGGCCGCCGATTCCCGGTCGCTGGCCGCCCAGCTCTTGGGCCGCTTGACGTCCCCGAGCCGGGCCGCCATCCGGGCCGAAATCCAGATCAAGATCCAGGAGGCACTCAACGCGCTCGACCCCATCGACCGCGAGATCCTGGCTCTGCGCCACCTCGAGGAGCTCAACAACAACGACACCGCCACCGTCCTTGGCCTGCACAAAGCAGCGGCCAGCAACCGCTACGTGCGCGCCTTGCGGCGGCTTAAAGAGGCCCTTTCACCCACGCTCGGTATGTTGTAGGCGGCGTCATTCCGCCCGATGAACGATGAAAGACCCGACCGTCGAACGCAATCCCCTGGAGCGGCTCGCGGAGGAGTTCGCCGAGCGCTTGAGGCGCGGCGAACACCCCTCGATTACCGAGTACGTCGAGCGCGCGCCAGAGTGCGCCGACGAGATCCGCGAGCTATTTCCCGCGCTGGCCCTGGTGGAGAACTACAAGCCGGCGGACAGCGAGGCCGTGGCGGCGTCTCCCGCAGCCGCGTTGGCGACGCGCTGCGGCATCCCCGAGCGGCTGGGCGATTATCGGATCTTGCGTTATCTCGGCGAAGGCGGCATGGGGGTCGTCTACGAGGCGGTGCGCGAGTCGCTGCGGAGCCACGTCGCGCTCAAGGTGATGCACCCGCAGTTCCGCACCCGCGACAAATACCTTCGCCGATTTCATACCGAAGCGCGGTCGGCGGCACGGTTGCACCACACCAATATTGTGAGCGTCTTCGACTATGGTGTGCACGACGGTGTCTCGTTACTATGCGATGCAGTATATCGCCGGTCACAGCCTCGACCGCGTGCTGATCGAACTGCGCACCCTTCGCGACGAGAAGGCGGGAATTCCGTCGTCCGGCACGCTCACGCTCGTGTGCCCGACTTCCGACCATTCGGCCGTTGCCGCACCGGTTGCGGCCGCCGCCGCGGCCGGCCCCGATCGATCGCGACGACTCGTTGCAACCGCGCTTTTGACCGGCCAGTACTCGACAATTCACGATCGCGGTGCAACCAACCAAATCGCCCCGCTACCGCAAACAGAGCGCGTGGGCGACTCGATCGCGCCCGCGCCGACGGGCGCAGCCCACGCCATGCTGCTCGATCAGCCTGACTTTTCGGCCGATCAGTCGGACGGATCGGGGCAATCGTTTCTGGTCAGCTCAAGCGGCAGCCTGGTCGCGCGGACCGACGATCGGTATTTCCGCGAAGTGGCCCGCTTCGGCGCGCAGGCCGCCGATGCGCTCGCCTATGCGCACAACCGCGGCGTGCATCACCGCGACATCAAGCCCCCCAACCTGATTTTGGACCCGCTGGGGAACATTTGGGTCACCGACTTCGGCCTGGCGAAGTTTGAAGACAGCGAAGACGTCTCGCAATCGCAGGACGTGGTCGGGACCCTGCGCTACATGGCGCCCGAACGGTTTCGCGGGGTTTCGGACCGCCGGTGCGACGTTTATTCGCTGGGCGCGACGCTTTATGAGTTATTAACCTTGCGTCCGCCCTTCGAGGGCGACGACCATCTTAAGTTGATCCGGCGCATCGAGAACGAGCCGCCGCCGGCCCCGCGGCAGCTCGATCGTCGCATCCCTCGCGACCTGGAGACGATCGTCCAGAAGGCGATGGCCAAGAACCCGGACGACCGGTTCGCCACGGCCGACCTCATGCGGGACGAGCTGCGGCGGTACCTGGAAAACCGGCCGATCCGCTCGCGGCCGATCCCGATGTACCAGCGGTTCTGGCGGTGGTGCCAGCGCAACCCGGGCTTCGCCGCGGCCAACATCACCGCGGCGGTGCTCACCACCGCCCTTGCCATCGTGGCGACGTTCGCCGCCTGGACGTACCGCGACAAGTACAACATCTTGGAGATCGAACAGGGCAGGACGCGAGCAAACTTGGATCGGGCCGTCACGGCCGAACGGACCGCGAGCGACCGCCTGGCTGAAACGTTCAAGGCACAGCGACAAGCGCGCCTGGAGCTGGGCAAGTCACTCCAGGCCGAGGGAGCCGCCCTCCAGCGCTCGGGGCTCGTCGGCCAGCGGTTTGAAAGTCTCGACCGGCTCACCCAGGCCGCTTTGACGCTGGCTGAGCATCCCGAGGGCGCCGCCCACTTCCCGGTGTTGCGCGACCAGGCCGTCACGGCCATGGGACTTACTGACCTGCACAAACTTTGGGAACGCGACGTGGGTGCGGTGCAGGGCATCGATCTAATGCTCGAGCGTTATGCCATCCTCGAACAAGCCGGAAAGCCCGCCGGCCTTGGCCAGGTTGTTGTTCGATCCATGGACAACGACCAAGAATACTTTCGGACACCCCCCTACGGAGTGGCCTCTACCGAGCTCAGCCCCGACGGCCGGTACTTGCTGGTCACCGCACGCGATGGACTCGTCGACGTCTGGCATCTCCCACAAAAGACGCGTGTGTTCCATGCGGCCGCCCGCTCGGGTGCGCACCCCTTCCTTGCGGATGGCCGACAATTTGTATTCGCTCCGGAGGAGAAAGACCTCGTCGTTTGGGACCTGGTGGATCGCAGGGAAGTGAGGCGTTTACCGCTGGAATTTCGGCCACACTCGATGTGCCCTGATCCACAGGGCCGGCGGATCGCGGTCAACGCAGATTGGCCTCAGGCCCGCGAGATCCGCATCATCGACCTGGCGACTGGTCGCACTCTCACCAGGTGGCAAGATAACGTCGGGCAGGGGCCGATGTCATGGAGCAGCGACGGCCGGCTGCTGGCAAGCGGCGACCGCGATAGCCGGCTCTATGTTTGGGATGTAGAGGGCGAGCGCCTCACTTCGGTGGTCCGGGGCCATGTCAGCGACATCGGTGGCTGCCAGTTCGTACCGACCGGCCACTTGCTCGCAACGACAAGCTGGAGTACGACGACGCGCTTCTGGAACGGTGCTACGGGTGAGCTCCTGCTGAGTACGCCGCTCGGCACGCCCGCCGGCTTCTCTCTCGACGGCCGCCGGCTGGCGCTTTATGACGGCTCACGGCTGGGCCTGTATGAGGTATCCCATGGCGACGAGGTGCTCACCTTGAGCCCAGGCCTGGTTGGCAATTACCCAGAGTCATCCGTCCGAGGCGCGGTTCACCTCGCCGGTTTCAGCCCGGATGGGCGGTTGGTTGCCGTCTCAACCCAGGAATCCGTTTATCTTTACGATCCGCACACCGGACGTGAGCTGGCGCAGCTCGACGCGGGGCGATGCGACGGCGTTCTGTTTGATCGACATGGCGAGAGCCTGATCACTTACGGCGCGAGGGGATTGTTCCGCTGGCCGATCGCAGCCGACCCGGCTGGCGCAGCCGATGCCCTGCGGATCGGGCCGCCGGCGCTTTTGCGGGAAACCAGCTCAGATAGCTGGTTCTGGGCAAGCTGGCTTCCCGACGGCCGGACACTGGCCATGCTCGAAAAGACGATCTTTCGCATCTCGCTCGTGGACACCGACGTGCCCCACCCAGCGCGCAAGCGAGCCCCAGCGTTGTCGATTCCCACCGGTTCCAGCTTGGTCTCGGTCGCCGTCAGTCCCGACGGGCGCTGGGCGGCGGCCGGGAGTTACAATGACGCTGGAATCTACGTTTGG
Source organism: uncultured Isosphaeraceae bacterium (assembly GCA_963830625.1). Lineage (GTDB taxonomy): Bacteria > Planctomycetota > Planctomycetia > Isosphaerales > Isosphaeraceae > CAWHMZ01. Next base: position 175,108 of record CAWHMZ010000009.1, on the reverse strand, counting down.
AACCTGCCCAAGCGACGGCTGGAGCGAATCTTGGCTCCCGGCGACCGGCAGGCAGACAGCAACTCGCTCGCCGCTTTCAGCCCCGACGGCCGATGGCTGGCTTCGTGCTCACATTTCGGGTCCGGGTCAGGCTGTTTCTTCTGGAAAGTGGGCACCTGGGAGCAAGGCCCATTCGTACCACTCTCGGCCTCGCCCGGTTTCGGGGAGCCGGTGTTTTCGCCCGACGGACGAATCGTCGCGCTGTGCGTGTCGCCCGAGCGAATTCGACTGGCTGACGCCGCCACCGGACGAACGATCGCCAACCTTTCGACCCTCCAGCCGCTGGCCCCTACTCCGCTGGCCTTTAGCCCCGACTGCACCCGCTTGATCGCCAAAACCGACCAGAAGACGGTCGTGATCTGGGACCTCGGTCGCATCCGGCAGCGGCTCAAAACGATGGGGCTTGACTGGGAGCAGTCGCCCTATCCGCACCACGATACCTCGGCCGGACCGCCCGTTCCTGCCGTTCGCTCGATCCGAGTTGCAGGCTCAGCCCTCGAGCCCGCTGCGCGCGCGCTGCCGAACTGGCCGCGGTCACTGCCAAGCTCCGAGAGCTTCCCGACGACGCCGACGCGCTCTTCGAGCGCGGGTGGCTGGGGGTGCGCATGGCGCACTTCGCCGAAGCGATTGCCGATCTCGATCGAGTCTTGCGGCAGCGGCCCGACGACGCCGACGCCCTATTTCTGCTGGCCGAGGCCTACCGCCAGAGGAGCAACTTCCCGGCGGCACACGCGACCTTAGAGAAGTACCTCAAGTACCGCCCCGACGACAATGACGCGCGTCTCTCGAAAAGTCGGATGGCGCTCCAGCTCGACCGGCTGCTGGAGGCTGCGGACGATTTGACGAAGGTCCTGGATTTCGAGCCGCTCTCGCTCGAGCGTTTCCGCCGCGCCCAGCTCTGGGTCCGCCTGGGCCGGTTCCAGGAGGCACTGGCGGACCTGGACCGGTTGATTGCCCACTATCCGACCTATTGGACCTTCTACGATTTGCGCAGCCAAGTTCATGAACGGCTTGGGCACACAGACGAGGCCAGAGCAGATCTGAAACGGTCCCTCGAGTTTCCTCGAGCCGGCGCCGCGCCTCTCAACAACGCGGCTTGGCGGTTGGCGACCGGGCCGCTGGAAATGCGCGATCCCGCACGTGCAGTGGCCCTGGCCCGCAACGCCGTCGCCATGGCGCCCGGAACGCAGGTGAGTCTCAACACATTGGGCGTCGCGCTGTACCGCGCGGGCGAGTTCAGCGAGGCCGTCTCAACACTCGAACAAAGCCTCCAGGCCGGCAAGGGGGAGTTCGATGCGTTCGACCTGTTCTTCCTCGCCATGGCGCACCATCGAATCGGGCATGGCGCAGCGGCCAAGAGCTGCTTTGAGCGCGCCGTGCGCTGGGTGCAGGAACACAAGAATCTAGACGCGAACCACGCCCGCGAACTGGCTGACTTCCACGCCGAGGCCGCGGCGGTGTTGTCAGTACCTGCGGGCGAGCTCCCGGATAACGTGTTCGCTCAGCCTTAGCAGGCCGGATCGCCGAGAGACCAAAGGAGTTAGCGAGAGCTCATACCAACCCCACGCGGCCGAGAAGACCTGAATCCGCAGGTCTTGTGAAAGGTTGGGGGCAGTGCTGCGTATCGGTTGGTGTCGTTGCCCGCGCTCGAATCGCCGCCAAGTGATGCGGAAGAGTCCCGTGCCCGTACAGTCACCGTTGCTCGATTGACCCGTGCTCACGCGAAGGAGCTACCCATGTGCAGGCCATCGTCTCTCGCGCTCTTTGTCGCGCTGGTCCTCGCCGGCTCGCCGGCCAGCATGGCCCAGCACAAGCCCGAAGTCATCGAGCGGGGGAAGAAAGCCACGGCCTTCGTCGAAGTCGCCGTGGCCGACGGCAGTGTGAGCGGGTCGGCTTTCTGCATCGATCGGTCCGGGCTTTTCGTCACCAACGCGCACGTCGTTGCCGGTGCGGTCGAGGGCAAGGGAGGCGTCCGGCTCGTGCTCGAAATCGGACTGAAATCACAGCGGAGCCTGCGAGCAAAGGTTCTGAGGGCCGACGACGATCTCGACCTTGCCCTCCTCAAGGTCGACGCCAACGACGGGATGACCCCGCTCGAGCTGGGCAAGGACGCCGGATTGGCCGAGACGGCCCCGGTCGTCACCTTCGGCTTCCCCTTCGGCCGGAACCTGACCGTACGGAACGAGCCTTATCCCGACATCTCGGTGACGCCCAGCCGGATCACCGCGCTGCGGCGCAAGGAGGGCCGGCTCGAAGGGGTCCAGTTCGACGGCCAGCTCAACCCGGGCAATTCGGGTGGTGCGGTGCTCGATGAGTCCGGCCGGGTGATCGGGGGTCGCTGTCGCGACGGTGCGCGGCGCGGCCTTGAACCTGGCGATCCCGGTCGGGCGCCTCTCCGAGTTCTTGGACGCGCCGGGGCTGGTCTTCGACCCGCCGCCCTTGGTCTACAAGGACCGCTCTCGGCCCGTCAGTTGGACGATCAAGGTGCAGCCCGCGAAGCCGGCGGTCAAGCTGCCCGACAAGCTGTCGGTCTCGGTCACGATCGCCAACGGCATCGGTGAGCCGCGCACCGTCGTCGCGTCCCCGGTCGGCAACGGGGTCTTCAAGGTCAAGGTCACACCGGTGCCGCGTGACTCCGATTCAAAGGTCGCCCTCGACGCCAAGTTCCCGAACGGCCAGAGCGTGCAGGTCGACGTCAAGGACGCAGACGTGATGGTCGGCAACGTGAAGTTCATGCTCAGTGATCTGGTATTCCTTTCCGGCGGCGCAGCTCCCCGTGCGCAGACCCGCCGCGGGCAAGTCGCGACCGGTCCAATCGTCGGCCTGGGTAAGGTGAAAACGCGAATCGGCAAGAAGTCCGTCTCGGTTGACTTGAACGAGGCGTCGCAGATCACGGTACGGCCGCTCGAGGCGCCGCCCGCTGTGCAGGCCGTCGAGGCCAAAGTCGAGGCCAAGCAGGGATCGAAGGTGCTGGCCACGGTGGTCAAGCGGGCAGAACTATCCGGCGCTCCGCGCCGCGGCGGGTCGCCGTACGGGTCGGGCGGGACATCGTCGATTTTGCCGCCAGGCACTCCCGTGCGCCGGGCGCCAGCTTCCCCGGGCCCGAGCGACGAGGGCTTGGTGAAGGTGGGCGGCGTCCTTAACGTCGACGGGGCGCCGCGGCGCCGGCAAGTCCATTCGACCGCCGGCGGTCGCCATCGGCGAGGCGCGGCGTGGCGCCGTCGGGGCCTGGCGATGATCAGGTCCGTCGATTCTCCGGCCATTCGGGCGGGCTCTGGAGCATTGCCATCTCGCCCGACGGCCGCCGCGTGCTCACGGCGAGCCACGATCGCACTGCGCGGCTCTGGGATGCCGAAACCGGCCAGGTGTTACACGTCTTGAACGGACACACCGATCACGTCAAGGGCGTGGCTTTCCTGCCCGACGGCAAGCGCGGTATCTCGGCGCCGACGACGACACCCTCCGCCTGTGGGACCTGGAGACCGGCCGTGAGCTGCACCGATTCACGGGTCACACTGCCGATCTCTCGAGTGTGGCTGTCTCGCCCGACGGCCGCCGCGCGCTCTCGAGTGCCGGCGACCGAACCGTCAGGCTGTGGGACCTCGAGTCGCGTCGTCAGGTTCGCGTTCTGGTCGGGCATTCAGCGGCGGTCAGCGAAGTGGCTTTCCTGCCCGACGGTAAGCGAGGGTTGTCGGCCGGCGATGACGGTACGGTTCGGCTCTGGGACCTCGAGACGGGCAGGCAGCTCCGCCAGTTCCCGACCGAGCCCAACCGACACTTTATTTGCGTGGCCGCCTCACCCGATGGCCGGCTTGCCATCGCTGGCGGCGACGACGGCATCGTACGGGTCTGGGAGGTCGATTCGGGAAAGGAGCGGGTGCGCCTCGAGCGGCATGGTGATGCGGTCCTCGCAGTCGCCTTCACGCCCGACGGTCGACACGTGGTTTCATCGGGCGGCGGCAAGGACCCGGCTATCCGCATATGGGACGTCAACAGTGGCCGCGAGCAGAAGCGGGTGCGCGAGCTGACCAGTGTAGCGCAAGCGCTGGCCGTGGCGCCCGACGGCCGCCGGATTGCCGTGGCACTTGGTGACAGCACAGCAGAGGTCTGCAACCTGCCCGATCTCGATACAGCGCCTGTCCAGGTCAACGATGGTGGCTCGCCTCTGGTTCGAACGCTTGAAGGCAAGATCCACGACCTGGCCATCGGCGGGGGCGGGCGCTTCATTCTCATGGTGCTTACAGAAGCCCGCAAACTCGCGGTCTTCGACGTCAACTCGACCGACGTCGTCAAGACGATCACGCTCCCCGCCGGCAATGCCCTGGTCGCCGCCGGCGCCCAGACGTTCTTCATCGCCTATCCCGACCAGAAGCTCATCGAGCGCTGGAGCTTCGAGACGATGGCCCGCCAAGGTACGACCCGGCCATCGCCGATTCGGGCGCGGCTCAATGGCCTGGCCATGGGAAACGACTGCGACGGACCGCTCTTGGCCGTCTGGTTGCCCGATTCGAGCAACAACGTGATCGGGCAGGCCCGGTTCAGCTTCCTCGACCCCAAAACCCTGACCGCGCTCAAGGTCGACTCGATCACCAACGGCGGCTTCCAGGGAATCGGCAACGTCTCTCCCTCGGGCGGCAGCGTTCAGCTCCACCCGTTCTTCCAGGAGCGCGTGCACGTCCGCGCTTTCGGCCGGCGGCGATCTGTACGGAATCTGGCATACAAAAGGCTCGCCTTCCGGCTTCCAGACGCTGGCGGTGCACGGGGCGGCGCTCCAGGGCATCTACAACCATGATGACCTCGGTCACCTCGCCCCCGGGCCCGACGGTCGCACCGTTTACACAGGCCGCGGCGGCCCTCTCTCCGCCGAGGGAAAACCTGTCAGCGGGACCGATTCCCACCCGCCCGCGCTGGCCGAATTGACGATTCCGTCTTCCGACCCTGCGTACTATTTGAGCGTGACCGGGTTCAACGAGCCTCAGAACCGACGCGGGCAGCCGACGAAAATCACGGCCTCGGTCCACGCCGCCGGCGACGGCGCGAAACTCCTGACTGTCTTCGACCTCGACGAGATGAGCGACCCCAACGGCAACCAGTCATTGATCGACGGCGATTTTACCATCGAGAAGCATTTCCAACTCGTACCGGCCGCGCGGTTGTTGATCACTGTCCCGCCGACCAACGATCGCCTCGTGCTGCGCCGGCTCGACATCAACAAGGTGCTCGGCCAGCTTGGCGTCGACGCCTTGATTGTGACAACCGCGACGAGTCTGCACGCCGAGGCCGGCAAGACGCTCGATCACCAAATCGAAGCCCATTCAAGGGTGGGAGGCATCAAATACACGCTCACCGACGGTCCGGAGGGCCTGACCGTCTCCCCAGGCGGGAAATTGACCTGGCTGCCACCGAAGAGTCTGGCCGGTCAAGATCCTGTCTCGGTGGTCGTCAATGTTGCGGATTCATCAGGTAAAGAGCGTTTTCACACGATCACGATCCGCGTCGATTGATCGGGGGCGGGGTATCATCCTCGGTGATCAGATCGTCCACGCGCGGACGCAGCTCCGGCGGCAACTCGCCGGTGAGGGGCTGACCAGGAGCAGGCGGGCGAGCAGTAGCCATCAGCACACCTCCGGTCGGAAGGGCACGGGCCAACACACAGCGACCCTAGTGTAACTCGGCCTCCCACGAGGACAAGGCTTGAGCCGAGCGCTGGCCGGCTGGCCGGGCTGTGTACGATAATCCGGTTTATCGTGCATGGGCACTCTGCTAGGATTGACTGGTCGAGCGCATCCACGCCGTGAAAGGGAAGATCTACCGATGACCATCTCCTTCGAGATACCGCACGAAATCGAACAACAGATTCGCACAGACGCGGTGGACCTCAACCGCGACGCGAAGGAGGTGTACCTCATGGAACAATACCGGCACGCCAAGATTACTCACCGTCAGCTTGAAGAAGCTCTGGACTTGAGCTTCCACGAAACTGAGCAGCTCCTCAAGCAACGGGGTCTCGGTCAGGACCTGGACTTTGAGGACTTCGAGGCGGGACGGGGCCTTCTTGCGAAGGCCAGAACCCCATGATCGTGGTCTGCGACATGGGTCCCCTCCATTACCTCGTCCTCATCGGCTGTGACCAGATCTTGCCGCGCATTTTCGAACGGGTCGTCACCGCGCGCATGGTCATCGAGCACGAAATGGCCGACCCACACACTCCAGAGCCTGTTCGGCAGTGGGCCGCCAATCCGCCGCCCTGGCTCGAAATCCTCGAGCCGAAGCATGTTGAGGACATCCCATCCCTTGGAAAGCGTGGGCTGAGAGGCGACGGAGACAGAGCCATCATTTCTCTCGCTCGCGAGCAAGGCGCACATGCCGTCGTGATGGACGACTTGAAGGCGAGGCACGAGGTGAAGAAGCGAGGCATCGGACCGATTTGGACGCTTGAATTGCTCAACGAAGCGGCCGACCGGGGCTTCGTCAACGACCTTTCCGAGAGGCTTGAGCACCTGGAGCACGGCACCACGTTTTACGTGGGCGAGAAAGCCCGAGCAGTCATCGAGAAGATGAAGCAGAGGGACCTTCAGCGGAAGCAGGCTCGAGGGCAACCGACCCGCACATCCGAGGTGTCCCGGGACTGAAGGAAGACGCAAAACAGAGTCGCGACGACGAGAAAAGAAACGAATGGGTCGCGGGCCAGTCATTATCAAACGCGCGGTACTGAGCGACGAAGTGCCCTCGCCATCGAACCGAGCGTGTTACCGTCCGTGATCAACCGCCAAAACCGTCGTGGCTTCTAGCAACGCTGGATTGGCACTGCCGCGTAGGAAACGCGCAGTTGACACAATAGTATACTCGTGTGACCTATTTCGGGTCGGGCGTTGGCGTCGAAACCCTGAACGACGAACGAATCGCCCTTCCGGTTCCAGTGGCTTAATCGCAAACAAACGATTCTGGATTATGGCGCCATCTTGGTACGAGTTTGCGAGGACTACGAACAGCGGTTCTAGACGACCTGGGCAGAGGAGGTTCTCGCTATGAATGCAGTACGGCGCTCGCTCGTCCTCTTGACGGTCGCGGCTTCGTGCGCGGGCTTGTTCGGGCTTGTCCCGATGCAAAGGGACGATTCGCCCAAAGTAGGCAAGAAGATGCATGGGTTGATCGGCAAGATGACCGCAGCCGAGGGGAAGCGAGACGAGTTGATCGCCATCCTTTTGCAAGGCACCAAGGAGATGCCGGGCTGCTTGAGCTACGTCGTGGCCAAAGACCCCGCCGACGCGGCCACAATTTGGGTGACCGAAGTCTGGGAGGACCAGGCCAGCCACAAGGCTTCCCTGTCGCTTCCAACCGTGCGGGAAACCATCGCGAAGGGCAAGCCGCCGATTGCTAAATTCGACCGGCGCGTGATCACGGAACCCGTTGGCGGCCGCGGCCCGACGCCGGTGCAGCGCCGTTGAGTGAACACTCTAGAAGCGTGCGAAGAGGCCGAGGCGGGAACAGTCCGGCGAGGCGGATCCGGGCCAGTTCGCGGAGATGCCACGCGTCATTGACGAATTGCGGCCTGGTCATCGCCGGGACCTTAGCTACGAGAGACCGCCAGCCGGCGTGATCGGACGGTCCGGGGAGACATGGCGATGGTGCGAAAGAAAGTCGGGGGCGCCGGCGAAGTTGCCGAGCGAAGGTCAGCGAGGTCTCTCGGTGCCGGTCAGGAGGGTCTTCCCGTAAAGGAGGCCTCGCTCGAGCTGCGTCACAAACCGGTCAGGGCGCACAAGAAGTCATGACCCGGCGGCGCAGTGCGGATTCGGGCGAGTTTCGTCGCCTTGGACTCAAGGCGAAAGGGCGCCGGCGACCATCAGGCGGAATGGCCGGCCGACCTATGCTCTCGGGAAGCCCGGTGCCAGGCACGAAGCCATCCGGGACGGATTGACAACCGACTGCGCGCGCATCCAGGCGTCGGCTTGCGCGATCAACTCGCGGCCTTCGTCCCCTCCGCGCAGGTGACCCATGTGATGCCGCGCCGAGGCCGCAAAGAGACCCATGTCTGCTGATTCGTAGCGCTGGGCCGCGTCGGCTAGAAGCCGCTCAGCGCGGCCGGCATCGCCGCGCACCGAGGCCACGCCGGCCTTGATCAACTGGGCGTAGGCGCTCGTCCACGGCAATCGCAGGCGGTCGAGGCGGCGCGCCGACTTTTCCGCCACGCGAAGCAGTGGCTCGCGATCGGCCGAGACCGCCGCCATCGCCACGGCACAGCGCCCCGTTTGCTGGATCACGTCGGCTCGCACCTGCTCGATCCGCAACAGGAGCGACGGCTCCAGGAGCGGCTCCGTGTCCGTGATCCGACGCCAGGCGGCGGCCGCATCGCCGGCGTACAAGTCAATATAAAGGTTCCCATAATAAAAATTGAGATGCTGAATGTGAAACCCTTGTTGGGACCATTGTCCCAGCGCCTCGCGGGCGAAGCGGCGCGCGCCCTCGACGTCATCCTCGGCCAGCCGAATGAAGGAGCCGACATAGGGCCCGGGGGTGGCCACCATGTAGCGGTCGCCGCGCTCGCGTGCCTCGTGGAAGATTTCCTGGCAGCGCTCGCCGAGCTCGGCCAATCGGCCCAGGGACCACAGCGCCCAGAGGGCGAAGATTCGAGTCGTGTCGAGCTCCCAGATCACGCCCGTGCAACGATCGCGGAAGATCGCCGCGGCGCGGTCGGCGAACTCGAGCGCCCGGAGGTGACGGCCGATTAGAAACTCGGCCGCGCCGGCCGAGAGGCTGGCCATGCCCAAAGCATGAGGATTACCAAGCCGGTCGGCCAGGCTGCCGGCGGCTGCCACCAGGCGCTCCGTCCGCCGCCAGGCCGGCCGCCCCTGGCAGGCCACGTGCACGGCTTCCCACCCCAGGGCCAGTGCAATCCGGACCGGCTCACCGGCCTCGAGTGCCAAGAGCAGGCTTCGGGTCTGGTAGTCCGCACCCCGGATCACGTCGACCACGCTGATGCCGACGGCCACCGATCGGGAAATGTCGATCAGTTCGAGCTTCTCACCCGGCACCTCGGCCGCCGCGCGCTCGCGAAACCGCAGGCCGCGCAGCCGGAGGCGGGCGCGGCTGAGCAACAGGCGCAACAGTGCCCGTCGCGGCGTCGGCGGCAGGCTCAGGCCCACGCGGTCGAGGATCGCGCCGAAGGCCGAGAGGCCCTCGTCAATGTGACCGCTTACCAGAAACTGGTAGGCTGCCCGGCGTTGCAGCTCGATCAGCTCGAGCTGATCGGCGCCGATCGCCGCTTCCTGGTACGCGCGCGCCGCCTCCACGCCGCGACCGACGTTGGCCAGCGCATCGCCCAGCCGCGCCGGACCCGCCGCGCCGCCGCCGCGTCACCCGGGCCCAGCTCGAGCGCGCGGCGATACAGCTTGACCGCTCGATCAAACGCCAGCGCCTCGCTCGCCTCGTCGGCCGCGAGCCCGTAGTACTGGCCGGCCTTCGTCAGCTCGCCAGCCCCCTCGAAATGCACTCCCAACGTCTCGGGATCCGCCCCACCGGCCTCCTCCAGCTCCCGGGCCAGACTCCGGTTCAACTCACGCCGCCGATCGGGGCTCAGATGCTTGACCACCGTCTCCCTGATCCGGTCGTGGTAGGTCTCTACCTCGTCAAGCGATCCCACACCCGTACCCCGGACCAGATGTTGAGCCCGCAACAGCGCCAGCCCGGAAAACCCCAGGGCGCCCAGACCCGCGGCCCGACAGGCGATCGCTTGTCGGAGCGGCTGGCCCGCGACGGCCAGCACGGCCAGCAGGCTCTCGGCCTCCTCCGGCAGCCGCCCAATCCGGCGCCCGAGCACGCTGTCCAGGCTGAAATGGGTCGATAATGTGCCGCCTTCGCCCAGCACGCCCCCTTCCTTGAGGTACTCCACCAACTCGTAGACGAAATACGGACTGCCTCCCGCCTCACGGACGATGGTCTCGGCCAATGCCACCGCTGCGGGATCGTCCTGACCAATCAACCGCAGCGCCAGCTCTCGCCCTTCGCTCAATGTCAGTGGCTCGAGGTGAACTTCGCGACGGTCGCGAGGGGGAGCCCCCTCGCTCTCTTGCTCGAGCAGCACGCGTAGAAAGGGGCTGACGCTGGCGTATTCGCTTCGGTACGAGCCAACCAGGAGGAGCACCGGCGGATCGGGTGGGCGTAACAGGTCCGAGAGCAAGAGGGCACTGTCGAGGTCGCCCCACTGAAGATCGTCGATGGCCAGCACGAGCGGCCGTCGGTCGCCGACCCGCTCGAGCAGCTCGCGCAGCGCGGCGAACGCTCGCCGCCGCAGTTCCAACTGGTCCGGAGCCACGTGCGGACGAAGCGGAGCCTCGGCCACCGCCTCGACCCGCCGCAACACGGGAAAAACCTGCGCCAGCGTCGACACATCCCGCGGCATGAGGGCGTCGGCCTCCTGCCGGGACAGCCGGCGCAAGTACCGCGTGAGCGCGTCGATCAACGTGTCGACCGCCTTGTATGCCACCGACTCCTGTTCGTAGCACCGGCCGGCCAATATGACCGCCTCGCCCCGCTCGAACAGTCCCTCCAGGAATCGCTGGATGAGCGAGCTCTTGCCGACCCCTGAACGGCCATCAACAAACACGGCCACGGTCTTGCCCTGGCACGTGTCGGCATACGCCGCATTCAGGACGGCAAGCTGCGACTCACGGCCCACGAACAGCCGCCGCGAAGTGGCGAGCCGTGACGCTTCGCCCGCCACGCCCCCCAACCGCTGTAGGATCTCTTCCCCGGACGGACGCTCGCCGGCGTCCCGCTCGAGCAGATCCATGCACAGCCGGTCCAGTTCCTCCGGAACATCCTCGAACATTGACGCGGGGCGCGGCGCGTCTGTCCGCTGCTTTTCCATCAGGATCTCCAGGAGCTTGCCCTGGTGCGGCAGGCGGCCCGCGAGCGCCTGGTAGAGCATCACCCCCACCGCGTACCAGTCACTGGCCGCGGTGACCGGGGAGCCCGCAGCCTGCTCTGGTGCCATGTAGGTCACCGTTCCGACAATGTGGCCGTCGGTCGTCTCGGGGTCCGCCCGCGTCTCCACCTCCGTCGATAGCCCAAAGTCCAGCAGAACCAGCCGGCCCTGCGGCGTGACGAGCACGTTGGACGGCTTGATGTCCCGGTGCACCCTCCCCTGCGCATGCAGCTCGTTCAACACTTCGGCCAACTGTCGGAGTGCCGCTCGAAGACGCGCGTAGTCCGGTCGCCGGCCCGCCGCTCGACCCACCAGAGCGGCCGGCGGCGTCGGCGACGGATCGGCCGTTGTGCTGGGCACGTCGGCTGCCGATCCTGAGCCCCCGACGGTCGACTCGGGCGCGGCGAACGCCGGCGAGGGCATGCCGGAGCCCTTCGGATCAACCTCTGTCGAGCCGAGCCGCAGCGCCGCGGACGCCCGGGACGCCGTCTTATCGTTGTTATCCAAGGACGCCTCGAGACCCGATTCGTTCCGCTCCGCCGAGCACGCGCGAGCGGTCGCGTCCGCTTCGGTCGGCGCGGTTCGCCGGTTCAGCCCGTCGGCCGCCCTTGCTCCAGCCGCCGAGTCCCGCTGGGTCGATTGGTCCGCCCTCGCGACATCACTTTGATCTATGGTGTCGTCTACCGGCTGGGCCCGATCCGGGCAGACGAACGCGAGAAAATCCACCCCGTCCACCAGCTCCATCGTGAAGAACCACTGGTCGCCCTCCGAGAAGAGCTCATAAAGCCGCACCAGTCCGGGGTGAGTAAGGTCTGCCAGCGACCGGAACTCGTTTTTGAATCGATAGAGCGTCGAGGCATCCAACCGAAGGATTGTCTTGAGCGCCACCAGCTCGTCGCGCTTGCGGTCGAATGCCTCGTACACGACCCCCATGCCGCCCGCGCCCGAGCGCCGCCGGATCGCAAACCGTTCCGTGCCCGTGAATGTGTCAAGTGGATTGGTTCTTAGCGGCAAGTATGGCTGGTCCTGAACGGCGAGCTGATCTGGGCTCATTTCCTGCGGGCTTGGGGAATCTCGTCGATGAAATAGTCTAGCGTCTGGGGAACTTGCCAGCTATTCCTCGGCGATTGACATTTGATCGCAGTTCTGTTCGGGCCCGAAGCCCCGCGCACGACCACACCCGCCGACGAGATCCATTGCTTTGTGGTGCGGAGCTCTCAGAAAATAAGCTATGGGATTGGCGATTTTCTTCGAGTCCCATCCATCCGGACGAGGGTTTATGAATCGCAAGAGCGGCTCTGGAGAAGCGATCGTCGTCCTCTCCGTGGTTCGTGACCGCCAGTGCACGGAATGCGGTGGTGAATGAAAACAATCATCGAGCCGTTCAAGATCAAAATGGTCGAGCCGATCCGGCTCACGACGCCGGAACAGCGCGAAGAGATCCTCCGAAACGCCCACTTCAATCCGTTTCAAATTCCCGCCGAGCACGTCTTGATTGACCTCTTGACCGATAGCGGCACCTCGGCGATGAGCGACGCGCAATGGGCCGGAATGCTTCGCGCCGACGAGTCGTACGCCGGAGGGCGGAGCTGGTATCACTTCGAGTCGGTCCTCCTCGAACTGACCGGGATGCCTCATATCCTGCCGACGCATCAGGGGCGTGCCAGCGAGCGTATCCTGTTCGAGCTGGTCGGCGGGCCCGGCAAGGTCATCCCGAGCAACAACCACTTCGATACCACCCGCGCAAACATCGAGAAATCCGGTGCAGAAGCCGTCGACCTGGTCATCGACGAAGGACTTCAGCCGCGAGCGCGCCATCCGTTCAAGGGAAACCTCGACCCGGCCAAGCTCGAGAGGCTGATCGCAAGCGTTGGCCCCGAAAGAATCCCGATTTGCATGGTGACCGTCACCAACAACAGCGGCGGCGGCCAACCGGTCAGCCTGGAGAACATCAAGGCGATCCGCGCCATTTGTGATCGCCATGCCATCCCGCTATTCCTCGATGCGTGCCGATTCGCCGAGAATGCCTACCTGATCAAGCTGCGCGAGCCCGGCGCAGTCACACCGAACCGCGCGGGAGATTGCCCGGGAGATGTTTTCCCTGGCCGACGGTGCCACGATCAGCGCCAAGAAAGACGGGTTGGTGAACACCGGCGGCGTACTCCTGATTCGCGACGATTCCTTGGCCCGCAGGGCCAACGATCTCCTGATCCTCACCGAGGGCTTCATCACCTACGGCGGCCTGTCTGGCCGCGACCTCGAGGCGATGGCTCAAGGGTTCGTCGAGATTCTCGACGAGGACTATCTCCAGTACCGGATTCGGAGCATCGCCTACCTGGGCGAGCACCTCCTGGCAGCCGGCGTGCCGATCATCGAGCCTCCGGGTGGACACGCCATCTACATCGACGCTGCGGCGGTCAGTCCTCACATCCCCCGCGAGCAGTTCCCAGGCCAGGCACTCTTGGTCGGCCTCTACCGTCATGCCGGCATTCGCGCTGTCGAGATCGGCAGCGTCATGTTTGGCGCCGGCGGCCCCGAATCTCGGGCTGGGTCGCATCCGCCCTTGGAGTTGGTCCGCCTGGCTATTCCGCGTCGCGTCTACACTCAAAGCCACATCGATTACGTCGTCGAAGCTGTTGTCGAGGTCTACCGCAAGCGCGAAACACTTCGAGGCCTCCGAATCGTCGATGCGCCGCCGACATTGAGGCATTTCACTGCAAAATTTGAAGAAATTTAGACAATAGTTATCTCAATAAAGGACGGATGCCGGATCTCACCTGGATGCCTTGGTGCCGATCGGTGCCGAGCTTGCTTGCCCGCGCAGCTCTGCCGGCACGTCCACAAGCGCCGCATCGGGCACCACGAACGAATTCTCGAGCAGCTTCGGGTCGTCGTTGATCAGCTCCGGGTAGCGGCGGTTCGGCAGTACCTGCACGGCAAAGACCTCCTGCACTCCTTCTTCGAACCGCAGCAGAGCGACTGCCTCGCCGCGCGCCAGGTCGACCACGCACACGCCGCAGGTCCGCTCCTCGGCCGACAGCCGCTGGGTGATGGGGATGCCGCTGAAGACGGCGCTCTCCCGCACCTGCGAGAGCCCGACAAATGCAAGGTCGCCGGCGAAATCCAGCCCGCGCGTAAAACCCGGCGTCGCCGCGACCGACCGGTATTTCCCGCTCTGCGGGTCGAGGTAGCCGAGCGTTCCGTCGCCCGACTCGCAGACCCACAGGCGCCCGGCGTGCCAGCGCGGCGAGTGCGGCATCGACAAGCCGCGGGCAAGGACCTCACCGCTGGCGATGTCCATCACAATGCCCCCCTTCGCCTTGTTCTCGCGCCATCCGCCCGGAGCATCCGTCGCGCCTAAAGCCGTGACGTACCTGGGGCGGCCCTCAACCATGGCCAGTCCGTTCAAATGGCACCGGTCGGACGGCTCCAGGGCCGACACGAACGGCGGCCGCCATCGCGGCGTGAAGCTGGCCGAGCGGTCGAACGTGCTCAGGCAAGAGAACCGGGTGTTGACGGCCCACAGTTCTTCGCCGCGCCCCAGGCCAGCTCGTGGATCAGGATGTTGGCGGTGACGTGGCAGGAACGGGGCAGGAAGCACCCGTCGTGCCGGCCCGGCGGCTCGAGCTTGGCCGTGACTGCCGGAACGTCAACATATTCCCACACCTGAAACTTCGTGCCGATGGCGAGCCGGTCACGATGGAGAGCCAAGCCCATCGGGGCCTGAAACGCACGGTAGTGCGTATTGAGCTGCCCGCCCTCGTCGCGGACCATCACCAGTTTGCCCGCCTGATACGTCGTGACCAGAAGTGAGGCGCCCAATCGGCGGAGCAGCGCCGGGAAGTTGGGTGTGTGCACGGCTCGCAGCGACGCCGGAGCCGCCGTTTCCTCAGAGCGTGCCGCGGCGGGCTCGGCCGCCGCGGGTGTGGGCTCGTCACTCATTGCAGGGGCTCCCTGGCCGTGGCGCATCACCACGCCCAGCTCAGAAATGAGAAGCGGAAAATCGTTTCAGCAAGGCAACCGTCGTCCGCGCCAGGTTCTTGAGCGAACTCTGCGCCACTTTGGGTGACGTCGCCGTGGTCGACCGAAAGTCCTGGCCGCCACTGTAGACGATCGTGATTGCCTTGTTCAACACGCGGGTGAAATTGCGAGGAGAGTTTCGGTTACCTCGCCTTGCCCACGAGCGGCCCAAGCCGCGAAGGCCGCGCAGGGGCACTTTCGTGCGCCGAATAAATCTCACTTCGGGATGAAAGCGCGAATGCTGATACTCACCATAGCGGGACTGGTTCCGTCACAGTTGGCCACAGTTGGGGCCCGTGAAAGCATTCATGCCGAAAGCAAACTAGACGTCGCTTGCACTTCTGACCATGACGGGCGCCGAATGCGTCTCGTTGTCGAACCTCTCGGAGGGATCCTTTGTCAATCGAGGAGACCATTCCAATGGCTATTCCGAAGGACTACCAGCGGCTCGAGAGCAGCACGCAGCACATTCTGCCCAATGCGAAACGGGTCGGCCCGGCCGATCCCAATGAGGAAATCTCCATCACGTTCACTGTACGACGACGGCCGGGCGCGCCTGCGCTGCCGAGTCAGGAGCACTGGGCGGAGACGCCTCCTGGCGAACGTCGTTACGTGACTCCGGAGGAGTTCGCCGCCCAGTACGGCGCCGCCCCGGACGACCTCGATCTGGTCGCCGAGTTTGCCGGCAAGCATGGCCTGAACGTCGACGAGAAAAACATTACCCAGAGAATGGTGATCGCCTCCGGCAAGGTCTCGCACGTCAACAAGGCCTTTGCAGTCGAGTTGGGACGCTACGAGGTGGCACCCTCGGCTAATGGAGAGCGCAAGCGGATGGATGGCCACCCTGAGCCCGCCAAGCGCGAACCTGAGTTCTACCGCGGCTACGAAGGCGAACTCCATTTGCCGGCGGATGTCGCGCGCGTTGTGGAAGGCGTGTTCGGTCTCGACAATCGCCGCATGGCGCGCCGCGCCGTCTGGCCGCCCTTTCCCGTGATCACGCCGCTCACGCCTCCGCAGGTTGCCGAGATGTATGACTTCCCCAAACCGCCGCATCACATCGGCAAGGAGACAATCGGCTTGCTGGAGTTTAGCGATCCGTCGATCGGCACTTGCGGCTACCTCCCCTCCGACATCAACGCGTACTTCACAACCGCGCTCGGAATCGGTCCCGGGCTCGTCACGCCGACGCTGACGGATATCGGAGTCAACGGAGCGACGAACTCGCCGGGGTCGGGGAGCAGCTTCAACTCCGACGCCGAGGTTACGCTTGACATTGAGGTCTCGGCGCGGTCGCTCAGGGTGCGCACATTGCCGTCTATTTCACCACCTGGGACGAGAACGGATGGGTCCGTGCCGTCAGGCGGGCCGTCCATCCTCATCCTGGCGAGCCGAGGCCGTCGGTTCTTTCCATTAGTTGGGATTGGGCGGAGTTCCACAGTGCGGGGCACCTCGCCTGGACCCCAGCGGCTATCGCCGCGGTGAGCGCCACTTTCCAGGAAGCAGCGATATTCGGCATGACGGTCCTCGTGGCCTCGGGCGACGATGGGTCGAACTGCCAGATATTTGACGGCAAGGCCCACGTCTATTATCCGGAATCGGACCCCTGGGTCATTTCTTGCGGCGGCACCACCATCGGGAACGTCTCGGGATCGTCCTTCACAGAGATCACGTGGAACGACAACGGCATCACTGGCGGTGGCATCAGTGACTACTTTGACCTGCCCCACTGGCAGCGCCACGCCAACGTCCCGCTGTCGGTCAATCCGGGGCATCGAAAGGGGCGGGGCGTCCCCGACATCGCGGGCTACGCGAACGGGTATCAGATCGTTCTCCGTGGCGCGAGCTCGGGCCCGTGGTGGGGCACCAGCGAGACGGCCCCGCTTTACGCCGGACTCATCGCCATCATCAACGCCCGGCTCGGTGAACGCGTGGGTTACTTGAACCCGATGCTCTACTCGCATCGCGCGGCGGAAATTTACCGCGACATCGCCGACGGACGCAGCAACGCCACCGGTGGGGCGCCCGGGTACATCTCCGTGCCGGGGTGGGACGCTTGCACGGGCTGGGGCGTTATCAAAGGCAAAGCGCTGCTCAGGCTGCTCCATCGAGAAGAAGTGCTTGAGGAGGCCAGGAACGGGGACGGTGTCACGGGCAAGGTGGCCGCACTCGTCTTCGGGTCCTTCGGCGATTTCGAGGGGTTCCTGCTGGAGGATTTCCAGGGCAGCGAACATCGGTTCGACAGCCACGAGCCCGAGATCGAGCAGCTCGTACATCGCGCCTGGGAGGAGCGGACCGTGACGACCGTGCTGACGCACCATCACCATCCGCTGCGCCCGGTGTCGATCATTCTGCGCAGCCAGCCGGCGTTTCACCACTGACGCGATTCCTTTCGCGCAGAATGTTTCGCGGTGTCCGGCCGTGCTGTCCGAGAAAGGCGAATCGGGCTGGGCGCAGCGGCTCGAGTAGACCAAGATCGAGGGCGTCTGGAGGTACGAACCTCTCGAGTCGACCGGCCCGCAGGGAGGTGCCGATGGGACAACTTTTCGACACGATTCTGCAGCTCGTCAGCGAAGAAAAGTATATCGTCGGGCAGCACGCTTCCGAGCGGTTGGAGGAGCGAGGTATGATGGAGTGGCAGGTAGTTGCAGGGCTGGAGAACGGCGAATTACTTGACGAGCGGCCAGAGGCGACGCCCAACCCAGCCGTGGAGGTGCGGGAGTCGTTGCCTGACGGCACTGAGTTCAAGGCTGTTTGGTCTCACTTGCGTCAAAGCGGCGTCGCCAAGTTGGTAACAGTCCACTTCTTTGACAGAGGCTAAAGCCATGCGCATTCCCGGAGAGCGAATCAAGAAGACGCGGCTCATTCAGACCGAGAAGTATGTGGTCGCCGTCGAGGTCGAGATGGTCATCCCGGTCGACGACGCGAGCGAGCCATGCTACGAGTCAGAAACCGTACAACTTCTTCGGGAGATCAAGGAGCACGCCGAGCGGGGCGACGTGGCCTGGCTGACAAAGAAAGGCAAAGTCTACGCGGCTGTGGAGGCTGCGTAAGGGAAGGTGGCGGCCGTCGAACCCAGGCGCTGCACCTGACCCGCTCTGCCCCCCCGGATAACCCCCGGGACGCTAACCGAACCTGACCCCCAGGATTCAAAACCGTTAGCCGGATCTGACCCCCGAGGAGACCCCCAGGACAGTCGGGCGGCTCCTTCGCGAGTGAAAGGCCGCGATCTCGGCAGAGGTGGCCGGGATCTTCGATCGCCCGGGGAGCGTTGCCCAGAGCTGGCAAGCCTACCCAACTGCTCTCGACGCCACGCTGGCCTGCTCGAGTTCGGTGACTTTCTGCAGGTGCCTGAATGCCAGGATCGCCAGCGCCGAAAAGATGATTGCCTGCGCGGTGTGGATCCAGAACCGCGCGTCCGCGCCGCCGTCGGCGACCAAACCACGGGCTGGGTCATGGGGCCACACCACCGTGAAGAACGTCAGGAGCCCAATCGTGTGAACCACGATGCCCGGAACAATGGAATTGGTGAGGTAGGCCGTCACCCCGAACATCACATCCACGAAGAAGTAAAACAGCAGTGTGGACCACACGAAACCCTGTGTCAGTCCGTGCCCGGGGGCAATCACAAGGGACGCAATCACGATCGCGGCCGGGCCGCCGACCTCGCGTTCCAGGAAGACTTGCAGGTAACCTCGTATGCCGGCCTCCTCACTCACGGCGCCCACTACCGAAGCCGTCACTAGCACGAGCGCCACAGTCAGCGGGGGGTATCCGGAAAAACTGGGCTGGGCGTTCCCGGGCGCCTTCGCCAGTTGGAACAACACGATCCACAGCCCAGTCAAGGCCACGATCGAAAGTGCCCCCGCGAGGAGGGCCCAGGCGAACGCCTGGCCGGATACCGGCCTGGCCCGCAGATAGTGGCGCCTGCGCTTCCGAGGTGCGTCGCGGCGGCCACTTGCCGCGCAGGTATTGCCACACCGGCCAGAGGAGAAGAGCCATGACGATGACGGCCCATGGGATGGCAGGGCTCGTCGCCAGATTCACGATGAGCAGTGCCGACCAGATTCCTCCAGTGAGCAACGTGAACCCCAAGGCCAGAATCCCAAACAACACCACCGTCAGAATTCGACTGGACAGAGTACGCATAACTGTCGGCACGAAGCCATCCGGGAGGGATTGACGATCAACTGCGCAGCGCATCCAGGCGTAGGCTTGCTCGATCAGTTCGCGGCCTTCGTCCCCTCCGCGCAGGTGACCGACATGATGCCGCGCCGAGGCGGCAAAGAGGCCCAAGTCTGCTGATTCGTATCGCTTGTCCGCAACGGCGGGATCATCTGGGCACATTTCCTACGGGCTTCGGGACTGTTCTCACCGGGTAGTTTAGCGTCTCCCGAACTTGCCGGCGATTCCTCGGCGTCTTGACGCTTTGATCTCAGTTGTGTTCCGGCCCGAACGTACGCCCGCGGCCGCACCGGGCGACGAGGTACATTGCATTGTGGTGCGGCGCCGTTAGAAAATAATCTGTCGGATTGACGATTCTCTTCGAGTCGCGTCGAGCCAGCCGAGGGTTCATGAATCGCAAGAGCGAGAAGCCGAAAAGCGAGTCTGGAGAAGAGATCGTCGTCTTCTCCGTGGTACGTGAGAGCCAGTGCACGGAATGTGGTGCTGAGCTGTGGAAGGGCAGCCTGCTGCGGCTGGAGGGGGAAAAAGCCCTCTGCACAACCTGTGCAGATCTCGACCGCCTGGAATTCTTGCCCTCTGGTGATACAGCGGTGACGCGCCGGGCCACCAAATACACCAAGCTCCGTGCCGTCGTCGTGCGCTGGTCGCGTACGCGCAAGCGCTATGAGCGGCAGGGCATCTTGGCCGAGCCCGAAGCAATTCAACGTGCCGAGGAGGAATCACTGGCGGATGCCGAGGTACGGGCCCGGCGCCAGGAACGAGCCGCAGAGCGCCGCGAGGTTCTTGATCGCGAGTTTGTGACCACCTTTGCCGATGCCATCCGCGAGCAGTATCCCGGCTGCCCGTCCACCGAAGCGACACAAATCGCCGAACATGCCTGCCGAAAGTATAGCGGTCGGGTCGGCCGCACCGCCGCAGCCAAAGAGCTCAGCCGCGAGGCGATCCGCCTGGCTGTGATTGCCCATATCCGGCATGGCCATACCAACTATGACGAGCTGCTGGGGCGGTTTGCCGATCGCGACTCGGCACGGGAGAGGATCTGGGGTAAGGTTTCGGCAATCCTCGACGATTGGCAACGGCCCGGCGGGTCCGAGAAAAAAGACGATTGAGCGCCCGGTACGTGCCGCTGGCTAAACCCTTGGGCCAAACTCGATGCCTTTTACGGCCTGTACTCGGCCACGCCGGCCGAAGCGGCTGTTGCTTTCAACTGGTCATCGAGCGAGGCCAGCGGCAATCCCAAGCGAATTGCCAACTCGAGATACGCCGCGTCGTAAGCCGAGAGGTCGTACGACCGGGCGACATGCAGAATGTCTGACCAGGCGCACACCGCAGTTTCGCTGTCCACGAGAATGGGCAGCACCTGCAAATATCTGAGCCACTTGCTAGCTTCGGCCTCCGTGCTGCGCCGGCGACGCTCCCCCAGCACCAAGATGTTCGCGACCTCGAGTGGCCACAACGCCGGCACCACGGCCCTGGCCCCGCTCAGTGCCCGGCGGACTGCGTTTGCATATGCGTTGGCCTCGTCCTTGAAGTACCAAGCCATCGTCACCGAGCTATCCAGGATGAATTCCTGTACCTTCTTCTTGGTTCCTTTTTTTGCCATGATGCGCGTCCCTTCGCAGCCCAGAGTCTAGAACCGCCTGCCTTCTTCTCGCAGTTCGCGGATCGTGAGGTCAGAACCGAGTATCGGTCCTTCCCGCTGCTGCCAATCCTCCATCTGCTGGATGATTTCTTTGACGCTCACGGCTGGCTCCGCCGCGGCGGGCACGAGTTGTGCCACTGGCCGTCCATGCTTGGTTATCAGGAACCGTTCGCCGCGGCTCACGCGTTCCAGTAGTTTCGGGAGCTGAGTTTTGGCATCGTAAACGCCGATAGCGGTCATTTGGCATCCTCCGATCTGACCAGATTATTCAGATCAGATTAGCAGGGCGCGGGGAAAATGGCAAGGATGAAAGTGGTGCAGCCGCACGCCTCGATTGCCGGAATGATATTCGGAATCGCGATCGTCGCGGTTCCATGCGGCCTGTTGGCGTCGGTCCTGAACGGCCGTCCGATGCTGGGGCTCGATGGCTGTCTCGACACCGGCCTCATCCCGAGCGTGACCATGTTGATCGCCTAAATCTCATGGTGCAGCGCAGCCGGCGCAACATCGTCATCGGCTGCGCCCCAAGAGGGCGATCAGTCCGTCGGCGAACGAGCCTCGCCAGCAGCAATAGTCGTGGCCCCCGAGGTATTCCGAATAAGTCACGGCATACCCCTTGGCTTCGAGCACATCGCGGAAGCGCCGGTTTTCCAGGACAATGTTATGGACCGCTCCCTGCTCGAACAGCCCGACCTCAACGTAGAATCGCAGGTGCTGCGTCGGCGCGGAAGCGTACCTGCGAGTCAGCCAGCCCGTTTCGGTGTCAAAGGTCGCCGCATGTCCCGAGCCGACGGACGGGTTGTACCAGAACGACCCCGACTGCGACAGCACGCAACCGAACACCTCGGGGTGGCGCAGCGCGGCATGGGCGGCGGCGAGTCCGCCGTAGCTCTGGGCGGCGATCACCGTCCTCGCTGGGTCCATCCTGCTCGGTAGCGCGACCGGATCCACGGGACGAGCTCCTTCGCCAGATAGTCGGCGAACGGATCCGCGCCCCTCAAGTTCCGGTTGCGCGACTCCTGATCGCCGGAGCCGACCAATACGACGACGGTGCGAGGTATCTTGTTCGCGGCCGCCAGGTTCTCGACGATGGTCGGGATCGGGATGAGGGAATCCTCGGGCTTCGCGCCGTTGGTCTCGCCGTCGAGTGCGCAGAGGAGCGCGTACGGGTCTCCCACAGGGTTGTAGCCGGACGGTGTGTAGACCCACACCGGAGGCGCTTTCCCCAGGATCGCGCTTCCAACCGTAATTGCATCGAGCTTGCCCCGCTGAGGTCCGGGCTTGATCCACGGCTGCGGAGGTGCCTGCGCCAGCTCGACGATCGATTGGAACCCGAGCCTCGCCGGGTTGAGGGTGTCTGCCTGCGGAAAGGGATTCCGCGACGATCCGCCCGGGACCATCTTCGGGTAATCGACGAGGAACATGTAACCGAACCGGGCACCCACCGGAATGCGCTCGGTCAGATACCAGAGGTCCGTCCCATCAAGGCGGTCGAGCGTCTCGTCGCCCCCGGGAATGCCGCCAATGAGAAAGACGCGCTTGGTCCGATCATTTCCCCGCCAGACGAACGTCACCAAGGCGTGCGCTGCATCGAGCGGCTCGATGAGCGGGGACTTGCCTTTCATCTCAATCCAGAAGCGCTCGAGCGCAGTACCATCGCCTTTCCTGATCGACTCGGCGAGCGCGGCGACGCGTGGGCTGTCCAGCCCATCGGTGGCCGGCGGAGCACCCGTAGCCGACACGGTGAGTAAGAGCGCCGAAACGGTCAGGGACGGTGAGGTCGCTTTCGTCATGGGTCCGCCGGAAATCTCTGCGATGATCGGTACATCATGCCGGATTATGGTCGCACTACAAACTCGATCTCCAGATTGTAGTCGCCCGCGCCGGGTTGCGGATCATCGAATTGCACGACCAGCACATGTTCGGCTAAATAGGCATCGATGGTGCCGCGTCCGGACTTTTTCCGAACGACTGCCGTATCGAGCAGAGTTCCGCGAGGCAGCAACCCCGATCCGACGGAGTTCAGCCGCGGCGCGTGGGGGTCCATCGGGACCCCGTTGAACGTAACCTGCGAGGGCCAGTTCCAAGCGAAGTGTCTCCAATGGGCGCCGGCGCCGCTAAGGCGTAACTCGTCGGTACCGTCGATCGTGGCGTGAACACTCAGCGTCGTGGTCTGCCAACCCGGATGGACCGTCCGCTTCCCAGATAAGCTCGTCGCCGTCAATTTCAGAGAGTGCGGTGGGGGAGCGGCCAGTTTCATGGGCAGGATAAAGTAACCGGGTTTGTACGCCCTGAGAATGTACAACTCGTGCGCCAGGCCGACGAAGTAGAACTTGCCATCGCTGCCACTCAGGGTGCTGTCCCCACTTCGGTTGCGGGCTTCCTGCCACGACGCGTTGGCCGAGTAAGCGACTGGCTGAAGACTGACCCGCACTCCGTCCAGCGGTTTGCCGCCGTCGTCGATCGTGCCGATGATCTTCCTCGTGGTGGAACGGCCGATCGAAATCAATCCGGACCACCCGGCGGTACGACCCTTCAAGTCGGTGACGAAGGCGCTAACGAGATAATCGCGTCCTGACTGCTTCCACGCGTGACGTGTGCGGGCGTGGCCGCAGTCGTACGTCCCGTCGCCGAAGTCCCACGAGTACAGGAGCGGCCCTTGGTCGGGGTTGACGGTCTCGGCGGCCAGGTCGACCGTCTGGCCCGGGCCGGTTGCATCCTTGCTCAAGGTCCCTCGCAGTGTTAACGGCTCCTTCGACGAGCTGCGCTCGAAGTTCACCACGACATCGATGGAGGAGGCTTTCGTTTCGTCGATGGCGACCGGCGTGATATGAATTCCCGCTTCCGGGTCGGAAAAGGTATGGCCGAGTAAGAGCGCGGCGTCGCCGGCGCCGTGGCCGGAACCCGGGTTCATATTGAGAAGATCGACGGCGTTGCTGCCGGCGTAGCTGCGCAGGATCCGAATCCCGCGCATCACGTTCGGGTTATCGGTGACCAATCGGCGGAACTCCACCCAATACTCGGTTTGAGGATCGCGGCGGATGTGCAAGCCCCGAGGCCCAGACGTGGCAGTGTCCTGCGGAAATAGTCGGTATCTCCCGCTGGCTGTGACCTTCGTCAGGCCGTCCGTTCCCAGCCAGCCAAGCCGCGCTTTGGACCGGATCACCAGGTGATTGCGCGACGGGCTGTCAGTTCCACCGCCCCCCATCGGATCGTAAAAGTCGCCGTACTCCTCGCGATTGCCCGGGCCGATGATGCTGCCGTCGGTTGTGGTCCATAAGCTGCTGTGCGGCAGCCCTAGATTGTGACCAAGCGCGTGGACCGTGATGCCAGCGCGGAAATTATTGAGGATGCGTGCCCCCTTGCGCCTAGTGCGGCGAGCTCCGATCCGCCTCCGTGATGGGTCTTGAACGCGACGATGTCAAAGGTGTAACGACCCGTATCGAAGCCCGCGCTCTTGGCAGCATGGCGAGCATCGCGGATGATCCGCTGGTCATCACTGTCTGCTTCGTAGAAAGACGCGGTTCGGGGCATGCGAAGGGTCGGCGTGAGGGTAGAGCGGATCGTGAAAACGCCGTTGGAGTTTTCTCGGAAATACGTTTCCATTTTCGAGAGAATGACCTTCAGATCGCCGGTGGAAACCGGATCTCCGCGCAAGTCGGGGAAGTCGATTCGAATGTAGAGCAATGTCTTCTGCCCGGTGGTCCAGTCGGAACCCATTACCGCCCCTAAGGAGCCTGTGAGCAGCAGCACGACCGCGGCCCATCCGCCGTTTCGCGCCCGAGGTGCGAGCGTCCTGATCATGAGATCCGGCCTCCGATCATCGTGGTTGGCCGTGCAGACAAGCTATGCTCGCGTGAAACTCTTGGGATCATACTATGTCCCGATATGATTGTGGAGGCTGCTCACCCCGCAACACAAGCGCTTCCTGGACATTTTCCTCCACGAGGCCGCGACCGCGCCGTTCTCCGGGCCTACGACGAAGTCCCTCCACAAAAGTGGCCTCAAGTACGGCAACATTTTGTACATTGCGCGGGCTTATGAGGAGGCAGCACCCCGGACCGACTCTGCCGAAGGGCACGCGGCGCACGCATCGCCCCCGCCACCTTGGCCGAACCGACAGTCGGCAAAGCGGCGAAACCAGGAGATCCAGCGAGTTTGGGAGCAGCGACAACGGGTGGCGAGGAATTGGTGGGACAGAATGAAGTTAGATCTCCGGCCCTTCGTTGGGTCGTAACTAGCGCGTCATGATCAGATCGACGAAGGTGATCGGGACGCGCTCGGGGAACAGACGGCACACTCGGCCATGAATGGAGGGCTCTATTCGGCCCGTCCGTGTTTGCTGGGCTGGTGATCTCGACCGTCGCGATTAATTGCCGATCCCGTCGTTCCATGACGCGGGATCATCCGAATGAGGCGCGAGAATGATCGCGCAGCGGCAATGGGTAATGCTCGTCCGGACGATGAAACCAGTGCAAATAAGCTGGGCCGATGCCGCTCACCCAATACGTCGCGGTGAACAGAGCTGAACCGTTTCGATCAAAAATAGCGACATGCGTAACCCTAATTCCTGATTATGTTTGCGTCTTCAGACGATTTGGCCAAAACCATAGCGACATGCGTAAGTCACTGTTCCGTAAGGGGGTGACGCTACGTGACGCTATTTGGCCCCCTTCGCGAAGTGTGCGCACTGCGCTGACCCGCCTCGTCGCTTCGCGGCGTGCGCGTTAAGTCGCCCTCACAGGCGTTGAGATTACGAACGCATCTTTAATGGCATCAATATCTTGCGTTGTCTGCAAAAACCTGCGAAACGAAGCTGAGCGTGCGCGGGACGGCGAGAGAATGAGACCTTACGGTCCCGCGTGCGGGCGGGGTCTGGAGACCCTCGCCCAACAGCGCTCACGCGTGGGGCCGGCCTGTTCCGAGGATGATCGAGCAGGGTCCGGAGACTCGCGCCCGACACCGCCTGAGCCGCGATCGGGAGACCCGCGCCCCATGTCGGCCCGTTTGATTCGAGCGCCGTCGGCAGGCGTGCCCGGTTTGTCGTTTCCTGCACTCGCGGTTTTAGCATTTGCCGCAACGTCTTGAGCCGCCAGGCGCGGGTCCCCCAGGGGGATTGCAATCGCCGGCTGCTTTTCCTATGCTACAACGCTTAAGTGTAAGTGGTTTTTTCATTCACGGCTTTGAGAAGGCCGGCGGTACTGGGGCGCGCGATGTCGATTACCAAGGAGAAGAAGCAGGAGATCATCGGGAGTTTTGGCCGAGGCGAAGTCGATACGGGGTCGCCCGAAGTGCAAATCGCCTTGCTCACGGCCCGGATCAATGATCTGACCGATCACTTCAAGACCCACGCCAAAGACCACGCCAGCCGCCGCGGGCTGCTGATGATGGTCTCCAAACGTTCGAGCCTGCTGAAGTATCTCCGGCTTCACGATCGCAAGAAATACCTTGAAGTGATCAACCGCCTCGGAATCCGCAAGTAACGGCTGACCTACGGGATGGAGTTCCCGGTTGGCATTTCCGACATTCGACGACCGCCGGCGTTTTGCGCTCCTAGAGCAACTCGGCCCAAACACCAGGACAGGACGGCCGAGTGACGAGCGACAACTGCGGCGCCGTCGAACCGAGGTTTTCTCATCGCCTTCTCCAACACGCTGCGCCG
Source organism: uncultured Isosphaeraceae bacterium (assembly GCA_963830625.1). Classification (GTDB taxonomy): domain Bacteria; phylum Planctomycetota; class Planctomycetia; order Isosphaerales; family Isosphaeraceae; genus CAWHMZ01. The sequence continues at coordinate 148,639 of CAWHMZ010000009.1, read as the reverse complement.
CGCGGCCTTGCAGGTAGAGTCTATGTCCACACCTTTCGGTTCACGCAAAATTGTCGAACGGAGCATTGGCGGCAAACTGCTCAGTATTGAAACAGGTCTTTTCGCCAAGCAAGCCAGCGGCGCTGTGGTCGTGCGAGTCGGCGACATGATGACGCTGGTCGCCGTCGTGGCCGCTCCGGGCCGCGAAGGGCTCGATTTCTTTCCTCTGACGGTCGATTACCGCGAAAAGACGTATTCGGCGGGCAAGTTCCCGGGCGGCTTCATCAAGCGCGAGGGGCGGCCGACCACCAAGGAAATCCTCACCTCGCGGCTGATCGACCGGCCGATCCGGCCGCTCTTCCCGGAGTGGTATCGCGAGGAAGTCCAGATCCAGGCCGGGCCGATCTCGGCTGACCGCCTCAACGATCCGGATGTGCCGTCGATGATCGGCTCATCGGCGGCGCTCATGCTGGCGCGCGTGCCCTTTCTGGGCCCCGTCGGGGCCATTCGGCTGGGCCGCGTCGACGGCCAGTTCATCGCCTTCCCCACCGCCGAGGAGCTCGAAGACAGCGACCTCGACCTGGTCGTCGCCAGCACCGAAAAGGCCATCGTGATGATCGAAGGCTTTGGCGAAGAGCTGCCCGAGCCCGAAATGGGCGACGCCATCATGGAGGCCCATCGCTTGAACCAGGAGGTGATCGCCCTCCAGAAAGAGCTGATCGAAGCCGTCGGGCTGCCGCCGTTCGAGCACCCCGAGCTGCCGGTCGACTCGCTGCGCCAGACGATTTACGAGCGGTATGGCGACGCGTTCCGCCGGGCCAAGCAAATCGTGATGAAGGCCGAGCGCAACTCAGCGACCAAGCAGATTCTCGACACCGCCATCAAGGAACTGGTACCCGCCGAAGGCGTCCACGCGCCGATTCCGGCGTCGAGCCCCGTCGAGCACGCCGAGGCCACCGGAGACCCCGCGCCCAGCCCGATTCCCGCCAACCAGCCGGTCACCGCGGCCCGTGTCAAGGCGGCCTTCAGCGCCGTCGAAGAGCGGATCGTGCGCGAGCTCATACTCGACGGCAAGCGGCCCGACGGCCGCAGCTCCAAGGACCTGCGCCATCAAGTGCGAGGTCGGTATTTTGCCCCGCGCCCACGGATCGGCCCTGTTTCAGCGGGGCGAGACCCAGGCCCTGGTGACGACCGTGCTCGGCACCGGCGCCGACGAGCAGCGCGTCGACGGCATCATGGACGAATACAGCAAGAAGTTCATGCTCGACTACAACATGCCGCCGTTTGCCGTCGGCGAGGTGCGGCCCATCCGCGGGCCCGGCCGGCGCGAGATCGGCCACGGCGCCTTGGCCGAGCGCTCGGTCGCGCCCATTCTCCCCTCGACCACGCGGTTTCCCTACACGATCCGGGTTGTTTCCGACATCCTTGAATCCAACGGCTCGAGCTCGATGGCCAGTGTCTGCGGCGCGACCTTGAGCTTGATGGACGCCGGCGTGCCGATCAGCGATCCGGTCGGCGGCATTTCGATCGGGCTGGTGCAGGACGACGCGACCGGGCGGCATACCCTCTTGACCGACATCGTCGGCGACGAAGACCATTTCGGCGACATGGACTTCAAGGTCGCCGGCACCCAGCGCGGCGTGACCGGCATTCAGCTCGATCTCAAGAACCACGGGATCACCGAGACCATCGTCCGCGAGACGCTCGAGCAGGCCCACGAGGCCAGGCTCGAGATCCTGCGCGCCATGCTGCGGGCGATCAAGCGGCCGCGCGACGAGATCTCGGCCAACGCGCCCCGGCTCATCCAGATTCAGATCAACCCCGAGAAGATCGGCCTGGTCATCGGCCCCGGCGGCAAGACGATCCGCCGTCTCCAGGAGGAAACCGGCGCCAAGATCGACATCGACGACACGGGTGTCGTCACGCTTTCGAGCCTCGAAGCCGCCGGCGCCGAGGCCGCGCGCGACAAGATCGTGGCCATGACCGAAGGGGTGCAGATCGGCCGGATCTACGAGGGCCGGGTGACTTCGATCAAAGACTTCGGCGCATTCGTCGAGATCCTGCCCGGGAAAGACGGGCTGGTTCATATCAGCGAGCTGTCGGATGGTTACGTCTCGAGCGTCACCGACGTGTGCCGCGTGGGCGACCCCATGCTGGTCAAGGCGATTGCCGTCGACGACCAGGATCGTGTGAAGCTGTCGCGGAAAGCCGCCCTGGCCGAACGCGGACAGGTCGACGACTTCGCCGGCCGGACCAGGCCGCCGGGCGGCGGCGGTGGCGGCGAGCGCGGACCCGGCGGGGGTGGCGGTGAGCGCGGTCCTGGCGGCGGTGGTCCGCCCCGGCGCCCCAGCGGAGGTGGCGATCGGGATCGAGACCGAGACCGAGATCGGGGCTACGGTGATCGGGGCGGCGGCCGCGGACCATCGCGACCCTGATCTGGTCGAGCCGGCCGGGCCGGACTGACCGGCCCCGGTGTTAACCGTCGTCGCGCACTTGAGGGTGGTTGCGTCGCCTTCGGTCCTGGCCGAGGCGTTCCGACCCGGCCGAATCGCCCCACAACGGCGAGAATACCGATGGCAAGTGTTTCGCCCAGCACCGTGTCGGAAGCCGCGAACGAGCCCTCCGGGTCGGACGTGCGTGACGGTACGGACCAGAAGCGCGCCCTCGACCGCAGCAAAGGGACGGCTGCGCTCGCGACCGCCGGGCGCTCGACTCGACGCGCCTGCGGCCCGAGCGCCCGACGATGGACCCGAGATAGCGCGCCGGCTGCGTGCTCAGTACGCCGAGATTTCCCAGCTCGCCGGCGGCCTCGCCCACGAGATTCGCAATCCCCTCTCGACCCTTACGCTCAACCTCGACCTGCTGCTCGAAGACTTCCAGAACGTCGAAACGCCCCGCGAGCGCCGGGTGCGCGAACGCGTCGAGCGGCTGCGCCACGAGGTCCAGCGGTTGCACGCGATCCTCGAGAACTTCCTCCGCTTCGCTCGCGTGCAGGACCTGAAGCTCGAGCCGGCCGATCTCAATGCCGTGATCGCCGAGGTTTGCGACTTCTACGAGCCGCACCTGGTGACCCGGGGAATCGTGATCCGCACCCATCTTGCCGCCGACTTACCCCCGGCGCGGCTCGATTCCGAGCTGTTCAAGCAGGCGCTCTTGAACCTCATTCTCAATTCCGAGCACGCGATGCCCTCGGGCGGAGACCTCATCTTGACCACCCGGCGCGACGGGGGGTGGATCGTTCTCGATGTCATCGACACCGGCGTGGGCATGACCGAGGAGGTTCGGGCGCGGATCTTCGACGCCTTCTTTTCGACGCGCTCCGGAGGCAGCGGCCTGGGCCTGCCCACCACCCGGAAAATCGTCGAGGCCCACGGCGGCAAGATCGAGGTGCAAAGCGAGCCCGGCAAAGGCTCGCAGTTCACCATTGCGCTGCCAGCGTGCCAGGAACCAACAGAGGTTGCGGAGCCTTTGTCCGAGGGGCGAAACCACCCCGGGCCTAAGCAGTGACCGTGGGCCACTCTGTGTCTCTTGCAGTGCGAGCACGGGCCGATGGAGCAGCAGATCCGCGTCTTGGTGGTCGACGACGACGAACCTCACGCCGCGGCGGTGGCCGAGAGCCTCGAGCGCGTGGGGTACGACTGCGTCGTCGCGACCAGCGGCGCCATGGGACTTCGGCTCATCGAAGAGCAGGTGTTCGACATCATCATCACCGACCTGATCATGCAGGGAGTCGGCGGCCTGGAAGTGCTCGCCAAGGCCAAACGCGAGCTGCCTGATGCCGAGGTCGTGATTCTCACCGGGCACGCGACGATCCCCACGGCCGTCACCGCCATGCAGGCCGGCGCTTCGACTTACTTGACCAAGCCCCTCGATATCAACGAGCTGCGCACGGTCGCCGACAAGGCGTCGCAGTCGCAGCGCCTGCAGCGCTCGAACATCGAGCTGCAAAAGCAGCTCAACGAGAAGTTCGGCTTCGAGGGCGTGATCGGCAACTCGCCGGCCATGCACGCCGTGGTGGCCAAGCTCCGCCAGATCGCCCCCACTTCGGCTTCGGTGCTGATCACCGGCGAGAGCGGCACGGGCAAGGAGCTCGCCGCCAAGGCGCTCCACGTCAACAGCCCGCGCAAGAACAAGCCGTTCGTTCCGCTCAACTGCGCCGAGCTGAGCGAGCACGTGCTGGAAAGCGAGCTTTTCGGCCACGTCAAAGGGGCGTTCACCGGCGCTGACCGCGACCGCATCGGGCGTTTTCAATACGCCAACGGCGGCACCCTGTTCCTCGACGAGATCGGCGACATGCCGGTGACGATCCAGGTGAAGCTCTTGCGCGTGCTCGAGAGCGGCGAGATCGTGCGAGTGGGCACCAACGAGCCTACCAAGGTCAACGTGCGGGTGATCTCGGCGACCAACCGCGAACTGGGCGACTCGATCAACGAGGGCAAGTTCCGCCAGGACCTGTATCACCGCCTCAAGGTCGTCAGTATCAAGCTCCCTCCCCTTCGTGAAAGGCGCGACGACATCCCGCTCTTGATCGAACACTTCCTCAAGGAGTTCACCACCTCGCACGCCAAGACCATCACCAGCATCACTCCCGTTCTGCGCAAGACCTTGGTGGCCTATCCCTGGCCCGGCAACGTTCGCGAGCTGAAGAACACGGTCGAAAGCATGGTGGTGATCGACGTCGACGGCGTGCTCGACCTCGACGACCTGCCTGAAGACCTTCAAGCCGCGGCGGCGCGCGTCAGGGGAAATGGACCGGCGGGGGTCGACAACCTGGTCGGCAAGTCGCTCGACGAAATCGAGAAGCACTACATCGCGCTCACCCTCGAACGAACCGGCGGCAACCGCGAAGAGGCGGCCCGGCTGCTGGGAATCGGCGAGCGCACGCTCTACCGCAAGCTCAAGGAATACGGCATCGGCTGAGCGGTCTTTCTGAACGGAAGATCACTCTGTATAATCGCGGATTGACGAACCTAAGGAGAGGAGGTCCTCTGCGATGGGAATCATCCGCCAGTTGCCCAAAGCGGTCATCAACCAGATCGCGGCGGGCGAGGTCGTCGAGCGGCCGGCGAGCGTGGTCAAGGAGCTGCTCGAAAACGCGGTCGACGCCGAGGCCACGCGGATCGACCTGGCGGTCGAGCGAGGAGGCAAGGACCTGGTGCGGGTGGCCGACAACGGCGTCGGGATGAGCGCCGACGACCTGGTCTTGGCTTTTCAGCCACATGCCACCAGCAAGCTCGAAGACGCCGACGACCTGTTCCGTATTCGAACGCTCGGGTTTCGCGGCGAGGCCCTCGCGGCCATCGCCGAGGTCTCCAAGGTTCGATGCCAGACCCAACAAGCCGGCGCGGCTGTGGGCTCCGAGCTGACAATCGAGGGCGGCGTCGCCGGCCCGGTGAAGAACTGCGGCTGCCCGACCGGCACAGTGGTCGAGGTCCGAAACCTGTTCTACAACACACCGGTCCGGCGCACGTTTCTCAAGTCCGATCTCACCGAGAGCGGCCACGTCGTCGAGATGTTCTCGCGAATCGCGCTGGCGTACCCCGAGCTCCATTTGACCTATCGTTCGGGGGGCAAGCTCGTGTACGACTTGCCGCCGGTGGCGGGCACGCGCGAACGGATCGCAACCTTCTTCGGCCGCGAGCTGGCCGAGTCATTGCTCTGGATCGAAGGACGGTTGGACCAGATGCATCTCTGGGGGTATGTGGCGCACCCTTCACAGAGCCGCTCGAGCGCCAAGGGCCAGTTTCTCTTTCTGGGGGGTCGGTACGTCCGCGACCGTTCGCTCAGTCACGCACTCAACGAAGCCTACCGCGGCTTGCTCATGGTCGGGCGAATGCCGGTCGTGTTCCTGCATCTGGAGATTCCACCCGAGGAAGTCGACGTCAACGTCCATCCCACCAAGGTGGAAGTGCGGTTCCGCGAGTCGCAGCGGGTCTACAGTCACTTGCTGTCGACCTTGCGGCAGACGTTCCTGAAGAGCGATTTGCACGCGAAATTGCAGGCCGCGCAGGATGCAAGCCCTCTTGCCGAGCCCGGCGGCGGCACGGCGTCGGCCACACCGCTGCGCGCCGGCGCCCTGACTCTGGGCCAAGCACCTCCCGAGGGCTCGAGCCTCGGTCGATTCGATCTGGCAGGAGGGCCGGACGATCGTCAGGCCGTCGCGTCGTGGTTTGAGCCCAACGGCGCGAGGCCCTCCTTGCCCGAGTCGCTCTTGCAGCCGGCCCCGCGACCGTGGGCGCAGTCGCTGCCGCTCGGTTTCGGCACCGGTACCGGCGACGAGTTCGATGAATTCGCAGCTTCGGCCTCGCCACCGGCGGCCGCAGCGTCACAGGACCAATCGCCCCGAGCCGAGCATCCCGGGGCTGGCACGCCACCCCCGTCGGCGACTCCGCTGCAGACACACGGGCCGGCCGATCCGGGTGCGCTCGCGCACGTGGTGACCGCTGACAGCGCGTCGCATTCGCCATCGCGCCGCACGTCCGACGCGCGACCGGCTGCGTCCAACGCGGGCGCGTACTTCCAGAAGGCCATCCAGGTCCACGACAGCTATTTGATCGCCGAAACCGGCGATGGGATGATGGTCATCGACCAGCACGCGCTGCATGAGCGAATTTTGTATGAGGAGCTGCGCAGCCGGCTCGCTCGCGGCTCGGTCGAGTCGCAGCGGCTGCTGGCGCCCGAGCCGGTGGAGTTGAGCGCAGCCGAGGTGGCGCTCCTTGCCGAGCACACCGATCTCCTGGCTCAGCTCGGGCTCGACGTCGAGCACTTCGGCGGCGACACGGTGATTGTGCGGAGCATTCCGGCGATGCTGCCGCACGTCGTCCCCGATCGCCTGGTTCGCGACCTCGCCGAGCACCTGCGAACGCAACCCCTCCCTCCGACCCGCGACGGGCTGATGGCCGAACTGCTGCACATGATCGCCTGCAAGGCGGCCGTCAAGGCCGGGCAGCCGCTCTCGCCGCCCGAGATCGCCGCACTGCTCGAGCGCCGGCATCTCGTGGCCGATTCGCATCACTGCCCTCACGGCCGGCCGACCGCCTTGATCTTCACCAAGGCCGATCTCGAGAAGCAGTTCGGCGGCGCCTGAAGCGATACGGATCCGACAATAACGCGATCGAGCCGGCAGTCGACCGCCGGCCCGATCGCGCGATTCGGGGGTGCTATCGCTCTTTGGCGTCAATTCTTGTGATGATGGGTCGTCGTGGTTGTATCGTCGAGAACAAGTGCCTCCATCGCCAGGTCGTTGACGCTCGTGCTTTGCTCTGCAGGAGCCATCGCAACCGCGGGCTTGGCGCCTCGGGAAGCGGCTCTCGTTTCTTGATGCGTGGTAAGCGCCACGGCCTTGTCGTGCGGATCCGCGTGCCGATGGGTGATCGTCGGCGGGTCGCTACCCTGGATCGAGACCGGCTGCGTCCCCGGTGTGCTCACCGGTGGAACCCACCCGTCCTTGATCGGGAACGGAGCGAAAACCTTGTTATGGAATGCGGCGATCATGGCCACGAAATTCCCACCCGGAAGGCCGTCACCAGAGGGGAACGTGCCATAGTAATTGCCGCTCATCGCGTTGCCGGCGACGTCTTGAATCCCGTTGTTGTCGTTCCCGGAATCGATCACCAAGAAGTAGAGACCGCCCCGCAGCTCTCGCCCCCGATAAAACTGAACCGTCACGGTTTCGAGCGTGGTACCCGAAGCGCCCGGCGTCACTGTGATGCTCGTCGGCAAGACGTACCGTTTCACAGGAACCTTGTTCGAGAGCGGCTTGGCGTAGAGGTGGTAGAAGGCCGAGTTGGTGATGCTCGCATAATCGAGCCCGCTCAAGTTGTCCTGGAACGTAATCGTCATCGTGGCGTCGCCGCGGACGAACACGACGCTGTTGACCACCGGGCCGACGGTGTTGATCACCACGGTGCCGATCGCATCGGTGGCGAGGACCGTTCCCGAGCTGTCGACCGCCTCGGCCGTGATGGTGTAGGTACCGTCGGCAAGCGGCGTGTTGACCGTGGCCGTCCACACACCCGAGCCGTCGCCCACGCCGGTCGCGATCAAGTTGCCGGGAGTTGAGCCGCCCGACGCCGCGGCGAAGACCTCGACCGTCGTGCCGGGCGAAGTGTTGCCGACGAACGTCGGTGTCGTGTCGTTCGTGATGCCGTCGGTGTTGGAGATGCCCGTATCGCTCTGGGGGCTGAGCTTGCCATCAGTGAGTGTCACGCTGACCGTCACCGACGTCGTTGCCGTACCCACCTGGTAGCCCTGGGCATCGAAAACCGAGATTCCCACGGTGTAGGTGCCGCCCTGAGGATAAGTGTGGCCGCTTGTGTTCACGTCCAAAGTTCCGCTTGACGGGCTGGAAACGGTCGCGTCCACCGGCGTCGATCCGTCGCCCCAGTCGACGACGGCCGTGTAAGCCGTCGGCGTCGGGCTGGGAGTGGCCGTGAGTGTTGCCACGGTCAGCGGCCCGGTGGCCACTCCGGCCGATGGCGCGATCGTGGTGCTCGGAGTGACGGTCAGGCTGCCTGCGGTCACCGCGAACGTGGTCGAGCCGACAAGGTAGCCTAAAGCGTTATCGACTGTGACGGTCGCGGTGTAGGAACCCGGATTGCCGTAGGTATGGCCGCTCGTGTTAACGTCGAGGGTGCCGGCGGAGGGCGATGTAATCGTCGCGTCGGTTACGGTTGAGCCGTCACCCCAGTCGATCACGGCCGTGTACGAGTTGGGATCGGGATTGGGTGAGCCGGTGGCGGCCGTGATCGTCGCGGCCGTCAAAAGGCCGGTGCCGGTGCCGGCGGTTTCGGTCAGCGTGGCGGAACTGGCCGCGATGGCTGGTGCGTTCACCGTGGCGACAAGAGTCGAGGGACTTGTGCCGACCAAGTAGCCTTGCGCGTCGTAGACATTGACGGTCACGGTAAACGAGCCGGCCTTGCCATACGTGTGGCCCGACGAGCCCACATCGAGCGCACCGGCCGTCCCGGAAGTGATTGTTCCGCTGGTTGTCGTCGCGCCGTCACCCCAGTCGATGACGGCGGTGTACGCGGTCGGGTCCAGGTTCGGCGAGCCCGACGCGGGGGTGACTGTGGCGATGTCGGCGATCGCGCCGGAGGCGGTTCCCTGGGTTTCGGTGAGGGCCGTGCCGGCGCCGACGGAAGGATTGGCGACAGTCGCCGTCGTTGTCATCAGCAGTGTCTCACCGGCAACACTGATGGTGACCGAGATCGTGTCGCTGCCCGCCTGCGCATACGCATGGCTGCCGGCGACGGTGAAGGTCGTGCCGTTGAGCGTGATCGTGCCCGGCGTCGCCGGGCTGCCGTCGCCCCAGTTGATCGAAACCGAGTAGTCCGACAGCGGCGGCAGCGGGGCGGCGCCATTGGTAAATGTCGCCGAGAGCGCCAGCGCGGTGCCGGTCGTGACCGGAATCGGCGACGCCGAAGGCGTGAAGGTCCCGGCAACAAGCGCCGCCGGCGACACGATGGCCGTGCCCGAGGCGATCGCCGATGCGCCGCTCGTGTTGTTGGTAATCGTTGTCAGGATCGTGAACGAGCCAGTGCTGGCGTAAGTGTGCGTCGCGTTGACCTCGTAGGTGGTGCCGACGAGCGTGAGATCTGACGAGGGAACCGGCGTCGTGGTTCCATCACCCCAGTTGACGCTCACCGTATAGCTGCTCGCGGGCAGGACTCCGCTCGAGTCCTGGAAGGTGGCGATCGGAGTGGCCGAGTATGCCGTGTTCAGCACGGGAAAGATGTCCACACCCTGAGCCGAAATCGGGCTCGAAGTGAGTTGGGTCGAGCTGAAGTTCGAGTACGCGAACGACGTGCCAGTGCCGAAAGAGACCGTGCCGTCGATCGGGCTGCTCGGCGTGATCGTCGCGGTCGTTCCTTGGGCGTTGATGTACAAGGTGTTCGTCCCACCTTGACCATCGATCGCCAACGTAGGTGGCGGCCCACCGGCCATCGTTCCCGTCGCTAATTGTGATCCGACAACAGTCACCGAATCGTTACCGCTGCCGGTGTCGATGTTCGTGGCGGCGCCCACAGGATTGCCTGCAACGTAAAACGAGTTTCCGCCGGAGCCCCCCTCAACCAAAATGGAAGAGATCGAGCCCGCATAGCTGATCGTCGCGGGGCCGAGGTCCGTGGTGTTGGTCGCGGTGATCACGGGAGTGGTCGGGGCGGTGTCGGCAAAATCATTGATCGTGACCCCGGCCGTGACTGAGCCCGGATAGTCAATCGATACGTTGCCTGTAATCCCTGACATGAGGCCGCTGATGACGGCGAGCCCGATCGCATCGGTGCCCGTGCCGGTCGACGTCGAGATGCTCGTCGGCACGTCGACCGATTCAACATCGTAGATGTTGCCGCCCGTCGCATTGCCGTCTGTGAATGTGATCGCTGAAATCGTGAAGCCGCTCGCGGCGGCGATCATCACGTCGTCGGTGCCGTTGTTCGTGATCGTGATGGACGGATCCGTGGTGACGTTGATGACGTTCGTCGACGCAGTGTTGTCGAACGTGTAAGTCCCCGACGAAACCGACAACACCACGTCGTCGGCGGCCGTCGTCGTGCCCGTCCACGCCAAGGCCACATTAGTTCCCGTGACAGTCGGCGTAATCGTCGCGAGTACAAACCGAGCCTCCAACCGTTCGACGATCGGCATCAGCGCCGTCCGTTTGGCACGACCATCCCGTGACCTCCGAATTCGGCCTGCGATTCTCGGTGTTTTCGTCATGTCAGCGATCTCCCAAAAGCGACGGACAAGTTAAGCCTCCAAACAGCAGAACAAATCAGCTTTGCGGAATCAACACAAAATAGGAGAATTGGGTAGATTTTCGGGGTGGCATGGTTTTGCTTGTTCTGGTACGGTTAGATAATTGGGGTCGAGCATCGCGCTTGCGGAAAGCTGAGCGACGGCGAGGCGTACAGCGTGCATAGCGGTGGTCCGTGGGCGATGCGCACGGGAGCGGTGTCTGACACAAGTCGCGGGTGACTCCGTTGAATTGGCGGCGGGTGAAATCGCCGCAGCCGCTCGCGGTTTGCGCCGAGCGCACCTGTCGGGCCATCGACCATGGGCGGGCGGGCGCAGAAAGGAAACAGCTCGCGCTTTTTCGTGGCATCGTGCAGTTGTCGTACAATCAATTCTTAAAGCGTTCTGGTGCGATTGGCGCCGCCGGCGTGGTCGCGCTGACTGGAAGGTGCCCGAGGGGGGGTTTGGCGCGGATGATCTGTGTCACCATCGGTCGAGGGCGGCATTCCTCGCTGGCCGAGGAGTGGAAGCAAGCCGCAGATGCCGGCGTTGGCTTGGTCGAGCTGCGGATCGACTGCCTGCGCCGCGAGCCCGATTTGAAGCGAATCCTCAAGGAGCGCCCGACGCCCGTGGTCTTCACGATCCGCCGGGGGGCCGATGGCGGCCTGTGGCGCGGCAATGAAGAGAAGCGCCAGTTGCTGCTCCGCGAAGCTGTCGCGCTGGGAGTCGACTACATCGACCTCGAGAAGGACATCGCCTCCAAGATCCGCCGCTACGGGAAAACCAAGCGGATCGTCAGCTACCACAATCTCGACGAACACTCCGGTCGACTTGCAGGACATCGCCGAAGAGTGCGAGGAATTCGACCCCGACGTGGTCAAGATCGCGACATCGGCCGCCAGCCTGGCCGACGCCTCGCGGGTGCTGCACGTGGCCACAACGACCAAGACGCCGACGATTCCCATCGCGATGGGCGAGATCGGCGTGTTCACGCGGATTCTCGGCCGGAAGTTTGGCGCGCCGTTCACCTATGCAGGCTTCAATCCCGAGCGAGTGTTTGCACCCGGGATGGTCCCCTTTGGCGTCATGAAGCGCGACTATGCCTACGAGAGTATTAACCCGCAGACTGAGATTTTCGGTGTCATCGGCGATCCGATCGAGCAGAGCTTGAGCCCTGTCGTGCACAACGCGGCGTTCCGCGACCTTGGTCTCAACAAAGTGATGGTGCCGTTCATGGTCCCCAACGGCGAGCTGCCGGCTTTCTTCAAGGAACTGCTCTGGCTGGACATCAAGGGGTGCAGCGTGACCATCCCGCACAAGGAGGCGATCGTCCCGCTGTTACAGCAGAAGGAGGGCGCCGTCGAGCGAACCGAGACTTGCAACACGGTCATCTTTCAGGAGGACGGGCGGCGTATCGGTTACAACACCGACTACCGGGCCGCCATGGATTCGCTCGAAGCGGCGATGGGGGGCCGCGAAGGTGGTGAAGACGCTCCCAGTCCGCTGTTCGACAAGCAAGTGCTGGTTCTAGGCGCGGGCGGGGTTGCGCGGTCGATCGTCTTTGGTCTCATCCGCCGCGGCGCCCACCTGACGATCACCAATCGCCACGATGAACGAGCGACCCGGCTGGCCGAGGAGGTCGGCTGCCGTACCGTCAACTGGGGGATGCGCGCCAGCAACGTCGTCGATGTCATCATCAACGCCACTCCGGTCGGCATGCACCCCAACGTCGATGATACTCCGCTGCCGCCGGCGGCCTTCAGCCGCCCCGGGATGGTCGTATTCGACACGATCTACCATCCTGAGAACACGATGATGGTCAAGCTCGCCCGCGAGCGCGGCTGCCAGGCTGTCACCGGCGTGGACATGTTCCTGCGCCAGGCTGCGATTCAGTTCAAGCTCTACACCGGTCAAGACGCGCCCATCGACGTGATGGTCGTGGCCCTCAAACAGAAGCTCACACCGCTTCGGCAAGAATGACGCGCCACCAATCGGCAGCCCGCCAATCAGGCGACGGCCTGGCACTGATCGGCTATCGCGGAACGGGAAAATCGACGGCGGGACAGATCTTGGCCAGCCGCATCAACCGGACGTTCCTCGACGTCGATATCGAGGTCGAGGCGCGCTGCGGCCGGTCGATCGCGACGATTTTCGCCGAAGCGGGCGAGCCGGCCTTTCGGGATTGGGAGGAACAGGTTCTGGCTGAGCTCGCCGGCCGTTTTCCCCGCGCGATCCTCGCCACCGGCGGCGGAGCAGTCTTGCGCGAGGCGAATCGCCGACGAATCCGCGAATTCGGGTTTGTGGTCTGGCTGACGGCCGATCCGTGCGTGCTGGCGCAACGGCTTGCGGCCGACGCGCTCGGCTTGGCCGAAAGGCCGGCCCTCACGCCCGCAGGAACCTTGGACGAGATCCGCGAGGTGCTTGCCAGTCGCACAGCCGTTTACCAAGAATTGGCCGACACAATGGTCGAAACCGGTGACAAAAGCCCGAGCGAAGTTGCGTCGGTCATTCTCGACCGTTGGGTTGGCGGTTGCGCGCTTGACTGGCTGACTTGCAATTCTCCAGAGCGACGGGAGTAGCACCGTGTACGCCATCTGGCCGATCCTGGTCTTTCTCGCGCTCGGGTTCTTTGTCGTCGGGACCGTCGTCGGAAGCTTTCTTAACGTTTGTATCTACCGCATTCCGTGGCAGAAGAGCGTGATCTGGCCCAGCTCGCGCTGCCCGCATTGTCTTGCGGCGATCGCAGGTCGCGACAACATTCCTATCGTGAGCTGGATGGCCTTGCGCGGTGAGTGCCGCCGATGTGGCGCCCCGATTTCGGTAAGGTATCCGCTGGTAGAAGCCTTGGTCGGATTGCTCTTTCTGGGGGCCTATCTCATCGATGTCGTTTTGCCTCCCCGGGCACCCTGGGAATTCCCCGCGGTGCGACTCCTGGCGGCCGCCTATCACGCCCTTTTTTTGGCACTGCTGGTCGCCGCTACGTTTATTGACTACGACTACTGGGAAATCCCCAAGCAAATCACCGATTCGGGCATGGTCCTGGGCGTTGCGTTGGGCACTCTTTGGCCACTCGTTCGCCCGGTCCCGGCGTCTTGGCCGGGCATGACTCAGTTTCAAGGGTTCTGCATCGGGCTTCTCGGACTGGTGGCTGGCTGGGGCCTGACGGATCTTGTCCGCCGGAGCGCGAGCTTCGTGTTTGGCCGGGAGGCAATGGGGTTTGGCGATGTGACTCTAATGGGTATGATCGGCGCGTTCATGGGCTGGCAGGCGGCCGTCTTGGCGTTCTTCTTGGCCCCCTTTTTCGGAATCGGCCACGCTTTGTGGAAGTTGTTGAAGTACCTGAGAAAACGTCTCGCCGGAGCCCAATTATCGACCGCCGATCGCGAACTTCCTTATGGGCCTTATTTGAGCATGGCCGCGGCGAGCCTCTTTTTTTCATGGCCCTGGTTTTGGAAAGGCTGGGCCAAGGGTCTTTTCCAGGCGCTCTACATGATACTCTGGTGGATGTGGGGTTTGAACGTATGAATTCCGGCCTCATCCCGCGGTAATGGCCACCGAGCAACCCGAATCCGACCTAGGGCAAGTTTCCTGGGAGTCCCGTGCCAGCGAAGTAAACTGCGACTCATCGGATTTCCCAAGCTGGAGTCGTGCCATGCCTTATGAATACAAGCGGCGCAAGCCGTCAATCATTCGCAACTTCTGGGTTTACCGCCGTCTTATCGGGACGGCGATGCTTCTGGGAGTGATGCTACAGTTCATCTTCGCCAACTCTGCGCAGGTGACCGTGCAATTCCCCTTCGGTCTGGGCAACTTGACCAGTTCGCTCGGCGTCGTGATCCTGATGAGCGCACTCGTGGGCTCGCTGGCGACTGTCCTCATAACGACAGCCATCGTCGCCATCAGGCGCGTGCGGAGCGCAAGTGTCGCACGACTCGCCCAATCCGACCGATCTGCGCGACGACCGACCCCCGCACGACTACGCCGCCAAAACCGCCGACGGGTTTCCCAACGCTCGCTGGTCGGATTGACGAAGATAGAAGAGTGGAATTCGGTCGGTTCGACGCAGTATTGAATTCGAGTGGGACGGGGCCTTGGAATCGGAGCCGGTAGCCCTGGTTGGTTTCGCCGTTGGCCAGGCATGCCCGGCGTCCGCAGTAATGGCGCGCGCTCGAGGCGGGGCGAAACGAGCCGCCAGGCCAGCAGCGATCGGCGCAGCGATGGCATTGGCCGCGCTGGCAGGCTGCTCAGGTCAGGGGACGTTTTTGACCGGCGGCCCGACGGTCGGCCAGCTCAAGGCTGGCGTCAGCCATCTCGAATTCGAGAATCAACAACTGAAACGCTCGGTCGCCAAACTCGAGAACGAGAACCGCGCGATCGAGGATCGCCTGGTGCAAGAGCGAATCGTCAACGGCGACCTTACCGCGCGGCTGGACGACGCGCGCAATCTACTGCGCGAGCGCGGGGTTAACGCCGACCTGCGCGTCGGGTCACGGCGCGACGACGAGCGCACCGGCGAATCGGCGTCAAACATTTCGAGCCCCAAGACCCGCACACGGCCAGCCGGCCAATCATCTTCCAAATCGCGCCGCAAGACCCCCTTTGCAGAGATCCCCGGACAGCTCGATGCGAGCCCATCGACCGAGCCGCAGGACGGCGCGGCGGACGCCGAGCGCGCGGGTGCCATGCGACGGCGCTCCCGCCGTGCCGGCGCAGACTTTGACGACGACCTCGATCGCCACGCCGATAACGCCAGCACGCTTCAGTGGCTGCCTGTCGCCGATGGATCGACCGATTCCTCTTCCAGGTTGCGCTAAAGCCCGCTCACGCGGAAGCTATTGTTTAACGGAAGCCGGCACATTAGCTGGCTCGCGACCGCTTCCGGGCGGAGTCGGAAATGACGAGACCTTCGCGCCGCCCGGATGGCCGCGGTTGGGCCGTTGTGCAGGTCGCTGTCGGAAAGCGGACGGAGATGGTCGTGCCGTCTTCGACGGTCGATTGAAGCTTGATTTCACCGCCGAGTTGCGTGACGAGCTCGCGGCAGATCGCCAAGCCGAGCCCGCTTCCCTCGATTCCCGATCGTTCATCGCGCGGCAGGCGAAAGAACGGTTCGAAGACCTTGTCGAGCGATTCCGCGGGGATACCTGGTCCCGAGTTAAAGATCACGACCGACCACGAGTCGGCTTCCAACTTCCCAGTCACGCGCACTTCTCCGCCCGCCGGCGTGTACTTAAGCGCGTTCGAGGCGAGGTTGCCGAAGATTTGCTGGCATCGCGCCGCGTCCGTGACCACCACGCCGTCGCAGGGCTCGGCCTCTGCTTGCCAATGCACCCGCTGGGACTTGGCGACCGGAGCGTACTGGCGGTCGATCTCGTGAATCAGCGCTCCGATCGTGAAGCTACCCAGACGGAGCGGGCGCGAGCCCTGGACAATCGCGGCATAGTCGAGGTAGCCGCGGGTGAGGCGTAAGAGATCGTCGCATAGAGACACCATCGTTCCGAGATGACCGCGCTGGTCGCCCGACATGGTCGACTGGGCGTCGGCCAGCAGCAGGTCGAAGCCGGCGCGGAGCGATACGAGAGGCCGGCACAGCTCGTGGCTCAGGTTCGACAGAATCGACCGAAGCTCCTCTTGATCAATGAGGGGGCGAGGATCTCCCGTCGCGTGCGCTCGCGAGTACGACGACTGTGGTCGGTCATCCATGGCCTTTTCGTCTCTGTGCTTCTGCGGGAGTGCTCGCGCCCTGATCTGTCGGGTTAGGGCACGCCCGAGGTTTGCTGCCTGTTTCTCTCTTGTCCGCCTCGGCGCGAATCACGCGGGGCGGCCGTCAAGATACGACGATCTGGTTGGCCAAAAGGGGATGGCCGTCAGTCAAATCGAGCACCGCCTGGTGGGCTAGTTGCTTCGCGTGGTAGGTCCGCGAGCGTCCTTGAAGGATGATCTTATCTTCGGAGTACACAACATGAAGATCACGAATCCTACCGTTAGCCACGCGATGGATGTGGCCCGCAATGAACTGCGCAAGTTCCTGGTGGTTCTTTCCATGGCCGAACCGCCGGAGCTCTGCTCTGGAGTTGTACATCGGCATGCCAGTCTCCCACATGGTCGGCTTCACGAATGAGCGAAGCTCGTGCGTAGGGCGTTGCCGAGCAAACAGATTGGGAGCGTGTCTCGAGTGGGTCCGTCATCGAGACTTGGGAACGAGCAGATGCAATAGCGCATGTTCTACAGGTCTGCTGCTCGTACCATCCTTGATCCCAACCGGCAAACGAACGCTGTCGCTGTTGAACGTCACTTGAGCGTGACGGGCGTTGAGTGTCGCGCACGACTCAGAACCGTCTGTAAGACTAACGACAGCTCGTTCGTGCGTCAAACATTATTCTCCGTGCGGCAAATCAAAATGGCGCCGAAGCGGTCGGGCCGCCGTCGTGCCGGCCTGGTCGGGTGCTTCGTACAGTTCTTCGGTCTGGATGATCGACTCGGCAAGCTTCGCCATGGGAATCCGACGATCTTGGCTCTGGCGTTGCAGCAGGCGGAACGCCTCGCTTTCGCTGAGTTGTTTGCGCGACATCAAGATCCCCTTGGCGCGCTCGATCAATTTCCGTTCGCGGAGCGTCGATTTCAGTTGATCAACATCGTCCTGAAGCGCCTTGATCTCGCGCGCCCGCGCCACCGCGACCTGTATCGCCGCGTGCAAGCTCGGGTTAGTAGCCGGCTTGAGCAGGTAAGAAATGACTCCGTCTTCGACCGCCTGGTCGATCAGGTTGGGATGGCCGTGGGCGGTCAAGATGATGACCGGCGTCCCAGGATCCGCCGCGATCTGTCGAGCGGCGGAGAGCCCATCGAGGCCGGGCATCTCAATGTCAAGGAACACAGCGTCCGGCAGCGAGCGCCGACACATCTCGATCGCCCGATGACCGTCGCTGACCACCGCCACGACGTCGTATCCCAACGACTCCAGTTGATTTTGCAGTCCGACCGCGACTGGCTTTTCGTCGTCTGCGATCAAAACACGATATGGCCGAGTCATCGCCGTAATCCCTCAGGGCAGAGAAAGAACGAATGAGACGATTTCACGCAGTTTGCATGCCGCTTGATCGCAATCGAATCCGGCAAGCCCGTGTTGCAGCTCAAAGCGGCATTCTCCGACATCAGGGTCACACACAATCAATCACCGGCTGCTGACGTCTCGAAGTCATGATCGTTTGCAACCGATCGAACGGGCTTGACTGTTGCCTCACAACCGCCAAAATGCCGTCGACTTCGGCGGCTCACTGTGGGCTGCACAAAGCGCAATATCTCCAAAAAGAATCATACGGCCCAGCCCCTCTCACGTGACCCGCCACGCGCTTGCAATTTTGTCCTTCAATGATCTCGCTGTTGGCGACGAGTGGGAAAGCCCGCGCCGCACGGTAACGGAGACCGATGTTGTGGTGTTCGCCGGTCTGACCGGCGACTTCAATCCGCTCCACGTTGATCACTCGGCGGCGAGCAACGGCCCGTTCGGCCGCCCCGTCGCCCATGGGCTCCTTGGTCTGGCGATTGCAATCGGTTTGATTAGCCAGGCGCCGTGCATCGATACGCTGGCCTTCCTCGGTATCCTCGAATGGAAGTTTCATCGCCCGATCGCCTTTGGTGACACGATCCATGCAGTCTCTACCGTAGAAGCGCTCGACACCCAGGCCAAAGGCCGTCGAGGCATCGTCACTTGGCACCGCCGAATTCTCAATCAAGAGGGTCAGTTGGTCCAAGACGGACGCACGCAATCCCTCGTGCGAGCACGGTGACGTTAATCCTCACATAGCCATCGTAAGCATCATCTCAAACGTACGCCTCAAGCGCCGGTTCCCGCGGTGTAACGTCGTGCGCTGCTCCGTACATTCTACTCGCTTCTCTGAATTAGTTCGATGAGAATTAGTCGAAAAATCCGCCACCGTCCCGTCAGATTAAGAACTGACGCTGACACAGGGCGCAGGCGTAACGCGCGGGCGCCGCGCGGTTCGCAAATGCGCGCGGCGACTCGCGGGTAATTGACGTTCACAGCCCGTCGAGTGCATCATGGCGACGTTCATAAACTCCTGAGCCGGTTTCTCGCCCGTCGGCATGTGACGCCGACCGGTCGAGCGCCTGCGATTTGATGCCGGGCTGAGAAAGCGCCGCGGCGCGGTCTGGTTATGAGCGAACCCATTAACCACCCGACGGCGCTGGTCACAGGCGCAGCGCAGGGGATCGGTCTGGGAATCGCTCGCGCCCTGGCGGCGGCTTCCTTCCGCGTCGTCCTGGCCGACCTGGAGGATGATCTCCTTGAACACACCACGGGCGACTTGCTCGCGCTCGGCCACGAGGCGATCGGGCTGCACGTTGATGTGACCCAGGCCGAAGACTGGCGGCGCGCTGCACTGGCTCTTGAGTCCCGATTTGGCCGGCTCGACGTGCTGGTGAACTGCGCCGGAATCAGTCCTCGCGGGACGGTGGAAACGACCGACGAGGCGCTCTGGGATCGAACCCTGGCGGTCAATCTCAAGGGCGCGTGGCTGGGAATCAAGGCGATGCTGCCCTTGCTGCGTCAACATCAGGGGGCGATCGTCAACATCGGCTCGACGCGGGCGACGCGACCGATGCCGGGGTTGTTCTCCTATGTCGTGAGCAAGGCCGGCCTTTGGGGACTCACCCAGCAAGTCGCCGTCGAGTACCTCGCCGACAAAGTGCGCTGCAACATGATCGCGCCGGGCTGGGTCGACACGCCTAACGAGCGCCGAATCCAGGCCCGCTATGGCCGGCCTGATTTCCCTGCCGGTCTGCGGAACCTCACGACGCCCGAAGAGATCGGGGCGGCCGTTGTCTACCTTGCCTCGCCCTTCTCGCGTAACATCAACGGCGTGATCCTCTACCTCGACGCCGGCTTGCAAATCGCCGACGACGCCGGCATGGTTTATTTGCCCGATCGCATTCGTCCCCCGTATGAGCAGCGGATTGAGGAACCCTGAGAGTCCTGCACCGTGGTCGGTTCCCGGGGAATTCAGACGCAATTCGGCAGGAGCGCGGTGGCCATGAGCGAGTTCATCTACTGTCTCAACACGAGCACCATTCGGCCCACGCCGCTCTTGGCGAAAATCGAAATCGCCGGTAAGGCCGGTTACCAGGCGCTCGAGCCATGGAACGACGAGATCTCTGCGTATCTGGAACAGGGCGGCAGCATCGGCGAGCTGAAGAAAGCAATTGCCGCGTCGGGCCTCAGGATCGTCAGCATGATTGCGCTTCATGGCTGGCTCACGGCGGAGGGGGCTGAATACAAGAGTGTGCTCGACGACTGCCGCCGCCGGATGGCACAGGCCGTCGAGCTCGGGAGCCCCTATATCGTCGCCAGCCCCCCCAAGGAGATCGTCGACCTCGGCCGTGCCAGCGAGCGATTCGCCGAGCTCCTCGCCGTTGGCTCGAAGCTGGGGGTATTGCCGTCGATGGAGTTCCTCGGATTCGTCGACGGCGTCAAGAACGTGCAAAGCGCCTGGGCGATTGCATCGGGCACGGGCGATCCCCGGGCGACGGTGGTCGCCGACGTCTTTCACATGATCCGCGGCGGGGGCTCGATCGACGATCTTTTGTTGCTCAAAGGAGACCGGCTCGCGTGTTTTCACATCAACGACGTGCCGGCACAGCCCGACCCGCTCACTCAAAAGGACGAGGACCGCGTTTTGATGGGCGACGGCATCGCCGACCTGCCGCGCGTGATCGCCAACCTTCGTTCGATCGGTTACCACGGTCCTCTTTCGGTGGAGCTCTTCAATCGAAGCTTGTGGGCCGAAGACGCGCTCTCTGGCGCGCCGCGGCCTTGAGCGCGTGCAAGCCCTGGTCGAAGGCTGAGCGGCCGTCACGTCGCTATTCAATACTTCGCAAGGTTGGCGGCGGTGCTCTGGGGGTCGACTTGCCGGACGATTTCGGCGGCGCCGTCGAGCATCATCTTCAGCTCGCTCACGACGGCGATGAACTGCCAGCCTTCGCGGGCGCGTTTCAAGGCGTCGGCCGCCGAGAAGACGTGCAGGCCGCACGGGAGCTTGTTCCGCTGGGCCGACTCGCGTATCCGCGTGAGCGTCGCCTCGAAGACCTCCTTGGCCGGAGGCGATCCGTCCGGCCCCTTCATCGAGAACGAAAGGTCGTTCGGGCCCACGAACACGGCGTCGAGACCGGGCACCGAATAAATCTCGTCGGCCCGCTCGACAGCCTCGATGTGCTCGGTCTGGATGATCACCAGGATCTCGTCGTTGGCCCGCTTGTAGTACTCCTCGGCCGACGTGCCGAAATTAAGCGCGTGCATGCCGCCGCCCACCGACCGATTGCCGGTGGGAGGATACTTGGTCGCGGCCACGATCGCCTCGGCCTCGGCCGCGTCCATCACCATCGGCGCCACGATGCCCATGGCGCCGCAGTCGAGCACCATCTTGATATATTCATGCTTGCCGGTCGGAATGCGGGCCAGCGGCACGCAGCCGGCGTCGGCGATCGCGCCGAACATGTAGGTTGCAGTCTGGATGTCGGTGTGCGTGTGCTCCATATCGACGGTCAGCCACGGAAACCCCGCGCGCGCCATAAACCGGGCCGCCGCGACGCTTCCCAGCGAGAGCCAGGTTCCGATCTGCGGCTTGCCGGCAGAGAGCGCTCTTTTGACTGGGTTTTCTTTCACCTCTGGTCCCTCGCCGTCAAACGCCCAAATGAAAGTCACACCCGAAGAAAGGCACGACAGGGGTTGAGTCTCGCATGTCAGGGCGCGGTGAGCAAGAGTCGGTTCGGCTCGGCGTGCCAGTGGAGACCGCCACGCCGCCAGGCTGCGGCTGCGCACCTCGAGCCGGCCCAAATCGCCTGTGAGCGCAGTCTGCAGTTTGGTAGGGTGAGGTCCGCGGAGTGCCGTGCCGCTTTTTTCGTTTCGCTGTCACGGAGTCGTTTCCTACAAGCCATGCGAGTGACACTGGTCACCGAAACCTATTTTCCGCAGGTCAACGGCGTCTCGCGAACGCTAGGTCAACTGGTTCGCGTCCTGACCGAGAGCGGCGACGACGTCCAGTTGATTCATCCCCACTACGACAACGGAGCGCGGGCTGAGCACGTTCATACGGTCCGTTCGGTCGTGGTGCCGTTCTACAAGGAACTTCATCTTCCGCTGGCCTCCGTTTCGGCACGTGTGCATCGGGCCATTGATGCCTTTCGGCCCGACATTGATTCACATCGCCACCGAAGCGACGCTGGGGTGGAGTGTCCTCCGGCACGCGCTGCAGGCGACGGCTGGCCGTTGTCTCGAGCTTTCACACCAATTTCGATCAGTACAGCCATCATTACCGCGTCGGCTGGGCGAGCGCGGCGATCTGGCGCTATCTGCGCTGGTTTCACAACCGCACCCGCGAAACCTACGTCCCCTCGGAGACGACCAAGAGCCGAACTCGAGGGCTCTTGGCTTCGAGCGTCTGGTCCTGTGGAAGCGCGGGGTCGACAGCTTGCTGTTTCGGCCCGAGCGGCCGGGCCGCTCGCGAATACGCACCGCCCTGGGCTGGTCGGCCGACGATCGTGGTGATCACTTACGTGAGCCGAATCGCCCCCGAGAAAAACGTCGACTATCTTGCCGCCGCGCTGGCGATCGTGGCGGCGCGACGGCCCGGTGTCCGCCTCCTCCTGGTGGGCGACGGTCCGTCTCGCCCCGCCCTGGAGCAGCGCATCGGCTCGATCGCCCACTTCGCAGGCTACCGGCAGGGCGAAGACCTCGCCGATCACTACGCGGCCTCCGACATCTTTGCCTTTTCCAGCCTGACCGAGACTTTCGGCAACGTCGTGCTCGAGGCGATGGCGTCTGGCCTGCCTGTCGTCGCTCTGCGAGCCGGCGGCGTGGGCGAGACCGTTCGGACGCGAAGCGACGGGCATTCTCGTCGACCCGTCGGAGCCGCCCGCAAGCTTGGCCAATGCCCTGCTCCGGTTAATCGATCGGGCACGACGACCGCAAGTCACTGGCCGGCGCTGCCCGGAGCTATGCCGAAAGTCAGAGCTGGGACGCGATCATGGGAGGCCTGCGGGAACGTTATCGAAACGGTGATCGACGCAGAGGCCCGCCCAGGACACGCGCCGGCTCGCCCGAAGATCACCGTTGCTGCAGTGTCGCCCCGCCGCAGCGGCCTCGAATCGACGGAAGCGTCGCGCTGGACCCATAAACCAATCCCGAGCCGCGACGGTACATGGGCCAGCCCCGAGGGTAAATACTCTTCGTCGAGCAAGGCTCGTAAACCCCGAAACGGAGCGTAGCCAGTGAAGATCAGCTCCGGAGGACGGCGGCGCAAAGTCGCGACGATCTCGTCGGTTCGCGGTTCGATCAAGGGGTGATTGCGATCAGCCTGATCGCGGAGCAGGTTGTCGACGAAAAAGTGACGCGTCGGGCTGTCCAGGCCTGAGTAGAAATGAAGCGGGCTCTGCCAGCCCCAGACATAGAGGTGCGGCTGGTCCCAGATCGTCGCGCGTCGTTGCGATCTCGCGACCCAGTTCGCGCAGGACGACCCATTGCCGCCCTCCCTTGTATCGAATCGTGAGCTCCGCGGGAGCCGTCAGCAGGTAATCGACGGACCTGGATGACCACAGTCATGCCGATCGCGCCGGCGAGGAACACGCACGCGATTGCGGCGACGACGCGTCGGAGCACCCCGGGCGATTTTGCCGATCTACTCAATCGGTTGCCATCACTGCGGCGAAACAATCGGCCCAGAATCGCAGCCTCATCGGTCAAGCAGACCGCGACCGAGATCGCCACGCCGGCGATCGGCAGCAGGTAGTAATGCTGCCAGTAGAGGCCGGGAAGGATCACTTGGGCCCAGGCCGCCAGTGTCCAGGCCGCGACCAGGCGGCGCAGGTGGGTGGTCGACCTGTTCAGCAGAAGGTGGCGCCAGGGCCGGGCAGCGAAACCAGCCAGAGCGGCCAGCTACCCGTTCCCCACCAGACGAGGTACTGTGGTCCCACCGAACGGCCAAGGAAGCCGGCCCTTAGAGGGATCGGCATTGCCCGTGAGCCAGCGAATCCAGGCCGACGGGGCGTTCGCCTCGGGTAGGGTGTCCGTCGCCAAGGCCCGGCCGTACTGGAAGACATCGTCACGGGCAGCACCTAATGCACCTTGGGCCAGGCGAGGATCGCCGCCGCGATGCACCAGATCGACAACAAGCCCAGGCCAAACGCAGCGCGTCGCGCAAGAACCGCGCCGCCCGTCGTCGCCGGAGATCGTCCTCGGCCCACGCCCGTGCCAGAAGTGCCGCCACGAAGACAATCCCCTGGACGATGGCGACCTGCTTGACGAGTGCTGCGGCCCCGAGGCACACCCCCGACGCCATCGAGGAACCAGCTCGTCCGCAGCGGTCCGAGCCCGCGAATCAAGAGCGCCAGTGAAGCCACCGCAAAACAGTTGATGAAATGCTCGAGGTTGGCGCCGTTGCCGAACAGGTACGGGTCGGTGCTCAGGATCACGAAGAGCCCCGCCGCCAGGCATGCCGATCCCGGGACCGCCCAGTCGCAGCGCGATCCACCACACCAGCACGATCGTCGCCAGGACGAACGGGATCGGCATGACGCGGATGGCCAGCTCGTGGTAGCCGCCGATCGCCACCGCCAGCGTGTAGAGCCAGTAACCCAAGGGCGGCTTGTTCTCGGTCAGGTCGCGATACATGACGTCGCCGAGGAGGATCCGATGCCCGATGTAAGCGTAGGCCGCCTCGTCGCAGTCCAGCGGCTCCGTCGAGCCGACGGTCTGCGGCCATAGGCTGACACCGAGTCGCTCGCGCGAAGTGCGGACCAAACGTGTGTGCGCGGTACCACACGTCGAACAACAAGAGAAGAAGCAGGACCAGACCGGGCCAGCGCATCGAAGATCGCACGACCACTCGTGCGATCTCCAGATACGGCAGCAACGCTGCTCGTTCGATCGGCTAGCGCCGGCTAGGTTCTGCTGACGTCTTCCGCCAAACCCCTTTGAAATCCGTCTAGCGATCGGCAGCCGATCACGATCTGCGAGCGCGCCGAGCACACATTCCCCAGCTCATGCCCCGGTTGTGCTCGAGCTCGACGATGGTCCAGCCCGCTTCTTGGACCAGACTCTCAACGTCGGCGCGGCTCATGTAATGTGCGACCGGAGTCACCGCGTGGTCGAGGACGATCGCGTGGACCTTCCGCAGGCTGAACGACGCGAGCCATCGAATGTAGGCTGAGTAGGGCAATCGGCGCCCGAGCCAGGGAACCTGATAGAGCGTCCTGGCACCCAGAAGCAGCGGGAACGGCGAGCACCAGGCTCAATTGTCTGAGCAGTCCCAGCGGCATGCGCGATGTCAGTCGGCGGATCGGGTCGATGACGTAGACGATCCAGCCATTTCCCTCGCGGCCGTACACCCACACCTGGAACCAGCCCTCGTCCCGCACCGTCGCGGCGAGGGCCCGAAACCCGCGACCAGGATCGGGCAGATGGTGGAGCACGCCCAGCGAAAAGGCCGCGTCGAACACCTTGTGCTTGAGCGGAGGGTGATAGATGTCTCCCTGCACGATGCAGACCGCGGGAAGATGCCGCGTATTCTGGAAAGCGGCCTCGACCGCGTTCCCAAATCCATGCCCACCAATGTGTTGACGCCATAATGAGACGCGATCGTCGCGTGACGCCCCATGCCGCACCCGGCTTCGAGAACATTCAGTCCAGCGAGGTCCTCCAGCACGGCGCGGCTTGAACCAGGTTTTCAGGCTGGCCACTTCCTCATCGAATCCTGAAGTCGCGAGAAGTGGTTCCACTCGTAGCCGAATCGCTCGGCGCTGTTCTCTCCCGGAGTGGTGAGCGGAGCGACGGATCCGGGAGCAATCGCGGGATCCCTCCTGTCAGCGGGTATCGCGTCGAGCATCTCGCGCAGGTCAGCGTCCCTTCGAGAACATGGCCGTCGGCGGCCGCATCGCTTGCGTCGAGTCGCAGCGATTCAAGGCAGCGCGGACACGCGAGGTAATCCAGGTGCTCGGCTCTCATCGGCGAATTGGCTCCGGCGTCTCTGCAAGATGCTTCCCACCGCGGCGACGGGCTCATCGAGCTCGCGCAGACGATAGAGACGGACCGGGAAGAAGCTGGCCGGGACGATCGGTACAGTTCGCGCGCCTCGGTCAGACCGAGCGCGGTGCGGAGTTGTTCCAGCTCCGACGCCCACGACTCGGGATTGATCTCATAATACGGCGGCGGCTCGAACGAGCCCCAGAGGAAGTGCGTGACGCCGTACTGGCCGATCACCTCGCGGATCCGCCGCGGGCTGTAACTGCGGGGCATGAGAATCGTGGTCCGATCGCTCGTGACCCGCAGCTCCCAGGGAAACCAGGTCATGATCCGGGCCTCGCGGGGGACCTCGTTCGGGATGCGCTTTGAATCCACTCGCCGGCTTCTCGCAGTGCCGGCCAGTGCAGTTGATAACGCTTGACGAGCCAGGAGGCGTCGTACGACCAGGTCGGGTCGGCCCACACCAGGGCGCAATAGCGTGGCGGCCAGCCAGGGAACGACGCTCGCGCTCGAAGTGCAGCGACTCCAGCCAATCGATGACTCCGGCGACGCCACCCGGCACGCATG
Source organism: uncultured Isosphaeraceae bacterium (assembly GCA_963830625.1). Classification (GTDB taxonomy): domain Bacteria; phylum Planctomycetota; class Planctomycetia; order Isosphaerales; family Isosphaeraceae; genus CAWHMZ01. Next base: position 122,331 of record CAWHMZ010000009.1, on the reverse strand, counting down.
AGCGCAAAAACCGGCAAGTAGTAGCGCCGAGCTGGGCGACTTGCGTCACGTCGGCAACGCTCTTGAGCGTCGCCAGCACGAAGACGACGAAGATCGTCGCCACCAGAAGATCGGTCTCGCGTCCCGGTTCGCCGCGCGTGCCGCAGGCGCCGGCAAAAGCCCAGGACGAGAGGCAGACCCACGATCATCGTCGAATAAATCGCGATGATGAACAGCGACTTCAACTTGACCCGGACGATCTCGGGCAGGTTCGCGAGCGTGTAAAACTGCGACGGGAGCGTGTTCCCCTTGTCGTAATGGTGGACCGTCCACGAAAAGTTATATTCAAAATAACTGGTCATCGAAAAGAAAGGAGTTCCGATACTCCTGCAGGTCGCCCACGCCCACGGCAGGCACACGACGGCGATGGTGCCGCCCCAGAGCAGGAGGGGCCCGAGCCGCCTGCGGCTGCGCGCCGACAGGGCGAAGAGCCCGGCGGCCGCCAAGCAGCGCGAGCGCGGTCATGCGCGACGAGCACGGCCAATCCGCCGCACAAGCCCGCGGCGACGGCCCAGGCCCACGCTGCCTTGCCCAGCCGATCCGACGTGCCAGACCTCCGTCAGCGTCCAGACCGCCAGGATCGACAAGAGCGCCACCAGGCTCTCCCGCAGGATGAACCCGGCGTAGATCGCGTGGACCGGAAGAACGGCGAGCACGGCCATCGCCCAGATGCGCGACCCGGCAGCCATATCGCCGCCGGGCAAAGACGTAGAGTGCCGGCAAAGCCAGCAGATTGAGGACGAAGCTGCATGCCTTGGCCGCGACGATGCGGGCTTCGAGGCTGCTCTCGGGCCCAGGCCCGCGATCCGAAAGGCCGCCGCGCGCACGTAGGCGTCGAGCGGTGTGTCCCAGTCGTTGAGGACACCCTCGCTCTAGACGAATTCGCGGATAGTCCCTGAAAAAGCTATGGACGTAATGCATGACCGGCCCCTCGCCCCGCAAGCACCGAAGTCGCCACCTCGAGATAATGGCAGCTATCCCCCGGAACCAGCGGCAGGTTGCCGCCGCAAATCCAGATCGATCGCGCGGATCGCGTAGCCGGCTGCCGAAGATCGCCAGCCACGTCCTCCCGTGCCGGCTCAGTGTCGACGCGCCAGATCAGGCCGAGCACGATCAGGACGCGATCCGATCGCCAGATGCCAGCGCACCAGGACGAGCTGCGACGGCCGGCGGACCGCGGCCAAGAGCGGGACCTCGTAGAACTGATGGGCGACCGCGTCGAAGGCCGGAGTGATCCAGCCGTATCGCCAGTCGAGCCAGGCGGCGACGCCCGCCGACGCTCGCCGACAACAGAGCCGCGAGCGAACCCAGGGCCGTTTGGATTCCGGCTTCACCCGTCGGTGCCCCTCGCGGAAGCCGCCGTGCGGTCGGCAATCGCAACGCCTGCACGATTCATGGCTTCGTCGCCTTGAGCATCGCCTCGCGCCTGGCTCTGAACTCGCTGTCGGGCTTCCACTCGGGATAGCGATCTCCCTGGGCCACGCGATAACCGAGCTCGGCCAAGAGCTTCAGGTCGGCGACGGCGCCCGGAAAGGTCCCAGTCGGGCTTCACCTCGTCGCTGACCTTGTGATAGTCCTTGGCCGTGTATTCGTCCTGCTTTCGCTGGCCGAAGTCGGCCGACTTGCCGATGTATTGCCGGCCCCCTTGGGATCGAGCGCCGGCACGCCTTGCTTGGCGAACTCGAAGTGGTCGGAACGGAAGTAGTAGCCTTTCTCAGGGTCGGCGTCGGGAGCGACCGTTCGGCCGTGCTCTCGCGGCGATCTCGACCAGCAGGTCGTCGAGCGTCGAGTTGCCCATGCCGATGCTGATCAAGTCGCTGGTCGGCCCCCAGAGGTTGATCACGTCGAGGTTGATGTCGGCCAGCGTGCGTTCCAGCGGATAGAGCGGATGCGCCGCGTAGTACTTGGCACCGAGCAGTCCCTTCTCCTCGGCGGTGACGGCCAGGAACAGGATCGATCGCTTCGGGGCCGGCTTGACCTGGGCCAGAGCGCGGGCGATTTCGAGGATCGAGGCGACCCCGGAGGCGTTGTCGGCGGCTCCGTTGTAGATCTGATCGCCCTTCAGCGCCGGGTCGCGGCCCAGGTGGTCCCAGTGCGCGGTGTAGATCGACGACCTCGTTCTTGAGCGCGCGGATCGGCCCCCTCGATCCTGGCGACGACGTTGCTCGACTTGACCTCGCGCAGCGCGTTGGTGACCTCGAAACCGCGCCGAGCTGCCGAGCGGCTCCGGCCGGAAATCGCGGCGGGCGGCGGCCTGTTTCAGCGCATCGAAGTCGCGGCCCGCCGCCTGGAACAGTTCCTTGGCCTTCGTCGAGAGTGATCCAGCCCTCGACGGCGACCCGGCTCGGCGTCTGGCCGCTCTGCGGCTGGGCGATGTCGAAGTTCTCGCGGCTCCAGCTCCCCCGGACGACCTCGAACGGATAACCGGCCGGGCCCGTCTCGTGCACCAGGATCGCGGCCGTCGCGCCTTTCTCCGAGGCGATCTCGTACTTGTACGTCCAGCGCCCGTAATAGGTCATCGCCCGGCCCTTGAAGACCGCCGGGTCGAGCTTGGCGGGGTCTTTGGGGTCGGGGACCGGCGGGTCGTTGACCAGCATGATCAACGTCTTGCCGCGCACGTCCAGTCCCTTGTAGTCGTCCCAGCCGTATTCCGGGGCGACCACGCCGTAGCCGACGAAGACGACGTCCGATTTCTCGACCTTGACCTCCTCGGCCAGCCGGCGCGAGACGGCCACGAAATCGTTCGGGGAACGACAGCCCGATCGTCCGGCCGCCGGCCTGGAACGCTCCGTCACCTGCTTGGCCTGGAAGCCGACCAGCGGAACGTTCTGAACGAATGTGCCGTCGGGATTGCCCGGCTTGAGCCCCATCTTCTGAAACTGGGCCGTCAGGTACGCGACGGTCTTGTCTTCGCCCGGCGTTCCCGGGCCTCGGCCTTCAAAGTCGTCCGAGGCGAGGACCTTGATATGCTCGAGGACCTGGCCCGGGTTGATGCTCTCGAGCGCGCTTTTGAGGCCGGCATCGGCGGCAAGCACGCCTGCGGATGCCATCACAACGACAATTCCGGCAATGATTCGGGCGTAACGTCGCATGGTCTCCTCGGGTTCAACAGTCCGGCACAGCTCGGGCGTAAAGGGGTCGCGATCGATTGCAAGACTATCATGATAAATGGCGGGCCGTCGGTACGCGACAGCGCAGCCGCACAGTTCCTCCGAAACCTGTTCCCGCAGCAGCGGCAGGCACGCCGTGGCAGCATTGCGGTCGTCACTCACGCCGACGAGCCGACGCCGTCAGCTCGCGGACCTCTTTCAAACGCTCCAGGTAGACGCACGCCCCGATCAACCCGCCTGCGTACATCAAAACGCGAAAGCCCATCATCGCCAGGACGCCGCTGGGGTGTGCCACCAGCTTGAAAAGCTGGTCGCCCACCTCCTCGCTAAGCCCCAGTGCGCCGAACGGCAGCGGGACGGCCATGCTGAAGAGCGTGAGCGGAACCATCAAGAAATGCTGCGCACGGTCGTGGTCATGCTGGGGAACAACATCCGTCCGACCACGTAAAAGGCGATCACGTTCATTGAGTGTGAGACCACCGAAAGCGCAGGCAGGCCGACGACGATGTCCAGCCGGTCACGGTATGTCGTCGACATCTCCTTGAGCTCGGCGACAATGAGTGCGAACCGCGATTGGCCTTGCGCCACGCCGGGAAACATCCGCGAGAATGCCTGGGAGAAGATCGAGGAAGAGCACCAAGAAACCGAGCGCGACCGCAACCCAGGCCGCCATGATCAGTTTGCGGACGATCTCCGGCGCGTCGGTCCACACCAGCGCGCCGGCGATCGACGCCAGGACGAACAGCGCGAGCAAACCGACGATCCGGTCGATCACCATCGACGCGATCGCCTGAGTTTTCTTGATATGCATGCGGGCCAGAAAGGCCGCCTTGATCAGATCGCCCCCCACCGCGCCGGGGATCACCAGGTTGAACACCATGCCGATGAATCCCAAGAGAATCGCCGCCCCGAACGTGAAGCGCGGCTCGATCACGCGGACCAGCATGAACCAGCGACCAAAGGTCAGCACGATGCCGACCATATAGATCGCGAACGCCAGCAGAAGCAGCCGCAAATCGAGCGGCCGGCTGAATACCTCCTGGATCTTCGCCCGGTTCTGCCAGATCACCCATGCCAGGAGACCAAACGCCAGCACGACCAGGGCGGCGTTGACGACCGAGCCGAGCCAGTGGTGTCGCGGAGGCTCGGTCTCGACCAGATCGGCGCTCGCCTCGTGTGATGCGTCTCGGCTCAAAGCATTCCTTTCGTGGAAGGGATGCCCGGACTCCTGGGGTCGGCCTCGAAGGCCGCACGCAGGGCCCGAGCCGCCGCCTTGAAAATCGCCTCGCTGATGTGGTGGGTATTTCGACCGTAGTGGAGCAGCACGTGCAAGTTCATCCGCCCCTGCGTCGCGACGGCCTGCCAGAAATCGGCAACCAGCTCGCTGTCAAACGTGCCGATCTTGGCCGCCGGCAGCGCCACGTTCCAGACCCAGTAAGCCCTTCCGCCCAGGTCGACCGCGGCAGTCACGAGCGTTTCGTCCATCGGCAGCACGGCGTGGCCGTAGCGGCGAATCCCCGCCCGGTCGCCCAGGGCCTGGTCGATCGCCTGCCCCAGGCAGATGCCAACATCTTCGGTGGTGTGATGGCCGTCGACATGCAAGTCTCCCTTGCAGGCGACCGTCAAGTCCACGACCGCATGCCGCGCGAACAATTCGAGCATGTGGTCGAGAAACCCGACGCCGGTCGCGACCTGGCTTTGGCCCTCGCCGTCGAGGTCGAGCGTCAGCCGGATTTCGGTCTCGCGAGTCGTGCGGGCGATCTCGGCCGTTCGGTGCGGTGCACTCACGTTGAATCCCCCACGCGACGCGCGAAAAGTCTGGTCAATTCGGCCGCGCCTAGCTCGGCCGTCTGGAACGCAATCGGTTTGCATGGCCACCATTCACGATTGTAACGCATGACGCGCTGCGGTGCTCACAGGCTGTGACTGGCCTAAGTGGCAGAAAGTGGCAGTAAATGGCAGGTTTTCGGAAGGGCTTCCTCGCCAATTCCCGGCGTGGGCAGGCGAGCCGGAAGCACCATTTCCGGGCCGATCGGGATTGACGTGCCTTGATCGCGAGCCACTCGCATGACAGGGTTTGTGTCGTTTGATGCGTCCAGAGCCGGGCACCGGTCGATTCACAAATCCAGGTAGCGGCGAGCGCCGTCTGAGGGCAAACCCAAACGGCGAGTCTGCCACAATTGTGCGCGCCCTTCGACGAGCGAAAAGCGCCCTCTCTCTATATATACTGGAAAAGGGGGGGTACTGCGCACTTTCCAGACGCGGTTTTGGACGGATGGTCAAGCGGCCGCAACGATTGCGCTGCGCGAAAGTGTGCAATAGTCGCGTGCTCCCCGGACGGGTCGGATTTTGCGGTCTGGGCAGCTCGCAACGGTTACGCGGTCACTGCCAAGGAAGCCGATCACGCGCGGTGTGCGGGCCCTATTGAAACGAAACGCGGCTGTCCGATCCCAGGGCGCGTTTCGCGACCGTGGGGAGCACACGCCGCGGCTCCGTCTTCGAATGTCAGTGGCTGGTCAGTACGATTCATCTGTCATTCGCGAACACCGACGGCTTACAAAGAAGGTTGAACCATCATGAATTACCGACTGCTTGGACACAGCGGTTTGCGAGTGAGCGAGCTTTCGCTCGGCACCATGACCTTCGGCGAGGATTGGGGCTGGGGTGCCTCCAAAGAAGAATCCAAGAAGATTTACGACGCGTACCGCGAGGCGGGGGGCAACTTCATCGACACCGCCAACCTCTATACCAATGGCGCCAGCGAGCGGCTCCTGGGCGATTTTATGAGCGGCCACCGTAACGAAATCGTCCTGGCCACGAAGTACACCAACGCCCCTCCCGGCAAAGACCCCAACGCCGGCGGCAACCACCGCAAAAGCATGTTCCAGGCCGTCGAGGGCAGCCTCAAGCGCTTGAAGACCGACTACATCGATCTCTACTGGCTGCATATCTGGGACCAGATTACCCCGGTCGAGGAAGTCATGCGGGCGTTTGACGATCTCGCGCCAGGGCAAGGTGCTTTATGTGGGAGTCTCCGACGCCCCAGGCTGGTGGATTGCCCAGGCAAACACGCTGGCGTCGCTGCGGGGCTGGTCGCCGTTCGTCGGGCTCCAGATCGAGTACAGCCTGATCGAGCGCACCGTCGAGCGAGAACTCATTCCCATGGCCAAAGCACTCAACATCGGGCTGACCGCCTGGTCGCCGCTGGCCGGAGGCACTCTCACCGGCAAGTACAATTCGGCCGAGCCCGCGGGTGAGGCGCGTATTCCAGCGAAATGATGCGGCCGTTTCTGCCCGAGCGCGAGCGACAAGAACGCATCGTCGCCGCTCTGCGCAAGGTCAGCGAAGTATCCGGACGGTCGCTGGCGCAGGCTGCGCTGGCGTGGCTCCGCTACCGGGACATTCCGGTCATTCCCATCATCGGCGCTCGAAAGCTGTCTCAGGTCGAAGACAACCTGGCGAGCCTTTCGTTGTCGCTGAGCCCGGAACAGGTCCAGGCCCTCGACAAGGCAAGCGCAATCGAACTCGGCTTCCCGCACGACTTTTATCGGCGCGAAATGGTCAAAAACGTCGTCTACGGAGGAATGCGCGACCGAATCATGGCGTGATCCGCGCGTTCAAACGATTGGTCCGCTGGATCAACCACGAAATCGACGAAAAGACACGAAAAGGGACAGAGACCAAAGCCGGGCACGGATTTCTACGCGAGCATTTACTGGCTTTGATTTTTTCGTGCTTTTTCGTTGATTTCGTGGTTCAACGATCCGTTGCGAGCACGACCAACGGCACCGTCACGCCGAGGAGCATCGCCAGCGGAGGCCGCTTCGGCGGTCCGACAAACGCCCCGCTGGCCCCAAGGAGCAAAATTAGCCCGAACCAGATCGCGAGCAGAGCAGCGATGAATGGCTTAATGACGTACCCCATAAGTTGTGTATGCAACTATCGCCCTGAGAAGGACCAACCAACCAGCGCGATCAGGCGAACCGCGTGGGTTAGGCCGCGCCGGTGCCAACCCACACGACTACGTATATTGTATATACAACTTGCGCCCTCGCCAAGCGCCTCCGTTACGCCGCGGATTCGAGCGAGGCCTTTCTTTCACGGCGCACTGCCAAGACCGAACTCCCGCCGCAATGCCTCGACGGTCTCTCCCGGAAGCTCCCGGTTTTGGGCGCGCAGCAAGGCCGTCAGAAGGCGCTCTGCGTTTTTCGGGGAACGCAGCAAATGGGCCGTTTCCATGAGACTGCGAAGCTCAGCCGCGGCAACTAATGCGACATCTTCGGAACCGCGGCGGTGAATCACGATCGGCTCGCGGGTCGATGTGACCTCGTCGCAAAGCGCCGCAAGGTTGGCGCGCGCGTGAGAGTAGCTGGTCTCGGAAGGCATTCTCATCCTCCAATGTGTACAAGAATACTCTACAACTCACGGCGCGGGCGAGTCAATGCGGTTGGGGCCGTTCACTTCGCGTCGCAATCAGACGAAAGGTAGGGACTAACACCGCGAAGAATCGGAACACTCGCAATTGCCTGTCGAATACCCCCTATTAACGAGATTGTATCGCGCAAAGCCGGTAGAACAGCGCCGGTCAGGCGTCGCGCCTGGTTCGGCCGGGCTCTACAGAACGTCCGCCGCACTTAATGTGGATTGAACTTTGCCGCCAACTTCTTTGAACAGCCATGCCAAAGGCGCTCTGCTTTTCCCTGTGCTGCAACCGTCGATGATGTTGAACGCAAGAAACAAATTCCAGTCGTTGATGTTACGCAGCAGAGCGGCGAATCGTTCTTCGTTGTATTTTCCCTTGATTTCAACTTGTCGCCAAAGTGCAAAGGGTTCGTCGTGATACTGAACCATCGCCAACAAATCGGGATCGTCGCAGAACTGGGCGAGGAATTCCTTTGCCAACGAGGCATGGCTCTTGAGATCGGTGATGGCCACGCCGGGCTGCGATTCGCCTTTGAAAGTGTCGTGGGTGTGGATGAGGAGCTTGAGCCTCCAATAGTCGGTCTCGTTGAGCTTTGGCCGCAATGCTTCGAGATTGGGCTCGATCTCTGCGATATGGGCGCGGACCGTGCCCTCAGGATGTCCCGGCCTGGCCTCACCCCAATCAAGGTTCTCTTGGTAGCGAGGATCGTTCACGATCGCATCGAAAGCTGCCTTGTAATCGGCCATCGGATACCTCGCGTACATGCCGCTTTCGATGTCGCATGAATTCTCCCCGAGATCGGCTGCGTCACTCGGCGCGACACGCAACCCGTGCCAATGGTTGCGACGGCTGCATTATGCTAGTTTACCACGATCATGAACCCCGCCGTGACGTTAGAAGTGATCCGCGACCGTATCCTGAACGCACTCACCGTCACCCCGCTTGGAGCAGACCATTGACTACCACACTCACCACTGCGCCCGCCACCGAAACCGCCGCTAGCGACCTCGTGCTGGTACGGATGGCCCTGCCGAGTAAAAACCCGGTTTCACCCTCCGTGGTGCGGAGGGATGTCGGCGAGCTGATTGGCCCCGATTTTTCCGCCGTCGTCTTCGACGAAATGCGCAACGAACTGGCAGTAGCCGGCTTGTTGACCAAAGGCAAGCGGAACACGTTTGCGCTCACCGACGCGGGCCGCGAACGGGCGCTCGTGGTCCTGGGCGTCGCCGAGATGCCGTCGGCCATGAACTGGTCAACCGTCATCGCCGAGCACCTGTTCCCGAAAGCGGCCGGGCTGCCGGCGGACGCGGCGGCCGAGCTCAATAGCGGCGACAAGCTGGCCGCCTTCGTGCTCAAGCGGAAATACGGTCTCCCCGCGGCAGCGGGTTCAACGGTGAGCCAGGTGCTCGAAGCCGTGGTATGCAATCGGCTGGGTTTTTCCGGTGAGACGACACTCGAGGGGTTGCTGTGTGCGGTTTTGAGTGAGCTCATGGGCTCGGAGCGCCAGACAAAAGGGACGCTCAAGCAGCAGCTACCGCTCTTCGACACCGGGCTGACGGACGCCAGTGCCGACGCCGCGCGATGCAAGGTGGTCCGCGACTGGCTGGCCAGCGCACCCAAAGCGCAGCCAGAGCGACGGGCGCCCGAGCCGCCGCCCGCCGAGCCGTTTGACCTGACCGCCTTCGCGGCGACCGTGCGTGCCCTCGCCGCCAAGAGCCCGCCGGAGGATCGGTTTCATGATGACAAGGTATTCATTGCGGCACTCTGGCGGGCGACCCAGCACGAGCCCAGCGTACCCCGCCTGTCGCTTCCCGAGTTCAAAGAGCGGCTGGTCGAGGCAAACTCGCAGAACCTTCTGCATCTCAGCCGAGCCGACATGGGCTCGGCGATGGACCCGCAGTTGGTGGCCGACTCCGAGACCGGGTATCTGAATGCCCTATTCCACTTCGTCGTCCTCGAAGGGGACCATTCCTGAGCGCTGTCGTCGCTCAAACAAACCGCAGTGATCGGCGTTCGAGATGACCTTCCACTCGGTCTTCCCCGACAAATCGCCCGACATGGCCCCAGGTTGGAACTCGCAGCGGCGGCCTCTTCATGACGACGCGTCTTCGCTGGGAACAACGCCCCACCACAGAAAAGCCCCGAGGGCTACGATTCCTCCCGCGACGGCCAGACCCAGTCGCCAGCCCGCGTCGATTCCATATTGCTGCGTGAAGAAATGGCTAAGGAGCGGCGTGAGATAAGGCGACAAGGTTCCCCCGGCATTGCCGCCGGTGTTCATCATGCCGGCGGCTGTGCCGCCGGTCGAGCCGCCGAGCTCGACCGCGGTGGTCCAGAAGGGGGCTTCACATACGCCCAGAAGGGCAGCGGAAACGGAGAACGCCAGTAAAGTCGATTGCGGCGTCTTTGCCATGATCCCGAGCTCGAAGACCGCGCCACTGGCGAACATGCCCAAGACGGGCACCAATGCCCGCCGCGCCCAGGGAGACAACGTGCGCGGGACGTGATCCGTCAGCCAGCCGCCGCCCATCATGCCCATACCCATCGCCAGCGTGATCACCGTGGAATACCATCGCGACACGCTCATGTCTTCGTGCCGAATCGTCTCGAAGTAGTAAGTGATCCAGTAGAAGAACATGTATTGAAAGTAACCGTAGGCGGAATAGCTGAGAGTGATACAGATCACACTCCGGCGCCCCAGCATGGATGAGATTCCGGAGAGCTTCCAGGGCGGGCGCGCGACTGCGAGAGTCGAAGAGTCCGGTGAAGCCGATGTGCCGGCCGTCCAGGCCAGTGCGACCACAAGGGTCATGCCACTGGTGAGTAGAAACGCGACCGGCCAGTCGAAAAGATCGATCAGTTTTCCCATGACCAGATAGGTCCCTGCGATCCCCGCGCATGCCGCAGCGTTGACCAATCCGTTGGCCGTCGATTTCGACGCGCTGGGCGCTTGCTTGGAGACCAGGCTCGCCGCGCCCGGGTGCAAGGGCGCGGTCACGAGTCCCAGAAGCGACCGCACGACCAGGAGCCCCAGCCAGACGTAGGCGGCGCTCTTGAAGACCAATCCCACGCCGCCTGTCATCGCGACGAATAACGTCGAGCCGAATCCCAGCGTCACGAGCGCGCGTCGCGCTCCAAACCGGTCGATCATCACCCCGCCGGGCAGCATGGCGAGGGTGTAGATCGCCAGATAGGCCGAGTACACAAGCCCCATCTTCTCCGGGCTGATTCCATATCCAGAAATGATTCGCTCGGTGCCCGCCACCGAGATGCCGACCCGGTTGAAATGCGAGCACGCCACGACCAGCATCAACAGCAAGACCGTTTTGGGCATCCCAAGGGCGGCGGGACGTCGAGTGGGCACTGGAAAGTTTCCTGGAATCGGCAGGTGATGGACCGTACCACGTCGCTCGGTTCCGCGTCCCCGTCCAGGGGCGAAGCCGTTCCTTTTGTATTCGCTGCCGTTTATGCCCCCAGCCCCGACCAGCGGGCGACCTCGGCAAACCCGATCAGCCAGTTTCGCCACGCAAAGTCACCGCGTCGCTTGCGGGTCGTGGAAGAACGCGCCACGCGAACCGTCTTGCGTGGTTTCGGGGCATTCTTTACGGACCCACGCGGCGACGCCGCGAAGACCGAGTCGGCCGCCGGAGCCAGCGCGACATTCCCGGCCGTTTCCGCCGGAGACTCGTCGAGCGAGTAAATATCGGCCTGCGGCTCGCCGGCATCGGGCACCGCCGAGCGGAAGCCGCAGTGCTTGCAGCGGACGACCTTGCCAGCGTAGACCGCGTCGACTGAGCCCGAAGCGCCGCACGACGGGCAAGCGAACCGAATCTTCATACCCCTCCTCGCTGCGCTCCCAACGGACAAAGGACAAGCCGTGTGGCCACCGGCCCGCGCGAATAAGCTGAGCTGAAGACGCGCCTTCGAATCACCGACATCGCGCAACCCCCTGGCGAAATCGTCGCACATACACAACACCGATTCAACGGCGGGCGGGCTTCCCTCGCGCCGAACAGGAACGACGCAGCAACCTGACAATGGAGCATCAGGAACAAGGGGACGAGGTACGCGGGGATGAGCACCAATGGCAGCCGAGCCATCGGGCCGGTCGTCACGTCGCCACGAAGACCGGGAACCAAGCCCGAGTTGAGAGCGCCCATGCTCACCGCAACCACGAGATCCACAATCCCCAGGACATTCCAGCTTCAGGGCAGGGGAGAGATCTCGACCGGACCGTCCGGCACCACCTCGATCCGCAACTCGTGGCCCGCCAGCAACAGCATGCCCAGCAGAACCTCGTTGCTTACAGCCCACACCAGCAGCGGCCGCCAGCCTCCGTCCCAGGCCACCTCCGCGGCGTAGATATCGAACTGCCCGATCGACCCGTCGGCCAACACTGCGCCGCCGCTCGACTGCCAGGCCAGCCCCAATGCGGCCACCACCGTGGTCGGCAATGTCAAAGACGCGGTGAACCCCGAGTCAACTACGGCGGCCACGTCGGACTCAATGCCGCCCGGCCCGCGAACTCGGAGCGGTACGACTGCTTCCCGGCGGGCGTTCACCAAGCCGCGGATCATCGGGTCCGCCTCATCCGATGCGCTGCGGGTTGGCCGACTCGCGTGAGCCAGACCTCGGCCGACGGCCGGCGGCTGCGCAGCCGCGTGACCGCGGCGTAGTCGTCCTCGTCGAGCTCGTAGTCGCCGGTCCCGATGTCGAGAGCGACGAACCTGCCGTCGTCCTCTTGCCGGAGTTTCGGCCGCACGCGGCGGTCAAAAACGTCGGCTCCCAGTCGGGCAATTTCCTCAGGGCTGCGACGTGGTTCGGCGGCTGGCATAAGAGACCTCCGGATCGCTCGGCGCTACTCAATTGATTTTATCGGTCGTTGCTGCAGTCCGCCACTCCGGTAGAGCGGGGCAAGCACCGCGTCGTCGATCTGTAAGGGCGAAACAATCTGCGAATTGTCGTGCCCCGAAGGGGAAGCCACAAATCAGCCCAAGGCAACGCCCTGGGGGATCTCGCGCATGGCCTCCAGCAGCCGGTCGATCTCGGCGTCGGTGCCGATGCTGATCCTTAGACCTTCGGGATAGCCCGGATAGCTCATCAGCCGAACCAGGATCTTGCGGTCCTTGAGCGCCTGAAACATCGGCCGCGCCGGCGGGCCGCCCGTCGCCCAGACGAAGTTGGCCTGGCTGTCGGGAACCAGTAGCCCATCGATCGCAGCGCCGCGGTCAGCCGCGCCCGCGTCGCCTGAATCTTCGAGCCGCGTCTCAGCCAGGTACGCCTGATCTTTCAGTCCGGCGATACCCGGCGACCTGGCTCAAGGTGTCGCAGTTGTACGAATCCTTGACCTTGACAAGCTGCTCGACGATCTCTGGCTGCGCCGACCAGATATCCCAGTCGAATTCCCGCCAGGCTGTACCCCTTGCTGAACGAACGCGTGACGATCAGGTTGGGATGATCTTTGACCAGCGGCACGGCGTGATATCGCGGATCGGCGAAATCGGCGTAGGCCTCGTCGACGACCAGCGGGCAGTCGAGCATTGCCGGCCAGGCGGGCGATCTCGTTCGCGAGTGATCGCCGTCCCGAGCGGACTATCGGGGTTGGCCAGGTAGACACAGCTTCAGCTCCGTTACGGCAAACCGCGCCCAGGTCGAGTGTCCAGTCGGGAGCATACGGAACGACGATCGGCAGGCCGTCCTGAAGAGCGACCAGCGTCGCATAGAGCAAATAGCTCGGCGACGGAAAGGCTGCCAGGTCGCCCGGCCCGACGAACGCGCGCGTGATGATCGTCAGCAGGTCGTCGGAGCCGTTGCCCGGCCAGCACCATGTCGGGCTCGACGCCGTGCAAGCTGGGCGACCGCGCGGCGGAACTCGGTCGACATCGGGTCGGGATAGAGTCGCAGCCGGTCGCTGACCGCCTCCAGAGCGCTGCCTTCACCCGCGGCGACGGCGGATAGGGGTTCTCATTGGTGTTGAGCTTGATGAAGCCGCCGGTCTGCGGCTGCTCGCCCGGCACATAGCCGGCCATCCGCGCGATGTTGGGTCGAATGAAACGGCTCATCGCCGAAGCGTCCTCGACACGTGCCCAATGCTGGCGTACCGATCTCAGTGGCCATCTCGCCGCCAGCCGGCGGAGTCCGTCGCCGTCGATTCGGTAAACCGTCCATTCATCCATCGGCCACGCCCCCAGCGCCCGGTAGAAGCCGATCGCGGGCGCGTTCCAGTTCAGACACCGACCATTCGAGCTTGGCCTGCGCCCAGTTCGACGGCCTTGGCTGGCGACTGTCGCCAAAAGCGCTTTGCCGATGCCGCGCCCGCGGTAGCTCGGCCTGACGAAGATGTCTTCGAGATAGATGCCCGGCCGGCCGCGAAACGTCGAAAACGTGCTGATACCAAAGCGCGAAGCCCGCCGGCTCGCCGCCGGCCTCGGCCACGACCGCCTCGGCGGCCGGTCGAGGACCGAACAGGTGGCGCGCGGAAATCGTCGGGTGTCGCCCGGGCGTGTTGCTCCAGCTTCTCATAGACGGCCAGCTCGCGCACCAGGTTCACCAACAGCTCGGCATCGTCGGGTCGGGCCGGTCGGATCGAGAATCCGGGGCTCGAAGGCTCGTGCAGCTCGGCCGCGGTGTGCCGCCACGAAGGTCGTTGCCGGCGACCGGGCACGCAATGGTTCCTCGTCGTTCATGTCGCGTTTCCTCGCGCGGAGTCATCCAGTCGTAAGTCGACGCTGAGGCGGTGCGCCGACAGCCCTTCCTTGTCGGCGAGCAGCCGGATATCGGGGCGAGTGCGGCCAGCCCGTCGCGATCGAGCGCGATCAAGCTCGACCGCTTGAGGAAGTCGTTGACCGAGAGCCCCGAGGCCCATCGGGCCGTCCCGCCGGTCGGCAGCACGTGCGACGGCCCCGCGGCATAATCGCCGGCCGCCACCGGCGCGTAGTGGCCCAGAAAGATCGCGCCGGCGTTGGTCAGACGCGGCACCAGCCGCTGCGGTTCGGCCGTCGAGACGTGCAGGTGCTCGGGCGCGATCTGGTTGGCGATCGCGATCGCCTCGTCCTCGTCGCGCACCAGCACGAGAGCTCCGAACCGCTCCAGGCTGTCGCGGGCCAGATCGCCACGGCTCAAGTCGCGCCAGTTGGTCCTCGAGCGCGACGGCCACCTGCTCGATCAGGCCGCGCTCCCACGTCAGCAGGATGCTCGCGCCGGGCGAATGCTCGGCCTGGCTGATCAGGTCGGCGGCGACGAACCGCGGGACGGCCGAGCCGTCGGCGATCAGCGACGACCTCGCTCGGGCCGGCGATGCTGTCGATGTCGACCGTGCCGATAGACGTGCTGCTTGGCCAGCGCGACGAACAGGTTGCCCGGCCCGACGATCTTGTCGACCGGCTCCAGTCCGATGGCAGGTCCAGGCCATAAGCCAGGGCCGCCACGCCTTGTGCGCCGCCGATCCGGTAGACCTCGGTCGACCCCGAGCGCGTGGCACGCGGCCAGGATGTCGGTATTGAAGCCGCCGAACGGCGACGGCGGGACGACCACGGCGATCTCGCTCACGCCGGCGGCCTGCGCCGGCACGACCGTCATGAGCAGGCTCGAGGGATACGCCGCCGCTCCGCCCGGGATGCAGACGCCCACCCGCCGCGAGCGGCCGATAGAGCAGACCCGAGCTCGATGCCCGGCCCGCGTTCGAGCATCACGTCGCGATGACGGATGGCCTCCTGGTACGCGAGCACGTTGCCGCCGCACGCGCTCGATCGTCTCGAGATAGCCCGGATCGGCCTGCGCGATGGGCCGTCGGCGAGCTCGTCGGCCGAGACGCGCACCTGGCCCGGCTCGAGCGTCACGCCGTCGAGCCGGCGGGTGTAGTCGAGCACGGCGTCGAGCCCGCGCGCGGCCACGTCGGCGCAGATTCGCTCGACGACCTGCCGCGGCGCGAGCGGCTCGCCGAACGCCGCGATCGTGCGCGCTCTCCCCTCGGGACTGACCACGTTTCCCCTGGGCGAGAGCTCGGCGCGCAAGCGCGGCAATCGACTGCTGCGGCATCATCGCGCGAACAGTCGATCTGCCGGATTCCAGTCACGATTGGCCCAGCCCGTCTTCGACGAGAACGACCCGAGGTTCCCACACGCTCAGACCAAATACCATTACCCTGCGGGCTTTATTCGACGCAATGGTCGAATAAGCGTCCCCCCCGAACGCGCTGGATGATCACGCGCTCCTGAGATGCAGAGAGACTTCGCGTCCGAATCGAGTTCCCGCCGGGCGGAATAGAACTCCCTGAAGACAGGAAGCGTAGCCGGCTGTCACTGCGTAAGCTTCTTGCGAAATGACGCCAGGCTACGGCAGTCGGTCGCGTCGCCAAGCAACTCCCTCAATCGCGTCTCGTCATTGATGCGCCGGAGCTCGGTCTCGAGCGCTTCTGCTTTGGGCCCGAAGCGGCGCACGAGGACGGTCATGAGGTCCTTGATCACTGCTTGGCACGCTGCTTCGTGCGCCCACTCTTGCTTCAACTCCTGAAGTAGCGGCGATTCGATCATGGCTTTGCGTCCTCCCAAGATCTCGAACAACGCCTCGTCATTATAACGCAAGCGGGCCAGAAACTGCGTGACCGCCGGCAGATTCTCCCGTTCGATGGTCTCTTCGACCTGATCGATGCGCGCGCGGCACTCGCGGACGATCGTCTCGGGCGGGCCGTCGAAGCGAGCCAGCGGCACCCAAGGCACAAGGCCGATGTCGCCTGCCGCAAGCAAATCCTCGGCCGGGACCTCCCATAACTTGACGATCCGCCAGGCGGCATTCCAGAGCGTGCAGCCGCGGCGGCTGCGTAAATTGACGGAGTCGGCGGCCGTCGCGTTTCCCTGCGCATGAAGGAAGAGGACGACGACCTCTGGCAGCACGCGCGAGCCGAGCCAGAAGAGCGAGATTTCGTCGATCACCTGCTCGGCGACGCGGGCCTCAGGATGCGTGGCGATTTCCACGATGTAGGGGTCGGGCTCGGTTTCCCCATGGTGCTGGACTTCGAGGAGACCGTCCGGGAGCCGGCGATGTTGGACCAGCTCGGCCTGAAGAGGCTTCCATGACGCAATGTCGCGAACCCCGGCCAGGCGCAGGATCGAATCGCCGTGATGCTGAACCAGGTACTTGCCGCTCTTGTCGTACTCGTGCATCGGTCTTTCCCTATCCGAATCGGGCCGTGTACGGGTAAAATGTTGGAGTGTGAATTGTAGCCATGATAAGAGGGCTAGACGCATGCTCGAAGCGAAGATCATTGACCGGGGCCGTGGGCCGGAGATCGCGGGGACACGGATCACGGTTTACGACGTGTTGGACTATCTCAGAGAGGAATGGCCGGCAAAGGAGATCGCTTGGCTGTTTCACTTGAGCACGGACCAGGTCGACGCGGCGGTCCGGTATATCGAAGAACACAAGGCCGAGGTGATGGCGGACTACGACGAGATGCTCGTGCGCGACGCGCGCGGGAACCCGCCTGAGCTGCAGGCCAAGTTGGACGCCGGACACGAGCGGTTTCTGGCGATGGTTCGAGAACGACGCGAAGCCAAAAGCCGGGAGGCCCGCGATGCGGGGCATTCTGGCGGACATTAATGCGGAAGGCGTTTTGACCAGTCTCCGTTTCATCTGGCTGTCGGCAACTTGGCGGGAGATATGGATCGGACTCGACCTTTCCGTAGAGGACTTCGGCACGCTTCGCCTCCCAGTCGAGGCAATGGATGAGACGCTCTGGCGACTTTGCCAGCGAGAGCAGCTCGTGCTGATCACAGCGAATCGGAACAAGCGCGGACCAGACTCCCTGGAAGCCGTGATTCAGAGCCAGAACGACCCCAACAGCTTGCCCGTCGTCACGATCGCAAACACCAATCGCGTCCTCCGGGATCGTCTTTACGCCGAGCAGGTCGCCGAGCGATTGCTCGATTACTTGATGAGAATTGACGGAGTCCGCGGCGTGGGGCGCATTTACGTTCCGTGACCGCGTCACCGGTGGTGCGCGACCGCGGCAGTTGGTTCGTCGCAGTAGGCACACATGAGCGCGGCAGCTCGCGCTTTTTGATGTCGCGCGTTTGCGTCTGGCCCCAACGGGGCCAAAGACCAAAGCCCAGGGTCGCGCAGCGCACCCTGGGTCGGCACGGCGACGGTTCGTGGCAAACACCGTTCCTATCCTCCGAACTCCCTCGCCCCCGCGGGGAGAGGGTGCCCGAAGGGCGGGTGAGGGGCCGTTGCCGCGGCCATCTGCCAGGGCCGATGCGACAACGTGTCGAACCCCTACAGGGTTCCATTGTGTGCGGTGTGTGATGGCTACGGCTCGCCTGCGGCCACCCAAGGTGCGCTCTGCGACCCTGGGCTTTGTTCTGCTTCCCCTTTGGGGAAGGCCGTCGGCGTTCGGAGAGGCGGGCGCGAAGGCGCGCGACATCAAAAGTCGCGCCGTGGGTTCTTAGCGGGTGGCAAGACAACAGCCGCGTCGGAAACCGGCGACACTGATCATGGCCACGCCCGCGCCAAGCATACTTTCGCGGCGGCGGTGGCCAAACCCGGGCCCCGCCTTAAGGTTTTCGCACGTTGATTTCGGAACGGCCTTCCCATTGATATGCTGGCCCTTTGGGAAGGAATCCTCGTGTCAAAATCGGCGACCAAAAAGAAAACCCTTGGTTCATCGACCGGGAGACGTCGTTTCTTTGGAAAGAGGGGAAATGACGACCGCCCATGACCCGAGACGCGACGGAACTCCTGGAACCGTTCCGCAAGTACCTGACGGTGCTGGCTGAGCTGCACCTCGACCGCAGGCTGCGCGGCAAGCTCGACCCCTCAGACGTGGTCCAGCAGACGATGCTGCGCGCCTATTCGGCCCTGGCCGAGGTGCGCGATGCGCGGCCCGAGGTACTGGTCGCGTGGCTGCGGCGGATCCTGGCGAGGACGCTCGCCGATGCCATCAAGCACTACGACCGTGACAAGCGCGACATCGCCCTGGAGCGGTCGCTCGAGGCCGACCTCGACCGTTCCGCCTCGGGGTTCGCGGCCTGGCTGGCCGCCGACCAGACCTCGCCCAGCGGCCGCGCCGAACGGAACGAAGAACTGCTGCGAATGGTCGAAGCTTTGGCCGAACTACCGGAGCTAATGCGCGAGGTGGTGGTCTTGAAGCATTGCCAGGGCTGGACGCTGCCGCAGATCGCCGAGCGGATCGGACGCAGTGTCCCGGCCGTCGCGTCGCTGTTGCGGCGAGGACTGGAGGAGCTCCGGAGGCGGTTGAGGATCGAGCTGCATTAAAAGATTGCGCGTACTGGCGGAATCTATTACGCTCCCGGACAGGAGCCCGCGTTCAAACGGCATAAGGAAGGCAGGAAGGCAGGAATAGTCCGAAGACACAATGGCCCAGTTGATGCCCCACCGAAAACTTCGTTACCTTCGTTTACTTCTGTTCCAACATCCGCCCTGCACCATGCGCCCGCGATTCACCCCGTTGCCAATGCGTTTTGAACAGAAGAACACCAAGGCAACGAAGAGCACGATACCAGTCTAATGCAGCGGCTAGAGTGGAACGGCACTCTTCTCATGGTCGCCTTTCGCTCCGCGAAAGGATGTTTACGTTATAGTTAATTACATGTTCTTTCGCGGAGCGAAAGACGACATTACTGCCCGATCGAAATCAGAATGTCGGCGAGAACGGCCTGCGGGTCCCGCCCCTGAGGGAAATCACTGAAGGCGGCTGAAGTGTTACCGAATTCTGGATTTTCTGGCTTCCTGCCTTCTTGGGTTCCTCATCTAAATCTAACCGTTAAGGAGCGTACATTCGCGCGGCAAAAGTGGTGGGACGCGCGAAATGATGCAGGGCCAAGTTTTCATCAGTCCAGGGCGACGTACCATTCCCGTCCTACTCAAATCGAGACGATGGGCGCTGATCGATCAAGACTCGACGCTCCGATTCCTCCGTCCAAATCCTGGCAAGTCTGGCTTCTTTTGATAAAAATCATGGTTCGGTCGCCGGATTACGTCGTCTTCTGGAAATAGACCGACGCGTGCAAGCCCGAAGCAGGGCTTTCTGCCGGGAGAACCGCTTGCAGATTTGGGGGCATCCCGTGACAACGCCCAACGACCCCACGATGTCACATGACTCGCTCGACGCGGTCATCGCCGCCTACATGCTCGCCGTCGAGGCTGGGAATGTCCCCAACCGCCAGGAACTGCTCGACCAACACCCCGAGCATGTCGAGGCGCTGCGGGCCTTTTTCGCCGACCTCGACCACATGGACCGCGTGGCTTCGCCGTTGCGCATCGCGGATGGCCTGGACGCGACCGGCGCAGCCGGGGAGAGCGGCCATAACACGCTGCCAACCGTCCGCTATTTCGGCGACTACGAGTTGCTGGAAGAGATCGCCCGCGGCGGGATGGGGATCGTGTATAAGGCGCGGCAGGTCTCGCTCAACCGGCTGGTCGCGCTCAAGATGATCCTCGCCGGCAGCTTTGCCTCCAGCCGTGAGGTCCAGAGGTTCCGCACCGAGGCTGAAGCCGCGGCGAATCTTGACCATCCACATATCGTGCCGATCTACGAAGTGGGTGAGCACGAAGGACAGCAATACTACTCGATGAAGTTCGTCGAGGGCACGTCGCTGGCCAAGCACAGCCGGGGTAATTCGCGCAACGAGGTCGAAGCACTGATTGGCGTGATCCGGGCCGTGCACCATGCGCACCAGCGCGGGGTGCTGCATCGCGATTTGAAGCCTTCGAACGTGCTTGTCGATTCCCAGGGAACCCGGCTGGTCACCGACTTCGGCCTGGCAAAGCGGCTGGCCGACACCGAGCGGTCGTTAACCGATCCGGGCCAGGTGCTGGGCACGCCGCGCTACATGGCTCCCGAGCAGGCCGCCGGGCGGAAGGACCTGACCGTGGCTGCCGACGTGTACAGCCTGGGTGTGATCCTTTATGAGCGGTTGACGGGCCAAACGCCGTTTACGGGCGAGAATGTCGTAACGATTCTGCGCCAGGCCCGCGAATCAGAGCCGCCGCGGCCGTCGACGATCCGGCCTGGGCTCGACAGGGATCTGGAAACTGTGGTCCTGAAGTGCTTGGAGAAGGAGCCGGGGCGGCGATACGCTTCGGCTGAGGCGCTGGCGGATGACACGGAGCGATGGCTCCGCGGCGAGCCGATCCAGGCGCGGCCGGTGGGGCAGGGGGAGCGGTTTTGGAGGTGGTGCAGGAGGAACCCCGTCGTCAGTGGCCTTACGGCGGCCGTGGCCGCATCCCTGGTTGTCGGTATCGTCGTCTCGACATTCTTCGCGTTCAAAGAACTGCGAGAACGGAAGCGAGCCGAGGTCGCGGAGAAGAAAGCGCTGGACGCCCGCGATGGCATGGAGGGCCTGCTCGCCCGCGGACTGGCCAAGCCGCTCGATCCCCACGGTGAAGACAAGGCGACACTCTCGCTGCCCGAAGCCGAGTCCCTATGGGAGCTGGCTCGCCTCGGCGATACCGACATCGGTCTTCGCTTTCTGGACGAAGCCACTCGGGATGCAATTTCCATACTTCAGGTTCGCGGTCGGTCTGAGCCGGCCATGATTGCAGCGATCGGCCTCGATCTGACGAAGCGTGCGAAAGCCTTGGACCTGGTGTCACGCCGGCTTCGGGGGGCAACTACGCCCGCTGCGCTAAGGGCCGACATGGCGCTGGTGGAGCTGGAGTTGGTTGATCAGATTGGAGTAGGAAGCGAGGAGTGCTCAACGGCTCTGTCGGAGGCGCTGGCGGCCGATGCCCCCGAGAGCGCACGCTCCCGTTGGATCGAGCATATCGTGGGCGCATCGGATCGACTCGAGCCGGCAGCGGCCGTTCGGATCCTGATCGCCGCAATGGAACGTGATCACGGTCTGAACACGTTCCCCCACCCTCATCAGCGAGCGCTGAATGCGGTCACTGCGCTAACCGGTCGGATGGCTCCCGCCGATGCAGCGGCTCTTCTCTTCTCAGGGGTGGAGCGATGCTCTGATGCGTTCTCCCGCGGCAACTTGGCGGTGGAATTGGCGGCCGTGGCGAGGCAGTTGACTCCGGAGCTACGAATCGGTTTGTGCAAGAGGGCCGCTGAAGCACTTGTCGCCAGCTTGAGGCAGGAACCGGACGCCTTTAAGCGCAATAAGCTCGCGTTGGGTCTGGCGTTCGTGACGGCGCGACTCGACCCGGGTGCGGCTGACCTGGTGGTAACACCGGTCCTGCAGCAGATACGGGACTCCATGTCCATCAGTCTGGCAGAGGACCTCTTGGGCGTCGCGGGACGAATCTCGGCTGCCGAGGCGGCTGAGATGGTATTCGGGCGCCAAGGCGAGTTCATAGACGGTGAGATCACGGGAGCTACCCGCGTCGGCTTGAAATTCCTACCTGACGCGCGAAACGCACGGGTTAAGAATCCCTCGACTCTCGCGTCACAGATCGAGTGGCGCAACTACCACATGGTGCGAGACGACGACATGGCAGACTTGGCCCACTTAATAGAGCGAATGGGACGGACCGAGACACCACGTGTTTGGAAGTCAGCCGCGGAGATTCTTTCTGTAGCGTTGAATCATCCCCCGGCAGGGCCCAACGGGTCGCGTTGGGAACTGCGGACAATTGTCGGCATGCATCTGGCAGAAGTCGCGCGGTGCGTGGATCGAGTTGACGCGCGTCGGATTTGCCGCCAAGCCTCTCATGTCTTGGCCAACGACCTGAAGGGGGAGACGAGTCCCCTGGCCCGCGGCGCCTTGGCGGACGCCATCGCGATGCTCGCAGGGCAACTGGAGTCGGGTGAGTCCTCCCGAGTTTGCAGCTCAGCCTCCCAGGTTCTCTGCGATGCGCTGCGGCAGGAAGAGGATCCCGTCGGACGCGGTGTCCTCGTGAGAGGCGTCGCAATCTTGGCCGGTCGCATGGATCGGGCTGACGCTGCACGAGTTTGCGCCCAAGCAATGCCTGTAGCCACAGACCGGGGGCTCGCCAGCTCGGATGAGAATCTCGCATCCCTGGTCGCGCAGATGGGGGCGGGGGAAGCCGTGGGCATGGCGAAATCCGCGCTTGAGCCGAGCGACGCGGAGATTCCAGGCTACCTGGCTGCCGGTCTCGAGGCACTGGCTGGCTCGGGTCAGATAGAGCCAATCGGGGCCGTCCAGGTGCTAACTCGAGGCCTGGAACGCGCAAAGAGCTCCAGAGTCCGCCAAGACCTGGCGAGGGCGCTCTCGGAATTGTCAAGACGAATGCAGCCGGCCGAGGCTGCTGCTGTCTGCGCCGCGGTGCGCGGCTGCTGGCTGAGGACCTGTCGCGGGGGAAAGACGCCAGCGACCGCCGCATGTTGACGGTGGGTCTAGCGACACTATCCTCGCGAATAGAAGCAGCCCAGGCGAGCCAGATTTGCAAAGGCGCTGTCCGCGATTTTCTTACCAAAAGCTCGGAACACGACGAAAGCGACCGTGTTCGCGATCGCCTGGCTATCGATCGCGATGTATCGGTCCTTCTGCCGTTGCTCGACACCAACAAGGCGGCAGGACTGGCCCGGGAGTTGTTGACGCGGATCTGTTCCGAGCCATTCCTCGATCAATTTGGGGATGACAAGAGCTCTACGATTGGGGAACTCTTGAATGCTCTCCTTAGCAACACGGGCCGGCCGGAAAAGTCCCGCCGGGCGGCGCGCGTGGCGTTGGCCGGTCCGGGATCGGAAGGGATGATGCAGGCAGCGGTGCGCGTCGCGGCCGAACCCTTCCCCTGCCGTCTATCGACGCAAGAGCTCGTCGAACTGCTCAAGATGCCGACCTGCTTCGGCGAGGCACGACGCGTCGTACTCAACCATTTGGGCAATCGATATAGGCGCGGGTTCTTCAACCATTGGGAGTTCGTCCGCTTCGCCAAGGAGCAGAAGCTGGATCTCGATTTCACGACGACGCCGAAGCGGTCTGATCCGAAGGAATCGATCGAGCGGATGCTTCGAATCCTGGAGGCGGCGGACGGGAAGTAACCGCGATTCAGTATCCCGCGTCGTCGTCCTCTGGAAGGATCTCCTGCGCCGCAATTTCTTGCCGGGCCTTGAGCGCCCGCCGAGGCCCCGGAGGCTCGAAGGCGGTCGGCGACGGGGCGGCAACAGCCGTGAGCGCGGGGAAGGCTTGGAGGAGCCGCCGGTGTCGGTCAGCGTCACGGCCCCTCTCGCAATGTCTCTTCAGCCAGTCTCTCCGTAATTCGCTCGCCACAGCGTTCGGAAAGCGCTTCCATGGAGCCCGCGACGGGCCCGACGTAGCCGGCCAGGAAGTCGGCCAGGTTCGGCTTCGACGACTGCTCTGACGGCGATGGAAGAGGGGCGCGAACCGCAGGCGCAGCGCATCGAGGGCCAGCCTCTCGGGCGTCGTCCCTCGTCGTCGCGCTTCTTCCGCGAGCGGACCTTCGATGTCGGCTGGAAGGGTGATAGTCGTCATGCGTGCCTCCCCAGAGGATTGTATCCCTACGAATTGTTCGCATCCATACGGACTACCGGACTCGACCCATGGACGACGCCAAGTCAGTAACCGCAAATCGATTACCATTCGACCTGCACGCCAGGGTACTGCTGGATCAGGGAGTCGGGCGTGAGAAGAACAAAGCGATTGGCAAGAGCCTGGCAGATGAGCATGCGGTCAAAGGGATCCTTGTAGATCATCGGAAGCCCGACCACACCGAGGGCCTCCTCTTCTGTCAGGGGAAGAGGCTCGATTCCGTGGAGCGCGCGCTGGGAAGGGACGAATAGCTCGGGCGAAACCTGAAGCGAGACTCGGCCCAGCCCGTACGACACGGCGATCTCCCACGCCGAAACGGCGCTCAGGAAGATTCGGTTCGCCGGATCCTGGATCGTGAGCGCTGCTCGCGAAGAGAGTTGCGTGGGGTCCAGAACGATCCAGAGGAACGTGCAAGTATCCAGCAGGATATTCACGGCTCAGCGCCATAGAATGAGCCGAGCACGTCCTCGGGCAACGGATCAAAGAAGCTCGGACGGACCTCACCCAGGCCCCGACCAAGCCCGAGAGGCCGGGGTGTTTTCCGACCCGCGACCGCGGGTCGTAACTCGGCGATTGGCTCGCCATCGCGGGTTACAACGATTGTCTGTCCCTGGGAGACGTGATCCATGAGCCGCGTCAGGTCGGTCTGAAATTCTCGGATGTCGATCTCGATCATCTTAAATCGCCTCCGTGATCGGATGGAGCCTCCTGCATTTTACCGGTCCGACACACACTGGCCTAGATCACCAAAGAGCCGGCGCATCCCTCCTTAGGGTAACCGCAAAGCACCCGCCGCACACTATTCGGGACCGAATGGCGACGATTTACCGCGTCGCGGCTCAGAGTCCAGGCAGCCGCTCGGTGTAGCCGTGGCTCTGGGAATGATTCTTCAACCGGCAGGCGGAACGGCTAACTGGGTTAACGTTCGTCGACCTCGACTAACGAAATCTCCACGCCAAGCCGGGACACGCCCGGCGCGAGGCGGCCTATCAGGATGATGACAGCACTTCGCCGCCGTTGATCGTAAAAATCGCCAGGCGCCGATCAAACAGGAGCACGGGCTTTATGAGCCGGACCGATCCGTCGGCGAAGAGCACGTGCAAGCCGGTCGTGTGAAAGATCCGCATCGGTGGCGGCGCTTCACCCGGCGCCCATGTCAGATCTTCAGGCTTGGTCCAGGGGACCAAGGTGTCGGTTTCGACGACGAGCGCCGAACTGGACGTGCCGTCGGTGAACTCGCGGATATCCACCCCGCGGCCGGGCTCGAACGCCGTGTTAACGGTACCCATATCTGACTTGGGCCCGACCACCACAAGGTAGCCGGTCCGGCCCGATTGGCGTTTTGTAAGCGTTGGGCAAACGAATTCCGCGGGCATCTCGGAAATCAAGGCCGCGTTGTGGGGGCTGTCCCAGGGTTCATCAAGGTGGAAACGGTCGTAGAGCGACTGATACCCGAGATAGGGCAGGATCTCGACGCGCCAGCTCAAGAGTGGCGTGCCGTCGCTGCGCGTGATCGCCGGAGCAGGGAAACGATCCTTCGCTGCCGAGTATTCCATAAACGCCAACCCTAGCCGCTTCAGGTGGGTGTTGCACTGCTCGCAGCGCACCGCTTGAAAGCCGGCAGCAATCAAGGGAACGGCCACCGCGATGATCGACAATGCCACAAAGAGCAGGCCCGCGAGCCTCATCCCACGGAACTTGCGGCGCGGCCGCGATGGCCGCTCGGGCAAGACAACGATTTCGACGATCCGGATCTCGTCGGGTGGCGACACGCAGGAGTCCATGATCGGTCTCCTTGGCTAAGAGACGAGGCGCCCGCTGCGAGCGGGCGTTTTCGAGGTCAATCTCTGACATGTGTCGTACACTATCTTACAATAGTCGTATGGCGGGCGGTGTGTCAAGCTGCGGGCGCTCTTAATTGGCGCTTTGCCAGCATGTGCACCTGCCACGTCAGCGCTGTGCGTCCCCACCTCCCCCGACCCCTCCTTAGCAAGGAAGGGCCAGGCGTTGAAGTAGCCTGGTTAACAGTTTTACGCCGCAGGCGTTCCACAGGGTCGCGTAGAGCACCCCGGGTCGGCCGTCACGCGATCGCATTCTCCGCTCTGCGAACGATCGGTACGCCGGAGGTGGCGAACCGAGCGGCGACGGGTCATCGTCATGGTGCGACGACGAGCGGCGCCTTGCGTACCGAGAAGCAATCGTCGCCCGTGAAGATGAGATGGACGGTCTTTCCGTCGGCGGCCATCCATTTGAAGCGTCTACGAGCAAATATCTGCAAGCCAGAGACTTCCGCAACAAATCGACGCCGCGCTTCCTTCGAAGTGTCCGATTTTTCTGGACAAAGTCCGTTCCCCCGTCACTAGTTAACGTCATGAGCGACCAACCGACCAACGACGACTTAGTCCGACGAGCGATCGCCGGAGACGTTCGGGCCTTCGGCGCGCTTTACGATCGGACCGTCCGCCTGGTCCGTGCGGTCGCCGCTGATGCAGGCCCCGATGCCGACGACGTGACGCATGACACGTTCCTGCGGGCCTACCGGAGGCTGAACACCCTCCGCGACCCGGCCCGCTTCGCCCCCTGGCTCGTCGGCATTGCCCGGCTCGTCGTGTCCGAACGCCGACGCGCCCGACGTTTCGAGCCCTTGCCCGAACAGATACCGGCGCAAACCTTGTCCAACGCGGAAACCGATGACGACACCCAGGAACTTCTCCGCCTCGTCGCCAGACTCCCCGAGGAAGAACGCCTCGCCGTCCGCTTCTTCTTCCTCAACGAACGCAGCATCGAAGAGACGTCGCGGCTTCTCAACCGCTCACGCTCCGGCACCTATGCCGTGCTAGAGCGCGCCAAGACCCGACTCGCACAATGGCTCCAGCAATGCGGGGTGAGCCCATGAGCAACCTCACCGACCTTCAGGCCGACCTCCTCGAGTCGGCCCACGCGTGCTTTGCCCGAGAGGACGGAGTCGCCCGAGCGCGACTCCTTGCGGCGTTGGCGGCGGACGTCCCGCCGGCCCCCAACTCAGCCCGTCAATCGAGGTACGAACGCATGAAATGGTACACCCCTCGGGCCGCAATTGCGGCAGCCTTGCTCCTGGCGCCGGCCGTCGTCTGGCACCTGAACGAGCCGAAAACCCTCTTCGCCCAGATCGCCAAAGCCATGTCCCGGGCCAAGGGCTTCAGTTGCGACTGGGTCGAGGTTTCCCCCGGATACGCGGGCGCCGAAAACGCCAGGTTCGCTGGCCACGTCTTCTGGACCCCGAGCGGCGAGGAACGTCTGGACCACATCAGCAACGACACGCCCGACTCGACCCTCATCTACCGGCCAGGCAACACCGGCCTACGGCTCGAGGTCCCCTCGAAGCAGTACCGGATCGTCCCCAAGTCGTCGGCCCGCGAGTTCTCGTTCGGCCTGTTCGCCCAACTCGGCGATTTCAAGGGCAAGGCGGAACCGACCCCCGGCCCCAAGGAAATCCGGGGAGTGAAGGCCGAAGGATTCACCGTACCCTGGTCCTCCGTCGTCGGTGACGACAACCACTCGGACGCAAAGATTCAGGTCTGGCTCGACCCCGCCACGACTCTTCCCGTACGCGTCGACATCCTCGGCCTCGACCCCCGCGGCAACACCGTGATGCGGCTGGAAAACTTCCAGTGGGGCCCACAGGATCCTAAACTTTTCGACGCCTCCATCCCCGCCGGCTACACGAAAATCCCGACCAACGATGTCAAGGCCGACGAGATCACTCAGTACGTCGTTTACGGTCTCTCGACGTTCGCCAAGTACAACAACGGCAAGTACCCCGCCGTGAAATACGTGTACGGTGACGAGCAAGGCGAAGCCCTCCGCAAGCTCATGGGCATGGGTCGCGACGCGCTGGGCTGGGCACAGCCGAGCAAGGGTCTGAAATGGGCCAACCCCAAGGACGGCGAATTCGCCCACGGGAGCTACGGCCTTTCCTGGATCAACTCGATCCAGCGCGACTTCCCCGAGGGTGTTTACAACGGCAAGACCGTCACCCCCCGTGACGCCACCAAGGTCCTCGTGCGCTGGCGGCTCGACGATGGCGACTACCGCGTCATTTTCGGCGACCTCACCTCCGCCACCGTCTCCCGGTCTCGGCTCGGCGAGCTAGAGACGCGCTGACACTCCTCGTACGCGGCGTGCGAGTCTAGCCGTCACATTGCCGACCGTGACGAACGAGACACGGCAATCAGCAGGCCGATCAGGCCTCCTACGGCCGCCGCCGCGGGAAGAGCAAACAACGCGGCGAAGGCGCCCCCGACGTATACCCATTGAAGTGTCAACGGAGGGACCATTTCCCCTGCCGAGAACGCGAACCACGCGGCGACGACTCCCCCTACTGCGCCGCCAATGACGCGGGCCAGCTTCGACCCTGGACCCTTCAGGCCAGCCCCGAGCAGAGCTCCGAGCACGCCGCATACCGCGGGCGGGTTGTCTGTGAGGATGCTCGGGATTAGGATTGCCGCTACGAGTAGAGCAGCCAGGGCGACGGAAGTGGCGATCATTGCCCCGAGCGCGCTCCGGATCGCCCAACCGGCCGCAGACGGAATTCGCGCGGGTCGCGATGTCAGCCCGGTCGAGTCGTTCATGGGTGGTTCCTCTCGTTTGCGGGTGATACCTCTGTGACACAAGTCACTGATGCTCTATGCAGAATCGTCGGTCGAATGTGCCACTCGGTGAGGCGAAGCCCTCGCGAGACACGAGAGGCTGTGCCAACTGCCGTAGAAGATCGGACGGATCGGACCGATCAGACGGATCGGACCGATCAGACGGATCGGACGATCGATTCGAACTCGGGGCCTGCGGTCATCGGCCGTCCGCGGTGGCGGCGATCTCGAGGGTCGCCCTGCGCACGCAGAAGCAATCGTCGCCCGAGAAGACGAGATGGACCGTCTTTCCGTCGGCGGTCATCCATTTTGTCGGCAAGCTGGACGTCTCGCCCGGCCCGACGTCCCATTCCTGGGTGAAGTACACCGTTGTCCACGGCCCCCATGGCTCGGGGGCGTCGTAGATGCCAAACCCACCCCGGAACCGGGCATCGCCGCCCGGCAACGTCTGGCACCACAAGTACCGCTTGAGACCCGCGTGGTAGCTGACCGCCGAGCGGTAACAGCCGCCTACGTGATGGAATACCGCCCCACGTGCGGCGATGTCGCTCGTCCAGGTTGGCATCCCGCCGACGCCCAGACCGACGAAGAACTCGTAAGACGCTCGCTCCGTGATCCGCCCTCTCGGCACTCGCGCCAAAACCATCCTGTCCGCTGCCCGATAGGCGGTGTCGGTATCCGGCGAGTAGACGTAGACATAATCGTCTCTGGCACCGGCGTAGTCCTTGCCGTAGTTCAGGAACGTCGGGCAGCCGAAGCTGGTTTCGAACCGCCAATCTGACCACCTCCAAGTCTGCGCATGGTCCGACGACCAGGCCAGCCGTGAGTTGCCGGCGTTCCGAACCCACATGTACAGGATGCCGCCGGCCATGAGCATCCCGCTCGCCTTTTCACCGCTCGGTCCATCACCCATCCGCTCGCCGCTTGGCGAGCGGATGTTGATCCCAGTGAACTTGTCGGGCGGGCCGACGACCTTGGCGAAGCCCAGGCTCAGCTTACGCGAACTGCGCGGCTCGAACCCCTGGCCGTCGCCGTAGGCTGTATACATGGCGTCGTCGTCGCCCCAGGTCAGGGGCCAGTTGTCGCTGCCGTTGGCCATGCGCAGGATTGTTTCCTTGGGAGCCCAGTGAATCTTTCGAATGATCGGACTGGGCGGGTAGGGGGCCTTGCGAGGCGCGGCGATCGCAGAAATCACCGGTGCGGCCACGTAGCGATCGAGCCCGTCCGCGAAGCCGAGTTTTGAGTCGAGTGCTCCGCCGTTGCGAACCACAATGAGGTCGAGGCTGGGGACGACCAGCAGGAATTGCTGGCCGGCGCCAGCACCGCCGAACGCATCCGCGGGCGCAGACTTCCAGAGCCGGGCCTCGTTCGGCCCGCCATTGACCCACCACCCCAAACCGGAATGGCCCGGCATGCCGCTGTGAGCGAGGGCGATTTCAACTGCGGCCGCGGCGATGAGCGGCCGGCCTTCCCATGTCCCGCGGTGGAGCATCAGCCGCCCGACCCGGGCGATGGCATCCGGGCTGTAGGAACCGCCGCCCCAGGTGGCCACCAGCGGCACGCCGTCGATGGTCGTGGTGCTGCCGTAGCCCACCGACCACTCGGCGTCGGGTACGCCCAGCGGTTCCATGATGCGGTGCTTGAGCAACGAGCGCAGATCTGGATCGGCGGCGCCGTTCAGGCTCGCGGTCACGCAGTAGCCGAGCATGGCCATGCCCGGGTTGCTGTAGCGATCTCTCGTGCCCGGCGCCTCGAGCACAGGCGCCCGGTCCCTGGCAAGAGTGAAGGGGTCGCGCGGTGACGGCAGGCGCTTCCAGAAATCTCCCTTCCAGCCGGTCAGGCGATCGTGGGCGAGTCCGTCGGCCTCGGCATCCTCGATGCCGGACGTGTGTGTCGCCAGATGTCTCACGGTAATGGCCTGCCGGCTTGGGTCGCCGCGCCACTTCGGCACGAACCGGCTGGCCGGGTCGTCGGGCTTGATGCGCCCGTCGCTGATGGCGACCATCAGGCTGACCCCGCCCACGAGGGCCTTGGCCAATGACGCAGTATAGTGGGCCTTGTGCCTGCCGTAGCCCGGCGCGTACCGCTCGAACACAATCCGGTCGTGATGGATGACAAGCAGTGCACTGGTCTGCCGCTTCTCGAGCTCGCTCCAGGCCGATTCCAATTGCGACGCGTTCATGCCCTGGCTCGCGGGCGAGGCGGTTGGCCATTCCCACGCTGGGTGGTCGTTGGGCCGTTCCGCCGCAGGCCCGCTGATCGCCGCGAGCGCCGCCAGATGCCAAAACAGGATGCGTGTCATGGCGACTTCCTCAGTCGACAACCTCTCGCGGCGAAGGAGCCGGTGTTCCTCAAGGGTCGCCGCACGGGGTATAATCCAACCATGGCATTCCGAGGAAGCGGGGGCAAGAGCCATGCTGGAAGCAAAGATCATCGACAGGGGTCGAGGCCCAGAAATCGCGGGCACGCGGATCACCGTTTATGACGTTCTCGATTACCACAAACATGGGTGGCACCGCGACAGGATCGCAGTGACTCTGAGCCTAAGCTCGCAGCAGGTCGAGGTGGCGATCCGTTACATCGAGGAACATCGGGACGAAGTGATGGCTCAGTACGCGGAGATGCTCGCGCGCGATGCGCGCGGAAACCCGCCCGAGCTACAGGCCAAGTTGGACGGCGCCCGCGAACGTCTTCAATCCAGGCTCCTAGAACTGCGGGAAGCGAAGAAGCAGGAGCTACAGGATGCGGGGCATGCTGGCGGACATTAACGTCGGGGCCCATCAAGATGCCCTTTTGTCGATTTGGACCTCCGATTATTGGCGCGATCTCTGGATCAGCCTCGGATTGACCGTAGAGAGCTTCGCAAACCTCGGACTGTCTTACGATTCGTCTGACGCGGCGATCTGGAGGACATGCCAGAGTCAAGAGCTCGTCTTGATCACGGCGAATCGAAACGAGCGCGGGCCAGACTCCTTGGAGGCGACGATCCGCAGCGAGGCTCAACCGGAGAGCCTGCCGATTGTAACGATCGGGGATCCCGATCGGTTGCTTCGTGATCGCCTCTATGCCGAGAAGGTCGCTGAGCGGTTGCTCGAGAAGCTGATCGCAATCGATGACTTCCGCGGCGCGGGACGAGTCTACGTGCCGTGACGAAGAAACAGGAAATCGCTCGACTGCCAGGTCGGTTCATTGCGACCCCGGCAGGTCGCTGGCTTCCAACCTCACGCGTCCGTAGAATCGACTTTGATCAGCGACGGGCGCAGCCTGCGCTCGCTTCGCCGATGCGGCCCTCCCCCAGACACTCCTTCCTGGATCACACACAATGAGCACGCGCGCCACACCCATCCTTTTGCTGCTCGTCGCCCTCGCATTCACAGGCCCCGCCGGGGCCGCCGACAAGCTGTCGGTTCAGACGCTCGGCGCTCGCCTGGCCGAAAAGCCCTCCGGCGACGAAGCCGAGGCGCTCGCCGAGGAAATTCGCGTCTGGTTCGGCAAGGACCGGACCGGCAAGCTCAACGTGACGAGCGGGGCCAACCCGAAGGTCGAAGGGCTGGAGACCGCCTGGGCCATCGAGGCGCCGGGCGCGAAGACGGCCGCGGTCGTCACGAGCGACGACAAGACCGTGCCGCTCGACGCAGGTCGGCGACACGCCGATCTTCGCCGCCACGCTCCCGCTCGCCGACGGGTCGGCATTCCGCTGGTACGTACGTCGATCGACAAGGACCAAAAGAAGCGGCAGGGACAGCTCGAAGTCTACACCGACCAGCCCGAGCTGGCCGAGCAGCCCGGCGTGCCCAAGGGCAAGCTGACTCAGCAGAAAGCCGTGGGAGAGCAAGATCTTCCCCAACACCAAGCGCGACTGGTGGGTCTACGTGCCGGCCCAGTACAAGGACGACGAGCCCGCCTGCGTCATGGTCTTTCAGGACGGCGGCGGGCTACACCGGCTTCGTGCCGACCGTCTTCGACAACCTGATCGCCAAGGGCGAGATGCCCGTGACGGTCGGCGTGTTCATCAACCCCGGCAGCGGCGCGGCGAAGCGGCCGCGGCCAGCGCAGCGTCGAGTACGACACGCTCTCCGACCGCTACGCCCGGTTCCTGCTCGAGGAGATCCTGCCCGAGGTCGAGAAGACCGTGAAGCTCCGCCACGACCCCGAGAGCCGCGCGATCGCCGGGATCAGCGAGCGGCGGCATCTGCGCCTGGACCGTCGCCTGGGAGCGGCCCGACGAGTTTCGCAAGGTCCTCTCGTGGGTCGGCAGCTTCACCAACATCGCCAGCGGCACAGACCCGGCGCGAAGGGGGCCACAACTACGAGGCCCTGATCCGCAAGACGCCCAAGAAGCCGATCCGCGTCTTCCTCCAGGACGGCGCCAACGACCTCGACAACAACAACGGCAACTGGCCGCTGGCCAACCAGCAGATGGCCAAGGCGCTCGAGTTCGCGAAGTACGACTTCAAGTTCGTCTTCGGCCACGGCTTTCACAGCAACCGCCACGGCCGGGCCATCCTGCCCGACTCGCTGCGCTGGCTCTGGCGCACGACACACCGCTGAGCAAGCGGAGACGAAGCACTAAGGCGCGCTCTGGGTCGTGGTCGACCAAGCTTTCCGCTCCTTGCGAAGGAGGGGCCCGGGGAGGTGAGCGGGGCTTGGTTTTGCGCCACGGCCGGAAAGGCGAGGCGGCGCCCCCACCCCCCTTTATCCCCCCTTCTCAAGGGGGGAAAAGTGCGGTGCCGCGAGCAACCTTTCATCACGCCGGGGTTGGGCTTCATCACTGCCGGCCGCCTGGCCTGCTTTCTTGAGGAACGTTCCTTGCTCGAGCTCCTCGAATGCCTGCCGGAGCTGCTCCTGCGTGTTCATGACGATCGGGCCATACCACGCGACCGGTTCCTGGAGCGGCTTGCCCGACACGAGCAAAAACCGAATGCCGTCGTCGCCGGCCTGCACCACGACCTCGTCGCCCTGATCGAAGAGCACGAGCGAGCGGTTTTCCGCCTTGGCCGGCGGCTCGGTGTCGGACCAGCCGACGCCTTCGGTCGGTACGGCGAGCGGGCCCGACGCGTTGCAGAACTTGCCGTCGCCCGCGAAGACATATGCGAACGCGTGCCGCGTCGTCTCGACCGGGAGGGCCTTCCGCCTGCCCGGCGGCACCGACACATCGAGATAGACCGGGTCAGCCGCGACTCCGTCCACAGGGCCGGTCTTTCCCCAGAAGCGTGCCGCAGATGATGCGAGCCTGGGTGCCATCGTCGTCCGTGACGACCGGGATGTCGCCGGCCTTCACCTCCTGATACGCGCGGGGCGGTCATCTTGAGCGCAGCCGGCAGGTTTCCCCAGAGCTGGAAGCCGTGCATGCGCCCGACCTGGTCGCCCTTGGGCATTTCCTGATGGAGGATGCCGCTCCCGGCTGTCATCCACTGAACGTCGCCGGCGGCGATCGCGCCGTGGTTGCCGAGGCTGTCGCCGTGCTCGACCGACCCGGCAAGGACGTACGTGATCGTCTCGATCCCGCGATGGGGGTGCCAGGGGAAGCCCGCCAGGTAATCCGCCGGCAGGTCATTGCGAAAATCGTCGAGCAGCAGAAACGGATCGAAGTCGGACGTGTTGCCGAATCCAAACGCGCGGCGCAGGTGCACGCCGGCTCCTTCGATCGTCGGCTTGGCCTTGACCAGCCGCTTGACGGGTCGAATCGACATCGTGGCCTCCTCTTGCAAAAGGTCATCGGCCCCTAGCCCGCGAGCCGGACAAAGTTCAGCTCCGGCCGCGGCGTGCGCGCCGGGTTCGCGCGCGGGGATGGTTACCTCAAACGACCAACTCTTTCAGATCACCAACGTACAGAGAGCTCACATCACGGCCACTCCATCCAGCGAGGCCGCGAGACGATCGTGCGGTAATTTGACTCGTTGCACTCGGGGTTGCGAATCGGCGCATAAAGGTGCTTGCCAGTGAAGGGGCGGTCCTGCGTGTAGATCCACACCTGGTCCTGGTCCCACAAGATCACCTCGTCGCGCGCGTCGCCCGTGACGTTGGCGACAAAAGCCGTCAGCTCGGGATGACCGTCGTTCGGGAACATCACGACGCGGCGCAGCCGGCCGTCGATCATACCTCCTTCATGGACGCTGCCCGAGAGCAGGACAAATTCCTGCCCATCACCGCGCCAGTTCACCGGCAACATCGGGCTGCCGGAGTGGATGGGTTCGTCTTGTGCAAGGATGTTGCCGTCGTGGTCGAACAGGGTGACGATCCCCGGGTTCTTCCAGAAATTGACGCCGATCAATTGTAAGCCAGGAAGGTCGGGGCGGAACTTCCCGACGCTCGCGCTCTGGGCATGACCGATCCGTACATGCTTGAGGATGGTGCCCGCTCGGTCGAATACCAGGAAACCCTCATCGCTCCCCCAGGCGTAAACCCGCGGCTCGGCCTCTGGGTCGGGGCCGAAGCTGCCGACCGCAATCCCGTCGGCGTGATCGTCGAGCTCGGCATCGCGGCTCCAGAGCTGGTGGCCCTTGTAGTCCCAGACCGCATAGCCGATGGCGATTTCCTCGCGACCGTCGCCGTCGAGGTCGACGGGATAGGGATAATGGCCGGTCTGGCCTTGTCCCTGCCAAAGTTGCTCGAGCTTGTTGTTGAAGATCCAGAAGTTGGTGTAACGGTCCTTCACCAGAATCTCGTGGCGCTTGCCGGTACCTGCCAGATCGAGAAATGCCAGTGAGTCGCCGTTAACGAGCGCGTATGGCTTCTGGCGGTTGTCGGTCAAGGCCGGCGGCATCCAAGCCCAAGTGCGCAGCGCCCGGCGGCGCCCTCCAGGACCTGGAGCTTGAAGTCCTTGACCATGACGACCTCGTTCTTGCCGTCGCCGTCGAGATCATGGATTTGAAAGGGCGTATCGGCCGTCAGCAGGCCGTGCCGCCGGTCAGGGCGACCCAGTTGCCAGAGCACCTTGCCGTCGAAGGTCACCGCAGTCAAGCAACTGAGCTGGATGAAGTTGTCGCCCAGCCGGGGGATGTTCTGGCCGATGAGCATCTCGGGCACGCCATCGCCGTCCAAGTCACCGAACCGCGCGTTTCGCCCGGCGCCGAAGTTGGGTGTGGCAAACTTTTTCCAAAGGCGTGGTGCCGGATTGGCGGCTCGCAGACCAGCGAGCTCGGCCTCGCGCCGGCCGATCGCTTGGTCGATCTCTTGCTTGGTCTTGTCGGAAGTGCTGACGCGGAAATCGCGGAACCGCGCGGGGCTGTTGGCGGTAAGGCCCACTTTTCCCCGGCGACGCTCGCCGTCATCGGCCGAGAGAACGAGCTTCCCATCGACGTACGCCTTGATGGCCGAACCCTGATTCTGAACCATCAACTGATAATAGCGCGTTGTGTCATAGGCGAAGGGCGCGGTGCCGAGCTCGCGCCAGTTCGCCGTGCGGAAGCTCGTCTCGACCGGCAGCCGCACGGCCAGACGAGCCGTCGTTCCTTTGGCAAGCGCGAAGAGATAATAGTAGCGATTGGTGTGATAGCGAAAGACGACGCCGGCGTCTTTGTCGAGCGAGAGGGGCCTTACGTTGACCTCGACTTCGCAATCTCGCCACTCGGGATCGCCGGTGATGAACAGCGGGCTCATTAACTGAGCTTGGTCATTGACCGAGTGTTGCTCGAGGTAGGCCTTGCCGTCTTCTTCGCCGATGGCCCAGGCATCGAGGTGGCAAATCGCATTGGCCCACGGCCTCAGGGGCACGCCGCGATGGGGCAGGTAATGATACTCCTGGATGGCACCGTTGAGCTGGCCGATCGGACGCGTGAGCCAACCGATCGGAAAGGAGGAGAAGTCATCGCGGAAAAGCTCGTCGGCTGGAAGCGGCCGCAAGAGCGGCGCCAGCGCGAGAGCCAACGTGGCCGCGGCGATTCGCGTCCGGGCCGATTTTCTGTGCCGGTTGACCATGACTTCCTCCTCGCGCTCTTGCACGCCTTACTCGTGTAACGCCACGCGCCTTAGCTCATTGACATAGCCCAACGGCGAGCCGCTCGTAAGCTTCGATTACGGCCGGCGCTTCGCGAAAGCTCAAGAGGCCTGGCACGTAGGGGAACTGCGCTGCGCACACGATTCCCGACCGATCGATCGGTTCGCCGGTGTCGGCGCCAAGACGACCACCGCGGCATAAAGCCACTTGCCGCGCAGGTCGTACGAGACATCGGCTCCCGCCAGCGTTTCACACTCTGCCAGCGCGCTCGTCGCGTCGACCCGCGACGCGAGCTCGAGCTGAAGCTCGCGAGCTTCGCTGGTGGTCAGCTCCCACGAGTGCAGCGTTTTCACCTTGGGCAATCGATATGACTCCCCTCGAGAGTCTATCTTCCTTCGGTTCGCTTGCGCCGTCGATCAGTAGACGAGCGTCACGGCCGAGATCATGGCCGGCTCGATCTGGCGGATCACGCTCGCGGCAAACTCGACCTGCTCGCGCGTGACGTCGAGATGGGTACACGCCCGCAGCACCTGCGCGCCCAAGCACGCTCACCAAGATGCCGCGCGAGCGCAGATAGGCGGCGACTTCGGCGGCAGTGCCGACCGACGGGTTGACCGAGACCCAGACCAGGTTGGTCTGGACCGGTCCGCAGTCGAGCGCGAAGCCTTCGGTCGATTGCGAACGCATCGGCCAAGATCTGCGCGTGGGCGTGGTCGTCGCTCAGGCGGTCGACATGATGGTCGAGGGCATAAAGTGCGGCGGCCGCGATGACGCCGACCTGGCGCATTCCACCGCCGAAAAGCTTGCGCAGCCGCCGCGCGCGGCGGATCGCGTCGCCCGAGCCGGCCAGCGCCGAGCCGATCGGCGCTCCGAGCCCCTTGGAAAAGCAGATCGAGACCGTGTCGAAGTATTGACCCCACTCGTGTGCCGTTCGGCCCGTCGCCACCACGGCGTTCATGAGCCGGGCGCCGTCGAGGTGCATGGCCAGGTTGTGCTCGCGAGCCCACCGGGCGATCTCGGCGATCGCTGTCGATCGGGTGCACGCGGCCGCCGCCGCGGTTGTGAGTGTTTTCCAGACAGATCAGCCGCGTTCGCACGTAGTGGACGTCGTCGGTGGGCCGGATCGCCTCGCGCAGATCGTCGAGCGACAAGATGCCTCGATCACCCTCGAAGGTCCGCGCGGTCACGCTCGAAAGCCTGGCGATCCCCCCGGCCTCCCACACGTAGACGTGCGACGTCGTGCTGCAGAGCAGCTCGTCGCCGGGCTCGGTGTTCACGCCGACGCCGATCTGGTTGGCCATCGTGCCCGACGGCACGAACAAGGCCGCCTCCTTGCCCAGGAGCTCGGCTGTCCGGGCCTCGAGCCGTCTTGACCGTCGGGTCGTCGCCGAAGACGTCGTCGCCGACCTCGGCCTCGGCCATCGCGCGGCGCATCGCCGGCGTCGGCTTGGTGACCGTGTCGGAGCGCAGGTCGATCGGCGGCCGATGCATCTTCCTTCTCCTTTCAAAAGCCACGGGGATGAACGCTATCGAGTTGCACACGACCCTATCGATTCTTGACCCACCGTCTGGCGACTGTCAATGTGACACAAGTCGCCGGCGGTTGCCGGCAAGCCGCACCACGGAGCACGCGCGCACCGATGGGCTATCGTTCGCTAGAGGAATGTGTCACCGACCTAGAGTCCGCGGGCCAGCTCGTGGTCATCGACGAAGAGGTCGATCCGTATCTGGAAGTCGCCGCCATCCAGCGGCGCGTCTATCAGGCGGGCGGCCCGGCTCTGTTGTTTCGGCGAGCTCGAGGGACGGCGTTTCCGCTTGCTCGGCAACCTGTTCGGCACGCTCGACCGCGCCAGATATCTCTTTCGCGATGCGCTCGAGCCGGTGCGCCGACTGATCGAGCTGAAGGCCGATCCGGGTGCTTTCGCCAGGAAGCCGTGGAGCTACCGCGGTGTTCCCCGCACTCTGCTGGCAGCTCTTGCCCCGCCGCGTGCGGTCGGGACCGATCCTGGCGCACCAGACCACGATCGACCGGCTGCCGCAGATCCAGTGCTGGCCGCTGGACGGCGGGCCGTTCGTCACTTTGCCGCAGGTCTACACCGAAGACCCGCGCCGGCCGGGACCTGGCGCGGTCGAACCTGGGGATGTACCGCGTGCAGCTCGCGGGCAACGAGTATGTGGCCAATCGCGAAGTCGGCCTGCACTACCAGATTCATCGGGGAATCGGCGTGCATCATGCCGCGGCGATCGAGCGCGGCCAGCCGCTTGCGCGTGAACATCTTCGTGGGCGGGCCGCCGGCCTTGACGCGTGGCGGCCGTCATGCCGCTTCCGGAAGGACTGCCCGAGCTGGCGTTTGCCGGCGCACTGGGCGGCCGGCGGCTCGACGATGGTCAGTCCCTCCGGCTGCCTTCCCATGCCGGCCGAAGCCGACTTCGTCATCTGCGGCCACGTCGTCCCCGCACGAGCGCAAACCCGAAGGCCCGTTCGGCGACCACCTGGGCTACTACAGCCTCAAGCACGACTTTCCCGTGCTGCGCGTCGAACGCGTCTATCATCGCCCGGGGCGCGATCTGGCCGTTCACGTCGGTCGGCCGGCCGCCGCAGGAAGACACGACCTTCGGCGCGTTCATCCACGAGCTGACCGGTCCGGTCATTCCCAGCGTTGATCCCGGGCGTGCACGCCGTGCACGCCGTCGATGCCGCCGGCGTGCACCCGCTGCTTCTGGCGATCGGCAGCGAGCGCTACGTGCCCGATGCGGCCGTCCGGCGCCCGCAAGAGATCCTGACGACCGCCAACGCCCTATCTAGGTCAGGGCCAGCTTTCGCTGGCCAAATACCTGCTGATCGTCGCCACGGGAAGACCAGCCGGCGCTCGACATTCACGATATCCCCGCCTTTCTCTGCTCATGTACTCGAGCGCGTCGACTGGCGAACCGACTTGCACTTCCAGACCCAGACGACGATCGACACGCTCGACTACTCGGGTCACGGGCTCAACCAGGGTTCCGAAGGTCGTGATCGCGGCCGCCGGCCCGCCGCGCCGCCGACTTGCCACCGAGCTCGCCGAGCGATCTCCGACTCCCGGACGGGTTCCACAGCCCACGGGTCGCGCTGCCGGGCATCGTGGTTGTGCAGGGCCGCCTCATCGACCCGAGTCGGGCGACGTCGCGGCCTTTTGCCGATTCGATTCCGCCCGGACGACCCGATCGACGATTTCCCGCTGGTCGTCATCGCCGACGACAGCGAATTCACCGCGCGGAACTTGCGGAACTTTCTCTGGGTGACCTTCACACGCTCCAATCCCGCCGCCGACATCGATGGCATCGGATGCGTTCATTCATCAGAAGCACTGGGGCTGCACCGGCCCGCTGGTCATCGACGCGCGAATCAAGCCGCACCACGCGCCGCCGCTGATCGACGATCCGGCCGTCGAACGGCGCGTCGATCGCTCGCGGCACCCGGCGGTCCGCTGCACGGGATCTATTGAGCGGACGACTGCAAATGGCCCTCTGTGATTCAGGGAGGGCGAGGCTCCGGCCGAGCCGGATGGGAACGCGGCTCGCCAGGAGGCTCGCCCTCCCCGAATCGTGTAACTCGGTTTAGGTGGTAATCGACTGCGGGGCCTCGTAAATTGGTGAATGCGTGCGCGGCAACTTATGCCCGACACAGTTCAGAGTGGGTGAGGAGGAATCAAACCGATGGGCACGACACGGGTCGCTCGTAATGGCGTGGCGGTCTGGATCGGCGCGCTCGCCTTGTCGCTTGCGTCCGCGGCCGGCGAGCAGCCTGGAGCCCCGGCAAGCGAGCCGCTCGTGCTGCACGCGCGGTTGCGGGCGCCAAAGGATGATTCGTTCGTCGAGGTGGAGAAAAGCCTCCGCTGGGACCCGGCGCACACGGCGCTGATCATCTGCGACATGTGGAACGAGCACTGGTGCCGTGGTGCGACGCGCCGGGTGGGCGAGCTGGCGCCGGCGATGAATCGAACGGTCGCGGCGGCACGGGCCAAAGGCGTGCTCATCATTCACGCTCCCTCGAGCTGCATGGCCGCTTACGAAAGCCACCCTGCTCGGAAGCGCGCACAGGCCGCCCCCAAGGCCGCGACGTCGCCCCCTTTCATCGGCGAGTGGTGCAACAAGATTCCGGCGGAGGAGAAGGGGATTTACCCGATCGACCAGTCCGACGGCGGCTGCGACGATGGGCCGACGTGTCCGCAAGGGTCGCCGTGGAAATCGCAAATCGCCGCCATCGAAATCAGCGACCACGACGTGATCAGCGACTCGGGACAGGAAATCTGGAACGTGTTCGAGGATCGCGGCGTCACGAATGTGATGCTCATGGGCGTTCATACCAATATGTGCGTGCTGGGCCGGCCGTTCGGCCTGCGCAACCTGGCCCGTGCCGGCAAGAACGTGGTGCTGGTTCGCGACCTGACCGACACCATGTACAACTCGCGCAAGTGGCCTTACGTCAGTCACTTCGAGGGCACGAACCGGATTGTCGCGCACATCGAGAAATACGTCGCGCCGACGATCACCTCGACCGACTTGACGGGCCAACCGGCGTTTGAGTTTCAGCCGGACCTCCGGCCGCGCGCGGTCTTCGTGATCGGCGAGGACGAGTACAAGACCGAGGTCACCTTGCCCGAGTTCGCGGTGAAGGAGCTCGAGCCGGCGGGCATTCGCTGCACCTTGGTGATCGCCGATCCGCGAGCGCCGCACGACTTTCCCGGAGTTGAGGCCCTGGGCGATGCCGACCTGCTGGTCCTCTCCGTCCGCCGCCGCGCGCCCAAGGTCGATGAGCTGGCGGCCATTCGCAAATATCTCGCCGCCGGCAAGCCCCTGGTCGGAATTCGGACGGCGTGCCACGCGTT
Source organism: uncultured Isosphaeraceae bacterium (assembly GCA_963830625.1). Taxonomy (GTDB): domain Bacteria; phylum Planctomycetota; class Planctomycetia; order Isosphaerales; family Isosphaeraceae; genus CAWHMZ01. Next base: position 80,849 of record CAWHMZ010000009.1, on the reverse strand, counting down.
CGACACGCGGGGCAAGGCCCGCGCCGGGCACGACGAGTGGACGGCGTTTGACCCCGACGTGCTGGGTGGACACTACACCGGCCACCACCCCAACGACCGTCACCCGGTGATCTCGGCCAGCCCCAACGAGACGACTCATCCGATTCTGTCGGGTGTGGACGTGCCGTTTACGAGCGAGGGATCGCTGTACAAGACGAACCCGTTAAATTCTCGGGCGCTTGTGCTCTTGTCGGGAGCCATTCCGAGCGCAGAACCCGAACCGGTCGCGTGGGTCATCGAGCGGAACGGGTCGCGCGTGTTTTACACGTCGCTGGGCTGCCCCCGCGATTTCGACAACCCGTCGTTTCGGCGCCTGCTGCGCAACGCGGTTTTCTGGGCGCTCAAGCAGAAACGCTCAGACGCCCCGTAGCAATTCAACGATCGCGCCCACCGGGTCAGGGGAGTTATCATCAGTGGCAACTCGTCCGGCGACAGGTTACCATAATTGCTGAATGCGTGTGGCCGGTGGCTTGTTTCCCGCCTTAATGTCAAACCCGCCAAAGGAGCTCCTACTGTGACCGACCGACGTCAGGCAAATAGCGTCAGCGAGATAGAGCCCGCAGCGCCTGTATCCTCCTCCCGACGCGATTTTCTCAAGGGCTCGACAGCCGCGGTGGTCGGTGCGACGGCGGTTTCTACCGGCTTGGCAGTGCCGCTGGTGCACGCCGCGGGCAGTAGCACCATCAAGGTCGGGCTGGTCGGTTGCGGAGGGCGCGGCAGCGGCGCGGCTGAGCAGGCCCTTACGGCCGACTCGGGTACCAAGCTCGTGGCCATGGCCGACGCCTTCGCCGACCGGCTCGACGATAGTCTCGCGGAACTCAAAGGAAAGTCGGTCGGCAACCGCGTCGACGTTCCCAAGGATCGCCAGTACACCGGTTTCGACGCGTACAAGCACGTGATCAACCAAGTCGACCTCGTCATCCTGACCACGCCACCCCACTTCCGGCCGATCCATCTGGCCTACGCCGTCGAGAAAGGCATCAATGCCTTCGTCGAGAAGCCGATGGCCGTCGATGGGCCTGGCTTACGCAAATATATTCAGGCGTGCAAGGACGCCAAGGCCAAGAATCTCAGCCTGGTCAACGGCTTCTGCTGGCGGTATGACGGCCCGCGCCGCGAGACCATGAAGCGGGTGCTGGACGGACAGATCGGCAACGTCGTCGCCATCGAGACCACTTACAATTCGCATGGCGTTTGGGAGCCGCGCAAGACGCACGCCGAGTGCGCGAACGAGATGGAGTACCAGATGCGCAACTGGTACTACTACTGCTGGCTGTCGGGCGATCACATCGTCGAGCAGGCCGTGCACGGCATCGACACCATGTGCTGGGTGATGGGCGACAAGCAGCCGATCCGCTGCTGGGGCGTCGGCGGCCGCCAGTCGCGCACCGACCCCCAGTACGGCAACATCTGGGACCATTTCGCGATCGTGTACGAGTATCCCGACAACGTCCGCGGGTACCACCAGTGCCGGCACTGGGTCAAAACCGAATCGCGCACCAAGGACCACATCCTGGGCTCGAAGGGCACCGCCGACGTTTTCGCCAACGCCATCACCGGTCAAGACAAATGGCGTTACCGCGGGCCCAAGACCAACATGTATCAGGTCGAGCACGACGAGATGTTTGCGGCGATCCGGGCCGGCAAGCCGATCAACAATGGCGAACAGGCCGCCTGGAGCACCCTGGCGGCGATCATGGGGCGCACGGCCGCTTATACCGGTGAAGTCGTCACCCCGGCCATGATCCTCGACTCGAAGCGCGATCTGAGCCCGCCCAAGTACGAGTTCGGACCGCTGGCCACGCCCGCCGTGCCGGTGCCGGGCGTCGATCCGGTCACCTGAGGCGACACCGTGACGCACGAACCCTCGATCACGCGCGATGACCAAGTACTATGATCAAGCCGTGGAACTGGTGAATCGATCGCGGTACGACCTGGCGGAACGCCAGTTGCGACAATCTCTGGTCGAAAACCCGAACCACGCCGCTTCGTATTCGCTTCTGGGAATCTGCCTGGCGCGACTCGAGCGCCCGCAAGAGGCACTCGCGGCCACCGACGAGGGACTGCGGATCGATCCAACCATAGCCTACGCGCATTATGCGCGGGGCTATGTGCGGGTCTGCGCGCGCGACCGGAGAAAAGCCCTCGACGACATGGTGGAAGCGATCCGGATCGATCCCACGCACCCGGGATACTATTGTCTGCTGGCGGAGATCTACTCCGACCTGGGTCAACACGAGAAGTCGCTCGATCAAGCCCAACGAGGATTGGAGCTCGATCCGAACCACGCCCGCTGCGCGAGCATGCGAGCGGCTGCGCTCCTGCGACTGGGACGGCGGCACGAAGCCGAAGCCGCCGCCACGCAGGCGCTCATGCTGGGACCCAATGAGGACTTTACCCATGCGGCCCGGGGCTGGACGCTGCTCCAGAAGAAAGACCTCGATGGCGCTCGCCGGCACTTTCTGGAAGCGCTGCGAATCAATCCCCAGAACTACCGGGCTCACACCGGGTTGAATTCCGCAAAAGCTCAGGCGACATTTTCCTGCGGCTGGCTGTTCTTGCCGATTGTGCCTGCGACTTGCCTGCTCTTTTGGATGCTCGATGTCCTCAACATCCGGATCGATGGACTGGCACGGTACGCCGTCGTTTCGTGCGTGATCGCCGTCGTCGCGATCCCCAGCTCGGTCTTGATTCGCATCTGGCAGCGCAGATGGTTGCAAGATGACACAATTCTATGACCGAGCCGTCGAATTCGTGAACCGGTCGCGGTACGACCTGGCCGAGCGCCAATTGCGGCAGGGGCTCTCCGAGGACCCCGAGCACGCGGCGGCGTATGCGTCTCTGGGAATCTGCCTGGCTCGGCTCAAGCGACCCAAAGAAGCGATCGCCGCCGCCAACGAGGGGTTGCGGCTCGCCCCGAGCCTGGCGTTTGCGCACTACGCGAGGGCGTGCGTGCGAGTGCACGCGCGGCAGCGGCGAAAGGCGATCAAGGATGTCGAAGAAGCCATCCGCATCGACCCCATGCGTCCCAACCAGTTCTTTCTACTTGCGGCGATTTACTCCGACCTGAAGCGACCGAGAAAGTCGCTTGGCCAAGCCGAACGCGGCCTCAAGCTCGACCCGACCCACACCGGGTGTGCAAGCCTGAGGGCCCTGTCGCTCCAGCGGCTGGGCCGCAAGGGCGAAGCGGAAGCAGCCATCGTGCAAGCGCTCCTCTTGGATCCGAACAACGACTTTACCCACACCGCCCAGGGCTGGCGGCTCCTGCAGAAACACGAGTGCAAGGCCGCGCCAGCCACTTTCTTGAAGCCTTGCGCGTCAATCCCGAGAACCGGTGGGCCCAGAACGGGTTGTCGTCGGCGAAGTGGCCTGTTTACAGTGCTCGGTTCATCATCGTCTGGATGATGATCCCTTCAATCGTCCTCGCTGCCGCTCTTTGGGCCGCCAGAGACGATTCGACAGCCCTGGTGGCCGGCGTCGTGTTGATCCTTCCCCTCGCGCTCGCCGCCGGGCTGCTGCTCTTGCGCGACTGGCTGCGCGACCGGCAGGCAAGTTGACCTGTATCGGGGCCGTGCCCGCGGGGCGAACCTTGTAAGGGATCATTTTAGCGCGCGGTCGCCTCTGCGGCTGATTTTCAAAACTTGATGACCGCGCTCTTGCGGCGCAGTTGGAGCACCTCGGCGTCGGGATCGACCACGATCTGGTCGGGCTCGAACGGGGCGGGAATCACAACCTCATGCGACTGGCCGGCACCGAGGGTTATCTTCGTGCGCAGCTCGTGATAATCGGGGCTCACCGAGCCGTCCTTGGCGAATCGCTCGCCGCGCGTGGCGGCGACCTCGACGGGCATCGTGCCTGTGCCGATGTTCGTGACGCGAACCGCCGCTTCCCAGCCGTCGCGCTGGGCGGTCTTCCGAGGTGCTTCCAGACGATACTCGGGGACAACGACCTCGAAGAACCACTGGCGAGTGAACGTGTCGAAGTCGTCGGGCGCGGCGGCGAAGCCTCGCATCGAAGCCACGAAGTCTTGCAGCACCGGGTGGTCCGGGTTCTGGTGGTAGGTTTTGATGAACGCCTGGATGCCACGCAAGGCCGGGTCGCGGCCCATGTGGTTCAGTAGCATCCAGAAGACCCAGCCACCTTTGTCGTAGGTGACGGTCGTGTCGCCCGGCCGCTCACCGGTGATCTTCACGAGCGGCCGCTCGGAATCGCTTTGCCGGCCCTTGTTGTAGCTTGCTTCCAGGCGCTTGCAGAAGTCGATGCGCAGCCTGGCCCTTGACCTGTTCGACCAGAAGGATCGTCGAAAAATGGGCCGTGCCTTCCGCGAGGATGTTGCCGCCGGGGCCTTTGCCGGGCACCAGGATGTTGCCCCACCACTGGTGGGCCGCCTCGTGGCCGGTTATCTCAAAGGCTGCGTGGTTCTCCGGGCTGCTTTGCGTCAGGAAGCCGATCCCCTCCGAGAAGGTGATATCGGTCGGGAAGCCCTGGGCGTAGGATGCGAGGTTGGGAAACTCGCTCAGCTTCAGCTCTTGCCACGGGTATTCGTAGAACCACTCGGAATAAAACCGCCGGGCCGCGTCGAGCGACTCGCGCATCTCGGCGATGTTGTACGGATGGGCGCGGTTGTAGTACACAGCCGTGCCGTTGCCGCGTTCGACTTGCCAGCGGCCCGCCACGACGTTGAAGAAGCTAACCGGGTGATCGCTCTCCCAGACGACGGTCCGGCGGCCGTCTTGGACCGTATCGGAAGTCTTGGTACCGACCGAGTTCATGGTGAAGTCGGCCGGTCCGGTAATCTGGATTCGGGTGGTGAACGGCGCCCGTGCGCCCAGGAACGAATCAGTCTGTCCCTTGTAGAAGTCGTCGTTGTACTCCTTGGCGTCGTGGCGATTCTCGTCGTCGATGCCGGCTTCTTCGGCGAAGCCCAGAATGGGCACGATGCTGGGCCGAAAGCTGGTGAGTACAACCGAAGAGGGCAGGATGAACTCCGGTGCGCTTGCCACCTTCTTGCTGATCCCTCGGGGAAAGCTCCCCTCGTGCTCGAAGCCGATCTGCACCGTCTTGCCCGGCGCGAGCCGTTCCGGCGGCGCGAAGACAAAAAGCCCGGAACGATTGGTGGGAGACGCCTGGGCGCCGTTCATCGTCCACGAGAGCTTCTCCCAGTGCGGCCCGGCGGTCAGCAGGATTTCGTCCAGCGGTCGGTCACCGGCGTTCGATCAGCTCATAGGTGCCCTTGACGTGATATCGGCTGCGTTCGGGAAAGAGCTCGAGGTCAAGCGCGACGTGCTTGATGTCCGGAACCTTGGCGTCGAGATAGGTGGCGACGTTTTTGCGCCAGTAGTCCTTTAGTCTGTTTCTTGGCGGCCCCGCCGTCGTGGCCCCAGCCCACCTCGAGCGCCAGCCAGATGCCGAAAACCAGCGGGAATGCCGCGAATGGCGCCAGCTTGAGCGACGCCCGGAGGAGCAGCGCCCGCGGGCTCAGTCGATGGAGCACGCCGGCATCGCGTCCCACTCGCGGCGGCGAAAGCAAGCGAGAGCGAGCACGATCAAGAACGCCGCCGCGCTCACCGCCAGGAGTCGACTCAAGACCAACGCCTTGCGGTCGAGCTCGAGCACGCTGATATCGCTCCAGCGCACCGCGCTCCAAAGCGGCCAGTTGCCGACCCAGTTGATCTGGTCGATCAGCCGCGCGATAACCCGTGAAGGCCAGCACGGCCAGAGACAGCGCATAAGTGGTGTAGCGGTTTTGAGTGAGCGCGTGGATCGCCATCACAAGGGCCGTCCAGACCACGAGCGTCGGCACGAGGAGCAAACCCCAAATCAGGAGGAACGGCCGGATCGCCAGCCCGACTTTTTGTTGGATCAGGAGCACGATAACCCCAGCCAAGCGCCACCGCCAGCATGATGGCCAGTCCCACAAGCAGCGATGGCGACCCCTTTGCCCAGGAAGAGCGATCCGGTGCGGATCGGCGTGGCGTAGGCGATCGCAGCCAGTTGAGTCGAGCGTTCCCGCTCGAGCGATTCCACCAGGTAAAACATCAGAGCAGACAGAGGCAGAAGACCAAGATGCCCATCGTGCGGACGGCGAATGTTCCCGGCGTCAGCAGCAGAGCCGTATCGAGGAAGCCGACCTCCACGCATTGATGTTCCGACCGTCTCAAGGAGGATCAGCGGCGCGAAGAGATAGAGGCCGGGGCTCGACCGCAGCTCGACAAGCTCGACCCGTGCCACTTGCCAGGCGCCGGCGAAAAGGCCAGGCCGCGCCGTCGTCATCCCCAGCGAAGACAACGGGCGCTGGGGCGGCCGGCGCCGGAGCTTCGGCGCGGCGTGATCGGCTGCTTTGGTGCGGCGGAGAGGTCGACGCCCTGTAGCGCCTTCGTGAAATGACGGTGGCACGAGCACAACCGCAACCAGCCCGATGGCGAGCCAGACCACTCGGCTGATCAAGAAGCCTCGGTCCGGTGGAATGGCCTCGTTGATTGTAAAACGCCACGCCTCGGTCGACCTTGAGCCAGGTTTCATTCATCCAGCGAAACCCGGCCGGGTCGAGCCACATGAGCACATCATTGATTCGCGGGTCGAGCCAATTTGGCGACCACTCCCAGAGGAAGAACGCCGCAAGGCAACACGATCAGCACCGGCAAGAGAAAACCAGCACGGGCTCGCCGTGTCCACTCGCCCAACCGCGAACGAGACGCCCGCCAGGAATACGATCGTCGGCAGCGAGAAGACGCAGGGCCGGTCTGAAGTAGTTGGCGAGATGAAGACGGGCCGCGGATTCCTGAGCATCCGCGTTGGGCAGCACGTGATTGAAAAACACCATCGCCGCCAGATGCAAAAGCAGAATCGCCATGCATGCCGTCGAGCACCGCCGCAAACTTGGCCCAGAGTACTCGCCGGGCCGAAGCGAAGTCGAGTGGAGCAGTTCACCGATTCGCCACTGCTCGTCCTGAATGACTGGCATCCCGGCGGCGACGGCGACGAAAAAGCCGTAGAAGAGCAGCGTCACGATCGAAAGCTGCATGGCGACTGCGAACTCAGACGTGATGTAGGCCTTCATCCCGCCCACCGACGCGTCGCCAGACTGGATTCGCACGCTACCGCTCGAAAACCGCCAGGCGACAAAGGCGAGGATCAAGAGCCCAAACGATGAAAAGCGGCCGCCGCGCGTGGAATGCGAGACTTTCGGCGAACACGGTTCGAAACCGCCGCATGCTCGCGGCTAGTGCACCCGTCATGAGCCACCTCGTTCGGCCGTCGCCGGTCGCGAGAGTTGCCCGTTATGGGGTAACTCGCCCATCGCGGGACTTGCGGCCGAGTCGTAGTCGAGCCCGCTCGAAGGTGCTGTCTTGATCAGAGCCAGATACGCGTCCTCGAGAGTCGCCGCGACGGGCAGGAAGCCATCGGGTGGCTCTCCTTCGGGTTGGTAGACCCGCACGTCCGGTTCTGGCCCTCGACCAGATACGCCTGAGTGACACAGCGACCCGGATCAGCTTGTAGATGGTCGTACGCTTCGTGTCGAGATCGTCCCTTCGTAGATCATGCCGTCGATAGCCCTCCGGGCCACCGTCGGCGACGTGCCGCGATCAGTCGCCCGCCACGGATCACGGCAAATCGGCTACAAAGGACGGCCACGTCTTCAACGATGTGCGTCGACAGCAAAACGATCCGGTCGGCGGCCAGCTCAGAAAGCAATCGGTAGAAGCGGAGGCGTTCTTCGGGATCGAGGCCGGCCGTCGGCTCGTCGACGATGATGAGTTGCGGGTCGCCGGCGATGGCCTGGGCAATCCCGAGTCGTTGGCGCATGCCACCGGAATAGGTCTTGACCTTCCGCCTGGCCGCGAACGAGAGGTTGACTCGGTCGAGCAACTCGCGAGCGAGCGCGCAAGTCCTTGGGGTGCGCGCACACCCTTGAGCCGCAGCAAATACTCGAGCATCTTCTCGCCGGTCAGGTGAGGATAGAACCCAAAGTCCTGCGGCAGGTAGCCCAGCCGGCCCCAAATGCGTTCGGGGTGCTCGAGCATCGGCTCGCCGTCAAGCGTGACCGACCCTGAAGTCGGTTCGAGCAATCCGGCCAGGATGCGCATGAGAGTCGTCTTGCCCGCGCCGTTAGGTCCCAGGAGACCGAACATGCCCCTGGGCACTTCGAGATCGACCCCACCCAGGGCAGTCACCGGGCCGGGATAAACCTTCACCAAGTCGCTTACAACCAGCATCTCTTCTCCTTCACGTCGACCTCCGGAAATTTGCCCATCTCGCGCGAAATCAACACGATACGGCACGACTGAACACCAGAGCAACCACACCCTCCGGCATCGTTGACCAGGATCTCAAGGCCAGCAGCCGCACCGGAACGCGGGTCGGCAGTCGTCCGGCGACCACTCGGGAATTCGCCGGCGAGCACCAAAGATTGGAAGCATAGCATTGATTCTGGAGCGTAGGCGATGCTCACGGTACGATAAGACCGGTTTACGGACGCCGGAAATCGTATGCCATTACATCGCAATCGGACCGCATGGATCGCGCTTCTCGTCGTCGTCGCCATTTGCGGGCTCGGCTCGCGCCGATACGCGCGCCATTCTGCCGCACTTCATCGCCGCGTACACCGGCGATACGGCGTGGTCGCTGGCCGTCTTTCTGGCGCTTGGTCTCTTCTTTCCACGGCTCGCGATGTGGTGGGCAGCCGCGCTCGCGCTCCTGATCTCGTTTGGCGTCGAAGTTAGCCAGTTTTACCATGCGCCCTGGATCGATGCGATCCGCAGTACGACGCTTGGCGCACTGGCTCTTGGCTGGGGTTTTGATCCGAGTGACCTGGCATGCTACACAGTGGGCGTCGGAATCGGCGTTGCTGATCGAAACCCTGGCGACGAAATCGATCGCGGTCGGAGGAGTCCGCCCAGTGAAACAATCAATCCCTCGCATTCGCGCGTCTGGCGACGGCCGTCGCCATTCTAATCACGGCAACGGCCGCGCCGGCCAGTGCCCGCCAATCTGCCTCGGCCGCCGATGCTTCGGCGTTTCCGGTTTCCATCAAGGTCGATGGAGCGAAGAAAACCGTCGCGATGCCGCCCGTCTGGCGCTTCTTCGGCTACGACGAGCCGAACTACACCTACATGAAAGACGGCGTCAGAAGCTGCTGTCGCAGTTGAAGCGCGCTCAGTCCCACATCCGGTCTATCATTCGCACCCACAACCTGCTGACCTCCGGCGACGGCCGGCCGGCCTTGAAATGGGGCTCGACCGGCGTTTACACCGAAGACGACCACGGGCCGCCTCGGTACAACTGGGCGATCCTGGACCACATTTTCGACACCTACCAGGAGCGGGGCGTGCGGCCCTACGTCCAGATCGGCTTCATGCCCGAGGCCCTTTCGACGCACCCGCAGCCCTATCAGCACGACTGGACGCCGGGCGGACGGAAGTCGATCTCAACCGGCTGGGCCTATCCGCCCAAGGACTACGCCAAGTGGGCCGAGCTGGTGTTTCAGTGGGTGAGGCACTGCGTCGAGCGCTACGGCCAGGCCGAGGTCGAGACGTGGTACTGGGAGGTGTGGAACGAGCCCAACATCCTCTACTGGCGGGGGACGCCCGCAGGAATATCACAAGCTCTATGATTTCGCCGCCGACGCCGTCAAGCGGGCGCTTGCCGACGGCGCGGGTCGGCGGGCCCCATGTCGCCGGGCCAAGGTCGCCCGGGCGGCTCTCGATTCCTCCGCGACTTTCTCGACCACTGTGTCAAGGGCACCAATCATGTCACGGGCAAACAGGGGTCTCCGCTCGACTTCGTCGCGTTCCACGCCAAGGGAGATCCCGAAGTTTGTCGACGGGCACGTCCGGACCGGGATCGCCGCCCAGCTTCAGGACATCGACCGCGGCTTTGAGCATCGTCGCCGAGCTACCCCGAGCTGCGGGGCAAGCCGATCATCATCGGCGAGTCGGACCCGGACGGCTGCGCGGCCTGTCCCGGCGACGATCTACCCGCAGAACGGCTACCGCAACGGCACGCTTTACGCCAGCTACACGGCTGCCGCATTCGCGCGCAAGTATCTTCTGGCCGACAAGCACGGCGTCAACTTCGAGGGGGCCGTGACCTGGGCGTTCGAGTTCGAGGATCAACCCTATTTCGCCGGATTTCAGAGTGCTCTCGACCAACGGCATTGCGCTGCCGGTTCTGAACGTCTTCCGCATGTTCGGCATGATGGGCGGCGAGTGTCTCGCCGTGGAGAGCTCGGCCGAAATCGGTCTCGAGTGCGATTCGCAAGGGCGGCGTGCGGGGCAAGCCCGATGTGTCGGCCCTGGCCAGCCGGCGAGACGGCAGGCTGTGCGTGCTGGTCTGGCATTTCCACGACGACGACCTGCCCGGCTCGCCGGCCGTCATCGAGCTTGTGCTCGATCACATGGCGGCGCCCGATCGGCCGCTCTTGGTCCAGCATTTCCGGATCGATCGCGAACACAGCAATGCCTACGAGGCGTGGCGTCGGATGGGTTCGCCCTCGCAGCCGACGCCCGAGCAGTATGCGCAGCTCGAGCGTGCGTCGCAATTGACCCTTTTCACCTCACCGGAATGGGTGCGCGCGCAGGGAAACAAGCTTGCGCTGCGGTTCTCGCTGCCGCGGCAGGCGGTGTCGCTGGTCGTGGTGGACGCGTCGCCGGCTGTAGAGTGACCGTTTCTGACTTCGGCCGTCTCGATTGTTCCGACGGCTGTTCTCCTCGTCAGGCCGATGGTTTAATCTCGATATGAGAGACTCGATCTCGGCGGCGGGCGAAGCGGGTCGGCGGAGTGAGACATGTCCGATTGGCTAATGAAAGCGATCCGGCAGGAGGCCGCGCAGTTAATCGCTCTGGCCGCCGAGGACGATGCGCTCCGTGCGGATTTGAGGGAGCTCGCCGAGGCGATCCTGGCCGCAACGGCCTGTTCCGGAGTTCCGAGTGATTCCGCGATCGCGTCGTCAAGATCGCCCACGTCGACCACGCCTGTCGCGGGCCATAACGCATCACCCAGTCCAACTCGACGGGAGGGCTCGAGCGCACAAGCCAGGTCGCCGGCTGAGCCGCTCAGAGAGCTCACGTTCGGGCGGGGCTCATTGTCGAGGTCCCAACCGCAGACAACAGCGAAATCGATTCCTCGGCCCAGGGGTGCGTACGCGGACTTAGCGGAGCTGGAAGCCCGCTGCCGGTGCAAAGCCGAGGCCGCTCGCTGGGCGGCTGAATGTGTGCGCACACTGAGGCGCGACAACCGATTCGAGGCCGAGAATGCGCCGGCCGACCGCAAGATCCAGAAGTGGGCCAACCAGCTTGCCGACCGCTTGCTCTGGTTGAGCTCGTCGGGGTCATTGGGCCCGGAAGACCTCGGGCCGCTCGAGAATGTCGCCGGGTGTTTTGAAACGGTGGCCGCCGCACTCGCGCTGGCCCGTGACCATGTCGACAAACCAGAAGGCGATCCCAAGGTTCTGGATCGTCTGTTGCCACTGGTGGCCGAAGCCCAATCGGCGCTTCGGTCGGCGCTTGCGGGATTGAGCGCCGGCGGCGATTCCGACCAGTTAGCCGTCTTCGATTGGCTCAAGGAGACGGCTGCCCGGCAGCAGGTTTACATCAAGCGGTTCATGCGGGCCGAAGAGTGCGCCGATCCCGCCGGGTGGCCTGAGCTGTTCGCCCGGATCGAGGCGGCGCCCGACGAGGACCAGCCCGGCGAGCGCCCGGCCGTCTTGATCGCGCAACTGCGCGACCAGATCAGCCAAAGTCGAGCCGCCCCAGGCGCCGGCTTCGACTGGCCTGGCATCATTCAGAGCGTGGCCAATTTGGTCGCGGAGGGCGTTCCGCCCAGCAACCGCGCGGTCCGTGAGCTGCTCCTGCCACTGCTCGAAGAACTCCCAGACCGCGATGACTTGCCCAGCGAATTCCAGGCCGTCTTGCGCGAAATCGATCGGTACCTGGCGACACGTCCCCAGGCTACAAGTCCCCAGGCGCCCAGCCCGAGCCAGTCGTCCGCCGAAGTGAAAGAGGCAGCCCGACTGCTTGCCGGCCGATCGGTCGTGTTGATCGGCGGCGACCGCCGCCGCGAGGCCGAGGATGCCTTGCGAAAAGCCCTCGGACTCAAGGACCTGTTCTGGGTCGAAACGCGCGAACATCAATCGATTGAGTCATTCCAGGCGGTGGTCGCGCGCCCGGAGGTAGCGCTCGTGCTCCTGGCGATTCGGTGGTCGAGCCACGCATTCGGCGAAGTGAAACAGTTCTGCGACCTGTACGACAAGCCGCTGGTGCGGCTGCCGGGCGGCTATAATCCCAACCAGGTGGCCGTCCAAATCCTCGCGCAGTGCAGTGCCCTGCTCGAAGAGCGCGGGCCGAATCAATAACACTGGGGGGAGCTTCTCATGAAGTCACTCGCTCACGGTTTCCAGTTTGTGGCAGAAGGCTACGAGGGCGCGACGCCGGCGATCAGTTGCGACGGCCTGGTTCCCGGCGCGGGGCTCGACCTGTCGCACTGGCAAGGCAATCGCACTCCGCGGAGGTACAAGGCTGACACGTCCACCGAGATTGCACTCAATTTCATCGCCGACCCCGAGGCTTTTACACAATGGGCCGGCGCCCTGGCGGTCAACAACCATTTCGATACCGACGGAGCACTGTCGGCCTGGGTTCTCCTCGAGCCGGGCCGCGCCAGCGAATGCCGCGACTTGCTGGTTGCGGCTGCCGAGGCGGGCGACTTCGACGAGTGGCCGGCGCTCGAACAGGGGCTCTGGCTCGACGCTGCGATTCGCGCACTGGCTGCCGGCGCGCCTCCGAAGCCGCGGCCTACAACGTGGTCTTGCCGCAGGTTTTCCGCCTGGTTTGTGACCTCGCCGATCGCCGCGATTTGTGGGGGCGCGAGTGGGACGATCTCCAAGCGTCGGCCTCGGCGCTCGAGTCGGGCCGCTTGCGCGACAGCGCCACGATTCCCTGGCGATCGTCATTCATCCGCCCGGCTGCCCGGAAGCGCCCGCCCCACTCTTGGCCCGCAGGTTTCTTCCCGGCGCGCGACGCTATCTGCTGGTCTTCGAGCGCGGCGCCGGCAGCTTCGACTACCGCTACGAACGTCCGCATTACGCATGGGCCGAGACTGTCGTTCGCCCCGTGCTTGCTGCGCCTGACGGCCATGCGCTGGCCGAGGCGCTCGGCCCGGAATGGACCGATCAAGGTCTCCCGGGCATGACGGGCATCGTTCGATCCCTGCCTCCCATTGCCACTGGTCCTGACGCCGTGAGCCAGAAGCTCGCTCGTCTGGACCCGGCCTGAGCGGCTCGCAATGAAGTCGGCCAGCTCAAGGCGCGGTGCCGGCGTCACCCGGCGGCTCTGCCCGCGGGGGCTCACCGGTGCCCTGGCCGGAGGCCTCTTCGTCACCGGCCAAATGGTTGACCCGCGCGACTTGAATGACGTGCTGCACTTGCGGCTCGATGATCTTCTGCAAAGCCACGAACGAGCCGACCGCGCTGCCTTTGGGTTTCTTGTGCACGTAGTAGATGTAGCCCCGCTCCTCCATCCATAATCCGAGGCGATGGAGCCCGTACAAGCCAAAAACGCCGCTTGTGACAAGCAAGGCCCAGAGCAATAGCCTCCACGGCGCCATGCGATTAATCTCCCGGCGTAGGATTATTCCGGTACTGCCAAGAATTGGACAGCTCGGCGGACAAAGCTCGCCACGGCTCGGAAAACCAACCGGTCTTCACCTGTCAACTTGCCGAGCTTCGCGCCATGATCGGGAATGCGCCCTGGCGCTGGAACGTGCGGTCGTACCAGGCGCAGAGCGCGACGGCATCAGACGGAGCCTGGGCCGCTAAATGGGTCAGACGCATTGGGCCCGCTGCCAGGGAAAGCGCGGCGGTGAGAAGAGAGTCCGCTTCGCTTTCATCCGCGAAGACACACGAAAACAAGCCATTCACCCGCTTGTGGCGCTCGCGCTCGGTGCCGAAGGCGCCCAGCCGAAAGCACGGCATCGCGGCGTCGATCTTGGTCGGGTCGGCAAACGCTAGATCGACGACGAGCAACGAAACGCCGCGAAGCTCACCGCTCTTGGAATCTCGAAGTGCGAGCAGTCGTCCCGGAAAACGATAGTGGGCGTGTTCCCAAAAAAGCGCTCGATCTCTTTCAGGGCAGTCCCGGCGAACAGTTCCGGCTGGAGCAAGAGGAGCAAGTGCAGCTCGTCGCGGGCCAGCGGCTCAACCGCACGACTCGAGCCGACGCGATCCTGGACAGGAAGACTCGCGAGGTCGGCCACGTAGTTGATCATCGTTCGCTTCTCAGTGAAGCCGCGCTCGCGCAGGTCGTCGAGGACGGGCGTCCAGTCAGCGCGGTAGGCGGCCCAGGCTTCGGCGAGACCGCGTCGCCGCATCTCGGCGAGCATGGTTTCCAGCAGCGGCTGGCGCAGCGCCTCGGCTCCATGCAGGACCCAAGGCCAACTGATCTGTCCGTTGGCCGCGAAGACCGCGTAGCCGACGACCTCGCCGTCGTCCTCGGCGTAGAACGTGGCACGAGGATCGGAACCGACGGCTTGAAAGCGCCTGGTTATCTCGGCGGGTGTCGCCGGCTTGAACCCGGGCAGCCCTGCCGCCGCCGTGTTGTAAATGCGAGCCTGAGCGTGCTCGTCACCGGCTTGATACGATCGAATCGGCATGGGAGCGTCCTCCGTCGAACGCGAAGCGTCGACAGTGCAGACTATGATCGGCGCGACTCTCGCGGCAAGATGGTGAGAACGAAATCGCCCACTGGAAAATTCAGATCGTACTCACAGAAGGCTGAAGCGCGCCATGGCAAGCGAACAAGAAGCTTCGTCGTCTGAGCCTGAGCCCGCCCTGGCCGGCGAACAGCCGAACGTGATATTGCAAGGTGATGCAGTGTCGCAGTCGGAACCGGAGGCACGGCCGCGCGCCATCGGCCAGTGGGCGACAATCGGTTGGACTGCGATCTGTGTGCTGGCGATGGCCGCCGCGCCGGAGTTGATGGAGCGTATATTCCCATTCGAAAGTTCGCCGCGCACTGCGCACGCACGCGTGGAGGAAATGTTTGTCAACGGAAACCTGCTGGCAGCGTCGACGCTGGCCAGCACCGCGTTCGTCATCGCCTTGGTCGCGCTCCCCGTCAAGCTGCGTGGTTGGCGGCTCCGCGATTATCTCGCACTTACATGGCCGCGGCCGCGCGCCGTGCTTCTCGCCTTCGCGGGAGCGATCGCGCTATGTGTCGCCAGCGATCTGCTGTCTTATTCTCTCGGCCGCCCCCTTGTGCCGGAAATCATGGTGGATTTCTACCGGCACGCATGGCTGCCCTTCTTGATCGTCGCGGTTGTCGCCGTGGGCCCGATCGGGGAGGAGATTCTCTTTCGCGGGTTTCTGTACAGGGGCATCGCCGAGTCACGAGCAGGGCCCGTCGGCGCGGTCTTCTTGAGCTCGTTCGTTTTTGCGGTGCTGCATATGCAGTATGACCGCTACGGTATCGCACTCGTCGCCGCGATGGGCCTCTACCTCGGCTTCGTTCGCTACAAAATCGGGTCGGTGCCGCTCGTCATTCTGCTTCATGCGACTCAAAACGCCATTGGGACAATTGAGGTATTCGTGCAGGAGCATTGGCTCTGGTGACCGCGGGCGGGCGGCCTCTCGACCGGCGTCGCGCACGGCGCCCGGAGCCGATAGGCGCTCACGTGGGAAGTGATTGACTCGCGGGAATCAACTGAGCCGGGTCCTGCTGATAGTACCTCTTCAGCTCCTCGTAGAGCTCGGGATGCCGTTTCCGCAAGACGCCGGCTTTCTCGAAGAAACATTCGGTTGCCACGGCAAAGAACTCCGACGGACTGGTGGCGCCATAATCGTCGAGGGCCGAGTATCGGCCCAGCGCGCTATCTCGTTTCAGCCGCTGGTATTCGCTCTCCATCACTTGCGCCCAGCGCGCGATCTGGCTGGCGCTTTCCAGAATGGGCACGCCGTCGGCGGCGCCGTCTTCCATGTCCAACTGGTGGGCGAACTCGTGCAAGACAAGGTTGCGACCGTGGGCGAGCCCCAACGACGCGGCACGCACTTCATCCCACGAAACGATCACAACGCCGCCTTTCCAGGCCTCGCCTAGCCGGATTTCTTCACCTTCCAGGGCGATGGGCCCGCCGATTGGCTCGACAGACTTGGCGAGGTAAGCCGTCGGATAAACCAAGATCGTCATCAGCCGACGGTAAAAATCGGTCTGCCGGTGGAGCAAGAGCCGGCACGCCTGCGCAGCGATGGTGACCTTGATTTCATCGGTCAGCTCGAGCCCGCCACAGCCCTCGAACGACTTCTCGGCCATGAAGACCTGGAGCAGGCCCTGGAGCTCGCGGCGATCGGCAGGGAGCAGGTCTGCGAAATAGCGAACGTTTCGCTCGATGAATTCCAGCCAGGCGGCGGGAAACGGCTTTGCTTGCAGCCTTTGCCGCCGCCGGTGCTTGAAAAAGCCAAACACGATGGTCTCCCAAGCTATGTCCGGCTGCGCTCGAAGCAGACGATCGTGACGTCGTCGGTAGACCGCCCTGCGGTATGATCCTGCACGGCCGCCAGGATCGCCTCGCCGGTGGCCGCGGCGCCGGCGTTGGGCCGGCCGAGGACCTCCTTGATGCGCTCGACGCCAAAGGGCTGGCGGTCAGGGTTAGTCGCTTCGTTGACGCCATCGGTATAGAGGACAACCAGGTCGCCGGGCTCGAGCGAAACCGAGGCTGGCTTGTAGACCGAGCGGGTGGTGACCCCCAAGGGCGGCCCGGCGCCCGCGCGGCCGACGGCCTCAATGGTTCCGCTCGCGCGGCGAACGAGCGGGTCCATGTGCCCCGCGTTGACCACCGTCAAGACGTGCGATTGCGGATCGATCTCGGCGAGGGCCATGGTCACAAACCGGCCGCCGACCTCTCGCTCGCAGAGGTCACGGTTGACCCGCGAAAGGACCTCGGCGGCACCGACGCCGGCGCGTGCCAGATAACGAACTTCCGGGCAGATGCTCGCCACCATCAGTGCCGCCGGCATCCCTTTGCCGGCGACGTCGCCAACCGTCACAGCCCAGCGCTTCGCGGCAACGGAGGCCGCATCGGCGGCCTCGATCGCGATGTAGTCGTAGAGGTCGCCGCCGACCTCGAGAGTCGGCTGGTAGCAATCCCAGAATGTGTAGCCGGTGATCTCGGGGCGATTCTTGGGCAAGAGCGACAACTGGATCTCGCGCGCGGCCGCCCACGACGCGCGCTCCTTGTGCAAACGGTGGTTCTCCACCGAGACCCCGACGGGCACAGCCAGGGCGGCCAGCAGGTCGAGGTCGCCCGGTTTGAAGCCTTTACCGCCCTTGCGACGGTCAAGCTGGACCATGCCCACCGGGCGGCCGTCGTGACCCGACAGGGGCACGCACATCGCTGTCTTGAACGTCGAGACAACGCTTTTGGCCCGTAGGAAACGGGGGTCGGCGGCCGTGTCTTTGATGAGGACGGCTTTGCCTTCCTTCATCACCTGTTTTAAGACCGACCGCGACAGCACGGGGAGCCGGGCCGTGTCGTTGCGCTGGCGAAGTGCCCGCAGACGCGGCCGGCCGTCGGGCCCCGCAACCAAAATGAACCCGCGCTCGGCGGTACGGAACACGTCCATCAGCCCGTCGAGGGCCCTGCCCAGCACCTCGTTGAGCTCGGCCCCGCCGCCCAAGGCCTGGTTGATCTCGAGGATGGCCTTGAGCGCCGCCACCGGCTCGACCGACCGACGGGCCAGGTGTTCGGTGCTGAGGTCGTCGAGCGACTCGAGGACCGTCGAGCCGCGCTCGATCGTCTCGTCGAGCTCGACGGTATGGTCGCGATAGATCAGCTCGATGTCTACAATCTTGACCCGGCTTCCGTCGCGGAGCAGAACGGGCTCAAACGGCGCCAGACGCTGGCCGTCGAGCCGCGTGCCGCTCTTGCTCTGAAGGTCGATCAGGTAACACGATCCGTCGGGCCGGTGCTCGACCCGCGCATGCCGGCGCGAGACCCGTGCATCGTCGAGATAGACGTCCAGGCCCGGAATGCGGCCGATGTACAGCTCGGGCCCATTCAGCTCGTAAACGCGCTCGAGCGGCCGCCGCGGATCAGCTCGAGTGTCGGCCCAAGGGTGTGGGGAATGCTCATAAATTGCTCTGCGCCGCATCGCTTGTGAACACCGCCCATCACATTTCAGCATGTTTTCGCCCGGCATTCAACGGTCAGGGAGAGCGGCTCTTGATCCGGCGGGGCCTCGGTCGCGCTTTGCGGTATCTACGCCAACCGCTACAATGCGCTTGCCGGCGCACGGCTTGAATCTGCCAGGGACCTGCATCGCCGCCCATCGGTCTGGCTAAGTGCCTCGAGTCGGGAGGACCGGCACATGAGACGTCATCTCTGGATTCTGGTGGCGGCCGGCGTGATCGCCGGCTTCATCATCTCGGGACGGTTTGGCCTTCACGCCCAGGACCGGGCCGCCAAGCCCGACCCGAAGGTCCTCGCCCGACCGAGTGACGGTCCTGCCGAGCCCACAAGGCTCGATCGGCCCGCCCAGACAATTCAGCCTGAGGAGCCGCCGCAGGCAACGGCACAAGTCACAGGATCGGCGGGCGCGGCCACGGTGCAGGACGCTCTCTTGCGCCCGTACGACTTCCCGTTTGCAAATCCCACCACGCTCGAGGCGGTATGCGCGCACCTCCGCCGAACGCTCAAAGCGCCCGTGGTGCTTGATCTGGCGGCGCTTGATCGCAAGAAGGTCGCGCGCCCGACGACGATGTGGCCCTCGCACTCAAGGGAGTGCGCTTGAAGACCGGTCTGAAGCTTTTGCTCGAACCAGGTCGGCTTGACCTATCGCGTCGTCCCCGAAGACAACTTGCTCATCATTACCGACAAGGAGGGATCGGAAGATCCCGCGGAGCTGATCTGGGCCGAGCTCCGCGCACTGCATCGCGACTTGCACGAGGTGCAGGATTCCATTGACGATTTGCGCGAGCTGCTGGACGGCGAGGGAGGCGACGGCCCGCGAGTTCACAAGCCGACCATCATTGAAGAGATGCCTGAGGACGGTCGGGAATCGGCGCCTCGTCCCTCGGAGAAACCAGGGAGCGACGCCAAGAAACGCCAGGGGACGGAAGCCACGCCTCCGAACACAAAGCCGGCGCCGTCGCGCGTGCCGCTCGCCGGTCCGAGGCGGCGGCTCTAACAAGCGACTTGTTCCCAACCGATCAGCTTTCCGAGCGACTCGATGCAAGAGCGGAGCAAGGTGTTGCCGGCGCCGGCGGAGACTAGAGGGGCCGGCGCGGGCGTGCCCGACTCGCCAGGACCAGGGCGCTCGGCACGACCAAGCACCGGCGTACGGGCACCGCGAAGCTGGTGGAGCGAGCCCAAGGCAGCGGTGTGGATCGCACTGGCGGTGGCCGTGCTCGTGGGCGGCGGGCGCAGCTCCTGGGGTCGTGGCGCACGGAAGGCTGTCGCGCGGCTTGACGACCCGCGTGTGACCATCGAGGAAATCGCAGCGGTCGCCGACCATGGCCGCGCGGGCGTCTGGGAGCTCTTGCGCATCTTCAGCACCGCCTCATCCCTAGCGCACCAGCAGGCCGCCGGCGGCGCGCCTGCGCGACTCTGGAAGCTCGACCAGCTTGTCGCCGAAGAAGAGCAGGCCGTCGTGCGGCGGGGTTATACCGTTACGTGGAATGCCCGCCGGCGCTATCCCCGCGCCATGCAGGCCGCGATCCCGATTGTCGTCGAGTACGAAGTTCCCTTCTTGAACGGCGGGAGCGGTCGCGTCGGCCACGACAATCTCGAATGGTCGCACCGAATCCAGGGCGCGCGCCGCGCGACGCTCGAGGAGTTTTCGCCATGGGTTCGCGGCCGCGGCCGGGTCGCTTTCACGATCTTCCCCGGAGACTTTGAAAGCAAAGGCCCCCACCGGCTGGTCCTCCAGACGCGCGTGCACACCGTCGGGCTCACCGATCGGTGGGAAATCGAGCCGCCGCACGTGCCGTTTGCCTTCGAGTTCGACCCGCTGCTCCTTCCCGATGCGATCATGACACTGCCCGACGCCGGCCGAGACGAGCAGATGGCGCGGGCGATTGGGCTCCGGGCCGATCCCGCTTTCGACACGAGCGAGTCGATCTATCTTCCCTTGGGCGGTGAATGGACCGTGCGCAACCCACCGCGCCTCGCCGTCGCGACGCCGCTTCCCTGCGACCTGGCGCATTCGATCGCGATCGAGCTCGAAGGGGCCGCTGAGCGGTTCGACGGCGGACGCCTGGTCGTGAGCGGGCAGGGCATCCCGCGCAGTCGCATCCCAGCCGGAGGGCACGACCCGAAGCTTCGAGCTTGGCCCGATTCCCGCCGTGCCGCCGGGCACGATCGAGCGCCCGGGACGGAGGAAGATGCGCGTCTGGCTGAAACCCGACGCGGATTGCGCCTGGGCGGACCCCGCCATTCGTTCGGTGTGGCCGGGCCGAATCCAGACCGACTGGGTCGAGGTCGAAATCGTGCGGAAGTAACGGGGCAAATGGCAGCCGGTTGTCGACCGCGACCCCCTCTCCCCCGCGGGGAGAGGGTGCCCGAAGGGCGGGTAAGGGGGACGTCGCGCGACCGAAAGCCCAGCACGCCCGGTGTCGCGAGGGCCTAAGGTTCAGCGCGGGCCGGACACGCCAAGGTGATCGTCGGCACGAAGAATGAGGCCGTCGCTGGCAGCTCTCGCGCCAGGGGCACGGGCGGCAGAATTGGCCGGTGCCGGCGGTGCCTCTGAGTCCGGTTTCAATAGCTCAGCCATTTGAAGGGCCATCGTCGTGAACTCGCGCGGATTGGTCGGCGCATGGGCGAGATTGACGTTCTCAGGCGCGACCGGCGACCTCGGATTGACCGGCATGCTGACCTGGTGGTTGCGCAAAGAGAACACGCCGTAAAGCACCTCGATCTCCCACTTGGCCGCGCGCTCGACTTCCTGCCGGAGATCAAAGGCCGAATGTGCGGCGTTCACGCAGACAGCAATGTCGACTAAGACATCGCGATAGCTCGGCATTTCGCGACAATCGGGGCCCCAAACTTCCTTGATGGCGTTGTCGGATTCGCGCACCGCGACGAAGATCCGCTGAATGATTGTGCGCAACATCGGCGACGTTGACTTCGACCAGAATTGGAGGGGCCGAAGGTAAGAATCGACTGCGCCGGTCACTGCACCGCAGCCCAGATGACCGAGCATCACCACGCACTTCACGCTTTCGCTCAAAGCGTTGATCGCAAATTCGATACTTCCCATGCACACGTCGCCGAGAACATTGCCGGCGACCCGGATGACGAACAGGTCGTTGAACCCCTGGCCAAAGACCATCTCGGTAGGCACCCGAGCGTCGGAGCACCCGACCACGACCGCGAACGGCGCCTGCGTGGGCACTTCGCCCAGGGCGCGATTCATGCCGACCTCCGGCCCGTTGCAGTGAACCACGTAGCGCGGCTCGCCGATCGAAACGTCGCGGGTCCGGCAGTTCTCCATCCACTTTGCGAAGAGCCGGTTGCCGTGCTCGAGCGTCTTGCGGGCGGATTCTGCATCAGGTGGAGACCGCTTGACGCTCGAATTCTTGGGATCGAACCGATAAATGTAGTCGATGGTACTCATAGAGATCGCTGTGATCGATTTCCTGTGGCACTGCCGACGTCGACGGCACGGGTCGATAACCTTGCCAAACTGAGTATAACGAGTGCGCTTGGTGCGCGATAGGGACGGGCGTGCTTACGCCTACGCCGAGCCGGTCACCCTCCCGCGACGATTTTGGCGGCCACTCGCACAGCCGCAATCAGGCTCGACGGATCGGCCAGTCCCTTCCAGGCGATGTCGAAAGCTGTGCCGTGCGCGACACTGGTGCGGACAATCGGCAAGCCCAGCGTGACGTTGACTGCACGATCGAAGCCGACCGTCTTGAGCGCGATGTGCCCCTGGTCGTGGTACATCGCCACGACCGCGTCGAAGTCACCGGCGAG
Source organism: uncultured Isosphaeraceae bacterium (assembly GCA_963830625.1). Lineage (GTDB taxonomy): Bacteria > Planctomycetota > Planctomycetia > Isosphaerales > Isosphaeraceae > CAWHMZ01. The sequence continues at coordinate 58,847 of CAWHMZ010000009.1, read as the reverse complement.
CGCCTTGTAAAAGAGCGTGTCGTTGGGCCACGGGCCGGTGGCAAGGGCACCCCGGCGGCAAGCCTCGGCGACCGCCGGCGCGATGATGGTTTGTTCCTCGTCGCCGAAGAGGCCATCTTCGCCTGCGTGGGGATTGAGCGAGGCAACGGCGATCCGCGGGGGGCGGCCGCCGGTCAAGGGGCGCATCGCGCGATCGGCGAGCTGGATCTTGGAAAGGACCGCCTCGCGGGTAACCCGCTCGAAAACCTGGCGCAAGGCCATGTGCAGGGTGACGTGGATCACGCCCAGGCCCGCACTCCGCGGCTCGCACTGGCCCGCTGACAGGTCCGATTGCGATCTTTCCCCCTCCAGATAAAGCATCATCGCGTGATCGGCGGCCCCGCAGCGCTCGGCCAGGATCTCGGTGTGGCCGGGGTGCCGGATTCCGCTGTCGTGGAGTGCTTTTTTGTTGATCGGCAGCGTTGTGATTGCGTCAATCCGGCGCTCGAGCGCAAGGTCGGCGGCCAAGGTGAGGAACTCATAGGCAGCACGGCCGGCGCGTGCGTCCACTGTCCCCGGTCGGACCGTCCCGAGATCGGGAAGGGTCGGTGGTCCGGCCAGGCAGGGGATTAACCGTGGCGACGGCTCGGCCTGCTCGGGAGCATCGATGATTTCTACCTCGATCGCGGCCGAGAGATCGCAGAGCGTCAACGCGCGCTTGAGGACCTTGGGATCGCCGACCACGAGCGGGCGCGCGAGCGCGTGCAACCGAGGGTCGACCCAGCCTCGGGCAATGACCTCTGGGCCGATGCCCGCAACGTCTCCCATCGTCAGGCCCACTCGCGGCCGATACAGTAGCGTGCTCATGCGGTTGATTCTAACGCATCAGGGGGTGCCACGTCGCGGCCGCGCTTCACCGCTCGCGCTCGTGCGCCAGCCGCTTTTCGCAGAAAGTTGCCCGGAAGACGAAGGACAAGCATGGAGCACGCACCATGATCGTCAGCGATTGGGACTTCGGCGGCTGTGTCGAAATCCCGACAAGACCCGCAGGGGCAGCCAACTCGGGATGCGTGAGCCCGCCGGGTGAACCGGCTGGAACACAGCGGCGGACTTGAGCCGCCGACGTTTTGCCTGTCCTTCGCGTTCTCCGGCTCCGGAAATCGATCGACTTTTTGATAGGGTGTTTTCAAGACTCGTCGCTGAGCGCCGCGACGATTTGCTGGAAAGGCTCTCTGACAATCGGGTAGGCTCGGTTCTCGACCTCGGTGGTGATCGCCGAGAAGCGCCGTGTTTTCACAGGGCTTGCCCATGCCGACCAAACTGTCTCCCGGCACATTTTTCGGTAAGACGCCGAGTCGACTCGAGGTCGCCGGTTTCACGTTCGCCGAGTGATCGTCTTTGCTTAAAGTGAAACTCGCTCGAAAGGATCGGATGTTGTGATGCGACTCAACATGGGCGTGCTTTTCGTTTGTCTGGCATGTGTCGATTCGGTTGGCTGGCCCCAGACGGCGACGCCGCCTCCCCAACTGGCCGCGCCGATCTCCCCTTCCGGCGCCACCCTCGACGAGATCATCGCGTCCGAGATGGGCAAGCGCCACGTCTCGGGCCTCTCTCTCGCCATCATAGCGGACGGCAAGATCGTCAAGGCAAAAGGCTATGGCACGACGGAGCAGGGGGGGCAAACGCCGGTGACGTCCAGGACGCTCTTTCAGGCCGGTTCGATCAGCAAGCCCGTGTCGGCCCTGGGAGCACTGCGGTTGGTTGAACAGGGCAAACTCGCGTTGGATGAAGACGTGAACACAAAGCTCCTCACCTGGAAGGTGCCGGAGAACGAGTTCACCGAGGACAAAAAGGTCACCCTCCGCGGCCTCCTCAGCCATACAGCCGGCTTGACTGTTCACGGATTTCCGGGTTACGCCACGGATGAGCCCCGCCCCACGGTTGTGCAGGTCTTGGATGGCTCCAAGCCCGCGAACACTCGTCCCATTCGGGTGGACATCGTCCCCGGGAGCCAGTGGCGCTACTCCGGCGGCGGCTACACGATCATGCAGCAATTGGTCGTCGACGTGACCGGTAAGCCGTTCCCGCAATTCATGCAGGAGGCCGTCCTGGGGCCTCTCGACATGAAGGAAAGCACGTTCGAACAACCGTTGCCGGACGACAAGGGAAAACTCACGGCGGCCGGGCATACCATGGACAGGAAGGCTGTGAAGGGGAGGTGGCACATCTACCCGGAGATGGCGGCGGCCGGCTTGTGGACGACCCCCTCCGATCTGGCGCGGTTCGCCATCGGCGTGCAGGAGGCCCTGGCGGGCAAGTCCGGGAAAACGCTGTCGCCGGCGATGGCGCGGCAAATGATCACGGAGCAGAAGAATAACTATGGACTGGGCGTAGGTGTCGTTGGCAGCGGAACCGCGCTGCGATTCGGGCACGGCGGGCGTGACGAAGGCTTTGACGCGCAACTGCTTGCCTATGCGGAGACCGGGCAAGGAGCCGCGATCATGATCAACGCCAACGACAACTCCCAGATGGTGTCGCGGATTCTCGAGGCCATTGCGCGAGAGTATCACTGGTCCAATTACCCGACGTATAACCCGACGAAACATCCATTGGCGCATGTTGCTGAAGAGGAACTTGACGCCTACGCCGGACGCTATGAGTTCGCCAACAACCAGATGTTGGCCTTTGGCACGGACCGAGGTCGTCTGTTGACGCTCGTGAACGGCCTCTTCGACGAGGAGTTTCTGCCGGAAGCCGACAACCGCTTCCACTCGGCGCACCGGGACGTCCGGATTACGTTCATCAAAGATGGCGATGGGAAGGTCAGCGGTTTTCTCTGGAAAGCGGACGGCAAGGAGAGAAAAGTACCGCGCATCGGACCGCTGTTCCATTCCCTGAAGCAGCAGACCGATCCGAACCCGGCGAGGACGGAAAAGGTGGTCGCCGCACTCAAGGCGCTCGGCCAGGGAGGCAAGGCCGTCGCCGATTCGCCGGTGCTCACGCCGGTGCACGCACCGATCTCGGGAATGGGGGCACATCGCGAGACCTCGCGGACGTGCGCTCCGTCATCTTCCTCGCGGAGCAGGACGTGGCCGGCCGCAAGATCGAGCGGCACAAAGGCGATGTGAGTCGTGTCCTTCACTATCGATTGTTGAAGGACAATGGTGACCGATTCGTCTTGGTCCATATTACTGGGGATGTACTGATCACCGACTTCGATATTGTCGACGATTGAACGCATCGCAACTGGTGCTCGATCGACTGGGGCTCGATCGATCGAATTGGGTGCAAACGGTGCGCGACTTCGGCTCCCAAATTGTCGAGTCGGCTGACTCGAACGTGCGGCGCGAGCACGATGCGACGATCCCTCCCCTGGTTTGGCGGTTGCGCGTTCGGGTCTCGCCGGTTGAATTCGGCTCCGATCGTAGGCTGTTGGGATTGGCCTCACGAACCACCAATCGCTTAGGTCTGTGCCTTCGATGGGTGTCTGCCTTCCCTTACCGGTCCCGGAGGTGATCGGTTACTATGGGTTGGAGGGACGGATTGTCTGATCGTCTTCTTGGAGATCTTCGGATGCCTGCTCGAATGACAGCTACGGCCTTGGGTAGGGGCGCAATAAACGCCCTGATCTGGGGATTGATCTTTCTCGTCGGCTGGCTGTTGGTCGCAATGATGATTTCGTCCGTCTCGCACCAGCCTCGCACCGTGTCGTTCTGGCTGGCATGGTCCTTCCTCTGGGGACTGATCTTCTTACTGTTCTTGGGAACCTGGCTCTACGGTCTGAATTCTGGTGGTCGAGTTCTGTTGGACTGCGGCCCGCACCCGACTAGAGTTGCCTTCCTGATCAATGCCGTTCTCTTCCTGGCTCTGGGGCTCGGTGGCACTCTTGCGGTGAGTTCCTTGCCGAAGTCCTTCGCTATCGCCAGTCCCGTCCTGGGCATCTCATTCGGGATTTATTGGCTGATTCTGGCTTCGGGGCGGCTCCAGATTCGGGAGGGTGGGTTGTGGCAGTACTGGGGGTTGCTGCGGTGGGACAAGATCGAGTCCTGCCGGTGGAGTGGCGACTCGACGCTGATGGTGAAAGCGAAGACCCACCTCCCGTTCCTCGGTCGGGCGCACTGCCCGTTCCGCCAGAGGACAAGCAAGCCATCAATGAACTGTTGCAGAAACACTGCCGGGTCTGGGATCGTGACTTCTAGCTCCGTTACTTTGACTTGCCAATCGTTCTGGGCGGGTAAGAAGGATCAGCCTGACGCCAGGTCCATGACGCTCACGTGACCATTGCGAAGCAATACACGTGAAAGTCAGACACCCGATGGCTGCCCTTACTTCTGAATGCGCGCGCGGACACGAGAACACCCACCCATGGACAGCCAGAGGCCCCCCAAACCTGGGTGACTGGCAAGCGCTGAAAGTAGCGCCGACGGATCGTCAGGCTCGGCAAACACTGCTCGAGCTCGTGGGCTCCGTACGGGGTGACCCGAGTCTCGCAGACTTCGAGGTAGGCGAGATAGGTGAGGCCCCTGAGATGCACCAGCCCCGCATCAGTAACGTTTGTCTTGCTGAGCTTGAGCGATGTGAGGCCGGCCAAGCCCTTCAGGTGCGCGAGCCCCAGGTCGGAGACCTCTGTGCCGCTGAGATCCAAATTCGAGAGACCGCTCAGTCTCGCGAGATTGACCAGCCCGGCGTCGGTGACGCGGGTGTAGCCCAGGTAGAGTCTCGTGAGCTTGGGAAACTTTTTCAGATGGACCAGCCCCGCGTCGGTGATCGGCGCGCGGTGAAGGCAGAGGCGCTTGAGGTTGGGCAGGCCGGCCAGTTGCTCCAGTCCCGCGTCGCCGATTTCCGTCCAGTTAAGACCGAGGTGATTGATAGTCTTCACGCCGTTGAGCTTCGCGAGCTCGCCGTCGTTCACGCGCGAAGCCAGAAGGTTCACGTGCTCGACCTGGGGCAGCGTCTTGACGGAGTCGAGCGCGGACTCGAGATCCGCGCGATCCTCTGCGCTGAAGTCCCGAACGGGGCGGCTCCGCGGAAACAGCTCCACAGCCGTCACGCTACCGAAGTGATCCACTCCGACGAATTCGACGATCTGCTGGGGAGCCGGCGGTTTCGCATCCGGAACCGGTTCACCGTCTTTCCATTGCCAGTTGTACTTGACCGAGCCGTCGGCCGCGCGGATCGTGGCGACCGCGCGGCGCTGAATGCGCGTGCGGTGCGCCTCCCAGGCAAGTCCGAGAGCGATGACAACGACCAGTGCAATCAGCCCGCGCACGGTGATGCGGCAGATAGCGACGCCAGCGACGGAAGCGTTGGCTGGAACGAGTGGGCATAGCCGCCTCGTGATCATTGGCCGTTGATGCGCCGAGTTTTGATGTGCGCCGGACTCGAGTCAATTCCTGCCGAAGCGCATCTCATTTTATCACGTGCTCTCGAACCGGTCAGCCCAGTAGGGAACCGTCCCAAGGCCGATGCCGCGCCGCAAGTATCAGTCCCGGTCACCCATGCGCCGAACAGTCCGCTCAGGCAGTCGCGATTAGCCAACCCAGTCATTTTTTGGATTTATTCCGGCTGCGGGATCGGCTTCCACCCCAGCGGCCGATACGAATCGCCAAACTCTGTGATCTCGATCGCACAGTCGGCCGGGATGTCGCGGAAGACCTGGGTCGTCTGGCTCGTCGGCCAATGGACTTCCAGAACCGCCACGCGCTTCGCTTGGGCCAGTCCGATCGTTTGCTCGAGCGGGTTGGCCCCGAAGCTGCTGCCCGACGAAACGTGCCGGTGGACCGTCAACGGTTTCTCACCGGCCGTCACCAGGTTGATCCGGGCGCCGATGGCTGCGCGATTGGTCTTCTTGCCGACGAGCTTCACCGTCAGCGAATGGTTGCCTTGCCCCGGGTTCTGGAAGAACAAATCGTGAAACCTGTCGCCGTTGACCGCGCCGCCGGTCTCGATGAAGATGTCGACGTCGCCGTCGCGGTCCCAGTCGCCGCAGGCCACGCCGTGCCCCTTTTGAAGGTGGCCCGTGCCCGTGGTGCCCGTGATCTCGGCGAAGCGGGTCCCGCCGACGTTCTTGAACATCCGGTTGGGAACCAAGGTGTCGAAGCCGATGTCGCCGGTCCCCAGGTACATGTCGAGAAATCCGTCGTTGTCAAAATCGCCGTAGTTGCTCCCCATCGCCGCGAAGACCACGTCCAGCCCCGCCTCGGCGGTTCTGTCCTCGAATCCCTCGCCGCCCAGGTTGCGATAGAGGCGGTTGCACTCTTCACCGTGCGGCATGCCCAGCAGGCCCTTGATCAAGTCGGCCAAGGTGCGGTCGTAGGTCGTGGCAAAGATGTCGAGCCAGCCGTCGTTGTCGTAATCCCAGGCCCAGCAGGAAAAACCGTGATACGGTCCGGCGATTCCCATCTCCGAGGTGACGTCTGAAAACGTGCCGTTTCTATTGTTGTGATACAGCTCGCCCGATCCGCTCAGGTTGTTCAGGAAGAGGTCGGGGTAGTCGTCGTTGTCGTAATCGATCCACGAGGTTCCCTTTCTGCCCATAGGAGGAAGGACAGGCATTGCAGCACGCGTCATGATCGTCAGAGAGTGGGACTTCGGCGGCGGTGTCGAAATCCCCACAAGACCTGCAGGGGCAACCAACTCGGGATGCGTGAGCCGGGCGGGTGAACCGGCTGGAGCGCAGCGGTGAACGTGAGCCGCCGACGCTCTGCTTGTCCTTCGCGTTATCGACGCTCGAGTCGATTGCTCCTCGTGTGCCGAGGTGCCCTTGTGGACTCCTGCGGATCCTCGGTTCCGGATAAGTCGAGAATGGACGTCAAGTCGACGGACTCTGTGCTATCCGAGCCCTCAGACTCTTTTAGAAATGTTCGCAACGTGATTTTTCGGTTCGGCTTTCGAAATACCCGCCTTGGGTTGTCCAACCGAGTGAGTTGTATGTCGTATCTCGATTCGTTCTGGAAATAATCATCAAAATGAACCCATACTAGATGGTCTGAATTGAGATCTTTCTCATAAAGCAACTGAAATGCTTGCCGTCCGGTCGCCTTCACTTCGACGCTCAGGCTCTTGCCGCCATCCCGCACCAGATCGATGTCGCCGCGCGTGCTTGAGAGGTCTACGCGGACAATATCAACTAAATCGCTGAAGATCCGCTGGCGACGGATCAGGTGGATCACAAGCGACTCGCTCAACCCGGAGGGGATTTTAGGGAACTGAATGTGTTTCGCCAACGGGTCGGCCGAACGCAACTCGAGATGTGTCCTGCACAATGCTCTCATCAGCCTAGTAACTCGGCGGATCTCTTGAGTGGTAAAGACTTTCTTGGGCATGAGAGCCTCGATTTGCCTTCTGTGAAGGACGAAGTCGCCCGACGCGCGCAGCAGTTCAATTATTGCCGCCTTCTCGACAGTCCTCCATACGGCTCCTACAATGTGTCTGCATTCTCCCCGGCCGTTATCAAAACGCGAACGAGGCGCTTACTCGCCGGTCCACGGTCTGCCCTGCAACAAGACAGCGAAGCAAACGACATCAAATATGCGCCTTCAAACAAGTCTTCGGAACTGCTCGGTACTGAGCGGCGCCCTTCAATTGCTCCAAAATGCTGCCGAATCCGTGATCGGTCCCACTTTCGAGTGTCTGGGGCGGTAGTGGGATATCGCCAAACACTTAACCGACAGAAAGCCCCGGCGTATCTATGTTACTGCCCGGTCGCAGATGACTATGGGCAGTGCCGTAAGAGCAACTGGCGAGGCTGCACCACCAACAAAGATGATGGTGCAGCATCGCCAGGAAAACCAGTAACCATCAGAGCTTGTATTCGGCTTTGAGCTCGCGGAGGTCGGCTTCAAACTGCTCGGCCAGGGCATAGGTATAGATGCGGGTAATGTCGCCGTTATTCTGAAACTCGACAAGCTTCCGCAGGTCGCTCTTTCGCTGCTTCCAGGTAAGGCCGTCGGTGAAGAACAGGAAGGTGGGACCGAGCAAAGAGTTTGCGCCAATTTCGAGCACGAGAGCAGCGCCATTGGACGTGGGTGCGCTGCGCGCCACAGACTGGGTGCGCACGCGAACGATACTCGGCACGCTGGAGAGTACGCGGAGTCAGGTCGAGCCCAAGATGTCGCGCGCCGGAGCTCAGCGTGGACGGGCCGGCCAGGCGTTCGCGCTCGGTGAGCCGGGCGTGGCGGACGGGACCACCGCCAATTCACTCGCCGCAGGTTGCCGCGGGCCGCAAAGGATGACCAGGTCGCCAAGACGAAGCTCCTCGCGGGGAGCCGCTGGCGAGTCTGGATCAGGGCCTCGGGCCAACGCGCGCCTGCTGTTCAAGGAACCGGCCGCTTGAGGAGCCTGGCACGATCGCCGCGCTCGCTCAAGGGTGGGCTGGACGTCCCCTCCACGTACGCCGGATGCCACTCACTTCGCGGGGAACACCCGATTCGGACGTTGACACACCGCGTTTGGTCACGCGCTGGTCGGGTCGGGATCGGAATCCTTGTCTTTCATGCGGTAGCTATCTCCCTGAATGACGATCGCCTCCCCATGATGCATCAGCCGGTCGATCAAGGCCGTTGCCAGGGTGTTGTCCACGTCAAACAGGGCGCCCCATTCCCGGAAGGGTCGATTCGTAGTGAGCACGATCGATCCGGATTCATAACGGGCAGCGACTACCTGGAACAACAGGTCGGCCCCGCGCTTGTCGACGGGCAGATAGCCCAGCTCATCGAGGAGGAGAAGACTGGGACGGACATAAGTTTTGAGTGCTTTGCCCAGCAGACCGTTCAGTTGGGCCGTGGTGAGATGATTGATCATGTCCACCGCGCGGACATGGCGCACCGAATAGCCACGCTCAGCCGCTGTGTAACCCAACGCGGTTAAAAGATGCGACTTTCCACTTCCGGTGGGCCCAATGAGCACGGCACAGCCGTGCCGCGGGATGAAGTCGCAATCGAAGAGCCGCAGGATCGCCGCCTTGGGGATCCGCTTAGGGAAGTTGAAATCATACTCGGCCAATGTCTTCTGCTTGGGAAGCCGCGCATTGCGCAGTCTCCGCTGGAGAGCGTGCTGCTCGCGCACGGTCTGCTCCACCCCAAAAAGCAGAGCCAGGACCTCCAGCATGGAGCTCCCGTTGCGCACTGCCTCATCCAGCACTTCGCGGTAGCACCTGGCGATCTCCAGCAGCTTCAGTTCGGCCAGGTCGCGCTCCAGCCGTGCTCGTGTGTTGTCTTCACGTCGGGCCATGAGAATCCTCCTCGCTGTCCTTGCAGAAACGGTCGTAGATGCCAGGATCGGCAGGCTCTAGTTCAATCTCGTCGATCAGTTCGCGCCGCTGCGGAGACGGCAGGGTGGGCGTGGGGAGTTGTCGCCGCCGCCGTTCCGCCAACAGCAGGTTCTCGACATAGGCGGCATCGTAGGTCGCCAGCTCCAAGGCGCGCGCGAGGGCGGAAAGCAGCTCGGTCGGTCCGTAGAGCCGTGCCAGACCCACCAAGCGACGCAGGTGGACGCCAGTCTTCACCGGCTGGCGCTTGAGCTGGAGATGGAACTGACGCGCCTCGGGCCCCAAAGCATTGAATTCGTGTTCCAGCGCGGAGTCCCGAGATCGCTTGCGCGTCGCCAGCGCTGCCAGACGGTGGTCCGGCAGCACGATCGACTGTCCGCGTTCGTAGCAGCGGATATGCTGGGCCGCTATCTGACCTTCGTGCAGCACGCGGAGTTCACAACGGCTGGCGCGAATCGTGACGGGCCGGCGCGCCAACCGTGGCGGCACCGAGTAGCGATTGCCATCGAACTCGACGCGCGCATGAGGACTGACGGCTGCCGGCACGACCTCATCGGTATCGAAGGGAATCGCCGGCAGGGGACGCAATAGGAAGCGCTCCCGCTGATAGCGGTCAACCGGCTGCTCTCGGGTGGTCTCATGCACCCGCAGGTTGGCCACGTGGTCGCGCCACAGAGGTGCCAGCTCCAGGTAGTCGTCGAAGCAAGTCAATTCGTCGGCGCGTCCAGCCAAGGCGTTGTGCTTCACATAGCGCACACCGCCCTCGGCGATCCCTTTTGATTCCGGGTCGCGCCGTTCGCAGGCAATCGGCTGCAAGCAGTAGGTGCCGCATAGCGCCAGGAACTCGGGATGGAAACAGGCGGCGCGACCCGAGCCATTGAGCACAGCGGCCTTCAGGTTGTCAAAGATCACGGCGCGGGGACTGCCACCGAAGAACTCCAGCGCATGCACGATCCCGCGATAGAACTCCGCCTTGCGCTGCGAGAGCGCGAACTCGATGAAGATCAACCGGCTGTAGCAGAGCACGGCTACGAACACTGAAACCTTGCGCGTGGTGGCACCGAACTGCACGCGGCCGCATTCGCCCCAATCCACCTGCATGGCCTGGGCCGGCTCGTAATGCACTTCCTGGTAGACACGCCCGTGTACAGGACGAACCGCACGCAGGTAGCGGCGCACCGTGGACGCGCTGCCGGCGTAGCCATCGGGACCGCGGGCGATCTGCTCGCGGATGCGCACCGCCGACAGTTCAGGACTCCGGGCCAACAGCGCGTCGATCTTGGTCCTGTGCGGGTCCAAGAGGCTGGTGCGGTGGGAGACTTCGCGCGTGGGAGGCTGATCGAGTGTGAGCGCAACAGCCACCGTGTGCCGCGAGCAGTGCAGCCGGCGTGAAATGGCCCAGCCGGAAAGCTTCTCGATCTCCGCCAGGCGGCGGATTTCAGCCCACAAGGCGACGTTCACGGCGAGCTCCCTTCCTGGTCTGGGCTTGTCGCTGCAAGGGCCTGACGCAAGACCTCGCCCAGAAGCATTGGCCCGTGACCCGACTCAGAGCGACGGTGTTGGACGCACGGCGGCAGGGAAAGAACCTGGGTTAAGCGCCCCTCGTGGGCAATCAGATCGTAGGCCAACAACTCGTCCCGGGCAGAAACGAAGGCCGGCAGGGATGTCCGCACCAAGGCGGCCAGCGTACTGTCGCCATAGAACGACAACCCGTTCCTGTCGGCGACTGCGGACAGGACGAAGTACAACAGCACGGCATCGCACGACAGACGCGCGGCGTGCTCGTGCACGAAGCGACGGTCGACCCAGGACCAACCGGTGGTGGGCGGACGCCGCAGTCGTGTAGGAACGAGAATGCGTTTGGGGATCATGCTTGGGCTCCTGAGAGCGGATTGAGCCGGTAGCCCAAGCTAATGAGCCGCGCTGGGGTCACGCGATAATTGACGACCGGCGCATGGCTCTGGGGGAATCTCACCAGGCGGCGGGCGTGGTGGGGGAGCGAACGTGTTGGGTTGGTGGTGGGACCGGTTCAAGCGAGTGGCTTGGTACTCGTAGGCCCGCTTCTTCCGGCCATCCAAGGTGCCGCGCACAGAGCCACTTGCGTTCACGATCCTGGACATTGCGAACGGCCTGACGGCAGGCAGGGCAACAGAAACGTGCCGGGTTGCGCAGGGAGCTCACAGGCGGTTCGTGGCAGCCTGGCCGGTCGCATAAGGGAAGAGAAAAAAAGATTGTGCTGCGTGACCACGCGCCGACGTAAGCACCGGTATCCGGCCAGCCTGGGACGCGGCTTTGGCTCTCAGGCGGCGCACATGTTGAGCCTGAGCATGCTGGGCTTTGACCGCCGCGTCTCGGCGGCGTTTGGCCTGACGCCGCGCCGCCTGCCACTGGCGGACCAGCCGCAGGCATACCGGGTTCTGGCAGTAGCGCTGGTTCCAACTTCGCGGCTGGTACTTACGTCCGCATCCTTTGCGCAGGCACGTCCGCCAGCGCGGTCGGCGCCCTCTGGCCGAACCGCCGTGCTTTCCCGTACCCTGGCGAGTGCCCACGGGAGGTGCTACTCCCACGGGAAAAGCTCGGGGAGAATGTGAGCGCATTCTCCTCGGGCCCTACCAAAACGCGAATGAGACGCTAGCGCGCTAGTCTCAGCGCGTCGCGCCGGAACAAGACAGAGAGCAAAACGGCTTTCTCCCGGCGTTTTAAACCAGACAGCACGACCGACGCTCTCTCGAGTGGCGCTGTCACTATGCGCAAAAACGGCCCTGAAATTCTGCTCGGTCCCAGAAGGCGGTGTCTGGACGTTTGGCAGCGATAATGGTGCGGATGTCGCCCAGTATGTCCGTCATTTTCGAGCCGGTGGCACCGTAGCCCTTGGATTCGATGAGGATGCGGGCGGCGGTTCTGGAAGGGATGGCGAAATCGCATTTCGCCTGGTGCCCACGCGGGCCGGTAAATGTGCAGCGGACCTGATAATTGTCTCCAAAAACTTTGGCGACGATGCCCTGAGCGAAATCCTCAACGCCCCGGCCCCGGCGCTGGCCGGAGATGGCACTGCCGCGGCCGCTCCGCAATCTCTCAACGAGCACGTCGGTCCAGTGCGGCTTGTGGTTGGCAGCGGCGGCCATGGCTTCGAGCAGGCCGGTTTCGAGAAGGGCATCCAGAAATGCGGCGTGATCGGCGTGGTAGCTCTTGACGCCAATGCCTGCGGATCCGCGAGCATCCTTGAATACGGAAACAAAGGCGTCCTTTGAAAGTCCGAGAAACAATCGGCATATGAGGATACCGTCTTCAAAATCCTCGTCGAGGAGTGGCTTGACGTCCTCAACCGAATAGGATTTTTTTGCACGGAAGCGTTTGAGCCTGGCGATAACACGCTCGGCCGTCTCGTCTTTCCACGAGACAGTGAGCGGCCGCAACGTTGCCAGGATCTCGTCAAGCTTTTGGGCGATAACTTCCATTCACTGCCCTACGATCAGGTATTCGTGCACGGCAGCACGCTCGACGCTGCCATGGGTTCCGAAGTGGTAGCGGTGCGGTTTCTCATAGGCTTTCACGGTCGCCTTGTAGCGGAGAAGCAGGGATTCGAGTTTGTCGCGGTCGGGATAGCCGTTGGAACTATAGGAAAGAACGATGATGCTGTTGCGGTACAGGCGAAACAGCCGGTCGAAGGCTTCAAGCGCGGTCTTCCGGTAGCTGAAGGGAGTGTAAGGTTTTTCGATTTTCTTGACTCGCGTGTCCTGCATGATGCGAACACCTTTCCAGTAACAGGAAAGGCCTTCGAGAAAGTGATACCGCTTCATGTAGCAATTATCATCCGAGCGGGGAACATAGGGCGGATCAAGGTATACCAGATCAACGTCCGTCGGTTTCATGCTGAACACGTCGGCCCGTTTGACCGTATGGCGTCGGCCGTTATCGAAAACGACGCGATTGAACGCTTCGATTTGTTCACGGAAATGTTCCTCGATCGATAGCCGCAGATCGCGGCGGCCATCATCGTAGCGGGAAAGATCGCCCGAGACAGTGAATACGCCTCGCGGTTGTTTTTTGAGGCAGGAGCGGATCAGGGCCGCCCGGGCGATGGCCTGATGATGCGGATTTTCAAGTCCCTCGATATTGGCCGAAACACGGTCGAGAAACCGGAGGTCTTCCGGCCCGTAAAAAATGCCGGTGAACGTCTCCTCGACGAAATTCGGGCCATTGCGGCGTGGTGCAAGGAGTCTCTTAACGACAGGAGCGTCGAGTTGGTGGCTGCTGTTCGCAAGAGTGGCGGCAGCGAGGACGACAGGGAAGTTCAGAAAGTCAGAGGCAATGACCCGCTTGCCCATGACTTTGAGCAGATAGGCGACGCAACCGCTTCCGACAAAGGGGTCGGCGGCTGTCTCGAAGGGAAGGGTGCCCAGCACGCCGTGGATCCATGGCAAAAGCCGGTGCTTGGACCCCATGTAGCGAAGCTCGGGGTACTCGGCAACGCGATCAGGAAGAGGAACGCTGGCGAAATCCTCGCGGCTGTAAACGACTTCTGTGCGAGGTTCGAATGCCGGAAAAAGACTGCCCAGCCTTGGCATAATCTGCTCACCGTAGGAACATCGTTAGCTGTCCTGTCGGACGTTGTAACACAATGGAGTCAATGGCCCGTCCGGTCAAGCGAGTTCTAAAGCCCTTGAAGCATGTGGCGACATACGCCAGTGCAACCGGCTGCTCTAGTGTTCGCGTGACCAGTATAGGCGAACCGAAGGGATCGGTAAAGATGAAACGCCAGCAATGCGAGCGTCAGCTTAAGGTGACGGTTCGCTGTGGGCGTTGGTTACATGGGAGCTACATGCCTAATTCCTGGAAATCCAGAACTTTAGAAAGCTGGAACGGTGGAAATCAGGCAAGCCAATTACATCGGGGAAGGCGTAGAGTCGAGATGTGGCGCGGTGGTTTAGGTTTGCATAGCGGGGAAGGCAGGCACCCACTGTTCGAGCCCTGGCCAAACAGTCGCGGAGCGCGACGGTCGCCGCCAGCCCGGCCATGTACGTGTTTCCCGGCCAGCAACCGCTCTGCGCTCGGAACTGAATCAGGCCACTCCGGAATCTGCTTCTTCCACGACAGTCTTGACATGGCCTGGCCAGGGCAAAGCGGCGGCTCGACTTGCATTTCTGTAGACGCCCGACTCGATGCTGAGCCGGAATGGATGACGGCGGTCAGATCTCATAATCCGAGCGCCTCTTTCTGCCCATCGGCCCCTCGGGGCAGCGCGCCGCGATCGCGCCAATTCCCAAACGGTCGAGTCGGCCGACTCGAACGTGCGGCGCGAACATGATGCGACGATCCCTTCCCTGGTTTGGCGGTTGTGCGTTCCGGTCTCGCCGGTTGAATTTGGCTCCGAGCGTAGGCTGTTGGGATTGGCCTCACGATCCACCATTCGCGTAGGTCTGTGCCCTCCATGGATGTCTGCCTTCCCCCTCGCATTGCGATCGGTTCCCAGCTTTGGTCTCTGCTCACCATTTCGTGTCTTTTCGTTGATTTCGTGGTCGGTCCAGCGGACCGATCGGCGGAAGTCCGCATCTCGACCAGCAAAGAGAACCGTTCAAACTGCCACTTCCCTTACGCCTTCACGAACTATTCAGAAACTCCCAAGACGGTTAGGATAGACGACATACACACAAGCGGAGCCAGCAAGCCATGATGAACCAAGATCTCAAAAACGCCGTCGTTTCGACGATCTTGCCCAAGGTGCGAACTCCCGGCCAGTACGTTGGGGGCGAGCTCAATAGCATCGTGAAGGACCACCGGACCGCCCGAGGAACGCTTTGCCTGGCGTTCCCCGACACGTATTCGATGGGGATGAGCCACCACGGCCTTCAGGTGCTTTACACCCTGATGAACGAGGCCGGCTGGGCTTGTGAGCGCGCGTTCACGCCGCTGCCCGATTTCGAGGCCGGCCTGCGCGAAGCCGGCGTGCCACTGTACGGCCTGGAAACCTTCACGCCTCTCTGCCAGTTCGACGTCCTCGGCTTTTCACTGCAATACGAAGTCTGCTACACCAACGTTCTGACGATGCTTGACCTTGGCGGCATCGCCTTGCATTCCGATCTACGCGACAGCGATGACACGCTGGTCATCGCCGGCGGCCCAGGCTCGCAGAACCCCGAGCTCCTGGCGCCTTTTGTCGACCTGTTCGTGATCGGCGACGGCGAGCCGAGCTTGCCGCTCGTGTGCGAAATGTGGAAATCGATGGCAGGCTCGGGGCTGTCGCGCGAAGACAAGCTGGCGCGAATTGCCGGGCAGGTTGAGTGGGCCTATGTGCCGCGGTTTTACGTGCCCATCTACCGCGAAGACGGCACCATCCTCGAAATTCGCCGTACCCGCGACGACGTGCCCGAGGAAATCAAGCCGTGCGTGATCCGCGACCTGGAGTCAATTCCCCTCCCCACGCGACCCGTTGTGCCCTATGTCGAAACGGCCCACGACCGGATCGCGATCGAGATCATGCGCGGCTGTCCATGGCTCTGCCGCTTCTGCCAGAGCACGGTCATCAAGCACCGCTGCGGCATCGCACGGTCGACACGATTGTCAAGGCGGCGCTCGAGAGTTACTACGCGACCGGCTACGACGAGATCAGCTTGCTGTCGTTATCGACCAGCGACTACCCCGACTTTGAAGAGCTGGTCACGCAAATGAGCGCGGTCTTCACGCCGCTGGGCGTGACGATCTCGCTGCCGAGCCTCCGAATCACCGAGATGCTCAAGAAGATTCCCGCACTCCTGGCGGAGGGCCGACGGGCCGGTTTGACGCTGGCGCCCGAAGTCGCGCGCGACGACATGCGGGAGCAGATCCGCAAGCCCATCAACAACCAAGACCTCTACGACGGCTGCGCCGAGGCGTTTCGGCGGGGCTGGCGCAAGGTCAAGCTCTACTTCATGTGCGGGCTGCCCGGCGAACGCACCGCTGACTTGGACGGCATCGTCCAAATGGCCGAAACCATCGCCCGGATCGGCAAGGACGTGACCGGCCGCTACGCTGAAGTCACGGCAAGCGTGTCCAACTTCATCCCCAAGCCTCACACGCCGTACCAGTGGAACGAGCTGGCCACCCGTGATTATTTCCACTGGGCGCACCGCTATCTCCGGGCGAGAGTCAAGGTCCGCTCGGTCACCATCAAGACGCATGACATCGAGCGGAGCATGCTCGAGGGAGTTTTGACTCGAGGCGACCGCCGGCTGGCGCCGGCGCTCGAGGCGGCGTGGCGCAAGGGAGCGCGGCTCGATGCCTGGGGCGAATACTTCAAGCCCCGCCTCTGGTGGGACACCTTCGCCGAGCTCGGCGTGGACGTGCCGTTCTACTCCCATCGCGAGCGGCCCATCGACGAAGTTCTGCCGTGGGACCACATCCGGATCAAGTCCGGCCGCGAATTCCTGGCCAAGGAACAAACCCGGTCGGTCAGGCAGCTCGAGGTGATGGCGGAGGCGGTGTGAGGGTTTTTCGACTGGGGCGAGAAGAGGGTTTCATCATGGCGACTGTGGCTCAGACCAAGTTGCTGACCGCCGAGGAATTCATGGCCGCCGAGCTCGGCGAGGGGTCGTTCGAGCTCGTGCGCGGGGAGGTCGTCGAAGTGCCGCCACCAATGCCCGATCACGGATGTGTCGTCGCAAACGTCGTGTTCGTTCTGGCATCGTTTGGGCGACAATCTCGCTATGGTTACTGCCTGACCGAGTCGGCCTTGGTGACCGAGCGCGGCCCTGACACCGTTCGTGGGGCGGACGTTTCATTCTATAGCGAGGCCCGCTGGCCCCGATCTGAAGTGCGCCATGAATTGCCGCCCGTCCCGCCCGACCTCGCCGTCGAAGTCTATTCGCCCGGCAATCGCCCTGGTGCAATGGGTAAAAAAGTCGCCGAGTACTTGATCGCCGGAGTTGCTTTGGTGTGGGTCATTTATCCCGCGCATCGGACGGTCGTCATCCACCGCAACGACGACCAGCCTCCCGTCGTATTGCTCGACGACGCCATCATCGAGAACCTCCCCGAGCTCCCCGGCTTCCGCTGCCGCATTTCTGACTTTTTCGTCTGAATCGGTGACCTGAAACGTACCGGTCTCCCATGAGCAACCAGACCCCGGATGCCATCGCTCGACCGGCCCGATGGCCCTGGCTGGTACTGGGCCTGGGTTTGGCGTGGACGGTCTTGATTCGCGTGCCGCTGGTCTGGAACGCCGAGGACCACCTCGACAGTGACCTTGCGGTTGACGGACTGACCTTGCAGGACGCCGTAAACGGCCAGTGGCGCTGGCACTACCCCGGAACGCCGCATATGGGCATCCTGCCGGTGCTGGCGTCATGGCCGCAGGCGCGCTATTGGGGAGCCGGCCCGGTCACGCTGGTGAGCGGCGGCACGGTGATCTGGGTGCTGGTAGTGGCCTCGATGTTCTGGCTGGCCGCGCAAGCTTACAGCATCCAGACGGCCGCCTGGGCGATCTTGCCGCTGGTGTTTTCGTCGCTGGGGACGATTTGGCTGTCGGGGCGGATCACGGGGGGGCACTTGTTGACTTTGGCGTGGCACGCCGTGGCCCTTGCCGGGCTGCATTCTTGTCTCTCCCGCGGCGGCTGGCGCCGTGCCTCTGCGCTGGGGATCTGGTGCGGCCTGGGGCTGTACCTCGATGTCATGTTTCTGTTCACGCTGGCCGCGCTGGTGCCGGCGGCGGCGCTTGCCTGGCTGGTGAGCACTCGCTCGAAGCGAGCCGTCGGCCAGGCTGCCGCGTTTTCACTGGCGCTCTCGATCGGGCTCGTGCCGTACGAGATCGGCCGGCGAGTCGATCCTTTCGACGCTTACCCCGCTCAGTTTGAGGCCACGACCGACCGGCGCGCCGTACTCGAGCACACGGGGCTCTTCGTGTTTCATTGCCTTCCGCGGTTGATCGCGGGCAGTGAGCTTCCTCAATTTGAAGCCGCCTGCTCACCACGTTCCCACCACGGCCTTGCCGGCCCGGGCGCGACCTCGAGCGACCTCTTGCGAGCCGTGCCCCCTGGTGTCGCCGAATGGATGGGAGCCGCCCTGGTTCTTGGCTTCGTCGTTGCGCTCTTCGGGGTGCGCGCGAAGTCTATCGCGGCTGCGACCGGGCTCGAGTGGCCGTCTCGGGCTCCGTGCTGGTGTCGGCCCTGCTGATCATCGGTGCCTTTCTGGTCAACCGGAATATCTATAACTCAGACAACTATCGCTATCTCATTTACTTGTTAGCGCCGTGGTCGCTTGGCTTTGGCCTCGTGATGAACGACCTGTCACGGCGCGGGTGGGCTGGTCGAGTGGCGGCGTGTCTGGCGGCAGTCGTTCTCCTGGCGGCGCTCTCCCACAGCGCGTTTCGCTGGTATCGCGACGAGCGCGGCTACACGGACGAGCGCGGCGTACCGGTGAAAGTGCCGGTGCCGGCGTGGTCGGAGTTGACGATCGTCGACGACGATCCCAGCGAATCGAAGGCCAGGCGGGCACGTTATTCAATTCCGGGCGACGTGAGCCATGTCTTCGGCGGATACTGGGACGTGTACCGCATGGCCTTCTTGTCGGGCGGGCGCGTCACCGGCATTCCGTTGCCGATGTTTCCCAACCGTTTCCCGGGTTGGTCGCGCGGCCTCGGGCCTCTGGAAGGCAAGCTACTGGTCGTGCTGCCCGAGCGTGAAGCGCAAGGGGGCATGCCGTCGGCTAGTCGGAGCCCGCGCGCCATCCGCTCGGCCCGGAAGGCAGACTGGCGGCCGGCCTTTCGCGCCGTCTGGGTGAGGGACCACCGCGATCCCTTCGAGCTTGGTCGTCTTGGAGTCGTGGTTCCCTAGCTTGTGCCAGCGAGGCGCCCGCCGTGTCCAGGGAAGAAACAGAAACGCCCGATAGTTCGACCGGCCTCTTTGACCGGCGCGCCTGGGGCTACGGCGACCTGGCGGCCATGCTGGTTTTCACGGCCGCGCTCGCCGTCTTCTTCTGGGACGTCGTCAGCCTGCGCGGGGCCCTCTTTTACTTTGATATCAGCGAGATCAATTTCCCCTACCGCGCAGTTCCTCGCCGAAGAGCTGCGCGCCGGCAGGTTCTCGCGCTGGTGCCCGGGACTTTATTGCGGGCTGCCGCTTTATAGTGAAAGCCAGGCGGGATATTTGCACCCTTTCAAGTATCTGCTCTACCTCTGGCTGCCGGCCTGGCAGGCATTTAACTTGGACACGGTGCTTTCGGTGTGGCTTACGGGCTTCGGCACTTACCTGTGGCTGCGCCGGCACGTGGGGCCCGCCGGGGCGCTCACCGGAGCTGCCGTGTTTGGCCTCTCGGGTTACGTGTGGGGCCATTTGATCCATACGAGCATGATCAACGCCCTGGCCAGCGTGCCGTTTGTGATTCTTGCTCTCGAGTGGTCGTGGGAAAGCGGCCGGTGGCGCGGGCCGGCGCTGGGCGGCCTGGCATTGGCAGTGCAGGTATTCGCCGGCCACCTTCAAGACAGCCTGCTGACAGGCGGGTTGGTCGTGTTCTACGGCCTCTACCGCGCGGCCACCGAGCAGAGGCGAAGCGCACGAGTGCGATCGATTGCCATGGCCATCGCCTTGGTCGCGATCGGCGTCTTGATCTCGGCAGTCCAGTGGGTGCCGTCGAAGGAGCTGCTCGATCGCTCGCCGCGGGCAGGCGGCCTGTTGTGGAAAGATCTGACCTACGGGTCGTGGGGCCCCGAGCTCTTGCCGACCCTCGTCATGCGTGAGGCCTATGGCACCCGCGCGCAACACCGACTGGATAGACGGGTTCTACCCCTACCACGAGATGAACTGCTACATGGGCTTGATCGCCATCGTACTGGCGTTCGTCGGCGCCGGCGGTCCCGCCGCTCGCGACCGCTGGTGTCAATTCTGGGTGCTCTTGATCGGATGCGGGTGCGTGCTGATGCTCGGCAAGTACACTTTTCTGTTCGACTTTGCCCACCTGGTCCCGGTGCTGGGCAGCTCGCGCGAGCCGGTGCGTTTCCACCTCTGGGTGTCGCTGGGAACCGCCGCGCTGGCAAGCGTCGGCGTCGAGCGGCTTGGCCGCGGCGGCCCTGTCTCGCTCCGCGGCGGTCTGATCGTGGCGGGTGCCTTGGTCTTGCTTTCGATTCCGATCATGACGTTTGTGTATCAACCGGTCTGGCTCGAGCCCAAGCGCTGGACGCAGACGCACCACCTCGCTCGCTACCGGTGGCTGGGTCGTGAGCTGGCTTTGGCCGCGCTTCGGACCACGCTCCTGGCCGTCTTGGGTTGGTGGATCGTGCGCGTTGATCACCCGGGCCAAAACGGCGTCCTGGCGCTAGCCTGGCGGCGCTCTTGCCGCTGTTGGTCATGGCTGATCTTTTGGCCGCTCACTGGGTTGACGTTCCCACGGTCGACCCGCGCTACTGGACCGAGCCGCCCGAGTCGGCCCGGCGGTTGCTCGCCGACCCTGGCCTGGTTCGCATGTTCGGCGTGTGCGACCAGAGTTCCGGCGAGCCGGGATACGCGTCGCGGCCGGTTGATTACCTGCAAGTGCGCAATGCGCTCGACTGGAGCCTGCCATTGGCCTGGCGTGTGCCGTCATCGCGGGGCATCACACCGATGATTTCCCGTCGCCGGCACAACTTTTCCCACCTTACCGAGAAAGGAACCTGGCGGTACGATCTCGAAGGCAATTCGCACATTGTCGCCAGTTACCGTCTCAAGGGACTGGCGGCCCAGCCGGCCGGTCACGCTTTCATCCACGCCAACCCCGGGGTGCTCCCCCGCGCCCGCCTGGCGGGACGTCCGGTCTACGTCGACAACGAGGCACAGGCGGCGGAGGCGCTGGCTCGGCTGCGCGCCAAGCTCCGCGACGCGCTCGTGGTGGAAGATCCGACCCGACCGCTGCCCGCGGACGTCTCGGTCTCGGGGACGGCGCGGATCGCCCTGGACCTACCCGAGCACGTCGTTGTCGAGACCGACTCGCCGACGCCTGCGTATCTCGTGCTCTCCGACACGTTTGACCCGGGCTGGACGGCCACCGTCGACGACCAGCCCGTTCCCATTCGGCCGGCTTATCTCGCGTTCCGAGCCGTGTTCGTGCCCGAGGGAAAACACCAGGTCGTCTTCCGCTACCGTCCCGCCGGCTTCGGGCTGGGCCTGTTGCTAACCTGCTCTGGCACACTGGTGGCTCTCTGCTCTTGGTTCCTGCCGCGCAGCAAAGTGCCGCTTCGAGAAGAGCATACGGCCCTGAACTGGCCGGCGCGCTGGCGAACCTGGTGGTTCGCGGCCTTGGCGGCGATCGTCATCGTGTCGATTCCGATTCCCGTGCCCGCGTATGGGCCAGAAGGCCAGCCGATCCCAGGGCCGGAAGGGCGCCGCGGCCGGTGGGCGAAGAGCCTCCATCCCTTCACGTGGGGCTCGGGCATCGAGGCCATGCGCGAAAGAGTCAGATTCTGATGAAGATCCGTCTGCGATAGAGCCAGAGGCAAACGAGCCAGAAGACGAAGAGCGTGGCGACTCCTTGAAAGAGCTCGCCATTCGGTCCATCAAAGATCCTCTGGCCGAAGTGCGTGCGCAGCGTTGACGCAACAAACGGATTGCTGAGCTGCGCCATCAGGTACATGGCGATCGAATTGGTGCCGACGACAACCAGCGGGAACGACAAGCGGCGAAAGCCGGCCACGTCGACGAGCCCGTAGAACGCCGCGAGCATCAAGCAGCTCCATCCGCCTGAGTAGACGACCCACGATGGGGTCCAGATTCGCTTCACGATCGGGCAGGCGCCAAGGTCGAGCGCCAGGCCCAGCACCCAGCCCAGCGTCCCCGCCAAGATAAGGAGGTGAAGCTTGGTGCGTCGGCTCAAGCCAGACCGGAGCAGCTCGCCGGCCAGTACACCAAAGAGCATGGTGGCGATCGAAGGAATGAAGTTGAGGGTCGCGTACCCGCCCGGGTTGAACCGGAAGGGCTTGTCGACCGGGTGCGGAAACAGGTTCAAGAACCAGCGGTCGAACGACGAGGCGGCATTGGCGTTTTTGTTCCAGTGCGCGAAGAATCCGTGCATCGCGATCTGCGATTCGCTGGTGCCGGAGTTCCACTCGGTCAGGTCGCGCGGGGGCGCGGGAGAAGTCGCAAACCAAAACCAGTAGGCGCCGAGAATGACTAGAGCGGCGGCGAACTGGATCGCCGGCCGCCGGTCAAGCAGCAAGAACACAAACGGGTATCCGAGGCCGATCTGGGCGAGGACGTTGGTGAATACGAAGCGGGTGCGCGTACCGCCGTGCGACGCCAGGAAGACGCCGAGCGCGATCAAGACAACCGAACGGAGCGCGGCGTGGCCGAACATCCGCAACCGGGTGTCGCCCTTATCGCGCCGCGCCGCGTACGAGAACGGCATCGCTACGCCGACCAAGAACATGAACGCGGGCTGGATCAGGTCCCAGAAGACGCAGCCTCGCCAGGCGACGTGGTCGAGCTGAACGCCCAGCCCGGCGAGCAAGTACGACCAGACCGAATCGCCCGCTTTGAAAAGGCTGCCGAACGTCTCGATGCCTCCCGACGCCATCGCCAGCATCACGAAGCCTCGGTACGCATCGAGCGAGCGAACGCGAGTCGAGTTGCGGTCGAGATCGGTCATCGTCGCCGCCTCCCGCGCAGACCGGACGTGCCTGCGCCGTCGACCACGATCGTCGCGGTCGCAGACGTATCCTCGCACCGGCGGTTGATTCTAAATGAGCATGCGAACCATGGATAGGTGCCGCCGTGCTCAAGGCGAGCGCGTGCTCGAGAACGGCGGCAGCCGGCTCGCAGGGCCGAGTTCATTTTGCGTTGCGGCCCACGGTGTCGTACGCTGGTGGCTCAATCGCTCTGGCCATCAAGGGGCTTTCGGATGGGATTGTTTTCGTCCAGCTACTTTCGGCGCAAAGACGTCAACCACCTGATCGCCGAGATGAACGACAGCGAGCGGCTGCACCGCCGGCTGGGCCCCGTGGCCCTGACCGGCCTTGGGGTCGGCGCCACGATCGGCACGGGCCTTTACGTCCAGACGGGAATCGTCGCCAACCAGGTCGCGGGCCCGTCGATCATTCTCTCGTTTTTGCTCGCCGCCATCGGCTGTGCGTTTGCCGCGGTCTGTTATTCAGAGCTGGCAAGCATGGTGCCGGTGGCCGGCAGCGCCTATACCTACGCGTATGCGACCCTGGGCGAACTGCTGGCGTGGATCATCGGCTGGGACCTGATCCTCGAATACGCCATCGGGTCGAGCGTCGTGGCCGCCGGCTGGTCGAACTACCTCGACGCGTTTCTGCA
Organism: uncultured Isosphaeraceae bacterium; assembly: GCA_963830625.1. Taxonomy (GTDB): domain Bacteria; phylum Planctomycetota; class Planctomycetia; order Isosphaerales; family Isosphaeraceae; genus CAWHMZ01. Next base: position 35,345 of record CAWHMZ010000009.1, on the reverse strand, counting down.
CAACGTCTTCCACATCCAGATCGACCCGCGCCTGAGGTCGGCGCCCTGGGACTACAACGTGAACGCGGGACAATTCATCGTGAAGCACGTGACCCTCGAAAGCGGTGAGTCGTGCATCGCCTGGTTCAACCTTCCGGCCGTGCTGATCACCGCGGTCATCACGGGCGTGCTGGTCATCGGCATCAAGGAAAGCGCTTCCTTCAACGCAGCGATGGTGATCTTGAACATCGTGGTGATCGTAAGCGTGGTGGGCTTGGGCGCGAGCTGGATCGATCCACGCAACTGGCGGCCGTTTTTGCATGAAGACCACGGCTGGGGAGGAGTGGCTCGCGGCGCCGGCCGGATCTTTTTCGCGTACATCGGTTTTGACTCGATCTCGACGCACGCCGAAGAGGCGCCGGCCGCAGCGCGACCTGGCGATCGGCATCATGGCCGCCCTGACGATCTGCACGGTTTTGTACGTGGCGGTCGCCGCCGTGCTCACGGGCATGGAGCCGTACCGGCAGATCGACGTCCATGCGCCGTTGTCGGCCGCTTTGCAGTCGCACGGCCTGAGGTTTGCCGGTGGGCTGGTCACCTTGGGGATCTTGACGGGAATGACCAGCTCGCTCCTGGTCGGTAACTTGAGCCAGCCGCGCATTCTGCTGGCGATGGCGCGCGATGGCCTGCTTCCCACGCGGATCTTCGCGGCCGTGCATCCGCGGTTCAAGACCCCGTGGATTGCCACGATCTTGGTGGGCGTTTTTGTGGGGGCGGCGGCTGCGCTCGCGCCGCTCGAGTTCCTTGCCGACCTCGTCAGCATCGGCACTCTGTTCGCCTTCGTGGTCGTCTCGGCGGCGGTGTGGATCCTGCGCATCACCGACCCCGGGCGCAGCGTCCCTTTGCGCCCGTGGGTGCCGTTTGTCTCGACCATGGGAATTTTGGTCAACGGCGGCATGATGTTCTCGCTGGGCGTGGAGAACTGGATACGCCTCCTGGTGTGGCTGGTGCTCGGCCTGCTCATTTACTTCGGTTACAGCCGTCACCACTCGTTGTTGGCCAGGCGCGATCTCACCAACACCCGCGCTCGGTAACGTGCCCCCGATCCCCAGCCGAGAGTAGGGTGCGAGGCCAAGCCATGGCTGACTTTGAAAGCCGGATGGGCCGGTTGTGCTGTCGGCCGCCGTTGGGTTACGCGCATTTTGACGATCGGATGCTTTGACGGCGCGTAGGGCCTGTGCACGTTGCTCGGGGGCCCAAGGCTCGCCGCGCCCATAGATGCCATCGATTTGAACGCCAGGGCCTATGGCATCTATGGCACCTATGATGGCGGCGTGGCATGTATGAGGCCCATGGCTCCATCCATCGACGGGGTGCGCAACGGCCGGTAATGTTCCGGCGGTGCCCGAATCCTCCCGTATGATCGCGCCGATTCGCAAGGAGGAGGGCGAGGGTCCTGCCGAGCCCCTCTCCAAGATCGGCTGCGCCGGCGCTGGGCCGGCGACGGCGCCCATACCGGGCTCGGGGTGGAACCTCGCCCTCCCGCGGTGAACGATGCGCCGGCGACGTGGCCGAGAGGGCGAAGCTCCCGCTGAGCCATGCATTTTCGACGTCGCCTTGCCGTCAGACTGGAAGGCCTGAGCCATACCGGGCGCCGAGGATCAGCCGGCGAAGTGGCAGACATCGGTTGCAACGGCACCCGGATCATGCGCGGTGATCGACTCGTAGGCGCTCTGCTTTGCAAGACTTGAGGCGGCTTCGCCGAAGGCCGCAGTGGCAGAAAGCCGTTGGCGAAACCTGCCACTGTCTGCCATTTTCCGCCACTACGGCTTCACGGTTCGTCAACCTCTTCCGGTGCAAACCCGCGCCGCATGGTGTTTTCGGTCACGCATCGAGTCAAAAGGAATTCGAGCAGGTAATCGGGCCCGCCGGCCTTGGTGCCGATGCCCGAGAGCTTGAAGCCGCCGAACGGCTGGCGGTCGACCAGTGCTCCGGTGATGGGGCGGTTGATGTAGAGGTTGCCGACCCGGAACTCGCGAGTAACGCGGGCTCGATGTTGGCCGGGCTGCGCGAGTAGAGACCGCCGGTGAGGGCATAGCGAGTGGCGTGGCGATTCGCAGCGCATCATCGAGATCATTCGCGCTTGAGACAGCCAGCACGGGACCGAAGATCTCTTCCTGGGCCAAGCCGTGCCTCCGGCTCGACGTCGGCGACGATCAAGGGCGCGACGAAGTACCCTTGATCGGCGAGTTGGCGCGGCGTCGCCCTGAAAGACGATGGTTCCCTCGGTGGCGGCGATGCGCTGGTACTCGAGGATCGCGCCGGCGCATCGGCGTCGATCAGCGGGCCGACGAGGGTTTCGGGATCGTCGGCCAGCCCGACTTTGACGGCTCGCGCCGCCTCGACCAGACGAGTCAGAAACGCGGCACGAGTTCCCGCGAGAACGATCACGCGCGAGCACGCCGAGCACTTCTGCCCGGCGTAGCCGAAGGCGCTCTGGATCACGCCAACCACGGCCTCGTCGAGGTCGGCATCGTCGTCGACGATGATCGCGTTCTTGCCCCCCATCTCGGCGATAACCCGTTTCACGTGGTCCTGCCCGGGCGAAGTCACCGCGGCCTGGCGGTTGATCAAGAGTCCGACGTCGCGCGACCCTGTGAAGGCGACGAGATGAACGCCCGGATGATTGACCAGCGCCGCTCCGGCTTCCTCGCCCAGGCCGGGCAGAGTAATTGAGCGCGCCGGCGGGCAGACCGGCGTCGCGCAGAATCTCGGCCAACCGCCAGGCGATGACCGGCGATTGCTCGGCGGGCTTGAGGATCACCGTGTTTCCCGCCACGAGTGCAGCCGCGGTCATGCCCGTGGGAATCGCCAGCGGGAAGTTCCAGGGAGGGATCACCACGGCCACGCCGCGCGGAATGTGCTCGCTGTAGTTGGTCTCGCCGGGGGCGTCGCGCCGCCGGGGTTGTGCAAGGCGGACCATCTCGCGGGCGTAGAACTCGCAGAAGTCGATGGCTTCGGCCACGTCGCCATCGGCCTCGGCCCAGGGCTTGCCGCACTCGTAGGTCTCCCACGCGGCCAGCTCGAACCGGCGGGCGCGCATGATCGCGGCGGCCTTGACCAGCACCGCCGCGCGAGCCGGGCCGGCGTCGCCGCCCAGACGGCCAAGGCCGAGGTGGCCGACGCGACCGCTGCGCTCGCGTCGTCGACGCTCGCCATGGCCACCTGCGCCCGACAATCCGCGACGAATGGCTCGGATCAAGCGAATCGAGCACCTTTCTACCGTCGTCGACAAACTGCCCGCCGATCCAGAGCGGATAACTTCGCCCGAGCGCGAGCCGGACATCCGCCAGCGCCTCACGCATCGCCGCGCGGTTTTCGGCGCGGGCGAAATCGGTCGGCGGCTCGTTGCGAAACGGCGGCAGATCCTCTGGGCCGGCCGCTGCTTGCAATGCGGTCTTCGTCGGTCGTGAGCGGGTCAACATGGCTCCGATCTCCTGGGGATCGCGCAGCAGCTCGTCGATGTGCGCTCTCTCGGTAAAACTTGCCTTCAAGAACGATTCGTTCGACGTGTTCTCGAGCAGCCGCCGGACGAGATACGCCATGCCGGGCAGCATCGCGCCATAAGGCGTATAAACCCGCACCCGGTGGCCGCGGTCGACCCCTGCGCGCTCGATTAAGTCGCCCATACCGTAAAGGGTCTGGAGCTCGTAGGCGCTCGGTGGTAGCCCGAGTGCCTCTGCCGCCGCGATCGCATGAGCCAGGCTGCGAACATTGTGGCTGCCGAAAGCCGGGCGCAGCACCTCGTGATGTGCCAGCAAGAAGCGGCTTGCGCCGCTCGAAGCCGGCGTCGCTTTGCCATTTCTGCAAGTAGACCGGCTCGGGCCAGCCCAGCCGCCGCGCCGTGAACACCTCATAGTCCCAGTATGCCCCCTTGACCAGCCGGATCGTGATCGGCGTTCCCCGGCGAAGGGCCCAGTCGCAGAGCTCGTGCAGCTCGCGCTCGGCATCGGCGTGGTAGGCTTGAACGACGATTCCCACATCGGGCCAGTCGCGGAACTCGGGCTCGGCGAGCACGCGGCAGAACAGCTCGTACGATAAGGCGCGGTAATTATATTGTTCCATATCGACGTGAATATAGGCGCCCAGCTCACGGGCTGTCCGCAAGATCGGCCGCAGGCGGCGGGCGACGTGCTCGATGGTCGCCTCGGCGTGAATCGGCTCGAAGTTGGCCGTCAGGCTCGACAGCTTGAGCGAAAGGTTCACTCGCGGGATCGGGCCGTGCTGGTCGCGGTCGATCAAGGCGATCTCGGGGGCCGAGCCGACCGGCCCGGCGAGCCCCCGGAGCATGGCCAGGCACGTCTCCTGGTACAGGTCGGCCTCGACCTCGCTGATCACCGCTTCGCCCAGGAGGTCGGCCGTGAATGCCCGCCTGCGCCGGCGCAGCGCCAGCACGGTCTGCATCGCCTCGGCGGGCGTGGCGCCGGCGATGAACTTCCGCGCCATCGCCCCGGCAGAGGCCTGAGCAATCGCAGCAAGCCATCGGGAACGGATCGAGCCAACAGGTGCCAGTGCGAGCCCAAGCCGCAGCCACCACGGCACGCAATCGCCCGCTTCGGCAAGGTACTCGGCGAGGTGGCGCCGGATCGTTTCGGTCGTCCTTAGAGCCGGAAGTGCGTCGATAAAACGGAAAAGCTGAACGCGCACCAGCGGGTCGTCGAGCGTGGCGCTGATGAACCGTTCTTCCCACCACGCGCGTTGCCAAAGTTTCGGGCCGGCCGCCCATGCGTTCGAACAGCTCGCGACCGATTTCCTGGGTTCTGCGCTCGAGCGCGGCGGGCGCACGGCGCTTGCCGCGGGGGGACCTGAGGCGGCGCGCGCGACTTCGCCGGCGCCGGGTTCCGTGGTTGACGACGGTTCGGTCTTCGATGCAATCGGCATCGAAAGAGTTTCCTTTCCCCGTAAGCGGAAAGCCAGTCGTTTCTTCCCAAATTGTAAGCGCGGGCCCTCGCCAATAGCATCGGCGAGATCGCCCCGATCAACGAGATGTATGGAATTCGTCCCGCAGCGACGTGCCGGAAGCGCGGCCGATGACGCTAGAAGTCAATGGGGAGGCCGCGGCACCCGAAACGAAGCTCGAGGAGCCCGGTTCGTGGACGAAGTCAGGGCCGACGATCACCAGAGTGCTGCCGGCAGGATTCATCACCCAGACGAGATTGTGTCCCGGCTCGGAAACATCTCGATAAAGACTTTGAGCGCCTTGATTCGCAACCATAAATTGGAGACGACGACACTGGGTTACGCGCCGCCGTCGCGAAAGGGAGGGCGCGCCCGGCGGTTGTGGGGCATGACCGATCGGCAGTTGGAGTCGTTGCTGGCCCTGAGGAGTTCGAGCGCGTTGCGCAGCGATCGGACCTGACGCGCCTCCAGCCTTTCAGCCGATCAACTCGGAAATGGGGCGGCCCTGGCTGAGCTTGATCGGCCGGCCGGTCGCTGGGGCGATGTTCTCCTTGGCCGAGCTTGAGGCCGAGGGCCGCGAGTACCGTCGCGTGCACGTCTTCGACCGTCGTGGGACGAGTGGGGCCCTTGGTCCCATCGGGGTCGGTCTCGCCGATGGCCAGTCCGCCGCGCAGGCCTCCGCCGGCGAGTGCCAGGCTGTAGCCGCTGGGCCAGTGGTCGCGGCCGCCCGTCAGGTTGATCTTGGGCGTGCGGCCAAACTCGCCGCAGCAAAGGACGACGGTTCGATCGAGCCGATCTCGCCGCTTGAGGTCGCGCAAGAGTGCAGCGAACGCGGGGTCGAGCACCTTGACATGCGCTGCCTGGATGGCGTGGTTGTTGACGTGTGAGTCCCAGCCGTCGAGCGTCACCTCGACGCAGCGGACGCCGACCTCGATCAAGCGGCGGGCCGCCAGGCAGCCGCGGCCGAACGGGGTATCACCGTACTCGGCCCGGACGCTGGCGGGCTCTTGCGAGACGTCGAAGGCCTTGAGCTGGTCGGAGCGTCATCATCGCTCGGGCGCGTGCCAGCGTCTCGCGATGGAGCGTGGCATCGACGCGCGCGCGGCGGCCGCGGGCGAACGCGCGCTCGAGCACCTCGAGGTCGCGCACCCGCGCCGCGTCGCGTGACTCGGCGACACCGGCCGTCACGTCAGGCAGCGGCTGTCCGGGATCTCCGACCTGAAATGCGTCGTACTCGCCCCCCAGAAAACCCCCGCGGCTCGGCCATTGGCCGGTCAAGATCGAGATGTGCCGCGGAATGTCGGTCCGGCCGACCGGGAGCTCGTGGCAGCAGATCGCTCCGATCGACGGATGCTCGACCGTCGGGTCGGGGCGATAGCCCGTCTTCATCAGGTACGTGCCGCGCTCGTGGTCACCCTCCTTGCTGACCATCGACCGGATGAGTGCGACCGAGCCCATCTGGTCGGCCAGTTGCTCGAACCCCTGCGCGAGCTGGACGCCTCGCGTCGCGGTGGCGATGGCCTTGGTCCCAGCGGCGATCCGCGTGTCGGGATGCGGGTCGAAGGTCTCGAGCTGGCTCGGCCCGCCGGCGAGCCAAAGCATGATGATCGACTGAGCCGGCTGGCGCGATCGCTCGGCCTGCGTCGGCCAGGAGCCGGCCCACGGGCGTCAGCCAGGAAACACCGGCCAGAGTCAGGAAGCCGCGGCGGTCGAATGCGAAGCCCTGGGAATCGGGCATGGCGACTCGCAATTAGTGGTTCCAGGAAAACTCGGTCGTGTTGAGCAACGCCCAGTAAAGATCGATCAGCCGCTCCTTGCGTTCTTTGCCCGATGTTCCCGCCAGTCGGGCGATGAAGTGCGACTCTTCCTCGGGCGTCGGCCGGCGGGTCAGCACGGCCAGAAACGCGGCCTCGACGGCCTTGCGATCGTCGGGAGCGAGCTCGGCGAGCCGGTTCGGGGACGCTGAAGAGGTCGTCCTTGATCTTGCTCGCGCACGATCTCGCCATTCATCAGCACGAGCCGCTGCGGGATCGTGCCGCCGCGCGAGTCGAATTCGTCTTCGCCCGTGTCGCCGTAGCGGCGGACGAAATCGTTGCGGCCGGTGTAGGTGACGAGCCGGATGAACCAGTGCGACTGGGGACCGAGCGTCGTGAGCGAAGAGGCCTGAAACAGCCCACCGGCGACCTGCTCGGGGCGTAGACGGGTCATCGGGAAGACGGCCCAAGCGTCGTCCTGCCCTCGCCGGAGGTTTCACTGGAGGCGCTGTCGAAGCGGAACACCTCCGACGGGCGATCACGCGGATCAGACGGTGGAGGTTGTAGCCGTGCGCGGCGAAGTCGTCGGCGAGCCGGCACAAAGCCGGATGCAGCTCGCCCGCAGCCGACAGGTCGTCGATCGGCTCGGCCAGCGGCCGCCCGAAGAGCAAGGCCCAGACGCGGTTGACCGTCGCTCGGGCGAAGTTCTGGTTCGCGCGGGTTGACGACCCATGCGGCGAGCTGCTCGCGCGGGCTGCCCGCTTCGGGCCGTAACTCGGGCCGAAACGGCACACACGGCGCGACCGCCACGGGCTCCTTGCGTCTTGCGGTCGGGGGGCTTGTAATCGTTTTCGGCGTCGCGAATGCCGCGCAGGTCGGAGTGGACGCCGCCGAAAAACGACGCCAGACCGCGAAAGTCGGCCTGCTTCCAGGGCTGTAACGGATGGTCGTGACACTGGGCGCAGTCGATCCGCACGCCGAGAAATGCCCGCGCTACCCGCGCCGCCAGTCGATCGGGCGTCGGCCGGCCCAGCTCGGGATCGAAACGTCACTGAAACGAAATTAGTTGCCGGATGATCGGTCCAAAGCCCCTTGTCGGCGATCATCTCGTTCACGAGCGCGTCGTACGGGCGGTTCTCGATGATCGCGTCGCTGAGCCAGGCAATGAACCGCCGGCGGCGATACAGAAGAAAGGGGCCGTCCTCCGTTCCCACGAACGCCCGCGCAAACCGCTCGGCGAGGTAGTCGGCGCTCTGGCGATCGCGGAGCACGTCGTCAACCCAGGCCTCGATCCGGCCCGCGGCCGGCCTGGCCTCGAATCGGCGAACCTCCTCAAGCGAAGGGACCGAGCCGCAAAGCGAAAGCGCCAGCCGGCGGATCACGGTCAGGTCAGGGGCGCGCTGCGCGACAGCCACCTTGTGCTCGGCCCACTTGTGCTGAAATTCCAGATCGACGGCGGCGACGATCGCTGCAAGATCGGCTTCTACTCCTGGCGACTGCGATGGTTGCACTTGGGCGCGGCTTCGGTGCGCCGCGGTAGGGCCCAAGACGCCGGCGCCCAGGATCCCCGCTCCGCCGACCACCACGCCCAGGAACAACAGGTCGCGCGCCCCAATGCTCATCAGGTTACCTCTTTGATGATCCCTCCAACAGGATACCGGGTTTCACCGCCGGAAGTTTCAAAAACTAGCCCGACAACTCTGCCTAGTCTCCGTTCGCTCAGCGAAAGGCCGTTCTTTCGCGCAGCGAAAGACGACTCACCGTCACCGCGCGATCTGGAGGTTCGGATAACTTTTGGGAGGCACGCGCACACCCGACAGATTGGCCGTCCCTGACTTTGCTTGCAACTTGGTTCCCTGCGCGGGAGCGCCGTCGCGCCCGCGTCGGGCTCGGTTTCAAATTTTGTTGCCTGCAATTCCATTCGATGCATTTCCAACTGCATCGCGCCATCTTCGGTCACCTGGGTGTTTTGCAGCGAGAGATTCGCGACGCTCACGAGCTCCTTGAGTGCCGCCAAACCCGCATCGCTCACGCGGGTGCCGCTCAAGTCCAGCGTGGAAAGCACGGGCAAGCTCTGCAGGTGAACGAGCCCAAGTTCGGTAACGCGCGACCGATCCAGCCACAAGCCCGTGAGCTTGGTGAGGCCTTTCAAATGCGCCAGCCCGGGGTCGCCGACGTCCGTTCGCGAGAGCGAGAGTTCTTGAAGGCTGGAGAGCCCCGCCAGGCTTGCCATTCCCGCATCGCTCACACGGGTGCCGCTCAAGTCCAGCATCGCGAGCGCGGGCAAGTTCGGCAGATAAGCGAGACCCGCGTCGGTGACGCGCGTGCGATCCAACCACAAGCTCGTGAGCGCGCTCGCGCCATTCAAATGCGCCAGGCCGCTGCCCCCGACATCGGTTCGCGACAGCGTAAGCTCTCTCAGATTGACGAGGCCCGCCAGGTTCACCAGTCCTGCGTCGCTTACGCGGGTTCGGTTCAAATTGAGCACCTGAAGCTTGCTGAGGTTCCGCAAGTGAAGGAGCCCGGCGTCGGTGATGGCCGTGCCTGAAAGGTCGAGCTCTTCGAGGTCGGATAGTGCCGCCAGATGGCGCAATCCTTCATCGCCGACCTTCGTTCCCTCCAGCGAAAGCATGCGCAGGCTTTTGAGCGAATTCAGGTGCTCCAGGTCGCGGTCGTCGATTCTGGTCCGCACTAGCAAGAGCGTGTCAAGCCGCTCGAGGTTCTTGAGCTGAGCCAGGCCGGCGCCGGTTACCGACGAGTTATTCAGGACGAGGCGCTCGAGATGCTTGAGACGACCAACGTGGACCATGTTGGCGTCGGAAGCCCGGCTTGTGAACGAGACGGAGACAGCATCCTCGAAGTAGTCGGTCCCCGCCAGATTGGTAAGCCAGTCCGGCCGGGTGAGCGACCCGATCGTCGGCAGGTGTTTGGTCCACTCCCAGTCGTACCAGTGGTTGCTGCTCGTTTGCGGAATCACCACGGCGATTGCGGCTTGCTGCGCCTCGGCGACTCGCTCCGACTCGTACCATACCTTGCCGCCCGCTCGCTCGATGGCCGCGACGCTCGTTTGCTGGTCGTGGGCGCCGCTGAAAAACCGCGCGAGCACGACCGCGATCGCGACGATGACGAGCAAGAGTACCCGTAGGCGAAACGATGCGAATCGCCGCCAGAATCGCCGGCGCGGCTTGGGATTCTCAGCCATGACGGCTCCCTCCAAAGCGACGACGGTGAACGATGGGCATACTACCCCGCAGACGCGTTCGCGCCCGCGATCCCTGGCATCCTACCACGAAACACCGCCGGAGAGCGCGGTGCTGCCGTGTCCTAACGACTGCGGGTCGTCAGCTCCACAGCGAGCGCAACTCCCGGATCAGGTCGACAGGCGTCGATTACGTTCGGGCCGATTGCGCACTTTTGAAAATCGAGCCGTGGTGTCTTTCCCTTTGGTCACTTAGACTTACGCGTGGCGCTGCTCTTGCGCTCGCGCGCGCGCGCCTGAGCTCTCGCTCTGGCGTGTCGCTACGCATGTCGCTATTTTCTTGCGTTCCAAAAGGAATCGAGGTCGCGCGCGATCCTGATCGGCTTGCCGTGTGACCTAGTATGAAGCATTGAGAATCGAGATGATCGGGTGGTCGAGTCCGCATCATCGAAGGCTAACAGAAAACGACCGCATCACGACGCAGGCTGGACCGGCGTTGCGGGACAATGAGGACGTTCATGGCGCCTACTGGGGACGAGGAAGCTGGCGGGGAATCTGCGATCGAGGCCCGGTTTCCGGGCGGGAAAACGCATGGCGATCTTCGCGCTTACGTCTATGTGGGGCTGATGATCCTGTTTGGCTCGATGACGGCTGCGGCCGCCAAGATCGCGGTTCATGATCTGCCGATTGCCCTCGTTCCGGTGCTGCGCTTCGGATTGGCCGGTCTATGCATGCTGCCCTTGGTCTGGGGCCGCGGCGGTCTGTGCAGGCTGGTTCGAACTGACCCGGTGCTTCTCTTTGCGGCGGCGGCGTTGTGCGTGCCGATCAATCAGGGGTTTTTCCTGACGGCCGCACGGCTGGGACCGACCTCGCACGTCGGGATCTTCTATGCCGTCTGTCCGCTCATCGTGCTCATGGCGGCGTGGGCGATGCGGCTCGAGCGGCCTGACGCGGGGCGCCTGTGGGGCGCGGTGGCAAGTGTCGCGGGCATCGTAGTGATCGGCCTCGGTAACTTCTGGGACGCTGGCGGCCGGGCCTCCGAGGCTGCCAACGTGGCGCTGGCCGACCTGTTGCTCGTGGGCGCGGTACTGTCGTGGGGCGGCTACCTGGTGGTCAGCAAAACGTTGGTGGCGCGCCATGGAGCAATGCCCACGCTGGTCGGCACGCTCTTCCTGGGCACGCTGCTCTCGCTTCCTGTCGCGGTCTGGACCTGGCCGGGCTGGCCGACCTTGGGGCTGGCTTCTGCGCAAAGCTGGATCGCGCTGGCTGTCCTGGCACTGATCATCACGCCGCTCGGCTGGGCATTTCAGAACTTGTCGATGGGCCGGTTCGACGCGAGCCAGGTCGCCACGTTTGCCAACGGCTCGCCGGTGCTGACAATCGTGTGGGGAATCTGGCTCATGGGCGAGAGCTTGACCGCAAGCCTGGTCGCCGGCAGCGTGTTGACCGTGGTGGGAATCTACTGGGCGAGCCGTCCGCGGCAGGCATTGCCACCGCCGGCGCCGGCCGTCGCTCGGTGCGGCCACGTGGGCCTCAAGTCTGACCAAGCCAGAAGCGGCGGAGGGGCCATGGCACCGATGCTCGCGTTTTCAGAGGAGCCAGGCTTGTGACGGTGGAAGGTAGGCGCCGGCGCGGCGGGCGATTGGTCGTTTACGTCACGAGCCACGGCTTCGGCCATTTGAACCGCACGGCCGCGGTGCTCAACCGCTTTCCGCCCGACCTACCCGTGACGGTTCGCGTCGCACTCAAACCTCTTCGCACACTGGCGCGAACGGCTGACGCGCCCGGCCGAGCTCGAGCATTACGTCTCGGACGTGGGGGCAGTCAACCCGCCCGGCGACAGTGCGGCCACCGATAGGGCGGCGACCCTCGAGCTGGCGACGCGAGTATCATGCGCGAAGCGATGGCCGAGCTCGACGAGAGGTCGGCGCCTGATAGAGCGCGAGGCCGCCGCGGTGCTTTGCGACGCGCCGGCCGTGCCCTTGATCGCCGCGCAGCGCGCGGGCGTGCCCGGCTTCCTCACGGCCAACTTCACCTGGGCCGATATCTACGCACCGTATGCGCGCGCCTTAGGCGGAGCGGCGACCCGCCTGGTGGCCGACCTGAGGCATGCCTACCGCCATGCCACGGCAACTTTTCGCACCGAGCCGGCCCTGCGGATGTCGTGGTTGTCGCCAAGGATCGAAGTCGGCATGGTCGTCCAAGGCCGGCGCGGCCGCAAGCAAGCGCTGCGGCGGCTCCTGGGACTGGAATCATCGCACAAGCTCGTTTATATCTACATCGGCCGATACGGCCAAACCGACCTCGACTGGGCACGGCTCGGGCGGCTTGCCGGCCGGGGCATCCATTTTGTCGGCTATGCTCCCCGGCCGATCGGGGCGCCCGCAAATCTCCACGTCGTCCCCTCTGCCGATTGGCCCGGGGGCGACCTGATCGCCTCGAGCGACGCGATCGTCGCCAAGGCCGGCTACGGCACTGCCTGCGAGGCGATGGCCTGCCGGCACGCCGATGATCTATCCGCCGCGCCGCGGGTTTGCCGAGTACCGCGTCGCTCGACCGTGCGCTTGCGCGCGTGGGGCGGCGGCGTGCCGGTATCGACCCGCGACTTTCGCGAGCTCGCGCTCGGAGACGGCGCTTTGAACGAGCGTTGGCGACTCGACCCGGCCCGCCGCCGTTTGCCGACCGACGGCGCAGCGGCATCGCATGCGCCTCAGCGGAGCTTGACGTCCGCTTTGCAGGCCCGCGTCAGGAGCCTCAGGCCATGAAGATCGTCATTCATCCCGCCGTCGAGCCCGAGCGGCTCGTTGCCCTCCAGGCGGCTGCGCCGGCGGCCGAATGGGTCAACGCGGCCACCGCCGCTCGAGCCGAGGCGGCCATGCCCGGCGCGGATGCGCTGTCGTCGGCAAGATCACCCCCGCCATGCTCGCGCGGGCCGATCGGCTCGCATGGGTCCAGTCGTTCACGGCCAGCCTCGAGCACTACATGTTTCCCGAGCTGGTGAGCCACCCGTGCGTCCTCACCAACGTGCGCGGGCTCTTCGGCGACGTGATCGCCGACCAGGTGATGGGCTACGTACTCTGTTTCGCCCGCAACCTGCACACCTACATCCGCCAGCAGGTCGAGCACCGCTACGAGCCGGCCGGCGGCGAGTCGGCGCGGGTGAGCAACCTGACCGGGCCCGGGACCGTGGTCAACGCGATGGATCGGGCGACGATCTACCTTCCCGATGCCACGATGGGGATCGTCGGCATGGGCGGAATCGGCTGCGAGATCGCGCGGCGAGCCGGCGTTTGGGATGTCGGTTCGCGGCGTCGATCGCTTTCCGGATCGCGTCCATGCGCCCGAGGGCGTCGAGTCGGTCGAGGGCGTCGACAGCCTGCCCGAATTGCTTGGCCTGGAGCGACTTCGCGGTGATCGCCGCACCCCACACTCCCGAGACCGACAGGTTGGTTTCACGCGGGCACGCTGGCCCATCTGCGTCCGAGCAGCTACTTGATCAACATCGGGCCGGGGGCGATCGTGGTGCTCGACGACCTGGTTGCGGCCTTGCGAGCCGGTCGGCTGGCCGGCGCGGCCCTCGACGTCTACGAGATCGAGCCCTTGCCGCCCGATCACCCGCTCTGGGATTTTCCCAACGTGATCCTGACTCCGCACACCGCCGGTTACTCGCCGGTGATCGCCGCGCGGCACCTGGCGACGCTCGTCGAAAACGTGCGGCCGGTTCGCCCGCGGCGAGCCGCTCATGAACGTCGTCGACAAGGCCCTTTGGTTTTGACTTCACGCTTCGCGCGATCGGGTTAGCACTTTTTGCTCGGCGGCTCTCCAGGCAATCGAGCGTCCCCTAGAGGAGCAGACTTCATGGTCCGGCGAATGATTCGGAAATACGGCATCGCGGTCCTTGCGATGGGCGCCGCCGGCGCAGCGGCGCTGGCAGGCGAGCCGACCAAGGCGAAGCTGGAGCAAGACATCGTCTACACCAAGGCTGGCGAGACTGAGCTGAAGCTTGACCTCGAGCAGCCGACGGACGGTGACGGGCCGTTTCCGGCGGTCGTCGTCTTGCACGGCGGGGCCTGGCGCCAGGGAAGCAAGGCCGACGTCCGCCCGCTCCTGCATGAGTTTGCCCGGCGCGGCTACGTCGCGGTCGCGCCGGCAGTACCGCCTTTGCCCCAAGGACCCGTTTCCCGCGCAGGTGCACGACGTCAAAGCGGCCGTCCGCTGGATCAAGCTCAATGCCAAGAAATACCAAGCTCGACGCCGAGCACGTGGGAGCGATCGGCTTTTCGGCCGGTGGCCACCTGGCGCTCGATGCTCGGCCTCACCGGCCCCCAGGACGGTCTCGAGGGCGACGTTTCCGCCGCGCTTCCCGACAGCCGGGTGAAAGCGGTCGTCAACTACTTCGGGCCCACCGACCTGGCGGCCAAAGACATCCCCGAGATTTGCAAGCCCTGGGTCAAGGACTTCCTGGGCGGATCACCCGCCGACAAGCCCGAAGCGGCGGCCAAGGCGTCTCCCCTGACGTTCGTTTCCAGCGACGACGCCCCGGTACTCACGTTTCAGGGAACCAACGATCCGCTAGTGCCGTTCACGCAGGCGATCAAGCTGGCCGAAGCCATGACAAACGGCGGGCGTACCGGGCCGCGTCGAGCTGATGGTCGGCGCACAGCACGGCTGGGGCGGCGCCGAGATGGAGCGCACGGTCAGCGAGACCTTCCGATTCTTCGACGGCCATCTCAAGACCAAGCCGGCCGCCCCGAAACCCTGACGGCGAGATCGTTCAGTCAGTCACGATCCCGCTCGGTGAAACACGCTGGGCTCGACCACGGGGAGCCCGAATAGCCGATTGTGGAGCATCTGTTCGAATATTTCCAGATCGCCGAGGAACGTGGTGGCGGGCAAGCCGTCGCCGTTGGAGCTGACCGGGTCGGGATAGGACTGAAGCGCGGCGATACGGTCGGGAAGGGGGGGATGCGCCGGGTCGTAGGCGCCGTGCCGGCTGGTCAAGACCGACAGCCGCATCGAGGTGTGCATCTCGGCTGGCAGGCGGTACCAGAACGCGCGGAAGAAGGCATAAAGGTTGGGCTCGCCGTCCTCGTCGGGGTCATAGGCCTCGAGCACCTCGCGGAAGAGGGGTTGCACGCAGGCGACCTTGACGAGAGCCGACGAGGCCGAGCTGCCGCCGGCGATAATGGCCGCCAGCCGGTCGGCGCGAGCTTCCTGGCCGCGGGCGACCGGCTCGATCAACCGCGACGCCTCGCGCAGGCAGAACCGCGCCCAGGCCCCCAGCGGCCCGCGCACGCGCCGGCCGTTTCGTTCGACGGCCTGCTGGAGCGCCTCGACAAAACGTGCCGACCGCGCAGCCGCCGTCGCGTCACCGCGCGCAAGGTGCGCCAGCTCGTGCGCCACGATGGCCCTCAGCTCACCTTGCGTAAGCACCCGGAAGAGCGGCAGCCCAATCAAAAGAGCACGCGACCCTCCCCACGCCACCACGCCGCAGCACGGCAGGTACGTCAGACGCACCTGTCCCGGCGGCTTCACGCCCAGCCGGCGGCCGACCGACTCGACCGTGGCGAACAGGTTGGGGGCGTCGACCCGCGCGAGCACCGGTCCCAAGTCGCTGTCTGGGTCCTTCGGCTCGACCACAAACCACACGCCTCCCAGCGTCGCAACCACGTCGGACCAGTCGTCGACCTCGTTGCGCAGCCAGCCGCGCAATACCGGAACGAACCCGCCGCACGCCAGAAGTACCACCGACCCCGTGAACGTTACTGTCCAGTAAAGCCGCTCGAACAGCCGCAACACCGCGTTGCGCCAGACGAGCATGATCCCGCTCAAGGGGGGCGCATCCGGCTGCTGGACTGGGCCCGCATGGTCCGCCTGGTGCGGCGGTAGGTCGACCGCGTCCGAGAGCTCTCGGCCGCACCGCGGGCACCGCCCGACGGCTGGCGCTCCATGGTCGCCGCGACTCGCGGTCGCCGTCGAGCATTCCCGGCACCCTGATTCGCGCGAGGGCCTCGCTCCGGCTCGGTCCATCGCAACTCTCCGCGCCTCGTGACCAATCGCCAGCCCGGGACGTCCCATCCCCACCAACGCTCCCGTTTACGATGTCTCCGATACTTTTCGGAGTGCGGCCAAGTCAGTACCGGCCCGAGGCGGGACCGTCCCGGCACTGATCGGCGCGCCCGTCTTCCGTGCATCTTCGGGCCAGACTGCCCTGTCCGTCAAGAGTTATGGCTTGGCGAGACGGGGCAGTCTATCGTCTCTTCGCTCGGCGCCCGCAGACCTTCGCTGACTCCTGACTGCCGGCCATTGAATACTGGCCGCGGACGTGCCGATTAGTCCTTCTTGTCGGTATCCGAAGCCTTGTCGGTTGCCTTGTTGAGGGCATCGCTGGCCTTGTCTTTTGCTTCCTTGATCTTCTGGCCGGCTTCCTTGGCCTCCTCCTTGATCTTCTCACCGAGGCCCTTGGCTCCTTCCTTGACCTTGTCGACACCCTCCTTGATCTTTTCACCGGCGTTCTCGACAGCTTTGCCGACCGCCGGGGCGGCCTCTTTGATCTTTTCGCCGCCCTTCTCGAGCAGTTCATGGGCTTTTTCGCCGCTCTTCTCGAGGGCGGCCCCGGTCGCGTGGGCGGCCTTCTCGAGCTTGGTGCCATCCCCGGCGTGCTCGAGCTTCTTGCCGACGGCATTGCCCGCCGACTCGGCCGCGCTTCCGGCCCGCTCCAGACCGCGGGCGGTCGCATCGGCGCCTGACTCCACCTGGTCGCTGTTGCAGCCCCAAAGCGCAAGCGCCAGCGAACAAACCACAAGACCACCGAATGTGCGATAAGATTTCATGAAAGGCATCTCCTCAGTCGCGTTCCGAGACAGCGTTTTCCAGATCGTTCACCGTAGCAAACGCAAGTCGCTGCTGACTAGATGCAACGGACCCGTGCGCCTTGAAGCGCTCGGACCATCCCCCGACTGTATTCGTAGGAATGGGCGCAATCTTCGCTACGGCAATGCGCGACTTGGCGGCGCGAAAAAGGACCGGTTGGACAAATCCGTCCAGCTCGCTCTGTTCGAGCGGCGTCTCGAGCGATCGGGAAGCGCCGCGCTGGCGATTTTGGCAGAGGGGATTGACGTTGTGAGACAATTGTCTTAGGATAACTCTCAAGCACACGCTGGGCTGCGCAGAGCGGCCGCCACACTCCCTGCGATTACTGGTCGAAACGCAAGTTCTCAGCCCATCCGCCGCGTGGGTGGGTCCTTACCGATTTTTAACGTCGAGATGACAGCCGATGGCCAAACGCCCCCCAACCATTCCCGATTCCGAACTTGACGTGCTCAAGGTCTTGTGGGACCTCGGTCAGGCCACGGTCCGCGAGGCGTTGGAAACTTTGCGCCAGCCGGGCGCCAGTGGTCGTACGCCACGGTGGCGACGCTGCTCGACCGGCTTGAAACCAAAGGGCTGGTCACGAGCGATCGCCGTGAGCTGGCCTTTGTGTATCGCCCTGCGATTTCCAGTCAGGAAGTGCGCCAGCGGCGCGTGAGCAGCCTGGTCGACAAGCTCTATCAAGGCGAGCCTGGGCTCTTGGTCCTGCACTTGCTCAAGTCTCACCCGATCGATGCGGCCCGGGCGAAGGAAGTTCGAGCCGTTCTCGACCAGATGACCGGCGAAAAGGCGAAGAAAAAGAACGCGCCTCGTAGCCGCCGTGCTGGCCGCGAGTCCCCCCCTCTCCCCCGCGGGGAGAGGATGCCCGAAGGGCAGGTGAGGGGGACGTCGCAAGACGGGGCGCCTGCCGATTACGTCGACCCGATTGCCCCCCACGGTCGACGCACGTTGGGCGCGGGTCTCCCGACCCCGCCCACGGCCTGACCGAAGGTCTCCCGCGCCTCGCGCGGTTCGCGCCCAGCCGCCATCGGTGAAAGCCATCAATTCCCCGTGTAGAGGGTCGGCGGCTCACTATTTGGCCAGTAAACTTGGCTATGGCCTCTGAGACCGAACGAGGAAAACCCGACATGGGTGCCTTGCAGGTCAGTGAACGCGTCATTGGGGAGGGGATACGCGCGCGTGATCCCATACAACACCGAAGTCAGCGTCAGATGGTGAACCAGGCGCGAAGCGGTACCGCAATTGCCTCTGGATATCGACGAATGGCTCCCTACCACACGAATGAAAGCGACCGCAGTCGCCCCTGGTTCCCACCCAGGGCACAAGCGACGGTCTTCCGGTCACGGCAAGTCGGCCGTCTCCGGCCCAGGGCGGCCCGCCGCGCGCGATTCTCGCGTTGCCATCACGCGGCGACCTGAGCGAAAATCATGCG
The DNA here is from genome assembly GCA_963830625.1 of uncultured Isosphaeraceae bacterium. Lineage (GTDB taxonomy): Bacteria > Planctomycetota > Planctomycetia > Isosphaerales > Isosphaeraceae > CAWHMZ01. Next base: position 17,152 of record CAWHMZ010000009.1, on the reverse strand, counting down.
GATCAACTTGGCGGGAGTCGGAATGTGTCCCGTCCCTTTGCGCACAGCCCCGAATTCGAGCGGTTAGTCGCCGGCGCCGACCACGTGCAGATCGCGCGCGTCGCGCTGGAATTCGCGCGCGACGCGTATCCGATGCTCGATGTCGACGCCTACCTCCAGAAGATTGAAAAACTCGCCGCGCGCGTCCGCGACCGATTCGTCCCCGGCGCGCCTGTGCGTGATATCCTCGGCCAGATAAACTGGGTTCTCTTCGTCGAAGAGCAAATGCGCGGCAACGAGGAAAGCTACGGCGACCCGCGCAATAGCTATCTCAACGAGGTGCTCGACCGCGGATTGGGAATTCCGATCAGTCTTTCCGCCGTCTACGCGGCGGTGGCCGAGCATCTGGGACTGCCGATGGCTGGTGCGAACCTGCCGTTCCATTTCATGTTGCGGGTCGATGCAGACGACGGAACGTGGTTTGTAGATCCCTTTCGCGGCGGTGCGATCTACAATCGCGAGAACTGTGCTCGCGTGATTTCGCAGATCGCACACCAGCCGGTCGAGCTCGACGATTCGACGACAACACCGTGTTCGCCGCAGGTGATCGTGACGCGAATGCTGCGCAACTTGAAGGCCATCTATGCCAAGATGCAGGACCTCGCGTCGCTGCTTCCCGTGCAGCGACGCCTGACGGCTCTTAACCCCAATTCTTCTGAAGAGTTGCGCGACCTCGCAGTACTGTGCATCCAGGCCGAGTGCCATGGTGAAGCGATCGATCCCCTGGAGGCATATCTCCGGCTCTCGCCGGCTGCGGCCGACGCGCAGGAGATCCGCGACTTGCTGGAAGTCGTTCGCCGCCAAGTTGCCCGGTGGAATTGATTGCAGCACAACTGCGGGTTTCGACGGCAGCGGTTCTGCAGATTTTCCAAAAACATTCACGAAACCGCTCAAGTTTGGCGCCGTGCTGTGCCGAGTTGAAATGATACGGCACTCGCGCAAGGCGAAGCGCGCCGGCGGCGAAGAAGGCAACCGGTTCCGCATCTGGCTCGATGTGGGGGAGCGATCCGGAGGGTCGATCCTTCGTTGACTGGCACTTTCATCGAATCGCCCCGCACCGTCTGATCAGGAGGAGGAATTCACACCATGCGCATCCCGAGATTGCCGCTTTGCCTCCTCATCCTGGTCTACAGCCTGGGGTGCTCGCAGACCGGCGCGTTTCGATCGGCCGGGTCTTCCGGTTCCAATGTGAAGACAGTGGCCTCGGTGGGCGACAAGCCGCTGCCGATTGTCGCCGGTGAGCCGGGTTCGTCGCTGCGTGCAGAGCCCGACGAGCCCGAGCCGCGGGCCACGGGCTCGCGGGTTTCGGGTCGGGTGTACAACGAACGAGGCAAGCCCGTTCCCAATGCCAAGGTCCGGCTCGCCTTGAGTGGTGCGGCCGGCGGTAAAGTTACCAGCGCGACGACCGATCGTTCGGGCGCATTCACGCTCCACGGCCTGCGCCCCGGTGCGTCTTATACGCTGATCGCCGAATATGAGGGCAACGCCGGCCCCACCAGCGGCCGCGCTCAGGTGAAAGCGCCCCAGACCGACGTTCGAATCACGCTCATGGCAAGCGATGATGAGTCATCAAACGATCATGCGTCGATTCGCCCGGCGCGACCGAGGGTCGAGCCGATCTCGAACGTCGATCCCATGGACGACGAGCCTGCGGCCGAGCCGGGCGACGCGGGGCGGCTCAACTTCGAGGACATCGGGCCGCCCGCCGCCGAGGCGACGTCGTTGCGACCGGAGCCGGATGTGCAAATTTCGCGCGCTCAACCGCCCGGCGACGTCTCGCGGTCCGCAAGGAGCACCCACGCAGGCTGGACCTCGCGCCGCGACTCAAAGACGGCCGGCGCCGCCAAGCCGGTAGCGCCTGGCGATGGCGGCGACGCCCAGTCGAACGACGCCGCACAGGCGCCTGCCAATTCACGCCTCGGAGATTCCGACGACGATGGCCCGAACCCGTTGCCTCCGGCCCTCGAGCCGGCCCAAGTGGGCGTGACGCGCACGGGTAGCCGCTCCGAGTCGGAACCGGTTCGTGTCGCGCGCGACACGTCACGCGAGTCGGCACGAACGCCCCGCAATTCCCGCTCGGCCGCCCGCCGTCCTAACGACCGGATCACGACCATCGACTCCGACCAAGCGGCGGGCGGCGAACCGAAGTCGAGCAGCGAAGACGTGATGCCCGGAGAGCAGGTGATCAAACCGGGCTCGTACGGCCCGATCCGGATCGGTGACCCGGCCGACGCGAGCTCTGAAAAGCCGCTGCCGCCCACGAGTCGCTCGCGTGCCAATTCGCCGGCGCCGTGCGCGACAGCGACGAAGCCAATGACCCCGAGGGCAGCGCACACGACTCGGCGGGCACCGCCAGTGCGCCCCGCCGGCCCACGTGGGGCGACCTCGCCGCCCTGCACACTAGCCCGCCGGTGGACGAGTCGTTGCGCCGGGCATCGTCGGCCGCCGCTCTGGGCGATCATCGAGTGATCACTCTCACGAGCGCAACCGAGGCCACCGAGCCGAAGCCGCTCTTGGAACGCTTATTTGCCGGCTCGCGGCCCAAGCGCGACGACGTAGTCAGACAGAGCGTGTGCAAGGTCGATCCCGCCAACGAGCGACTTGTCGATTTGCAATTGCCGGGCGTCGACGGCAAATGGGTATCGCTCCATGACATCGACGCCGAGCTGATTCTGCTCGATTTCTGGGGAAGCTGGTGCGCACCTGCGCAATGTCGACGGCTCACTTGATCGAGCTCCAGACAAAGCTGGCCGGCAAGCGCTTCCAGGTCGTCGGCATCGCCTGCGAAAAGGGACCAAAGGCGCGGGAACGCCAGGCCGAGGCCGCCCAGGCCGTCAAGGAGCGCGGCATCAATTATCCCGTGCTGGTCACGACCAAGGGAGCATCTTGCCCCGTGCAGAAAGCCCTTGAAGTGCAATTCTATCCCACCCTGGTGCTCTTGGACCGGAACGGGCGAATCCTGGCGGCGAGCTGGCGCAACGGAAACCACCCTGGCGCGCATGGACCGCGCGATCGCCGCCGCACTCCCCGACTCGGGTGAGCCGGCACGCGCGGTCCGCTGAGAGTACTGCAGCGACAAATCTCCCCGCGCCGCAGCCGTCACTCAGCCAGCTTGATAAGCGTCGACCCTTTGGGCAGCCTCTTGGTGGCGCCGGCCTTGCGGGCTGCAGCGGATTCAAAGTGGATCTCGCCGCCTTTACTGTCGTAAAGCTTGTTGTTCTTGACCGTCGCCTTCAGGTGCTTGAGGGCGTCGTCGACCGTCTGCGACGATTGGCCGTAGGCTGGGTCGGGAAGGACCTTGCTGTCAAGATTCACTCTCAAGGGAAGCCCGACGGCGAGTCCCTCTCGCTGCTTGATTTCAGACCCAGCAGGCGGTGGGTTGGAGCCGCTGCAGCCTGCCGCCCAGACCAATAGCGCGGTCAAAAGTGCGAGCGAAGCTGAGGTTCGGCGTGGCGTTCGTTGCGTCATCGCGATCATTCTCCCTGAGGGAAAAGGCGTGTAAGAATTGGCTGCCGCTATTGTACTCCACGAAGCGTCTCTCAAGACAAGCCAACGATCCGTCCCTGGCTGTCGACGTCGATCCGTTCGGCGGCGGGCCGCTCGGGCAGGCCGGGCATGCGGACGATGTCGCCGGTGAGCGCGACCAGAAAGCCGGCCCCGGCGGCGATCTCGACGTCGCGGACCGTCAGCGTGAAAGCCCCGCGGCCGGCCGCGCAGCTTGGGGTTGTCGGAGAGCGAGTCTTGCGTCTTGGCCATGCAGATCGGCAGCTTGCCGTAGCCGAGCTTGTTCGCCTTTCTGATCTTGGCGGCCGCGGCCGGCAGGATGTTGACGTCGGCCGCGCCGTACATGATGCGGGCGATCTGCTCGATCTTCCGTTCGGCCGGCCAGTCGAGCGGGTAAAGCGGCTTGAGCGGCGTCGCGGGCTCGGCCGCGGCCGCGACCACCTTCTCGGCCAGATCGATCGCCCCGCCGCCGCCGGCGCCGAAGACATCGGCGGTCGCAGCAGGGCACGCCGCGGCCGGCACAGTAGTCGTGCACGACCTTGATCTCGTCGGGCGTGTCGGATCCGAACTGGTTGATGGCGACGACCGTCGGCTTGCCGAAGTGGGCGGCGCTGTCGAGGTGGGCGGCCAGGTTTTCGAGTCCGCGCTCGACGGCCGCCGGATCGGATTCCTTCAGGGCATCGAGCTCGACGCCGCCGTGCATCTTGAGTGCCCGGACCGTCGCGACCAGCACGATCGCCGCCGGGTTGAAATCCGCCCACGCGGCACTTGAGATCGAAGAACTTCTCGCCGCCCAGGTCAAACGCAAAGCCGGCCTCGGTGACCGCGTAGTCGGCCATGGCCAAGCGCCATGCGGGTGGCCAGGATCGAGTTGCAGCCGTGGGCGATGTTGGCGAACGGTCCGCCGTGCACGAATGCCGGCGTCGACTCGGTGGTCTGCACCAGGTTGGGCATGATCGCCTCGTTCAAGATCGCCGCCATCGCGCCGGTCACGCCGATCGTCCTTGGCCAGCACGGGCTGCCGCTGGCCGAGTAGCCGACGAGAATCCGGTCGAGCCGGGCCGCCAGATCGGCCGGCGAGTCGGCCAGGCAGAGGATCGCCATCACCTCGCTGGCCGCCGTGATATCGAAGCCCGACTCGCGCGGCACGCCCTGCGAGCGTGCCCTCCCAGGCCGATCACGATGTGCCGCAGCGCCCGGTCGTTCATGTCGAGGGCGCGCTTCCAGAGCACGCGCGTCGGGTCGAGGTCGAGATCGCCGAAAGTGCAGCCGGTTGTCGATCGCCGCGGCGAGCAGGTTGTGGGCCGCCGTGATCGCATGGAAGTCGCCGGTGAACTGGAGGTTGATCGTGTTCGACGGCTCGACCCGGCTTGCCCCTCCGCCGGTGGCTCCCCCTTGCGGCCGAAAACCGGCCCCATCGACGGTTGCCGTAGCGCCAGCACCGCCCGCTGGCCGATCCGGTACAAGCCCTGTGCCAGGCCGATCGACGTCGTCGTCTTCCCTTCGCCGGCCGGCGTCGGGCGTGATCGCCGAGACCAGAATCAACTTGCCCGCGGCCGCCGTGCCTCGCGCCGCCTCGAGCGCCTCCAAGTGCACCTTCGCCTTGTCGCGCCCGTACGGCTCGAGGTGCTCGGCAGCCGATCTCCAGTTCGCGGGCGAGTTCGGCGATCGGTCGGAGCGATGCCGGCTGCTGTCCATCGTGTGCGACATGCGTCATTACCTTGATTTAGCCTGGATAGCGATCGGCGATGCTCGTCCTGATCGTCGTCCGGATCGAAGTACCGGTCGAAATAGATCCAGATGACCCGTGAATACTGCCAGATCCAGCGGGACCAGACGGCAAGCAGATCGAGCGAAGCCAGCACGACCAGCCGAAACAGCGACCACGTCCGAACGATCAAATGTTCAATCAAGGTTAGCAGAGCAATGAGGGGAATGACCAGGGCATAGCTGACGTACATCGCCCCGGTGAAATAACCCGGTTCGCCGCGGTCGAAGTCGAGGCCGCAGTGCGGGCAGTCTTCGTTCATGACCCATGGCGAGCGAAACACGCTGCCGCGCCGGCACCTGGGGCAGCGCCGCGCGAGGATCGCGCCGGCCGCGGCCGGCGGCGCGCCGCCTTCCTCAGGTGTTTGGGCGCCTGCATGACTAACCCACTTCGACGAGTTCAGGCTGTTTGTCTGCTTGTAAGGAGATCGCCCGTTGCAACCAAATCGCCGGCACGATCCGATGATGGCCGGTCAGCCGCCATTTTCGCAGGCTCGGAGGGGCGACGAGAGCAACATCCTCGAAATAAACGTCGAGCTTCCGGGTCGTCTCGGGAAAGATCAACCTTTCAAGGACCGCGCCCAGCGAGCCGCGGTGCCCCGTCACGCGCTGCAGGCCGTCAAGCGTATCGAACGCCAGAATCTCGCCGTCACGCAATACGATGATTCGCGTTGCGATCTCCTCCACGAGCTCGGGAACCGGGCTCGTCAGAACGATCGTCGAATCGTGCCGCCGCGCCTGGTGCTGGACGATCCGCTTCAAGGTCAACAACCCGGCCGTGTCCAGTCCGCCCGAAAACGGCTCGTCCAGAAGCAGAATCGGAACCTCGGTGACCAGCGCCGAGCAGAGGGCAACCTTTTTTTTCTGGCCCGCCGACAGCGATCGGATCGGGCTGTCTCCTCTCTCGGCAAGATCAAACAGCGCGAGGAGCTGATCGGCGTGCTCCATCAGCCGTTCGGGCTCGACCTCGTAGAGCTCGCCGACGGCCAGAAGGATCGATTGTCTACCGCTTGAGGTATTTGTCCAGCCAGCCCAGCACTTCGCCCCACCAGACGACGCGATTCTGAGCCTGTAAAACCCAGTGCCCTTCGTCGGGGAACCACACGTAGCGGCTGGGCACGCCTCGCCGTTGCAGCGACGTGAACATCCCCAGCCCCTGTGCGTCGGGCACGCGGAAGTCGAGTGCTCCGTGGATGACCAGGGTGGGCGTCTTGAAGCTCGCCGCATAAGCAGCTCGGCGACCGCTCGCGATAGTGCTCGGGCTTCTCCCACGGCGGGCCGCCAAACTCCCATTCGGGGAACCACAGCTCCTCGGTCGTGCCGTACTTGCTCGTGAGGTCGAAAACCCCCGCGTGGCTCACCAGCGCCTTGAACCGATCGGTGTGGCCGGCGATCCAGTTGACCATGAACCCGCCGTACGATCCCCCCGCCGCCGCAACCCGCGACCCGTCGAGAAATGAATAGGCCTTCAAGGCGTGGTCCAGGCCCTTCATGAGATCGTCGTAGACGCGCCCGGTCCAGTCCTGGCTGATCTGGTCGGTAAACTTCTGGCTGTAGCCTGTCGACCCCCGCGGGTTGATCGCGACGATGGCATAGCCCGGCGAGGCAAACATCTGGTAGTTCCACCGATTGTGCCACTCGTCGTGCCACGCGCCTTGCGGACCACCGTGAATCAGAAACACGACGGGGTATTTCTTCGCCGCGTCGAACCCGGGCGGACGCAACAACCAGCCGTGAACTTCGTCGCCGTCGGCCCCCGCGAAGCTGAATCCCTCGAGCTTGGGCAAGTCGAGCTCGGCAACCAGAGAAGCATTGTGATGCGTGAGCTGGGTCAAGCCCGAGCCGTCGGCGTCGGCCACGTAAACCTCGGCGGGAGTCGCCGCATTGTGCCGCGCGAAGACCATTCTCCCGGTCTTCGGATTGACAGCCAGCCCCGACTGCACGCCGCCCGTGACGAGGTGGGGAAACTCCTTGGGAACGTCGAGCGTCAACGATGTCCCGTCGGTCAGAGCGACTGCAAACGCGATCGCTGCGATCGGCTCGGTGCCCTGGTCGTCAATGATGGTGCGGAGCTCATTGGGCTTCGCGCTCCACGCAAAGGATTGCACGGGCCGGTCGAGCGTTTTGGTGAGCTCATGGCTCGCGTGGGTGTTCCGATCGAGCACTCTGAGGACCCACTGGTCCGATTCGAACCCCGCGCGTGCCTGGCTGACATAGCCGAGCCACGCTCCGTCGGCGGAGTAAGCCGGCTGACCGTCGGCGCCCTTGTTGGCCTCGGTAAGGTTCTGGGGTGCGCCGCCCGCGGCAGGCACGACCCAGATATCGGTGTTGGTCGACCACGCCAGGTCGCGCACCGGCTCGGCGGTAAAGGCCAGTTCCTTGCCATCGGGCGACCACGCGTAATCGGACGAACCGCCAAACGGCGCAGGCGGCGTGTTGACGTCGAGCTTGGGCGTCAGGTCCTTGGCTTCGCCGGTTTTGACGTCGACCACGAAAAGGTGGCTGCGCTTGCCCTCATCCCAGGAATTCCAGTGCCGGATCATCAGGCGATCAAAAGCGCGCACCTTGGTTTTCGACGCTTCCTTATCCTTGTCTTTGGCTGCAGTCTGTTCGGGCGTCTGGCCCGGATAGACTTCGGCGGTGAAGGCGATCTTGTCTCCCTGAGGCGACCAGATCGGCCCCGACGCGTCGATCGGCAGCTTGGTCAACTGGTGCGCCTCGCCGCCGTCCAACGGCAACAGCCAAATCTGGTTGGAGCCGCTCCGGTGCGAGACAAACGCCACGGTCTTGCCATCGGGGCCAAACCGCGGGTGGTTGTTCGTGCCCGAGGCCGTCGTCAACTGCTTGGGCTGCCCGCCCGCCGAGGAAACCATCCACAGGCTCGTCGTGTTTTTTCCGGTCGTCTTGTCGGGCTCGGAAACGACGTAAACCACCAGCGACCCATCGGGCGAAAGCTGTGGGTCCGACACCCCCTTGACGGCCAAGAGGTCGTCGACGGTCATCGGCCGCCCGGCTGCGAACAGTGGCGAGGCGGCCATCAACATCAGCAAGCACGCAACAACCAATCGCATGATATCGTTCCTCACGAAAGCCAAACTCAGGCGATTCACACCCTAAACCCCCGGCATCGCGCGCTTGAGGGGCTTGAGCAAAACGAAGAGCACGAAGGCCATGATCAGGGCGAACGTGGCGAGCATGAGCCAGAACTGAGAATGCGGCATCCGGTCCCAGCGCTCGCCGATCATGGTGAGCTTGTTGCCGATGGCCGTGGCAACGAACCACCCGCCCATCATCAGTCCGCGGAACCGCACCGGCGCCACTTTCGAAACCAGCGAAAGCCCCATCGGGCTGAGCATCAATTCGCCGAGGGAGATCACGCAATACGCGCCGATGATCCACCACGGAGAAACTCGCCCGGTGTCTCCACCGGCCAGCCCGCCGGCCGCGAGGATCAAGAAGGCGCCGCAGGTGAACAACATTCCCAGGCCGATCTTGGCGGGAGTCGACGGCTCCAGCCCCTTGGAATTCAGCCAGCGCCAGAATCGAACCAGCGGTATCGACAGCACAATAATCCAGAATGGATTGATGGCATTGGAGATCACCCCCGAAACGTCGCTGCCGTCGATCAGGTTGAGCGTGAAGATCTGGATCAACACGGGCGTGACTTTCGAGGCCCTCCAGTCGGTGTTGTCGTTGGCCCAGTAGGTCATCGTGCTGCCGTTCTGGTGGAACACCATCCAGAAAACGATCACGATCGCAAAGACCACCACCAGCGCTGCGATGCGCTTCCATTCCGGCACGTTTTCAACCGCTGTCTTCTCGGGCGCGGGCATGATGTCTTCGGCCAGCTCGATGGCCTTGGCATCGGGCGCCGGCTTCTTCCGGTCGCCCTCGGCCAGATAACGGTAGAACACGCTGAAAATCACCGTCCCCAGCGCCATGCCGGTTCCCGCCGAGAAAAACGCCGCCCGGAACCCAAATTTCTGCCTCAAGACCTCGGCGACGATCGGCGCCAGAAACGCACCGACGTTGATTCCCATGTAAAAAATGTTATAAGCCGCGTCGCGCAGCGGGCTGCCGGGCGGGTAAAAATTGCCGACGATGGTCGAAACATTGGGCTTGAAGAAACCGTTGCCGATGAATATCAGCACAAGCGCCACGTAGAACGCCCCGACCGAGCCCAGCGCCAGCAGCATGTATCCCGCGAAAAACACCACGCCGCCAATCAGAATCGAGCGTCGATAGCCGATGAACTGGTCGGCGATGAGTCCCCCCAGAAACGGCGTCATGTACACGAACATCAGGTAGTTCGCCCAGAGCCCGGTCGCCTGCTCGCGGGTCCACGCGAAGCCTTCGGTCTTGTTCTGGAGGAAAAGCGTCATGACCGCCGCGATCGTGTAGAAGCCGAACCGCTCCCACATTTCGGTCGCAAACAAGATATAAAGGCTCTTCGGATGGTAATCGACGCCCGGCCTCGGTCCCACGGCCGCGCTACGACTCGCGGCGGCTTGGGCAGTTTGTGACATGGCGGCTTCCCGGTGGCTGGCTCACTCTGTGGCGATTCTCGTCCTGGCGTCCGACCAGATTAACGGAACCCGCGCCAAATCCCAAGCCCCTGCCCGCGCAAGCCGATCCGTCGCCGACAACGGCCTGACGCCGGGCCCCATCAGGCTATGGGTTCTTCCGTCCACTCATCTTGGCGCGATCTTCTTGGAGCCACCGCAACAGGTCGGGCATGCAGGCGACCGGTCCGGGATCAGCAAAGAGCAGGGGGGCGCGAATGAGCTCGGCGTGGTTGGCGTGGATCGTGACGTGGTCGGCGACGCCCGCAAGCTGCGTGGCCGCGACCGCGACGCACCCGTCGCCGGTCTCGTCCGAGAGCTCGTCGAGCAAGTCGGGCAGGTCGCCCGTTGCCATCTTGGTCATGCGGCCCAAGACGCCGCCATTCTGCGTCACGAGGTCGAGCTGCGCCTGAAGCTGCGATCGCCCGTCACGCGTCAGAAATCCGCGATCGCCCGCGATGATGTGGTACGCCACGCCCGCGCGCCGCGGCGCTGGTTGAGCTTCTTCAAAAACGCGCTCGTCGGCAGCAGGTCAAACGCGGCCTGGCCGAGACCGTCGGATAAATTCGTCATCGCCTTGGTGGTATTCTTGCCGTTGAGCGCCTTGAGCCCGTTCATCAGTTGCCTCGCGGTCTGCACGCTGCGCCATATGCGAGCCTTGATTCACGGGCGCGATCAAGATGAGCGAGCTTACGTCGCGTGCCCAGCTTCCGTCGTCCTCGACCAGCGAACGTGCCAGGAGCGCACCCATCGAGTGGCCCACGATCACCCACGGCAGCTTGTCGGCCACGCGCGCTCGAAACGCCGCCCAATCCCGCGCAAATTCCGCGCACGACTCGTCCAGGCGGCGATTGAAAGGGTAGTCGTAGACCACGATCCCGTAACCGGCCTCTTCGAGCCACGGGATCATGTGCACAAACCCGCCCGACGACGAATTCATCCCGTGCACCAGGCAGATGGTCGGCCGGCTCGGGTCATTGGGCCGGAATGATTCTCGCGCGCGCATTCCGTACGCCTCGCGCCTGCGCGAGGCTTCGCTCGCGCGATCGGCAAGCCCGTGCAGCCGGCGCCGCCACTCGTCACGGCGCTCGCGGCTCAAGAGCGCGGGGTCGATCGCCATGACCATCGCGCCGGGGCGGAAACTGATTGCGACTTCGGTGCCGAGCGCCTCGGAGAGCAGCGTCTTGGTGAGCCCGCGGGCAAGCCCCTGGGTCGAGAGCGCGAGCCCAGCCGCCGGTGAATCCATTACGACCCCGCTCGCCTCTGCCAGTCGCGCGACGATCTGCGAAACTTGAACCTCGCCCCCCTTGCCGATCGGAATTTCGACGGTGCGCGTGTCTTGCACCGATCCCAGGCATGCCAGCCCCAGAAACGCGGTCAAACAGCGGCCGATCATCGCCCAATGCATCAGGTTCTCGCCTCGATCGAACTCTCGACTCCCGCCCGGCGCACCCGCACATCAAAGCTGCCGAAAACTCGCCCGTTCCGCAAGGGGGTATGACGGATGCACGTGCTCGGTGTACGCTGTAAGATGATGAAGAGAACGGCGTCGCGAATCGGGGGGCTGCCATGTCTTCCGAAACACCCAATGGTTGCGACCATCGCTGCCCGGTTTGTGCGTCCGAGCTCAGGAGCGGTGAGCTGGCCGCTCCGGCGGAAGCTGCCCCGTGTGCGCGCTGCGGGCACCTGGTCTGGTTCACGTGGGAGCGGCGGGGCGACGGCGAAGAAGTGATCAAGCTCTCAGGCAAGCTGATTCACTCGGAACGTTGGAACGGGCTGATCGGTTCGCTGAAGCTGCACCCGGGCGGCCGGCTCGTGCTGGATTTCGCTGACGTCGACTACATCGGCAGCGGCACCTTTTCCAAGCTCATCGAGCTCAAGCGGAAGGTCCGGGCCGTGACAGGTAACCTTGTTCTTCGCCACGTCCAGGCCGATGTTTTCAAAGACTTCCAGGTCACTCGGCTGGATCACGTGTTTGACTTTGAAGAGTGAGCGTTTTGATCAGCTCGATCCGCGGTTCCTGGGAATGCCGGGGCTCATTCCGAGACTTGTCCAGAGAGCCAGAATTCCCCTGCTGGTCCCTTGTTCGGCGCGCGAGCTTAGTGTATCAAGGAAAGTTAACTTGGCCGCGCAGTTGGTAGTCGGGACCCGCCAAGCCGTGCGCTTCACGTTGTGCGATGCTCACTCATCGACACGGATCGTGGTGTCTCGGCCGACGGTTCCGGAGCTTGGCGCCGGGTGTGGTTTTGCTCGGCGCCAGTCGCGACGCGCCGTCAATAAGACCTCGTCGAAGCAGGGACGACGCCGAGATCTGATCTGGTCGATCGCGTCTTTCCGTTTTTCCACAAACATCATACTCGGTTCAACGCCTGCTCCGGACCACGCTCGATTTCGAGCGGATGGGGGTGCCTGGCTTATCCGCCCGGAGGGAGGTCGCTCGATGGGAATCGTGTTCTTTTGCCAGAGTTGTGGCGCGCGATTCGAGGTGGATGCCCGGTTCGCCGGCAAGCAGGGCCACTGCAAGCGCTGCGGCCAGCTGATGTCCATTCCCCACGCCGAGCAGATCGCGTCGATGGTCGCGATGCCCGCGCTGGTCGCGGCGGGTGTAGGGTCTGGGCACGCTGCAGGCGCCTCCGGCAAGAAGGACGAGGGCTTGGTCACGGGTGCCTGGCTCAAAGCGGCGCTCAGCCAGGCATCCCTGGCACCGCTCACGGTCGACCGGATGCCGGGCGGTTTGAAGCGACCAACCAAGCCGTCTCCGCTCGACGACGCCGAGGACTCGAAGCCCTACGTCTTGGCCCAGCCGGTGGGTCAGAAGCGCGGTTCCGTCAGATCGCACGACAACGTCGTCGTGAGAGTTTGGAGGCAGCAGCTCGGCGGCGTGCAGAAACTCTTCCGCAAGATCAACCAAACGGCGTACCTGTTCTCCATCCCGTTCATTATGATTCTCTTGTTCGGTGCGCTGGTCGGAAGCCATCAGATAGCGCTCTTCGGAGCGACCGGCGTCGTGCTCCTTAATATCGGACGGATCGTTGCGGGGATCGCCAACCTGGCCATCGTGCCGTTCCGCGATGGGATCAACTTCGGCAAGATGAAAAAGCCGTTCTGGCGCATGATCGAGCCCGCGATCACAATCGTCGTCGTGGTCGCCGCTTTCACGTACGTCCCGTGGCTTTCAGGCGGCAAATCGGCAAAGGGGAACATCGCCGAGCGTTTGCGTTCGGGCGACCGAGAGCCTGAAAGAAGATATGAAGGGCCAGGTCGGTCAATTCGCTGACGTCGAAAAGCTTGGTAAGCAAGCCCAGCAGAAGCTGAAGGAGCTGGGATCGCTGGCTGCTCCTTCGGCCGAGTCGTCGAAAACGGGCGGCGGGGCGCAATCGGCTGGATCGACGATCGGGGGGCTGATCCAGGACGTGAAGGCGCGAGCCACCGAAGCGATCAACGAGGCGAAGAAACAACCCTGACTTTTTGCGAACCAGGCCCCGCCGACATAACACAATCACGAGAGTCTGCCATGCCTGTGGCTACAACCGAAGATCTGGGACCCGTTCCTGAAGTGATTGAACTTGAGCCGACGGTGCAATTAAACCTCGATGAGCCAGGGGCGGAGATGGCCACGGGTGCGTATCAGCGCGGGCCCGCCGTGGCGATGGTCGAGCGCACTCTCGCCAGCCTCAGTGCCGAGACCGACACGCTGCGAAGGCGACGCCTGTTCGCGGCCGCGGTGGCCCTGGCCGCGACGTTTGGCTTGCTGCTGATCTGGGTGTTCGCCAGCGATAACCCGGGCACGCTGACCGTGGAAGGCAGCCGCTTTTCGCTCCGGGTGGCGTTCATCGGGCTGCGTTGCCTGCTCGCCGTAGGCGTCGCGGGCCTGCTGGCGAGCGAGGCGCCGCTGTCGCGCAACCAGCTCCGCGTGGTCGAGTACACATTGTTCCTGGGCGTGACGCTGCTCTTGATGGTCTCGCAGTACTTCGTCGGTCTCGACCTGATGCATCGCGGCCCCGAGTACACGCCGATCATTCTGGCCTTCATCAAAGACGGCGTGATCCAGATGCTCGCGCTGATGATGATTTACGGAACGCTCATCCCGAACGCGCCGGCGGTCGCCGCGCGCGTGCTGTTGTTAATGCTCGTCGCTCCGGTCGCCACGGTCTTTCTCCTCAGAATGCATCCCGACGCGGCCCCGATCATCGCGCGGCTCAGTGCGGCCGAGGAGAACGGCTCGAACATCCTGTTCCTGGCGATCGGCACGGCGCTGGCGATCTACGGCGCGTACCTGGTCAATGGCCTCCGCACCGAGTTGCACGAGGCCCGCAAGTTTGGCCAGTACCACCTCGTGAGGAAGCTCGGCGAAGGGGGAATGGGCGAGGTGCACCTGGCCGAGCACGCACTGCTGAAGCGCCCCTGCGCGCTCAAGCTGATCAAGCCCGAGGCTGGCGCGGATCCGGTCGCCCTGGCCCGGTTCGAGCGCGAAGTGCAGTCGGCCGCCCGGCTGGCGCATCCCAACACGATCGAGATCTACGACTACGGCCACACAGACGACGGCACGTTTTATTACGTAATGGAATTCCTCCGCGGTCTCTCCCTGTCTGACCTGGTGCGCCAGGCCGGTCCGCTGCCGCCGGGCCGAGTTATTTACCTCTTCCGCCAGGTCTGCGCGGGCCTCGCCGAGGCGCACGACCTGGGCTTGGTACACCGGGACCTCAAGCCCGCCAACCTGTTTATCGCGGTGCGCGGCGGTGAATCCGACGTCGCCAAGGTGCTCGATTTCGGTCTCGTCAAGCTGACCAAAGAAGCTGGCTCCGTTGCGCTCACCGGCGACATGCAGGTGAGCGGCACGCCGCTCTATATGGCACCCGAACAAGCCGTAGGCGATCGGGCTCTCGACGCCCGCGCCGACATCTATGCCTTGGCGCAATGATCTATTTCGCGCTGACGGCCCGGCCGCCGTTTCTAGGGGAGAGCGCCTTCGCAGTGATGATGGCTCACTCCCGCGACCCAGTCGTTCCCCCCACGCAGATCCGTTCCGACATTCCCCCAGACCTGGAGGGTGTCGTCCTCCGCTGTCTGGCCAAGAAGCCGGAAGACCGCTACCAGAGCGTCACGGCCCTGAGGGAAGCCCTTGCCGCGTGTGCCTCGGCGGCAGACTGGGACGCTCAAAAGGCCGACCGCTGGTGGGCCGAACGCATTTCTCCGTACGCCGTGCCAGCACCAGCGTCGCCGGCCGGCGGCGGGTCGGCACAATCGGCGGCATCGACTATTCGGCCTTGAAGCGCATGGCCGACCACACGACATCCACGGCGATCTGCGCCACGCAGCTCATTCCCACGACCGCGCCACATTCCCAGATGAAGTGAAGAGCTTTTGCGCCAGGGTCTTGGCCGACATCGGTTCAATCCTGCGTGGAGCCGGCGCGGCGAACAGGTTGGGATGGCTTTTTGCAAAAGTCGCTCTCGCCAGTTCCTCGCCGAGGCGCGCCGGCTGTTTGCGATTCTCCACTCAGCAGCCGATCCCGGCAAGGTGGTCGTTGGCGAGGACGAACTAGACGGCATGTGGCCAGCGGTGATCGTCCAGAAGCTGATCGAGGTTCTCCCGGACCCTTATTTCGCCGCTCCAGGCGTGCATCTTGGGACGCTCTACGAAGTTAATATCGGCACTTAGGACGTGCGCGAGAATAACTTACGCAGTTATGGTGCAGGCCTCTGGCCTGCACGCGAGGAAAATGCAGGCGAGACGCCTGCACCACAAAGGAGAATTGATCAACTTGTCTTGGCGCGGCGCCTTACCGTAGGCCCGTGGCGGAAGCGAATGACTTCGATGTTGCCAAAGGTGGAGCGGCTGTCGCGACGTATGCGCCGCCCAAGCCGACGCTGACACTCGAACCGCGGTTGCCGAATCAGGATGTTTGCGAAGTCCGCATCTACGATAGCAGGCGCAACCGGCACTTGGTGGCGGCTATTGAAATCGTCAGTGCCTCGAATAAGGACCGCCCCGAAAACCGCGCAACGTTCATTGCCAAAGCGGCCACGCTGCTCAACAACAACATTTGCTTATCGATCGTCGATGTCGTGAGTACGTACGATTTGACCCAAACGACATCCAACTCGTGGACGTGCCTCCGGAAGATCAGGAATCCGAACCGCCAGGGTCGTATCCATCGCTGTTCGACCCGGAAGCCGAAACCAAGTTTCCGGGAGCGAAGATTGACCTCAGACTGTGCCTCGATTTGCGGCTGCTACGAGAGAATCACATTCTGACCGACCTCACCGATAAGCAGCTCAATTCGCGGCTAAGGTGCCGCGAAAAAGTAAACTCACCGATTCTCCTTTGTGGTGCAGGCGTCTCGCCTGCGTTCTGATCGGCGCAGGCCAGAGGCCCGCACCACAACGGCTCAATTTGTGGTGCAGGCGTCTCGCCTGCTTTTTTGATTGGGTGCAGGCCAGGGGTTCGACCGGGCTCACCCCAGGAGGTTCGACGGGGCTCACCCCAGGAAGTCCGCACCACAACCGCTCAACTTACTCTTTCGCCCTGCCTAAGGCGGCTGCCGGCAGCGTCTGCTGGTCGACAGGCCGGTTGTCGGGGATATTCCGTGCGGGCGCTTTATGCAAGCGAAAATGGGAGCCTGTTGCAGCGCATTGTGACTTTTTGGGCAGGGCTCGCCTTCGTAGTTCTTAGTCCCTAGTCCTTAGTCCTTAGTCACCACAGGCCGAGGCGCGCGCAAACCAACGACCCGTTCGGCAAGCTCAGGGCGGGCTAAAGACAAAGCACGTGAATTATGAAGACGTCATCGCATGCGTTGCATGCGTTGCGTGCGCAGCAGGACGGCGTAATATGTTGATACAAATTGCTTTGTGGCACGACCGCGGTGGTCGGAGTGCGGCACGTGTGCGAGCGGTGCGTCGCAGTGCGCAGCAGTTCGCTTTTGGTGGCGTTTGGTTTGCGGCGCTCGGCAAAACTGCGCCTTCGGTTTCGGCAAATGGCGCCGGGAGAATTGCGGTGGAGCGCCGGCCGGTGTGCGTCCTCCTCGAAGTTGCGTGGGTGTCTTTGCGCCAGGAAAGCTCGAGAAAGGAGGAAGAGGCTCGAACTCAGAAACCTTTCATCGCGACCCTGCGGGTTAACGAATCCCGCCCGGCAGAGCTTGGCCAGCAGCCGGAAGCGAGTCTTGCGTGGGGAGGGGTGACTCTCACTGCGAAGCGTAGACAGCGAGTCCCAATGCCGTGCTATCGAGCCCCGAAATACTCATCGCGGGAGCCTCCGTTGTAGACACAAGCGGGGGCCAC